>NZ_JAARNI010000001.1:0-2115914 GCF_011765255.1 Pseudomonas sp. AN3A02
CACCGCTGGATTGCTGTCCGCCTGAACCTTGGGCGCAAGGTCCTGAACCGCTGGTTTCACATCCGGCTTGATGTTGGTTGCCGGGGTCGGCACCGCTGGACTGCTGTCCGCCTGAACCTTGGGCGCAAGGTCCTGAACCGCTGGTTTCACATCCGGCTTGATGTTGGTTGCCGGGGTCGGCACTGCTGGACTGCTGTCCGCCTGAACCTTGGGCGCAAGGTCCTGAACCGCTGGTTTCACATCCGGCTTGATGTTGGTTGCCGGGGTCGGCACCGCTGGACTGCTGTCCGCCTGAACCTTGGGCGCAAGGTCCTGAACCGCTGGTTTCACATCCGGCTTGATGTTGGTTGCCGGGGTCGGCACTGCTGGACTGCTGTCCGCCTGAACCTTGGGCGCAAGGTCCTGAACCGCTGGTTTCACATCCGGCTTGACGCTGGTTGCCGGGGTCGGCACCGCTGGATTGCTGTCCGCCTGAACCTTGGGCGCAAGGTCCTGAACCGCTGGTTTCACATCCGGCTTGATGTTGGTTGCCGGGGTCAGCACTGCTGGATTGCTGTCAGCCTTGACCTTAGCCAACGCATCGCCGCTCTGCTCGGATTTATTGGACTGCGGTGCTGCATCGGGCATCGGCCTGGGCAGGCCTCCCTGGCCCGACAGCATGTTGCGTATCGCCTTGAACGCAAACTCAAACATCTCGAACAACTTTTCAAGCGCGTCCTTGTTAAAGGTCACGGTGCCGTCTTTTGCAACAGCCGTACCGTTCTTCAGCAAGTTACTGACCGTACTTGCAGGGGAATCGCTGGCAGTATTAGGCACCGGCTTGGACGTATCCGTCACCTGCGAGTGAAGATCATTATTCAAGCGCGGAAAGTTATTAACTGACAAATTGGACATTGATAAATCCTTATTAAGCGATACCCCAAACACCGTTACTGGCCTGGGGATCAATTGATCTGATGTTGAACTGAAAACAAACACGAGCAATGCACACTCCCTACTTTCGTGGGGGTTGCAGCCATCGAGTTCCGATAATCAGCCCTCACATAAGGACATCAAAATTAAAACCGGGACGTTATCCTATGGACATTCCAGAAAATGTCGTGTTCTTACTCGACTTCCGCCCCCAGAACCCGATACATTGAGCAATACTCAGCGCCATCGGCAAATCGATGAAATCAGTCACTCATACAATCAAACCAGACTTATGTTATCGGGCGCGCCCACATACCCAACTAACCAATCCAATAAAATACATCAGCCCCAACAGTAAAAACATGTAGCAAATACGCACCACCTAACACATATCAAGCAAATATAAGGCGGATAAAAAACAACAACACAAGATTAAAAACCTGCCGCGCGCCCGCGTACTCCGGCGATGAGACACTTTATCGCAAGCACAAAAAAGGGCGCCAACGGCGCCCTCTCATGCAAGCTTGAAATGCTTATATATATGAACTCAATCTTTCAGTGCCAACGCCTGCGCGCCAGCATCCGGTATTCCCAGTAATCGTCCGACCTGCTCCAGGTCCGTTTCCCGGCGCATCGCCGTGAACAACTCCACCGCCTCGGGGTAGTTGCGGGTCAGCATCGCCAACCATTGCTTCAAACGGCCAGGCGCCTGGCGCTCGGTCAGTTGCTCCACCGATTGCCTCCAGAACTCATGAAGCATCGGCTGCATCTGCGCCCAGGTCATCTCCACGACTTCTTCGCCAGCACGTGCGGCAGCAATCTGCCGGGCCAGGTCGGGACGGGCCACCAGGCCGCGGCCGAGCATGATGTCTTCCACGCCGCTGATTTCCCGGCAACGTCGCCAGTCTTCAACGCTCCAGATATCACCGTTGGCGAACACCGGCACCTTCACCACCTCCTGCACACGCGGGATCCACTCCCAATGCGCGGGCGGCTTGTAGCCGTCAACCTTGGTGCGTGCGTGCACCACGATATGCGCCGCGCCGCCTTCGGCCAGGGCCGTGGCGCACACCAGGGCACCGTCCGGGCTGTCGAAGCCCAAGCGCATCTTGGCAGTGACCGGAATATGCGCCGGCACCGCACGCCGTACGTGCTCGACGATCTGGTTGAGCAGTTCCGGCTCCTTGAGCAGCACCGCCCCACCCCGTGACTTGTTGACGGTCTTGGCCGGGCAACCGAAGTTCAGGTCAACCACCTGGGAGCCCAACTCACACGCCAGGGCCGCGTTTTCCGCCAGGCACACCGGGTCTGAACCGAGTAACTGCACGCGCAGAGGCACGCCGGCAGCGGTCTTGGCACCGTGCAGCAACTCAGGGGCGAGTTTGTGGAAGTAGGCAGGCGTCAGCAGGCGGTCGTTGACCCGGATGAACTCGGTCACGCACCAATCAATACCGCCGACCCGGGTCAGCACGTCCCGCAGGATGTTGTCGACCAACCCCTCCATGGGCGCCAAAGCAATTTGCATGGAAAACACTCAACGAAAAACGTGGCGCAGTTTACGGGTTTCAGGCGCCGGAGGGTAATTCGCCTTGCAGCGCAGGGCCGTAACCGTCAAGAAATTCCGCCGGCATGCGCTTGGGCTTGCCGCTGGACAGTTCGATGCAGACAAAGGTGGTTTGCGCCCGCAGCAAGGTGGCGCCGTCACGGGGGCGTACCAGTTGGAAGCGTCGGGTCATTTTCAGGCGCTGGTCCCAGTCGACGATCCAGGTCGCCAACTGCAGCTCGTCGCCTTCGTAGCCGGCGGCGAGGTAATCGATCTCATGGCGCACGACGGCCATGGCGCGGTCCAGCCGGCGGTACTCGGTGAGGTCCAGCCCCAAGCGCTGGGAATGGCGCCAGGCACAACGCTCCAGCCAGGACACGTACACCGCGTTGTTGGCGTGCCCCAGGCCGTCGATGTCTTCGGCACCGACCTGAAGATCGATGATAAACGGCGTTGCCAAATCCCAGCCCATGCGGTGCTCCCGGTCGATTAATGTCGGCGGTGAGCAGTGTAACCCATGGCTCAGGCGGTTTGGCGCTCTGGCACGTGGCGGCCGGCCAGCAGCGCCAGGACGCCTTCGATCACGCGCGGATCTGCCAGCACCTTCTGGTGCCCGCCCTGCTCCAGGCGCAGCAGGCGGCTGTCGAACCAGGCGTCGTGGATCACCTGGCAGGCTTTGACCGAGACGAAGGTGTCGTCTTCGGCATGCACGATCAGGCCCGGGATATTCATTTGATAATGAGCCACGTCGAGGTGCCTGAGAGGCATTCCCATGGTCAGCTCCACCTCCTGGATAAACGCCGAACGCGCACGGGCCGGTAAACCAACCATGCCGGCAAAACCACGCAGCACGTCGAGAAACCGCGAGGGTGCGGCGATGCTCACCAATGCCTCAGTGCGCAAACCCAACTGCACCGCGAGCATCGCGCTGGCGCCGCCCATGGAGTGACCGACGACGGCATGCAGCGGCGGCAGCTCGGCAGCGGCTTCCAGCATGGCGCGAGCGAACAGCAGCACGTGGGCTTCGCGCCCCGGCGAACGGCCATGAGCCGGACCATCCAGCGCAACCACCGAATAGCCCGCCGCAACCAATGCCGTGATCAAGCTGGCGAACTGCGTCGGGCGCCCTTCCCAGCCATGCATCAACAGCACCGCAGGGCCTTGGCCCCACTTCAGCGCCGACAGGCCGAAACGCAAGGTGATGCGCTCGGACTGCGCCAGCAACGGCAACTCCCAGTCACGGGGCGGCAGATCGCGAGGCGTCATAAACACCCGACGCATCTTGCTGGCAACGGTGTGCGGCGCCAGCCGGCCCAAGGTGCCATTGACGCCACGAATCCATTTCAACGTGCCCATCGCTCATTCCTCAGGCCAGAAGCCGTTTTTAACGCACCGCGGACTTGGCCGCACGCAACACACGGTCTGACAACTCACCTGGGCCCAGGGCGCGGGCCAGCGACAGGCCGCCGATCATCAGTGCCATGTCGGCCAGGGCCTTGTCGGTTTCTTCGGGGCTGGCGGCCAGCTGTGCGGCCATCAGCTCACAATGCTCGTTCAAGGCCTGGCGGAATTCGTCCGGCAGGCGGCTCATCTCGCCCACGGTGGCCGGGATCGGGCACGCTTGGGCGGTGGAGTCACGGTGCTTGCGCGACAGGTAGAACGCTGCCACCAGGGCGCGGCGCTCTTCACCGGTCAAGGTCGAATCCATGTCATCGATGGATGCACGACGCCGGGCCAACAACGCGGTGAAGGCCTCCAGCATCAACGCATCCTTGCTTTCAAAGTGCGCGTAGAAACCACCGACGGTGAGCCCCGCCGCGCCCATCACTTCGCCCACACTCGGCTCGGCCGGGCCACGCTGCACCAGGGCGGCGCCGGCAGCTTGCAGAATACGTTCGCGGGTTTGCGCTTTTTTATCGTTCATCGTTGCCTCCGAATCTCATGCATCGAATATTATTACCATAATAATATTTCGCAAGCCACCGGCATGACCATTGGTCAGAAGAACATTCAGGGAGAGGAAGGAGGATTGGCCAAACGCCAGACAAACAAAAGGGCCATTCAATAATTGAATGACCCTTAAAAATCCCGCAGAGCGGGTAATCGTGGCGTCCCCTAGGGGACTCGAACCCCTGTTACCGCCGTGAAAGGGCGGTGTCCTAGGCCACTAGACGAAGGGGACACAAACCTTCTATACAACTGATCAGCGCTGAGACCTGATCGAATTCAAGGCCGGTGTGGCCAGACCTTGAACCTGTAAATTGGTGGAGCTAAACGGGATCGAACCGTTGACCTCTTGCATGCCATGCAAGCGCTCTCCCAGCTGAGCTATAGCCCCGGATTTTTCGCCTCGCGGCGCAGCAGACCTTTCGAACTGCTTGTTGAAACTGGCGTCCCCTAGGGGACTCGAACCCCTGTTACCGCCGTGAAAGGGCGGTGTCCTAGGCCACTAGACGAAGGGGACACAAACCTTCTATACAACTGATCAGAGCTGAGACCTGATCGGATTCAAGGACGGTGTGGCCAAACCTTGAACCTGTAAATTGGTGGAGCTAAACGGGATCGAACCGTTGACCTCTTGCATGCCATGCAAGCGCTCTCCCAGCTGAGCTATAGCCCCTCGTCGGTGAGGACGGGGCGAATCTTAATGGCGTATTCGAAACGTGTCAAATTTATTTTCAACAATTTTCAAAATTTTTTGCCGAGATAACAATCACTTACCGAGCAAACCCCGGAAAACCGGGGTTTGACCGTTACAACAGCTTACTTAAGCGATAGCGCCCAGCAGCTTTTCCCATTCCTTGTTTTCTTTCTTCGACACACCACCAAGCAAATCAAGGGCTTGGCGCAGACGGAAACGGGTCAGGTCCGGGCCCAGAATTTCCATCGCATCGAGGACCGACACCGAACTGGCCTGCCCGGTGATCGCGGCAAACATCAGCGGCATCGCATCGCGCAGTTTCAATTCCAGGGATTCAACCACCGCCTGGATAGTCGCGGTGATTGCATCCTTCTCCCACTGGCGCAGGCTTTCGAGCTTCCACAGGATCAACTGCATCAACTGGCGAACCTGGTCACCCGAGAGTTTCTTCGACTCAAACAGCTTCACGTCCGGGTTCACGCCACCGGCAAAGAAGAAGCTCGCCAACGGTGCAACCTGGCTGAACGTCTCCACCCTGCCCTGCACCAACGGCGCGATCTTCATCATGTACTCGGGATTCAACGCCCACTGCTGCACGCGGCTGGCGAACTCTTCCACCGGCAGGTCACGCAGCCACTGGCCGTTGAGCCACGACAGTTTCTCGATGTCGAAGATCGGCCCGCCCAGGGACACACGGGACAAGTCGAAGTTATCGACCATTTCCTGCAACGAGAACTTCTCGCGCTCGTCCGGCATCGACCAGCCCATGCGGCCCAAATAGTTGAGCATCGCCTCAGGCATAAAGCCCATGCGCTCGTAGAAGGTCACCGAGGTCGGGTTCTTGCGCTTGGACAGCTTGCTCTTGTCCGGGTTACGCAGCAGCGGCATGTAGCACAGCTGCGGTTGTTCCCAGCCGAAGTACTCGTAGAGCAGGATCAGTTTCGGCGCCGATGGCAGCCACTCTTCGCCACGCAGCACGTGGGTGATGCCCATCAAGTGGTCATCGACCACGTTGGCCAGGAAGTACGTCGGCAGGCCGTCGGTCTTCATCAGCACTTGCATGTCCATGCGGTCCCACGGGATCTCGACGTCACCGCGCAGCATGTCCGGCACCACACACACGCCTTCGCTCGGCACCTTCATGCGGATAACGTGCGGCTCGCCGGCGGCCAGGCGCTGGGCCACTTCTTCTTTCGACAGCAGCAGTGCGCGGCCGTCATAGCGCGGGGTTTCGCCACGGGCCTGTTGCTCGGCGCGCATCTGGTCCAGCTCTTCGGCGGTGCAGAAGCACGGGAAAGCGTGGCCCATGTCGACCAACTGCTGGGTGTATTTTTTGTAGATGTCGCTGCGCTCGCTCTGGCGATACGGGCCGTGTGGTCCGCCGACATCCGGGCCTTCAGCCCAGGTAATGCCCAACCAGCGCAGGGCATCGAAAATCTGCTGTTCCGACTCACGGGTGGAACGCAGTTGATCGGTGTCTTCGATCCGCAGGATGAATTCACCGCCGTGCTGCTTGGCAAAGCAGTAGTTGAACAAGGCGATGTAAGCAGTACCTACGTGGGGATCCCCAGTAGGCGATGGCGCGATGCGCGTGCGGACGGTGGTCATGGCGGGTCTCGAATTGGCGATAAAACTGAAAATGAAACAAGGGGCGAATGGTAACAGCCCCAAGCCCTTGGGCTCCAGCGTGGGGAGGCGAACAAAGGGCATATGAGACAAGCTCCGGTCTCAAGACTCGACATGGCTATTTGCCAGACGGTTCGCTGGCTATATTCCATTACCTTTTGTTACCGACATGATCGCCATGCCCGCCCCGCTCAAACGCCGCCTGTTTATCTTCCTGTTTATCGTGGTCCTGATTGCCGCGGGTTTTTTCGCCCAGTGGTTTTTCAAGGGCCGCTTTTATGAAAGCACCGACAACGCCTACGTCCAGGGCGAGATCACCCGCGTCTCCAGCCAGCTTGGCGCGCGCATCGTCGAGGTGCTGGTGGGCGACAACGAACACGTGGAAAAAGGCCAACTGCTGGTCAAGCTCGAAGGCGACGACTTCCACCTCGCCGTCGACCGCGCCAACGCCGCCCTGGCCATGCGCGAAGCCGAGCGCGTGCAGGCCCAGAGCAAACTCACCCAGCAAGCCAGCCTGATCGCCGCTGGCGCAGCCAAGGTTTCTTCCAGCCAGGCCACCCTCGGCCGCTCGCAGATCGACCTGAACCGCGCACAAACCCTGCGCAAGCCCGGTTATGTCTCCGAAGAACGCGTCACCACCCTCGACGCCGACAACCATATCGCCCGCTCCCAGGTGACCATGGCCCAGGCCGACCTGCAGGGCCAGCGCCAACAGGTCAACGCCCTGAACGCCGAGATCAAGCGCCTCGACGCGATGATCGCCAACGCCAAGACCGACCTGGCCCAGGCCGAACTGAACCTGACCCGCAGCGAAATCCACGCGCCCATCAGTGGCCTGATCGGCCAGCGTGCTGCGCGCAACGGCCAATATGTGCAAGCCGGCGCCTACCTGCTGTCGATCGTCCCGGACCGGGACATCTGGGTGCAGGCCAACTTCAAGGAAACCCAGATTGGCCACATGCAGCCCGGGCAAAAGGCCGAGCTGACGTTCGACGCCTACAGCGATACCCCAATCGAAGGCCGCGTCGCCAACCTGTTCGGCGCCTCCGGCGCGCAGTTCAGCCTGCTGCCGCCGGACAACGCCACCGGCAACTTCACCAAAGTCGTACAACGGATTCCGGTCAAACTGACCTTCGCCGCCGACAACCCGCTGCAGGGCAAAATCCGCCCGGGCATGTCGGTGACGGTCAAAGTGAATATCAAAGACCCGCAAGATGGCCGGTGATCAACTGCTGGCCCCGATCGGAGAACCGACCCGGCGCGACTGGATCGCGGTCATGAGCGTGATGCTCGGCGCCTTCATGGCAGTGCTCGACATCCAGATCACCAACTCGTCCCTCAAGGACATTCAGGGCGCACTGTCGGCCACCCTTGAAGAAGGCTCGTGGATTTCCACCTCCTACCTTGTGGCCGAAATCATCATGATCCCCCTCACCGCCTGGCTGGTGCAGCTGTTGTCGGCGCGCCGCCTGGCGGTGTGGGTGTCCGGCGGGTTCCTGATCGCCTCGCTGATGTGTTCCATGGCCTGGAGCCTGGAAAGCATGATCGTGTTCCGCGCCTTTCAGGGGTTTACCGGCGGCGCGCTGATCCCGCTGGCGTTCACCCTCACCCTGATCAAGTTGCCCGAGCATCACCGCGCCAAAGGCATGGCGATGTTCGCCATGACCGCCACCTTCGCCCCATCCATCGGGCCGACCATCGGCGGCTGGCTGACCGAGAACTGGGGCTGGGAATACATTTTCTACATCAACATCCCGCCGGGCCTGGTCATGATCGCCGGGCTGCTGTACGGCCTGGAGAAAAAGGACTCCAACTGGGACCTGCTCAAAAGCACCGACTACCTCGGCATCGTCACCATGGCCGTGGGCCTTGGGTGTTTGCAGGTGTTTCTTGAGGAAGGCCATCGCAAGGACTGGCTGGAATCGAGCCTGATTGTCAGCCTGGGCACCGTCGCCCTGCTGAGCCTGATCACCTTTGTGATCGTGCAGATGTCCAAGCCCAACCCGCTGATCAACCTGCGCATCCTCGGCAACCGCAATTTCGGGCTGTCGAGCATCTCCAGCCTGGGGATGGGCGTGGGATTGTACGGCTCGATCTATCTATTGCCGCTGTACCTGGCGCAGATCCAGAACTACAACGCCCTGCAAATCGGCGAAGTGATCATGTGGATGGGCGTTCCGCAGCTGTTCCTGATTCCGCTGGTGCCCAAGCTGATGAAATACGTGTCGCCCAAGTGGCTGTGCACGCTGGGATTCGGGCTGTTTGGGTTGGCGAGCTTTTCATCGGGAGTGCTGAACCCGGACTTCGCCGGCGACCAGTTCAACCGAATCCAGATCATCCGCGCGCTGGGGCAGCCGCTGATCATGGTGACGATTTCGTTGATTGCCACGGCGTACATCATGCCGAAGGACGCGGGGTCGGCGTCGAGCCTGTTCAATATTTTGCGAAACCTGGGTGGGGCGATCGGGATTGCGCTGCTGGCGACGCTGCTGGATGCGCGCACCAAGACCTACTTTGATTACCTGCGTGAGGCGATCGTGCCGACCAATCCGCAGGTGGCGGAGCGGATGGCCAGGCTGACGGAGACGTTTGGCAGTGAGACGGCGGCGTTGGGCAAGTTGAGTGAGATTGCCCATCAGCAAGCGCAGATCATGGCCTACAACGATGCGTTTCACTTTGTGGGGTTGGCGTTGGGGATCAGTATGGTGGCGATCTTGTTGACCAAGGCGTTGCCGGCGGGGCTTAAGGCTGGGGAAGCCCACTGAAATAACCTGTGGCGAGGGAGCTTGCTCCCGCTGGGCTGCGAAGCGGCCCCAAAATCCTGGGAGCGCTTCGCACTGGAGCGCCAGCCCGGTCCAGCGGGAGCAAGCTCCCTCGCCACAACGATCATCACACTGCCAGCAACCGCTCCCGCAACTTACCAATCTCATCGCGCATCTGCGCCGCCGCTTCAAACTCCAGATCCCGCGCCAACTGGTACATCTTCTCTTCCAGCTGACGAATACGCTTGGTGATCTCGCTCGGCGAACGCAATTCTGCTTCGTACTTGGCATTCTCCTCCGCAGCCTTGGCCATGCCCTTGCGCTTCTTGCTGCGCGAGCCCGGCACGGTCGCACCTTCCATGATGTCGGCCACATCCTTGAACACGCCCTTCGGCGTGATGCCATGCTCCAGGTTGTAGGCAATCTGCTTGTCGCGACGCCGCTCGGTCTCGCCAATCGCGCGCTCCATGGAGCCGGTAATCCGGTCCGCATACAGAATCGCCCGGCCATTCAGGTTCCGCGCCGCTCGGCCAATCGTTTGAATCAACGAACGCTCGGACCGCAGGAAGCCTTCCTTGTCAGCATCCAGAATCGCCACCAGGGACACTTCCGGCATGTCCAGACCTTCACGCAGCAGGTTGATCCCCACCAGCACATCGAACGCACCCAGGCGCAGGTCGCGGATGATTTCCACGCGCTCAACGGTGTCGATGTCCGAGTGCAAATAACGCACGCGCACGCCGTGGTCGGCCAGGTAATCGGTCAAGTCTTCGGACATACGCTTGGTCAGCGTAGTGACCAGCACCCGCTCTTCCAGCGCCACGCGTTTGCCGATCTCCGACAGCAGGTCGTCGACCTGAGTCAGCGCCGGGCGGATTTCGATTTGCGGGTCCACCAGGCCGGTTGGGCGCACCAGTTGCTCAACCACACGCCCCGCATGTTCGGCCTCGTAGTTACCCGGCGTGGCCGAGACAAAAATCGTCTGCGGGCTGATGCCTTCGAACTCGTCGAAACGCATTGGCCGGTTATCCAGCGCCGACGGCAGGCGGAAGCCGTATTCCACCAAGGTTTCTTTACGCGAACGGTCACCTTTGTACATCGCGCCCACCTGCGGCACGCTGACGTGGGACTCGTCGATCACCAGCAAGGCGTCGTCCGGCAAGTAATCAAACAGGGTTGGCGGCGCCTGCCCGGATTCGCGGCCCGAAAGGTAGCGCGAGTAGTTTTCGATGCCGTTGCAGTAACCCAGTTCGAGGATCATCTCCAGGTCGAAGCGGGTGCGCTGTTCCAGGCGCTGGGCTTCCACCAGCTTGTTGTTGGAACGCAGGTATTCCAGGCGCTCCACCAGTTCGCCCTTGATGCCCTCAATGGCGCCCATCAGGGTTTCCCGCGGGGTCACGTAGTGGCTTTTCGGGTAGAAGGTGAAGCGCGGCAGCTTGCGGATCACCTCGCCGGTCAACGGGTCGAAGGCCGACAGGCTCTCGACTTCATCGTCGAACAGCTCGATGCGGATCGCTTCCAGGTCGGATTCCGCCGGGTAGATGTCAATCACATCGCCACGCACGCGGAAGCTCGCCCGGGCGAAGTCCATGTCGTTGCGGGTGTATTGCAGGCTCGTCAGGCGCCGCAGCAGTTCGCGCTGGTCGAGTTTGTCGCCGCGGTCGACGTGCAGCACCATCTTCAAATAGGTTTCCGGGCTGCCCAGGCCGTAGATGCACGACACCGTGGTGACGATGATCGCGTCCTTGCGCTCCAGCAGCGCCTTGGTCGCCGACAGTCGCATCTGCTCGATATGGTCGTTGATCGAAGCGTCTTTCTCGATAAAGGTGTCGGACGACGGCACATACGCTTCCGGCTGGTAGTAGTCGTAGTAGGAAACGAAGTACTCCACCGCGTTGTTCGGGAAGAACGCCTTGAACTCGCCATACAACTGCGCGGCCAGGGTCTTGTTCGGCGCCAGCACCAGGGTCGGGCGGTTCACCTGGGCGATCACGTTGGCGATGCTGAAGGTCTTGCCGGAGCCGGTCACCCCGAGCAAGGTCTGGTGTGCCAGGCCGGCTTCGATGCCTTCGACCATCAGACGGATGGCTTCCGGTTGATCGCCGGCAGGCTCGAAGCGGGTGACTAGCTGGAAATCCGACATAACGTACCTCTTGAGTCACCCCGGGGCCGGAAAAAGCAGCGGGGACGAAAAAGACCGCGACCCGCGACTGTTCGGCGCAGGTTGCAGGAAAAAACCATGATAGCTGTAGAAGTGGAGGCGAATGTGACGGGTTTCAAGGCAATCGTCCTACACGCCATTGCCGGTCAACGTTGCAATAAGACTAACGGTCGATAAATAAACCGAAAAACTTGGCCGAAAAGCCGTTTCGGCTGTCGCCGTGAGCAGTGATGGCCTCTATACTAGCTCCCCGTTTGTGCACCGCTCTAGTGCATTCGGCTGGAGCGCGACACGTCCCTCCACTCTCTATAGAGCTGCCGCAAAAATGAGCCTGTTCTCCGCTGTCGAAATGGCACCACGCGATCCAATCCTGGGCCTCAACGAAGCATTCAACGCCGATACCCGAACCACCAAGGTGAACCTTGGCGTGGGCGTTTACTGCAACGAGGAGGGGAAGATTCCACTCTTGCGTGCCGTTGCCGAAGCGGAAGCCATTCGAGTGGCGCAACACGCCGCCCGTGGCTACTTGCCGATCGACGGCATTGTCGCCTACGACCAGGCCGTGCAAAAGCTGCTGGTTGGCGCTGAATCACCACTGATCAGCTCCGGCCGCGTGATCACCGCCCAAGCGGTCGGCGGCACCGGCGCCCTGAAAATCGGCGCAGACTTCCTCAAGCAACTGCTGCCCAACGCCGTCGTCGCCATCAGCGACCCGAGCTGGGAAAACCACCAGGCGCTGTTCGAAAAAGCCGGCTTCCCGGTACAGACCTATCGCTACTACGACGCCGCCACCCACGACGTTAACCGCGCCGGCCTGCTGGAAGACCTCAACGCCCTGCCGCCCCAGTCCATCGTCGTGCTGCACGCCTGCTGCCACAACCCGACCGGCGTCGACCTGAGCCCGGCCGACTGGCAACAAGTGCTGGACGTGGTCAAGGCGAAAAACCTCGTACCGTTCCTCGACATGGCCTACCAGGGCTTTGGCGACGGCATCGACGAAGACGCCGCTGCGGTGCGCCTGTTCGCCGAGTCGGGCTTGACCTTCTTTGTGTCCAGCTCGTTCTCCAAGTCGTTCTCGCTGTACGGCGAGCGCGTGGGCGCCCTGTCCATCGTTACCGACTCCAAGGAAGAAAGCGCGCGCATCCTGTCCCAGGTCAAGCGTGTGATCCGCACCAACTACTCCAACCCGCCGACCCACGGCGCGGCAATCGTTGCAGCGGTGCTGAACGACCCTGAGCTGCGCGCCCAGTGGGAAGCCGAACTGGCCGAAATGCGCCTGCGCATTCGCGGCATGCGCGAGCAGATGGTGGCCGACCTGGCCAAGGCGGCTCCGGGCCACGACTTCAGCTTCGTCGGTCGCCAGCGCGGGATGTTCTCCTACTCCGGCCTGAGCGTTGAGCAAGTGACGCGCCTGCGCAACGAGTTTGGCATCTACGCGCTGGATACCGGCCGCATCTGTGTGGCGGCGTTGAACCAGAAGAACATTGATGCAGTGACCAAGGCCATCGTTCAGGTGCTGTAAGCCTGTTGTGATGCGAAAAAGGGGAAGCCGATGGCTTCCCCTTTTTCATTCTGCGCGCGCGCTCAACGTGGCGAGGGAGCTTGCTCCCGCTGGGCTGCGCAGCGGCCCTAAAACCTGCCACCGTGAACTTTCTGAATGAATGCGGTGCCTGAATGGGGGCCGCTTCGCGCCCCAGCGGGAGCAAGCTCCCTCGCCACAGGGTGAGCAGATTGCTTCAATAGATGAGTGCATGGCCCCTAAAAGTTCGCTGCTTTCAGTCCGCTACCCCTAGACTGACAGCAAGACAGTCCCTTCCCTTGAGTAGCCTATGAGAAACGACGACCTGGACCTGCGTGCCGACCGCGACGAACTGGACCACTTCACCCCGCGCCCCCCCCCCGTCAAGCGCCAGAAAAGCCTGGTACTGCAAGTCGCCCTCGGCGTATTCCTCGGCGGTTTGGCCCTGTGGCTGGTGCAACTGGGCGCCGGCGCGCTGATGGCCAAACTGGCCATGGGCACCCTGCAGTTCGGCGGCTGACAAAGCCTAAAATGTGGGAGCCGTCGAGCTTTAGCGAGGCCGCGATAGCGGTGGGTCAGGCACCATCAATATCGACTGTGCCGACGTCATCGCAGCCTCGCTAAAGCTCGACAGCTCCCACAGGGGACCTGTGTGACTGATGCAACTGGGTACCGGCGCCCTGATCGCTAAATTGGCCATGGGGCACCCTACAATTTGGCGGCCGACCAAGGCCAAATGTGGGAGCCGTCGAGCTTCAGCGAGGCCGCGATAGCGGTGGGTCAGGCACCATCAATATCGCCTGTGCCGACCTCATCGCAGCCTCGCTAAAGCTCGACAGCTCCCACAGAAAACCTGTGTGACTGATGCAACCGGGCGCTGGCGCCCTGATCGCCAAACTGGCCATGGGCACCCTGCAATTTGGCGGCTGACCAAGACCAAATGTGGGAGCCGTCGAGCTTTAGCGAGGCCGCGATTGCGGTGGGTCAGGCACCATCAATATCAACTGTGCCGACCTCATCGCAGCCTCGCTAAAGCTCGACAGCTGCTACGGCGTCAGGGCCAGGCCGCGCTCTTCCAGCAACCGCACAAAACTGTTCAAACTCTGCGACACCGTGCCCCGGCGCCAGATCAGCCAGGTATTCAAAATCCGGAACGTATCAGCCAACGGCCACACACTCACCGTCTTAAACCCCGGCATGCTCTCCAGCATGCTCCGCGGCATCAACGCCAACCCCGCGCCAGCGCTCACGCACGCCAGCATTCCGTGATAAGACTCCATCTCGAAGATCTTCCCCGGCACCGCGCCATCCTGTGAAAACCAGCGCTCAAAGTGGTGCCGGTACGAACAGTTCGAGCGAAACGTGTAGATGCTCTCCCCGCTCACATCCTGCCCCCGGGTGATCGGCGCGTGGTGCAGCGGCGCAATCACCACCATTTCCTCCTCAAACACCGCCACGCCTTCCAGCGTCGCGTGCAGCACCGGCCCATCGACAAACGCCGCCGCCAGCCGCCCCGACAACACGCCCTCGATCATCGTCCCGGACGGCCCGGTGGTCAGGTCCAGCTCAACCTTGGCGTGCTTCTGGTTATACGCCGCCAGCAATGCCGGGATGCGCACCGCCGCCGTGCTCTCCAGCGAACCCAGGGCAAACGCACCCTGAGGCTCCTCCCCCGCCACCGTCGCCCGGGCTTCCTGCACCAGGTCGAGAATCCGCCGCGCATACCCGAGGAAATTCCACCCGGCTGGCGACAACCGCAATCGGCTCTTCTCGCGAATAAACAAATCCACGCCCAGGTCCTGCTCCAACTGCTTGATCCGCGTGGTCAGGTTCGACGGCACCCGATGGATCAACTGCGCGGCGGCGCTGATGCTGCCTTGCTCGGCAACGGCTTTGAAAATTTCCAACTGGACCAGATCCAAGTCATTCTCCAAACGTGAACGTATTGCTTAATATTATTCAGTTTCCGAAAAAGATACAGCCCCGTACGCTGGCCTCCATCCCATTCACTGCGCAGGACGGTGCCATGAACTCCATTTCCTCCCAGACCCACGCCTTGTCGATCAACCCCGCCAACGGTGAAACGGTCGCCAGCTACCCGTACGAAACCGAGGCGCAGTTGGACGCCGCGCTCACCCGCTCGATCAACGCCTTCCGCAACGGCCGCACTACCCCCGTCGCCCAGCGCGCCGAATTGCTGCTGGCCCTGGCCAGCACCCTACGGGACCAGGCCGAAGAAATGGCCCAGATGATCACCCTGGAAATGGGCAAACCCATTGCCCAGGCCCGTGGCGAAATCGAGAAATGTGCACAACTGGCCGAGTGGTACGCCGCCCACGGCCCGGCCATGCTCGCCCCGGAAGCCACCCTGGTGGACAACGGCACCGCCCAGATCGAATACCGCCCGCTGGGCCCGATCCTCGCCGTGATGCCGTGGAACTTCCCGGTGTGGCAAGTGCTGCGCGGCGCGGTGCCGACCATGCTCAGCGGCAACACCTACGTGCTCAAACACGCGCCTAACGTGATGGGCAGCGCCTACCTGATGAAACAAGCCTTCCAGCGCGCCGGTTTCGCCGATGGCCTGTTCGAAGTGATCAACGTCACCCAGGACGGCGTGTCCAAGGCTATCGCCGACCCACGCATCGCCGCCGTCACCCTCACCGGCAGCGTGCGCGCCGGCATGGCCATCGGCTCACAGGCCGGTGCCGCGCTGAAGAAATGCGTACTGGAGCTGGGCGGCTCCGACCCATTCATCGTGCTCAACGACGCCAACCTCGACGAAGCCGTGCAAGCCGCGCTGATCGGCCGCTTCCAGAACTCCGGCCAGGTGTGCGCCGCCGCCAAGCGCCTGATCATCGAAGAAGGTGTAGTTGAAGCCTTCACCGCCAAATTCCTCGAAGCCAGCCGCAACCTGGTGACGGGCGACCCGACCGCCAGCGAAACCTACATCGGCCCGATGGCCCGCTTCGACCTGCGGGACGAACTCGACGGCCAGGTCCAGGCCACCCTGGCCGAAGGCGCCACCTTGCTGCTGGGCGGCCATAAAGTCGAAGGCGCAGGCAACTTCTACGCACCCACCGTACTGGCCAACGTCACCGACCAGATGACCTCGTTCAAACAGGAACTGTTCGGGCCGGTCGCCTCCATCATCACCGCCCGGGATGCCGACCACGCCGTTGCCCTGGCCAACGACAGTGAATTCGGCCTGACCGCCAGCGTGTTCACCACCGACCCGGAAAAGGCACGCCACATCGCCAACCAGCTGGAAACCGGCGGGATCTTCATCAACGCCTACAGCGTGTCCGACCCTCGAGTCTCGTTTGGGGGTGTGAAGAAGAGTGGATTCGGGCGGGAGTTGTCGCACTTCGGTGTGCGAGAATTCTGCAATGCGCAGACCGTGTGGCTGAACCGCCGTTAAGGTAACCGCTTCAAACGATGGCCCGCTGTGCGGGTCATCGTGCTGCCTGGTTAAGCACCGTCACATACGCACCGAACATATCCGCCATCGCGTCCGCGTAGGCAGTAATTTGCGCCTCGGTGCGCGGGCTTCCCGAGAATTCCTTGCCCACCGAACTGAAGGTGGTGACGATCAAGTCGCACGCCAGGTCGCGGGTTGCCTCAGGCACCTGCGGCAGCAGTTCCAGCATGAACGTCTGGAAGATCCGTTGCCCTCCCGCCCGAACCTCATGGGCTTCGGGCGCATCTCGATAAAGCGGTGCCGCGTCGCTCAAGGCGACCCGCATCTGCGCCTCCTCACACTCCGAACGAATAAACGCATGCACCAGCGTGCGCAGCCGCTCAAGAGGCGGTTGGCTCACGTCCTCCAGAATCCGGCTGAGCATTTGCGAGGTTTGCTGCCATTCATCGGTCTGCAACCTGAACAGGATCGCCGCCTTGTTAGGGAAGTATTGATACACCGAGCCCACGCTCACGCCCGCCTTCTCCGCAACCCGGGCGGTGGTGAAACGGCTGGCGCCTTCCTTGGCCAAAACCTGAATAGCCGCTTCCAGAATGGCCGACACCAACTCGGTGGATCGCGCCTGTTTGGGCTCTTTGCGTGAGGAAATCTGCGAGGTCTGGCGATCGGTCATGGGGCGTGCCTGCGGCGGTTCGAATGCGAATAGCGAATGTGACGAATTGTTCGCATACTTTAAATGCGACGAATCATTCGCATACTAGCCCGGTGCCTCACGGCGCTCAACCTGCAACAGGACCTCCCCATGAATACGCTTACCTCAGCCCCGATGGCGGCTCTGATTGAACGGCTGTACACACAGGCCAATGCCGCCACCAGCCCCGTCCTCAACACCGTGACGCCTGAAGAACGTGATCGCTTGATGCGCAGCAAAACCGACTACCTGGAACTCTACGGGATGCTGAAAGACCTGTGGCTGCCCGTCTCCCGCGACACCGGCACCCTGCTCTACATGCTGGCCCGCAGCACCAAAGCCCGGGCCATTGTCGAGTTCGGCACCTCGTTCGGCTTGTCCACCCTGCACCTGGCGGCCGCCCTGCGGGACAACGGCGGCGGCGCGCTGATCAGCAGCGAGTTCGAGCCCACGAAGATCGCCCTCGCGCGGCAACATCTGGAGCAAGGCGGCGTGAGCGACCTCGTGGAGATCCGCCAAGGTGATGCCCTGGTCACTCTGGCCACCGGCCTGCCCGACAGCGTCGACCTGCTGCTGCTCGACGGCGCCAAAGCCTTGTATGGCGATGTACTGAACCTGGTGGAAAGCCGCCTCAAGCCCGGCGCGTTGATCATCGCCGACAACACCAACTACTGCCCCGACTACCTGGCCCGGGTGCGCTCTCCGGCAAATGGCTACCTGTCGGTGCCGATCGGCGATGACGTCGAGCTGTCAGTTCGCCTCGGCTAATGCCCCTCATTGGAGGATTCGAGACGCCAGTGGAAGGGTGCGAGGTTTATACTCGGCACCCTCGCCTTTAACCCACAGCCTACGAACCGAGATACCCGATGAGCCTTTCTCTCTCTACAACCCCTGCGCGCAAGCCGCTCGCGCCCCTGCTGGCGTTTGTCATCCTGCTGTTTGGCGCCATCTTCCTGCAAAACAGCGTCGGCTCGCGCCAAGTGCTGTTGCTGGTGGTCGGCGCCGCACTTGGCTTGACGCTGTACCACGCCGCTTTCGGCTTCACCTCGGCCTGGCGAGTGTTCATCACCGACCGGCGCGGCGCGGGCTTGCGTGCGCAGATGGTGATGCTGGCGATTGCCGTGGTGCTGTTCTTCCCCGCGCTGGGAGCCGGCACCTTGTTCGGCCAACCCGTGGTCGGGCTGGTGGCGCCGGCCGGGGTGTCGGTGGTGTTCGGGGCATTTATCTTCGGCATCGGCATGCAACTGGGCGGCGGCTGTGCGTCCGGCACCCTGTTCACCGTGGGCGGCGGTAACGCGCGCATGCTGGTGACCTTGTTCTTCTTTATCTGCGGTTCGTTGATCGCGACTCACCACGTCGACTGGTGGTTTGCCCTTCCTTCGTTCCCGGCGGTTTCCATCGTCAAAAGCTTCGGCGTCGTGCCTGCGTTGCTGCTGAGCCTAGCGGTGTTCGGGATCATCGCAGCAGTCACCGTGCGCCTGGAAAAAGGCCGTCACGGGCAACTCGAAGCCGGCGTCACCAGCGAACACCAAGGCCTGCGCCGCTTCCTGCGCGGGCCATGGCCATTGGTGTGGGGCGCAATTGGCTTGGCCCTGCTCAACTACGCCACCCTGGCACTGGCCGGGCGGCCGTGGGGCATCACTTCGGCGTTCGCGCTGTGGGGCGCCAAGGTCGCCAGCGGGTTGGGCGTGGACGTGGGCAGCTGGGTGTTCTGGCAAATGCCGGGCAATGCCAAAGCCCTGGCAGCGCCGGTGTGGGAAGACATTACCAGCGTGATGGACATCGGCATCATCCTTGGTGCGCTGTTGGCTGCGGGCCTGGCCGGACGTTTTGCCCCAAGCCTGAAGATTCCGGCGCGCTCGCTGTTCGCCGCGGTGATCGGTGGGTTGCTGCTGGGTTACGGTTCGCGCCTGGCGTACGGCTGTAATATCGGCGCGTACTTCAGCGGGATTGCGTCGGGCAGCCTGCATGGCTGGGTGTGGTTGGTGGCGGCGTTTATCGGCAACAGCGTGGGCGTGCGGTTGCGGCCGTTCTTTTTTGCAGGTGAGCGTCCGCAAGTAGCGTTGAGCGGTTGCTAATTGATCGTTCCCACGCTCCGCGTGGGAATGCCGCCGGGGACGCTCTGCGTCCCGCACTGGGTGACGCGGAGCGTCACGGTATGCATTCCTTTGCTGCGCGTGGGAACGATCACATAACCGCAGCCGATTACTAGGAGAACAAGGAGTCAGGACGATGATTTTGGTAGTTGAGGGCATCAGCGCCTGCGGGAAAACCACCTGGAGCGCAAAGCACGGCGGGCGGCATGTCGTCGCTGAAAACGGACGTTTCGAGGGCGAACCGGATCGCCTCCAGGACCCGCTCGGCGCGGCAGCTTTCTGGGCAGAGCGAAACGTAGATCGTTGGCAGGCAGCACTCGCCATGGAAGAAACGTCTTCGTGGGCGCTGTGCGACAGCGACCCACTCAAGCTTCACTACATTTGGAGCTTGTGGCAGATCGGCGAGGCGAGCGAGCAGGACTGGCTATTGGATTTGGCGGCCACCAGAGAAACAATCGCACAAGAGCGAATCGGCTTTGCCGACGGCTACATCGTTGGCCGGATCGACCCAGCGCTGGCGCGGCAACGCGCTCAGGCAGATTCGACCCGCCGCCGGGGAAAGTTCGAGCTGCACGTGCGCCTGCAAACCGCCCTTTTGACCTGGTACGCAGCCCTCGATAAGGCACTGCCAGGCAGAGTGCGATTCGATTTTCCGGCAGGCATTCCAGCGGTTGAAAACCTCGATGGGCGCTATGCGTTGAGCGCCTTTGACCAGATGATCGCGTCGCTCCCGCGTCCATCCAACCAGAAGGAAACCGCCCAATGGAATTGGAACGTGCGCGGAAATTGATTCATGAAGGGATAGATCATGACTTCCCGGCTGACGGCCTCATCCTTGTGCTGGAAGCCGCTATTGAGCTGATTTCGCTTCCAGACAATGACTTCTGTTGGTCGAGGTGGGACGACGAAGCCCAGGCAAAAGGAGAGTTACTCGGCATGATCAACATGCTCAACGCAGGTGCGTTACCCGAAAAGATGAGTGTGAGTCTGCTGTTTGCGCCAACTGGGCCGCTGCAAGAAGTCAGCCTTAGCAGCGGCTGGGGGGAAGCTTTCCTCAGAGTGGCTTCGAGGTACGAAGAAGTTGAAGCGTTGCTGTGGTGATGCTGCTCGTTCCCACGCTCCGCGTGGGAATGCCGCCGGGGACGCTCTGCGTCCCGCTGTTGGTGACGCGGAGCGTCACGGTATGCATTCCCACGCATGGCGTGGGAACGAGCAGCATCATCGGCTTTTTGAAATCACACCACTCATGTACTGATTCAAGTCGCGGAAGTCCTGAACTTTCCAGGTGAACGGCGACAGCTTTACACCGTTCTCCCGCAACGTTCTTGGAATCAGGTCGCCATTTGGACGAAGAATGACGGACGACACGATAACGCCCGGATAATCATTCATGCGTTTCTTGAAAGCGGCTGTTGTAAGGTCAGGCGTAGGCGGATTGCTTTTGTTGGCCAAGGGCCCTGAGCCCTTGATATTGGCTCCATGGCACATGCCACATCGCTGCACGTAGATATTTTTGCCGTTCACATTTTCCGCGAAGGACAGTGATGTTTGAACGAGCGATAACATCCCCAACGAAGCGATGAATAGTATTTTTGTTTTCACTGTTCCCTGTGACCTTGTTATATAAACCGGATGATTTTCCTTCTGGCCGCACTTGCTTGCAAGGATCGCCAAGAGAAACCAATAAACACTCAGCAGGGAGCGAGTCGATTGAAAGCCTTTAGATTCCTGGCCCTTTTATCACTGCCACTGTTTTCCGGGTGCTCTACCCTGGACAGCCTCAAGTCATTCACCACTGCGTATCAAGAACCGCAAACCCCGACCACCAGCAGACTTCGAGTGATCACTGACCAGGTAGTCCGGTTGATACCCGATACCCGCTGCGTCAACTGGGATTTGCCGGGGGCCGGCGCGGTCAATTCAAGGAGCTCAGCCCCGCTGAATGATCAAACCCACAATGACAAACGCTTGGGAATTCCGGGTGGCGAGGCTTTAAAAAACAGCGCCGAAGTGTATGTCCAACCGGACACACCGCTGACGGTGGTGTACTCAGGCACTACCAGAAGGCATCAGTGCTTCTACAGCGTTTCCTTTGTGCCGGAAGCCGGTACCGACTATGAGGCAACCTCAGAGATGTGCACTGTCGCCATTTATAAGGTCGTCAAGAATGGAGCCACAGGCGAAGTCAGCCACAAGCAGGTTAAAAGCGACCAGGCAAAGGTGTGCCCCTCGGTGTCCCCCCTCTAAGCCTCGACTCGAGCCGTGATCCACTCGCGGCTGTAAGCCAGCACGCGGCCCGACATCGCCGTCGGAAAATGAATAAACCCATGAGCCGCCTGCGGTAACAAAAACACCTCAGACCCCGCCCACCGCTCAGCCATCTGCAGCGTGTCATCCAACAACGGGTCCAGATCCCCCACAAACATCAGCGCCGGCGGCAGCCCCGCAAGGTCGCCATACAACGGTGACAACGACGGCTGCCGACGCTGCTCATCACTCAGGCCCGGCGTCAGCAAGCGCAGCGCCTCCACCATGCCCGGCCCATCCAGCAACAGCGTTTCCCGCTTCGCCGTGCGCACGCTCGGTGTGCCGGTCAAATCGTAGACGCCGTAATACAGCACCGTCCCGCTCACCCGCGCCAGCAACTCGGGCCATTGCTTCAGCGCCAGCAACGTAGCCGCCGCCAGATGCCCTCCGGCAGACTCGCCGACGACGATCACCGGCAGGCCGGCAAACTCCTCACAGTCCGCGAGCAACCAGCACGCCGCAGCCAGGCAGTCTTCCAGAATCCCTTCCACCGGCGTGTTCACCGCCAGCCGGTAATCCACCGACACCACCGCCACGTCGCACGCGTTGACCATGGCCACGTTGAGGTCGTCATTCATCTGCGCATTGCCGATCACCCAGCCGCCGCCATGGATATCCAGCACCACGCCCTTGGCCTTGCCCTTCGGCCGGATGATGCGCAGCGGCACCGAGCCCACTCGCCGGCTTTCTGCCTGAAGGCCATGCTTGAGCAACTTGTTGCCGGCCACCATCTGGCCGGAGCGCAACAGCGCCTGGATCACCCGGGGCGTCACGCGGTTGCGGATGCGAAAGCGCGGCAACCAGGCGAGCCTTTGGTTAAAGCGCTGCATTTGCGCCAGTTCATGTTCTTCAGCAGGCCACAGCGTATGAGTTCCCAATCTGTATTTCCTCTATCTCTAAAAGAGGTGTTCACCTTGGTCAGTGTGCGTGGGCATCATGGCAATGATGTTTCCGCCCTCTCCCCACGTCGCCAGGCTCAGCGGTTATTGCGCAGGATGGAGAAATTCAACGCTGCCGCAACGCTTAGCCACACCAGGTACGGGAACAGGATCAGCCCGGTGATCAAATCCAGCCGCACCGTCAGCAACACCATTGCGGCGACCACCAGCCACAGCAGCGTGATGATCACCATCCCGGCGAAAATTCGGTGGGCGCCGAAGAACACCGGGGTCCACAAGGTGTTGAGGGCGATCTGCGCGGCCCATAGCGCCAGCACGATTTCGCTGCCGGGGATCAGGGTCAGGCGGTAGCCAGCCCAAGCCAGCAGCAGATAGATGATGGTCCAGGCGACCGGGAACAGCCAGTTGGGTGGCGTGAAGCTGGGTTTGACCAGGGAGGCATACCAGTCGCCCGGTTTGAAGATAATGCCGGTGCTCGCCGCAGCACCGCAGGCCAGAAGAAAAATAAACAACGTCAGCATAATCGGTCCTTAGCTGGGAGCAGCTGCCTGGAGATGAAAGCCTTGACGGCGGTTTCAGGGTTGGACGCCCCGCGCAGCAAAAAGTGTATTTTTCTTTCCTCTGCGCCCTCGGCACAGAACGGCTAGCGGCCCGCTTTATCCTTATCTTCCAACGGCGGGTCTTCAACGTGTTCCCACTCCAGATACCACTCATATACTTCGCCGTCAGCCATGAACTCATGTTTAACAGTCCAGCCTAGAGCCACCAGCTGTTGAGCTCGTTGAAGCGCGTGTGCCTTGGTCATTCTCGGAGCTTTCATAACGGTCATCGCATCGAGGGTTGCGGGTGAATTTAACGCAGCAAGCGTCTCAAATAGTCATTCATATACGCCCGGTTACTGACTTAACCCCAGGCGCTTTTTCGCCTTGTAGCAATCATTGATCGCGATCGCCTGCTGGTAATACTCCGTACGCTGCGCACGGTTACTGTCCCCCAGCAGCCGGTACATTTCAGCCTGATAATCCCGACTGCTGCCCCACTGCAACGCCATGCCCTGAGGCATCTCGGCCCTGCATTCAAGCTTCACCGCAGGCTGCGGGAAATATTGCTCATACGCGGGCGCGCTGGTTGCAATGGCCTTCAGCGTTGTCTGGAATTCAGGCGTGTCCGTAAATTCAAAGCAAAAGGATGAAAGCTGCAGCGCCGGTGGTGCAAAGCCTTGTAGGAAGCTGCTTTGGAACAACGGGCAGGCCTTTTCCTTGATCTCGTCGACCGGGTAGAACATCACGTAGATCATCGCGAGGCGATGCTGGGCCACCGGGTGGTCCAGCGCGGCAGCTTGTTCAAGCAGCTTGATCGCCGGCTTGAGCAACTCGCCCGCCTCCTCCACCAGCACTTGGGAACGCTTTTTCTCGTCTGCGCTGGCGGTGGGAAAGTTCGCAGGCACCGCTTCCAGCTTGGCATCTGCTTGTTTTAGGTACGGCAACGCTTGCTGATAGAGGCTCTCGGCGTGCGGGTCGATGTGCGGGGTGTTGGCCGTGCACAGTTGCGGCAATAGGCAGCCCAGGAAGAGGCTAATAAAGCGGTGAACATTCATAAACAGGCTTCCGTGCGACAGAGGATTCAGATGCCGCTCAAGCGGTGGTATCCCAATAGAAATGGATGAACTCATCTTCGTACTCCGCGACCAACGAAACGATGAACTCGGTCTTCATGGAGTACATCATCAGCGCACCGATAAAGCCCGTTGGCTCATGCAGTGGCAGTTTGAGCGGCGCGACCAATTCATTCGCCTGGTCGGCAACCAATTGGTTGAATTCTGCTTCCGAGATGCTCTCGAACTGGGAATCGGAGACGTAGCCCGCGAAGTATTCCAACCTTCTACACCAATCATTCTGGAGCTCTGCGTATAGCCAGAAGCGTAATCCGCTGTCGTTTTTCGGGTTGGGGGCGCGAGTGACCCTGATGCACTCCTCCCCGTCGGGAGTTCTAAAGGCGTCTTGTCGATAGGTGACGAAATAGATACCTGGGTAGGGACGACCCGATCCGTAGTGAAGCAATTGCTCACGGGGAATCTGGTCAAAGTCGTTTTTATCAAACATGAAGAAGTCCTTCATTCATGCCGAGCGGACGGGTGATGGTAGTGCTCGTTGTCACGGGCTCATTCCTTTGAAAGCTGCGCAGGTTCTGTCACATTCTACGACAAGCATCTCACGGCGAAACACGCCCTTTCACCCTATCGATGATCCCTTATGGAAATACAGATTTCGGAAACGTCCGACTGGCAATTGTTCGCGGCCATCGCCGAAACGCTGGAGCACGGTTTGAAAGGCGAATGGACCGTAAAGGCCGACGGGCTGGATCAGCGCTATTGGGATTTGTGCGTCGAAGGCCAGACCCTCACCCTGCACCTTGAGCATTATCTGGGGATCAGCCTGCTCATGCCTGGCCAGGGCGAGAGCCTGGAGGGGTTGAGTGATTTGGGGTTGAGGGCGTACCGGCTGGTGCTTCCATTTGCGGGATAAAGGAGACTTTGCGTAGGCCGTAGCACCTTGCTCCTTTGCCTACGCTTGCGTCAGAATCCGCCGGCTTGTGCACCTGGGTGGCCATCTCTAAGGTTGCTCGGTCGCTGAAAACTCAGTGATCGGGTTTAGTAGCCCTAGGGTCAATTACACTTAGTGCATGAGCTACATCTATCAGACGTTCCTGTCTGTGCTTGATGGTGGCTGTGCGTAGGGCGCCTTCGGGTGCGCCGGCTTTGTGTAATTCCCCGGTCTACTAACCTGCGTACAGCTGCCACCCTTCTTGTGTAGTAGCGAAAGGGTGTCGGCCCCATTCAGGAATTGCACCATGTTCAAAGTAACGCCGAATCCTCCGAAGAAACCGGATCTAAAACTCCACCAGGCTGCCCAGCGCGCCATTGATCACTACCTCAATCCCGGCACTGATGCCGAGACAGTCCCAGAGACAACCGCCCTCTTCAGCGTCACCTCCGGGGTCAGCAGCGAAATCCTGATCGCCAACAGCTACGAAACCGTTTCCTCCGTCAGCGCCCTGCTGCTCGACCTGTCCGACGAACTGACCGGCAAAGACCGCGACGTGGCATTGGCCATACACCAACTGAGCGAATTGAGCGTACTGCTGATCGGCAAACTGATGGACCGCGAAACACCTCGGGCGTAAAGCCCAACGCAGTCCTGCGGGACTAGCCCTTCAACTCACCCAACCGATTACTCGCCGCGTCGTCGTACGCCACATACAGCGACTCGGCGATTTGGCTTTTGATGGCTTTGGCGCTTTCCAGACCCAATACAAAACCTTCGGCCTTCCCGCCTGCGCGGTTGAGGTCTTCTTTGGTGTCAGCACCGGTGATGGCGTCGAGGAGTTTGATGGCCTGAGGGCCTACGCCTTTTGGGAGGCTGATTTGGTCGATGCTCATTGGAATGCCTCGGATGAGATGCAGGATGGGGTGGTGCGGGTGAACGAGGTCATGGGCGATACCTTGAGATTGAGATCGGTAGCGCGTGGAACCACTGCCGGGGGTGGCATGGTAGACCGGTATGGGAATTAAAGGGCTGGTTTCGGCCAAAAGCTGCCCTTTACGAGAGGCAGTTTTCGGATAGAAACGGCCCGTGATGACTGCTTGGAATTCAATCTAGGACTAACACATAGTGCCTGTATTCCAGCGGCTTATTTGACTCTGGCGTGGTCGAAACTGTCACTACTAAACCGTAGTGGCTTTTAGCTTTCACCGGCGAGCCAGTACTCAGTTTAATGATGCTTTACTTTGGTTTTGAACACGACATTATAAATGGTTTTGAACATACCCTTATAAATAATGATGAGTGCTATCTGAACACCTATCATTATGAGTAGCCATTGGCCAATAAATCCCGGTCGTTCAAGATCAATACTGAAGCCAAACCACCCTCGTCTGATGGAGATGGCAGAAATCATAAAAATAACAATCGATGGCAGAGCCCCAGTAGAAAGGAGCGTCTTTTTAAAGCCTTCGTCAAAAAATCTGAGGCAAGCACTCAAAGCAAAAAAACCAGCGATCAGTAACAAAAACAAGCTTGGAACTCTCTTTGGATTTCCTCCCCACAGCTCAAATGCCCAAAAAGCGATAGAACTTCCAAAAGTGCCGCCGAACGTTTGTAAAAACCTCATAGCAGACATCAAAATAAATTCCATTTTTTCGAGCGTCCTATGTCTTTTGATCGAAGCCTATCGCTCCTGAGCGCTAACTGTCTCGCCAATTACCGCTTGTTTTGACTGGCACAATACGGCACGCCACAGTCTGTGCCTACCAATCAAAAGAGTAAAACCGAAAATAACTTTGCTTTCAAAATTCAAATTAGCTTCTTCTCTTAAGTTGCTTGCTTTCTTGGTGCCACTATTGATAAGCGAACATCGGTGACTCCACGCAAAGCGTCATGCCTGGAGTAATTCCGACTTCTGCAAGACTTCTAGAGTCGGCCAAAGGCCTTCCCCTGCGAGCGCCTGTGATCATGCGAGAATTCTTTATAATTTTGCCTGATGTCTTTTCGCGTAACTGCCACGAATACCCATATTCAAAAGCTTGCACCTTATTCTTTAGTTTAAAATAAATTTCATTTGTAAGTTCCCCCAATGTCTCAAAAGCTGCTGTTGGAAAAACAAACAAAGCAGCCTCATTATCGAGAAACTTTCGCGCATCAACAGATATTGTCGTGGCTTTGTCAATTTCTTCAGTAACCTTTTCAAGAAGGCCTTGGGCGTTTTCTTGGGAAGTGAATTCAAAAGATGATTTAAATGCCTGTCGCACTTTTTCTTTTAACTCGTGCTGTTGCTCTTGAAGTTCCTTAGTATGTTTGGTGCGAGACTCCATTCCTCGTAAAAAACCATCATCAGATTTGTAATCATTCGGAGCGTATAATTTTTCGTGATGATAACTAACGAGCCACCCAAATGTGCCTAATACAATTATAGGGAATATTACTAAAAACCATACAAGAGGCAATCGCTCTGCAGGCTGAGGAGAGCTATTAAGGCCCAAAGTCAATGCCGCAAAGCCGTATATCATCACGATAAATAATGCAATTATTCCTAATGGATTTTTTGCTAACCCTTTAGCTGCATTTCCGTACGTCCGAATGTTCAAAGTTAAAATCTTCCTTGTCTGATAGAGTTGCCGTAGGTGTTTGATTTTATGTGCATCATACTTTTTTTAGTCAGCGATGGTCTAGAAAAAACTTAAACGTATTCCTATCATTTGTGATAGTTCGATATCTTTAAAAACTGGTTTTCTGGATCGAAGATGGTTCTACTGATAATTTAGCATCTTGCCAGTCGCAACACCCTAGCGATTGGTTCGCTTTCGTCGATTCCTCACCTTCACGACAGACTGCTTTTGGCCGGAAGCGGTCTTTCGCGAACAGCCGTTCCCGACCATCACGAATTATTCAACTTATCTCCATATTGTCGGGACAAAAGAGTTCTATTCCAAATCAATAAATCCGTCCCCTTCCGACCTAGTTGCCGAAAACACGCGGGGACGCTCCCGCCAAACGACTCATACGATCTCTTTCTAACGACCAGCTGAATTAGAGCTATCCGTCCCAGGCCCGGCTCCCCCTACGAATTTCGGTCTAAGCCTCTTCAGTAGGCACTTTTAGCCAACCAAACTAAAACAACCCCTTGCCCCCTCCCACCAAACACGCTACAAATCCCATCACCGAGTTGTACGACAACCTAAAAATAATTCCCCATCCTCGACGATGGAGCCAACTCCCGAGCCCCTACCATGACTCCCCCTGCCCCCAGCCAATTCCCCCGCCACATCGCCGTCCTGATCCTCCTCTGCATGGGCTGCGCCTTCGCCGGCAACCACATCGCCGCCCGCGTAGCCTTCGACGACGGCGCCGGAGTCCTCCTGGCAATCCTCATGCGCTCCGGCGGCACTCTGTTAGTGCTGGCGATACTGGTCCTATACCAACGCCAAAACCTCCGCCTCCCTCCCGGCGCATGGCGCTGGCAAGTCCTCTTGGGCCTGCTCATCGCCACCCAAAGCCTCTGCCTCTACTCCGCCGTCGCCCGCGTCCCGGTAGCGCTGGCCTTACTGGTCGCCAACGTCTTCCCTATCCTGCTGGCCCTGCTCACCTGGGCACTCGGCGGCCCACGCCCCACCGCACGCACGGCCTTGCTGATGGGCCTGATTCTGGTGGGCCTGGTGTTCGTGCTGGACGTACCCGGCCGCCTCTCCGCCAACACCACCCTCGGCCCGGAATGGCTGGTCGGCGTCTCCCTGGCCTTTTGCGCCGCCTTCGTATTCGCCTGTGCGCTGTGGATCACCGACCACAAGCTGTCTCAGGTGCGCGGTTCAGTGCGCAGTCTGCTGACGATTTATATCGTGTTCAGCAGCGTCAATCTCGCGGGTTTGAGCGGTGCGCTTGTCGATGGCCTGAACCTGCCGGCCACCGGTACCGGATGGTTGGCACTGGCCACGTTGGTGGTGCTGTATGGCACGGGGTTTATCGTGCTGTTCATTTCGGTGCCGCGCCTGGATATGCCGCGTAATGCGCCGGTGATGAACATTGAGCCACTGGCGACGTTGTTGATGGGCTGGATCGTGCTCGACCAGATGCTCAGCGCCGGGCAGGTGGTGGGCGGGGTGATTGTGGTGACTGGGATTGTGTTGCTGACTTATCACAAGTCTACCCCGCCTTCCACCAAGGCTCAGGTCGCGTAAGTCGAGAGGTGGAGCGAAAAAGGGATGGATCCATTTTTAATGAAGCCGTCCCCTTTATTTGCTGGTTTCAGGCTAGCGCTTAGAGGCGCTGATAAGCGGAATTCCTGCATCCCGTCAACCCACTAACACGTTGGGCCGCTCACCGTAGATTCAGACGGACATAATAATTGTCGAACTCACTTCTCTCGACGAACTGGAAACCATGGCGGGTGTAAAAACGATTCGAGGCGCTTTCTTTGAGGGCACCTACTTTAATCGGGAGTGCAGCTGCATCCGCCTCTTTGAAAATCTGAGTGAGCACAGCAGAGCCGATCCCTGACCCCTGCGCGCTCGGCCTCACGTATAAGTGGTCGAGCACGAGTTCATTGGGGTGATGCTTGACCACTACAAAGCCAACCCTCTCCCCAGACACTTCAATGTGATGTGTGTTGTGGGCTTCAAAACCGCTAACAAACCGCTCGCGCGCCCGTACCGGATCAAATCGCCCGACGCGCTCCAGACTTTCGCGCATGGCCTCAATTCGAAGGGCAACAAGATCGTCCAAGTCGCTTTGTTGAGCGCGGACTAACGTCACTGGGGAGTTTTGATTGGGTTTGATGGGCATAGGTTGCGCTTCGCCTGGCATGCTGGGATGGCCAGTATAGGAAGATCGGATCAGATCACGCTCCACGATTTGCTATCGTGGTCTGACACCATTTTTTCTTACACAGCCTCAGCCAGAAGCAGACAGTCAACGCGATTCTAGTTTTGCCGCCCAGGAATGCCACAAGCCCTGCCCTCAAAAGCGGGGCTTGGCCAGTAGGAGGACGCCCATTTTCGCGTCCGCGAAAACAAAGGAATGACTACATGGACATCGCAACCAAAATGCAGCGTTATATGGCCCCTCCCGCCTTGCTCACTGCCATGACCTTATTGATGTCGACTAACATGGCTGTTGCAGAACCGAATCTCTGGGTGTCTGCCGACCGAGTGGCGCGCCACACCTGTCCGTCCGTTAAATGTGGGGTTGCAGGCCAATTAATGTTCCGCGAAGGAGTCGAGGTTTTGGAGACGAAAGGCGCTTGGGTCCGCATTACCAAGCCCTACTCAGCCTCTTGCTCAGGAGGCATCAGTGAATACGTGAAGAGTGGTAACTCCGCGTGCGTCGCCAGCAACGGCATTAATAACGGGATGTTCGCAGAGTGGCTGTCTACAAAGTCGCTTACCAAAGACAGACCTGCAGACCCCGGGGAGGGGGCGACCGGTGACGACGTGCTGGTCAAAAACTCGGACGATTACCGTCGCTACCGCGCCCAGTTCACCAAAGCAGCGCGTGAGCTCATAGACAACGGCACCTGCACCGCCGGTGACTTCGAAGAAATCGGCGGATGGATGGCATCCCCTGCCAGAGGTCAAGGTATGTATTTCATGTACTGCGGCGGCATGACCACAGCCAATCGACTATACCTCGACGTGCGCTCGGGCAAAGTGAGCCGCTAGCCGGTTCTGAACAGATCAACCACCTGCAAGCCCAAGTGAATGGGAAAAGGACAACAGGTATGGAAGATGTTCGGGCAGTCGAGTTGTACGCTGAATTCCAAAGAAGCTACCAGGCAAAACGGGTAGCCACATTACTCATGTCATTGTTGTTGGTTGCCTGCAAACCACCCACGTTTGAAGATGGTTGGGCAGCTATCAAAGCCAAGGACAAAATCAAAGCCGTCGAAATATTCACGGTATTCGCAGATCAAGGTGATGTTCGAGCACAAACCGAGCTTGGCATAATTTATTCAAGCGATGAATTTAGGGCGGCATTTAATAAGCCCTGGCCTTCGCCAAGGCTTGTGCGTTTTTCGTGAGTAAGGTCAGGGCACTACCTTGAGGCAGGCATACCGGTCCCATCCCGCACCTGCATCAGCGCAAATCCCAGCAGATTCAAACCTTTCCACAGATTCGGATTGTTCACATCCGCGTTGTCCTGTGCGAGCCCTATCCCCCAGATGTTATCAACCGGGCTGGCTTCGACAATAACCCGCGAACCGGTTTCTAGAAGGTATTCGTTCAACGGTGGATTCTGAGAGAACTTGGCCTGGTTCGCTCGAACGACGATGTCGTATCGGTGTTGCAGCCAAACCTTGTCATTGAATCCGCGCACGTTGCGGCCAAGTGCTTTGGCGGCATTAGGTGTAGGAGCGCGGAGCACCTGCGCACGAATTTCCTGATCGTCGAACAAGGCCGCTTTCTCGGCCATCATGAAGTGTTCGGCTGTAGGGTAATGTTGCCCCTCGACAATGAACCCAGCCTCGAACCATTGGCTGAAGCACGAAGCGGTGACGGCCGTTTTGCTGCGTTGGTGCCCCCAGAAAAACGTAAAACTCAGCTGTTCCCCGGAGTTGAAACGGGCGCACAGTTCTTCCAAATGTTCAGAGTCGTTCAATGAAATATCCTCGCTAACTGAAGAACGAAATTACAGCTACTGTGCTGACCAAGGCAACCACGAAGCTTCGTAGATCGAACGTCCACCGATTGACGCTTACGCCCATACTCCCGCCTCCCCTATCGCATTCCTGTCGAATACTTGCCTAATCCTCCGACCTTTCACCCTCCGCATAGCGCCCCCCTGACCTACGGTCTAGAGTCAATCCAAACGCCCGCTAAACTACTCAAACCACGCGCGCGTGAACCATAACGGGCCAACGATGCCCTGCGGCGAAGCCCCACTTCACCGCCCAAAAATACTAAAAAAATGCAAAACCAACCGATGATCAGCGGGTGAGCCATGGAATTACGAATTAACCAGCAGACCCACCAAGTCGATGCAGAACCCGACACGCCTCTGCTCTGGGTCATCCGCGACAACCTGGGCATGACCGGTACCAAATATGGCTGCGGTCTGGCGCAGTGCGGTGCGTGTTCGGTGCTTGTGGACGGCAACGTGGTGCGTTCCTGCGTCACGCCGGTCTCCGGTGTGGTCGGTCGGGAGATCACGACCATCGAGGCGATCGAGTCCGATGATGTCGGTAAGCGGGTGGTCGCGACCTGGGTCGAGTATCAGGTCGCTCAATGCGGCTATTGCCAGTCCGGCCAGGTGATGGCGGCCACGGCGCTGCTCAAGCAGACGCCCAAGCCGACCGATGCGCAGATCGACGCGGCGATGGTTAATCTCTGCCGCTGCGGCACCTATAACGCGATTCATGCGGCGGTGCATGACCTTGCGAAGGGAGACGCCTGATGAACGTTCGCATTGATCCCGCTGCCCTGCCTTTGGTCGCGGCGTTGAATGACCCGGTGAATCTGTCCCGCCGTCGTTTCCTGGCCAGTACGGCCGTGGGTGCGTTGGTGATTGGCTTTGGTCTGCCGTTGGGTTCTGGCCGGGTGCAGGCGGCCACTGCGGCGGCGGCTGGTGAACGCGGTACGCAGGTGCCGGCGTTCCTGGAGATTCGTCCGGATAACACGATTCGTTTGCTCAGCCCCTTTATCGAAGGCGGCCAGGGCACGTTCACGGCGATGGCGCAGATTGTCGGCGAGGAGTTGGACGCCGACCCGGCCACGTTCTTGGTGGAGTGCGCCCCGCCCGGCGAAGCCTTTGTGGTGATGGAAAATGGCATGCGGATCACCGGCGGCAGTATGTCGGTGCGCATGAGTTACCCGACGATGCGCCGGCTGGGTGCGTTGGCCCGGGCGATGTTGCTGGAGGCCGGGGCACAGGCGCTGAAGGTGCCGGTGGGTGAGTTGTCGACCGAGCCGGGCAAGGTGGTGCACGCGGCGTCCGGGCGTTCCCTTACCTATGGCGAGTTGGCCGGGCGGGCGATGGACCTGCCGGTGCCGGACGTGGCCAGCGTGAAGCTGCGGGATCCGAGCCAGTTCCGTTGGATCGGCAAGCCGGTGAAGCGTCTGGATGCGTATGACAAGTCCACCGGCAAGGCGCTGTACAGCATTGATATGAAGGTGGACGGCATGCTCCACGCGGCGGTGCAGCATGCGCCCCGGTTGGGCATGACGGTGGGCAACCTGCGCAATGAGGACCAGGTCAAGGCCATGCCGGGGGTGCATTCGGTGCATCGCTTGCCGGGTGCAGTGGCGGTGGTGGCTGAGCGTTGGTGGCATGCCAAGCGTGCGGTGGAGTCGATTCAGGTGGACTGGCTGGAGCCGACGGCGGATTCGAAAGTGCGCGGGATGCCGAAGGACTTTTCCAGCGACGAGCATTTCAAGCGCCTGGCCGCCGAAACCGGCCCGGCCCGGGATGATGAGAACGAGGGTGATGTGGCCGGTACGCTGGCCAACGCCAAGACCAAGATCGAGGCCACTTACCACAACCAGTATCTGCACCATGCGCAGTTGGAGCCGCCTTCGGCGCTGGCGCGTTTCAATGCGGATGGTTCGCTGGAGATCTGGTTGCCGAATCAGGCGCAGGATATGTTCCTGGCCGATATCGCCAAGCGCACCGGTCTGGACCCGTCGCGGATTACCCTGCACTCGCCGCTGTTGGGTGGGTTTTTCGGCCGGCATTTTCTGTATGACTCGGCCAGCCCTTACCCGCAGGCCATTGAGTTGGCCAAGGCGGTCGGGCGCCCGGTGAAGTTGATCTGGAGCCGCGAAGAAGAGTTTCTGCGGGATGTGCTGCGCCCTGTCGCGGCGGTGAATTTCCGTGGGGCGCTGGACAGTGATGGCTGGCCGGTGGCGATTGAAGCGGTGAGTGCCACGGAGGGGCCGACCGAGGCTCTGGCCGGTAAACAGGGCGAGAAGCTCGACCCGACGGCGCTGGAGGGGTTGTCCGGGAAGTCGTATGCGATTCCCAACAAGCGCATCGCGCAGATTTATGTGAAGGGCCCGGTGATGCTGGGTTACTGGCGGTCGGTGGGTAACTCGCTGAATGACTTTTTCTATGAAGCCTTTCTGGATGAACTGGCTGACAAGGGCGGTAAAGACCCGTTCGAGTTGCGCCTGCATCTGTTGCGGGATAACCAGCGGCTGACCACGCTGCTGAAGGCGGTGGGCGAGTTGTCGGGGGGCTGGAAACGTGGTCCGTTTACCGCCGAAGACGGCAGCAAGCGCGCCCGTGGAGTGGCGATGGCGTCGCCGTTTGGCACGCAGACGGCGGTGATCGCCGAGGTGTCGATCGAGAACGGGCAGGTCAAGGTGCATGACATCTGGCAGGCGATCGACCCGGGCAGCATCGTCAACCCGGCGATTGTCGAGGCGCAGGTGCATGGGGCAGTGTCGCTGGGCTTGTCCCAGGTGCTGTTGGAAGAGGCGGTGTATGTGGACGGCTTGCCTCGGGCGCGTAACTACGATTTGTATCCGGTGCTGCCGCCTTCGCGGATGGCACGGGTGCATGTGCGCGTGATCGAGAGCGGGGAAAAAATGGGTGGCATCGGCGAACCGCCGCTGCCAGCCGTGGCACCCGCCGTGGCCAACGCCGTGGCGATCTTGACGGGGCAGCGCATTCGCAGCATGCCGTTAAGCCGCTACTCCTTCACCTGACCGGGGCCTGAGCACTTATGAACAACCGTCGATTCGCAAGAACCGTTGGCTGGCTGGCGCTGCCGTGCCTGGTCGCGGCAGGCCTGTTGGCCTGGTATGTCAGCCGTGAGCCGGTTTCGCCGCTGGGCGCCGAGCCTGTCGCCGCAGACCCGGCGCTGATCGCCCGAGGCGAGTATGTCGCCCGGCTCAGCGACTGTGTGGCGTGCCACAGCGTGCCCAACGGCGCGCCTTTTGCTGGTGGGCTGGAAATGGCCACGCCGCTGGGGGCGATCCATGCCACTAACGTCACGCCGGACCCGGAAACGGGTATCGGCCGCTACAGCCTCGCCGACTTCGACCGCGCGGTGCGCCAGGGTGTCGCGCCGGGTGGGCGTCGGCTGTATCCGGCGATGCCGTATCCGTCCTACGCCAAGCTCAGCGACGATGATGTGCGCGCGTTGTATGCGTTCTTCATGAAGGGCGTGGCGCCGGTGCGGCAGGCGAATATCGAGAGTTCGATCCCTTGGCCATTGAATATGCGTTGGCCCATCGCGCTGTGGAATGGTGTGTTTACCGACAGCAAGCCGTACGTAGCGAAGGCCGGGAAGGATGAACTGTGGAACCGCGGCGCCTACATCGTGCAGGGGCCGGGGCATTGCGGCAGTTGCCACACGCCACGGGGCCTGGCCTTTAACGAGAAGGCGCTGGATGAGAGCGGCAAACCGTATCTGGCCGGTGGCTTGCTGGATGGCTGGTACGCACCGAGCCTGCGGGACGATCACAACACGGGCCTGGGGCGCTGGAGTGAGCCGGAAGTGGTGCAATTCCTGAAGACCGGTCGCAATAAACATGCGGTGGTTTATGGGTCGATGACCGAGGCGTTCAACAACTCCACGCAGTTCATGACCGACGATGACCTGGCGGCGATTGCGCGGTATCTCAGGTCGTTGCCGGGGGACGAGCAGCGTGATGGTAAGGCCTGGCAGTATCAGGCAGTGTCGGCTGCGGAACGCCTGGATGCACCGGGCGCCCATACCTATGTGACCCGTTGTGCGTCGTGCCACGGGTTGGAAGGCAAAGGGCAACCGGACTGGATGCCGCCGCTGGCGGGTGCGACTTCGGCGTTGGCCAAGGAGAATGCTTCGGCGATCAATATCACCTTGAATGGCTCGCAGCGGGTGGTGGCGGCGAATGTGGCGGATGCTTATCGCATGCCGGCGTTCAGGGAGCAGTTGTCGGATCAGGAGATTGCCGAGGTGCTGACGTTTGTGCGCGGTACCTGGGGCAATCAGGGCGGTGCGGTGGATGCGAAGGCGGTGGGCAAGTTGCGTGAGCACACGGGCCCGGCGAGCAGTAGCCCGATTATTCTGCAGATGCGCTGAGGTGAAAGGCGCCTTGTGAGATAAGCGCCTTGTGAGAGAGACGCTTTGTGTAGGAGCTGCTTTATGTGGGAGCGGGCTTGCTCGCGAATACGGTGGGTCAGTGAGAAATTTGCTGACTGACACACCGCTTTCGCGAGCAAGCCCGCTCCCACATTTTTAACCGCGTTTCGGCAGCTTCCAGTTCGGGCGGATGAAGTGGCAGGTGTAGCCATTCGGAATCCGCTCCAGGTAATCCTGATGCTCCGGCTCCGCTTCCCAGAACGGCCCCGCCGGTTCGATTTCCGTCACGACACGGCCTGGCCACAACCCCGAGGCATCCACATCCGCTGCGGTGTCTTCCGCCACGTCGCGTTGCTGTTCGCTCAGGTAATAAATCGCCGAACGGTAGCCGGGGCCCAGGTCGTTGCCCTGGCGGTTAGGCGTGCTGGGGTCGTGGATCTGGAAAAAGAACTCGAGGATCTGCCGGTAGGTGATCACCGCCGGGTCGAAAACAATCTCGATGGCTTCGGCGTGGTTACCGTGGTTGCGGTAGGTGGCGTTCGGCACATCGCCGCCGGTGTAGCCGACGCGCGTTTGCAGCACGCCGGGGTAGCGTCGCAACAGGTCTTGCATGCCCCAGAAGCAGCCGCCGGCGAGGATGGCGGTTTCAGTTTGGTTGCTCATGGCGTGTTCTTCCCCTGGATGGATACAGCCCTAGTTATGGGGCCGGGTTGAGTAATACCAAGGTTGAACGAGCGCCAATCAGCGGAAATGCTTGCCTCTCGTCAGCCAATCGGCTCGAACCGTCGACGCCTCTTGAACAAACCCAATCCCAGCGGAACGGCAAAGATCGACATCAGCCCCAGATCAAACCCCAATAAGTGGATCTGACTTGCAGCAACGCAGCCGACCGCACCACCCACTACCAGCAACATCCCCAGCCACTTGCGAAGCAGATACGGCTTTAAAAAACGATCCAACAGAAAGTAAAGCACCAGGGCAATGACCAACTGGATAATTTCGGACATGGGCTTCTCCAGTCAGGTCTTGATGATGAGTGTTGTACCGGTGCGCTGCGGGCCGATACCGCCGTTGACCTGCGCCTCGATGCTGACCAATACGTCGCCTGCATGATAGGTGGGCAAGATTTCATTCACGTACATCCGCACACCGACCCCTACAGGAGCAACCGCGTAGGGGGAGGCCACAGTGGCGGCAGAGCCGAAGGCGGTGGCGGCAAGGTTAGCGATCTTGGTGCGCTGAGCATTGAGGGTATCGCCCTGTTGCCGGGTCAGCGGCTTGGAGATGCCGATCATCATCTGGCACGGCAGGTTCTTGGCCAACATCTTGTCGTACACCTCGACGACCTTACGATTGACCTCATAGTGGGCGCTTTTCGCTTCGCCAAAATGCAGCTCGCTCAGGCGTCCGCGATCGCTGTCGGTGAGGGTGATCTGCGAGACGTTGAAAACGATCCCGTGATTGCCCAGGTATTGGAAAGTCCCATCGAACTTCATCGCACGCATCCTTTCGAGCCAAAGGCGGGGATTCTCTACAAGGCGCGCGCTGGATTCAAATCATTTCACCCTGCGGGCCACATGTATTGGCCCAATTCCTGCCTCTGCCCTACCCCATCAAGTCGCTACTGACTACGCGGACGACTCTTTTGAGCCCCGCCGCCCAACTGCCGCCCCCGATAATCAAGCATTCCCCTACCACCGCCGAGGCCTTCCCCCATGACGAGCCCATCCACCGAACAGGTCAGCCCGCAAACCCTGCGAAGAGTGATCATCGCCGCCGGCATCGGTAACTTCGTCGAGTGGTTCGACTTCGCCGTCTACGGCTTCCTCGCCACCACCATCGCCCAACAATTTTTCCCCAGCGGCGACGCCAGCGCGGCACTGCTCAAGACCTTCGCGGTATTTGCCGTGGCGTTCGCGTTTCGGCCCCTGGGCGGGATTTTCTTCGGCATGCTCGGCGACCGGATCGGCCGCAAACGCACGCTGGCCATGACGATCTTGCTGATGGCCGGCGCCACCACGCTGATCGGCCTGCTGCCCACCTACGCCGCCATCGGCGTAGCGGCGCCGATTCTGTTGTCGCTGATCCGCTGCGCTCAGGGCTTCTCCGCCGGGGGTGAATACGCCGGGGCTTGTGCCTATCTGATGGAGCACGCGCCGAGTGACAAACGTGCCTGGTATGGCAGCTTTGTGCCGGTGTCGACGTTCTCGGCGTTCGCCGCCGCAGCGGTGGTGGCTTATGCACTTGAAGCGTCGTTGTCCGCCGAGGCGATGGGCAGTTGGGGCTGGCGCCTGCCGTTCCTGATCGCCGCGCCGCTGGGCCTGGTGGGGCTTTACCTGCGCTGGAAGCTGGATGAGACGCCGGCGTTCCAGGCGGTGAAGCAGGAACACGCGGTCGCCCACTCCCCGCTCAAGGAAACCCTGCGCAACCATGGTGCGGCGATCTGCTGCCTGGGCGCTTTTGTGTCGCTCACGGCGCTGTCGTTTTATATGTTCACCACCTACTTCGCGACGTATATGCAGGTGGCGGGTGGGCTGAGCCGTGCGATGGCGTTGCTGGTGTCGCTGATTGCACTGATCTTCGCGGCGGCGATTTGCCCGCTGGCGGGGTTGTATTCGGATCGCGTGGGGCGTCGGGTCACGGTGATGACGGCGTGTGTGTTGTTGATGGTCGTGGTGTACCCGTCGTTCCTGATGGCCAGTTCCGGCTCGTTCGCGGCGTCTATCGTCGGGGTGATGTTGCTGGCGGTGGGCGCGGTGTTGTGTGGGGTGGTGACGGCGGCGTTGCTGTCGGAGACCTTTCCGACCCGCACGCGGTATACCGCTTCGGCGATTACTTACAACATGGCTTATACGATCTTTGGGGGTACGGCGCCGTTGATGGCGACGTGGTTGATCAGTACCACGGGCAGCAATCTGTCGCCGGCATTTTATCTGATTGCGGTGGCGCTGCTGGCGTTGGCGGGTGGGTTAGCGTTGCCGGAGACGTCACGGATTTCGCTGCATGATGTGGGCGCGGAGGAAAAAGGTGCAGCGCCGGTGTTGTCGCGCTAGGTTCGGCTGTTGTGAACGCAATGCCCAATCCAACAAAGATCAACTGTGGGAGCGGGCTTGCTCGCGAATGCGGTGTGGCAGTGAAAAATGTGCTGACTGACCCACCGCATTCGCGAGCAAGCCCGCTCCCACACTGGATTTTCTTTGCTTGTTAGATCTCCACTCCCGGACTGAACAGTGTGGGCGAACGCGAGTATGATCCAGGCTAACCCGGCCCGACTGGACCCACACACATGCCCGCCTCCCACACCCGCCCTACTCCCGCACCACTCCTTAAGCCCGGCGAAACCGTGGTGCTGTTCCACGGTGTGTGCAAGCTGTGCAACGGCTGGGCGAGGTTCCTGATTCGCCATGACCGCGACCGGCGTGTGCGGTTGGCGGCCGTTCAGTCGCCCGAAGGTCAGGCGCTATTGGCCTGGGCGGGGTTGCCGCTGGATCAGTTCGACACCATCGCAGTGATCCGCGACCGGCACTATTGGACGCGTTCGGAAGCGGTGTTCGAAATCATTGCGCAACTGCCTGCCCGCTGGCGCCCATTGCTGCTCCTGCGCGCCATCCCGCGCTTTCTTCGGGATTGGGCTTACGATCGCATCGCACGCAATCGCTATCGGCTTTTCGGGAAATACGACACTTGCCTGTTGCCAGATCCGGATCATGAGCAGCGCTTTTTGAAAGAACAGCCATGAATACCTTTGTGCGCATCAACTGGATCGCCCGAGGCGGCCTGGCGTTCATGTTTGCCTACCATGGGCTGGTGCCGAAGCTGCTGTGGTTGAGCCAGGGCGAGCGGACGATGATCCAGGCTCACGGGATCGAACAAGTGCAGGTGTTCGCCACGCTGGCGGGGGTTGGGGAAATTGTCCTGGCGGTATGGATACTGCTTTCACCACGCAGCGCCTGGCCGATTGCAGTGGCTGCGGCTGCGCTGGCGGGGCTGCTGGTGGATGTGGCGGTGTTCAGCCCGGCGATGCTCAGGGAGGCGTTTAATCCGGTGTCGCTGAATGTGGCGGGGTTGGCGTCGTGTGCAGTGGCTTGGAATACCAAGCCCTGAACGGGCCTTTATTTCAGCTCAATGGCATCAAGCGCAGCTTCCAGCACTGATAACTCAACCACGCTGCCATCGCCCAAGCGTGCAACAAGCCCTGCACAATCAATCACCACACACACGCCCCGCCCTGTTTTATCTCCCGGGAACTTGCGCAACTTGAGCTCCACTGTGGTTGGGTTTAGCCACACCGACTGATCCGCCGACCAACGAGCGTCCTCAAACTGAAAAACACAGCTCCCCTGCCATGTATCCACAATCTGCGGTGAACACACCCACTGCGTATTCCGCGCCTCCCAGGGCGTCACCTCGACCCGGTAGTGATCATCCGGTGAGGTGGATTGGATTTCGGTTTCACTCATTGGCAGTTCCTTTTATCAGCAACACAGCCCAATCAACTGCCACGGCGTCATCTTCGTCACCATGATCAGCACGATCACAAACATCCCGGAAAACCCGAAAACGCCCATCCAGAACCATTTCCGGTAAACGCCGCGGTATCCATCATCCAGCGGCCTGCCCGTCTCGACCGCACTGAGCGCCATCTGCTGCAACCGCTTCTGCAGCACCAGCACCGGCAGCCAAAGCGCCCCCACGCACAGGAAGATGATCAGCGACGTCAGCACCCATTCGGTGGTCAGCGGCAGCCCGGCAAGCTTGATCAGCAGAAAGCCGGTGATGATCTGGATAAAGCCCGCCGGCGTGGTAATCCAGGTATCAAACTGCACCACCATCCGCGCCACTTGGGCGATCACTTGCGGGTTGGCCGTACGGCTTGCGGCGATCAGGTACAGGTAGGAGCCCATGCCGAAGCCGAACAGGAAAATCGCCGCGATGATGTGGATGTACTTCAGGCCCAGATAGAGCATGGGTCAGCCCTGCCCGTCAGAGAATTGCACGGCCAGGCTGAGGTTCGCCGGGTCGTTGATGGCGGCCATGTATTCGTCGACGGTGATTTCGCCAACGCACGGCCGCGCACCGGGTTCAGGCACGTAGCCTTGGGCGATTTTGAGGGCAAGGGCAACGGCGGCGCAGCTGGGGATTTCCGGGCCCTTGTCATTCAGGGCCGTCAGTTGCACCGCCAGGGACAGCGGATGCCCTTCGGTGCCGAGGCCTTGCACGTCGATGTACATCGCGCTTTTGCCATCGCCAAAGCGCTCGAACCAGGTACCCAGCCGATGCAGGCGCGCGGCCCAGGCGACATGGTCTCGCACGATTCCCGTGCGCAGCGCCTGGGCCAGCAGGTAGTTGGCGACACCACCAAGCTTGAGCCCCGCGCCAGCCTTGAAGCTCAAAGTGTGGGCACCATAGCGACTGGCGAAGATGTCCATGTCGGGCACGTCCACATTCGCCAACACCCGCGTGCCGAGCTCAGGCATCTTGCGCAGCGTCAGGTCCTGCCAGCCCAGCACTTCATACACCTGGCCATGCCGGAGTTGCTTGATCGGTTTGCCCGCGTAAGCCAGCACGCCTTCGACGGTGGACAAGCCCGGCATCTTGGCCGAAGAGGAAATGCCGTGCTCGATTGCGTCGATGCGGGTGAAGCGGTAGCGGTACTGATCGATGATGGCGGAAGACAACGTCGGCACGGAGCTGCAACCACTGAGGATTGCCACGCCTGCCTGCCGGGCTTGTGCATCCAGCACGCTCACGCCATTGACGAAGGTGCGGCAGTCGGACAAGGTCGCAGTAGTTCACGCCCGCGTCGATGCAGCTCTGGGCGACCGCATAGGATTGCCCCTGGAACGGCCCGCCGGTGTGGATCACCAGTTGGATGTTCATCGACCGCAAAACGGACGCGAACCCGGCGCCCATGGCATCGCCGCACCAGCCTTCGCAGGCGGTGCCCGACTGGCTTTTCAGCTCATCCACTTTGCGCTGCAACTTGTGCGGGTCGCGGCCGGAGATCACCAGTTCAATGCCCGGCGCCACCACCAAATGCCGGCAAACGATGCTGCCGAAATTGCCGTAGCCACCGACCACCATCACCCTGAGTGTCATTCCATTTTTCCCTAAACTATCGATCATGCGCTGAGCCTGAGGCAGACTGGCGGCTGAGGCGGCTAAAGATACCCGATTTGTTTAACCGCTTGAGCCTGGATCGTTGTGCCGTTGGGGTCACGGGATTGAAGCCTGTGCCCGATGAAGAAGTGACGGCAGAAGTCGGCTACTTGTTTCTCAGCGGGCAACAGGGGAAGGGCTACGGTTTTGAATCAATGCAACGGGTCATGGATTACGCCCACGACGCAATCGGGCTGAAGGTGCTAAACGCAGTTGTAGCCGACGGCAATGCCGCTTCTTGCCGCCTGCTGGAGAAGTTGCTTCGAATGCTACCCTCTTCAATCTCTGGCCTCAGTGCTGCTTATTTATAATGTGAGACTGTATGAATAACCAACTCGCCATGTTGATCAGTGACTACCAAGCAAGCGTTGCCGCCGCGGTGGACATGATGCAGCGGTCTGGTATCCCACGACCCCCGACCAATACGGATTGGGTGGTAACCGACATTCCTCAGCGTGGAGAGCTGGAAGGCGGAGTTCGTTACTTCAAGCACGGCTATGGCTGCGCGGTAAGCCTCCCCACAGGTACAGTAGACTTTGACTTTGGGGATCGTGGTGAAATCGATGGCTTCGACGCATGGCGACTTGCTAGTTTTGCCGGCGACAAGTTGTCGGATTACGGTTTTGCTGATGAGGATGCAATCACAGAGTGCTTCAAAGCAGAAGTGGCGGCCGGTTCTCTCGTGTATTCCGGGTACATTCTTTACTACGTAGCGGATAACACCTGACAGTGCCTGTCGAAATAGTCCGTTCTATCCGTGCATTAAGTTCTCAGTCCAGAGTGCCTGCGTGGATCTGCCAATTCAGGTCACCGCCAACGACCAGTTTTGGCCGACAGCTACCGCTCATGAACCACCGCCTTCGACCCATAGCAGCCGCTCGCGAGGGGCTTCTCTCGATTGCCCGGAGCGGACGCATTTCTATGGTTCTCACAAGCTAAGCTGTCAGTATGTGTCCGAACCTGAGTTTCGGATCGCCGGAAAAATTTGGAGTTAAACCACTTTGAATGTGTTGTTCATCTGCGGCAAAAATCGCTTACGTAGTCCGACCGCCGAGCAACTTTTTGCTGATTGGTCGGGTGTTGAGACAGCATCGGCTGGTGTTAATAACGATGCGGATGTGCTTGTAAGCCAGGAGCTTCTCGAGTGGGCCGATCTCATTTTTGTGATGGAGCAAAACCATCGAAAGAAACTCACTGCTCGTTTCACCTCGGAGTTGGCGGATAAACGTATCATCTGCCTGAATATTTCTGACGATTACGAATACATGGCACCAGCGTTGATCACGCTACTGGAAGCGAGAGTCGGGCGTTATTTATCTGCCTGATGTTATGTCCGCTTCTGCGCCGTCTCAACCTGATCAGTCGACTGACCGATTGGCCGGTTGCTTCCACTCATGAACGACCCCTTTCGCACCTAACCGGAAGAAGCCCATGCTCATGGTGTTACCGAAGATCGAACTCAAGGAACTGTCGGTGAAAGCGGAAGCAGACGGTTTAACGCTGAGTGATCTAGTCCCCATTTGCGAAAGGTTCGGCGTTGCACCGCATGATGTGCTGAACGAGCTGTCCGTCGCGGTTGCGGAAGGCTACATACAAGGATCTCTGCTCTATGAGTTTTGCAACGGCGTTATGAACGGGATCATAAATACTGTGGTTGAAGTAGGAATGACTAACGACATGCCTCAGCCCGCTTTGTTGCTTTACCAGGCATTCGATCAAGGTGAATGGTTCCGTAGTAACGACCCACCGGGAACTGACCCCAGTGAGAAATACACGAAGCCGGTGGTCGAGGAAATAATGCGTACCCTTGGAGACTAACTTTCACAGATCGGGAGGTTTTCGCTTTTCGGCTGGAAGGTAGTGGATCGAACGCCGCGTTGGCCGATCTCTGACTGTCGCGAGGGCCATAATCGACCCAGAGCGGGCGCCCAGACATTCAAACCAAACGAGTAGATAATCGGCTGCTATTCCAGCCGTTTCCAGTACGTATGAACAACAAATCTTCCCAACGCGAATCTACCGGCAGTACAGCATATAGCCTTGCGCAGGCCCACGGTGCACGGCCCCTGTCCGTTGATGGCTATCATCAAACGGTAGAACTGTGCGGTCGCGTCGCCTGCGGTTGGCTGTTTCGCTACAGGATCATTTGCAGCTTGGACATCCCAGCGCATGACCAACAGTCATTCGCTGGCGCCGCAGGTTGCTTGGTTGCTGACGACGGAGAGATACGTGATCTATCAGGTCCGATGTTCATGGAGATGCTTCACATGCTGGCATAGCTCGAAGGACCACTTTTGGCGGGTGGAAATGGAAATGCAACCGGCCGCCCCTAACTCTCCCTAACAAATCGTCACAAGAAAAAATCAGGTCTTCCAAGGTCTCAAAAACGGCGCATGAATTTAATTTAAATGCGCCGTTTGCCGCCAATCATCCAACTTTATTTTGCTATTTTAGACGCCGCTCCTGTCCTCTCCGACAGGCGATAACTGATCGACTTCAGCCTCGGATGACAACTGGCTGCATTGGGTCGAAAACGGCCGAAGCCGAGTTTCTGCTATTGGCCGGTTGCTGCCCGTCGCGGCAGACAGCTATCGATCAATAACAGCCGCTCACACCGACATACCTCAACTACCCACCAAACGATACAGCGCCTGAGCGTGAGATGCCGTTAGCCCTGTGCGCTGCAAATTACGGCGACTTTGCGAACTGGGAAGCGCAGTTGCGGCGATCACAAGGCTGCCGTGCTTCTTCGCATGCTCTATGCGGTGAGAGATCAGGGCTCCGTGGTAACCCAAGCCTCGTGCATCTTTTCGGGTGGCTGCCGTCCCAAGGTAGGCAACTCCGTTGCTGGCCAGGTACATCAACGCGCCTGCAACCACCTGTCCATCAGCTTTAAGGACGTAGATTTTCAGACGGTCATTTGCCATCAGTCCTGCAAACGAAGCCTGGCTCATCTGACGATGCTCTGGCTTGGTATGAAAGCCACTCGCATGAACGGCTGCGAACTCAGGCAGCGTGTGTGAGGTGGCTTCTTCGATTTCGAATGCGTGGTGGTTCAAAACCACGTCCTCGATGGAGCACGCGAGCTGCAGGTGCGTCCAACCCCTCAGGCGCTCCAAGCGCCCCTCCCCCACAAAAGCGTGCTGTTCCAACGTCGAGGCCTTGCCGATAAGAGGCGTTACGGTCGAGTACTCTGCTGATTCCTTGAGTAGGCTCAACAGTGCCTGGGGTTTGCTGGCGCTGTCGCCGTAGATGCGATTGAACATCGGGCTGGGCGATGCCTTCACTTGAAAGCATGGAAACGCTTCGTTGAAAAACACACGAGCACCAAAAGGGTTTCCACTGACCCGAGACAAGCTCTCAACGCGGGAACACAAATACTCGCTTTCTGCGGTCTCGATCGCATGAGCCATTCCAACGTCCATGTGCGTAGTCCTTATTGCGGGATTTCCAGGGAAGGTAGCGGTAAATCAAACACTACGTATCTGCAAGATAGCCTGCTTCAGCGTCCGCTTTTTCCCTCTCCATTTTTCTCATTGCCCACGATCACCGCGTCCAGTGTCGTAGCGTTTGGAATACGAGGCACCCATCAGATAGAAGCACCCGCCCGCCACGATAAACGCCGCGAGCATGTAGAACATGAAATGCGCCGACTGCGTTGCCAGGGCAAAGCCGCACAACACCGGCCCCAGCGCACCGCCGAGGCTGGACAGGTTTTGCGCGCCGTAATACATGCCGCGCAAGTGGTCCGGCGCGATGCGGTCAATGAACATGTACTCGGCCGGGAAGACGATGATTTCGCCCACGGTGAAGATCGCCACGGCCAACGCCCAATGCAGCACGGTGGTGGACAACGCAAAGCCGACGACGCCCAGCAGAAACAGGCTGAAGCCCGCCGTCAGCCATTGATTCAAATGTTCATTGGTAATGCGCTTGCCCACGATGTACTGCAGGCAGATCACCACCGTCGCATTAACCGCCACAACCGAGCTGATGACCCGGTAGGTAAATTCCGGTGTGCTTGTGGTCACCAGGTATTGCGAGATGTAGCCGGTGAACTGGCCGAACGCCACGGCGCTCAATGCGCCGCCAACCGTGAAGCAGACCAGGCGATAGTCCTTGAGCAGAATGCGCCCCACCGCGACGAACGACACCGGGGCATTGGCCGGGTCGGCGGAGCTGAGGCTCCTGTCGCCCCACACCATGTAGGTCAGGAAGAAGCTCATGCCCAGGATCGCAGACACCAGGAACGGCAGTTTCATGTCCATGTGCGCGAGCCCCGCGCCAATGAACGGCCCCACCGCATAACCAATGTTGATCAGGGTGTAGCGCACCGAAAACACTTTGCCGCGTTCGGCTTCCGGCAGCAGTTTGCCAAACGCCGCCTTGACCACGATATCGATCACTGAATAGGCAAAATTGAACGACACCAGAAACAGGAAAAACAGCCACAGGTGGGACGTGACGCACATGCCGACGAAGCCAACGGTGAAAAACCCCGTGAAGCTGAGGATCAATCGATAGCTGGAGATCTTGTCAGTCAGGTAGCCGCCGTAAAGGCTAAGCAACGAGCCGACGAGCATCGCACCGCCCACTACCAGGCCGATCTCGCTGATGCCCAACGTGAAGTTGGATGACAGATAAATCACCATATACGGCAGGGTAATGGCGCGCCCCAGTGTCAGGAACAACGCAGATGACAGCAGCAGATTGACCGAAAACGGGTAGTGTCTGAAGGCAGCGAGCATCAGAGTCGGTTCCTGTAATGGGCAGTATCAAAAGCTAAGTAACATATCCTTACACATTCACCTTTCAGCCGGCATCATTATTTAGCCGCTTCCCCAATCGCCCGCGCCGCCTGAGCCAGGCGCTGCGTGGCTGCGCGGATTTCCTCCGGATTGAGCGAGGCGAAACCCAGGCGCAAGGCATTCTCCGGATGATCAAAGGGTGAAAACAGGCGACCGCTGCGCACCACCAGGTCCAGCTCCAGAGCTTTTTCAGCCAGTTGATTGACGTTGATTGAGTCGGCGAACCTGACCCACAACGCCAGCCCGCCTTCCGGCTCCTGCACGGCTATCTGCTCGCCAAACGCCTCCAGCAAACAACTCAGCAGTGTCTCCCGACGCCGACGGTATTCCCTGGACACCCGACGCAGATGCTTCTTCAACTCGCCATCGTTGATCAAGTCCGCGAGCATCCGCTGCATGACGGCATCGCCCTGGCCCAGGCTCACCGCCGCCGTGCGCTCGAGCACTTCGATGAGGTTCGACGGGGCAACGATATAGCTGCAACGGAAGGTACTGCCCAGGGACTTGGACAGTGAGCCGATGTAGATCACATGACGCTGCGCGCTGTCGCTGGCCAGGGGCAAATAGGGCCGTCCGGAAAAGTGATACTCGTGGTCGTAATCTTCCTCGATGATGCAGAAATCATGCAGCCGGGCCAATTCCAGGAGCTGCTGGCGACGTCCGGCACGCAGGCTGACGGTGGTAGGAAACTGGTGATGGGGGGTGACATACATCATCCGCACGTTGTGCCGGCGGCACAGTTCATCGAGCTGGTCGACCCGGCAACCTTCGTCGTCCAGGTCCACGGTGACCAGTTGCGCGCCCAACTGGCGGAAAATCTCCCAGGCAGGTGGGTAACTCAGGCGTTCGACCACCACCACATCACCGGGTTTGAGCAGCGCGCTGGCGGCCAAGTACAGCGACATCTGCACGCCTTGGGTCAGGCAGATCTGCTGCGCGTCGACATTCAGGCCGCGATTGTGCCGCAACATTTCGGCCAGGGCGTCGCGCAAGTACTGGCCGCTGCCTTCGGTGCCATGGCGCACGGTGTTGGTGGTAAAGCTGTTGCGCAAGGCGTTGCGGTAATAGCGATGCAGGACGGCTTGGGGCAGCAAACGATGGTCACAGGCACCATTATCGAAAAACAGCGCGCCCGGCCGATGTTGCAGCGCTGTCGCCTGCTCGCCCGGGGTGAAATAGGCCGCAGCAGGCACCTCCCGCAACGCGGGGGCAAACGACGTCGGCGCGCTGGCGGCAGTCACCGCTCCTGTCGCCAGTTGCGTACTGACGAAGGTGCCGCGACGTTGAATGCTGACCAGCCAGCCTTTGGTCACCGCCTCCTCGTAGGCAAGGATTACCGTCTTGCGGTTGACGTCCAGCAGTTGCGCCATTTCCCGCGTGCCGGGCAACAGCGTTCCGGGGCGCAGGCGTCCCTCGGCAATCGCGCTTACCAATCCTTCGATGATCTTTCTGTACGACGCCTGCGGCTGCGCGCCATCGAGCTTGAGCAGCGGGCGCCATTTGCGGAGCTGGACCATGTGAATTATCCAAAACTGGAGGTTCTTCTGGTCCTAGTCTAACGCAACAATCGAACCTCAATTGCCCCGAGGTGTTTATGCACAACCGCCATGTCGTTGAATTGTTGCCCTCGGGCAAATCCTTCGAAGCCGCCGATGACTTGCTGCTCGACGCCATGCTGGCCAGCGGTCTTGCCGTACCCTTCTCCTGCCGCCGCGGCGCCTGCGGGTCGTGCAAGGTCAAGGTGGTGTCGGGCGAGTACCGCGAAAAGGTGCTCACACCCGACACCCCGGCCGCCTCCTACCCTCTCGCGGCTGACGAGATGTTGCTGTGCCAGAGCCATGCCTGCAGCGACATGCGCCTGGAAATTCCCGGCTGGTCACTGGACACGCCAGCCTTGGAAGTCAGCGCACAGGTGATCAGCAAGCGCGCGTTGAGCGCCGACATCGTCGAGCTGGTGTTGCTGACCGCCCAGCCACTCGACGTGCGGGCCGGCCAGTACGTCAGGTTTCGCCTTGACGACGGCGACAGCCGCTGTTTCTCCGTCGCCAATCTGCCCGCACAGGATCAAGGCCGGTTGGTGTTTCATATTCGCCAGGTCAGCGGCGGCCTGTTTTCCGAACGCATCCTGCCGACCCTGCAAGTGGGTGACGCAGTGAAAATCGAAGGCCCCGTGGGCGCCTGCACCTGGCAACACGACGATGAGCGCCCTGTTGTGCTGTTCGCGACCGGGACCGGTTATGCCGGCATCAAGCCCTTATTGCTGACGGCCCTGGCTCGCCAGGCCGAAGTCACCCTGTATTGGGGAAACTCGTCGCCGGCAGACTTCTACGACGCTGAGTTTCTTGAGCGGGCCAGCCAGGCACATCCACGCTTTCACTGGCATCGAGTGCAGTCGGTAGACGCCCGCGTGCAACAGGTTGCACTGACACAGCCCCACAACTGGGCGGATAGCCAAATCTACGCCTGCGGCAACAGCAAGATGATCAGCCAAGTCCGCGAAACCTGCCTGGCAGCGGGCGCCCAGGCTCACCGTTTTGTCGCCGAAGCCTTCGTTCCCAGCGGTGCATTGACACCAGCGGAGTCGCTCAACACGCGGCACCCGGTGCTGGAAAAAGTCGGCCCGCGCTACTCGCTGGACGGCATGCTCGCTGCCCGCGAGCAGACGGTCAGAGCCCTGGCCGCCATCGCCGCCCAATTGAAAGTCGGCATGACTACGGCGCAAGCCCTCGACATGGCCAGTCAAACCTTGCAGGCCATGGGCGCTTCTCACACCTGGCACCCCACCTATATCCGCTTTGGCGACGACACCATCCGCACACCGCGCCAAGGCATCGACCCGCAACGCAAGCTGCGCGCCACCGATATCGCCGTGGTCGACCTCGGCCCGGTGTGGGATGGCTATGAAGGCGATTACGGCGACACCTTCGTCTTCGGCGAGCACCCGTTGCATGGCGCCTGCGTGAAAGCACTGCATGAAGTGTTCGACGAAACCCGCAGCGCATGGCACCAAGGGCTGACCGGACGCGAGCTGTACGACTTCGCCGAGCACAGTGCCCACTCCAAAGGCTGGCGCCTTGAGCGCAACCTGGCCGGGCACCGCATCGCCGACTTCCCGCATGCCCTGTTCGGGCAGGACAAGCTGGCTGAGGTCGAGATCGTACCGAGCGAGATGGTCTGGGTTTTGGAAATTCAGCTGTGTCATCCCACACAACCGATCGGGGCGTTTTTCGAGGATATTTTGATTGGCGAGGCGAAGGGGGTCTAGTTGTCCCCCCTACTCGCCGGGTGCCGGAGAGTCCACCGATGCGCTTCACACCAAACTTTGCCAGTACGCCGCCTTTTCAAAGATGAAACGCCGGCCCCGCCTCTGCACCTTGTGGAGGCGCTTCTACCTTCACCTTCAGCGCAATCAACAAAGCCGCCAGCAGCATCAAGATACCTGCCGCGACAAACACACCGTCGATACCACTGAAGCTAAACATCGCACCGCCCGCCGCCGCACCCGCTGCAATCGCAGACTGCACCGAAGCCACCACCATGCCGCCGGCGCTTTCGGCCTGATCGGGCACTGACCGGGCCACCCAGTTTGACCAGGCCACCGGCACGCCGCCAAACGCCAGGCCCCAGAGCATCAACAGCCACACCTGGCCCGTCACGGTCGCCGGCAACAGCGCCAGGGCGAGTGCTGCCACGCCGACCAGGGCCGGCATCAACACCAAGGTGCCGCGCGGCAGACGCACCAGCAGCCACCCGGCCAGCAGCGTGCCGGCGAAGTTTGCAACGCCGAAACCCAGCAACATCAGCGCCAGCCCTTCGGCGCCGACGCCAGTGGTGCTTTCCAGGAATGGCCGGATATAGGTGAACAACGCAAAGTGCCCGGTATGCACCAGCACGCATCCCAACATGCCCACGGCAATGCCCGGACGCAGCAGCACCTCAAGCACGGTTTTCAAGCGTGCCGTCCGGCGGGGTGCAAGTGGTGGCAGGGTGAACAGCTGGAACACCAGGGTCACGCCGCCCACCGCAGCGGCTGCGAGAAAAGCGCTGCGCCATCCGTACAGCCCACCCAAAAAGCTGCCCAGCGGTACCGCCACGACCGTACCCACCGCGATGCCGCTGAAGATGATCGACAAGGCACGCGGCAGCAGCGCCGCCGGTACAAGCCGCATCGCCACCGCCGCCGCCATGCTCCAGAAGCCACCCAGTGCGATGCCCAACAGGATACGCATCAGCAGCAACACCGTGAGGCTCGACGAGACGGCTACCAGCAGGTTGGAACAGATCATCAATGCGCTGAAGCACAGCAACACCACGCGGCGGTCGATCCCTCGGGTCAGGCCCGGCACCAGCAACCCGGCGAATAGTGCAACCACCGCCGTGACCGTCACCGCCTGCCCTGCCAAGGCTTCCGAAACACCGAGCTCGGCTGCCATCGGCGTCAGCAGGCTGGCCGGCAGGTACTCCGCCGTCAGCAATCCGAACACGCCCATCGCCAACGAAAACACCGCCATCCAGGCCGGCGTCGCGGGCGCTACATCTGCACCGGTTACGGCGTCACACACACAACTGCTCATCACGGTCATCCTTCAAAAGTTATTGCGACCGGCAGTCTAGGTGCGACGATCAGGATGATCTATGATGCAAAATCTCGAATCCTTTACCGAAACCCCGGAAATGATGCCCACGGATCCGTTCGACCAGTCCTCTGATCTCATCAACGAGCTGCTGCGCGGCATGCGCCTGCGGGGTGTCGAGTACCGGCGCATCCAGACTGGGCCGGCGTTTGGCCTGGGCTTCCCGGCCAAGCCCGGACACGCCTACTTCCACCTTATCGCTGCCGGTTGCGTCACCCTGCGTACCGAAGACGGCACTCTGTATGAACTGACGCCAGGCAATGCGGTGTTCATCTCCCATGGCGGTTCCCATCAGGTGCTCTCCAGCCCGGACGTGCCGGTGCAGGACATCGACAGCTTCAACGCCGCAACCCTCGGTGATGCGGTGTGTGCCGTGGATGCCCGGGCCGATGTGGGCGTGACGCAAAGCGCCCTGCTCTTCAGCGGCTGCATGGAGTTTGAACTGGGGAGTTTGCACGGCCTTGGCCGCCTGATGCCGGACCTGATGCTGATCGATGCCAAGGGCCAGCGTTATCCGGGGCTGATGCCGATCCTGACGGCCATGGAGCGTGAAGTCAGCAGCGCCCGCATTGGCTTCGCCGGCATTCTGGCGCGCCTCGCAGAGGTGGTGGCGGCGATGGTGATTCGGGGTTGGGTTGAATGTGCCTGCGGGAATGCGTCCGGCCTGGTGGCCGCGTTACGCGACCCGCGCCTGGCCAAGGCCTTGCTGGCGTTGCACCAGCAGCCCGGGCGCGATTGGACGGTGGAGGAGTTGGCAGCGCAATGTCATACCTCACGCTCGGTGTTCGCCCAGCACTTTCAAACCACCATCGGCACACCACCTTTGCGTTACGCCACCGAACTGCGGATGCGCCTGGCCAGCCAGTGGCTGACGCTGGAGCGGCTGCCGATCGAAACCGTGGCGCAGCGCCTTGGCTATAACTCCCAGGCGGCGTTCAGCCGGGCGTTCAAGCGCGTTACCGGGCAGCCGCCGGGGGCCAGCCGGCGACAGTCGATCTAACGAAAGGGTTGCGTCAGTCGTCTTGAGTCGCTTGCCGCATCAGGTCCGTGAACAGCTGTAGAACCCGCTCATCCTCCAGACCCAATAATCGATCACCGACATAGCACTCGGTCTTGCACCACCCCGGCACCTCTGCGGGTTCCAGGTGGGTGAACAGCCAACATCCGTGCTGTCGCGCAATCTCATCGCGGGCGTTGAGCAACGCCGCCCGGTCTGCGTCGAAATACAGGTGAAGCATGTTCACCTGAGGCGTGCGCGGCAGGAGACGAATGCCTGGGATCGTTTGCAGGCAGGTTGCCAGGCTTAGCGCGCGCTGATAGCAGGCGTTCAGCATCGCCAGCCTTTGATCAAAGCGCATGGCCGTGGAGACCACCATCGGGCTCTGTTTTATCAGGGTGCCGCCCAGCCGTTTACGCCACAGGCGAGCCTGTTGGATAAAGTCGGTTTCGCCGACCAGCAGCGAGCCTGCAATACCACCGACGCCTTTGTAGGCCGAGACGTATACGGAGGAGAAGCCTTCAGCGATTTCGGCGTAAGAACGCTGGTAGTAAGCACGGGTTTCCCATAGGCGGGCGCCGTCCATATGCAGCGGTGTATTGGAGGCCGCAGCCGCTGCTTTCAGGGTCTCCAGCTCATGCCATTCAGGCAGTTGCCCACCGATCTCCCGGGCGGGCAACTCCACCACGAGGCAGCTCAGGGGCTCGGCAATCGCTGACAGGTCTTCGGCAAGGATCGGTCGCAACCGGTGCCCCACCATCACCCCATGCAAGCGCAACAAGGCCTGGAAGGCCTGCTCTTCGTGGAGCTGCAAATGAGAAGACGCATGTATCCCGAAGCGCGGCAGCCGGCGTCGCTCGCTCCAGATGTTGACCGCGATCAATTGCGCCATCACCCCGCTGGGCATGAACACCGCAGCGGGTTTGCCCAGCAGTTCGGCAACCTTGGCTTCAAAACCTTCGATCAACTGACCGCTGCCATAATTGTCATGGGATACGTCGTTGGCCTGCGCCCAATCCGCCATTTCCTGGAACCACTGGGCAGGCGTGGGCTCTGCAAACCCGTTGATCTCGACAGTGCAGGCCGCTTTGAGTTGGCGGCGTTGTTCATCAGTGTTGGGTGTCACGTAAGAGCGCCTATGCAGGGTGGAACATCGTCAATAGAGTGGTTGATCAGTCTGCCTTCTGCAATGGCGCTCTATGGCGTGCAGGGAATGCGGCGCCTTTTATGAATAAAAATTCATACAGCTAAACTGTACAGTTTTTCTGCACGCATGCTAACGTCCGGACATGAACAAACCTTCCATCACCTCCGAAGCCCACTCCGCCGCCCTGGCCGCCGAGCTGCGTATCTCCCTGGGCAAGCTGATACGTCGGCTGCGGGAACAAACCCATCCGAACGATTTCACCTCCGCCCAGAAGTCGGTGCTGCTGCGCCTGGACCGTGACGGGCCCACTACCGTTTCGGCCCTGGCCCGGGCGGAAAGCGTACGACCGCAGTCCATGCGCATCACTGTGGCCGGGCTTGAGACCATGAAAGCGATAAGGGGCAAACCCGACCCCAGCGATGGGCGTCAAACCCTGATCGAGCTGACTCCCGGCTTTCGTAAACACCTGATCGCCAGCCGGGCAGCCAAGGACGATTGGCTGCTGCGGGCGCTGCAGGAGCAACTGTCTGCCAAAGAGCAAGCCGAACTCGCAGCGGCGGTAAAGCTGCTGGAGCGCCTTGCCGATTTTTGAGCTGCACCCTACCCGCTCGAGGACATCCCATGGCCGTCACCTCGCTGGATCCGAATACCGCACTGATCATCGTGGACTTGCAAAAAGGCATCGCCGAATACCCGTTCATCCACCCCATCGGCAGCGTAGTGGAGCGCTCGCGTGCACTGCTGGACGCGTTCCGTGAGAGCGAGATGCCGGTGGTGCTGGTCAACGTCACAGGCTTCGCGTCCGGGCGCACCGAGCGGCCACGGCGCAGCGACGTGTTCCCACCGGGCTGGGCCGACCTGTTACCCGCACTCGGTCAGCAACCCAGCGACATTGTGGTGACCAAACGCACCTGGGGCGCGTTCGCCAGCACCGATCTCGAGGCGCAGTTGAAGGCACTCGGCGTGACCCAAGTGGTGATCACCGGGGTAGCCACCGGCACCGGCGTGGAATCCACCGCTCGCCAGGCCTACGAGGCCGGTTTCAACGTGACCCTGGCCATCGACGCCATGACCGACGCGAACCCCGAGGCCCACCACTACAGCCTGCATCAGGTGTTCCCGAAGCTGGGCGAAACCGGTACTGCGCAAGACATCCTCGGTTTGCTTGAAACGCACACCTCGCGAACGGTGTGAGTTCCATGGGCATTTTCCGCTCGCTGCGCAGCGTCAACTACCGCATCTGGGCTGTCGGCGCCCTGGTGTCGAATATCGGCACCTGGATGCAACGCACGGCCCAGGACTGGCTGGTGCTGACCCAGCTCACGCCGCATAACGCCTCGGCCGTCGGCATCGTCATGGCGTTGCAGTTCGGGCCGCAGTTGCTGTTGCTGCCCTGGACCGGCTTCGCGGCCGATCACTACGACAAGCGTAAGTTGCTGATCGTCACCCAGGGCGTGATGGGTGTGCTGGCGCTGATGCTGGGGGTGTTTACCCTGACCGGCATCGTGCAGCTGTGGCACGTGTATGTGTTCGCGTTTCTGTCCGGCTGTGCCTCGGCGTTCGACGCGCCGGTGCGGCAGATTTTCGTGGCGGATCTGGTGGGCGAGGCAGACTTGTCCAACGCCATCGCGCTCAATTCCACCTCGTTCAACATGGCCCGCATGATCGGCCCGGCGGTGGCCGGCGTGACCATCGCGTCGGTGGGCACCGGCTGGGCTTTCCTGCTCAATGGCGCGAGCTTTTTCGCGGTGCTGGCGTCGCTGTTTCTGCTGCGGGTTTCCGGCCTGCACACCAGCCTGCGAGCGCTGCGTACCAAGGGCAGCCTCACTGAAGGCTTGCGCTATGTGTGGGCGCGACCAGACCTGATGGCGATCTTGGTCATGCTGTTTTTGATCGGCACCTTCGGCATGAATTTTCCGATCTTTATCTCGACCATGGCCGTCACCGTGTTCCACGCCGATGCCCGTGGCTATGGCCTGCTGACGTCGACCCTGGCCATCGGCACCATCGCCGGGGCGCTGCTCGCCGCCGGCCGCGAGCGGCCGCACTTCAAGTCACTGCTGTACGGCGCGCTGGTGTTCGGGGTGGGCTGCACCCTGGCGGCGATTGCCCCGAATTACTGGCTGTTCGCCGGGGCGCTGGTGATCATCGGCGTGGGCGCCCTGACCTTCAGCAACACCACCAACAGCCTGATGCAACTCACCACCGAGCCCGCCATGCGCGGCCGAGTGATCGCCCTGCGGGTGGGCGTGGCCCTTGGCGGCACACCGATTGGTGCTCCGATTGTAGGTTGGGTGGCCGACCACCTCGGCCCACGCTGGGCACTGGCAGTCGGCGCGGCCTCCGGCATCCTGGCCGCCGGGGTGGCGGTGTACACCATGACGCGCAAGCTGGATCGGCCGAAGAAAATCTGACAGGCAAAACGAATCCAATGTGGGAGCTGTCGAGCTTTGCAGGTTTGCACAGTTGATCGTTCCCACGCTCTGCGTGGGAATACATCCTGTGACGCTCCGCGTCACCCCCTGCGCAGGGCTTGAGCCTTGCATCGTCAGCTGGACGCGGAGCGTCCGAGGTGGCATTCCCACGCAGAGCGTGGGAACGATCAACCTCGACAGCTCCCACAGTTGCTCTCTCGCGTATCATCACCCTCCTCGCTCATAAGGGACTCCCCATGTCTTCAACCAAACGCGACAGCGCGCGCATCGAGCGCCGCCTGGTCACGACCCTGACCGAAGCCTGTGAAATCGCCAAGGCCGAAATCACCGGCTTCGATTGGCTGACCCACGAAGTCGACTACCAGGCCTTTGCACAAAGCCTGGTCGTCATCTGGGTATTCGACACACGTGCGAACAAGGAACTGGCGCTTTCAAGCGGACTGGACCAACGCATGCGCGAGCTGACGGCCACGGCGCTGGAAGACGCCGGCGTGGATCGCCCCTCTTCGGACCGCTACGTTCGCTTCGATTCCGAGGAAGAATGTCACCTCCAGCATGGCGGCGATTGGCGTCTGCGCCTGACCAAACTGTATGCGGTAAAGGGGCGAAGCCTTGGCTAAGGATATCGAGAATCCGTGCGTCTCAACCTGCCAGCTCAGTGGTGAGCTGTGCGTCAGCTGTGGACGCACCAAGGACGACATTCGCAAATGGAAAAAGATGAAGCGGCCAGAGAAGATGGCCGCTGTGCAGCGCGCAACGTTGCGGTTGAAGACGTTGAAAAAGGGTAAGTAACGCCAACAGCTTCAAGCCATCAAGTGCGCCCAACTGACCCCGTTACCGGCAAATTCCCCAACAACTTGAGCCCGGTAGTCTTCACAAACGTTTCGTAATCCATCGGCTTCTGGATACGGGTTTCAGCGTTGGGCAGTACATACGCCCAGGCGCGCTTGGACGACACGTCATACACCAGCTTGAACAAACGGGTCGGCACCCAGACCTTGTTGTTGCCGATGGTGCTGTAGCCCGGGTCAAACAGCGGGCCGGTGAACACGTACACATTGCCGTCGGCGCGCTTGGCAAACTTGCGCACGTCCGCCTCGACCTTGCTCCAGATCTTGCGGTTGTTGGTAGGGTCCTGGGGCACCATGTTCGACAGTGCGAAGGATTGGGCCATGGCGTTGGTGCTCGGCGCATCGGCGGCCGGGGATTGATGGCCACGGTCCACGGCCGGATGTTGGCCACGGTAGTCGCTCAACTCGGCGCGTGCGCCCTTGGGAATGCGCGGGTCGGCGTAGAACTGGTTGGTGCGTTCTTCGCCTTTGGCGTCCTGCAACTGGCTGGCATTCAGGCGTTCGACCACTACCAGCGGGGTCTTGCTGGTTTGTGAGTAGAGCACCGCAAAATTATCCGAGCACAGCGCCAGGGGTTTCATGGTGGCCGGCACCGTGGCCGTGTTGATCGGTTGCGCGGACGGGAACAGATCGGCGCAGCCATCGAACGAGGCACGTTGCTGTTTGTTTGAATAGAGATCCAGGGCGGCACCCTGGCTGATGGAACCCGAGCGGGAGGTGTGTGGCTGATGCTCGGCAGGCAGCTTGATGAGGTCCAGCAGACCACGAGCTTCTGCCCCAGTGGAAAGCAAAACAAGGGCCGATAGCCCAACTGCAATTTTGCGTAGGTGCATGGGTTAAATCTTCAAAGTTCGATTGCGGGGCTTATGGACCCATGGATGTAACTTTAGTGCGAAGCCGTGCTGCAAAATACCCTGCGCACGATTTACGTAAGTGACTGATAGGTTTGAAGATAAGCCCGCAGCATGCGTGTCACCTGCTGTTCCAGCCCGGCTTCAAAGGCCGCTGATGCATTGCCTTCAAGCAACGCCCGCACCGGTCCCACCACCGCGCTGAGCGAGATGGCGGCGGTCAGGGATGGGTCTTCAAAACGGGCATCCGACGCCGTCGCCAACATCGCTGCAATCGCGGCCACCATCCGCTTGTTGATCCGCGCGACCAGCTCCGCGCCGCCCCGCTCACCCGCGATGGCATAGAGGGCTTTGGACGCCGTCGGATCCATCAGTTTCACGGCGAGAAAAGCCGTGACAAACCCCGATGCCATTTCAGCAACCGTCGTGCCCTGGTATTGGTCGCAGGCCTGCTCGACGGTCTCGGCCACATGGACCAGATGCTTTTCCAAAACCGCAGCGAGCAGTGCATCGCGGTTTGGATAGTACTGATAGAGACTGCCCACCGACATGCCCGCACGTTCGGCCACGCGGGTCGTGGTGCAGCGGACCAAACCCTGAGCGGTCAAAACCTGAAGGGTCGCCGTGTGCAACGCTTCGACCGTCGCCGCCGACCGGGCTTGAACCGCTGATTTTCTTGGCTTTAGTGACGCTTTGAGAGTGCTCATGGAATGCGAATTCAAAACCTGAAGGATCCTTCATATTATAGGCTTCCTCCCGCCAAGCAAGAGCTACAACCATGAACCTCAGCACCTTCAATCTCGGCGATCGTACCGTCAACCGCATCGGATACGGCGCCATGCAACTGGCTGGTCCCGGGGTGTTTGGCCCGCCAAAAGATCGTGAGGCGGCGCTCGCAGTACTACGCGAGGCCATCGCATCCGGCGTAAACCATATCGACACCAGCGATTTCTACGGACCGCATATCACCAATCAGATCATTCGTGAGGCACTGCATCCATATAAAGACGACCTCACCATCGTCACCAAGGTGGGCGCCCGTCGTGGCGACGATGGCGCCTGGTTCAATGCGTCGTCGAAGGCCGAGCTGACCCAGGCCGTGCATGACAACCTGCGCAACCTGGGCCTGGATGTGCTGGACGTGGTGAATGTGCGAGCCATGCACGGCGTGATGGGCACTGCCGAAGGCTCGATCGAAGAGCCACTGAGTGCCATTGCCGAGCTGCAACAACAAGGGTTGATACGCCATATCGGCATCAGCAACGTGACCCCGACGCAGGTGGCCGAGGCGCGAAAAATCGTGCGTTTCGTGTGTGTCCAAAACCTGTACAACATCGCCCATCAACACGATAACGCGATGATCGACGAGTTGGCCCAGGACGGCATTGCCTATGTGCCGTTCTTCCCGCTGGGCGGGTTCTCGCCGGTGCAGTCTGCGGTGTTGTCGAACGTTGCACAGCGGCTTGGCGTCACCCCGATGCAATTGGCCCTGGCATGGTTGCTGCGTCGTTCACCCAATATCCTGCTGATCCCCGGCACGTCCTCCGTCACTCACTTGCGTGAAAACATGGCGGTAAGCGAACTGGATCTTTCGGATGAGGTGCTGGCAGAGCTGAACACCATCGCCGGCTGACCTTCAGGCCAGCAGCTCGGTAATCCACCGCGCCTGCTGGGCAACCTCTCGCACCTTGTCCTCGGACACCGCCTGCCGTGCCTGGGCAAAGTCGCTCAGGGTCTGCTGTTTGTGGCGCAGGATGCGCTGCCACTTGAGCAGGAATTCCGGGCGGCGGGCCTGCATTTGCAGCGGGCCGAAGTACAGCTCTTCGGCGGTGTAGCTCACAGGCTCCGCGCGCTCGGCAACGATGATTTCGTAGAAAAAACGATTCTCCCGCAGCAGCTCTTCGCACACGATGCGGTAGCCGTTTTCCATCAGCCACTGGCGCAACGGTTGCTCGCCGCCGTTGGGTTGCAGCACCAGGCGCTCCTGGCCACTGAGACGTGCCTTGTCACTGTCGAGGATGTCGCGGATGGTCTCGCCGCCCATGCCGCAAATACTGATCGCAGTGATCCCGTCAGCCGGCTCAATCGCCGCCAGGCCACTGGCCAGGCGCATGGTAATGTGTTGCTCCAGCTCGTTCTCGCGCACCGTACGCTCGGCTGCGCGGAACGGCGTCAAGGCCACTTCGCCCGCCACCGCCGCCACAATAGCGCCGCGACGCATCAACGCCACCGGCAGGTAGCCGTGATCGGAGCCGATATCCGCCAGGCGCGCCCCGGCGGGTATATGGGCCGCCACGCGTTCCAGGCGCATGGACAATGTGTGTTCGTTCAACTGTCGTTCCTTTTCGGTAATACCTTGGCCATTGTATTCCGGGTTCATCAAAGAGGAACGTCGCATTGGCGAGCGCCGTCAATCAGTGGCCGCCAGTCTCACCAGTTCCTTGCGCAACAGCGAACGATCAAGCACTGCCATCCCGGCCTGCCAGTCAATGGAAAGCACCTGGCTGATTTTTTGTTGGCTGACCGTAGGCTCAGCCAGGAAATAGCTTTTGCACTCATGGATGCTGATGATATTCACCAGCCAGTCCTCACCCTGGGCCGCCAGCCAATCAACGATGGTCGAGCGATGCTTTCGGATCAGCGCACCGGCATCCCACACCGTCATCTGCGCGAAAACCTGTGGCAGGTTGCTGTCAGCCTTCAGCCACTTCATGTCGCCCGCCAGCGCGCCCACCAGGTCTGATTCGATAGTGGCCTGGCACTCATGAAAATATCGCTCAGGCCAGTCCGCCGCGAGTTTCGCCAGCAGAGCGAGGGCTTCATAAGCCCGAATATCCGCCGAAGTGGTCAACTGCCCGGTAAAGTTCAGGGTATTGTCCAGGATTGCCGTGGCCAGCAACGCGGCACTGTGTTCGCTGATCAGCGGCAATAAACCGGCCGCCTCCCAACGCAGGAAAACCTGCGTCGCCGCCGCGCCGATCGATTGGATGTCTGCATGAGGCCCGAGTTGCTGCGCCCAATAGGTTTCAAAGCCCGGGTGATGGTCGATAACCTCCACCACCTGATCGAGCACGACCACCGGGTCGAAGTGGTGGAAGTCCGAGATATCCACCATCACAAACTCATCACCGGGCCCGGGCCGGTAGTCATCCAGTGACGATGGCCAGCCGAGCACGGTCCTGGAGATGCTGGCATTCAGCGGAGCACTGCTGACGGCCCGCGCCTCGATCCCTTGGCGATTCAACAACTCGGCATACGCGATGCAACAGGCGTACGCATCAATGTCCAGATACGCCGAGCCGGAGGTGACTACCCTCATCGGAAAAACTCCATGATTTCATATTTTTGGCAGGCAAATTTCACACGCCTTTATGACGAAAACATGACTAAATGGACAGAACAACCTGGGAGATTTGAGCAATGACGTCATTTCGCGTTCGCGAGCTGAGCAGTACGGACACTGAAGCATTGCTGGCCTTCGAAACCCGTAACCGTGAGTGGTTCGAGTCGCATATCGAGGCGCGCGCGCCTTCGTTTTATTCGGTACAGGGCGTCGCCGAGCATATTGAAGGCTATTTATCTGGCCTTGCCGCCGGCGCGTGGCACCCGTTCGTGATCGAAGACGCCAGCGGCGAAATCGTCGGTCGCGCCAATCTGAAAAGCATCGATTCACCGACGGGCTCTGCCGAAGTCGGTTACCGCGTGGGCGAGCGCTCGTGCGGGCAAGGGCTGGCAACCCTGGCGCTGAACCATCTGATCCACGAGGCACAGGCGCGTTGGGCACTCAAGCAATTGGTGGCGTACGTTTACCCGGAGAATATGGGCTCACAAAAAGTCCTGTCCCGCTGCGGTTTCGTGCCTGAACAGTCCGCACCGGACGGCATGCCCCACAGCGAAAACCGCTTCGTTCTGTCGCTTCAAGCCTGAACACGCAGCACCCCGGCGAACCTTTACCCGGTAAACACCGTCCGAGCTAGGGCATTGATGTTTACCGCTCGCCGCGAGGTTTCCGTTTGAAAGCTGCCATCATCAAAAAATACCGCCTGATCATCAAGACCATGGGCTATGTAGGCTGGGCACTGTTCTGGCTGTTGCTCTGGGATATCGCCGTCACCGTGGACTTCATGCTGTTCCTCAACAGCAAGATCAACCTGCCGCTGATGCCACTGACTTTGCTCGGCTCGGCGCTGGTGGTGTTGATCAGTTTCCGCAACAGCAGCGCCTATAACCGTTGGTGGGAAGCACGCACCTTGTGGGGCGCGATGGTCAACAATTCCCGCAGCTTTGCGCGGCAAGTGCTGACGCTGCTGGATGACCCGAACAACGAGGTCAACCCGATAAAGTCGACGTTGCTGCGCCGTCACGTGGCCTACGTGAACTGCCTGGCGGCGCACTTGCGGGGCCAGCCTTGCCCGGAGGAAATCCGCGCGTTCCTGCCAGCCGACGAGTTCGCCCGCAGCACCAGTACCAATAACTTTTCCAACGACATTCTCAACGGCTCCGCAGCCCTGCTGGCCCAGGAATACAAGGCCGGGCGCCTGGACAGCATTCGCCTGGCGCGACTGGAATCGACCCTGGTGGATTTGTCCAACAGCCAGGGCGGCATGGAGCGCATCGCCAACACGCCGCTGCCCTACCCTTACGTGTATTTCCCACGGCTGTTCATTTCACTGTTCTGCCTGATCGTGCCGGTAGGCCTGGTGGAATCCCTGGGCTGGTTCACCCCGCTGGCGTCCACGGTGGTGGGCTTCATGCTGCTGGCGATCGAACGCATCGGCACCGATTTGCAAAGCCCGTTTCGTGACAGCGAACACCAGATCCAGATGGAAGCCCTCTGCGAAACCATCGAGAAAAACCTGCAATCGATGCAGCGTGATTCCCTGGGGGGCGACCGGATCCATTGATTTTTGCTGGGCCATTAACAAAAAAAACCAGCCAACGGTGAATTATTCAGTGTCCGCATGTATCTGACCAAAGAGCACGTGCCATTAAAACAATGGCAATGAAATGGACCAGGGCTGAGTAATTCCCATGAAATCACGCAAGAAAACCGTCAATCCGATTGGATTGGATGACATCACCATTGTCGACGACGCCAAGATGCGCAAGGCGATCACCGCCGCTGCGCTGGGCAACGCCATGGAATGGTTCGACTTCGGCGTATACGGCTTTGTCGCCTATGTACTCGGCAAGGTGTTTTTCCCCGAGGCATCCCCCAGCGTACAGATGATCGCCGCCCTGGCGACCTTCTCGGTGCCGTTCCTGATTCGCCCGTTGGGCGGCCTGTTTTTCGGCCGACTGGGGGACAAATACGGCAGGCAAAAGGTCCTGGCCGCGACCATCGTGATCATGTCCATCAGCACCTTTGCCATCGGGTTGATCCCCTCCTATGACTCGATCGGGATCTGGGCGCCGATCCTGTTGCTCTTGGCCAAGATGGCCCAGGGCTTCTCGGTAGGCGGTGAATACACCGGCGCGTCGATCTTCGTCGCCGAATACGCCCCCGACCGCAAGCGCGGCTTCCTCGGCAGCTGGCTGGACTTCGGCTCCATCGCCGGCTTCGTCCTTGGCGCCGGTGTCGTGGTGTTGATTTCGGCGGTGATCGGCGAAGAGGCGTTCCAGTCCTGGGGCTGGCGCCTGCCGTTCTTCCTCGCGCTGCCATTGGGCATGATCGGGCTCTACTTGCGTCATGCCCTGGAAGAAACACCGGCCTTTCAACAGCATGTGGAACAACTCGAACAAGGCGATCGCGAAGGCTTGGCAGGCGGCCCGAAGGTGTCGTTCAAGGAAGTCGCCACCAAGCACTGGCGCAGCCTGATGACTTGCGTCGGCGTGGTGGTGGTGACCAACGTCACCTACTACATGCTGCTCACCTACATGCCGAGCTACCTGTCCCACAACCTGCACTACAGCGAAAACCACGGTGTGTTGATTATCATCGCGATCATGGTCGGCATGCTGTTCGTGCAGCCAATGATTGGCTTTGTCAGCGACAAGATCGGGCGTAAACCCTTCATTCTGTTCGGCAGCATCGCCCTGTTCTTCCTCGCCATTCCGGCTTTCATGCTGATCAACAGCGGCAAGCTCGGGCTGATTTTCTCGGGGCTGCTGATCATTGCGGTGGTGCTCAACTTCTTTATCGGCGTGATGGCGTCCACCCTGCCGGCGATGTTCCCTACCCACATCCGCTACAGCGCGTTGGCCAGCGCCTTTAACATCTCGATCCTGGTGGCCGGCCTCACGCCGACCGCCATGGCCTGGCTGGTAGAGACCACCAACAACCTGTACATGCCGGCCTACTACCTGATGGTGTTTGCCGTGTTGGGGCTTTTCACCGCCCTGACCATGAAGGAAACCGCCAACAAACCCCTGCGCGGCGCAGCACCGGCGGCTTCGGATATCGAGGAAGCCAAAGAGCTGCTGCAGGAGCACGAAGACAATATCGAGCAGAAGATCGAAGACATCGACGCGCAAATCGCCGAGCTGGAAGCCAAGCGCGAAAACCTGGTGCAGCAGCATCCACGCATCAACTGACGCAACATATTTAGAAACGAATAGACGGTGAACTAACGCGCAAGCAGCAGGCTCCTTCCTTAAGCGCAGTCAGCGCGGCCCTGATGAGCCTCATCAGGGCCGCTCAACGATAAGGAGCCGCCCGTGACCGTCACCCCCGCCCTCACCTACCGCTGTACGCCTGGCCCGCTTCACGCGACCTTGCTTGCCGGTACCGTCCCGCTGTTTCTCGGCGCCTTGCTGAGTGACATTGCCTACTACCAGACCTACCAGATCCAATGGAGCAACTTCGCCGCCTGGCTGATCGCCGGCGGCCTGGTGTTCTGTGGGCTGGCGGGGTTGTTTGCGCTGGTCAACCTGCTGCGGGCCGACCGCAAGGCCGGGCGCCCCACGGTGTACTTCCTGTTGTTGCTGGTCACCTGGGCACTGGGCCTGGTCAATGCCTTTGAACATGCGAAGGATGCCTGGGCCGTGATGCCTTCGGGCCTGGTGCTGTCTGCCGTCGTGACCCTGCTGGCCTGCGTGACCACGTGGGTCGGGCTGACCAACCTGCGCTCGGGAGGTGCCCAATGAAGCCTTCCAGCACGCTGACCGTTTTAAGCATGGCGATGTTGTTAAGCGCCTGCGGTGGCGAAGCCGACAGCACTCAAGTCCGCGGTCCCGACCCCAAGCTGCCGGAACCCCAGCGCGGCCTGTTGCCCAGCATGAAGATCGCCGAACCGGTGGCCTGGGGTGAGCAGAAACCCACCGTGCCCGAGGGTTTCAGCATCACGGCCATCGCCACCGACCTGCGGATTCCGCGCCAGACCCTGGTGCTGCCCAACGGTGACATCCTCGTCGCCGAAGGCCGCGGCGGCAGCGCGGCGAAACTCAAGCCCAAGGACGTGATCGCCAGCGTGATCAAGGCCGAGGGCAACACCAAGGTCAAAGGCGGCAATCGCCTGACCCTGCTGCGGGATGCCGACGGTGACGGCACCTACGAGTTGAAAACCGTGTTCGCCGAAAACCTCAACGCGCCCTACGGCCTGGCCTTTGCCGACGGCAAGCTGTACGTGGCGAACCAGGATGCGCTGGTGCGCTTCGACTACGAGGACGGCCAGACCAAGGCCGGTGGCCCACCTACCACCGTCACCGACCTGCCTGCCGCGATCAATCATCACTGGACCAAATCCCTGGCGATCAGCCCCGATGGCCGCTCGCTGTATGTCGGCATCGGGTCCAACAGCAACATCACCGAACGCGGCATGGAGGTCGAGATCGACCGGGCGATGGTCTGGCAGATCGACGCCGCCACCGGTGCGCACAAGCCTTACGCAACCGGTTTGCGCAACCCGACCGCCCTGACCATTCAACCGGGCTCCGGACAGGTGTGGGCGGTGGTCAACGAGCGGGATGAACTGGGGCCGGACCTGGTACCGGATTACCTGACCTCGGTGCGCGAAGGTGAGTTCTACGGCTGGCCCTACAGCTATTGGGGCCAGAACGTCGACACCCGCGCCCAACCGCAAAACCCGGCCAAGGTCGCCGCCGCGATCAAACCGGATTACAGCCTGGGTTCCCACGTTGCCGCACTGGGCGTCGACTTCTCCATCCCGGCCATGGGCGAGAAATATGCCGACGGCGTCTTCGTCGGCGAGCACGGCAGCTGGAACCGGGATAATCCGGTGGGCTACAAGGTGATCTTCGTGCCGTTCAGCAATGGCAAGCCGGCCGGCGAACCGCTGGACTTCGCCACGGGTTTCCGTGGAGATGATGGCAAGACTCGCGGGCGGCCGGTGGGGGTCACTGTTGATCCGAAGGGTGCGCTGATCATTGCCGATGACCTGGCCAACACGGTGTGGAGGGTGACGCGCAATAAATGAGGCCTGAAGCGGCCAACGTGGTTGCCTTCCCGGGGAGCGCGGCGGTACCTTCGCCGCACTCACGAACAGGAAGGTAATCGCAATGCCAGACACCACCGACAACGGCTTCTACGATCGCGCGGACGCGCACATTGAGCTGTCCAACGAGCAGTTCAGGGCGTTCGCCGACCTGGGCAAAGTCAGCGCCTCTATGATGTTCGGCACCACACGGTTCAATGCCTGGGTCAGCGCACGCAGCTTTAAATCCGGCGAAGAAATGGCCCAGGCCCGTGAGGCGATGCTGAAGTATTTCTGTGATCAGTACCGAATGATGCTTGAGGATAACCTCGATGATCACATCAATAATTTCAGCAAGTACATGCTAGTCAAGGCACCTGAATAAGCCGGTTTTTTTCCGCTTAAGGGGAGGTCAATGTCACCAGGTACTTGCCTGAATTCACAGGCTTCCCTTGGCCATCCACCAATGTGTATTGCTGCTGGTAATAAGGCCCCGACCGCCCGCTGTCGGCGACCAGTTTCACGCTGACGGCGCTGTGATCAAGGGCAGTGACCGAGCTCACCGGCTCCACGTTACGGACGCTGATGGCGCTGCCACGTGCCAGGCTCGGGCAGTTGCTGAGTTTTAGTCCGTCGGCCATGGTCAGCGGCGTGCAAGACGCCTCGACAATGCTGCCGTGAAAGTAAATGACTCCCTGCCCCACCGGGCTCGCGGCCATGCAGGCGCCGGAGAGGCTGAACAGCAGGCCAACATGGATTGCAGACATTCTCTTGATGGTCATGCCAATACTCCCGGGGTTAAAAGCCTATGCCTCGGGATATCGGCTGATTGGCGGATTATTTTAAGATTTGTCTGATGTTAGAACCGGTTATTTCAACGACTTTGGAAATATCAGTGCCCGCCAACCGCAGGCTTGCCGTGCGCCCGGTGCCCAGGTTTGAAACCATGGTTGCGAGCGGCCCACGTAATCGCAAAAGCCACCGCCAGCAACACCAACATTGCCCACGGGAATGACGCCACACCCCAGGTATCGAGCAACACTCCGCCCACCACACCACTTCCCGCAATGGCGCTGTTCCAGGCCACCACATTCAGCGACAGCGCCACGTCTGCCCCATCGCCGGCCGCGTCCGCCAATGCGGTTTGCAGCAACGTTGCCGCGCCACCAAAACTCAAGCCCCACACCGCCACACCGACATAAATCACCCCGGGCACCTGCGCGAGAAAACCAAACGCCAGGCACGTCGCCGCAAAGCCCGCCAGGCTGACCAGCACCGTCTTGCGCAACGCCACATCCACCAACCGAGCGGTCACCCAAATCCCGAGCAGCGCCGCTATACCAAACACCAACAACACCAGATCCACACGATCCACCAAGCCCGCCGGGGCCACGAACGGCGCGATGTAGGTATAGAGAATGTTGTGGGCGAGCATCCATGAGATCACCACCGCCAGCACTGGCCGTACGCCCGGCGTGGTCAGCACCTTGCGCAACGGCATACGCTGATGGGCTGACTGGCCGGGGTAATCCGGCACTTTCACCAGCACCCAGACGATCAACACCAGGGTCAGCGCCGACATGATGCCGAAGGTGGTGCGCCAGCCCACCAGTCCACCCAGCCAGGTGCCCAGCGGCACGCCGAGTGACAGCGCAATCGGCGTGCCCACCATGGCCAGTGCCAATGCCTTGCCCTGCTGATGCGGTTCAACCATGCGCCGCGCATAGCCGGCCAACAAACTCCAGGCCAGCCCCGCGGCCATCCCGGCTAGGAACCGCGCCAGCAGCGTCAGCCCGTAGTGGGACGACAGCGCCGTGATGGAATTGAACAGCAGAAAACCGACGATGGTCAGTAGCAGCACATTGCGTCTACGCCAGCCGCGAGTAGCGATGGTCAGCGGGATCACCGCCAGCACCGAACCCAGCGCATAGGCGGTGACCATCTGCCCGGCCATGGACGCTGAAACGCCCAGGCCATCGCTGATCAGCGGCAACAGGCCTGCCGGCAAGGTTTCAGTGACGATGCAGATAAAACCGGTCATGGCCAGGGCGAGCAAGGCGCCGATGGGCAAGCGGTCGGGAACGGCGTCTGCCGATAAGGTGGTTGAGGGGGTCACAGGGAAACTCCTTGAACTAGAGGACTTAAATACCGATCGATATAAATGTTGGGCGCACCACGTAGCGTTGTCAACGACTTATGTATCGACTAGTATTTATCTCATTACCCCGAGAGGATTCCCCCATGGCACAGATGGGCCGCCCCCGCACTTTCGACCGAGACCAGGCCGTGGAACAGGCCATGCACCTGTTCTGGGAGCACGGTTACGACGCCACGTCCCTGAGCCAGTTGAAAAGCGGATTGGGCGGTGGCATCTCCGCGCCGAGTTTTTACGCGGCGTTCGGCTCTAAGGACGCGCTTTTCCAGGAATGCGTGCAGCGTTATCTGGCGACGTTCGCCCAGGTCACCGAATGCCTGTGGGATGACGGCCTGCCACCGCGCCAGGCCATCGAGACCGCGCTGCGCCAATCCGCACGCATGCAGTGTGAAGAGGGGCATCCCAAAGGCTGCATGGTGGCCCTGGGCGTGATGAGTGCGCCCTCCCCCGAGAACGCGCAAGTCACCCATGCACTGACTCATTCACGGGAGCGCACCCGAGCGGGCATTGTGCATTGCGTCGAGCGTGGCATTCGCGCAGGCCAGTTACCTGCCGATACCAACGCCCGAGCGATGGCTACGGTCTACGACAGTTTCCTGCAAGGCGTGTCGATCCTGGCTCGGGATGGCGTCGACGCTAATGCCATCGATACTGCCATCGGCCAACTGATGCTGACCTGGGATTTATCCGCCGCTACAGCACCGCCCATTCGGCGCGATGCTCCAGCAGAAAGTCCACAAACGCCCGCACCCGATGGGGCACGTAGCGGCCGTGGGGATACAGCAAGGTAAACGGCCGTGAGCGTCCACCGTAAGGCTGCAACACCTCCACCAGGCTGCCGTTGGCCAACTCGTCCTCGACGATGAATTTATAGGTCTGGAACAGCCCCGCGCCGTGCTTGGCCAGGGTTACGCCACCGAGCACATCGTCAGAGCAGCTGTAGCCCGCTTCACCGGCAAACTCTCGCTCCTTGCCGTCCACCTGGAACAGCCAGGAAATGCGCCGCCCGTTGCTCGGCAATTCGTACTGGATGCACTCATGGTCCGGCAAATCCTCCAGGGTTTGGGGCGTGCCGGCACGCTTCAGATACGACGGCGCCGCAACCACCACCAGCTTGGCGTCTTCCAGCAACCGCGCGATCAGCGTCGAGTCCGGCTGGGCACGCACGCGGATGGCCAGGTCATAGCCTTCGGCGACGAAATCAATATTGCGGTTGCTGATGTGGATATCCACGGTGACTTGCGGGTACAGCGCACGGAATTTCGGCAGCAGCGGCAGGATCCGGTGATGGCCGTAGGTGGTCGGGATGCTGATGCGCAACAGCCCGGACGGCACCGATTGCGCGCCCATCATTTCCTGCTGGGCTTCCACCAGTTGCGTGAGGGCCTGGCGGCATTGCTCGAAAAACGTCCGGCCGCCCTCGGTCAGGCGGATGCTGCGGGTGGTGCGTACAAACAACCGGGAACCCAGGCGTTCTTCCAGCCGCGAGATGCTGCGGCTCACCGCCGCAGGCGTCACTCCCGCCACCTGGGCGGCGGCGGTAAAGCTGCTGGCCTCGGCAGCCAGGCAGAACAGCTCGATGCTGCCCAACTGCAAATCTTCGAAATGGCGCTTCATGATTGATTACACCGGGTATCTACTTGGGGATTCACCCGCTCTATTTATCAGCAAGGGCCGCATAAATATAGGGGCCCTACCTGGCCCGTGCTTGCTTTCATTCCATGCACACCGCCCACAACTTCCGTGGCAATGCTCCGTCGTTGGACCTTGCGAACTCCATCAACAACCAGCCGGTCGTGGTCAACCGATTACCGAATACCGACCGTGGTTCGCAGATCGACTCCCTGCAAAAAGGCGTGTATTTCCAGGACCAGATCAAGTTCGACGAGGCCACCACCTCGCGCGCAGGGTTGGTGTACAAGGCTGGCAACGGCCTGGCACCGTACCTGAGCTACAGCGAATCGTTCTTCCCGGTAGCGGGTGTGAGCAAGGCCGGGCAAGTGTTTGTGCCCACCGAAGGCAAACAGTACGAGTTCGGTGACTTACCGCTGGTAGGCCAACAACGGCGCACTCAGCGGTTCGGGGCGTCCCTCCGGCATATGGCGTTGGGGGCGGTGGTTGGGGGCATATCCGTTGGTTTTGTTACGGCTACTATTGGTTCCGCTCTTACAGCGGCTCACTTTTGAAAAGCGCAAAAGTAAGCAAAACGCTCTTGCCCCACCACTCGGCACCTCGCCCAGGCTCGGTGTGCCCTCACTCCGGCTTTGGAGCGTGGGCCGCCGCGATGGGCCATCCTTGGCCCAGCGCGGCTAACCCGGCGTCCTGCCGGGTTACCCACGCTCCAAAGCCTGCGTTCGGCCAGCGTGGTTTAACGGGGCGCCTAAGATCAAGATCAAAAGCAGATCAAGGGCACAGCGGCCTACAGGCCGGCTTGAGTGTGGTGAAGCAACAGCCAAATCAGAAGCGGGCACGGTTCAAAATGTGGGAGCGGGCTTGCTCGCGAAGGTCGTTAACGATGACGCGGGCATCCTGATTCAACGCGGCGGTCTCAGGTTTTTCGCGAGCAAGCCCACAGAAAAGCAGCTTTGCTTTCGCTCTTAACACTCAAGCCGGCCGGGGCTACCGGCCGGCTTGAGTGTGGTGAAGCAACAGCCAAATCAAAAGCGGGCACGGTTCAAAATGTGGGAGCGGGCTTGCTCGCGAAGGTCGTTAACGATGACGCGGGCATCCTGATTCAACGCGGCGGCCTCAGGTTTTTCGCGAGCAAGCTCGCTCCTACAGAAAAGCAGCTTTGCTTTCGCTTCTAACACTCAAGCCGGCCTGTAGGCCGCTGTGCTCTTGCTTTTGATCTGCTTTTGATCTTGATCTGACTGCCCCATTCAGCCCGAGGCCGAACGCAGGTATTGAGGAGCGGGTAAACCGGCAGGACGCCGGTTTAGCCGCGCCGGGCCATGGATGGCCCGTCGCGGCGGCCCGCGGAGCAATGCCGGAGTGAGGGAACGCCGAGCCTAGGCGAGGTGCCGACAGGCGGGGCAGAGCGTTTTGGTTACTTTTGCGCTTTTCAAAAGTGACCCGCTGTAAGAGCGGAACCCTAAGTAGCCGTTACCCAAATAACGGATATACACTCAAAACAACAACCGCGAAAAATCACAACACTGCACCGCCAACTGCGCCACATTCTGGTTCAACCCAAACTGCCGATCCCCGCGATGCAACGCCACATACCCAACCTTGGGCAGCGCCGGTTCCGTCTCCAATGCGCGTAATTCTCCGCGCTCGATCAAATGCGACAAGCACGCCTTGGGCAAGTAACTCACCCCCACCCCCGACAACGCGAGCCCGACCTGCACCAGCAAGTTATGGCTGGTCAGCTTACGCGGCATCTGCACAGCATGCGCCGCCAGCCAGCGCTCATAAAGCAGGCCCGTCCCGGAGTGCGAACCTTGGGTCAGCACCGTGTACCCTGCCAACGCCTCAAGCCCTACCGGATCAGGCTCACTGACTAACCACGGGGCGCACATCCAGGCGTTTTCCACACTGCCCAACGGCGTACTCAGAAACCGCGAATCACTGTAGGCATCGGGCACGATCACCAGGTCCAGTTCATCACTCTCCAGCTTGCGAAACAGCTCGCTGCTCAACTCCACTGACGGCTCGATCTGCACTTTGGGATACGCCTCACGCAACGCTTCCACCAGCGCAGGCAACCAGGTGAAGGCCGTCAGTTCCGTCACCCCGAGACGAAACCTGCGCACCAGCACTTCACGGGTACTCACCCGCTCCAGCAAGTAGTCGCGACGCTCCAGCAGGTCCTTGGCGTAGTCGAGCAACTCGGCGCCTTTTTCGGTCAGCCGGGCATTGCGTTTGCTGCGGTCGAAAATCTCGACATCGAAGGTTTCTTCCAACTCCTGGATGCGCTTGGAAATCGCCGACTGCGACATGTTCAGCTTGTTCGCCGCTGCCTCGAAACTGCCCAGCTCGGCAATCCAGTACAACGCGTCGATTTGCTTGAACGTGATCATCGGCCACCTCCCATGAGAAAAAGCGATCCTATCAGATAATAAAATATCGCTAAAACTGCTTCTTCATCGCTCCTAAGATCTAGCCACAGACCCATAAGATCAATCGGAGTTACAGCCATGTCCTTGCCCGGTTCCCGCATCCTCCCCAACCCACCGCTGGCTTCTGCCGAAGTGCTTGAAGCCTTCACTCACGTGGTCACCCCGCACATCAGCGACAACCTCGGCCGGCACATCGGCGCCCGTGGGCTGAACCGCTACAACCGTACCGGCAAGCTGGTGGGCACCGCGCTCACGGTGAAAACCCGCCCTGGCGACAACCTGCTGATCTACAAGGCCATGAGCATGCTGGAGCCCGGCCACGTGCTGGTGGTGGACGCCCAGGGCGACACCAACAACGCGGTGATCGGCGAGTTGGTCAAGCTCTACGCCCAGCAACGCGGCTGCGTGGGGTTTGTGATTGACGGGGCGATTCGCGATGTTGCGAGCTTCGAGGACACGCCTTGCTACGCCCGCAGCGTGGTGCATTGCGGGCCTTACAAGACTGGCCCGGGGGAAGTGAATGTGCCGGTGTCCATCGGCGGCATGCTGATCAACCCGGGGGATGTGCTGGTGGGTGACGAAGACGGCCTGGTCGCCTTCTCCCAGGCCGACGCCGCCGAAGTACTGCGCAAGGCCGCACAACACGCGGCCCACGAAGAGGAAGTCAAAGCCGAAATCGCCAGCGGTGCGGTGCGCCAGAGCTGGATCGACAAGGTGCTGCAACAGGCCGGCCTGGCAGGTTGAAGGGGAACATCATGAGCACTGCATTTCTGTCCGATCGGGTGCTGGGCATTGCGCCCTCACCGAGCATCGCCGCCAACGCACTGGTCAGCGAACTGCGCGCCCAGGGTCGGGACATCGTCAACTTCACCGTGGGCGAGCCGGACTTCGATACACCCGCGCATATCCTCGAAGCAGCCAGCGCCGCGATGCACAGTGGCGACACCCACTACACCGCCACCAGCGGCACCCTCGCCCTGCGCCAGGCGATCTGCCTCAAGCTCAAGCGTGATAACCAGTTGGACTACGGGCTGGACGAAGTGATTGCCGGCTGCGGTGGCAAGCACATCATCTATCACGCCCTGGCGGCGACCCTGAATCGCGGCGACGAAGTCATCGTGCACACGCCGTATTGGGTGTCGTACCCGGACATCGCGCGGCTGAATGACGCAACGCCGGTGATCGTTCCCGGCGATGAGTCACTGGGGTTCAAGCTGTCGCCGCAAGCCCTGGAGCAGGCGATCACCCCGCGCAGCAAATGGGTGATCCTCAACAGCCCGAACAACCCCAGTGGCGCGGTGTACAACGAGGCCGAGCTGTTGGCCCTGGCCGAGGTGCTGCGGCGTCATACCCATGTGCTGATCATGGCTGACGAGATCTACGAGCACTTTGTCTACGACGCAGCCCGCCACGTTTCCCTGACCCGACTCGCACCGGACCTGAAACCGCGCACGCTGATCGTCAACGGTGCCTCCAAGGGCTATGCCATGACCGGCTGGCGCCTGGGTTTCGGAGCTGGCCCGGCGTGGCTGATCGCGGCCATTGCCAAGCTGCTCTCGCAAACCACCACCTGCCCCAGCTCTCTCAGCCAGGCCGCTGCGGTGGCCGCCTTCGCCGGCGACCAGGCGCCCATCGCCGGGATGCGCGAGGTGTACCAGCAACGCCGCGAACACATGCTGGGCCTGTTGAAAGACATTCCCGGCGTGAGCTTCACCCCGCCGGATGGCGCGTTCTACGTGTTCGCCAACGTTGCCGGATTGATCGGCAAGACCACCCCGCACGGCGAGCGGATCGACAGCGACACACAACTGGCCGAGTACCTGCTGCGGGAACACGGCCTGGCCACCGTGAGTGGTGCGGCGTACGGCATGTCGCCGTATATCCGGCTGTCGTTCGCCAGCTCGCTTGACGTGATTGAAGAAGGTTGCCGTCGCCTGAATGAAGCGTGCCATCGATTGCGCTGACGGATACCCGCCCCACCCGGCGGCCAGGGATGGCCGCTCATTGACTGCCTAGAACAACACTCATAATCATTGATATAAATGAGGCATTCCCATGCACAAGCCCCGCATCGCGCTGGTCTGGCAAATCCTGATCGGCCTGCTCGCCGGCATCGCCATCGGTGCCCTGCTGCACCGTTTTCCCGAGTCCCGGCCGTGGCTGGTGGACAACCTGCTGCAACCGGCGGGCGATATCTTTATCAAGCTGATGAAGATGATCGTGGTACCCATCGTGTTTGCCTGCATGGTGGTGGGCATTGCCGGGCACGGTGACGGTAAATCCCTGGGACGCATCGGGGCCAAGTCCCTGGGCTATTTCTTCTGCATCACCACGTTGGCGATCATCGTCGGGCTGGTGATGGGCAACCTGCTCCAGCCGGGCGCCGGCACCGAACTGGCCAGCCTGAAAGCCAGCGCGGTGACCTTGCCCACCAGCAGCGCCGGCGGTGGCCACAGCCTGGGGCAGATCATTGTCGGGATCATCCCGGACAACGTGATCAACGCCATGGCCCAGGGCAGCTTGCTGTCAGTGCTGTTCTTCGCGGTGATGTTTGGCCTCGGGGTTTCGCGCTTGCCGGCCGAGCGCAAAGACCCGGTGATTGCCTTGCTGCGCGGGGTGTCGGAGGCGATGTTCAAGGTGACGTCGATGATCATGGCCTATTCGCCTATCGGCGTGTTCGGGATGATCGCAGTGACCGTGGCCAACTTCGGGTTCAGTTCGCTGCTGCCGTTGGCCAAGTTGATCATGGTCAGCTACGTGTCGATTGCGTTCTTCGTGCTGGTGGTGCTCAACCTGGTGGCGCGGCTGTGCGGGATCAACCTGTTTGCGTTGATGCGGCATATCAAGGACGAACTGATCCTGGCGTTCTCCACTGCCAGCTCGGCGGCGGTGATGCCGCAACTGATGAAGAAGCTCGAAACCTACGGCGTGCCGCCTTCGCTGGTGAGCTTTGTGGTGCCGGTGGGGTACTCGTTCAACCTGGACGGTGCGTCGCTGTTTTTGGGGATCGGCACGCTGTTCGTGGCGCAGTTGTATGGCATCGACCTGAGCCTTGGCGACCAGGCACTGTTGGTGGTGACCATGGTGCTGACGTCCAAGGGCGCGGCCGGCGTGCCGGGGTTCATGTTCGTGATTCTGTCGGCGACCCTGGCGAGTGCGGGCTTGCCGTTGGAGGGCATCGCGTTTATCGCCGGGGTGTATCGCCTGATGGAAATGCCGACCACCGCATTGAATGTGCTGGGCAATGCCCTGGCACCGCTGGTGATTGCCAAGTGGGAGCGCCGTGAAGGCACCGCAGAAACCTGTGGCGAGGGGGCTTGTCCCCCGTTGGGCTGCGCAGCAGCCCCAATAAGCTCACCGAATTTTCCTGAAAAAACGCGGTGAATTTTCAGGGCTGCTGCGCAGCCCAACGGGGGACAAGCCCCCTCGCCACAAGGTGTGGGTTGTCAGCTCTGTCAACTGTGCAGGTCGAGGTCCGACGCGTCATGACGCTCGCGCAGTTGCTCTGAAGGCTCGCCCGACACGCGGTTGACCCGGCGCCCTCGCTGTACAGCAGGTCGCGCTTCGATGGCATCGGCCCAGCGCAGTACGTGTTTGTATTCCTGCACCGAGAGAAATTCTCCGCCCTCGTACAAGCGGCCTTTCACCAGGCCGCCGTACCACGGCCAGATCGCCATGTCGGCGATGGTGTACTCATCCCCGGCGATGTATTCGTGCTCGGCCAGTTGCTTGTCCAGCACGTCCAGTTGGCGTTTGGTTTCCATGGCGAAACGGTCGATGGCGTATTCGATCTTGGTCGGCGCGTAGGCATAGAAATGCCCGAAACCACCGCCCAGGTACGGTGCGCTGCCCATCTGCCAGAACAACCACGACAGGCACTCGGCGCGGGCCGCCGGTTCGGTGGGCAGGAACGAGCCGAACTTCTCGGCCAGGTACTGCAGGATCGCGCCGGACTCGAACACCCGAATCGGCTTGGGCCCGCTGCGGTCCAGCAGCGCGGGAATCTTCGAGTTCGGGTTGACGCCGACGAAACCACTGCCGAACTGGTCGCCGTCACCGATCTTGATCAACCACGCATCGTATTCCGCGCCCTTGTGCCCCAGGGCCAGCAGCTCTTCCAGCAGGATCGTGACTTTCTGGCCATTGGGCGTTGCCAGGGAATACAGCTGCAACGGATGACGACCGACCGGCAATTCCTTGTCGTGGGTCGCACCGGCGATGGGCCGGTTGATGCTGGCGAAGGTGCCGCCGTTTTGGGTCTTCCAGGTCCAGACTTTTGGCGGTACGTAATCAGTCATGTCACTACTCCTTGGATTCAATGTTCACAACAACTAACCAAATAACTCACTCACTAACTGTAGGAGCGAGCTTGCTCGCGAAAAACCCGAGAGCGCCGTGTGCTTTCAGGACGCCCGCGTTATCGTTGACGACCTTCGCGAGCAAGCTCGCTCCTACAGGTTCTTTTGGGCCAGTTGGGCAATATTCCAGCCGCCACCTAATGCCTTGATCAGCCCTACGTTGGCGCTTAACTGTTGAGTCTGTAGATCCAGCACAGTTCGCTGTGCCTGCAACGACGCTACCTGCGCCGTCACCACATCCAGGTACGCGGCGCCGCCCTGGCGATAGCGCGCCAGGGACAAGTCCTCGGCGTACTGCGCGGCAGCGGCAGCATCGCGCTGGTCAACCAGGGCAGTGTCGAGCCCGGAGATGATCGACAGGTTGTTCTCCACCTGCTCGAACGCGGTCAACACTACACCACGATACTTGGCTGCGGCTTCATCGGTTGCCGCCTTGGCACTGTCGACTCCGGCCTGGCGCGCGCCGCCATCAAAAATCGTCCCCACCAGCGACGGGCCAATGGCCCAGAAGATGTTGGGCGCACTCAACAAATGCGCGAACTCATCACTCTGGAAACCGCCTTGGGCACTCAGCGTGAGGGCCGGGAACCAGGCCGCTTTCGCCACACCTATGCGTGCATTGGCCGAGGCAATCCGACGCTCGGCAGCGGCGATATCCGGCCGGCGCTGCAACAGCGTAGACGGTACGCCGGTGGGCACGCCGGGCAAGGCGATATCCGCGACGCTGGGGGCAATCGCGTAGGTCGATGCGGACTCACCCAGCATCGCCGCTATCGAGTGTTCAAGCACTGCACGCTGCACCCGGTTCTGGCTCAGTTGCGACTTGACCGTCGACAGTTGGGTACGCGCCCGGGCTACGTCCAGGCCGGAAACGATACCGCCGCCGTGCAAGCCTTCGGTCAGGCTCAGGGCCTTGGCATAGGCATCGCTGGTTTCCTGTAGCAGTTGGTCTTGCCGGTCGATGCCGCGCAGGCGGATGTAGCTGTCAGCCAACTGCGCCTGCAAGCTCAAGCGCACCGAAGCCAGGTCTGCCTTGGCGGCCAGGGCGTCGCTGGTGCCGGCGGCAACGGTGTCACGCACGCGGCCCCAGAGGTCGACTTCATAGTCCAGTTCTACACCCACTGTCCCGGAATCGTAAACATTCGGCGGGCTGGCCGAGCGCAGTGGCCGGGTGTCCGACTGGCGAATGCGCTGGGCATTGCCCGACCCGATAAGCTTCGGAAACAGCCCGGATTGCGCCTGGGCCAAAAACGCCTGGGCCTGGGAATAGTGAGCCAATGCCGCGCTCAAGTCCGGGTTGTTTTGCAGCAACTGCTGCTCCATCCCATCCAGTTGCGGGTCTTTGTAGATGTGCCACCAACCGTCGCGACTCGCTTGGTCGTTCGGTGTGCCGACGGTCCACGGTCCTTGGGTATGGAACTGCGCGGCCACGGGTACGTCCGGCACGTCCAGCGGCGGCGCCAGGTGGCAGGCGCCCAGACCCAGGGTCGCGATCAATACCAGGCAAGTACGCTTAGCCATGGGGTTTGGCCTCTGCGGGGTTGGCGGCCAGTTGCACCGAATCGTCGTCGGCCAGGCCGTCGGGCGGGGTGTCGATCACCCGGTCAGTGGCGACGAGGCCACTGCCGATTTCCACGCTGTCACCAAAGTCACGGGCGATGGTCACGGTCTTGAAGTGCACGTGATTGTTCGCATCGAGGGTCGCCACACGCATGCCCTTGTCATCGAACACCAGGGCGCTGGCGGGCAGACGCAGCACGTCAGTCTGCACCGGCAAGGTGAACTGCACGCTGGTGTAGCCGCCCGGCAACAGGCGGCTGCCGGGGTTGTCCACCAGCAGTTGCACCAGGGTGCTGCCGGACGCGGCATTGACCGCATCAGCGGTGGCAATCACCTTCGCAGTGAAGGCTTCACCGCGATATTCCGGCACGCTGAGACGCGCCACGGTGCCCACCTTGATCTGCGGCGCCGACGATTGCGGCACCTGCACATACACCCGCAGGCGGCTGACATCGGAGACCGCGAACAGCTCTTTGCCGGTGGCCCCACCGGCACTGATCAAGGCACCTACATCGGTGGAGCGCGCAGTGACCACACCGGCGAACGGCGCGGTCAACCGCTGGAAGCCCTTGGTGGCAACCAACTGGTCGACGTTGGCCTTGGCCGCGACCACTTTGGCCTGCTTGGCGGTGAGGTCGCCGGTGCGCTCATCCACGTCCTGGCGCGACACCGAATCCGAGGCCAGCATCGCCTGCCAGCGCTTGGCGGTGGTCTGTGCCAGCGACTCGTCGGCCTGGGCCGAAGCCAGTACAGCCTTGGCTTGCAGCAGTTGTTGATCCAGCTCCGGCGTGTCGATTTCGGCCAGCAGTTGCCCGGCCTTCACGTGGTCGCCGATGTCGACGTTCCAGGTCTTGAGGTAGCCATTGACCCGGGCAAAGATCGACGCCCGCGAATACGCCTCAAGGCGCCCCGGCAAATTCAGGATCGGCCCTTGAGGCTGCACGCTCGGAGTGATCAGGATCACGCTGGGCAAGGCCTGGGCATCGGTCCAGGTTTTCAGGTCGCGGGATTCGCTGGCGCGCACACCAATGCCGAACACCACCACGGCGACCAGTACTACCAGCCCCAGCACCAGCCAGAGCAGACCACGGGAGTTACGGCGGGGTGAACCCGGATTGGAAACGGAAGCAGACATGTCAAACCCCTTGAGTGGCGGTGGTCGCAAGCGTGGCGTGCTGACGCCGCCCGTGCACAAGACTGAAAATCAGCGGAACCAGGAACAACGTGGCAATGGTGGCGAAGGCCAACCCGCCGATGACCGCACGGCCCAGCGGGGCGTTCTGTTCGCCGCCCTCCCCCAGGCTCAGGGCCATCGGCGCCATGCCGATGATCATCGAAATCGCGGTCATCAATACCGGACGCAGACGGGTAAAGCCGGCCTCAAGCGCCGCCTGCACCGCATCCCCGTGCACCGCCAGGCGTTCGCGGCAGAAGCTCACCACGAGGATCGCGTTGGCGGTGGCCACGCCCATGCACATGATCGCCCCGGTCAACGCCGGTACCGACAGCGGCGTGTGGGTGATGAACAGCATCCACACAATCCCCGCGAGCGCCGCCGGCAAGGCGGTGATGATCACGAACGGGTCAGCCCATGACTGGAAGTTGACCACGATCAACAGGTAGATCAGCACCACCGCGCCGAGCAGGCCAAACAGCAAGCCACTGAAGGCCGCGTTCATGGTTTGCACCTGGCCCTGCAACAGCACCTTGGAACCGGTGGGCACTTCACTGGCGTGGGCGGCGAGGATCCTCTGGATATCGGCGGCGACGGCACCGAGGTCGCGCCCCTGGATCGCGGTCAAGACCTCGACCACCGGCTGGATATCCGACTGGGTCACCACCGAGTTGCTGTGGCTGCGGTCGATGGAGGCCAGGCCGCCGAGGGTCTGGTCCGACGCCGCACCGGCACTGCCGCTCAACGGCAGGTTATGCAAGGCGGCCAGGGTGTCGAGGCCGTATTGCGGGGTTTGCATCACAATCGGGTAGGACACGCCGTTGGCCGGGTTGAGCCAGAACGTCGGCGCCACCTGGCTGGAACCGGCGAGGTTAACCACTAGGCTGTTGGTCACGTCGCGCTCGTTCAGGCCCACCAGTTGGGCTTGGGTACGGTCCACGTTGATATTGAAGGTCGGCAGTTGCCGCGACTGCTGGATGCGCGCATCCACCACCCCCGGCACCCGCCGGATTTCCCGCAGCAACGTGCTGGCATAGGTGAAGTTGGCTGGCAGGTTATTGCCGCTGACTTGCACATCCACCGGCGCGGAAGAGCCGAAGTTGAGGATCTGCCCGACGATGTCCGACGCCGGGAACGAGAACACCGCATTCGGGAATTCACGGGGCAGTCGTTCACGCAGTTCGCGCATGTATTCGGCGGTGGGACGATGGCCCTCTTTCAGGCTGATCTGGATATCACTGTCTTGGGAGCCCACGGTGCCGGTGTTGTTGTAGGCCACGTTGATCCCGCTGATGGCCAGGCCGATGTTGTCGACGATGGCCGCCAGTTCCTGGGGCTCGATCACTTTATGAATGGTGTTTTCGATCTGCGAGACCAGCCGCGCATTGCTCTCGACCCGTGTACCGATCGGGGCACGCACATGCAGCAGGATCTGCCCGGAGTCGACCTCAGGGAAGAAGTTGCGGCCGAGAAATGGCACCAGCGCAAACGACACGGCAACAAACGCCAGCAGCGCGATCACCACGATACGGCGGTGATGCAAGGCACTCTCCAGTGCCCCGTGGTAAATCCCGCGAAACGCTTCGAACTGCCGCTCGAACCCGCGTTGGAATTTCACCAGCGGGTTGCTCGACGGCGCGACCACCGGCGTGCCGTCCGCATGATGTTCGTGAGGCTTGAGCAGGTAATTGGCCAGGGTCGGCACCAGGGTTCGCGAGAGGATGAACGAGGCGATCATCGCGAAGATCACCGCTTCCGCCATCGGCACAAACAGGAAGCGCGCCACGCCTTCCAGGAAAAACATCGGCACGAACACGATGCAGATACACAGCAGCGACACGAACGCCGGCGTGACGATCTGCGCCGCACCGTCGAGGATCGCCGTCTCCACCGGTTTGCCCTGCTCCAGGTGCCAGTTGATGTTTTCGATGGTCACCGTGGCGTCGTCCACCAGAATCCCCACGGCCAATGCCAGGCCGCCGAGGGTCATGATGTTGAGGGTTTCACCGAGCGCCGACAGCGTGGCAATCGACGACAGGATGGCCAGCGGAATCGAGGTGGCGATAATCACCGTGGAGCGCCAACTGCCGAGGAACAACAGGATCATCAGGCTGGTCAGCGCCGCTGCAATCACCCCTTCACGGGCCACACCGCTGATGGCCGAACGCACGAACAGCGACTGGTCGCCGATCAAGTCGATGTTCAGATTGGGCGGCAGCGCGCCTTTGTTGTCGGCCAGTTTGTCCTTGATGCCGGCGATCACCCCGAGGGTCGAGGCCGAACCGGTCTTGAGCACCGGCAGCAACACGGAACGGTTGCCGTTGACGTGCACGATGTTGGTCTGCGGCGGGTTGCCGTCGCGTACGGTGGCCACGTCACGAATCAACACGGTAGTGCCGTCGGCGGTCTTGATCGGCAGGTTTTCCAGGTCGTGGAAGTCCGTCGGCGAGTTGTTCAGTTGCAGGTTGAACTCATAGCTGCCGATCTTTTGCGTGCCTATTGGGGTGATCAGGTTCTGCGTGGCCAGGGCGGTGGCCACGTCTTGCGCCGACAGCCCACGTGCCTGCATCCGCGCCGAGTCGAGGTCGATCTGCACCTGGCGGGTCTTGCCGCCAAATGGGTATGGGAGTGCCGCACCGGGCACCGTGGTCAGCATCAGGCGCACGGTGTTGAGGCCCAGGTCACCGAGCTTCTGTTCGCTGAGGCCTTTGCCGGACAACGCCAATTGCACGATCGGCACGGTCGAGGCGCTGTAGTTGAGAATCAGCGGCGGCGTGGTGCCCGGTGGCAATTGACGCAGGATGGCCTGGGACACCGAAGTCATTTGCGCGTTGGCGGTACTGATATTGACGCCTGGCTGGAAGTACACCTTGACGATGCCGAAGCCGTTCAACGACTCCGCCTCGATATGGCGAATGTCGTTGACCGTGGTGGTCAGCACCCGCTCGAACGGCGAGGTGATCCGGCCGGCCATCTGATCCGGAGGCAAGCCGGTGTACTGCCAGATCACGGCAATCACGGGGATGCGAATTTCGGGGAAGATGTCGGTCGGGGTACGCCAGGCCGCGAGCGGGCCCACAATCAGAATGAAAATAGCCAATACCAGGAAGGTATAGGGGCGCCGCAATGCGATGCGCACAAGGCTGAGCATAGGTGTGATCCAGACAGGAAGTTGAACACTGAAGGAGGCACTGGACAGTGCTTTCCTCCTGCCTCGCCCGTCTGTGTTCCGGGCCAACTGCGCTGACATCCGGTCAAAATAGAGGCATATGCCACGATATAGCTTTTAGAGGTATACGCAACTAATTTGTTGCTACATGTGTCAATATTCATCTTGCCGGATTAACGTTCGGTTAACCCTTGATCTGTAGCGAGTGATCAGCCTGTGAAATGCGCACCGCCCGTCCTGAATAGTCCCAGCACCTGCTCTAACGGCGCCGTGCGTCGTGCGTCCCGGCGGATGGCGCAAATCTATGATGAGGCGTTTTTGCCGTTTGGGCTGAAGGCTACTCAGTATTCGTTGATGAACCATATCGCCAATGGGGACGCGCCGAAGATGCGTGATTTGGCGCAATCGTTGGTGATGGATTTGTCGGCCCTGGGGCATACCCTCAAGCCGCTGGTGCGGGATGGGTTGGTGGTGTTGCAGGTGGATGAGTTGGACCGCCGCAGCCGACGGGTGCTGTTGACCGATGCGGGGCAGCGTAAGTACGAGGAGGCGCGGGTGGTGTCCAGGCAGATGGCGGTGCGGTTTGATGCGGCTTTTGGTGCTGAGGCGGCTTGCGAGTTGCGTAAGGCCATGGACTTTATTGCGTCTGATGAGTTTGCTCGGGCGTTGTTGGGTTAGGGGGCATATCCGTTATTGGGGTGATGGCTTCGATTGGTTCCGCTCTTACAGCGGCTCACTTTTGAACAGCGCAAAAGTAAGCAAAACGCTCTTGCCCCACCACTCGGCACCTCGCCTAGGCTCGGTGTGCCCTCACTCCGGCTTTGGAGCGTGGGCCGCCGCGATGGGCCATCCTTGGCCCAGCGCGGCTAACCCGGCGTCCTGCCGGGTTACCCACGCTCCAAAGCCTGCGTTCGGCCAGCGTGGTTTAACGGGGCGCCTAAGATCAAGATCAACAGCAGATCAACAACACAGCGGCCTACAGGCCGGCTTGAGTGTGGTGAAGCAACAGCAACAGCAACAGCAACAGCAAAACCAGAAGCGGGCACGGTCCAAATGTGGGAGCGGGCTTGCTCGCGAAGGTCGTTAACGATGACGTTGGCATTCTGGATGAACGCGGCGTTCTCAGGTTTTTCGCGAGCAAGCCCGCTCCCACATAAAGCAGCTCTGCTCTTGATCTGCTTTTGATTTTGATCTGATGGCCCCGTTAACCACGATGGCCGCAAGTAGGCACGGTGGAGCGGGTAAATCGGCAGGAAAGCCGATTTAGCCGCTGTAAAAGATAGCCTGAACAGGTTCACAGGGTATCCATCCCGACTAACGCCATACGCCAGACCGCCCCCTGTGTTATTCCAAACGTCGTGAAAGACCCTTGCCTGAGACTCAGCATGAACGAAACACTCGACGACATTCTGACCAAAGACCTGGCCGTGATTTTCTGCGGAATAAACCCGGGACTGAAGGCCGCCGCCACCGGGCGTCACTTCATGGGCAGGAGCAACCGGTTCTGGCGCACGCTGCACCTGGCCGGGTTTACGCCCCATGAAGTGCAGCCGGAAAACGACCGCACGATTCTGCAGTACCAGTGCGGGCTGACCACGGTGGTGGAGCGGCCTACGGCCCGGGCGGATCAGTTGTCAGCGGATGAATTCAAGGCAGCAGCAGCGAGTTTTGAACGCAAGATCACCCGTTATGCGCCACGGTATGTGGCGTTTCTGGGAAAGGCAGCCTATAGCGCGTTGAGCGGGCAGAAGCAGATTGCCTGGGGGCTTCAACCGCACACCCTGGGGCATGCGGCTGTGTGGGTTCTGCCCAATCCCAGCGGCAGGAACCTGGGCTTTACCCAGGCCCAGTTGGTCGAGGCGTACCGTCATCTGAAGCTGGCATTGGACGCCCCCGCCTAAACCATCGGCTGGTGACTGGTCACACAATGAATCCCACCACCACCCGCCGCGATTGCATCGATATTGAGCTGCACCACCTCGCGCTCCGGGTAGAGCCTGGACAGTAGCGCTAGGGCTTTTGCGTCGGCCACCTTGTCGCCGAACTCGGGTCCAATCACCGCCCCATTGATGACGAAGTAGTTGATATAACCCGGTGCGAAATCCGGATTGTTCCGGCTGAACCGGCTTTTGCGTGGATTAAGCGGCGGCGACACGGTGTGCACCTGCAGCGGCCGTCCGTCCGCATCGGTGGCCTGCTTGAGGATGTCGAGGTGCGCCAGCGTGACCTTGTGATCATAGGATCCGGGGTCGGTGTCGAGGTTGGCAATCACCACGCCTGGTTTGACGAAGCGTGCATAAAAATCGACGTGGGCATCGGTGATGTCTTTGCCCTTGATGCCCGGTAGCCAGATGATTTTGCGCAGGCCCAGGCGCGTCTTCAGCTCGGCCTCGACATCCGCCTTACTCCAGCCCGGATTGCGGTTGGTATTGATCCAGCTGCTTTCGGTCATGATCCCGGTGCCGTGGCCATCCACCTCGATGGCGCCGCCCTCGCCCACCAGTTCGCTGCGAATCGGCTGGGCCTCGGTGACTTCAGCCACTAGGGCGGCCAACTGCGCATCCTCGGCGTGCTGTTGTTTATTACCCCAGCCGTTGAAGTTGAAATCCACGGCGCCCAGCCCGCCCTGGCCATCGACGACAAAATTGGCGCCGGTGTCGCGCATCCAGATGTCGTCCAGCTCGGTGACCACGAATGTGGTGTTGTGGGTGCCGCATTTTTCTTCGGCCAGCGCCCGCTCATCCTCGCGGCAGAACACGGTCACCGGCTCGTGACGGGCGATGGCGCGGGCGATCCGGCCCAGGGCTTCTTGCACATCCGGCGTGAAGTCTTCGTGAATGGCCTCCTGCGCGCCAAAGGCGATGAACGCTTGCTGATGTTTTTCACCTTCGTCCGGCATGATCCAGCTCCCCTTTTTGGCGGCCTGTGCCCAGCGTGAGCCCAACCCTACGGACGCGGCTGCGCCCAGGGCGGCTAACACCGATACCTGTTTGATGAATTCGCGACGTGTTGCCATAAGTGCCTCTGGAAGTTGAATCATTTGACGGTAGCGGTCTTAAACTTGGTCCAGACCCGCATGCGCGCACGCATGTCCGCCTGGGGAATATCTTTACCCGGGATCAACCGTTCGAACGTGGCTTCATCCGGATAGATCTGCGGGTTGTTGCGCATTGCCGGATCTACATCAGGACGCGCCTTGGCGTTCGCGGTGGGATAGCCGGTGAAGTTACTGATCGCCGCCATGTTCTCCGGGCGCATCACGAAATTGATGAACGCGTAGGCGTACTCCGGATGCCGGGCATCGACGGGGATCGCCATGGTGTCCATCCACACCGTCGTGCCTTCGCGGGGGATGTGATAGTCGAACGTAACCTTTTTGCCGGCAGCATCCGCCGCCCGTTGCGCCTGGGTCATGTCGCCGCTGTAGCCGAGGGACAGGCACAGGTTGCCGTTCACCAGGTCGGTCACCGGTTGCGACTGGAATTTGCGAATGTAGGGCCGCAGCTTGAGCAATAGCTCGCTGGCGGCAGCAAGGTCTGCCGGCTTGGCACTGCGTGGGTCACGCCCCAAATAGTTGAGTGCTACCGCCAGCACTTCGTCCGGTGAGTCGATCAGGGAAATCCCGCAGTCGGCGAACCTGGCGGCCAGCTCCGGCTTGAACAACAGGTCGAGGCTGTTGACCGGCGCGTCCGGCAGGCGCTGCTTGATTTGCTCGGTGTTGTAGGTCAGGCCGATGGTGCCCCAGGTGTAAGGAACGGTGGCGGTGTTCGAGTAGTTGTAGTGCGTACGCAGCTTCTGCAAACCGGGCTCGATATCCTTCAGGGCGGTGAGCCTGGACTGATCCAGCGGTTGCAGGCTTCCAGCACGCATGAGCCGTTCGCCCACGGTGTCGCCAGGGAAGATCAGGTCATATCCGCTGCCGCCGGCCATCAGCTTGGCCTCCAGGGTTTCGCTGCCGTCCATCACATCGTAGATCACCTGGATCCCGGTTTCGGCGGTAAACCGCGACAACGTGTCCTCGGCGAAGTAATCGGCCCAGTTGTAGAGCTTCAAGGTCTTTTCTTCGGCGTGCAGCGACGGCGCCAGCGCCAGGCAGCAGAGCAACAGCGTGCAAGCGATCTTCATCTCAAAGCCCTCGGTAGGTGTGGTGACCATCCAGACTCAACAAACCGCCATACATTTCCGGGCGACGGTCGCGGTAGATGCCCCAGGTCAGGCGGTCCTCGCGCATCGCCGCCAGGTCCAGGCGGTGCACCAGCACACCGGTGCTGTCGCGGTCCGCTTCGGCGAGCAACTTGCCCTTGTGATTGCAGATGAAGGACGAGCCGTAGAAGTCCATCTGCAAAGTCGGGTCGGTAGTCGCCACCTCGCGGCCGACACGGTTAGAGGCGACTACCGGCACGAGGTTGGCAGCCGCATGCCCACGCATGGTCATCTGCCAATGGTCCCGGGAATCCAGGGCCGCGCAGCCCGGCTCAGAACCGATGGCCGTGGGAAACAGCAACACTTCGGCGCCCATCAGCGCCAGGCAGCGCGCGGTCTCGGGGAACCACTGATCCCAGCAGATGCCCAGGCCGATGCGCCCGAATGCCGTGTCCCAGACCCGAAATCCGGTATCGCCGGGGCTGAAGTATTCCTTCTCCTGATAACCGATGGCGTTGGGGATATGGGTCTTGCGGTACACCCCGAGTAACTGCCCATCCGCATCGGCCACGCTCAGTGAGTTGAAACAGGCATTGCCGGCCTTTTCGAACCAACTGAGGGGCAGCACCACGCCCAGTTCCCGGGCCAGGGCGGCGAAGCGTTTGAGCACCGCGCTGTGCCGGTATTCCTGCGCCAGCGCCAGGTGTTTGTGATGCTGCTCGATGCAAAAATACGGCGTGGCAAACAGCTCCTGCAGCAGGATCACTTGGGCGCCTTTGCTGGCCGCATCACGCACCAATTGTTCGGCCAGATCCAGGTTGTTCGGCAGGTCCCAGGTGCAGGGCATTTGCGTGACACCAATCGTCAGTACGGACATGACATCACCCCTTCACCGGCCAGGCGGGTTGCTGCTGGGTGATGCAATGCACCCCGCCGCCGCCGTGGGCCAGGTGACTGATCCGTACCGGCACCACCACGCGCCCCGGAAACGCCCGGGCCAATACATCGGCGGCCACTTGGTCGGCGTCAATGCCATAGGCCGGCATGATGATCGCGTTATTGGCGATGTAAAAGTTGGTGTAAGAGGCACAAAACACTTCGGCCTCGGTGTCTACGGCGTCGGTGGCTTCATACAGCTCGATCAGCTCGAAGCGGCGGCCGCAGGCGTCGGTGGCCAACTCCAGGGCACGGCGATTTTCCCGAACCACCTCGGCGTACACCGAGTGTTTGTCGTGGGTGGCATCCACCAGCAACACGCCCGGGCGGGCGAAGGCGCACACGCCATCCACATGGCCGTCGGTCATGTCGCCGGTCACATGGTCGGGATCCCCTGGCAGCCAGATGGTTTTTTTCACGCCCAGCAAGCGCGTGAAGATCGCCTCGATCTCGGCCTTGGTCACCCCAGGGTTACGGTTGGGATTGAGCAACACCGATTCGGTGGTAATCAACGTGCCCTCGCCGTCCACATGAATCGCGCCACCTTCGTTGCTCAACGGCGTGCCGAAGCATTCCATGCCCATGTGATTGAGCACGCGGCGGGCCAGGCTTTCGTCCAGGTCATGGGCCGACTTGCCGCCCCATGCATTGAAGCGCCAGCTCACGCCGGCGAGGCCCTGTTGCGGGTGGCACACAAAGCTCGGGCCGGAGTCGCGACACCAACTGTCGTCCACCGCCAGTTCGATCAGTGCAATGTTCGGCCCGCACAATGCCCTGGCGCTGGCGACGGCCGAAGGGTCAACGATCATTTTCACCGGTTCAAAACGCGCGATGGTATTGGCAACACGGGCAAAGTCTTCCTGCACCAGTGGCAACGTAACGCCCCAGCCAGACTCCCAAAGCGCCTGGTTATGCGGCCAGACCATCCACGTCGCCGCATGCCTGGCCCACTCCGCCGGCATCCACCAGCCACTGTCCTGAATTTCATTCTGCTGCATGACAAATACCTTTGAGTTAAGTCATTGTGTTCAATGAAAACTGTCTGCGAGGTCTTGGCATGCATGCTACGGCTGTAAAAACGGGCAAACAAACGATGGATTTTGTGGAAAACTGATTAGAGGAACTTATCAGCATGCTTAACCATTGGCCGCCCCTGGGCACCCTTCGCGGCTTCGAAGCCGCCGCCCGGTTGGGCAGTTTCCACAAGGCCGCCGAGGAACTGCACCTCACCCAATCGGCAATCAGCCAGCAAATTCGCAGCCTTGAGGCGTACCTGGAACAGCCGCTGTTTTTCCGCAGTGGGCGCAGCGTCAGCCTGACCGATGCCGGGCACGATTTCCTCAGCACCACCCAGGCGTTATTGCAGCAATTGGCCGTGGGGGTTCGTCGCCTGGGGCAGTACCGCAAACCCAATCAACTGGTGCTCAACACCACGCCAACCTTCGCCCGCCACTGGCTGTTGCCGCGCCTGGAAGATTTCCGCCGCCAGCACCCTGAAGTAGACCTGTGGATATTCAGCACCGACGAAGTCCCGGACATGGCCAGCCAGACCATCGACCTCGCCGTGCGCGACGACATCAGTTCCCAGGCCGAATGCAGCTTCAAGGTGCTGCATGCCGACCGCCTTTTCCCAGCGTGCCATCCGCGCGTGTTGGCACTGCCCAAGGAGCAACGCACCACCCTCCACGGCGAGCGGGAGATGGATTGGAGCCATTGGGCGGTAGAGGCCGGGATTGATGTGGGCCAGAAGGATCAGGGGCTGAACTTCTCTGACCCGGGGCTGTTGCTGGATGCGGCCTGTACGGGCTTGGGGATTGCGCTGGTCAGCCGGTTATTGAGTCGCCAGCCGCTGGAAAGCGGGCTATTGCAGCCGCTGGTAGAGGCAACCATTCGTGGGCCCAACTGGGCCTTGCTGACCCACCGTGACAGCGAAAACAACCCGCTGGCACGGTGCTTCAGTGAATGGTTGATCGCCAACCTGGCAACTGCCTGCGCCGGTTAGTCGCGGCTGACGCTCAACTTCTCCCACAAAAAGCTGTAGACCAGCGCACTCATGTGCGCAGCCTGTGCATTGTCCGCCGCCCCGCCGTGCCCACCTTCGATATTTTCGTAGTACGTCACGTCCTTGCCAGCCTCCATCATCTTCGCCGCCAGCTTGCGAGCGTGGGCCGGATGCACGCGGTCATCGCGGGTCGAGGTCAGGAAAAACACCGGTGGGTAGGCCTTCGCCGGATCGAACAGGTGGTACGGCGAAAACGTCTGGATGTACGCCCACTCTTCAGGCTCGTCCGGATTACCGTACTCCCCCATCCACGACGCTCCGGCCAACAAGAGGTGGTAACGCTGCATGTCGAGCAAGGGCACCTGGGAGACGATTGCACCGAACAGTTCAGGGTATTGGGTCAGCATATTGCCGACCAACAGGCCACCGTTACTGCCACCCTCCGCGCCCAGATGTCGGGGCGAAGTAATCCCACGGCCGATCAGGTCACGGGCCACCGCGGCAAAATCTTCATAGGCGCGCGGACGGTTCTGCTTGAGTGCCGCCTGGTGCCAGCGAGGACCGTATTCACCGCCACCGCGAATGTTGGCAACCACGTACCCCCCGCCTTTCGAAAGCCAGGCGCGGCCTACTTCACCGGAGTAATGCGGGGTCAGGGAGTGTTCAAAACCGCCGTAGCCATAGAGCAAGGTCGGCGCCGTGCCATCGAGTGGCAAGTCTTTCCCGCGCACCACGAAATACGGCACACGGGTGCCATCCCTGGACACCGCGAAGTGCTGCTCGACCAGGTGCAGGCTGGAGTCGAAGAATGCCGGCAGGGTTTTCAGTGCCTCGGGCGGATGACCGATCTCGGCGAGCGACAAGGTGGTCGGCGTCAGGTAGTCGGTGGTTACCAGCCAGACCGCATCACTGTCGTCGCTGTCCACCGCGCTGGCATACACCGTCCCCATGCCGGGCGCGCCGGTGAACGCGCTGTGCTGCCATCCGTTCGCGCCGGGAGTCAGCACACTGAGACGGTTTTTGACGTGATCGAGTACGTTCAGCACCAGGTGATTCAGCGTCCAGAAAAAACCCGCCAGCGAGGTACTGTCCGTAGGGGTGAACAGCACGTCGAAATCCCGCTGCCCTGCCATGAAACGATCGAACCGGATCGCCAGCAACGAACCGGCCACAAACACCTCATCAAGCGTCCAGTCCTCCCGCAGTTCCAGCAGCAGCCAGTCTTTGTATACCGACTTTTCCGCCGAGTTCGGCGCGTCGATTTTGCTTAACTGGTTGTCGCTGCCCCGCAGGTACAGCTCGTTGTTGTAGAACGCCAGCGTGCGGCTGACGAAATCACGCTCATAGCCCGGCGTATCATCGTGCATCGCCGCAATGTACATATCATCCAGCGTGCCCTCGTAGACAATACGGGCGGCACTCATCGGCGTACCACGCTGCCACTGTTTGACGATGCGCGGGTAACCGGAGCGGGTCATCGTGCCCTCACCAAAATCGGTGAAGACATAGGCGTTGTCATGGTCGATCCAGCCCAGGCCGCCCTTGGACTCGGGCAACTGGAAACCGTCTTCGACCCAGGTCTTGGTGGCCAGATCAAACTCCCGGGTGACACTCGCATCCGCGCCGCCGCGGGACAACGCCAGCAGGCAGCGCTGGTAGTCCGGGCGCAAATAGTCAGCACCGTGCCATACCCAGTTTTCGCCCTCGGCGGCGTTCAGCGCATCCAGGTCCAGCAGCGTTTCCCAGGCAGGCTGAGGCTTGCGGTATTCCGCCAGCGTGGTGCGACGCCACAGGCCCCGCGGGTGAGCGGCGTCCATCCAGAAGTTGTAGTAATGGGCGCCGACCTTGTCGACGTGGGGGATATTGCTGTCCGAGTCCAGCATCTCCAGCACATCGGCTTTGATTTGCCGGAAGCTGTCGGAGCGGGCGAGTCGGTCTTCGGTCTTGAGGTTCTGAGCTTGCACCCAGTGCATCGATTGCTCGCCTTCGACGTCTTCAAGCCATTGGAAAGGATCAGCGGTGATGGTGGGAAGCGTGGTCATGCTCGACTCCTGTCGACAAACAGCCATGGATAGCACGTAGGGGGAAAATCTTGAACGTCTTTTTCAGTTGGGCAAAGCCGGGGCATTAGGTGGAGCGCCATCAAGACTTGAACCGACCTGCATGACGCAAACGTACTCCAACCACCCCGACCAGTCCTAGCGGAACGCTCAGCAAGCAACAATGGCCAGCGGTCGGGAGACCAGCAAGGTTTTTACGTACAACCGCATTTCACACATATCGGTCAGCTCGCCGGTACTCACATCCACCAGCGGCAGGTTGCCCCAGTTGCCCTTTTTGAAATGTTTACTCGCTATGGGGGCCAAGAGAGCTGGGGCTTTGCAGGCCTATTACTTACTCAGCGCATTGGCCAGGCGCAGCATCGCTGCTTCGATTTCATAGGCGGTCAAGGACGAATACCCCAATAGCCAACCGTGTTTCTTCTCCTCGCCGGCGTACAGCCGACTGAGGCCGGGCAGTTGCACGCCCGCGCTGGCAGCTTGGCGGAGGGTCCTTTCCTCCGACCAACCATCGTGCAGCAGGCAGGGAATTTGTAGCCCGCCGGGAGGACGCAAAGCGGTAACGATGCCGTCCAGGTGCTTGCCGATCGCATCGAGCATGATGGAACGGCGCCCGGCATACAGCTTGCGCATGGCCCGGACATGGGCGTTGTAGTGGCCGTCCTCCATAAAACGCGCCAGGGTCAGTTGCAGGATTTGTGGCGTGTGACCGTCGATGATGCTGCGCGCGTAGGTGAAGGCGTTGATCAACTCGTGGGGCAGTACCATGTAGCCCATTCGCAACCCAGGGTAGAGGGTCTTGCTGAAGGTGCCGATGTAGAGGGTACGCTGGTACTTGTCCAGGCCCTGAACGCAGGCAGTAGGCTGCCCGTCGTAGTGAAACTCGCTGTCGTAGTCATCTTCGATGACCCACTTGCCCTTCTCCGCTGCCCAGTTGATCAGCTCAAGACGACGCTCCAGCGGCAAGGTCGCGCCGGTGGGGTATTGATGAGACGGCGTGACATAGACGCAATTGGCGCCGCTACGGTCGGCGTACAGCAGGTCCGTGCGGATGCCCTGGGCATCGACGTCAATGGGCACGACCTTGGTCTCGGCGGTTTCAAAGGCCTTCCTGGCGCCGTAGTAGCCCGGGTTTTCCAGCAGGATTGGTTTGCCGGCGTCCACTAGCAACTGGGCACACAGGAACAGGGCCTGGCGAGTGCTGCTCAACACCAGAATCTGATCGGGGGAGCATGTGGCCCCGCGTTCGAGGTTCAAGTAGGTGGCTATGGCCTTGCGCAGAGGCTCGGCGCCTTGCGGGTCTCCGTGCAGCAGCACATTGCCGCGGTAGTCCTTCATGACCTGGCGTTGCAGGCGTTCCCAGACATCGGTGGGGAAGGTGCGGGTTTCCGGCAGACCTGTGGCAAAGGCCTTGATCACCTGTTGATCGTTAACTCCACCACTGTCGAAAATCATCCGACCGCGCCGGCTCAAACCCGGTCCTGGCGCCACCTCGCTGCGTGGGGTGTCTTGCAACTTCATACGCCGACGCGCCGCCCCGCGCAATTCGGTACCAACCGTCTCGGATACATAGCTGCCCGAACCCTCGCGCCGCACGATGAAGCCATCACGCTGCAATTGCACGTAGGCGTTCTCGACCGTGTCGCGGGCAACGCCGAGCGTCTTGGCCAGAACCCGGGTTGCCGGCAGTTTCAGGCCTGCGTCAAGGGCTCCGTCGAGGATCAGTGCACGCAGGGCTCGCTGAATCTGCTGGTGCAGATCCAGCAACTGAAACTCGGGGTCGGTGAGCCGCATCTTCAGTGTTTCGAGCTCGAAGGTTTTTGCCATGCGGTCTGCCCTAGATAAATAAGTTGGCCTGCAAAGAAAAGTGGTCTGGTTGCATACGCAAAAGTGTAGGGGCTAAACAGGCCAGTTCAGCGTTATAAATCACTTTCCAGTCGAGGCCAAGTACCTCTCTTTGCAAGGAGCAAAATTAAAGCCATGCCTTCTTCAACATCCAAGTCATCTATTCGCCTCGGCGATCTCCTTCATCCGATTGTCGCCGGCCTGATCTCGGTCATCGTCAACTATGGCGGCACCTTCATTCTGGTCTTCCAGGCAGCCAAGGTCGCTGGGCTGAGCCCTGAGTTGACAGCTTCGTGGGTGTGGTCCGTGTCGATTGGCGTGGGCGTTACCGGGCTGGTCCTCAGTTGGGTTTCTCGCGAGCCGATCATCACTGCGTGGTCGACACCCGCCGCGGCATTCCTGGTCGTCGCCCTGGCCACCACGCCCTATGCCGAGGCGGTGGGCGCGTACATGATCTCGGCCGCTGCCTTCGTGCTATTGGGCTTGTCCGGCTACTTCGAAAAAGTCATCCGACTGATCCCGCCGGGTGTGGCCGCAGGGCTGCTGGCCGGCATCCTGCTGCAGTTTGGCATCGGGGCTTTTGGCGGCATGAGCATTGACCCGATGCTGGTCGGGTTGCTGATCGGTGCCTACATCCTGCTCAAACGTTTTACCGCGCGCTACGCGGTGGTGGGCATTCTGGCAGTGGGGTTGGCCTTCCTGCTGATTCAGGGACGCCTGGATTTGTCGGGGCTGGGGCTGCAACTCGCGGCACCCGTGTTCACCCAGCCTGAGTTCTCGCTCAATGCTTTGCTCAGTGTCGCGCTGCCGCTGTTTCTGATCACCCTGACCGGCCAGTACATGCCTGGCATGCTGGTACTGCGCAACGATGGGTTCAGCACCAGTGCCAATCCGATCGTGACCCTCACCGGGTTGGGTTCCTTGCTCATGGCGCCCTTTGGTTCTCACGCGTTCAACATCGCGGCGATTACAGCAGCCATCTGCACCGGCAAGGAGGCCCATGAAGAACCCTCCAAACGCTGGATCGCCGGCATGGCTGCGGGCGTCTTCTACATCCTCGTAGGGATCTTCGGTGTGACCCTCGCGGCGGTGTTCATGGCCTTCCCGGCAGCCTTCATCACAACGCTGGCCGGGCTTGCCCTGCTGGGCACCATCGGCGGCAGCCTGGCCAGTGCCATGGCCGACGCCAAATCCCGCGAAGCCTCGCTGATTACCTTTTTGGCTGCCGCCGCCAACATCACGTTGTTCGGCATCGGTGGAGCATTCTGGGGGCTGCTGATGGGGCTGGTGGCGTACGCCGTACTCAACGGCCGTTTGCCGCGTCGCGAGCCGGTCTCCATCAATCCTGCTGCCGAGCCTGTGACCCGTAAAGGCGCTGCCAACTGATATACGCGATCAAACGGCTTCAGCCCCACCCAAGCCGAGTGTGTGCATCTGCAAGGTCCGACTGCATGTCGTGGTTCCATAACCAGTCGAATCGACTAGCCAGAGTGGTGGACAGGAGGGCTTCTCGATCCTCGACCTGAAGGTCCCGAAACTCATAGAGTTCGCCGGCCTCCCAGGAGGTGCGCTGCACGCGGCAGGCGCGTGGTCGCCGGATCGCGTCATACGCCTGGAGTACGTCTTGGGCGTTACTCTCCAACACTCGTGGGTCTCCCAGCAGGCGGGCGAGCAGCCAGGCATCTTCCAGCCCTTGCCCTGCCCCGGCACCTTGGTGTGGGAGCATGGCGTGAGCAGCGTCACCGATCAGTCCGACCCGGCCATGGGTATAACCTGCAAGCTCGTCGAGGTCATGAAGGGCCCACAGGGTCGGCTCGGGAATGCATTCGAGCAGAACGCGTACGGCATCGCCCCATTCGGCGAACGCCTCCAGCATCTGGGCCTGGCTGGTGCTTTTCACCCAGGGTGTGCCTGGTGGCCATACCGGGTTCGGGTCGCTGCGGTCAGAAACAAACGCCACCACGTTGATCAGCCTGCCTTGCTTGACGGGGAATGTGAGGATGTGGGCGTCCAGGCCCAGGTACATTTGCGGGACGTTAATCAGGTGCTCGTCGACACCAGCCACGCGATAGGCGGCGCGTAGTTGTTCGCTGTCGATCATGCCGCGGTAGGCGCAGGTGCCGCTGAATCGCGGTGCGACCAAAGGCTGGCCCAGGCCTTGAAGTACATAGTCGCGAAGATTGGACTTGATACCGTCTGCGGCGATCAACAGGTCGCACTCATAGTCCGTGCCGTCGGTGAACTGGACGCTGACCCTGTCGCCCGTCTCTTGTGCGCTGACCGCACGCTTATCGAAGCGCGCGATGCCGTCCGGCAGTTGTTTGGCCAAGGCATCAAGGAAATCTGCACGGTGCACGGAGGACTGGCCCACGCCGTGGGCGACGCTGGCACCGAGATAGCCGGCGTCTGCGCCGCGACGCCATTCAAACCAGATGTCTTGCCACGGTTGCGGGGCTCGGTCAGCGATCCGTTCGTAGGGTTTGCCAATGCCCAGTCCTTCGATGGCGCGAACAGCGTTCGCACCAAACGACACACCGGCGCCCACCTCACCAAAGGCGGGAGCTGCTTCGAATAATGTCACTTCCAGGTGCTTGTGACGGCACAGATCGAGTGCCAGGGCCACGCCAGCGATGCCGCCGCCGACAATGCCCACCTGCAAGACAGAATGAGGGCTAGTCATGGGTAAACCTTATGTTTGTTTTTGGAATTGACCGATCATGACTATTCACAAAGCATTGATAAATGCCCTCACAGCCATACAAACTATCACCATCCTGAATACGCATAACCCTTCTGAATTCCACAGAGCGACAAGCCGAGATGAATCTGCGCGAGCTGGACCTCAACCTTTTGGTGATCTTCAACCAGATACTGCTGGACCGAAGCGTGTCAGCAGCAGCCGAGAGCCTCGGGCTTACTCAACCCGCTGTCAGTAACGCGCTGAAGCGGCTGCGGACCACGTTCAACGATGAACTGTTTGTACGGACACCCAAGGGCATGCAGCCCACACCCTATGCCGCGCAACTGGCGGAACCCGTCTCCCAGGCAATCGGCCTGTTGCACGGCGCGATCAACCGCCACGATGAATTCGACCCGGCCACCAGCCAGAAAAGGTTCGTGGTGGCGATGACTGACATCGGCGAAATTTACTTTGTGCCGCGCTTGATCGAGGCGCTGCTGAAGCAAGCTCCGGGCGTTTCGGTGAGTACCCTGCGCAGCAATGCCGAGCTCTCCGAAAGCATGGCCAATGGTGAGGTGGATCTGGCGGTCGGGCTCCTGCCGGACCTGCAGGCAGGCTTCTACCAGCGCCGCCTGTTTCATCACCGCTATGTGTGCCTGTGCCGAAAAAACCACCCGCTGACTGAACTGCCGATGACCCGGGAACGATTCTGTGAGTTCGGACATGTGAGGATTGTGGCCGCCAGCACCGGCCACGGCGAAATCGACACACACATGCAGCGCGCAGGCCTGCAACGTGAGATTCGGTTAGAGGTGCCGCACTTTGTTGCGGTGGGTCATATCCTGCAGAACACTGACCTGATCGCCACCGTCCCCGAGCGTTTCGCCAACAGTTGCGCCGGCCCTTTTGGCCTGACGAGCCTACCCTTGCCCCTGCCCTTGCCCGAGATTGCGATCAACCTGTTCTGGCACGGCAAATACAATCGCGACCCGGCCAATAAATGGTTCCGACAACTGATGTTTGAGCTGTTCAGCGATTAGCCCATCACTGCCAATGCGCACACAGCTTGACCAGTTCATCCACCACATACCTCACCTTCGGCCGCAGGTGCGACACCTTCGGCCAAACGGCATGCACATCCACCGCTTCCGGTTCATAGGTGTGCAGCACCTCTACCAACCGGCCCGCTTCGATATCGTCCTGGAACAGGCTACGCGGCATCTGGCATAAGCCGGCGCCCGCAACCGCCGCAAGAATCATGACTTCGCCATCACCAATCTGATGGGTAGAGGGTGGCGCGTAGCGCACCGTCTGCCCTGCCTGCATGACTCGCCACGCCAACGGCTGGCCGCGTCGATGCCCGACAATGCAGCGGTGGTGATTAAGATCTTCGAGGGTATGTGGCACGCCAAAACGTGTCAGGTAGCCAGGTGCGGCACAAATGGCCCAGCGCTGGCGCATCAACCGGCGCGCGACCAGACCGCTGGTGTCCTGCAATTCGCCGAAACGCACCAACAAGTCGATCCCCTCCTCGAAGGGGTCCACCAGATGATCGGAAAATGTCAGGCTCAATTGCAGCGCCGGGTACTTGTTGGCGATCTCGAAGAGCAGGGGCGCAACGACGCGACGACCGAAGGCCACCGGAATATCGACGCGCAATCGCCCTGAAGGCTCACCACCACCGGGACCCAGGCCACTTTCGGCGGCGCCGATTTCTTCCAGCGCCGTAGAGCACGCCGCGAAATAGGCTTCGCCATCGGCGGTCAATGAAATCCGTCGGGTGGTGCGATGAAACAGCTGCACCCCCAGGCGCTCCTCCAATCGGGCGATGGCTTTGCCCACAGCAGATTTCGACAGCCCCAACCGCTCGGCAGCCTGGGTGAAGCTGGACGAGCGAGCAGCAACCACAAAGGTGATAACGCCCTGGAAGGAATCAATGGGTACCATGTCGGGCTCGCTGATTGTAGAGTTTTAGTCTACCCAGATTATAGCTGGAGGCCGTTTATCGCCAGCTTGTTCGCCATTACGATGGATTCCAGTCAAACAACAGTGCACACCACGCACTGCGCCCCGATCAATGTCCCAAGAGGAATGCCTTATGCCCGTCGTACGAGTGAGCTGGTTCGAAGGTAAAGAACACGCGCAAAAAGCCGCTGTTGCCGCCGACATCACCGAAAGCATCGTCAAGCACACCGGCACTGACGCCAATTACATCTACGTCATTTTCGAAGACGTCGCAGCGTCCGATTGGGCTGGCGCCGGCAAGCTGTTCGGGGATGCCCCAGACAAGTCTTGACCCCCTCCTACTCAACAGGCGCCGCCTGGCGCCTCTGACGGACACTCATCATGCACCCCTACATCTCCTGCCTGTTTACCCTCGCGGTAAAACCCGCGGAATTCGCCGAGTTCAAGACGCTGATCGCCTCAATCGTCACGGCCACCCGTGCAGAGCCAGGCACGCTGGTTTACGAATACAGCGCCAACGAAGACACCAGCACCGTTCATATCCTTGAGCGCTACAACGCGGATGCCGTGGTCAGCCACGTCGACACCACGTTTGCACCGTTCGGCCAGCGGTTCCTGGAACTGTGCACCATCACCAGCCTGGTGGTGTACGGCACGCCGGATGCTGAAATCCGCAAGCGCCTGGACCCGTTCGGCGCGGTGTACATGACCCCGTTCGACGGCTTCAGCCGTTGATGTGAACGAAGACACTTGCCCCTTAACGCACAGAGATCGCCATGTCCGGTATTGCCGAAGTTATCAAGTCCCGAATTTCCGCCAACAGCTACGACACTGAACGTCAATTGACCGACGATCAGATCGCCGAGCTGGTCAACCTGGCTACACACGCCCCTTCCGCCTTTAACCTGCAAAACTGGAGGTTCGTGGCGGTTCGCAGCAGCGAAGCCAAGGCGCGACTGCTGCCATTGGCATTTGGCCAACAGAAGGTGGTGGACGCGGCCGTGACGTTTATTGTCTGCGGCACCCTCAACCCACACGAAACGTTGCCGGCTGCGCTGAAGCCGTCGGTGGATGCCGGCATCATCGACCAGTCGATCTACGACATGTGGGTCGGTGCGGCCCAGGGCATGTACGGGGAGAACCCGCAGTTACAGCGCGACGAAGCCATCCGCTCCGGCTCCCTGGCCGCGATGACGCTGATGCTGGCGGCCAAAGGCCAAGGGCTGATTTCAACCCCGATGATTGGATTCGACCAACCTGCAGTGGCTAAGGAGTTCGGCCTGTCGGATGCGGAAATCCCCGTCATGATGGTCACCGCTGGCTACCCAGGCGCGACCAACTGGCCACAAAAACCACGCAAAGCCGTCAACGACGTTCTGCAGTTCGTTTAAGTGAATTGCGCCAGTGATAGCCAGGCTATCACTGGCGATCGAGGTGAATTACAGCCGCTATGACCCACCCTTCTTCCTCGTTACGAGCCATCCTGACCGCGGCGTGCCTCGGTTTTCTTGTTGTGCAACTGGACGTCAGTGTTGTGAACGTCGGCCTCGGTGCGCTCAAAGAGGCATTCAATAGTGACCTCACGGGCCTGCAGTGGGTCATCAACAGCTATGCGCTGCCGTTTTCTGCCCTGCTGATCCTGGGCGGTGCATGGGGCGATAAATGGGGGGCAAAATCCGTCTTCGCGATGGGTTTCGCCATCTTCACCCTCGCCTCCGTCGGCTGTGGCCTGGCCAATAGCATGCCCCTGCTGATCACGATGCGCATCATCCAGGGCATCGGTGCCGCCTTGCTGATCCCCACCTCACTGACGCTGATTCGCGTGTCGTTTGACGATCCGGACAAACGCCGCTCCGCGGTCGCACTGTGGGGCGCCTGCGGGGGCATCGCATTAGCAGCCGGCCCGGTGATCGGCGGGCTGATGATCGAATACTTTGGCTGGCGAAGTGTGTTTCTGCTCAACATTCCGATCGGCCTGCTGGCGATCCTGCTGATTCTGAAATACGCGCCCGCCTCCCCTCGGGTGGACAAGCACATCGATATTCCCGGGCAAATCAGCATCGCCATTTGCCTGGCAGCGCTGACCTACGGTTTAACCGAATCCAGCGCACAAGGCTGGGTCGGCGCAACACTCGGCGCAATGGTGTTGGCGCTGATCTGCGCGGTGGCCTTTATCTGGATTGAGCGGAGGGTCCCGCACCCCATGCTGCCGGCACGCCTGGCCACGAACAAAGTGCTGGGCAGCATGGCGCTGGCCGGCGCGGCGATCAACCTGACCTTTTACGGCACGGTGTTCGTCTTCAGCATTTACTTCCAGACGTTCCTGCATTACGACGCGTTCAAAACCGGTTTGTCGTTTATTCCGCTGACGGCGGTGCTGACGCTTTCAACCCTGCTTTCATCGCGCTTCGCCAAACGGTTCAGCGCCACCCGCATCATCACCACGGGTTTCACGGTGCAAATCATCGGGTTCGTCACGCTGTCGCAAACCACGTCACACGCCTCTTTGTGGCTGCTCAATGGCGCGCTCATGCTGGTCGGTATTGGCAGCGCCATGTCGGTGCCGTCGATTACCAACGCCATGCTCTCGTCGGTCACCCAGCATGATGCGGGTATCGCGTCGGGGTTGATGGCCTCCGCCAGACAACTGGGCGGCGTGATAGGCGTCGCCGTCTCGGGAGCGATGATCGCCGGTGCTGACGCGGCCGCATTCTCCCGGGGAATGTCGAACGCAATGTTGCTCTCTGCGCTGGCTCTGCTCGTATGTATTGGCGTGAACTTGTTCGTGTCGCGCCGTCCCTGATCGGAAGGTGTCTACTGCTCCCACTGGGGATGACTGAATCGCTCAGCCAGAAAATTGATCAGCACCCGAACCTTGCTCGCCAGGTGTTTACGCGTGGGATAGACCACGTTACCAGAGACCAATTTTCCATCCGCGCAATGCGCACCGCCGCATCGAAGCACTCCTCCACCAGGTCCACCAACCGGTCGTTCAAGCTGATATCCAGCTCGACATTGGGGTAGGCCTTCATGAACTCGCCCCACAGCGGCGCCAGGTGCTGCACGCCAAAGCTGACGGGCGCATTCACCCTCACCGGAAAAGCCTGATCGACGCTACAGGCCGCGCTTGAGCAAAGTGACGAGCGTGGCCCCCTGCAGGCGGAGTGCAGATCAAGATCACCCCTCACCAGGTTTTGCCAGGTCAAATCCCAGGCAAAAAAAAGCCTGCATCTCTGCAGGCTTTTTCACTATCTGGCTCCACGACCTGGACTCGAACCAGGGACCCAATGATTAACAGTCATTTGCTCTACCAACTGAGCTATCGCGGAATGCGCCGTATGTTACTGATTGAAAAGGAGAAGTCAAGCATTCAGTGAGATTTGTGCTTTCCCAAGGTGCGCACTGCTGAAAAGTCATCACTCCACTCCCTGTCACGACTCTGTCATGCGTCAACGCCAACATCCGCAGATGCCCCGCCCCTACCCTCTTCTTGAAGGACGACACATGCACACTCGCTCAGGCCCGCCAGCGGTAAAAACCCTGCTTGCCCGTTTTATCGTTATCGGATGCAGCCTGATGGTGAGCGCGTGTGACAGTGTGACCGGGAGTGCGCCTGCCGCCTCCACTTCCTTCAAGACCCTGGACGGTGCACCTCCACTGGTAATCGGGCATCGCGGCCTGCCGGGGTTGTACCCCGAGGAAACCCGGGCGTCGTATGAGCATGCGGCCGATGCCGGTGCCGACTCGCTCGAGCTGGACCTGCACATGACCAAGGACTGTGTATTGGTAGCTCGGCACAATCCCTGGTTGAGCGACAACACCAACATCAGCGACGTGGCGAAGACCAACCCAGAGGTTGCTCGCCGCAAGCGCACGGTTCCAGGAGTGTTGGTCAATGTCCGGTATCCCGCCACCGCAGAAAATGGCCCGGCCCAGTACCTGAGCGATTTGACCAACCCCAACGATCCAAAGTCAGTGCTGAAATCCTTGATCGTGGACGGCGAAGACCATACCAACGACTGGTCAATCAGCGATTTCACCCTGGCCGAACTCAAGCAATGGATCGGCGGCACGACGTACGACGCCCGCGACGAGCGTCCAACCGAACTCAACGGCAAGCTGCCGATCTTGAGTTTCCAGGAAGTGATCGACATTGCAAAAGCCAAAAGCGCCGCCACAGGCCGTGTGATTACCACCTACCCGGAAAGCAAAAACCCAATCTGGAACAACGCCCAGGCCATCGCCAATGGTTGCGGCGCGCCGGGCAGTCATCCGTTCGAAGCGGCGTTCCTCAAGACTCTTAAAGACAACAACCTCAATCGCAAAGACGCGCCGGTGTTTGTGCAAAGCTTTGACCCGAGCAGCCTGAAGTACCTGCGCTCTATCGGCTTGCAATCCAGGGCGGTGCAGTTGGTGGATGGGAACGGTGTGAACTTCAAGACCGGCGAAACCATTTTCATCACGGACAAACCCAACACCTTCGTCAGCGGCCGCCCCTACAGCTGGACCGTCGCCGGCGACCCACGCGCCTTTGGTGCGATGCTGACTCCGGCCGGGTTGGCCGAGGTCAAGACCTACGCCGACGGCATCGGGCCTTGGAAGCCGCAGGCGATGTCGCTGACCGCCACTTCAGCGCAAAACCCTGGTTTGCCCGAAGTCGACACCTTCAAGCCGACCAACCTGATCAGCGATGCGCACAAGGCTGGTTTGTTCGTCCATATCTTCACCTTCCGCAACGAAGCCAAATACCTGGCGGGTGCCTACAAGGGCGACCCCGCGGCCGAATACTTGGCCTTTTTCCGGGCCGGTGTGGACGGTGTTTTCACGGATTTCACGCCTACGGCCGTTGCTGCCCGAAATACCTACCTGAAAGAAGTAACGCGCTAAACAGTCATCAAGGTGGATGGCGGCCTTCTCGGCCGCCATTGCTCAATCCAACTGTTCGATCACCCCGACCGCCTTGAGCTGCCCCAGTTGCTCCGCCGACAACCCCAGGCGCTCGCCCAGTACCTCATCGGTATGCTGCCCCAACATCGGCGCCGGCCTTACATACTCCACCGGCGTGCCCGACATCTTGATCGGGCTGCCGACCATGGCGAAATCCGGATTCTTGGGATGCGGGATCTTCACCATCAAGCCTCGGGCAATCACCTGCGGCTCTTCCAACGATTGCGCGATGTTATTGATCGCGCCCACCGGCACTTTCGATGCGTGAATACTCGCCACCCACTCGTCCGCCGTACGCCCCAGAAAGTGCGCCGACAACAGCTCGACAATCTCGGCCCGGTGCGCGACCCGATCGGCATTGCGCCGAAAGCGCGGGTCTTGCGGCAGGTGCGGCAAGCCAATGCTGTGGCACAGCGCAACAAACTGGCTGTCGTTGCCGCAGGCAATAATAAAGTCGCGGTCTGCCGCACGGAACACCTGGTACGGCACGATGTTGGCGTGGGCGTTGCCGTACCGCTCAGGTACCTTGCCTGAGGCCAGGTAGTTCATGCTCTGGTTGGCCAGGGTTGCGACCTGTACGTCCAGCAGCGCCATGTCGATGTGTTGACCAACGCCGGTGCGTTCGCGGCTGAGCAGTGCGGCCTGGATGGCGACGGTGGAGTACAGGCCGGTCATCAGGTCGGAGAACGCTACGCCGACTTTTTGCGGGCCGCCGCCGGGCAAGTCGTCGCGCTCGCCGGTGATGCTCATCAGGCCGCCGATGCCCTGGATGATGAAGTCGTAGCCGGGCTCTTCGGCACGCGGGCCGGTCTGGCCGAAACCGGTGATGGAGCAGTACACCAGCCGTGGATTGATCTCGGCCAGGGTCGCGTAATCCAGGCCATAGCGCGCCAGGGAACCGGCCTTGTAGTTTTCGATCAGTACGTCGGAGCTGGCCGCCAGGGCTCGCACCAGTTCCTGGCCTTCGGAGGTGGCGAGGTCGATGGCCACGGATAATTTGCCGCGGTTGGTGGACTGGTAATAAGACGCCTGCCCGGACGACTCGCCGGTGTCGGTCTTCATCCACGGCGGGCCCCAACCACGGGTGTCGTCACCGCTTTGTGGCCGTTCGATCTTGATCACTTCCGCGCCGAGGTCGGCCAATACCTGGCCACACCAGGGACCGGCCAATACCCGGCTTAAATCCAGCACCCGCAAACCTGTCAATGCACCCATTATTCTTGTCCTGTGATGAATCGAAATCAGCCGACTGCCGGCTCTTCATGACGCAGGGAAATCCCCAGCACTGCACGCCGCCGCAGCCAGGGGCTGGGGCGATAACGTGGGTCGTGGGTGAGTTCGCTCATGCGCTGCAAAATCGTGAGGATGCGCCGCGGCCCAAGGGCATCGCCCCAGGCCAGCGGACCCTGTGGGTAACCCAGGCCGAGTTGTACCGCCTGGTCGATGTCGTCGACGCTGGCGATGCGTTGCTGGGCGATGTCGCAGGCCAGGTTGACCACCATCGCCAAGGTGCGTTGGGCGACGAAGCCAACGCTGTCGCTGATCACCGTCACGCCCACCCCGTCACTGGCAAGCAGCGCGTGGGCGGCGTCGCGGGTGGCGGTGGAGGTCAGCGGGTTTTGCATCAGGGTGCGATGGCGTGACAGGTCGGTCAGCAGGTCGATGCACAGGGTGCGCGCCGGGTCGGTGTGGAAGCGCTCGCTGGCCGATGTGGCATCGAGGCCGTAAGGCGCCAGCAGGCATAACGCTTCAGGCGAAGGCTGTGCCGTGCTTTCAAGGTGCGCGCCCAACTTGATCACCAAGGCGCTGAGGCGCTCGTAGTCGTCGGCGTTTTCGGTGGCGATCCACACCGGCGGCAGATGCTTCACCGAAGGCACCGGCTGCGGCTGCGGGCCGTCAACTACCTGGCCATTTTCGTAACGGTAGAAGCCCAGCCCGCTCTTGCGCCCCAGGCGTCCGCCCGCCAGCATCTGGCGGGTCAGGGGCGACGGTTTGTAGCGCGCTTCTTGATAGAACTGGTTGTAGATCGACTCCATCACCGGGTGGGAAACGTCGAGGCCCGTGAGGTCCAGCAGTTCCAGCGGGCCCATGCGAAAGCCTGCGCCTTCACGCAGGATACGGTCGATGTCGCCGCGCTCGGCAATGCCTTCATCGAGCATCTTCAACGCTTCGGTCCCGTAGGCACGGCCGGCGTGGTTGACGATAAAGCCCGGGGTGTCCTTGGCGCGCACGCCGCGATGGCCGGTGCGGGCCACGAAGGCCAGCAGGTCATCGCCGACCTTCGGCGCAGTGGCCAGGCCGTCGATCACTTCGACGACGCGCATCAACGGCACCGGGTTGAAGAAGTGCAGCCCCGCTACCCGCTCAGGGTGTTGGCAACCGGTGGCGATGGCCGTGACCGACAGCGACGAGGTGTTGGTGGCGAGGATGCAGCCCGCGCTGACCACGCCTTCCAGTTGCTGCAACAGGCCGCGCTTGGCGTCGAGGTTTTCGACGATGGCTTCCACCACCAGGTCGCAATCGTGCAATGCCTCAACTGTGGCGGCGACGTGCAGGTTTTCCAGCGCTGCGTCCATCGCCGCCTGGGTGATCTTGCCCTTGGCGGCCAGTTTCGAGAGCGTGGCGCCGAGGTTGTCCCGAGCGGTTTGCGCAGCGCCATCGCGGGCATCGAACAAGCGCACCAACACGCCCGCCTGGGCGGCAATCTGAGCGATGCCGGCGCCCATCACACCGGTGCCTACCAGGCCCATGATCTTGATTGAATCCGTCATCGTCATTCCCCCAGATAGTTCGCGGTGCGTTTTTCGAAGAACGCCGCGGCGCCCTCCTTCTGGTCCGCCGAATCGAACAGCAGTTGAAAGGCCTTGCGCTCCAGCACCAGCGCGCTTTCCAGCGGCAGGTCGGCGCCGGCGAGCATCACTTCCTTGATCTGCTCCACCGCCAGTGGCGGCAACGCAGCAATCTGCGCAGCCAGTTCCAGGGCGCGGGGGATGGTCTGGTCATCCGCCACCACTTCGCTGAGCATGCCCATGGCCAGAGCCTCCGGCGCGTTGACCATGCAACCGGTCAACGCGATACGCATGGCCTGGAACTTACCCACGGCGCGCACCAGGCGCTGGGTGCCACCGGCGCCTGGCATCAGGCCCAGTTTGACCTCGGGCTGGGCAAACCGCGCCGACTCACCGGCGACGATCAGGTCGCAATGCATGGCCAACTCACAACCGCCGCCCAGGGCAAAACCATTCACCGCGGCGATCACCGGCTTCGGGCAGCGGCTGATGGCTTCCCACAAATACTCGGTGTGCCGGCGGTACATCTCGATCGGCGTGGCGCTGGCGAATTCCTTGATGTCGGCACCGGCCACGAAGAACTGATCGCCGCCGGTGAGCACGATGGCGCGCACATCACGACGCTTGGCCAGGGCACGAAAATGTTCGGCCAGTTCTTCGCGAACCTGGGCGTTCAAGGCGTTTTTAACTTCGGGACGGTGGATGCGTACCACGGCGACGCCATTGTCCTGGACGTCGAGGTGCACTACGGGTTGGTCGAGGCTGGCCACAAGTTCTCCTGCTGCAATGTTCTTGTTAGTTCGGATATCGCCTGTTTCGCTATGCGAAACAACATTCCGTATTTAGCGATAATCATAAGGACCGACTCGTCGTGATGTAAACGTAAAAACCTGAGCTGCCCACAAATCGGGCTATAACTCTTTGTTTAGACGGATTTTATTAAACAAAAAGACAATCACCAGTGAAGTTGATTAGTTTCGCTGTGCGGAATACAATTTTGTTTTGTTGATTTTCTAAAAAAAGGGGGACTAACATGCGCCGTCGAAACATGGACCCGAATACGCCTGAAGCACCTGCCGGCAACCACGCATTCGAGCACTTGCTGATCGATCCGATGAATGCCGACGAGGAAGAAGACAAGGACCGCCAGTTCGTTACCGCCCTGGCACGTGGCCTGGAATTGCTGCGTTGTTTTACCCCCAGCGAAAGCGTGCTGGGTAACCAGGAGCTGGCGCGCAAGACCGGGCTGCCAAAGCCGACGATTACACGGATGACCCACACGCTGACCCGCTTGGGCTATCTCAAGCACCTGCCGCAGTCAGGCCGGTATCAGCTGGATGTAGGGGTGATGGCGTTCGGTTACGCGATGCTTTCGAACCTGTCGGTGCGGGCCGTGGCCCATCCGCTGATGGAGACGATGGCCAAGTACGCCCAGGCCGCGGTGGCCATGGCGACCCGCGATCGTTTGGACATGGTGTACCTGGACGTGGTCCAGGGTGAAGCCAACATGACCATGCGCCGCCAGGTCGGTACGCGGTTGCCGTTGCACTTGAGTTCCGCAGGCCGCGCCTGCCTGGCAGCGATGCCGGAAAACGAGCGGGAATTTATTCTCGACCATATCCGCCAGCGTCATCTGGAGGACTGGCCGGGCATCAGGAAGGGCCTGGAACGCGCCTTCCGGGACTACACCGATTTCGGCTACTGCATGTCGATCGGTGAGTGGCACCGCGATGTAAACGCCATCGCCGTACCGCTGCTGCATGCACAACATGGACTGCTGACGTTCAACTGTGGCGGACCGAGTTTTCACCTTTCCCGGGAGAAACTCGAGGACGACATCGGGCCCCGTCTCAAGCACATGGTGAACAACATCGAGGCCGCCGCCCGCTAGACAGATCGGTGCAGGGCCTCGGCAGATTGACTTTCAACTGGCCCGCCGAACGGGCCGCTGAGGAATGCACATGATCCGAGACCCCGAAACGCTTCATCTGTTGCTGGAAACCCTCCAGCAGTTCGTCAACGAAGCGCTGATCCCACGGGAAAACGAACTGGCCGAGACCGATGACGTCCCGGCGGATATCGTCAGCCAGTTCCGCGAGTTGGGCCTGTTCGGCCTGACCCTGCCCGAAGCCTACGGCGGCCTCGGGCTGACCATGGAAGAAGAGGTCAACGTGGCCTTTGAACTGGGGCGCACCTCTCCGGCATTCCGCTCCTACTTCGGTACCAACAACGGCATCGGCTCCATCGGCATCCTGCTGGACGGCACCGAGGCGCAGAAGCAGCACTACCTGCCGAAACTGGCCAGCGGCGAGCTGCTCAGCTCGTTCTGCCTGACCGAACCGGACTCCGGCTCCGACGCTGCCTCGCTGAAAACCACAGCGGTGCGCCACGGTGACCACTACATCATCAATGGCACCAAGCGCTTTATTACCAACGCTCCCCACGCCGGGATTTACACGGTAATGGCCCGCACCAACCCGGACATCAAAGGCTCGGGCGGTATCAGTGCGTTTATCGTCGAGCGCGACACACCGGGCCTGTCCCTGGGCAAGCGCGACCACAAGATGGGCCAGAAAGGCGCCCACACCTGCGACGTGATTTTCGACAACGTGCGCGTGCCGGCCGACCAGTTGATCGGCGGCGTCGAAGGCGTGGGGTTCAAGACCGCGATGAAGGTACTCGACAAGGGCCGCCTGCACATTGCTGCGGTGAGCGTCGGGGCCGCCGAGCGCATGCTCAACGATGCCCTGCACTACGCCCTGGAACGCAAACAGTTCGGCCAGCCGATAGCCGAGTTCCAGCTGATCCAGGCGATGCTCGCCGACAGCAAGGCCGAGATCTACGCCGCCCGCTGCATGGTGGTGGACGCTGCGCGCAAGCGCGACGAAGGCCTGAACATCGGCACCGAAGCGTCCTGCTCGAAGATGTTCGCCACGGAAATGTGTGGCCGGGTGGCGGATCGTTGCGTGCAGATTCACGGCGGTGCCGGGTATGTGAGCGAGTACGCCATCGAGCGGTTCTATCGCGATGTGCGTCTGTTCCGGCTGTATGAAGGCACCACGCAGATCCAGCAATTGGTGATCGCCCGCAACATGATTCGCGAGGCCAAACACTAAACCCTCGGAACAACACAGAACTAATGTGGGAGCGGGCTTGCTCGCGAAGGCGGTGTGTCAGTCGATGCATCCGGTGGCTGATACACCGCATTCGCGAGCAAGCCCGCTCCCACATTTTGACCGTGTTCCAACCCATTAACTGCAACACCCATACCCAGTGCCCTAACAACTACAACAAGGTATCGCTATGGAAGTCGCCACTCAGGCGGGTGCGTTGTCGCCCGCGAAAAACAACCTGTGGATCATTGTTTTCATCTTCTGCTTCCTCGGCCTGCTGATCGACGGTGCCGACTTGATGCTGCTGTCCTACAGCCTCAGCAGCCTCAAGGCCGAGTTTGGCCTGACCAGTGTCGAAGCCGGCAGCCTGGGCAGTTTCACCCTGGCCGGGATGGCCATCGGCGGGATTTACGGCGGCTGGGCCTGTGACCGTTTTGGCCGGGTGAAAACCGTGGTCTGGAGCATCGTGCTGTTCTCCGCCGGCACGGCGATACTGGGCATGACCCACAGCTATTGGCAGTTTGCGAGCACACGCTTCTTCGCCTCCCTCGGGCTGGGCGCGCTGTATGTCGCGTGCAACACGCTGATGGCCGAATACGTGCCGACCCGCTATCGCACCACCGTGCTCGGCACCCTGCAGGCCGGCTGGTCGGTGGGTTACATCGTCGCCACCTTGCTCGCGGGCTGGATCCTGCCGAACCACGGCTGGCGCTGGCTGTTCTACGTGGCGATCATCCCAGTGATCCTCGCCGTGCTGATGCAACGCCTGGTGCCGGAGCCCCAAGCCTGGATCAAGGCCCAGGCCGAACGCGCCCGGGAAAAGGCCGAGGGCATCAAGCGCGTGTCGGCGAAGAAACCCGACGGCATGTTCAAGCTGATCTTCAGCGACCCGAAAGCCAGCCGCATGTTTATCCTCTGGGCGCTGACCGCGGGCTTCCTGCAGTTCGGCTACTACGGCGTCAATAACTGGATGCCGTCGTACCTGGAAGGCGAACTGGGGATGAACTTCAAGTCGATGACCAGCTACATGGTCGGCACCTACGCAGCGATGATTTTCGGCAAGATCCTCGCCGGGCTCGCGGCAGACCGCCTGGGCCGGCGCCTGGTATTCGCCGTCGGCGCGTTGGGCACGGCGATTTTCCTGCCGGTGATCGTGCTGTTCCAGAGCCCGGACAACATCCTGTGGATGCTGATTGTGTTCGGCTTCCTGTACGGCATTCCCTACGGCGTGAATGCGACCTACATGACCGAAAGCTTCGAAGCGAAATTTCGCGGCTCAGCGGTGGGCGGGGCCTACAACATTGGCCGAATTGGCGCAGCGGTGGCACCGGCCGCCATTGGCTTCCTGGCGTCCCATGGCTCGATCGGCGTAGGATTTTTGGTAATGGGCGGCGCGTACTTTATCTGCGGGGTGATCCCGGCGCTGTTCATCCGCGACAAGCAGTTTGATCCGCAAAAACAATAGGCCCCACGCCGGGGCTTGCGGCAACGCAGCCCCGGCTATAAGACGTGCGGCAGTTATACCCTTCAGCAAACCGGGCTAGACTATACGTCAGTCCTACGGAACTGAAGGAACAGTACGACGCTCTCACCCAGCCTGTAAGACAGTTTTGTGCTTAGAGGCTCATACACTTATGAAAACACCGACCCAGACCAACGCAATTGACTTCGACAGCGCCAAATTGCAACGACTGGGCTTTGGTCAGCCTTCCCTTCTTACACGCCGCCCCACCACCGTTGTGCAACTTCGCCAGCAACTGGGCATGCAATTGCAAACCAGCCTGGAGCCGGAGCACATCCTCGCGCTGTTCTTCCGCGAGATCCAACGCCTGGTGCCACTGGACGCCCTGCAATACCGTCACGAAGCCAGCGACCTGCGCCTGGAATATGGCCATCGCGGCCATCATTCGGTGAGCTATGCCCTCAGCCACGAAGGCGAGCACCTCGGCGAACTGGTGTTTCGGCGCAACCAACGCTTCATGGAAGACGAGTTGGCCAACCTGGAATCACTGCTGGCCACCCTGCTCTACCCGATGCGCAACGCCCTGCTCTACCGCGCGGCGACCCGCAGCGCCCTGCGCGACCCGCTGACCGAAACCGGTAACCGCATCGCCATGGATCAGACCCTGCAACGGGAAATCGACATGGCCCGCCGGCACCTGCAGCCGCTGTCCTTGCTGATGCTGGACATCGACCACTTCAAACACATCAACGACACCCACGGCCATGCCACGGGCGACAAGGTGCTCAAGGCCGTTGCCGCCTCGATCAAGAGCCAGCTGCGCAATGTGGATATGGTGTTTCGGTTTGGCGGAGAAGAGTTTCTGATCCTGCTGTCCAACACCGGCCGGGATGCGGCGTCGATGGTCGGTGAGCGCCTGCGCCATGCGGCACAGGCCCAGGAATACTGGGCGGATGATGAACGTATCGAATTGACGGTGAGCCTGGGTTGCTCGACCTTGCTGGCAGGAGAGTCCGCCGAGAGCGTATTGCGCCGGGCGGACAACGCCTTGTATGTGGCCAAGCGCGAAGGCCGCAATCGCCTGGCAATGGCGGGGTAACCGCTTTAATTCACGGCAGCCCCGCCATCACGCGGTTTATGCTTCGCTGGCAACCAGGGTGGGTTGTTTACGGGTGGCAGTCGCCGATTTTTCCAACTGCATGCAGCGTTCCAGGAACAGGTACATGTAGTCGTAGCTCTTGCACACCGCCTGACGCAGCTCTACCTGCAGAGCCTGGGTCGGGTTCATGCCGGCCAGGGTGCAAATGATTTCCAGCGCTTCCCACGGGTGAGCATCATCGTACTGGGCATGCATCTTCAGCCACTTCATGGCGCGCTTGCGGTCTTCCTCAGGGAAAGCCGCAGCATAGACGCCGGTGGAACACACCACGGCGGACCACTCCCCAGTGGCCCCCTCAATGGCGTAGTTGGTGGCGGCAATCGCGACAATCAGCGAATCGGCCGAGCTGGTGTGCCAGCACCAATGGCTGAGTGCATGCAGCTCCGGTGGCACTTCCTGTGCCTGCAACTCTTCCAGGCTGACACCATGGGCACGCGCCCAATGCACCCAATAATCGGCATGGTTGAGTTCCACGCGAATATTGCGCATCAGCCAGCGGCGCGCCATGTCCTCCCCAGGATGGCGGGCAAATTTGGTCTTGGTGAGGTTCTGTGCCATGTACAACGCAAACTGTTCAACCACTGGCCAGCCACCAATCAGATAGTGGCGCATGGTCTTGGCGCTGAGCTTGTTATCGCGCATGCGCTGGTACAGTTCGTGTTCGACAACGCGGCGCTTGCTCTCGCTACAAGCCTGGATCAGCTGTTGTGCCCAGGCGGGGTAACTCGAGGCTTCCATAAGCGGGCCGGTTCTGTTGAATGTGTCGATCACTGTCGGGCTCCTTTTGATGTGTGATATGTACAGACCAGCAAATGTTTCATCGGAACGTGCCAGGCGCCTTGAATAACAGAGGCTGCGGTCGCACAGGTCGACACTGCAAACTATCAAAGGTAAACAACTGCGGTCGCTCGATCAGGTATCCCTGAGCGTAGTCGACCCCGATCTCAAGCAAGGCTTGTTCGATCTGGGGTGTCTCGACAAATTCGGCAATTGTGCGCTTACCCATGACATGACCGATGTGATTGATCACTTCGACCATAGCGCGGTTAATCGGGTCGTCCAGCATATCCTTTACGAAACTTCCATCGATCTTCAAGAAGTCTACAGGTAAATGTTTAAGATATGCGAACGAGGACATCCCGGCGCAGAAGTCATCGAGGGAGAAATGGCACCCTAACTCTTTGAGTTCGTTGATAAAACGAATTGCACTACCCAAATTCGCGATAGCGCTGGTTTCTGTAATTTCAAAACAAATCATTTCTGGCGGAATGCCATACGCGCTGAATTTCTCACGCAAGAACCCGAGAAAGTCCTCATCGCCGATGGTAATGCCTGACAGATTGATCGCACACATAGCCATAGGCCGGGCCGGGCGCTCACGCATACAGCCCGCGACGATCTTGAACACGTTCTCCACCACCCAGCGATCCAGCGATGTCATCAAACCGTAACGCTCGGCCGCCGGGATAAAACTGTTCGGCAGGATGATCCGCCCCGCCTCGTCATGCAGGCGCAGCAGGATTTCGATATGCCCATTGCCATGCTCGGTGTGCCCCAGCGGCGCAATTTCCTGGGCGTACAGGCAAAAGCGGTTCTCTTCCAGGGCCATATGCAGGCGCTGCACCCAGGCCATCTCGCCAAAACGCAGGGACAATTCCGAGTCATCGGCGTGATACACCTGCACGCGGTTGCGGCCCTTTTCCTTGGCCATGTAGCACGCCATGTCGGCAGCCCGCAGGGAGGTTTCCAGGGTGGTCGGGGCTTGGGTGATGTGCACCAGGCCGATACTCACGGTGGTGACAAACGGCCTGCCCTTCCACACAAAATGCAGGCTCTGCACGGTATGGCGCAGGCTTTCGGCGATTTTTTCCGCCACCTGTGCCGGACAGTTTTCCAGCAGGATGCCGAACTCGTCGCCGCCCAGCCGGGCCAGGGTGTCGCCTTCGCGCAGATCCGACTGCAGCAGCGCGCAGATATGCCGCAACAGCTCATCCCCGGCGGCATGCCCGCAGGTGTCGTTGACCAGCTTGAACTGGTCAAGGTCAAGGAACATCAAGGCATGGCGCCCGCTTTGCTGGCGCCCGACGTTGTGCAGCACCTGCTCCAGGCGGAACTCAAACTCGCGCCGGTTGGCCAGGCCGGTCAAGGCATCGTGGGTCGCCTGCCAGGACAGGTTGGCGATGTACTGGCGCTCCTGGGTCATGTCGTGCAGCACCAGCACCGCGCCGACGACTTTGCCAGCACTGCGGATCGGCGCGCCCACCAGGGTGACGGACACGGTGGTGCCGTCCAGACGCTGAATCAGCTTTGAATGCTCGCTGCCCCCGCCGAGCTGGCCGCCCAATATGCGTTCGATCAAGGTAAAGCCGTCGGCCTGGGCATTCTCATCCAGCAGGTTGAACAGCGCTGCCAGCGGCAACCCCTGGGCCTGGGCGCCTTTCCAGTGGGTCAGGGCTTCGGCGGCCGGGTTCATATACGCAATGGCGCCGTCGACATCGGTGGTGATTACCCCGTCGCCAATTGACTCCAGGGTTATCTGCGCCCGCTCCTTCTCTAACTGCAGCGCGTCGGCAAACGCGTGCCGCTGGGCCAGCAGCTTGTGGGTGCGCAACAGCGCCAGCACGATCAAGCCCAGCGCCGTGGCCAGGTTGGTCACCAGCAGCAGGCGCAGAATCATCCGCGAGCCTTCGCCCAGGGCGTCACTGAAGGCTTTGGCGGCCGGGGTCACGCCGTCGTTGATGGCGAAAATCCGTTCCTTCCAGGCGTGCACGTCGGCGCTGCTGACCTGATTGGCCAGGATCGCCCGGTGCATCTCCTGCGCCAGATCGTCCAGTTGCAACAAATAGCCGTCGCCCACCGTCCACAGCTCGATGGCCTTTTCCAAGTAACTGAAATGGCGAAAGTTGAGGTATAGCCAGATCAGGCTGGAAACGTCGTCACGGTGGTTGCCCCCCTTGAGGATGCCCGAGCGTGCGGCGCTCAGGTCCGGGGTCGGGCGGTCGAGGGCCACGCGCAGCTCATGCCCGCCCTGGGGTACGGCAATCGCGTTCTGGTATTTGAGGAAGGTGGCTTCGTTGCGGTTGTCGGCGTACAGCGTCAGGTAAAAGATCGCGTCTTTCTGGCCCTTGGACCACAGGCTTTCGCCTGCCACATAGCCGCGCACCGCCGAGAGCACGTAGAGACTGACGCAGCCTAACAATGCCTGGAACAGTACGACGGCAATAAAGGGCCACACGATGCCCAACAACCGAGGGGTTCCGAGAGTCTGCTTTTGCTTCATGAGGTCCCTTGCACATGCACAACTAAAATACGCACGCGAGTGAAAACCGCTCCTGATAGCTCAGCGTAGGCTAAATCACCGCACTTGTTGCAAGTGTCCGTAAAGTTTGGCGTACAAGCCACCGTCAGCAATGAGCTGCTGATGGTCGCCATCCTCGGCAATATGCCCGCCATCAAACACCAATACCCGATCCGCCTGTTTTACCGCCGACAGCCTGTGGGCGATGATCAAGGTGGTACGGCCAGTGAGAAACCGCGCCAGCGCCTGGTGCAGATTGTATTCGGTTGCCGCATCCAGGGCCGAGGTGGCTTCGTCGAGTATTACCACTTTTGGCTCCGCGAGCACCATCCGTGCAATGGCCAGGCGCTGACGCTGGCCGCCGGAGAAGCGTACGCCGGAGCGCCCGACCACGCTGTCCAGGCCCAGCGGCAGCGCCCTGACAGTCGCATCCAGTTGGGCAATTTCCAGCGCCTGCCAGCAGGCCTGGTCGCTGCGTTCGCGGCCCATGGTCAGGTTGGCGCGCACCGTATCGTTGAACAGCGCCGGGTGTTGCAGCACCACGGAGACGTTCTCGCGAATCGTCTCCAGGCCGATTTCCTGCTGGGTCAAGCCACCAAAACGGATGCTGCCTGCCTGCGGCGTATACAGCCCCAGCAACAGTTGCACCAGGGTACTTTTGCCGCCGCCGCTGGCGCCGACAATCGCGACTTTTTCACCCGGGGCAATGTTCAGGTTCAACTGGTCGAGCACCAGCTCTTCGCCATAGCCGAAGTTCAGGCCGCGCACCTCGATGCCGACGGTCTCGCGCCCGGTAAACGGATCGGCACCGCCCGCGTATTGCGGTTCGTCGGCGCGGGCCAGCAGTTCGTTGATCCGCGTCAGCGCCCCGCCCGCCGCGTAGTAGGCGTATTGCAGGTTCAACAGCTGCTCCACCGGGCTGATCATGAACCACAGGTAGCTGAACACCGCGAGCATCTGGCCGATGGACAGGTCGGAAAACAGCACCGTGAGCATGGCCGCCGCGCGGAAAATGTCGATACCGAACTGGAACAGCAAGCCACTGGCGCGGCTGGAGGCGTCGCTTTTCCACTGGGAATTGACGGCGAAGTCCCGCACTTCCTGGGCCCGCTGGCCCAAGCGCCCGAGGAAAAAGCCCTGGCGGTTGCCGGCGCGCACTTCCTGGATCGCATCGAGGGTTTCGGTGAGGGCCTGGGTGAACCGCGAGGTGCTGTCGTTTTCCAGCTTCTTAAGGTGCTTGACCCGCTTGCCCAACTGCACGGTGGCGTAGATCACCAGCGGGTTGAACAGCAGGATCAACAGCGCCAGCTTCCAGTGCATCCACATCAGGATCCCGGAGGTGCCCACCAGCGTGAGCATCGCCACCAGGAATCGGCTGAGGGTCTCGCCGACGAATTTGTCCACCGTGTCCAGGTCGGTGACCAGGTGCGTGGTCACCGTGCCGCTGCCCAGGCTTTCGTATTCGCTGAGGGAAATGCGCTTGAGGCGCTCGATCAGCCGTACGCGAATGCGATAGACAATGTCCTTGGCCAGCCGCGCAAACAACCGCGCCTGCAACACGTTGAACACCAGGGCGCCGCAACGCAACAGCAAGGTCACCAGCAGCATCAGGCCGATATAGCCGGCGGCCTTCTGCCAACCCAGGGGCAGCGCGTGGTTCATCACTTTCAGTGCCGCATCGCCGTGGCCCAGCAGTACTTCGTCCACCAGCAACGGCAACAGCAACGGGATCGGCACACTGCACAGGGTCGCCAGCACGGCAACCCCATTGGCGATCCACAGGGATTTTTTGTGATGCAGGGCCAGGCGGCGGACTTCCGCCCAGGTCAGCCGGTCGACGCGCTTGGGTTGTTCGACCGGATCGGGCTGATCATGCACAGGCAGCTCGCTCCAGCCAACGACTCAGCAGCGGCGACAACTCGGACAGCGGCTGATAGCCATTGGTAAGCAGCGCCAACTGCCCATTGCGCTCAGCCAGCAAGGTCGGGAAACCGGCGATGCCCAAATCCTGAACCCAGGTGAAATCCGCCGCGGTGGCCGCGTGCTGATCGGCCCGGTCGAAGGCTTCGGCGAATTCGATACGCGGCACGCCGGCCGTCTCGGCCAACTCCACCAGCACGTCGGCGCGGGTCACGTCGCGACCTTCAACGTAGAACGCCTGCTGGATCAGGCCCAGCAGTTTCCACGCGCAATCCGGCGCCAGGCTGCGGGCCGTGACCACGGCGCGGCAAGCCGGCTCGGTGTCGTAGACAAATCCGTCAGGCAACGCGCCCTCCCGCTTGAACGGCTGGCCGGTGGCGTCGGTGACCGCCTGCCAGTGCTCAAGAATATAGCGCCGGGTGGTCGGTTCCAGCGCCGCGCCACTGCCGGTGCGCAAACCGCCCACCACCAGGTGCAGCTCCACGCCTGCGGCCTGGGCCTGCTCAACCAACGCCTTGGCCACCGGAGCGAAGCCCCAGCACCATGAACACATCGGATCCATTACATAGAGCAGGCGCGCGGACATGGCTCAGGCCTCGGAGGATGGGGATTGCTTGTAGTTGTAGCCAATCGGGTGCGGCAAGTTGCGGGCCTTGGCCAGTTCAATCTGCTTCTGCCGGTCGATCGCACTGCGACGAGTCTTCTCGGAAAGCTTATCCCAGCAATGCGGGCAACTGATGCCGGCCACATAGTGTTCGGATGCACGGTCGGAGGCGCTGATCGGTGTGCGGCAGGCATGACATTGATCGTAGTCGCCTTCGCTCAAGTCGTGGCGCACGGTCACGCGATTGTCGAATACAAAGCAGTCGCCCTGCCATTTGGTTTCTTCCTGCGGCACCTCTTCAAGGTACTTCAGGATGCCACCCTTGAGGTGGTACACCTCGTCAAAACCTTCGCTGAGCATATAGCTCGAGGCTTTTTCGCAACGAATGCCGCCGGTGCAGAACATGGCGACTTTCTTGTGCTTGGCCGGATCGAAGTTGGCTTTGATGTAGTCGGGAAATTCGCGAAAGCTGGTGGTTTTCGGGTCGATCGCGCCTGCAAAGGTGCCGATGGACACTTCGTAGTCGTTGCGGGTATCGATCAGCAGCACTTCCGGGTCGCTGATCAGCGCATTCCAGTCTTGCGGATTGACGTAGGTGCCGACTTTTTTGTTCGGGTCAACGCCTTCGACGCCCAGGGTCACGATCTCTTTCTTGAGCTTGACCTTGGTGCGGTAGAACGGCTGCTCGTCGCAGTACGACTCTTTGTGGTCGATGTCGTCCATGCGTGGGTCGTTCTTGAGCCAGGCCATCAAGCCATCAATGCCTTCGCGGCTACCGGAAACGGTGCCGTTGATGCCTTCTTCGGCGATCAGCAAGGTGCCTTTGATGCCGTTGTCGACCATCGCCTGCAGCAGTGGCTCGCGCAGGGCAACGTAATCTTCGAGGGTGACGAACTTATACAGTGCCGCCACGACGATTGGTTGAGTCATGGGTGTTCTCTCCAGGTGGCTACCCTCGTAAAGGGTGAACCGGATGCAAAAAAAACGCGCCGACTAAGCGGCGCGTTGCGGATTCTATCAGGGATAAACCGTTAACTGTAGGAGCGAGCTTGCTCGCGAAGGACGTCAACGGTGACGCGGAACACCTGAAACCCAACGGCGCTCTCAGGTTTTTCGCGAGCAAGCTCGCTCCTACAGGGGAGTTCAGTCGATACCCATCAATGTCCGCCGGCGCAGGTCGGCGAGGCCGGGGCTGCGTCGATTTTCGCCCATTCTTCAGGCGTGTAGGTATGCAGCGCCAACGCATGGAATTCGCTCATCAGGTCACCCAGCGTGGCATAGACCTTCTGGTGGCGCTTGACGCGGTTGAGCCCCTCGAACTGCTGGCTGACCAGCACGGCCTTGAAGTGGGTCTGCAACCCACGGCTGTGCATATGGCTTTCATCCAGCACGCTCAAGTGTTCCGGGCTCAGGGCGACGAGTGCCGATTCGATACGCTGTTGCATGGTCATTCCTGTTTACTTCTTCTTGGCCGGGGCCGGGGCTTTTGGCGTCAGCTCGTTGGTCATGTCTTCCAGCAGCTTGTTCACCACAGGTACCGCGCTTTCCAGCTTGGCCTGGGTCATCTGGGCCGATTGCTGGGTCAGCTGAGGCATTTTTTCCAGGACTTTCTTGCCCAATGGCGACTGGTAGAACGCAACCAGGTCCTTGAGCTCGGATTCGCTGAAGTTACTGGTGTACAGCTTGATCATGTCCGGCTTGAGCTTGTTCCAGCCAATGGCCTGGTCCAGGGCGGTGTTGGCCTTGGCCTGGTAGGTGTCCAGAACGGTTTGCTTGGAAGCAGGCGCCTTGGTCTGCTCGAAACGCTGAGCGAACATTTGCTGCACTTGCATGTACACCGGGGTACCCAGCTTGTCGGCATGGGCCAGGGTAAGGAAGGCTTCGGCACTGGCGTTGTGGCTGGCGGTATCGGCAAAAACCTGGCCGCTGGCACATACCAGAGCAACCGCGGTACAGATGGCACGAAGACGAGTCATCGAGTTTCCTTTTCTAGCAGGCGAGGTAAGACCCCAAGGGCGCCCATTCTGCGCCTAAAAAACGCCGCGGCTCAACCCCACGCCTTATGGGGCCTGGTTTTGCGGTACATAATCCGATGAAAAGTCTTTAATGGAACCCTCAAGGTCCATCACGGCCTAAACTGCGCAAACGAACCTGAAGGAGTGTGCCCGATGAGCCGTATCGAAACCGACAGCCTGGGAGAAGTGCAAGTCCCGGATGACGCTTACTGGGGTGCGCAGACCCAACGCTCGCTGGTGAACTTCGCCATCGGCGACCAGCGCATGCCCCTCGCCGTGCTGCACGCCCTGGCCCTGATCAAGAAGGCTGCGGCCCGGGTCAACGACCGCAATGGCGACCTGCCCGCCGACATCGCCCGGCTGATCGAACAGGCCGCCGACGAAGTGCTGGCCGGCGAACACGACGACCAGTTCCCCCTGGTGGTGTGGCAGACCGGCAGCGGTACCCAGAGCAACATGAACGCCAACGAAGTGATCGCCGGCCGCGCCAACGAGCTGGCGGGCAAGCCCCGTGGCGGCAAGAGCCCGGTTCACCCCAACGATCATGTGAACCGCTCCCAGAGCTCCAACGACTGCTTCCCCACCGCCATGAGCATCGCCGCCGTGCAGGCGGTCACCGAGAAGCTGTTGCCGGCCATCCGTGAACTGTCCGGCGGCCTGGCAGAATTGTCGGCGCGCCACATGAAACTGGTGAAAACCGGCCGCACCCACATGATGGACGCCACGCCGATCACCTTTGGCCAGGAAGTTTCAGCCTTTATAGCGCAACTGGATTACGCCGAACGCGCGATCCGCAGCGCCCTGCCCGCCGTCTGCGAACTGGCCCAGGGCGGTACTGCCGTCGGCACCGGGCTCAACTCGCCTCACGGGTTTGGCGAAGCGATTGCTTCGGAATTGGCCGCGCTGTCGGGCCTGCCGTTTGTCACCGCGCCGAACAAATTCGCCGCGCTGTCCGGCCATGAGCCATTGACCACCTTGCACGGTGCACTCAAAACCCTGGCCGTGGCCCTGATGAAAATCGCCAACGACCTGCGCCTGCTGGGTTCCGGCCCGCGTGCCGGGCTGGCGGAAGTCAAGTTACCGGCAAATGAACCGGGCAGTTCGATCATGCCCGGCAAGGTCAACCCGACCCAATGCGAAGCCCTGTCGATGCTGGCCTGCCAGGTGCTGGGCAACGACGTGACCATCGGTTTCGCCGCCAGCCAGGGCCATTTGCAGTTGAACGTGTACAAGCCGGTGATCATCCACAACCTGCTGGAGTCGATCCGCCTGCTGGCTGACGGTTGCAGCAACTTCCAGGAGCACTGCATCGCTGGCCTCGAACCCGACGCCGAGCAAATGGCCGCGCACCTTGAGCGTGGCCTGATGCTGGTGACTGCGCTGAACCCGCACATCGGCTACGACAAGTCCGCCGAGATTGCCAAGAAGGCCTATGCCGAAGGGCTGACCTTACGGGAGGCGGCGCTCAAGCTGGGCTACCTCACGGATGAAGAGTTCGACCAGTGGGTGCGTCCGGAAAACATGCTGGAAGCCGGTCATTAAGACGCCAACCGTGCACGCCGGGCCCTGAGCCCGGCGAACAACGATGGCGCCAGCGCGACCGTTGCGGAACCCAGCACCACCAGCACGGCCCCGCCGTAGCCGAGGGCGTTGATGTCTTCGGCGTGCACGTAGTCGGGCCACATCCACGCGGCCACTGCCACCGCGACGAAGGTCACCAATGGCGTCAGCGCCAGGGTGGCGCTGACGCGCGAGGCTTCCCAGTGGGCCAGGGCTTCGGCGAATGCGCCGTAGGCAATCAGCGTATTGAAGCAGCAGGCCAGCAGCAGCCAGCCTTGCAGCGGGCTCAGTTGCAGCGCTTCCATCGGGTGCGCCCAGGGCGTCAGCAACAGCGCGCAGCACAGGTAGATCACCATCATCACCTGCAACGAATTCCACACGGTCAACAACTGCTTCTGGCCCAGGGCGTAGAAGGTCCAGATGGTGGTGGCCAGGAGGATCGTCAGTACGCCGGCGGTGTAGCTGCCCAGGGAGGTCAGCAGTTCGGTCAGGCGCTGGTTGAAGAACAGGCCGAAGCCGGTGATCAGCACCAGCAGGCCCACGCCCTGGCCCAGGCTGAAGCGTTCCTTGAACACGAAGACGCTGGCGATCATCAGGAAGATCGGGCCCACCTGCACCACCAATTGCGCGGTGCCGGGGCTTAGCAGTTTCAGGCCCACGAGGTAGAGCACGTAGTTGCCCATCAGGCCGCACACGGCGATTGCTACCAGCCAGGCGCCTTTGGGGCCAAGGGAGCGCCAACTGGGCAAACGTCTTACGGCGGCGAGGTAGATAAACAGGCAACTGCCGGAGACCACCAGGCGAAACCAGGTGACGGTGACGGGGTCCATCACCTGCAAGACCTGTTTGAGTTTGATCGGCAGGATGCCCCAGAGCAGCGCGGTCAGCAGGGCCAGGGATAAACCGTAGACCCAACGGCCCGATGAGATGTGCATGAATGCCCCGAATGCATGAGGTGGAGGAGGTGCATTCTAGGGGGACGCGGGGGGTGGGTGTATATCCGTTTTTTGGGTGATGGCTTGTATTGGTTCCGCTCTTACAGCGGGTCACTTTTGAAAGGAGCCCAAAAGTAACCAAAAGGCTCTTGCCCCACCACTCGGCACCTCGCCTAGGCTCGGTGTGCCCTCACTCCGGCTTTGGACCGTGGGCCGCCGCGATGGGCCATCCTTGGCCCAGCGCGGCTAACCCGGCGTCCTGCCGGGTTACCCACGCTCCAAAGCCTGCGTTCGGCCAGCGTGGTTTAACGGGGCGCCTAAGATCAAGATCAAAAGCAGATCAAGAGCACAGCGGCCTACAGGCCGGCTTGAGTGTGGTGAAGCAACAGCAACAGCAACAGCAACAGCAACAGCAACAGCAAAATCAGAATCTAAAGCGGGCACGGTCCAAATGTGGGAGCGGGCTTGCTCGCGAAGGTCGTTAACGATGACGTGGGTATTCTGGATGAACGCGGCGGTCTCAGGTTCTTCGCGAGCAAGCCCGCTCCCACAGAAAAGCAGCCCTGCTTTCGCTCTCGATCTTGCCTCTGCTTCTAACACTCAAGCCGGCCGGGAGGCCGCTGTGCTCTGCTTTTGATCTGCTTTTGATTTTGATCTGACTGCCCCATTCAGCCCGAGGCCGAACGCAGGCAGTGCGGAGCGGGTAAACCGGCAGGATGCCGGTTTAGCCGCGCCGGGCCATGGATGGCCCGTCGCGGCGGCCCGCGGAGCAATGCCGGAGCTGAGGGCACACCGAGCCTAGGCGAGGTGCCGACAGGCGGGGCAGAGCGTTTTGGTTACTTTTGCGCTTTTTAAAAGTGACCCGCTGTAAGAGCGGAACCATAAGTGGCCGTTACCTAAATAACGGATATACCCCCAACCTCCCAACCTACCGCACCGCCTCAAACAACCCAGTAGCCCCCATCCCACCCCCAACGCACATGGTAACGATGCCGTAACGCACCTTCCGCCGCTGCAACTCACGCACCAGGTGCCCCACCTGCCGCGACCCCGTCATCCCAAACGGGTGACCAATGGAAATCGACCCACCGTTGACGTTGTACTTCGCATTATCAATTTCCAGCCGATTACGCGCATACAGACACTGCGAAGCAAACGCCTCATTCAGCTCCCACAAATCAATATCCGCCACCGTCAGCCCCCGAGCCTTGAGCAACTTGGGCACCGAAAACACCGGCCCAATCCCCATCTCATCCGGCTCACACCCCGCCACCGTAAACCCACGGAAAAACGCCTTCGGCTTCAGCCCCAATTCCAGGGCCTTCTCCAGGCTCATCACCAGTGTCATGGAAGCCCCATCAGACAACTGCGACGAATTCCCCGCCGTCACCGACCCATCCTCGGCAAACACCGGCTTCAAACCCGCAAGACTGGCCAAGGTCGTATCCGGACGATTGCAGTCATCACGGTCCACCACCCCATCCAACACCTGCACCGCCCCGGTGTTCTTGTCCTCAACCTTGTACTTCACCGCCATCGGCACAATTTCATCATCAAACAACCCGTCAGCCTGGGCCTGGGCCGTACGCTGCTGGCTTTGCAGCGCATACAAATCCTGCTCTTCACGACTCACGTGATACCGCCGCGCAACAATTTCCGCGGTCTGCCCCATAGGGAAATAGATACCCGGTACCTGCTCCTTGAGCAACGGATTGATCAGGTTATCGGTGTTCACGCTTTTCATGGTCAAACTGATGGACTCAACCCCGCCGGCCACAATGATGTCGCTGCAACCGGAAGCAATCTGGTTGGCCGCAATGGCGATCGCCTGCAAGCCCGAGGAACAGAAACGGTTGAGGGTCATGCCCGCCGTACCGGTGCCCAGTTGCGACAACACCGCCACGTTACGGCCGATGTTGTAACCCTGGGCACCTTCGTTGGAGCCGGCACCGACGATGCAATCCTCGACCGTGGCCGGGTCGATGCCGTTGCGGGTCAGCAGCGCGTTGACGCAATGGGCAGCCATGTCATCGGGACGGGTCTGGTTGAACTTGCCGCGAAAGGACTTGGCCAGGCCGGTTCGCACGCTGTCGACGATCACTACTTCACGCATGGGCTACCTCTATTGTTGGGGTTGTTGAGAGATGGACCGAGCATAGATCCCGCCCTCTTCAACCGCGACAATCATTCATCCCGCGTATGCAAAAGCATGGCGCTACTTCTTCTTGCCCTTCTTGTCATGCTTGTCTGTCTTGTCGAACGCTTCCTCCAGCGCCCGGTTGATGGTGCGCAACACCTTCACCCGCGCCCAGCGCTTGTCATTCGCCTCGACCAGCGTCCACGGGGCAATCTCGGTGCTGGTGCGGTCCACCATGTCGCCCACCGCCGCCCGGTAGTCGTCCCACTTGTCGCGGTTGCGCCAGTCGTCCTCGGTGATCTTGAAGCGTTTGAACGGGATTTCCTCGCGGGCCTGGAACCGCTCCAGCTGCGTCTGCTTGTCGATCGCCAGCCAGAACTTGACCACGATCACCCCGGCATCCCGCAGTTGCTCTTCAAAGTCATTGATCTCGCCGTAGGCGCGCATCCAGTCCGTCGGCGTGCAGAAGCCTTCGATGCGTTCCACCAGCACTCGGCCGTACCAGGAGCGGTCGAACACGGTGAACATGCCCCGCGCCGGAATTTTCTGCCAGAAACGCCACAGGTAAGGCTGGGCGCGTTCGTCTTCGCTGGGCGCGGCAATCGGTACGATGTGGTACTGCCGGGGATCGAGGGCTGCCGCCACGCGGCGGATCGCCCCGCCCTTGCCCGCCGCGTCGTTGCCTTCGAATACCGTCACCAACGCGTGCTTGCGCATGCGCTTGTCACGCATCAGCCCGGAGAACCGCGCCTGCTCGGTAATCAGTTGTTCTTCGTAATCGTCCTTTTCAAGGCTCAGGCTCATGTCCAGGCTGTTCAGCAGGCTCATCTGGTCAACCGCCGACGGCAGCGGCGCCGGGTTCATGCCGCTGGTTTTAGCCTTGGACACTTTCAACGCATTTTGCAGGCCTTCCAGCAGGATCTTGCCAACGGTCAGCCCACGGTAATGCGCATCGACACCTTCGATCACGTACCACGGCGCATAGTCACGGCTGGTGCGGCGCAGGATCCGCTCACCGAAATGCACAAACTTGTCGTAGGTCTTTGACTGCTGCCAGTCCAACGGACTGATGCGCCAGCTGTGCAGTGGGTCGTCCTGCAAGGCCTTGAGGCGGGATTTCATTTGCTTCTTGGAGAGGTGAAACCAGAACTTGAAGATCAGCGCGCCTTCGTCACACAGCATCTTTTCCAGGCGCTCGGCACCGGCGATGGCCTGGTCGAGCCGCGCATCCTTGATCTCGCCGTGGACGCGACTCTGCAGCATCTGGCTGTACCAGTTGCCAAAAAAGACCCCCATGCGACCTTTCGCCGGCAGCTGGCGCCAGTAGCGCCAGGCCGGTGGGCGGGCCAGTTCTTCGTCGGTCTGCTGGTCGAAGGTGCGCACTTCGATCAGGCGCGGGTCCATCCACTCATTCAGCAGTTTGACGGTTTCGCCCTTGCCGGCGCCTTCGATGCCATTGATCAGGATGATCACCGGGAAGCGCTTCTGCTGCTGCAGTTCGTACTGCACTTCCAGCAGCGCTTCGCGCAAGGCCGGCACTTCGGCGTCGTAGGTTTCTTTGTCGATGGCGTGACCGATTTCGGCAGATTCGAACATGGGCGGCTCCGTTCCAGAATGAGGCAAGACTAGCGGATTGGACGGTGCTGCGCCGGAGGAAATTCCACACCCGGTTGTCATGGATCAATGACAACCCTGTTGATCAGCTAGAATGGCCGCCTTGCCTTTGCCTGCCGTATTTTATGAGCCGCCCATGAACCCCGTAACCCACGCCCAGCTCGACTGGGATGACCAAGGTCGCCCGCACTCGCGGGTGTTCGACGACGTGTACTTCTCCGACAAGTCGGGCCTTGAAGAAACCCGCTATGTGTTCCTCGAGCAGAACCGTTTGCAGGAACGTTTTGCTGCGCTGCCGGTGGGTGGGCGGTTGGTGATTGGTGAGACCGGCTTCGGCACCGGGTTGAATTTCCTGTGCGCCTGGCAGTTGTTCGAACAACACGCGGTGCCGGGCGCGCGCCTGCACTTTGTCAGCGTGGAAAAGTACCCGCTGAGCCACGCCGACCTGCAACGCGCCCTCGCCCTCTGGCCGGAACTTGCAGCGTTCGCCGAACAACTATTGGCGCAGTACATCGCGATCCATCAGGGTTTTCAGCGGCTGGTTCTGGATAACGGTCGCGTCACCCTGACGCTGTTGATCGGCGATGCGCTGGAGCAATTGCCCCAGTTGGACGCACAGGTCGACGCCTGGTTCCTCGACGGTTTTGCCCCGGCCAAAAACCCCGATATGTGGACCGCCGAACTGTTCGCTGAACTGGCACGGCTGGCGGCGCCGGGCTCGACCATCAGCACCTTTACCAGCACCGGCTGGGTGCGCAGGTTGATCAATGCAGCCGGGTTCAAGATGAAGCGCACCCCGGGCATCGGCCACAAGTGGGAAATCCTGCGGGGTGAGTTTCTCGGTTGGCCCACTGAAACGCCCGCACCGGCCGCGGCAAAACCCTGGTTTGCGCGCCCGCCTGCCGTCGCCGGTGAACGCCACGCCCTCGTCATCGGCGGTGGCCTGGCCGGTTGCGCCACGGCAGCCAGCCTGGCGGCACGCGGCTGGCGCGTCAGCTTGCTGGAACGCCACGCAGCGCTCGCCCAGGAAGCCTCCGGCAACCCGCAAGGGGTGTTGTACCTCAAGCTTTCAGCTCACGGCACGGCACTTTCGCAGTTGATTCTCAGCGGTTTCGGCCATACGCGGCGCCTGCTGGAGCATCTGCAACGTGGCGTGGACTGGGATGGCTGCGGCGTGCTGCAACTGGCCTTCAATGCCAAGGAGGCCGAGCGCCAGGCACAGTTGGCCAGTGCTTTTGCGCCGGAGTTGTTGCACGTGCTGGATCAACAACAGGCCCAGGCGCGAGCCGGGATAACCCTGGAGCACGGGGGCTTGTTCTTCCCCGAGGGCGGCTGGGTACACCCGCCCGCGCTGTGCCAGTGGCAAGCCAGGCATCCGCTGATCGAGGTGCTGCAGCACCATGACGCCCTTGAGCTCAAACAGGTGGACGGTGAGTGGCAGGCGCTGCAGGGCGATACGGTTCTGGCGCAAGCCAGTGTGGTGGTGCTGGCCGGTGCCGCCGAGATCAAGCGGTTTTCCTTCAGCGCTGACCTCCCCCTCAAACGCATCCGCGGGCAAATCACCCGGCTGCCGCAAACGGCGCAAAGCCAGGCGTTGGCCACGGTGGTGTGCGCCGAGGGTTACGTCGCCCCGCCACGCCTGGGCGAGCATACCCTCGGCGCCAGTTTTGACTTCAAGAGCGACGACCTTACGCCCACCGTGGCCGAGCACGTGGGCAACCTCGAGATGCTGCGGGAAATCTCCCCCGACCTGCTGCAACGCCTGGGCGCCGACAGCCTGGCACCCGAACAGCTCGAAGGCCGCGCCGCGTTCCGCTGCACCAGCCCGGACTACTTGCCGATCGTCGGGCCGCTGGCGGAACGCGAGACGTTTGATCACACCTACGCCGCCCTCAGCAAAGACGCCCGGCACATCCCCGATGCACCGTGCCCGTGGCTGCACGGCCTATATATCAACAGTGGCCATGGCTCACGCGGGCTGGTCACCGCGCCCCTCTGCGCAGAGCTGCTGGCCGCCTGGCTCGACGATGAGCCGCTGCCGCTGCCGCGCAGTGTCAGCGAAGCCTGCCACCCCAATCGCTTCGCGCTGCGCGCTCTGATTCGCGGCAACCCAAGCAAATCCTGAGGGCCAAGACGGGCCCACAGCCCGTCAAGGCTCATTGCCTTATAACGTATTGTTCTAAAACTCCCACAATTTACCCGGGTCAGTCTCTGGGTACCCGCTGTTTTGGCGGCTGCATTTCTATCCCTCCCCAACGGAAAAACCGGTAAGGAATTTATGTGCGGATTAGCTGGAGAGTTACGTTTCGATCACCAACCTGCCGACCTGGCAGCGGTGGAACGAATCACCCATCACCTGGCGCCACGCGGTCCTGACGCGTGGGGCTTCCATGCCCAAGGGCCGATTGCCCTGGGCCATCGACGCCTGAAAATCATGGACTTGTCGGACGGTTCTGCCCAACCGATGGTCGACGCCCAACTGGGCCTGTCCCTGGCGTTCAACGGCGCGATCTATAACTTCCCGGAATTGCGTGAAGAGCTGGAAGCCCTGGGCTACGCCTTCTATTCCGGTGGTGACACCGAAGTGCTGCTCAAGGGCTACCACGCCTGGGGCGAAGCCTTGCTGCCCAAGCTCAACGGGATGTTCGCCTTTGCCATCTGGGAGCGCGATGCCCAGCGCCTGTTTATCGCGCGTGACCGCCTCGGGGTGAAGCCGCTGTACCTGTCGCGCACCGGCCAGCGCCTGCGTTTTGCTTCGGCATTGCCGGCGCTGCTCAAGGGCGGCGATATCAACCCGATCCTCGATCCGGTGGCCCTCAATCACTACCTGAATTTCCACGCCGTGGTGCCTGCGCCGCGCACCTTGCTGGCGGGCATTGAAAAACTGCCGCCCGCGTCGTGGATGCGCATCGACGCCGATGGCAAGACTGAACAGAAAACCTGGTGGACCCTGCCCTACGGCCCCCACGCCGATGAAGCCAACCTGACGCTCGAAGACTGGACCGACCGTGTGCTCGACAGCACCCGCGAAGCCGTGGCGATTCGTCAGCGGGCGGCAGTGGACGTGGGCGTGCTGCTTTCCGGCGGTGTCGATTCCAGCATGCTGGTGGGCCTGTTGCGTGAAGTCGGCGTGCAGGACCTGTCGACCTTCTCCATCGGCTTTGAAGACGCCGGTGGCGAGCGCGGCGATGAGTTCCAGTATTCGGACTTGATCGCCAAGCATTACGGCACCCGACACCACCAACTGCGTATCGCCGAAAGCGAAATCATCGAGCAGTTGCCGGCCGCGTTCCGCGCCATGAGCGAGCCGATGGTCAGCCATGACTGCATTGCCTTCTACCTGCTGTCCCGGGAAGTCGCCAAGCACTGCAAAGTGGTGCAGAGCGGCCAGGGCGCGGACGAGTTGTTCGCCGGCTACCACTGGTACCCGCAAGTGGACGGCGCCAGCGATCCGTATGCCGCGTACCGCGATGCGTTCTTCGACCGCAGCTACGACGACTACGCCGCCACGGTCGCGCCGAAATGGCTGACAGCGAATGACGCCGCCGGTGACTTCGTGCGTGAGCATTTCGCCCAGCCCGGCGCCGATGCCGCAGTGGACAAAGCCCTGCGCCTGGACAGCACCGTGATGCTGGTTGATGACCCGGTCAAGCGCGTCGACAACATGACCATGGCCTGGGGCCTGGAAGCGCGTACACCGTTTCTCGACTATCGCCTGGTGGAACTGTCGGCCCGCGTGCCCGGCAAATTCAAACTGCCGGACGGCGGCAAGCAAGTGCTCAAGGAAGCCGCGCGCCGGGTGATCCCGAGCGAAGTCATCGACCGCAAGAAAGGCTATTTCCCGGTGCCCGGCCTCAAGCATTTGCAGGGGGACACCTTGAACTGGGTGCGCGACCTGTTGCTGGACCCGAGCCAGGATCGCGGCCTGTTCAACCCGGCGATGCTCGACCGCCTGCTCACCGATCCCCAAGGCCAATTGACCCCGTTGCGCGGCTCCAAGCTGTGGCAACTGGCGGCGCTGAACCTGTGGCTCAGCGAACAAGGAATCTGATTCATGAAACCTCATGCCACGGCTTACAGCCAACGCTTGCTGCGGGGCCAGGCGCCCTCCTACGAGCGCCTGCAAGCCCGCTTAGCCGAAGACGGCAGCGCACTGGACCCCACGCCGATTGCCGTGCATTGCGGTTGGGGCCGGCTGCTGATCGGCCACACGTTCCCGGACCCGGCGAGCCTGGCCCTGGAGTTGCTCAACGAGCAACCCGGCGAACGGGATATCGCGTTGTATGTGGCAGCGCCACAACAGATCCTCGGGATTGATCCACAGCAGTTGTTTCTCGACCCGTCCGACACCTTGCGCCTGTGGTTCACCGACTATCGCCCGGCGACCCGGGTGTTTCGCGGCTTTCGGATTCGCCGGGTGCAGAGCGAGACAGACTGGCAAGCGGTGAACCAGCTGTATCAGGGGCGCGGCATGTTGCCGGTGGACCCGGCACTGCTGACGCCACGTCATCAAGGCGGCCCGGTGTATTGGCTGGCCGAGGATGAAGACAGCGGCGCGGTGATCGGCAGCGTGATGGGCCTGAACCACCACAAAGCCTTCAACGACCCGGAGAACGGCTGCAGCCTCTGGTGCCTGGCAGTGGACCCGCAATGCACCCGCCCCGGCGTGGGTGAAGTGCTGGTGCGCCACTTGATCGAACATTTCATGAGCCGTGGCCTGAGCTACCTCGACCTGTCGGTGCTGCACGACAACCGCCAGGCGAAAAGTCTCTACGCCAAGCTCGGCTTTCGCGCGCTGACCACCTTTGCCATCAAGCGCAAGAACGGCATCAACCAGCCGCTGTTCCTCGGCCCCGGCCCGCAAGCGGAGTTCAATCCCTATGCGCGGATCATCGTCGAGGAAGCTCATCGGCGCGGGATCGACGTGCAGGTGGACGACGCCGAAGCCGGGCTGTTCACCTTGAGCCACGGTGGCCGCCGGGTGCGCTGCCGCGAATCCCTCAGCGACCTGACCAGCGCCATCAGCATGACGTTGTGCCAGGACAAGAGCCTGACCCACAAGGTGCTCAAGGCCGCTGGTTTGAGGCTGCCGGAGCAACAGCTGGCCGGCAGTGCCGATGACAATCTGGAGTTTCTCGACGAGCACCAGCGCATCGTGGTCAAGCCGCTGGACGGCGAGCAAGGCCAGGGCGTGGCGGTGGATTTGCAGAGCATCGAGGACGTGCAAAAAGCCATTGAAGCGGCCCGTCAGTTCGACACGCGTGTATTGCTGGAAAGCTTCCACGAAGGCCTCGACCTGCGGATTCTGGTGATCGGTTTTGAAGTGGTCGCCGCCGCGATTCGCCGCCCGGCGGAAGTCACCGGCGATGGTCAGCACTCCATTGGCGCGTTGATCGAGGCCCAGAGCCGTCGGCGCCAGGCCGCCACCGATGGCGAAAGCAAAATCCCCCTTGACCAGGAAACCCAGCGCACCCTAAAGGCCGCCGGCTACGACTACAGCAGCATCCTGCCCCGAGGCGAACGTCTGGCGGTGCGGCGTACCGCCAACCTGCACACCGGTGGTTGCCTGGAAGACGTGACCGCCATCCTCCACCCGACCCTGGTGGACGCCGCCGTACGCGCCGCCCGGGCCCTGGACATCCCCATGGTGGGCCTGGACCTGATGGTGCCGGCCGCCGACCAACCGGACTACGTCTTTATCGAAGCCAACGAACGGGCCGGGCTGGCCAACCATGAACCGCAGCCGACGGCTGAAAAGTTCGTGGACCTGCTGTTTCCCCATAGCCAACCGACGGCTTGAGAGATGTGTTGCCTTGACTGGCGCTTTCGCGAGCAAGCCCGCTCCCACATTTGGAATGCGTTCCAATGTGGGAGCCGGGCTTGCTCGCGATGGGGTCGGAACAGTCGATGACTCTCTAGCCAATGGCCCACTCATCGAAACCATCGATGCCCTCAACTCATCAGGAGTTTCCATGACCCGAACCATCCCCGAACCGGATCTCGCTTACCTGCAAAAAGTGCTGCTGGAAATGCTCGCCATCCCCAGCCCCACCGGGTTTACCGACACCATCGTGCGCTACGTTGCCGAGCGCCTTGAAGAGCTGGGCATTCCGTTTGAAATGACCCGGCGCGGCACCATCCGCGCCACCCTCAAGGGCCAGAAAAACAGCCCCGACCGCGCCGTTTCCGCGCACCTGGACACCATCGGCGCCGCCGTACGGGCAATCAAGGACAACGGCCGCCTGACCCTGGCGCCGGTGGGCTGCTGGTCCAGCCGCTTTGCCGAGGGCAGCCGCGTCAGCCTGTTTACCGATAACGGGGTGATCCGTGGCAGCGTGTTGCCGTTGATGGCCTCCGGTCACGCGTTCAATACCGCCGTGGATGAAATGCCCATCAGCTGGGACCACATCGAGCTGCGCCTGGACGCCTACTGCGCCACCCGTGCCGATTGCGATTCCCTGGGCATCAGCGTCGGCGATTTCGTCGCCTTCGACCCACTGCCGGAGTTCACCGAGAGCGGGCATATCAGCGCCCGTCACCTGGATGATAAAGCCGGGGTTGCCGCACTGCTGGCGGCGCTCAAGGCGATTGTCGACAGCGGTCAACCGTTGCTGATCGACTGCCACCCGCTGTTCACCATCACCGAAGAAACCGGCAGTGGTGCGGCCGCGGCTTTGCCGTGGGATGTGAGCGAGTTCGTCGGTATCGACATCGCACCGGTGGCCCACGAGCAGCACTCCAGCGAACACGCGGTGAGTGTGGCGATGCAGGACTCCGGCGGGCCGTATGACTATCACCTGTCCCGCCACCTGCTGCGCCTGGCGGCGGAAAATGAGTTGCCGGTGCGCCGTGACCTGTTTCGCTATTACTTCAGCGATGCGCATTCGGCGGTGACCGCCGGCCATGACATTCGCACCGCGCTGCTGGCGTTTGGGTGCGACGCCACCCACGGCTACGAGCGCACGCACATCGACAGCCTCGCGGCGCTGAGTCGCCTGCTGGGCGCGTACATCCTCAGCCCGCCAGTGTTCGCCAGCGATGCACAACCGGCCAAAGGTTCCCTCGACCGGTTCAGTCACCAGATCGAACACGACACGCAAATGGAGAGCGATACCCGCGTGCCGTCGGTGGACAGCCTGGTGGGTCAAAAAACCTGAGACTGGCAACTGGGATCCCGGCGCAGTAGCATCGTCGGGATTCCTTAGCCGAGGCTTGTATGCTGATTCCCTACGATGCACTTGAAGTCGATACCCTGACCCGCCTCATCGAAGACTTCGTGACCCGCGACGGCACCGACAATGGTGACGACACGCCCCTGGAAACCCGGGTGCTGCGGGTACGCCAGGCACTGACCAAGGGCCAGGCGCTGATTGTCTTCGACCCCGAGAGCGAGCAGTGCCAGTTGATGCTCAAGCACGATGTGCCCAAGCACCTGTTCGACTGACGCTCAAGGATTGGGCACAGGCACCGGATGGGTGTTGGCCTGTTGCCCCTGGCGACTGAGGATCTTCTGATAGACCTCCGCCCGGTGCACATTGACCCCCACCGGCGCCTCCACCCCCAGTTTCACCTGGGTGCCATTCACTTCCAGAATGCGCAAAGTGATTTGGTCGCCCACCGAAATTATTTCACCTACCGCGCGGCTTAATACCAGCATGGGGTTCGTCCTTTTTAAGTTACCGAACCCCGACCATGCGCTCCCCGCCCATCACCATCAATGGCCTTCAGGTTAAACAGGCACGTCTTACACATGCAGGTAATTTGCCTTACAGACAGGCGATGATAAATCGCGAATTGCGCCTCAGAACTAAACGCAATGTTCAGGCTTTGAGCGACTGAGCCTTGGCTCGCATCTTGTCCGCCATCACGGTCATCTCGTCATACAGCAACTGCGGGTTCTTCTGTTTCAGTGCCCAGGCCATGCGCCCCTGTTCGTGGGGCAGGATCATGAATTGCCCTTCAGCCACCTGCTGATAGATGTAGTCGGCGATTTCTGCAGCGGTGATGGGCGAGCTTTCCAGCAGCTTGCCCACCTGGGCCTTCATCGCCGGCGTCGGCCCACGGAAGGAGTCCAGCAGGTTGGTCTGGAAGAATGACGGGCACACCACGTGCACCCCGACTTCCTGCTGCTTGAGCTCCACCAGCAAGCTTTCCGAAAGAGCCACCACGCCGGCCTTGGCCACGTTGTAGTTACTCATGGCCGGGCCCTGCATCAGGGCGGCCATGGAGGCGATGTTGATGATGCGACCCTTGCTCTGTTCCAGCAGTGGCAGGAAGGCCTTGCAGCCCTTGACCACGCCCATCAGGTTGATTGCGATCTGCCAGTCCCAGTCTTCCAGGGACAGTTCGCTGAAGAACCCGCCCGACGCCACACCAGCGTTGTTGACGATCACGTCGATGCCGCCGAGCTTTTCCTCACAGGCCTGTGCGAAGGCGGTGAGTTGGCTGTAATCGCGCACGTCGCAACGCTGGGTGAAGCCGTCACCGCCGGCCTGGCGCACCAGCTTCAGGGTTTCTTGCAGGCCTGCTTCGCTGACGTCCGACAAGGCCAGCTGCCAACCCTCGCGGGCCCAGCGCAGAGCGATTTCGCGACCCAGGCCAGAACCGGCGCCGGTGATCATCATGCGATTTTGCATAGGAAAGTAGCCTTGTGGTTCACGGAAGAAGTGAGCCGCAGTGTAGCGAAGGTTTTTCCCGCACCCACGCACCATCAGACTGCTGAATGCCCCAGGCAAACCGTGGGCCGGGTCCGATAGCGGGAAACCCGCCAAGTTCCATTTATTTAAACTAAGGAAGATTATTTTCAACGCGGTTAAAGGAAATAAGCTAGTTAGCAAAAAGCTTTAAAAAAACACGGAATTTTCTGCCAAACACATTGGTCGGAGTTATTAAGGCGTCCGTATTAGCTGTCGGGCCTATCCGTTAAATACCAGGTCTTTTCAGAAGACAATAAGGAAAACACAACATGAGCCTCATTCTTATCATTATTCTGATCCTCTTGCTGGTCGGCGGTCTTCCAGTGTTCCCTCACTCACGTAACTGGGGTTACGGGCCATCGGGTATTCTCGGTACCGTGTTGGTCGTGCTGTTGATTCTGTTGTTGCTCGGCAAGATATAACGCGTTCCAGCACGCAAAAAAAAGAGGCCTTAAAAGGCCTCTTTTTTTATGCGCGGGTGTTTAGTCCGGCTTGCCGTCCACCACACCGGCGGTGTTATCCAGCAGGCTCTTGGTAGCCGTCTGCAGGAACGACTCGAGCTTCTGCTTCAGCGCAGCCTCGTCCGGCGATTCTGGAATCACCTTCCCGGTCGGGTTGGCGCCCAGTTCGTATTCCCACAACTTAGGTGGCATTTCCTTAGGCAGTACCAATACGCGGTCACCGGTGAGCAAGGCGACGGTCTGGTCGCTGCCCGACGGCTTGATCACGCCAAAGCCCTTGTCGCCTTCCGGCAGGTTGAGCAGGTCACGGCCCCAGCACTGGTGAAGGGTGTCACCGCCAAGGCGGCCCATGATGGTCGGCACGATGTCGATCTGGGTGCCCACGGTGTGGTCACGCTCGCCGAACTTCTCCTGCATGCCCGGCGCAATCATCAGCATCGGCACGTTGAAGCGGCCCAGGTCCATCTCGGTGATCTGCTGCTCGTTGCCGAAGCCGTGGTCGCCCACGACCACGAACAGGGTTTCCTTGAAGTACGGCTCCTTGCGGGCCTTTTCAAAGAACTGGCCCAGGGCCCAGTCGGAGTAGCGCATGGCCGTCAGATGCTCGTTGAGGCTGCCACGGTCGGTGACTTTCTCAACCGGCAATGGCGTCGGCAACGCGTACGGCGTGTGATTGGACAGGGTTTGCAGCAGCGCATAGAACGGCTTGCCGCCTTCACGGGCCTTCAACTCTTCCAGGCCACGGTTGAACATGTCCTGGTCGGACACGCCCCACGTCGGGTCCGAGAACACCGGATTGACGAAGTCATTACGCCCGATGAAGTTGGTCATGCCCTGGTTGCTGAAGAAGCCCGACTGGTTGTCCCAGGCGAAGTCGCCGTTGTAGACGTACACGTCGTCGAAATCACGATGGCTGAGCAACTGCGGCAGGCCCGACAGTTTGTGGCTGCCTTCCGGAGTCTGCATCAGGTATTCGAAGCCCGGCAGGTTCGGGAAGCACGCCATGGTGGCGAACATACCCTGGTGGGTGTGGGTGCCGTTGGAGAAGAAGCGGTCGAACAGCAGGCCTTCCTTGGACAGTTTGTCGAAGTACGGCGTGATGTTGCCCGGGCGGCCCAGGGCGCCCACCGAATGACCGGCGAAGCTTTCCATCAGGATCACTACGACGTTCTTGATCGGCAGGGTCTTCTCCGCCGGCGGCGTGAAGTCACGGCGTACCGCAGCGGTGTCGGGGTCTACCAGTTTTTCACTTGGCAACACCAGCATGTCGCGCACGGTCTGGGTGGCCAACGGCTGCTCCAGAGTGGCTTTCCAGATGTTCGAGCGTTCTTCGGAGAAACGCGACTTCGCCGCCGCAATCAGCGACAAGGTACCGTTAAGGCCCAACTGGTTGGCGAAGTTCGAGTCGGTGGTGTACACGTCACCCCAACGCAGCGGCGGGCCCTGGCGCAGGGTGCCACGGGCGGCAACCACGGCGATCAGCAGGCAGACCACAAACACCGCAATACGCGAATACCACGGCGCCACCTGACGGGTGCTGATGGTGCCGCCACTGAACGGGCCGCGTGGGCGCGTCGCACGGTCGGCGCCTTTGAAGGCAATGCTCAGGATCAGCGTGCCCACGGCCCAGGCCAGCAGGTAGCGCACCACCGGGAAGCCGTACCAGAGCATGCTCATTACGGTTTTCGGGTCTTCCTTTACATACTGGAAGACCAGGCCGTTGAGGCGCTGGTGAAACTCGCGGTAGAAATCCATCTCCATCAGGCCAAGGAACAACGCGATGCTGGAGGCGACCGTCAGCCAGAAGCGGAAGAACCCGCGTGCCGCCATGGCCCGTACGCTGAACAGCGCCAGCAGCAACGGAATGCTCAGGTACACCACCAGGCGCAGGTCCAGGCGCAGGCCGTTGGCGAACGCTTCAAGGAAGGTCGAGGCCGGCGTGTCGAGGATCATCTCGCGGTTGTAGACCAGCAGCGCCAGGCGCAGCAGGGAGAACATCACCATCATGATCAAGGCACAAAGCAGCGTGTACGCCAGATGGGATTTGACGGTCGGTTGCAGCAAGCGATTAGAAGCTCGCTGCTGATTCAGGGCGTCCGGGTTTGCCATGTCGTTTTAGGACCCATTGGAAGTTTAAGTTGCGAATGAATACAGCGGCGCCCCGCCCTCGCCCAGGCACGCTGGGGTAGGCAGTTAACGCAATGGCGCAAATGGTGCCCGATCAACGCCGGCAACGCCATTGATTACTCATACCGGCCAGTGTTTGAGACTCGTCTTAGAGCATCCTGGCAGGGAAAATAGCCGGCGAATTGTCTTGGATGGAATGTGAAAATTTTGTACAGCGAATATCTCGACACACAAAAAACAGCCGGGATTGTAGCGAGCAACTTGGGGCCGTATCTTGGCCCTCTGCCCTTTTGGATTGCCCATGATGTTTTATTGCTACCACCCAAGCCCCCTCGGGCCGCTGTTACTCGCGGCCGATGAACAAGGTCTGCGCCTGTTATATATGGACGTGCATCAATGCCCGGTGCAAGCAGATTGGGCGCTGGCAACTAACGAGTTGGATGCAGCAAGACGGCAGCTGGATGAGTATTTTGCACGCAAGCGCGAAGTGTTTGATCTGACGCTGGCGCCGGTGGGCACGCCCTTTCAGCAGCAAGTGTGGCAGGCGTTGTTGCAGATTCCCTATGGGCGTACCTGGACTTACGCTGAACAGGCACAACACCTGGAAAATCCCAAGGCGATTCGCGCGGTGGGCACGGCCAATGGCGCCAACCCGATTTCCATCATCATCCCCTGCCACCGTGTGGTGGGCAGCGATGGGACACTGGTGGGGTTTGGCGGCGGGATTGAAAACAAGGTGAAGTTGCTGGAGCTGGAAGGCAGTTGGTTGATCTGAAGGCTCCCGTGCGGGGCACGAGAGCCTTGCCCAGGGATCAGATCCGCACGTTACCGCGCGGCCCCGCAATCGCCCAGATGATCAAACCCAACACCGGCAGCAGCAGGATCAACAGGATCCACAGCACTTTGGCGCCGGTACTCGCGCCGCTTTTGAACACGTTGATGATCGCCCAGATATCCAGCGCGAGGATGATCAACCCGATCAGACCATTAAAAGTGGAACCCATGGTGTCGCTCCTAAGTGAGGGCTTGCCTGCTTAGGATAGTCAGCCGTGGCCAGGGGTTCCGTTTTATTTCAGACGTGCACCGCAACCCGCAGGGCTTCCAGGGACGGCTCGCCCTTGATCCCGACTTCGGCACACAACTCCAGCACCCGTGGCACGTCATTACCGTAGACCAGCACGGCCTGGATTTCGTCGTCCAGCAACTGGCTGAAGTTGACCAGCACGTAGCCGCCGTTTTCCGGGTTGAGCGCGCTCATCTGGATCTGGATGCGGTTCAGCGCGGTCAGGGCTTCGGTTTTGGCCAGTTGCTTGGGCTTGAGGTTGAAGGCCACGCTCGGGCCAAATGAGGCAACGATCTGGGCGAACAGATCCAGGTAGGTGTCGGCCTGGAACAGCACGGTGTCGGGCAAACTGCCGACAACGATCCACTCGCCCAGGGGAATCGGGAAAGTGTCGTCGTAGTTGATGTCGGGGTTGGCGGCCAGGAAAGCTTCAGGATCGGCAAAGGCCTGGGCCGCTTCGTCCGCCACCTTGGCGATCTCGGGTTCGCTCATGCAGCCGGAGCTGATTTTGCTGATGAGTTCGACGAGTGCGGTTTTCATGGGGTGGTCCTGTGGCGGGGCTGATTTTGAGGGCGCAAAGCCTACACCAGTTTTTGCAACTGCGCCGCCGTATCCACTGCGCCCATGGTCTGCGCGGCTGCCAGCGCGGTCACGCCCTGGGCGTCGGTAGCCTTTGGGTTGGCGCCCTGGCTGATCAGGTAATCCACCATCTCGGTACGGTTGAACATCGCCGCCATCATCAACGCCGTACGGCCATCAGAAGAGGCGCCTTCGACCAATGCACCGCCTTCGATCAACGCCTTGACCACCGGCAGGTTGCCCTTGAACGCCGCGCCGGCAATCGGCAGCTGATTCTTGTCATTGGCAATCTGGGGATCGGCCTTGAATTCCAGCAGCACTTTCACCGCGTCGACGTGCCCGTGGTAGGCAGACAGCATCAACAGCGTATCGCCGTTGTGGTTACGCAGGTTTGGCGGCAAGCCCTTGGCCAGCAGCGCAGCCAGCATCGCGGCATCGCCTTTGCGTGCTACGTCGAACACTTGCTCGGCAAATTCTGCGGCTTCGTCTTCGGTCATTTGTTTGGCTTGGTCTGACATGTGGGGCTCCTTGTCTGGTGTTTCATAAGGCGCCCAGTCTCGCGATGGAGTTCCCCTCTGTCATGCCTTTTTTCCCAAAAGCGGCGATAGGCAGAATCAATAACGAAACTTGCCGGCCTGGATTTCCGCCAGCAGTTGCCCGGTGACTGGCACGTAACTGTCCGAACCCGGCAACCAGGCGAAGATCGGATCATCGCCGGCCTTTTCCGGGTCGAACGCCTCCTCCTTGAGTTTTACCTTCTGGTATTTGAAAGTGCCGGTGGTTTCCATCTTCACTTTGATCCGCAGGAACAACGGCACCGCATACGCGGGCAGTTGCCCATGGGCAAACGTCAGTAGCTCGCGCATGTCCAGGGAGGCCAGGGATTCGGCGGGCGTGATGGCGGCCATGCCGGCGCGGCCATTGGTGTTTTCAATCTCAACCCCGTAGGCCACCACCTCGGAGATCTGCGGGTGCTGCAGGAAGATGTTTTCGACTTCGGTGGTGGAGACGTTTTCACCTTTCCAGCGATAGGTGTCTCCCAGCCGGTCAACGAATTGGGCATGACCGAAGCCGATATTGCGCAACAGGTCGCCGGTGTTGAAATAGCGGTCGCCCTTCTCGAACACATCGCTGAGGACCACCTTGCGGTTCTTCTCGGGGTCGGTGTAGCCGTCGAACGGCGCCTTGTCGTCGATCCGGGCCAATAGCAGGCCCTGACCGCCCTTCGGCACTTCGCGCATGAAACCATTAGTGCCGCGAATCGGCTCACAGCTGTCATGGGCGTAGTCCACCAGCGCCCAGTGCATCAGGGAAAAGCCGATGGTGTTGTCGAAATTCAGCACGTTGGTGAAGCCGATATTGCCGTCACTGGCGGCGTACAGCTCGCAGATGTGATCGACGCCAAAGCGCTGCTTGAATTCAGCCCAGACGCCAGGGCGCAAGCCGTTGCCGATCATCTTCGTCACCCGGTTATCCCGGTCCTGCTCACTGGCAGGCTGGTCGATCAGGTAGCGGCACAGTTCGCCGACGTAACCGAGGGTGGTCGCATTGAACCGGCGCGCATCGTCCCAGAACTGGCTGGCGCTGAACTTGCGGCGAATCGCAAACCCCGAGGCCCCGGCAATCGCCGAACCCCAGCACACGCACAGACCGGTGGCGTGATACAGCGGCAAGGTGCAATAGACGACATCCTCGGGGCCCATATCCAGGGCGATGGTGCCGAAACTGGCCGAAGTTCTCATCCAGCGGCCGTGTTTGAAAATACCGGCCTTGGGCAAGCCGGTGGTGCCGGAGGTGTAGATATAGAAGCAAGGGTCGTTGAAGTAGATTTGCTGGGTGCTGGTGGGGTTTTCCACCGGGCAATCGGCGCTGGCGGCCATCAGGTCTACGTAATTCGGCGGCACGCGGGTGTGCTGCTGATCGGCGATAAACCAGGTTTTATCCGCCTCAATTGCCACCTGGCTGCGCACGGCCTCGTAGGCCCCAGCCAACTCGGCCCCCACGACAATCGCCACCGGCGTCACCAGGTTCAGGCTGTGTACCAGCGCGGCCTGGGTTTGGGAGGTATTGAGCATCGCGCAAATGCCGCCCACCTTGGCCACGGCCAGCACGCTAAGCAACAACTCGGGGCGGTTCTCGATAAACAAGGCCACCACGTCGCCCTTGCCGATGCCCTGCTGTTGCAGGTAATGGGCCATGCGGTTGGCTTGCTCGTTGGCCTGGCGATAGCTGAGCACGCTGTCGCCATACAGCAGCGCGGCGCCATCGGGATTGCGTTGAGTGGCTTGCTCGAACGTCCAGCCCAGGCCGCACGGTTGCGCAGGGTCTGTGACGTTGGCTGCGCGCATACCGCGGACCAGGCGCGGTAGGGCACGGACAATGGTGGGCACCTTACGCAGCATCTTGCCCCAGGTGATCATGTCACTTGGCGGGTGGCTCATGGTGGGAACGTCCTTTTTCTTATTGTTCGTATGACCCTCAGGCACCCTTCGCACCGTAAGACCGGCGCCGAATGCCTTGCAGGAAAATACGCCAGCCATTCTTCGGCTGTACACGCAGGATTTGAAAAGTTTTGTATCCCAAAAGGAAAAGGAATTTAACGGCCGGTGACGCGGTCACTATGGAAGACCTGCCTCGCCCTCCCTCGGCGAAACACTTGGCAAAACCCCGCAAAATGCAGGATGCACGATGGCTATTCATGCAAATTGCACGAAACTGAAAATCTAAAAATTTTATAACTATCTGATTTACAACGATTTTTTAAGATACCCAGTACTGGCACAATCACTGCACCTATCACTCCACGCTGCAAAACATGAGCAAACGGAGCTGATAGATATGAGCCTGATCCAAGATAAATTTTCTTCTGTGTTCTCCAATTTCGACGTCACCACCCAGGCACGTCCTGATGGCGGCATTCTGCTGACCTTGCGTAACAGCGAAGGCAAGCAGATCAAACGTTCGATCTCTTATCAGCAACTGCACACGGCCGACCAACTGACGTGGGTCATCAGCGCCATTCGCCGCGACCTGGCTGAACAAGCCAGCGATCTGCCACAGATTTCGATGCTGCAAAGCCAGCATCGCTTTGCCCTGCCGACCTACCATTCGGCTTGATTGACATGCAGGACCCGAACAGGTCGTGGTGCCGTTGCGCACCACGGCCTTTTTTTATTCGCACAATCCCTGTTTGAGCGCCTCGTTCACCGCCTGCACCGGGTTGGTCACCTGCAACTTTCCATAGATGTTGCGCAGGTGAAACTTCACCGTGGCCTGGGAAACTGAGCGAATTCTGCTGATCTCCCAGACCGTCTTGCCCTCGATCGCCCAATGCAGAATTTCCCGTTCTTTTGGGGTCAGGGGTTTACCCGACAACATCGCACGCGACTTGCGGTTGGCAACCGGCGCGTTATCAGTGTGCGTGGACGGTTGTTCCTGTGGCTCTGGACCGCTCATGCAGGCCTCTCTCTCTTCAGATGGGTCTTGTAACGCCTGAAGTCGGATTACTCCTATTGACAGGCGAATAACTATTGCGACCAGAGAGAGTTACACAAAGAGTGGAAGTATTAAGTAAGGCCAACAAGAAACAGCTGCTGCCCACAAACTTTAAAGTTTATTCCTACGGCGATTTCCAACCTGCAGGAGTTGAACTTAAAAAAATGCCCCCTATTCAGGAGGCATTGGCGGGCGCACTTAGTCCTCAAGCCGGGGAAAGCCCTCGGCGATCACGTCGCCGGTCAGCTTGACCGCCTGCCCTTCAGGGTCACTGAACAGGCGGATTGCCACGAAGTGCGGGTTCTCTCCCATATCAAACCAGTGTTTGATGCCGGCAGGCACCGAGATCAGGTCGTTTTTCTCGCAGAACACCGCGTACACATAGTCTTCGATGTGCAAGGTAAACAGCCCACGGCCCGCGACGAAGAAGCGTACGTGGTCTTGCGCCATCCGGTGTTCGTCGAGTCGCTCGGCACGCAGTTCGGCTTTTTGCGGGTGGTCGTTGCTGACGCTGATCACATCGACACGGGTGTAACCGCGCTCGGTCATCAGCGTGTCGATGGGCGCCTGATAAGCCGCGATGATCTCAACCTCGCTGGCGCCTGCCTCAAGCCGGGTAGCCGCCTGCCAGCGGTCGAACCCCACGCCCAGCTCGGCCAGGGTCGACGCGATATCGTCCTGGTGAGTCAGGACCTTGTTCGGGGTGTCGGGGGTGGAGACATGGTAAACGGCGAGATAGCTCATCAAACTCTTCCTCTGTCACGGAAGCGGCTCATGGCCGCTCCTCTTGCAATCGAATGCCAATGATTATGGCGGCGGCCAGGGCCGCGAGGCTGGCAATGCTGAAGGTCAGGGTCGGCCCCAGCAGGTTCCAGCTGTAACCTGAATAGAGTGCGCCCAGCGCACCGCCGGTACCGGCCAGTGCGGCATACAGTGCCTGGCCCTGGCCTTGCTGGCGAGCACCAAAACTGCGTTGCACGAACTGGATGGCTGCCGCGTGAAAACTGCCGAAGGTCGCCGCGTGCATCACCTGCGCCAACAGCAGCACCCAGAAGAATTCGGCGAACGAGCCCAGCAGCAACCAGCGCAGCGCCGCCAGCAGGAAACTCGCCATCAGCACCCGGCGTACCGAAAAGCGCGAGAGAATCCGGCTCATGGCGAGGAACATCAAGACTTCCGCGACCACGCCCAAGGCCCACAGCATGCCGATCACCCCACGGCTGTAACCGAGGTGTTCGAGGTGCAAGGTCAGGAAGGTGTAGTACGGGCCGTGGCTCATTTGCATCAGCGCCACGCAGGCATAAAACGCGAGGACGCCAGGGCTGCGCAGTTGCCGCAAAAAGCCGTCACCGGCCAGGCGGTTGCCCTGGGCCGGCGGCTGCGCATTCGGCACCCAGAGGCTCGCGCCGATGATGCCGGCCATGATCACCACGATCACCACCGGGTAGATATCCAGGCTCAGCCAGTCGAACAGGCGGCCCATGATCACCACGGTGAGGATAAAACCGATGGAGCCCCACAACCGCACTTGGCTGTAGCGCGAGGTCTGGCCTTGCAGGTGCGCGAGGGTGATCACTTCAAACTGCGGCAGCACCGCGTGCCAGAAGAACGCGTGCAAGGCCATGACCAGCGCCAGCCAGGCGTAAGTCTTGCTGACAAAGATCAGCGAGAAGCTCACCAGGGTGCACACCGCGCCAAAGCGCACGATGGCCAGGCGCCGGCCGGTGTAATCCCCCAGCCAGCCCCACAAATTGGGGGCCACGCAGCGCATCAGCATGGGGATCGCCACCAGCTCGCCAATGCGCGCGCTGGAGAACCCGAGGTGATCGAAGTACAACGCGAGGAACGGCGCCGTCGCCCCCAGCAGGGCGAAATAGAACAGATAGAAGCTGGAGAGTCGCCAGTATGGGAGTGCTTTCGTCAGCATAAGTGACATGTGGCGAGCGAGCTTGCTCGCGCTGGGGCGCGAAGAGGCCCTAATAGAAGCGCCGCAGTTCTCCAGCTAATACCGGGTTGCAGGCTTTGGGGCCGCTTCGCAGCCCAGCGCGAGCAAGCTCGCTCGCCACACACCGTCACAGTTGACCCAACACCGGAGTGCTGACCTTCACATCGGCGTTTTGCCCACGATGACGCAGCAAGTGATCCATCAACACAATGGCCATCATCGCTTCGGCAATCGGCGTGGCGCGGATGCCGACGCACGGGTCGTGACGGCCCTTGGTGATCACGTCCACCGGGTTGCCGTGCACATCAATCGAGCGGCCCGGCGTGGTGATGCTGGACGTTGGCTTGAGCGCCAGGTGCGCAACAATCGGCTGGCCGGAGGAGATGCCACCGAGAATGCCGCCGGCGTTGTTGCTGAGGAAACCTTCCGGGGTCATCTCGTCACGGTGCTCGGTGCCACGCTGGGCAACACAGTCGAACCCGGCGCCGATTTCCACGCCCTTGACCGCATTGATGCTCATCAGTGCGTGGGCCAGTTCGGCATCGAGGCGGTCGAAGATCGGCTCGCCCAGGCCCGGCATCACGCCCTCGGCGACCACGGTGATCTTGGCGCCGACGGAATCCTGGTCGCGGCGCAGCTGGTCCATATAGGCTTCCAGCTCCGGCACCTTGTCCGGATCGGGGCAGAAGAAGGCGTTATCTTCAACGCTGTCCCAGGTCTTGAACGGGATTTGGATCGGGCCCAGCTGGCTCATGTAGCCGCGGATCACGATGCCCTGGGTCGCCAGGAACTTCTTCGCGATCGCACCGGCCGCCACGCGCATCGCGGTTTCCCGCGCCGAGCTGCGGCCACCGCCACGGTAGTCGCGCTCGCCGTATTTGTGGTGGTAGGTGTAGTCGGCGTGGGCCGGGCGGAACAGGTCCTTGATCGCCGAGTAGTCCTTGGACTTCTGGTCGGTGTTGCGAATCAGCAGGCCGATGGCGCAACCGGTGGTGCGGCCTTCGAATACGCCGGAGAGGATTTCGACTTCGTCGGCTTCCTGGCGCTGGGTGGTGTGTCGGCTGGTGCCGGGCTTGCGGCGGTCGAGGTCACGTTGCAGGTCTTCCAGGGACAACTCGAGGCCCGGCGGGCAGCCGTCGACAATGGCGACCAACGCCGGGCCATGGCTTTCGCCCGCGGTGGTAACAGTGAACAGCTTGCCGTAGGTATTGCCGGACATGCAGAGCGCTCCGTGAAATCAGTTGAATCAAGTCAACCGTAATAACTTAAGGCGGCCAGTATACGCAGGCTAACCGACTAGTTCATCCTCGAAACCTTACCGGTAGACGTTGGTCCAACCGGCACCTTCCTCATGATGGCGCGATGATGCTGCGAGTTCTGCTATTGACCCTTACCCTGTTTTCCAGCCTTGGCTTCGCCGCCTCCCCTGTCGTGCTGCAACGGCCCATCAGCCTGGACACCGGCAGTGGTGAGCTATTTGGCTCGCTGTTGTTACCCAAATCCGACAAGCCAGTGCCGGTGGTGCTGATCATCGCCGGCTCCGGGCCCACCGACCGCAACGGCAACAGCGCCGACGGCGCACGCAACGACAGCCTCAAGCGCCTGGCCTGGGTGCTGGCCAAACACAACATCGCCAGCGTGCGCTACGACAAGCGCGGTGTAGCCGCCAGCCTTGCCGCCACCCCCGATGAACGCAACCTGACCCTGGACGCCTATGTGTCCGACGCCGTGGCCTGGGGCAAGTTGCTCAAGGCCGACCCGCGCATGGGCCCGTTGATTGTGCTGGGCCACAGTGAAGGCGCACTGGTAGCCGCCCTCGCCGCCCCGCAGTTGAATCCGGCCGGGGTAATTTCCCTGTCGGGCAGTGCGCGCCCGGTGGACCAGGTCATCCGCCAGCAACTGGCCGACCACATGCCGCCCGCGCTATTACTGCGCAGCAACCAGATTCTCGATCACCTCAAGGCCGGCCAGGTGGACGCCGATGTGCCCACACCGCTTGAGGGCATCTTCCGTCCCAGCGTGCAGCCTTATCTGATCAGCCTGTTCCGTGCTGATCCTTCGGCGGCCTTTGCCCGACTGAAGATGCCTGCGCTGATCATCCAGGGCACCAATGACCTGCAGGTCGGCGTGGCCGATGCGCAACAACTGCAGAAGGCCAAGCCCGACGCCGAACTGACGGTGATCGAGGGCATGAACCACGTGATGCGCATCGTGCCCAATGACGTGAAGCAGCAATTGGCATCCTACAACGACCCACAGTTGCCGCTGGCTGCCGCACTCGGCACACGCCTGGTTCGCTTTATCGACGGACTTCGCGCCAGTTAAGCGAGTATTGCCCCTCCAGTCCTGAGTAAAACGGCCGATAAGCCATGGGTCGACAGCAAAAAGCCTGTCGGCCCGCAGAGCTTGGACAGGATCGCGCCGAATGACGAACACCGAAGCAACACCCGAACCTATCGCCGACACCACGGCTGACACCGAGGCCGCCGCATCGGCCGCGTTACCGTGGGCGGAGGTACAGGCCGAACATTTCAAGATGCTGCGCCTGGCCCCTTTGGCCACCGACCGCGCCACCGGCGTGCGGCCCCTGCGCTTTGTGCAGTTCGGTTGGGCCGAACGCAACAACAAAGACCACAGCCTGCTGCGCATGGTCATCCAATTGCCCGGCCAGCGGGTGCGCCGGGAACAGAATCACCTGGATATCTGGGTCGACCACGCCACCCACCGCGTGCATTTTGGCCCGGGCAACAGCCTTGAGATCGAACCGGCGAACCGCGGCATCGGCCGCTTCCTGGTGGCCCAAGGCGCTGCCTGGGCGAAAAAGAAGTGGTCGCACTACCGCGTCGACGGCGTTGACCTGGCCAACAAGGACGCACTGAACGAAGCCACACGCCTGCGCCGGGATCACTTCCTGCGAATCCAGGGCTTTGATGTGGCGTATGCCGATGTCCAGCATTTGAAGGGCAACGTGCAACCGGGCAAGGTCAGCGATGTGCTGGACAGCTGGAACACGGAGAAGCTGCAGTTCGTGGAGATTCTGGAAGCGGCGCAGATGCTGCAACAGGCCGAGCAGAACCTGGCCGAGCAGGAAGTGAAGCTGCGCAAGGAAGAGGAAAAGGTCACCAAGTTCAAGCGCGAAGACAGCGGGTTGCGCTTTACAATTACGTGTTTGGTGGCGTTTACCGTGTTTCAGGCGGGGTTGTTGATCTGGATTGCGACGCACAGGTAACCCGGTTTCTCAATTGAAACCGGATCAAAATGTGGGAGCGGGCTTGCTCGCTCCCACACTGACCGCGTTACTCACTTGGAAGCGGTTAAACCCTGGCGGCAAACACCGCCTGATGCGCCCGGCATTGCTCAGCCGTCAACATGAACACGCCGTGCCCACCGCGCTGGAACTCCAGCCAGGCAAAGTCCACTTCCGGGTACAACGCCTCGACGTGAACCTGGCTGTTGCCCACCTCAACAATCAGCAAGCCTTTCTCGGTCAAGTGATCTGCCGCCTCGGCCAGCATCCGCCGAACCAGGTTCAAACCGTCATCCCCGCAAGCCAGGCCCAGTTCCGGCTCGTGCTGGTATTCATCCGGCATGTCGGCAAAGTCTTCGGCATCGACATAGGGCGGGTTGGACACGATCAAGTCAAAACGCTGGCCCGGCAAACCATCAAAACCATCGCCCTGAACGGTATAGACCCGCTCGTCGACGCCATGGCGCTCGATGTTCTGGTTAGCCACTTCCAATGCTTCAAAGGACAAGTCGCCCAGCACCACTTCGGCGTTCTGGAACTCGTAGGCACAAGCAATACCGATGCAACCGGAACCGGTGCACAGGTCCAGAATGCGTGCTGGCGGTGTGCCAAGCCACGGTTCGAAGCGGTTTTCGATCAGTTCGCCAATCGGTGAGCGTGGAATCAGCACGCGCTCATCGACGATAAACGACATGCCGCAGAACCAGGCTTCCTTCAACAGGTAGGCGGTAGGCACGCGCTCGTGGATACGGCGGTGCAGCAAGCGTTGCACGTGGGAGATTTCCTCTTCTTCCAGGTTGCAATCCAGGTAGCTGTCGGCAATTTCCCACGGCAGGTGCAGGGCGCCGAGCACCAGTTGCCGAGCTTCGTCCCAGGCGTTGTCGGTGCCATGCCCGAAAAACAGGTCTTCCCCATGGAAACGGCTGACGGCCCATCGGATGTGGTCGCGCAAGGTGCGCAGGCGAGAAGTGATCACGGGGGCAAGCTCCTGGAAAAAACGACCGGCGATTCTAACAGTCTTAAGCTGTACCGACGATGTACGAAAAAACCCTTTACCGCACGTCGGATTTCATCTTAAACGCGGTTTTTGCCTAAACGTAGTGACCTATTGACATCGCTACACGCCAACAACGGCGTACCTTACGATGGTAGCGATTCACAGAAGCGCTCAGCCAGAGGACAATGTCACAAAAGCCCCACTCACAGGAGCCCCAGAATGTCCGTTCCAAAGACGATGTTTCAACTCAGCGGTCGTGGTTACGCAGCGGCGAACCTGAACCATGCGACCCTCGTGATCATCGACGCCCAGAAGGAATACCTCAGCGGTCCCCTCGCCCTCTCGGGCATGGACGCGGCTGTGGAAAACGTCAAGCAACTGGCCGCTGCCGCGCGCAACGCCGGGCGCCCGATCGTGCATGTGCGCCACTTGGGCACAGTCGGCGGGCTGTTTGATCCCCAGGGCGAGCGCGGTGAATTCATTCCAGGCCTCGAGCCCCAGGCCGACGAGACCATCATCGGCAAGCTGCTGCCAAGTGCCTTCCATGGCACTGGCCTGGAGAAGCACCTGCAAGACCTCGGTTCCCTGGACCTGATTGTCTGCGGCTTCATGAGCCACTCCAGCGTCAGCACCACCGTGCGTGCGGCAAAGAACCTGGGCTTTCGCTGCACCCTGGTAGAAGACGCCTGCGCCACCCGCGACCTGCCGTACAAGGGCGGCATCCTCAGCGCCGACCACGTGCAGCAGACCGAAATGGCCATCATGGCCGACAACTTCGCCACCCTCGCCTTGACCAAAGATCTGATCTGATCGACCTTCGATGAGCGGGTAGCCGCCCGCTCATCCGCAAATACCTGTCATTTGCTGCAATTGCCTCTGTACCCGGAACAACCTGTGTATCTTCCGGTCGAAGGGCCGATACCCTGGAGGAAAGGTCGGAATGAAGATATCCGATGGTTTTGATGCTCGTCGCTTGCGCCCCAAGGGCCCGAGCAACTGGCGTCTGCGCATCGGCGCCGGCTTTGCCGCGCTGTTTGCGATCGTGGGCGTGCTGCTGGCAATTGCCGGTGCCGCTGGTTTGTCTGGACATTCACCGGCCTTGGGCGAACTGAACGCCAGCCCGGGCGGTTCTGCAATACTGTTGGTGATCGGCCTGCTGGTGCTGTGGTTCGGCGTCTGGCTGTGGCGCCGTTGCCGTCGGCGCATGCGCCAGCCCCTGTCACTGAACATCGCCTCGCACCTGATGAAAAAGCACGACTGATGGCGTACAGATAGCGTTTGTTGCGCATCAAGCCGCCGCGATTAGGTAAACTGCCCGCCCTTCGCGGAGGCTGACATGCAAGACGACGATTTTTCCCTATTCAAGAACGAGCTGCGCGGCGTCAAGCCGATCAAGCACGATCGCGCCGAGACCGGCAAACCCAAGACCGACCGCGCCCAGATCGCCAAGCTGCGCCAGGCCGCGACCGTGCGCACGGACGCCACCACCGTGGACGGCCTGTCGGATCAGTTCGTTATCGATGTAGGCCCCGAAGACGAGCTGATGTGGGCCCGCGACGGCGTGCAGGAAAGCCAGATGCGCAAGCTCAAGGTCGGCCAGATTCCGTTCGAAGGCAGCCTCGACCTGCACGGCATGACCGTCGAAAAAGCCCGCGAAACCCTCTGGGCGTTCCTCGCCGAAGCCACCAAATTCGAAATCCGCTGCGTGCGCGTCACCCACGGCAAGGCTGTGCGCCTGGACGGTAAGCGGCCGATGATCAAAAGCCACGTCAACACCTGGTTGCGCCAGCACTCGCAAGTGCTCGGCTTTACCTCATGCCAGCCACGTCATGGCGGTGCTGGCGCGGTGTATGTGATGCTCAAGCGCACCATGATGGAAGGCCGCGACGAGTAACAAGTGCCATCGTCAGGCTTGCAGCGATGTGTTGGCCGCCGTACCCTTGCCCTTTGCGAAAACCCTACTAGGTAGTTTCATGTCCCTGGAACAGAATTACACAGAGATCCTTGGCCAACTCGGCGAGGACGTCTCCCGCGAGGGCCTGCTCGACACGCCAAAACGTGCAGCCAAGGCCATGCAGTATCTTTGCCGCGGTTATGAACAGACCCTCGAAGAGGTCACCAACGGTGCCTTGTTCAGCTCTGACAACAGCGAAATGGTGCTGGTCAAGGACATCGAGTTGTACTCGCTGTGCGAACACCACCTGCTGCCGTTTATCGGCAAGGCTCACGTCGCGTATATCCCGAGCGGCAAAGTGCTGGGCCTGTCGAAGGTCGCGCGTATCGTCGATATGTATGCCCGCCGCCTGCAGATCCAGGAAAACCTCAGCCGCCAGATCGCCGATGCGGTCCAGCAGGTCACCGGCGCCCTGGGCGTTGCGGTGGTGATCGAGGCCAAGCACATGTGCATGATGATGCGCGGTGTGGAGAAGCAGAATTCGTCGATGATCACGTCGGTGATGCTGGGTGAGTTCCGCGAAAACGCGGCGACCCGCAGCGAGTTTCTCAGCCTGATCAAGTAATACGCAGCACCTGGAAAAACCGGCGTTCATCGCCGGTTTTTTTTCGCCTGTGAAAAATCAGGTAAGCTGCGGCCCCTTAAGTCTAGGGCAAGAGGTTTATATCCGTGTTCGTTAAAGCGCTTCGAGTAGGCCTCGGCCAGATCATCATCTTCGGCGACCTCATCACCCGCCCGCGCAAGCAACAACGCCCGGCGAGCGCCCAAGCCCTGGTTGACCAGGCGGCCAAGGACCTGACGCTGTATCAATTCCACGCCTGCCCGTTCTGCGTGAAGACCCGCCGCACCCTGCACCGCCTGAACGTGCCGGTGGCCTTGAAGGACGCGAAGAACAACGAACAGGATCGCCAGACCTTGCTGGAGCAAGGCGGCAAGATCAAGGTGCCGTGCCTGCGCATTGAAGAAAACGGCCAGACCACCTGGATGTACGACTCCAAGGTGATCATCGATTACCTGGACAAGCGGTTTGCGGCGGTCTGAAGCCCGGCCACGCTTCCCCTGTAGGAGCGAGCTTGCTCGCGAAGGTCGCAAACGATAACGCGGGAAGCCTGGCACCCAGCGGGATTCTCAGGTTTTTCGCGAGCACGCTCGCTCCTACAGGGAGCGCAATTCAATATCCAGTAATGCAGAGCCCAGGCACTTGCCATGGGCATCCAGCGCAAGCGACCGCGTCACCCCACCCCGCAAGATCCCCGGCAACACGAAGTTCAGCGCCTGCACATTGGGCAGCTCATAACGCCGCACCGGTGCTGCGCCCTCCTCCAGTAACGGCGCAAAAAACGCCGCCACCGCCTCAGCCGTCAATTGCTCGCAGAGCAGCGGATAGTCCTCGGCCCGATACGCAATGATCGAGATGTTCGAGGTGTCGCCCTTATCGCCGGTACGCGAATGGGCCAGGGTATGCAGCTTCATGACTCGATCCTCGGGTTGACCGCATTGCGCGCCAGCAATAACGACGCCACCGCTACCACCTGGCGCAGGCTCTTGCTCGCGCCACCGCCGCCGGACGGGCCGTTGGTGTAGAGGGTTTCCACTTCATTGCCGACGCGCACCGCCTCGCTGCGTTCTTCGCAGCGGGCGGCAACGCGCAGGCGCACTTCCCACGGTTCAACAGTGCTGCGCGGGCCGTGCAGGGAGTCGATGCCGATCAATTCGGCACGCACGTCCTGCATGCGCACGCCGGTCAGTTCCAACCGTTTGAGGACTACATCGCGAGCCAACTGCGCACGGGCGACCGCACCCGGGCCGCCGTAGGAAATCTGACCCTCGCCGATCCAGCCATCCAGATACCCGACACTGACTTTCAACTGCTCTGGCCGTGGCCGTCCGCTTGCGCCTTGGGCTCGCACCCGGTCCACGGCTTCTTCGGTAAACGCCACCCCGGAAAAATCCGCGCACACGTCCGGCGTAAGGTAGGCGGCCGGATCATGCACTTCGTAGATCAGTTGCTCGATGCACGTGGCCCGGCTGACCCGCCCACCGGTGCCGGCGACCTTGGTGATCAGTGCCTCGCCGTCGGCATCAATCTCGGCCAACGGAAAGCCCAGGCGCGCCAGGTCGTCCACATCCTTGAAACCCGGATCGGCAAAGTAGCCGCCGCTGACCTGCCCGGCACATTCCAGCAAATGCCCCACCAACGTGCCACGTCCCAGGCGTTGCCAATCATCGCCAGCCCAACCGAATTCGAACATCTGCGGCGCCAGGAACAACGAAGGGTCTGCCACCCGGCCGGTGATCACCACGTCGGCATCGGCGCGCAACGCGTCGATAATGCCGTCGGCACCCAGGTAGGCATTTGCGGAAATCAGCCGATCGCCCAATGAGCCAAGGGTCTGGCCGTTGTCGAGCAACTGCTCCGGCTGGCCGCGCAGGGTCTCAAGCACGTCATCGCCAATCACCGCCAGCACCTTGAGGTTCAGCCCCAGCTCACTGGCAATCCGGCGCACTTCCACTGCCGCCGCCACAGGGTTGGCCGCGCCCATATTGGTAATTACCCGCAAGCGCCGGCGCCCGCCGGGCTGGCCGACAAAGGGCAGCACGCGGCGCATGCGCTCACTCAGCAGCGGGTCGTAACCGCCTTGTGGATCGCTGATCCGCGCCTGTTGCGCCAGGGCGATGGTGCGTTCAGCCAGGCATTCGAAGACCAGGTAATCCAGGTCGCCCTGTTCGGCCAATTCCACCGCAGGCTCGATACGGTCACCGGAGTAGCCGGCGCCGGAACCGATGCGCAAGGTTTTCATGTCAAATCACTCCCAGGAGCAAAGCCGTCAGGGTCATCAACACCGACGCGGCAAACAGAAAGGGGATGGTGAAGCGCTGGTGATCGGCCAGTTCGATCTTGCACAGGCCCACCAACAGGAAGGTCGCGGGCGTCAGCGGGCTGACCGGGAAGCCGGTGGTGTGCACGCCCAGCAACGAGGCCTGGGCCACTTGCAGCGGGTCGACGCCCAGGGCTTTGCCGACTTCGGCAATCACCGGCATCACGCCGAAGTAGTAGGAGTCGGGATCGAACAGCATGCTCAACGGCATCGACAGGAAGCCCACCACCGCCGGGATCAGCTTGCCGTGGCCCGCCGGAATCTGCGCCACCGCCACCTCGGCAATGGCCTTGAGCATGCCGGTGCCTTGCATGATGCCGGTGAACACACCGGCGGCGAGCAGGATGCTGGCCATGGTCAGGGCGGTTTTTGCGTGGGCATCGATCCGCGCGCGCTGGGCGTCGACGTTCGGGTAGTTGATGCACAACGCCACCACGGTGCCGAGCATGAACATCACCACCGGGTCGACCCAACCGGCAATCATCACCACCATCACCAGCACCGTCAGGATCAGGTTGACCCAGAACAGCCGCGGGCGACGCAGGGCAATGTCATCCTCGCTGAGCACCCGTTGCGGCACGGCGTCCACACTGGAACCGGCGCCCAGCCCCAAGCGTTTTTCTTCACGGTGGCCCAGCCACCAGGCGCAGGCAAACACAAAGACCAGGCCGACGATCTGCACCGGGATCAGCGGCTGGAACAAGTCCGCCACCGGCACATGCAACGCCGCCGAAGAGCGCAACACCGGGCCGGTCCATGGCAGGAAGTTGACCCCGGCCGCCATCGCCGCCACACACGCGAGGATGCGTTTATCAATCCCCAATCGCGTATACAGCGGCAACATCGCCGGGATCGTCACCAGGAAGGTCACCGCGCCGGAGCCGTCCAGGTGCACCAGCAACGCCAGGGTCGCGGTACCGACGACAATCCGTGTAGGACGCGTCCCTACCGTGCGCAGGATGCGATCAATGATTGGATCCAGCATGCCGGCATCGGTCATGATCCCGAAAAACAGGATCGCGAACACAAACATGCCCACCACGGGGGCGACGTTCTTGATGCCGGTGATGATGAAGGCGCTGGTTTGCAGGCCGAAACCGCCGAGCAGCGCGGCGATGATCGGCAAGGCGATCAGGGCCACCAGTGGCGACAGGCGTTTGCTCATGACGGCAGTGAGCAGGCACAGGATGGTGATGACACCCAGGGTAGCGAGCATGGGGTAACTCCAGAACGGCGTTTTCGGCCGGTTATTGTTTTCCTGGAGTATTGGAATCGCGTTAGGCTTTGTAAATTGGAATATTCGGCACTCCACATTCGAAAAAACAAAACGTTCGAGCAAAATAAAAATGAAAAATTCGATCCAGCATATCCAGGCGTTTCTCGCCGTAGCCCGCACGGGCAGCTTTACCAAGGCGGCTAACGAACTGCATTTATCGCCCTCGGCACTGACCGTCCAAGTTCAACAACTGGAGGAATGGCTCGGGGTTGCCCTGCTCGACCGCAGCCCGCGCCACGTCAGCATCACCGCCGCCGGCCTGGACGCTCGCGGGCCGATGGAGAAGCTATTGCTGGACCTGGACAACATCGTCACCGGCTCCCGCGACCTTGCGGCGCTACGTCGAGGCGTGGTGACCATCGCCGCCCTGCCCTCCGTGTGCGCCGGTGCGTTGCCGCCTGCCCTACGTCTGTTTCGCGAGCGTTTTGCCGGGATCGAGGTGCGCTTGCATGACCTGGTGGCCCATCGCATTCATGCGCAAGTGCGTTCGGGCGAGGTGGATTTCGGCATTGGCGTGCGGGCGCGGCTGAGTCATGGGCTGGCGTTTGTGCCAGTGCTGAATGATCGGTTATGTGCGTTCGTGCCGCTGGATCATCCGCTGACTCGCTTTGCAAAGTTGAGCCTGGAGCAACTGGCCGAGCAGCCGATCATCCTCACTGGCCGCGACAGCAGCGTGCGGGAACAGGTGGACGCGTTGTTCGACGAAACACGCCTGACGATGCTCGCGGGGATGGAGGCCAACTACATGTCGACCGTGTTGGCGTTGGTGCGGCAGGGATTGGGGATCAGTGTGTTGCCGGAATCGGCGGCGGACAGCCTGGAAGGGTTGAAGCGGATTATGATTAATCATCCGGGGGTGAACCGGGAGATCGGGTTGATCAGTCGGAGTGGGCAGCCGTTGAGCCCGGCGGCAGAACGGTGCTTCGAACTCTGTAGGAGCGAGCTTGCTCGCGAAGAACGTTAACGATAACGCGGGGCACTTGATACCCCGCGGGGTTCTTGCGTTTTTCGCGAGCAAGCTCGCTCCTACAGTAGAAGACCGGTGATCAGCCCAGCATCGGCACATGCTTTGGATGGCTGGCCACGCGTTTCAACCACGCCTGCACACCCGGATAAGCGCCCAGGTCAAAACCACCCTCATCCGCCACATGGGTGTAGGCATACAGCGCCACATCGGCAATCGAGAACTGGTCGCCCACCAGGTACGGCGTCAACTGTAGCTGACGCTCCATCACCTTCAGGGCTTTATAACCGCCCTTGTGCAGCTTCTTGTATTCCTCCAGCCGATCTTCCGGCAGCCCCAGGTAAAACTGGATAAACCGCGCAACCGCAATATACGGTTCATGGCTGTACTGCTCGAAAAACTGCCACTGCAGCACTTGGGTGCGCAGGCGCGGTTCGGTGGGCAGGAACTCGCTGCCGTCGGCGAGGAAGTTGAGGATCGCATTGGATTCCCACAGGCAGGTGCCGTCTTCGAGTTCCAGCACCGGGATCTTGCCGTTGGGGTTCTTGGCCAGGAACTCTGCGGTCTGGGTGTCGCCGTTCAGGATGTCGACATTGATCCACTCATAGTCGATGCCCAACAAGCTGAGCATGAGTTTGACCTTGTAGCAGTTGCCCGATTTGTAATCGCCGTAAACCTTGTACATGGAGGCTCCCCTATGCCGCTTGCGCGTGCTGTGCTTGACGGACCACCGCGGCAAGACGCTTGAGACCTTCGTCCAAACGCGCCGGGTCGATATGGCTGAAATTGAGCCGCAGGTGACCGTGATGGTTATCCGGCTCGGAAAAGAACGGCTCACCGGGCATGAACGCGATGTCCTGGTCGAGCGCAGGTGCCAACAAGGTGCGGGTATCGAGCGGCTGTTTCAAGGTCAGCCAGAAGAATAATCCGCCCTGGGGTATTTGCCAGTCGGCCAGGTCGCTGAAATGCCGCGCCAGTGCAGCCTGGAATGCATCGCGGCGGCCTCGGTAGAAACTGCGCAGTTCCACCAGGTGGTGCTGGTATTTCTCGGTGCCGATCCATTGCATTGCCTGCCACTGCCCAACGCGGTTGGTGTGCAGGTCCGCCGACTGCTTGAGCTTGAGCAGGTGCGGGAACAGGTCCGGGCTGGCGATCAGGTAACCGACCCGCAGGCCGGGCAACAACGTCTTGGATACGGTGCCGGTGTAGATCCAGCTGGCCTTTTTCAGCCGGCTGACGATGGGTTGCGCGCTGCCGCCGTCAAAGGTCAGTTCGCGGTAGGGCTCGTCTTCGATCAGGGTCACGCCGAACTCGTCCAACAGTGCGGCGACGGCCTCGCGCTTGGCCTCGCTGTAGCGGACCGCCGAGGGGTTCTGGAACGTCGGGATCAAGTAGACGAAGGACGGACGATGCTGCTCAAGGCTGCTGCGCAGCGCCTTCAGGTCCGGACCGTCCGCTTCAAGCTGCACGGTCAGGCACTCGGCGCCGAATAGCTGGAATATCTGCAACGCCGCGAGATAAGTCGGGCCTTCCAGCAGGATTTTGGTGCCTTTGTCGATATACAACTTGGCCGCCAAATCCAGGGTTTGCTGGGAGCCGCTGACCACCATGACCTGGCTGGCCTGGCACGCAATACCCAGCCCCCGCGCCTCGGCCGCCAGCAACTCACGCAACTGCGGCTCGCCTTCGCTCATGCCGTACTGGCCAATATTCAGCGGCATGCCTTCCCAATCCAGCCTGGGCAGCATCACTTCGGCCGGCAGGCCACCGGCGAAGGACATCACCTGCGGCTTTTGCGCCGCCGCCAGGATTTCACGGATCAAGGAGCTTTTGAGGCGCGAAACACGTTCTGAGAAGGCCATATGGGTCACCGGTAGCGAAGCCTGAGGAAAATACGTCAAACTGGTTGACCGAAATTACGACGACTTGGGCAGATACGTCAATATGCTTGACCTTAAAAACCAGACCAGCCAACAAACCGCCATGGAAGCCTTCTTCTTCGGCTACCAGGCGTTCACCGCCAAGGCCGACGAAATGCTTGAGCGCCGGGGCCTGAGCCGGGTGCATCAACGCATCGTGTTTTTTATCGCGCGCTACCCGGCCTTGAGCGTCAAGGAGTTACTGGAATTGCTCGGCGTGAGCAAACAGGCGTTGAACATGCCGCTGCGCCAGTTGCAGGAGATGCACTTGGTGAACAGCGTGGCGTCCGAGACCGACAAACGTAAGCGCCTGCTGGAGTTGACCGAAGAAGGTCAGCGTTTCGAACAATCCCTGCGTCGCGAGCAAGTGAAGCTTCTGCAACGGGCGTTTGCCGAGGCTGGCGAGACGGCAGTAGAGGGCTGGCTGGCGGTAAACAAGGCACTCGGCGGCCAATCCTGAATTGCCTTTCATCCTTTTCGCACACAAAATAGAAAACATTATTTGCTTTATTTGTATACAAAAGCATAATTCGCTTCGTGCGAGTTCCTGACCTATTGGTCAACAAAACCCGCTGGTACCTCAAAGCGCTGCTGCCCACTCATGTGTCCGGCGCTGGAAATAACAATAAAACTCTTGAGGAGTACTTGCTGTGGAAAGCCGCAAATCCGAAGCCCCTACGCTCGACCTCTCGCCAACCCACAACGGTTGGCTGGAACGCCTGTTCAAACTCCGCTTGCATGGCACCACAGTGAAGACCGAGCTGATCGCTGGCCTCACGACCTTTATCACCATGGCCTACATCATCTTCGTCAACCCCAACATCATGGCCGACGCCGGCATCGATCACGGCGCGGCGTTTGTCGCCACCTGCATCGCCGCCGCACTGGGTTGCCTGTTGATGGGGCTCTACGCCAACTGGCCGGTAGGCCTGGCACCAGGCATGGGCCTGAACGCGTTTTTCACCTACACCGTGGTCGGCACCATGGGCTACAACTGGGAGACGGCACTGGGTGCGGTGTTTATCTCCGGTGTGTTGTTCATGATCCTGACGCTCTCGCGTATTCGCGAGTGGCTGCTCAACAGCATTCCGGTGAGCCTGCGCCACGCGATGGGCGCAGGTGTCGGACTGTTTCTCGGGGTGATCGGCCTGAAAACCGCCGGCATCATCGTGCAAAGCCCGGCCACCCTGATCAAGCTCGGCTCCCTGCATGAGCCCGCCCCGCTGCTGGCGGCCATCTGCTTCCTGTTGATTGCGATCCTCAGCTACCACCGGGTATTCGGCGCGATCCTGATCAGCATCATCGCCGTGACCCTCGCCGGCTGGGGCCTGGGCCTGGTGGAGTACCACGGCATCATCGCCTCCCCGCCAAGCCTGGCGCCGACCTGGATGGCCATGGACGTGATGGGCGTGTTCAACGTCAGCATGATCAGCGTGGTGTTCGCCTTCCTGTTTGTGCACATGTTCGACACCGCCGGCACCTTGATGGGCGTGGCCCAGCGTGCAGGGCTGGTGAATGCCGATGGCAAGATCGAAAACCTCTCCCGCGCCCTGAAAGCCGACAGTGCTTCCAGCGTGTTCGGCGCGATGGTCGGCGTGCCACCCGTCACCAGTTACGTCGAAAGCGCCGCCGGGGTTGCCGCCGGTGGCCGTACCGGGCTGACGGCCGTTACGGTTGGCGTGTTGTTTATCGCAGCGATGTTTTTTGCGCCGCTGGCTGGCATGATTCCCGCTTATGCCACGGCAGGCGCGTTGATCTATGTGGCGATGCTGATGATGAGCGGTATGGCCCATATCAACTGGGACGACGCCACCGACAGCATTCCGGCGATCGTCACGGCGATCATGATGCCTCTGACCTTCTCCGTCGCCGATGGCATCGCGTTGGGTTTTATCACCTACGTGGCGCTGAAGGCCGGCACGGGTAAACACAAGGAAATTTCCATCAGCCTGTGGGTGCTGTGCGCGATCTTCATCGCCAAGTTCGCGTTCCTGTAGGCCAACTGGCTTGACCCTGCCTCACCCCGTCGGGTGGGGCTTTTGTACGAATGGAGGAATGCAATGAGTCTGGAAACCTGGCTGCTGTTCAGCGGCGCTGCGCTGGTGGTGATCCTGATCCCCGGCCCCCTGTCCTTGCTGATGATCAGCAACAGTTTGAACTACGGCTTGCGCCGTTCGTACCCGGCCTTTCTCGGTGGGGTGATTGCTTCCATCTGCCTGTTGAGCGCCTCGGCGCTGGGCTTGGGCGCGTTGTTGTTGGCCTCGGAGCAGCTGTTCAGCGCCCTGAAGATCGTCGGCGCGCTGTACCTGTTTTATCTTGCCTGGCAGAGCTGGCAGCAATCGCGGCAGCCGTCACTCGGTGCCGACGTGCCGCAAGTGGCCGCCACCCCGCGTTTTCGCGCGCTGTTTGGCCGGGCCTTTGTGCTGGGCGCCAGCAACCCGAAAGACATCCTGTTTTTCGCCGCCTTCCTGCCGCAGTTTCTCAGTGCCCAGCAGGCCTTTTTGCCGCAGCTGCTGATCATGATCGCCACCTGGACCGCGCTCGACCTGCTGTGCAAACTGGCCTATGGCTTGGGCGCCCATGGCGCTGCGCGGTATCTGCGCAGCGGCAAGGGCCAAAGCTGGTTCAACCGGGTCAGTGCCGGGTTGTTTTCCGGAGCCGGCGCAGCGTCGTTGCTGAGCCGTTAGCATTGCCCATCAAAACGGTATCAGTTTGACGAAGAACACCGTGACGCCGGAACCCTCGGTACGTTGTATGCCGGCGATAATCCGCACCAGGCGCCGCTCCTCCAGCGCTTTGAGGACAGGGTGATAGCGCTCGGCCTGAAACATGATTGTCGACTGGCCAGCACTGCGAAACCACGCATCGGACAGCTGCAACATATTGCGGGATTTCAGGGTAATGCTGGGCGACTCCGCCCATCGCGTCAGCACGAAATAGAGGTTGCTTGACTTCGGATGGATGCAGACGAAGTTATAAAACAGCGGGGAGCCGCTTTTGTACAGTCGTCGAACCGAAAACCCCTGTTGCTCCAGCACCTGCTTGACCATCAGTTGCGCGGCGATAGGCCTGGCGTGGCTGATGGACGTATTGTTGAGGACAGCCGGGTCAAGCGGTACGGGCAGTTGAAAGTCCAGGCGCTCCAGGCCGGGAACAACCCCCTCCCTTCCTATATTGACGCTCTTATGACCTCGGCGAACAATCGGCCTGAGCATGCGCAACAAGTCATCCGTCTGGCCCACCGCTCTGGGTATTGGAGGCAGCCAGTCGTCCAGTGTCAGACGAATATTGAGGAGGCGGGTCGCGGTCATTGAGCGACCGGAATCAGCCAGCTCCACCAGACGCTCAGCCACGAAGCGATTACTGGAAGGGGTTAAACCGGGGAACGCGTACCTCACAGATTCGTCGAGGGGCCTGGCGAACAATGGCTCACGTGGCACCCACAACCCATCAGCGCCAAACATTGCGGGAACGGGTTGCTCGCGCACATCCGGTAGCAGCCAGCGCATAAACCCGTGACGCGGCTCTGCAGCGACCACCTCGGGTTTTTTGATAAACACGATACTGTCCGACGCCTTCGAGCCGCTGGGCAACAGTTCATAGAAATTCGCCCCCAGCTTTATCGCATCGAAGGGTTCGTCCCCCTGAACCCGATACAACCGCCGAGTTGCGGAAGTCTCTTGTGTCACCCGCCTCTGCAGCGACCTCCCCCAGCCCTGCCAATGGCTTGAGGCCAATACCGGTTGCCGGGCTATCAGGTCAGTATGAGAAGCCGGCGGGGCAACCCATTCGGTTGCCGGCGTTTGCGCCTCCCAAGGCCTGTGAATACCTGAACTGGGCCCAGGCCGCGGCTCGGGGGCATCGGCGCCCAACAGCCGTTCACCGGACTGTTCGATGTACAAAACCAGCTCATCCTGAGCGTCGTTCCGCGGGCTCTTGAGCCGCAGCGCCCGCTCGTTGCGGCGTCGGTAGACCGGATACGCCTGGCCGTCATCCAACACAAACTGTTCGCCAGCCTTAACAAACGTGCCCTTGTTTACCGGCCCGTGCAGCGCGACGGCCCCATCCACCGGTAACGCTTTCTTGAATCCTTCAAGGCCCTTTACCCCCCACGCAGGGACCGTCAACCCCAGGTTGGAAAACCCAGCCTGGCGAAGCTGGATAAGGTTCATCACCGACGTCCTGGCCTGCAACCCAGGCTTCGGCGTGCCCTTGGCAGAAGGCAGCAACATCAGCGCCACATCGGCCAACAGAATCAACACAGCAAACCCGACACCTACGCCATCCGCAGGATCACCGCTGTGGTGAAACCGCCGGGCCGCCAGAAGCACTTCATAAATATTGACGCCGATGCTCACGCCCGGGATAAACGACAATATTCCCCGCACTCGCGCTTCCGATTGCTCGCCCAGGCGCCATTTGCGATAGCTCGCCAGCGCTTGCTGGGAATTGGCCATGGCCCGCACTTCCCGCCGTAAGCCCAGCACGTGGGCATGGGCCAGGATGCTCAAGATGTCACTGGCGCCGGTAGCCGTGAGCCCCAACCAGTGCTGCGGCGCCTGCTCGTGCTGCTCGTTGATCTCCTGCTCGATCTCTGCCAAGTGGCTGGCGGGAAACTCCCGGCGGCGTTTGAACCAGCGCACCAGCCCCCCGACAAGCTGCGCGGCCTTTACCCAGTAAGACTCCTGAAACAGATCGAACAGTGAAGTAGCGGCACCGCGCCAATCGATAGTCCCGAACGCAGGCTCCATGGGTACCGGATAACTGCGCAGCGCCTGGTGCTCCCAACCAGGAGCGATGTGCCGGGCCAGGTGCTGACGGTTTTGCGGCGTGCCGGCCATGTTCATCAGCGCCTGCTGTGCCGCTTCCAGGCTCGCATGTTCGCTGAGGGGCGGATGACCGGCTATGTGCGGCCAATAAAGCAGGGTTTTGGCCGATAGCCGATCATGAATGACCAACACACCGGCGATGTGCCGGGGCTGTTGCAAGGTAAACGCCGCAAGGTGTGGGCAAAACAGCTGCAACTGGTGGCCGTTTTTCTGCAGGTCCTGTGGCGTCTTTGCCGCCAGTGCAGTGGAGAAAATGCTCTGCGCTGCGTCGCTTAACCCTTGTTGCCGGGCGCTGAATAACTCCAGGCGTGCAAGCTGCGCCAGCGGTCGCTGGACCAGCGCCTGGAACAGTACAGGCGAGCTGGATGCGTAGAACACCTGATCAATCATTTGCTCGTACGCACCCGCAAGATCCAGGCTGGCGATCAGCTTGACCAGTTTGTCAGGGGGCAAAAGCCGCTGTACCTGCGGGTCCAGGTAGCTGCCGCGCTTCAAGCGCCATTGTGTCCAGGGGGCCTCTTCATCCAGATTGTGCAACGCCAGTTGCAGCAGGCTGTAGGTGTGGCGCTCCTTGCTGACCACCACCCGTATGCCAGAATCCCCAGCCGGGCGCTGCGGATGCGATTCCCAATGAGTGCAGACATCATCGGGCATATCCAGCAGCGGTTGATCGATGTCCAGATGAATCAGGCCTTCACGGCTCAACTGCGCCAACAGGTTTTTGCGAGCAAAGGTTTGCAGGCTCGGCAACATCTTAAGCAGCTGTTCTTCAAGCGCCTGGACGCTGGTCAGATAATGGATGTAATGGCCCTGATAACGTTTGCGCAGGGCACGGGGCGCGGTGGTTAGCCATGCGGGGAAAGCGTTTGTCCGGGCAGCCGCCAGCCGTAGCAGGCTAACATTGGCCAAAGCCATGGCGCGGGCGGCGCTGGTGGGCAGGTGCAGGTTGTCTGCCAACTCACGGGCCAGCAAGGTGTGCGTCAGGGTCGGGTCTGTGACCTCACTGAACGGCTTGGCACCCTGCGCCACCCAGCGTTCGACTCGCGCCTGGCACTTGATCTGCTCCTTGAAACTGTCCGCTAGCACATCAGCCCCCATCAACTGGAATGACACGAACATTGCCTGTGTGCCAAGTGCTGCAACCAAGGCCTTCGCCTGCGCTCGTTCATCGCGCCCTATACAACGCCACAACATCGAACCATCCGGGCTCTTGAGGCTGGCATCAATACAAACCTGTAGCTCATCCAGAGACTCGAACGCCTGCAACCCTCCATCAATGCCCGGCACCTGCAACAGGACGGGATGCCTGGCCTGCGGTTGGACGAGGGCTTGCACAGTAGTGACGACAAACACTCCCACCAACCGATACAGCGGTTGCTCACTGCGCCCCACAGACAGTTGCACGACGCGGGTGCTGCGGGTGCTGTCCTCAGCCGGGGCCCGCCATGCAAGGGCTTCACTCAGTGCGGCCAGGTTATCTTCACTGATCAGGCCCAAACGGTATTGCAGTTGCGCATCCTGGAGCAGGGCCTGGCTGCGAGCGAGCAGCCACTGTGCGGCTCGATGCCGCGAAGCTCCCGCAGGCACATACATCCAGAAGGCTTTTTTCCCCAGTTGTGACGTGTGCCCCTCCAGCAGCAGCCGCACCGTCTCAGCCTGCTGCTGCCACTGTGTCTGCAACGTGATAAAAGCGCCAAAAGGTTGGTGATCGCGGCTCCAATCGGCGGGATCCAGCAACGCCAGAAGCCCCTGCTCATGACGCCGCACCAATGCCTCCCGAGTGCGAAAGGCCATGCCTGCACCGAGCCCTGCGCAGGTGATGTGCCCTGTTCGACGGTAACCATCCCAGCCCAGTAACTGCTCAACGGCGATGCTCAGCCCAGGCATGTCCGGAGCCCCGTGCCGACTGCGCTCAATCAGCCGTAAACGCTGCGCAGGGCTCATGTCACATCCCTGGCCCACCTTGTCTGTCAGCCAGGGTGCGTAACGGGAATCGATGCTCGCCCATTCGTTATCGCGCTGGGTGTGCAGTTGCGCCAACGCACTCTGACGCAGGGCATCAGCGGTCAAAATCGGCGCGCGGCGAACGCTGAAAGCCTGCACCGTGCTATTCACATCCAACGCCAGTTCATGTCGATTCACCAGAGGCAGGCATTGCCAAAGTAAGGCGCGTTGCGCCCCGTTTATCACCTCCGGTAATCGATGTTGCAGCTGTCTCAGGCTGTCGAACTCATGAAAGGGCTGCACTGACGCAGGCAGGTAAACCACCTGTCGATTATTCAGCCCGTCGCCACTGCGGTAGAGGTGCAGGGCCCCGGCGACCGAAACACCCCCGGCAACATCGCGAGGCCAGAGCAAGCCGCTGACCTGCAACCGTTCCCAGGCGCCGCCCGCAGCCAGGCGCGTTGACACGTCAGGGGCGTCCACCAGCTCCAGGACCATGGCCAACCCATGGTCTGACAACATGCACAGCCCATGAGCCAGCAACGCACGCTGGGCAAATACCTCGGTGCACAACTCAACCCACCGCGCTTCACGGTCCAGCGCACTACCGGGGGCCAGGCCCTGCCAATAACCCGTGGTGGTTGCCCGGATATCTGGTGGCACGCCCAGTGCGAGAGTTTGCGTCGACGCCGCGCGCACCCATCGCCGCAGGCTGGGTGCACGGAGCATCAGGCGACGCAGTGCCTTGGTCGATTCGGCGCAACGTACCTGAGCGAGCTGCAACTGGTTGATGAATTGGCTGGGTGCGTTGTGTCGGCCGAGGCGGCGAGTCAGGCCGTCGCGAATCTTTTGCTGCCAGACGAAAGTGTCGGGATCTGTAGCCATGTCACTATCGGCTCCTGATTAAAAATCCGAGCGTAAGCAGCTTGATCATGCGGCGGGCTTTACATAGATAGGGCCCGATCACCCGACGAAAAAAAGCCCGCAGTGTGAGCGGGCGAAAAACCAACGAAGAGCTTTGGGGGTGTGAAGCGCGGTGACGACTCAGCTACCGCGATAGGTGGAGTAGCTGTAAGGCGAAATCAGCAAAGGCACGTGATAGTGATCCTGTTCGGCACTGATGCCGAAGCGCAGTACCACCACGTCGAGAAACGCAGGTTCGGGGAGTTGCACACCGCGGGCGCGGTAGTAGTCACCGGCGCTGAACTGCAACTGATAGACACCGCTGCGGTAGTCATCGCCTTGCAGCAGAGGTGCATCGCAACGGCCGTCGTTGTTGGTCAGGGTGCTGGCCACCAGTTCAAGCTGTGTGCCCTCGACACGGTACAACTCAACCTTGATCGCGCTGCCAGGGCAGCCGTGCGCGGCGTCCAATACGTGTGTGGTCAAACGTCCCATAGCGTCTGCGCGCCTCCCGAAGTCAGTAAAGTGAAAGACCGCACCTTTTCAGGTCACTGAAAAAGCCGGCAATGACTGATTAAGACACTTTTCAAAAAAATTGTACACAATAAATTCAACAAACCCGCTATACGTTGCTGACGCCGATACTGTAGGAGCGAGCTTGCTCGCGAAGATCGTTAACGATAACGCAGCGCTTCAGAGGTAACGAGGCGCTCTCAGGTTTTTCGCGAGCAAGCTCGCTCCTACAGTAAAGGAGGTTTTTTTCAATATAGCTGACCAGTCAGGCAGGTTTCTTGCAGTGCTATTCTGCAAAGACCCTGCGGAAAAAATGCAGAAATACAGGCTTACAAAGTGCGCACTAAGTTGTATACAATCAGTCATCGCTGTGACGCCACCCCAGTCTTTTCGCTGCCCGGCCGCCACACACACCGCTACCACGAACAAGAAGGAAGACTGCAGTGAGCGCTGACTACCCACGCGACCTGATCGGTTACGGCAGTAACCCTCCTCACCCACACTGGCCAGGCAAGGCCCGTATCGCCCTGTCGTTCGTACTCAACTACGAAGAAGGCGGCGAGCGCAACATCTTGCACGGCGACAAAGAGTCGGAAGCCTTCCTGTCCGAAATGGTCTCAGCGCAACCGCTGCAAGGCGAGCGCAACATGAGCATGGAATCGCTGTACGAATACGGCAGCCGGGCCGGCGTGTGGCGCATCCTCAAGTTGTTCAAGGAATTCGATATCCCGCTGACCATCTTTGCCGTGGCCATGGCCGCCCAGCGCCACCCGGACGTGATCCGCGCGATGGTCGCCGCCGGCCACGAAATCTGCAGCCACGGCTACCGCTGGATCGACTACCAATACATGGACGAGGCCCAGGAGCGCGAGCACATGCTCGAAGCGATCCGCATCCTCACCGAACTCACCGGCGAACGCCCACTGGGCTGGTACACCGGGCGCACTGGCCCCAACACCCGGCGGCTGGTGATGGAGGAAGGCGGTTTCCTCTACGACTGTGACACCTACGACGACGACCTGCCCTACTGGGAACCCAACAACCCGACCGGCAAGCCGCACCTGGTGATCCCCTACACCCTGGACACCAACGACATGCGCTTCACCCAGGTCCAGGGTTTCAACAAGGGCGACGACTTTTTCGAGTACCTCAAAGACGCGTTCGATGTGCTGTATGCCGAAGGCGCGGAAGCACCGAAGATGCTCTCCATCGGCCTGCACTGCCGCCTGATCGGCCGCCCGGCGCGCCTGGCGGCACTCAAGCGCTTTATCGAATACGCCAAGGGCCATGACCAGGTGTGGTTTACCCGCCGCGTCGACATCGCCCGTCACTGGCATGCCGTACACCCTTTCCAGGGAGCCGCCAAATGACAGCGTTCCAGACCTTGAAACCGTCGACCCTGAGCCGCGACGAGTTCGTCGCAGCCTTCGCCGACATCTACGAACATTCGCCATGGGTGGCCGAAAAGGCCTTCGACCTGGGCCAGGACGCTTCGATCGACGAGATCGAAACCCTGCACCAGCGCATGAGCGACATCCTGTTGAGCGCCGATCACACCAGTCAACTGGCCCTGATCAACGCTCACCCGGACCTGGCGGGCAAAGCTGCCGTCCAGGGCCAGTTGACCGAAGCCAGCACCCATGAACAGGCTGGCGCCGGTATTCACCAATGCTCGAGCGACGAGTTTTCGCGCTTCACCGAGCTGAACGATGGCTACAAGGCCAAGTTCAAGTTTCCCTTCATCATGGCGGTAAAAGGCAGCAACCGGCATCAGATCCTCGCCGCGTTTGAAACGCGCATTCACAACTCGGTGGAAGCCGAGTTCAAATGCGCGCTGGCCGAGATCAATAAAATCGCGTTGTTCCGATTACTGACCCTTTAGCAGACCTGGCCCGAGCGGTTCATGAACGCCCAGGGCCTGGCGAGCATCCCAAGCCACTTACTTTAAGGCAGACAAGAAGAATGAAAGCTTACGCCGTACCTTTCGAGAAGTTCGTCAACCTGGCCGACGCCCGCCTGGGCACCAAGATCATCTCTGTTACCGATGACTGGTTCGCCGACGCCAACCGCCTGTTCCAGCCGACCCCGGCCGTGTGGAAGGAGGGCGTTTTCGATGACAACGGCAAGTGGATGGACGGCTGGGAGTCACGCCGCAAGCGCTTCGAAGGCTACGACAGCGCGGTGATCCGCCTGGGCGTACCGGGTTCGATCAAAGGCGTGGACATCGACACTTCATTCTTCACCGGCAACTTCCCGCCATCGGCGTCCCTGGAAGCCTGCTTCCTGGCGTCCGGCGAGCCGGACGACAACACCCAGTGGGTTGAAGTGCTGTCGGCTGTAGAGCTGCAAGGCAACAGCCATCACTTCCACGAGATCAACAACGACCAGGCCTTCAGCCACCTGCGTTTCAACATCTACCCGGACGGTGGTGTAGCCCGTCTGCGTGTGTACGGCATTCCGTTCCGCGACTGGTCGGCGGTGGGCGACAACGAACAAGTCGACCTGGCAGCTGCATTGAACGGCGGCCGTGCACTGGCCTGCTCCGATGAACACTTCGGGCGCATGAGCAACATCCTCAACCCGGGCCGTGGCATCAACATGGGCGACGGCTGGGAAACCGCCCGTCGTCGTACGCCGGGCAATGACTGGGTCATCGTCGCACTGGGCAACCCGGGCGAGATCGAGAAGATCGTGGTCGACACCCTGCACTTCAAGGGCAACTACCCGGACACCTGCTCGATCCAGGGCGCATTCGTGAAGGGCGGCACCGACAGCCAGATCGAAACCCAATCGCTGTTCTGGCGCGAACTGCTGCCGGCGCAGAAACTGGAAATGCATGCTGAACACACGTTTGCCGAGCAGATCAAGGCACTGGGCCCGATCACCCACATTCGTCTGAATGTATTCCCGGATGGTGGTGTGAGCCGCCTGCGGGTTCTCGGTAAGGTCTCGAAGTAAGCGGTGAACCTGTGGCGAGGGAGCTTGCTCCCGTTGGGTCGCGAAGCGGCCCCAGGAAATGGGACTGCTACGCAGTCCAGCGGGAGCAAGCTCCCTCGCCACAAAAGCAAACAACACAGAATCCGGATAAGAAGACAGCCATGCGCACACTGATGATCGAACCCCTGACCAAAGAAGCCTTCGCCCCTTTCGGAGACGTTATCGAAACCGATGGCAGCGATCACTTCATGATCAACAACGGGTCGACCATGCGCTTTCATAAACTGGCGACGGTGCAAACCGCCACGCCAGAAGATAACGCGATCATCAGCATTTTCCGCGCCGACGCGCAGGACATGCCGCTGACCGTGTGCATGCTGGAACGACACCCGCTGGGCAGCCAGGCTTTCATCCCGCTGTTCGGCAACCCCTTTCTGATCGTGGTCGCGCCACTTGGCGATGAACCTGTATCGGGCTTGGTCCGCGCCTTCGTCACCAACGGCAGGCAGGGCATTAATTACCATCGCGGCGTCTGGCACCACCCGGTGCTGACGATCGAAAAGCGGGATGACTTCCTGGTGGTTGATCGCAGTGGCACAGGCAATAACTGCGATGAGCATTTTTTTAAAGAGGATGAGCAGTTGATCCTCGCCCCCCACCAATAAGAGAAGGTCTGATCACTCGACGACAGAGTGACAGGCGAGAGGTAAAGACTGTGGAAGCACATTTGATGGAATGGCTGAACCTTAGCGTGCGCTGGGTTCACATGATTACCGGCGTCGCCTGGATCGGCGCTTCGTTCTACTTCGTCTGGCTGGAAAACAACCTCAATCGCGTCAACCCCAAGGACGGTCTCGCCGGTGACTTGTGGGCGATCCACGGTGGCGGTATCTACCACCTGGAAAAATACAAACTGGCCCCGCCGACCATGCCGGACAACCTGCACTGGTTCAAATGGGAAGCCTATTTCACCTGGATGTCCGGCGTCGCGCTGCTGTGCGTGGTGTTCTACGCCAACCCGACGCTGTACCTGCTGGCCCCGGGCAGCAGCCTGACCGGTCCGGAAGGTGTACTGCTGGGCATTGGCTCGCTGTTTGTCGGCTGGTTCGTCTACTCCTTTCTCTGCGACTCGGCCCTGGGCAAGCGCCCTGCCCTGCTCGGCCTGATCCTGTTCGTGCTGTTGATTGCCGCTGCGTATGGCTTCAGCAAAGTGTTCAGCGGCCGTGGTGCGTACCTGCATGTGGGCGCCGTGATCGGCACCATCATGGTGGGCAACGTGTTCCGCATCATCATGCCGGCCCAGCGTGCGCTGGTGGCGGCGATTGCAGAAAACCGCACACCCGACCCGGCACTGCCGGCCAAGGGTTTGCTGCGTTCGCGTCATAACAACTACTTCACCTTGCCGGTGCTGTTCATCATGATCAGCAACCACTTCCCGAGCACCTACGGCAGCCAATACAACTGGCTGATCCTGGCAGGTATCGCGGTGGCGGCGGTGTTGGTGCGTCACTACTTCAACACCCGTCACAACAGCCAGAAATATGCCTGGACCTTGCCCGTAGGCGCACTGGCGATGATTTGCCTGGCGTACGTGACCGGCCCAAAACCGGTGGCGACTGCACCGGAAGTGGCCAAGGCACCCGCGGCCATCGAGTACCAGCCACTGCCGGAAACGGCGCTGGGTGGCGGGCTTAAACCGGCTGCACCCGCGGCACCTGCACCGGCGCCTGCCGAAGCAGCACCGGCCCAGGCCTCGATTGATTTTGACAAGGTCCACGGGGTGATTCAGGAGCGCTGCGCAGTGTGCCATTCGGCCAAGCCGACCAGCCCGCTGTTCAGTGCCGCACCGGCGGGTGTGATGTTTGATACGCCGCAGCAGATCCAGCAAATGGCCCCGCGCATTCAGGCGCAGGCCGTGGCCAGCCAGATCATGCCGCTGGGCAATATCACTCAGATGACCCAGCAGGAACGGGACTTGATTGGCACCTGGATCAATCAGGGGGCGCGTACCAACTAAACATCGGCCCCCTCCCCTGTAGGAGCGAGCTTGCTCGCGAAAAGCTCAAGGGCAACGCGCTCAAACTGGATGCGCGCGTTATCGTTGACGACCTTCGCGAGCAAGCTCGCTCCTACAGGGATCAAGGGCAGCGCTACCGGCAATCGAATGCCGAACAACACAACAATAAAAAGATCCGAGGTGTTGCATGTCCCAGCTAGAAACGCAGACTCCTGCCGCGCCCGCCATGGTGCGGCTGCCCCTCTTGCAACTGATTCTGGTAGGCCTGCAACACGTCTTGCTGATGTACGGCGGCGCCGTCGCCGTGCCTTTGATCATCGGCCAGGCCGCAGGCTTGAGCCGTGAAGAAATCGCCTTCCTGATCAACGCCGACCTGCTGGTGGCGGGCATCGCAACCATGGTCCAGTCATTCGGCATCGGCCCGGTGGGCATTCGCATGCCGGTGATGATGGGCGCCAGTTTCGCCGCGGTCGGCAGCATGGTCGCCATGGCGGGCATGCCCGGCATCGGCCTGCAAGGGATCTTCGGCGCGACCATCGCCGCCGGTTTTTTCGGCATCTTGATCGCGCCGTTCATGTCCAAGGTCGTGCGCTTCTTTCCGCCGCTGGTGACCGGCACCGTGATCACCGCCATTGGCCTCTCGCTGTTTCCCGTCGCGGTCAATTGGGCCGGCGGGGGCGCGGCGGCGTCCACGTTTGGCTCACCGATTTACCTGGCGATTGCCGCGCTGGTACTGGCCACCATCCTGTTGATCAACCGTTTCATGCGCGGCTTCTGGGTGAATATCTCGGTACTGATCGGCATGGCTCTGGGCTATGGGTTGTGCGGGATGATCGGCATGGTCGACCTCAGCGGCCTGGCCCAGGCACCGTGGGTGCAAGTGGTGACGCCACTGCATTTCGGCATGCCGAAGTTCGAGTTGGCGCCGATTCTGTCGATGTGCCTGGTGGTGGTGATTATCTTCGTCGAGTCCACCGGGATGTTCCTCGCCCTGGGCAAGATCACCGGCCAGGAAGTTACGCCGAAGATGCTGCGTCGCGGCCTGTTGTGTGATGCCGGCGCGTCGTTTTTTGCCGGCTTCTTCAACACTTTTACTCACTCCTCGTTCGCGCAAAACATCGGCCTGGTGCAGATGACCGGTGTGCGCTGCCGTTCGGTGACGATCATGGCCGGGGCGTTTCTGATTGTGCTGAGCCTGCTGCCCAAGGCCGCGCTCCTGGTAGCGTCGATTCCCCCCGCAGTGCTGGGCGGCGCGGCGATTGCCATGTTCGGGATGGTGGCGGCCACCGGGATCAAGATCCTCCAGGAAGCCGACATCGCCGACCGCCGTAACCAGTTGCTGGTGGCGGTGAGTATCGGCATGGGATTGATCCCGGTCGTGCGTCCCGAGTTCTTTGCGCAGTTGCCACTGTGGATGAGCCCGATCACTCACAGCGGCATCGCCATGGCCACCCTCAGCGCGCTGTCGCTGAACCTCTTGTTCAACATTCTGGGCGGCGCCGAACGCGCTGCCGCAAGCGAACACGCACACCAACATTGATTCCTGCGTCACAACAAAAACAATAACGATCAGGGAATACACCATGCACGCCATTCACCCGGGGCCGGCTACCCGCCGTGCCCCATTCTCGCCCCGCGCGCTCTGTAACGGCGCACTTGAGCACCCGCCTCGGAGTCAGTATTCTCGGCGCCCGCTCAAATCGACTCAAAAAAAAACAGCGAATGTAAAAGCTGACTGCAAGGCCAACTTATCCGGGCCCCAAGTCCGCAGCCAACGTGTGCAAAAACTCTCCGAATTCGACTGTGGTCATCACAGCCGACGGGGATTTTTTGGCTTTTTAAACACCTTGGCGCAGCTCTTGCTAAAAGCATTAAAGCTGACCGAACAGACGATTTTTGCGGCAAGCAAAAAGACGCCACACCAGAGCGTCCGCTTAGAAAAAAAACCAGAAACCTTTACCTCGGGAGCAACCGAATGAAACGTACTGTGAACAGCCTGATGCTGGCAGGATCCCTGCTGGCCGGGGGCCAGGCCATGGCCGGTGATCTGCTGCAGTGGCAGAACAACAGCCTGACTTATCTGTGGGGCAAGAACTTCACCGTTAACCCGCAGATCCAGCAAACCGTAACCTTCGAACACGCCGATGCGTGGAAGTACGGCGACAACTTCTTCTTCCTCGACCGCATCTTTTACAACGGCAAGGAAGACGGCAACGTCGGCCCAAGTACTTACTACGGCGAGTTCAGCCCACGTTTGTCGTTCGGCAAGATCTTCGACAAAGACCTGTCGTTCGGCCCGATCAAGGACGTGTTGCTGGCGTTTACCTACGAGTTCGGCGAAGGCGACAACGAGTCGTACCTGGTGGGTCCTGGTTTCGACTTGGCAATCCCCGGCTTCGACTACTTCCAGCTGAACTTCTACCAGCGCCAGACCGAAGGAAATCGCCCGGGTGATGGCGTGTGGCAGATCACGCCGGTGTGGTCATACACGATTCCGGTGGGCAACTCCAATGTGCTGATCGACGGGTTTATGGACTGGGTCGTGGATAACGACAAGAACGCCCGCGGCACTTACCACGCCAACCTGCACTTCAACCCGCAGATCAAATATGACCTGGGCAAGGCGCTGCATTGGGGCGATAAGCAGTTGTATGTCGGTATCGAATACGACTACTGGAAGAACAAGTACGGGATCCAGGACAGCGGCGCGTTCGAGACCAATCAGGACACCGCGAGTTTGTTGGTGAAGTACCACTTCTGATGTTTCTCCTGTAGGAGCGAGCTTGCTCGCGAAGACCGCAAGAACACCGCGCCTATTCTGAATAAACGCGCCGCTCTCAGGTTCTTCGCGAGCAAGCTCGCTCCTACAGGGAATCAGGTCAGGCCTAAAAACCGCTTTAGCTCTTCGCGCTTGGCCAGCGCATCCCGCCGTCCCAATTCGATCAACTCGCTGCAATACCCCGCCTCGAACAGCAGGTAACTGAGCACGCCCGCCCCGCTCGTTTTGGTCGCCCCCGGCCCACGCAGAAACAGGCGCAATGCCGCCGGCAACTCCTGACGATGACGTGCCGCGATTTCGTCGATCGGCTGGCTTGGTGCAATCACCAGCACCTCTACCGGTGCCAAACCCTGTATCGCCGCATCGGCAGGCAACACATGGCTGAACTGGTTCAGGCGCTCAAGCAATTCGATGTCGCTTTCCAGGCTATCGATGAACGTGCTGTTGAGCATGTGCCCACCGATCTGCGCCAAAGTCGGCTCCTGGCCGGTGAAGGTACGTACCGGGTTCGAAGGGTCGTTGCCGCGCGGGTTGCCACTGACGCCCACCACCAGCACCCGGCTGGCTCCCAGGTGCAACGCAGGGCTGATGGGTGCCGATTGCCGGACGGCACCGTCGCCAAAATATTCCTGGTCGAGTTTGACCGGCGCAAACAGCAACGGAATCGCCGAGCTGGCCAGCAGGTGTTCAACGGTTAATTGCGTGGGAATACCGATACGCCGATGGCGCAGCCAGGCATCGATGGTGCCGCCGCCCTGATAGAAGGTCACGGCTTGCCCGGACTCGTACCCGAAAGCGGTGACGGCCACTGCATGCAAGTGTTTCTGGCGAATCGCCTCGTTGATGCCTTCCAGGTGCAGTTTGTCACGCAACAAATCCCGCAGCGGCGAACTGTTGAGCAGCGCCACTGGCACTTGCGCACCAATCCCCAGCAGGCTGTGAATAAGGAAACGACTGGCCTGGCTGACCACTCCGGGCCAGTCACTGCGCAGCACCAGATGGCTGCGAAAGCCTTGCCAGAAGGCGGTCAGGCGCTGGATGGCGGCGGTAAAGTCCATGGCGCCGCTGGCCAGGCTCACCGCATTGATCGCCCCGGCCGAGGTGCCGACAATCACCGGAAACGGATTGGCCGCCCCCGGCGGCAACAGCTCGGCAATCGCCGCCAATACCCCCACCTGATAGGCGGCCCGCGCCCCGCCGCCGGAAAGAATCAAGCCTGTGACCGGTTCAGCTGGGCGCATTGCATCACTCCATGGTGCTTGGGGACTTCAGATCAACGACGGCGTTTTTCGTACAGCTTAGGCTCACCCGGTGGCCGGCTCTTGAAGCGGCGGTGGGTCCACAGGTATTGCTCGGGGCATTCGCGCACGGAAGCCTCGACCCACTGGTTGATGCGCAGGCAATCGATCTCGTCGGATTCACCCGGGAAGTCGGTCAGCGGCGGATGGATCACCAGCCGATAACCGCTGCCGTCGGCCAGGCGTTCCTGGGTGAACGGCACTACCAGCGCTTTGCCCAGGCGTGCGAACTTGCTGGTGGCCGTGACGGTGGCGGCCTGAATACCGAACAACGGCACGAAGATACTTTGCTTGGCGCCGTAGTCCTGGTCCGGTGCGTACCAGATCGCACGGCCGGCCCGCAGCAGCTTGAGCATGCCGCGCACGTCTTCACGCTCTACGGCCAGGGAATCAAGGTTGTGCCGCTCGCGGCCACGGCGCTGGACGAAATCGAACAACGGGTTGCCGTGTTCGCGGTACATGCCGTCGATGGTGTGTTTCTGCCCGAGCAAGGCGGCGCCGATTTCCAGGGTGGTGAAATGCAGGGCCATGAGGATCACGCCCTTGCCTTCCAGCTGCGCCTGCTTGAGGTGTTCCAGCCCTTCGACATGGGCCAGGCGCGCGAGCCGCGGCTTGGTCCACCACCAGCTCATGGCCATCTCGAAAAAAGCGATGCCGGTGGAGGCAAAGTTTTCCTTGAGTAAATGTTGACGTTCTTTGGCGGATTTTTCCGGGAAGCACAGTTCCAGGTTTCGCGCGGCAATGCGTCGACGTTCACCGGCCACCCGGTACATTCCCGCACCCAAGGCACGGCCAATCCCCAGTAAAGCCCGGTACGGCAACTGCACAATCAGCCACAGCAAACCGAGCCCCAGCCATAGCAGCCAGAAACGCGGGTGAAAAAATACAGCTCGAAAACGCGGGCGATCCATTAAAGATTCCGGTAAAGACAACGGCCGCGCATTCTACAACGGTTCGACCCGGCTTGCGGCTAGCGGATGTTCTCGTTATAAGTCTCGACACTTTTCGTGACAAGCCGCTTTGCCGACCATGAGCCAAACCGAACCGCTAGACCAAGATCCCGTGTTCCAGTTGAAAGGCAGCATGCTCGCCATTACCGTGCTGGAACTGGCCCGCAATGACCTTGACGCCCTGGACCGCCAGCTCGCCGCCAAGGTCGCCCTGGCGCCGAACTTCTTCAACAATGCGCCGCTGGTGCTGGCCCTGGACAAACTCCCGGCCGGCCAGGGCGCTGTCGACCTGCCCGGGTTGATGCGTGTGTGCCGCCAGCATGGCCTGCGCACCCTGGCGATTCGTGCCAGCCGTATCGAAGACATTGCCGCGGCGATCGCCATTGAACTGCCAGTACTGCCGCCGTCCGGCGCACGTGAGCGTCCGCTTGACCCGTTGGTCGGCGAAGAGAAGAAAAAACCCGAGAAACCACCAGAGCCGACGATCAAGCCTACAAAGATCATCACCTCTCCCGTGCGGGGCGGGCAGCAGATTTACGCCCAGGGTGGCGACCTTGTCGTCATCGCCCCGGTAAGCCCGGGGGCGGAACTTCTTGCCGACGGAAACATCCATGTATACGGCCCCATGCGCGGTCGTGCACTGGCCGGCATAAAGGGTGACACCAAGGCCCGTATTTTTTGCCAGCAGTTGACCGCTGAGCTAGTGTCCATCGCAGGCCAGTACAAGGTTTCGGAAGATTTGCGCCGCGATCCGCTGTGGGGGGCCGGGGTACAAGTCAGCCTGTCGGGCGATGTGTTGAACATCACCCGTCTTTAACGGATACTGCCGCATTTTCCAAGCATCTCTAGACTCTGATAGCACAGCGAAACCGGCAATACTTGTGTAGGAATAATTGAAAGCTGGCGTTTCCCCTACGGAAACCACATCTTTTTCCTACAAAGGCTGTCCGCCTGCAGCGAGTATCAAGAGATGTTTTTCAGGGACTGAAAGTCCTTTTTCCTTAGGGGTGAAACACCTTGGCCAAGATTCTCGTGGTTACATCCGGCAAGGGTGGTGTGGGTAAGACCACCACCAGCGCCGCTATCGGTACCGGCCTCGCTCTGCGCGGCCACAAGACAGTCATCGTCGACTTCGACGTCGGCTTGCGTAACCTCGACCTGATCATGGGCTGTGAACGCCGCGTGGTGTACGACTTCGTCAACGTGGTCAACGGCGAAGCCAACCTGCAGCAGGCCCTGATCAAGGACAAGCGCCTTGAGAACCTGTACGTGCTGGCCGCCAGCCAGACCCGCGACAAAGATGCGTTGACCAAAGAAGGCGTAGGCAAAGTCCTCGCTGAACTGAAGGAAACCTTCGAATACGTAGTGTGCGACTCCCCGGCGGGTATCGAAACCGGCGCTCACCTGGCGATGTACTTCGCCGACGAAGCCATCGTCGTGACCAACCCGGAAGTGTCGTCGGTACGTGACTCGGACCGCATGCTCGGCCTGCTGGCCAGCAAGTCCCAGCGCGCCGAGAAAGGTGAAGATCCGATCAAGGAACACCTGCTGCTGACCCGCTACAACCCTGAGCGCGTCAGCAACGGCGAAATGCTCGGCGTTGAAGACGTCAAGGAAATCCTCGCCGTGACCCTGCTGGGTGTGATCCCGGAATCCCAGGCCGTCCTGAAGGCATCCAACCAAGGCGTGCCGGTGATTCTTGACGACCAGAGCGACGCCGGCCAGGCGTACAGCGATGCCGTTGATCGCTTGCTGGGCAAGACCGTGGAACATCGCTTCCTCGATGTTAAGAAGAAGGGATTCTTCGAGCGTATCTTTGGAGGCAACTAAACAATGAAATTTCTCGACTTCTTTCGCGCCAACAAAAAGCCAAGTACCGCGTCGGTAGCGAAAGAGCGTCTACAGATCATCGTGGCGCACGAACGCGGCCAACGCAGCACTCCGGATTACCTGCCAGCCTTGCAGAAGGAACTGGTGGAGGTGATCCGCAAGTACGTCAATATCGGTAACGATGACGTGCATGTCGCCCTGGAAAATGACGGCAGCTGCTCGATTCTGGAACTCAATATCACCCTGCCTGATCGTTGATCGAAAAGGCGGTCGCCACGGCGGCTCGGTTACTGGGCTTCTGTAGGAGCGAGCTTGCTCGCGAAGGACGTTAACGATAACGCGCTCATACTGAATGGGCGTGTTGTTCTTGAGTTTTTCGCGAGCAAGCTCGCTCCTGCAGGAACTTCGGCAACCCAGCCGCCGTTGGCGTTTGTTACGAGGCTGTTTTAATGCCGTTGTCCAATGTCCACATCCTTCATCAGGACGCCGCTGTCCTGGTGGTGAACAAGCCTACCCTGCTGCTCTCGGTGCCCGGTCGCGCCGAAGACAACAAGGACTGCCTGATCACCCGCCTGCAGGAAAACGGCTACCCCGAAGCCCGCATCGTCCATCGCCTGGACTGGGAAACGTCGGGCATCATCCTGCTGGCCCGCGACGCCGACACCCACCGTGAACTGTCGCGCCAGTTTCATGACCGCGAAACCGAAAAGGCCTACACCGCACTGTGCTGGGGCCAACCGGAACTGGACAGCGGCAGCATCGACTTGCCATTGCGCTACGACCCGCCGACCAAGCCACGGCACGTGGTGGACCACGAGTTCGGCAAGAACGCGCTGACCTTCTGGAAAGTCCTGGAACGTTGCGGCGACTGGTGCCGGGTTGAGCTGACGCCGATTACCGGCCGTTCACATCAACTGCGTGTGCACATGCTGTCCATCGGGCATCCGTTGTTGGGCGATGGGTTGTACGCCCATGAGCAGGCCTTGGCGGCCTGGCCGCGCCTGTGCCTGCATGCCAGCATGTTGAGCTTCACCCATCCCCAGAGCGGCGAGCGCTTGCGCTTCGAGTGCCCCGCGCCGTTTTAACCTGCAAACGCAATTAAAATTTGGGAGCGGGCTTGCTCGCGAATGCTGTGTGTCAGTCGCTGAATGAGCTAACTGATACACAGCATTCGCGAGCAAGCCCGCTCCCACATTTGTTCTGTGCACTTATCCCATCGGACGGTAAACTCGCGCCATTGCTGTCTGGAGCTACTTATGCGCGAAGAGTTGAACCAAGGCCTGATCGACTTCCTCAAGGCCTCCCCTACCCCGTTCCATGCCACCGCCGCCCTTGCACAACGCCTGGAAGCCGCCGGTTTCCAGCGTCTTGACGAGCGCGAGACCTGGACCACCGAGGCCAACGGTCGCTACTACGTGACCCGCAACGACTCCTCGATCATCGCCTTCAAGCTCGGCCGCCACTCGCCCCTGCAAGGCGGTATTCGCCTGGTCGGCGCCCACACCGACAGCCCTTGCCTGCGGGTCAAGCCACAGCCGGAACTGCAACGCCAGGGCTTCTGGCAACTGGGTGTGGAAGTGTACGGCGGCGCGCTGCTGGCGCCGTGGTTCGACCGCGATTTGTCCCTGGCCGGCCGCGTGACCTTCCGTCGTGACGGCAAGGTCGAAAGCCAGTTGATCGACTTCAAGCTGCCCATCGCGATCATCCCCAACCTGGCCATTCACCTGAACCGTGAAGCCAACCAGGGTTGGGCAATCAATGCCCAGACCGAGCTGCCGCCGATCCTCGCGCAGTTTGCCGGTGACGAACGTGTGGACTTCCGCGCGGTGCTTACCGAACAGTTGGCCCGTGAACACGGTTTGAACGCCGATGTGGTGCTCGACTATGAGCTGAGCTTCTACGACACCCAGAGCGCCGCGGTGATTGGCCTCAATGGCGACTTTATCGCCGGTGCCCGCCTCGACAACCTGCTGTCGTGCTACGCCGGCCTGCAAGCCCTGCTCACCGCCGAAACCGACGAAACCTGCGTGCTGGTGTGCAACGACCACGAAGAAGTCGGCTCGTGCTCCGCCTGCGGTGCCGACGGCCCGATGCTGGAGCAGACATTGCGTCGCCTGCTGCCCGAGGGTGATGAGTTCGTACGCACCATCCAGAAGTCGCTGCTGGTGTCTGCCGACAACGCCCACGGCGTGCACCCCAACTACGCCGAGAAGCACGACGCCAACCACGGCCCGAAACTCAATGCCGGCCCGGTCATCAAGGTCAACAGCAACCAGCGCTACGCCACCAACAGCGAAACCGCCGGGTTCTTCCGCCACTTGTGCATGGCTGAAGAAGTGCCGGTGCAGAGCTTTGTGGTTCGCAGCGACATGGGTTGCGGTTCGACCATCGGCCCGATCACTGCCAGCCACCTGGGCGTGCGCACCGTGGATATCGGTTTGCCGACGTTTGCCATGCACTCGATTCGCGAGCTGTGCGGCAGCCACGACCTGGCGCACCTGGTGAAGGTGTTGAGTGCGTTTTACGCGAGTCGTGATTTGCCTTGATCGTCTGACCTCCTGTAGGAGCGAGCTTGCTCGCGAAAATCGCCAACGATAACGTGGGCATCCTGGATGCACGCGGTGTTCTCTGGTTTTTCGCGAGCAAGCTCGCTCCTACAGTGGGGGGGATCAGTTCAGGACTTCACTCAACGGTATGAAGTTGACCCGATCACCGATCTCCAGCGTCGTGCCTTCCAGCACCTCTACCAAACCTTCAGCCCACGCCGCACTGCGCAGCACACCCGAGCTCTGGTTGCGGTAGATGATCGCCTTGCCCTGCTCCAGCCGCCCGCGCAGATACTCGCGACGATTCCCCGGCTTGGCCCAGACAAACCCCACCGGCACTTCAATGCGCAACGGCTGCACGTCTTCGACACCCTGGCGGCGCAACAGGTAAGGCCGCGCCAGCAAGGCAAAGGTCACCAGCGTCGATGCCGGATTGCCCGGCAAACCGATCACCGGTACGCCACGGAAATGCCCGAATGTCAGCGGCTTACCCGGCTTGATCGCCAGCTTCCACAGCGCCAGCTCGCCCTCTTCCCGCAGCGCAATCCCGAGGAAATCCGCCTCGCCCACCGACACACCGCCGGTGGACAGAATCAAGTCGACCGAGCCCAATGCGCCCAGGCGTTCGCGGGTTTGTTCCAGGTCATCCGGCAGGATCCCGGCGTCCACCACTTCACAGCCCAGGCGCTCCAGCCAGCTGCACAGCACCCGGCGATTACTGTTGTAGATCTGCCCGGGTCCCAGCGGCAGGCCCGGCTCGATCAACTCGTCGCCGGTGGACAGCACGGCCACGCGGGCGCGTCGCACCACATCCAGCCGATCACGACCCAGCGAAGCCGCCAGGCCCAACTCGATCGGGCCAAGACGTGTGCCGGCGGGCAACACCAGTTCGCCGACCGTGGTTTCCTGGCCTTGGGGACGGATGTTTTGATCCACCTGCAACGCTTCGGTGAAGCTCACCCGCTGATCGGGGTGGACCACGGCGTTTTCCTGCATCTCAACGCAGTCCGCGCCTTCCGGAACCGGGGCACCGGTGAAGATTCGCGCACAGGTGCCGGCGGCCAAAGGCTCCGGTGCCGTGCCTGCGAAAATGCGCTGGCTGACCACCAACGGCTCGCCGGTCCAGTCCGCCAGGCGCAGGGCGTAACCGTCCATGGCGCTGTTGGGCCAGGGTGGCAAGTCCAGGGTCGAGATCAGCGCCTGCGCCAGCACGCGACCATCGCACTCAGCCAGCGGCAACGTTTCCTGCTCACGAATCGGCGCTGCCTCGGCCATTGCCAGCAGTTGTTCGAGGGCGTCTTCTACCGGCATCAACGCACCGGTCTTGCCCGGCTTACCCACGGGATTCACAGGGCTCGGCCTGTTTCAAATGCGCGACGAAGTTGCACGGGCGGTGACGGTTATCCAGTTGCTCGGCGAGAATCCCGTCCCAACCGGTGCGCACCGCGTTGGTGGAGCCCGGCAGGCAGCACACCAGGGTGCCATTGGCCAGGCCGGCCAGGGCACGGGACTGCACGGTGGAAGTGCCGATATCGGCCACGGAAATTTGCCGGAACAGTTCGCCGAAACCGTCCACCTGTTTATCCAACAGGCAGCTCACTGCTTCCGGGGTGCTGTCTCGGCCGGTAAAGCCGGTGCCGCCGGTGATCAACACCACTTGCACCACGTCTTCGGCAATCCAATGCGCCACTTGCGCACGGATTTTGTACAGATCATCTTTAAGCAGAACACGCTCGGCCAGCAGGTGGCCGGCAGCGGTCAGGCGGTCGACGAAGACCTGGCCCGACGTGTCGGTTTCCAGGGTGCGGGTGTCACTGACCGTCAATACAGCGATATTCAGGGGTACAAAGGGCGCATCAGCCTTGGCTTTCATGGCTCGGTCCGGTTGTCGAAGGAACAGCCCGATGTTATATCACAGCCCCCCGTTTCACTGCCCGCAGGAGCCGCCATGCCAAGCCATTCTTCCCCTCTGCCCTGCTCCGTGCTGTTGCTGGCCGGCGGCCGTGGCCAGCGCATGGGCGGCCTCGACAAGGGCCTGCTCGACTGGCACGGTCAGCCGTTGATTGCGCACCTGCATCGTCTGGTGCGGCCTTTGACCGACGACCTGATCATCTCCTGCAATCGCAACCAGCCGCAGTACGCGACCTACGCCGATCAATTGGTCGGCGATGACAGCCCGGATTTCCCCGGGCCACTGGCCGGCATCCGCGCAGGACTTGCGGTGGCACAGCATGCGCATCTGCTGGTGCTGCCGTGTGATGTGCCGCAGATCGACACGCGATTGCTCGCGGACCTGCGCAGCACGGCGCAGCAAAATCCGTTGTTGCCGGTGATGGTGCGCCACGGCGATTTCTGGGAGCCACTGCTCTGCGTCGTACCGACGCGGCTGCGCGAGCGGTTCGATGAGGCTTGGGCCGCCGGCGAGCGCAGCCCGCGCCGGATCATGCAGGCGCTGGGGGCACTGGCCCTGGATTGCCCCGCCGACGACCCACGCCTGGCCAACCTCAATACACCGGAGTTGTTGCACCGCCCGCCCAGCGTGTCAGAATGAGCGTCGAACAAGGAACTTTGCCGACGTTACACACGTCACAAGGTCAGTACTCAACAAAGCATTCTCTCGGAGACAAACTCATGACTCAACGGACCATCGCCGCTCTCATGCTTGCACTGGGCCTCGCTACCCTTGCCGGTTGCGCCTCGCCTACAGTGATCACCCTGAATGACGGTCGCGAAATCCAGGCCGTCGACACTCCTAGTTTCGACAAGTCCACCGGTTTCTATGAATTTCAGCAACTGGATGGTAAGCAAACCCGGATCAACAAGGATCAGGTTCGCACCGTTAAAGACCTGTAAGTCTTAACGCCAGATACGAAAAAGCCCGCGTAATGCGGGCTTTCTCGTTCCTGGGGGTTTACCAGTCCAGGCTGATCTCGCTGCGAAAGTTACGCTCCAGACCGGTAACCGGGTCGATGAAACGCACGCCTTGGGCCAGCAGCTTGAGTGGGTTGGCGTAATCGTCCTCGGCATCCTTGATGACATCGGGGTAGAACGGGTCGTTGCAGATACTCGCGCCCAACGCCGTCATATGAACCCGCAACTGATGCTTCTTGCCGGTCACCGGAAACAGGCCGTAGCGCCATAGGTCGCCGTTCTTTTCCCGCACCTCGACGGCCGTCTCGGTATTGCTCGCGCCCTCGCCTTCCTGCATGCGAAAGAACGGCTCACCCTCCACCAGCCGGCTTTTGTGCACCAGCGGAAAGATCAGCCCAGGTAATGCCGGAGCAATGGCTTCGTAGAACTTGTCGATCTTGCGCGTGGGAAACAGCTGCTGATACGCCGAGCGCGTCTGCGGGTTTGCGGAAAACAGCACCAGCCCCGCAGTATGCCGATCGATACGATGCAGCGGCACCAGGGCCGGGTTGTCCAGGCGACGAATCAAGCGCCGCAACAGCGTCTGCTCGACATACTCGCCGGCGGGCGTTACCGGCAGGAAGTGCGGCTTGTCAGCCACCACCAGGTGTTCATCGGCGTACAGGATCGTCTCCTGCACCGGGATCACTTTCTCGTTCGGTACTTCGCGGAAATAGTAGATGCACAGGCCTTCGCGGTAGGCCAGGTCCTGGGCGATAGGTGCGCCGTTGATGTCCAGCACCCGGCCCCGGGCGATGCGGTCCAGCCATTGTTCACGGCTGATGGCCTGGAAGTGCTCGCACAGACACTCCAGTACGGTGGCCCAGGCGCCCGGCGGCAGGTACAAGGTGCTGGCTTGATGCTGGGCAGCGGAAAAAACGGACATGGGCAGGCTCAAAACGTGGACATACAGGCGGGCATTATCCCGCATGCGGCCGGATCAGGCCCAGCACAGATTCAAGCCTTGGCCAATTCTGCGCGCAGCACCGGCGACGCACTGGCTGCCTCGGTGAATTCCTTGAGCCAGCGCAGCACATCCACCGCTTCCCAGCGGCCCGGGTCATAAAGCGCATACAGCAAGCCCTGATAGCCCACCACATCCAACTGCTTGTGATAACCGGCACGCTGGAACAGCGCCTCGATCTCGGCAAAGCAGGTATTGAAGTGCACTTTGTTAAAGGGCGTCTTGCCTTCCGTGACCAAGCCATCGAGGCGCAGCTCGTTCACCGCGTCGCGCACGACGTCGGCGGACATGCGATTGACGCTGCTTTTCAGTTGTTCAACATTCACCACGGGCGTTCCCTCTCATTCAATCGCTGTACAAACATACAGTAACTGAATAATCGGGAACTCGCCATCGCAGAGTGCTAGAGAAGAAAGCTCACCACCTGCGCTTCATCGAACGGCCAATCCAGCTCCGCGCCCGTATCCACCCGGCGCAGCACCGGAATCCGCAGGCCGTAGGCTTCGAACAAGGCCTCGGAATCGGCGATATCCACCAACTCCACCAACAGACCGTGTTCGACCAACGGCATGATTTCGGCTTCGGCAAACTCGCAAAGATGGCAAGCCAGGGTGCCGAATAACTGACATTCAGGAAGCATGGCAAAGGGTCCGAGAAGAATCAGGCGACTATTCTAACAGCGTCGGGACACTGCAGATCAGTAGGGCCAACAGCGCATGCTGCCAAGGGTGGATGAGGTACGCCCAAACATCGACTCTTGGCAACACGACTCTATCCTGATGCCCCCTAGAGCCAGATCTCCAGCTCCCGCTCGGCAAAGACCAGTGGCTGGCCGTGCTCCAGCAACTGCCGGATGCTTGGCCCAAGCAGGTCTTGCGGCCCATCCATAGGCGTCGCAGGTGTAGTGTGAAAGCGCAGTTGATTAGCGCTGACACGCTCCAGGATCTGACGGTCCTGGCGCAAGATCACCTGGAACAATCGGCGCAATACCAACTGTTTGAGTAGCGCCGGCAATACACCGCGCGTTGTGGCAACCCGGGCAAACAAGCGCACTTGGCCATCCCCATCCGGCGTCATCCAGGCGCTGACCAGCAGATTAAGCCCGCCGCGCGCATCGCGATATTCGATCTCTGCCAGCCCCGGCAAGCGAAAGCGCCCCATGCTGACGCCACGTTCACCCTCGAACCAGCGCGAGATCAACCCTGATTGCTTGCCCTCATCGCTATAGACTGCCTCGACACCGTCTGCGAGGGCGCGCACACGAACACTGAGTTTTTGCCGCTGCCTGTCGTGGCGTATCCACCCGGCATGCACGAAATGCGTGTGAAAACCGTCGAGAAAATTCTCCGCAGCGTCTTGTAGTGAACACTGCACCTGATCGGTCATCCAGAACGTGTCGAGATCCTGCTGTTGCGGGGCAGGCGCAGTGGGAGGTGTTTGAGGACGCTCAGGACCAAGACTGACCCATACCAGCCCGTCGGCCTCGCAACTATGCAAGCTATCCAGCAACGGCTTGCTGCAGGTTGCCAGCTTGGTGCCCGGCACCCGCGTACAACGTCCATCGGCGGCAAATCGCCAACCGTGATAGGGGCATTCAATCTGCCCATCGCGAACCTTGCCTGCGCTCAATGGCGCAAAGCGATGCGGGCAGCGATCAGGTAGAGCAGCGACGTCCCCATCTTCATCCCGAAACAGCACCAACGGCAGGCCAAATAACTGGCGTGCCAACGGAGCATTTCGCAGTTCGTGGCTCAAGGCTACCGGCCACCAGCCGTTTACTTGACTCATAGTTTGAACTTACGCATCAAGGGCACACCGATGCCATGCAACAGGTGGCTCAGGACCTGCCACACCCACCTGCGACCCCAGGACAAATGGGCGACATGGATGAGGCTGTACTCGATCTGCGGCTGGCCCCCCCGCAAGCGTTTGAACTCGGCAGCACCCGAGCTGAAGTTCAATACCACGCCGCGCTCAACCGCCTCTTGCAGGCACAACCGCGTGAGTTGGCGATACAACCCGGCCCGCTGCGGCAGGGCGGTGTCGTAACCCACTATCGGGGTGCTGAGCGTCCCAGCGTTGGCAAACCAGCCAAGGGCACCGTCAATGCGCCCCTCAGCATTGCGTAAAGCCCGCATCTCCAACCAACCTTCACGTTGACCGCGCTGCATCCACTGGGCGCTATAGTGCGGGTTCAGCCTGCAGTACTTGTCCAGGTAAAGCAGGTTGTAAAGATGCTCGATGCGTTGAAAGTCGCTGTCATCCAGCGCCGTGCCCCGCACCACTTCATAGGGGCTGCGGCGCAGCAAGGTGGCGTCCAGCCGGGTGTTGTGGTGCTTGAGAAACGAAGCCTGCGCCCCAGCCCGTCCATCGAACAGATAGACCTGTCGGCTGGGAATACTCAGGTAGCCAAGGCTTTCCAGATTCAGGCGTAGCTCCCGATTGCTGAAGTCATTCAGAGAGCGAAAACCAAACCCATGATCGGGAAACGTTCGACGCAACAAGGCGGTGATCGCCGACAGTTCGGTGATGTCCCAGTCGCCTGGGTAGAGGTTGGTGGACAGCAGCCAGTTGTTGACCTGCACCAATTTGTCGACATTGGCCCGGCGCAGCAGATGGTCCACGCCCTGAGTCAGGATCTTCAGCGGCCAAGTCAGCCAGGGCCGGCCAAGGCGTTTGATCTCTTCGCGGGCGTAGCCGCTATAAGCAGTTTGAGGCGACACCACGTAGCAGTTGTCATCCGGCTCAAGGCCCTCGGTGATACTGACGGGAAAGTGCTGCGTCCCTGTGTCGAGCAGCGCCATGCGGGTAATGACGTTGCCGATCAGCGCGCCGCCGGCACACGTACGCACATAGCGCCGGGCGAGGCTGTCGTCGGCGCGGACGGGCTCACTGAGCAGTTGCTCTTCGAGTATCAATCTCATGGCAGGTCCTCGCTCAACGGCTGGCCGTTCCACTCGATGTCTGCGGTGGACGCGGCCAGCAGGCCGCAGCGCCGGGAAGCCGCACGCGCGATAATTTCAGCCAGGCTCAGCACTTGCGCGGTCAGCGGCCAGAAATCACCTTTGCGGGTAATCACATCGCGGGCATCGGCATAGTCACGCCAGAACCCCGCGTTCAACACCTGCTTTGGCGCCACCAGCAGGAGCATCGCCAGCGCAATCATCCGGGGTTCGCAGGTCGGCTCAAGCACGCCGCTGCCACTCAGGCTGGCGACCAGTTGCCTGCGCTGATTATCGAACAGATGCACACCACTGGTGGCTCGTGGGTTGCACTCCAACACATGAAAATGTCCAGCCGTATCTTCGATAAAGTCGAAACCCACCTGCCCGGTGTAGCCAGTTTCGCTACCGAATTGTTCGAGGAACTGGCGCACCGGCGCCGGTGCGCAAGGCTCGAAATAAATCCCCGACCCACGTCCCACCCGGTAGCGCGGGTGGTAGCAGCTATGGGCGCGCAACTCACCGTCGATCAAGACGCTGAAACTGCAATATTCACGGCCCTCGATAAACCGCTGCGCCACCCAAGGCGCCGCTTCACTGGGCTGTACCTTTGCCAGTTGCCTGACTTTCGGGCGGATCAACGTCTGGGAGGCAAAGCGCGAATATGCCGGTTTGAACACCCACTGGCTCGCTTCACACGTCAATGCCTGTACCGCCAGGCGATCAGTCAACAGGCGGGTTTCAGGAGCCGCCAACGCCCAGCCCGCCGTCATGGCTGCGAAACTACCCTTGTGATGCAAGCGATGCAGCAAGGCAAAATCGCTGGTCAACACCCTGCAAAGCGGCGCCAGGCGCTCGAGACCGTGGGCCAGGTAAAACACTTCCTCGCAGGTGGGCAGCAGCAAATCGATGTGCTGCGCCTGGATCACCTGTGCCAGTGCCGTGATCCAGGCTGCTGGATCCTGTCGAGGTTCCGGCAGGCGCACAAAGTGCTGCACCGAACAACTGAAACGGCTCAGCGGCTGGCTCAAGGAATCCCCCACGCTGACCGTCCAGCCCGCCTCATCAAAGGCCCGCGCCCACTCCAGGCAGGCTGGGGCGCGCGCGCCAAGAATCAGTACATGCATGGCAAACCCTCGGGCAGTTGCAGCAGTTTCAGGCGGCGGCGCTTGGCATACGCCGGCGGCGGCTGCCACTGGCCAAAGCTCAACGCGGGAAGTTGCAGCCCCTGTTGGCAGCACAATGCGTGAATGCTCTGCATCAAGGCCCGGCACAGGTCGGCGTAGTTGGCAGCAGATTGCACGTTGATCTGCCAGTGCAGGCCCTGCTGGTGGATTTCATACTCCTGCAAGCACTCGCCATGCATCAGCAAGGCGCGCCGCAGCACATCCGGATAGAGCGCTCGCAATTGAACACCGCTCAAGTCGGGTAGCCACAGAATGTCATCCACACGGCCCTCGACAGCGGCAATCGCACGCTCGGCACGCCCACAAGCGCAAGGCGCCTGGGCAACCCGGAGAACGTCGTTGAGACGGTAACGCACGATCAACTGGGTGCGTCGGGAGAAGTCGGTGATGATCGGCTGAAAACGTGTGCGCGCGGCGTCCAGCCAATCCGCTTCGATGTGCAGGTGGCTTTCGTTCAGGTGTAAAGTGCCCTTTTCGCAGGTGTAGCCAAGAAAGCCTTCACTGGCCTGGTAAATCTGCCGCGGAGCCACGCCAAACGCTGCCTGTACCCCTTCAGCATCGGCTGTTTCGAGGACTTCCGCCACTGACAGGATATGGCTGGGACGGATGGAGAGTCGCCCTGCCAGCGCTGCTTCGGCCAACCCGCGCAGTACCGTAGCCGGCGCCACCAGTACGTCGGGCTGCTGAGTGTTGAGACGCGCCAGCGCTGCGTCGAACCCCAGGGTCAGGTCGTGAAAAGCAAAGTCGATGCGACGACTCGCCAGTGTCGTATAGAGCCGGCTGTTGGCCCGTAGAAAGAACGCAATGCGCAGCGGCGCATGCCATGGGAGAAGCAGGCGTGGCAGTAGATGACGCGGTAAAGTGCGAGCCAGCAGGATCCCGGCCCATCGTTGCCGCTCCAGGCTACTGACCAGGAATACGCCTTGATTACCCGAGGTCCCGCTCGACAAGCCGACGGTGATGTCACCCAGCGTCGGGCTGAAATCCCGGGATACTTCAGCCTGGCGTGCCAGCGGCAGCACCTCCTCCAGGCTCAAGCCGCGGGTGTTGAACCCGGCGAAATCCCCCATCAACGTGGCTTTGTCCATCAGCGGCAACGTGCTCAAATCCGTCACCACCTTGCCCTTGAAACGCTGAGACTGAGGCAATACCCGTCGCAGGAAGTACTTCAGCTGCCGAGCCTGCCAGGCTTCCAATTGTTCCCGGCGGGTAAACCTCAACCGGTAGCGGCTATGCAGGAAACTGAGCGCGCTGCGCAATGTGCCAATCAAGCGCTCACCGCTCATCGCCGAACGCCTCCCAGGCATGGGTGCAATGGGAAGGCAAGACCGCTACGGCCGGCTCGTGGCGGATCAAGGTGCCCAAGCCGCTGTAGGTTTGGCGATACTGTTGGGCATCGTGGCTGGCAAACCATAAGGCCGGTGGCGCTGGCAGCCGCCCGGCACGGCAGGCGGGCACCGACCAGCACGCGTCGGCCACCAGAAACACTGGCCGCCCCTGGGCATCGGGTATAAACAACCCCAACTGTCCTTCGCTATGCCCCGGCAGCGGTACGCCCAGCAGGCTGGCGTCGCCAAGCAAGTCGATGCCTTGGCGAAAAGGCGCCATCCACTGCGGCAACGTAGCTTTTTTGCAGGTATCGGCGAGGGTCAGGCGCGCGGCGAAATCGTCGGGCAACAAGGCCGGCAGGTGACCGCCGAGGGTCGCTCGCCAGCGATGGCCGCGCAGGCTTTCGATGTGTTTGCGGTCGGCATCCAAGGCAATGAACGTGGCCTTGGGAAAGTCCCTGAGCCCGGCGATATGATCGCTGTGAAAGTGCGAAATGATCACCGTGCGTATGTCATCGGGACCAATACCGAATGCGCGTAATTGCGTGAGCAGCTGTTCTTTCACCGGTAACTCGACCGGCACCGCGGTGCGATACAGGCGCTCAGGCAGTGCGTGTGTGGCGTTAAAAAAGTGTTCGGCGTAACCGGTGTCGTAGAGTATCCAGCCCGCGTCGGGATGTCGGATCAAGCCGCACAACGCCGGAAAGCGTGTCGGTGCCCAGCGCCCTCCCCGATCGGCCATGCATTCCAGATGTTGGCACCAGCCGGCCCGCAGCACACTCAGGCTCACCGTACGACTCATGCTCCCACTCCTTGTTGGGCAAGCCACCACTGCGCGTGCTGGCGAATGCCTTCGTCCTGCGTCACTACCGGACGGTAGCCTAACTCGTTTCGGATGGTGCTCAGGTCCAGGGTTTGGCTGAATGCCAGCACACCGGCACCATACCGTGTCAGCAAAGGCTCGCCGCTGGCTCTCAGGTGTGCGCTGGCTTCCAGCACCCGAGCCACCGCGTCCATCAATCGCCATGGCAAGCGCCGAGTGCGCAGGTTCAGTTGAAACTGATCGGCGACGCGGTGCAGTAAGTCAGCGACAGTCAACGGCGTGCCGTTGCTGACGTTATAGGTGCACACCGCCCGCGGCAACGGTTGGGTCAGGCTCAACATTACCGCGTGCACCAGGTTGTCGACGCAGGTCAGGTCCAGTTGCGCCTGTCCGCCACGCATCAGAGGAATCGGCCCGCGCTGCATTACCCGCAGCAAACGTGGCATCAAGGTAGCGTCCCACGGGCCAAACACCGCACGCGGGCGCAGGATGACTGCCTCGGCGAGCCCGGCTTCATGCACCCGTGTTTCCGCCAGCGCCTTGCTGCGGGCGTATTCGTTGACCGGGGGTGGCAGCGGTTCGTCTTCGCGAATATCGAGACGATCACGGAACGCAAAATACAGACTGGGTGTGGACAAGTGCACCAGACGCTTTACACGGTTGACGCGGCAGGCATGCAGCACCTCGGCAGTGGAATCAAGATTGGCCCTGGCAAATGCCGACGGCGTGCCCCATGGCGAGGACAGCGCCGCGCAATGAACCGCCGCCGCACAATCCTGTGAGGCATCGAGCAGTGCGCTGCAAGCCCCTGACGTACCGTGCTCCAGCGGCACCCAAGATGCCACACCAGGGCTCAGGCCAATGACCTCGGCCGCAGCACGGGCATTACGGCCGGTAAACTGCACTTCACACCCTTGGCCGGCGAGACGCCAGACAATGTGCCGGCCAATGAATCCGGTGCCACCGGTGACGAGAATTTTCATCAGTATTCCAGGACCATGCCGCCAAGGGACAAGCCCGCGCCGGTGCCAATCAGCATCAGCCGCTGGCCGCGCTGAATACGCTGGTCACGGATGGCGATATCCAGCGCGGTGGGCAGTGACGCGGCCACCTGATTGCCGTGCCGGGCGAAGATATCGATGACCTGTTCCGGGGCAAACCCCAGCCGCCGGGCCGCATGTTGCATCGCCTGTTGGCTGGCTTGGTGGGGGATGACCCAATCGATCTGGGGCTTGGTCAAACCGGCCTGGCTAAGCAGCTCATCCACCAGCATGGGCAGATGTTTGGCGGCCAGTCGGAACACGCTTTTGCCCTGCATTGAAAAACTGGTCAGCGGTTCGAACGGCCCATCTATTCGCCGTGGGTGATGACGCGAACCACCGGCAGGAATCTGGCACATATCTGCGCCTTCGGAATACGTCTTGAGGTTCGAGGCGAGGATTTTCGACCCGCCGTCGCTGACGGCCAGCACCACCGCTGCGGCACCGTCGCCGAAGATTGCGCAGACTTCCACCTGCTGCCAGTCCAGTCCACAGGAAGCGATATCCGAACACACCAGCAAAATGCGTTGGTAGCGTCCGGCAAGCAGTGGCCAGGACAGCGTATCAACCGCGGCGATAAACCCCAGGCAACTGGCATTGATGTCCATGGCGGGAATGCCGGAAGCGCCCAGCCCCAATTCGCGGTGCAACAATGCGGCGTTACACGGCATGCCCTGGTCCATGGTGCCACTGGCACAGGCGACCAGGTCGATCTGATCCAGCGCCAGCCCCGCTGCCAGCAATGCCCGGCGTGCGGCGATGGCTCCGAGGCTCGCGGCATTTTCGCTACGGCTTGCAACGTGCCGTTGGGTGACACCACTGATGCGCGCGACGCTGCCGGCCACAAGGCCAAGTTCAGCATCCAGCTGCGCACTGGTGACGATGTGTTCAGGCAGTGCGTGCCCCGACCCCAAGATGTTTATTGGCCTACAGGCGAGGGGCAATCGTTGAGAGGTTGGCATTCAAGTTCCGTTTGAAAGGGTGTCGCCTGGCTATTGGCTATTGTTGTTTGCCCATACTATCAGCGGCAAGACGCAACACCCTAAATGGAAACCGCCCCTCAATCCTGACTGACCGCCCCAATCTTGTGGATCGACAGATCCGCACCGTAATACTCTTCCTCCTGACTCAGGCGCAGGCCGCTCACGCGCTTGATCACGCCGTACACCAGGAAGCCGCCGGCCAGCGCCACGACCACGCCCAGCGCGGTGCCGATCAACTGGCTGATCAGGCTCACGCCGCCCAGACCACCCAGGGCGGTCTGGCCGAAGATCCCGCAGGCAATCCCGCCCCACACACCGCACAGCCCGTGCAGCGGCCACACACCCAGCACATCATCGATCTTCCAACGGTCCTGGGCCGCGATGAAGAACCAGACGAACAAGCCGCCCGCCACCGCGCCTGTCACCAGGGCGCCCACCGGGTGCATCAGGTCGGAGCCGGCACAGATCGCGACCAACCCGGCCAGCGGACCGTTGTGCAAGAAGCCTGGGTCGTTACGCCCGATCACCAATGCCGCCACGGTGCCACCGACCATCGCCATCAACGAGTTGACCGCCACCAGCCCGCTGACCCCGGACAGGGTTTGCGCACTCATGACGTTGAAGCCGAACCAGCCGACGATCAAGATCCACGAGCCCAACGCGAGGAATGGAATGCTCGACGGCGCGAATGCCACCAGGCGCCCTTCCCGATAACGTCCCTGGCGCGGGCCGAGCAGCAACACGGCCGCCAGTGCCAGCCAACCGCCCATGGCGTGCACCACGACGCTGCCGGCAAAGTCATGGAAGCTCGCGCCGAAGCTGGCCAGCAACCAGGCTTGCAGTCCGTAATTGCCATTCCACACCATGCCTTCGAAAAACGGGTAGATGAAGGCTACGATCAACGCGGTGGCACACAGTTGCGGCGCAAAACGCGCGCGCTCGGCAATCCCCCCGGAGATGATCGCCGGGATCGCTGCCGCAAAGGTCAGCAGGAAGAAGAATTTCACCAGGCCGTAACCGTGGTCGGCGCTGATCACCGCCGCCGGTTGCATGAAGGTCACGCCGTAGGAGATCCAATAGCCTATAAAGAAATAGGCCAGTGTGGAGATGGCGAAGTCACTGAGGATTTTCGACAGGGCATTGACCTGGTTCTTCTGGCGTACGGTACCGACTTCCAGGAAGGCAAAGCCGGCGTGCATGGCCAGGACCATGACCGCACCAATCAGAATGAACAGCGTATTGGAACTGTGGACGAGGGTGTCCACCGCGCTTTGCAAATTTTCCATGGAGGATGGCAGGCCTGCACATGCAGGAAAAAGCACCAAAGCAGTTCATGACCTTCATGACGCGCACTAAATTGGCCCCGACGGTTCGACCTTCTTTTGAGGCCGTGAACCGGTTTAGCGCAGCGATCATTGAGAAAGGCAGAATCCGACAGGGTTTTTCCGCGAGTTTTAGTTATTTAGGGTAAGGTTTTTCAGGGTTTGAGCCCCAACCGCCCGGATTCAGCGCAAGGCCCCAGGCCTGCGCACCAAGGCAAAGCAAAAGCTGTACCAGACAATTGCAGTGAACCTTCACCGATGCCGGTGACTCGAAACCAAAAGTAAACAGACCAGCTACTCACGGAGATAACCATGGCCAGAAAAACGGCAAAGACTGCTCAAGAAATACTGATGGCGGATTTTCAAACCCTGGTCAGCGATACCGAGAAGCTGCTGGACGACACGGCGATTCTCGCCGGCGACCAGGCAGACGAGCTGCGCAGCAAGATTCACGACAGCCTGCTCAAGGCCCGTGAAACCCTGCAACTGACCGAAGACTCCCTGCGCGAACGCGGGCAGGCGGCGGTCACGGCCACTGAGGATTATGTCCAGGCCAACCCATGGCAGTCCGTCGGCATTGCAGCCGGCGTGGGCTTTTTGATCGGCCTGCTGGCTACAAGGCGCTAATCATGTCTATCGGCGAATCCGGCTCGTCCACGGGCCCAAGTTCTACTTCACGGCGCCTGGGAGCGGCTGTCCTGGGTTTGCTGCACAGCCACGTCGAGCTGTTTGGCATCGAGTTGCAGGAGCAGAAAGCCCGCACCGTCAGCCTGTTGCTGTTCGCCGGCCTGGCGCTGGTGTTTGCCTTGCTGCTGCTGGTGGGTTTGTCGGCGCTGGTGATGATTCTGGTGTGGGATACCTACCGCCTGACCGGGATCATCAGCTTGTGTGTGTTCTACATACTGGCCGCAGCATTCTGCGGGTTGCGCCTGAAGGCGGCGGTGTTCGATGAGTCCACGCCGTTCCATGCCACCCTCGAAGAGCTGGCCAACGACCGGGAGCGCCTGCTGCCATGAGCATGACTGAATTGCCGCACAACACTTCCCGGCGAGAAATGCGCAAGGCGTTGATCCGCCTGCGCATGGAAATGCACCGCCAGGAAATTCGTCACGAGTCCCAGCAACTGATGTTGCCGCTGCAAAAGGTCCGCAACATGGGCCAGAGCTGGCAGGACGGTTTTGGCATCAAGCACGCGCCGCTGTGGGGCGTGGGCGTGGTGACACTGTTGGGCTTTCTCACCGGTAAAGGCGCCAAGGGCGGCGGAATCGGCACCATGACCCGCCTGGTGCGGCTTGGCGCCGGTCTGATCCCGCTGATCAAATTGGCCATGCAGGGTGCTTCGCGCAAACGTTAAGCCGCGCTGGCTGCATTCTTGCAAACAGATCAGGCCCGGCCCTCACCCTCGAGGGCCGGGCCTTTTTTATTCCGGTCTTTTAAGGAGGCCCTGTGATCGACGGGCAACCGCTCGCCTGCTTCCAGCCATTCATCGACACCGCTACCGGCCGCATCGCCGGCGTAGAAGCCTTGGGGCGAGTGCGCCAGGCGAACGGTGAACTGCGCTCGGTGGGTCCGTTGTTTGCCGACCCGCGCACGCCCTCCGTGGCCTTGCGCCGCCTGGACCGACAGATCCGCGACAATGCCCTGAGCCGCCTGCATGAAGCCCCGCAAGAGTGGTTCCTCAGCCTGAACATCTCGCCACGCTGGATTACCCGGCTGCGCCCGGGGCAGGCCTTGCCGAGCCTGAAGCAATTGCAGGTGCATAACGTCGACCCGCGCCGTATCGTCTTCGAGATCACGGAACTGGGCGGTGATATCCAGCGCTTGGCCGAAGTGGTCGAGCGCTACCGCGAAGCCGGGGCGCGGATTGCCATTGATGATTTCGGCGCTGGCTATTCGCAACTGGACCGGGTGCTGGCCCTGCAACCGGACATTCTCAAACTCGACATGCGCCTGTTCCAGGCTGCTGCCCGGGGTGGCCCCAGCGGGGACGTGGTGCGGGCGCTGGCGCAAATGGCGGAAAAAACCGGCTGCTGGATCATTGCCGAGGGCGTCGAAACCGAGACCCAGCTCAATTTCGCCCTGGAATGTGGTGCGCGTTATGTCCAGGGCTACCTGTTCGCCCAGGCCCAGCTGGACTGGTTCGACACCGACGCGTTCGTGCCGCGCTTCGCCCAACTGCGCACCGGTTACGTCCAACAGAAGCTGGCCGAACGTGGCCGGATTATGCAGCTGCGCCAGCAACTGGCGGAGCTGATGCAGATCCTGCAAACCTGGGCCCACACCCATGCACCGCTGAGCCAACTGCCGCAATTGCCGGCGTTTCCCTGGCTGCTGCGTTTTTACCAGTGCGACCGGCATGGCACGCAACTGACGCCGAATTTCGAATGGCACCAGGGCGCCTGGCAAGCCGACAGCCGCTACCTGGGCCACAACTGGTCATGGCGTCCGTATTTTTATCATCTGCTGGCCGAAGGTTGGGAGGAGCGGCGGCTGACCCTGTCCTCAACCTATCGCGATGCCACGACCAACCAGTACTGCCTGACTGCCGGACAATTCTTTGATAATGGTCAGCGCCTGCTGCTAATCGATATCGACGCCGCCGGCCTGTAGTTTTTCGCTTGCGAAGGCCCGGCTGAACCGGGAAGCTGGGAGGCGTCATTCACCGCACGGAGAGTACCCGCCTTGGATTGGCCCACCCTGCTTACCCGCGAACGCCTTGGAAAACCGCTGCACAGCCCGGAAGAACTGGGGCGCAGCCCGTTTCACAAAGACCATGATCGCATCATCTTTTCCGGCGCGTTTCGCCGACTGGGCCGCAAGACCCAAGTGCATCCGGTGACCAGCAACGATCACATCCATACGCGGCTGACCCATTCCCTGGAAGTCAGCTGCGTGGGACGGTCCCTGGGCATGCGCGTGGGCGAGACGATCCGCAGCGCCCTGCCCGACTGGTGTGACCCGAGCGACCTGGGCATGGTGGTGCAATCGGCCTGCCTGGCCCACGACATCGGTAATCCGCCGTTTGGTCATTCCGGTGAAGACGCGATCCGGCACTGGTTCCAGCAGGCTTCCGGGCGTGGCTGGCTGGATGACATGACCAGCGCCGAGCGCAATGACTTCCTCAATTTCGAAGGCAATGCCCAGGGCTTCCGGGTACTCACGCAGCTGGAATACCACCAGTTTGACGGCGGTACCCGGTTGACTTACGCCACCTTGGGCACCTACCTGAAATACCCCTGGACCGCCCGCCACGCCGACTCGCTGGGCTACAAGAAACACAAGTTCGGCTGCTACCAGAGCGAGCTGCCGATTCTCGAGCAGATCGCCCAGAAGCTCGGCTTGCCGCAACTGGAAGAACAGCGCTGGGCGCGACATCCGTTGGTGTACCTGATGGAGGCCGCCGACGATATCTGCTACGCGTTGATCGACCTCGAAGACGGGCTGGAAATGGAGCTGCTGGAATACGCCGAGGTCGAGTCACTGCTGCTGGACCTGGTGGGCGACGACTTACCGCAAACCTACCGGCAACTCGGCCCGCTGGATTCCCGGCGACGCAAGCTGGCGATCCTGCGGGGCAAGGCCATCGAGCACCTGACCAACGCCGCTGCCCGGGCGTTCGTCGAACAACAGGAAGCGTTGCTGGCCGGTACCCTGCCGGGGGACCTGGTGGAACATATGCACGGCCCCGCCAAGCGTTGCGTACTGGATGCCAAGGACATGGCGCGCAAGAAGATCTTCCAGGACAAGCGCAAGACCCTGCATGAAATCGGCGCCTACACCACCCTCGAAATCCTCTTGAACGCCTTCTGCGGCGCGGCCCTGGAACAACATGGTGGTCGCACCCCGTCGTTCAAGAACCGGCGCATCCTCGACCTGCTGGGCAACAGCGCCCCCGACCCGTCGTGGTCATTGCACGCTTCGTTCCTGCGCATGATCGACTTCATCGCCGGCATGACCGACAGCTACGCCAGTGAAATGGCCCGAGAAATGACTGGACGCTCCAGTCCGCAATAAACCTGCGCCCTGGCTTATAGCCAGGGCCACTTTTTCACAGAATCGCCCTACGCACGGAACAGAGCGGCCTGATCGAACTTCCTCCCCGCCGCGATGAATAATCGCGCGCCATGACCGCAGTGTTTCGACACACTCCTGCGCCCCATAACTGGCGGGCCATTAACGTCTTACTACGTGCCCTGGCGGAGCGTCTCCCGGGCGCTTGGTCACTTCATGGAAAACCCCATGCACGAACAACTTCGAATCCTCTTGGTGGAGGATCACCCCTTTCAGTTGCTGGCCACCCAATGCCTGCTACGCAACTATGGCTACCACGACCTGACCCTGGCTGAAAATGCAGAGCAGGCAATGCGGCTGATGACACAAACCGCCGTACCATTCGATATTCTGTTGTGTGATCAATGCCTCCCGGACCTGCCTGGGCTGGAGTTGATTGAAATCGCCAACCGCAGGGGCTTTATAAAATCCGCGATATTGCTCAGCGGCCTGCCCGTGAACGAACTGGAAATCCTCAAGGCCCAGGCATTCCAACGCAACTTTCCGCTGCTTGGCTACTTGTCGAAGCCTTTGAACCACGTTGAACTGAGCGAGCTCATACGCCAATCACCCCTTCCCCCGCACAACAAGATAGTAGGAAGTTAAACGCCCGCCCCGTATGAAAATCCCTCGCTGTAAAACAGCTTGCCCGCTGCCACTTATTTTTAAACTCTACCCACGCAAATTTCTTACACCCAAACAACAAACACCTCACAGGGCGTAATCCCTTGCTTTTTTTATTGTAGGAATATTCTTGTTTTACGTTTGTTCCACATCGAGTTCATCCTCCTTCATTGCCATGTGAGCTAATGTGCCGACTTTATTTGCGCTTGCATGGAATTTGATCATGAACTCAGTTTTTATTATCGACGACCACCCCGTTATCCGACTTGCCATTCGAATGTTGTTAGAACACGAAGGCTATAAAGTAGTTGGAGAAGCAGATAATGGTTGTGATGCGATACAAATGGTCAAGGAGTGCCAGCCGGACCTGATCATCCTTGATATCGGAATTCCAAAACTCGACGGCCTGGAAGTGCTTTGCCGGTTCAACGCAATGAGTACACCGACCAAGACATTGATCCTCACCGCCCAGACGCCAAAACTCTTTGCCACACGGTGCATGCGTTCCGGTGCCGATGGTTATGTGTGCAAGGAAGGTGACTTGAGCGAACTGCTCAGTGCTATCAGGGCAGTCCTGTCAGGTTACAACTACTTTCCGAGCCAGGCCCTCAACGGCAACACTAATGAAACAGATTGCAACGAAGAGCTTGAATTGTTCAAAGTGGTCAATGATCGCGAACTCATGGTATTGCAATTATTTGCACAAGGCCGGACAAACAAGGAAATAGCCAAAGGCATGTTTCTCAGCAACAAGACTGTCAGCACCTACAAAAAAAGGCTCATGCAAAAACTAAAAGCCAAATCCTTGGTAGAACTTATCGAGATGGCAAAACGTAACGCGCTAGTGTGAGAAATCGGATGCCCAGGCGTTTAAAGGACTATCTAATCATATTGAGTATCGGGGCGTGCCTCAGCACTTCCGTGCCTGCCGAACAAACTGTTCCCGAGCAATACGCACTGTTGGGGCGTGCCGGTGCCGTTCAACTGGACACCCCACTGAACAAGACTCAGCGCCAGTGGCTGCAAAACAAACGCGAACTGATACTGGGCACGTCTGCACCGGACTACCCGCCCTTCGACATCACCTCCAGCGGGCGCGATTATGAAGGGTTGACCGCCGATTACGCCGGCTTGGTGGCCAGGACGCTGGCAATACCGCTGAAGGTGCTGCGCTATCCCTCCCGGGAAGCCGCGATCCGGGCGCTGGAAAACGGCGATATCGACTTTCTGGGGTCCGCCAACGGCTTTGAAGCGGCGAATCCCGATATTGCCCTGTCATTGCCCTACGCAGTGGATCAACCGGTACTGGTCACCCGCGAAGGTGAACACCGCAACCTTGGCGACGGCCTGGCGGGCCTGCGCCTGAGCCTTGTCTACCACTACCTGCCCATGAATGAGGTGCAGGCGCTGTATCCAAAGGCGACCATCCATGCCTACCCCTCCTATCAGAATGCCTTGAATGCGGTGGCATTCGACCAGGCGGACGTCTTCCTGGGCGACACCATTTCCACTCACTACATGATCAACAAGGGCTACCTGAAAAACATCCGCATGGCCAACTTCGGCAAGCACGAGGCTTACGGTTTCAGCTTCGCCTTGCGCAAGGATCAACCCATTCTCCTGAGCATCGTCGATTCAGTGCTCGATGGCGTATCAACCTATGAACGCGACAGCATCGCCAAGCGCTGGAGTGCGGGCAGCGACATTCTACTGACCGACCGAAAGCTGCAACTGACCCTGCGCGAAGAGCGCTGGCTCAAAGGCAACCCGGTGGTAAAGGTGGTGGTCAACGAAACCCTCGCCCCGCTTACATTTTTTGATACCGACGGCAATTTCCGGGGTGTCACCGCCGACCTGCTGGAGCTGATTCGCCTGCGAACCGGCCTGCGCTTCGAGATTCAACACGTGCGGGACGTCGCCAGCATGATTGAGCTGGTCCATAGCGGGGCAGCCGATATCATCGGCGCAATCGTTCCAAGCGCCGGGCGCGAGTCCCAGTTGAGCTTTAGCCGCCCCTACCTGGAAAACTCCTATGTACTGCTGACGCGCAAAGAGGCAGGCGCGCCCGCAAGCCTTCAACAGATGGCCGGCAAGCGCCTGGCGATTACCCAAGGCAACCCGCTGGAAAAATTCCTGCGCCAGGAGTTTACCCAGGTCACTCTGGTAGAGGCCGGTGATACCTTCAAGGCCTCCGAACTATTGGCACAGGGCCAGGTGGACGGCGCAGTGAACCCTCTGGTGATCGCCAACTACTTTCTCTCCTCACCGGTGTTCCAGGACAAGTTACAGATCAGCTCCAGCATTGGCACGCTGCCTGCGACCTTTGCGCTGGCGACGTCCCGCCACGCCACCGAACTGAGCTCGATCCTCGACAAGGCGCTGCTCAGCATTGCCCCGGATGAGCTGGCGGCGATCAACAGTCGTTGGCGCGGCTACAACGCGGCATCCGACGGTTACTGGCGCAATTACCACCGCCTGATTGCCCAGATCATCATCGGCACCGGGCTGCTGCTGTTGATTTCCCTGACCTGGAACGGCTACCTGCAGCGCCAGATCAAGCATCGAAAACTGGCTGAGCGCGCCCTTAACGACCAGTTCGAGTTCATGCGGGCGCTGGTCAATGAAACCCCGCATCCGATCTACGTACGTGACCACAACGGCTTCCTGCAGACCTGCAACGACAGTTACCTGCAAACGTTCGACGTCAAGCGTGAGGACATCATTGGCAAAAGCATCACCCAGATGGACATGGCCCTTGAGACGGAGGCGGCTCAGTACAATGCCGACTACCAGCAGGTGGTGGCCGAAGGCAAACCACTGATCCTGGATCGCACAATGCATGTCCACGGGAAAAAACTCACGATCTATCACTGGATTCTCCCGTACCGCGACTCGATGGGCGAGGTGCAGGGCATCATTGGCGGCTGGATCGATATCAGCGAACGGCGCCAGCTGTTCGATGAACTTCGTGCCGCCAAGGAACGCGCCGACGAAGCCAACCGCGCAAAAAGTACGTTCCTCGCCACCATGAGCCACGAAATCCGCACACCGATGAACGCCGTCATTGGCATGCTGGAGTTGACACTCAAGCGTGCCGACCAGGGTCATCTTGATCGCCCCGCCATCGAGGTCGCGTACAACTCGGCCAAGGACCTGCTGGAGCTGATCGGCGATATTCTGGACATTGCACGCATCGAGTCCGGCCGCCTGAGCCTGGCCCCGGAGCGGGTCAACCTGCGCGAGGTGATCGAGTCGGTGGTGCGCGTGTTCGATGGCCTGGCGCGCCAGAAAACCCTGAGCCTGGTGCTGGAGTTCAGCCCCGATGCCGGCGACACCGATGTGCTGATCGATCCGTTGCGGTTCAAACAGGTGCTTTCGAACCTGGTAAGCAATGCGATCAAGTTCACCGAACGCGGGCAGGTGAAGATCAAGGTGCAATTGAAGGCGACCGGGCAACCTCAGCAGGTCGAGATGAAACTGGTGGTAGAGGACACTGGCATCGGGATCAATCGCGAAGACCAGTCACGCCTGTTCGAGCCTTTTGCCCAAGCCGACAACTCCGGGCACCTGGCCCGGAGCGGCGCCGGCCTGGGGCTGGTGATCTGTCGCAGCCTGTGCGCCATGATGGGCGGGCAACTGAGCCTGAGCAGCGTGCCCATGGTGGGCACCCAGGTCCACGTCAGCCTGAAGATGACCAGCCTGCAACCGGTCAAGGCCGTAGACCAGCTGGAGCCTGCCGCGACCAAGCCGGCGCCGGTACTCAATGTGCTGGTGGTGGATGACCATCCGGCCAACCGCTTGCTCATGTGCCAGCAACTGGGCTTCCTGGGGCATCAGTTCACCGCCGCCCATCATGGTGCTGCAGGGTTTCAGGCCTGGCGCGAGGAGCACTTCGACCTGGTCATTGCCGACTGCAATATGCCGGTCATGAACGGCTATGAGTTGAGTCATTCCATTCGCGAGTATGAGCAGCGCGAGCAAAAAACGCCGTGCGTGATACTCGGTTTCACCGCCAACGCTCAACCTGAGGAGAAACAACGCTGCTTCGACGCAGGCATGGATGATTGCCTGTTCAAACCCATCAGCCTCACCGCGCTGGAGCAGCAACTGGCACAGGTCGCCCCGTTGCCCACCGGCAATGTGTTCACCCTTCAAAGCCTGGACGCGATGACAGGCGGCGACCCACAGTTGAGTCAGCGTTTGCTTGAAGAATTGCTCAGCAGCAGCCGGCATGATCGAGTCGAGCTGATGGCCTTACTGGCGCGACAAGCCGCCCCCCAAGACCTGATCGAGCAAGCCCACAAGATCAAGGGCGCCGCACGGATCATCCAGGCGGATATCCTGGCCGGGCAATGCGAAGCCTTGGAGCTGGCCTGTGGCCAAGGTGACAATCGGCACGCTATCGAGGTGGATATCAAGGCCATGGAGAAATCCATGCTTGAGCTGGAAAGGATGCTGCAGATGCAACTGGAGGTCCTGGACCGTCGATAATTTGTAGGAGCGAGCTTGCTCGCGAAAATCGCCAACGATAACGCGGTCATTTTTGGATGCACGCGGTGTTCTCTGGTTTTTCGCGAGCAAGCTCGCTCCTACAGGAGGCTCACGCCATCAGCAATCGGTCAACCGCAGGAAAATCGCCGCCAACTGCTCGATGCCGGCCTGGTCCTGCGGGGTAAACCGCGACAGCGATGGGCTGTCCAGGTCCAGCACACCAATCAGGCGCCCTTCCTTGACCAGCGGAACCACCAGCTCGCTGTTCGACGCGCTGTCACAAGCGATATGCCCCGCAAATTCATGCACGTCTTCCACCCGCTGGGTTTGTCGCGAGGCCGCTGCCGCGCCGCACACCCCACGACCAAACGGAATGCGCACACAGGCGATCTGCCCCTGGAAAGGCCCGAGCACCAGCTCTTCATTGCGGTTGAGGTAGAAGCCCGCCCAGTTCAAATCGTCCAGCTGGTTGAACAGGAACGCAGAAAACTGCGCGGCATTGGCGATGAAATCCCGTTCATCCGCCAGCAACGATTCCAGCTGCGCATGCAGCATGGCGTAACCATCAAGGCCGGTGCCGGACTGTTGCAAATCGATCATGGTTGACGCTCCAACAACTTGAGGCCCACCCAGTAGCGGGCGAACTGATAGGCACAACGGCCGTTGCGATTGCCACGCCCGGTTGCCCAACGCACCGCGAGGATGTCCAGCTCTTCATCGCGCTGCCACTGCAAACCGGCCTTGTTCGCCAGCTCACCGATCCAGTGCTCGACCACATCCAGGAAGTGCTCTTGATTGAACGGGTAAAACGACAGCCACAAACCGAAACGGTCAGACAGGGCAATCTTGTCCTCCACCGCTTCGTTAGGATGCAGCTCGCCATCTACCGTCTTCCAGTTTTCGTTGTCGCTCTGGTTCTCGGGCACCAGGTGACGACGGTTGGAGGTGGCATACAGCAAGACGTTTTCCGGCGCCTGCTCCAGGGAGCCGTCGAGTACGCTCTTGAGCACGCGGTAATCGCTCTCGCCGGCTTCGAAGGACAGGTCATCGCAGAACAATACAAAGCGCTGTGGCAATTTGATCAGTTGCTCAACCACTCGCGGCAGGTCCGCCAAGTGATCGCGCTCGATCTCGATCAGGCGCAACCCGGCCTTGGCATGCTGGGCCAGCAAGGCGCGTACCATGGACGATTTCCCAGTACCGCGCGAACCCCACAGCAACGCATGGTTGGCCGGCAGGCCGTCGAGAAACTGTTGGGTGTTGCGGGCCAATTGTTCGCGTTGTTTGTCCACGCCGATCAAGTCGGACAGGCGCATGTCCAGGCTGACTTCCAGCGGCAATAAAAAGCCGCTGCGACCTTCGCGCTGCCAGCGGGCAGCCAGGCAATGGTTCCAGTCAACCGCCTCGCGTGGGGCAGGCAACAAGGGCTCCAGGCGAGCAAGTACCGCGTCGGCACGCTCAAGAAAGGCATTCAATCGAGAATCCACGACTATTCCTCTGGCAAGTTCTTGTAAAAGATGGCGTATTGACAACCCTGAGGCAGACTCAGCAGGGCTGCACCGAATAAAATCGATTTATGCCGGGCAAGTTTGAGCCTGTGGATGTTCAGCTATGCTTGCCGGGCGAAAGGAAACGTAAAGTGGTACAGCACCCGATGGATATCAAGTTCGCCCACCGCTTGTCTTATAAACAAGCCAGACTGACAGTGCTGGTCGGGTTCGTCTTGGGAACCCTGCTCAGCCTGCTACAGATTGGGATTGATTATGCCAGCGAAGACGCATCCATCAACCGGGAAATACGCGCGCTGATTGAAATCAGTCATAACCCGGCTTCTCGCATCGCCTACAACATCGACGCCGAACTGGCTCAGGAACTGACCCTGGGCCTGCTGCACTCCCCCGCCATCACCCGAGCACAACTGGTCGACAACAACGGTTTGGTCCTGGCCGATGTCCAGCGCCCGCGCAAGGAAAGCACCTACCGCCCCATCAGCGATTTCCTGTTTGGCGCCAACCGCCAATTCGAAGACCGACTGTACCTCACCCACATGCCCAATGACGCCCTTGGCGTATTACGTCTCGACGTCGACACCTACGCGTTCGGCAGCCGCTTCCTGCGCCGCGCCGAGATCACTCTGCTCAACGGCTTTGCCCGCAGTCTGATCCTCACCGGCATTCTGTTGGCGCTGTTCTACGTGATGCTGACCAAGCCGCTGGTGCGCATCATCCGCGAGCTGAGCTCACGCAAGCACGAGCGCCTGGACTGCCCACCGGGGCACGAACACGACGAGATCGGCGTACTGGTCAACGTTGCCAACCAGCAGTTTGAAAACATGGAGACTGAGATCCAGCAACGCCGACACGCCGAAAACCGCCTGACTGAATACCTCGGCCAACTGGAAGACATCGTTTCTGCGCGCACCACCGAACTCAAGGCCATCAATCATCGACTGACGCTGTCGAACGACGAACTGGAAGCGGCGAAGATGACGGCCCTGTCCATGGCCCAGGCACGGGCGGCGTTCCTCGCCAACATGAGCCATGAAATCCGTACGCCGCTCAACGGCCTGCTCGGGATGATCGCGCTCTCCCTCGACAGCCCGCTGAATGCCGAGCAACGCCAGCAACTGTCGATCGCCCATGACTCGGGCAAAGTGCTGGTGGAGTTGCTCAACGATATCCTCGACTTGTCCAAGTTCGATGCCGGTCAGTTGGAGCTGGAAAACATCCCGTTCGACCTGGGTGCACTGGTGGAGGACACCGCCAACCTGCTCTCGCAAAACGCCGCGCCCAGCGTGGAGTTGACGTGCCTGATCGACCCGCAGTTTCCCGCCCAGGTGCTGGGCGACCCGACGCGGGTACGGCAGATTGTCAGCAATTTGCTGTCCAACGCCCTGAAATTCACGCGCTTTGGCCGGGTGGATGTACGCCTCAGTGCCCAGGCCGGCCGGGTCAGAATCGAGGTATGCGACACCGGCATCGGGATTGCGCAGGATGCTCAGGTCAAGATTTTCCAGCCGTTCACCCAAGCCGGTGCGGGTATCACTCGCCAGTTTGGCGGCACCGGCCTGGGCCTGGCGCTGACCCACAACCTGTGCGAGGCCATGAAGGGCCGCCTGAGCATCAGCTCCGAAGCCGGTTTTGGCAGCCAGTTCTGCGCCGACCTGCCACTGCCGACGCATTTACCGGCGATGCGCCTGGCGCCGCTGGCAGGCGACGTGATCGCGATCACCAGCAGCAGTAGCGGCCTGGCGGAACTGCTCAACAGCCTGCTGCCGAGTTGGGGCCTGACGCCGCGCTGCTACTCCATTGACGATGACTTGAGCGGGCAGAATCCTGACCTGCTGATCACCGACTGCCCCGAATGCCTGTTTCGCCTGCGCCCGTCGATCACCGCCCCGATCCTGGTGGTGACCGCCTACGGCAACTTTATGCCCAGCGAAGAAGTCGCGGCCCTGGCGCCGCTGCAACAACAAGCCCGGCCCCTGAGCCGCACGGCGCTGTACCAGATTCTGCAACGCAACCTGCGCACCGATCCGGACGTGGTGCTTGACCTGATCCAGCTGGAAACCGGCCCCCTCGCCCACCGGGCGCGCGTCCTGCTGGTGGAAGACAACCCGGTGAATCAACTGGTGGCCAAGGGCATGCTCGCCAAGCTCGGCTGCGAGGTTATCGTCGCCGCCCACGGTGGCGAAGCCCTCAAGCTGCTGGAAGAACAAAGCTTCGACATGGTGCTGATGGACTGCAATATGCCGGTGATGGATGGCTATGAGGCCAGCCGGCAGATCCGCCGCAGCGGGCGCTGGCCGGACTTGCCGATTGTCGCGCTGACGGCCAACGCGATGTCCGAGGAACGCGAGCGCTGCCGGGCGGCAGGCATGAATGACTACCTGGCCAAGCCGTTTCGCCGGGAAGAACTCAAGGCGTTGCTCGACCTGTGGGTGCCGACTACGACAAGTCTTTGATCTGTCGCAACAGCTGATCCAGGCCGTCACGCAAGGCATCGGCCTGGTTCAGGTCAACCCCGCTGTCACACAACAGACGGGCCTTCAACGGCTGCACCTGGTCACGCAAATGTCGACCTTCATCGGTCAGGCTCAGGTGCACCTCACGCTCATCCTGCGCACTGCGCTGACGCCGTACCAGAGCAAGCTGCTCCAGGCGCTTGAGCAGCGGCGTCAGCGTGCCGGAATCCAGCAACAAGCGCTCGCCCAAGGCCTTGACCGTCGGCTGTGGCATGGCTGCGGCCTGCCATTCCCACAACACCAGCATCACCAGGTATTGCGGGTAGGTCAGCCCCAACTGATCGAGCATCGGCTTGTAGGCCCGGGTGACCGCGCGGGAGGCGGCGTAGAGCTTGAAGCACAGTTGGTCGTCAAGGGACAGGGACAGGTCGGTCATTTGAGCAGGGCTTCAATCTCTTGGGTCAGGTCCTGGGGCTTGGTGGTCGGGGCGAAACGCTTGACCACCTTGCCATCGCGGCCGATCAGGAACTTGGTGAAGTTCCACTTGATGCCCTTGGAGCCGAGCAAACCCGGGGCCTGTTTTTTAAGCTGCACGAACAATGGGTGAGCATCGCTGCCGTTGACGTCGATCTTCTTGAACAGCGGGAAGCTGACACCGAAGTTCAGCTCGCAAAACTCGGAAATGGCGCCTTCGTTGCCCGGCTCCTGCTTGCCGAACTGGTTGCAGGGAAAGCCCAGCACCACCAAGCCCTGGTCCTTGTAATGCTGCCAGAGTTCTTCAAGCCCCTTGTACTGCGGGGTGAAGCCGCACTTGCTGGCGGTATTGACCACAAGAATCGCCTTGCCGGCGAAATCGGCCAAGGTCTTTTGCTCACCCTTGATGGTGGTGCAAGGGATGCTCAGCAGGTTGTCGCTCATGGCAGTGCCTCGAAAGAAATAAGAAGACCTGAAAGATAGTAGGCAATTCAATTGTGTGCAATTTAATTGCTCGGGCTTATGCCTTGGTATAACGGCCCCTGCGGACACGAAGGCCCGCAGGAGATAGACGGTTTAGCGCGGCACCAGATCCAGGCACACCGAATTGATGCAGTAACGCAAACCGGTCGGCGGCGGACCATCCGGGAACACGTGGCCCAGGTGCGCATCGCACTTGGCGCAGGTGACTTCGGTACGGATCATGCCGTGGCTGATATCGCGAATCTCGACCATCGCCTGCTCGGCAATCGGCTCGTAGAAGCTGGGCCAGCCGCAGCCGGAGTCAAACTTGGCCTTGGAATCGAACAGCGGTTCATTGCAGCAGATGCAGTGGTAAACGCCGTCGGTCTTGGTGCCGTTGTACTTGCCGCTGAACGGTCGCTCGGTGCCTTTGAGGCGGCACACGTTGTACTGCTCCGGGTCGAGCATGGCTTTCCATTCATCAACGGTTTTCTGCAACTTTTCCATCGGTACACCTCGGCAACTGAAAAAGCCTGATCTGTGTCTTTTCCATGGATCAGGCGGCACGTATGATTGCGCCTCTTCAAAGCGCCAGTCTGGCACCCGCGTTACCGGCATTCAAACGTATTTATGGGTCAGGCCAACGCAGGATTCTCAGCACGGTAGTCTCCACACCGTCTGGATCGTTCATTTTCAGGATCACATCGCCATGCAGGTCAGCAAATCGAACAAGCTCGCCAACGTCTGCTACGACATTCGCGGCCCAGTGCTCAAGCACGCCAAACGCCTGGAAGAGGAAGGCCATCGCATCCTCAAGCTGAACATTGGCAACCCGGCACCCTTTGGTTTCGAAGCGCCGGACGAAATCCTCCAGGACGTGATCCGCAACCTGCCGACCGCCCAGGGCTACAGCGACTCCAAGGGCCTGTTCAGCGCGCGCAAGGCCGTCATGCAGTACTACCAGCAGAAGCAGGTTGAAGGTGTCGGCATCGAAGACATCTACCTGGGCAACGGCGTGTCCGAGCTGATCGTCATGTCCATGCAGGCCCTGCTCAACAATGGCGACGAAGTGCTGGTGCCGGCTCCCGACTACCCGCTGTGGACCGCCGCCGTCACCCTGGCCGGTGGCCATCCGGTGCACTACCTGTGTGACGAGGGCGCGGACTGGTTCCCGGACCTGGCCGACATCAAGGCCAAGATCACCCCGAACACCAAGGCCCTGGTGATCATCAACCCGAACAACCCCACCGGCGCCGTCTACTCCAAGGAAGTGCTGCTGGGCATGCTCGAACTGGCGCGCCAGCACAACCTGGTGGTGTTCTCCGACGAGATCTACGACAAGATTCTGTACGACGACGCCGTGCACATCTGCACCGCGTCCCTGGCCCCGGACCTGCTGTGCCTGACCTTCAATGGCCTGTCGAAATCCTACCGGGTGGCGGGTTTCCGTTCCGGCTGGATCGCGATTTCCGGTCCCAAGCACAATGCCCAGAGCTACATCGAAGGCATCGACATGCTGGCCAACATGCGCCTGTGTGCCAACGTGCCGAGCCAGCACGCCATCCAGACCGCCCTGGGCGGCTACCAGAGCATCAACGACCTGGTGCTGCCACAAGGCCGCCTGCTCGAGCAGCGCAACCGCACCTGGGAGCTGCTGAACGCGATTCCGGGTGTCAGCTGCGTCAAGCCCATGGGCGCGCTGTACGCGTTCCCGCGGATCGACCCGAAAGTGTGCCCGATCTTCAACGATGAGAAGTTCGTGCTCGACCTGCTGCTGTCGGAAAAGCTGCTGGTGGTCCAGGGCACAGCGTTCAACTGGCCGTGGCCGGATCACTTCCGGGTGGTCACCTTGCCGCGGGTGGATGACCTGGAGATGGCCATCGGTCGTATCGGCAACTTCCTGAAGTCCTATCGCCAGTAATGGACATTGCGCTGTACGGCCCGCCCATGGTCGTACAGCGATTATCTGGCAACACTTCTCTGCCTTGCGCAGGTCCCTCGCCGTTCACACTCACCGGTTACCCCCTCGGTCGAGCATCACCCTATAATTACAGGGCCGCAAGGTAATGGAGCGAGACTGCCGAGCTACCCCGGGCCTCGGAAATTCCCTTCAAGGCTCTACATTCAGGCTGTAGGACACAGTTTGAAATAGTCCCTCGGTTGAATAGCCCCATGCTGCACCTTATATACCCCGCAGTACGCGACATATTTAGCATGAGGAGAATTCTACAACCATGATGCGCATTCTGCTGTTCTTGGCCACTAACCTGGCGGTCGTGCTGATTGCCAGCATCACGCTGAGCCTTTTTGGCTTCAATGGGATCATGGCGGCCAACGGGGTTGATCTGAACCTCAATCAGCTGCTGATCTTCTGTGCGGTCTTTGGTTTTGCCGGCTCGATTTTCTCGCTGTTCATCTCCAAGTGGATGGCGAAGATGAGCACCAGCACCCAGATCATTACTCAGCCACGCACCCGGCATGAGCAATGGTTGCTGCAAACCGTCGAGCAACTGTCCCGTGAAGCCGGGATCAAGATGCCTGAAGTCGGGATCTTCCCGGCCTATGAAGCCAACGCCTTTGCCACCGGCTGGAACAAGAACGACGCCCTTGTGGCCGTCAGCCAGGGTTTGCTGGAGCGTTTCTCGCCTGACGAAATCAAGGCGGTGCTGGCCCACGAGATCGGCCACGTGGCCAACGGTGACATGGTCACCCTGGCGCTGGTCCAGGGCGTGGTGAACACCTTTGTCATGTTCTTTGCGCGGATCATCGGCAACTTCGTCGACAAGGTGATCTTCAAGAACGAACAGGGCCAGGGCATGGCCTACTACGTGGCGACCATCTTCGCCGAACTGGTATTGGGCTTCCTCGCCAGCTCGATCGTGATGTGGTTCTCGCGCAAACGGGAATTCCGTGCAGACGAAGCCGGCGCACGCCTGGCCGGTACCGGCGCAATGATCAGCGCCCTGCAGCACCTGCGCTCCGAACAGGGCTTGCCGGTGCATATGCCGAACACCCTGACTGCCTTTGGCATCAACGGTGGTATCAAGCAAGGCATGGCTCGCATGTTCATGAGCCACCCGCCACTGGAAGAGCGGATTGACGCACTGCGTCGTCGCGGCTGACAGCGAAAAGAAGAAGGGGCGATTTGATCGCCCCTTTTTTGTGGGCGTGATTCAGCCCTTGGCTAACCGGTACGCCCGCTCTTCCAGGCGTGTGACGCCGTCCTGAACAAACTTCCAGCTCTGCCCCAGAATGTCCTGCTGCTCCAGTACCTCGGGGCTCCACTGCGCGCCAAGCAGCAGTTGCACCTCTTCGTCGCTCACTGCAAACGGCGGGCCTGCCTTCTGCGCCTGTTCATAGTCGAGGGTGATCAACAGGCCGCGGCTGCCTTGCGCCAGGAGCCCGTTCAAGTGCGCGGCATACTGCTCCCGCATCAACGGAGGCAGGGCAATCAACGCCGCCCGGTCGTAAAGCGCCCGGCAATCAGCCACTGCGCCTGCATCCAGGGCGAAGAAATCCCCGCACCACAGCTCAATGGCACCCGCCTGGTAGACCTTGAAGGCACCGCGCTGACTGATCTGCGGCGTCAGTTCCTGCTCGCTGAAAAACTCCTCAACGGCCTTTTCCGACAGCTCGATCCCAATCACCCGATGCCCGACACTCGCCAGCCACACCAGGTCCAGGCTCTTTCCGCACAACGGTACCAGCACCTGCGCCCCGCTCGCCACACCCAGGCCAGGCCAGTGGCGCAGCAGGTAAGGATTCACCTCGGGCAGATGGAAACCCGTCTGATTGCGCGCCCAACGCTCATGCCAAAATCCAGGCTCCATGATTCACCCTAAAACTTGATCAAATAGCGCTAAAACTTATATTAGATTTAGATCAATGATCTGATTGAAGATGGTCCCATCTTAACCCTCAGGACCCGATCATGCTCCCCAGCCTGTTTATCTCCCACGGTTCACCGATGCTTGCCCTGCAACCCGGTGCCAGCGGCCCGGCACTCAAGCGCCTGGCCGCCGAGTTGCCACGGCCCAAGGCCATTGTGGTGGTCTCGGCACACTGGGAAAGCCAGGGCCTGCTGGTGACCGGCAGCGCCGCGCCCGAGACCTGGCACGACTTCGGCGGCTTTCCGCGGGAATTGTTCGCCGTACAGTACCCGGCGCCCGGCGACCCGGCATTGGCCGCCGAGATTGTCCAATTGCTCAAGGCTGACGGCCTGGAGGCGCACATTGATGACCAGCGCCCCTTCGACCACGGCACCTGGGTGCCCCTGTCGCTGATGTACCCGGCTGCCGATATTCCGGTGGTGCAGGTATCGCTGCCAAGCCGCATGGGCCCTGCCCTGCAAACCCGTGTCGGCCACGCACTGGCAAGCCTGCGGGAACAAGGCGTGCTGCTGATCGGCTCCGGCAGCATTACCCATAACCTCGGTGAACTGGACTGGCATGCCGGGCCGGAGAGCATCGAGCCCTGGGCGCGGGATTTTCGCGATTGGATGGTCAGCAAGCTGGCGGCCAACGATGAAGCCGCCCTGCACGACTATCGCCGCCAGGCACCCCATGCCGTGCGCAGCCACCCCAGCGATGAGCATTTGCTGCCGCTGTACTTTGCCCGGGGCGCAGGCGGTGAATTCAGCGCAGCCCACCAAGGCTTCACCTTGGGCGCGCTGGGCATGGATATCTATCGTTTCGCTTAATCGCAGGCAAAAAAAATCCCCGAACCAGTCGGGGATTTTTTATGTTCGATCAATCAGCCCAAGGGCGGATCAATCTTCGCGGTAGCGACGCAGCTTCAACTGCTTACCGGCAACGCGAGTGTCCTTCAGCTTGGTCAGGAGCTTCTCCAGACCATCTTCCGGCAGCTCCACCAGGGAGAAGCTGTCACGCACCTGGATGCGACCGATCGCTTCACGTGCCAGGCCACCCTCGTTGAGGATAGCGCCCAGCAGGTTCTTGGCAGCGATGCCATCACGCGCGCCCAACGCGGTACGGCAGCGAGCACGGCCTTCAGCCAATGGAACCGGAGCACGACGCTCGCGATCACCACGGTCTGGACGGTCGCCAGTACGTTCTGGACGATCACCGCGCGGAGCGTTGTTCGGCACCAGTGGACGTTCTTTCTCGATGGCTGCCAGGGTCAGGGCCTGACCGTTGGTAGCCTTGCGCAGCAGGGCTGCAGCCAGGGCACGCGGGGTGCAACCGATATCGGCAGTCAGGCGGTCCAGCAGGTCGCCGTGGGTCGATTCAGCGTCAGCCACCAGCGGCGACAGGCTGTTGGTCAGTTTCTTGATGCGGGCATCGAGAACAGCCTGGGCATCCGGCAGGCGGACTTCGGCAACTTTCTGACCGGTTACACGCTCGATCACTTGCAGCATGCGGCGCTCACGTGGAGTCACCAGCAGCAATGCGCGACCTTCGCGACCGGCACGGCCGGTACGGCCGATACGGTGCACGTAGGACTCTGGATCGTAAGGCATGTCAACGTTGAACACGTGAGTGATACGTGGAACGTCGAGGCCACGAGCGGCAACGTCGGTCGCCACAACGATGTCCAGACGGCCATCCTTGAGGGAGTCGATGACGCGCTCACGTTGGTTCTGGGCAATGTCACCGTTCAGCGCAGCGGCTTTGTAGCCTTTGGCTTCCAGGGCACTGGCCAGGTCCAGGGTCGCTTGCTTGGTGCGCACGAACATGATCAGGGCGTCGAAGTCTTCGACTTCCAGCAGGCTCAATACAGCCGAGGTCTTCTGGTCAGCGTGAACCAACAGGTGAGCCTGTTCGATCGCGGTAACGGTCTGAGTCTTGGTCTGGATCTTCACGTGTTGCGGATCGCGCAGATGGCGTTCGGCAATGGCACGGATCGACTGTGGCAGGGTGGCCGAGAACAGTACGGTCTGACGGGTTGCTGGCAGCGACTTGAAGATGACTTCCAGGTCGTCCATGAAGCCCAGCTTGAGCATTTCGTCAGCTTCGTCCAGAACCAGGTGGTTCACGGTCGACAGTACTTTTTCGTCGCGACGCAGGTGGTCGCACAGACGGCCCGGAGTGGCGACAACGATCTGTGCGCCGTTACGGATTGCTTTCAGTTGTGGGCCCATAGGCGCGCCGCCGTAAACGGCCACAACGGTAACGCCCGGCATTTGCTTGGCGTAGGTTTCGAAAGCGGTTGCTACTTGCAGCGCCAACTCACGGGTTGGCGCCAGGATCAGGGCTTGCGGCTCGCGCTTGGCAGGATCGATGCAGTGCAGGATTGGCAGGGCGAACGCGGCGGTTTTACCGGTACCGGTTTGCGCTTGGCCAATCATGTCTTGGCCGGCCATGATGATCGGGATCGATTGCTGCTGAATAGCCGAAGGTTCTTCGTAGCCAGTCGCGATGACGGCAGCAAGAATATTCGGGTTAAGATTAAAAGCGGCGAAGCCGCCGGTTTCCTGGGTCATGGGTCTGCCTCTAAGTGCATCCGCAAAGACCCATGCTCCAAAGCTGCGCATGCCGTGTTGAGACTCAAGAGTCGCCCTGGCTGCTTTGTCGGCGGGGATTTGCGAAAACGAATGAATGAAAAAGATTCGTCAAGGAAGAGTCCGCTGTGCGGACGTGCAGCCGAAGCTGACTTCGGGGAATTGCGCTACCTAAACGCGGCCCGGTTAAAGGCCGGCGCGCACTATACCGGAAATCGCTGAAAAAGGGAGCTTTTTTTATCGGAAAACCCAGTGGAACTGCTCTGCGCCAAAGGCTTTGCGCATTGCGGCGACTGGGTCTATTTTTCAAAGGCCCGGCCCTGTTGGTCATGACGCTTAAACGGTTCACCCTTAACAGCGGGCCCTTCGGTCCGAAACCTCCCATTGCGCCCGAGGGCACACCCCATGAACCAAGCCACCAGCAGCCGCGTCAGCCGTGAACAGCAGGGCCATATCCTATTGCTGGGCCTGGATCGCGTGGCCAAGCGCAATGCGTTCGACCTGGAATTGCTCAATGAGTTGAGCCTGGCTTATGGCGAATTTGATCGCAATGAGGAGGCGCGGGTGGCCATTGTCTTCGGGCATGGCGATCATTTTACCGCCGGGTTGGACCTGGCCAATGTCGGTCCAACGATGGCACAAGGCTGGCAACCACCGTTGGGCGGTTGTGATCCCTGGGGAGTTTTCGCGGGGCCCCGGGTGAGTAAGCCGGTGATTGTTGCGGCTCAGGGCTACTGCCTGACCATTGGTATCGAGTTGATGTTGGCGGCGGATATCAACCTGTGTGCCAGCAATACCCGCTTTGCGCAGATGGAGGTGCAGCGTGGGATTTTTCCTTTTGGGGGCGCGACGTTGCGTTTTCATCAGATCGCGGGGTGGGGGAATGCCATGCGCTGGTTGCTCACGGGGGACGAGTTTGATGCCCATGAGGCGCTGCGGTTGGGGTTGGTGCAGGAGGTGATGGCCAGCGAGGATTTGTTGCCCCGGGCGGTGGCGCTGGCAAACCGCATAGCCCAGCAGGCGCCGCTGGGAGTGCAGGCCACGCTGATGTCGGCCCGCCAGGCGCGGATTGAGGGGGAGATCGCGGCGGCGGCCGGGTTGCCCGTGCTGGTGGAGAAACTGCTGAACAGTGAGGATGCGAAGGAAGGTGTACGGGCGATGGTCGAGAAACGGCCTGGGGTTTTTAAAGGCTGTTGATTGTGGAGGGGGGCTTGGGGCGGGGTACATATTCGTTATTTAGGTAACGGCTTCGATTAGTTCCGCTCTTACAGCGGCTCACTTTTGAAGAGCGCAAAAGTAAGCAAAACGCTCTTGCCCCACCACTCGGCACCTCGCTTAGGCTCGGTGTGCCCTCACTCCGGCAGCACGAAGCGGGCCGCCGCGACGGGGCGTCCCTGCCCCGTCGCGGCTAAACCGGCGTCCTGCCGGTTTACCCGCTCCGTACTGCCTACGTTCGGCCAGCGTGGTTTAACGGGGCGCCTAAGATCAAGATCAAAAGCAGATCAAGAGCACAGCGGCCTACCGGCCGGCTTGAGTGTAGTGAAGCAACAGCCAAATCAGAAGCTAAAGCGGGCACGGTCCAAATGTGGGAGCGGGCTTGCTCGCGAAGGTCGTTAACGATGACGCGGGCATCCTGAATGAACGCGGCGCCCTCAGGTTTTTCGCGAGCAAGCTCGCTCCTACAGAAAAGCAGCTTTGCTTTCGCTTCTACCACTCAAGCCGGCCGGTAGGCCGCTGTGCTCTGCTTTTGATCTGCTTGTGATCTTGATCTGCGGGCCCCGTTAACCACGATGGCCGCAAGTAGGCACGGTGGAGCGGGTAAATCGGCAGGGAAGCCGATTTAGCCGCGCCGGGCCATGGATGGCCCGTCGCGGCGGCCCGCGGAATCGGGCCGGAGTGCGGGCATGCCGAGCCTAGGCGAGGCACCGAGTGGTGGGGCAAAGACCTTTTGGTTACTTTTGGCTGGGCCGGCATTCCGGGCGTTTGCCAAAAGTGACCCGCTGTAAGAGCGGAACCCTAAGTAGCCGTTACCTAAATAACGGATATGTACACAATAAAAACCCTACGTAGCCGGCCGAATCGCCTTAATCAGCGACTGCAACGAATACCCCAACCGCGACGCCAACCCCTCAGCCCGCGCAGACAACGCAGCCAGATCAAGCTCCTGATCCAGGTCCGCCGGCACCAAAAGAATCACATTCCCCTCCTTCACCGGCAGCTCCCAGTAATGCCGGTGATACAACCCACGCAACAACGCCGCCCCCAACGGCTTGCCGTCATCGGTAGCCCACTGATTAATCACCAACCACCCACCCGGATTCAGCTTCTTCTGGCAGTTCTCCAGAAACGTCCAAGCCAGATGCCCAACGCCCGGGCCAACATCGGTATACAGGTCAACAAAAATCAGGTCCGCCGACTCAGCCGAAGGCAGCAATTCCAACGCATCCCCAACGCGGATATACAGCCGAGGATCATCATCCAGCCCCAAGTACTCAATGGCCAGACGCGGCACATCAGGCCGCAACTCGATGGCCTCTACATCTTCCAAAGGCAAAAACTTCAGACAAGCCTGAGTCAACGTCCCGGCGCCCAAGCCCAAGAACAACGCACTCTCCGGCTGCTCATGACACAACGCGCCAATCAGCATCGCCCGGGTGTAATCGTATTCCAACCAACTCGGGTCAGCGGTAAACACACAACTCTGCTCGATGGCATCGCCGAATTCGAGAAAGCGGTAATCGGCCACTTCCAGCACGCGGATCATGCCGAAGTCGTCATGGACCTCGGCCAGCAGGCGCTCGACGCGCTCCTCAGACATTGCAACTCCTAACGCGGGGCCAACAGGAAAGGCGGGATTGTGGGCGAACCGGCAGCAGCAGGTCACGTACTAATTGCTGATAACATGACGGCCCGACCGCAAATCACTCGAGTTCATGATGAGCCAACCCTGGAGCCCCGACAGCTGGCGCGCCCTGCCGATCCAGCAACAACCCCAGTACCCTGACGCTGCGCACCTGTCACAGGTCGAGCAGAACCTGGCGAGTTATCCGCCGCTGGTGTTTGCCGGTGAGGCCCGTGAATTGCGCCGTCAGTTTGCCGAGGTAACCCAGGGGCGCGCCTTCCTGTTGCAAGGCGGCGATTGCGCCGAGAGTTTTGCCGAGTTTTCGGCGGCAAAGATTCGCGACACCTTCAAGGTGCTGCTGCAGATGGCGATTGTGATGACCTTCGCCGCCGGTTGCCCGGTGGTCAAGGTAGGGCGTATGGCGGGCCAGTTCGCCAAGCCGCGCTCTTCCAACGATGAAACCATCGATGGCATCACCCTGCCCGCCTACCGTGGCGATATCGTCAACGGCATCGGTTTCGACGAAAAAAGCCGCGTGCCGGACCCGGACCGCCTGCTGCAGTCCTACCACCAGTCCACCGCCACCCTGAACCTGCTGCGGGCCTTTGCCCAGGGCGGTTTTGCCGACCTGCACCAGGTGCACAAGTGGAACCTGGACTTCATCGCCAACTCGGCCCTGGCCGAGAAGTACAGCCAACTGGCCGACCGTATCGATGAAACCCTGGCCTTTATGCGCGCCTGTGGCATGGACAGCTCGCCACAACTGCGCGAGACCAGTTTCTTCACCGCCCACGAGGCGCTGCTGCTCAACTACGAACAAGCCTTCGTACGCCGCGACAGCCTGACCAACGACTATTACGACTGCTCGGCCCATATGCTGTGGATCGGTGATCGCACCCGTCAACTGGACGGTGCCCACGTCGAATTCCTGCGCGGGGTGAACAACCCGATCGGGGTCAAGGTCGGCCCGAGCATGAACCCCGATGACCTGATCCGCTTGATCGACATCCTCAACCCGGACAACGACCCGGGCCGCCTGAACCTGATTGCGCGCATGGGTGCGAACAAGGTCGGTGACCATCTGCCGAACCTGATCCGCGCCGTGCAGCGCGAAGGCAAGCAGGTGCTGTGGAGTTCCGACCCGATGCACGGCAACACCATCAAGGCCAGCAGCGGCTACAAGACCCGAGACTTCGCGCAGATCCTCAGCGAAGTGAAGGAGTTCTTTCAGGTGCATGAAGCCGAGGGCACGTATGCCGGCGGGATTCATATCGAGATGACCGGGCAGAATGTCACCGAGTGCATCGGTGGCGCGCGGCCGATTACCGAAGACGGACTATCGGACCGCTACCACACTCACTGCGACCCACGGATGAACGCCGATCAGTCGCTGGAATTGGCGTTCCTGATTGCCGAGACGCTAAAACAGGTCAAGCGCTAAGAGCGCCACCCGCAACCGCGCCGCACTGGCCCGCTGGCAATTGAGCTGAATCTGCTCAAGCCCGAGCCAGTCGGCCATCTGCCGCAGATTCAGGGCCAACGCCTGCATCCCTTCCTCGTCCAGCCCCGGCTCTTCCTCGTGAACGGCATGCACCGCCAGGCGCCCGGCCGCCCGCTCTGCGCGTAAATCCACGCGCGCGGCGATCCGCTCATTGTGCAGGAACGGCAACACGTAATAGCCATACACCCGCTTGTCCTGAGGCGTGTAGATCTCCAGACGATAGCGGAAATCGAACAACCGCTCGGTACGGCTGCGCTCCCAGATCAGTGAATCGAATGGCGATAACAATGCGCTGGCGGGCACCTTGCGCGGGACTTTCGGCTCGGGCAGGCAATAAGCCGGCTGTTTCCAACCCTGGACCTCGCACGCGATCAATTGCCCGTCCTCGACCAGTTCCGCCAGACGTCCGCGGCTGTCGGCCGGGTCGAGGCGGAAGTAGTCCCGCAGGTCTTTTTCAGTGCCCACACCCAACGCCGTGGCGCTGTGCAATAGCAAGCCGCGCTGCGCTTCGGCCTCGTCCAACGGGGCTTGCTGGAGAATGTCGGCCGGAATCACACGCTCCGGCAGGTCATACAAACGCTCAAAACCACGACGCCCGGCGACGGTCACCTGGCCGGCGGCGAACAGCCATTCCAACGCATGCTTTTCATCGCTCCAATCCCACCAGGGGCCGGCGCGCTCCTCGCGGGTCGACAAACTGCCCGCCCCCAAGGCGCCTTGCTGCTCAACAATGCCCAGCACCCGCGCGATAGTGGCCTGCTGCTCACGACCAAACCGCGCCATTTGCTGATAGATGCCCTGCCCCTGGGCCGCCCGCGCCATGCGCCAGCGCATCAGCGGGTACAGCGCCATCGGCAACAAAGAAGCCTCATGCCCCCAATACTCGAACAGAGAACGGCGCCGCCCCGAACTCCAGGCGGCCTGTTCAAGAATCAATGGAGAGTAGTTACCCAGCCGGGAAAACAGCGGCAGGTAGTGCGAGCGCACCACCGCATTCACCGAATCAATCTGCAACACGCCCAAACGCTCAACCAGGCGATTGACCTGTGCGGCCTTGATCAACGCCGGCGGCTGGCGCCCGGAAAAACCTTGGGCAGCCAGCGCCAGGCGTCGCGCTTGCTTGAGGGAAAAGGATAACTCTGCGGGCATGTGTCTCTCCTTGTGTGCTCGCGAACCACCCTACTGCATCCCGCGTCATTTTCGCAGCGGATCTTCCCAAAAGTGCCGGCGGCTTTCCTGCTCGACATCGCCACGGTTGAGCCCGATATCCTTGAGCGCATCATCGCTCATGCCCATCAACAGTTGGCGCTCACGGTGCACGGCCAGCCACCGGGAACCCAGTTGAAGCAGCCCGGAAAACGGCCGCTTCGCCATCAGAACAAAGCCTCTTTGACCTTTCATCATCTCGCCCTCCAGTGGGGATGACTGAAGTCTGTGCCTGGGGCTATGATCAATCCAACGAATGTTTCTTATGCAATACATCTCGGAGATTGATCGATTGTCCAGCTACCCGAGTATCGACACTGAAGTGCTGCGCACCTTCGTCGCCATCGCCGATCAGGGTGGTTTCACCCGCGCCGGCGAGCAGGTCAACCGCACGCAGTCGGCGGTGAGCATGCAGATGAAACGCCTGGAAGAAGATGTGTTGCAGCGCAAGTTGTTCGAGCGCGATGGCCGCCAGGTACGGCTGACGCCGGAAGGCCAGGTGCTATTGGGCTATGCCCGCAGGATCCTGAAGTTGCACAGCGAAGTATTCAACACCCTGCGCGAGCCGCACATGGTCGGGCTGGTGCGCATCGGCACACCCGACGATTACGTGATGCGCTACTTGCCGGGGATTCTCAAGCGCTTCTCCAAAGCTTACCCGCTGATCCAGATTGAAATGCACTGCGAGTCGTCGTCGATATTGATGCAGCGCCGGGACCTGGCCCTGACGGTCATCAGCCGCGAACCCGGGAATGAGATGGGCGAGCTGTTGCGTAATGAACGGATGGTGTGGGTGGCCGCCCCGTGTTTCTGCCTGGATGATCACAGTGCCCTGCCCTTGGCGATTTCCGGCATGGACAGCTTCTGCACCCAATGGACCCGCGCTGCACTTGATGCCGTTGGCCGTGAATATCGCCTGGCGTACCACAGCTCCAACGGCGCGGCGATCCAGGCAGTGGTCGGCGCGGGCCTGGCGGTCACTGTCAGCATGGAGAGCCTGGTAACCGAAGACTTGCGGGTGCTGGGCAGTGAAGAAGGTTTCCCACCGCTGCCCTCGGTCAATCTGCGGCTGTTGCGCAATCCCGGGATGACTTCGCCGATTACCGAATGCCTCGCCGAATACATCCTCGAAGGCTTCAAACTTTAAAGGTCAGCATCACCGCGCAAACTGCCAGGAACCCGCAGAACAGCCCGCGCAACATACGCTCCGGCATGGCGTGGGCGACTTTCACACCCCAACTGATGCTGAGCAGGCCGCCGACGGCCAGTGGTAAACCGATCACCCAGTCCACTTCATGGTGCCAGGCGTAGGTCACCAGGGTCACGCTGGTGCTCGGCAAGGCCAGGGCCAGCGACAGCCCTTGGGCAACCACTTGGCTGGTGCCGAAAATGCTGGTCAGCACCGGCGTGGCCACCACCGCGCCGCCCACCCCGAATAAGCCGCCCATGGAGCCCGACGCCGCGCCCAGCACCCCCAGCCACGGCCAGGAGTAGCGCATCTGCGCGGAAGGTGGTGCGTTGTGGGTAAACATTCGCAGCAGGTTGTAGGACGCCAACACCAGCAGAAAGGCGATAAAACCCACACGCATCAGGTCAGCATCGATCCCCACCGCCCAGATCGAGCCCAGCCAGGCGAAGGAGAATCCCATCACGCCCAGCGGCAATGCATGGCGCAGTTCGATCCGGTTGCGCTGGTGATAACGCCACAACGCGAGCATCACATTCGGCACCACCATCACCAGGGCCGTGCCTTGGGCGATCTGTTGGTCCAGGCCAAAGAACACCCCCAACACTGGAATCGCAATCAGCCCACCGCCGATGCCGAACAAGCCGCCGACCGTGCCCAACGCGACACCCAGTGCCAAATACAACGCTAAATCTGCCACCACTTCGCTCCCGCCATTCCCGAGCCTTGCATGCTACGCAGTCCGCCCTGGCGCGGAAACGCACAGCAACGCACAATGGCTGTGCCAACTTCGCATAAGCAGCCGCTGATGAACCCCAATACGCTGACCGACCAACTGAGCCTGTTTCTGGATGTACTGGAAGCAGGCAGTTTTTCCGCCGCTGCGCGACGTCATCCGCTCACGCCCTCGGCAGTGGCGCGGCGTATCGACAGCCTGGAAAGCTCGGTGGGCAGCCGGCTGTTCCAACGCAGCACCCATGCGGTGGTGCCAACACCCGCCGGCCTGGCGTTTGCCGAGCGCGCCCGCCGGATCGTCAGCGAGCTGCAACTGGCGCGGGCCGAAGCGGTGTCGCTGAGCCATGCGCCTGAAGGGTTGATCCGCGTGGACGCCCCGGCCGCCTTCGGTCGGCGGCACCTGGCGCCTGCCATCGCCGACTTTCTCAACGTCTACCCAGGCCTGGACGTGCACTTGCACTTGATCGACAGCTTTGTCGACATGCAGGGCGAGCATTTGGGCAAGGTCGACCTAGTGCTGCGGGCCGGGCATATCGTCGACACCCGGCTGATCGCCACGCCCCTGGCCAGCATCGTGCGCATCGCCTGCGCCAGCCCGGCCTACCTCAAAAGCCGTGGCACACCGACTCATCCCAGCCAGTTGAACGAACACGACGGCCTGGACTGGGAAGGCCTGGCACCGATGTTCGCCTGGCGTTTTGAGTTGGACGGGCGCAAGGCCACCTACCGCCCGCAACGCATTCGCATGAGCGCCAACAACGCCGAAGCCCTGCTTTCAGGCGCCCTGGCGGGGTTGGGCATTGCGCACCTGCCCACCTGGCTCGCCAGCGAATACCTGGTGCGCGGCGAGCTGGTGCCACTGTTCTGCGAGAACGGCTTGCCGACACCTGAAACCGCCGGAATCTACGCCCTGCGCCTGGAGCAACACGCCAACGCCCGCAGCCGGTTATTGCTGGAATACCTCAAGGCGCGCTTCAGCCCCGTGCCGCCGTGGGATCTTGCGCTGCAAAGCGCCTTTGGCTGACCGGGCGGACAGAATTGTCTGGCGCGTTAAAGATTTGCCCGCTAGATTCGAAACCAGACACGTTTTAAGGCACTGCCATGACCAAGCCTCTCGATACCTGCGAATCCTTGCTGCTCGACAACCAACTGTGTTTTGCCCTGCATTCCACCTCGTTGTTGATGACCAAGGTCTACAAACCCCTGCTGCAAGCCCTCGGCCTGACCTATCCGCAGTACCTGGCCATGATGGTGCTCTGGGAAGAGGATGGATTGACCGTAGGCGAAATCAGCAATCGCCTGCTGACGGATCCCGGCTCCCTGACCCCGCTGCTCAAGCGCCTGGAAGCCGAAGGCCTGCTCAGTCGCACCCGCAGCCGTGAAGACGAGCGTGTGGTGGTGGTTGAGTTGACCGATGCCGGGCGTGCCCTGCGGGACAAGGCGATGGATATTCCGCAGTGCATTCTGGGCGCCAGCGGGCTGGACATCCAACAACTGCGCAAGCTGCAGGGCGATTTACTGGCGCTGCGGAAAAACTTGCAAGTCTCCCTCTAAAGGCACCACGTATCAAAAAAAGTGGGAGCGGGCTTGCTCGCGAATGCGGTGTGACAGTCACTAGGTGCATTGACTGATCCACAGCATTCGCGAGCAAGCCCGCTCCCACATTTGCTTGTGCAGTGCCCCGCCATCGGGCCAGGCAAAATATTTTCCAAATTTATCTTGCGCACTAACTATTAGTGCGATACATTCATCTCACCACTTACTTAGCGCGCAAACAATTAGCGCAAATACTGACGAGGAACTCACCATGCAAACTCTCTATACCGCAGTAGCCACCGCCACCGGCGGCCGTGATGGTCGCGCTGTTTCCAGCGACAATATCCTCGATGTAAAACTCTCCACGCCAAAAGAGCTGGGCGGCGCGGGTGGCCAGGCCACCAACCCGGAACAACTGTTCGCCGCCGGCTACTCCGCCTGCTTTATTGGCGCCCTGAAATTCGTCGCCAGCCAGACCAAACGCAAAATCCCGGATGACGCTTCGATCACTGCCCACGTTGGCATCGGTCAAATCCCCGGCGGTTTCGGCCTGGACATCGACCTGCACGTCAGCCTGCCCGGCCTGGCCCAGGACGAAGCACAAAGCCTGGTCGACGCGGCCCACCAGGTCTGCCCGTACTCCAACGCCACCCGTGGCAACGTCGATGTGCGCCTGCACGTGACCGTCTAACCCCACGCGGTTTTTTGGAGAAGAACATGAACACATTTGGCAAAGTACTCACCGGCACCCTGCTCGCTTTCTCGATCACCAATGCCTTTGCGGCCGGCGGTGACGTGGAGCACAACACCCAGGCGTTTCTGGATGCACTGAACGCCGGCACCGGCAAACCGATGGAGCAGCTGACGCCCAAAGAAGCTCGCGCCGTGCTGACAGGTGCCCAGTCGGGAGTAAAACTGACGCTGCCCAAGGCCGACGTCAGCCAGAAGACCATTCAGGTCGATGGCCAGCCGCTGAGCCTGACCATCGTGCGTCCGGCCGGGGTCAAGGGCACGTTGCCGGTGTTCATGTTCTTCCACGGCGGTGGCTGGGTACTCGGGGATTTCCCGACCCACGAGCGGCTGGTGCGTGACCTGGTGGTGGGGTCGGGAGCGGCGGCGGTATTCGTCAACTACACGCCATCCCCTGAAGCGCACTACCCGGTGGCGATCAACCAGGCGTACGGCGCAACGAAGTGGGTGGCCGAACACGGCAGCGAGATCGACGTCGATGGCAATCGCCTGGCCGTCGCCGGCAACAGCGTCGGCGGCAACATGGCGGCAGTGGTCAGCCTGATGGCCAAAGACAAAGGCACCCCAAAGATCAAGTTCCAACTGCTGTTGTGGCCGGTGACCGATGCAAACTTCGACACAGGCTCCTACAACCAGTTTGCCGAAGGCCACTTCCTGACCCGAAACATGATGAAGTGGTTCTGGGACAACTACACCACCGATGCCAAGCAGCGCGCCGAGATCTATGCGTCGCCGCTGCGGGCCACAACCGCACAGCTCAAGGGTTTGCCACCTGCGTTGATTCAGACCGCAGGCTCCGATGTGCTGCGTGACGAAGGCGAAGCCTACGCCCGCAAGCTGGATGAAGCCGGTGTGCCGGTGACCGCCGTGCGCTACAACGGCATGATTCATGACTACGGTTTGCTGAACGTCGTCAGCCAGGTACCGGAAGTTCGCTCGGCGCTGCTGCAAGCGTCCGAGGAGCTGAAGCAACACTTGAAATAAAAAACAGCGCCCACAAAAAAGCCCGACTCATGGTCGGGCTTCTTGTTGTACCGGTGGCGCAAGAATTACTTCTTGGCGCGACCTTTGTACGAACCACCTTCACGGGTGTCGATCTCGATCATGTCGCCGATTTCGATGAAATCTGCAACCTGCAGTTCGGTACCGTTGCTCAGTTTGGCAGGCTTCATCACCTTGCCCGAAGTGTCGCCGCGAGCGGAACCTTCGGTGTAGTCGACCTTACGCACGATGGTGGTCGGCAGCTCTACGGAAACCAGGCGCTCTTCGAAGAAAATGGCTTCGCAGACGTCGTCCATGCCTTCTTCGATGAACGGCAGAACGGCTTCGATATCTTCAGCGTTCAGCTCGTACATGGTGTAGTCGGTGGTGTCCATGAACGTGTAGGTGTCGCCGCTGATGAAGGACAGGGTCGCTTCTTTGCGGTCGAGGATCACGTCGTCCAGTTTGTCATCGGCGCTGTAGACGATCTCGGTCTTGTAACCGGTCAGCAGGTTCTTCAGCTTGGTCTTCATGATTGCGCTGTTACGACCAGACTTGGTGAACTCAGCTTTCTGAACCAGCCAAGGGTCGTTTTCGAGACGGATCACTGTACCGGGTTTCAGTTCTTTACCAGTTTTCATTGCGAATATCCGAAATTTGGATGGGATTTACAAAAATCAAGGTCGCGTATCATATCCAATTTACATAAAACTGTACCAGCGCCGTCGCAAGATCGGTCCGCGAGCCTTGTTCCAGAGCCCATTTCTCGGCATTCGCGGTCACTTCCGTCCAGTGTTCCAGCAGCATTTTCCAGCTATGTGCCATATCGCCATCAGCGTTCCAGGCTTGCCAAAGGCTGACCAACGCGGTTTTCGCGGCGGGTGACAGGCCGTTGGTATACAGATCGAGGAAGGCATCGAGTTTGTCCAGGTGAATGTCTTCGTCCTGGCGATAGATGTGCCACAACAACGGCCGACCCGCCCATTGCGCCCGCACAAACGAGTCTTCACCGCGTACGGCATTGAAGTCGCAGCACCACAACAGGCGGTCGTATTGCTCCTGGCGCACGAATGGCAGCACTTGCACCGTCAGGGCATCGCGCTGGAACACATCGCCGACGCTCAACGACTCGACACCCAGCCAGCGCTGCACGTCACCGAGAATTCGCCCTTCGGGCACCAGCAGATGAGTGGCGCGTCCATCGGCCGCCAGCACGTCGAGCCAACTGGCCAGCCCGGCGTTTTCATAGGCGAACAACGACATCAGTCGCGCACCGGCTGCCGGGAAAACCCCGAGCGCCTGCAAAAAGTGTTGCCGGGCGATGGCGTCTTGCTGGAAGGCATCGCGCTGTTCCAGCAGCCCGTCCTCGCGCAGCAAGCCTCCGGTACCGGGACGGAAACCCGGAAAGAAGAAGTACTTTTGCACGCCCTTGAATTTCACCGACGGCAGGCCGTGACAGCCGACCACCCAGTCCTCGGCGCTCAGGTAATCCAGGTTCATCCACAGCGGCGTGCGTTCGCGCGCGGCCATCGCTTCCATATAGTCCGGCGGCAGTTGGCAGGCGAACGCAGCGATCACCACGTCTGCCGCGTCGGTCGCCGGCCAGTCGGCTGGCCAGTAGCGCACGTCAACGCCCTCTTGCCACTGCTGGTGCACCTGCACGTCAATCTCGGGGCACATGCGTTCGAACGCCCGCAGGTCATCGACCCACAAACGCACCGCGCAACCTTGTTCCGCCACCAATTGCCGGGCCAGGCGCCAGGTCACGCCGATGTCGCCGTAGTTATCGACGACGCTGCAAAAAATATCCCAGCGGGCTTTCATTCCGGGCTCCAACGCTCAAAGGCTCGATTGTCCGTATAAATGCCTCGATTGCGAAGGGTTGATCGCGATTATTCTGCGCGTGGCTGTGGGACAATCGGCGCCATGCCGCACGTGCCTGCCAGGAGGCCACCATGTCTGATCGTTCGTTCTCGCTGTTCAAGCTCAGCATCGCCGTGGCCTTCGGCCTGTGGCTGGGGTTTATTGCCATCGTGCTGAGCCTGTGGCTGGCGTCCCGCTACCTGCCTGAGCAAACCGTAGCCCCAGTGGCCCGAGTGGTGCAGCAGCTGGGCAAGCCGGAGGTGGTTGCACCGGAGCCGCCGAACCGAATGTTCGAGCAGTACCAGGAGAACCTCCGCAAGCAGGAGCAACAGCAAACCCTGGAGCAGGCCCGCAACAACCCGCGCAACCTGTCCAACCCCAAATGCCAGTTCTGGCTGCAACAGGACCAGAACGCTCCCAACGACAAGAGCCGGGCCAACGTCCTGCAATTTTGCGATTGATCACGAAAGCCGCCCATGAATAAGCACGCCGTTCACCAACTGGTCCTGGACAAACTCGCGGTCGATCTCGATATCGCCCAGCGCGCCGCGCAAACCGCGTATGAAACCGCGACCCACGAAGAAAACATCGCCGAGAACAAGTACGACACCCTGGGGCTGGAAGCGTCCTACCTGGCCGCAGGCCAGGCCCGGCGCGTCGAAGAAATCAAGCAGGCGCTGACGCTCTGCCAGAACATGCAACTGCGTGCCTACGATGACCAGCGCGGTATCGAGGTGGGCGCATTGCTGGGGCTGGTGGATGAAAACGATCGCCAGCAGTGGCTATTCCTGGCACCGGACGGCGCAGGGTTGAAGGTCGATGTGGTGGGGCAACCGGTGACCGTCATCACCCCACGCTCGCCTCTGGGCAAAAGCCTGCTGGGCAAGTTCGAAGGGGATGCGGTGGAGATTCTGGTGGGGGGCGCTCGGCAACAGTTTGCTGTTACCGAGGTCAAGTAAGCCGATCAGTGAACCGGCAGTTCAACGCCGTCGAACAGCTCTTCCAGCTCCTGCTTGTTATGGCACTGGATGGCCTTGGCCATCACTTCGCGCGTCAGGTGCGGCGCGAATTTCTCGATGAAGTCGCACATGAAACCGCGCAGGAAGGTGCCGCGACGGAAACCGATCTTGGTCACGCTGGATTCGAACAGTTCGCTGGCATCGAGCACCACCAGGTCGCTGTCGAGCTTGGTGTCGACCGCCATCTTGGCGACGATACCGACGCCCAGGCCCAGGCGTACATAAGTCTTGATGACGTCGGCGTCGGCGGCGGTGAACACCACTTTCGGCGTCAGGCCACGATGGCTGAAGGCTTCGTCGAGTTTTGAACGGCCGGTGAAACCGAATACATAGGTCACGATCGGGTATTCAGCCAGGGCTTCCAGAGTCAGCTTCGGCAACTTGGCCAACGGGTGACCCTGCGGGACCACGACGCAGCGGTTCCAGCGATAGCACGGCATCATCACCAGGTCGCCGAACAACTCCAGGGCTTCGGTGGCAATCGCGAAATCGACGGTGCCGTCGGCGGCCATCTCGGCGATCTGCATCGGCGAACCCTGGTGCATGTGCAACGCCACGTCCGGGTACTGTTTGATAAAACTGCTGATCACCGGCGGCAGCGCATAACGCGCCTGGGTGTGGGTGGTGGCGATCGACAGGGTGCCCTTCTTCTCGTTGGAGAATTCCTGGGCGATCTGCTTGATGCTTTCGACCTTGCGCAGGATCTCGCCGGCGGTGGTGATGATGCGCTCACCGGCCGGGGTGACGCGGGTCAGGTGCTTGCCGCTGCGCGCGAACACTTCAACGCCCAACTCATCTTCGAGCAGGCGGATCTGCTTGCTGATACCGGGTTGCGAGGTGTAAAGGCTTTGAGCAGTAGCGGAAACGTTGAGGTCGTGGTGCGCCACTTCCCAGATGTAGCGCAGTTGTTGAAGCTTCATATGTGTCCCTCAAAGCGGATAGACGCCACGGGTATCAGCGACGGTATATAACTATATTAAAGGTTAGAAGTATAAATCTAGAACTTTTTATCGTTTTCTACCAATCACACGTCATCACTGCGACGACGCTGCAACAGCGGCACCAGGTACACCGGCACCTGCGACAACTGCAGCACCCGTGCGGCGGTTCTCCCCAGGGGCGTTGCCACCCCGACCGCCTGGCTGTGACTACCTACGATCAACAAATCCACGGAGAGTTTCTGCGACTGGTCGAGAATCACTTCACAGGGATCGCCCTGGATCACTCGCACCGAACGGATCAACTTGAGGTCCTGCTCCCCTTCCCCCAGTTCCTCGCGAAAACTGTCGAGCACCCGTTGCTCGATGGTTGCCATCACCGTTGTCAGCCCCTGGCTTTGCCATTCACTCAAGGCCTTCTCATCAAGGTAGCTCTGCAACACGGATTCGGCGAACAGCCCGATGGGCTCGACCACGTGAATCACGTACAGATCAGCCTTGAACGTTCGCGCCAGCGCCAGGGCATGTTGCATCACATAAGGCGCATACAGACCCAGATCAGTGGCGTACAGCATCGAACGAATCATAGAACCTCCTGGGCAGCCAGGATGGCGGGGATTGATTCAGCTTAGCAGCGCCTTTGGCAGTGCTCAGCCCTCGGTCTGAATTTTCAACTCGTTACTGATGCCATGGGGTACGTGCCCGGTGGCCACGAACTCCCGGGCCTTCTCGCAATGCCCTTCCTGGTCATCGAAAAACACATCGGCGGCAAAGGCCTCAAGGAACGCCGACTTCTCCAGGCCACCGAGGAACAGCGACTCGTCGAGACGGATGTCCCATTCGCGCAGCGTGCGAATCACCCGCTCGTGGGAAGGCGCCGAACGGGCCGTGACCAGCGCGGTGCGGATCGGGCAGGACTCGTCCGGGAACTCACGTTGCAACAAATTGAGCGCCGCCAGGAAGCCCTTGAACGGTCCGCCGCGCAACGGCTCGCGTGCCGACTCCCGCTCGCTGGCCTGGAAGGCTTCAAGACCTCCCGACTGATAGACGCGCTCGGACTCGTCGGAAAACAGCACCGCGTCACCATCGAAGGCGATCCGCAATTCAGCACTCGAGGCCCGACGTGCACCGCCCGACAGAATCGTCGCTGCGGCAAATCCGGCATCCAGGGCGCTGCGCACATCCTCGGCATGGGTGGACAGAAACAGGTGGCAACCAAACGCCGCCAGATAAGGATAAGGACTGCGCCCGCCGACAAACGCAGCGCGGGAGATATCCAGGCCGTAATGCTGGATCGAATTGAACACCCGCAGGCCGGTGTCGGCACTGTTGCGCGACACCAGCACCACCTCGACCCGGGCACGGCCGAGGCTGGCGTTGAGGCTCAGGAGTTTCTTCACCAACGGGAAGGCGTCGCCGGGCTCGAGGATTTCATCCTCGTGGTCGATCTGGTACTTGCGATAGGTCTCGACCCCTTGGGCCAGGTAGACCTTGTGGCTTTCGCTCAGGTCGAACAGCGCCCGCGAGGAAATCGCCAGCACCAGTTTGTCGCCCAATCCCTTTGCCATGGTGTTCCCCCCAATCAGCGGTTATGCCGATCCATAAAACTCAAGGCCTGGTAGAGCGCCTGCATGCGTGGCAATTCACAACCGGCCGCTTTTGCCGCAGCCAAGGGGCGTGCGTAAATCGCCGCCAGTTCCAGCGGGCGCTTGTGCGCGTAATCGTGATACATGCTGGGCAGGTAGTCATCCATGCTTTCGGTCATGGTGAACATCTGCCCGGCGTAACTGGCGGGGATTTCATGCCCGCAGGCGTGGGCGGCCTGTACCACTTCGGCCATCAGCGCCTGAATCAGTTCGCGACTCGACTCATCCGCCATCATCGCCGTAGTGCCGGTGCCGAACAATACGGAGAGACCGTTGTAAGGCACGTTCCACACCAGTTTATGCCAGCGTGCCTGATGCACATTGGCCATGGCCTGGGAGTCGATACCGGCCTGGTGAAACAGCGCGGCGCCTTCTTCGACAATCGCCTGCCGGCTGGCGTCGTCGTTAGCTGCCGGACCACTGTGGTAACCCAGGTTGACCCGGCCCAGCGCCTGATGCTCGACAACGCCGGGGCCGGAGCGGTGCACGCCGATGTAGCACAGGCCACCCAGCAGGTGCAGAGACGGCGGCAGGTGTTCCCGCAGGCTATCTTCGACATCAAGACCGTTTTGCAACAGCACGACCTTGGCGTCCGGAGCGGCGATCTGGGCGATGGTTGGGGCCAGTTCGACATTACCCGTGGACTTGGTGCCCACCAGCAGCCAGTCGCATGGCGGCATGTCCGCGGCGCGGGCATAGGCCTGCACCGGGTGCAGGTGCAAGGTCCCGTGGAGGGTGCTGTTAAGTTGCAGGCCGCGCTCACTGACCGCCGCGTACTCGCTGCGCAGCAGGAAATGCACATCGAAACCGGCACGCGCGAGCATCACACCATAGAAGCCACCGATGGCCCCGGTGCCGATAATCCCGATCCGTGGCGACTGTGTTTTTGCAACTTCGGTCATGGCAATTCCTCTGGTATTCGTTTGAGCGCCTGCTGCACACCCTGAGTCAGGTCGCCGGCGGTCAGACGCGTCAGTGACGCTAATATTCCATGGAATTTCCCGTCACACACCACAAACAACGCCGGCAGATGAAAGATTTCGTAGCGTTCCACCGCGCCGCCATTGTGGCCTGCATCCACCCAACAGACCCGGTCCACGGGCAAATCCCAACCGGGCAGTTGCTGGTGCAGGAAGCGGCAGCGCGAGCATCCGTCGCCGGTGAACACCACCAGCGAGGTGCCGGGAAGCCCCAATAATTGCTGGTCGATATCCAGATCGGTAAGGTGCAGTTCTTTCACTATACTGCTGCCACCGCCGTCAACTGGACGGTGCTCGGAGTCCGTGTGCATGGGTCGTTTCTTTCCTCACCCTGATGATGTCGCTGTCGAATTAACCCAACGTCCCATTTCCGGCATTTCCCGCCAACGGCTGCACACTATCGGCCTGGGCGGCGTCGCATGCAATTACCCGCGCGCCTGGCGCCAGGGCACCGCCATCGAGATGCGCATCCCTTCATTGGGCCTCACGGCCCGCTATCCGGGCTATGTAGCGTGGTGCCGCAAGGCTGAAAACGGCTACCGCGTCGGCATCACCTTTACCGATGAGCAAGCCTTGTTCGGGGCACGGATGGGCGAGCAAGTGTGCCAGATCCAACGTTACTGCCGACTCCACGAAGGCGCCAGGCCAACACCCCGGCAGAGCGAAGCGCTGGCCCGAGAATGGGTCACACGCCATGCCGGCGAGTTCTCCCATGAGGCTTTTGTGCAGCCAGTGCTGGATTAAAGCGACCTTTGCCCATTGTCTCGCAACCTTGTAACGCGCTAAGGTTCGGCTCCCCGCTGCACTTAAATCATGCTGTGCTCCGCCGCACGGGGATCGCTGGCGGCCGGCACCCGTGACCCTGACGAGTAACACGATGGCTGATTTACCGATCAACGACCTTAACGTCGAATCCAACGAGACCCTGATCACGCCCGATCAGCTCAAGCGCGAAATCCCCCTGAGCGACGCTGCCCTGCAGACCGTCACCAAGGGTCGCGAAGTCATCCGTGAGATTCTCGACGGCACCGACCACCGCCTGTTCGTGGTCATCGGGCCGTGCTCGATCCATGACCTCAAGGCTGCCCACGAATACGCCGAGCGCCTGAAGGTGCTGGCGGCAGAAGTGTCCGACACCTTGTACCTGGTGATGCGCGTCTATTTCGAGAAGCCGCGGACCACCGTCGGCTGGAAAGGCTTGATCAACGACCCGTACCTGGACGACTCCTTCAAGATCCAGGATGGCCTGCACATCGGTCGTCAATTGCTGCTGGACCTCGCCGAAATGGGCCTGCCGACGGCAACCGAAGCCCTGGACCCGATTTCCCCGCAGTACCTGCAAGACCTGATCAGCTGGTCGGCGATTGGCGCACGTACCACCGAATCCCAGACTCACCGGGAAATGGCTTCCGGCCTGTCCTCGGCGGTCGGTTTCAAGAACGGTACCGACGGCGGCCTGACTGTGGCGATCAACGCCCTGCAGTCGGTGTCCAGCCCGCACCGTTTCCTGGGTATCAACCAGGAAGGTGGCGTGTCCATCGTCACCACTAAAGGCAATGCCTACGGTCACGTGGTACTGCGCGGCGGCAACGGCAAGCCCAACTATGATTCGGTCAGCGTGGCCCTGTGCGAACAGGCGCTGAACAAGGCGAAGATCAAGCCGAACATCATGGTCGATTGCAGCCACGCCAACTCCAACAAGGACCCGGCTCTGCAACCGCTGGTGATGGAGAACGTGGCCAACCAGATTCTGGAAGGCAACCAGTCGATCATCGGCCTGATGGTCGAAAGCCACCTGAACTGGGGCTGCCAGGCGATTCCAAAGGATCTGGCCGACCTGCAATACGGCGTGTCGATCACCGATGCCTGCATCGACTGGGCTGCCACCGAGACCACCTTGCGCAGCATGCATGCCAAGCTCAAGGACGTGTTGCCCAAGCGCCAACGCGGCTGAGCAAACACTGCGGACACAAAAACGCCGGGCTAAACCCGGCGTTTTTTTTGATCGTTCCCACGCTTTGCGTGGGAATGCATCCTGGGATGCTCTGCGTCCCGCCTTACTCAATGCTCAAAGCTTTGCGGCATGGCGCTGGTGGCGCTCCATGTAGCGCTCCACGTAAGAGCAGGACGGGATCACCGTATAACCTGCCTCTTCGGCGAACTTCAACGCTTCCTCGGTGAGCGCAGCAGCAATGCCACGGCCTCGCAATGCGTTGGGCACGAAGGTGCGATAGATATCCAGGGTCTGCTTCCCAAGGTCCATATAGGTCAGATAGGCACGATGACCGTCCACATTGGTCTCGAACTGATGACCAGCCTGGTCATGGTGGATGGACAACGCCTCGCTCATCACTACTCCTCGCGGGTCTTGGTTTCTGACCCCTACCTTACCGATGTTTTTCCGGCGAAGGAACATCTACGCCACCCGGTGCCGGTTTCGACAACGAGAAAAGCCGCCAGTGCCTCGCACTAGCGCTCACAACCAACACAGGGAAATAGTAGGCGCCAATCGCACAATTGCTCAAGACGCGCTCGTCTTCCGTTGCGCTGGCGGACATAGAAAGGGCCAATCGAGCATCCTTAGGTCGATGGCCTGAACATTGCCGGCAGTTGAAGCTTGAGACGAACACGCGCTCTTAAAGTCACCTCAACATGCACAAAAGATACCGAAGACCGAAAAGACAATCTGAACAATAGTGTCAGGGACGATATATAAAATGACTTATGTTTACATGGCTTAACACATGCCAGCCGGCCCTTTCAGGCTGGATCCAATCCTCGGCCGAGTGCAAGAATCTGGATATTTTTTATACAGACTCTCAAAAGATTAGCCAAAATAGATTGGCCGCGAGAATTTTTTTTGCTTCTTGCGCTACGTCAGTTTACTTACTACAAGTAATGGGTAGTATGTACGCCGGCTATTAGCTCACTCTGAGAGAATAGTCATTTAATAGAAAGTCCTTGAAGGGGAACACGATGAACAACGTTCTGAAATTCTCTGCTCTGGCTCTGGCCGCAGTTCTGGCTACCGGTTGCAGCAGCGTCTCCAAAGAAACCGAAGCTCGTCTGACTGCAACTGAAGACGCAGCAGCTCGCTCCCAGGCTCGTGCAGACGAAGCCTATCGTAAAGCTGATGAAGCTCTGGCTGCTGCTCAAAAAGCACAACAGACTGCTGACGAAGCTAACGAGCGCGCTCTGCGCATGCTTGAAAAAGCAAGCCGCAAGTAATAATCCTTCGGGGTTGTTATCAAGCCGGTCCATTCTTGGATCGGCTTTTTTTTGCCTGCAATTCGGCTGGATTCCAGACAATAAAAAACCCGTCACCGCGCGAAGCGACAACGGGTTATGGATCCTGCAGGTTTATTGCTGCAGATCGACCGGCGTACTCGACACCATTGGCGCCCCACCCGGTACACCGATTTCCGTCGGCAAACCGTCTTCGGCGGCAACGACGTCACGCACCTGGTCCCAGTTGACCCGCAGGTTGTTGGACAAGTCTTCACGCTTGAGCAAAGCGTTGATGACCGCAGTGTGCTTGTCCACGACCGAGGGAGTGCCATCGTCGTTCAACGGCGTATGCGCCTCCAGGTAAACCTTGCCACCGGCTGCGCCGAACTTGTAGGCATCGTTGATAATCCGCACCGACGTCCCTACCGGCACCATGTCGGCCATTTCCAGCACGTTGTTGTTGAACATGCGGAAGCAACCGTGGCTGGTACGGGTACCGATGCCGAACTTCATGTTGGAACCGTGGATCAGGTAGCCGGGCGTGCCCAGGGTGAACTTGAACGGCCCCAACGGATTGTCCGGGCCAGCCGGCACCACGTTCGGCAACGGGTCGCCATTGGCGGCGTGTTCGGCCTTGATCGAGGCTGGCGGGGTCCAGGTCGGGTTCGGGATCTTGCCCGTGATCGTGGTGTGAGCCACCGGTGAACCCCAGCCTTCACGGCCAATCCCCAACGGGAACGTGTACACCACGTTCTGACCCTTGGGATAGTAATAGAGCCGGTATTCCGCCAGGTTGATCACGATGCCTTCACGCGGGCCGGGCGGCAGGATGAAGCGCGTCGGCAACACGATCTCGGTACCCGCCCCCGGCAACCAGGCATCGACGCCCGGGTTGGCCGCGACCATCTCCGAATAGCCCAGGTCGTAGGTGGTGCCCAGGTCAGCGAAGGTATCTTCGTACTTGGCCTTGATCACCTGGACCTGGCCAACGATATCTTCACCCGGTGGCGGCAAAGGCAACTGCAACGCTGCAGCGGAACCGGCCGCGCAGATCGCAGCAAGAGACAGGCAGCAGGTGACGGCGGAAAGGCGCGACAACATCCGGGAATTCCTTCGCAGATCGACGGGTAGTAAAAAATGGATTGTACACGGCTGCCCGGCGGGCACCCATATTCAAAGTTCGAAGCGCAGCTCTGGCCAGATCGGCGGTGTACCGCGCTTTTGCGACTCGAGGATCGCCCGGCACAGAGGGCACAAACGCTGGTCCTGGAAGATCGAGCGATCCACCGACGACCAGCGCGGCTGGGCAGGCAGTAACGTACCGCAGAGGGTGCGGTCGATCGACCCGCCCAACTCCAATTGACGCGTCACCAGATGCACCCGGACTTCCTGGCAGGCGAACAGATCCAGCTGTTCGTCAGGCTCGATCAGTTGGTAGGCAAACAGGGACCAGGCAGGACGCGACATCGGGGGCTCCAAATCGGGGGGGCGCCACCTTAGCCGAAAGACCGCTGCTAGAAAAGCGTCATAGCAGTGGTTTTAGCGTTGGCCAGACATTTTCCAGCAACTTGCCCTGCGCGCCAACCGCCGGGTGCAATTGGTCAGCCTGCATCAGCTCCGGATGACCACCGACGCCTTCAAGGAAAAACGGCACCAGCGGGACGCTTTTTTCCTTGGCCAGGGCCGCGTAGACATTGGCAAACGCGGTGGTGTATTTCGGCCCGTAATTAGGCGGCAACTGCATGCCTAACAGCAGCACCTTGGCACCGCTGGCCTTGGACTGGTCGATCATCGATGCAAGATTTTGTTTCAATTGCGCGGGGGGCTGCCCACGCAGGCCGTCATTGCCGCCCAGCTCAATGATCACCAGGTCTGGCTTATGCTCTGCAAGCGCCGCCGGCAGCCGCGCCAGGCCTCCGGCACTGGTGTCGCCGCTGATGGAGGCGTTGACCACTTTATCGTCGAAACCTTCGCTCTTGAGCCGTTGTCCCAACAACGCTACCCACCCTTTGCTGGTATCCAGTCCGAAACCGGCACTGATACTATCGCCAACGATCAGGACTGTACCCGCCGCTGCGTTCTGGGCCATGCACATCAAGGCCAGGCCAGCACTCAAAAACCACATTCGCATTGGATTCTCCATGGGCGCAAGCATTCTCACCGCGCGAAACCTTAGCAAAGTGGTTCCCAGCGCGGAAGGTGAACTGACTATCCTGCACGAACTGAGCCTGGAACTGAACAAGGGCGATAGCCTGGCTATCGTCGGCGCCTCCGGTTCCGGCAAATCCACCCTCCTCGGCCTGCTGGCCGGCCTCGACCTGCCCAGCAGTGGCGAAGTCACCCTCGCAGGCCAAGCCCTGAGTACCCTCGACGAAGACCAGCGTGCGCGCATCCGCGCCGAGCACGTGGGGTTTGTATTCCAGTCTTTCCAGTTGCTCGACAGCCTCAATGCACTGGAAAACGTGATGCTGCCGCTGGAACTGGACGGCCGCAAGGACGCCCGCGAGCGTGCCAGGCACCTGCTGGAGCGCGTCGGCCTGGGCCAGCGCCTCACTCACTCACCGCGCCAACTCTCGGGTGGCGAGCAGCAACGGGTAGCGATTGCCCGGGCGTTTGCCGCCGAACCGGACGTGCTGTTTGCCGACGAACCTACCGGCAATCTCGACAGCCACACCGGCGAACGCATCAGCGACTTGTTGTTCGAACTCAACAAAGAGAGCGGCACGACCCTGGTGCTGGTGACCCATGACGAGCGCCTGGCACACCGCTGCCGCCGCCTGATCCGTCTTGAAGCCGGCCTGATGGTCGCGCCCCTGGAGCCTTGATGGCACGCTTGCCCTTTTTGCGCCTGTTCAGCCTTGCCCTTCGCCAGTTGCTGCGCGATGCCCGCGCCGGCGAACTGCGCGTGCTGTTCTTCGCCCTGCTGGTGGCCGTCGCCGCCAGCACCGCCATTGGCTACTTCGGCGCACGCCTGAACGGCGCCATGATGTTGCGTGCCACGGAATTCCTTGCCGCCGACCTGGTGCTGGAAGGCAGCTCGCCCGCCCGTACCGAACAAATCCAGAGTGGTACCGAACTGGGCTTGCAGCACGCCAGGGTGGTGGAATTCTCCAGCGTGATTGCCACCGACAACGGCATCCAGCTGTCCAGCATCAAGGCGGTCAACGACGAGTATCCGTTGCGCGGCGAGCTGAAGAGCGCCGCAGAACCCTTCGCCGAAGAAACCGCCGGGGGTGGTCCCAAGCCCGGTGAAGCCTGGGTGGAGGCACGGCTGCTGACGGCACTGAACCTGAAAATCGGCGACAGCATCGACGTCGGCATGAAGACCCTGCGCCTGGCCCGCGTGCTGACCTACGAACCGGACCGCGCCGGTAACTTCTATAGCCTGACACCCAGGGTGATGATCAACCTGGCCGATCTCGAGGCCACCGGCGTGGTGCAGCCAGGCAGCCGCGTCAGTTATCGCGACCTCTGGCGCGCGCCCCAAGGCGGCACCGTACTGCAAACCTATCGCGACCTGGTCAAGCCCGGCCTGGCTGCCAACCAGCGGCTGCAGGATGCCCGGGACGGCAACCAGCAGATCGGTGGCGCACTGGGCAAAGCCGAGCGTTACTTGAACATGGCCAGCCTGGTGGCGGTATTGCTCTCGGGCGTGGCGGTGGCGCTGTCGGCGAACCGCTTCGCCAGTAGACGCTTTGATGCCAGTGCCTTATTGCGCTGTCTCGGGCTGTCCAGGCGCGAGACCATGTTGCTGTTCAGCCTGCAATTGACCGTGCTGGGCCTGCTGGCCAGCCTGACCGGCGCCCTGCTCGGCTGGCTCGCGCAATTGGGGCTGTTTGCGCTGTTGCATGACCTGCTGCCGGCGGACGTTCCACCCGGTGGGCTGTTGCCAGCGATTGCCGGGATTGGCACCGGGCTGGTCGCCCTCGCCGGTTTCGCCCTGCCGCCATTGGCCGCGCTGGGGCGCGTGCCTCCGCTGCGGGTACTGCGACGCGACCTGCTGCCGATCCCTTCCAGCACATGGATGGTCTACGGTGCCGCGCTGTTCGCCCTGGGCCTGATCATGTGGCGCTTGAGCCTCGACCTGGTGCTGACCTTCGCCCTGCTGGGCGGCGGCGTGATTGCCGCGCTGATTCTCGGCGGCCTGCTCCTGCTGCTGTTGCAGAGCCTTCGACGCCTGCTGGCCCGGGCCTCCCTGCCCTGGCGCCTGGGGTTGGGCCAGTTGCTGCGTCATCCCTTGGCGGCAGCGGGCCAGTCCCTGGCATTCGGGCTGATCCTGTTGTCCATGGGCTTGATCGCGCTGCTGCGTGGCGAACTGCTGGACACCTGGCAAAACCAGTTGCCCAAGGACGCCCCCAATTATTTCGCGCTGAACATCCTGCCCGCCGACAAAGACACCTTCGGCGCACGCCTGCTGGAATTGCAGGCGCAGTCTGCACCGCTGTATCCGGTAGTGCCGGGCCGATTGATCAGCATCAATGGCGCCCCGGTGCAGGAAATTGTGAGCAAGGACTCCAGCGGCGATCGTGCTGTACAGCGCGACTTGAGCCTGACCTGGGCCGCCGACCTGCCGCCAGGCAACAAGCTGACGGCGGGTTCCTGGTGGACGGCGCAACCCACCGACGAGATTCCCGGCGTCTCGGTGGAGGCCAAGGTCGCTGACAGCCTGAAACTCAAGCTCAACGATCATCTGGTATTCACCGTCGGCGGGGAAAACCGTGAAGCGCGGGTCACCAGCCTGCGGGAAATCAACTGGGATAACTTCCAGCCGAACTTCTTCATGATCTTCCAGCCAGGCACCTTGAAAGACCTGCCTACCACCTACCTGACCAGCTTCTACCTGGCGCCCGGCCATGACCAGCAGATCGTCGACCTGTCCCGGGCCTTCCCGGCAGTGACCATCCTGCAAGTGGAGGCGCTGCTTGAACAGCTGCGCAGCATCCTCGCCCAGGTCACCCTGGCGGTGGAGTACGTGCTGTTGTTTGTCCTGGCTGCGGGGATGGCGGTGTTGTTCTCCGGGCTCCAGGCAACCCTTGACGAGCGGATTCGCCAAGGTGCCCTGCTGCGGGCGCTGGGGGCGGAGCGCAAGTTGCTGGTCAAGGCGCGGCGTATCGAGTTCGGGCTGTTGGGCGCGGTCAGCGGCCTGTTGGCGGCGCTGGGTACGGAACTGGTGACACTGGTGCTGTATCGCTACGCGTTCGACCTGGCTTGGCACCCACATCCGTGGCTGTTGCTGCTGCCGGTGATCGGTGCAGTGCTGATCGGCGGTGCCGGCGTGTTTGGCACTCGCCGCGCGCTGAATGCCAGCCCGTTGACGGTGCTGCGCGAGGGCTGAAAACGCAAATGGCCCGCCCTCTGCCAAGAGGGCGGGCCATCCGTTGTTACTTCACATATTCGATGGCAGTGATCCACCAGCACACTTCGCCGCTCGGGGTCTGCACGAGTGCCTCGTCATCCACCTCTTTGCGCAGCAACGCGCGGGCCATGGGTGAATCGATGGAGATGTAGTCCATGCGTTCATAGATCTCATCGTAACCCACGATGCGAAAGCGCTTGGTCTCGCCCTGTTCGTTTTCAATCTCCACCCAGGCACCGAAGAACACCTTGCCTTCCTGCTCCGGCATGTACTCCACCACGCGCATGTCTTCCAGGCGCTTGCGCAAATAGCGCACCCGGCGATCAATTTCCCGCAGCAGTTTCTTGTTGTACTGGTAGTCGGCGTTTTCGCTCCGGTCTCCAAGGGAGGCGGCCCACGTGACTTTACGGGTGGTATCAGGACGCTTTTCTCGCCACAGGTAATCAAGCTCCTTTTTCAGGGCTTCATGACCTTCTTTGGTAATCAGCTTAGTGCTCAAAAGCTCTACATCCCCTGGAAGTTCCAATGTTCAGACCCGCTGCCGCATCAGGCACAACGCATTTGACGCTCAATGTCAGCGGTGGAGGTCGATGATAAATGAACACAGGAAAGTAGCCAGACCCGCCGATGGATTCCAGCAATCAGCGTCAATCTGCATCCGACTGGAGTAGGCGACTTACAGGCTGGCTGTGTGCTAACTCACTCAGCCGTGCAAGAGACTCGTCCAGGGTTTGAAACGCGGCACTCAGGTTTTCCCGCAGGATAGGCAACTGAGACAGAGTCGCCGTCAGTTGTTGCTCTTTTTGACTAACCGCCCGTTCACGGTTGTGCACCTGGGCTTCCTCGCTCTCCAGGCCGCGCGCACGCTCGTCCATTCGACGCTGCTCTGCCTGGTTTAACGCCGAGCAATCCGCCAGATGCTCCTCCCGGGTCGTCAGCGTGCGGGTCAACAGTTCCAGGGAGGCCTCTTTTTCGGCAACTCTCTCGGCACTCCGTTGACTCTCCTGCTCAACCTCGACCTTTTCCTGGCGCAGCTCGAGACGTAACTGCTCAAGTGCTTCCTCCTGCTTGAGCACGCCGAGCTTTTGTTGTGTCAACTCTTGCGCCAGTCGGGAAAGATTGGCCAGCGTAGTGTCCACCTCGAACAATGAGGGCGCTTCATGCCGGGCGGGTTCAGGCTGCGGCGTTGCCGGTGCCTGCGGTGGCGGTGGCGGTGGCGCGGCGACTACCGGCTCGATCGGTGGCGCAATCAGTGGCTCGGTTATCTCGAACGTATCCGCGGGTGCCTGTGGCACCGGTTCGGACACTGGCGGTGCAGGCTCCGCAGGGTCCGCGGCCCTCTGAGGAGAAATCATCCTTGAGGAGAAACGAATCGACGGGACAATCAATGAATTGCTTTCGATGGCGGGCAAACCGGGCGCCGACGTTCCCAGGGTAATGACCTTCATCACAAGAGATTTCTTGATCGTCAACGAGTGATGATCCTCAGGCCTGGCGGGGGGCAACTTGCAGCCTTTCAGATCAACGAAATGATAAGGAATGTGGGCCTCGCCGGCACTTGCGGATTTGGTCCCGGGCGCAGCGGCAAGCGTCAGGATTTGCTTGAAGACACGGGTCGCGGTTTGCAGGTCTTCCTTGGAATCTATCGCCCCCAGAAAGTACCGTTCGGATTTTTTGCGCAGCGCTGCGATGTATACCCGTGAACTACCGGGCTCTGTCTCTTCATCCAGACTATAAGCAAGGAAGTTCGAAGCGATCTGAGCCACCGCAAAACCACACAGCAGTGCACCGTTGACCGGCGCATCATGCCCGGATTGTTCTAGAACAAGGGTACGTAGAAGCAGCATGACGTTCAGGCTCCATTTCAAATTGGCAGAACTTCAAATACACGCCAAATAAACAACGACAGTAATTAAAGCATCAAATGCCTAACAATTGTTTCAGCGAGACATAGCTTGACACGTAGGACTTATCTTATTCAGCCCCCTTAATGTTTCCAAGACCGCCTATTGAACGTACCATTTTTTAAAATGTAAGACACCGGACACGCGCACAACAAAAATATTTCAAATTTTGACTTTTCGACCAATCACAACCTGCCGCTCATGCAGGTTAATCGAGGCTTCGACTTAACCGAGCCTTGCCATATCCATCCAGTAGAAAAGCATAATGATCGAGATAACGAGCCTGACAAAAAAGATGGGCGGGAAAGCTATCATCCAGGACTTTTCATTTAGTGCCCAACCTCAGGAATGCCTGGGACTGTTTGGAAATGATGGTGCGGGAAAAACAACTCTCATCAAAATGCTAGCAAGCTCGATTCTCCCCTCTTCAGGCCATATAAAAGTATTCGGTCACGATATTACCCTCAATACACTCCACGCAAAGAAAGTCACGGGCTACCAGCCAGAATGTCTGAGTCATGGCGCAATGAGTGTAACGGGCTTTCTCGGTTTTATTGCCGGCATACGCGGATTCCGCGGCGCGGAAAAACGCAAGATGATTGACCGCGCAGTCGCACGGCTTGAACTGGGGCGGATACTCAAATGCCCGGTCGATACCCTCCCGGCAGGGTTGAAACGCAAAGTAGCCATCGCCCAGGCAATCCTGCATGACCCCAGACTGCTGTTGCTCGATGAGCCAACGGAAGGTCTGAATGCCGAGCAAAAACACAAGGTCAGAATGCTCATCAAGTCGCTGAACGACGAAATGACGATTATTGTCGCGTCCCGAATGCCCGAAGAACTGGCCAGCATTTGCAACCGGGCATTGGTGATCGCCAACGGCCGATTAGTGGCAGACATGCCCCTGCCCGAACTGCAGCGCAGTTCCCGTCATTACCAGGCAGTCACCCTTGCCGCTGACACGCCGCTGGACCTACTGGCCCTGGCGGTATTGCCCGGGGTCGCCGGCATCGAGGAAGACCACGAGATGCCCGGCACAGTGACCGTACTCGCCATGCCGGGGCAAACCATTTACCCCCATATCAACGCACTGATCACTCACCGCCGCTGGAAAATCAATGCCCTGAAACTGGAGCCCGGACGCCTGGATGACGTTATCCATCACATGCGCCAGGAGGCATCGATTTGAAACTTTTACCGGTGATCATCAAGCGTCAACTTGCCAGTTATTTTTCGGCCCCCGTCACCTACCTGAGCACTGCAGTTTTCCTGACAGCCGCCGCTGCATTTGGCTTTCATACAAGCCAACTTTTGGAACAAAGCAGCGTCGACTTGCACGGATTCTTCCAGTTACACCCATGGCTTTACTTGCTGTTGACCCCTGTGCTTTCCACTCAACTTTGGGCAGACGAGCACACGGCCGGCTCCATGGGCTTCATGAAAACCCTACCCGTCACTGGTTTCGAAATGGTTATCGGAAAGTTTTTGGCGGCCTGGCTTGTTTCTGGCATTGCCTTGCTATTGACCTTTCCAATCGTCATCACCGTCAACTATTTTGGAAATCCGGATAACACCGTCATTGCGTCCCAATACTTGGGAAGTTGGCTATTGGCTGGAAGTTATCTGTCGGTGGGCGGTTTTATCTGCGCACTGACGCACCATCGTCTGATCATATTTACAGTAACACTTTGTCTGCTGCTGGTCGCCAGCGGACTTTCTTCTCTACTTGACACCATAGAACATCAAGCACCGATCTGGCTCGTTGACCGTATCATCTCCCTGAGCCCGTCAACGCGCTTTGACGCTATTGACCAAGGGGTACTGGCTCTTCAAGACAGTTTGTACTTCATCAGCATAATCGTCGCCTTTCTTGCCATGACGACCATTGCCCTGAATGTCAGAAACGCTTGAGAAGGACACGCTACGATGAGATCGCCATTAAGTGCCAGCATCACAATTAGCATCCTGCTATTACTCTTTCTCGCTTTTAATCTGGTATGGGCGCTTAAACTTCCAACTGTGCGGTTTGATTTCTCAGAACATAAAATTCATACATTGTCCGACCCTGTACGGACACTGCTCGCTTCACTGGAGCAACCGGTTGATCTGTATTTTTTCAACTCAAGCCACCCTCCGCAAAAATCCAATGCCGTGAAAAGCTACGGTAAACGGGTGGAGTTGTTGCTCAAGGAGTATGAAAAAGCGGCAAAGGGCAAAATCAACCTGCACCTCATCGACCCCAAGCCTTTTTCGGAAGATGAGTACAAGGCGCGGTTACTGGGGCTTGACGCCCAACAAGGATTCTTCGGCTTGGTCGGTACCAGCGCGGGTCATGGGCCACATAGTATCGAGGCGTTCAGCCTGGCCCGGGAGTCGCTGCTGGACTATGAGATCAGCCATTTGCTTCATAAAGTGCTCCACCCGGAGCAGCCGGTGATAGGCCTGATAACCCTGCTGCCAATGGACGGCGAACGGGATGAGCGCAGCGGCGTGAATACGCCTCCTTGGCAGTCATTGCAGGCGATGCGCCGCCAATTCAATCTCGTGAGCCTGGAGCCAGGCATCGAGAAAATCCCCGAACACATCAGAACCTTGATGGTGGTGCACCCCGGCAAACTGCCTGAGCAAACCCTGTACGCGATCGATCAGTTTGTATTGGGCGCCGGCAAGCTGATGATGTTTATCGACCCGCTTGCCGGGCTGGAGCCCAGCGCCACCGCCCCGGAAAACCCCAGGCTGGAAGCATTGCTGACCGCCTGGGGCATCCAGATGACCGCGGATAAGGTAATCGCCGATCATGACTACGCCACTCAAGTGATCATGACCACAGGTCAGCCGGCGGTGCGCCATCCCGCTGCGTTGTCCTTGTCCCGCCAGACGATGACACAGGATGACTTAAGCACCTGGAAACTCCACAGCGTCAATGTCTTGAGCAGCGGTGCGCTGGCGCCCACCAAGAAAAGCCGCATGACCTTCACCCCGCTGCTGCAAAGCTCCGGGCAAGCGGCCCTGTTTAATGCTGAGCGTTTTGCCCTGCCGGCGCAGTTCGATTCTCTGATCAATGAAGCCGCCGCTCGTGGTCAGCACCAGGTGATCGCCGCACGCGTCGAGGGGCCCGCCTACTCCGTCTTTCCTGACGGGATCAGCGGGGGTGAACCCGGCTTGCAAAAGTCTGCGCACATTCATGTGGTCGTGGTCGCGGACACTGATCTGCTCAGCGATCGTGTGGCCGGAATGCTTCATGACAACGATGCGCCGAGTGATCCCTCGTCAGATAACGCCATGTTTGTCTTGAATACCCTGGATAACCTGGCGGCGCCTGACACCCTGATGAACATTCGCCCCCGCGCAGGTGGCGGTCGATCACTGCAGGTGTTAAGGGCGATGCGCGAAGACGCGGCACGGGCCTTCCAGGAAAAGTCCGCGGAACGGGCGCAACGCCTGGAGCAAACGGAAAAGGAATGGCAATTGCTGACCCCCCGAACGCTTTCTCCAGGCGCTCAGGCGGTAACCTCCGACGTATTGCTGCAAGCGCTCAACAAGGAGCGTTTGCGAATACCGATGGAAATTCACGCGCTGAAGGTTCAGTCATATGCCCAGGTTCACGCGTTGGAGCGCAACGTGAAGCTGCTCAATATCCTGCCTGTACCGCTGATACTGTGCTTGATTGCGTGGGGTATCTTCCTGCTGCGCCGCCGTCGCCAGTACCTGCCTCCAGCGGCATTTCACTGAGAATTCAACGCCGGGCTATCAGCCCTTGTCGGGCAATCCGGGTCAACTGGCGTATGACTTCGCCCGCGTCGCTGGCACTGGGGGCTTGAATAACGGCCAAGTCAAAGCTGTTGGACGCAAAGCGCGCAAGGGAGTCGCCGTCTTCGACGAACTGGATCAAAAAGGCTGAAGGTCGCCCCGTGCGGCGTGGCCAACCATCCAGATAACGCAGTAGCGTCGGCTGGTGCTTGCCGCCCAAGAGGATTTTCGGATTGCGTTGGGTAAGGTCCGCGGTGATCGGGGCTAGGCGTATAACGGGGCGTAGTGCATTCATCGTGTCGTGTCTCTGCCTCAAAAGTCTGCGGGCAGGTGAGAGGCAACACCGAACCAGCGCTTTAGCGGAATTTCGAAGCTGGCCCATGGCTCTGGCTTCTGTCGGGACTGTGATCAGTCACCCGTGGCGCCCCGCAATTAGCTGTTTAAATCGGCGCATGGGCAACATCCTAGAGAAGCCTGTAGGGCGGTGTCAAGAATCCCGAGCAACGAAAAGGCCCGCACGGGGCGGGCCTTTGAAGGGGTTTACGCGGTATCAGTGAATGATGGCGCGGTCGGCAGACAATTTGCCAGCACCTTCCGACAAGACCGCCAGCGTACCGCCCAGCAACGCCAGGGCGAACTCGTAACCGTTGTTGGCCATGAACAAACCGTTGTGGATATGCACCGAGAAAATCGCCACCAGGGAAATGATCGACAAGCCCAACGCCGCAGGCCGCGCCAGCAAGCCGATGATCAGCGCCAGCCCGGCGAAGAACTCGGTACCACCCGACAACAGCGCCATCAAGGTACCCGGCGCCAGGCCGATGCTTTCCATCCACTGGGCAGTGCCCGCCAGACCGCCACCGCCAAACCAGCCAAAGAGCTTCTGCGAACCGTGGGCGGCGAAAATGATCCCGACAAAAATCCGCAGAACCGTCAGGCCGTAGCCGGCGCGGGTGGAGAGGATGCGGGTGATCAATGGGCTCATGCTGATAATCCTTTTCGATGTAGGGGTTGGTTGGCCGCTATATTAATCAGTTTAAGCAATGATAAAAGCCGATAAAACGGCTAATAACAATCTAATTAATAGATTATTTACGAGAGGCGACTCGCGGCGCTGCAGGCTCCAACGACTCCCGTTCCCGATCAAACGCCAGGTAATACTTGTTCACGCTATTAACATAGCTGACGCCACCCATCCCCACCTGCTCCATGGCAATGCGCTCGACCTGGAAAAACCATTGGTTTGGGTTAAGCCCGCGCCGCCGCGCTTCGGCACGCATTCCCTGGACCCGCTCCGGCCCCATGTTGTAGGCCGCCAGCACAAACGCCATGCGCTCGCGTTCGTTGAGCTTGGGGCTTGAGAAAAACTTGCGCCGGATCATCGCCAGGTACCGCGCGCCCGCCTGCACATTGCTGTCCAGGCTCTCGATGTTATTGACCCCAACCCGCTGGGCCGCCGATGGCGTGATCTGCATCAGCCCCGTGGGGCCGCCACTGCTTCTGGCGCCGGGGTCGAGGGCAGACTCCTTGAACGCCAGCGCGGCCAGGTTCAGCCAATCCATGCCCTGCTCACGGGCATGCTTTTGCAGCACTGGGCGCAGTTTTTCCAGGCGCTGTCGATCGGCACGGGCCAGCGGATAACGCACTTGATACAGGCGGCGGTAGATACGCTGGAATGCCACGTCCTGGTCGGACGGGGTGTGGTAGGTCTTGAGGAAACGGTCAATGCTGGCCCGCAGCATCGAAGCATCCTGGCGCACAAACCAATATTCTTCACCCGGCTCGCTGATGGCTACTTGCCGGTCAAACCGCAGCTTGGGCAGGATCTTCGCCCAGCGCTCGGCAATCGGTCGCTCGACAATCGTCAGGTGAAAAATCCCGGCCTGGACCATCTCCAGCACATCTTCCACTGCCAGGCTGGGGTCGACCCATTCCACCTTCACCGGCGGCAACTTGTGCAGCGCCAGCTTCTGGTTGACCTGATTGATCGCGTCCGACGCGGCACTGCCCGTGGTCAAGGCCAGCGTGCGCCCGGACAATTGCTCAAGCTTGGTAAACCGCCGCTCGCCCTTGAGCCCTACCAGCCACAACGACACATCGCTGGCTATCGGGTCGCTGGCGGCAATCTTGTGGGCGGCCTTCACGTCTAGCAATTCGCCGGGGGCTACCAGGTCGCCCTCGCCACGGGCCAATGCGCCAATCAGTTGATCCTTGGCTTTGGGAATAATTTTGAGGTTGATCTCTTCACCGTCACGGGCGTGACCGTTGAGGTATTGCTCGAAAGCGCGCAGGCGGTGGTATTCAACACCGATGGCCTGGCCCTGGACTTCACCGGAACTGTTGCGACTCTGGTTGACCAACACCCGCAAGGTGCGGCTGCTGCGGATCTGCGCAAGATCCCGGACCTTGCCGGGCTTGATCACCTCCAGCGGGCCGTCCAGACGCGCAACCGCCGCGATGGGCAGCAGTAACGTCAGGCACAACACAAGCAACGCCGAGGGTCGGATCATCCGCTCTCCGGAAGAAAGAATACTGCCCATTGCTTCGCGAAAAACGAGGCGTTGGGGGACAGAAACAGAGCGCCATGAGCGCAGGCTTTGGGCGCAAGGGTGGCACGGCAGATGGCGACAAACCAAACACGGTGTTACTTGCGACTTTCAAAGACAGCTTTAACTCGTTGTAGTTCTTGGCTTTTCTTATAAATCTACAGCTCTGATATGCTTTCCGACCGCAGGCGGAGGTAGCACCATGCAACTCATTGATATCGGCGTCAACCTGACCAACCCAAGTTTCGACGAAAAGCACCAGGCCGTTCTCGACCGTGCCTACGCCGCCGGGGTGAGCCAATTGGTGCTCACCGGCACCAGTGTCGATGGCAGTGAACAGGCCCTGGAACTGTGCGAACAACTGGACGAAAGCGGTCAACGCCTGTTCGCCACTGCCGGTATCCACCCCCACTCCGCCAGTGACTGGAATGCCGAAAGCGCCAGGCGCCTGCGCGGTCTGCTCAAGGAAAGTCGTGTGCGGGCGGTGGGTGAATGCGGGCTGGATTTCAACCGGGATTTCTCGCCGCGCCCCCAGCAGGAAAAAGTCCTCGAAGAACACCTGGCCCTGGCCGTGGAACTGAAACTCCCGGTTTTTCTTCATGAGCGTGACGCCAACCAGCGCCTGCTGGAAATCCTGCGGGACTACCGCGATCACCTGTCGGCTGCCGTGGTGCACTGCTTCACCGGCGAGCAGCGTGCTTTATTCAGCTACCTCGACCTGGACCTGCACATCGGCATTACCGGCTGGATCTGCGACGAGCGCCGTGGGACGCACCTGCATCCGCTGGTCAGGGAAATTCCCCGTGGACGTCTGATGCTGGAAAGCGATGCGCCCTACCTGCTGCCACGCACCTTGCGACCCAAGCCGAAAAACGGGCGCAACGAACCCGCCTATTTGCCGGAAGTCCTGCGGGAAGTCGCCTTGCACCGCGAAGAAACCGTGGAAGACCTGGCGCAACACAGCACCGCCTGCGCCCGGGCCTTTTTTGGATTGCCTGTGCCGGATTGACGCGGCTCATTGACCCACATCAAAACCCGGCGCCTCGATAGCGGCACAATAATGGCACCTTGCCAATGCTGTTTCCGCTATCAGAGAAAACCTTCCATGGGTGCCTGGCTTAGCAACATCTCGCTTAAATACAAATTCTGGGCCGTAAACGCGGTCGCCTTCATCACTACGTTGCTGCTGGTGTTGTACGCCGTGCAGCTCGAACAACAGGCCCGCAGCCAGGCCTCCCAGGCTTCGGCGCAAGCCCAGGCGCACTTGCTCAGTGCCTGGCCGGCCGGCCAACCGCTGCCTAAGGGCGAGCACTGGCTGACCTATGCCAAGGGCAAAGTCCCACAACTGGGCGACGAGGATCTGTCAGCCCTGGCCACCGCCAGTGGCTGGGTGGACTTCAATCACATGCCGTTGTTTGGCGAAAACCCGCTGATGGGCGCCGAAGTGATCGCTCGTGCAGACGGCCAGCAGGTCGCCGTGCTGGCCTACGGACCCAGCTTGAGCCAAGTGTTCGAAGAACGGTTCGCGAATTACGCCGTGGCGGTGATGATTCTGATGCTGGCCATGCTCGGCGCCTCACAGCTGCTGATCCGCTTTCTGCTCAGCCAGCTCAACACCTTGAAAGACGTGATGCTGCACGTCGAAAAAACCGGCGACCTCTCGGCCCGCGTGCCCCTGGCTTGTAAAGACGAGGTCGGGCAGATGGCTACTGCCTTTAACGCGATGCAAGCGGGTTATCAGCGCGTGGTCAACACCGTCGCGCGCACCGCCAAGCAACTGGACGACGGTGCCGCACGCCTGGCCAGCAGTATGAACGAGGTGCAACACGGCATGCTCGGCCAGCAAAGCGAAACCGACCAGGCCGCCACCGCGATCAACGAGATGACCGCCACCGTCTACCATATCGCCCAGCATGCCGGCGCCACCCGCGACCTGTCCCAGACTGCCGACACCCTCGCCGGCAGCGGCCAGGAAGTGGTCAGCCGGGTGCAGCGCTCGATTGCCGGGCTGTCTACCGGCGTGCAGCAGACCGCCGAAATGATCCAGAAACTGGCCGAGGACAGCCAGAAAATCAACAGTGTGGTCGGGGTGATTCACAGCATCGCCGAACAGACCAACCTGCTGGCCCTCAACGCCGCCATCGAAGCGGCGCGGGCGGGCGAAATGGGTCGGGGGTTTGCCGTGGTCGCCGACGAAGTGCGCAACCTGGCCAAGCGGGTGCAGAGTTCCACTGATGAAATCACCCGTATGGTGTCCGCCCTGCAAGCCGGCACCCGGGACGCGGTGGACTTTATGCAGGAAAGCTCGTTCAAGGCCGACGACTGCGTGCAACAGGCGCAAGAGGCCGGGATCGCCCTCGCTGAAATCACCGGAGCCGTGGCGCAGATGCGCGAGAGCAATACGCAGATTGCCGTGGCGGCCGAACAGCAAAGCCACGTGGCCGAGGAGATGAATCGGGCGGTGGTGAGCATCCGTGACGTCACCGAGAACACCGTGCAACAAACCGTGGACTCGGCCACCACCAGCAATCAGCTGGCGACCCTGGCCGGGGAACTGAGCAAGGCCATCGGACAATTGAAGCTGTAAACCCGAATGAAAGGCTATGGCCCCCATAGCCATCCTTGATTCGCCGCCCCGCCCTGCCCGTCCTACACTTTGTTCAAGATGTTTCAACGGACAGAGGAATCACGATCATGGGCAAACGTCATCCGAATCTCCCCGCCTGGCAATGGCGCACCCAACCGCAGAATCATCAGCATGCAACCAATCAAGTGCTGCAGCTGCTTGCGCTGCCACTGTTGGTGATCGGTTTTCTGTTGATGGTCTCCGGGGTATTCAGCGAGAACCTGGCGAGTGTGGCCATCGGTGTTGTCGGCATTCTGGCCGCACTGGCGCTGCAGCATCACGGTCGCAGCCTGGAGGCACGCGCCAGCGATGCCTCCAACGATCAACACCTGTTGGTCTGAGGGCTCAGGCGAACACCACCACCGATTGGCGACTGATAGCAATCAACTGGCCGTCAGGGCTCCACAGCTGCGCAGCCGCATGGCCGTACCCGTCGCGGGCATGCTCGATGTGGACCCGGTATTGGCACCAGTCCAGGGTGCTGAGGGTTTGCAACGGCTGGACGAATTCGATGGTCCAGGTCAGGGTGCTGCCCGGTGCGGGTTGTGTCAGGTGCGGCAACACCGCAGGTGGCCACGCATCCACCAGCGCGAGGATATGCGCCTCGGTCAGCGGTTCTTCTTTCACGTCGCCACGCAAGCGCACCCAACCGCCCATCTCACGGGATTTATTGCCGGTGAACGGCAGGCCGCCCACGCTCCAGCGCATCGCCAGGTGCCGCATGAATTCCGGCGTTACGCCTTTTATGTAGGGCAACTCCTGGCATTCGTCCCAGTGTTTGAAAGTGGGCGCAGGTTCCGCGGCGACGTCGATCTGCGATGGCCGCGACGCGCCGAAGCTGGCCTGCACCAGGGTCATCGTTTCGCCGTTCTGCACCACACGGCCCAGCAATTGGCTGACGGCCTTGCCTTCGCGCAGCACTTCGACTTCGTAGCGGGCAGACACATCCGGCGCCACCGGGCCGACAAAGGTAATCGCCAGCGAACGCAGCGGGCGATCCGCCGGGACCTGCGCACGCAGGGCTTCGTACTCCAACGCCACGACCAGCCCGCCAAAGGTGGCGCGGCCCTGGGCCCATTCGGCCGGGACCGAGACGTCCAGCGGGTGGCTGCGGGCAGCGTCGAGCAAATCACTAAAGCGCATGGCGATCTCAACTTGAAGAAAGGATTGAGGGATCTTAACCACCCGGCCTGCGCCACACAGCACCTATTCCAGCCAAAAGTCCGGACAGAAAGGCCGCGCAATCACGCGAAGCAGTCGGCGCTCAACTTGTCCAGCACCCGGTCCGCTTGCCCTTCGGCCTCGGCCATGGTGCGGTGCCAGCCGGTCACGCACGGCTGCAAATCAGGCTCGTGCCCGGCTTGCGCCAGCCATTGCCAGCAGTCGTGCCAATCGCCAAGGGCGCCTTGGGCCGCCTTGAGACGGGACACGGCTTTGGCCGGCAGCTTGTTCAGCTGCGGATAAGCCTCGGCGGCATAACGCACACGCTTGATCAACAGGCGCAGGCGATGACGGTCATGGTTGGGATCGCGCAGCGCCTCGCCGAGGTTTTTCCATTGCTTGGCCAGGCGTTTTTCAATGCGCGTGCTCAGGCCCTTAAGCAACTTCTGCCGTTGGGAGGCGCGGATAAAACGGGGGAATGCATCGAGGATCAGCAGCAGTTGCGCCAGCTCCGGCGCTTGTGCAACCGAGCGGTAGGTGGCCGGCTGCTGCCGCATACGCCGCTCAGCCGCCTCGTGATGGCCGTGCTGGTGGAGGTAGGCCGCCAACACTTCACGGTCACGAAACGGCGTGGTCAGTTGGCCGACGGCACTGGCGGCCGCCTCGAGTTGCTCGACACCGGGCAACCCGCGCAATGGTCGCAACAGGCTGCGCAAGCGCCGCACGGTGGTGCGCAGATCATGCAGGGCCTCGTCGTCCGTGACGGCGGCGAGGCGCGCCTGGCAGTTCAGTAACCCTACTTCCAGGCCAATGACCTGAGCGACTAGCTGATCGACCAAGGCTGACATCCTTTCCTCCTCAATGATTAGACTTCTGTGAGCTTGAGGCCGCTGATGCAGCCTCGTTGCACTCGACAGTTGCTATGCGGGGTTAGCGCCCTGCACGGGACTCACGAATGTAGAAGCGGGCCTTCTCGGCCTTGGTCGAGCAGCCTTCAAAGGCTTCGAACTGCTGCTGGGTCTTGGCGCCAGTCAACAACGACAGAGCCTTGGAGTAACTCACGGTGCCAGCAAAACCTTCGGCCTTGGCCAGGTCCAGTTCGTGCCACGCCGCGTCCAGTTGCGTGCCGCAGCTGTCGCGATAAGCGGTTTTCCCGGCACAACCGGCCAGGGCCAACACGATCACAGGCACACACATCCAGGCTTTCATCAAATGACACCTCAAGAAAAGAAAAACAGTCACAGCTGTAGACGTTGCCTACACAGAAAAGTGCCTTATCCGACTGCCTGAATCCGCAGCTCCGATTGCCAGAGCATACCCGAGCATGATCGCCCGCTCGCGAAAATAATCGGTTGTGACAGTGATGATTGAAGCGCGCCCCTCGATGGGTGCATTGTGGGTACCTGTTTTACGAAGGATCAGGTCATGAACAAACGTGTTGCATTGGTGCTGGGGTCCGGTGGCGCCCGGGGCTACGCCCATATCGGCGTGATCGAGGAAATCGAAAAACGCGGCTACGACATCGCCTGCATTGCCGGCTGCTCCATGGGTGCGGTGGTGGGTGGGATCTATGCCGCGGGCAAGCTGGAAGCGTATCGAAACTGGATCGAAAGCCTCGACTACCTGGACGTGCTGCGCCTGGTCGATGTGAGCTTTCGCTTGGGGGCGATTCGTGGCGAAAAGGTCTTTGGGCAGATCCGCAAGATCGTCGGCGAGATCAATATCGAAGACCTGCGCATTCCCTACACCGCCGTGGCCACCGACCTGACCAACCAGCAGGAAATCTGGTTCCAGGAAGGCTGCCTGCACCAGGCCATGCGCGCCTCGGCGGCGATTCCCAGCCTGTTCACACCGGTGATGCAGGGCAACCGCATGCTGGTGGACGGCGGCCTGCTCAACCCGCTGCCGATCGTGCCAGTGGTGTCGAGCCATTGCGACCTGATCATCGCGGTCAACCTCAACTCCACCAACCAGAAGCACTACACGCTCCCGGTGATTCAGCGTCCGCCGGCGTTCAGGAGCCGCTTCGATAACCTGGTGCGTTCACTGGGTTCGCACTTGCCGTTTCGACGCAAGCAGGCCGAACAATTATTGATGCTGGAACAGGAAGCGCTGCTGGCCCAGGCCGCCGATATCAACCCGTGGCTGGACTCTGCCGAACCCGAGGCGCAACAACCGGCGGCGGCACCGGAAAAGGCCGGGGCGCCAAAGTCGGCGACCGGCTCGTTCATCATCGATAACGTGGGGCCGGCGTCGCTGCTGGACCTGATCAACCAGAGCTTCGAGGTGATGCAGACGTCATTGGCGCAGTACAAGATCGCCGGTTACCCGCCGGATATTCTGATCAACGTGCCGAAGCGGGTGTGCCGGTTTTTCGAGTTTTACAAAGCGCCGGAGTTGATCGCGCTGGGCAGGGAGATCGCCAGCGATACGCTGGATCGGTATGAGAGTGAGCAACACTGAGGTTTTATAAGCAGGGCTTTTGTGGCGAGGGAGCTTGCTCCCGCTGGAGTGCGAAGCGCTCCCGGGATTTTGGGGCTGCTGCGCAGCCCAACGGGAGCAAGCTCCCTCGCCACAGGTTGAGCTAACGCTTCAGGCCTCGGTGTTCAACAACCGATAGCCCACACCGGCCTCAGTCACGATAAACCGTGGCTGAGTCGGATCATCCGCCAGTTTCTGGCGCAGATGCCCCACCACAATCCGCAGGTAATGGCTGTCTTCGGTATGGGTCGGGCCCCAGATATCCTTGAGCAGTTGCTGCTGGGTGATCACCCGCCCGGGATGCCGCGCCAGTTGCGCCAGCACCGCGTATTCCTTGCGGGTCAGCGCCACTTCGACACCGTCCAGCAGCACCCGCCGATAAGCCAGGTCTACCGTCAGCGGGCCAAACCGCAATGCCGCTTCCTGTGCCTCCCCCGCCGGCGCCTGGCGCAACAACGCCCGTACCCGCGCAAGAAACTCCTGGATGCCAAACGGCTTGGTCACGTAGTCGTTGGCGCCGTTATCCAGCGCCTCGACCTTTTGCACTTCGCTGGCACGTACCGACAGCACCAGCACCGGCACCGTGGACCATTCACGAAACTCGCGCAGCACTTGCTGGCCGTCCATGTCCGGCAGGCCGAGGTCGAGCACCAGCAGGTCCGGTTTACTCAAGGCGGCCTGGGCCAGGCCTTCGTTGCCGGTGCCGGCCTCGATCACTTTGTAGCCCTGGGAGGCCAGGCTGATACGCAAGAACTTGCGGATCTGCGGTTCGTCGTCAATGACCAAAATCGTCGCAGTCTGGCTCATGGTGTCCAATCAAAATCCGTGAAGAAACATTTCATTGTAGGAGCGAGCTTGCTCGCGAAAAACGCAAGGGCTGCGCGTTAACTCAGAACACCATCATCATCGTTAACGATCTTCGCGAGCAAGCGCCAGGCGCCCCCTCGATCCTACAGTTCGCTTTCCAGGCCAGGCTGGGTCTGCAATGGCAGGAATAAAGTGATGCAGGTACCGCGACCTTCGATGCCCTCGGCCACGCTGATATGCCCGCCGTGCGCACCGACCATGCCCTGGCAGATCGCCAGGCCGAGCCCGGTGCCCTGCCCGCCACGATCACCTCTGGCGGCGGTGTAGAACATGTCGAAAATCTTCGCCCGCTCCTCCTCGGGAATGCCCGGGCCTTCATCGGCGACCGCAAAGAACAATTGATTATCCTGCACACCAGCACTGAGTTGCAGGCGGCCTTGTGGCGGTGAGAAGCGTGCGGCGTTTTCCAGTACGTTGACCAGCGCCTGCTCGATCAAGGCCGCATGCACGTACAACAACGGCAGTTCGGGCGGCACGTCGGTGGTCACTTGCAGCGGCGCCAGCACCGCGCGCAAACGGCCAAGGGAACTGCCGACGATATCGCCGGGTGAGACCCAATCCCGCGCCAGCTTCAGCGCACCGTGGCCCAGGCGAGTCATGTCCAGCAGGTTCTGGATGTAGCGATCCAGGCGCTCGGCCTCATCGCGGGTGCCTTCCAGCAGCTCCCGGCGATCTTCCAGGGGAATCGCTTCGCCGAGGGCCAGCAGGCTGTCGATGCTGCCGCGCATGGAGGTCAGCGGTGTGCGCAAATCGTGAGACACGGAGGCCAGCAAGGCGCTGCGCAATTGCTCGGTTTCACCGTGCAGGCGTGCCGCTTCCAGTTCCTGGCCGAGCTGCGCACGGGCCAGGGCTTGAGCCAATGGCTGACTCAAGGCGGTGAGCAGGCGACGGCGTTGGCCGCTCAGTTCAAGCCCGGCTTTCGGGCTGACACCCAGCAGGCCCAACGGGCCTTCTTCGCCGGACAACGGCCACCACCACCAGCGCCCGAACGGCAAGGTGCCGGTGCCCATGCCGGCTGGTTGATCGTGCTGCCAGGCCCAATCGGCGGCGGCGCGCTCGGCTTCGGTGAAGGTGATCGGCCCGCCGGTCTCGACCTTCCAGTCGCCCTGGCCGTCGCGGTTGAGCAGGCACAGTTGCAGGTCGCTCCAGCCTTCCAGGTGATGCGCGGCGGCACTGATCACCGCCTGGCGATCGGTGGCGGCGGTGAGCTTGCGGGACAGGTCGAGCAATTCGCTGGTCTCTTCCTGGGTATCGCGCAACGCCTGCAACTGCCGACGCTGGCGCGCGGCCAGGTTGCCGGTGAGCGCGGCCATCAGCAGAAAGAACAACAGCGTCAGCACGTCCTCTTCACGCTGGATGGCGAAGGAGAAATTCGGCGGGATAAACAGGAAGTCGTAGGTCAAAAACGAGAGTGCCGCCGTGGCCAGCGCCGGGCCCAGGCTACTGCGCACTGCCACCAGCAATACCGCTGCGAGGAACACCAGCGAGATATTGGGCAACGGCAGAACGCTCGATACGCCCCACGCCACGGCGGCGGCGATGACCGTCGCGACCACCGCCAGGGCATAGTCAAACCACACCAGCCCACGCACATCCGGCAGGCGCGGCGGGGCCGGCACTTCGTCGCTGTCGAGGACGTTGATTTCCAGGCCCCGGGCATTGCGCAGCAAGCGTGAGGCCAAGCCACCCCAAAACACGGTGCGATGCCAACGCGGCCGGGATTGCCCCACCAGGATCAAGCTGGCACGACGCTCGGCCGCGTGCTGGATCAGCGTCTTCGCCACCTCCCCCGCCCGCAGCAGCACCACTTCGCCGCCAAGACGCTCGGCCAGTTGCTGGGCGTTTTGCAGGCGCAGGCGCGATTGTTCATCCCGCACCCGTCCGTTATCCACATGCACCAGGCTCCACGGCAAATGCCGACGCTGGGCCACACGGCTGGCATGACGCACCAGGCGTTCGGCCTGGGCATCGCCATCCACGCCCACCAACAACCGGCCACGCACGGCGGGTGCGGCTTGGCCCAGTTGGCGATAACCCTGGGCCAAATCATCGTCGACGTGGGCCGCAGCGGTTTGCATCGCCAGCTCGCGCAGGGCCATGAGGTTGGTCTGGGTGAAGAACGCATCGATGGCGGCGCGGGCCTGTTCCGGCACGTAGACCTTGCCGTCACGCAGACGCTCCAGCAATTCGCGGGATGGAAGGTCGATCAGCAGCAGCTCATCGGCTTCCTGCAAGACCCAGTCAGGCAAGGTCTCGCGCACTTGCACGCCGGTGATGCCGCGCACCTGGTCGTTGAGACTTTCCAGGTGCTGGACGTTGACCGTGGTGAAAACGTTGATGCCGGCAGAGAGCAATTCCTGGATGTCTTGCCAGCGTTTTTCGTGGCGGCTGCCGGGGGCGTTGCTGTGGGCCAGTTCGTCCACCAGCACCAGTTTGGGCTTGGCGGCGAGCAGGCCGTCGAGGTCCATTTCCTCCAGCATCACGCCGCGGTATTCGGAGCGCAGCAGCGGCTGTTGTGGCAGGCCGCTGAGCAAGGCTTCGGTCTCGGCGCGGCCGTGGGTTTCCACCACGCCGGCGATCAGCCGCACGCCCTGGCGCAGCTGGGTGTGAGCGGCCTGGAGCATGGCGTAGGTCTTGCCCACGCCGGGCGCGGCGCCGAGGAAGACTTTGAGCCGGCCACGGCCGTCCCGGGGTAGATCGGCTAACAGGGCATCGGCGCGGCCGGAGTCGCTCATGCGGGCGGGCTTCCTTCAGGTGTTGATGTGGGTTTCTTGAGTCCGCCTTCGCGAGCAAGCCCGCTCCCACATTTGACCGCATTCCAAAGGTGAAACTCAGTCGAATGTGGGAGTGGGCTTGCTTGCGAAAGCGGCGCCACGGTTTACAGTTTTTCCAGGGCCATATTCAACGCCAGCACGTTCACCACCGGCGGGCCCACCAACGGGCTTTCGATGTGCTCGTCCATCAAGCGCTCCAGGGTCGCCACCGGCAGATTACGCGCGGCTGCTACCCGAGCCAGTTGATAGGCAATCGCTTGTGGTGGCAAGTGTGGATCAAGACCGCTGCCGGAGGTAGTCAGCATTGCTATCGGCACCGGCCCCTGACCGGGTACCAGCAGCTTGTTGGCGTCGTCGAATACGCGGGTAGCCAAGGCCGGGTTGCTTGGGCCGAGGTTGCTGGCGCTGCTGGAAACCGTCGCAAACGCGCCGGCAGATGGCCGTGGGTGGAACCAGCCGTCACCGGTGAAATCCTGGGCGATCAGGCTCGAACCGCGAACCTTGCCGCTGGCATCGTGTACCAGGCTGCCGTTGGCTTGGTCTGGGAACGCGACTTGCGCCACGCCAGTGACAACCAGGGGATAGGCCACGCCGGTGATCAGGGTCATCAACACCAGCAGGCTCAGGGCCGGGCGGATAATGTTGGACATTTCAAATTCCTCAATTCGGTTATTGCAACCTGCAGGCACCGGTTTGCCGGCGCCTGCAGGCATCGGGTCAAACCAGGTGCAGCGCGGTCAACAGCATGTCGATCGCCTTGATGCCCACGAACGGCACCAGAATCCCGCCCAGGCCGTAGATCAGCAGGTTGCGACGCAGCAATGCCGCCGCACTCGCCGCCTGTACGCGCACACCGCGCAGTGCCAGCGGGATCAGCACCACAATGATCAGCGCGTTGAACACAATGGCCGAGAGGATCGCGCTTTGCGGGCTTTGCAGGTGCATCACGTTTAGCACGCCCAGTTGCGGGTAGATCGAGGCAAACAGCGCCGGCAGGATCGCGAAGTACTTGGCCACGTCGTTGGCGATAGAGAACGTCGTCAGTGCGCCACGGGTCACCAGCAATTCCTTGCCGATCTGCACCACGTCCAGCAGCTTGGTCGGGTCGCTGTCGAGGTCGACCATGTTGGCCGCTTCACGGGCAGCTTGAGTGCCGTCGTTCATCGCCATGCCGACGTCCGCCTGGGCCAGCGCGGGGGCGTCGTTGGCACCGTCGCCGCACATCGCAACCAGGCGACCGTCGTTCTGTTCGTGACGAATGCGTGCCAGCTTTTTCTCTGGAGTCGCTTCGGCGAGCACGTCATCCACACCGGCTTCAGCGGCAATCGCAGCAGCGGTCAGCGGGTTGTCACCGGTCACCATCACGGTGCGGATCCCCAGCTTGCGCAACTCGGCGAAACGTTCACGAATGCCAGGCTTGACCACGTCCTTGAGGTGAATCGCGCCAAGCAATTTGCCGTCGGCACACACCAGCAACGGCGTGCCGCCGCTCTGGGCGATCTTGTCGATTTCCCGGGACAGCGCCGGTTGCAGGTCGCGGCGTTGCAGGCCGATAAAGGCCAGCAGCGAATCCACGGCACCTTTGCGGAACACACGGCCCTGGTAGTCGACGCCGGACAGGCGGGTTTCCGCGCTGAACGGTACGGAGGTCAAATCATCGGTCGATGGCTCGGCTTGCGGGTGCTGGCCACGCAGGTACTCGACGATGGATTTACCTTCGGCCGTGTCGTCCGCCAGGGACGCCAGCAGTGCGCCTTCGGCCAGCTCCTTGCCGCTGACACCGGGCGCAGCGATCACGTTGGTGCAGCGACGGTTACCGAAGGTGATGGTACCGGTCTTGTCCAGCAACAGCACGTGCACGTCCCCCGCCGCTTCCACCGCGCGACCGGATTTGGCGATCACGTTGAGGCGCACCAGGCGGTCCATACCGGCAATACCGATGGCCGACAACAGGCCGCCGATGGTGGTCGGAATCAGCGTGACCAACAGCGCCACCAGGAACACCAGCGGCAGGTTGCCATTGGCGAAGTGGGCGAACGGCTGCAGGGTCACCACCACCAGCAGGAAGATCAGCGTCAGGCCGATCAGCAGGATATCCAGCGCGACTTCGTTGGGGGTTTTCTGGCGTTTGGCGCCTTCCACCAGGGCAATCATGCGGTCCAGGGTCGACTCGCCCGGGTTGGCGGTGATGCGGATCATCAACCAGTCCGAAACCAGGCGGGTGTTGCCGGTGACGGCCGAACGGTCGCCGCCGGATTCGCGGATAACCGGAGCCGATTCGCCGGTGATCGCCGCTTCGTTGACCGCGGCAATCCCTTCGATGACTTCGCCGTCACCCGGGATCATTTCCCCAGCGGCCACACGTACCACATCACCTTTGCGCAGGCTGGTGGCCGGTACGACTTTGAAGCTGCCGTCGGTTTCCTTGCGGCGGGCGCTGAGGCCCTCGCTACCAGCCTTGAGGCTGTCGGCGCGGGCCTTGCCGCGACCTTCAGCCAAGGCTTCGGCGAAGTTGGCGAACAGCACGGTGAACCACAGCCACACGGCGATTTGCACGGCGACGTAGGTCGGTACGGCAACATCCGGCACGAAGCACAGGAGGGTGGTGAGGATCGCGGTCAGTTCGACCACCAGCATCACCGGCGAACGTTGCAGCTGGCGCGGGTCCAGCTTGACGAAGGCCTGGACCAGCGCCGGGCGCCACAGGGCCGACATTGCGGTTTTGGCCGGCTCCTGGGTTTTGACGGGAGCCGCGTTTTTTGCAGGCAAGTTCATTTTCATATCCCCTAGGCTCTTCATTTAAAAAGCAGCCATGCTCAAATGTTCAGCAATTGGGCCCAGTGCCAGCGTCGGCAGGAAGGTCAGGCCGCCCACCAGCAAAATGGTCACGGTCAACAGGGTCACAAACAGCGGGCCGTGGGTCGGGAAGCTGTTCTGGCCAATCGGTGCGGTCTTCTTCATCGCCAGGCTGCCGGCCAGGGCCAGTACCGGGAGGATGTAGCCGAAGCGGCCAAGCAACATCGACAGGCTCATCATCAGGTTGTGGAATGTGGTGTTGGCGCTGAAACCGCCGAACGCCGAACCGTTGTTCGCACTGGCCGAGGTGTAGGCGTACAGCAACTGACTGAAACCGTGGGGGCCAGGGTTACTGATGGCGCCAGCCGGGCCAGGCAGGCTGGCGGCGATGGCGCCCAGCACCAGGGTGCCGACCGGCATCACCAGCAAGGTCACGACCAGCAACTGCACTTCCTTGGCCTGGAGTTTCTTGCCGAGGTATTCCGGTGTACGGCCAATCATCAAGCCGGCGAGGAATACCGCGATCAACACGTTAAGCAACATGCCGTACATGCCGGCACCGACGCCGCCGAAGATCACTTCGCCGACCATCATGTTGACCAGCGAGACCATCCCACTCAGAGGGTTGAGGCTGTCTTGCATGCCGTTGACCGAACCGTTGGACGCGGCGGTCGTAGCCACCGACCACAACACGGTACCGGTGGTGCCGAAGCGCGCTTCTTTACCTTCCTGCGGCGCGGCCTGTTCAACCGCCGGGTTGTTCAGCGCCGGGTTGGGCTGGTACTCGGCCCACATCGCGGTAGCGCCGCCGATGATGAACAAGGCCAGCATGCAACCGAGGATCGCCCGGCTCTGACGCAGGTCTTTCACGTAGTGGCCAAAGGTGAACACCAGCGCGACCGGAATCAGGATGATCGCGCCCAGCTCAAACAGGTTGGCCCAGGCAGTCGGGTCTTCAAATGGATGCGCCGAGTTGACACCGAAGAAGCCACCGCCGTTGGTGCCCAATTGCTTGATCGCAATCTGGCTGGCGGCCGGGCCCAGTGGGATCACCTGGTCAACACCCTGCATGGTTACCGCGCTCACATAGTGCGCGAAGGTTTGTGGTACGCCCTGCCAGACCAGGAACAATGCAAACACCAGGCACATCGGCAGCAGGCCGTAGAGCGTAGCGCGGGTCATGTCGACCCAGAAGTTACCTAAAGTCTTGGTGGATTTGCGACCGATCCCACGGCACAACGCGACGAGTACCGCGAGACCGGTGGCCGCACTGACGAAGTTCTGCACGGTGAGGCCAGCCATCTGGCTGAGGTAGCTCAGGGACGCTTCACCACTGTAGTTCTGCCAGTTGGTGTTGGTCATGAAACTGATCGCGGTGTTAAACGCCAGGGTCCATTCCAGCCCCGGCAATTTCTGCGGGTTCAGCGGCAGATACTGCTGGAACAGCAAAAACGCGAACAGCAGCAAGAAACCCGCAAAGTTGAAGGCAAGCAAGGCCAGCGCGTATTTCTGCCAGCTCTGTTCCTGGTCTGCATCGACACCCGAGAGGCGATAGCAAACGCGCTCGACCGGGCCGAACACCGGCGTGAGCCAGGTTCGCTGCCCTTCCATTACCTTGTAGTAGAACCGCCCCAGGGCCGGTGCCGGAATCAGCACCAAGGCAAAGAAGGCGATGATCAGCCAATAGTCATAACTGTGCATAGCCTGCTCCTAGTTCCGATCCGCGCGTAACAGCGCAACCAGCAGATAAATGAACAGCGCCACAGCCAACAGCAGTGACACCCCGTCCAGAACGCTCATGGAAGTTTCTCCGTCGTGCGGCGACTGCCGCGTGTAGGAGGATTGTCCGCAGGAGTGGCGTAAAGGAACGAGAGCGACGGTATGGGTGGGGCGTAAAGACGGCGTAAAGAGTGGGTTTATGCGGGGTTTACAGGCGGATTTGTGAGCGTTTCCTGTAGGCAGCGCCCTTATCTGGTGCAGGCCCAGGGCGCATTCAAACGCCAAACCGTCCCCTCGGCGACAGTTCGGCGTCTTTACGACATGGCATTGATGAATGGCATGTCCGCTGCAATGCCCTGAAACATTCCAAACCGTTCAGGGAGTGCTACACGATGAACACACAACTCAAACCCACCTTGGGCACCCTGCATTTGTGGGGCATCGCCGTCGGGCTGGTGATTTCCGGGGAATATTTCGGCTGGAGCTATGGCTGGGGCGTGGCAGGAACACTGGGCTTCCTGGTGACCTCATTGATGGTCGCCGCCATGTACACCTGCTTTATATTCAGCTTCACCGAACTGACCACCGCAATTCCCCACGCTGGCGGCCCGTTTGCCTACAGCCGCCGGGCGTTTGGTGAGAAAGGCGGATTAATTGCCGGGTTGGCGACGCTGATTGAATTCGTGTTCGCCCCGCCCGCTATCGCCCTGGCCATCGGCGCCTACTTGAATGTGCAGTTCCCGGCCCTTGATCCGAAACACGCGGCCGTCGGCGCTTACATTGTATTCATGGGCCTGAACATCCTCGGCGTGAAGCTGGCGGCGACCTTTGAACTGGTGGTATGCGTGCTTGCCGTCGCCGAGTTGCTGGTGTTCATGGGCGTAGTCGCCCCCGCGTTCAGCTTCAGCAACTTCGCCCTGAACGGCTGGGCCGGCTCCGACACTTTCGGCGCGCCGGCGATTGCCGGAATGTTCGCGGCGATTCCATTTGCCATCTGGTTCTTCCTCGCCATCGAAGGCGCCGCCATGGCCGCCGAAGAAGCGAAAGATCCCAAGCGCACCATTCCAAAAGCCTACATCAGCGGCATCCTGACCCTGGTAGTGCTGGCGATGGGCGTAATGTTCTTTGCCGGCGGCGTCGGCGACTGGCGCACCCTGTCAAACATCAACGACCCCCTGCCCCAGGCGATGAAAACCGTAGTCGGCGACAGCTCGGGCTGGCTGCACATGCTCGTGTGGATCGGCCTGTTCGGCCTGGTGGCCAGCTTCCACGGGATCATCCTCGGTTACTCCCGCCAATTCTTCGCCCTGGCGCGCGCGGGCTACCTGCCCTCTTTCCTGGCCAAACTGTCGCGCTTTCAGACGCCGCACCGCGCAATCATCGCCGGCGGCATCGTCGGCATCGCCGCCATCTACAGCGATGGACTGATCAACCTGGGTGGCATGACTCTGACCGCCGCAATGATCACCATGGCCGTATTCGGCGCCATCGTCATGTACATCATGAGCATGCTCAGCCTGTTCAAACTGCGTAAGACCGAACCGCTGCTGGAACGCACGTTCCGCGCACCGGGCTATCCGATCGTGCCGGGGATTGCACTGGTACTGGCCGTGGTATGCCTGGTGGCGATGGCGTGGTTCAACGCGCTGATCGGGCTGATCTCCCTGGGTTTCATGGTGGTGGGGTTCGTGTACTTCCAACTGACCGCGCAAGACCGCGCCGATGCACCGGCAGATGCGATGTTGACCGGGCTATAAGGTTACCGGGGCCGAACGGGCCTACAATGAACTACTAAGAAAGCCCGTTACTCAAAGCAGTCATTACCGTGGGAAATTTCCCCACGGTTTGCTGCCTCAAGGAGAGCCCTATGCCGTGGTATGCCTGGTTGATATTAGTGGTCGCGATCGGTTCGATCGTCGGTGGTTTGCTGATGCTGCGAGACAGCGCCAACAAGGTTGAATTGACCGATGAACAACGCAAGCGCGTGGCAGAACGAAATGCCCAAGCGGATGCCAAGGATGCGCAGGATCGTTGAGGCTGAAGCGGCTCCCCGTTGAGCCGCACAATTTTGTAAACACCCGCCTATGCCCCGCCAAGCTTGGTTAATATGGCCTTATGTTTCGGAGGCCTTCCCATGCGCTATTCACAAGACCACAAAGCCCAAACCCACCGGCGCATCATCAAGGAGGCCTCGGTACGCTTTCGCCGTGACGGCATTGGTGCGACCGGTTTGCAGCCACTGATGAAAGCGCTGAACCTGACGCATGGCGGGTTTTATGCGCACTTCAAGTCCAAGGATGAGTTGGTGGAGAAGGCGTTACAGGCGGCGGCTGCAGAACTGGATGCGCATTGCGCAATGCTATTCAGCCAGGAACGGCCGCTGGAAGCGTTTATCGACAGTTATCTCTCGGAGTGGCATCAGACCTCGCCGCATGAAGGGTGCCCGCTGACAACGATGTCTTCGGAGATGGGGTTGCGCGGGCAGCACAGCCGCACCACGGATGAAGTCCTCAATGCTCGACTCAAGCAGGTTGAAACGGCGCTTGGCAACCCGAATGCCGGGGAGCAAAGCCTGGTGCTGATGTCGACGCTGGTGGGGGCGCTGGTGTTGGCGAGAAGTGTGGAGAGTGCCGAGTTGGCGACACGGATTCTAGATGTGGTGCGGGGGAGCTTGAAGGCAGAGGTTGTTGAGCAAAAGAAAGCCGGTGGATGACCGGCCTTCTCGCCTGTTTTTCAGGTTCTTATTTCACCTCAAGCCTGTCGCGGTTCTTTTCCAGTAGGGCCTTGCCGATTCCCTTTACTTCCAGTAACTCATCTATCGCCGTGAAGGGGCCGTTGGTTTCGCGGTAGGAGATGATGGCCTTGGCTTTGGCGGCGCCGATACCGAAGAGGTCGCGGCGCAGGGTTTCAGCGTCGGCGGAGTTGAGGCTGACTTTGGTGGTTTGGTCGACCTTGGTCATTTGGGTGGCGATGGGGGTCGGGGTTTCGGGTTTGGTGGAGGGTGCGGCTGTGGTGGCTAGCGAAAGGCTGGTGAGGAAGGCGAAGATGAGGGATGAGAAATAGGCTTTATGCATTGGTGACGCTCCATGACATCGATAAGGGAAAAGCAGCTTTTCCGAAGCTGCTTTTCAAACTTAGGCGATGTTGGGGGAGAGTCAAAAATGGGTGAGTTACAGGGTGTGAGTTCAGGGTTCCAGACGGCGTTGCTGGTAGATCCAGTCGACGATTTCGCCGTCTGGGGAGTAGCCGCTGACGGTGTCACGTAGAAGCTGACGAACTCGGGTGTAGTCGTCCTGGTCCACAGCAGCAAGCAGTTCGGTCAGTTTGACCTTGAGTACATCCCAGGCCAAATGATCTTCATTGGCGCTCATGATCATCGGGTGTTGGGTAGCCACCACGTTGTCACCGATCAGCAACTCTTCGTAAAGCTTTTCGCCCGGACGTAGGCCGGAGAACTCAATGGCAATGTCGCCGTGGGGATTTTTGTCGGAGCGAACGCTCAAGCCAGACAGGTGAATCATTTTCTCTGCCAACTCGACGATTTTTACCGGTTCGCCCATGTCCAGTACGAACACATCGCCGCCCAGCCCCATGGAGCCGGCCTGGATGACCAACTGGGCTGCTTCGGGGATCGTCATGAAGTAACGAGTGATTTTCGGATGGGTCACCGTTAACGGGCCACCGGATTTGATTTGCTTGTGAAACAGCGGGATCACCGAACCGGATGACCCCAATACATTTCCGAAACGGACCATGGTGAAACGGGTTTTATTGACTCGGGATATATTGGATTTATCGCCAAACAATACCGGAGCCAGCTCCCGACTAAGAGCCTGCAGGGTCAACTCAGCCAGCCGCTTGGTACTACCCATGACATTGGTAGGGCGTACAGCCTTGTCTGTAGAAATCAGTACGAAGTTGGATACACCTGCCTGAAGAGCGGCCTGTGCAGTATTCAACGTACCAATCACATTATTCAGTACACCCTCGGCGATATTGTGCTCAACCATAGGCACGTGTTTGTAAGCAGCGGCGTGGTAGACGGTATCTACGCGCCACGTCTTCATCACATCCAGTAACTTGGATTGATTACGCACCGACCCCAAAATTGGCAACAGCTTCACAGGCAGAGATTCGCGTATCACACGCTGCTCAAGCTCCGAGAGAATACTGTAGAGATTGAACTCGCTGTGCTCAAACAACAAGATTGTGGTGGGGCGTAGGGATAGAATTTGGCGGCAAAGTTCAGAACCAATGGAGCCGCCCGCCCCCGTCACCAGAACACTTTGCCCCTTGATACAGTGCTCCAGGAGTTCACCTTGGGCAGGAACTGCATCGCGCCCCAACAAATCGGCGATGTCGACTTCCTGAATATCGTCCACCTTGACCCGCCCACTAGCCAGATCCATAAAGCCAGGGACACTGCGTACGTGCAGGGGGAAGCCCTCAAGGAAACCGAGAATTTCACGCCGACGACCTCGGCTGGACGATGGAATGGCCAACAAAATTTCTTGAGCGCCAGTAGCGTCGATCATGCGCTGAATGTGCTTGGCTTTGTAAACCTGCAATCCTGAGATTACTCGACCAGTAATACTTTCGTCGTCGTCAATGAACGCCACCGGGCGCATTACTCTGCCCATACGCAGGGCTGCGACCAACTGATTGCCGGCAGCACCGGCGCCATAGATTGCAACGCGCGGCAGCCCGTTTTCTCGGCTGGTAAACGGCACGTGTTGCGCCGCAGCAAACCAGTCGCCCAAAAAATACTGGCGCATGGCAAGACGCAGACCGCCAACCATGATCAGGCTAAGCCACCAATAGTTGAAGATAATCGAGCGTGGTACGACATTCTGGTGGTTGCTGTACCAGTAGACTACGACGCCAAGAATTAAGGACGAAAGGCTGACCGCCTTGATAATTGCTATGAGTGCGTCGTTACCAAAATATCGCATGACCGCACGGTACATGCCAAAACGAATAAAGAGAGGAATAGCGACAATAGGAGCGGCTAAAAACAACCACAAATGATCTAGAAAAGGATTGACCATCTCATCAATACCAAGGCGTACGACAAATGCAAGCCAAAGCGCGGCCCAGACTAAAAATACATCTGTCGCAACCTGAATAAGTCGTTTTTTGCGGCGCGGCAATCCCACCAAGAACGCCCGTAATTTCTCCATAACCCCTTTGCCCACCTCAGACTGCTCCTAAAATTTTCCACTACATCTCTCGACGCGTGCTGCATGACTCTTCATCAGTTGTTACCGGGACTCGCTGTGTCTACTTTTTCCAATGCGCCCGCATGATACTTGAACGCCAGGATGACCAGCGGTACGTAGGCAACAGTTAGTCCCGTTGCCCCGTCCAATCCCAGCAACATCACGCATAACGCCAAAGGAAGCAACCAAAACAGGTTGAGCATCGCTACCCCCAGAGTCACGGGCAAATGCTTGCCGAACTGCCGGGATGCAAACTGATAAGCATGGCTGCGATGCGCTTCGTATACTTTATCACCCCGTATGAGCCTGCGAATGAGGGTGAACGTCGCATCCACAATGAAGACGCCGAGCAGGATCAACCAAACCCACAGCAACTGCGTGGATGCCCAAGCAGCTTGGATAGAGATCGCGCCGAGTACCATTCCCAGAAAACCGCTACCCGCATCGCCCATAAAGATACGAGCAGGAGGGAAGTTCCAGCAAAGAAACCCTACGGCTGCCGTTGCCAATATGAGAGGCAGCCAGACTAAGTCCTCGTAGCCACATAGCCAATAAATCAGGCATGCACCAAGGCTCACACAGATGGCCTCCACGCTGGCAATGCCATCAATGCCGTCCATGAAGTTGTACAGATTGAGCATCCATACCAGATAAAAAGCGGCAAAAACACCGCCCGCCAAACCAGAATTTATGGTCATGCCGAAAATCACTACAGGTGGCAGCCCCCCCAACCAAAACAGTGCCCAGGCAGACGCAACAAAGTGCCCTAGTAAACGCCACCGTGCAGCGATGTGACCGTGATCGTCCATGAAGCCTATGATCGCGATCAACGCACCAGCACCGCCCACTGCAATCAATACATCAGAGGCAACAACGTGCATCCAACCCAAAAAAGGCAGCGCGAACAAGAACGCGAGCACAATGGCAACGCCCCCCCCCCGAGGAGTAGGCACCGAGTGAGAGCTACGAGCGTTTGGAATATCAATAATGCTGCGTGCCAATGCATAACGTCGTAATCCCGCAGTCAATGCAAAGGACAGCAGAGCCACGACGACGATCAACCACCAATAAGTCATTATTTTTCACATTCCATATAATGTTTTGCAGCCCGCTCCAGTGCGCTATCCACGGATACTGGTGGAGTCCATTGCAATAAAGAGCGGGTTTTATCTATATCCACAGACAACGAACCACATAACCGTTGCGACAAAGAACGCTTACCAAGCACATTGGCGGCGCAGCTAAGTATCCAACTGGGAATTGGCAAAAGCCGCGCCGATTTACCCAGCGCCTTGGCCATACGGCGTAAAAGTTGAGTAGTCGATAGATCTTCACCGTCGCTGACCAAAAATGTCTGGTTAGCTGCTTGAGGATGAACACGCGAGATGAGGATCAGGTCAACCAGATTGTCCAGCGCAACCAGGCTGCGTGTGTTGTGTATAGAGCCAAAGGGTAGAGGGATACCTTTGTCCAGCCAGCGCATCATGTTCAGGAAGTTGGCTTTCACGCCTGGACCGTAAACCAATACCGGCCGAATAATAACGACCTCGATTGGCATATGGTTGGCCAGCTCCCTCAAACCCTGCTCTGCTTCCATCTTGGAAACACCATAAGGGTCGCGTGGGTCAGCAGGGTCATCTGCAGTATATGGCTTACCTGGCTGGGTGCCCTCACCGTTTACCTTGATGGAACTGATGAAAACAAAACGTCGAACACCTGCTTCCGCAGCTTGCCGCGCAAGGTGCAGCGTACCCTCGACATTGACTTTGCGGAACGCCGCCAACGGATCGGTTTCAGTATCGTGCATTACATGCACACGAGCGGCGCAATGAACCACCGAATCAACCCCCCGAAGCTGCTCGCCCCAGTCAGCCGTTTCAAAGGTGTCAAAATGAGCGGTGCGCACGCCGTTCTCAACAAGGACAGCTCCATTGCGAACAGCGGCTGTCACTTTGAAACCGTCAGCTACCAATCGGCGCATAACAGCGCTGCCGACAAAGCCGGTGGCCCCGGTCAAAAAAACAGATTGCGACATTACAGGCGTCCTTTACGTAAAGTTGCATCGCGAAATAGCTGTTCCAGGCGAGCCAGCAACGTAGGCTTTGAATAGTTTTCCAAATAATACTGCCGACCAGAGGCGCCCATTTGTTTTTGCTGTTCGCGATCGAGAGCAGCCAGTTTTGATGTAATGTCTGCCAAGGCACGCGCATTACCGGACGGGCAGCATAACCCCGCGCCCGACTCTTCGATAACGCGAGCAGCCTCACCGTTAATCATACCCAGGATCGGCTTACCCGACGCCAGGTAGGCCTGAACCTTGCCTGGAATGGTTTTCTCGAACACGTCATTGGTTTTGAGTGAGACAAGCAGTGCATCTGCGCACGCAAACAAGCCTGGCATTTCCTCCAGCGGGTAACGTCCCAACAGAAGAACATTATCCATTTTCCGAGCGCTGACTTCATGGGTGAGCCACTCACTCATCCGGCCATCCCCTACGATCACCCAACGGATCGGGACCGTTTCAGCAAGCGATTGAGCCGCTTCAATAATTGCAGGAAAATCCTGTGCCTCTCCCAGATTACCAGCAAAGAGCACGGTGAAAACCGAATCATCTCGATCAAGCAACGTGGAGGTCCGCTGTGCGATATTGGAGAAGTCATCCTCCGCCCAGCTCGGAAAGTAGACCAGGCGCTCCGCAGCAATATCCTTGGTGCAATATTTCTTCACGTTCTCAAAAAAACCGTGCGACTGAAGTAACAAGTAGTCAGCACGGTTATAAATCCATGACACCAAGCGACCAACGCAGCCAAGTACCTTCGGATTGTGCACAGCCCCGACGGCCCGAAGGGTTTCCGGCCACAAATCCAGCACCCAAATGAATACAGGTGTCCGTTTAATACGGCCGATAACCAACGCTGGAATAGCAGCCATGATGGGCGAAACCGCATAAACAAACACAGCGTCGTATCGCTCTGCGCGCAATTTCCAAGGTCCCAACACCGAAGCAGCGATAAAAAAAGAAGCATAATTTAAAATGAGACTAACACTACGCTTCCCACGAGGTATCAGAGGAACTCGCACAACTTTCGCACCCGCATATTCCGAAAATTCCCTTGGAGCCGTTCGATACTCGCTGTAGATGCTGCCCTCGGGATAGTTAGGGAGCCCAGTCAATACCGTAACGTGGTGACCCTTTTCTGAAAAGTCACGAACAAGATCATTGATACGCATATTTTCAGGCCAGAAATACTGCGTAACAACCAGAATTTTTAGTTTTCGATCAGGCATTGACATTAACTCAATCAATAACGTTTCCAGACTATACGATTCACATAGTCCGTATAACTATGAATAATACGAGCTACTTTTTCAGAGACATTTGGCATACTGTAATCGGCAACTTGACGCAAGGTCCTGTTATTCCCAGTACCTTGGCATTCCAGCATGTTTAGGCCTTGAAGCACGCGATTTACTTCCAACCCGACCATCATCACCGCCGCTTCCTCCATCCCCTCCGGACGCTCGTGAGCTTCACGGATATTCAAAGCAGGGAAATTCAGTATCGATGACTCTTCATTGATTGTTCCGCTATCAGACAGCACTGCCTTCGCAGTAAGTTGCAACTTATTATAATCTTTGAAACCCAGCGGCTTGAGCAGCTTTACGTTTTCGTGGAACACCACGCCCATCGCATCTACGCGTTTCTGCGTACGTGGGTGCGTGGACACGATTACAGGAAAGTTATAGTGAGCTGCGACGGTGTTGAGTACATCAACCAGCTTCAGAAAATTCTTATCCGAATCAATATTCTCTTCGCGGTGGGCACTGACGACAAAAAACGCGCCTTCCTGCAGGCCAAGTCGCTCGAGAACGTCTGAAGACTCAATACCTTCACGGTAGTAAGTCAGCACTTCAAACATCGGACTACCCGTTTTGATAACCATGTCCGGAGACAAGCCCTCACTCAACAAATAATCACGTGCAATCGTACTGTAAGTCAGGTTTATGTCTGCCGTATGGTCAACAATGCGCCGATTAATCTCTTCCGGCACCCGCATATCAAAGCAACGATTGCCCGCCTCCATGTGAAAGGTGGGAATCTTGCGGCGCTTGGCAGGGATAACAGCCATGCAGCTATTGGTGTCACCAAGTACCAGCAGCGCCTCGGGTTGAACGTCTGCAAGCACACGGTCAACAGCAATGATGACATTACCGATCGTCTCCGCTCCACTGGCACCTGCAGCATTCAAAAAGTGGTCGGGCTTGCGGATGTTCAAATCCTGGAAAAATATCTCATTGAGTTCATAGTCGTAGTTCTGGCCAGTATGAACCAAGAGATGATCACAATGCCTGTCAAGTGCATCAATAACGCGCGAAAGACGAATGATTTCAGGCCTAGTTCCGACCACCGTGACAACTTTCATTTTTTTCATAAATTTATAACGCTCGAGATTATGTTTAAGCTTCCGTACCCACGGGCATTGAGAAAGTGTCCGGACGCTCGCGGTCAAAAATCTCATTAGCCCAGAGCATAACGATTACCTCTTCGTCGCCCACATTGGTCACATCATGGGTCCAACCAGGCACCGTCTCGACAATCTCAGGACTCTCACCAGTAGTGAACAACTCGTAAAACTCACCAGAGACAATATGTCGAAACCTAAAACAAGCCTTGCCTTTAATAACAAGGAATTTTTCAGTCTTGGTGTGGTGGTAATGCCCGCCGCGCGTAATCCCAGGATGGGCTGTGAAGAACGAGAACTGGCCAGCGTCCGGAGTCTTGAGCATCTCAACAAATATCCCACGCGGATCCTCATACTTAGGAACCTTGTAGGTGAAACTTTCGGGCGGAAGGTAGCTTAAATAAGTAGAGTACAAAGCGCGAACCAAGCCTGTGCCCACACGCTCACTGATCATCGTGGTGCGACTATCACGAAACGAGGTCAACTGTTCAACCAGGCCGCCTACACTGATACTGTACTGAGGCTCGACGTTTACGAAGGGCTGCACACTTACCTTCCCGTCCATTACCGCGATAAACCGTGCGACCACGTCATCGATATAGACAAGATTAATAACCGCCAGCGGATCATTCACACTGATCGGAATATCACGGGCGATATTATTACAAAATGTCGCAACGGCAGAATTGTAGTTTGGTCGCGCCCATTTACCAAAAACGTTTGGCAAGCGGAATATATAAATCGGAGCATTCGCGGCCGAATGCAAATTCGACAGTAACTCTTCGGCACCACGCTTGCTGTTACCGTAGGCATTATTGAGCTCAGCCTGGCTGGACGAGGTATACAGCACAGGCACTTGCCGGCCACTATTAATGACGGCATCGCATAGCGCACCGGTCAGATCGGTATTACCCGTGTTGAATTCCTTCGGGTCTTTAGGCCGATTTACACCGGCCAGGTGAAAAATAAAATCCACCTGCGCTACCAAGCCAGGCAAGCTCGCCAGAGAGTCATTGCGCGTAAACACGACGACCTCAATATCATCACGCGCGGCCAAGTGCGAGATGAGATTCTGGCCGACAAATCCGTTGGCGCCCGTAATCAGAACCTTCATTGATTATTCCTCAGGAGTTGCATACTCGCCGCGCTGTATCGCACGCATGAAGTCCAGTTTCAACAACAGCTTTTCCATTCCGGCAACGTCAAGACGCTCGGTGTTGTGGGAATTGTAGTCTTCGGTTCTGGAGATTTTGGTTTCACCCTGTTCAACAAATTTGGCGTAATTCAGGTCGCGCAAATCTGGTGGGATGCGGAAGTAATCACCCATGTCTTCAGCACAGGCCATTTCTTCACGGCTAAGCAAAGCTTCAAACAATTTCTCGCCATGACGGGTACCGATCACCTGAATATCGTGCTCCGGCTTCCCCACCATTGCGGTCAGCGTCTTGGCCAATACTTCAACCGTGGCGGCTGGAGCCTTTTGCACGAACAAGTCACCGTTGCTGCCATGTTGAAACGCATAAAGTACAAGGTCTACAGCATCGGCGAGCGTCATCATGAAACGCGTCATGTTGGGATCAGTCAAGGTCAGAGGTTGGCCTGCACGGATCTGCTCAATGAACAACGGGATCACCGAGCCGCGGGATGCCATGACATTACCGTAACGAGTCCCACAAATAACTGTCTTGGTTTCATCAACATTTCGCGACTTCGCTACCATAACCTTTTCCATCATTGCCTTGGAAATTCCCATGGCATTAATCGGGTATACGGCCTTGTCGGTACTCAGGCATACAACGCGCTTAACCTCATTCTGGATCGCTGCCTCAAGCAGATTTTCGGTACCCAGAACGTTCGTTTTGACTGCTTCCATCGGGTGAAATTCGCATGATGGAACTTGCTTCAGCGCCGCCGCGTGGAAAATATAATCAACACCACGAGTGGCGTTCAGCACACTTTGATAGTCTCGAACATCACCAATATAAAACTTTAGCTTGGAATTCGCGTAGCGTTTACGCATGTCATCTTGTTTTTTTTCATCGCGACTAAAAATCCGGATCTCTGCAATATCACTATCAAGAAACCTCTTCAGAACAGCATTACCAAAGGAACCGGTGCCACCGGTAATGAGCAACTTTTTGCCTTCAAACATAACGATCTCCTTTAATCTCGTCCAACAACTTACTTACCTGTACGCCAGGCATATTATTTCCAACTATGAATCTTTCGGTAGAGTAACCCCTTGCCAATAACTCATAATCAGAAAGCTTCAAAACCTTTAACGGCTTTGCACTCATCCCATCTTCACCCGACGGGATCACAAAGCAAAATTCGTAATATTCATCAGGTATACCATCGAGTTCATACATCAACACAGGCATACCCAATGAAATGTACTCAATTACCTTGGAAGGAAACGGATACTTCGTAAATTCAGACCCATCGTTTCGAGGGTTAATCAGCAATTTACCGTTACGCCGACAGCTCAGAACTACGCTACGATCCAATTGCCCAGGAAATTTGACACGTGGGTGAGTAGACACCATGCTTTCGACGCACCTGTGGTCATCACCGTCAACGCACATCAGCAAATCGAAATTTTCGTTTCCGAACTCCGAAAAAGAATCAAGCAAATTCTTTATACCATAACAACGGTCTGACGCCCCACAGTAGAGAAAATAATTTTCTCTACTGTCAGGATCACCAGCCAAAATGCAAAGCCGCTTATAAGCACTCATCAAAACGACGCGCTCTATCGAGTGGACCGAATACAAGTTCGCAACTACGAAACCGCCCTTAATTCTTTATTGCAGCGTACGCTTTGCCCACTAAAATTTCTGTAAAAAAACATGAAAGCCAACATAATAGGTATTAGGGGAAACCCAACAGGAATCGCAAAATTAAGCAAAAACCATAATAGAAAGAGGTCAATCAGCCGGTGTCTCGTCCCATCAGCAGCAAGCTTAAAAAGCATCAACATATAAACCAATCCAAATATACCAAGTTCATATATAAATGAACCAAGATAGGACATAATTACATTTTCACCGCCTCCATACCAGAAGAAGCCATTATAATCATCTCGAAGAGATAATGATGTTTCGGCATAACTGCTAAAACCACCCGGCATGAACCAGTTTTTAATAAATCCGTGAAGAGGAAGTATTACATCTGCAAGCCTGCTATTGACACTCGCGTCAGCATACACAACTCCGCTTATCCCTTGCTCATAAAACAACATGAATAAACTATAGATCCTAGTCCCTTCCATTAGCATTATTACCGGCAAAATGAGACTAGAAAGGATTACAACCAAGTATATTATATGCCGCGCACGGAAAAACTTTAGACAGTAAAAAGCGATAAAACCCAGAATAAAAACAAATACCATTGAAGATTTTGCCAAAAAAATTATAGATAGTAGATTTATGAAAATCAGCCAAATCATCCATCTCTCTGGACGATAATTACATTGCAATAAATAAATCCAAGATAAGAAAAACAGGAAAATTCCAAAATACGTGGGCTCTGGGGTCAAACTAGTAACACCACGATCAGCGGAGGACCTCACATTAATGATCGCAGACAAAATCTCTACTCCGAACATATATTGCAGAAGACCAGCTAGAATATATATGATATTAATCACGACAAAAACAGACATAGGAAAGCCATATTTTTTTATATATAGATAAAACGAAAAATATATTAATGCAAACCCAATATATGCAGCACCCGCCCTTAGAAAATAAAAATCCAACCCAGACATGGCGTATAAGGAAGCTACAAAAAAAACCGGAACGATGGCAAACACTAGTAAAACTTTTCTGTCGAAGCTATTAGTGATGTTAAGTAAAATAAAAAACATACTCGCAAGGGCCGGCCAAGGCTGGGAGTCCATTGTATTTAGACCAAACGACACCCAGGGTATTAAAAAGAAGAAAACACATGTCTGCCCTATAAACTTCACAATATTTATCAACCGATTGAGAATATATTAACTGGTACAGTTCGTGACTTCGCTGCCATCACCTTTACCATCATTGCTTTGAATATACTGACAGCATTGATCTGATAGACTGCCTTATCTTTACTTAACCATTCCAAACGTTCAACTCGTGCTGCATGGCGGCCTCAAGTACATTTCCTGCACTAATCCCATCCATTTTACCAGCTTCCATCGGATGAATTTCACAAGATTGAATTTGTTTTAACACTGACGCACTAAAAATATAACCTATCCTACAGTTCTTGCACAATATACATTGACAATCACGGGCATCACCAATGTAGATTTTCTGCTTGGAACTGGCGTATAGCTTACGCATGTAGCTTTGCTTTTTTCATCGCGACTGAAGACTCTTATTTCAGCAATATCCGAATTAAGCCCCCCCCCTTAAAAGCGGCATTACCAAAAGGGCCCGCATAACATGTGATCATGGATCATTTTTTAGAAACCATTGCAACCCCAATCAGTGTTCAATTATTCTTGATTCCGAGAGCACCTTATTCTTTCAATATATATATTACTGAGCGCTATCATCTACACACATGGAGATTTGTTCCGCAGCCTTCGAAACAGTCATATTTTCCAAATACCAATTTTGCCCTACCGTTCCAATCTCAAGAAGCTGATGCTTTTCCATGTTTGCAGCTTCGCTAAATTTAGCAAATAGCCTAGACTCATTTTTAGGCGATGCGCTCCAACCAGCACGAATTTGATTTTGCAAAATCTCCCCAAAATCGGTTGCATCCTCAACAAAAGATAAAATTGGTACAGCCGATCTCAAATAGTCGACGGCTTTTGATGGAAATGTAGGCACGCTCACATCGCCTGAATTGAATACCAACCCTAAATCAGCACACTTTAGAAAATCTAAGTATTCTTCCCTAGGTTTAAAACCTTTGTAGATGACAAATTCAGCTACATCAAACTTAACAATATCATCGAGAATTTTTTCTCTTTCTGGGCCATCCCCAAAAATAAAAAATTTAGCTTTCAACCCTTGCTTCTTCGCGTATGTTGCGAGTTCAATAATTTTGCCTATTCCCCGCCCTTTAATAAGTTGACCTCCAAAAACACAAACCAGTTCATCGTGGATATCATTTGCAAGCCTCGCAGCGTATTGAGTATCTTTGTCACGTGTCAAAACGGTATTCGGCCCCCATAGATTTAATACCTCCGCTGTAGTAGAAGACCGAAGATTGTAATTGCTTTTAAGAAACTTAACGTTCTCTCCTGACATCAAACCTAATCGGTCGTAACCATGATAAGCTGCATTTTCTAGATATTTTAAAGGTGAAAATAAACACTTGGGGATGAGACCTAGCTCAGAATGATAGATAGGAAAAAAGTCCCAAAGAATTAAGTAGCCCCGAGAAGCATTTGTTTTTAACTTAGAATAAATTGGATGCATCACTAATGCTGGTGTGAAATTAACGACTAAATCAAAGGTTTCATTCGCAAGTGATTTTTTTACTGTCGAACTGATTAACCTTGAAGCAAATAACCACTTAAATATTTTACCAGCGGGGCCCAAAAATATCTTCCGATCAGTAGAAAATACCAATATGTCGACACCATTCTTTTGAACCCTGAAATTATTTTTGTGCTTTCCAGACCAATCCAACAAAACCACAGTAACCTTATGTCTTAAAGCCAGTTGTTCCGCAAGGCTATCAGATAGCCATGAATGGTTATGCTCCAACGAATAAGCTGTACACAACAAAAGCAAATTCAATTTAATCTCCTTTTAAAGTAAGAAAATACGAACACCAGCATGAAACAAAAACAAATTACATAAGTAAGCAAATAGGCATATCCAACTTTAGTTATTTCGTCATGCACAGGTAAATACATGTATAAAGCAACATATATGATGCCCTGTAAACACTCAAATATAAGCACTCGGCCAAATCTATCTACTGAAATCAATGTGTACGAGCAGAAAAGAGCACACATTCGAAATAGATCCCCTAGCAGATAATATTGCAAATATGCTTTGGACGTCTCATAACCGCCACCGAACAGCAGAAAAACGACTGTGCCGCTAAACACCAAGACGATGGTGGCTAAAGGAATGTACAGTAACGCCAACCCCCCAAGCCTCATCCCCCAGGTCAGAATATTAAAATTGTGTACGTTCCTTGAAAGATATGGCAAAAGCACCGCGGCACAAAACATGCCAAAAAACTGCTGCAGTGTATCTGAAAATTTTACGGCCACCTGCCAATTACTTAAAGATACCGGCCCAAAAAGAGACTGATAGTTTTCTCGCACAAAGATACTAACTAGAGGGAGAGAAACCAATCCTACATATACAATCAAACTATATCTGAAAATCTCCCGAGCACGTCGCTCTGAAAACATCATAACTAAATCTAGTTTAATTTTTCCTTCGTACGAATTATAAAGAAAAACAATAGGCAACACATATGACAATGGTAAAACCAGATATATTGCATCTGCATATCCCGACCGCACTAACAAAATAACAGCAAGAGTAAAGATTGATGAGCCACCAACACTAGATAATGCGAACTTTCTTATTTTACCTTGGGCAAGCGTCGCCGCCATTAAACAGCCGTATACATTTGAAATATAGAATAAAACGAGTATATATACTATAACCCACCAAGATACCTCACTAAAAAAAACAAACTCCTCTAACTGCTTTTTCAAACATATTAACACCAGTGTCATCACACTTAAAAAAACAAAACTATAGCTAAAAACAACCGAAATCTCATTTTGGAATTTTTTAGAATCATGTGAAACAGACAGATTTTTTATTAGAAAGTTAGTTGCCCCCCCCAATGAAAGTCCAAATATGATCGCCAAAAATGCCATATACTGAGCTAAATAGCCGAAGCCCTCTTCACCGAATTCAACGGCTAGAACTCTTAAGACTATTAAGGAGCAAAGCGTTTTATATCCGAACGAACATCCGATATAAATCGTCCTCCTCATTGAAATGCCACCCAGTTAGCAAAACTGTTCACTACCTACCCCTATACCTACCTAGAATTTGCATCGATGCCCGATGGCGGACCTTCACCCTTTTCAAATTTCGGATTATCTTTGTTACCTGCTTGGATAGCCAGCAATCCAGCCGCCATCACATTCTACCTAGCCGGTAAGACGACGGCTAGCTTACTACGTCTAAGCTCCGATTTTTTCGTTGGGATCCTGCGTAACGTTTTTTTAACTTGCGACTCGCGCCATGCTTCGGCAACTCTAGCGAGGCTGACCGACAAGGGGATTGAACCATTGCTCTATCGCCTGAGTCAGCACTTGCGGTGTCAAGAACGACTTACCTCCGCGCCCGGGCCTGTGGGCCAAGCCCGTTTAGTGCTGACTTAAAAAAGCTTGCACCAGTGAGTGACCGAGCGCAGAGAGAACCCAACCAAGCGGGCTATTTCAATCCGCGAGTTCCCTGTGCGGCGAACAGTTAAACCTGCGCGACGAACGTCACCCTGACTGATGGCAGCTGATCTTGTAAGCACGTCAGCTCAGCGCGCTCTTCAGGACTCAGGACAATATCTTGGACGCTTATATGTTCGCCCCCCCAAATAATGTAATCAGCGGGCAAGCATAAATGAGTTCATAGAGAACTTATTATTGAGACGACACGCTAGATGAGCTTGGGGCGGGAACTGAAGAGTATTTTACATAATGCCAGCGCAACACCCAGCACGCCACCAACGATCAAGCCACCTAAGATGATAAGTAGTTTTTTTGGTTTAATGGGTGACAATGGCTCGAGCGCCTGCCTATCAACGGTGACGAGCTTAAGATTACTAGTGTCAATATTCAGATTATTGAGACGAGCAATCTCGGCACGTAAAGGCTCAACACCACTGAGATAAAGTTCTTCATTTTTGCGATTTTTTAATATTTCAACCTGACGATTATCTTTGAGCAACTGTAATTCTTTTGCGATCTGCGCTATCCGAACCTCAGTAAATTCGTCAGATTTACGCTGTTGAAGAGCACTGCGCTCAGCTTCAAGCGCATCAACGCCCATGAAGTAAAGAGGAATTTGTTGGTTATTTACCTCGGTACGCATAATACTCGCCCCAGATCGCTCCGATTCACTCAATGATGAGGGCGTCGTCGGCTTGCGAATACCCAGGGATCGCGCAATTCCTATAGCCTCGTTGAGCTGCGCAATTCGATCAATGCGGTGCGTCTTCAATAAAGCCCGAAGCGCAGTCAATTCATCCTGCAGCTGCGAACGCTTTAAATTATCCTGCTCAAGCAGAATCGCAATTCTTGCCTCTTTTTCATTGTCGTAGCTTGCACGTGCGGCAGCGAGTTTGCCATTTAGCTCATTTAGACGGTTGCGTACAATAACCTCCATGTCCGCTGTAATTCGTCCGCGCTCATTGTTGATTGCGTAATCGACAAAACGGTTAAGAATCGCTACTCCGTCGATACCCTTGGGATAAACCATTTCGAGACGAATATAGTCACTTAGGGAGTCGGATTTATTGGGATCAGGCAAAATTAAATTGATCGAGTTACGGTTAAACTCTTCAAAGCTCTGCTCTAAGGAGCGCCCTGGTTGCTGAAATTCTTTAAATAGCACCTGATTGGCCCGAAAAAAACCCAAACGTGTGTCATATGACTCAAGAGAAGCTCCAACCCTAGTAAGAGCTTCATTTGGGGGGAGCTTATAAACCTCCGACCGATTTAAGGCATCCAGCTCATTGATTGCAGCAGGTCGCAGAACGCCGCTTACCTGGTATTCAGGAGTAACCATGTAGGCATAAACTGCTGCAATTAAACCTATGCCTGCAGTCACAAGCACTACCAGTATTTTTTGCTTCCAGACACACTGGAACATTGTTAAAAGATCAATTTCGTGTGCGGAAGGCACCAAGGCCGTACGGAGGCTACTACTCACAACAAAAACCTGCCTTCAAAGAGAAACTGCGGGCTCGTTATGCAGACAATTTGTGCATTTTTTATTCTAATTGGATGACCGCCAAAACCCAGCGTCTCTGCCGAATTCTGAGCGCACAAAATGCCCGTTATCGAGAACAGATTGCATTCTGCCATCTCTCTGACACATTACAAGTCTTGACATGTCTGTAGGAGATATCCTGATCGTTTAAGGGCAAGCCTGGCAGAGCTCGTTCTGGAGCATGAGAAAGAAAGGAAGCTCAAAGAAACAAGCTAACAGTGGACGATACCTCTGGCTTGCAAGCGAAAACGCGTCCACACCCACACAAAACGATAGAGGAATAAAAAACAGATTTTCTGACAAACGGTCATAAATCCCGCTCAGCAATCGAAACGTCAGCCCCGTACGACTGAGACCGGTTTAGAGCGCCGACGAAGGACCAAGACCCTCAACAACGGCCCCAATAACATCCCAACGATCAAAGCCACCACGACGAAAACCGACACCGGCATTTGCCCGGTAGCCAACCCCAAGAACGAGAGAGACACGCCCTGTTGATTCTCCAGCACAAATGCCACCACCACCAAAGCAACAATCAGCACCGCCAGCACAACTGCAACGCGCTTAACCCCACGCATAACCTTCTCCTACCCCAAAAACACTCAGACGCCTTCTTCCTCGTCTTCGTTCACCCGATCCCGCAATTCCTTGCCCGGCTTGAAGTGAGGCACAAATTTGCCGTCGAGACTGACAGACTGACCAGTCTTCGGGTTACGCCCTACACGAGGCGCCCGATAATGCAGCGAAAAACTACCAAACCCACGAATCTCAATCCGATCGCCGGTAGCCAGGCACTGTGACATCTGTTCAAGCATGGTCTTGATGGCCAGCTCAACATCTTTGGATGAGAGCAGCCCTTGATGGGTGACAATTCGTTCGATCAACTCCGACTTCGTCATATTTTTCCCTTCTTTTTCAAGCAGCTAGGAAAAGCGCTTCGAAGGTTTTAGCATGACCGGAGGAGTTTGAACAGCCCATGTATTGACTTATATTCAAAGACTTGGGGTGTAACTCGAAGAGAGCAGGCATTGCACCCCACGGCAGCCAGCTCTCGCTCAGCCTCACTGGAGCCACTCCAGCGCGATCACTGCCAGATAGAGCCTACAAGCGCGAATGCGCTGCCAGCGTGACGACAGCGCTCCAGCCGCAGAACGCCAAGGCGACGCTGCACACAACACCAAATCCCAGCCACAAAAAAGGGCGACCGAAGTCGCCCTTTTTCTATGGTCTGACAGAACTTAGTTCTGTTTTTCCATTTGTGCACGCAGCAGGTCGCCCAGAGTGGTAGGACCAGCAGAAGGCTCAGAGGTAGCTGGCTTGTCGCGCAGGCTCTGGATGGCTTCTTTCTCTTCAGCATCGTCTTTCGACTTGATGGAGAGCTGGATTACGCGGCTCTTGCGGTCAACGCTGATGATCTTGGCTTCTACTTCTTCGCCTTCTTTCAGAACGTTGCGCGCGTCTTCAACGCGGTCACGGCTGATTTCGGAGGCTTTCAGAGTCGCTTCGATATCGTCGGCCAGAGTGATGATGGCGCCTTTAGCGTCAACTTCCTTCACGATGCCTTTAACGATTGCGCCTTTGTCGTTCTCTTGAACGTACTCGGAGAACGGATCGCTTTCCAGTTGCTTGATACCCAGGGAGATGCGCTCGCGCTCTGGGTCAACCGACAGGATAACGGTGTCCAGCTCGTCGCCCTTCTTGAAACGACGAACAGCTTCTTCGCCAACTTCGTTCCAGGAGATGTCGGACAGGTGAACCAGGCCGTCGATGCCGCCGTCCAGACCAATGAAGATACCGAAATCGGTGATCGACTTGATGGTGCCGGAGATTTTATCGCCCTTGTTGAACTGGCCAGAGAAATCTTCCCATGGGTTAGATTTGCACTGCTTGATGCCGAGGGAGATACGACGACGCTCTTCGTCGATGTCCAGAACCATAACTTCCACTTCGTCGCCGACTTGTACGACTTTCGAAGGGTGGATGTTTTTGTTGGTCCAGTCCATTTCGGAAACGTGTACCAGGCCTTCCACGCCTTCTTCCAGCTCTGCGAAGCAGCCGTAGTCGGTCAGGTTGGTAACACGCGCGGTAACGCGAGTGCTTTCTGGATAACGAGCCTTGATAGCGACCCATGGATCTTCGCCCAGCTGCTTCAAGCCCAGGGAGACACGGTTGCGCTCACGATCGTACTTCAGAACCTTGACATCGATCTCGTCGCCAACGTTGACGATTTCCGATGGATGCTTGATACGCTTCCAAGCCATGTCGGTAATGTGCAGCAGGCCATCGACGCCACCCAGATCGACGAATGCGCCGTAATCGGTGAGGTTCTTGACGATACCTTTGACTTGTTGGCCTTCCTGCAGGGATTCCAGCAGAGCTTCACGCTCGGCGGAGTTCTCTGCTTCCAGGACGCTGCGACGGGAAACGACAACGTTGTTGCGCTTCTGGTCGAGCTTGATGACCTTGAATTCGAGTTCTTTGCCTTCCAGGTGCGTGGTGTCGCGCACAGGACGAACGTCGACCAAAGAACCTGGCAGGAACGCACGGATGCCGTTAACGTCGACAGTGAAGCCGCCTTTAACCTTACCGTTGATAACGCCCTTGACCACTTCTTCAGCTGCGAAGGCTGCTTCGAGAACAATCCAGCATTCAGCGCGCTTGGCTTTTTCACGGGACAGCTTGGTTTCACCGAAACCGTCTTCAACCGAGTCCAGAGCAACGTGAACTTCGTCACCGACATTGATAGTCAGGTCACCAGCATCGTTGTAGAACTGTTCCAGCGGGATCAGAGCTTCAGACTTCAGACCAGCGTGAACGGTTACCCAGCGAGCTTGGTAATCGATATCAACGATAACACCGGTGATGATGGAGCCTGCCTGAAGGTTCAGGGTTTTTAGGCTTTCTTCAAAGAGTTCCGCAAAGCTTTCGCTCATTTTAATTCCTGTTGATAAGGGCGAAGAATACGCCCATCTCCACACCCCAGACGGTGTGGGTCAGTTTCAATTAAAAGAAGCACCACAGGACTATGACTGGTCCCCTGCGGCCTTCTTGGTCACCCGGCGATATCGCGAATGGCGATTTCACTCAAGATGCGTTCCAGCACCTGCTCGATGGACAACTCCGTGGAATCCAGCTGTATGGCGTCAGCCGCCGGCTTGAGCGGGGCTACCGCACGCTGGGTATCACGCTCATCGCGTGCACGGATCTCATCTAGCAGACTCGACAGACTAACACCATCGACTTTGCCCTTCAACTGCAAGTAACGGCGGCGGGCCCGCTCCTCGGCACTGGCAGTCAGGAAAATCTTCAGCGGCGCCTCGGGAAACACCACCGTGCCCATGTCGCGGCCGTCAGCCACCAGACCCGGCGGTTCCTGGAAAGCCCGCTGGCGCTGCAGCAAAGCGTCGCGCACCGCCGGCAATGCGGCGACCTGGGAAGCCCAGGAACCGACTTGCTCGTTGCGCAGGTCGTCGGTCACATCGTCCCCTTCCAGGATGATGCGCTGGGGATGACCTTCCGTCGCCCCGACGAACTGCACGTCAAGATGCGCAGCCAGCAGCTTCAGCGATTCTTCGTTGGTCAGGTCGACGCCATGGTTGCGTGCGGCGAAGGCCAGCAAGCGGTACAGCGCCCCGGAGTCCAGCAGGCACCAGCCCAGGCGCTTGGCCAGGATGCCGGCGATCGTGCCTTTGCCCGAGCCACTTGGCCCGTCGATGGTAATCACCGGTGCTTTGATATTCACAATTGAGCCTCTTGGGCAACACGAATGCCGACTTGGGCACACAGTGTAAGAAAATTCGGAAAAGACGTAGCCACGTTGGCACAGTCATGGATACGAATCGGCGCAGCCGCTCGCAGGGAGGCCACGCTGAAAGCCATGGCAATCCGGTGGTCGCCATGGGCATGCACTTCGCCGCCGCCTATCACGCCACCGTCGATGATAATCCCATCAGGTGTCGGTTCACACTTCACGCCCAGGGCGAGCAGACCGTCGGCCATGACCTGAATCCGATCGGACTCCTTGACCCGCAACTCCTCTGCTCCGCGCAATACCGTTCGGCCTTCGGCGCATGCCGCAGCCACGAACAGCACCGGAAACTCATCGATAGCCAGCGGAACCAACGCTTCGGGAATCTCGATCCCCTTCAACGGCGCCGCGCGAACACGCAAATCAGCAACAGGCTCGCCACCCACTTCCCGCTGGTTTTCCAGGGTGATATCCGCGCCCATCAGCCGCAGGATATCAATCACTCCGGTACGGGTCGGATTGATGCCCACATGCTCAAGCAACAGCTCGGAGCCTTCGGCAATCGACGCCGCCACCAGGAAGAACGCCGAAGAGGAAATATCCCCCGGCACTTCGATATGCGTAGCGGTCAGAGCGTGACCGGACTCGACCGAAGCCGTAGCACCCGCCACCTCCACCGGATAACCAAAACCACGCAGCATCCGCTCGGTATGGTCACGGGTCGGCGCCGGCTCGGTAATCGAGGTTTTACCCTCGGCATACAACCCGGCCAGCAACAGGCAGGATTTAACCTGAGCACTGGCCATCGGCAATGCGTAGGTCAGACCTTTAAGTGCCTGCCCACCGCGAATCGTCAGAGGTGGGCGCCCTTCCGGCCCGGTCTCGATCACCGCGCCCATTTCGCGCAATGGCTTGGCCACGCGACTCATCGGGCGCTTGGACAGCGAGGCATCACCCGTCAACACGCTGTCAAAGCTCTGGGCCGCCAGCAAGCCAGACAACAGCCGCATGGAAGTGCCGGAGTTACCGAGATAAATCGGTCCTGGCGCCGGCTTCAAGCCATGCAGGCCAACCCCATGAATGGTGACGCGCCCATGGTGCGGGCCCTCAATCACTACACCCATGTCGCGAAACGCCTGCAAGGTCGCCAGGGCATCCTCACCCTCCAGGAAACCCTCTACCTCGGTAACGCCGTCCGCCAGGGAGCCGAGCATGATCGAACGATGGGAGATCGACTTATCCCCAGGCACCCGAATCTGCCCGCTCAAGCGGCCACCGGGACTGGCGAGAAACACCAGGTCATCAGCGTTTGCGGCAGCATCCATATAAGCCCGGCGCGCCAGAATCTTGCTGAAATGCTCCCGCGCCACCCGCGCACGAGTGAACACGCCCAACAACTGATGCCCGTCGCCCGCATCAACTGCGTCGCGCAGGGCGTCGAGGTCGCTGCGGAACGTATCCAGGGTGCGCAACACTGCATCGCGGTTGGCGAGGAATATGTCGTGCCACATCACCGGGTCACTGCCGGCGATCCGGGTGAAGTCGCGGAAACCACCGGCGGCGTAACGGAAAATCTCGAGGTTCTCGTTGCGCTTGGCCAGCGAATCCACCAGGCCAAACGCCAGCAAATGCGGCAGGTGACTGGTCGCGGCCAACACTTCATCGTGGCGCTCGACCTGCATATGCTCGACATCCGCCCCCAGCTCGCGCCAGAGCCGATCCACCACGGCCAATGCCGCAGGATCGGTTTCATCCAGCGGCGTCAGAATCACTTTATGGCGACGGAACAGCTGCGCATTGGACGCCTCAACGCCGCTCTGCTCGGACCCGGCAATCGGGTGCCCGGGGACAAAGCGCGCAGGCATGCCACCGAAGGCCAGCCGCGCCGCACGCACCACATTGCCCTTGGCACTGCCGACATCGGTCAGGATTGCCTGCCCAAGGTCCATGCCGGCCAACAGCGCCAGCAACTTCTCCATGGCCAGGATCGGTACCGCCAACTGAATGACATCCGCACCCCGGCAGGCAACGGCGAGGTCCGCCTCACAGCGGTCCACCACGCCCAACTCCACCGCCAGCTTGCGCGACTGCGGGTCCAGGTCCACACCGACCACTTCGCCACACAGGCCGCTTTCCCGCAGGCCCTTGGCGAAGGAGCCGCCGATCAATCCCAGACCGACCACCACCAGGCGACCGATCATAGGCATAGCAGGTTGCAATGCAGTGACATCAACCACGAGCCAGAACCTTGGCCAGCGCCTCGAGGAAGCGGCTGTTTTCAGCAGGCAGTCCAATGGTGATGCGCAAGTGGTTCGGCATGCCGTAATTGGCCACCGGACGCACGATCACACCTTCACGCAACAGGCCCTGGAACACAGGAGCGGCCACTTGACCCAGGTCGACACAAATGAAGTTGCCCTTGGACGGAATCCAGCCCAGGCCCAACTCACGGAAGCCTTCCTGCAACTGCAGCATGCCGCTTTCGTTGAGGCGACGGCCTTCTTCAAGGTATTCAGCGTCCTGCACCGCAGCGCAAGCCGCCGCCAGCGCGAGGCTGTTGACGTTGAATGGCTGGCGAACGCGGTTCAGCACATCGGCCACCACCGGCGTGGACAGGCCATAGCCGACCCGCAGCGACGCCAGGCCGTAAGCCTTGGAGAACGTACGCGAGACCAGCAGGTTCGGATAAGCCGCGAGGAAGTCCAGGCCGTCCGGCAGGTCGCTGCCTTCGGCGTACTCGATGTAAGCCTCGTCCAGCACCACCAGCACGTGCTCAGGGACGTCTTGCAGGAAGTTGTCCAGCACCTCGGCGCTGAACCAGGTACCGGTCGGGTTATTCGGGTTGGCGATAAACACGACGCGGGTCTGCTCGTCGATGGCCGCCAGCATGGCCGGCAGGTCATGCCCCCAATCCTTCGCAGGAATCACGCGAGCTTCAGCGCCCACGGCCTGGGTCACGATCGGATAGACCGCAAACGCATGCTCACTGAACACAGCGTTCAGGCCCGGCGCCAGATAGGCACGCCCGACCAGCTCAAGAATGTCGTTGGAGCCGTTACCCAAGGTCACCTGATTCAGCTCAACGCGGCATTTTTCCGCCAACAAGGACTTGAGCTCAAAACCATTCCCATCCGGATAACGCGTCAGCTCAGCCAGCGCGTCACGAATCGCAGCCAATACCTTGGGGCTTGGGCCCATCGGGTTTTCGTTACTGGCCAGTTTTACGATCTTCGACGGATCCAGGTTCAACTCACGCGCCAGCTCGTCCACAGGCTTGCCCGGAACGTAAGGCGACAGTTGTTGCACGCCCGGCTGTGCCAGGGCGAGGAAGTTGCCACTCATGTTAAAGCCTCACAAAACCGCTTTCGGGTAAGAGCCCAGCACCTTGAGTGCCACGGCTTCCTGACTGATTTTCTCGAGCACACCCTTGACCAGTGGGTCGCGGTGATGGCCGACGAAGTCGATAAAGAACACATAAGTCCATTTACCGCTGCGCGAAGGACGCGTCTCGATTCGCGTCAGGTCAATCCCGTTGTCGTGGAACGGCACCAGCAGCTCATGCAGCGCGCCAGGCTTGTTGCTCATGGAAACGATGATCGACGTCTTGTCGTCGCCGGTCGGCGGCACTTCCTGGCTGCCGATCATCAGGAAGCGCGTGGAGTTATCCGGGCGATCCTCGATTTTCTCGGCCAGGCGCGTCAGGCCGTAGAGGCCCGCGGCCATATCGCCGGCAATTGCCGCCGAATTCCACTCACCCTTGACCCGCTTCGCCGCTTCGGCGTTGCTGGACACCGCCACGCGCTCCACGTTCGGGTAGTGCGCGTCCAGCCACTTGCGGCACTGGGCCAGGGACTGAGCGTGGGAATAGATGCGGCTGATGCTGTCGGTCTTGGTGTTTTCGCCCACCAACAAGTGGTGGTGGATCCGCAGCTCAACTTCGCCGCAGATCACCATGTCGTGCTCAAGGAAGCTGTCGAGGGTGTGGTTGACGGCGCCTTCAGTGGAGTTTTCCACCGGCACCACGCCAAAATTCACCGCCCCGGCTGCCACTTCACGGAACACTTCGTCGATCGCCGCCATCGGCTTGCTGATCACCGCGTGGCCAAAATGTTTCATGGCCGCGGCTTGGGTGAAGGTGCCTTCAGGACCGAGGTAAGCCACTTTCAGCGGCTGCTCCAGCGCCAGGCACGAAGACATGATTTCACGGAACAACCGTGCCATCTCTTCGTTGCCCAACGGGCCCTTGTTGCGTTCCATCACGCGCTTGAGCACCTGGGCCTCACGCTCCGGCCGGTAGAACACCGGCACTTCGCCTTCAGCCAGGGACGCCATTTTCACCCGTGCAACTTCCTGGGCACACCGCGCGCGCTCACTGATCAGCTCCAGGACTTTCTCGTCCAGGCTGTCAATGCGTACGCGCAGGGCCTTGAGTTCTTGCTCAGACATTAGCCGTGTTCCTTTTCGAACTCTGCCATGTAAGCCACCAGCGCCTTGACGGCGTGGATATCCACAGCGTTATAGATGGAGGCGCGCATGCCACCTACCGAACGGTGGCCCTTGAGGTTCAACAGGCCGCGCTCGTCGGCGCCGGCCAGGAATGGCTTGTCCAGGCGGTCGTCAGCCAGACGGAACGGCACGTTCATCCACGAACGGTCAGTCAGGTTGATCGGGTTGCTGTACAGGCCGCTGGCGTCGATGAAGTCGTACAAGGTACGTTTCTTCTCTTCGTTGAGCTTGCCCATGGCAGCCACGCCGCCCTGCTCTTTCAGCCATTCGAACACCAGACCAGAAAGGTACCAGGCGAAGGCCGGCGGCGTGTTGTACATCGAGCCGTTGTCGGCCGCGACCTTGTAGTTGAGCATGGTCGGGCACAGCGAACGCGCACGCCCCAGCAGGTCTTCACGGATGATGTTGACCAGGATGCCGCTCGGGCCGATGTTCTTCTGCGCACCGGCGTAGATCATGCCGTACTTGGACACATCGATAGGCCGCGAGAGGATGTCCGACGACATGTCGCACACCAGCGGAACATCACCCACTTCCGGCACCCAGTCGAATTCCAGGCCGCCGATGGTTTCGTTCGCTACGTAGTGAACATAGGCCGCGTCTTTCGAAAGCTTCCACTCGTTCTGACCAGGGATGGCGAAGTAGTCGTAAGGCTTGGCAGTGCCCGCCACATTGACGTGACCGTAACGGGAAGCCTCTTCAATGGCCTTCTGCCCCCAGATACCGGTGTCGATATAGTCGGCAGTGCCATCTTCCGGCAGCAGGTTCAGCGGGATCTGGGCGAACTGCTGGCTCGCACCGCCTTGCAGGAACAACACTTTGTAGTCAGACGGGATGTCCAGCAAGTCGCGCATATCCTGCTCGGCCTTGATGGCAATGGACACGAACTCATCGCTGCGATGGCTCATTTCCATCACGGAGAGGCCTTTTCCATGCCAGTCGAGGAGTTCACCCTGCGCGCGCTGCAGGACTGCTTCAGGAAGCGCCGCGGGGCCGGCACAGAAGTTATAGGCTCTCTTGCTCACATCCAATCTCTCTGATCTGGTGGGACTGAAATCAAACACTGTAGGAGCGAGCTTGCTCGCGAAAAACCCGAGAGCGCAAGGGCGTATCAGGCAGCCCGCGTTATCGTTGGCGATTTTCGCGAGCAAGCTCGCTCCTACAGGGGGCGGCGTTGTATTTCAAAGGGGACAAACAACAAGGGGGCGAATCTTCATCCGCCCCCTGTGTGTCCGCTTATTCCTGCGGTTCTTCTTCGTCTGCGGCAGCGTCGAGTGTTGGCTCGTCGACGTTGTCATCGCCTGCTGCGATCACCTCGCCTTCAAACTCCTCACCTTCCAGCTCTTCGCCTTCCACTTCCGACGGCTCCTGGACACGCTCAAGGCCGACCAGTTTTTCGTCCTTGGCCAGCTTGATCAAGGTCACACCCTGGGTGTTACGCCCCAGGCTCGACACTTCATCAACCCGGGTACGCACCAGGGTGCCCTGGTCGGAAATCAACATGATCTCCTCGCCGTCGAGCACCTGGACCGCGCCGACCAGACGGCCATTGCGGTCGTTGCTGACCATGGCGATAACGCCCTGGCCACCACGCTTGTACTCCGGGAACTCGCTGATGGCGGTGCGCTTGCCATAACCACGCTCGGAAGCGGTGAGGATCTCGCTGCCTTCTTCCGGGATCAGCATCGAAATCAGCTTCTGCCCTTCTGGCAGACGCATGCCGCGCACACCGCGGGCGGTACGGCCCATGGCACGAACGTCGGACTCCTTGAAGCGCGTAACCTTGCCGCCGTCGGAGAACAGCATAACTTCACGCTCGCCGTCGGTGATGGCCGCGCTGATCAATACGTCGCCTTCGTCCAGTTCGAGGGCGATCAGGCCCACGCTGCGTTGACGGCTGAAGGATTCCAGCGGGGTCTTCTTCACGGTGCCCTTGGCGGTGGCCATGAAGATGAAGTGACCTTCGGTGTACTCGTCCACCGGCAGCATGGTGGTGATGTATTCATCACTGTCCAGCGGCAGCAGGTTGACCAACGGACGACCACGGGCAGCGCGGGACGCTTCCGGGATTTCGTAGGTTTTCAGCCAGTACACCTTGCCCTTGCTGGAGAACAGCAGCAGCGTGGTGTGGCTGTTGGCAACCAGCAGGTGAGCGATGTAGTCCTCATCCTTGACGCCGGTAGCCGATTTCCCTTTACCGCCACGACGCTGGGCCTGGTACGCAGCCAACGGCTGGGTCTTGGCATAGCCGCCGTGGGAGATGGTCACGACGCGATCTTCTTCCGGGATCATGTCACCCAGGGTCAGGTCGAGACGGGCATCGAGAATCTCGGTGCGGCGCACGTCGCCGTATTCGGCGCGGATCACTTCCAGTTCTTCGCGGATCACTTCCATCAGGCGCACGGCGCTGTTGAGGATGCGGATCAGCTCGCCGATCTGGTTGAGAATCTCCTGGTACTCGGCCAGCAGTTTCTCGTGTTCCAGGCCGGTCAGACGGTGCAGACGCAGTTCCAGAATGGCCTGGGCCTGTTCCGGGGACAGGAAATACTTGCCGTCGCGCAGGCCGTATTGTGGGTCCAGAGTCTCCGGACGGCACGAATCGGCACCGGCCCGTTCAACCATCGCCACTACGGCGCTGGATTCCCACGGCATCTTGATCAACGCTTCTTTAGCTTCCGACGGGGTCGGCGAAGCCTTGATCAGGGCAATGACCGGGTCGATGTTCGACAACGCAACCGCCTGGCCTTCCAGGATGTGGCCGCGTTCACGGGCCTTGCGCAGTTCGAACACGGTACGGCGGGTCACCACTTCGCGGCGGTGACGCACGAAGGCTTCCAGCAGATCCTTGAGGTTCAGGATGCGCGGCCGGCCGTCGATCAGCGCAACCACGTTGATACCAAACACGCTTTGCAGCTGGGTCTGGGCGTAGAGGTTGTTGAGGATCACCTCAGGCACTTCGCCACGACGCAGCTCGATCACCACGCGCATACCGTCTTTGTCGGACTCGTCGCGCAGTTCGGTGATGCCTTCCAGCTTCTTCTCTTTAACCAGCTCGGCGATCTTCTCGATCAGACGCGCCTTGTTCAACTGGTAAGGGAGTTCGGTGATGACGATCTGCTGACGGCCACCGACCTTGTCGATGTCTTCGATCATCGAGCGGGCGCGCATGTAAATGCGGCCACGACCGGTGCGGTAGGCTTCGATGATGCCGGCGCGACCGTTGATGATTGCGGCAGTCGGGAAGTCTGGACCCGGGATGTATTGCATCAGCTCATCGATGGTCAACTCAGGGTTGTCGATGAGGGCCAGGCAACCGTCGATGACTTCACCGAGGTTGTGTGGCGGGATGTTGGTGGCCATGCCCACGGCGATACCGCTGGAGCCGTTGACCAGCAGGTTGGGAATACGGGTCGGCATGACCGCCGGGATCATTTCGGTGCCGTCGTAGTTCGGCACCCAGTCCACGGTTTCTTTGTGCAGGTCAGCCAGCAGCTCGTGCGCCAGCTTGGTCATGCGCACTTCGGTGTATCGCATGGCCGCAGCGTTGTCGCCGTCGACCGAACCGAAGTTGCCCTGGCCGTCTACCAGCAGGTAGCGCAGGGAAAACGGCTGGGCCATCCGAACGATGGTGTCGTACACCGCAGTGTCGCCGTGAGGGTGATACTTACCGATCACGTCACCGACAACACGGGCAGATTTCTTGTACGGCTTGTTCCAGTCGTTACCCAGCTCGCTCATCGCGAACAGCACACGCCTGTGCACGGGCTTCAAGCCATCGCGCGCATCAGGCAGTGCCCGACCGACAATTACGCTCATCGCGTAGTCGAGGTAGGACTGTTTCAGCTCGTCTTCGATATTGACCGGGAGGATTTCTTTGGCCAGTTCGCCCATGAGAAGCCTGATTCCTTTTTCGGGTGAAACCTCGTCACATCCTATGGGACGAACGAAGCTCGCCGCTGCTGGCATGATGCCTGGCAACGACTTACGACAAATCAACGAGTTATGACACGGATCTGCGCATTAAAGGTTACCCCTTGGGGTGACCCTGGAAACCGCCGGATGTTATCACAATCGCCGCCACGCACCTATCCCCCTGATGCGCATGGAGCATAGTAAGTTGACGGATGACAGGCTTGACGGCGACGAGAGGGGCTTAGAACTGAATCCAGGATGTTTTTGGGGGCGAATTGCCTTAATGCAGGCGTTTACGACACATCAATTGCGCCATCTTCGCCGTGTCCGGGCGTTCGACGATGCCTTTTTCAGTGACGATCACATCAATCAGGTCCGCCGGCGTTACATCAAACACCGGATTGAAGGCGTCTACATCGGCAGCGACGCGGGTGCCGCTGACTTCCAGCAGCTCCCGGGCGTCGCGCTCTTCAAGCGGCACGTCATCACCACTGGCCGCCATCAGGTCGATGCTGGAGCTGGCTGCCACCACCATGAAGCGCACGCCGTGGTGCATGGCGCACACCGCCAGTTGATAGGTGCCGATCTTGCTGACCACGTCACCATTGGCGGCAATGCAGTCGGCACCGACGATCACCCACGTCACGCCCTTGGTCTTGAGGATATGCGCGCCCGCCGAATCCGCATTCACGGTCACGGGGATGCCCTCATTGGCCAACTCCCAGGCCGTCAGCCGCGAGCCTTGCAGCCAGGGCCGGGTTTCGTTGGCGTAGACCCTCTCCACCATGCCCTCCAGGAACGCCCCGCGAATCACGCCAAGGGCCGTACCCACGCCGCCCGTCGCCAGCGCGCCCGCATTGCCATGGGTCAGGATCGCCTGGACGTTGCCCTGATGCTTGCGGATCAGTTCCACACCCAGTTGCGCCATGGTCAGGTTGGCTTCGCGATCGCTTTGGTGAATCGCTACCGCCTCGGCTTCCAGCACCGCCAGCGGGTCGGCGTGTTTCTTGAGGCGATCGAGGCAATCACGCATGCGCTTCATGGCCCAGAAAAGATTCGACGCCGTCGGACGGGTATCCGCCAGCAATGCGTAGTCCTCCTCCCAGGCAGCCTGCCAGTCATCGCCCTCGGCGATGTGAGCACGGGCGGCCAGCACCAGGCCATACGCCGCACTGATGCCAATGGCCGGCGCACCGCGCACCACCATCGAGCGAATGGCCTCAGCCACCTCGGCAGCACTGCTGCAGACGACCCAGGTTTCTGCAGACGGCAAAACACGCTGATCGAGCAGGTACAGTGCGCCATCACGCCAGTCGATGGCCTTCACTTTCTCCGCAGCCAACAGTCGATCGCGCATCCCTCACCCCGTACTCATGAACAAAAGCCGCCGATTATAGCGATCCGCCAGCCAGGACGCTCGGGTATACTTCGCCGTTCTTTATAGATGCCAGGGAAACCACCCTCGATGACGCTAACTGCCGCCCCGCTCGACTTATTGCTGCTGCCCACCTGGCTGGTACCTGTCGAGCCTGCCGGCGTAGTGCTCAAGGAGCACGGCCTGGGCATTCGTGACGGGCGCATTGCGTTTATCGGCCCACGCGCCGCGGCCCTGAAGCTCGCTGCGACCGAAGTGCGCGAACTGCCGGGCATGCTGCTCAGTCCCGGCCTGATCAACGCCCACGGCCATGCGGCCATGACGCTGTTTCGCGGCCTGGCCGACGACCTGCCGCTGATGACCTGGCTGGAAAACCACATCTGGCCCGCCGAAGCCAAGTGGGTCGACGAAGCCTTCGTGCGCGACGGCACTGACCTGGCGATCGCCGAGCAGATAAAGGGTGGTATCACGTGTTTCTCGGACATGTACTTCTTCCCGAAAGTCGCCAGCGAACGCGTGCACAACGCAGGCATCCGTGCGCAAATCGCCATCCCGATCCTGGATTTCCCGATTCCCGGTGCCGCTGACGCCGACGAGGCGATTCGCCAGGGCGTCGAGCTGTTCGGCGACCTCAAGCATCACCCACGGATCAAAATCACCTTCGGCCCCCACGCGCCGTACACCGTCTGCGATGAAAACCTCGAAAAAATCCGCATGATTGCCGAGGAGCTGGACGCCTCGATCCACATGCACGTGCATGAAACCGCCTTCGAAGTGCAGCAGTCCGTTGAACAGCGCGGTGAACGCCCGCTGGCACGGCTTGGCCGCCTCGGCTTGCTGGGGCCGCGCTTCCAGGCTGTTCACATGACCCAAATCAGCGATGACGACCTGGCTTTACTGGTAGAAAGTAACACCAGCGTGATCCACTGCCCGGAATCCAACCTGAAACTGGCCAGCGGCTTCTGCCCGGTGGAACGCCTGTGGCAAGCCGGCGTCAATGTGGCAGTAGGCACCGACGGCGCCGCCAGTAACAATGACCTCGACCTGCTGGGCGAAACCCGCACCGCCGCGTTGCTGGCCAAGGCCGTCGCCGGCTCGGCCACCGCCCTGGATGCCCACCGCGCCTTGCGCATGGCCACCCTCAACGGCGCCCGGGCCATGGGCCTGGAAAGTGAAATCGGCTCGCTGGAAGTCGGCAAGGCCGCGGATATCGTGGCCTTCGACTTGTCGGGCCTAGCGCAACAACCGATCTACGATCCTGTCTCACAGCTTATATATGCCACCGGACGCGATTGTGTGAAACACCTTTGGGTCGGCGGCAAGCAATTGCTCGACGACCGGCAACTGACCCGCCTGGATGAACAACAGTTGTGCGCCACGGCCATCGCCTGGGGCCAGCGCATCAGCGGACACAGCGAATAACGCCGGCCCTGGCAGCACATGCCAGGGCGGGCAAAAACGTTTTATCAGATTTAGAGGATTCCCCATGAGCAACGTCGACCACGCTGAAATCGCCAAATTCGAAGCCCTCGCCCATCGCTGGTGGGACCGCGAAAGCGAGTTCAAACCCCTGCACGACATCAATCCGCTGCGGGTCAACTGGATTGACGAACGCGTCAACCTGGCCGGCAAGAAAGTGCTGGATGTGGGTTGCGGCGGCGGGATTCTCAGCGAATCCATGGCCCAGCGCGGCGCCACCGTGATGGGTATCGACATGGGTGAAGCGCCATTGGCCGTGGCCCAGTTGCATCAGCTGGAATCCGGCGTGAGCGTCGAATACCGCCAAATCACCGCCGAAGAGCTGGCCGAAGAGATGCCCGGGCAGTTCGATGTAGTCACCTGCCTGGAAATGCTCGAGCACGTGCCGGACCCATCCTCGGTGATCCGTGCCTGCTTCCGCATGGTCAAGCCCGGTGGCCAGGTGTTCTTCTCCACCATCAACCGCAATCCGAAGGCCTATCTGTTCGCGATCATCGGCGCCGAATACATCATGAAGCTGCTGCCTCGCGGCACCCATGACTTCAAGAAATTCATCCGCCCTTCCGAGCTGGGCGCCTGGAGCCGCCAGGCCGGGCTGACCGTCAAGGACATCATCGGCCTGACCTACAACCCGCTGACCAAGCACTACAAACTGGCCAGCGACGTTGACGTCAACTACATGATCCAGACCCTGCGCGAGGAGTAAGCCTGTGAAGTTGCGAGCGGTTCTTTTCGACATGGACGGTACCCTGCTGGACACCGCGCCTGACTTTATCGCCATCTGCCAGGCCATGCGGGCTGACCGCGGCCTGGCACCGATGAACGACCAACACATCCGCGATGAAATCTCCGGCGGCGCCCGGGCGATGGTTGCCGTGACCTTTTCCATGGACCCCGAGTCCCCAGGCTTTGAAGAGCTGCGCCAGGAATTCCTGGAGCGTTACCTCAAGGGCTGCGCGATTCACAGCAAGCTGTTCGAGGGCATGGAAGAGCTGCTGGTGGATATCGAGAAATCCAAGCTGATCTGGGGCGTGGTCACCAACAAGCCACTGCGCTTTGCCGAACCGATCATGCAGCAACTGGGCCTGGCCGAACGCTCGGCGCTGTTGATCTGCCCGGACCACGTGAAGAACAGCAAGCCGGACCCGGAGCCGTTGATCCTGGCGTGCAAGATGCTCGACCTGGACCCGGCGAGCGTGCTGTTCGTGGGTGATGACCTGCGGGACATCGAATCGGGCCGCGACGCCGGCACCCGCACTGCGGCGGTCACCTACGGCTATATCCACCCGGACGACAACCCGCGTAACTGGGGTGCCGACGTGGTGGTGGATCACCCGCTGGAATTGCGCAAAGTGCTGGATAGCGCACTGTGCAGCTGCTGATTGGGACTGCCTGAGGTAGATGCAACTTTGTGGCGAGGGAGCTTGCTCCCGTGGGGTTGCGAAGCAGCCCCGCTTTTCGCGACTGCTGCGCAGTCGAACGGGAGCAAGCTCCCTCGCCACAGAAGCCTTAGCCAGCCTTAGCCGCAATCAATCACATGGATTTTCTGTGAACTTTGTCGAGGTTGTTTATGTTTGATTACTCCGCACGTCCAGAACTGCTCAAGGGCAGAGTCATCCTGGTCACTGGCGCCGGTCGCGGAATCGGTGCCGCAGCGGCAAAAACCTATGCTGCCCACGGCGCCACCGTGCTGTTGCTGGGCAAGACCGAAGCCAACCTGGCCCAGGTGTATGACGAAATCGAAGCCGCCGGCCAGCCACAGCCCGTGGTGATCCCGTTCAACCTGGAGACCGCCCTGCCCCATCAATACGATGAGTTGGCAGCGATGATCGAAAAGGAATTCGGCCACCTCGACGGCGTGCTGCACAACGCCTCGATCATCGGCCCGCGCACGCCCATCGAACAGTTGTCCGGTGAGAACTTCATGCGGGTGATGCACGTGAACGTCAACGCGATGTTCATGCTGACCAGCACGCTGTTGCCGCTGCTCAAGCTGTCCCAGGATGCGTCGGTGGTGTTCACTTCCAGCAGCGTGGGCCGCAAGGGCCGGGCTTATTGGGGGGCGTACGGGGTGTCGAAGTTTGCCACCGAAGGCCTGATGCAAACCTTGGCGGACGAGTTGGATAACGTTGCACCAGTGCGTGCCAACAGCATCAACCCGGGCGCAACCCGCACCAGCATGCGGGCGCAAGCGTATCCAGGGGAGAACCCGACCGATAACCCGACACCGGAAGAAATCATGCCGGTGTACCTGTACCTGATGGGGCCGGACAGTACCGGCATCAATGGGCAGGCGTTTGACGCGCAATAACTATCTGGAACATAGCGCAATCTAATGTGGGAGCGGGCTTGCTCGCGAAGGCGGTGGATCAGTCGATATCTCTGTTGACTGACACTCCGCCTTCGCGAGCAAGCCCGCTCCCACATTTGTATTGCGGTGTTCTCTAGAACTTAGTTCTTCACCACTTCCTCAAGGGTGAAACGCCCCAGCGGGTTTTGCAGGAAGTTGCTCACGTTCTTGCGTGAGATGTTGATGTACGGGCTGTAGTAAAGATCGATCCAGTTCACATCCTGTTTCGCCATTTTCTGCAGGTCGACGTACATCTGCTCACGCTTGACCGGATCCGCCTCGATCCGTGCGGCCGCCACCAGGTCCTTGACCTTGTCGTTCTTGTAGCGAGTCATGTAGTTCTGGTTGGTGTCGTGGCCCAGCACGAAGGTGGTCTTCTGGTCCGGGTCGAGGATGTCGTTGGTCCAGTACATCACCGAAATGTCGTATTCGCCGTCCACCAGCATCTGCCAGCTTTGGGTCGGGTCGACCTTTTGCAGGTTGGCCGTCACGCCGACCTTGGCCAACTGATCCTTGATCATCACCGCAATCTGCTCGTCGGCTTCGTTGCCGGCGTTGACCACGTAGTTCAACTTCAAGTCCTGGGCACCGGCGGCGGCCAGCAGTTTCTTGGCTTCGGTCGGGTCATAAGGGCGTTGCAGGTTGTTGGCGTAGTGGTACAGCGAGCCTTTTGGGATGTAGGAATAGGCCACGGTGCCCTGGCCGAAGGTGGCGGTTTTCACCAGCGATTGTTTATCGATGGCCATGTCCAGCGCCTGACGCACTTCCGGCTTGGCCAACAGGCCGTGGGCATGGTTGATCAACAGGTGATCTTCACGGGTCGACGGGTCGGAGTGGACCACCACGTTCTTGTCTTTCTTAAGCTCTTCAACCCGGGAGAACGGGACGAAGATCGCCGTGTCCAGTTCGTTGTTCTGCACCATGCGCATGCGCGTGTTGTCGTCGGTGACCGACACCCACTCCACGCCATCCAGGCTCACGTTACTGGCCTGCCAGAAGTTCGGGTTCTTCTTCAGGATCACCCGATCGCCCTTGCGCCACTCTTCCACGGTAAACGCGCCGGAGGTCACCGGGTTTTCCGAGTAGGCGTCTTCGCCCATCTTGGTCATGGCTTTTTCCGACAGGATCGACACCGTCGGCGAAGCGAGTTGCGAGAGGAAGGCGACCGCCGGGGTTTTCAAGGTCACGACCAGCGTCTGCGGATCAGCAGCCTTGGCGGTGTTGATCAGGCTGAACGGGTCGCTCCACAGCGAGGCCTTGTTGTCGCGAATGCGCAACAGGCTGAAGGCGGCGTCGTCAGCAGTGATCGGCGAGCCATCCGAGAACTTCGCGGCCCGCAGTTTGAAGGTGTACGTCAGGCCGTCCTTGGAAATGTCCCAGCTTTCTGCCAGCCCCGGCTCCATCTTGGTGCCCAGGTTATCCACGCGTACCAGGGTGTCGTAAACGTTGGCGAACACCCAGGTGTCGCGGTTCTGCGCGCTTTTGATCGGGTCAAACGTGGTGCTGTCTTCGCGGCAACCGATGGTGAGTACACCGGCCGCGTGGGCGATGCCGGCGGTCAGCGACCACGCAGTGAGCGTGGCGGCGGCGAGCAACTTCAAGTGACGGGATTGCATGTCATAACTCCTTGTCTATAACGGCGGTTGTTCATGATCGGCAGGAAGGGTTCAAAGCAAAGGTTCTTCAAGCACGCAACTGTACCGATGCGTTTGCACAACGTGAGTCGGCGGCAATACCTCGGCACACACGGCTCGTGCATGCCGGCAACGCGGGTGAAAGGCGCACCCACTGGGCAATTTCAGCGGGCTCGGCGGCTCGCCCGGTAAAGGTTCGCTGGGCAGTGGGCGGTACGGATCAATCTCCGGGATCGCCTGGATCAACGCGGCGGTGTAGGGATGGCGCGGCGCGGTGAACACCGCTTCCACCGGGCCTTCCTCGACGATTTTCCCCAGGTACATCACCGCCACCCGGTCGCACAGGCGGCGGACAATGGCCAGGTCGTGGGCGATAAACAGAATCGCCAGGTTCATGCGCTGTTGCAGTTCCAGCAGCAGGTTGATGATCTGGCCCTGGATCGACACATCCAGGGCAGCTACACATTCGTCGGCGATGATCAGCCGCGGCTCCACCGCCAGCGCCCGGGCGATGCCGACGCGCTGGCACTGGCCGCCGCTGAGAGAGCCGGGCTTGCGGCTGGCGAGTTCAGGGCGCAGGCCTACGAGGTCGAGTAATTCGTCGACCCGGCGTGGAATGTTTTCTGACGCCACCTTGCGCTGCACCCGAAGGACTTCGGCGATGGTTTGGCCGACCGTCAGACGCGGGTTCAGGGCCGCGTAGGGATCCTGGAAGATCATCGCCGTCTCGTGCCGCAAACGCGCGATGTCGACAGGCCCGGCGTGGGCCATGTCGATGCCGTCAAACACCACCTGCCCGGCGCTGATCGGGTTGAGGTGCAGGATCGCCCGCCCCAGGGTGCTTTTCCCGCTGCCGGACTCACCCACCAACCCAAGGGTTTCGCCAGCAGCCAGCGTCAACGACACGCCGTTGACCGCCCTCACCCACTGTTTATTCAGGCCAAATAGGCCACTGCCGGAGGCGGCAAAACGCACTTCAAGGTCATTCACCTGTAAAAGCGTCATGGGCGAACTCCCAGAGGATAGTGGCAGGCAACCCGTGCGCCTTCCGGCAACAGCTCGGTGCACAAGCTGCCGACTTGCGGGCATCGCGGGTTGAACCGGCAGCCCTTGGGCAAGGCATCGAGTAACGGCGGTTGCCCGGCAATAGTGCGCAACAAGGCGTGCCCACTGCTGGTGGCGGGCTGGCACTCGATCAGGCCGGCGGTGTACGGGTGTTGCGGGTGTGCCAGCAGCTCGTATTTGCTGCCGTGCTCGCACAGGCGCCCGGCGTACATCACGGCGATGGAGTCGCAGGTTTGCGCTACCACGCCCAGGTCGTGGGTGATCATGATGATCGACAGGCCGCGCTGGTCCCGCAGGTCCAACAACAAGCGCAGAATCTGGGCCTGCACGGTCACGTCGAGGGCGGTGGTCGGCTCGTCGGCGATCAGCACTTTTGGATTGCAGCCCAGGGCCACGGCGATCATCGCCCGCTGGCGCATGCCGCCGGAAAACTCGTGAGGATAGTTGTCGATACGCGCCTGGGGATCGGGAATACCGACCTGGCGCAGCACTTCGATAGCCTGCAATCGCGCGTCTTTTTTCGACGCACCCTGATGCAGGCGGATGCCTTCGGCGATCTGCTCGCCAATGCGCATCAGCGGGTCGAGGTGGCTGCTGGGGTTCTGGAAAATCATGCCCAGTTGCCCGCCACGAACCGCACGCATGCCCGCGTCATCCAGTGTCAGAAGGTCCTTGCCCGCCAGGCGCACCGAACCGCCCTGCACCCGCAGGCTCGAGGACGGCAGCAAACGCATCAGACCGCGACAGGCCATGGTCTTGCCCGAACCGCTTTCGCCCACCAGACCGAGGATTTCACCTTCGGCCAGGTCGAAGGACACCCGGTCCACCAGGGTCACATCGCGCCCGGTGTTATTGGCGATCACACTCAGGTCCTGCACTTGCAGAAGACTCATGAGCGATCCCCCAGCACTTGCGCCACGCCATCGGCCAGCAGGCTGAAACCCATGGCCAATGTCACGATGGCCAGGCCCGGGAAGGTGCAAATCCACCAGGCGGTGGTGATAAACGCCTGGCCTTCGGCAACCATGGTGCCCCACTCGGCGGTCGGCGGTTGCACGCCCAGGCCGAGGTAGCTGACCGCTGCGCCGTTGAGCAGCACCAGCACCGCGTCAGACATGGAAAACACAATCGAACCGAACATCGCGTTGGGCAACAAATGCCGAAACAGAATGCGCCCATGGCCAAAGCCCAGGCTCTTGGCGGCCAGGGCGAAGTCGCTTTCCTTGAGCACCAGGATTTGCGAGCGGATCAGTCGTGCGTAGGACACCCAACCCACCAGCGCCATGGCGATATAAAAGCTTTTCAAACCAGGGCCGAGGATCGCCATGATCGCGAGCATCAGCACTAGAAAGGGGAACGCGAGGATGACGTCGATCACCCGCATGCAGAAACTGTCAAAACGCCCGCCGATATAACCGGACACCGCGCCAACAAAGGTGCCGATCAGGAACGGAAAGATCACCCCGACCACCGCCAGTTGCAGGTCGATGCGCGCGCCCCAGATCACCCTCGAAAGAATGTCGCGGCCGTAATTGTCCGTGCCAAATGGATGGGCGAGGCTGGGGGCCAGCAAACTGATGTCGGTGATTTGCGCAATTGGATCGAACGGTGCGACCCACGGAGCGAACAGCGCCAGCGCCAGCCATGTCAGCAGAATCAACAGGCCCCAGGCCGCCGTCAGCCGGCCATTGCGAAAACCAAAGCGCAGGCGCAAGCGCCACGGGGCAATCAAGGGGCGACTGCTCATTGCATCTTCACTCGCGGGTCCAGCGCGACCGTTACCACATCGGCGACAAAGTTGACCAGCACGGTCGCACAGGCCAGCACCATCGCCACGCCCTGCACCACCATGTAGTCGCGGGTGAAAATCCCGCGCACCAGCAACTGGCCGATGCCGGGAATCGCAAACAGGCTTTCGATCACCACCGTGCCGCTGATCAGCCAGCCAATGTTCACCGCCAACAGGTTGACCGCCGGCACCAGGGAATTGGGCAAAACGTGGCGACGAAACACCGCCGCCTCCGACAAGCCGCGCGCCCGGGCGGCAGTCACGTGATCAGCCTGCAACTCCATCAGCATGCTCGCCCGCAGGTTGCGCACCAGCACCGCCGACAGCGCCAAGGCGATGGTCAGGCACGGCAGAACCATGTGGTGCGCCTTGTCCAGCCAGGTGCGCCCATAGCCGGAGACCGGGAACAGGCCCCATTGCACGCTGAGCAACAGAATCAGCATCAAGCCCAGCCAGAACGCCGGCATGCCCAGGCCCACCGTGGTGAACAGCCGGATCAGGTTATCCGCCCAGCCGCCTTTATTGCGTGCGGACACGGTGGCCATCGGCACGGCGATCAACAGCGCCAGCAGCACGCTGCCGAGCACCAGGAACAGGGTCGGCTCGATGCGGGTGACAATCAGTTTCAGCGCGTCGACCTTGTACAGCAGCGACTGGCCGAGATCGCCCTTGAGCAGGTTCTTCAGGAAGTAGAAATATTGCAACCAGAGTGGCTGGTCGAGGCCGTATTGGGCGCGGATCTTCAGCAAGGCGTCCGGGGTGCTGCGCGATCCCAACAGGGCCCGCGCCGGGTCACCGGGAATCGAGCGCACCAGCACGAAGGTGATCAGGCTGATGCCAAACAGCACCGGCAGCAATTGCAGCGGCCGGGACAGCACAAAACGGTAACGCGCCAGGTTCATCCGTCAGCCTCGGTGACGAGCAAGGAAGTCCAGCAGCACCGGGAAGTAAGCCTGGGGCTCTTCGTAAAACGGCATATGGCTGCTGTTGGGGAACACGTGTAATTCAGCGTGCCTGGCCGCGCTTTTCATACGCATGGCGCAGGCCGGGGTCAGTTCGTCGTGCTGGCCGGTGGTGATCAGTATCGGCATCTTGAACTCCGCCATCTCGGGGATGCGGTTCCAGTCCTTGAGGTTGCCGATGTAGAGGAACTCGTTGGGGCCCTGCATGGTTTCGTAGGGCCCCATGTTCCAGTCGCCGAGGGAGCGCTGGACCGGTGCCGGCCACTCGTCCAGGCGGCAGACGTGGCGGTAGTTGAGCAAGGTGATGGCGGCCTGGTACTGCGGATGGTCGAGAGTGCCCATGGCTTCGTGGCGTTGCATCATCGCCACGGTCTCGCTACCGAGGGCGCCGCGCAGGCGTTCCAGCTCAAGGGACAGGTGCGGAATGTCGCCGACGGTGTTTTCCAGGATCAGGCTTTTCAGCGCGTCGGGATAGTGAATGGCGTACTCGATGCCCAGCCATCCGCCCCAGGAATGCCCCAGCAGGTGCACGCGACCCAGGCCCAGGGCCTGGCGCACCGTCTCGACTTCCTCGACATAACGGCTGATTTCCCACAGCGAAACATCGGTCGGTCTGGCTGATGCGCCGGTGCCAAGCTGGTCGAATGCAACCACTCGCAGGCCGTTGTCCTTGAGCCAGCCATGGGCGTCGCGCAAGTAGTCGCAAGGCAGCCCCGGGCCGCCATTGAGACACAGCAACACCTCATCGCCTTCGCCAAAGCTGTAGGCCACGAGGTTGTGGCCATCGACTTGCACGTTGTACTGCTGGTCGGGGGCAATTTCACGCCACATGCGTACATTCCTTGTTGTGTGTCGGCCCTGTGGATAGTGGCCGTTTAAAGGCCAACACTACCGAGGATGCCGCGCGTCCATAACCTGGTAATTCTTATAGGTTTGGTCTGGCAGTCCTTCGCCGGGGCGTGGCATTCTACTTGCAGCAAGACGAGATTCAAACGAATTCGGGAGCAGAACGGATGCTGGCCAGGTTAACTGCCTTTAATGACCGTCTCATCCCCGGCAGGAGCCTGGATGAACAGATGGACAACACCCTCGTATTGGCCCAGGACCTGGGTTTTGATGCGCTGGTCTACGACTACACCCCCGTGCCCATTGACCATAATGGTGCACTGATCACCCCTTCTGTGCTGCAACTGCGCAATACGCCGCCAGACTGGTACAGCTTGTGGTGCAGTTCCGGTTTTTATCAGATCGATCCGGTGCAACACCTCGCACTGTCGACGGTTTCACCGTTTGTCTGGTCCTACGAGGCCAAGGCCGACACCGCGCTGCAAAAGATCATCGACCCCTGCCACGCCCCCGTTTCCAGCTACCTGCACGACCAGCAGATGACCTGCGGCGTCAGCGTTCCGATCCATTTGCCCCGTGGCGGCTTCGCCTCACTGACCGGCCTGCGCACCGGCAAGGCCAGCACGGTGCTGGAGGATGCCCGTCAGACCCTGTCGGATTTCAACCTGATTACCCACGCCTTGCAGGAAGCGGCCTACCCGCTTTTCAGCAAGGAACTGCGCTCCTACCCGCACATCCGTCTGACCAAACGCGAGCGCGAGTGCCTGAAATGGGCTGCCGACGGCCTGACCGCCGCCGAAATCGCCACGCAATTGAGCCGCTCCCTGGCCGTTGTCACCCTGCACCTGGCGTCGGCCATGCATAAGCTGGGGGCCAAGAACCGGGTACAAGCGGTCGTGCGAGCCACCCATTACCGGTTGCTGGAAGACTGATCCAAAGGCAAAACCTAGCTGTTTTGCTAGTTACTTAAACTTTCTGTGCCGACTATCGTGTGCCTGATCACTTTTTTCTCAGGGCAGGGCACGAAATGGAATTCATCGAAACCATCCGCGAAGGCTATGCGGCTTTTCGCGACTACCAGACCTGGTATCGGGTCACCGGCGACCTGGACAGCGGCCTCACGCCACTGGTCATCCTCCATGGCGGCCCGGGCTGCACCCATGATTATGTCGACGCCTACAAGGACGTGGCTGCCAGTGGCCACGCGGTCATTCACTACGACCAACTGGGCAACGGCCGCTCCACGCACCTGCCTGAAAAAGACCCTTCGTTCTGGACCGTGGGCTTGTTCCTGGAAGAACTGGACAACCTGCTGGACCACCTGCAAATCAGCAATAACTACGCAATCCTGGGTCAATCCTGGGGCGGCATGCTCGGCAGCGAACACGCCATCCTGCAACCCAAGGGTCTGCGTGCGTTTATCCCGGCCAACTCGCCGACCTGCATGCGGACCTGGGTCGCCGAGGCCAACCGCCTGCGCAAGTTACTGCCTGAAGGCGTGCACGAAACCCTGCTCAAGCACGAACAGGCCGGCACCTACCAAGACCCCGAATACCTGGCCGCCTCGCGGATTTTCTATGACCAGCACGTATGCCGGGTCAATCCATGGCCGGAAGAAGTCGCCCGCACCTTCGCCCAAGTGGATTCGGACCCGACGGTGTATCACGCCATGAGCGGCCCGACGGAGTTCCATGTGATTGGCAGTTTGAAAGACTGGAACGTGATTGGCCGGCTGTCGAAGGTCAATGTGCCGACCCTGGTGATTTCCGGCCGGCATGACGAGGCCACGCCGCTGGTGGTCAAGCCGTTCCTGGATGAGATTGCCGATGTGCGCTGGGCGCTGTTCGAAGACTCCAGCCACATGCCGCATGTTGAAGAGCGACAGGCGTGCATGGGGACGGTGGTGCAGTTTTTGGATCAGGCCTGCTCTGTTCCCCACAAAGCACTCAAGACTGGCTGAGATCAAAATGTGGGAGCGGGCTTGCTCGCGAATGCGGTGATTCAGTCAACCTATCAGCGACTGACACACCGCATTCGCGAGCAAGCCCGCTCCCACATTTGAGGCGTTGTGACTATTACACCTCGCTGGTCTGCGCCCTGCCCTGCACCACCGCTTTCTTCGGCACGTCTGCCAGTAACGGAATCTCCTTGCCCTCGGCATCAAACAACTTGCCGCCGCTGAAGTAATCCCCGTCCCGCAACGCCGCCACGTCCTGGAAGCACAGGCTGCGCTCAGTCCCGGCAACAAACACCGACTGCTGATCCGAGTTGCCGGTGGTGAAGTGGTTAAACGCCAGGTTCAACAGGATCGCCATGATCGCCGACGAACTGATCCCCGAATGGAAAATAGTCGCGAACCAGCTCGGGAAGTGATCGTAGAAACTCGGTGCCGCAATCGGGATCATGCCAAAACCGATGGAAGTGGCGACGATGATCAGGTTCATGTTGTTGCGGTAATCAACCTTGGACAAGGTCCGGATACCACTGGCTGCCACTGTGCCGAACAGCACGATCCCGGCCCCGCCCAGCACTGAAGTCGGTACCGCCGCAATCACCCGGCCCATAAATGGCAGCAGGCCGAGGATCACCAGGAATATCCCGCCGGTAGCGACCACATAGCGGCTCTTGACCCCGGTCACCGCCACCAGCCCGACGTTCTGGGCAAAGGCACTTTGGGTAAACGAGCCGAAGATCGGTGCAAACATGCTCGACAGCATATCCGCGCGCAAGCCATTGCCGAGGCGCTTGGAGTCGACTTTGGTGTCGATGATTTCACCCACCGCGAGAATGTCCGCCGAGGTTTCCACCAGCGTCACCATCACCACGATGCACATGGAAATGATCGCCGCCAGATGGAAGGTTGGCATGCCGAAATGGAATGGTGTGGGAAAGCCGAACATCGGGCCCTGGGTCACGCTGGAGAAGTCCGCCATGCCGAGGAACACCGCGATCACCGTACCGATCACCATCGCCAGCAGGATCGACAGCCGCGAGATGGTCGCGCTGCCGATCTTGCTCAGCAACAACACCAGCACCAGGGTCAGCGCCGCCAGGCCGATGTTCGGCATGCTGCCGAAATCCGCCGCGCGGCTGTTGCCACCCATGGCCCAGCGAGCGGCGACGGGCATCAGGGTCAGGCCGATGGTGGTGATCACAATCCCGGTGACCAGCGGCGGGAAGAATTTGGTTATTCGCGAAAACACCGGGGTGATCAGCAAGCCGATCAAGGACGCAGCCATCACCGCCCCGAGTATCGCCGGGATACCGCCCGCGCCGTCGCTGCCGACGATCGCCACCATGGTCGCCACCCCGGCAAAGGACACCCCTTGCACCAGCGGCAACTGGCAGCCGAAGAACGGCAACCCCAGGGTTTGCAACAGCGTGGCGAGGCCACCGGCAAACAGCGAAGCGGCGATCAGCAAGCCAATATCCGCCGGCGACAACCCGGCAGCCTGGCCGACGATCAACGGTACGGCCACGATGCCGCCGTACATGGTGAGCACATGCTGCAGGCCGTAAGCCATGTTGGCTGCGACGCCGAGATTCTCATCTTCTGGCCGCTGCGGTGACGCCTTCGGGATAGTCATGGTGAGGGGTTCTCTGTTTTTGTTGTGCGCTCACTGTATGCAATAGAAAGATTGGATGTCCATAGAGTTGTATACAATCAATTTCACAAAGAGACCTCCAACGGCGTTACAAAAACCCATTCAGCCGCCCTGCCCCGTGGCTCGAAGTGCTGCGCACAAGGACTTGAAAAAAATGCTCAACCGCAAGCTGCGCATCCACGCTCCGGCGATTTACTACTTCGACATGGTTCGCCGTTGCCACTCGATCCGCGAAGCCGCGCGCCGCCTGAACGTGGCGTCTTCGGCGGTGAACCGGCAGATCCTCAAGCTGGAAGACGAAGTGGGCGCGGCGCTGTTCGAACGTTTGCCCGGCGGGCTGCGCCTGACGGCGGCCGGCGAGATCCTGACCCGTCACGTGAGTGTTCTGTTGCAGGATGTGGAGCGTGTGCGCGGCGAACTCGATGGCTTGAACGGCGTGCAGACCGGCCATGTGGAAATCGCCACGGTGGAAGGCGCCACCGTGGAACTGCTGCCCGCCGCCCTCAAGCGCATGCGTGAGCGTTATCCGAAAGTCACCATTGGCGTCACGGTGCAAGGTTCGCAGTCGATTCCCGGTGCGGTGATCAACGGCCAGGCTGACTTGGGGCTGGCTTTTGCGTTACCGCGCAGCAGCGAAACCATCCAGGTGTGTGTCGGCCATTTCCGCCTGGGTGCGCTGATGACACCGGGGCATCCATTGGCCGGCGAGGCGTGCGTGAGTTATGCACGTTGCTGTGAACATGGGGTGATCCAGGCCAAGAGCGAACTCTCGGTTCATCACCTGATCGCGCCGCTGCACAAGCGTTCGGCGGCGGCGAACAAGCCGCTGCTGCAAAGCAATTCGATGGAGCTGGCCCGGCAACTGGCGCGCCAGCAACTGGGCATCGCGTTCCAGACACGCATCGGCGTGGAGGCTGATTTGGCCCGCGGCGAACTGTTGCACATCCCACTCAGCGACCAGGGCGGGATCTTCAGCGACCTCGGCTTGTACGCCCGCAAAGACCGGGACTTGCCGATGGCGGTGCAAGCCATGGCCCATCTGCTCAGTGAAGAAATCAGCTTGCGCGAACATCAGGAAACATCCTCGGCGCCACGTATTTCCTGACTCTCAGGCCAGCTTCAGTGCTGCCGTTTCGGCATCGCCCCAGGCGAGATTCTGTTCTTTGGAACCCGCAAAGGATGTGCAGATACTGCGCCCGACGACCCTTGCGCGGTCGCCATGAGCCAAAACGCCAAAGGAATTAAAACAATGAAAAAGGCACTGCACGGCGCAACCGTATTACTCACACTGTTCGGCGGCGGGGAGGCTGTCGCGCTGGAATGGATGAACAACAGCGTAGGATTTCGCTACGGACAGCAGTTCACCAATCCGAACAACCCGGACGACTTCAGCAAGCGCATCTACAGCTTCACCCACGCCAGCGGCTACCAGTACGGCAGCAACTACCTGAACCTCGATGTGTTCCTGTCTGACAGCCGCGACCCGCGCAAGGGCACCGACCACGGCGGCAGCGAAGTGTATGCCGTGTACCGGCACCAGCTGTACGCCTCACGGGTATTCGATGTGCCGCTGGGCACCGGGGTGATCAAGGATTACGCGCTGACCTTCGGCTTTGATGCCAACCGCAACAACAACATGGCCTCGGCGAAAAAACGTGCGCTGGTGATTGGCCCGACCTTGAAGTTCAACACCGTCGGCGTGCTGGACCTGAGCCTGATGTACTACAAGGAAAGGAACCATTCCGGCATCCCCGGTGCAAAAGAACCCGACCACACCTTCGACGATACCTACATGCTCAACCTGACCTGGATGCGGCCTTTCGAGATCGGCAACCACGGGGCGAAGTTTCAGGGGTTTATCAATCACGTCGGGGAAAAAGGCGAGGACTTCCATGGCCGCGACACCGCGCCGGAAACCCTGATGCGCGCCGCGCTGATGGTGGCGGTGCGGCCGGGAAAAAGCGTCAAGCCGAACCTGTACCTGGGAGTGGGTTACGAGTATTGGCATAACAAGTTCGGCGTCGACGGCGGCCGGGGCAGCCGCACATCAACGCCGACGGTGAACATGGAAGTGACGTTCTAGCGGGCGCGCACCAGGTCGGCATCCGCATCGTCAACCTTCGGCCGCGCCATCCAGTAGCCCAACACGGCCAATGGCGCGGTCGCCAGCATCACGATCGCGGTGATCAACAGCGGCTGGTCGATCATCGACGACACAATCAGGCTCCCGAGAAAGCACAGGCCCAACTGCAAGGTGTTCTGCAAGGCTGCCGCTTTGCCGGAATTTTCCGCAAACGGCATCAGCGCATTCGCCACCACGATCGGATAGCTGGCGCCATTGACCAGCGCCATCAGGCAGAACGGAATCAGCAAGGTGGCGAGCGTCGGCACCGTCAAGGTCGCGACCAGGTACAACGCGACCATGCTGATGCAGTACGCCAGCAGCAACCACGGCAACAAGGTCTTGCCCTGGAACCGCTGCAACGCGCTGCGGCAACTGTAGCCACCGATCAGGAACGACAGCGTTGGCAGCACGTAGCTCAAGCCAATGTCATTGGGGCTGTAGCCCATGCCGCCGAGGATGAACGGCGAGGCGGTAAGCCAGGCGAAGAAGCTGGCCGAGCATGCGGCGAAGATCATCACGTTGCCGGTGAACACCCGCGACTTGAGCAGTTGCCCATAGCCGAGCCGGGAAGGTTCGGCATCGGTTGTCAGGCGTTTCGGCAGCGGCCGGAGAAACAACGTGGGCAGCAGCAGGAGCAACGACACCACCAACAACACACCGAAGATCGCCTGCCAGCCCCAATGATTCAACATCAGCGCCCCCAGCAGTGGCGCTAGGGCCGGAGACAGTGACATCAGCGGCATGATGCCGGCGAACACCCGATGGGCCTTGTCCGCCGGGTAGCGGTCGATCACCAGCGCTTGCCAACTGACGGCGGCGGAGCACACGCCAATCGCCTGGACAAAACGCAAGGCCAACAGCTGCGGCGCGGTCTCGACCCAGAACATGCCCAGGCAACCCAGAACAAACAGGGAAAGGCCGGTGAGCAGGACCGGCTTGCGCCCAAGCCGGTCGGACAACGGCCCCCACAACAACTGCCCGACGGCGAAGCCGGCGAGGAAAATACTCAGGCTTGCGCCCACGGCGCCGGGGGAAATTTGCAGTTGCTCGCCCATGGCGCCAAACGCCGGCAAGTACATATCCATGGCCAGATAGCCGAGCATGCTCAGCCCCGCCAGGTACCAGGTGAATCCAAAAGAATTTTTCATTGAAGCCTTGTATAAACTGCCATCAAACTATTTGCTGACTGGCGCCTATTATGAAGCTGAGCATTTCCCTGTGAAGCGATAATAATTGAACGCTCTTATCAATATTTTTGAAGGCAACTTTCATGTGGTCTGAATATTCCCTCGATGTGGTGGATGCGGTAGCCCGCCACGGTAGCTTCAGCGCCGCCGCCCAGGAACTGCACCGCGTGCCGTCGGCCATCAGCTATACCGTGCGGCAAATCGAAGAATGGCTGGCGGTACCGTTGTTTGTCCGACGTCATCGAGACGTAGAGCTGACGCCCGCCGGTAAATTGTTCGTCGACGAGGCCCGGGGCGTCATGAAAAAAATGCTCGGCACCCGTCGGCTATGCCAGCAAGTGGCCAATGGCTGGAGCGGTCAGTTGAAAGTCGCGGTGGACTCCATCGTCAAACAGCAGCGCTGCCGGCAACTGGTGCTGGATTTCTATCGCCAGTTCCCGGAGGTGGAATTGCTGATGGAATACGAGGTGTACAACGGCGTGTGGGATGCCCTGGCCGATGACCGTACCGACATCGTGATCGGCGCCACCAGCGCGGTACCGGTGGCCAGTCATTTCACGTTTCGCGACATGGGCCTGTTGAACTGGCTGTGCGTGGTCAGCAGTCGGCATCCGCTTGCGTCCGTAGAAGGCCTGCTCAGCGATGACCAGTTACGGCCCTTCGCCTCCCTGTGCATGACCGACACCTCACGCAACCTGCCCAAGCGCGACACCTGGACCCTGGATAACCAGCGCCGGTTGGTGGTGCCGCATTGGGCTTCGGCGATTGATTGCCTGCGGGATGGCCTGTGCGTCGGCATGGCGCCGGCGCACCTGGTGCAGCCATGGATCGAGCGTGGCGAGTTGAGCGCCCTGCAACTGTCCCGGCCCTTCCCCGCCAGCCCGTCGTGTGTGGCGTGGGCGCAGAACAAACTGTCGCCGGCCATGGCGTGGTTGCTGGATTACCTGGGGGATACCGAGACCCTGAACCAGGAATGGCTGAACGGGGTGCAGGTGGGCTCCGGCTACCCCTGATCGTTCCCACGCTCTGCGTGGGAATGCAGCCAGTGACGCTCCGCGTCAGCCTCATCCATGTCTAGTCCAGCAACCGGGAAAGCGCACGCACGATCATTTCCACCTCCTTGCCATCGATAGTCAGCGGCGGCAGCAGGCGAATGATCTTGCCCCGCGTGACGTTGATCAGCAGGCCATGCTCTTGCGCCGCGCGCTGGGCCAGGTCGCGGTGAGGTGTTGCCAGTTCGATACCGATCATCAGCCCTTGCCCGCGAATCGCCAGCACCCGGGGATGTTCGCTCAACTCCACCCGTAGGCGCGCCAGGAGCCGCTCGCCCTGTTGCGCCGCGTTGTACAGCAGGCCTTGTTCTTCGATGATTTCCAGCACTGTACAACCCACGCGACAGGCCAGCGGGTTGCCGCCAAAGGTGCTGCCGTGGCTCCCGGGCGTGAACAGTTGCGCAACAGCAGCCCGGGCCAGGCACGCGCCAATCGGCACGCCGTTGCCCAGGCCTTTGGCCAAAGTCATCACGTCCGGCACGATGCCTTCATGCTGGAAGGCAAACCAGCGACCGGTGCGGCCGATTCCGGTCTGGATCTCATCGAGCATCAACAACCAGCCCTGCCGGGTACAGTGCTCGCGCAAGGCTTTCAGATAACCCGGCGGCGCGACTTGCACGCCGCTTTCACCCTGGATCGGCTCCAGCAGCACCGCGACAATGCGCGCACCAAACTTCTGGGTCACGGCTTCCAGCGCCTTCAAGTCACCAAAGCCGACCTTGATGAAATCCCCCGGCAACTGTTGAAACCCTAGCCGCACGGAAGGTCCGTCACTGGCGGACATGGTGCCCAGGGTGCGCCCGTGAAAGGCATTCTCCATCACCACCACCAGCGGCTGTTCGATGCCCTTTTTCCAGCCATGCAGACGGGCCAGCTTCAGTGCCGTCTCGTTGGCTTCGGCACCGGAGTTGTTGAAGAACGCCTGGTCCAGCCCGGAAAGCTCGGTCAGTCGTTGGGCCAGCCGCTGCTGCCAGTCGATGCTGTAGAGGTTGGAGGTGTGCAGCAGCAAGCCCGCCTGTTCACTGATGGCCGTCACCAGGCGCGGGTGGGAGTGACCGACGTTGGTCACCGCCACACCCGCCACGGCGTCCAGGTATTCGCGACCCTGCTGGTCCCACAGGCGCGTGCCAAGGCCACGGGTAAAGCTCAGGGGCGACGGTTGATAAGTGGTCATCAGGCAGGCGGCGGTCATGGCATCAGGCTCCAGTGCATCGTAGTGATGGCGCCAGTATCGTTAGCCATCTGAGCTGGATAAACTGCATAAATCTGCAATCACTTTAAACCAGGACTTGATAATGGATCTGTTCCAGGCGATGACGGTGTACGTGAAAGTGGTGGAAGCCGGCAGCATGACGGCCGCCGCGCAGTCCTGCGGCATGTCCACCACCATGGTCGGCAATCACCTGCGTGCCCTGGAGCAAAGGCTGGGCGTCAGCCTGCTCAAGCGCACCACACGCAAGCAAAGCCTGACGGAGTTTGGCGGCCTGTATTATCAGCGTTGCCTGGAAGTGCTGGGGTTGGTGGCAGACTCTGAGCAAATGGCCGAACAAGCCAACAGCGACGTGCCCAAGGGCCTGCTGCGGATCACCGCACCACCGGCTTTTGGCACCGAGCGCCTGGCACCCGCACTCAGCGAATTTTCCCAGCGCTATCCACAGATCAAGCTGTACGTGGTGCTGAGCAATCAACGGATGGACATGGTCGACAGCGGCTTTGACGTGGCCATCCGCTTGGGCGAGCTGGACGCTCCAAGCCTGATTGCGCGCCCCATGCAGGATTACACCATCACCCTCTGCGCCTCTGCGGAATACCTGGCGCGACGTGGCACACCTCAACGCCCCGATGATCTGCAGCAACATGACTGCCTGGCGTTCGCTTACCCGGCGACCGACGATTGGCGCAACGCCGACAAGTTGTGGCGAATGCGCGGCGCAGAGGGCGACGTGGAAATCCCCGTTTCCGGCTCGTTGACCATTAACAGTTCGCAGGCCTTGCGCCAGGCTGCACTGGAAGGCATGGGCATCGTGATGCTGCCTGACGCCTTGGTCGAGCCAGACTTGCGGGCCGGGAAACTGGTGGCATTACTGACGGACTACCAACTGCCCAGCCGACCAATGCACTTGCTCTACGCCCAAGACCGTTATCGCCTGCCCAAGCTGCGGGCATTTGTGGATTTCGTCATGGAGAAGTGGGCGCGCTAGAGGTCCACCCCGAGTTCGCGCAAGCGTTCGCGGGTCTGCGCGGCAGATACGTGGTGAATCCCTTGCCAGCCAAGCGCAATGGCCGCCTCGATATTGCCGGCCACGTCGTCAATAAACACCACTTCCCCCGGCTGGATATCCGGCAGATGGGCGCGCACCTGCGCCAGGCTGGCGTGGTAGATCGCGGGATCGGGCTTGATCAACTTGATTTCGCCGGACACCACGATGTCGCGAAAATACTGCAGGAACGGGTAGTTGGCACGGGCATAGGGAAAGGTTTCGGCGGACCAGTTGGTCAGGCCGAACAGCGGCATCTTCGCCTCATGCAAGGCTTCGAGGATCGCCACGCCCTCAGGCAATGAACCACGCAGCATCTCGTGCCAGCGGTCGTAGTACGCCTGGATCAGTGGTTCATGCTGCGGATGTTCGGCAATCAGCGTGCGGGTCGCCTCGGCCAGGGTGCGCCCGGCGTCCTGCTCGGTGTTCCAGGCCTGGGTGCAGACGGTGTCCAGGAACTGCTGGCGCTCATGGTCGTCGGCAATCAGCTGGCGGTAGAGATGGTGCGGGTTCCAGTCGAACAGGACACCGCCGAAATCGAAAACGACTGCACGAATCGTCATGAAGATCCTCCGTTAGCGTGGGTGTGATAACGGCCTCAGTCTGGCATGACGCGCACAAAAAAGCGGCCCCTGGAGGCCGCTTTTTCATTACCCGAAGCGCTTAAGCCTGAACCAGGCCCTTGATCTTCACGGTCGGATTGACGTCAGCGTCGTAGTCCACGCCGTCGATCTCGAAACCGAACAGGCGCAGGAATTCTGCCTTGTAGCCGGCAAAATCGCTGATCTCGTTGACGTTGTCGTCAGAGACCTGATTCCACAGGGCCGCTACCGCGTCTTGAACCTTCGGCTCAAGTTCCTTCAGGTCGGCACGCAGGCGGCCGTCGGCGTCGAGCTTGGGCTCTTTGCCATACAGGCTGTCCTTGAACAGGCCATAGACCTGTTCGATGCAACCTTCGTGGGTGCCCTGCTCTTTCATCACTTTAAACAGCAGCGACAGGTACAGCGGCATGATCGGGATCGCCGAGCTGGCCTGGGTCACCACAGCCTTGAGTACCGACACACGGGCGTCGCCCTTCAGTGCAGCCAGGTTGTCGCGCAGGGTCAGGACTTTCTTGTCGAGGTCCTTCTTGGCTTCGCCGATGGAGCCGTTCCAGTAGATATCCTGGGTCAGTTTCTCGCCGAGGTAGGTGAACGCGGTGGTCTTGGCGCCTTCGGCCAACACGTCGGCGTCACGCAGGGCGTCGATCCACAGCTGCCAGTCTTCGCCGCCCATGACTTTCACGGTGCCGTCGATTTCTTCCTGGGTAGCCGGCTCAAGGGTGGTGTCGACCACGATGCCCTTGTCGGTATTGATACCGCGCAGGGTCACGGCCTTGCCGATCGGTTTCAGAGTGGAGGTGTGCACCACGCCTTGCGGGTCGGTACGGCGTGGCGCGGCCAGGCTGTAGACCACCAGGTCGATCTTGCCCAGGTCTTTCTTGATGGTTTCGATGGTCAGGCGCTTGATCTCGTCGGAGAACGCATCGCCGTTGATGCTCTTGGCATACAGGCCTTTTTCCAGCGCAAACTTCTCGAAGGCGGCGCTGTTGTACCAGCCGGCAGAGCTGAGCTTGCCTTCTTCGCCTTCTTTCTCAAAAAACACACCCAGGGTGTCAGCGCCGCAGCCAAAGGCAGCGCTGATGCGCGCGGCCAGGCCGTAGCCGGTGGAAGCCCCGAGGACCAGCACCTTTTTCGGGCCGCCTGCGATGGCACCGTGTTCGGTCACGTAGTCGATCTGCTCTTTGACGTTCGCTTCACAGCCAACCGGGTGAGCGGTCACACAGATAAAGCCACGAACCCGCGGTTTGATGATCATAAATTTCTGCCTCTTCCAAGGTGCCGAAGGCCAATGGTGGCCATTACAGCGTCAATCGTACCGGTCTATGACGTCCGGAAAACCGAAGCGTCACGATAGTCGCAAATCTTCTGTTCACAAAATGCTATCCGCAACACCGCCGACCTGGCCATCCGCCGAGGTATTTTAGGGGGACAACGGTAAAAATCTGTGCAGCGACTTCACAAATTTCCAGCATTTAAAACGCCACGTCAGGGCGATAACACCCTATCATGACCATATTATTTCGATATGTTTCAGCTCAGGCATGATGCCCAACGGGTTGACTGACTCCTTTGCCTGGCCTGCCAGTCAATCGCGGACGGTTTTGAAGCAATCGAAAACCGCCCGATGGAGCCCAGTTTCATGAGTAAGAGTGTCATCCGCAAACGCCTGGCGTCCGCCGCCTGGGTCCTTGGCGTATTGCTGTTCATTTATTGCTTCCCGCGTACCACCCTCGTGTTTCTGCTGTTGGTGGTGTTCTGCGGGCTGTACGACTTCCTGCGCAATGGCCTGTACGACGGCCCGACCATCAAGAAGTACTTCGTCGGCAACGGCCGCAATACCTGGCTGCTGGCACCGTTCAACACGCTGTTTGATTTGTTGAGCCTGCGCAATCGCCACGTTTACAAGATGAACGACCTGCCGCCAGCCTGGCGCGAAGACCTGCAAAAGGTGATCGACGACGCCATGGCCAACAAAGACGAAATCATCCAGTACCTGGATGAGCGCATGGCCGAGAAAAAACGCGGCATGCTGTTTTTCCAATGGTACGGTCGCCCGATCGAGACCACCCTGGATATCCCGCAACTGCGGGAAAAACTGCCCTACGTGAAAACCATCGGCGTGTCGGTATTCAACGAAAACCGCTCCACCTCGTTTCACTTCGGCCCGCTGCGCATGATGTTCCGCGTGCTCTACAACATGGCACCGGCGCCCCATCACGACGGCGTGTACATCCAGGTCGGCAAGCACAAGCACTACTGGCACGATGACCCGCTGTTTATCTTCGATGACACGCTGATGCACGCCTCCTTCAACAAGAACGACGCCAAGCGCTACTGCCTGTTTATCGATATCGTGCGGCCAACCCTGGTGCCGTCCTTGCTTAACGGCCTGATCGCGGGCTTTGCCGGAGCGGTCTTTACCTTGCGGCGGTTTTTCTACAAAAACTGGAAGCTGATTCAGTAACTTCTGCGGCATGATGGTGCGCGACGGTGTTTGCGCTCGGCTCCAGTGCCGGGGAAAATGCCAGTCCAATGCGACCGAAAACGGCGCGCACTATCCTCAAGCCACGGGCCTTCCATGGTCCGGTGGCTGTGCTTTCAGGGAATCAGAATGCCCCAAAGACAAGTCATCAATGCCTCCGTAAGCCCTAAAGGCAGCCTCGAAACGCTGTCGCAACGTGAAGTCCAGCAACTGAGCGAAGCCGGTACCGGCAGCATCTACACCCTCTTCCGTCAATGCGCCCTGGCCATCCTCAACACCGGCGCGCACATCGACAACGCCAAGACCATCCTCGACGCCTATAAAGACTTCGAAGTGCGCATCCACCAGCAGGACCGCGGCGTACGCCTCGAACTTCTAAACGCACCGGCCGACGCCTTCGTCGATGGCGAAATGATCGCCAGCACCCGGGAAATGCTGTTCAGCGCCCTGCGCGACATCGTCTACACCGAAAACGAACTGGACAGCCAGCGCATCGACCTGAGCAGCTCCCAGGGCATCACCGACTACGTGTTCCACCTGTTGCGCAACGCCCGCACCCTGCGCCCGGGCGTCGAGCCGAAGATCGTGGTGTGCTGGGGCGGGCACTCGATCAATACCGAAGAATACAAATACACCAAGAAAGTCGGCCACGAACTCGGCCTGCGCAGCCTCGACGTGTGCACCGGCTGCGGCCCCGGCGTGATGAAAGGCCCGATGAAGGGCGCAACCATTTCCCACGCCAAGCAACGCATTACCGGCGGGCGCTACCTGGGCCTGACCGAGCCTGGGATCATCGCCGCCGAGGCGCCGAACCCGATCGTCAATGAGCTGGTGATTTTGCCGGACATCGAAAAGCGCCTGGAAGCCTTCGTGCGCGTCGGCCACGGCATCATCATCTTCCCGGGCGGCGCCGGCACCGCCGAAGAGTTCCTGTATCTGCTGGGCATCCTGATGCACCCGGACAACCGCGACGTGCCGTTCCCGGTGATCCTCACCGGGCCGAAACACGCCGCGCCGTACCTGCAACAGTTGCACGCGTTCGTCGGCGCAACCTTGGGTGAAGCAGCGCAGGCCCACTACCAGATCATCATCGACGACCCGGCTGAAGTGGCACGGCAGATGACCGTCGGTTTGAAAGCGGTCAAACAGTTCCGCCGCGAGCGCAACGACGCGTTCCACTTCAACTGGCTGCTGAAGATCGACGAAGGCTTCCAGCGCCCGTTCGACCCGACCCACGCCAACATGGCCAGCCTGCAACTGAGCCACGCCCTGCCGCCCCATGAACTGGCGGCCAACCTGCGCCGGGCGTTCTCCGGGATCGTGGCGGGCAACGTCAAGGACAAGGGCATCCGCTTGATCGAGCAGAACGGGCCGTATGAGATTCATGGCGACCCGGCGATCATGAAGCCGCTGGACGAGTTGCTGAAGGCATTTGTGGAGCAGCACCGGATGAAACTGCCGGGCGGCGCGGCGTATGTACCGTGCTACCGCGTGGTGCAGTGAGTCAGCGCTGAACCGCTACGCACTTGATCTCCAGCAGCAAGCCCGGATTGGCCAGTTCTGATACGCCAATGACCGTCCAGGCGCACAACCCTCGCGGGAACAGGCGGTTTTTCACTTCACGGAAAACCGCCATGTGTTCGCTAAGGTTCACGTGGTAGGTGGTCATGTCGACCACGTCTTCGAAGGTACACCCACCCTCCTCCAATACCAGCCGCAGGCTCTCCCAGGCTGCGATGAACTGCGCCTCGGGGTCGGCGATGACTTCCAGATTTTCCGTGCGGCCGACCTGGCCTGCGCAGTACAACGTCTTGCCGACTTTTACCGCAGGAACGTAGCCGGCGCGCTCGACGATGGGGTGCATGGAGGTGGGGATGATGAGGTGGCGGTCGGTCATATGCTGTATCTCTTTGAGCTGCAGTATTCGATGCTGGAAAGAAAGCGGTTGGGCTATCTTTTTACCGCCTGGCGATACTCAGCGCATCCAAAACTTTGCCCAAGGAATCTGATCAATGAACAGCAAACCTGCCCCTCAACCAAAAAACGTCAGTGTTCAAGCGCTGAAAGGTTTGATTCGCTGCCCCGATAAACCGATCAGCATCGATCAGATGACACAAGCCTGCGCCAAACAGGCGTCAAAATCCTCCTAGCTGGCTGGAACTCTCGTTCACGGTTCGCGTAACCTTCGGCCTATCCGCGTCATACACATGACGACTGACCCAAATCTGGAAGAACCAAAGTGCGCAAACTCACACTACTTTTCCTGACGCTGATCCCCACTCTCGCCCTCGCCGAATCCATCACCTGGCCCGACCTGCCCGTCACCTGCTTCGTCAGCGGTCGTTCCGCTACCAGCCAGGATGTGGACACCGGTTGTGCCGCGTTTCTGATCAATGTGAAGGGCAAGCCGGCAGGCACGCCGATCAAGCTGGATATCCCGCAATACGCGATGCATGTTGACGAAGGCACAGGCAAGGAAACACCGGTGATCCTCATCCAGGCGGAAGAGAACGGTGATGTAAAAGCCGTGGGTTACAAGGAGCTCGGCACCGGCCAGTTGGGCGCGGCGCTGCTCAGGGAAGTTCGGCTTCTGGGTACGAAGAAGCCGATTTAAGCCAATGGAAAACGGTCAGCGAACCCAACCACCGCCTTGCCAGTGATAGCCATCATTGCGCTGTACCCAGTGCGGATGCACGTAGCGATAACCCGGTCGCTCCGGCTCCCAGTGACCATGCACCGCCACATACCGCCCGCCTTCCCAACGCCAGTAGCCACGCGACCACAGGTAACCTTGCCGCCCTTCCGGCTCGACCTCGATGACCTGCACCGGCGGCGGTTGCGGCGCGACGACTTCTACATATTCACGCTGCACCGGTCGTCGATCATGCACGACCCGCTCCTCTACACACCCGGAAGCCGCGACGACCAGAGCCGCCAATGCCGCATAACGTAACAACATACAGAATCCTCGGGCGTCACCGCCCAGCGTTTACACCAGTAAAAATGCCCCCTTGCTCCAGCCGCGCTCCTGCTTGGCTATAAGACTTTTTAACAGGTGCCAACTGTCAGATTGCTGAACCCACGGGCGGACGGCAGGTAAAGAAAAACTGACCTTTTCAGGATGTACACGCTACGGCCGGTTGTTTCAAACGCACCAAAATCAGCCCCGCCACCACCACGGCGATACCTATGTACGTGGAGGCATAAATCACATCGCCAAACATCAGTGCGGCCCACACCAGTGTCACCGGCGGTTCCAGGTACACCAATGCCGCCACATGGGTGGCTGTCATGACCCGCAGCAACATCCACAAACTCAGGTAAGCCACGAAGGTTGAAAACACCGTCAGCCAAATGATGGAAACCAACACATTGGGAGCCCGGGGAATGCTCAGCGTATCGGTGTACAGCACTGCCGCCGCAAATCCGATCAAGGTCAGCAATGCCTGAATAAACAGCGCCAGGCTGAGGTTACCGGACTGAGTCTGGGCCGACCGGCGTTCGTACAGCGTGGCCACGGTCAGACCGAGCGCCGACACCAGGGGCAGTAAATACATGACCAACCCGACTTCGGCTCCGCTGTTTCGGTACTGACCCACGATCACAATCGACACGCCGGCGAAACCGATCATCAACCCCAGCCATTGCCAGCCACCACTGCGCTCGGCCACGCTGCCCGATGACAGTGCCGCCGTCATCAATGGCTGCAATGCGGCGATGATCGCCGCAATCCCCGGCGGCAAGCCGTTCTGGATCGCCACGTAGACACAGGTCAAATACAGAAACTGCGAGAGGAAACCGACCACCGCGTGATGGCGGATCTGCGCCCAGGAAACCTTCAGCAGTCGCACGTTCAAAAACAGCGCCAGGCACAACGACACCAATAAAAAACGCCAAAACAGCACATTGAAAATACCGTCACTCTGGGTCGCCAATTTCGCGCCGATAAAGCCCGAACTCCAAGACAGGACGAACACCATCTGTAACAGCAGCAGCCCTAAGATTGATCGTTTCATTGAGCCTCCGGTTCGCTTGATTGACCAAAAGGCTAAGTGCCGCGCATGATTCTGTATATTTGAATAAGCCGCACCACTAATCCTGAAAAGTGGAATCATGAGCAAACAACTGAACATCGATCTATTGCGTACCTTCCACGCCGTTGCCCGCTTTCAGCGATTCAACGAAGCGGCCAATCACGTGCACCGCAGTGCTTCGACGGTGACCACGCAAATCAAAAAGCTCGAAGATCAGGTCGGCCAACGCCTGTTCAGCCGCAGCAACCAAGGGGTTGAGCTGACCATGTACGGCAAGAAACTTCTGGGTGAAACCACCGAGTTTCTCAAGAGCCACGACCGCTTGCTGGCCTCGCTCACGCCGCAACGCATGCAGGGCAAAATTCGCCTGGGCCTACCTGATTCATATGCCCCGGACTTCATGCAGGACTTTCTGCCCCGCCTGGTCGTCGACAACCCACTGTTGGAGCTGGAGGTAGAAGCGCGCTCCAGTGGCGAACTGCTGACGTTGTTCAGCAGCAAGCAGCTGGACCTGGCCCTGATTGTCAGCGCCCAGCCCTTGGAACAAGGCGAGCGCCTGGGGGAAATCCAGCCGCTATGGGTCGCCGCCGAACACTTCAGCTATCCACCGCAGGCGCCGCTGCCGATTGCCGTGCAACTGTCAGGTTGCCCCTATCGCGCCGCAGCGATTCGGGCCCTGAAGGAGCACGGCACTTACTATCGGGTGCTGCTGGAAAGCGCGAGTTCGCCGGCCGTTGAAGCCTGCATCCGCAGCGGGATGGCGGTGGGTTTGGTGGAAGAGAGCCGGATGGGCAAGGGATTGACGCGAGTGATCGCCGGGGCAGAATTGCCGCCGTTGCCGGTGCATCATCTGTATTTGCTCTGCGATAGCAGCAACCTGTTAGCGCTGCATGTGTATGAACAAGTCAAATCCGGCTACAGCGTTTAGGGCGGGCCGAAACGCAGCAGCACTGCGTCGATAAATCGCCGCAGCTTAGCGGTGCGCTGGCGGTTCGCGGTGTAGAGCAGATGCATCTGCCGGCTCGGCGCCTCGAAGTCCGGCAGCAGGCGTACCAGTTCGCCGCTGTTCAAGGCCGAACGTAAAAAATCCTCAGGCCCGAGCACAATCCCAAAACCATCCCGCGCGGCAGACATCAGGGCCCGGCTTTCATTCACGTGCAGGCGGCTGGCGACCTGCGCCTTGTGCAACACGGAGCCTTGGTAGAACGACCATTCGCGATCAGCCGGGCGTGACCAGTAGGCGTATCCCAGGCACTCGTGGTGTTCGAGGTCTGCGGGCGTCAGCGGCGTACCCCGCTCGGCCAGGTATTTCGGCGCCGCGCAAACTACCAAGCGGTAAGGCTGCAGCGGCCTGGCGGTGAGGCTGCTGTTCGCCAGCGGGCCGATGCGAAACGCCACCTCGTAGCCCTCCTCCACCAGGTCGACAAACCGGTCGGTCAGGTGCAGGTCGATTTCCACCTCGGGGTTGTCCCGTAAAAATTCGGTCACCAGTGGCATCAGGCTGTAGGAGCCAAAGGTCACGGGAGCGCTGATTTTGAGTTTGCCCCGCGGCGTGTCATTCATGATTTGCGCGAGGGAATCCGCCGCCTCTGCTTCCGTCAGGATATGTTTGCAACGCTCGTAGTACGCGCTCCCCAACTCCGTCAGGCTTTGTCGGCGCGTGGTGCGGTTGAGCAAGCGCGCGCCCAGGCGCCGCTCCAGGGCCGCCACATGCTTGGCCACCATCTGCGGCGACATTTCCAGGCGCTCGGCGGCCCGGGCGTAGGACCCCAACTCGGCAGCCATCACAAAGGCACTCATGCTTGAAAGGCGGTCCATCATTCACTACTCCCAGTAACAACACCAAGACCAGAACGGCCATTTATCCTCATTCAGTAGCCAATCATCATAACGGCTCTCTCAACAAAGGAGCACTGACATGAAAATTGGCATCATCGGAGCAGGCTTTATCGGGCGCGCTGTTGCGCAATTGGCGTTGGCCGCCGGCCATGAAGTGATGTTGAGCAACTCCCGTGGCCCGCAGTCCATGAGCAGCGTGCTGAGTGGCATTCGTGGGGTTCAAGTGGGCACCGCGCAAGAGGCGGCGCAATTTGGCGAATTAGTGCTGCTGGCCATTCCGTTCGAGCATTACCGCAGCGTGCCGGCGCAGTGGCTGGAAGGCAAAACCGTGATGGATGCCAACAACTACTACCCGAATCGCGACGGCCATATTCCCGTGCTCGACCGTTTCGAAACCACCACCAGCCGGTTGGTGGCCGAGCATCTGTCGCAGTCGAATGTAGTGAAAGTGTTCAATGCCATCCTGGCGCCGGACCTGACCCAGGACGCCCGCACCCGCGGTGCGCCGGACCGGCGTGCGCTCCCGGTCGCAGCGGATGACCCGGCAGCCAAGGCGCAAGTCATCGCCCTGTTGGACGAGATCGGCTTCGACGCAGTAGATGCCGGTGGGCTGGATGAGAGCTGGAGGTTTGAACGCGCCAAGCCGGCGTACTGCATACCTCTGGATAAAGAGGGACTGAAGGCAGCGTTGGCAGCTGCAGAGCGCCAGGTCGAGTTGCCCGCGCGCTGGTAACACCTGCAAAAAGCCCGCTGACCGTTACCGGTTCAGCGGGCTTTTTTTTACATCGGGTTGATCCTGAATCAGGACCTCGCCAACGTCTTACAGCGCGATGTCAGAAGCTGGCTTGCTCGGCTCAGCCGCAGGCTTGGCAGCCTCGGTGGCTTTAGGAGCAGTCAACTGCGGAATCGCTGGCGGAGGGGTCAGTTGCAGAATGTTGGCGGTGTAGGCCCATTCTTTTGCAACGGCTTCCGGGCTGTCGTTCAGCTTGGTGCCGTAGCTAGGCACGATCTGGTGCAGCTTTTCCTGCCACGCCGGGGAAGCAACCTGTTCCTTGAACACTTTCTGCAGCACGGTCAGCATGATCGGAGCCGCGGTGGACGCGCCTGGCGATGCACCCAACAGTCCTGCAATGGTGTTGTCAGCCGAGCTGACCACTTCGGTACCGAGTTTCAGGACGCCGCCCTGCTCTTCGTCACGCTTGATGATCTGCACACGCTGACCGGCTTGCCACAGGCGCCAGTCTTCTTTCTTGGCGTTCGGGAAGTACTCTCGCAGCGCCTTGAAGCGGTCGTCATCCGACAGCATCAGTTGGCCGGCGAGGTACTCGACCAGTGGGTATTCGCGGATACCGACTTTGGTCATTGGCCAGATGTTGTGGGTGGTGGTGCTGGTCAGCAGGTCCAGGTACGAGCCTTCTTTCAGGAACTTGGTCGAGAAGGTCGCGAATGGGCCAAACAGAATCACGCGTTTGCCATCCAGCACGCGGGTGTCCAGGTGCGGAACCGACATCGGCGGTGCGCCAACCGAAGCTTTACCGTAGGCCTTGGCCAGGTGCTGCTCGGCAATCGTTGCGTTATCGGTCACCAGGAACGAACCGCCAACTGGGAAGCCCGCGTATTCCTTGGCTTCAGGAATGCCCGACTTCTGCAGCAGGTGCAGTGCACCGCCGCCCGCGCCGATGAACACGAACTTGGCGTCGGTTTCAGTCTTGGTGCCGTCTTTCAGGTTCTTGTAGCTGACACGCCAGGTGCCATCGGCGTTCTTGGTGATGTCCTGCACTTCGCTCGACAGTTTCAGGTCGAACTTCGGCGTGGTTTGCAGGTGAGCGACGAACTGGCGGGTGATCTCGCCGAAGTTCACGTCCGTACCGATCGGGGTCCAGGTGGCCGCGATTTTCTGGTTCGGGTCACGCCCTTCCATCATCAGCGGGACCCACTTCTTGATCTGAACCGGGTCTTCGGAGTACTGCATGCCGGCGAACAGCGGGCTGGCTTGCAGCGCTTCGTAACGCTTCTTCAGGAACTTGATGTTGTCATCGCCCCACACGAAGCTCATGTGCGGAGTGGAGTTGATGAACGAACGCGGGTTCTTCAGGACGCCCTGCTGAACCTGCCAGGACCAGAACTGACGGGAGATCTGGAACGCTTCGTTGATCTCGACCGCTTTCGGGATTTCAACGTTGCCGTTCTTGTCTTCCGGGGTGTAGTTCAGCTCAGCCAAAGCCGAGTGACCGGTACCGGCGTTGTTCCAGCCGTTGGAGCTTTCTTCGGCCACGCCATCAAGGCGCTCGACCATCTCCATCGACCAATCCGGTTGCAGCTCATTGAGCCACACACCCAGGGTCGCACTCATGATGCCGCCGCCGATCAGCAGCACATCGACTTTCTTTGCCTCTTCCGCGTGAACGGAAGTGATCCCCATCGACAAAGCCAGCCCCAGCAGGGCAGTGTTTACTTTTTTAAACATCAGTAGCACCTATGATAAAACGCCATCCGCCCCACCGCCCCTGATCATGGGCAACCTTCAATCACGCTGCGCCAGGCAACGCACCGCGGGGTTTGCACATTCATTCGGGGACCGCAGGGTGGGCACACAAGGCCGACGTATCGACCTCACTTTTATGTCCCTTCTGCGCTGACTTCTTATCATTATTGGCTTCAGCTACCTGGGCGACAGCCAACCGCCGGGACGTATACGGATGTACGTACCCGATAGAGACTAGACCAAGATGGCGCGCAGAATATCACGCTCGGACGAGATCGGGCGTCTGTTCTAGACTCGGTGGTTCTACGGGCAGCAGGCTTAACGCCAGGTCGACCGACTGACGCAGGCGGTCGGCAGGCACACCATCCCGTGCCTGAATCGAAATACCGTGCAGGAAGGTCGCGTAAAAATCGCCCATGGCCTGCACATCTGCGTCCTCGCCAAGCTCCTGGCAGGCCTTGGCTTGCTGCAGCCTGGCGATGATTGAATCGGTGCGTTGCCTGCGGTGTTCACACAACCATTGCTGAATATCGTCGCCGTCCGGGCTGGTACTGCTTGCGGCACTGACGACCAGACAACCACTGGGCCGACCGGGCTGCGTATAGGTGGTGATGGCATCGTCCAACATGCGCCTGATCGCCTCTCTCACACCCGTTATCTGCAGCGCGCGGTCAGCAAAACCACCTTCATCTTGTTCATACAAGGCCACGGCTTCGCGGAACAACGCTTCTTTACTGCCAAAAGCAGCATAGATCCTCGCCGAAGCAATCCCCAGGGCAGCTACCAACGCAGACATGCTCGTGCCCTCGTAACCTTGCTCCCAGAATAGCCACATGGCGCGCTCCAGAGCGGCTTCCCTATCAAATTCGCGCGGACGTCCGGCCATTAATCAGTTACCTGTCGGTGTAATTTCGTCACTTTAACGCATATCGGGTTGACGTTAACAAACCTGCGCCCCTATTCTTTGTCGACCGACAAACAATAGGAACATTTCGATGCGTACTCTTAAAGGCCCCAGCTTGCATCTGGCGCAATTCAGCCATGACGAACCGCCGTTCAACAGCTTGGACAGCATCGCTGGGTGGGCCAAAGCGAAGGGATTCAAAGCGCTGCAGATTCCCGCATGGGATACCCGCTTCTTCAACGTCGAACTGGCAGCCCGCAGCCAAAGCTACTGCGATGAGATCAATGACAAGCTCGCTGGTTACGGTTTGCAGATCAGCGAACTGACCAGCCACATCTTCGGCCAGTTGGTCGCCGTGCATCCTGCCTACGACGCGATGTGGGACGCGTCCATCCCTGCGCCTTTGCGGGGTAACCCCAAGGCACGCACGGAGTGGGCCATCGAACGCATGCAGATGAGCATCATCGCCTCCCAACGGCTGGGGCTCGCAGACCTGGGCACGTTTTCCGGCTCCCTCGCCTGGCCCTATTTGTTCCCCTTCCCCCAACGCCCGGAAGGGCTCATCGACGCCGCATTCGACGAGTTGGCACGACGCTGGCGACCACTTTTGGATTTGGCTGAAGAAAACGGCGTCAACCTTTGCTACGAGATCCACCCCAGTGAGGACCTGCACGACGGCACCAGCTTCGAGCGTTTCTATGAGCGCGTAGGCCAGCATTCGCGCTGCAAAATCCTGTTCGACCCTAGCCACTTTGTGCTGCAGCAGTTGGATTACCTGAGCTACCTGGACATTTACCAATCTTTCATCCGCATGTTTCACGTCAAGGATGCCGAGTTCAACGCCACTGGCCGCCAAGGCATCTACGGCGGCTACAGCCCATGGGCCGAGCGTGCTGGACGCTTCCGCTCGCTGGGGGATGGGCAGGTGGATTTCAAAGGCATCTTCTCCAAGCTTGCCCAATACGATTACCCAGGCTGGGCGACGCTGGAATGGGAGTGCTGCCTGAAAAACCAGGAGGACGGCGCTCGGGAAGGCGTTGATTTCATCAACCGCCACATCATCGGCGTCACCGACCGCATCTTCGATGACTTCGCCGGAGCACCGGTAAACCCGCAGCAAATCCAGGCCATGCTCGGCCTGACTCAACCGCTTGAGGCACGCCAATGAACGCAGCGAATGCTACATCCCTGAGTTCCTCCGACGGGTTCACTCATCATTACGTGCGAGTTGATGGCAGGAAGCTCCACTGCGTGATGGCAGGCAGCGGCGCCCCCGTGTTGCTGATACCGGGCTGGCCACAAACCTGGTACGCCTTTCGACATGTCATGCAAGCCTTGGCTGATAAGGGCTTCAAGGCTATCGCCGTGGACCCGCCAGGGCTGGGCAATTCAGATCAGCCTGAAAAGGGCTACGACACCGGCAATATTGCCGATGTGCTGCACAGGGCCTTGCTGGCGCTTGATATCACGCGTTACCACGTCGTGGGACACGACGTCGGGATGTGGGTGGGTTATGCGCTGGCGAGTGACCAGCCACAGGCCGTGCGTACACTCACCCTAACCGAAGCCGTCATACCTGGCCTTGCCCCACCGCCCCCGATATTCGTCGCGCCGCAACAGAACATCTTTCTCTGGCACTTTCTATTCAATCAAGTCCAGGACCTGCCCGAAGCGCTGATTACCGGACGTGAAGAAACCTATCTCAATTTCATGTTTGATCGCTGGGCCTTTCACCGCGATGCCGTCGCCTCCGACGTCTACATCCGCGCCTATTCATCCCCAGGTGGGCTGCGCGCAGGGTTTGATTATTACCGCGCGATTCCCGAAACCATCCGACAAAACCAATGCCGAGCAACTCGCCTTTTGGAAATGCCGGTGTTAGCCATCGGTGCCGAACACGCCACCAACGACGCACCGCTGGTGACGCTGGAGGGGCGCGCATCTGACCTGCGCGGGGCGATCATTGCTGACTGCGGGCATTTCGTGATGGAAGAAGCGCCGCAAGTGTTTTGCGAGCATTTGCTGGACTTCCTGGAGGAGCACACATCGGAATGAAGGCTTTCGCCAAAGAGATGGAACGCTCGCGCAAAAGGCTGTTCTAGACACCCTAGCCGCTGCTTGCGTAGCATCGGCGGCTCTCCACCGTGTCATCCATCCAAACAGAGCGATCCATGTCTATCCACCAAACCCCCGGGCACCTGCTGCCCGCGCGCAGCGCCGCCAAAATGGAAGCTGCCATGGCCGTGGGCGCGTTCGCTATCGGCACCGGCGAATTCGCCATCATGGGCCTGATGCCCGACATCGCCCACAACCTCAATCTCAGCGAACCGCAAGTCGGCCACGCCATCAGCGCCTATGCGCTGGGCGTGATGGTCGGCGCCCCGCTGCTGGCGATCCTCGGCGCCAAGTTACTGCGTAAACACATGCTTCTGTTGCTGATGGGCCTTTATGCCCTGGGCAACCTGGCCACGGCGTTTACCCCGACGTTCGGCTCGCTGGTGGCCTTCCGCTTTATCAGCGGCCTGCCCCACGGCGCCTACTTCGGCATCGCCGCCGTGGTCGCCTCCAGCATGGTGCCCAACGACAAACGTGCCGGCGCTGTCGCGCGAGTGATGATGGGCCTGACCCTGGCCATGCTGCTCGGCAACCCTATCGCCACCTTCCTCGGTCAACATTTTGGCTGGCGCTCGGCGTTTGCACTGGTCAGCGCCATCGCCCTGTGCACCATCGCGCTGGTCTGGCAATTCGTACCGGATCGCCACGACGAACCCCGCAGCGACCCACGCAAAGAACTGCGCGCCTTCACCAAACCACAGGTGTGGATGGCGCTGTCGATTGGCGCTATTGGGTTTGCCGGGATGTTCTGCGTGTTCAGCTACCTGGCACCGACCATGCTCGAAGTGACCAAAGTCTCGCCGCAGTGGATTCCATTCGGTCTGGCCGCGTTTGGCGTAGGCGGCATCATCGGCAACATCGCCGGCGGCAAACTGTTTGACCGCCTGCAATTTCGCGCAGTGGGCTGGATTATGGTGTGGTCGATGGCCGTGCTGATCTTCTTCACCTTCGCCGCCAGTTCGCTGTGGAGCGTACTGCTGGGTATTGGCCTGGTCGGCACCATGATCGCCATGGCCGCGCCGCTGCAAATCCGCTTGATGGACATTGCGCATGAGGCACCGAGCCTGGCGGCGGCGTCCAACCACGCGGCGTTCAACCTGGCAAATGCGCTGGGGCCGTGGTTCGGTGGGATGGCGATTACGGCGGGGTATGGGTGGACCAGCACGGGATACATCGGTGCTGCAACAGCGTTGGTAGGTTTGGGCATCTACCTGATCGCCCGACGTATGAAAGGCGGTCACTAAAGCCCTCCCACGATCCAATGTGGGAGCGGGCTTGCTCGCGAAAGCGGTGGGTCAGTCACTGAGTAAATGACTGCCCCCCCCGCTCAGTCAGTCATCATGCAACAACCCCGAACCATACTCCCCATAACTACTCCCAAGCGCACTGCCTCCAAAATTCATCTTGGCGGCCTTGCTGGGGCTATGATCCCCAAAGGCCTGGCATCCCCCTGAAAAACACGGATCGCTACTCACGTCCGACGACCCCGTCGAACAAGCGGCCAACAGCAACGTGCCAGCGATCATCACGACTTTGACCAGATTGGAGATCATTTTTCAGTTCCCTTTGGGCTTATGGGCTGAGCGTAGGCCTCAATACCGGTGGGAATTATGAAACTTTGCCGTGGGACAGGATCGGTTCAGGTTGATGTCGTTTTGGCGACGAATTATCCCGGCACATATTCTGATTGGCGATATCAACCGTTAGCCCCTACATATTAAAGCCGACCAGGCATCCATTCAGATGATCCTGCGAACTACGTAGAGGAAAGCTCAAGTAATGGCTAAAGACGAAAAAACCAGTGAAAGCGTCGCTTCAAAAGCAGCCAAGCTGCTGGCGGATCCAACCACTCCGCCGGATGTGAAATCGGTGGCGGCTTCAGCGCTGACTCAAGCGCCGGACAAAAAGAAGAAATAAGCTGAAAACCGTGCCAGGGTGGCTGAAGCTCTGGCACTGACCACCACGGGACCAGGAGCATTCCTGTTAAACTGTCGGCCCTTCGCCTTATCCATCCCAGATCCTAATGTCCTCATCTATAGCACCAACGCCATCGCTCTCCCGTCGCTTCTCTGTTGCTCCGATGATGGACTGGACAGACAGACACTGCCGCTTCTTCCTGCGCCTTCTCTCCAAAAACGCCCTCCTCTACACCGAGATGGTCACCACCGGCGCAATCCTCCACGGCGACCACGAACGCTTCCTGCGCCACAACGAGGCCGAGCACCCGCTTGCCCTGCAGTTGGGCGGTAGCGTCCCGGCGGACCTGGCCGCCTGCGCCCGCATGGCCCAGGACGCCGGTTACGACGAAGTGAACCTCAACGTCGGCTGCCCAAGCGACCGGGTGCAAAACAATATGATCGGCGCCTGCCTCATGGCCCACCCTGCCTTGGTGGCGGATTGCGTAAAGGCAATGCAGGACGCGGTCTCGATCCCGGTGACGGTGAAGCACCGCATCGGCATCAACGGCCGGGACAGTTACGCCGAGCTGTGCGATTTCGTCGGCCAGGTGAAGGACGCGGGCTGCACCAGTTTCACCGTGCATGCACGAATCGCCATTCTGGAAGGGCTGTCACCGAAGGAGAATCGGGACATTCCTCCGTTGCGCTATGACGTGGCGGCGCAGTTGAAGCAGGACTTTCCTGAGCTTGAGATCATCCTCAACGGCGGAATCAAGACCCTCGAACAGTGCCAGGAACATCTACAGACCTTCGACGGTGTGATGCTGGGCCGCGAGGCTTATCACAATCCGTATCTGTTGGCGGAGGTGGATCAACAACTGTTTGGCAGCACTGCACCTGTGATCACCCGCGCCGAGGCGTTGGCGCAGTTGCGTCCTTATATAGCCGAACACCTGGCGACAGGTGGCTCGATGCACCACATCACCCGCCACGTACTGGGGCTGGGGACGGGTTTCCCGGGGGCGCGGAAGTTTCGGCAGTTGTTGTCGGTGGATATTCATAAGGCCAGTGATCCGCTGGCGTTGCTGGATAAGGCTGGGGAGTTGCTGGAGGGGCGGTGATTTGGGTGTCAGTGGGTTTATTGGGTGGCTGACACGACGCCTTCGCGAGCAAGTCCGCTCCCACATTTGGATGGGGGGATGTCAGGAAGATGGGGGTGGCTGCAGAGGCAAGGCTGCTCCCAACGTTTGATCGGGTGGTCATCGGGCAGTTGGGTTGAACCTGCCGGCTGTTTTGGCCTCCTATTCAGCATTGGCCGTTGATTCAAACGGCTGTTTTCAGGTTGTTGCCCTCGCAAACGATCGAATGCATTTGCGCCCTTGAGCGGCTGTCGGCGCTCGGGTAATGTCATCAGACCCACAGGACAGAGCACGCCCATGACTTCCAAGCTGGAACAACTCAAGCAATTCACCACTGTAGTAGCCGATACCGGCGATTTTTCTACCCTCGCCAAGCTCAAGCCGCAAGATGCCACGACCAACCCTTCCCTGCTGCTCAAGGCCGCGTCGATCCCAGGCTATGCCAAGCTGCTGGACGAGTGCGTTGCCGACTGCAACGGCGACGTAGGCCTGGCGAGCGACCGTTTTGCGGTAGCCGTCGGCCAGGAAATCCTGAAAGTGGTGCCCGGCCGTATTTCCACCGAGGTGGATGCCCGTCTGTCGTTCGACACTGACGCCGTACTCAAGCGTGCGCATCGCCTGATCGACCTGTACGACAAGGCCGGCGTTGGCCGCGACCGCGTACTGATCAAGATCGCTTCCACCTGGGAAGGCATCCGCGCCGCCGAGCAGCTGGAAAAGGAAGGCATCCAGACCAACCTGACGCTGCTGTTCTCCTTCGCCCAGGCCGTGGCTTGCGCTGAAGCCGGCGTGTTCCTGATTTCGCCATTCGTAGGCCGTATCTACGACTGGTACAAGAAGGCCAACGGCAACGACTACACCGGTTCCGAGGATCCAGGGGTGCAGTCGGTGACGCGCATCTACAACTACTACAAGGCCAATGGCTACAAGACCGTGGTAATGGGTGCGAGCTTCCGTAACCTGAGCCAGATCGAAGAGTTGGCCGGTTGCGACCGCCTGACCATCAGCCCGGACTTGCTGGAAAAACTGGCTGCCGACAATGGCAAGCTGGAGCGCAAGTTGGCGCTAGGCCATGCCGGTGAGGCGCGTGTGCACCTGACCGAGGCGCAGTTCCGTTGGGAATCCAACGAAGACGCGATGGCTACCGAGAAGCTGGCCGAGGGCATTCGTCAGTTCGCCCGCGACCAGGAAAAGCTCGAAGCGCTGTTGGCCGCCAAGCTGTAAAAGCGGCGGCGACAAAAAGGGCGGCACCTGTGAGGGTGCCGCCCTTTTTTGTATTAGCCGATTTCGAGCCGAACTCAGTTAAAAATGTGGGAGGGGGCTTGCTCCCGAATACAGGGCGTCAGTCGCTACATTCACTGCTGACCCGCCGCTTTCGGGAGCACGCCCCCTCCCACACTTTGACAGTGTTTCAGCTGGGAATTAGTGCCGCTCCAGCGCATTCACCAGGTCGTGGAACGCCTCGCGGTTGGAGTCGTTCAAGCCCATCAGGATCTTGTGGGCTTCCAGCACCTTGACCCGTACCACTTCCTCGGACTGGTCCTGGGATGGCAGGTCGGTCAGGCATTCCGGGCACGGGATCGGGCGGTCAACGATGTTGAACACTTGATCGAAGCCCATGGACTGCAACAGACGGGTGATGTCTTCGTGGGTGGTGACGACAGTCGGCAGCAGTCCGACCTTCTGCCGAGACAGAATGGACAACTTGGCCAACAGCCCAAGGGTGGTGCTATCGATGCTGCGGGTTTCGGTCAGATCGATCACGATCGCCGAGAAATTCAAGGCTGTGAAGATCCGCTCAATCGTCGCATCCAGCGCCGAACACAAGGTCAGGCGCACTTCACCGACAAACTTCAGGACAAAAGTCCCGTCTTGCTCGGCGAATTGGATTCTTCCGGTACTCATCAAAGATTCCTGCTCAACACCAATAGGGCGATATCATCCGGCATCTCCCCTAGCGTGGCCAATCCAAAAACCTGCCGCAGGCCATCCAGGCTGCCGCCCGCCGACCTGACCCGTTGGGGTAAGGCGGCTTCTTTCTCTTTGAGTGTAGGCTCTGGCAAAAGGTCCAGGATACCGTCGGACATCAGCGTTAAGCTGAAAGTCGGTGGCAATTCCAGGATGTGGTCTTCGTAGGTGGCTTCATTGAACAAGCCCACTGGCAAACCACGCCCTTCCAGGTAGCGCACACTGTCTGGAGTGTATAAAACCGGCAATGGCAGGTGACCGCCAATGCTGTAGGTCAAAAGACCTGTTTCTTCATCAATCACGCCGCCGACCATCGTCACGTGCTTGCCCAGCTTACAGCTGATCAGGCCCCGGTTGATGTGGCCCAGCACTTGCGAAGGGGTGAACTCCGGCAAGGTGCCATTACGCTTGGATTCGAATAACAGCCGTGTGGTCATGAACTTCAACAACACGGTCACGAATGCCGAGGAGGCGCCGTGGCCGGAAACGTCGGCCAGGTAGAACGCGACTCGCCGCTCATCAACGCGGAAGTAATCGACAAAATCACCCGACAGGTACAGCGACGGGATGATCTGGTGGGCAAACTTGAACTCGTCGATGCTCCACGGGCTCACCGGCAGCATGTTCATCTGCACTTGGCGACCGGCGTTCTGGTCTTCCTGGAGCAGGTTCAGGCTGGCTTCGAGTTCGCGGTTGGCGGTTTCGAGCTTTTCACGGTAACGCTGGTTTTCCAGCAGCAAGCGTGCACGATCCAGGGCACGGCGTACCGAGTGCTCCAGTACGGCCAAATCTTCCAAGGGCTTGATCAGGTAGTCGGCGGCGCCCAGGCGCAAGGCCTCGACGGCATCATTCATCACACCGGCACCGGACACGACAATCACCGGCGTCTGCGGGGAAAGGTCAGTCACCTGGCGGATCAGCTCGAGGCCGCCCACCTGGGGCATGCGCAGGTCGCAGATCACAAGGTCGGGCTTGTCGCGCTCGAATACCTGGAGACCCTGGAGGCCGTTGCTGGCCTGCAGGACGCTGAAGCCACTGTCTTCCAAATAGGCCGCGAGACTCGCGCGCACTACTTCGTCGTCATCGATTATCAGCAGCGTGGCACTGGTTTTCTGCATGTGGGCAAACGGCGCCAGAATTAGGTTGGCGTAGGCAGCTCGACAATGGCCGGGCGTACTACTGGATTCGCTTTCTAGCCTCTCTGTCCTACAAAGTGCCGGGATATTGCCCATGCACAAAGGTAAAGCAGAGGTGCCCTTCTAAGGCGCAGACGGTACTCCCATCCGCCAGGGGTTTCAAGCTCACGGCGATGGTCGCCGGGCGTCTTTACATCGCAAATCACCGGTAGTTATAAGAACGCATAAAACCGCGACTTAAAGTAAGCACGTAACCCACGGATAAACCTCGAATGCCGCCCACAAAAAAGGCGACCCGAGGGCCGCCTTCCTGATTCAAGCCTGAAGCTTAAAAATCGTCTACAACCTTGCCATCCTTGACCTTGAACTCGCGGTTCTGCAGGTAAGCATTGCGGATGAAGGTGTATTTGTCGCCGCTGATCAGCTTCTCGGAGGACAGCAGGCTGGCACGTGTGTCGACGATATTCAGGCCGAAGGTGCTGTTGCGCCAGCCGATATCGTTCATGTAGCGGTATGGCTGGGTGTAGCTGTCCACATATTTGGACGGCGCGTCACGCAGGGTGCTTGGGCCCAGCAGTGGCAGCATCACGTAAGGACCGCTGTCGACGCCCCAGTGACCGAGGGTCTGGCCGAAGTCTTCATCGTTGCGTTGCAGCCCCATTTTGGTGCCGACATCAATGAAACCCAGCACGCCGAACGTGGTGTTCATCAGCAGGCGGGCCGTGTCGACGCCAGCCGCGTGCGGCTTGAGTTGCAACACGTCGTTGGCAAAGTTGCCGACGTCGCCGATGTTGCGGAAGAAGTTGTGCACGCCGTCCTGCACGAATTGCGGGGTCACGAACTGATAGCCTTGGGCCAAAGGCTTGAGGGCGTAGGTGTCAACGGTGTCGTTGAAGGTGAAGATCGGGCGGTTGACGCTTTCCCATGGATCATCTTCCGAGGCCGCCTGGGCCACGAAAGGAACCAGCAAAATACTCGCACATACGGACAGCTGAGCTAGACATTGGCTCCAGCGCATAGCTTGAACTCCTTGAATGGTCTGTCATGGGCGCTATGCCCTGAATGAGGCCGTCAGTATATGACGGAAGTGTCAGATTAGGCAGCCTTGCAGAAATGTCATTCGAGTAAATGCACAAAAATCCTACAAATGCCGCAGATGTAACTTGCTTGTCATCCGCGTTCGATAGCGTCACTGCTATTTCAGGGACGTCGAAATGCCACACGCCGAAATTGTTACTGCCAGCGCCCCGTCCTTGACGGCCGTACTGTTCGGGCTGAGTGGCTGCCTGGTGGATTTTGGTTCCCTGGCCCGTGCCGACTCCACACCTTCAAGCGATCCGCATGCCACTGTCGGCGCCCTGAAGATTCTGCGCAGCCTCGAAGAACAGCGCATCCCCTGCGCATGGCTGGACGAGCTACCTCTTTCGGTTTCCACACCTCTGGCTGCAGGGCTGCCACGCTGGATCAAGGCCGCCAAACCCTCCTCCACCCGCTGGCCCGCGCCCCACGCGTGCTGGCAGGCCTTGATGGAGCTGAACATCGAGCGCCTGGAAGGCTGCGTCCTGGTCAGTGGCGAACCGCGCCTGCTGCAATCGGGGCTCAACGCCGGCCTGTGGACCATCGGCCTGGCGTCCTGCGGCTCACTGTGCGGGCTTTCCCCGGAGCAATGGCAAGCACTTACCGAGAAGGAACGCGAGCATAAGCGCGCCAAAGCCACTGTCGCGCTCTATGGCCTGGGCGTGCATTCGGTCATTGACCACCTTGGCGAACTGCACACCTGCCTGGCCGACATCAGCCTGCGCCAGCTCAAAGGCGAGAAGCCCTGATCGAGATCATGCACAGTCGGCGCCAGTGGATTAATCTACAGGTCAGCCCGTAGACCTTTCACGGCGTGCCGCGGTCTATGCCAGTGCCTATCGATAAAAGGAAGAACGCCATGCCTGCCCGCGAACAACTGCAAGAACAGGTCAAAACTTTGCGCGAGCAATTGGATCAGAATCCAGAAATGCCCCTGGAAAAGCGCGAAGAGCTGCAAACATTGATCGCTGAACTCGAAGTTCAGGAGCCACTGGAAGGCGCCATTCAGGATCCAAGCATCGCAGATGGTGTGAACCTGGCGGTAGAACGCTTCGAACTGGACCACCCGGGCATTGCCGGGACCTTGCGCAATATTGTGGTGACCCTGGGTAACATCGGGATTTAATAGCCGGACGCCTATCAAATGTGGGAGCGGGCTTGCTCGCGAATGCGGTCCGTCAGCTGATACATAGGCTGGCTGATACACCGCTTTCGCGAGCATGCCCGCTCCCACATTTATTTTGTGTGAAGGCTACTGACGAGCCAGGCGCAGGTTCTGGAACTGCAGATCTTCAGTACTGCGATACGGGTTGATATCCAGCCCGCCGCGACGCACATACCGCGCATACACCGTCAGTTTTTCCGGCTTGAGCAAGCGTTGCAGGTCGAGAAAGATTCGCTCCACGCACTGTTCATGGAAGTCCGAGTGCTGACGGAAGCTCACCAGGTACTCCAGCAGGCTGGCGTGATCCAGCGCCGCGCCGCGGTACTCCACCGCCACACTGCCCCAGTCAGGCTGGCTGGTCACCGGGCAGTTGGACTTGAGCAAATGGCTGTGGACGCTCTCCTCCACCACGCGCGAATCGTCGCAGCGCAGCAGTTCAGGGCGCGGGTGCTCGTAGTTGCTGACGGTAATGTCCAGGTCATCAATGCACACACCTGGCAACGCGACCACGCCTTCGGCTTCAACCTCGCCCAGGCTGCGGATGCGCACGCCAACCGGCTTGCCGGCAGCGGCACTCAGGTCGGTACTCAAGGTGGCCTCAAGGCTTTGCACATCGGCAAACTCGGTCTGGTTCAGCGAATTGAGGTACAGCTTGAACGACTTCGACTCGATGATGTTCGGCGAGTCGGCCGGAATACTGAATTCACCGATGGCCACTACTGGCTTGCCGGAGGGCAGCAGCCAGGACAGTTCGAAGCAGTTCCAGAAGTCCACGCCTTTATACGGCAGGGTCTCGGCGCTCAGGCCCAGCTCGGCCCACTTGGCAGCGCGGGGAATCGGGAACAGCAACGACGGGGTGTAGGTGGAGATGTATTCACTGGACTTGCCCAGCGGCGAATGTTCGGCTGCGGGATGCATGGCGGAAACCTGGCTAAATAAACGCCGCTATTCTACCCGCCTTTGCCCGTCAATGGCTTACTGGCTGACCGTCAGCTTGCCGACCATGCCCGCCTGGTAGTGACCGGGGATGTTGCAGGCAAACTCCAGGCCGGTGGCTTTGGTGAAGGTCCAGGTCAGTTCGGCAGTCTTGCCGGGCTCTACCAGCACGCTGTTGGGATCGTCATGTTTCATGCCGCCCATGTCGCCGTGGCCCATTGCACTGTGGTCCATATCGCCCATTTTCATGCCGGTGGCCGTCAGCATGCCGCTGGCCTGCATCTTGAGCATTTCTTGCTGATGCGCGGCGTGCATCGCAGCGTCGCCAAGATTGAACTCGTGGAGCAACTGGCCTTTGTTGACCAGCACAAAGCGCACGGTCTCACCGGCTTTTACATCGATGGCCTTGGGCGAAAAGGAAATGTCCTGCAGCACCACTTCCACCGTGCGCGTGGCCTTGGCGGCGGGCGCAGCCTCACCGAAGGCGAAGGTTTCAGCTGGAGATGCCAGCACCGGAAGACTCAGCGCCATCAGGCAGCCCGCCAACAGCCAGGATTTATGCAAAAACATGGTCACACTCCAAAGGTTCGGAATCAGTCTGTGGGACACTTTACGAACGCGCCGCTGCCAGCCAGCTGACGGCCAGATTACAACTTTGTCAGCTTGAGCCTGCCTCAGGACCTGCGCTGTATAAAGTCTGTGTTTACGTAAAGCCATGAGCCGCCCATGAAACTGCTGATCGTCGAAGACCAACCGAAAACCGGCCACTACCTGCGCCAGGGCCTGGCCGAGGCCGGGTTCAACACCGAACTGGTGGCCGACGGCACCACTGGCCAGCATCTGGCGCTGACCGGCGACTACGACCTGTTGATCCTCGATGTGATGCTGCCGGGTCGCGATGGCTGGCAAATCCTCCAGGCCGTACGCAATGCCGGGCTCGACATACCGGTGCTGTTCCTCACCGCGCGGGACGCCGTGGAAGACCGGGTGCATGGCCTGGAACTGGGCGCCGACGATTACCTGGTCAAGCCCTTTGCCTTTTCCGAACTGCTGGCCCGGGTACGCAGCCTGTTGCGCCGTGGCAGCAGCCCGCCCCAGGAAACCAGCCTGCAACTGGCCGACCTGCGCATGGACCTGATCCGCCGCCGGGTAGAACGCGACGGCCAACGCATCGACCTCACGGCCAAGGAGTTTTCCCTGCTGGAACTGCTGCTGCGACGTCAGGGCGAAGTCTTGCCCAAGTCGCTGATTGCCTCTCAGGTGTGGGACATGAACTTCGACAGCGACACCAACATCATCGAAGTCGCGATCCGCCGCCTGCGCCTGAAGGTCGACGATAACTTTCCCAACAAGCTGATCCATACCGTGCGCGGCATGGGCTATGTGCTTGAGGAGCGATTCAGTTGATGAAACGGATTTCCCTGACCAGCCGCCTGGCACTGCTGTTTGCCGGTTGTACCGCCGTGGTTTCGCTGTTGGCCGGCGTGCTGTTCAACCATGCCAGCGAGGCGCACTTTATCGAGCTGGACCAGCAGTTGCTCGACGGCAAGCTGATAGCGCTGCGCAGCACATTGCAAGGTGCCGACACGCCCGAACGATTTGCCTTACGAGAAACAAAGCTGCGGGAGGAGCTCAACCGCCAGCCCGACCTGGCCCTGCGCATTACCGCTGGCGATGAGCGCTGGTTCGACGGTGCCCCCGGCATCACCCTGCCCCAGGCGCCTGGCCTGCACAGCGTGCAGAACGCCGGAACCGATTACCGCGTGTACAACGTGCCGCTGGTGCCTGGTAACGCGGACTCTCCACGACTGACGCTGATGCTCGACATCACCCACCATCAACACTTCCTGCAACGCATGCAGCATCTGATCTGGTTGACCGTCGGACTTTCCGCCCTGGCCACTGCCCTGCTCGGTGCCTGGGCCGCCCGCAGCGGGTTGCGACCACTGCGGCGCATGAGCGAAGTGGCCGGCAGCGTATCCGCCCAGTCCCTGACCCAGCGCCTGCCCCAGGAACAAATGCCGGTCGAACTGGCGGAACTGGCCCAGTCCTTCAACGCGATGCTTGGGCGCCTGGACGATGCCTTCCAGCGGCTCTCGGCATTTTCTGCCGACATTGCCCATGAATTGCGCACGCCACTGTCGAATTTGCTGACACAGACCCAGGTCATCCTCACGCAGCCACGGGCGCTGGAAGACTACCGCGAGGCCCTGCACAGCAACCTCGAGGAACTGCAATGGATGGCACAGTTGGTCAATGACATGTTGTACCTGGCCAAGTCGGACCATGGGCTGCTGGCGCCCAAGCGCGAACCCCTGGTGCTGGCGGACGAAGTGGATGCACTGCTGGAGTTTTTTGCGCCGTTGGCGGAAGACCTTCAGGTGCGGTTGGTTCGGGAAGGGGGTGCCAACACTTCAGGTGACCGCAGCATGTTGCGCCGGGCGATTTCCAATCTGCTGGATAACGCGCTGCGGTTCACCCCTCCGGGTGGCGATGTCAGTGTGCGGATTGTCGAGGATATGCAAGGCGTAACGTTGAGCGTGGAAAATACCGGGGAAGGCATTCCAGAGGCGTTGTTGCCAAGGTTGTTTGACCGGTTTTACCGGGCAGATCCGGCGCGTCACGAAGGGAGCAGCGAGCATGCGGGGCTAGGGTTGGCGATTACCCAGTCGATTGTGCGAGCCCATGGAGGGCGGATTTTCTGTGAGTCGGGGGCGGGCTGGACGCGGTTTGTGATGGTGTTGCCGCAAAGGCATTGATGCAAGCTGTACCGGCCCTTTCGCGAGCAAGCCCGCTCCCACATTTTGACCGAGTGCATTCAGGAAGAACGCGATCGAAATGTGTGGGGCTTGCTCGCGAAGGCGGTCTTAAGAATTACGAATACCTGAGGGCATGCGCCGGCTCAATCTTCGCAGCCCGATACGCCGGATAGATCGTCGCCAAAAAGCTCAACACAAACCCTGCCGAGCAAATCAGCAACACATCCCCGCCCTGCAACTCCGAAGGCAGGTTGCTGACGAAATACACGTCCGAACTGAAGATATGCTGCCCGGTCACCCGCTCCAGCCACCCCACCAGTTCACTGACGTTCAGCGCCGCAATTACACCGAGAATGCCGCCGATCAAGGTACCGACGATCCCGATCACCGTGCCCTGCACCATGAAGATCGCCATGATCTGCCGTGGCGTGGCGCCGATGGTGCGCAGGATCGCAATGTCGGCGCCCTTGTCGTTCACCACCATGATCAAGGTCGCGATGATGTTGAACGCCGCCACGGCAACGATCATCAGCAACAGCAGGCCGATCATGGTCTTTTCCATCTTCATCGCGCTGAACAGGCTGCCCTGGGTGTGGGTCCAGTCATCGGCCTTGTAGTCGGCGCCGAGGCTGGCGGCGATATCCGCCGAGACCTTGGGTGCGGCATACAAGTCTTTCACCGCCAGGCGCACGCTTTGCACCTGGTTCGGCTCCCAATGCTGTATCTCGGCGGCGTCGGCCATGTGGATCAAGGCCATGGAGCCATCCAGCTCAGCGCCTACCTTGAACACACCGACCACGTTCAACCGCTGCATGCGCGGGGTGATGCCACCGGGCGCGCTGCTGATTTCCGGCACGATCAGGGTCAGCTTGTCGCCAACGTTCAGGCGGAAACGCCGGGCGGTGATCTCACCGATCACCACGCCAAACTCGCCCGGCTTCAGGTCTTCCAGATGGCCCTGGACGATATGCTGGGCAACAATCGACACCTTGCCTTCCTGGGCAGGGTCCACACCGCTGATCTGGATCGGCTGCATCGCGCCCTTGTAGGAGAGCATGCCGTCCATCTCGGTGAACGGCACGGCGGCGGTCACTTCAGGGTTCTTCATTGCAGCGGCGGCCACCGGCTGCCAGTCGCTGATCGGCTTCACACCCACGATGGTCGCGTGGGGCACCATGCCAAGGATGCGTGAGCTCATTTCCCGCTGGAAGCCGTTCATTACCGACAACACCACAATCATCGCCAGCACGCCCAGGGCGAGGCCGATCATCGAGGTCATCGAGATAAACGAAACAAAACGGTTGCGGCGCTTGGCGCGGGTATAGCGCGTGCCGATGAAAATCGATAACGGTCTGAACATTCGCGGGCACCGTTGAAAAAATAGAAAACCCGGCGCCGGGCGCCGGGCTTGAAACAGGTCAGATGGCGACCAGATGACCTTCCTGCAGGTGCAGCACACGGTCCATCTGACGGGCCATGCTCATGTCATGGGTCACCACCAGGAACGCGGTGCGCATCTGGGTGCTCAGTTCCAGCATCAAGTCCTTGATGCCCTGGGCGGTGTGGGCGTCGAGGTTACCGGTGGGCTCGTCGAGCATTACCAGGCCCGGGTTGTTGACCAGGGCACGGGCAATCGCCACACGCTGGCGCTCGCCGCCGGACAATTCAGCCGGTTTGTGCTCCAGGCGATGGCCCAGGCCGACCCGCTCCAGCAACGCCTTGGCACGCTGGCGCGCCTCGGGAATCGCGGTCTTGCCGATCAACAGCGGCATGCAGACGTTTTCCAGGGCGGTGAACTCAGGCAGCAAGTGGTGGAACTGGTACACAAAACCCAGCGAACGGTTGCGCAACTGGCCACGGGCCTTCTCGCCCAGGGCCGACAGTTCTTCGCCGGCCAGCCAGACGCTACCCTGGGACGGCGTATCAAGGCCGCCCAACAGGTTCAGCAAGGTACTTTTACCGGAACCGGAACTGCCGACGATCGCCACGCGCTCGCCCGGGTGCAGTTCCAGCTGCAGGTTGGACAGCACCACCACGGATTCCGGGCCTTCCTCGTAGGATTTGCCCAGGTTGCGGCAGCTCAGGATTGCTTTTTCAATCATGCCCGATTCACTCATAACGTAAAGCCTGCGCCGGCTGGGTACGTGCCGCGCGCCAGGCTGGATACAGGGTGGCAAGGAAACTCAGGACCAACGCGCAAGCGCCAACCATCAACACGTCCTGGCTCTGCACCTGGGACGGCAAGTAGTCAATGAAGTAGACGTCGGAGTTCAAGAATTTGTGGCCGATCAACACTTCCAGCCCGGCGATGGCGGCACTCACGTTCAACGCGGCGAGAATCCCCACCACGGTGCCAATCAAGGTGCCGACTACGCCGATCACCGTGCCCTGGACCATGAAGATCGCCATGATTTGCCCCGGCGTGGCGCCAAGGGTGCGCAGGATGGCGATATCGCCCTTCTTGTCATTCACCACCATCACCAGCGTGGAAATGATATTGAAGGCGGCGACGGCGACGATCAGCAGCAACAGCAGGCCGATCATGGCTTTTTCCATGCGGATGGCCTGGTACAGGTTGCCGTGGGTTCGGGTCCAGTCACGGGCGTAGTATTGGTTTTCGCCCAGGTGCTGGGCGATTTCCCACGAGGTACGCGGTGCGTCGAACAGGTCGTTGAACTTGAGGCGCAGGCCCTGTACTTGATCCGGCTTCCAGCGATGCAGGCGGGCCAGGTCGGTCAGGTTGGTGAGGCCCAGGTAGCCGTCGATTTCACCGGCGCCGACATGGAAGATGCCGACCACGGTAAAGCGCTTCATACGCGGGAACATGCCGGCCGGAGTCACGGTGACTTCCGGCGCGACAAAGGTCAGCTTGTCGCCGATGCCCACGCCGAGCTTGGCCGCGGCCTTGTCGCCGATAGCAATGCCAAAGCTGCCGGGCGACAAGTCGTCCAGTTTGCCCTGTTGCATGAAGTTATCGATGATCGAGACGTTGCGTTCCTGCGCCGGGTCGATGGCATTGAGCAGGACTTTCTGCACCTTGCCGTCGTTGGTCAACAGGCCCTGCATCTGGGTGAAGGGCGCAACCGCCAGCACTTTGGGGTTCTGCTTGACCTTGGCGGCCAGGCTTTGCCAGTCGCTGATGGGCTCACCCGACTCGATGGTCGCGTGGGGCACCATGCCCAGCACGCGGGTGCGCATCTCATGATCGAAGCCGTTCATCACCGACAGCACCACAATCATCACGACAACGCCAAGGGCGAGCCCGATCATCGAGGTCAAGGAAATGAACGACACAAAATGATTGCGACGTTTTGCACGGGTATAACGCGTGCCAATAAATACGAAGAGAGGTCTGAACATGTCGGGGCTTGTTCGGAGGAAAAGAAGACGTCCTTGTGGCGGGGTCAGGTAAGCAGCTTTACACTCAGACCATCACCGCTGCCTTGGGTTCGCCATGTCGACATTAGATGAAGAAGATCGCCGCGAATACTACCGTATCGAGGACATGATCGCACTGGAAATTACCCCGCTGTCGGGCCCGGAAGCGCTGAGCAAGGAAGTGTTGCTGGATGATTCGCCGCTGTTCAATCTGCTCAGCGAGTTGCACCTGAGTGAATTCGAATCCCAGCACCTGCTGCGCCAGATCGGCGAGCGGGACCGCACCCTGGCCGCCTTCCTCAAAGTGCAGAACAAACGCATGGATCTGCTCAGCCAGATCATGGCGCAAAGCCTGCTGGGCGAGATCGGTACGCCGCAGCCCGTGGTCATTTCCGAAGGCGGCATCGAGTTTCTGAACCCCACGGCGATCCAGCCCGACAGCCACCTGGCGGTCAAGCTGGTGCTGATGCCACAAGCCCTCGGCCTGTTGCTGCGGGCCAAGGTCACCCATTGCGACGCCAAGACCGGCGGCTTTGAAATCGGCACGGAATTCGAAGCCATGACCGATGCCCAACGCCAGTTGCTGGCGCGCTATATCCTGCAGAAACAGGCCCAGGAACGGCGCCTGGCGCGGGAAAAAAGCGACGAATCCGACACCTGAACACGAACACTGAATGGCGCGTCGCGTCATCCATCCAGCCAGCAATCCTGGCGTAAAGGAGCAACTGTGACCCTGATTTATGGCCACCGCGGTGCCAAAGGCGAAGCACCGGAAAACACCCTGACCAGCTTCCAGGAATGCCTCAAGCACGGCGTGCGCCGTTGCGAACTGGATTTGCACCTGTCCATGGACGGCGAGCTGATGGTCATTCACGACCCGACGCTCAAGCGCACCACCGACCGGCGCGGCAAGGTCGTCGAGTATTCGGCTGCCGACTTGGTCAAGATGGACGCACGCAAAGGCGGCCCGGGGTGGGTCAATCCTTGCCCGATCCCACGCCTGGAAGCGTTGTTCGAACAGTGCGATTTCGACCACTGGCAACTGGAAGTCAAAAGCGCATCGCGCACCCGCGCGGCAACCACCGTGCTGGCGATCCGGGAAATGGCTCAGCGTTTCGGGCTGATGGACAAGGTCACCGTGACCTCAAGCTCGCGGGAAGTGTTGAAAGCAGCGCTGGACCTCACCCCGGACCTGTCCCGCGGACTGGTAGCCGAATACGCCTGGCTCGACCCGTTGAAGGTCGCGGCCAACTATGGCTGTGAGATTCTGGCGTTGAACTGGACGCTGTGCACCCCTGAGCGTCTGGAAAAAGCCCAGCGCCAGGGTTTGCACGTGTCCGTATGGACAGTCAACGAACCCGCGCTGATGCGCAGGCTCGCCGACTTCGGCGTAGATAGCCTGATTACAGACTTTCCCGGTTTGGCCACTGCCACCCTCGGGAATTACTGAAATCGGTCTCCCCGGCCGGCTCAGGCCACCGGCCGGAGCCGCTCAAAAAAGCCGGTTGAGGCCGTCGTAGGCCGCTACCCGATAGGCTTCAGCCATGGTCGGATAGTTGAACGTGGTGTTGACGAAATACTTGAGGGTATTTTGCTCACCCGGCTGGTTCATGATCGCCTGGCCGATGTGCACGATCTCCGACGCCTGATAGCCGAAGCAATGCACGCCGAGCACTTCGAGCGTCTCGCGGTGGAACAGGATCTTCAGCATGCCCTGGGGCTCACCGGCGATCTGCGCACGCGCCATGCTCTTGAAGAACGCCTTGCCGACTTCGTAAGGCACCTTGGCCTTGGTCAGTTCGTGTTCGTTCTTGCCGATGGAGCTGATCTCGGGAATCGTGTAGATCCCGGTCGGCACGTCGTTGACGTAGCGCCAGCTGCCGTTGTCAACAATGCTGCCAGCGGCCGAGCGGCCCTGGTCGTGGGCGGCACTCGCCAGGCTTGGCCAGCCGATCACGTCACCGGCACCGTAGATGTTGGTCACGCAGGTGCGGTAGTTCTCGTCGACTTCGATCTGGCCACGGCTGTTGACCTTCACACCGATGTTTTCCATGCCCAGCTTGTCGGTGTTGCCGGTACGGCCGTTGCACCACAGCAAGGCGTCGGCCTTGATCTTCTTGCCGGATTTCAGGTGCAGGATCACACCGTTGTCCAGGCCTTCGACCCGCTCGTACTCTTCGTTGTGGCGCACAGTGATGTTGTTGTTGCTGAAGTGGTAACTCAACGCCTGGGAAATTTCCGAGTCGAGGAAGCTCAGCAACTGGTCGCGGTTATCCACCAGCTCGACCAATACACCCAGGCCGCTGAAGATCGAGGCGTATTCACAGCCGATCACGCCGGCGCCATAGATGATCAGTTTGCGCGGGGTGTGGCCCAGGCTGAGGATGGTGTCGCTATCGTAGATACGCGGGTGGTGGAAATCGATATCCGCCGGGCGATACGGACGCGAGCCGGTGGCGATGATGATGTGCTTGGCCACCAGCTTCTCGACCACGCCGTTGGCGCAGACCACTTCGACGGTTTGCTCGTCGGCGAAGCTGCCGGTGCCGAAGAACAGGTCGACGCGGTTACGGGCATAGAAGCCGGTACGCGATGCAACCTGCTTGGAAATGACTTTTTCAGCGCTCTTGAGCACGTCCGGGAACGAGAACCAGCGCGGCTCACCAATGGCCCGGAACATCGGGTTGGTGTTGAACTGCATGATCTGGCGCACCGAGTGACGCAAGGCCTTGGACGGGATGGTACCCAGGTGGGTGCAGTTACCGCCGACCTGGCGACGGCTATCGACCATCGCCACCTTGCGCCCTGCTTTGGCGGCGTTCATCGCCGCACCTTCTCCAGCTGGGCCGGAACCCAGTACCACTACGTCGTAGTTGTAGACAGCCATGCGTACTCCTCAGAACAGGCCAGGGCGCACGGTTGGGCGCCTGGCTAAATCATGCCGCGGCCAGCGGTCATGAAGGATCAATGTGGCTCAAGTGTGTGAGCCGGGGCACAGTCTATAGAAGGCTCAACGCCGCGCACATTAACCCTTGGTCGCGTCGTAGGCCAGTTTTGCCTTTACTACACAGCGTTCGTTATTGAATTAACCTGTAGGCAAGCACCTTTCAGGACGGGCCATTATGCGACATGTGATTGTTTGTTTATTGCTGATGTTTTCGATCCCGGCGCTGGCGAATGAGGCTGATCGCCTCAAACAGGCCGACTTTCCTGCGCACTCCCGTCAACTGATTCTAAAAAACCAGGCCGTCCTGACCTATTTGTGGGCGGATGTGTATGCCGCAGCGCTGTTCGCCCAACCTGACCTGAGCGCCAAACAGGCCCTGGACCAGCAAAAAGACCTGCGCCTGGAGCTGTATTACTTCCGCGATATCGACCGCAACGATGTCATCAAGGCCGCCACCGCCAGCCTTGAACGCCAGCAAACACCCGCCGCCCTCGCCCGCCTGAAACCTGAACTGGATCAATTGCACAAAAGCTTTCGCAACATCCGCAGCGGTGACCGTTATGCGCTGGACTTCCAGCCTCAACGCGGCCTGAACCTGGAAATCAACGGCACGGTGGTGTTCAGCAGTCGCAATGACGAGTTGGCCAAGGCTTATCTGGGAATCTGGCTGGCACCAAAGGGCTTGTCCGACAGCCTGCGAAACACCCTCCTCAACTGATCGCAAAAACCTTGTGGGAGCGGGCTTGCTCGCGAATGCGGTGTATCAGTGACTCATAAGCTGACTGACACACCGTTTTCGCGAGCAAGCCCGCTCCCACATTGGATTTTCATCACCCGCAGGCCTGCGGCAATTTGCCAGCTTGCTATCGGTTTTTTGTTGCCTGTGGTGTCTTATACACATATCGTTACAAAACTGTTCAGCGCCAGCCTCGTGCCAGAGCTTCAACAGCAAGGACGGTTGCGACCAGGGATTACCAATAAGATAGCCAAAATGAGTGCATGACATGTCCACTACAACGGGCAAGGGCAAGGCGATTTTTCGCGTTGTCAGCGGTAACTTCCTTGAGATGTTCGACTTCATGGTCTATGGCTTCTACGCCACGGCCATTGCCAAGACATTTTTCCCCACCGACAGCGCTTTCGCGTCCCTGATGCTGTCCCTGGCGACCTTTGGTGCCGGGTTCCTGATGCGTCCGCTGGGCGCGATTTTCCTCGGTGCCTACATCGACCGTCACGGCCGTAAAAAGGGCCTGGTGATCACCCTGGCGATGATGGCTGCCGGTACCGTCCTGATTGCCTGCGTGCCCGGGTACGCCACCCTGGGCGTCGCGGCGCCGCTGATCGTGCTGTTCGGTCGCCTGCTGCAAGGCTTCTCCGCCGGTGTCGAGCTGGGCGGCGTGTCGGTATACCTGGCGGAAATCGCCACCCCGGGCCGCAAAGGCTTCTTCGTCAGTTGGCAGTCCGCCAGCCAGCAAGCCGCGGTGGTATTCGCCGGTCTGTTGGGCGTGGGCCTGAACCATTGGCTCAGCCCGGAAGAAATGGGTGACTGGGGCTGGCGCGTGCCGTTCCTGATCGGCTGCCTGATCGTGCCGGTGATCTTCGTGATTCGTCGCTCTCTGGAAGAAACCCCGGAATTCCAGGCACGTAAACACCGCCCTACCCTGCAGGAAATCGTCCGCTCGATCGGTCAGAACTTCGGCATCGTGATCGCCGGCATGGCGCTGGTGGTGATGACCACCGTGTCGTTCTACCTGATCACCGCCTACACCCCGACCTTCGGCAAGGCCGAATTGCACCTGTCGGACTTCGACGCCTTGCTGGTAACCGTGTGCGTCGGCATCTCAAACTTCATCTGGCTGCCGGTGATGGGTGCAGTGTCCGACAAGATCGGACGTAAACCCCTGCTGCTGGGGGCGACGATTCTGGCGATCCTCACCGCATATCCGGCGCTGTCCTGGCTGGTGGTCAACCCGAGCTTCAGCCATCTGCTGATCGTGCTGCTCTGGCTGTCGTTCCTGTATGGCTCGTACAACGGCGCGATGGTTGTAGCGCTGACCGAAATCATGCCGGTAGAAGTGCGTACCACCGGTTTCTCCCTGGCCTACAGCCTGGCGACGGCGACCTTTGGCGGCTTTACTCCGGCAGCTTGCACCTACCTGATCCACGTGCTGGACAACAAGGCGGCACCGGGCATCTGGCTTAGCGGCGCAGCGGTGCTGGGTTTGATCGCCACATTGATCCTGTTTAAAGGCAATCGGCATGAACTGCGTACCGCGCAGGCTTCGATAGTCGGCGGCGCTTGATAGGTCGCTTTCGCGAGCAAGCCCGCTCCCACATTTACCCGCGTATCACCTGAAGAGATGCGGTCGAATGTGGGAGCGGCGGTGCGACGATTCGACTTGCTCGCGAAGAGGCCCTGCCAGCCACTACAAAACCCACAGACATAAAAAAGCCCCGAACCAGTCGGGGCTTTTTCATTTACCGCTGATGCTTAGCGCGGGAATGCTGGCGGGTTAACCCCGGCCATGTCTTCCATCACACGAACCACCTGGCAGCTGTAACCGAATTCGTTGTCGTACCAGACGTACAGAACAACGCGGTTATCCTGGGTAATGGTCGCTTCAGCGTCCACCACACCAGCGTGGCGCGAGCCAACGAAGTCGGTGGACACCACTTCCTGCGAGTTGACGAAGTCGATTTGCTTATGCAGATCGGAGTGCAGCGCCATGTAGCGCAAGTACTCGTTCATCTCTTCACGGGTGGCGGCTTTCTCAAGGTTCAGGTTGAGAATGGCCATCGACACGTTCGGCGTCGGAACACGGATCGCGTTACCGGTCAGCTTACCAGCCAGCTCAGGCAGGGCCTTGGCAGCAGCGGTGGCAGCACCGGTCTCGGTGATTACCATGTTCAGCGCGGCGCTACGGCCACGGCGATCGCCCTTGTGGAAGTTGTCGATCAGGTTCTGGTCGTTGGTGTACGAGTGAACCGTTTCAACGTGACCGTTAACAATGCCGAACTTGTCGTTCACAGCTTTCAGCACCGGCACGATGGCGTTGGTGGTGCAGGAAGCGGCGGACACGATCTTGTCGTCAGCGGTGATTTCAGCATGATTGATGCCGTGCACGATGTTCTTCAGCTTGCCCTTGCCAGGCGCAGTCAGGACAACGCGGTCGATACCCGGGCAAGCCAGGTGCTGGCCCAGGCCCTCGGCGTCACGCCACACACCGGTGTTGTCCACCAGCAGTGCGTCCTTGATGCCGTACTGGGTGTAATCCACCTCAGACGGGTTCTTCGCGTAGATCACCTGGATCAGGTTACCGTTGGCGGTGATGGTGTTGTTTTCTTCGTCGATGACGATGGTGCCGTTGAACGGACCGTGTACCGAGTCGCGACGCAGCAGGCTGGCGCGTTTGGTCAGGTCGTTTTCTGCACCCTTACGAACCACGATGGCACGCAGGCGCAGGCCGTCGCCGCCACCGGTTTTTTCGATCAGGATGCGCGCCAGCAGACGGCCGATACGACCGAAGCCGTACAGCACAACGTCGGTGCCTTTGCGGGCAGCAGCGTTTTGCTGGCCAACCACATCGGCCATTTCTTCACGCACGAACTGCTCGGCGGTGCGGCCAGCGCCTTCTTTGCGGAATTTATAGGCCAGCTTGCCCAGGTCTACCGAGGCCGCGCCGAGCTTGAGCTCGCTCATGGCCTTGAGCAGGGGGAATGTTTCGTGGACGGAGAGTTCGCTGTCGTCGGCGGAACGATGGCGAGCAAAGCGATGAGCCTTGAGAATCGCGATGACTGATTGGTTGATCAGGCTGCGGCCATAGATCGAGCTCACCACGTTGTTATTGCGGTAGAGCTGACCGATAAGCGGAATCATCGCTTCAGCGAGTGCTTCACGGTCGATCCATTCACCAAGACACTGGTCGGGCTTCTGAGTCACGGGAACCTTCCACATGTAGGGGCAGAAAAAAGGGGCTACATTATGCCGCCCGACCGCCCTCGGAGCAATGCGCGCACCACAACAAAACCCCTTGCAAAAAAATATCACCGCGCTGGAGCCCAGTAAATACGTGGCTTCCAGCGCACCCCCTTCTGGGCCATTGTGACAAAGTGTCCGTAACCCTCCGAAACATACACCGATTTCGGCACTACATAATGAGTCAAAAGACGCCTTTGTTTGTCTTAGCCACTACATTTCCTACAAACCGTAATAGGCTCAGTCAGCAACTGACAGGCGGCACTCCGGGCCGTTACAATTACCGACTTTGTCGCAACGCTTGGAGCTCAACCTTCCGTGCCCGTTCTGCGTCTACCGCTTCTCCCTGCCGCGGCAGGTAAACAGCACTGGGGCAATCTGCCCGGTGCCGCCCTCAGCCTGGCCATCGCCGAGGCTGCCAGCGCTGCCAAGCGCTTTACCCTGCTGCTCACCGCCGACAGCCAAAGTGCCGAGCGGCTGGAACAGGAGCTGAGTTTCTTCGCCCCCGATTTGCCGGTGCTGCATTTCCCGGACTGGGAAACCCTGCCCTACGATCTGTTCTCGCCGCACCAGGACATTATTTCCCAGCGCATCGCCAGCCTGTACCGCTTGCCGGAACTGGCCCACAGCGTGCTGGTGGTGCCGATCACCACGGCCCTGCATCGCCTGGCGCCCACCAAGTTCCTGCTGGGCAGCAGCCTGGTGCTGGATATCGGCCAGAAGCTCGATGTGGAGCAAATGCGCACCCGGCTTGAGGCCAGTGGCTATCGCTGCGTCGACACGGTGTACGAGCACGGCGAGTTCGCGGTGCGTGGCGCGCTGATCGACCTGTTCCCGATGGGCAGCAAACTGCCTTACCGGATCGACCTGTTCGACGACGAAATCGAAACCCTGCGTACCTTCGATCCGGAAAACCAGCGCTCCATCGACAAGGTCGACTCGGTCAAGCTGCTGCCGGCCCGGGAGTTCCCGCTGCAAAAAGACGCGGTCACGCGCTTCAAGGCGCGTTTCCGCGAGCGCTTTGACGTGGACTTCCGCCGCTGCCCGATCTTCCAGGACTTGAGCAGCGGGATTACCCCCGCCGGTATCGAGTACTACCTGCCATTGTTCTTCGACGAAACCTCGACCCTCTTCGATTACCTGCCCCAGGACACCCAAGTGTTCTCGCTGCCGGGCATCGAACAGGCGGCGGAGAACTTCTGGAATGACGTGCGCAACCGTTATGAAGAACGCCGCGTCGACCCGTCCCGTCCTTTATTGCCACCGGCCGAGCTGTTCCTGCCGGTGGAAGACTGCTTCGCCCGCCTGAAAAACTGGCCGCGCGTAGTCGCCAGCCAACAGGACGTGGACGCCGGTGCCGGCCGCGAGCGCTTCCCGGCACAAGCGCTGCCGAACCTGGCAATTGAAGCCAAGGCCAGCCAGCCGCTGGAAGCGCTGTCGAATTTCCTCGGCGACTTCCCCGGCCGCGTGCTGTTTACCGCCGAGTCCGCCGGGCGCCGCGAGGTGCTGCTGGAGTTGCTGGAACGCCTGAAGCTGCGGCCGAAAACCGTCGACAGCTGGCCGGACTTTGTCGCGAGCAAGGATCGCCTGGCGATCACTATCGCGCCGCTGGACGAAGGCTTGCTGCTGGACGACCCGGCCCTGGCACTGATTGCCGAAAGCCCGCTGTTCGGTCAGCGGGTCATGCAGCGTCGCCGTCGCGAAAAACGCGCCGACGCCAACAACGACGCGGTGATCAAGAACCTCACCGAGCTGCGCGAAGGCGCGCCGGTGGTGCATATCGACCACGGTGTGGGCCGTTACCTGGGCCTGCAGACCCTGGAAATCGACAACCAGGTCGCCGAATTCCTCACCATGGAATACGCCGAGGGCGCCAAGCTTTATGTGCCCGTGGCCAACCTGCACCTGATCGCCCGCTACACCGGCAGCGACGACGCCCTCGCGCCGTTGCACCGCCTCGGCTCCGAGACCTGGCAGAAAGCCAAGCGCAAGGCTGCCGAACAGGTACGCGACGTGGCCGCCGAGTTGCTCGACATTTATGCCCGCCGTGCCGCCCGCGAAGGTTATGCCTTCGCCGATCCAAAAGCCGACTACGCCACGTTCAGCGCCGGCTTCGCCTTCGAAGAAACCCCGGACCAGCAAACCACCATCGACGCCGTGCGCGCCGACATGCTGGCGCCCAAGCCGATGGACCGCCTGGTGTGCGGCGACGTGGGCTTCGGCAAGACCGAAGTGGCGATGCGCGCGGCCTTTATCGCGGTGCATGGCGGCCGGCAAGTGGCGATCCTCGTGCCGACCACCCTGCTCGCCCAGCAGCACTACAACAGCTTCCGCGACCGCTTTGCCGACTGGCCGGTGACCGTGGAAGTGATGAGCCGCTTCAAGTCGGCCAAGGAAGTGAACGCAGCCATCGCTGACCTGGCAGAAGGCAAGATCGACATTGTCATCGGCACTCACAAGCTGCTGTCGGACGATGTGAAGATCAAGAACCTCGGCCTGGTGATCATCGACGAAGAGCACCGCTTCGGTGTTCGTCAGAAGGAACAGCTCAAGGCCCTGCGCAGTGAAGTCGACATCCTGACCCTTACCGCCACGCCGATCCCGCGCACACTGAACATGGCAGTGTCGGGCATGCGTGACCTGTCGATCATCGCCACGCCGCCGGCGCGCCGGTTGTCGGTGCGCACCTTCGTCATGGAGCAGAACAAAAGCACGGTCAAGGAAGCCCTGCTGCGTGAGTTGCTGCGTGGCGGCCAGGTGTACTACCTGCACAACGATGTGAAAACCATCGAGAAATGCGCCGCCGACCTCGCCGAACTGGTACCGGAAGCCCGGATCGCCATCGGCCACGGGCAGATGCGCGAACGCGAACTCGAACAGGTGATGAGCGACTTCTACCACAAGCGCTTCAACGTGCTGATCGCCTCGACCATCATCGAGACCGGCATCGACGTGCCGAGCGCCAACACCATCATCATCGAGCGCGCCGACAAGTTCGGCCTGGCCCAGCTGCACCAGCTGCGCGGCCGGGTCGGGCGCAGTCACCACCAGGCGTACGCCTATTTGCTGACGCCGCCGCGCCAGCAGATCACTTCCGACGCCGAGAAGCGCCTGGAAGCGATCGCCAATACCCAGGACCTCGGCGCCGGCTTTGTGCTGGCCACCAACGACCTGGAAATCCGTGGTGCCGGTGAACTGCTGGGCGATGGCCAGAGCGGACAGATCCAGGCCGTGGGTTTCACCCTTTATATGGAAATGCTCGAACGGGCGGTAAAAGCCATCCGCAAGGGCGAGCAACCGAACCTTGACCAACCGCTGGGTGGCGGCCCGGAAATCAACCTGCGCTTGCCGGCATTGATTCCCGAAGACTACCTGCCGGATGTGCATGCGCGGCTGATCCTGTACAAACGCATCGCCTCGGCCACCGATGAAGACGGCCTCAAGGACCTGCAAGTGGAGATGATCGACCGCTTCGGCCTGCTGCCGGAACCGACCAAGAACCTGGTACGCCTGACCCTGCTCAAATTGCAGGCCGAGCAACTGGGCATCAAGAAGGTCGACGCCGGGCCGCAAGGTGGGCGTATCGAGTTCGAAGCGCAGACGCCGGTGGACCCACTGGTGCTGATCAAGCTGATTCAGGGCCAGCCCAATCGCTACAAGTTCGAAGGGGCTACGCTGTTCAAGTTCATGGTGCCGATGGAACGCGCCGAAGAACGCTTTAATACACTGGAGGCGCTGTTTGAGCGCCTCATCCCGAAATCTGCTTGAAGGACGCCCCAATGCGCCTGTTCCGCATTTTGAGCTTGTTGTTGGTGGTCGTTGCCCCTTCGGCGTTTGCCGACAGCCCGTACCTGGTGGAAATGATCCTGGTGCGCCAGAACGCCGAGCCGGTGATCAATAGCCGCGCGGCGCCGGAAGACTGGGACGCGGGGGCACCTCGCCTGCCGGCCGACAAAATGAGCCCGCCGCGGCTGGGCAACATCGTCGACAAGCTCAGCGCCGACAATAATTACACCGTGTTGCTGCACCGGGCCTGGGATCAGAACCTCGGTGAACAACCGGTGAAGCTGGCCATCAGCGACGGCCAGGAACAGTTCGGTCAGTTTCCCATCGAAGGCACCCTGAGCCTGCAGCTCGGGCGCTTTACCGATATCGACGCCGACTTCTGGGTCAACCAGTTCGACGCCAACGGCAGCGTCATTGCCAGCGAACACCTCAGCCAGCAAGACGTGCGCACCAAGAACAACCAGCTCAACTACCTGGACGGCGGCCACCTCGCCCTGCTGATCAAGATCACTTCGCTGACCGCCAAGCCGCCCAGCGCACCACCGCCCGATGTCCAGGACTGATCCAGCACCATGCCCCTGACGTCGTCGTTGACCAAACCCCTGGCCCCTTCGTGGGCCAATCGCTTTAAAGAGCAAAGCCTTGAGCGCGGCCGACGCTACGCCCTGGAAAACCGTGTGCGTATCGTCGAGTCCGGCGACAGCACCATCATTGCCAGTTGCGAAGGCTCGGGCGGCAATGTCTACCGCCAGACCATTTCGCTGCGCGAGTCTGCCAAAGGCACGCTGATCCTGGTGGATAGCCGCTGCACCTGCCCCGTGCACACCAACTGCAAACACATCGCCGCAGTGCTGCTCAAGGTCCAGGAAACCCTGGCCTACCCGGCGGCGGCTCAGGACGCGGAGTTGCTGGAGAAGCTCCAGGCAGTGCTGGATAACCGCGTAGTGCTGCCGCAAGTGGTGATGGAAAACGTGCAACCGGAGCCGCGATTGTGGCTGGCGAGTATCGAGTTCAGCGCCTTCGAGCCGCGCAACGGCAAGATGCAGCGTTATATCCAGCACCGTGCAGCGTTGTCCTTCAACTATTTGGGCAACTACGTCAGCGGCCAGAAGAACGCCGACATTATCGTGCGCCAGGAACAGCAGAGTCTGCGGATCAAGCGCCACCCCGAGATTGAGCAGCAGTTTCGCGAACAACTGCGCCTGCTGGGCTTCAAGATCGCCACCCGCCAGAGCAAGGCCCTGCCGGAAAGCGCCGGCGAGCTGTTCGAGATGGTCAATGACAGCGCGTGGCTGAACTTCACGTTGAATGCATCGCCGACCCTGCGCGCCCAGGGTTGGGAATTGCAGATCGACGAAGATTTCGGTTTTGACCTGAGTGCCGTAGACGACTGGTATGCCAGCGTCGACGAAGTGCCGGAGCGTGACTGGTTCGACCTGGAGCTGGGGATCATCGTCAACGGCGAACGCCTGAGTTTGCTGCCGATCCTGCTGAACCTGATGCGCTCCCACACCGAGATCCTCAACCCGGAAAAACTCGCTCGGCGCCGCGATGACGAACTGATCCTGGTGAACATTCCCGGCCTGCCCAACGGCCACGGCCCGCTGCAAGTGGCGCTGCCTTACGGGCGGCTGAAACCGGTGCTGGCGACCTTGGGCGAGTTCTACCTGCAAGAGCCCGGTACCACTGCGCTGCGCCTGGCCAAGGCCGACGCCATTCGCCTGAACCCGCTGGAAGACTTGCCGCTGCAATGGGAAGGCGGCGAAAAGATCCGCAACTTCGCCCAGCGTCTGCGGGACATCAAGGATTTCAGCTGCGATGCGCCTGAAGGCTTGAACGCGACGTTACGTCCTTACCAACTGGAAGGCCTGAGCTGGATGCAGTCGCTGCGCCAGCTCGACGTCGGCGGGATTCTTGCGGACGACATGGGCCTGGGCAAAACCCTGCAAACCCTGGCGCATATTCTCAGCGAGAAAATCGCCGGACGCCTCGACCGGCCGTGCATGGTGGTGATGCCCACCAGCCTGATCCCGAACTGGCTCGACGAAGCGGCGCACTTCACGCCGCAGCTCAAAGTATTGGCGTTGTACGGTGCCGGGCGTAAGAAACATTTCGCTCAATTGCAGGACTACGACCTGCTGCTGACCACCTACGCCCTGCTGCCCAAGGACATCGAGCAACTGGCCGCCCTGCCCTTGCACGTGTTGATCCTCGACGAAGCGCAGTACATCAAGAACCCCAACAGCAAGGCCGCCCAAGCTGCCCGCGAGCTGAACGCCCGCCAGCGCCTGTGCCTCAGCGGTACACCGCTGGAAAACCACTTGGGCGAGCTGTGGTCGCTGTTCCACTTCCTGCTGCCGGGTTGGCTGGGGGATGTGAAAAGCTTCAACCGCGATTACCGCGTGCCAATCGAAAAACGCGGCAGCGATGTGCGATTGCAGCACCTTAATGGTCGGATCAAGCCGTTCCTGCTGCGCCGTACCAAGGAGCAGGTGGCGACGGAGTTGCCGCCCAAGACCGAGATCATTCATTGGGTCGACCTCAACGAAGCCCAGCGCGACGTGTACGAGACCATGCGCCTGGCGATGGACAAGAAAGTTCGCGACGAGATCACCCGCAAGGGCGTGGCCCGTAGCCAGATCATCATCCTGGAAGCGCTGCTCAAGTTGCGTCAGGTGTGCTGTGACTTGCGCCTGGTCAATGATGCGGCATTGCCGGCGAAAGGCAGCAGCTCGGGCAAGCTCGACAGCTTGATGGAGATGCTCGAAGAGCTGTTTGCCGAAGGCCGCAGGATCCTGCTGTTTTCCCAGTTCACTTCGATGCTGAGTCTGATCGAAGCCGAACTGAAGAAGCGTGGCGTTGCCTATGCGCTGTTGACCGGGCAAACCCGGGATCGCCGCACGCCGGTGAAGGATTTCCAGAGCGGCAAGCTGCAGATCTTTCTGATCAGCCTGAAGGCCGGTGGCGTCGGGCTTAACCTGACGGAAGCAGACACGGTGATTCACTACGACCCGTGGTGGAACCCGGCGACGGAAAACCAGGCGACCGACCGTGCGTATCGTATTGGCCAGGAGAAGCCGGTGTTCGTCTACAAGATGATTGCCCGAGGCACCGTTGAAGAGAAAATCCAGCATTTGCAGAAGGAAAAGTCTGATCTTGCGGCGGGCGTTCTGGATGGGCGGACGACGGGGGACTGGAAGCTGGGGAATGAGGATATTGAGGCGTTGTTTGCGCCGCTACCTCACAAGCAAGAAAAGCGCTGACTGTTAGATCGCCTTCGCGAGCAGGCCCGCTCCCACATTCGATCGCATTTCCTCAGTGGATACGCGGTCAAATGTGGGAGCGGGCTTGCTCGCGAAGGGCGCACCGCAGTTGTCAGTCGATCAACTGAGCATCTCGCAGCGCACCAAGCGCTGCCAGCCAACGCGGATCCTGCTTGTACTCGGTCGAAGCCACAGCTTGGCCCCGCATCCGCGCGATACGCGCCGATGGCGTGACCTTCATGCGCTGGGCAGCACTCAGCGCCAATTCAGCGGCAGCGCGATCGTTGCACACCAGGCCCATGTCGCAGCCCGCAGTCAGCGCCGCCTCGATACGGCTCGCAGCATCACCGACCACATGGGCGCCTGCCATCGACAGGTCGTCACTGAAAATCACCCCGTCGAACTGCAACTCACCGCGCAGGATGTCCTGCAACCAGCGCCGGGAGAAGCCGGCCGGTTGCGCGTCGACCTGTGGATAAATCACGTGGGCCGGCATGACGGCCGCCAACTGCTTGCTCAGGCGTGCGAAAGGCACCAGGTCATTGGCGCGAATCTGTTCCAGGCTGCGTTCATCATTGGGAATTGCGACGTGGGAATCGGCTTCAGCCCAGCCGTGGCCGGGGAAGTGTTTTCCGGTGGCCGCCATGCCGGCGCTGTTCATCCCACGGATAAAGGCACCGGCAAGCACGGCAGCGCGCTCGGGGTCGCCTTCAAATGCGCGCGTGCCTACGACTGCGCTGCGCTGGTAATCGAGGTCCAGCACCGGGGCGAAGCTCAGGTCCAGGCCGACTGCCAACACTTCTGTCGCCATGACCCAACCGCACTGCTCGGCCAGTTGCTCGGCATTCGGATTGTCGGCCAAGGCGCGCATCGCCGGCAGGCGGACAAAGCCCTGGCGCAAGCGCTGCACGCGTCCGCCTTCCTGATCGACCGCCAGCAGCAGGTCCGGGCGCACGGCGCGAATCGCGGCGCTCAACTCACGCACTTGGCGCGGGTGCTCGATATTGCGTGCAAAAATGATCAGGCCGCCCACTTCGGGCTGGCGCAACAAGTGGCGATCTTCAGCCGTCAGCCAGGTACCGGCGACGTCCACCATCAAAGAGCCTTGCAGGGCTTGGGTCATAAAGCTTCCTTAAATAACGCGCGCAGCCCGGAGCCCTCGCGAGATCGCATCGCCAGGATTGAATCTGGAAACGGACGCTCAGCGGGAGCAACGGGCTGTGGGTAAATAGCTGAAATCGGCATGGGCGGCTAGCTTAGCGGATGCAAGCGGCCGCGCACACCCGGACGGGGTTAAACCTTGGCCGGGACCGGTACCGACTTGCTGCGGGGACGCAACTGGGCGGCGGCCATGGCCTGGTCGGTAACGCCGGTTTCGGCACGCATGCCGGCGGCGAGAAACGGCACCATCAGGCGCATCACCTGCTCGATTGAGGTGTTGACGCCAAAGTCGGTCTCGGCAATCGCACGCAGGGCCTTGATCCCGGACATGCTGAACGCCGCGGCACCGAGCATGAAGTGCACGCGCCAGAACAGTTCGATCGGCGGAATACGCGGCGCGGCTTCGTTAACCAGCAACATATAGCGGCGGAATACCTTGCCGTACATGTCTTCCAGGTAGCGACGCAGGTGACCCTGGCTCTGGCTGAACGCCAGGCCCAACAGGCGCATGAAGATCGACAGGTCGTTACCGCTGCGAGGCTGGACCACCAGGGCTTGCTCGACGAGGATTTCCAGCAGGTCTTCCAGGCTTGGCTTATTTTCAGGCTTCGCCTGGCGACGTTCCAGCTCACGGTCGAGACTGATGCAGAAAGGCCCCAGGAAACGTGAGAACACGGCCTGGATCAGCGCTTTCTTGGAGCCGAAATGGTAGTTCACTGCTGCCAGGTTGACCCCGGCCTTGCTGGTGATCAGCCGCAATGAGGTTTCAGCAAATCCTTTTTCCGCGAACAACTGCTCGGCAGCATCGAGAATGCGTTCAACGGTTTCCGACTGGGCCATGGCTACTCCGCCTGACAAACACTTGTTTGAAACATACGTTTCAAGCTATGTCTTGTCAAGCCTGCAGGTCGGTTTGCGGCTGGTCGGTCACCGATTTCATGGCCATTTAATCACATTCGCCAACGTCTGTAGGCGGCGCTGTTTTAACCCTGTAGGACGGATGACAAACGACCGTCCAGCGGAGTGACTGAAAACGGTGATTGCCAAGCGCAGTCCACTGTATATAATCCCAGTCACTGTATAAAAAGACAGAGCGATCAACATGCTAAAACTGACGCCACGCCAAGCTGAGATTCTGGCTTTTATCAAGCGCTGCCTCGATGACAACGGCTACCCGCCGACCCGGGCAGAAATTGCGCTGGAGCTGGGATTCAAGTCGCCCAACGCCGCTGAAGAACACCTCAAGGCCCTCGCCCGCAAAGGCGCGATCGAAATGACGCCGGGTGCCTCACGAGGCATTCGTATCCCTGGCTTCGAAGCCAAGGCCGACGAGTCGACACTGCCGATTATTGGCCGGGTCGCAGCCGGTGCGCCGATCCTGGCGCAACAGCACGTCGAGGAATCCTGCAACATCAACCCGACGTTCTTCCATCCCCGTGCCGACTACCTGCTGCGAGTCCATGGCATGAGCATGAAGGACGTGGGTATTTTCGACGGCGACCTGCTGGCCGTCCACACCACACGTGAAGCCCGCAATGGCCAGATCGTCGTCGCCCGTATTGGCGATGAAGTGACGGTCAAACGCTTCAAGCGCGAAGGCAGCAAGGTCTGGCTACTGGCCGAGAACCCTGAGTTTGCGCCGATTGAAGTGAACCTGAAGGATCAGGACCTGGTGATTGAAGGCTTGAGCGTCGGCGTTATTCGCCGCTAACGGAGGCATCATGCAGTTCCTACAGACCCCACAACACACTCAGCTGTCGCTGTTTGAGGCCTTTATGGCCCAGCCCCTTGCGCCCATCCTCAAGGAAACGGTCGAAGCGCCCTGGAGCGCCGAACCCGAGGCGTTCAGTGAACTGTCGTTGCGCGGTGCTGCCGGGAGCTGCCTGAGCCTGCTGGCGCCGATCCTTCGCGAATTGAGCGAAGAGCAGGACGCACGCTGGCTGACGCTGATCGCCCCGCCGTCCAGCCTGACCCAGGCCTGGCTGCGGGATGCAGGCCTGAACCGCGAGCGCATCCTGTTGCTGCAACCCCGAGGTGCCCAAAGTGCGCAGCAGTTGACCTGCGAAGCCTTGCGCCTGGGTCGTAGCCATACGGTGGTCAGTTGGCTGAACCCGCTGACCACAGCGGCCAGGCAACAGCTGGTCAGCGCCGCACGTACGGGCGATGCACAGAGCTTGAACATTCGGTTGGGATAAAACGATGCGCGGATAACTGACGTCTGTCAGGGTCCGCCATGACGCGAGGCTTCTTCAGGATTGAGAAGCCGATCTTCACGATTCAATCTTACAAAAAACCGACAAACGGACTCAGTGAAGAATCCGTGGGCCGTCTTCCTTCTCCGGCTCGCCTTCAGCCAGGCGCCCTGCCATCTGCACACCTACGCTCAACATGGCTTTTGCCACTTCCACGTGCTGGCCTTGCAGGAATGCTTTTGCGTCTTCGGAAAAATCCAAAATAACCAGAGAACCCTCGTCCTCGGCCCGGCGCAACTCGATTCGGCCGTCGGGCAATTCAACAATTTCCAGAAAGGACGTTGGCATAAAAGTCTGTTCTCCACGAAAGGCCGGCATTATATCAGTCATCAGCGCGGCCTCGCTCAGGATCTGGACAGCTTTCTTTACGGCTTGATGAATGGTGCCCAACTTAACTCAGCACTCGTTCAATCCATCTCGAAACCGAACGGCCAGTTTCTTCAACTCCTGCCTCCAGCTTTCCAGCTCCTCTCGGCTTAATGGCTCAGGCCCTTCTTCGTCCAGGCTCACGGCTACGATCAGCGGCTGGGTCACATCGCCTTTGGGGGTGTGTTTCACCCGTGGCGGCTGAAACATATCGGCGTGGGCTACCAGCAATCGGGCCAGCCAGCTGTCCGGGCTCTGCGCCATTTCCACCAACTCGGCCAACTCCGGGATGGCCATGGTCTCCAGCACGTCACGGTTGATGATCATCTCTGCACGCGGTGAACCGGCCTGAGGCAGGCGATAGAACCCGGCAATCTCATGGCACAGGCCAAGCAAGGCGCCATACAGGTGGAACAGCGCCGCTTCACGCCCGGCCTGTACCAGCGCGATAGCGTTCATCTCCTTTCCTTCCTCGGCGCGGCCGAGGGCTTCCAGGGACAAACCCGCGAAGTAAATTTTCTGGTTGGTACGGGTATAGAGTTCGTTGGCCATGAAGGCAGTCTCCACAACGAAAAGGCGTAATGCTGACGGTGTAGGAGCGAGCTTGCTCGCGAAAAACCTGAGCATACCACTGGGTGCCAGGCTTCCCGCGTTATCGTTAACGACCTTCGCGAGCAAGCTCGCTCCTACAATCCGTATCAAGCGCCCTGGCGCTTGTCCTCGACCTTCCACTTGCCGCCGTCGTAGAACGCTTTCCAGCCGGTAGGCTTGCCTTCCACTTCGGTCTGCACGTACTGCTCCTTGGTCTTGCGGCTGTAGCGGATCACGGACGGACGACCGTCCGGGTCCTTCTTCGGCGCTTCGCAAAGGAAGTGGTACTTAGGATCGATCTCGTCCTTGTGAGGCACGATCTCGATCACCAGCGGAGCACGGGTCTCGCGGTTTTTCGGGAACTGACTGGCAGCCAGGAACAGCCCCGAAGCGCCATCACGCAGGATGTAGGTGTCGTTGACCTTCTCGCACTTGAGTTCAGGCATCTTCACCGGGTCCATCTTCGGCGGCGCCGCGTCACCGCTTTTCAGCAGTTTGCGGGTGTTCTTGCACGTCGGGTTGGTGCAACCGAAGAACTTGCCGAAACGGCCAGTCTTGAGCTGCATCTCGCTGCCGCACTTGTCGCATTCCAGGCTCGGACCTTCGTAGCCCTTGATGCGGTAAGTGCCTTCTTCGATCTCATAGCCGTTACAATCCGGGTTGTTACCGCAGATGTGCAGCTTGTGCTTCTCGTCCAGCAGGTAGGCGTCCATCGCCGTGCTGCAGATCGGGCAACGGTGCTTGCCACGCAGTACCAGCGACTCGGACTCACCCTCGTCATCGGCCGCGATTTCATCGCCCGGCACCAGGTTGACGGTGGCCTTGCAGCGCTCTTTCGGCGGCAGGCTGTAACCCGAGCAACCGAGGAACACACCGGTGGATGCCGTACGAATCTGCATCGGGCGACCGCAGGTGAGGCACGGAATATCCGTCATCACCGGCTGGTTGGCACGCATGCCGTTCTCGGCGCTTTCAGCTACTTCGAGTTTCTTCTTGAAGTCGCCGTAGAACTCGTCGAGCACGTTTTTCCAGTCGCGTTCGCCCTGGGCCACGTCATCGAGGTTCTCTTCCATGCCGGCGGTGAAGCCGTAGTCCATCAGGTTGGAGAAGCTCTCGGACAGGCGCTCGGTGACGATGTCGCCCATCTTTTCCGAGTAGAAACGACGGTTGTGCAAGGCAACGTAGCCGCGGTCCTGGATGGTGGAAATAATCGCCGCATAGGTCGAAGGACGACCGATACCGCGTTTTTCCATCTCCTTGACCAGGCTTGCTTCCGAATAACGCGCCGGCGGCTTGGTGAAGTGCTGGGACGGGTCGAGCTTGATCAGCTTCAACACATCGCCCTGGGCCATGTCCGGCAGCACGTCATCGTCGCCCGGCTTGGCGATTTGCGGCATCACGCGGGTGTAACCGTCGAACTTGAGGATACGGCCCTTGGCACGCAGCTCGAAGTCACCAGCACCCACGCTGACAGTAGTAGACAGGTATTGCGCCGGCAGCATCTGGCAGGCCAGGAACTGGCGCCAGATCAGCTCGTAGAGGCGCTCAGCGTCCCGCTCCATGCCGCTCAGCTTGCTTGGCTCGGTGTTGGCGTCGGAGGGACGAATCGCTTCGTGAGCCTCTTGTGCGCCTTCCTTGCTGCTATAGACGTTCGGCTTCTCTGGCAGGTACTTCTTGCCGAACTCGCTTTCAATATAAGTGCGCGCCATTGCCACCGCGTCTTGCGACAGGTTGGTGGAGTCGGTACGCATATATGTGATGTAGCCCGCTTCATACAGACGCTGGGCCATCATCATGGTCTTCTTCACCCCGAAGCCCAGGCGGTTGCTCGCAGCCTGTTGCAGGGTGGAAGTGATGAACGGCGCCGACGGCTTGCTGCTGGTGGGCTTGTCTTCACGCTTGACGATGCTGTAGCTGGAAGCCTTGAGCTTCTCCAGCGCGGCCATGGCCTGGGCTTCGTTGAGCGGCTTGAAGGCCTCGCCTTTCTCGCGGGCCACTTCAAAGCGCACGTTGTTGCCCTTGGCGGTGCCCAGGTCAGCGTGCACTTCCCAGTATTCTTCGGGGTTGAACGCACGAATCTCGCGCTCACGCTCCACCACCAGCTTTACCGCCACCGACTGCACACGGCCGGCGGACAGGCCTCGGGCGATCTTCGCCCACAGCAGCGGCGAAACCATGTAACCCACGACGCGGTCGAGGAAGCGGCGGGCCTGCTGGGCATTGACGCGGTCAATGTCCAGTTCGCCCGGCTTGGAGAAGGCTTCCTGGATCGCCTTCTTGGTAATTTCGTTGAACACCACGCGCTTGTAGCGGCTGTCGTCACCACCGATGGCTTCCCGCAGGTGCCAGGCAATAGCCTCCCCTTCGCGGTCCAAGTCGGTTGCGAGATAGATGGTGTCAGCATCTTTGGCGAGCCGGCGCAGCTCTTCGATGACCTTTTCCTTGCCCGGGAGGATCTCGTACTTGGCTTTCCAGCCATGATCGGGATCGACACCCATGCGCGAGACGAGCTGCTTGCGCGCTTTCTCTTTAGGCGTGAGCACCGGACCTTCGCCCGCAGCCGCCTTGCCGCGTTTGGCGGCAGGCTCCTTGCTGGCGCTAGCCGAACCGCTGGTGGGCAGGTCTCGGATATGGCCGATACTCGACTTCACCACGTACTCGTTACCCAAGTACTTGTTGATGGTCTTGGCCTTAGCCGGGGATTCCACAATGACCAGCGATTTGCCCATGGATCGGAAAATTCCTGAATTCGAGAAGTGAAAGGCGGTTGGCGCCTGACGCGGCAACGCTATATATAGTGGCAACAAGGTGAGGTCAAGCGCAGCATTCTGCGCGGCCTGCCTTTATTGCGCGGAAAAAAGGCTGGGTTCGACCTGGATCAAAGCAAAGCGCGGGACCTGTTCGCCGTCAACTTCGACGGTCTCCAGGAACATGCTCAAGGGACGCACCCAAAAGCCGTAATCGCCATACAGTGCTTGGTAAAACACCACTTCCTCTTCGGTCTCGGAATGCCGCGCCACATTAAAAACGCGGTACTGCGGACCTTTATAATGCTGGTAGAGCCCTGGTTCGACTTTCATGCTCTGGCCCTCTTACAAAATTAGTTAAAAAAAAATATAAAAAATTCCAAAAAACAAAAACCGGGGCACTGGGCCCCGGCTTCCGTCAGCGAAACGTTTAGATACGTTCGAAGACGGTGGAGATGCCTTGGCCGAGGCCAATGCACATGGTCGCAACCCCAAGGTTGCCGCCATTTTGCTTCATCACGTTAAGCAACGTGCCGGAGATACGAGCACCGGAACACCCAAACGGGTGACCCAAGGCAATCGCGCCGCCGTGCAGGTTAACCTTCTCGTTCATCTTGTCGAGCACTTTCAAATCTTTCAGCACTGGCAGGGCCTGTGCGGCGAAAGCTTCGTTGAGCTCGAAGAAGTCGATGTCGGAGATGCTCAGGCCTGCGCGCTTCAATGCTTTTTGTGTGGCCGGTACTGGACCATAGCCCATGATTGCCGGGTCCACACCTGCGACTGCCATCGAACGAATCACCGCCATCGGCTGGATACCCAGGTCCTGGGCACGCTGGGCCGACATCACGATCATGCACGAAGCACCGTCGGTGATCTGCGACGAAGTACCGGCTGTCACGGTGCCGCCCTTTGGATTGAAAGCAGGCTTCAAGGCCGCCAGGCTTTCCAGGGTGGTGTCCGGACGAATGGTTTCGTCGTAGTCGAACAGTTTCAGGAAACCGTTCTCGTCGTAGCCGTTCATCGGGATGATTTCATCCTTGAACTTGCCTTCCAGGGTCGCCTTGTGGGCGAGCTGGTGGGAACGCAGGCCGAATGCATCCTGGGCTTCGCGAGTAATGCCGTGCATTTTACCGAGCATTTCAGCGGTCAGGCCCATCATGCCCGAGGCTTTCGCCGCGTACAGGGACATGTGCGGGTTCGGATCGACACCGTGCATCATGCTGACGTGGCCCATATGCTCCACGCCGCCGACCACGAACACATCACCGTTACCGGTCATGATCGCTTGGGCAGCGGTGTGCAAGGCGCTCATGGACGAGCCACACAGGCGGCTGACGGTCTGGCCGGCAGCGGTGTGCGGGATCTGCGTCATCAAGGATGCCATGCGGGCGATGTTCCAGCCCTGCTCCAGGGTCTGGTTGACGCAGCCCCAGATGACGTCTTCGACTTCGTTCGGGTCGACCTTGACGTTGCGTTCCAGCAATTTGCTGATCAGGTGCGCCGACATGTCTTCAGCGCGGGTGTTGCGGTGCATGCCGCCCTTGGAGCGGCCCATCGGCGTACGACCGAAGTCGACAATCACGACGTCTCTTGGATTCAAGCTCATAAATATTCTCGCTCTAGTCGTCTGGGCACTTAACCGAAGAAGCTTTGGCCGTTCTTGGCCATCTCACGCAGCTTCGCAGTCGGGTGGTACAGCGGGCCCAGATCAGCGTATTGATCAGCCAGGGCAACGAACTCGGCCACACCGATGGAATCGATGTAACGCAGCGCACCACCACGGAATGGAGGGAAACCAATACCGTAGACCAGGCCCATATCGGCCTCGGCTGCGGTTTCAACGATGCCGTCTTCCAGGCAGCGCACGGTTTCCAGGCACAGGGCGATCATCATCCAGTTGACGATGTCCTCGTCGGACACTTCACGCTGTTCGTAGATGACCGGCGCGAGTACTTCGTGAACCGACGGGTCGGCCACTTTCTTCTGCTTGCCCTTCTTGTCGGTCTCGTAAGCGTAGAAACCCTTGCCATTCTTCTGGCCCAGGCGCTTGGCTTCGTAGAGCGCGTCGATCGCCGAGCGGCGGTCGTCTTTCATGCGGTCCGGGAAGCCTTCAGCCATCACGTCACGACCGTGGTGGCCGGTGTCGATGCCGACCACGTCCATCAGGTACGCCGGGCCCATTGGCCAGCCGAATTTTTCCATGACTTTGTCGATGCGCACGAAATCCACACCGGCGCTGACCAGCTTGGCGAAACCGCCGAAGTACGGGAACAGCACGCGGTTGACCAGGAAGCCCGGGCAGTCGTTGACGACGATCGGGTTCTTGCCCATTTTCTTGGCGTAAGCAACGGTGGTGGCAACGGCCAGCTCGCTGGACTTCTCGCCACGGATCACTTCCACCAGCGGCATCATGTGCACCGGGTTGAAGAAGTGCATGCCGACGAAGTTTTCCGGACGCTTGAGGGCCTTGGCCAGCAAGGTGATGGAAATGGTCGAGGTGTTGGAAGCCAGGATGGTGTCTTCTTTAACCTGGGCTTCAACTTCAGCCAGTACCGCCTGCTTGACCTTCGGGTTCTCGACAACCGCTTCGACCACCAGGTCGACGTGGCCGAAATCGCCGTAGGACAGCGTAGGACGAATGCCGTTAAGCACTTCAGCCATTTTCGCTGCAGTCATGCGGCCTTTATCAACGCGGCCAACCAGCAGTTTCGCGGCTTCTGCCAGACCCTGCTCGATACCGTGCTCGTTGATGTCTTTCATCAGGATCGGCGTGCCTTTGGACGCCGACTGATAGGCGATACCGCCGCCCATGATACCGGCGCCGAGTACGGCAGCCTGCTTCACATCGCGGGCGATTTCGTCGTAGGCCTTGGCCTTTTTCTTCAGTTCCTGGTCGTTCAGGAACAGACCGATCAAGCTCTGCGCAGCAGAGGTCTTGGCCAGTTTGACGAAACCAGCGGCTTCGATCTCCAGGGCCTTGTCGCGACCGAAGTTCGCGGCCTTCTGGATGGTCTTGATCGCTTCAACCGGCGCCGGGTAGTTCGGGCCGGCTTGGCCAGCAACGAAACCTTTAGCGGTTTCGAACGACATCATCTGTTCGATGGCGTTGAGCTTGAGTTTTTCCAGCTTTGGCTGACGCTTGGCCTTGTAGTCAAATTCGCCGCTGATGGCGCCTTTGATCAAGTTCAATGCGGCTTCTGCCAGCTTGTCGGGAGCGACCACAGCATCCACGGCGCCGACTTTCAGCGCGTCTTCAGCACGGTTTTCCTTGCCGGCGGCAATCCACTCGATGGCGTTGTCGGCGCCGGTGATGCGCGGCAGGCGCACGGTACCGCCGAAGCCTGGGTAGATGCCCAGCTTAACTTCCGGCAGGCCGATTTTCGCGGTGGCAGACATCACGCGGAAGTCGGCGGCCAGGCACATTTCCAGACCGCCGCCCAAGGCGATGCCATTGATCGCGGCAACGGTCGGCACGTTGAGGTCTTCGAAATCGCTGAAAATCTTGTTGGCTTCGAGGTTGCCAGCCACAAGCTCGGCATCGGGCAGCTTGAAGTTGTCGACGAATTCGGTGATGTCAGCGCCGACGATGAACACGTCCTTGCCACTGGAGACGATCACGCCCTTGACCGATGCATCTGCTTTGATGGTGTCTACGGCCTGACGCAATTCATTCAGGGTTAGACGGTTGAACTTGTTGACGGACTCACCCTTGAGGTCGAATTTCAATTCGACGATGCCACTTTCAAGAGCCTTAACCGTGATGGCTTTACCTTCGTAAATCATCAACTGATCTCCACGATATGGAAGCTGAACAGTACACGTCGGACGCAGGATTCAGCGTAGACACTGACGTTACCGTCGATGCTAACGCCAATTTGCCAGGCACACCCGCCAACGCGATAGTCGGGATTCTGTACGAACGGTCTGAAAGACAAACGCTCAATTCATACGCCCGTTTGATTTGGGTACGTCACCTTCAGCCAAATCCGAAGAATTGTCAATCGCTCGAAAGGGCCGGAAAAACGCGACTTTTCAGTCATTTCAGAACCCGAGGCAGCCGGCATCGCCCCGCCAATGTTTAATCATTCGCGAAATCAATAATGTGAATTTTGATTTAAAGGGCTGTACAGAACCGAATATGCGGCTAGGCTAGCGGCACGTAAAACGAATTACCGGCCTGCCTGGCCAACTCCAGCCCGATGATACTTTCGGGCTTTTTAATGCCTGCAGGAATCTCAAGCCAGCGCTTTGAGCACCGCGTCAATGTCCTGCAACACACTCAACTCGCCCTTCTCGCCCCAGTACAGGGTGATCATTTGCTTGTCCGCTTCGACTTTGTAGACGTTCGCAGGCAGCGTCGCAAAATGCGGCAACAACTTTTCATCAACGCAGGTTTCCTGCCACTGATTGACCCAAATCCCCGGTTCCAACTGCCAATAACTCCAGGTCACCCGCTTGGTACCGCGTCGTGGCCGGTGATACTGCGCACACGGGCTGGGCGGCTCGTGCTTGAGCCAGTGCGGCCATTCCTGAGGTGTCAGTTGCATGGTCAAACCGATGCGCCGTGCCTCCATGCGTAACGCCATGCGCCCACTCGAATGGCGCGAAGGACGCAACCACGCCAGAGGGCTCAAAACGAGCGCAAGGATTGACACCACTATCCAGACCGTCATATGTGTACTCCCGAATTTCTTGATGAGCGGATTTGACCCGACGCAACCCCATCCGCTTGAAACCAGCCATACTGAACTTATCGCTTTCCTTTGGAGAAACCTCTCATGCCCTACGAACATATTCTGGTCGCCGTGGACCTGACCGAAGAATGCGACCCCGTGATCAAGCGGGCCGTAGGCCTTGCAGGCGACTCGGTGAAACTGTCCCTGGTGCATATCGTCGAACCGATGGCCATGGCCTTTGGTGGCGACGTGCCGATGGACCTTTCCCAACTGCAACAGCAGCAGTTCGACCAGGCCAAGGAGCGTCTTGATCGACTGATCAACAAGTACCCCGCCCTGAAAAAAGACCAGAGCCACCTGACCTACGGCCAGCCGCGCCAGGAAATACACCACCTGGCCAAGGAACAAAATTGCGACCTGATCGTGGTCGGCAGCCACGGCCGTCACGGCCTGGCGTTGCTGCTGGGCTCCACCGCCAATGACGTGCTGCACGGCGCACCTTGCGATGTGCTGGCAGTGAAACTGGTAAAGAGCTCGTAAGACCAACGGCAATCTAATGTGGGAGCGGGCTTGTGTGGGAGCGGGCTTGCTCGCGAAAGCGGTGGATCAGTCGACAATTATATGGACTGACACACCGCATTCGCGAGCAAGCCCGCTCCCACATTTGAACCGCGTTTCATACAAAAAACCCGGTGCTCATACAAATGAGCGCCGGGTTTTTTATTGCGCTTGAATCACTCAGGCATCCAGCTCGGCCCAGCGCTCAACCAAGGCTTCCAGCTCGCTGTTCAACTGCTCGAGGGATGCAATCACCTTGGCAGTTTCTGCAGCAGGACGCAGATAGAAACCCGCGTCAGCCATTTCAGCTTCAACGGCAGCGATCTGCTGTTCCTTGGCGTCGATATCGCCCGGCAGCGCTTCCAGCTCACGTTGCAGCTTGTAGCTGAGCTTCTTCTTGGCTGCAGGCGCTTCTTGCGCAGGAGCAGAAGCGGCAGCAGCCACCGGGGCAACCACGGCCGAGGTCAGGTCAGCCTTGCCGGATTTGCTCTCGGTCACGCCCAGCAAGCGCGGCGAACCGCCCTGACGCAGCCAGTCCTGATAACCACCGACGTATTCACGCACCTTGCCTTCACCTTCGAAGACCAGGGTGCTGGTGACCACGTTGTCGAGGAATGCCCGGTCGTGACTGACCATCAGCACGGTGCCGTTGAAGGTCAGCAAGACCTCTTCCAGCAGTTCCAGGGTTTCAACATCGAGGTCGTTGGTCGGTTCGTCGAGCACCAGCAGGTTGGCTGGTTTGCTGAACAGCTTGGCCAGCAGCAGGCGCGCACGCTCACCACCAGACAAGGCTTTAACCGGCGTACGTGCACGCTGCGGGCTGAACAGGAAGTCGCCCAGGTAGCTCAACACGTGGCGGCTCTGGCCGTCGATGTCGATAAAGTCGCGACCTTCGGCGACGTTGTCGATCACGGTTTTTTCCAGGTCCAACTGGTGGCGCAACTGGTCGAAGTAGGCCACGTCGATGCGTGTGCCCTCTTCCACTGTGCCGCTGGTCGGTTGCAGGCCGTTGAGCATCAGCTTGAGCAAGGTGGTCTTGCCGGTACCGTTGGCGCCAAGCAGGCCGATACGGTCGCCGCGCTGCAGGACCATGGAGAAGTCCTTGATCAGGAACGGGCCGTCCGGGTGATGGAAGCTCACATTTTCCAGGACCATCACTTGCTTGCCGGACTTGTCGGCGGTATCCAGCTGAATGTTGGCCTTGCCGGTGCGCTCACGACGCTCGCTGCGCTCGTTACGCAGGGCCTTGAGGGCGCGCACGCGACCTTCGTTACGGGTGCGACGCGCCTTGATGCCCTGGCGGATCCAGACTTCTTCCTGGGCCAGTTTCTTGTCAAACAACGCGTTGGCGGTGTCTTCGGCAGCCAGGCTGGCTTCCTTGTGCACCAGGAAGCTGGCGTAGTCGCCGTTCCAGTCGATCAGGCCGCCGCGATCCAGTTCGAGGATGCGCGTGGCGAGGTTTTGCAGGAAGGAACGGTCGTGCGTGATGAACAGCACGGCGCCCTGGAAATCCTTGAGGGCTTCTTCCAGCCAGGCGATTGCGCCGATGTCCAGGTGGTTGGTCGGTTCGTCGAGCAGTAGCAGGTCTGGTTCGGAAACCAGCGCCTGGGCCAGCAGGACGCGGCGACGCCAGCCGCCGGACAATTCGGCGAGGGTCTTGTCGGCCGGCAGTTGCAGGCGGCTCAACGTGCTGTCGACCAATTGCTGCAAGCGCCAGCCGTCACGGGCTTCAAGGTCTTGCTGGACGTGCATCAGCTTGTCCAGGTCTTCTTCGGTGACGCAGTTCTGTGCCAGGTGATGGTATTCGGCGAGCAGTGCGCCCACGCCATCCAGGCCTTCGGCAACCACGTCGAATACTGTCCGTCCGTCGGCCACCGGCAATTCTTGCGGCAATTCGCCGATCTTGAGGCCCGGCGCGCGCCATACAGAGCCTTCGTCGGACTTCTGGTCGCCTTTTACCAGCTTCATCATGCTGGACTTGCCGGTGCCGTTGCGGCCGATGATGCACACCCGCTCACCACGGGCGATCTGCCAGGACACCTTGTCCAACAACGGCATAGCGCCGAAAGCAAGGGACACATCGCTGAATTTGAGCAGGGTCATACGCTTCTCCAAAAACTGGGCGCGCATTCTACCTGACTTAGGGCTCGAGGCGGCCGGCATTTTCGTCTCTGACATGTTCTGTCGGACATTTCAGATGAACTTGAACGAAGCGACCGGCAAAGCTTTCACCGGTTGCAGCCAAAAGGCTAAGCTAGGGGCAATCAGTGTCGGCGACGTCGGCACTAGTCCAGATTCCTCTGCACGGACGTCTCATGCGCAGTCGCCTTTTCAGCTTTTTATCTTGTCTGCTTCTTTCTGCCACCGCCGTTCAATCTGCCCAGGCCGTGGACCTCACCACCCAACGTCAATATTACGATGAAGCCAAACGAGCCCTCGCCAAAGGCGACAGCGGCCCGTATTTCCAATACAGCCAGGCCCTGGCCGACTACCCGCTGACGCCGTACCTCGCTTACGACGAACTGACCGCGCGCCTGAAAACCGCCAGCAACGAGGAAATCGAACAATTCCTCGCCAAGAACGGCGACCTGCCCCAGGCCAACTGGATGAAGCTGCGCTGGTTGCGCTGGCTGGCCGACCGTGGCGACTGGCAAACCTTTGAAAAGTACTACGACGCCAAACTCAATTTCGTCGAACTGGACTGCCTGCACGGCCAGTTCCAGCTGACCCATAATCAAAAAGCCGAAGGTTATAAAACCACCGAGAAGCTGTGGCTGACCGGTAAATCCCAGCCTGCTGCCTGTGATGCAACCTTTGGCCAGTGGGCCGCCGACGGCCAACTCACCGAACAGAAAATCTGGGACCGCGCCAAACTCGCCGCCGAAGCCCGCAACTACCCGCTGGCCAACAGCCTGGTGAAAACCCTGCCGACCCTCGGCGCCCAAGGCCGCCTGATGGTGGACGTGGCGCAAAAACCCGACATGCTCAGCGACCCGTCGCGCTTCCTGCCAGCCAACGAGGCCATGTCCGACGCCGTCGGCCTGGGCCTTCGCCGCCTGGCACGCCAGGACCCGGACAAGGCCATGGCCCTGCTCGACGGTTATGCCAGCAGCATGCACTTCTCTCGTGACGAAAAAGTGTCGATCGCCCGGGAAATCGGCCTGACCCTCGCGCGCCGCTACGACCCGCGCGCCCTCGACGTGATGACCAAATACGATCCGGAACTGCGGGACAACACCGTCTCCGAATGGCGCCTGCGCCTGCTGTTGCGCCTGGCCCGTTGGGAAGACGCCTACCAGTTGACCCGCAAGCTGCCCCAGGATTTGGCCACCACCAACCGCTGGCGCTACTGGCAGGCCCGCAGCCTGGAACTGGCAGAGCCGAAGAACCCGCAAGCCCTGGTGATGTACAAGGGCCTGGCCAAGGAACGAGACTTCTACGGCTTCCTGGCCGCGGACCGCTCCCAGTCCCCGTACCAACTGAACAACAAGCCGCTGGTGATGAGCCAGGCGCTGATGAACAAAGTGCGTAACACCCCGGGCGTACGCCGCGCCCTGGAGTTCTACGCCCGCGGCCAGATCGTTGATGGCCGTCGCGAGTGGTACCACGTCAGCCGGCACTTCAACCGTGACGAAATGGTCGCCCAGGCCAAGCTGGCCTACGACATGAAGTGGTACTTCCCGGCGATCCGCACCATCAGCCAGGCCCAGTACTGGGACGACCTGGACATCCGCTTCCCGATGGCCCACCGCGACACCCTGGTACGTGAAGCCAAGGTCCGCGGCGTGCATTCAAGCTGGGTGTTTGCAATCACCCGCCAGGAAAGCGCCTTTATGGACGACGCGCGTTCCGGCGTCGGCGCCACCGGCTTGATGCAACTGATGCCCGGCACCGCCAAAGAGACCGCACGCAAGTTCAGCATCCCGCTGGCCTCGCAACAGCAGGTGCTCGACCCGGACAAGAACATCCAGCTCGGCGCGGCGTACCTGAGCCAGGTTCATGCCCAGTTCAACGGCAACCGCGTGCTCGCCACCGCCGCCTACAACGCCGGCCCAGGCCGCGTACGCCAATGGTTGCGCGGCGCCGATCACCTGAGTTTCGATGTGTGGGTGGAAAGCATCCCGTTCGACGAAACCCGTCAGTATGTGCAGAACGTGCTGTCTTATTCGGTGATCTACGGGCAGAAGCTCAATGCACCACAGCCGCTGGTGGATTGGCATGAGCGCTATTTTGATGATCAGTAAGGGGAGCAGCTGCAAGCAGCAAGCTTGAAGCTGAAAAAAAATGCCCGCATTGAGAGATGCGGGCATTTTTTATGGCGCTGCCGGGGACTCGCTTTGCACCGCTTCTGCCAGCGCAAGGTTCAAGGCTTGCAGCATGAACTCGACAAAGGGCGTTGCCTCTGCCTGCTTGTCCGCCGCCGACAATGCGGCGTAATAAGCATCCTGCTGCTCGCGAATCACCGCCTCTACCGGCAAGTAAGCCAGCACCGGGCGCCACTGACTGAGAATCAGGGTTTGCCATAAGCGGCCCATACGCCCGTTTCCATCGGCAAAAGGATGGATAAACTCGAATTCATAGTGAAAGACGCAGCTAACGATCAGTGGATGCCAGTCAGAGGCGGACTGCCACTTCAGCAAATCATCAACCAAATGCGTAACACGGCTCGCCGGCGGCGCCATGTGCACCAACTGTTCGCCCCGATAGATCCCTACGCCCGCCTGACGAAACCGACCCGCATCGTCGATCAAGCCATACATCAATAACTTATGGGCACGCAGCAGGTCCGCACGTTCGCCCGGTGCCCACTGCGGCATAGCCTCGTAAGCGGAAAAAGCGTTGCGTACTTCCTGAATCTCCCGGGGCAAGCCCAACACACGCTTGCCTTCCAGCACAGCGGTCACCTGTTCGACACTCAGGGTGTTGTTCTCGATGGCCAACGAAGCCTGAATCGTACGAATCCGGTTGCCACGCCTCAATTGCGGGGTCTGCCGGCTGTCGTCGCCAGCTGAAAGCTGACCAATCTGCTCACTGATATCAGCAACCAGACTCAACATCTTGGCAGTCAGGGTCAACGGAGGTTGATAGCGGCTCATTTCCTCATCCAAGTCTGTAACGAAAGCCAACATAATGCCCTAAGGAACGGTCGCACCACAGCCTCACTGCCTCAATCAACTTCAGTACCATCACTGAACTGCAACGCCGCCAGCCGTGCATACAGCGGATTGCTGGCGATCAACTGCTGATGCGTCCCCACCGCCACCAGCTTCCCCTGGTCCATCACGGCAATCCGGTCCGCGTTCTTCACCGTGGCCAACCGGTGGGCAATCACCAGCGTGGTGCGCCCTTCCATCAACTGTGGCAGCGCTTGCTGGATCAGGTGTTCGCTCTGGGCATCCAGTGCGCTGGTGGCTTCGTCCAGCAGCAGGATCGGTGCGTCCACCAGCAGCGCCCGGGCGATGGCCAGGCGTTGACGCTGGCCGCCGGAAAGGCCCATGCCGCCATCGCCCAGGTGGGTCTGGTAGCCGTCGGGCATTTGCAGGATAAAATCATGGGCGTGGGCGATGCGCGCCGCTTCTTCGACCTGGGTAAAGGTGGCCGATGGATTGCCGTAGCGGATGTTCTCTTCGACAGTGCCGAAGAACAGCTCCGGGCTCTGGGACACCAGGGCGAAACAGCGGCGCAGGTCCAGCGGGTCCAGTTCGGTCAGCGGCTGACCTTCAAGCAGGATGCGGCCTTGCTGAGGATCGTAGAAACGCAGCAACAGATCGAAGATCGTCGATTTGCCCGCGCCCGACGGGCCGACCAGGGCCAGGGTTTCACCGGCATTGATGCTCAGGCTCAAGCCGTCGATAGCAAAACGATCTGGGCGCGACGGATAGGAGAAGCGCAGATCCTGGATTTCCAGGCGGCCGCTGACCCGCTCCGGCAGCTTGATGACGTTAGCCTCGGGCGCCTTGATCTCATTACTCGATTGCAGCAATTCCCCAATCCGCTCTGCCGCACCGGCCGCCCGCTGCAACTCGCCCAACACTTCACTCAAAGTGCCCACGGCACTGCCGACGATCAGGCTGTAGAACACGAACGCAGCCAGTTCACCACCGGAAATCCGCCCGCTAATCACGTCCATGCCGCCGACCCAGAGCATCACGCCCACGGCGCCCAGCACCAGCATGATCACCAGGGTAATCAGCCACGAACGCTGCAGGATACGCTTGCGTGCGGTGGTGAACGCCTCTTCCACCGTCACCGCAAAGCGCTGCTCGTCCTGCACCTGGTGGTTGTAGGCCTGCACGGTCTTGATCTGGCCGAGGGTCTCGGACACGTAGCTGCCGACATCGGCGATCCGGTCCTGGCTTTGGCGCGACAGGCTGCGCACCCGGCGGCCGAAGATCAAGATCGGCGCCAGTACCAGTGGCAGCGCTATTACCACGATGCTGGTGAGCTTGGGATTGGTGACAAACAACAGCACGATCCCGCCGATCACCATCAGGGCGTTGCGCAGGAACAGTGACAGCGAGGAGCCGATCACCGATTGCAGCAAGGTAGTGTCGGTGGTCAGGCGCGACTGGATTTCCGAACTGCGGTTGTTTTCATAGAAGCCCGGGTGCAGGTAGATCAAATGGTTGAACACCTGCCGCCGGATGTCTGCCACCACCCGTTCGCCGATCCACGACACCAGGTAAAACCGCGCAAAAGTGCCCACCGCGAGGCCCAGCACCAGAATCATGAACAGGCCGATGGACTGGTTGAGCAGGTGCGGCGACTGGGTCATGAAGCCCTGGTCTACCAGCAGGCGAATACCCTGCCCCATGGACAAGGTGATGCCGGCGGTGACGATCAACGCCAACAAGGCCCCCAGGGCCTGCCAGCGGTAGGGAGCGACGAAGCGGCTGGCCAGGCGAATCGCGCGGCGTTGACGGGCTGAGAGCATGGAGGGTTTCACCTGAGGGTGGGAGACGGGAACCTACATAGCTACATGGGGGGAACTTGAGCGAATCACAATGAGTCAGGTTAATTATGCTTACCGAACCCAGGCCCTAGAGGCTATCGGTCTAAGGCCCGGCTGGAAATTTGTATCGGTTTCTGCTGGACTAGGCATTCGATCTGCTGACCGCGCAAGGAGTTGTAACAACGCGGTCACGCGGTGATTTTAAAGTAGGTACACAACCTGATGAGGAGACGGGCCATGTCCTTGCAAAACAGCAGCAACGCCAAAATTGAAGTGATCCGCCAACCGCAGCAGTTGCCTTGCTCATACATCGACGCTCAAGGCCGCGAAGTGCAAATCACCGAAGAGATGATCCAGAGCGCCTGCGCCGAACTGGAACAGAAATTGGTCAAGCCTGCCAAGCGAGGCTGAATCGCCCACGCTCTTTTAAACCCGGCCTTGATGGCCGGGTTTTTTATGCCTTCAGATTGCCTGCGCGCCCAATGCCGCCACGATGTTAGACAAGGCCGCAGAGTCGCCGCTGATTCGCACCTTCAAACCCTCAATCTCGCGCCGCGGCGGGTAGTGCTTGCGCAGTTGGTCAAACGCCTTGCGCTGCTCGTCCACGGTGCCTACGAGGCTGCGGCGAAAATCCGCGTCATCACGGCGCGGGTCGTACACCCCACGGCACAGGGCCGCCAGCGCCCAGGCCGGGTCGGTATTGGCGTTGAGGGTGACCTCGGCCAACCACGGTTCCGGCAGCAAGTCGCTGAGTTGAATGGTCGCCTCCTGGCCAAGATACCGGCACAGCGCCTGGTAGATCTGCGCCGTGCCGCGCTGCCTGCCGTCCAGGCTGTAGCCGGCGATATGCGGGGTGGCCAGCACACACAAGTCGGCCAGGTCGACGTCCACCTGAGGCTCGCCTTCCCACACATCCAGCACCGCCTGCAAGTCTTCGCGCTCCAGCAGCACGTCCCTGAGGGCGGCATTGTCCACCACCGGGCCGCGGCTGGCGTTGATCAGCCAGGCGCCGGGCTTGAGCTGGTTGAGGCGCTCGCGATCGAACAAGTGCCAGGTAGAACCGTTGCCGGATTTGTTCAGCGGCGTGTGCAGGCTGATCACATCGCACTGCTCGACAATCTGCTGCAGACTGACGTAGTCACCGTCCTCGGCGATCTGCCGGGGCGGGTCGCACACCAGCACCTTCCAGCCCAGCGCCTTGAGCACCTTGACCAGGCGCCCGCCGACTTCACCGGCGCCTATCACGCCGTAGGTGCGTTGGGCCAGGTCGGCGCCTTCGATCTCGGCGAGGGTCAGCAGGCTGCCCAGCACATAGTCGACCACGCCACGGGCGTTGCAGCCAGGAGCGCTGGACCACTGGATGCCGGCGCGCTGGAAGTAATCAAGGTCGAGGTGATCAGTGCCGATGGTGCAGGTGCCGACAAACCTCACCGGCGTGCCTTCGAGCAAGGCACGGGTGACGTTGGTCACCGAACGCACCAGCAGCACATCGGCCTGTTCGATAGTCGCGCGGTCGATGGACCGGCCCGGAACCCGGCGAATCTCGCCGAATCCTTCGAAGAATGCATCGAGCAGCGGGATATTTTCGTCGGCAACAATCAGCATGGCAGGCTCCTTTCGCGGATCAGCAGTGTACAGCGGTTTTCCTTGTGGCGAGGGAGCTTGCTCCCTCGCCAAAAAAAGCAACATTTGCGCTGGGATGTGTTTACAAATCCACAACACAGGTTTTTTCCTGACCAACACGTCAAGGCGTAGAATGCGCCGTCCTGCGCTTCCCCTTATCGGACATCTGTACGTGAACACTGCCACCACCGCCCTCTCCCGCCCCGCCCGCGTCAGCCTTGAAGTACGCAACCTGCTGGCCCTGGCCTTGCCGATCATGATCGGGCAACTGGCGACCACGGCCATGGGTTTTGTCGATGCGGTCATGGCCGGGCGTGTCAGCTCCCGGGACCTGGCGGCGGTCGCCTTGGGCAACTCCATCTGGATCCCGGTGTACCTGCTGATGACCGGCACGCTGCTGGCCACCACGCCGAAAGTCGCCCAGCGCTTTGGCGCCGGCACCCACGGTGAAATCGGCCCGCTGGTGCGCCAGTCGATGTGGCTGGCCCTGGTGGTGGGGATCACCGCGCTGCTGTTGCTGATCAGCGCCGAACCAATCCTGCATTTGATGAAGGTCGATCCCGAGCTGATCAAGCCGTGCATGGGCTACCTGCACGGCATCGCCTCGGGCATGCCGGCCATTGCGCTGTATTACGTGTTGCGGTGTTTCAGCGACGGCCTGGGCCGAACGCGGCCGAGCATGGTCATGGGCCTGTGCGGGCTGGCGCTGAATATTCCGCTGAACTATGTGTTTATCTACGGCCACTTCGGCGTGCCGGCCATGGGCGGTATTGGTTGTGGGTGGGCCACGGCGATCGTGATGTGGGTAATGATGCTCGGCCTAGCCGCCTGGACCCGCTGGGCGCCGGTGTATCAGAGCAGCGAGCTGTTCAAGCGCTTTGACTGGCCGCAATGGTCGGTGATCAAGCGCGTGCTGAGCATCGGCTTGCCGATCGGGATTGCGGTGTTTGCAGAGTCGAGCATCTTTGCGGTGATCGCGCTGCTGATCGGCAGCCTCGGCGCCACCGTGGTAGCCGGGCACCAGATTGCGCTGAACTTCAGCTCGCTGGTGTTCATGATCCCCTACTCCCTGAGCATGGCCGTCACCGTGCGCGTGGGCCAGGCCCTGGGCCGTGGCGAACCTCGCGAGGCGCGCTTCGCGGCAGGTGTTGGGATGGGCACGGCGCTGGTGTATGCCTGCCTGTCCTGCAGCCTGATGCTGCTGTTTCGCGAACAGATCGCCACCATCTACACCCAGGACCCGCTGGTGATCCAGGTGGCGGCGATGCTGATTGTGTTTGCGGCGTTGTTTCAGTTCTCGGACGCGATCCAGGTCACGGCCGCCGGCGCGTTGCGCGGTTACCAGGACACACGGGTGACCATGGTGCTGACGCTGTTTGCGTATTGGGGTGTGGGCTTGCCGGTGGGCTACGCGCTGGGGCTGACCGAGTGGCTGGGCCAGGCGCGCGGCCCGAGTGGTTTGTGGCAGGGGCTGATCGTGGGCCTGAGCTGTGCGGCGGCGATGCTGGTAATCCGCCTGGTGCGCAGTGCACGCAAGCGGATTCGCCACGAAAAAAAACTGTAGGAGCGAGCTTGCTCGCGAAAAACCCTGGAGCGCCGCGTTAAGCCTGGCAGCCCGCGTTATCGTTAACGACCTTCGCGAGCAAGCTCGCTCCTACAGGGACTTCTTGCGGATCCAGTACAGGTAGGTGCCAGCCTGTTCCTGTTGGTCCACCAGCTCATGGTCGAGAAACACGCAGAACTTGGGGATATCGCGACGGGTCGACGGATCGGTCGCGATCACCTTGAGCAAGCCGCCAGGCGCCAGGTCACGGATGTGCTGGTGCAGCATCATCACCGGTTCGGGGCAGTTGAGGCCGGTGGCGTCGAGGGTGGCGTCGACGGGTAAATCAGGGGTCAGGCTCATGGTTTACTCCTAAACAGGCCGGCATTTTAGCGGTAATGCGGGGCGCCAGGTAGGCAGCGGCGCCCTCAAGGTTTTCGCGAGCGAGCTCGCTCGGCTACCGGGCCTTCGGCTTCTTTACATCCAGCCGACGCAGATGGCAGGTCACTTCTTCACGGTCGTGGTACAGCTGCTTGCAGCCAATCTCCACCCGAATGCCCCGCTCCTTGAAGCCTTCCGCGATGCGTTCAAGCAGGCGCTTCACTTCGGCATAACGCTGCTTCATCGGCAGCTTCAGGTTGACCACCGCCTCGCGGCAATGCCCTTCGCCGATCCAGGTTTCCAGCAGGGCCGCGTTACGCGCCGGTTTCTCGACGATGTCGCACACCATCCAGTCCACTGGCTGCTTGGGGGTGTAGATGAAGCCGTCGGCCATCAAGTGCTGCACCAGGCCGGTGTCCATCAGGCTTTCGGCCATCGGGCCGTTGTCGATGGCGGTCACCAGCATGCCACGGTTGACCAACTGCCAGGTCCAGCCGCCAGGCGCTGCGCCGAGGTCGACGCCGGTCATGTCGCTGTGCAGGCGCTCGTCCCACTGATCACGGGGGATAAAGTGGTGCCAGGCCTCCTCCAGCTTCAAGGTCGAACGGCTTGGCGCGTCCCGTGGGAATTTCAGGCGCGGAATGCCCATCGGCCACATCGCCGAGTTGTTCGACTCGGCCAGGCCCATGAACACTTCACGGCCACTCTTGAAGGTCAGCAACAGGCGCGGCTTGCTGGCGTCTTCCACCAGCTTGCCGGCAGCCATCAGCGCCTTGCGCAGGTGCACTTCGAATTTCTTGCAGAAGTTCGAGAGTTCCTTGCCATCGTTGGTGTCGACCATTTCCAGCCACAGGCTGCCGCACACCGGGAAATCCCGCAGGTGCGCGAGGATCACGCTGATGCGGTCGGTTTCCGGCAAATCGATGAACACTCCACGCGCCCACTGCCTTGGGAAGATCAGCTCGGCAAAGCGTTGGCCGCGCATCAGGCGCTGGGCGCCGTCTTCTTCGGTGCACACAAATTCGGCGCAGGCGCTGCCGGTCTTGGCCTTGGCATAGCCCGAAACGTTCAGGCGAGCGGCGTGTTCCGCGATCTCGGAACAGACTTCGCCTTCAAAACCCGGGCGGCAGTGCATAAAAAGGGTGTTCATCAACTCTCCTGGATCACGGGCTTGCTATAGCGCAATGCCTGTCATGAAAACGCGCGCATGATAGCCGAGTTCGGAACCTTGGACTTGTCCATAGAGTCCAGTAATTAGCCAGCTACTTAAAACAGGGCTAATTTAGAAGCTCTGTTCGTCCCGTCAGGTCCGTAGCCGTGCGGACCATAAGGAGTCATGTAATGTCATCCCTTGATAGCCTGAGAACCCTTAAAACCTTACAGATTGACGACAAGACCTATCACTACTTCAGCCTGCCCGAAGCCGCCAAGAGCCTGGGTGACCTGGACAAACTGCCGATGTCCCTCAAGGTGCTGCTGGAAAACCTGCTGCGCTGGGAAGACGAAAAGACCGTCACCGGCGCCGACCTCAAGGCCATTGCCGCCTGGCTCAAGGAGCGCCGCTCCGACCGCGAGATTCAATACCGCCCCGCCCGCGTGCTGATGCAAGACTTTACCGGCGTGCCCGCGGTGGTCGACCTGGCTGCCATGCGCGCCGCGGTGGCCAAGGCCGGCGGTGACCCGCAGCGCATCAACCCGCTGTCACCGGTGGACCTGGTGATCGACCACTCGGTGATGGTCGACAAGTTCGCAACCACCGGCGCCTTTCAAGAAAACGTCGATATCGAAATGCAGCGCAACGGCGAACGCTACGCCTTCCTGCGCTGGGGCCAGAGCGCCTTCGACAACTTCAGCGTAGTACCACCGGGCACCGGCATCTGCCACCAGGTCAACCTGGAATACCTCGGCCGCACCGTCTGGACCAAAGATGAAGACGGCCGCACCTACGCCTTCCCCGACACATTGGTAGGCACCGACTCCCACACCACCATGATCAACGGCCTCGGCGTACTGGGCTGGGGCGTGGGCGGGATCGAAGCGGAAGCCGCGATGCTCGGCCAGCCGGTGTCGATGCTGATCCCGGAAGTGATCGGCTTCAAGCTCACCGGCAAACTGAAAGAAGGCATCACCGCCACCGACCTGGTGCTGACCGTCACCCAGATGCTGCGTAAAAAGGGTGTGGTCGGGAAATTCGTCGAATTCTATGGCGACGGTTTGGCCGACCTGCCACTGGCCGACCGTGCGACCATTGCCAACATGGCACCGGAATACGGCGCCACCTGCGGCTTCTTCCCAGTGGACGAAGTGACTTTGGACTACCTGCGCCTGTCGGGCCGTCCTGCGGAAACCGTCAAACTGGTAGAGGCGTACACCAAGGCCCAGGGCCTGTGGCGCAACGCCGGTCAGGAGCCCATCTTCACCGACAGCCTGGCGCTGGACATGGGCAGCGTCGAAGCCAGCCTTGCCGGGCCGAAACGCCCGCAAGACCGTGTTTCTCTGCCTAACGTCGGCCAAGCCTTCAGCGACTTTCTCGACCTGCAATTCAAACCCACCAACAAGGAAGAAGGCCGCCTGGAAAGTGAAGGCGGCGGTGGCGTTGCGGTGGGCAACGCCGACCTGATCGGTGAAGCCGATTACGACTTCGAAGGCCAGACCTACCGCCTGAAAAACGGCGCGGTGGTGATCGCGGCGATTACCTCCTGTACCAACACCTCCAACCCCAGCGTGATGATGGCGGCGGGCCTGGTGGCGAAAAAGGCCGTGGAGAAAGGATTGAAGAGCAAGCCATGGGTGAAAACCTCCCTGGCACCCGGCTCCAAGGTGGTCACCGACTACTACAAAGCGGCGGGGCTGACCCAATACCTCGACAAGCTGGGCTTCGCCCTGGTGGGTTATGGCTGCACCACCTGCATCGGCAACTCCGGGCCGCTGCCCGAGCCGATCGAAAAAGCCATCCAGAAAGCCGACCTGGCCGTAGCTTCGGTGCTTTCGGGCAACCGTAACTTCGAAGGCCGGGTGCACCCGCTGGTGAAAACCAACTGGCTGGCCTCCCCGCCCCTCGTCGTGGCCTACGCCTTGGCCGGCACGGTGCGTATGGATATCAGCAGCGAACCGCTGGGCACCGGCTCGGACGGGAAACCGGTGTACCTGCGGGACATCTGGCCCAGCAGCAAGGAAATCGCCGACGCCGTCGCCCAAGTCAGCACCGGGATGTTCCACAAGGAATACGCCGAGGTGTTTGCCGGCGACGAACAGTGGCAGGCCATTGAAGTGCCACAGGCCGCTACTTACGTGTGGCAGAAGGATTCCACCTACATTCAGCATCCACCCTTCTTCGACGACATTGGTGGCCCGCTGCCGGTGATCGAAGACGTTAAGGGCGCCAACGTGCTGGCGTTGCTGGGGGACTCGGTGACCACCGACCACATCTCCCCCGCCGGTAACATCAAGACCGACAGCCCGGCCGGCAAATACCTGCGCGAGCAAGGTGTCGAACCGCGGGACTTCAACTCCTACGGCTCACGTCGCGGCAACCATGAAGTGATGATGCGCGGCACCTTCGCCAACATCCGCATCCGCAACGAAATGCTCGGCGGTGAGGAAGGCGGCAACACGATCTACATCCCGACCGGCGAGAAAATGCCGATCTACGATGCCGCCATGAAATACCAGGCCTCGGGCACCCCACTGGTGGTGATCGCCGGCCAGGAATATGGCACCGGCTCAAGCCGCGACTGGGCCGCCAAGGGCACCAACCTGCTGGGGGTCAAGGCGGTGATCGCCGAGAGCTTCGAGCGGATCCACCGCTCCAACCTGGTGGGCATGGGCGTGCTGCCGCTGCAGTTCAAGCTGGACCAGAACCGCAAGGCACTCAAGCTGACCGGCAAGGAGAAGATCGACATCCTCGGGCTGACCCATGCCGAGATCGAGCCACGCATGAACCTGACGCTGGTGATCACCCGTGAAGACGGCAGCAGCGAGAAGGTCGAAGTGCTGTGCCGTATCGATACGCTGAATGAGGTCGAGTACTTCAAGGCCGGCGGGATCCTGCACTACGTGTTGCGGCAGCTGATTGCCTCGTAACTGACACGCGCTACACAAAACACCGCCTCCCCAGGCGGTGTTTTCATTTTTACCGTCGGTGACGCTCGTTATACTGCCGCCCTCAGATTTCGATAGTCACAAGGATTCCACATGCTTGCTCTGCCATGGCTGTATCTGGCGCTTCTTTCCATCGGCTATGTACTCGCCTTGAGCTACGGGCAACTGGGTTTGATGGCGGCGTTGTCCGTCGCCATGTTGCTGCTGGCCGGGTTTGCCGTGCGCCAGCAGCGAAATCCTTGGGTGCGCTATCTCGGCCACGGCCTGTTTATCGTGCTGGCGCTGGGGCTGGCGATGCATTGGCTGCCGGGGTTCTACAACGGTCGCGGGATAGCACCGCAGCGCTTTACTGATGATGCCGTGCCGTTCTCGATGTACCTGAACCAGGACAAGCCGCTGATCGGCTTTTGGCTGCTGCTGGCCTGCCCATGGATTGTGGCGCGACGGTCATTGCGCCTGTCGATCTATGCCACGGCGCTGGCATTGACCCTGACGGCGATTGCCGCACTGGGCGGTGCTGCGTTGCTGGGCGTCATCAGTTGGGCGCCGAAGTGGCCGGAACAGGCGTGGCTGTGGGTGTTGAACAACCTGCTGCTGGTAACCCTGGTGGAGGAAGCGCTGTTTCGTGGGTATATCCAGGGCGGCCTGAGCCGGCGCTTCAAGCAGTTGCCCTATGGTGAAAACCTCGCGCTGTTGCTGGCCGCGCTTTTGTTCGGCCTAGTCCACCTGGGCGCAGGCTGGCAGTGGACCCTGCTGGCGACCATCGCCGGCCTGGGCTACGGCCTGGCGTATCGCTTTGGTGGGTTGGGCGCGGCGATCGTCACGCACTTCGGCTTGAACCTGCTGCATTTCGGGTTGTTTACCTATCCGATGCTGGCGGGCTGAGGCTGAGCCGATTGTTGCAAAAATAAGTTAAATAAAACCCCGTAGCGGCCGACAACTCATCAAAGCCTTGCGGATTGAACAATCATGCGTAATAACCAACCCGTTACCCAGCGCGAACGTACCTTCCCCGCTCAGCAACGGTTGATCTCCACCACGGATGCCAAAGGCGTGATCACCTACTGCAACGACGCCTTTGTCGAGATCAGTGGGTTTTCCCATGACGAACTGTTGCGTGCCCCGCACAACCTGGTTCGTCATCCGGATGTTCCGGCGGCAGTGTTCGCACATATGTGGTCGACGCTCAAACAAGGCTTGCCATGGATGGGCATCGTCAAGAACCGCTGCAAGAGCGGTGATCACTATTGGGTCAACGCCTACGTGACACCGGTCTTCGACGGCAATCAGGTGATCGGCTACGAGTCGGTGCGGGTCAAGCCCACCGCCGAGCAGATCCGCCGTGCCGAGGCGCTTTACCAGCGTATCAACCAGGGCAAGTCGGCGATTCCGAGCAGTGACAAGTGGTTGCCGGTGTTGCAGGACTGGCTGCCGTTTATCCTGGTCAGCCAACTGAGCTTCCTGATCGGTGTATGGCTCGACTCTCATTGGGGCTTTGCCCTGGCCGCCGCACTGTCGGTGCCGCTGGGCCTGTTGGGCCTGAGCTGGCAACAGCGCGGGCTCAAGCGTTTGCTGCGCTTGGCCGAGCAGACCACGTCCGACCCGCTGATTGCGCAGATGTACACCGACAGCCGCGGCGCCCAGGCGCGCCTGGAGATGTCGATCCTCAGCCAGGAGGCGCGCCTGAAGACGTGTCTTACCCGTTTGCAGGACACGGCTGAACACCTCAACTCCCAGGCGGCGCAGTCCAATACCCTGGCGCATAACAGCTCCAGCGGTCTTGAGCGTCAGCGCGTGGAGACCGAACAGGTGGCCACGGCGGTCAATCAAATGGCCGCGACGACCCAGGAAGTCGCCAGCCATGTGCAACGCACCGCCGATGCCACCCAGGAAGCCAATCGCTTGACCGGGCGCGGCCGTGATATCGCCGGCGAAACCCGCGAGGCGATTCAGCGCCTGTCGGTGGCGGTCGGGGAAACCGGTGTGACGGTGACCCAACTGGCCAAGGACAGCGATGAGATCGGCGGCGTGGTGGATGTGATCAAAGGCATCGCCGACCAGACCAACCTGCTGGCGCTGAACGCGGCCATCGAAGCGGCCCGTGCCGGCGAGATGGGCCGGGGCTTCGCAGTGGTGGCCGACGAAGTGCGGCAATTGGCTCAGCGTACCAGCGAGTCCACCGGGCAGATTCACGCGCTGATCGCCAAGCTGCAACAGACCGCCAATGCCGCCGTACAGACCATGGACGCCGGGCATCGCCAGGCGGAGGAAGGTGTGGCGCGGGTGATGGAAGCGGACCAGGCGCTGATCGGGATCAGTGAAGCGGTGGCGCACATCACCGACATGACAGCGCAGATTGCGGCGGCGACCGAGGAGCAGAGCTCGGTGGCGGAAGAGATCAGCCGTAATATCAGCACCATTGCGCTGTTGGCGGACCAGACATCGGAACAGGCCCTGAACTCGGCGCAATTGAGTGAAGAGCTGACGCATACCGCCAATACCCAGTACTCGCTGGTGGAGCGGTTCAACCGGTAAATCGCTTTCGCGAGCAAGCCCGCTCCCACATTTGGAATGCATTTCAAATGTGGGAGCGGGCTTGCTCGCGAAAGGGTCCTATCAGGCGCCGAGAAACCCGGCCACCCTCACCGCCGCAGCCTCCAAATGCTGCTCATGACTAAACCCCGAAGCCTTCAACGGCTTCAAATCATGATCCCCCGCTACCAACCACATCACTTCGATGCTCGCCGACAACACATACCCCTCCACCGCCGCCCGATTGCCAAGCGCATCCCGCTCACCCTGCACAATCAACGTCGGCGTCTTCAGCCCGGCCAGATGCTCGGTCCGGGGTTTCTCCGGCTTGCCCACCGCATAAAACGGATAACCCAGGCACACCAACGCATCCGCGCCCAGTTCATCCGCCAGCAAACTGGCCATCCGCCCGCCCATGGACTTGCCGCCAACCGCCAGTTTCCCAGCGACATGACGTCGCACCTCGGCATACACCTCACGCCAGCATTCCAGCAGTTTCGGGGCCGGATTGGGTGGGCGTTTGCCGCCGTCCACACGGCGCTGGGCCATGTAGGGAAACTCGAAGCGCAACACGTTCACGCCATGCCCGGCAAGGCGTGCAGCCATGTCATTCATGAATCCCGAGTCCATCGGCGCACCCGCGCCGTGGGCCAGGATCAACGTCGCGGGCGTACGCGCGATAGACCCTGTGGCGACATCCCACAACCAGCCGCGTTCCCGCACACACTGCGCCCATTGATCCCCGTCAATACTGGCCTTGTGCTCTTTGCCCATGCTTGCCTCGCTTTTTAGTCTGCCTATAACTCCAGCCCAAGTGCCGCATTTGCTTGGGTTGAACCGTGGATGGGGAACCATGAACACTACTTTAAGTACCGCCTATAACTACAAGGTGGTCCGCCAATTCGCCATTATGACGGTGGTGTGGGGCATCGTCGGCATGGGGCTCGGGGTTTTTCTCGCTGCCCAGTTGGTATGGCCCGAACTCAACTTCAATTTGCCCTGGACCAGTTTCGGCCGTTTGCGCCCGCTGCACACCAACGCGGTGATCTTTGCCTTCGGCGGTTGCGCGCTGTTTGCCAGCTCTTTCTACTCGGTGCAACGCACCTGCCAGACCCAGCTGTTCGCCCCCAGGATCGCGCAGTTCTGCTTCTGGGGCTGGCAACTGGTCATTGTGCTGGCCGCGATCACCTTGCCGCTGGGCTACACCAGCTCCAAGGAATACGCCGAGCTGGAATGGCCGATCGACATCCTGATCACCATCGTCTGGGTGGCCTACGCCATCGTGTTCTTCGGCACGGTGGCCAAGCGCAACACCAAGCACATCTACGTCGGTAACTGGTTCTTCGGTGCGTTCATCATCACCGTGGCCATTCTGCATATCGTCAACAACCTGGAAATCCCGGTCAGCCTGACCAAGTCCTACTCGCTGTACGGCGGTGCGACGGATGCCATGGTGCAGTGGTGGTATGGGCATAACGCGGTAGGCTTTTTCCTCACCGCAGGCTTCCTGGGGATGATGTACTACTTCGTGCCGAAACAGGCCGAGCGTCCGGTGTATTCCTATCGCCTGTCCATCGTGCACTTCTGGGCACTGATCACCCTGTACATCTGGGCCGGCCCTCACCACTTGCACTACACCGCGTTGCCGGACTGGGCACAGTCCCTGGGCATGGTGATGTCGCTGGTGCTGCTGGCGCCAAGCTGGGGCGGGATGATCAACGGCATGATGACCTTGTCGGGCGCCTGGCATAAGTTGCGCAGCGACCCGATCCTGCGCTTCCTTGTCGTGTCTCTCGCGTTCTACGGCATGTCGACTTTCGAAGGGCCGATGATGGCCATCAAGACGGTCAACGCCCTCTCCCACTACACCGACTGGACCATCGGCCATGTTCACGCCGGCGCCCTCGGTTGGGTAGCGATGATTTCCATCGGCGCGCTGTACCACATGATCCCGAAAATCTTCGGTCGAGAGCAGATGTACAGCGTCGGCCTGATCAACGCGCACTTCTGGCTGGCCACCATCGGCACCGTGCTCTACATCGCTTCGATGTGGGTCAACGGCATTGCCCAGGGCCTGATGTGGCGTGCGGTCAACGAAGACGGCACCTTGACCTACTCCTTCGTCGAAACCCTGGTGGCCAGCCACCCAGGCTTCATCGTGCGGCTGGTGGGCGGGGCGGTCTTCCTCAGCGGCATGTTCCTGATGGCTTACAACACGTGGCGCACCGTGCGTTCGGCGCAGCCTGCCGAAGTGATCAACGCCGCGCAGATGGCCTGAGGAGTCGATGATGAAACACGAAACCATTGAAAAGAACGTCGGCCTGTTGATGCTGCTGATGGTGCTCGCCGTGAGCATCGGCGGCCTGACCCAGATCGTGCCGCTGTTCTTCCAGGATGTGACCAACAAGCCGGTGGAAGGCATGAAGCCCTACACCGCGCTGCAACTGGAAGGCCGCGACATCTACATCCGCGAAGGTTGCGTACAGTGCCACTCGCAGATGATCCGTCCGTTCCGCGCCGAAACCGAGCGCTACGGCCACTACTCGGTGGCCGGTGAAAGTGTGTGGGATCACCCGTTCCTGTGGGGCTCCAAGCGCACCGGGCCGGACCTGGCCCGCGTCGGCGCGCGCTACTCGGACGACTGGCACCGCGCGCACTTGTACAACCCGCGCAACGTGGTGCCGGAATCGAAGATGCCGGCGTACCCATGGCTGGTCACCGCTGCGGTCGACAGCAGCCACACCGAGACCAAGCTCAAAGTGATGCGCACCCTCGGCGTGCCGTACACCGACGACGACATCGCCGGCGCCGTGGCCTCCCTCAAGGGCAAGACCGAGATGGACGCGCTGGTTTCGTACCTGCAAGTGCTCGGCACTGCCATCAAGAGCAAGAGGTGAGCCATGGGATTTGATTTCGATGCTGGAACCATCCGCGGGCTTGGCACGCTGGTCGTGGCCATCGCCTTCATCGGCTTGTCGCTGTGGGTGTTCAACTCCCGGCGCAATTCGGAGTTCGCCGAAGCCTGCCTGCTGCCGTTTGCCGATGAACCGCTACCGCCAACCCCCGACGCTCAAGAAGAGCCTGCAACAAGGAGCAACCGGCCATGACTACCTTCTGGAGTACATGGATCTGTGTACTGACCCTCGGCAGCCTGATCGGGCTGACCTGGCTGTTGATCGGCACCCGCAAGGGCGAGACCAAGGGCAGCGTGGACCAGACCATGGGCCACGCCTTTGACGGGATCGAGGAGTACGACAACCCGCTGCCGCAATGGTGGTTCATGCTGTTCGCCGGCACCCTGGTGTTTGCCGTCGGCTACCTGATCCTCTACCCGGGCCTGGGCAACTGGAAAGGCGTGTTGCCGGGCTATGAAGACGGCTGGACCCAGACCAAGGAATGGGACAAGGAGATGGCCAAGGCCGACGCCAAGTTCGGGCCGATCTTCGCCAAATTCGCGGCCATGCCGGTAGAAGAAGTCGCCAAGGACCCGCAAGCGCTGAAAATGGGCGGCCGCCTGTTTGCCTCCAACTGCGCGGTGTGCCACGGCTCGGACGCCAAGGGCGCCTATGGCTTCCCGAACCTGGCAGACAACATCTGGCGCTGGGGCGGCTCGGCGGACGCAATCAAGATGACCATCATGAATGGCCGTCATGCAGCGATGCCGGCCTGGGGTGAAGTGCTGGGTGAAGACGGTGTGAAAAACGTCGCGGCCTACGTGCGCCATGAACTGGCGGGCCTGCCGTTGCCGGCCGACAGCACGGCGGATGTCGCGGCGGGCCAGGTGGCGTTCAGCACCACCTGTGTCGCCTGCCACGGCCCGCAAGGCCATGGTGTGGAAGCCATGGGCGCACCGAACCTGACGCAGCCCAGCGGCTTTATCTACGGCACCAGCCTGGCGCAGTTGCAGCAGACCATTCGCCACGGCCGCCAAGGCCAGATGCCCGCGCAGGAAGTGCTGCAAGGCAATGACAAGGTGCATTTGCTCGCGGCCTACGTCTACAGCCTGTCCCATAACGCCGATGGCGCAACGCCTGACAGCCAACCCGAGTAATCGCGCAATACCCAAAAGCCGCGCCTGATTCAGGTGCGGCTTTTTTGCGACCCATTGTCGCACCCTTCCGATCAGCGACTTTCCCCTCCTGCCATTCGGGTCTACGCTTGTTTGCACAGTGGACTGGCATTGGCCGGTCGACGGCCGACTTGCACTCGATGGGTTGAAACATTTCTGCTCGATGACAGGCGCAAAGGCTGGTACTTACCGGCTGTCGTGCCACTGACCACTCGTCACCCGAGCTGCTTGTTTACACACACTCAGTTACAAGTACCTTCGACCCGCTTAAAATCCTGTCCAAGTCGTCAACTTTTAACCCTGAATTTTGTCCTTACGCCAAACATGGAAAGGGCGCAGAATCTGGTTTGGAACGCATTGACGCAGGTCACCTTGCGTTGCAATGGAATCTTGCTTTCTCCATACTTGCGACCGATTTTTACCCTATAAAAAAACCTAAACCGTGGAACCTTAGAATGAGCACAGCAATCAGTCCGACTGCTTATAACTATAAGGTAGTCCGCCAGTTCGCCATCATGACGGTGGTCTGGGGGATCCTTGGCATGGGGCTCGGTGTCTTCATCGCCTCGCAACTGGTTTGGCCAGAGTTGAATTTTGGCCTGCCATGGACGACGTTTGGACGCCTGCGCCCGCTGCACACCAACCTGGTGATTTTCGCCTTCGGTGGATGTGCACTGTTTGCCACTTCTTACTACGTCGTGCAGCGAACCTGCCAAACGCGACTGATTTCCGATGCATTGGCTGCCTTTACCTTCTGGGGCTGGCAAGCGGTCATCGTTGGCGCGATCATCACCCTGCCGCTGGGCTACACCACCACCAAGGAATACGCCGAGCTGGAATGGCCGATCGCCATTTTGCTGGCGATTGTCTGGGTGACCTACGCGGTGGTGTTCTTCGGCACCATCGTCAAGCGCAAGACCAAGCACATCTACGTCGGCAACTGGTTCTACGGGGCGTTTATCCTGGTAACGGCGATGCTGCACATCGTCAACCACGCTTCCTTGCCGGTGAGCTTCTTCAAGTCCTACTCGGCCTACGCCGGTGCGACGGACGCGATGATCCAGTGGTGGTACGGCCACAACGCCGTAGGCTTCTTCCTCACCACCGGTTTCCTGGGGATGATGTACTACTTCGTGCCGAAACAGGCCGAGCGTCCGATCTACTCCTATCGCCTGTCCATCGTGCACTTCTGGGCGCTGATCACCCTGTACATCTGGGCCGGTCCGCACCACCTGCACTACACCGCATTGCCGGACTGGGCACAGTCCCTGGGCATGGCGATGTCGATCATCCTGCTGGCCCCAAGCTGGGGCGGCATGATCAACGGCATGATGACCCTGTCGGGCGCCTGGCATAAATTGCGCACCGACCCGATCCTGCGGTTCCTCGTGGTATCCCTGGCGTTCTACGGCATGTCGACCTTCGAAGGCCCGATGATGGCCATCAAGACCGTCAACTCGCTGTCCCACTACACCGACTGGACCATCGGCCACGTACACGCCGGCGCTCTCGGTTGGGTAGCGATGATCTCCATCGGTGCGCTGTACCACATGATCCCGAAACTGTTCGGCCGTGCGCAGATGCACAGCGTCAGCCTGATCAACACACACTTCTGGCTGGCCACCATCGGTACCGTGCTCTACATCGCCTCGATGTGGGTCAACGGCATCACCCAGGGCCTGATGTGGCGTGCGATCAACGACGACGGCACCCTTACTTACTCCTTCGTCGAAGGGCTGCAAGCCAGCCATCCGGGTTACATCGTGCGCGCCCTCGGCGGTGCGATCTTTGCCAGCGGCATGTTCTTCATGGCCTACAACGTCTGGCGCACCGTGCGTGCCTCCGACCCTAAAGAAGCCGAAGCCGCCACCCAGATCGCCGTTGTGGGAGCTCACTGATGAAGCATGAAGTAGTCGAGAAGAATATCGGCCTGCTGGCCTTCTTCATGGTCATCGCCGTGAGTATCGGCGGCCTGACCCAGATCGTTCCGCTGTTTTTCCAGGACGTGACCAACAAGCCGGTGGAAGGCATGAAGCCGCGCACCGCCCTTGAGCTGGAAGGCCGCGACGTCTACATCGCCAACGGCTGTGTCGGCTGCCACTCGCAGATGATCCGTCCGTTTCGCGCCGAAACCGAACGCTACGGCCACTACTCGGTAGCCGGTGAAAGCGTATGGGACCACCCGTTCCTGTGGGGCTCCAAGCGCACTGGCCCGGACCTGGCCCGGGTCGGCGGTCGTTACTCCGATGACTGGCAGCGTGCGCACTTGTACAACCCGCGCAACGTCGTGCCCGAGTCGAAAATGCCGGCGTACCCGTTCCTGGTCGAAAACAAACTCGACGGCAAGGACACCGCCAAGAAGATGGAAGTCTTGCGCACCCTCGGCGTGCCTTACACCGACGAAGACATCGCCGGCGCGGCAGCTGCCGTGAAGGGCAAGACCGAAATGGACGCACTGGTGGCCTACTTGCAAGGCCTTGGCACCATCATCAAAAGCAAACGGTGATCGAGATGGATATCGGGATGATTCGAGGCCTGGGCACCGTTGTCGTGATGGTGGCCTTTATCGGCCTGGCCTTGTGGGTGTTCAGCCCCAAGCGCAAGTCGGAGTTTGAAGACGCGACGTTGCTGCCCTTCGCGGATGATCCCGAAGCCATCAAGCACGTCGTAGAAGCGTCTAGGAGTAACAAAGAATGACTACGTTCTGGAGTCTGTACGTCACAGTCCTCAGTCTGGGTACCATTTTCGCCCTGACCTGGCTGCTGCTGTCGACCCGCAAGGGCCAGCGCGCCGAGCAAACCGATGAAACCGTTGGCCACTCGTTCGACGGTATCGAGGAGTACGACAACCCGCTGCCAAAATGGTGGTTCATGCTGTTCGTCGGCACCATCATCTTCGCCCTCGGTTACCTGGCGCTGTACCCCGGCCTGGGCAACTGGAAAGGCCTGCTGCCGGGCTACAACTACCTCGACAACGACAAGCAAACCCCCTTCGCCAACGGTCAGACCGGCTGGACCGGCGTGCACGAATGGGAAAAGGAAATGGCCAAGTCGGACGCCCGGTTCGGGCCGATCTTCGCCAAGTTCGCTGCCATGCCGATTGAAGAAGTGGCCAAGGACCCGCAAGCCTTGAAGATGGGTGGCCGCCTGTTCGCCTCCAACTGCTCGGTGTGTCACGGTTCCGACGCCAAGGGCGCGTATGGCTTCCCCAACCTGACCGACGCCGACTGGCGCTGGGGCGGTGAGCCGGCCACCATCAAGGAAACCATCATGAAAGGCCGCCACGCGGTGATGCCGGCCTGGGCCGAAGTCATTGGCGAGCAAGGCGTGGCCGACGTGGCCGGCTTTGTGGTGACCAACCTGGATGGCCGCAAACTGCCGGAAGGCGCCAAGGCTGACGTGGCCAACGGCGAGAAACTCTTCGCCGCCAACTGCGTGGCATGCCACGGTCCCGCCGGGAAAGGTACCCCCGCCATGGGCGCACCTGACCTGACCCACCCGGGCGCGTTCATCTACGGTTCGAGCTTCGCGCAACTGCAGCAGACCATCCGTTATGGCCGTCAGGGCCAGATGCCTGCGCAAGAGCAGTTGCAGGGGAACGACAAGGTGCACCTGCTGGCGGCGTATGTTTACAGCCTGTCCCATGGGGACAAGCCGGCGGACGCCGAGTAAGGCAAAACGGTAATAAAAAACGGCCCCGCCAGCGAAAGTTGGCTGGGCCGTTTTGATTTCAATCCAAAAAAATCCGGCGCTACCTAGCAACGTATCTACATTTGAGGTTGATCAAGAAAAACCGCAGTAGTAACGTATCTACATTCGTACCCCATGAGGAGGCTAGCCCCCATGACCATCACCACCATCTCCAGCCGTGAATTCAATCAAGACACAAGCGGTGCCAAAAAAGCCGCCCGCCAGGGCCCGGTTTTTATCACTGATCGGGGCAAGCCTGCCCATGTACTGCTAAGCATTGAGGACTACCAAAAACTGACAGGCCTCAATGCCGACATCGTTGACCTGTTGGTGATGCCAGAAGCGGCAGATATCGAGTTCGAAACCGAACGCGCCGTGATCATTCATCGACCCGTGGACTTCTCTTGATGTATCTACTCGACACCAATGTCATTTCTGAACTGCGCAAACCCCAGGCCGATGCCAACGTGGTCGCCTGGGCCAAAAGTGTCATCGCACCACGGATGTATATTTCAGCCATTACCTTGAAGGAACTGGAAACAGGGGTCCTGCGCATGGAGCGGCGTGACCCCGCTCAGGGGAAGGTTTTGCGCACATGGCTCAAGCGCCATGTAATGCCGGCGTTTGATGCCAGAATCCTTCCGATTGATGCAGCCGTTGCCCTGCGCTGTGCCAGCTTGCATGTGCCAGACCAAGCAAACGAAAGTGACTCGCTGATCGCTGCGACCGCGCTGGTTCATGGTCTGACAGTGGTCACCCGCAACATCAGTGACTTTCAATCCAGCGGCGTCGCGCTGATCAATCCCTGGGACGAATGACCGGTAAGGCTGCAAAAACCGTCCATACTTCACAAGTCAATTGATCCAGATCACGTACACCATCAATTGATTTCCCCCAACGCGACCAAAGGTCGCACCCGTCGAAGGGTACCAGGGGCGTATCATTAGGCCACTGCAACACCCCTATTTTGACCCCGGTTGGCACGTACTGGCCGAGGCAAATCTCCACTGCCGTGGGATGCAATGATGAGCAACCAGATTCCGGTACATGACGTTACCCCGCCTGCCAAAAATTCAAGCAACACCGTCGATCTCTACGCATCGCGGGAGAAAATCTACACCCGCGCCTTCACCGGTTTGTTCCGCAATTTGCGGATGCTCGGTGGCGCCGGTTTGTTCCTGCTCTACTTCGGCACCGTGTGGCTGAACTGGGGTGGCCACCAGGCCGTGTGGTGGAACCTGCCGGAGCGTAAGTTCTTTATTTTTGGCGCGACCTTCTGGCCCCAGGATTTCATCCTGCTGTCGGGCATCCTGATCGTCGCGGCGTTTGGCCTGTTCTTCATCACCGTGTATGCCGGACGCGTCTGGTGCGGCTACACCTGCCCGCAAAGCGTGTGGACCTGGATCTTCATGTGGTGCGAAAAAGTCACCGAAGGCGACCGCAACCAGCGCATCAAACTGGACAAGGCGCCGATGAGCGCCAACAAGTTCCTGCGCAAGCTCAGCAAGCACAGCCTGTGGCTGATCATCGGCTTCGTCACCGGCATGACCTTCGTCGGTTACTTCTCACCGATCAGGGAACTGGTGTTCGACTTCTTCACCGGCCAGGCCGATGGCTGGTCGTATTTTTGGGTAGGTTTTTTCACTCTCGCTACCTACGGCAACGCCGGTTGGCTGCGCGAGCAAGTGTGCATCTACATGTGCCCATACGCACGTTTCCAGAGCGTGATGTTCGACAAGGACACCCTGATCGTGTCCTACGACCCGCGCCGTGGCGAAACCCGTGGCCCGCGCAAAAAAGGTATCGACTACAAGGCCGAGGGCCTGGGGGATTGCATCGATTGCACGATGTGCGTGCAGGTGTGCCCCACCGGCATCGACATCCGTGACGGCCTGCAGATCGAATGCATCGGCTGCGCGGCCTGCATCGACGCCTGCGACAACATCATGGACAAGATGGAGTATCCGCGCGGGCTGATCAGCTACACCACCGAGCACAACCTGTCGGGGCAGAAAACCCATAAACTGCGCCCGCGCCTGATCGGTTATGCCCTGGTGCTGCTGGCGATGATGGGCTTGTTGGCAGGCGCATTCTTCATGCGTTCTCTGGTGGGTTTCGACGTCAGCAAGGACCGAGTGCTGTACCGCGAAAACGCCGAAGGCCGGATCGAAAACGTCTACAGCCTGAAGATCATGAACAAGGACCAGCGCGACCACACTTACGTGCTGGAAGCCGCAGGCCTGCCGGACCTCAAGCTGCAAGGCCGGCGCGAGATCAAGGTGGCTGCCGGGGAAATCTTCAGCATGCCGGTGGAGCTGTCGAGCGCACCGGAACAACTGCCGTCGAGCACCAACGAGGTGAAATTCATCCTCAAGGATGCCGATGACGACAGCGTCCACATTGAAGCCAAGAGCCGATTCATCGGCCCACAAATTCGCTAAACAAGAGAGCAGAACAATGCCCGCAGCAACTGCCGCAAGCCCCTGGTACAAGCACCTCTGGCCCTGGATCATCATTGGGATCCTGGCCTGCTCGGTGACGTTGACCTTGTCCATGGTGACCATCGCGGTGAACAACCCCGACAACCTGGTCAACGACAACTACTACGAGGCCGGCAAAGGCATCAACCGCTCACTGGACCGCGAGCTACTGGCCCAGACCCTGCAACTGCGTGCCAAGGTGCACCTGGATGAGTTGACCGGCGAAGTCGAGTTGCACCTGACCGGCAACAGCGGGCCCGGCACGCTGGAACTGAACCTGATTTCGCCGACCCAGCCGGAGAAGGATCGCAAGATCATCCTGACCCGCAGCGACAGCGAGCCTGGCCGCTACATCGGCCAGGTGACCGACAAGGTCGAAGGCCGCCGCTTCGTCGAATTGCTGGGTGTGGAAGGCGACAGGACCTGGCGCATGTTTGAAGAAGAACAGGTCAGCCATGACAAGGACTTGCTGCTGGGCGACGAGCCGCTGCAGGGTGCTGAAGACCTGAAAAAATAGCATCGGCCATGACCACCCCAATTCCTTGCTACCACTGCGCCCTGCCCGTGCCGCCCGGCAGCCGGTTCACCGCCGTGATTCTCGGCGAGTCCCGCGAGCTGTGTTGCCCGGGCTGCCAGGCGGTGGCTGAGGCGATTGTCGCCGGTGGCCTGGAAAGCTATTACCAGCACCGCAGCGAAGCCTCGGCCAACCCCGATGCGCTGCCGGTGCAACTGGTGGACGAGCTGGCGCTGTATGACCGTGCAGATGTGCAAAAGCCCTTCGTGCGCCACGACGGTGATCTGTCGGAAGCCACGCTGTTGATGGAGGGCATCAGTTGCGCTGCCTGTGGCTGGCTGATCGAAAAACACCTGCGCAACCTGCCGGCCGTGGCCGAGGCGCGGCTGAACCTGTCCAACCACCGCCTGCACGTGCGTTGGGCCGATGGGCAACTGCCACTGAGCCAGCTGCTCGGCGAGTTGCGCCACATCGGCTACGCCGCCCACCCGTACCAAGCCGACCGCGCCGCCGAACAACTGGCCAGCGAAAACCGTCTGGCGTTGCGTCAATTGGGCGTGGCCGGGCTGTTGTGGTTCCAGGCAATGATGGCAACGATGGCCACCTGGCCGGAATTCAATATCGACCTGAGCCCCGAGCTGCACGTGATCCTGCGCTGGGTCGCGATGTTTCTTACAACACCAATCGTGTTCTACAGCTGCGCGCCCTTCTTCAAAGGCGCGATGCGTGACCTGCGTACCCGCCACCTGACCATGGATGTCTCAGTGTCGCTGGCGATCGGCGGTGCGTACCTGGCCGGGATCTGGACTGCCATCACCGGCACCGGCGAGCTGTATTTCGATGCAGTCGGCATGTTTGCCCTGTTCCTGTTGGCCGGACGCTACCTGGAGCGCCGCGCCCGGGAACGTACGGCGGCGGCGACCGCGCAGTTGGTCAATCTGTTGCCGGCTTCGTGCCTGCGCATGAGTGCCGATGGGCAAAGTGAACGGATCCTGCTCAGCGAACTGGCCTTGGGCGACCGGGTGTTGGTGCATCCGGGCGCGGTGCTGCCGGCAGACGGCATCATCCTCGACGGCCAGTCGAGCATCGACGAATCCCTGCTGACCGGCGAGTACCTGCCGCAGCCGCGCCAGGTCGGCGATGCCGTTACCGCCGGCACCCTCAACGTCGAAGGCGCGCTGACCGTCGAAGTCCGCGCCGTGGGCCACGACACGCGCCTGTCGGCCATCGTGCGCCTGCTGGAGCGGGCCCAGGCGGAAAAACCCCGGCTGGCGGAAATCGCCGACCGCGCCGCCCAATGGTTCCTGTTGTGTTCGTTGATCGCCGCTGCTGTGATCGGTCTGGTGTGGTGGGAGCTGGACTCGTCACGGGCGTTCTGGATTGTCTTGGCGATGCTGGTTGCAACCTGCCCTTGTGCCCTGTCCCTGGCGACGCCAACCGCCCTGACGGCAGCCACCGGCACCCTGCACAAACTCGGCCTGCTGTTGACCCGGGGCCACGTGCTGGAAGGCCTGAACCAGATCGACACAGTGATTTTCGACAAGACCGGCACCCTCACCGAAGGCCGCCTGGCCTTGCGCGCCATCCGTGCGCTGGGTGTGCTGGGCAGCGACGAATGCCTGAGCCTTGCTGCCGCGCTGGAGCAACGTTCTGAACACCCGATTGCCCGCGCATTCGGCCGCGCACCACTGGCGGCGGATGAAGTGCTCAGCATGCCGGGACTGGGGCTGGAAGGCATTGTCGGTAAACGCCGGTTGCGCATTGGCCAGCCGGGTTTTGTCTGCGAATTGAGCGGCTGCGCTCTTCCCGCCTCGCCAAAGGAAGCCGGGCAATGGTTGCTGCTGGGGGACGCCGACGGCGCACTCGCCTGGTTTGTTCTGGATGATCGCCTGCGCAGCGACGCCCCCGCCCTGCTCGCCGCCTGCAAGGCCCGCGGCTGGCGCACCTTGCTGCTGTCCGGCGACAGCTCGCCAATGGTCGCCAGCGTCGCCCTTGAGCTGGGCATCGATGAAGCCCACGGCGGCCTGCGCCCAGACGACAAGCTGCAAATGCTGCAACAGTTGCACAAGGAAGGCCGCAAGGTGCTGATGCTCGGTGACGGCGTCAACGACGTGCCGGTGCTGGCCGCCGCCGATATCAGCGTGGCCATGGGCTCGGCCACCGACCTGGCCAAGACCAGTGCCGACGCGGTACTGCTGTCGAACCGCCTCGACGCCCTGGTACAAGCCTTTACCCTGGCCCGGCGCACCCGTCGGGTAATCATTGAAAACCTGCTGTGGGCCGGGCTGTACAATGGCCTGATGTTGCCGTTTGCCGCCCTCGGCTGGATCACCCCGATCTGGGCGGCGATTGGCATGTCCCTCAGTTCGTTGACCGTGGTGCTCAACGCCCTGCGCCTGACTCGCATGCCGAGCACGCCAGCCGCGAACGCCGCCCCCGTAACCCGTCCGCTGCCGGCTTGAGCCGCGCGGGAATGGAGTGCAGATGCCAGCTCTTTACGTGATGATCCCGGCGGCGCTGTTGATCGTGGCCATCGCCATTTACATCTTCTTCTGGGCGGTGGACAGCGGCCAGTATGACGACCTCGATGGCCCGGCCCACAGCGTGCTGTTCGACGACCAGGACCCGAATCACCTGGCCGCCGTCGACGAAGCCAACGGCCCTGAGCAACCGCCCAAGCCCAAAGACCCGCCCCATGCTTGAACTGGCGCCCCTGCTGGTCTCGGCTGTAATCCTCGGCCTGCTCGGCGGCGGCCATTGCCTGGGCATGTGCGGGGGCCTGATGGGCGCGCTGACCCTGGCGATTCCCAAGGAACAACGCAGTCGGCGCTTTCGCCTACTGCTGGCCTATAACCTCGGACGCATCCTCAGCTATGCCACCGCCGGCCTGTTGATCGGCCTGGCGGGCTGGGCCGTGGCCAATAGCCCGGCGGCGATGTTCATGCGCATCCTCGCCGGGCTGTTGCTGATCTGCATGGGCTTGTACCTGGCCGGCTGGTGGAGCGGCCTGACCCGTATCGAAAGCCTCGGGCGCGGCCTGTGGCGCCATATCCAGCCGTTTGCCAACCGTTTGCTGCCGGTGTCCAGCCTGCCCCGGGCATTACTGCTGGGCGCGCTGTGGGGCTGGCTGCCGTGCGGGTTGGTCTACAGCACCCTGCTGTGGGCGGCCAGCCAGGGCAACGCACTGGACAGTGCAGTGCTGATGCTCGCCTTCGGCCTCGGCACCTGGCCGGTGCTGCTGGCCACTGGGCTGGCGGCCGAGCGTGTCACCGCGCTGTTGCGCAAACGAAGCGTGCGCATGACCGGTGGCGTGCTGGTGATTGTATTTGGCCTGTGGACGCTACCCGGCCCGCACCAGCACTGGCTAATGGGCCATTAAAAGGCCATGTGGCATAGCGCCGCTCCCCGTTGATGCAAATCAAGATGGCCTGCCCACCCAGCCCCTAGACTCGGCCCACAAGCCTATCCGGGGGAACGCCCGCATGCTCGACGCCATTCGTTGGGACACTGATCTGATTCACCGCTACGACCTGGCGGGCCCACGCTACACCTCGTACCCCACCGCCGTACAATTCGACAGCCAGGTCGGCACCTTCGACCTGCTTCACGCCCTGCGCGACAGTCGCAAGGCCGCACGGCCATTGTCGCTGTATGTGCATGTGCCGTTCTGCGCGAATATTTGCTACTACTGCGCCTGCAACAAGGTCATTACCAAGGACCGCGGCCGGGCTCACGCCTATCTGCAACGCCTGGAGCAGGAAATCCAGTTGGTGGCCTGCCACCTCGACCCCAAGCAGCCGGTGGAGCAACTGCATTTTGGCGGTGGCACCCCGACCTTTCTCAGCCATGACGAGCTGCGTCAGGTCATGGGCCGGCTGCGCCAGCACTTCAACCTGCTGGACGATGATTCCGGCGACTACGGGATCGAAATCGACCCACGAGAAGCCGACTGGGCGACCATGGGCCTGCTGCGTGAGCTGGGTTTCAACCGCGTCAGCATCGGCGTGCAGGACCTCGATCCTGAAGTGCAGCGTGCGGTGAACCGCCTGCAAAGCCTGGAAGAAACCCGCGCAGTGATCGACGCAGCACGCACCCTGCAGTTTCGTTCGATCAATATCGACCTGATCTACGGCTTGCCCAAACAAACGCCGCTGAATTTCGCACGCACCGTGGAAGAAGTAATCAGCCTGCAACCGGACCGCCTCTCGGTGTTCAACTACGCACACTTGCCGGAGCGTTTCATGCCCCAGCGGCGGATCGATACTGATGACCTGCCCTCCCCGGCCGAAAAGCTGCTGATGCTGCAAACCACCATCGAGCAGTTGACCCAGGCCGGCTACCGCTACATCGGCATGGACCACTTTGCACTGCCGGATGACGAACTGGCCGTCGCTCAGGAGGAAGGCAGGCTGCAACGCAACTTTCAGGGCTACACCACCCACGGGCATTGCGACTTGATCGGGCTTGGGGTGTCGGCGATCAGCCAGATTGGCGACCTGTACTGCCAGAACAGCAGTGACCTGAACCACTACCAGAACGCTCTGGCCGGCGCGCAACTGGCTACCAGCCGAGGGCTGTTGTGCACCACGGATGATCGGTTACGGCGGGAAGTGATTCAGCAGTTGATCTGCAATTTCAGCCTGGCATTCGAAAAAATCGAACAGGCTTTCAACATCGATTTTCGTGGTTACTTCGATGAGCTGTGGCCACAACTGGAAGCGATGGCCGAGGACGGGCTGATCGAACTCGACCCCCAGGGCATCCGCGTATTACCGGCTGGACGCCTGCTGGTGCGCTCGGTGTGCATGGTGTTCGATGCTTACCTCGAGCACCAGAATCGGCAACGCTTCTCCCGGGTCATCTGATCGCGTGTTACTTCGCCATCAGGCTCATGGCTTCCATCTGAGCCTGAGGCGGCTCGTCTTTCAGGACTTTGGCCAATTGCGTCTGGGCTGTCATCAAGCCGGCCTGAATGGCCGCCACTTCGCCCTGCAAGCCTGCCACTTTGGCCTGGCGCGCCTCCGGGCTCATGGACGTGTCGGACATGGCGGTAGAGAGCTCAGCCATCTTTTCGGCCAGCTGCTTTCTCAGCTCGCGGATCATTTTCAACAGCTGCTTGGCGCTGTCGCTCAGGCTGCTCTCATCAATATCGCTATTGGAGGATTTCTCAGCCGAGGCCATGCCCATCCCCGCACCGGAAATGGTGACCTTCACGCCTTCAGTGGCGTTGGGCTCGGCAGGCTTGGTATCAGAGGCTGGCGCGTTGGCGGCGGCTTCTTTTTCCTTGGCTGCATCGGCAGCCTTCCAAATCGACACCGCAGGCGCGTTGATAATCGGGTTTTGGACAGTGCTCACTGACATGATCTGAGCTCCAGCTCATAGAGATACGTCCATGTATCGGCGCCGATACATAAACCTTTATACCGCTGCTGCTTTTTTGTACACGCTGGCCGGATCATCCCCCAGTGCGGTACCCTTACGTCTTATGTGTGTTTTCCCACAAGGATTTAAGAAATGTCCGAGCCAGTTAAACTGCGCGCTCATAGCCAGGCCCATTGCAAGGATTGCAGCCTGGCCCCCCTCTGCCTGCCACTTTCGTTGAATTTGGAAGATATGGAAGCGCTGGACGAAATCGTTAAACGCGGTCGCCCACTGAAAAAAGGCGAGTTTCTGTTTCGCCAGGGCGACAAGTTTGATTCCGTTTATGCAGTACGTTCTGGCGCGTTGAAAACCTTCAGCCTGAGCGATGGCGGCGAAGAGCAGATCACCGGTTTCCACCTGCCGAGCGAACTGGTCGGGCTGTCGGGCATGGACACCGAGATTCATCCGGTGTCGGCCCAGGCCCTGGAAACCACCTCGGTGTGTGAAATCCCGTTCGAGCGCCTGGATGAACTGGCCCTGCAGTTGCCGCAATTGCGCCGCCAATTGATGCGCGTGATGAGCCGTGAAATCCGCGACGACCAGCAGATGATGCTGCTCCTGTCGAAGAAAACCGCCGACGAGCGGATCGCTACCTTCCTGGTCAACCTCTCCGCACGTTTCCGCGCCCGGGGTTTCTCGGCCAACCAGTTCCGCCTGAGCATGTCGCGCAATGAAATCGGCAACTACCTGGGCCTGGCGGTGGAAACCGTGTCCCGGGTATTCACTCGCTTCCAGCAGAATGAGCTGATTGCCGCTGAAGGCAAGGAAGTGCACATCCTCGACCCGATCCAGCTCTGCGCACTCGCTGGCGGTTCGCTCGACGGTTGATCCAGACGCTTGCGGCCGAGCCAATCGGCTGGGCCGCAGGTATACTTCGAGTCCGTTTTCCTCCCCAGGACTCCTCGACGATGGTCTTCGATTCGTTCGACATCAAATCCCTGATTCGCCCAGTCATCGACTTCCCCAAGCCCGGGGTGATCTTTCGCGACATTACGCCGCTGTTCCAGTCGCCCAAGGCCTTGCGCCTGGTGGCTGATACCTTCGTACACCGCTACGTCGAAGCTGAGTTCACGCACATTGGTGCGATGGATGCCCGCGGTTTTTTGATCGGTTCGATCATTGCCTATCAGTTGAACAAACCGCTGATCCTGTTCCGCAAGCAAGGCAAATTGCCGGCTGACGTGCTGGCCGAGGGTTACCAGACCGAGTACGGCGAAGCCTTCCTGGAAGTGCACGCCGACAGCCTGTGCGAAGGTGATTCGGTGCTGATGTTCGATGACCTGATCGCCACCGGCGGCACGCTGATCGCAGCGGCCAACCTGGCCCGGCGCATGGGCGCACGGATTTTCGAAGCTGCGGCGATCATTGATCTGCCGGAGCTGGGTGGGTCCCAGCGCCTGGAAGACATGGGGATTCCGACGTTCTGCCTGACCCAGTTTGCGCTGACGGACCAATAACCCGGGATTCGGTGGCGAGGGAGCTTGTGTGGCGAGGGAGCTTGCTCCCGCTGGGCTGCGAAGCGGCCCCATGATCTTTGGGAGCGCTGCGCACTCCAGCGGGAGCAAGCTCCCTCGCCACAAAAGCGCTTTCTACAAGCCCATCTGCTTGCTGATGATTTCGTTCATCACTTCCCGAGTCCCGCCACCGATGGACAGGATGCGGTTGTCGCGATACAGCCGCTCCACCAGGTTGCCGCGCATGTAACCCTGGCCTCCGAGGATCTGCACGGCATCGTAGGTCACGCGGTCGGCGGTGTCGGTGGCGAGGTTCTTGGCCATGGAAATCTCCTTGATCACACTCTTGCCTGCGGCCATCTTGGCGGCCTGGCGGTAGGTGAACTCCCGGGAGACTTCCACTGCCGTGGCCATTTCCGCCAAGCGATGCTTGAGCACCTGGAACTTGCCAATGGGTTTGCCGAAGGCCTCGCGCTGGGCCGCCCACTTGAGGCTTTCTTCCAGGGCCATCTGCGCGGTCATGTTGGCCATCAACGCCAGGGCCAGCCGCTCGCTCTGGAAGTTGCCCATGATGCAGGCGAAGCCCATGTTCTCGGCGCCGATCAGATTGCCTACCGGTACGCGGCAATCATCGAAGAACAATTCGGCAGTGTCCGACGCCCACCAGCCCATTTTCTTCAGCGGTGTGCCGGTGGTGAAACCAGGCGTGCCCTTTTCAATCAACAACAGGCTGATACCGGCAAAGCCCGGCCCACCGGTACGTACTGCGACGGTATAGAAGTCGGCGCGCTGGCCGCTGGTGATAAAGGTTTTGCTGCCGCTGACCCGGTAATGATCACCGTCGCGCACGGCACGGGTTTGCAGGTTGGCGACATCGGAGCCACCACCGGGCTCGGTGACCGCCAGGGCGGCGATCTTCTCGCCGGACAAAACCTGCGGCGCGACACGATCGCGTACTTCAGGCCGGGCCCATTTGACGATGGGTGGCAAGCCGATATCCAGCGAGCCCAACCCCGCCACCACACCGCCGGAGCCGCAGCGCATCAGCTCTTCGCTGGCCGCGACCTTGGCGAACAGATCACCTTCGTGGCTGCCGCCGAGGGCTTCGGGGTAACCGATCCCCAGGATCCCCGCCGCGCCGGCCTTCAGGTACAACTCCCGGGGGAAGCTCTCGGCTTCCTCCCACTGCTCGATGCCCGGCAACAGCTCGCGTTCGACGAAACGGCGCACGCTGTCGCGGACCAATTGGTGGCTGGGGTCGAAGTATTCCTGATAGGCAGACATCGGCAAGCTCCACGGGAAGGTGGAGCGAACTTACCAAGCGCTTGCTTGGTTATCAAGCAAGAAGAAAGGCTTGTGACCGCCACAAAACGAATGTGGGAGCGGGCTTGCTCGCGAATGCGGTGTATCAGTCGCCAAATGCATCGACTGAACCAGCGCATTCGCGAGCAAGCCCGCTCCCACATTTTGTCCTGCGGTGTTTGTTACAGGGCGATCGGCTTACGACCCGCAAACGAATGCGCCAAGGTACCGCCATCCACCAGTTCCAGCTCGCCACCCAACGGTACACCGTGGGCGATGCGCGAGGTGATCAGGCCTTTGTTGGTCAGCAACTGCGCGATGTAATGGGCCGTCGCTTCGCCTTCCACCGTAGGGTTGGTGGCCAGGATCACCTCGACGAAGGTGCCCTGCTCCTCGATCCGCGTCACCAGTTGCGGAATACCAATAGCTTCCGGCCCCAGGCCGTCCAGCGGCGACAGGTGGCCCTTGAGCACAAAGTAGCGCCCGCGGTAACCGGTCTGCTCCACCGCGTACACGTCCATCGGCCCTTCAACCACGCACAACAGTGTGTCGTCGCGACGCGGGTCGGCGCATTGCGGGCAGAGCTCTTCCTCGGTCAAGGTGCGGCACTGGCGGCAGTGGCCTACCCCTTCCATGGCCTGGCTCAAGGCCTGGGCCAGTCGGGAGCCGCCGCTGCGATCACGTTCCAGCAGTTGCAGCGCCATGCGCTGGGCGGTTTTCTGACCCACGCCTGGCAAAGTGCGCAGGGCGTCGATCAGTTGACGAATCAGGGGGCTGAAGCTCATGGGGAAAGGTCCGACAAAACAACGAGACGCGGTTTATACCCGCGCCCCGGATTAGCGTCAAATGCTCAATCTTGTGCGACGTGCACCACCAACTTGCCGAAGTTGCGCCCCTCCAGCAAACCGATAAAGGCTTCGGGCGCCTGCTCCAGGCCTTCCACCACGTCTTCGCGGAACTTGATCTTGCCGTCCCGCACCCACGGCGCCATGGCGCTGAGGAATTCCGGCTGACGGTCGCCATAGTCGTCGAACACGATAAAGCCCTGGATGCGCACACGCTTGGTCAGCAAGGTGCGCTGCAGCACTGGCAGCCGGTCGGGGCCGCTGGGGGCTTCGTGGGCGTTGTAGCCGGCGATCAGGCCACACAACGGGATTCGGGCCTTGGCATTCAGCAGCGGCACAACCGCGTCGAACACCTTGCCACCAACGTTTTCAAAGTAGATGTCGATGCCCTCGGGACACGCCTGGGCAAGTTCCTCGGCAAAGTTGTCGCTCTTGTGATCGACGCAGGCATCAAAGCCCAGCTCGTCCACCACATAGCGGCACTTGTCGGCGCCACCCGCCACGCCGACCACCCTAAGGCCCTTGATCTTCGCCACCTGGCCGACCACCGAGCCCACCGCGCCGGAAGCCGCCGCCACCACCAGGGTTTCCCCGGACTTGGGTTGACCGATATCCATGAGGCCCATGTAAGCGGTCATGCCGGGCATACCCAGCACGCCCAAGGCCATGGACGGACTGGCCAGGCCCTTGGGCACCGGCATCAGGTTGCGGCCATCGGAGATGCTGTGGCTCTGCCAGCCGGTGGAACCGACCACCAAGTCACCCACTTCGAACTTGGGATTACGTGATTGCTCGATACGGCTGACAGCGCCACCGGTCATCACCTCGTCGATTTCCACCGGCGCGGCGTAGGACGGCGCATCACTCATGCGCCCGCGCATGTAGGGATCCAGCGACAAGTAAAGGGTTTTCAGCAGGACCTGGCCGTCGGCCAGTTCCGGCAGCGCGACGCGCTCCAGGCGAAAGTTTTCCGGCACCGGTGCGCCGTGGGGGCGTGAGACCAGCACAATGCGCTGGTTGAGGGTCAATGCTTCGGACATCAGCGAGGCTCCTTCTATCGGTGATTGAATTCAACGGTATAGGGTGCAGACCCCAAAACAGGGCCCAGGGTTCGACAAAACTCTCGCAGTAGCAGTTGTCGAGCGCCAGCGAGGCTACGTTAGCCGCACCGCTGCTTTCATGCCAGACGTGGCACCGAGTCGCTGCCGACGCAGCCTCGCTGCGGCTCGACAGCTGCTACGGGTATGGAAAATAGCCGGCCAAAAAAATGCCAGGCACGGGGCCTGGCATTTTCGGTGCTGCGCTTGCCGATCAGAACGGCAGCTTCATACCCGGCGGCAGTTGCATGCCAGCGGTCACGCCGGACATTTTGTCCTGGCTGTTGGCTTCAATCTTGCGCACGGCGTCGTTGACGGCCGCGGCAAACAACGCCTCGAGCATTTCGAGGTCGTCTTCGCCCACGCCCGGCAACACGCTTGGGTCGATGCTCACGCGCTTGATGTCGTGACGACCGGTCATCACCACACTGACCATATCGCCACCGGCTTTACCGGTGACTTCGGCGTTGGCCAGTTCTTCCTGCATCTTGGCCATCTTTTCCTGCATCTGCTGCGCCTGCTTCATCAGGCCGGCCATGCCACCTTTCATCATGGGAATCACCTCAAAAGTACGTGGATCAATTATTGGCCCCGGCTTATGACGCCTGAACCGGGGCTTCTACAGGTTCAATAGTATCGTGACGCACCACCGCGCCAAACTGCTGCATCATCTGCTGGATGAGCGGATCACCCTGGATCGACTCTTCAGCTTCGCGCTGGCGGTTGACCCGGCGGCGGGACGCAGCCTGGGCCGGGGTTTCCTGTTCGGGCTTGATCAGCTCAATGCTGATGGTCAGCGTGCGGCCGTGGAACTGGTTCAGGGCATCGTTGAGCCGGCGCTGCTGGGTCGCGTTGAACAGGGCGCTGTGGGCCGGGTCCAGGTGCAACAGCCAATGGTCGCCATCCACGGCAATCAGCGTGCAGTTGGCGGCGATGCTGCCGGTCATGCCCGAGATCGGCAGTTTCGGGAACAGCTCCAGCCATTGCAACGCCAGGCCGGTGGCCGGCATCGCGGCAGGTTCAGGTTCAGGCTCCGGGGCAGGCTCGGCGGTGTGTTCGCTCGCCAGGTCGTCCAGGTAGCTGTAAGCCGAATCGATGTCCGGCTCAATGTAGTCTTCGTCCAGCGGCGGCTCGTCGTCGAGGTCGGTGCCCGGGGTGGCAGCGTCCACTTGCGCGACGGTCGGCTCCGGCACCGGGGCCGAAACCCATTCCGGAGCATCCGGCACCACGCTGTCCGGGGTCGGCGACGGCATCGGCGTAAGTTCGGGCTGCTCGGCGGCCGTTTCCAGCACCGGCTCGACAGCAGGCTGCAGTTCGACCTCGGCCTCTACCGGGTCGTTCCACGGCAGGTCGACTTCAGGCACGGGCGCAGGCTCGACCACCGGCTCAGGCACGACCACAGGCGCCACCGGCTCGGCAACAACCGGGGCCGGCGCCGGAGCAACAGGCACAGGCGGCGCAACCACTGGCGCGACAACAGCCGGGCCAGCCACTGGTTTGGCGGAATCAACTGTGGCCTGGCTGATCCCCACTGGCTTTAGCGGCTGTCTCGGTGCATCCGCCGTGTCCGCGGGCCTGAAGGCCAGCATCCGCAGCAGGACCATTTCAAAGCCGCCACGCGGGTCGGGGGCCAACGGCAAGTCACGTCGGCCAATCAGGCCCATCTGGTAGTAGAACTGCACATCTTCGGCCGGCAACGCCTGGGCCAGGGCCAACACACGGTCGCGGTCGCCGTGGCCATTGTCGACACCTTCAGGCAGGGCCTGGGCGATGGCGACGCGGTGCAGCACGTTGAGAATCTCCGAGAGCACGCCATTCCAGTCCGGGCCTTGCTCGGACAGGTGGCGCACGGCTTCGAGCAACGCCTTGGCGTCGCCTTCGATCAGTGCATGCAGCACACCGAACACCTGGCCGTGGTCGAGGGTGCCGAGCATCGCCCGCACGTCGGCGGCCATAACCTTGCCTTCACCGAAGGCGATGGCCTGGTCGGTGAGGCTCATGGCGTCGCGCATCGAGCCGTCGGCGGCGCGGCCCAGCAACCACAGGGCGTCGTCTTCGAACGGCACGTTCTCGACACCCAGCACGTGGGTCAAATGCTCGACCACGCGCTCCGGGGTCATGTTTTTCAGGGAGAACTGCAGGCACCGCGACAGAATCGTTGCAGGAAGTTTCTGCGGGTCGGTGGTGGCCAGGATGAATTTGACGTAGGGCGGCGGCTCTTCCAGGGTTTTCAACAAGGCGTTGAAAGAGTGGCTGGACAGCATGTGCACTTCGTCGATCAGGTAGACCTTGAAGCGGCCACGGCTGGGCGCGTACTGCACGTTGTCGAGCAGTTCGCGGGTGTCTTCGACCTTGGTGCGGCTCGCGGCGTCGATCTCGATCAGGTCGACAAAGCGCCCTTCGTCGATCTCCCGGCACACCGAGCACGTACCGCACGGCGTCGAGGTGATGCCGGTTTCACAGTTCAGGCACTTGGCGATGATGCGCGCAATGGTGGTCTTGCCCACACCGCGGGTACCGGTGAACAGGTAGGCGTGGTGCAGCCGCTGGCTGTCCAAGGCATTGATCAGAGCCTTGAGCACATGGGTCTGGCCGACCATTTCGCGGAACGAGCGCGGACGCCATTTACGTGCAAGAACCTGATAACTCATCGAAAACCGTCGCAACTGGGAAGCGGAAGCGGGTAATGCTAGCGGAGCAAGGGGGAAATTGCATCCGGCACGCTCGTCTAATCTGACTAAGCTGGTCTAACCAAGCCCGTAAAAGGCTGAACCCGGAGAGTTTATGCGCGCAGTCCTGGGCGCCTTGTGGATGATTGCCACGGTCAGCGTGGCGGCGCCCGCACCTCTGCGTTTCTCGATTTCCGACAGCTGGACCATGCCCATGGTGCAACTCGACCAGGGCCAGCCGACCCAAGGGATTTTGTATGACCTGATGTTGAGCCTGGCCACCCAGGTCGGGCGCCCCGCGAAATTCCATGTACTCCCCCGGGCGCGCATCGACACCGCCATGGAGCGTGGCGACGTTGATGTGCGCTGCTACGTGACGCCGGCGTGGCTGAACAACCTGTCGGGTGACTACACCTGGAGCATCCCGCTGCTGGTGCAGCGCAATGTGCTGGTCACGGCGCACGTGCCGCCGCCTTCGGTGGTACTGGACAGACTGGCGCCGCAACACATCGGCACGGTACTCGGCTATAGCTACCCGACCCTGGAGGCACGCTTCGCCAGCGGTCAGCTCAGCCGCGACGACAGCCGCAGTGAAGAGCAAGTGCTGCAAAAGCTGGTGGCCGGACGCTTCAAGTACGCGGTGAGCAACGAATGGATTCTCGACCGCTTCAATCAGCAGTTACCGCCCACACAGCGCCTGCACACGGTGGCCGTGATTGAGGAGCAAAGCCTCGGTTGCTATGTGCGCAACGACCCGCTGGTGCCGGTCCAGCAGATTCTGCGCACGTTGTTGCGAATGAAAATGTCCGGTGAGATTGATGAAATCATCAATCTCTATACCGGGAACAGCGCGCCCTCCCCTTAAGATCACCTGATTTACCTTTGTGGCGAGGGAGCTTGCTCCCGCTGGAGTGCGCAGCGCTCCCAAAGATCTTGGGGCCGCTACGCAGCCCAGCGGGAGCAAGCTCCCTCGCCACAGCAAGCTCCCTTACCACAGCAAGCTCCCCTCGCCACAAACATCACTCAAGCTTTTGCCACTGCGCCGGCGGCCTGAACCCTTCAACCCACCCCGGCACGTCCCCCGCCGGCATCGGCCGGGCGATGAAATAGCCCTGGGCCACTTCGCAGCCCATGCGCATCAATAGCTGCCCGTGCTCCAGGGTTTCCAGACCTTCGGCAATCACTTCGCGACCAAACGCCCGGGCCAGGCCGATCACCGCCTTGGTCAGCGCCAGGTCGTCTTTGTCGTGCAGGATGTCGCGCACAAATGACTTGTCGATCTTGATGGTCTGGGTCGGCAGGCGCTTGAGGTAACTCAGGGAAGAATAGCCAGTGCCAAAATCATCCAGGGAGAACTGCACGCCCAGGGCCTGGCAGGCTTGCAGGTGCTGGGTGACGCGCTGGATATTGTCGATGGCCACCGACTCGGCGATTTCCAGGTCCAGCCGGTGCGGCTCCACCTGCGGGTACTGCGCCAGTAAATCCTGCAGCCGCTCGACAAAATCCTCGCGCTGGAAATGCCGCGCCGCGATATTCACGCTCACCGACCACCAGTGCCCATGCACCTGCCAGCGGTGCATCTGCCCCAACACCTGGTCGATCACCCACTCGCCGATGTCGACAATCAGGTCGGTCTGCTCGATAAGCGGCAGGAAATCCCCCGGCGTCACCAACCCGCGCTCGGGGTGCTGCCAGCGTAACAACGCCTCGAACCCCACCACCGTGCCGCAGCGCAGATTGACCTTGGGCTGGTAATGCAGGCACAACTGGCCCGCCGCCAGGGCCTGGCGAATCTGCTCCACGGTTTGGTGACTGGCTTTCACCTCCTGCTCCAGGGACACGTCAAACAACTGGTAACGGTTGCGCCCGCTCTGCTTGGCCACATACATCGCCTGGTCCGCATGACGCAGCAAGGTGTCGGCGTCTTCGTCATCCAAGGGGAACAGGGTGACGCCAATGCTGGCGAACACGTTCAGCTCGGCCCCCTGGATCGAGTAAGGCTCGGAAATCGCCTTGAGGATGCGCAGCAAGGCGGCGTTAAGCTCGTCGATATCGCGCACGTAACGCAGGATCAGCACAAACTCATCACCCGCCAGCCGGGCGACCACGTCCTCGCCGCGAATGATCTCCCGCAGGCGTGTGGCCACCTCCACCAACAACAGATCGCCACAGGCATGCCCATAGCCATCGTTGACCGCCTTGAAGCCATCCAGATCGAGCATGCACAGCGCCAGCGGAATGTTTTCGCTGCGGGAGAACTCCAGGGACTGGTTGAGCAGCTCGGACAGATAGGCACGGTTGGGCAAGCCGGTCAGCACGTCGTGGCCTACCCGCCATTGCAGGGTGTGCAACAACTGGCGTTTTTCGCTCACATCGAAGCGGATCGACACGTACTTCTGTACCCGCCCGGTCTTTTCATCGACCAGTGGCACCATGGTGCTGTCCACCCAATACAGGGTTCCATCCTTGGCCCGGTTGCAGATTTCCCCACGCCATACCCGGCCTTCGCTGATGGCCTGCCACATGCCCTGGAAGAATGCGGCAGGGTGCAGGCCAGAACTCAGGATCCGGTGGTTTTGCCCCAGTAACTCGTCACGCCCGTAGCCGGACATGCCGCAGAACTGGTCATTGACGTAAGTGATGCAGCCCGCCAGGTCAGTCTCGGAGAAAATGGCGGCTGCATCCACGGCCCTGCGGTATTTCTCTTCCATGAGTGAGGCTCACTGTGGCTAGCGGTTGAACCGCTCGACCAGGGCGCGCAACCCGGAAGAGATGCTTTCGAGTTCCCTGCCACGGGTGACTGCAGCGTTGGCATTGCCCGCTGTCTTTTGCACCGTGGCGGCGACGTTATTGATCTGTTGTGAAACTTCCTCGGCGACGTGGGATTGTTCCTGGGAGGCGGCAGCCATTTGCTGACTCATGTCGGTAATCCGTTCCACCGCGTGGCGAATACCCTGCAGCGCCTGCTGCGCCTCAAGCACCTGCTGCACGCCCTGCTCGGCTTCGTGAATGCCCAGGCTTGCGATCTCGACCGCCTCATCGGCGCCGGCCCGCAGGTTCTGGATGATGCCCTGGATCTGCTGGGTCGACTCGCGGGTCTTGCCCGCCAATGCGCGCACCTCGTCGGCCACCACGGCAAAACCGCGGCCCTGCTCACCGGCGCGGGCCGCTTCAATGGCCGCGTTGAGCGCCAACAGGTTGGTCTGGTCGGCGATCGCCTGGATCATGCTCGCGGCCACCTGGATTTGCTGGGTCTGCCCGGCGAGGTTGCCCACCGCCTGGTTGATCTGGGTGACGGTGCCGGCCAGCAACTGGATCGCCTCGCGCGACGTGCCGGCCACCTGGCTGCCCTGCTCGGCGAGGGTGTTGGCGGTGTGGGCTTCGCTGGCGGTTTGCTGCACGTGCACCGCCACTTCGGCGATGGACGCGGCCATCTCGGTCATGGCGGCGGCAGTCATGTCGGTCTCGGCACGCTGTTCCAACAGCGCCGACTCGGTGGTGCTCGACAGCACGCTGGAATGGGCGGCCGCTTCGGCCATCTGGTTGGCCAGATCGCTGAGGCGCGTAAGCGCAGTCTTAAGTCGTGCCTCTTCGCTGATCAGGATCATTTCCAACTGCGCGGTCGGCCCCAGCGCATCGCTGTAGGTCATGGCGCTGATAGGGTCGGAAAAGGCGTTAGGCGTGTTCTGCACAATCCGCTTGAGCTGTAGTCCCAAGCGTTGATGGGCCCAGATGCCTACACCGAGAAACAGGCCAACGGTCACCGCCTGACCCCACACACCCGGAACCCATTGAAAGGCGGCGACGCTGGCGGCGGCGGCCACCAATGGCAGAGCCAGGGCCTGGGCCATGGATGCCAGGCGCCGCACTGGCGCGACCGCCGCACCACCGGCCTGCAAGCGCGCGTAAAGCGCTTCGGCGCGCCGTACCTGTTCGCGGGTGGGCTTGACCCGCACCGACTCGTATCCGGTCAGCCGCCCGTCTTCGAGGATCGGCGTCACATAGGCGCTGACCCAGTAGTAGTTGCCGTTCTTGCAGCGGTTCTTCACCACGCCCATCCAGCTCTGCCCGGCCTTGAGGTAGCTCCACATCAGTTGGAATACGGCGGGCGGCATGTCCGGGTGGCGCACCAGGTTATGGGTGCTGCCGATCAGCTCGGCCTGGGTAAAACCGCTCATGGCGGCAAACTCGGCGTTGCAGTAGGTAATGTGGCTGTTGACGTCAGTCGCGGAAATTAGCCGTTGCTGCTCCCCAAAAGTCTGTTCAACAGCAGTGACCGGCAAGTTGAGACGCACGTTAAAGCTCCATGGACAGCATTCGATCGCTCTCTGGACTACCGGGTAGGCAGGACAGGCGGATTCGTATTTCCAGTCGGGCTGCGCCGTCGATCGGCTGGTTGGCCGCAAACGGGCGCAAACCCACGATTTTGCACAGCAATTCATCATCCATTCAGAGATGATCAACTAGGCTTGATTTCGGGTATCCAGCACGTGAGGCGCAATGAAGCGTGGCACTGACGAGCGACGTTTCAGTCCCTGCCAAGCGTCCGTTTTATGGGCACATTTATGAGAGTAAGGAGAAAGCAATGATTTCCTGTTTCATAAACCTGCCTTCTGAAACGAGACCACCAAATACTTGTCCTAGATGCCGATTCTACGAATTACATCACATTTTGCAAGAAAAGGTGATGGTATATGCGGTTGTCTATTTTTAAGATTTATCGTTAAGTTCTTGATTCTAAATGGGAATTGAGCGATGCACATTTCAAGTTTGGGTCCGGCCATCAGACGTTACCGCAAGGTCGCAGGGCTTACTCAGGCTGAACTAGGTGAAAAAACCGGTTTTGACCCTAAAACCATCAGCCGCTTCGAAACCGGCACCTATACACCCAGCGTCGAGGCTCTGTTCTTGTTCGCAGAGGCGCTGGGAGTGAAGCTGAAAGTCTTTTTCGCAGACCTGGTCGACGAAGAGGAACAGCGCGCTTATCTGTTCGGTGTCATTCATAAAGCCACCCCGAAGGATCTGGGAAAGCTGATCGCAGCGGTAGACCAGGCCTTGTCCAAGCCTTAGAGCTCGCAACACCAGTGCACGCAATAAAAAGAGCAGACAGCGAGACTGTCTGCTCTTTGCTTGATGACTCCTGACATGAACTGACAGGACAGCCCCTTAGACTAGGGACTGAGCCGCAGCATTGCTGCGCACTATCAGGGAGTCATCATGAATAGCCTTGCCCATTACTTTTTGTTGTACGTCGACAGCCCGGCCACCAGCGCCAACCTCTATAGCCGCCTGCTGGACAATGCACCTGTAGAGCTGGGGCCGACCTTCGCACTGTTCATCCTCGACAACGGGGTAAAACTCGGCCTGTGGTCGCGCCATACCGTGGAACCGGCGGCCCAGGCCACAGTCGGCGGTGGCGAGGTGGGATTCTGCGTCGCTGATATAGCAGCGGTCGATGAACTGCACGCGCGCTGGGTGCAACTGGGGTTGAGCATCATCCAGTCACCGGTCGAGGCGGATTTCGGCTACACCTTTGTCGCCCAGGACCCCGACGGTCACCGCCTGCGGGTGTTCACCGTGAACCCGTAACGGCTTGCGGCGCCAGCGCCCTTCCAGGCTGATGGCGCCGACACTGGCCAGCACAATCAGGCCACCCAGCACCACGCGCATCGAAACCTGCTCGCCCAGCAGCGAGGCGGCCATCACCATCGCCACCGGCGGCACCAGGTACAACGCCACGGAAGCACGGCTGACTTCGGCATGCCGCAACACATAGGCCCAGGCCAGGTACGCCAGGGCGCTGGGAAACACGCCGAGCAACAACACCGCCCAGTTGGCTTGGGCTGATGACTGCGCCACCACTGCCGGTAAATCCGGCAAATACACACACAGCAGCAAGGTGCCCGACCACACGGTGTAGCACACCGTGGTCAGCGGGCTGTAGCGCCGGGAATAGTGTTTCTGGATCGTGAAATAAAGGCTCCACGACAGCGCCGCCACCAGGATCATCAAGCCACGGGGGTCAATCTCCCCCAGGCCATGCTCACCCCAGATCACCACCAGTACCCCGCTCAAACCCAGCAACACGCAACCCCAGCGCCAGCCGGTGACCCGCTCCTTCAAGCCAAAAAACGCCACCAGCACTGTAAACAGCGGAACGGACTGCGCCAGCACACTGGACGCCGCAGCCGTGACAAATTGCTGGCCGAAATTGATGGTGAGGTGGTGCAGGAAAATCCCGAAGAACCCCAGCACCAGCAGCCACGGCAGGTCCCGCAGCCGTGGCCGCTCGATCTTCCCGACCAATGCCACGCCGGCCATCAACACCGAAGCAATCAGAAACCGCCCCAAGGCCAGTTGGCCCGGGCTGTAACTGTGCAAGGCCATGTGCACGCCAATCGGCGAATATGCCCAACAGAGGATGACGCTGGCAGTGACTAGCGTAAGCTTTACGGGTGAGGGGGCATTCATGAACGGCGTCCAGCAGTGGGAATGCCGTCAGTCTTGGCCCCGGCACGGCGCAGGACAATTAACCGTTTCTGACTTCTGTAATCACTGGAACTGAGCGATGGAACTGGCCCAACTGAAAATGGTGAAAGCCGTGGCGCAAACCGGCAGCGTGGCCCAGGCCGCCCTGCAACTGCACTGCGTGCCGTCCAACATCACCACGCGCATCAAGCAGCTGGAAAGCGAGTTGGGCACCCCGCTGTTCATTCGTGCCGGGCGCGGGTTGGCGATCAGTGCAGCCGGCGAAGTATTTCTCGACTACTGCGAGCGCATCCTGGCGCTGGTGGAAGAGTCCAAGCGCGCCGTCGACAGCAATGCAATTCCACGCGGCAAGCTACGCATCGGCGCGGTGGAGTCGAGTGCCAGTGGCCGCCTGCCGCCGTTGCTGGCTGAATACCATCGGCGCTATCCACAGGTGGAATTGGAATTGGTGACCGGCGCCTGGGCCCAGCTACTGGATGACCTGCAACATCACCGCATCGATGCGGCGCTGGTGGCCGCCGGCGGCAAACGCCCGAAGCTTGAACAAAGCGTGGTCTACAGCGAGCGCCTGGTGCTGATCACCAGCGCCTCCAGCGCGCCTATCGAGGATGCCCGGGACCTGGCCGGCCGTACCTTGCTGGTCTGGCCGCCCGGCTGCCCCTACCGCGCCGCCCTGGAAAACTGGCTCAAGCCCCACGACATCAAGCCGGCCATTGCCAGCTACGCCAGTTGGGGCACGATCATTGGCTGCGTCAGCGCGGGGATTGGCGTGGCGCTGGCGCCGGAAGGCATCCTGGCGCGCTACGAGCAGGCCAACCAATTGACGTCCTACCGCTTCGACGAATTGGCGGCGGTGGATAACCTGCTGTTCTGGCACAAAGACACCCAACGCCACCTGGCACGGGACGCCTTTGCGGGACTGCTGCGGGAGACATTCAGCTAACCCGTTACAGCATGTTTCAGTTATCCTCCCGCGAAATTAATTCAAATTGTAAGGGACTACCATGAATTACTTCCGCCTGTTGCTGGCGGCGGCCGCCCTGAGCGTGCCCGTCGCGCCCGCCTTTGCTGCCGCCAAGCCTGCCCCCGTTGAAGCCGCTGCACCCGCCGAAGCGCCCGAAACCGCCGAACACTTTCTCGGCTCCCTGAAGCAGAAGACCGGCACCGTCACGCTGCCGGGCGGCATTGCGACCCTCAAGCTCAACGACGAGTTCTACTACCTCGACCCCACAGACACCGAGCGCCTGCTGACCGATGGCTGGGGCAACCCGCCAGGCTTCAAGACCCTGGGCATGATCGTGCCAAAAGCCGTCAGCCCATTGTCAGAGCGCGGATGGGGCGTGATCGTCAGCTACAAGGCCGACGGGCACATTTCTGACGAAGACGCTGCGAAAATCGACTACACCGAACTGCTCAAGCAAATGCAGGAAGAAGACGTCGAAGACAACAAAGAACGCCAGAAACAAGGCTACGCAGGCCTGCACCTGCTGGGCTGGGCCGAGCCGCCGCACTACGACGACACCACCCACAAGATGTACTGGGCCCGCGAACTGAAAGCCGACGACGCCAAGCAAACCACCCTCAACTACAGCATCCGCGTGCTGGGCCGTGAAGGCGTGCTGGAACTCAACGCCGTCGCCGCCATGGCCGACCTGGCCACCATCAAGCAGGAGTTACCCAAGGTCCTGGCCTTTACCAACTTCACTGATGGCAACCTGTACACCGACTTCAACCCGAAGACCGACAAACTCGCGACCTACGGCCTTGCCGCACTGGTTGCTGGCGGTATCGCGGCCAAGGCCGGGCTGTTTGCCAAGATCGGCATCTTCCTGCTGGCGGCGAAGAAATTCCTGGTGATCGGCGTCGTGGCGCTGTTCGCCGTTATCCGCAAGCTGTTCAACCGCAACAAGGCCTGAATACTGAGAGAAGCAAGGCGGGACGCGGAGCGCCCCAGGCTGCATTCCCTCGCAGAGCGAGGGAACGATCAAAAAAGTCGCGGCGTGCCTGGCACACCGCGGCGCGGGGAACAGCCTCAGCTTTTTGCCGGGGTCAGCCTGGCGTACTGGTCCTGGCTGATCCAGCCCTTGGAAGAGCGGCCTTCGCCATTGGTGAACTCGACCTGGGCCCAGCCATCCTTGAACGCCAGCACCGCGACCACATCGTCCTTGACCACATAGGCACGATGACTGGCCTTGGCGTCCGGCGTCTTCTGCAGGAAGGCCTTGTCGGCTGAAACGGTCACCAGGCCAATCCACTTCTTGGCAGCCGTCTGGGTCAGGTCCAGGCCGGTGGCGATTTCGGGCATCAGCACGCTGATGCAACCGGGATGTTCGCGGCCCTTCTCCACCGTCAGCGTCACACCGTCCGAGGAAGCCGCAACGGTTCCCGGGTAAGTCGCATCCAGCCACGTGGACACCGACGCCTTCGCACCGTCGACCTTGCCCTGCAGGAAGAACGTGCACGTGCGGGTCACGCCCTCGCCCATCTCTTCAGCATAAAAACCTTCCACCTGATGCTCAGGCGTCACGGCCAGCATCAGCCCTTCATACTTGCCCGAGTGCAGCGCAGCGGCAAACGCCGGCGTTCCCGCAGCAACACACACGAAAGAGGCAACCAGCAATCGGGACAGGCAACGTTTGAACGGCATTCTATTTTTTCCCTTCAAGTGCTTCGTAGGCTTTTTTGATTCGATGGTCATAGTCGCCATAATCCTTGCCGTTATAGTTCAGCGCCATGGCGGCGTAATCCTTGTTCTTCATGGCCTTGACCAGGGCCGGGCTCTGACCGCAAAAACCGAGGAAGCCCTTGAGTTGATGCCCGGCATTAATCTTCATGGCCACGACAAACTCAAACACCGTTTTATAACCACATGCCGTGAAGTTGGACCCCATTATCTGAAACATACCCCAGGAGGCCGACTTCAAGGCCGCTTCCTGATCCAGCGCAAAGGCCGTGGCCATGGTTTCCCAGGCCTTGGTCTGGTCCTTGTTATTGGCCTTCCACTGGGGGCCGGCTTTTTTCACGTAGGGGTACGACAACAGCGGGTGGGTCTGATCGTATTTATGGTTGGTGTACTTGCGAAAGTGGTGCCCTTCAAAAGCGATCACCGGCAACTTGGCCGGCCCGAACCCGGAGCGCCCGCCCGACTCCACCGTGGCGAAGGCCTTGATGATATTGACCGAAATCCCGCTGCCCAACTGCGTGGCGGCGTTCTGGAAGTCCGTGTCCGTGAGCGTCGTGCCCCCGTCGCACGTGGCCTGGAGCATCATCTGCCGGTTGCGCCGCTCGGCCTCGATCATCGCCCGCATGCGATCCAGGTAATGGTTGACCGTGGCCTGGACCATATCCGAACTGGTGTTGCCGAACACATTCAGGAAGGTCGGAATACGCAGGGCCGGATTTGGCTTGACCGCCACCTTCACCGCCTCTTCGATCAGGCTATTGAAGGTGCGCCCGGTGGGGTCGATAACCCCGTCGGGATGGGCGTACTTGAGGTAGCGAAACTGATACTGGCTGATGCACTGCACCAACTGGCCGTCGCACTTGCCATTTTCGGCCAGGGGGAAACTCAACTTGGGAATGATCAAGTTGAACAAATACTGGATGCACTGAACGTCGGCGGGCAAGTTGCGGGCTTTGCCGGGGGCACCGACGGAAGCGCTGATGAGCGTGGGCAACCCTTGCAGGCTTTTCATGACCGACATCCTTGTTAGTTAGGGTGAATGAGCAATAAAGCGCCATCACTTTAATATCATCCATGTGCCGTCAACATATTTTGAAATATGTGACTGGCGCAAACTAGCAAGGTGGTTTTGGGTTGTCCAGAGTGGAAGCTTGAAGTTGTGAAAGAGCCCTCACAGTCTTTTGCCGGTAACGATTGCTTTCGGGCTTGTGAGCACTGAGCTGAAGGACGAACAGCAGAAATCGCTTCGCAGATGACGATTGCCAGCGAAGGGTTTCATAAAGGTATTTTTTTGAATCAAGGAGGGTGGCGTTATGGAGGCAACCCCACCAGCCACACCCCGGCACACAATGTTCCCGCTGTGGCTGCTGCCTTCCGGCTCTGACCAGGTTCACGGGTAATCGTTGCGGGGGGACCGATGGGATCACCATAACGACGCTCGCCTCTCGGCAAGCCGCGCCATTGTACCGATCTCATCGGAAGTTACAACCGTTCGCGCGGGATTAAAATATCTGATGGTTCAAGTACTTGCCTGCAGGAGTGAGTGTGCCCGCGAAGAACCCAAAGACACTGCGTTCATTCAGGATAGGCGCGTTATCGTTGACGACCTTCGCGAGCAAGCTTGCTCCTACAAAAGCACGACCTCATCTGCCCTGCCGCCCTCTTGCTGGATCACCAGGTGAATGAAGTGCAGCTTGGCAATCACCGCCGGCGGCAGGACGAACGGATAGAAATCCGGCTGGCCCATGCTGCGGGACAGTTCGTTGAGCATGCCGGCCAGTTCGATCCATGCGTTGACGAATGACAGGAACGCCGTGCCACCGGGATGTTCAGGGTCGTAGAGGGTGCTCAGGGGGAATGGTTGATAGTCCAGGTCCATCTCCCGGGCACTCATGCCGAAACCCAGCGCGGTGTCGACGGCGTCCATCATGTGCAGGTAATGCGCCCAGGTTTCCGCCCAGTCTTCCCACGGGTGCATGGTGGCGTAGGCGCTGACGCAGGTTTGCTGCCAGTCCGCGCGCGGGCCGTTCTGATAGTGCTGCTCGAGGGCGTCGGCGTAGCTGGCGCGCTCGTCGCCGAACAGGCTGCGGAACGGCTCCAGCCAGTGGCTGTTGGCGATCAGGCGGTCCCAGTAGTAATGGCCGACCTCATGACGGAAATGACCGAGCAAGGTGCGGTAAGGCTCGCGCATCTGTACGCGGATCTGCTCGCGATGAGCGTCGTCGGCTTCTTTGATATCGAGGGTGATCAGGCCGTTGGCATGGCCGGTGGTAGGTGCGTTGCCTTCCAGGTCGATGCCGACGAAATCAAACGCAAGGCCGGTGTCTTCATCGGCCGTCTTGGGAATGACCTGCAAGCCCAGGCTGATGAGTTGCGCCACGAGGCGGCGCTTGGCGGTTTCGACCTTGCGCCAGCGTTCGGGGTTTTCAGGGATCGACAGGTCGGGAATGGTGCGGTTCAGGCTGCACGCCACGCACAAGGTCTGGCCGTTGTCGGCGGGCAGCAGCCAATTGCAGGCGGCTGGCGTCTCGAGGTTGGCGCAGCGGCGAAATGCGCCCGCTTCAGGGTCGGCGTCCAGCAGCCAGGTATCGGCATATGGGCCGGGCTGCAGGGATGACAGGCGACTCTGCTCCGGCTGATAGCCCAGCAGCGCCGAACAGGCCAGGCACTGGCTGTTGCGAAAGAACAGGGACTGCCCGCAACGGCACTGCCAAACCTTGCTGTTGCGCGAGGTCTCGGCCATGAACGGTGCGGCAATGCGCGAACTGAGTTGTTCGAAGAAGCGGTACATGGCGATCTCTCCCTGGGCTGCCCAAGACTAGATCATGGTTACGAGCTGATCGTTCCAGTTTTTTATTGGCAGCCTATTACTTGTGGCGAGGGGGCTTGTCCCCTCGCCACAACAAGCCCGCTCATCACAAAAAGTATCAGGCCGTGATGTTGTGCTTGGCCAAAAACGCCACAAACGCCTCTTCATCCAGCACTTTCAAGCCCAGCTCACTGGCCTTCGCCAGCTTCGACCCGGCACCTGGCCCGGCCACCACGCAGTGGGTTTTCGCCGACACCGAACCCGCCACCTTGGCGCCAAGGCTTTCGAGTTTTTCCTTCGCGACATCCCGGCTCATCAGTTCCAGGGAGCCGGTAAGCACCCAGGTGTGACCCGCCTCGGGCAAACCTTCGACGACCTTCTTCTCGCTCTGCCAGTGCATGCCGAAGTCCTTGAGCTGTTGCTCGATGGCCAGCGCACGATTGGCGTTTTCTTCGATGTCAAAGAAATCCCGGACAGCCTTGGCCTGCTTCTCCGGCAACGCCTGGCGCATGTCGAGCCAGTCGGCCTTGATCACGCCTTCGAGGGAGCCAAACTTGTCGGCCAGTTTCTGCGCGGCGCCCGGCCCTACGGACGGTACGTGCAGCTTGTCGAGCAAGCCGCCCAACGTGGTGCTGGCCGCGAACTCGGCGCTCAGGTCGCCCTGCTCCTGCACTTCCAGCCCGCACTCGTCCTTGGAGATCAAGGCACCGATCACGTCCTGGTTATGACTGTCTTCAAAGAAGCTGTGAATCTCGTGGGCCACTTCCAGGCCAACGTCCGGCAAGTACGTCAGCACTTCCGGCAAGGCCTGCTGCACGCGCTCCAGGGACGCCAGCGAGCGTGCCAGCACCTTGGCCGTCTCCTCGCCTACATCGGGAATGCCGAGGGCATAGATGAACCGTGCGAGGGTCGGCGTCTTGCTGTTTTCGATGGCGGTGATCAGCTTCTTGCTGGAGACGTCGGCGAAACCTTCCAGGTCGATGATCTGATCGTACTTGAGCTTGTAGAGGTCAGCCGGCGAGCCGATCAGTTTCTCATCCACCAGTTGCTCGATGGTCTTGTCGCCCAGGCCATCGATGTCCATGGCGCGGCGCGAAACGAAATGAATGATCGCCTGCTTGAGCTGCGCACCACAGGCCAGGCGCCCGACGCAGCGGTATACCGCGCCTTCGCTGACGGTTTCCTTGCCCTTGCTGCGCTTGACCAGTTGCGTGCGCTCAACGTGAGAACCACACACCGGGCAGCTCTCGGGGATTTGCACCGCGCGGGCGTTTTCCGGGCGACGCTCGGTGACCACCGACACCACCTGGGGAATCACGTCACCGGCACGGCGGATGATCACGGTGTCGCCGATCATCAGGCCCAGGCGCGCCACTTCGTCCATGTTGTGCAAGGTGGCATTGGACACGGTCACACCCGCGACCTTGACCGGTTTCAAGCGTGCCACGGGCGTCACAGCGCCGGTACGACCCACCTGGAATTCAACGTCCAGCAGTTCGGTCAGTTCTTCCATCGCCGGGAATTTATGGGCGATTGCCCAACGTGGTTCGCGAGCACGGAAGCCCAGTTCACGTTGGTAGGCAATGCTATTGACCTTGAACACCACGCCGTCAATTTCATAGGGCAAGGCATTCCGTCGCTCACCGATATCGCGGTAGTAGTTGAGGCAATCCTGAATCCCCTTGGCCAGTTTCAACTCATGGCTGATGGGCATGCCCCACTTCTTCAGCTGTTGCAGGTTGCCGATATGGGTGTCGCTGATATCCGTGGTCACGCCGTAGCAGCAGAACTCCAGCGGGCGGCTGGCGGTAATCTTCGAATCCAACTGACGCAGGCTGCCCGCCGCCGCGTTGCGCGGGTTGGCGAAGGTCTTGCCGCCAACTTCCAGTTGCGTGGCGTTCAGCCGCTCGAAGCCAGCCTTGGACATGAACACTTCGCCGCGCACTTCGAGGGTCGCCGGCCAGCCGGTGCCTTGGAGTTTCAAAGGAATATTGCGCACGGTGCGCACGTTGACGCTGATGTCTTCGCCGGTGGTGCCGTCGCCGCGGGTGGCGCCACGCACCAGTTCACCGTCCTGATACAGCAGGCTGACCGCCAGGCCATCAAGCTTCGGCTCGCAGCTGTATTCCACCGCCGCGCCGCCGCCAAACAGGTCGCCCACCGGCAGATCGAGGCCTTCGGTAACCCGGCGATCGAATTCAAGCATGGTGCTTTCATCGAAGGCATTGCCCAGGCTGAGCATCGGGATTTCGTGACGCACCTGAGTGAACGCCGACAACGCCGCACTGCCGACCCGCTGCGTCGGTGAATCACGGGTTACCAGGTCCGGGTGCTCGGCTTCCAGGGCCTTGAGCTCGTGGAACAACCGGTCGTACTCAGCGTCCGGGATGCTCGGTTCGTCGAGGACGTGGTAACGGTAGTTGTGCTGATCCAGTTCAGCGCGCAGTTCGAGGATGCGGGTGTGGGCGGCGGTCATGGGTGTTCTCTCATAAAGCAAAAGAGCAGCCGAAGCTGCTCAATATGTTAGTGCATGGATTCTACAGGCAACGCGTAAGCTTGGACCTTAGCGCTTCTGTGTCAGGGCGCGACGCTCGAACTCGACGATGCGCTGACGGTAGTGCTCGATGGTCTGGGCGGTCAGGACGCTACGCTGGTCGTCCTTGAGTTCGCCGTTGAGTTCCTGGGACAGCTTGCGGGCTGCAGCCACCATCACGTCGAACGCTTGTTTCGGGTGACGCGGGCCTGGCAAACCAAGGAAGAAGCTCACTGCCGGGGTGCTGAAATGGTCGATGTCGTCCAGATCGAAGATGCCCGGCTTGACCGCGTTGGCCATGGAGAACAGGACTTCACCGTTGCCGGCCATACTTTCGTGGCGGTGGAAAATATCCATCTCGCCGAAACGCAGGCCGCTTTCCAGAATATTTTGCAGCAGGGCCGGGCCTTTGAAGCCGGCGGCGTCGCGGCAGATCACGCTGATCACCAGCACCTCTTCGGCAGCCGGTTGATCCTTGACGGATTCTTTATGGGCACTCTTGGTCGGGGACTCATCCGGGAAGTCATCATCACGGCTGCTGAAGCTCGGGCCTTCTTCCAGGTCCAGGTTCAGGTCGCCCTGCGATGGCTCGCTGGCCGCGCTGCGCTTGCCGCGCTTGGGCTCGCGGGCTTCACGCACCGGTGCGCTCATCGACGGCAGGTCGTGCTCGTCCAGTTGCGGCTCTTTATGGTTATCCAGGACACGTGGAGGCCCCAGCAGCTCGGCGCTGCCGTCGTCGTCCGGCAAATTGGACAGGTTGCGGTCCAGGCGAAACTTCAACTTGCCCTTGCCGCCGCGCATCCGACGCCAGCCATCAAAAAGAATACCGGCAATGACAATAATGCCGATGACGATCAGCCACTCGCGCAGACCGATTTCCATGTAATCCCGTGCCTCTAATAAAAAATGCTGAAAAATAAGGGGTTTAGCACCGTGCAAACCGCTTTAAAACGTGGCGCCAACTCTATGTTCTGAATGACGTTTTGCCCACGCATACGAAAATTTGACATTAAACTAGCACGACCAAAGATAACTTTACACCGTCTGTCAAAATGCCTTGAACAAATATGTCCATTTGCCACTTTTCCCAGACCGGTAAATCACCCTACATCGCGCTGGAAATCTTCCTACGAAGTGCGCCTCAGGATTCCACCAGCGCCATCGCCTCTTCGACATCCACCGCCACCAATCGCGAACAGCCCGGCTCGTGCATCGTCACGCCCATCAACTGATCGGCCATTTCCATGGCGATCTTGTTGTGGGTGATATAGATGAACTGCACGGTCTGGGACATCTCTTTAACCAGTCGCGCATACCGTCCAACGTTAGCGTCATCCAGCGGGGCGTCAACTTCGTCGAGCATGCAGAACGGTGCCGGGTTCAACTTGAAGATCGCAAATACCAGGGCCAATGCGGTCAGTGCCTTCTCGCCACCGGACAACAAATGGATGGTGCTGTTCTTCTTGCCCGGAGGCCGCGCCATGATCGTTACCCCTGTATCGAGTAGATCTTCGCCCGTCAGTTCCAAGTAAGCGCTGCCACCACCGAAAACTTTCGGGAATAACGCCTGTAAACCGCCATTAATCTGATCAAAGGTATCTTTGAAGCGATTACGGGTTTCCTTGTCGATCTTGCGGATCACGTTTTCCAGGGTGTCCAACGCTTCCACCAGGTCGGCGTTCTGCGCGTCCAGATAACGTTTGCGCTCGGACTGCTGCTGGTACTCGTCGATGGCCGCGAGGTTGATCGCGCCGAGTCGTTGAATGCGTGCAGCAATCCGCTCAAGTTCTTCTTCGGCTTCTTTCTCGTTGGCCTGGGCGGTCAGGGTATTGAGCACGCCGTGCAAGTCGTAGCCGTCTTCCAGCAACTGGTCTTGCAGGGTCTTGCGGCGAACCGTCAGGGCCTGCCATTCCATGCGCTGTTGTTCGAGCTGGCCACGGATCAGTTGCGATTGCTGTTCGGCCTGGGTCCGACGCTTTTCGGCGTCGCGCAGTTCACGGTCGGCGTCTTCCAGGGCGATTTGTGCAGTCTTGAGTTCTTCGTCGACGGTCATGCGCTTGTCGAGCAACTCTTCAAGCTTCAGGCGCAGCTCTTCCAGCGGGGCTTCGCCCTCCTCCAGGTTGAGGCTCAGTTGCTCGCGCTTTTCGGTCAGGCGTTCGGACTGCATTTCCAGACGCTCGAGGGCCTGACGTGTGGAGTCGTGTTGCGCCCGCAGGGAGCCGAGGCGCACGGCCAGTTGATGGGCGTGGTCCTTGTGCTGGCGGGCTTCCTGACGCACCCGGTCGAGGCGTTCACGCAAGCTGTCGCGCTGGGCCAGCAGCAACTCGCGCTGCTCGGTGTCCAGGGCCATGCTGTCGAGGGCTTCCTGCAGTTGCAGGCGCGCTTCGCCGACTTGTTCGTGTTCGAGGGCGCGCTGCTCGCCCATCTCGGCCACTTCTTCATCGAGCCGGGTGCGGCGCAAGGTCAGTTGTTCGACCTTGGCCTTGCTCGCCGAGAGCTGGGCTTTCAATTCGCCTTGCTGGCGCGCTTCGTCCTGCAACAGCCGGCGCAGGTGTTCGCGGCCGGTCTCTTGCTGACGCTGGGTGGCGCGCAGGGTTTGCAGCTGGTTTTCCAGGGATTCGAGTGTGGCTTCGCGCTCTTCGCGCTCGGCGGTCAGGTTGACGATTTCCTGGCCACGGGCCAGAACGCCGCTTTCCGCTTCGCTGGCGCGACGCACTCGCAAAAAGTGCCGGCCGACCCAAAAACCGTCACGGCTGATCAGGCTTTGCCCGGCCGCCAATTGGCCGCGTTGGGCCAGAGCCTGCTCGAGGCTGTCCACCGGCTTGACCTGGCCGAGCCACGGCGACAAATCAATCGACGCCTCGACCTTGTCCAGCAAGCTGCCCGGTACGCGTGTGCCGTCTGCCGCGGGGCTAAGCAATCGCAGATCGCCCTGGGTAAACCCCGCCAGGTCGAAACCGCCAAAATCATCCACCAACACGGCTTGCAGGTCGGCACCAAGCACGGTTTCCACCGCCAGTTCCCAACCGGCTTCAACCTTCAAGCCTTCGGCCAGGCGCGGGCGCTCGGCCAGGTGTTGATCGCGCAGCCATTCGGCCGTGCCGGTGCCCGGGTCGAGCGCCGCTTGCTGCAAAGCTTCCAGGGAGGCCAATCGACCGTTAAGCCGCTGCAAATCACCCTGGGCGGTTTGTTGTGCCTGGGTCGCCTGTTGCAGTTGCTGACGCAATTGCTCCAGGCGTTCCACTTGTTGTTCTTCGCTGGCTTCCAGCTCTTCCAGCGTCATTTCGCTTTCGGCGAGTTTCTCGCTCAGCTCGAGGATCGCCGCGTCTTCCGGGTCGGCCGCGAGCAACACGCGCTCTTCCACCAAACGCCGCTGACGTTCGGCCAGGCGCTCCATGCTGGTTTCCAGTTGCTGGATGCGCGACTGCTGCACCTCAGCCTGACGGCGCGGCTCGGCGGATTGCAGGTTGAAGGTGTCCCACTGCTCCTGCCAGGCGTGCATGGTGGTTTCGGATTCTTCCAGGGCCGCAGCGGCTTCCTCGGCGGCAGCGCTGGTGACTTCCTGCTCGGGAGTGAGCATGTCCAGCTCTTCCCCGAGGGTCAGCAGCAAGGTGCGGTCGTGGCCCAGGTGAGATTCGGTTTCCAGGCGCGCGCGTTCGGCCTCCTTCAGGTCGTCCTGCAACTGGCGCAAGCGTTGCTGGCCGTGCTGGATGCTCTGCTCGACCCGGGCGATGTCACCGCCCACCGAATAGAAGCGCCCCTGCACCAGATTGAAGCGCTCGGACAGGTCATGGTGACCGTCCCGCAGGCGCTCGATGCTGGCGTCGGCATTGCGCTGCTCGGCCACCAAGGCTTCGAAGCTGATTTCCTGGGTGCCGATGATCGCTTCGCGCTGGCCCACCTGGTCGTTCAACGCCTGCCAGCGCAGGGCTGACAGTTGCGCCTTGAGCTGACGCTCCTCGCCCTTGTATTCCTGATACTTCTCGGCCGCCTGGGCCTGGCGGTGCAGGCGCTCCAACTGGCGCTCCAGTTCGTCACGCAGGTCAGTCAGCCGGGCGAGGTTTTCATGGGTACGACGGATACGGTTTTCGGTCTCGCGGCGGCGCTCCTTGTACTTGGAGATGCCGGCTGCTTCTTCGATAAAGTTACGCAGGTCCTCGGGCTTGGCTTCGATCAGCTTGGAGATCATGCCCTGCTCGATGATCGAGTAGCTGCGCGGGCCCAGGCCGGTGCCGAGGAAGATGTCGGTAATGTCCCGGCGGCGGCACTTGGTGCCGTTGAGGAAGTAGCTGTTCTGGCTGTCGCGGGTCACTTTGCGGCGGATGGAAATTTCCGCATAGGCCGCGTACTCGCCCACCAGGGTGCCGTCGGAGTTGTCGAACACCAGCTCGATACTGGCCTGGCTCACCGGCTTGCGGCTGGTGGAGCCGTTGAAGATGACGTCGGTCATCGACTCGCCACGCAGGTTTTTCGCGGAGCTCTCGCCCATCACCCAGCGTACGGCGTCGATAATGTTCGACTTGCCGCAGCCATTGGGCCCGACCACCGCCGCCATGTTACTGGGGAAGTTCACCGTGGTCGGATCGACGAAGGATTTGAACCCCGCCAGTTTGATGCACTTGAGCCGCACGCTTAGGCTTCCGCCAACGCAGCAATGACCAGCGAGCAACTGCGCTCGCCGTAGGCCGAGAGTACTTCGCGAATCTGTGGCAGGTCACGGGCCAGCACGGCGGCGAGCAATTGCTCGAACAGCACCAGGTACTCGCTCATGGACGCCTTGCGTTGATCCAGCGCCAGGTAATAGGCGCGGTTCATCGCCGGCTGCAGGTTCTCGACGGTTTCCTGCAAATACGGGTTGTTGGCGAACGGATACGCAGCGCGCATCACATTGAAGCTTTCCTCGACGAAGGCACGAATGTCCTGACGTTCGAAGCTGGCGACCAGGCGCTGCTGGATCTGCACGAACGGCGCCATGTCGGCCTGGGTCTGCCAGCCGGCGGCGACGGCGTTGCCCAGCAAGATATACAGCTCGCCCATCAGCGTGCACAGGCTCTGCACCTTGTGGGCAGTCAGCTCGGTGACATGGGCGCCACGGCGCGGCAGGATCGCGATCAGGTGCCGACGCTCAAGGATCAGCAAGGCTTCGCGCACGGAACCACGGCTGACATTAAGCGCCAGTGTGACCTTCTGCTCCTGGATCCGCTCCCCAGGCTTGAGGTCGCCGCGAATGATACGTTCGGCGAGGTGGTGAGCGATTTGCTCGGCAAGACTATCCGGCGCCTTGAACGTCATGTTTTCCCTTCAAAATCTTCTATCGGTACAAGCGCGGCAGTGTAGCGCACTTGCCGGTTGATGGCGTACGGCCCACAAGCACGAATTTGGCATGAAATAAGCAGCCGTTAAAGTCCAGAAGCCCCCAAAAACGGCGGTTCCAGAGAACTGGACCATAATTAAGGATGTTGAAATCGCACTTTCTTGACCCTTAGGTCAGAAAATCGTTGACCGAAAAGTCAGACATGACTAGATTCGGCGCAAAGCGGTTAACAACAATAATGAGTCTGCGAGGCCTTCCGTGATCCAGTTTTTACTAAACCAGGAACTCCGTAGTGAGCACGCCCTGGACCCGAACCTGACAGTGCTCAACTATTTGCGTGAGCACCTGGGCAAATCCGGCACCAAGGAAGGCTGCGCCAGCGGCGACTGTGGCGCCTGCACCGTGGTGGTCGGCGAGCTGCACACCGACGATCAAGGCGCGGAGCAGATTCGCTATCGCAGCCTCAACTCGTGCCTGACCTTTGTCTCGTCCCTGCACGGCAAACAACTGATCAGCGTCGAAGACCTCAAGCACCAGGGCCAACTCCACAGCGTGCAACAAGCCATGGTGGAGTGCCACGGTTCGCAATGCGGCTTCTGCACCCCGGGCTTTGTGATGTCGCTGTTCGCCCTGCAAAAAAACAGTGATGCACCCGACAGCCAGAAAGCCCATGAAGCCCTGGCCGGCAACCTCTGTCGCTGCACCGGTTATCGCCCGATTCTCGCCGCCGCCGAACAGGCCTGCTGCAACAAGCCCCAGGACCAGTTCGACAGTCGCCAGGCCGAAACCATCGCCCGCCTGAAATCCATCGCGCCGACTCAAACCGGCGAGTTGAACAGCGGCGACAAACGCTGCCTGGTGCCGTTGACCGTCGCCGACCTGGCCGACCTTTACGACGCTTACCCACAAGCCCGGCTGTTGGCTGGCGGCACCGACCTGGCGCTGGAAGTCACGCAGTTCCACCGCACGCTGCCGGTGATGATCTACGTCGGCAATATCGAAGAAATGAAGCGCATCGAAAGCTTCGACGACCGCCTGGAAATCGGCGCCGCCACTTCCCTCTCCGACTGCTACACCGCACTCAACAACGAATACCCGGACTTCGGCGAATTGCTTCACCGCTTCGCCTCGTTGCAGATCCGCAACCAGGGCACCCTGGGCGGCAATATCGGCAACGCGTCGCCCATCGGTGATTCGCCTCCACTGCTGATCGCTCTCGGTGCGCAGATCGTACTGTGCAAAGGCAACACTCGCCGCACCCTGGCGCTGGAAGACTACTTCATCGACTACCGTGTCACTGCCCGCCAGGACAGCGAATTCATCGAAAAAATCATCGTGCCCAAAGGCGTGCCGCTGTTCCGTGCCTACAAGGTTTCCAAGCGTCTGGACGATGACATTTCCGCCGTCTGCGCCGCCTTCAACCTGAAGCTTGATAACGGCGTGATCGCCGATGCCCGCGTGGCGTTCGGTGGCATGGCTGCCACCCCAAAACGTGCGAAAAGCTGCGAAGCTGCGCTGAACGGCGCCACCTGGAATTCCGCCACCGTGGAAAAAGCCTGCGCCGCGCTGGCCGAAGATTTCACCCCGCTGTCGGACTTCCGCGCCAGCAAGGAATACCGCCTGCTCAGCGCACAAAACCTGCTGCGCAAATACTTCATCGAACTGCAAACGCCGCACATCGAGACTCGGGTGACCGCTTATGTCTAACCATCATGCCGTGGAAAAATCCCAGGCCGAACTCGCCGAACTGTTCGCCAAGGACCTGACCAGCGGAGTCGGTCGCAGCGTCAAGCACGACAGCGCCGCCAAGCACGTCTCGGGCGAGGCGCAGTACATCGATGACCGCCTCGAGTTTCCGAACCAGTTGCACCTGTACGCACGCATGTCGGACCGCGCCCACGCGAAGATCATCAGCATCGACGCTGCGCCCTGCTACGCCTTTGAAGGCGTGCGCATCGTCATCACCCACGAAGACGTGCCGGGCCTGAAAGACATCGGCCCGTTGATGCCCGGCGACCCGTTGCTGGCCATCGACACCGTGCAGTTCGTCGGCCAGGTAGTGCTGGCCGTTGCCGCCCGCGACCTGGAAACCGCACGCAAAGCCGCGATGGCTGCCGTGATCGAATACGAAGACCTCGAGCCGGTGCTGGACGTGGTCGAGGCGTTTCGCAAAAAGCATTTTGTGCTGGACAGCCACACCCACCAACGCGGTGATTCGGCGGGCGCGCTGGCGACGGCAAAAAATCGCATCCAGGGCACCCTGCACATCGGCGGCCAGGAACACTTCTACCTGGAAACCCAGATCTCCTCGGTAATGCCCACCGAAGACGGCGGCATGATCGTCTACTGCTCCACGCAAAACCCCACCGAAGTACAGAAGCTGGTGGCCGAAGTACTCGACGTATCGATGAACAAAATCGTGGTCGACATGCGCCGCATGGGCGGTGGTTTTGGCGGCAAGGAAACCCAGGCCGCCAGCCCGGCATGCCTGTGTGCGGTGGTCGCGCGCCTCACCGGCCAGCCGACCAAAATGCGCCTGCCGCGCGTGGAAGACATGCTGATGACCGGCAAGCGCCACCCGTTCTATATCGAGTACGACGTGGGCTTCGACGACACCGGCCGCCTGCACGGTATCAATCTGGAACTGGCGGGCAACTGCGGTTGCTCACCGGACCTGTCGAACTCGATTGTCGACCGTGCGATGTTCCACTCCGACAACTCGTATTACCTGGGCGACGCCACGGTCAACGGCCACCGCTGCAAGACCAACACCGCGTCCAACACGGCTTATCGTGGCTTCGGCGGCCCCCAAGGCATGGTCGCCATCGAGGAAGTGATGGACGCGATTGCCCGGCATCTGGCCCTCGACCCGCTGGCCGTGCGCAAGGCCAACTACTACGGCAAGACCGAGCGCAACGTCACCCACTACTACCAGACCGTCGAGCACAACATGCTCGAAGAGATGACCGCCGAACTGGAACAAAGCAGCCAGTATTTCGAGCGCCGCGAAGCGATCCGTCGCTACAACGCCAACAGCCCGATCCTGAAAAAAGGCCTGGCGCTGACGCCGGTGAAATTCGGGATTTCCTTCACCGCCAGCTTCCTCAACCAGGCCGGTGCGCTGATCCACATCTACACCGACGGCAGCATCCACCTGAACCACGGCGGCACCGAAATGGGCCAGGGATTGAACATCAAGGTCGCGCAGGTGGTGGCCGAGATCTTCCAGGTAGAAATCGACCGCGTACAGATCACCGCCACCAACACCGACAAGGTGCCGAACACCTCGCCGACGGCGGCTTCCAGCGGCGCCGACCTGAACGGCAAGGCTGCGCAGAATGCCGCCGAAACCATCAAGCAGCGCCTGGTGGAATTTGCCGCGCGCAAGTATGAAGTCAGCGAGGCCGACGTTGAATTCCACAACGGGCATGTGCGGGTTCGCGATCACATCCTGACGTTTGAAGCGTTGATCCAGCAGGCGTATTTCGCCCAGGTTTCACTGTCGAGCACCGGCTTCTACAAGACCCCGAAAATCTTCTACGACCGCAGCCAGGCGCGTGGCCGGCCGTTCTACTACTTCGCGTTCGGCGCGGCCTGTTGCGAAGTGATCGTCGACACGCTGACCGGCGAATACAAAATGCTGCGCACCGACATCCTGCACGACGTGGGCGCCTCGCTGAACCCGGCCATCGACATCGGCCAGGTCGAAGGCGGCTTCATCCAGGGCATGGGCTGGCTGACCATGGAAGAGCTTGTCTGGAATAACAAAGGCAAGCTGATGACCAACGGCCCGGCCAGCTACAAGATCCCGGCCGTCGCCGACATGCCGCTGGACCTGCGGGTGAAACTGGTGGAAAACCGCAAGAACCCGGAAGACACCGTGTTCCATTCCAAGGCCGTGGGCGAGCCGCCGTTCATGCTCGGCATCGCCTCGTGGTGTGCGATCAAGGATGCCGTGGCGAGCCTGGGTGACTATCGTCATCAGCCGAAGATTGATGCACCGGCGACCCCGGAGCGGGTGTTGTGGGGGTGTGAGCAGATGCGCCAACTGACCGCTGCAAAAGCTGTGGAAACGGAAACCGAGTTGGCTTCGCTCTAGACCGAGGCGCTGCCTTCGCGAGCAAGCCCGCTCCCACATTTGAATGTGTTCACAAATCAAAATGTGGGAGCGGGCTTGCTCGCGAAGGCGGTCGAACTGACAACAGAGATGCTGAGGTAAACATGAACAACTGGATCAGCGCCCTCGCCGACCTGCAGAACCAGGGTGAACCCTGCGTGCTGGTGACCATCATCGAAGAGCTCGGCTCAACGCCGCGCAATGCCGGCTCGAAGATGGTCATCAGTGCCGCCCAGACGTTCGACACCATCGGTGGCGGGCACCTGGAATACAAGGCCATGCAGATCGCCCGGGACATGCTCGTGCGCGGCCAGCAGAACACGCATCTGGAGCGCTTCAGCCTCGGCGCCAGCCTGGGCCAGTGCTGCGGCGGCGTGACGGTGTTGTTGTTTGAACCGATGGGCCAGGTGCAGGCGCAGATCGCCGTGTTCGGCGCCGGCCATGTGGGCCGCGCGCTGGTGCCGTTGCTGGCCAGCCTGCCCTGCCGGGTGCGCTGGATCGATTCCCGGGAACAGGAATTCCCGGAACACATCCCCCAAGGCGTGCGTAAAATCGTCAGCGAAGAGCCGGTGGATGAAATCGACCACTTGCCTGTAGGCAGTTACTGCATTGTCATGACCCACAACCATGCGCTGGACCTGGAACTGACCGCCGCCCTGCTCAAGCGCAATGACTTCACCTACTTCGGCCTGATCGGCTCGAAGACCAAGCGCGTCAAGTTTGAACACCGCCTGCGGGATCGCGGTTTCGACACCGCGCAACTGCAACGCATGCATTGCCCGATGGGGCTGACTGAGGTCAAAGGCAAACTGCCTGTTGAAATCGCCATCTCCATCGCCGGCGAAATCATCGCCACCTATAACGCCAATTTCGGCCAGCACACTGCGAGCGCCGAACCCATTGCCAAACTGCTGCCGGCTTCACGCCGCAGCCAAGCGACTAACTGAGACGACCATGCCTTTGACTCGCAAAGCCTACCGTGCCGCCATTTTGCACAGCATCGCCGACCCTGCCGAAGTAGGGATCGAAGCCTCCTACGAGTATTTCGAAGACGGCCTGCTGGTGATCGACAACGGCCAGATCAGCGCCCTGGGCCACGCCAGCGAATTGCTCGCTACCCTGCCCGCTGACATCGAAGTCACCCATTACCAGGACGCTCTGATCACCCCCGGCCTGATCGACACTCACATTCACCTGCCGCAAACCGGCATGGTCGGTGCCTATGGCGAGCAGTTGCTGGACTGGCTCAATACCTACACCTTCCCGTGTGAAAGCCAGTTCGCCGACAAGGCCCACGCTGAAGAAGTCGCGGACATTTTCATCAAGGAACTGCTGCGCAACGGCACCACCACCGCCCTGGTATTCGGCAGTGTGCACCCGCAGTCAGTGAACTCGTTTTTTGAAGCGGCCGAGAAGCTCGACCTGCGGATGATCGCCGGCAAGGTGATGATGGACCGCAACGCGCCGGACTATCTGACCGACACCGCCGAGTCCGGCTACCAGGAAAGCAAGGCGCTGATCGAGCGCTGGCACGGCAAGGGCCGTTTGCACTACGCGGTCACGCCACGTTTCGCACCGACCAGTACGCCTGAACAACTGACCCTCGCCGGGCAGCTGCTGGGGGAATACCCGGACCTGTACATGCAGACCCACATCAGTGAAAACCTGCAGGAAGTGGAGTGGGTGAAAGAACTGTTCCCGGAGCGCAAGGGCTACCTGGACGTGTACGACCATTACAAACTGCTGGGTGAGCGCTCGGTGTTCGCCCACGGTGTGCACCTGTGCGATGACGAGTGCGCGCGGTTGGCGGAAGCCGGGTCGGCAGTCGCATTCTGCCCGACGTCGAACTTCTTCCTGGGCAGCGGGTTGTTCAACCTGCCAATGGCTGAGAAGCACAAGTTGAATGTGGGCCTGGGTACGGATGTCGGTGGCGGCACCAGCTTCTCGCTGCTGCAAACCTTGAACGAAGCGTACAAAGTGATGCAGTTGCAAGGCGCGCGCTTGAGTCCGTTCAAGTCACTGTACCTCGCGACCCTGGGCGGTGCGCGGGCATTGCGATTGGAAGACAAGATCGGCACATTGCAGCCGGGCACTGACGCGGACTTTTTGGTGCTGGATTACAACGCCACCCCGCTGCTCAGCTATCGCCTGAAGCAGGCCAATAACATTGCCGAGACGTTGTTTGTGTTGATGACGCTGGGGGATGACCGGGCGGTGTTGCAGACGTATGCGGCGGGGCAATTGGTGCACCAACGCTAAACGGTCCAGAAACAAAAATCCCCGGTTCATTGAACCGGGGATTTTTTTGCGCCCTTCTCTGTAGGAGCGAGCTTGCTCGCGAAGGTCGTTAACAATAACGCTGGCATCCTGGATGAACACGGCGCCTATGCGGTTTTCGCGAGCAAGCTCGCTCCTACAGTGGAGTCGATCACATCACAACTTTACAGACGAGCGCCCCGACTTCTTGGTCTGCAACAAATGCGAGAACACCGCATGCAGGTCATCCGAAGCGCTCTCCTCATCGAGGTTGAGCTTGCTGTCGATGTGATCCATGTGATGCATCATCAGGTTCACCGCCAGACCCGCATCCCGCGCTTCGATCGCGTCGATCAACTGGGTGTGCTCATCGTAGGAACAGTGGGAGCGGTTGCCGCTTTCGTACTGGGCGATGATCAACGAGGTCTGGGACACCAGGCTGCGCTGGAAGCTGATCAGCGGCGCATTCTTCGCCGCCTCAGCCAGTTTCAGGTGGAATTCGCCAGAAAGCCGGATGCCCGCACCGCGATCACCCCGGGAAAAGCTGTCGCGCTCGTCGTTGACCATCTGCCGCAGCTCGGCCAGTTGCTCGGCCGTGGCATGCTGTACCGCCAATTCAGTGATCGCTCGCTCCACCAGACGCCGGGCGAGGAACACCTGACGTGCTTCCTCGACACTCGGGCTGGCCACTACCGCGCCGCGATTGGGCCGCAGCAGTACCACGCCTTCATGGGCCAGGCGCGACAGAGCGCGGCGGATGATGGTGCGGCTGACGCCAAAGATTTCGCCCAGCGCTTCTTCACTCAATTTGGTACCGGGCGCCAGGCGTTGTTCGAGGATCGCCTCGAAGATATGCGCGTAGACGATATCGTCCTGGGTTCCACTGCGACCGGCCTTACCGGCTCGCGGTTGTTTCTTGAGGGGCTGCAACTGTTCGTTCATGGGCACTCGGGTCGGGAGAACGGCGGCGAATTGACGTTGACTGTAATACGGCACAGAGGGTCGCTGGCAAGTATCGCGTAAAATCAGCGCACATTGTACACAACCCACTGCGCCAACACACTGTACGGCTGTTTGCGGCGCCGGCTGTATTGCAATGAATCGTTACGTTTGAGTTTAGGCTTGATTCCACGCTTTCTCCTTTGTAGGAGCGAGCTTGCTCGCGAAAAACGTATAAGCACCGCATTCATTCAGGATGCCAGCGTCATCGTTAACGACCTTCGCGAGCAAGCTCGCTCCTACAAAAACAACCCGGTAAAAGGAACACCGCCCCATGTCAGACGTCTCCCCAGCGCGATTACGCCCACTGGCCGACACTTCGCCTTCGGCCATCGTCGCCGGTTTCATCGCCATGATGACCGGCTACACCAGTTCCCTGGTGCTGATGTTTCAAGCTGGCCAAGCCGCCGGCCTGACCACGGCGCAAATTTCCTCGTGGATCTGGGCGATTTCCATCGGCATGGCGGTGTGCAGCATTGGCCTGTCCCTGCGCTATCGCACGCCGATTACCATTGCCTGGTCTACCCCGGGCGCGGCGTTGTTGATCACCAGCCTGGGCGGTGTGAGTTACGGCGAAGCCATCGGCGCCTACATCACCTGTGCGGTGCTGGTGACGATCTGCGGGTTGACCGGCAGCTTCGAAAAACTCGTCAAGCGCATCCCGGCTTCCCTGGCGGCAGCCTTGCTGGCGGGGATTCTGTTCAAGATCGGCAGCGAGATTTTCGTCGCCGCGCAGCACCGCACCGGTCTGGTACTGGGGATGTTCTTCACTTACCTGGTCATCAAGCGCCTGTCGCCGCGTTATGCCGTGCTCGCGGCATTGCTGATCGGCACGGCGCTGTCCGGGCTGATGGGGCTGCTGGATTTCAGCGGTTTCCACCTTGAAGTGGCAACGCCGGTGTGGACCACACCGCACTTCTCCCTGGCCGCGACCATCAGCATCGGCATCCCGCTGTTCGTGGTGGCCATGACCTCGCAAAACATGCCCGGGGTCGCCGTGCTGCGGGCCGATGGCTATAACGTGCCGGCTTCACCCCTGATCACCACCACCGGCCTGGCCTCACTGGTGCTGGCGCCGTTTGGCTCCCATGGCATCAACCTGGCGGCCATCAGCGCGGCGATCTGCACCGGGCCCCATGCCCACGAAGATCGTAACAAGCGCTATACCGCCGCAGTCTGGTGCGGGATTTTCTACGGGATTGCCGGGGTGTTTGGCGCGACATTGGCGGCGTTGTTCGCTGCGTTGCCCAAGGAGTTGGTGCTGTCGATTGCGGCACTGGCGTTGTTTGGCTCGATCATCAATGGCCTGAGTATCGCCATGAATGAGCCGAAGGAACGCGAAGCAGCGTTGATCACCTTTATGGTCACAGCGTCGGGGTTGACGTTGTTTTCCATCGGTTCGGCGTTCTGGGGGATTGTCGCGGGGGTGTTGACGCTGGTGATTCTGAACTGGCGCAAGGCCTGACTCTTTAGACCCAGTAACGAAAAAGCGACCCGGGCGGGTCGCTTTTTCATGACATCAGACTGCCGGGTTGATCGGCTTTTCTGGATGCCAAGCGTCCAACAGGGCGCTGACTTCAACGCGGGTCAGCTCTGGACGAGCCTTCAGCCACGCTTCAACAGCGGCACGCTGTTCTTCGTTGACCGAACCACGGGTGGCTTTGCAAACCAGACCGAAGTCATCACCGCCGACGTAGTCCAGGCCGTTGCCGTCCATTGCTTCAGTCAGGAATGCTTCGAGGAAAGCGTCAACCGCTTCATCGTCCAAACCTTCTTTGAAGTCCAGGTTCAGTTCGAAACCCAGCTCTTGAAATTCATCAACGCACAGTTTTTTGCGCAGACGCCGGGAACGGTTAGTCGCCATTGGAACAATCCTCTTAAGTAATAACGGGCGGCACTTTAGCAGTTTAAGCCGGCCTTTGCCCGCTTCTCTGGGACAGGCGGCAGAGTGCCAGTAAAAAAAACCGTGATTAGCAGCTATCGTTCAGGCACAAGTGCGACTGCCTTGGGGCATAATGCCGACACTTTCATGACCATTGAGGGATTTTTCGTACATACCCCTCACCTTTTTTACCCCTCAGCAGTAGGGTTTTAATTCTTATGATCAAATCTTTGCGTCCATTGTTACTCGCCGGTTTTCTTCTCCCCCTGGCCTTTTCCGTTACCGCTGCCCCGATCAACACTTCCTTGCCACCCAAGGTCCAGGAAGCCCTCCAGAAAGCCAAGCTGCAAAACAACGCCCTGTCTCTGGTGATGATTCCCCTCAATGGCCCGGGCACACCCACCGTGTTTAACGCCGACGTGTCGGTCAACCCGGCCTCGACCATGAAGCTGGTCACCACCTACGCGGCCCTGGAAATGCTCGGCCCCAACCATCAGTGGAAAACCGAGTTCTACACCGACGGTACCCTCAGCGGCGGCATTCTGAACGGTAACCTGTACCTCAAGGGCGGCGGCGACCCCAAGCTGAACATGGAAAAACTCTGGCTGCTGATGCGCGACCTGCGGGCCAACGGCGTGCAGCAAGTGACCGGCGACCTGGTACTGGACCGCGGCTTCTTCATCCCGCCGCAACTGCCGGAGTTCAACGACGACGGCAACGACGAGAACAAGCCGTTCCTGGTCAAGCCCGACGCCCTGATGGTCAACCTCAAGGCGCTGCGCTTTGTCACCCGTAATGATTCGGGCAAGGTGCTGGTATCGGTAGAGCCGCCGATTGCGAGCATTCGCATCGACAACCAGGTCAAGGTCTCCAACGCTAAGCAGTGCACCGGTGACGTGCGCTACAGCCCGATGACCGCCGCCGATGGCAGCGTCACCGTGACCGTCAGCGGCCAGTTGGCGGACGGCTGCAGCTCGCAGACTTATCTGTCATTGCTGGACCACGCCACCTACACCGCCGGCGCCGTTCGGGCGATCTGGAAGGAACTGGGCGGCAGCATCCAGGGCCGCGACATCCAGGCGCCGGTACCGAAGAACGCCAAGGTGCTGGCCCGGGCGTTCTCGCCAGACCTGGCGGAAATCATCCGCGACATCAACAAATACAGTAACAACACCATGGCCCAGCAGTTGTTCTTGAGCCTGGGCGCGCAGTTCCGCACCGATGCCGACGGCGACGACGCCAAGTCGGCCCAGCGCGTGGTGCGCCAGTGGTTGGCGAAAAAAGGCATCACCGCACCGCACCTTGTGATGGAAAACGGTTCCGGCTTGTCCCGTGCCGAACGGGTCAGCGCCCGCGAAATGGCGACCATGCTGCAAGCAGCGTGGCGAAGCCCGTACGCGGCGGAATTTATCAGCTCGCTGCCAATTGCCGGTACCGACGGCACCATGCGTAAACGCCTGAAGACCACGGCCATGCGCGGCGAAGCCCACGTCAAGACCGGCACCCTGAACACCGTGCGCGCAATCGCCGGGTTCAGCCGCGACAACAATGGCAATACCTGGGCGGTGGTGGCGATTCTCAACGATACAAAACCGTGGGGTGCGTCTTCGGTGCTGGACCAGGTGCTGCTGGACCTGTATCGCCAGCCGAAGCTCGCGGCGGCTGCGCCGGTGCTCTAACGGCAACAAAGATCAAATGTGGGAGCTGACTTGCCTGCTCCCACATTGATCTCTAATAGCTTGAATGGCCGTGCACTTCAGGCAAGCGCCCGCTCTGCCTCAACTCTGTCCCGGCCCGCCTGCTTCGCCGCATACACCCCCGAATCCGCTCGCAGCAACAAGCCGTCAACGCCCTCCTCGACCCGCCAACTGGCCACGCCGAAGCTCGCCGTCACAGTACCGACACCCTCCATCGGCGCACTGCGCAACGCCTGCCACAACTCCAGGGCAACACTGAACGCCTGGCTGCCGTCGGTATTGGGGCACAGCACCACGAACTCTTCGCCCCCCAGGCGGCAAAACACATCCGTACGCCGCAATCGTTGGCTGATGCGCCGGCACAATTCCTTGAGCACTTCATCGCCGACCGCATGGCCGTGCTGGTCGTTGATCCGCTTGAAGTGGTCGATGTCGAACATGATCACCGACAACGATCCAGAGGCGCGTTTGACTCGAATCATTTCAGCCTTCAAGCGGTCCTGAAAGTAGCGTCGGTTATGAATGCCCGTCAGCGAATCGGTAATCGACAGCGCGCGCAGCTCTTCCTCGACCCGCTTGAGATCGGAAATATCCGACACGTACCCATGCCATACCGTACCGCCGCCGGGCAGTTCTTCCGGCGTCGCTTCACCGCGAATCCAGCGCAGCCCACGCTGGGGCAATTGCACCCGGTACTCTTCACGCCAATGGCTCAGTTGCAGGGTGGACAGACGAATGGAATCCCGCACCCGCTCGACGTCCAGCGGATGAATGCGCTCGAAGACCTTTCGTGCATCCTGTTGCAGCACCCCCGGCTCGATCTCGTAGATATCGCGAATGCCGTCGCTGGCATAAATGAAACGCGAGTCGCCATTCGGTTCCAGGATGAACTGGAAAATACCGCCGGGCACATGGGCACTGAGTTTCTTCAGCAGGCGGTCCCGCGCGGCCAGTGCCTCATAGGCACGCTTTTGTTCGGTGACATCCAGGCAGATCGCCAGGTGCCCGACCCACAGGCCATGCTCATCCAGCAATACGGTGGCAAGCATGTTCACCGTCAGGTGGCTGCCGTCCTTGCGCACCAGCGTCCATTCACGGGCTTGGTGCACCGCATCGGCGCCGTCCACCAGCATCGCTTGGCCAGGCGCAATGCGCTTGCCCAGCGCCGCACTCAACTGCGCGGCACGGGCTTCCAGCTCGGGCGCCAGGTGCAGGCTTTCGAGGGTCAGGTACCCGAGCACCTCATCCACCTCAAAACCCAGCATCTGCTCGGCGCCAGCGTTGAAAGTGGTGATCACACCACGCAGGTCAGTGGCAATGATCGCCACCTGGGTCGCCGCATTCAGCACGCTGCGCAGTTGGCCGTGGGTGCCCCGCAGCTCCTGTTCGCGCTGACGCAATTGGGCCGTGCGCTGCTCCACCAGTTTCAACGCGCGTTGGCGCTGGCTGACCAACACGTAGAGCAGCGCACTGAGCAGCAGGCTCAGCAGGCTGCCCATGACCAGGATAGTCACCTGCGAAGAATGATTGCCCTGCTGGAACACCAGGCTGGGGCGCAGGCTCAAGGCGTAGATGTGGTCGCCAAGGGTCAGCCGGCGTGCGGCCATCAGGTCGCTGTCTGCCACGGCATTGCCGGATTCGTACAGCACACGTTTTTCTGCGTCGGAAGTATCGATGATCTGCGTCACCAGATTGTCCCGCTCAGCCTTGGGCAAGCCATCGGCCACCAGCTGGCGCATGCTGATCACTGCCATTACGTAGCCGTAAGGTTCACTGATGGGCGCTTGTGGCGTCGGTGCCCGGCTGACCGGCGCCACCAGCAGCACGCCCATGGCATAGGCCGGCTCCACGCCGACCAGTTGCATGGGCTGGGACACCGCCATTTTCCCTGACTGTTGCGCACGCTCCACCGTCGAGCGCCGCAGTGGCTGGGCCAACAGGTCAAAACCCAGCGGCGAGCCGAGCAGGCTCTGGGTCTGGCTGTACAGCACCGGCACATACTCATCGTGCTGAGCGGCCGGGGCCAGTTCGCCCGCCGCGTTCAATTCGCGAATGGCAAAACTCGCGCCGCGCTCAGCCGTAATTTCTTGTTCAAACGCGCTGCGCTGGTCACGTAAAACCCGAGGAGCCCAGGCATAGGCACGGGTACGCAACAGCAAGGGCTGCGCAAAACCGTCGAACTCGTTGCGGGAGACCGAATTGGAATTGACGAAGAACCGCCGCAGGCTGCCCAGGCGTTGTTCCTGGTCCTCGAAACGCTCCTGGAGGCGGCTGTAACGCTCGTTGACCAGCAACTGGAAGCGTTGCCGCACTTGCTGCTGATAGAGATCGGAGGCGGCCCAGGCGACGATGCTCGTCAGCGCAATACCGGCCAGAAACACCACCACCGCGACTAGCCACGCCGATACCTGCTCACTGATAAAGCCTAGGATTTTCGGGCGGACGGCATGCAGCGGCATAGACAAGACTCGGAACGCCAGCGTGCGGGTGCGTCACTTTGGCCAAGCCTTAAGTTATAGCCACAGGACCTGCGTTTGACCAGCGCAAAAAAAACCGCAAGGCCGGAATGATCCGGGCTTGCGGCTTCAGAACGCAGTGATCAGCGAGCGGTGATTTTCCACGCCCGATGGATCTTGGCGTTGCGCGCAAAATCCGGGTCGATGGTCTTGTCACTGATCTCCTCGACGGCATAACGCTCGACGAGGTTGTCTTCCAGCTGGAACTTGCGGAAGTTGTTCGAGAAGTACAACACGCCGCCCGGCGCCAGGCGCGCCATGGCCAGGTCGAGCAACTGCACGTGGTCACGTTGCACGTCGAAGATGCCTTCCATGCGCTTGGAGTTGGAGAAGGTCGGCGGGTCGATGAAGATCATGTCGAACTCATCGCGGCTGGCTTCCAGCCAGGCCATCACGTCGCCCTGCTCCAGGCGGTTCTTGTCGGAGAATCCGTTGAGGGAGAAGTTGCGGCGCGCCCAGTCCAGGTAGGTTTTCGACAGGTCGACGCTGGTGGTGCTGCGCGCGCCACCCTTGGCGGCGTGCACACTGGCGGTGGCGGTGTAGCAATACAGGTTGAGGAAGCGTTTGCCGGCCGCTTCTTTCTGGATGCGCATGCGCATTGGGCGATGATCGAGGAACAGGCCGGTGTCCAGGTAATCGGTCAGGTTGACCAGCAACTTGACGCCGCCTTCGCTGACTTCGGTGAACTTGCCCTGGGCACTCTGGCGCTCGTACTGCTTGGTGCCGCTCTGGCGTTCGCGACGCTTGACCACCACGCGGTTCTTATCGATGCCCAGCGCCTGAGGAATGGCCGCCAGGGCATCGAACATGCGTGCCGAGGCTTTTTCCGGGTCAATCGACTTCGGCGCCACGTATTCCTGGACGTGAACCCAGTCGTGGTACAGGTCGATGGCCATGGAGTATTCCGGCATGTCGGCATCGTAAACACGGTAGCAATCGACGCCTTCGCGCTTGGCCCATTTGCCCAGCAGCTTCAGGTTCTTTTGCAGGCGGTTGGCAAACATCTGCCCGCCTTCGCTCAAACGCGCCTGCTCGACCACCGGGGCCGGGGCAGGTTTGATCGGGTTACCGTTCTTGTTGTACTGGCGCTCTTGCGGCTCGGTCGGCGCCTGGTCGTAGGCCGCTTGCTCACGCTCGGCCTGGCGTTGTTCCGGGGTGCGACGCTCGCCGGTGACGAACTGGTCCGGGGTGACCTTGATCAGCAGCAATTTGCACGGCAAGGCGCCGTTCCAGAACGAGTACTGTTTATGGCTGCGGATACCCATGCGCTTGCCCAGGTCCGGGGCACCGGTGAACACCGCCGCTTCCCAGCCCAGGCACGCCTGGCGCAGACGCTCGCCGAGGTTCTGGTAGAGGTACAACAGGCTGGCTTCATCACCCAGGCGCTCGCCGTAAGGCGGGTTGCAGATCACCAGGCCCTTTTGGTTCTGGTCCGGACGCGGCTCGAAGGTGCCGACTTCGCCCTGGTAGATCTTGATCCAGTGGCTCAGGCCGGCGCGTTCGATGTTATTACGCGCTGGCTGGATCAGGCGTGGGTCAGCTTCGTAACCACGAACCCACAGCGGTGGCTTGGCCATGCCGATGGCGGCACGTTCGCTGGCCTCTGTATGAAGTTTCTTCCACAGCGCCGGAACGTGGCCGAGCCAGGCGGTGAAACCCCACAGCTCACGGTTCAGGTTGGGGGCCATGTCGGCGGCAATCATCGCGCCTTCCACCAGGAAGGTACCGACGCCGCACATCGGGTCCGTCAGCGCGCCGCCTTCGGCAGCAATACGCGGCCAGCCGGAGCGAATCAGGATCGCTGCCGCCAGGTTCTCTTTCAACGGTGCGGCACCCTGCTGCAGGCGGTAGCCGCGCTGGTGCAGGCTGTGGCCGGACAGGTCGAGGGAGAGGATCGCTTCGCCACGGTCCAGGCGCAGGTGAATGCGCAGGTCCGGGTTGATCTTGTCGATGGACGGACGTTCGCCGGTCGGGGTGCGCAGCTTGTCGACAATCGCATCCTTGACCTTCAGCGCGCCGAAGTGGGTGTTGTCGATGCCCGAGCCATGGCCGCTGAATTCAACGGCCAGGGTGCCGTCGGCGAGCATGTGGTCTTCCCACTCGATGTCCAGCACGCCGTGGTACAGGTCTTCGGCGTCCTTCATCGGGAAGCGCTTGAGCACCAGCAATACGCGGTTGGCCAAGCGCGACCAGAGGCACAGGCGGTAAGCAGTCTCCATGTCGGCCATGCCGCGCACGGCCGAGGTGTGCTCGCGTGCTTCCTCAAGGCCAAGCCCGACGGCTTCCTCGATCAGCAGGCCTTCGAGGCCCTTTGGGCAAGTGAGGAAGAGTTCAAAACGGTCCGACATGGGGCATTCCAGGCTTTTCAGCAATAAGTGAACGGGCGACGCATCGCGCGCTCGGTTTTCAATCAAGCGCTTTTCTTGAAGAGCGCTCGTGTGGCACGAATGTGCCGTTCCACCCCGGCTACACGCCTTTTGGGCCTTTATCGACGGGGCAGTTCAAGTATTTGAAGCAACAAAAAGAAATATTCTGACCCTTCGTCGAATAATAACCGACTGCATCGGGTGGGCATTCTCACTAAAGGATTAAACCCATCCTCTTTGAAGGGCACATCATAGCTGGGTTTGCCCAAGAAAAGGGGCGAAAAGCCATGCCAGCTTATGGCTATAGCATCATTATCGTTACGTGCTTATGACAAAACGATCATTGAATCCATGTGACCTATTGGTTAGAACTCAACACAGGTTGGCGCCGTAACGACGCCGACACAGTGCTCGCCACGCCGGCAGCGAGCGCACCAACGGCAGAAAAACTCTGCCCGGCCTCGGACGGGGCCGAAGGATATCAAGACAGTCAACAAGTGAGGGAAACACCCTATGAGAAGACTTAAGCGTGATCCGTTGGAAAGAGCATTTTTACGCGGATATCAATATGGCGTTCATGGCAAATCCCGTGAGCTTTGCCCATTTACTCTACCGTCGGTACGCCAAGCCTGGATCAACGGCTGGCGAGAAGGACGCGGCGACAACTGGGACGGTATGACTGGCACTGCGGGAATCCACAGACTCAACGAACTTCACGCCGTCGGCTAATCAAGGGCATTTAATTCCGACACCAGCACGAATACGCAACCACTTAACCACGCACGCCCCATCCGGGCGGCGGGCTTCGGCCCAGGGGCTCCTTCGAGGAGCCCTTTTTAATGGGCCTCGATTAACCTTTTGGCAACGCCGCGATCGCATCCACCGACTGGCGAATCAATGCCGGGCCCTTGTAGATAAAACCGGAATACAACTGCACCAGGCTGGCGCCAGCGGCGATCTTCTCGGCCGCGTGCTTGCCCTCGGTGATGCCGCCCACCGCAATGATCGGCAAACGCCCTGCCAACTCTGCCGCCAGCACCTTGACGATGTGAGTGCTCTGGTCGCGTACCGGCGCACCGGACAGGCCGCCCGCCTCATCACCAAAAGCCAGGCCTTCGACACCGACGCGGCTCAGGGTGGTGTTGGTAGCAATCACCGCATCCATTCCCGAGTCCACCAGGGCCTGGGCCACCAGTACGGTCTCTTCATCGCTCATGTCCGGGGCAATCTTGATCGCCAACGGCACACGCCTGCCGTGACGCACAGCCAGATCTTCCTGACGCTGGCGCAAGGCTTCGAGCAATTGCTTGAGGGAGTCGCCAAATTGCAGGCTGCGCAGGCCCGGGGTGTTCGGCGAGCTGACGTTGACGGTGACGTAACTGGCGTGGGCGTAGACCTTGTCCAGGCAAATCAGGTAGTCATCCACCGCACGCTCCACCGGCGTGTCGAAGTTCTTGCCGATGTTGATCCCCAGGATGCCCTTGTACTTCGACGCCTGAACCCGTGACAGCAAGTTATCCACACCCAGGTTGTTGAAGCCCATGCGATTGATGATCGCCTCGGCTTCCGGCAGGCGGAAGATCCGCGGCTTCGGGTTGCCCGGCTGCGGTCGTGGGGTCACGGTGCCGATTTCGACAAAGCCAAAACCCAACTGCGCAAAACCGTCGATGGCCGCGCCGTTCTTGTCCAGGCCGGCAGCCAGGCCCACCGGGTTGGGGAAATCGAGCCCCATCACCGACACCGGCATTTTCGCCGGGGCCTTGCACACCAGACCATTGAGCCCCAGGCGGCCACCGGCACCGATCAAATCCAGGGACAGATCGTGGGAGGTTTCCGGAGAGAGTTTGAACAACAGCTGGCGGGCCAGGGTATACATGGGCGGGATTGACTCGGATGGCGGCGAAAGGTGGCGGCGATTATAGCCGGGGTGAAGGGCTGCATGCGAGGCGTGCCGTCCAAACGTCAGTTGCGGTACGCCATCAGTTCCTCGTAGCGAACCCAGATTTTTTGCGCATAGCGAAGACGCAGAGCCTCGCGCTGAGGCCCGGGACCTCCGCCCACATTGTAGGAACCGATGGCCGTCCAGTTGTAGCCGAACTGTTTGATAAAGTCGGCAAGGATCGACGCGCCGACTTCCACCGACAGACAAGGCTCATCCAGCAGGCGTTGTTCGGTAATGCCCAACTTGAGCAGGCGTGGCAGGTGAATGCTGTTGATCTGCATCAGCCCGATATCACGGGTGCCGTTGTTGTTGGCGTAATTCATGGCCTCGGCGCGATAGCCCGATTCCACCGCAGCGATGGCCTGCAACAACTCCGGTTCGATGCCGTGCACGCTGGCGGCCTCTGCCCAGCAATAGGCCCTGGCTTCATTGCTCAAGCAGAGCGCGAGCAGCAGCGCGCTATTGCGCCAGGCGCTTCTCATGCCTGACCTCGACCGCAGGTGGAACAGACATGGCTCGTCACCGTGACCGCACAGGTCACTCGGTACCCTTTGCCGTACACCGTCTTGATCAGGCCCCTGCCGTCCTTCAAAATTTTACGCAGCGAACAGATGCAACGGGTCAGAGACTCTTCGGTGGCCTCGTTATGAGGCCATGCCTGTTCCAGCAAGTGATCCTTGGTCACCAACACACCGGCCGACGCCAGCAGCACGCGCAGCACCTGCCCTTCCTTGGGCGGTAGTTGAATATCCGAGTCTTCATCGGTCAGCCTGCCGTCGCCATGCAATGTCCAGCGATCAAAGACCATCGGGGCAGCCAGCACCCCATCATTCAACACGGCCATTCAGTCCTCTGCACCCAACTCACCCTTATTTCCAACAATGGTTTTCCCGGAAAGTCGCGACTATAAAAAGCTCACCGGCGATATAGGAGAGGACAAAGCCCGCAGGCACTGTTTTTTTCCAGACAGGCTGCGTAGGATTTTTCGACACCACCCCGCACAGGACAACGACGGTTTATCCCTCAATCACGCGGGTAAATGCACGTTTCACCCGCTCGTGCTGGGAGGGTGTCAGCGGCGGCGCCTGCCCAGGCTCCGCCCGGGCATGCACGGCGTCCCTGACCGATGTCGCCTGAATGACAAACAGACGCACACTGTTGGCCATAGGCCCGTAATAACGTCCGGACAAGGCCGCTCCGGTATCGCGCTGAAAATCCCCCACCAGCAGCCGTCTGCCCGGTGCCACACGCACGACGCTGCTGATCCCCACACGCTCCACCGCCGCCGAGCGCTTGTCGCGACTGCCAGCCTTGCCCATCTGGCGGCCATCCTCAACGGTGAGCAGCATCTCGATTTCACCCGCCTCGGCGAAGCGCGGCAACACACTCAACTGTGTGCCATAGACCACCGGTTGCCACTCATCGCTGTCCTCACCTGGCCGGGGCAGATAGAACGTCTGGTTATCGTTGAACACCGCCGGCACATTCTCCTGGGTAAGAATCACCGGCAGCGCCGTGACCTTTGCGCGCCGACGCGGCTCCAGTGCCGAGATCCGCTTCATGAAGGTGTCGTCATCGACGGGCGCCATGACCCGGGTTGCGGAAGGCTCGCCGGCCCCCTCGTGCATGGCCGCACCCAGCTTCTTGAGCTCATCACGATCCACATCCACCAGCCACAACGAGACCTCCACCGCACGTTTCGGCACATCCAGTTCCGCCACCAGGCTTTCGATAAAGCTCACCTGCTCAGGCTTGCCCTTGATCAACAAGCTGTTGGTGTCCGGGTACGCCAGCACCGAAATATCCCTGTCGTCCAGTAGTCCGGGTTGCCCCGGGGAGTCAGGCTTCTGCCCGACGGCCAGCAGTTTTTCGATCATCGAGGCCATGCCCGGTACCGTGACGGTTTTGTCGCCCATGTCGTACTCACGGTCTGCAACGTGGGTGTTGAGTACCTGCACCACCCCGATCCGCTGCGACCCCATGCGCAACTCCGCACGCTGGCGGTCCATCAGTTGCGCCAGGCGCAACACATGGTCGACATAGTTCGGCGGCCCGGACACATAGAACATCCGCGCCCCACTCGCCCGCAGCGGATAACGCACCTCGTCGAGCCCTGAGCGGCGCATGAACCCGCGCAGGATATCGACCGAAATGTGCCGCAAGGTCACCACTGAGCTTTTCGCCTCGTCGGCGTCATAGAGGTAAAGCACCTGGCCGTCGCTGTACCAGATCAGGCCTTGCTGCCGGGCGACCGACTCCAGCAGCGGTTGCGCCGAATCAAAATCGAACGCTCCGCTGATACGCTTGCGCGCCGCCGCCTGACTGACAACGATCGGCTGCCCCAGTGGCAACGACAGCGCGGTAAAAAAGGTGTGCAGGCTTTCATCGCGGGCCTGATAGGACTGCGCGAGCACGCAGGAACTGCCCAGCATCAACAGCCAGAAAAGCAGCGTCGAAAAACGGTGAGGGTTGATGAACATGCCTGCATGGCCCGGGCTGAAAGAGCGGCCATACTGCGAGGCACGTCAATTTCAATCCTGATGGAAAGCTGACGCCCCGCCTATCCTGCGCACGTCGTGGCATGTGCCTTGCTTTGCCTTGTCTATCGCAGCCCGCGCCAACGGCGGAACGGGCTCAAGGACACAGACGTCGTTACCCCGGGCTTCTCCTGTGAGTGGCCCGACGGAACGGCGTTTTTTTATGAAAGGTACGTATTGATGAGTGATCCCCTGGCTTGGGTCAACGGCAGCGATGCCCCGGAAAAGAGCAGTCTCAACCTGGGATTCATGGCCCTGAGCGATTGCGCCTCGGTGGTGGTCGCCGCCACCCAGGGCTTCGCGCAGCCCTATGGCCTGACGTTGAATCTCAAGCGTCAGTCGTCATGGGCCAGCCTGCGGGACAACCTGGTCAGCGGCGAACTGGACGCCGCCCACAGCCTGTACGGCCTGATCTACGCCGTGCACCTGGGCATCGGCGGCGTGGCGCCCACCGACATGGCCGTGCTGATGGGCCTGAACCAGAACGGCCAGAGCATCAACCTGTCCCGTGGCCTGCAGCAGCAGGGGGTGACCAGTCCTGAGGCACTGGATCGTCGCGTGCACCAAAGCCGAACAAAACTCACCTTCGCCCAGACCTTTCCCACAGGCACTCACGCCATGTGGCTGTATTACTGGCTGGCGAGCCAGGGCATCCATCCGTTGCAGGATGTGGACAGTGTGGTGGTGCCACCGCCACAAATGGTTGCGCACCTGCAAGCCGGGCGCATCGATGGTTTTTGCGTTGGCGAACCCTGGTGCGCCAGTGCGGTGAAGCAAAATCAAGGCTTCACCCTGGCGACTACCCAGGCGATCTGGCCGGATCATCCGGAAAAAGTCCTCGGCTGCACCCAGGCGTTTGTCGAGCAATACCCCAACACCGCCCGGGTACTGGTGATGGCGATTCTGCAAGCCAGCCGTTTTATCGAGGAAAGTATTGAGAACCGGCGCTCTACCGCGCAACTGCTGAGCGCCCCGCAATACCTCGACGCGCCGCTGGACTGCATCGAACCGCGGCTGCTGGGCAACTATGACGACGGCCTCGGCAACCACTGGCAGGATCTCCATGCGCTGCGCTTTTTTGGCCATGGCGAAGTCAACTTGCCGTACCTGTCCGATGGCATGTGGTTCATGACCCAGTTCCGCCGCTGGGGCCTGCTGCGGGAAGACCCGGACTACCTCGGCACTGCCCGCCGCGTGCAGCAACTGGATATCTATCGCCAGGCGGCCAGCGCCGTGGGTGTGCCCGCCGGAGGCGAGGCCATGCGCAGCAGCCAGTTGATCGACGGCAAGGTCTGGGACGGTTCGGACCCGGCCGGGTATGCCCGCAGCTTTCGCCTGCACGCCATGGCCGACGTTTCCAGTCGCCAGGCCTTGCGCTGACAGGAGGATCTTATGTTGCGAATCCTGTTGATCAACGACACGCCGCGCAAGGTTGGGCGGCTCAAGGCCGCGTTGACCGAGGCCGGGTTTGAAGTGATCGATGAGTCGGGGTTGACGATTGACCTGCCGGCGCGGGTTGAGGCGGTGCGCCCGGATGTGATTTTGATCGATACCGAGTCGCCGGGGCGGGATGTGATGGAGCAGGTGGTGCTGGTCAGTCGCGACCAGCCGCGGCCGATTGTGATGTTTACCGATGAGCATGATCCGGGGGTGATGCGTCAGGCGATCAAGTCCGGGGTCAGTGCCTATATTGTCGAGGGGATTCAGGCGCAGCGGTTGCAGCCGATTCTGGATGTGGCGATGGCGCGGTTCGAGAGTGACCAGGCGCTGCGCGCGCAGTTGCAGGCTCGGGATCAGCAGTTGTCGGAGCGTAAGCGGATTGAAACGGCCAAGGGGCTGTTGATGAAAATGAAGGGGTGTAATGAGGACGAGGCCTACACGCTGATGCGGCGTCAGGCGATGAGTCGGCAGCAGAAGCTGATTCAGGTGGCGGAGCAGATTATTGCGATGAGTGAGTTGTTGGGGTGAGGGCTTCTTGTTGTGTGTATATCCGTTTTTTGGGTGATGGCTGGTATTGGTTCCGCTCTTACAGCGGCTCACTTTTGAAGAGCGCAAAAGTAAGCAAAACGCTCTTGCCCCACCACTCGGCACCTCGCCTAGGCTCGGTGTGCCCTCAGCTCCGGCAGCACGAAGCGGGCCGCCGCGACGGGGCGTCCCTGCCCCGTCGCGGCTAAACCGGCGTCCTGCCGGTTTACCCGCTCCGTACTGCCTACGTTCGGCCAGCGTGGTTTAACGGGGCGCCTAAGATCAAGATCACAAGCAGATCAACAGCACAGCGGCCTACAGGCCGGCTTGAGTGTGGTGAAGCAACAGCCAAATCAGAAGCTAAAGCGGGCACGGTCCAAATGTGGGAGCGGGCTTGCTCGCGAAGGTCGTTAACGATGACGCTGGCATCCTGGATGAACGCGGCGCCCTCTGGTTTTTCGCGAGCAAGCTCGCTCCTACAGGAAAGCAGCCCTGCTTTCGCTCTGGATCTTGCCTCTGCTTCTAACACTCAAGCCGGCCGGGAGGCCGCTGTGCTCTTGCTTTTGATCTGCTTGTGATCTTGATCTGCGGGCCCCGTTAAACCACGATGGCCGCAAGCAGGCACGGTGGAGCGGGTAAATCGGCAGGGAAGCCGATTTAGCCGCGCCGGGCCATGGATGGCCCGTCGCGGCGGCCCGCGGAACCGGGCCGGAGTGCGGGCATGCCGAGCCTGGGCGAGGCACCGAGTGGTGGGGCAAAGACCTTTTGGTTACTTTTGGGGCGTTTGCCAAAAGTGACCCGCTGTAAGAGCGGAACCATAAGCCGCCGTTACCTAAATAACGGATATACACACAATCAAAAAAACCACCCACCCCCTGTTGGCCCACCTCTTGCTAAAGAATCCCCACAGGTAGCCAACGGCGGTTGCCCCCTCCACGACAAAGACGTCGCACACCCGGTTTGCCCTCGCGAACCCGGTGGCGGCGTTTTTTCGTTTTGGCCCCATAGCCCGGGGCCGGTGGGGCGGCCACAGCCGTTCCATCACCAGGCCTTCTTATAAGACCCCTTTACCGCTGAGGTGCGTGATGAAATCAAGCTTCTGGAAATCCGGCCACACCCCAACCCTGTTCGCCGCGTTCCTGTATTTCGACCTGAGTTTCATGGTCTGGTACCTGTTAGGCCCACTGGCGGTGCAAATCGCCGCCGACCTGCACCTCACCACCCAACAACGCGGCCTGGTGGTCGCCACCCCGATCCTCGCCGGCGCAGTGCTGCGCTTCCTGATGGGCATGCTCGCCGACAAACTCTCGCCCAAGACCGCCGGCCTGATTGGCCAGGTGATCGTCATCTGCGCCCTCTTCGGCGCCTGGAAACTCGGGATTCACAGCTACGAACAAGCCTTGCTGCTGGGGATGTTCCTCGGCATGGCCGGTGCCTCGTTCGCCGTCGCCCTGCCCCTGGCGTCCCAGTGGTACCCCGCCGAGCATCAGGGCAAGGCCATGGGCATCGCCGGCGCCGGCAACTCCGGGACAGTATTTGCGGCCTTGCTGGCACCCGTACTGGCCGCCGCATTTGGCTGGAGCAACGTGTTCGGCTTTGCGCTGATCCCGCTGATCCTGACCCTGATCGTCTTCGCCTGGCTCGCCCGCAATGCCCCGCAACGGCCCAAAGCCAAGTCCATGGCCGACTACTTCAAGGCACTGGGCGACCGCGATAGCTGGTGGTTCATGTTCTTCTACAGCGTGACCTTCGGCGGTTTTATCGGACTGGCCAGCGCCCTGCCCGGCTACTTCAATGACCAATACGGCTTGAGCCCGGTGACCGCCGGTTACTACACCGCTGCCTGTGTGTTCGGCGGCAGCCTGATGCGGCCTTTGGGCGGCGCCCTGGCCGATCGTTTTGGCGGGATTCGCACCCTGCTCGGCATGTACGGCGTGGCCGCGATCTGCATCGCGGCGGTGGGGTTTAACCTGCCAAGTTCCTACGCCGCCCTGGCGCTTTTCGTCTGCACCATGCTCGGTTTGGGTGCAGGAAACGGCGCAGTGTTCCAACTGGTGCCCCAGCGTTTTCATCGGGAGATCGGCGTCATGACCGGCCTGATCGGCATGGCCGGCGGCATCGGCGGTTTCGCCCTGGCGGCGGGCATGGGCGCGATCAAGCAAAGCACCGGCAGCTATCAACTGGCACTGTGGTTGTTCGCCAGCCTGGGCGTACTGGCGTGGTTCGGCCTGTACGGCGTCAAGCGTCGTTGGAGAACCACCTGGGGCTCGGCAGCGGTGACGGCTGCCCGGGTCTGATGAGCCTGCAACTGAGCTTCGCCCAAGCCAGCGCCACCGGCCCTCGGCAGGAAAACCAGGACGCCTTGCGCCTGGTCACGCCAGCCCCGGAGCTGGCAGCCAGCAAAGGCTACCTGTGCGCCATCGCCGATGGCGTCAGCCAATGCGCCGATGGCGGACTGGCTGCTCGTTCGACCTTGCAAGCCCTGGCCCTGGACTACTACGCCACGCCGCAAACCTGGGGCGTGGCCCAGGCCTTGGAACGCTTGCTGGTGGCACAGAATCGCTGGCTGCAAGCCAACGGCGGCGGCCAGCCGTTGCTGACTACCCTGAGCGCCCTGGTGTTTCGCGGCCAGCGCTTCACCCTGGCCCATGTGGGTGATTGCCGGGTGTATCGCTGGCTCGATGGCGAGTTGCAGCGCCTGAGCGAAGAGCATGTGTGGGAGCAACCGGGCATGCAGCATGTGCTCAAGCGCGCCATGGGCCTGGATCAACATCTGGTACTGGATTTCCTCGACGGCGAGTTGCGGGCCGGTGAGTGTTTTCTGCTGCTCAGCGACGGTGTGTGGGCGACCCTGGATGACACCCGCATCAGCGCAATCCTGCGGGAACAGTCGGACCTGAACCTCGCGGTAAACACCTTGGTCAGCGCTGCGCACCTGGCGGGCAGTCAGGACAATGCCAGCGCCCTGCTGGTGCGTGTCGACCAGCTCGGCGCTGCCACCCTGGGTGATGCACTGGTGCAGTTGCAGCAATGGCCGCTGCCGCCGCCCTTGAAAGCCGGCCAGCGTTTCGAAGGCTGGCAGGTGGAAACGCTGCTGGGGCAAAGCCGCCAATCCTTGCTCTACCGGGTGCGCGATGCCCAGCAACAGGCCTGGCTGCTGAAAACCTTGCCGGTCAGCCATGACGATGACGTGTTCGCCGCTCAGGCATTGCTGTCGGAGGAATGGTTCCTGCGCCGCGTCGCCGGCCGCGCGTTTCCTGAAGTCCATCCCGCCAACGGTCGTCAGCATTTGTACTACGTGATGCGTGAATATGCCGGGCAAACCCTGGCCGAACTGTTCAAGCACCAGGGCCCACTGCCCCTGGCGCAGTGGCAGTCCCTGGCCGAACGCCTGTTGCGCGCGGTCGGGTTGCTGCACCGCCGGCAGATCCTGCACCGCGACATCAAGCCGGAAAACCTGCTGCTGGGCGACGATAACGAATTGCGCGTGCTGGATTTCGGCCTGGCCTACTGCCCCGGGCTTTCCGAGGATCGCGCGCACCTGCTGCCTGGCACGCCGAGTTTTATCGCCCCGGAAGCCTTCAACGGCGAACGCCCTACTCCGCAACAGGATTTGTATAGCGTCGGCGTGACCTTGTATTACCTGCTCACCGGGCATTATCCCTACGGCGAAATCGAAGCTTTCCAGCGCCCCCGGTTCACCGCGCCTGTCAGCGCCAGCCGTTACCGCCCCGATCTGCCCGACTGGCTGCAACAAAGTCTGGAGCGCGCCGTCGCCGCGCAACCCGAGCAACGTTATGAAACCGCCGAGGAATGGTTGCTGGTGCTAGAGCAGGCAGACCGCCGCGAGTTGAGCACGCGACCAAAACCACTGCTGGAGCGCGAACCGCTCAAGGTCTGGCAAACATTGGCGGTGCTGTCGCTGCTGATCAATCTGGTGCTGTTGTACTGGCTGTTGCACCACTAAGAGGCGAAATCCCCCGACACATCGGCGCCAGACCGAACAAATCCGGCCAAACCGCCACTTGGCACAACCACTGCATTAGCTTTTCCATCAACACACATATAGCCGCACCTTCAACGTCGAAGGTCGAGCTTCCCGAGAGAACGGGACCAGGACAAAGGCGTCCTCGCTACTTATCTAGCGGGGACGCCTTTTTTTGTTGCGCACGATTTGTCGAGCCACTGCGGAGAACGACATGAAGAAACTCAAACTGGTGATGATCGGCAACGGCATGGCCGGGGTTCGCACCCTTGAAGAATTGCTCAAGCTGAGCAGCGACCTGTACGACATCACCGTCTTCGGCGCCGAGCCCCACACCAATTACAACCGCATCCTGCTGTCGCCGGTGCTGGCCGGTGAGCAGACCTTCGAAGAGATCGTGCTTAACGATTTGAGCTGGTACCTCGATAACAACATCAAGTTGCTGCTCAACCGCAAAGTGGTGCAAATCGACCGGGTCAAACGCAAAGTCATCGCCGAAGACGGCAGCGAGGCCGAGTACGATCGCCTCCTGATCGCCACCGGCTCCACGCCGTTTATCCTGCCGATCCCCGGCAATACGTTGCAGGGTGTAATCGGCTACCGCGACATCGCCGACACCCAGGCCATGATCGACACCGCCAAGACCCACAAGCACGCCGTGGTGATCGGCGGCGGGCTGCTGGGCCTGGAGGCCGCCAACGGCCTGATGCTGCGCGGCATGCACGTGACTGTGGTGCATATCGGCGAGTGGCTGTTGGAGCGGCAACTGGACAAGACCAGCGGCCAACTGCTGCAAACCGAACTGGAAAGCCGCGGCCTGGTGTTCCGCCTGCAGGAACAAACCCAAGCGCTGCATGACGCCGGCAACGGCCGCGTCGGCTCGGTGCAGTTCAAGAATGGCGATGTGATCCCCGCCGACCTGGTGGTGATGGCTGCCGGTATCCGCCCCAACACCGAGCTCGCGGAAAAATCCGGCATCCCGTGCAACCGTGGGATTCTGGTCAACGACACCCTGCAAACCTACGACCCGCGCATCTATGCCATCGGCGAATGCGCCAGCCATCGCGGGATCGCCTATGGCCTGGTCGCACCGCTGTTCGAACAGGCAAAGGTCTGCGCCAACCACCTCGCCCAGTTGGGTTTCGCGCGTTATCAGGGTTCGGTGACCTCCACCAAATTGAAAGTCACTGGCATCGACCTGTTCTCCGCCGGGGATTTCATGGGTGGCGAAGGCACCGAAACCATCACCCTTTCCGACCCGATTGGCGGCGTCTACAAGAAGCTGGTGATCAAGGACGACATCCTCGTCGGCGCCTGCCTGTACGGCGATACGGCTGACGGCGGTTGGTATTTCCGGCAGATCCGTGAGAACCATGCCATTGGCGAGATCCGTGATCACCTGATGTTCGGCGAAAACGCCATCGGCGATGTAGGCCACCAAGGCCAGGACAAGGCCATGAGCATGGCCGACAGTGCTGAAGTCTGCGGCTGCAACGGCGTGTGCAAGGGCACCATCGTCAAGGCGATTCAGGAACACGGGCTGTTCAGCGTCGACGACGTGAAAAAACACACCAAGGCCGCCAGCTCCTGCGGCTCCTGCGCCGGTTTGGTGGAACAGATCCTGATCAACACCGTGGGCGGCGCAGCGGACGTCAAACCGAAAAGCGAAAAAGCCATCTGCGGCTGCAGCGACCTCAACCATGGGCAAATCCGCCAGGCCATCCGCGACCAGCACCTGCTGACGATCGCCGGCACCATGAGCTACCTGAACTGGCGCACCCCGAACGGCTGCGCCACCTGCCGCCCGGCACTCAACTATTACCTGATTTCCACCTGGCCCGGCGAGGCGAAAGACGATCCGCAATCGCGCCTGATCAACGAACGGGCCCACGCCAATATCCAGAAAGACGGTACCTACTCGGTAGTCCCGAGGATGTGGGGCGGTGTGACCAATCCATCGGAACTGCGGCGCATCGCCGATGTGGCCGACAAGTACAACGTGCCGATGGTCAAGGTCACCGGCGGGCAGCGTATCGACTTGCTGGGCATCAAGAAGCAGGACTTGCCCGGTGTATGGAAGGATCTCGACATGCCGTCCGGCCATGCCTACGGCAAATCCATCCGCACCGTGAAGACCTGCGTTGGCAGCGAGTTCTGCCGCTTTGGTACGCAGAATTCCACACAGCTGGGGATTGAGCTGGAACATGACCTGTTCAATATGTGGTCGCCCCACAAGGTCAAGCTGGCAGTGTCCGGCTGCCCGCGCAACTGCTCGGAAGCGGGGATCAAGGACGTGGGAATTATCGGCGTCGATTCCGGCTGGGAGATGTACATCGGCGGTAACGGCGGGATCAAGACTGAAGTTGCCGAGTTCTTCGTCAAGCTGAAAACCGCCGAAGAAGTGCGCGAATACAACGGCGCTTTCCTACAGCTCTACCGGGAAGAAGCCTTCTACCTGGAGCGCACCGTGCACTACCTGCAACGGGTGGGCATGGAGCACATCAAGAAGGCCGTCCTGGAAGACCCGGCGCGGCGCCAGGCGCTCAATGACCGCCTGCAATTCTCCCTGTCGTTCGAACAGGACCCGTGGAAAGAACGCCTGGAACAGCCACTGCTGAAAAAGGAGTTCGACACCCTCCCCGTCAAACTGCTGGAGGTGCCGGCATGAACTGGCTGGATATCTGCGCCCTTGAAGAAATCAACGCCCTGGGCTCGCGCATCATCACCGGGCCCAAAGGTGACATCGCGATTTTTCGTACCAGTGACGACGAAGTTTTCGCCCTCGACGACCGCTGCCCGCACAAGGGAGGTCCACTGTCCCAAGGTTTGATCTACGGCAAGCGCGTGGCCTGCCCGCTGCATAACTGGCAGATCGACCTGGAGTCCGGTGAAGCCCAGGCACCGGACGTCGGCTGCGCCCATCACCACCCGGCCCGTGTGGAAAACGGCCGGGTGATGCTGGCCCTGCGGGACGCCGGTTGATGAACCGCCAGACCACCGCGTCCACCTGCTGCTACTGCGGGGTCGGTTGCGGCGTGCTGATCGAGCATGATGGCTCGCAGATCCTCGGCGTCAGTGGCGACCCGAGCCATCCGGCCAACTTCGGCAAGCTGTGCAGCAAGGGTGCAAGCCTGCATCTTACTGGCGATCTTGCTGCCCGTGCGTTGTACCCGGAACTGCGGCTGGGCAAAGGCCTGGCCCGCACCCGCACGGACTGGGACACCGCCCTGGAACACGCGGCCAATGTGTTCGCCGAGACAATCGCCGAACACGGGCCGGACAGCGTGGCGTTTTATATCTCCGGGCAGTTGCTGACCGAGGATTACTACAGCTTCAACAAACTCGCGCGGGCGCTGGTGGGCACCAACAATATCGACAGCAACTCGCGGCTGTGCATGTCTTCGGCGGTGGTCGGCTACAAGCGCAGCCTGGGGGCCGACGCGCCGCCCTGCAGTTATGAGGACCTGGAGTCGAGCGACTGCGTGATGATCGTCGGCAGTAACATGGCCTACGCGCATCCGGTGTTGTTCCGTCGCTTGGAGGAAGCCAAGGCCCGTCGGCCACAGATGAAGGTGGTGGTGATTGATCCTCGGCGCACCGACACCTGCGACCTGGCGGACCTGCACCTGGCGATCCTGCCGGGTACGGATGTCGCGTTGTTCCATGGGATCTTGCACTTGTTGTTGTGGGAAGACTGGATCGACCGCGATTTTATCCAGGCCCATACCGACGGGCTGATGGAGCTCAAACGCCTGGTTCACGACTACACGCCGCAGATGGTTACGCAGCTGTGCGGGATCAGTATCGAGCAACTGCGCCTGTGCGCAGAATGGGTCGGCACCTCGGCGAGCTTCCTGTCGTTGTGGTGCATGGGGCTGAACCAGTCCACAGCAGGCAGCGCAAAGAACAGCGCGCTGATTAACCTGCATCTGGCGACCGGCACCATCGGCCGTCCGGGCTGTGGACCTTTCTCCCTGACGGGTCAGCCGAATGCCATGGGTGGACGGGAAACAGGAAGCTTGTCGAATCTGTTGCCAGGCCATCGTGAGGCTGCCAATCCTGAACATCGGGCAGAAGTGGCCGCGTATTGGGGTGTAGAACAACTCCCCGCCAGCACCGGGCTCACGGCCATCGAACTGTTTGAACAGATGCAGACTGGCAAGATCAAGGCCGTGTGGATCGCCTGTACCAACCCGGCCCAATCACTGCCTGACCAAAACAGCGTGCGCCAGGCCCTGGAGGCGTGTCCGTTCGTGGTGCTACAGGAAGCCTTTCGTACAACCGAGACCGCACGTTTCGCCGACCTGTTGTTGCCGGCGGCGAGCTGGGGCGAGAAAGAAGGCACAGTCACCAACTCTGAACGGCGCATTTCCCACGTCCGGCCGGCCATCGACCCACCAGGGGAAGCGCGGCCAGACTGGGCCATCACCGTGGATTTTGCCCAGCGCCTGGAGCGGCGTCTTCGTCCCGGAAAACCGGGTCTTTTTGCCTTTGAGCAACCCGCGCAGATCTTTGAAGAATACAAATTGCTGACCCGTGGGCGCGACTTGGACCTCTCGGGTATCAGTCACGCCCTGCTGGACCGGATCGGCCCACAGCAATGGCCATTCCCGGCCGATGCCGTGGGCGGAACACCGCGTCTGTATACCGACGGGATTTTCCCTACTGAGACTGGCCGTGCGCACTTTGTCGCCGACCCTTATCGCGCCGCCAAGGAGCAGCGTGATGCGCGTTTCCCACTGACCCTGATCACCGGGCGCCTGCGGGACCAATGGCATGGCATGAGCCGCACGGGTACTGCTGCGCAGCTGTTCGGGCATGTCAGTGAAGCGTTGCTCAGCCTGCACCCGGATGAACTGCGCCGACATCGTTTGAAGGAAGGTGAACTGATCAGCCTGAAAAGTCGGCGCGCCAGCGTGATCGTGGCGGTCAACAGCGATGACAGCGTGCGTCCCGGCCAGGCTTTCCTGCCGATGCATTGGGGCGACCGGTTTCTTAAAGGTGGCGTCAATGCGCTCACCCAGCCGGCGTTCGATCCGCTGTCCAAACAGCCGGAACTCAAACACAGCGGCGTGCGCCTGGAGGCGGTGCAACTGCCCTGGCACTTGTTTGCGCTGATTGAGGGCGATGTGCAGCAACACTTCGAAGCGTTGCGACCGCTGTGTGAGGGCTTTGCCTACGTCAGCCTGAGCCTGACCGGGCGCGAGCGGCCCGCCCTGCTGATTCGTGCGGCGCATCACGAGGCGCCTGCGCTTGACCTGCTCAAGCAGATTGACCAGTTGCTGGGCCTCAATGACGGTCCGGTCATGGCCTACGACGACCCGCGGCGCTCCATTGGTAAGCGGGTAAAAATTGAAAAGGGCCGTATCACCGCGATCCGCCTGGCCGGCGAAACCCTGGCTCGCCACTGGTTGCAAAGCCTGTGGTTGGAAGGTCGCACCGATGAACAGTTGCGACGCTGGCTGCTGGCGCCATTGAGTGCGCCACCGGGGGGCGGTTCGACCCGCAACAAGACGTTGTGCAACTGCAGGAACGTCAGCGAAAACGCGGTCTGCGCCGGCATTGCCCGGGGCCTGGACCTGAATGGGCTGAAGCAGGAGTTGGGTTGCGGTACGCAATGCGGCTCCTGTGTGCCGGAAATCAAACGGCTATTGGCGAACGGCACGCAGCCAATCGCGATCACGGTGTGAGGAAAGCATATGAGCGCAAAAGTCTGGCTGGTGGGCGCAGGTCCCGGCGATCCGGAGCTGCTGACACTCAAGGCGGTGAGAGCCCTGCGGGAAGCCGATGTGGTGCTGATCGATGATCTGGTCAACCCGGCGCTGCTGGAGCATTGCCCCACTGCACGGCTGATCACCGTGGGTAAACGCGGCGGTTGCCGTTCCACACCACAGGCATTTATTCATCGCCTGATGTTGCGCTATGCCCGGCAAGGCAAATGCGTGGTGCGGCTCAAGGGCGGCGATCCGTGCATTTTTGGTCGCGGCGGCGAAGAGGCGGCATGGCTCAGGCAGCAAGGGGTGGAGGTGGAGTTGGTCAATGGCATTACGGCGGGGCTGGCCGGTGCAACGAACTGTGATATTCCGCTGACACTGCGCGGTATCAGCCGGGGCGTCACGCTGGTCACGGCTCACACTCAGGACGACAGTAGCCTCAATTGGCGAGCACTGGCCGAGAGTGGTACGACGCTGGTGATTTACATGGGTGTGGCCAAGTTGGGGGAGATTCGCCAACAGTTGCTGGAAGGTGGAATGAGCGACGACATGCCGGTGGCGATGATTGAAAACGCTTCATTGCCACAGCAACGTGAGTGTCGCAGCAGCCTTTCCCGGATGCAGGACGATGCACAGGATTTCGCCCTGAAGAGCCCGGCAATCCTGGTGATTGGCCGGGTAATCCAGGCAACGCAAGCGGTTGAGGCCCTGGCCAGCGCTACTGCGTGAGACAAATTGCAGGCGAAAAAAAGCCCGGCCTAAGCCGGGCTTTTTTCTACAACTCAGTAATTACTGAGCTGCTTGTGCTTCTACCGAGGCTTCTACGCGACGGTTGATAGCACGGCCAGCTTCAGTTGCGTTGTCAGCAACTGGGCGGGATTTGCCATAACCAACCGAGCTTACACGGTTAGGAGCAATACCGTCTTTGACCAGGACTTGCTTAACAGCGTCAGCACGACGCTGGGACAGCTTCTGGTTGTAAGCGTCAGGACCGACGGAGTCAGTGTGACCTTCAACAACGGTGGTGGTTTGTGGGTACTGTTTCATGAAGTCAGCGAGGTTTTTCACGTCGCCGTAGCTGTTAGGCTTAACAACCGACTTGTCGAAGTCGAACTTCACGTCCAGCTCAACACGAACAACCTGAGCAACCGGAGCTTCTGGCTCTGGAACTGGCTCTGGAGCTGGTGCTGGGGTAGGAGCTGGAGCAGTTTTGCCAGCGTTGCCGCCGAAGTTTACGCCCAGACCAACCAGTGCCGAGTAGTCCCACTTGCCGTTGTCGATAGCGTAGTCAGCTTCAACGCCAGCACGTGCGAACAGGTTGTCGGTGAAGTAGTACTTCACGCCAGCGCCAGCGATAGCCAGGGTCGATTGATCGCGACCTTTGTGACCATCAGCTTCAACGTTGGTACGGCTCTGGTGGCCGAAACCGCCCTCTACGTATGGACGCAGGGAGTCGACACCAGCTTGACCGAAGTGGTACTGGGCAGTAACGCTGCCGGTATCACCTTTGATCTTCTGGCTACCAGTACCGTCGTTCGAACGGGTGTGGTTGGTAGTGTCGTAGTTCAGGTTGATCGACACGTCGTCGGTCAGGAAGTAACCGATGCTGGCGCCAGGGTTGAAGCCGTCTTCGATATGCTTAACGCTATCGTTGAACTGCTTTTTGTAGAACAGCTGGCCTTCAACTGCGCCTTGGCCTTGTGCCAGAGCGCCGACTGAAGTGGCAGCAATAAGAGTACCAATGGCCAAGCCCAAGGTGTTTTTCAGTTTCATCCGTTAAATCCCCATCTGGTGATTGTAAAGCAGTCCCACATACCGGGGGACAACTCGGCGACAAGTCTAACAGAACTTGCCTACACGTAAGAGATATTTGCCACGCACTAAGTTTCAGTGCTGACCGCAAATTTCTCACGTAATTTATCAAGAGCGCGTTTGTAACGCATTTTTGTAGCACTCAAACCCATATGCATGATGTCAGCGATCTCCTGGAACTCCAGCTCTGCGACAAATCGTAGCACCAGAATTTCCCGGTCAATCGGATTCACATACACCAGCCAGCGATCGAGTCCGCCCTTCTCTTCCGGGGTTGGCGCCTTTTCTTCAGACGCTTCCTCAAGTGGGTCCAGACTCAAAGCATCCATCAAGCGACGCTTTCGCCGTTCCTTCCGATACTGCGTGATGCACTCGTTGTACGTGATGCTGTAGAGCCATGTCTTGAACTTCGATTTGCCCTCGAAGTTCTTCAGGCCGTAGAGCACCTTGAGCATCACTTCCTGACAGACATCATCCGCATCTCTATCGTTCCCTAAATACCTTGAACAAACGTTGAACAGAGTGCGTTGATACCTGCGCATCAATTCTTCGTACGCGCGTGTTACGTGAAACAGCTCCGTGTGCGAGCGCGCGACCAACTCCTCATCAGAGAGCTCACGGGGGTCATAGCGCGTGGACAGCGTTTGGGCTTTATTCAAAACAAGTCGTGCCGACAGTCAGGTCAATGTCCGCCAGAGTCTGGATACCCAGGTTCGCGGCGGCGTACATTAGCAGGATTCGCCGCGTTAGCGGCTAGTCACATGCTGTTCCAGCAAGATCCGGTTCGAAAGCGACACCAGTTCGCCGTCGTCAGTCAGCACTGTCGTCTTGACCGTGCCGATCTCCTCGATCTGCCCTTCGACCTCGCCCACACGCACTTGTTGCCCAACCTGATATAGCTCACGCACATAGATTCCCGCAAGAATCTGCCCGGCAATTTCCCGGCTTCCCAACCCCATGGCCAGCGCAACGGCCAGACCAACGGTAATCAAAACAATCACAATCACGTGGTTCAGCAGGTCAGTCTTGACCTCCAACTGGCTGATCGCGACCGAAATACTGATGATAATCACCAGGCCCTGGGCTATTCGCCCCAGGCCGCTGGCGTAATCCAGCCCGACGCCTTCAGCCGCCCCGCGCACCAGGCCATTGGCCAGTTGCGCCAGCAAAACCCCTACCAGCAGTACCAGCGCGCCACCGAATACCTTCGGCAAATATAGCGCCAACATGTCGAGCGTAGCTGAAACTCGTTCAAGTCCAAGTGATTCAGCCGCAGAAACCAGAAAAATCAGCAAAACAAACCAATAAACGATCTTGCCGATCAATGTCGAGATCGGTACCTGCAACCCGGCACGCCCCAAAATCTTGGTCAGGCCGGTACCACCCATCAATCGATCAAGACCCAGTTTAGCCAGCAATTTGGAAAGCAGGGTGTCGAGCAGCTTGGCCACGACAAACCCCAGCAGTACCACCACCAATGCACCAAACAGGTTGGGAATGAAATTCGCCACCTTGGTCCACAGTGCAGTCATTGCAGTTACCAGACTCTGGGTCCAGAGATCGAGTTCCATATTCATTCAGCCTTATCAGCAGTGCGAGCAAGAGGTTTACGACGGGAAACCGGTGAAACGTGGGCCGAACCATTGTTCAACGCCATCATCAATGCCGGCAACCAGCGGCCGAGCAGACCGAACAGATCCCCCGCCCCGACCTGGCGGTTGGCGGTTTTCAAAACGCGACCCAGGCAAGCATCGTCGTCCCGGTTGGACGGCGAGGCATTCAGCATGTCACGCAAAGACTGTTCGAACGGATCGTGCATAAAAAACCTCTCGCAAGTGATTTAAAAGACGAGGGTAAAATTCTTCGGGTCACATGACCTCTTTCCACGTTCAGGTCACATTCAGCTCAAACCCAACGTAAACGTCGAAACAACCACCACTGCCCGACCGCCACCGATACCATCATCAGGCAGGCAATCAGGAATCCGTAAGGGCTGGAAGAGAACGGAATTCCGCCCACATTGATCCCCAGCAAACCGGTCAGAAAACTCATCGGAAGGAAGATCCCGGTGATGATCCCGAAGCGGTACATGGTGCGGTTCATGCGCAGGCTCAAACGCCGGTCTTCGGTCTCCAGCACAAGCCCCACGCGCTCCCGGGACAATTCCAGCTCCTCGAGGTAACGGGTCAGGCTGTTGTTCAATTCGTTCCAGTAGTCAGCATCGTCGTCACAGAACCAGGGCAATTTGATCCGGGTCAACTGCGCGAAAATATCCCGCTGCGGCGACAGGAAACGCTTCAGCCCGGCGGCGCGCCGACGGATCTGCAAAACGCTGCCATGCTCCGGAGTATACCGTTCGTCGGCATCCAGTTTTTCTTCTTCGATATCGACGATTTCGGACAGATCGCTGACCAGATCCTGGACCTTGTTGGTCAGGTACTGCGCCATATACAGGACCAGTTCCGAGGAAGTCTTCGGCCCCTTGCCGTCCGCCAGTTGCACCAGCAACTCGTCGGTGGCGCGCAACGGGCGCAAACGCAGGGAAATCACTCGCGCTGCCGAGGCAAAGATCCGCACCGAGACCATGTCTTCCGGTTCGGCGCCGGGATTGAGGTTGACCCCGCGTAAAAACAGCAACAGTTCAGCGTCCGGCAGTGGCAACAGGCGTGGGCGGGTGTTCTCCTCCAGCAGCAGGTCACAGGCGAACTCGCTCAAACCGCTGGATTTGCGCAACCAGGTCTGGGTCTGGGGGTGACTACGGTCCCAATGCAGCCACAGGCTTTCCTGAGGCTGCAGTTGCAGCTCATCAAGCTCTGTCCGGGCAATCGAACGCGCGCCACCTTTACCGTCCAGCACCAGGGCATGCACCAGCCCCCACTGCGCGTTTTCTTCCTCGAACATCCTCACCCCTGTCGGCTACGGCTATTTATTCAGGCATTTTCAGCGGGCTGGGGGAGACGATCACACCGTTATTGTCGGCATACACGTACTCGCCCGGACGGAAGGTCACGCCGGCGAATGTCACCGCCACGTTCAAATCGCCAATACCGCGTTTGTCAGTCTTCATCGGGTGACTGGCCAGGGCCTGCACGCCGAGGTCGGTTTGGGCGATCACGTCCACATCGCGGATGCAGCCGTAGATCACCAGCCCTTCCCAGCCGTTTTTCGCGGCTTTCTCGGCGATCATGTCGCCCAGCAACGCGCGGCGCAGGGAACCACCACCATCAACCACCAGCACCTTGCCGGCGCCGTTGAGTTCGGCTTGTTCCTTGACCAGGGAATTGTCTTCAAAGCACTTGATGGTCACGATCTCGCCACCAAAGGAGTCTCGGCCGCCGAAATTGCTGAACATCGGCTCAACCACCTGCACCAGCTCCGGGTAGGCGTCACACAGGTCGGGGGTAAGGTAATGGTTCATCGAGAAACTCCTGTAGGTGAAAGAAGGTGTCGAACATCCCACTGTTTACTTACATCTGGAAACGCTTTGCCATGAAGGTTCTTTAATCCGGGTCGGATAGTCGGGCCCATCGGACAGCAACGCAAGACCTACTGCGCGACTGAATATGACCAGAACTACCCAACGCGTCATATCTTATCCGCTACGGCAAACAAGCGAAACGCCCTTGATAGAGCCTCCCGCTCAAACCGCTACAAGCTCCCGTGCCTCCGCCGCCGCCAAAGGTGTAAGCGGATCTTTCAACCAACGCCTTACCAACGGCCACACTTCAGCCTGGGCAGCCTTGCTGACGAGCATCTCGACATGCCCGAAATCCCCGCTAAACCCTTGCTGGCGCCCCAGGCACAGGTACTGGCGATGCTCGGAGCCGACCTGTTCGAAGAGCTTGCGACAGGCCCAGTCCGGGTCCTGGTGATCGCCGGCAGCGCTCACCGCCAGTAGCGGCACGTCGACACCTGCCAGGCCTTTCCACCAATCCTGCTTTCCTTCGCCAAAGCGGCCGAACAGACCATTCCAGCGCATGGCTTCAATCAACACGCCGGCTGGCTCGTCCTCTGGGCCGCGTTTCAGCCGAGAGCCAGACAACTCGCCAAAACGCTTCAAGAGCAGGCGACCGGTCCATTCCACCGGTGGCAGCTTCAACGGCCAATGGGTGCGGCTGACCTGGCAGCCAAACAGCGCCACCGAGGCCACCGCCGGCGCGCCCAGGTGCTGCCCACCCAGGGCCGCTGCCAAGGTTGTGCCGCCGAGGGAATGCCCGACCCAGTGGGGAATCTGCCCGCTTTGCTCACGCACAAAAGCGGCAATGGCCGGCAAGTCGTAGCGAGCATAGTCGGCGACGCGGTTTTTGGCGTAATCGTGGTTACGTCGGGACAGCCCATGGCCGCGCATTTCCGGAATCCAGACATCGAACCCCTCGCGAGCCAGGTAGGCACCCAAACCAATACCCTTGGGCGAATACCAGAAGCGGCGGTTGGAGAAACTGCCGTGCAACAAAACCACCGGCACGCCCCGGTTTTCCGGGACATCAGCCAGACCCAGGCGGGTCACGGCCAGCTCGACGGTGCCGTCGGGGCTGTTGCCAGGTTTCAGCCGGTACACATCTTCACTCAGGTCGCCACGACGCTCAGCGCTGATCAAGGCGACGGGGAACAGGTTGCTGCTGCTTTGCATAATGCTCTTGCACAAAAAAGGGCGGCGTCCGGAAGGAGTTCCGCCCTGTACAGAATGAGAAATGCCGGCCAACCGCAAGATTGACCGGCACTTTGGGGTGCTACACCTTACGCTGGCGCTTGGCCTTCAGCCAGGAAGAACCAGGTTTCCAGTACGGAATCGGGGTTCAGCGAGACGCTTTCGATGCCCTGTTCCATCAGCCATTTGGCCAGGTCCGGGTGATCGGAAGGGCCTTGGCCGCAGATGCCGATGTACTTGCCAGCCTTGTTGCATGCCTGGATGGCGTTGGCCAGCAGCTTCTTGACCGCAGGGTTACGCTCGTCGAACAGGTGAGCGATGATCCCCGAGTCGCGGTCCAGGCCCAGGGTCAGCTGGGTCAGGTCGTTGGAGCCGATGGAGAAGCCGTCGAAGAACTCCAGGAACTCTTCGGCCAGGATGGCGTTGGACGGCAGCTCGCACATCATGATGACGCGCAGGCCGTTCTCGCCACGGGACAGGCCGTTTTCTGCCAGCAGGTCCACCACCTGGCTCGCCTCACCCAGGGTGCGTACGAACGGCACCATGATTTCGACGTTGGTCAGGCCCATCTCGTTGCGCACGCGCTTGAGGGCACGGCATTCCAGTTCGAAGCAGTCGCGGAAGGCTTCGCTGATGTAACGCGAGGCACCACGGAAGCCCAGCATCGGGTTTTCTTCTTCCGGCTCGTAGAGTTTGCCGCCGATCAGGTTCGCGTATTCGTTGGACTTGAAGTCCGACAGCCGCACGATGACCTTTTTCGGGTAGAACGCCGCCGCCAGGGTGCTGATGCCTTCCACCAGCTTCTCGACGTAGAAGCCCACCGGGTCGTTGTAGCCGGCGATGCGCTTGTCGACGCTTTCCTTGATGTCCAGCGGCAGGCCGTCGTAGTTCAACAGTGCCTTGGGGTGCACGCCGATCATGCGGTTGATGATGAACTCTAGGCGGGCCAGGCCCACACCGGCGTTCGGCAACTGCGCGAAATCAAAGGCGCGGTCCGGGTTACCGACGTTCATCATGATCTTGAACGGCAGGTCCGGCATGGCGTCGATGGAGTTTTGCTTGATGTCGAAACCCAGCTCACCTTCGAAGATAAAGCCGGTGTCACCTTCAGCGCAGGATACGGTCACGCCCTGGCCGTCTTTCAACAGTTGGGTCGCGTTGCCGCAGCCAACCACTGCCGGAATCCCCAGCTCACGGGCGATGATCGCCGCATGGCAGGTACGCCCGCCACGGTTGGTGACGATAGCGCTGGCGCGTTTCATCACCGGTTCCCAGTCCGGGTCGGTCATGTCGGAGACCAGCACGTCGCCTGGCTGAACCTTGTCCATCTCGGACACGTCCTTGATGATCCGCACCTTGCCGGCGCCGATGCGCTGGCCGATGGCACGGCCTTCCACCAGCACGGTGCCGGTTTCTTTCAACAGGTAGCGTTCCATGACGTTGGCCGAAGTACGGCTCTTCACGGTTTCAGGGCGGGCCTGAACGATGTACAGCTTGCCGTCGTCGCCATCTTTGGCCCATTCGATGTCCATCGGGCACTTGTAGTGCTTCTCGATGATCATCGCTTGCTTGGCCAATTCGCTGACTTCGGCGTCGCTCAGGCAGAAACGCGCGCGTTCGGCCTTGTCGACATCAACGGTTTTCACCGAGCGACCGGCCTTGGCCTCGTCGCCGTAGATCATCTTGATAGCCTTGCTGCCGAGGTTACGGCGCAGGATGGCCGGGCGGCCGGCTTCAAGGGTGTGTTTGTGGACGTAGAATTCGTCCGGGTTCACCGCGCCTTGTACGACGGTTTCGCCGAGGCCGTAGGCGCCGGTGATGAACACCACGTCGCGGAAGCCCGACTCGGTGTCCAGGGTGAACATCACGCCGGCGGTGCCGGTTTCCGAACGCACCATGCGCTGCACACCGGCAGACAGGGCCACCAGCTTGTGGTCGAAACCCTGGTGCACGCGGTAGGAAATGGCGCGATCGTTAAAGAGGGAAGCAAATACTTCCTTGGCCGCGCGGATCACGTTTTCCACGCCGCGGATGTTCAGGAAAGTTTCTTGCTGGCCGGCAAAGGAAGCGTCTGGCAGGTCTTCGGCGGTAGCCGAGGAGCGCACGGCGACGGCCATGTCCGGGTTACCGGCCGACAGCGTGGCAAACGCGGTGCGGATCTCGGCGTTGAGCTTCTCGGGGAACTCGGCTTCCATGATCCATTGACGGATCTGGGCGCCGGTCTTGGCCAAGGCGTTGACGTCATCGACGTCCAACGCATCGAGGGCGGCGTGGATCTGATCGTTGAGGCCGCTCAACTCGAGGAAATCACGGTAAGCCTGGGCAGTGGTGGCAAAACCACCTGGCACCGATACACCGGCGCCCGCAAGATTACTGATCATCTCGCCCAGGGATGCGTTCTTGCCCCCTACGTGCTCCACATCATGGACGCCGAGCTTATCGAGGGAAACTACGTACTCTACCAAGGTGATCTCTCCACTTTCTGTGTTGGAAAAGCTCAGGACGCCGGCGGCTCAGTAGGAGCAGTTACCGGCGTTTGTGGCCTGGACCTGGAAAATAAGTGAGAATGCGGCCCACTGCGGGACGGCAAAATCGCGCCTATCATATCCAAGATTCGTCATCAGCTTAAGGCCCAAGGCTCAAATGAAACGATCTGCTTTCTTTATCTCCGACGGCACCGGCATTACAGCCGAAACCCTGGGTCAAAGCCTGCTGGCGCAGTTCGAAAACATTACCTTCAGCAAATTCACGCGACCCTATATCGATAGCGTGGATAAAGCGCGAGCCATGGTACAACAAATCAATCTGGCGGCCGAAAAAGACGGATTTCGTCCGATCATTTTCGACACCATCGTCAATCAGGACATTCGTGAGATCCTCGCCACCTCCAATGGTTTCATGATCGACATCTTCTCTACCTTCCTGGCGCCGCTGGAACAAGAGTTAAGTGAACATTCGTCATACTCCGTCGGAAAATCTCACTCCATTGGCCACAACTCCAACTATATGGAGCGGATCGAGGCGGTGAACTTCGCCCTCGATAACGACGACGGTGCCCGCACCCACTACTACGACAAGGCTGATTTGATCCTGGTGGGCGTGTCCCGCTGCGGCAAGACGCCGACCTGCCTTTATATGGCCATGCAATTCGGGATTCGCGCGGCCAACTACCCGCTGACCGAAGACGACATGGAGCACCTGACGCTGCCGAGCGCCCTGCGGGCGCACCAGCACAAGCTGTTCGGGCTGACCATCGACCCAGACCGACTGACGGCGATTCGTAACGAGCGCAAGCCCAATAGCCGTTACTCCAGCTATGCGCAGTGCGAATTTGAAGTGCGGGAAGTGGAAAATCTGTTCCGCCGGGAGAATATTGCGCACATCAATTCCACGCATTTTTCGGTGGAAGAGATTTCGGCGAAGATTCTGGTGGAGAAAGGGGTGGAGCGGCGGTTTAAGTAACCGGCAGCTCAGAAACCACCGCTCACCTGTGGCGAGGGGGCTTGTCCCCCGTTGGGCTGCGAAGCGGCCCCAGTAATGCCACCGCAGTCTCTCAGACAGAACGGCGTCGCCAGGTTTGGGGCTGCTGCGCAGCCCAACGGGGGACAAGCCCCCTCGCCACAAGGGTCTATCTTCACAAGTGGAATCTCCCCCCACCCTGCCCCAGCGCCGTCGCCAGCGCATCAAACCCATCCAGCAGCAACTGATCATCTCCCGACGTATTGCAGATACTCGCCCGGATAAACTGCGGCACCGCCGTCTGCCCCACCGCAAACGCTTCGGCTGTCGCGATCAGGTAATTGTTCTGCTTTAACTCCGCCTCGATTTCCGACGCGCGCCAAGGCTCCGGGACTTCGATCCAGAAGTGCGGGCTGTTCAGGTGAGTGCGGTACTCCAACCCAATCAACAACCCTTCAACCAGTGCCTTGCGGCGGCTGATTTCCTGGATCTGCTGGTGCAGCAGGTGTTCTGCGGTGCCGTTTTCGATCCATTGCGTGGCCAGTTCCAGGGTGACCGGCGTGGCCATCCAGCAGGTCGAACGCAAGGCCGCAGAAATCCGGCTGACCAGCGCCGGCGGCGCATGCACGTACCCAACGCGCAACCCCGCCGACACCGCCTTGCTCAGGCTGCTGATCAGAATCGTACGTTCCGGGGCGAAATGACTCAGGGGCGGCGGACGGTCTTCCACCAGTACCCCGTGGGCCTCGTCCTCAAGAATCAGCAGATTGTGTTCACGGCACACCTTGACCAGCGCCTCACGGCGCGCGACCGACAGCACGGCTGTCGTAGGATTCTGGATGGTCGGCGTGCAGTACAACGCCGAAACCCGATGATTGCGACAGACTTCATCCAGCGCCCCGGGCAGCAACCCTTCTTCATCCATTTCCAGGCCAATCAGGCGTATCCCCAGCATCCGCGCGGCGGTGATCAGCCCCGGGTAGGTCAACTGTTCGGTGACCACCGTGTCGCCGGCCCGTAGCAGCGCCATCAGTGCACACAGCAGCCCATGCTGGCCGCCGTTCACACAGATCACTTGCTCGGGAATCGGGTGGAAATCCCGCTGCACCAGCCACTGCGCACCCGCCGCCCGATAGCGCGGCAGGCCGGCATCCGGGGTGTAGGCACTGATGTCCTGCAAAAACTTGGCGTTGGTGGCCAGCGTCTGGAAGCTCTGGGCCAGGAACGTGGTCTCCTGCCCCGGGATATGCATATTGCGGCTCATATCAAAGTATTGCCGCGGCTCGTCGCTGAAGTTGCGAAAGCCTTCATCCCGTTGGCGTTCCATCCCACGCTTGCGCACGAAGGTGCCGTCACCTACTCGCGCCACCACCAACCCCAGCCGCTCCAGCTCACCGTAGGCGCGGCTGATGGTGCCGATGGTGACCCCCAGATTGTCGGAAAGCACCCGATGGGGCGGCAGCTTTCTTCCCGGTTCAATCAAGCCTTCAAGAATGCCCCGCTCCATGACATCGGACAGGCGTTTGTACTTCACGCCCTGCCCGTTGGAGAGTCCTTCCCGCATAATTGACACCATGTCAATATTTGTTTTGACAGCCATCTTTCGCCCTAATAGTGTGCTTTTACGGGTTCAATCACCGAATCAAGGCTCTCAATATAGAGGTCAATTCGGTCTCATGGAAGCAATGTCACGATGCCAATGTCCGCCGTTCTCGAAAATGCTGAAAAAACAAAAACTCACAAGCAGTGGTTGGCTGGGCTAATTACCAGCGTCATGTTTCTGATCGTGTGTCTGAGCTGGGGTACCACCTGGCTGGGCATTAAAATCGCCGTGGAAAGCGTGCCGCCGCTGACCTCTGCCGGGCTGCGGTTTTTGATCGCGTTTCCGCTGTTCCTGTGTTTCGCCTGGGTGCGCCGCGAGCCGATCCTGTTTCCCCGGGAGAGCCGTTGGTTCTTCGTGTTTGTGACGCTGTCCTACTTCAGCGTTCCGTATTACCTGCTCAATTACGGCGAGATGCATGTCTCGTCCGGCCTTACCGCGCTGCTGTTCAGCTGCATGCCGGTGTTTATCCTGATTTTCTCTGCGTTGTTTTTGCGCGAGCGCATCTACTTTTCACAAGTGGTCGGTATCGCCATCGGTTTCGGTAGCCTGTACATGATCATCAAGAGCCAGGGCTTGCACCTGGACCACGCCGAGTTCTTCGGGGTGCTGGCGATCCTGGCCGCGGCGATCATGCATGCCTTGTGCTACGTGATTACCAAGAAACAAGGCAGCGCCATCAGCGTGATCACCTACAACACCCTGCCCATCGGCATTGCCGGGCTGATGCTGTTTGTCGCCGGGCTTTTCTTTGAAACCCCGACCTTTGAAGACATCACCCTGCGGTCCTGGAGCGCGCTGTTCTACCTCGGCCTGGTGGCCTCGGTGGGCGGGTTTATCGTGTATTTCATGCTGCTCAAGCGCCTGAGTCCGATCATTCTGTCCTTCGTGTTCATCATCTTCCCGGTGTTCGCGGTGATCATCGGTGCCTGGTACGAAGGCATGCAGATTTCCAAGGACCTGATGATGTACTCGGCGATCCTGCTGGCCGGTTTTGCGATCACCAAGCTGCCCATCGAAAAGCTCCTGGCGAAGAAAAACTGAGATGAAGGTCCTGAGCCCAAGCGCCCTGGAGCAGATTTACGCCCACGCCGACCGCAGCTACCCCGAGGAATGCTGCGGTTTCGTTTTCGCCGATGGCAGCGTGTACCTGGGCAGCAATATCCAGAACGAGCTGCACCGCAAGAACCCCGAGATGTATTCACGCAGCGCCGCCAACGGCTACACCTTTTCGGTGGCCGACACGCTGATGATGAACAAGGCTTTTCGCAGTGATAACCCAGTGGTGGTGATCTACCACTCCCACCCTGACGTCGGCGCGTATTTCAGCGACGAAGACCAGGACAAAGCCCTTTTCATGGGCGAGCCGATCTACCCCGTAAGTTACCTGGTGGTGGATGTTCGCCAGGGCAAGACCCAAGGTTCCAAGCTGTTTGCCTGGGATGGCAGACACTTCGCCCAAAACCCCTTCAACGACCTGCAAACGGAGTTGTGCATGAACGCTGTCTCTTTCCCCGACATCCTGGTCCGCGTGGCCAAGCTGCCAGCATCGACCCTCGAGGGTGCCGGATCGACATTGCGCGAAGTCATTGAAAACCTCTGCATTGAGCACCCGCAATTGCGGGCTCACCTGCTCTACGAGAACAACCAGCTCAAGGAACACTTCCTGTTCACCGCCGAAGAGGAACTGATCGACGCCAACGACCCGTTGCCCGAAAAGGCCAAAATCGAAGTACTGCTGGCCACCTCCGGCGGCATGGACGTCGACCAACTGAGCAACGAAGAAGTGCAGCGCTACGTGCGCCACATCACCCTGCCCGGCGTCGGCCGCGAAGGCCAACTGAACCTGAAGAAAGCCAAGGTGCTGATCATCGGCACCGGCGGCCTCGGTTCGCCCATCAGCCTGTACCTGGCGGCAGCCGGCATCGGCACCCTGGGCCTGGTGGATTTCGACGTGGTTGAAAGCAGCAACCTGCAACGCCAGATCGTCCACGGCAACAGCACCTTGGGCCTGCCCAAGGTCGAGTCCGCCAAGCAGCGTTTGCAGGACCTCAACAGCCACATCCAGATCAACACCTACGACACCGCCTTCAACACCGACAACGCCCTGGAACTGGTGGGCGCCTACGACCTGGTGATCGACGGCACCGACAATTTCGAAACCCGCTACCTCGTCAACGACGCCTGCGTGCAGTTGGGCAAACCGTTGGTGTACGGCGCCATCTACCGCTTCGACGGGCAGATCAGCGTGCTCAACTATAAAGGCGGGCCGTGCTACCGCTGCCTGTTTCCCCAGGCACCACCGGCGGAACTGGCGCCCAATTGCAGCGCCGGCGGCGTCATCGGCGTATTGCCCGGCGTGGTCGGGATGATCCAGGCCACCGAGGCGATCAAGCTGTTGATCGGCATCGGCGAACCGCTCTCGGGCCGGCTGATGCGCTTTGATGCGCTGGCGATGAAGTTCAGCGAGATCCGCTTCAAACGCCGCGCTGACTGCCCCTGCTGTTCCGAACTGCGCCACACCCAAAGCATCGCACCCGCCGTCTGCGCCGATGCGATGCCAAGCCAACCGTCACTGGCCGAAGAACGCTACATCAAGCCGCGTGTACTCAAGCAACTGCTCGAACGCCACAGCAAGGCCGACGTGTTGCTGGACGTGCGCGACGCCAGTGAGCTGGAAGTATGCAAATTGCCGGGGGTGGTGCACATCCCGCTGGCCGAGCTCGACGGGCAACTTGCCAACCTCAGCCGCGACAACACGCACTACCTCATCTGCTACGCCGGAACCCGCGCGGAGCAAGCCGCCAGCACGTTGCTGGCCGCCGGATTCGCCAACACCAAAGTACTGCAAGGTGGCATGAAACACTGGGTTCGCGACGTCGAACCCGACATGCCTTTGTACTGATCAGCGGCCATGGGCTCTTACTTGATGTTGCATAACTCGATACTCGACGCCATTGGCCAAACGCCCATCGTGCGTCTGGAACAGTTTTCCGAAGACCTTGGCATTGAGGTCTACGCCAAGCTGGAATCCCTCAACCCCGGCGGCAGCCACAAGGCGCGCATCGCCCTGGGCATGATCCTCGACGCCGAGCGCCGGGGCATTCTGATTCGCGGCTCCGGGCAAACCATCATCGAGCCCAGCGGCGGCAACACCGGCATCGGCCTGGTGATGGCCGGCAACGTGCTGGGTTACAAGGTGGTGCTGGTGATCCCCGACAACTACAGTCCCGAGAAGCAGAAACTGCTGCGCCTGTATGGCGCCAAGGTGGTGCTGTCGGACAGCCGTCAGGGCAACAATTCCCACGGCGAAAAATGCATGGAGCTGCAGCTGGAAAACCCCAGCTACGTGATGCTCAACCAGCAGCGCAACGGCGCCAACCCACAGACCCACCGTGACACCACCGCCCGGGAAATCATCCGTGCCTTCGGCGAGCTGCGGGTGGACTACTTCGTCAGCGGCATCGGCACCGGCGGCCATATCACCGGCATCGGCGAAACCCTCAAGAGCACCTGGCCAGCGATCCGCGTGATGGGCGTGGAACCGGAAGAATGCGACCTGCTCAGCGACCGCCACGCGCCGCACCATATCCAGGGCCTGTCGATCGGCTTGATCCCGAGCATTCTCAACGTCGCAATCATTGACGGAATGCTCAAGGTGTCCCGCCAGGAATGCCTCGACATGATCAAACGCATCATGCGCACCGACGCCATCAGCCTCGGGCTGTCGTCGGCCGCCAACATGGTGGCGATCGCCAAGCTGGCGCCGGAACTGCCCACCGACACCGTCGTGCTGACCATGGTCTACGACAGTGCCGACAGTTATTTGCCCTGTTTTGAATAACAACTATTGCGGGGGTGCCTCCATGGGGGGCTTTATCGACATGCAACAGCTGCACGATGAGTTGCTCACCCACCTCATCACCACGCTTACGCCTGCGCAGTTGAAGCAGCTGGAGGCGCATCTTGCGCCGCTGATCCAGGCGGCGGCCCAGGCGGTGGCCGAAGACCTGATCGCCTATGCCTGGCGCGACCCGGCGTCCCGTGGGCGGGGTGAACTGATCCTGGAGTCCTACGCCTCGTTCAAGGCCGTGCTGTACTACCGGCTGGCGCACCTGGTGTGGAATTTCCCGGACACGAACAACGGCGTGTTTTCCACCATCGCCCTGAAGCTGAGCAACCAGGGCAAGATTCTGTCCGGCGCCGAAATCCACCCCGCTGCGCGGATCGGCCGACGCTTTGTGCTGGACCACGGTTACGGCACGGTCATCGGTGAAACCTGCGAGATCGGCAACGACTGCTACATCCTTTGCGGCGTGACCCTCGGCGCCCGGGGCATCGCCAACAATCCGGACGGCAAGCGTCACCCACGGCTGGGCAACAACGTGGAGGTCGGCTCCGGCGCGCGGGTGCTGGGTTATGTGCTGATCGGCGACAACGTGTTTATCAGCCCGTCCTGCGTGATCACCCAGGACGTGCCGGCCGGCACCAAGGTCAAGGTGGTCAATCAGATCCAGTTGCAGAAAAACGATGAGTCAGACCACAGCAATTACCTCGGTGCGTTTGCCCTCGACGAACGCCTGCACGTGGTGGGCGAGGTCAACGCCAGCCACAAGGTGATGGTGCTCGACGCCGATTTCCATCCCTTGCCCGGCCTGCTGCTGGAGCCAACGGTCAAGGAACGCCACCATTTGCAGTTCCGCCTGCGTCATATCGAGACTACGGCCTACCCGCCGCGCCTGCCGCTGAACCTGAAAGTGACCGGGCCCGAATTTGAAATCACCCTGCTATCTCCCCCTGGCTTGAGCGCGATGGTTCGTCGCTTGCTGCAAGCCAGCCCACTGATCGTCGGAGGTTGAACATGTCCGTGCACACCATGGAAACCCTCGCGCTGTTCGACAGCGCGCCTTACCAGAATGCGTTCAGTGCGCGGGTGATTGCCGTCAGCGAACAGGGGATCGCCCTGGAGCACACGCTGTTCTACCCCACCGGCGGCGGGCAGCCGGGCGACACCGGGCACTTCATCCTGCCCGACGGCAGCCGCGTGGACATCACCGGCACGGTGCGTGATCCGGTGCTGCGCTCGATCATCTGGCATCAAGTCGAACAGTGCCCTGAACAACTGGCCGCCGGCATGCAGGTGGACGCCAGCCTGGACTGGGAGCGGCGCTACCAGCACATGAAAATGCACACCTGCCTGCACCTGCTGTGCTCGATCATCGATGCACCGGTGACCGGTTGCAGCATCGGTGCCGACAAGGGCCGCCTGGATTTCGACCTGCCGGAAATGACCCTCGACAAAGACACCATCACCCGCGACCTCAATGCCTTGATCGAACAGGCTCACGCGGTGAAAACCCTGTCGATGCCCGCCTCGGAGTACTCGACCCTGCTACAGATCACCCGCACCCAGGCGGTGGCGCCACCGGTGATCCAAGGCTCAGTAAGGGTGATCGAAATTGCCGGCATCGACATACAGCCCTGTGGCGGCACCCATGTGACCAATACCGAGGAAATCGGCCGGGTGTTCTGCGAAAAAATCGAGAAGAAGAGCAAGCACAACCGTCGGGTGATCCTGCGGTTTGAATAGCAGCCGAGAAGCAGCTGGGGCGCCACCGCCCTAGCTGCAGTTCGTACAGGAAACTGACAGCAAATTTATGTGCCTGTAACATTTAGAAACGTACAATCCCGCCTGCAACGCCTCGTTGCCCTGACTCGCGAAAACAGCGCCCTTCCTTCTCGGAGGGTCATTCGTGCAGCAGCTAAGCTCACTCCCATCACGCCCCTGAACCTGAACGCTGCAGGACTGACTGCCTATGAAAAGAGTGCTCCGTCACTACATCCCTGCGTCCACATTGCGTTTGTTGCCCAACCGCTGGGACTTGGTCGCCCTGCCCCTGGTGATCGGCTTTTTACTGTTTTTCTCCATCACTGCCCGGGAAACCTGGGCGCCCATCGCCACCTTGCAAAGTGAAGTCATCTCCCTCGACCCGGCCAACCTGCCGGAATACGCGATGCGCACCACCCTGCGCATGCTGGCGGCGATGGTTGCAGCGCTGGTGTTCACCCTGTTGTACGGCACCCTGGCCGCCAAAAGCCGGCGCGCCGAGAAACTGCTGGTGCCCGTGCTGGATATCCTGCAATCGGTACCGGTACTGGGCTACATCTCGTTTACCGTGACGTTCTTCCTGCTGCTGTTCCCCGGGCGCGTGCTCGGTGCGGAGTTCGCCGCAATCTTTGCGATCTTCACCAGCCAGGCCTGGAACATGACGTTCAGCTTCTACCAGTCGCTGCGCATGCTGCCCAATGACCTGGTGGAAGTGTCGACCAACCTGCGGCTTTCAGGTTGGCAGCGGTTCTGGAAGCTCGACGTACCCTTCGCCATGCCCGGGCTGGTGTGGAACATGATGATGAGCATGTCCGGCGGCTGGTTTTTCGTGGTCGCCTCCGAGGCCATTACCGTCGGCGACAAGACCATCACCTTGCCGGGTGTAGGTTCCTACCTGGCCCTGGCGATTGCCCAAAAAGACCTGCACGCCGTGGGTTACGTGATCCTGGCGATGATTGTGGTCATCCTGATGTACGACCAGTTCCTGTTCCGCCCGTTGGTGGCCTGGGCCGACAAGTTCCGCATGGAAACCACTGCCTCCCAAGGCGCCGCGCCGCAATCCTGGCTGCTGAACCTGATCCAGCGCACGCGCATCGTCCAGCGCATCCTGCGGCCGCTCACCCGCACCATCAGCCGCATTGGCAACAAGCGCTTCAGCCTGGCGGGCGGCGCACTCAAGGCGTTGCCGGCAGAAACACCGAAGGCGTCAAAAGTGATCGACTGGGTGTGGGGCACGCTCATCGCGCTGCTGGCCGCTTATGCGCTGTACCACATCGTGCAGTACGTCGGCACCGAAGTGACCCTCGCCGAAGTCGGCCATGTATTCGTGCTGGGGCTGATCACGTTGTTGCGGGTGGTCGGCCTGATCCTGATCGCCTCGCTGATCTGGGTGCCGTTGGGCGTGATGATCGGCTTGCGCCCTGCGCTTGCGGAAAAAATCCAGCCGCTGGCGCAGTTCCTCGCGGCATTCCCGGCGAACCTGCTGTTCCCGGTGTTCGTCATCGTGATCCTGCACTACAACCTCAACCCGGATATCTGGCTGAGCCCGCTGATTGTGCTGGGCACCCAGTGGTACATCCTGTTCAACGTGATCGCCGGCGCCAGCGCGTTCCCGAATGACTTCAAGGAAGCCGCGGCCAACTTCCGCATTCGCGGCTGGTTGTGGTGGCGCAAAGTGATGCTGCCGGGGATTTTCCCGTACTACGTCACCGGCGCCATTACCGCCTCGGGCGGTGCCTGGAACGCCAGTATCGTGTCCGAGTACGTGTCCTGGGGCCAGGACAACGTAGTCGCCCACGGGCTCGGCGCCTACATCGCACAGACCACCGCCGCCGGCGACTTCCCGAAAATTGCCCTGGGCGTGGTGGTGATGTCGATCTTCGTGGTGGCGTTCAACCGCGCGGTCTGGCGGCCGATGTACGCCCTGGCTGAAAACAAACTTCGTCTGAATTGATGGGATTCGCAGTGATGACTACCTATACCGAGCATGCCGCCGACACCCCGGAAATCTACTCGTTGAAAAATGTGAACCGGGTGTTCGGCAAAGGTAAAGATGAGCTGCAAGTCCTCAGCGGCGTGGACTTGAGCCTGCACGAAGGCGAGATTGTCGGCATGCTCGGCCGTTCCGGCTCGGGCAAGTCGACCTTGCTGCGCATCATCGCGGGGCTGATTCAGCCATCGTCGGGCGAAGTACGCTACAACGGCGCACCACTCACCGGCCCGGCCGAAGGCGTGGCCATGGTGTTCCAGACCTTTGCACTGTTCCCGTGGCTGACCGTGCTGGAAAACGTCGAGGCCGGCCTGCAAGCCTTGCAGGTCGAGCGCAAGGAATCCCGCAGGCGCGCCCTGGCGGCCATCGACCTGATCGGCCTGGACGGTTTTGAAAACGCCTACCCGCGCGAACTGTCCGGTGGCATGCGCCAACGCGTGGGTTTCGCCCGCGGGCTGGTGGTGAACCCGACCCTGCTGCTGATGGACGAACCGTTCTCGGCGCTGGACGTGCTCACCGCTGAAACCCTGCGCACCGACCTGCTGGATCTGTGGAGCGGCAAGCAACTGCCGATCAAATCGATCCTGATCGTGACCCACAACATCGAAGAAGCGGTGCTGATGTGCGACCGCATCCTGGTGCTGTCGTCCAACCCTGGCCGGGTGGTGGCCGAGATCAAGGTGCCGTTTGCCCACCCGCGCAACCGGCTGGACCCGACCTTCCGGCAAATGGTCGACGACATCTACGCCCTGATGACCGACCGGCGCAGCGCTGACGCCAGCAGAGGTTTGCCTGAGCTGAAAATGGGCAGCCTGTTGCCGGAAGTCTCCACCAACCTGATGGCCGGCCTGATCGAAACCCTGGCCGCCGAGCCCTACAACGGCCACGCCGGCCTGCCGACCGTGGCCGAACGGCGTTTGCTGGAAGTCGACGATCTGTTCCCGGTGGCGGAGATGCTTGAGCATTTGGGCTTCGCCGAACTCAAGGGTGCCGACATCACCCTCACCGACGCCGGCAAACTGTTCGCCGACTACGGCACCCAGGAGCGTAAAACCCTGTTTGCCGAACACTTGATCCGCCACGTGCCATTGGCCGCACGTATTCACCAGGTGTTGCTTGAGCGCAGCGGCCATCGGGCGCCACGGGTGCGTTTCGAGCAGGAACTGGAAGATTCGATGACGGAAGCCTTTGTGGAAAAGACCCTGGAAAGCGTGGTGGCGTGGGGACGGTATGCGGAGATTTTCTCCTATGACGACCATACCGAGACGTTCAGCCTGGATGATGTGGAAGGCAGCATGTAGGTTTAATGTGGGAGCGGGCTTGCTCGCGAATGCGGTGGATCAGCCACACATGTATTGGCTGACACTCCGCATTCGCGAGCAAGCCCGCTCCCACATTTGATCAGTGGTGTTCTTTAGATGACGAACAGGTCGACAAACCGGTTTACGGGCGTGGTCTCAAGCTTCGCCTGATCCTTGCACAGCGCAAAAATCTCGGCGCTGCGCTGCGCAGTAAACCGGGTCGCCAGGTTGGCCTTGAACTTGTCTTCCAGCAACGGAATGCCATCCACCCGACGACGACGATGGCCAATCGGGTATTCCACCGCCACCTGCTCTGTACGGGTCCCATCCTTGAAGAACACCTGCACCGCATTGGCGATGGAGCGCTTGTCGGCCTCCAGGTACTCGCGGCTGTAGCGCGGGGCTTCGACGATGACCATCTTCTCCCGCAATTCATCAATGATCGGATGGGCCGCGTGGAACTCATCTTCGTATTGCTCGGCCACCAGGTTGCCAAACGCCAGCGGCACGGCGGTCATGTATTGCAGGCAGTGATCACGGTCGGCCGCATTGGCCAACTGCCCGACTTTGGAAATGATGCGAATCGCCGACTCGTGGGTGGTGATGACAATCCTGTCGATCTCATGCAGGCGACTCTTCACTTGCGGGTGCAAGGTGACCGCCGCTTCACACGCGGTTTGCGCATGGAACTCGGCCGGGAAACTGATCTTGAACAGCACGTTCTCCATCACATAAGTGCCGTAGGGCTGCGACAGGCTGAAGGCGCGCTTGTCTTCGGGCTTGAGCGCCAGGTCCTTGTTGGTGTGGCTGAACAGCACGTCATAAAAGCCCCACTGCGGCGCGCTCAACACACCGGGAATCCCCATCTCGCCACGCATCGCGATGTCGGCCAGACGCACCCCGCGACTCGACGCATCCCCCGCCGCCCACGACTTGCGCGAACCGGCATTCGGCGCATGGCGATAAGTGCGCAGCGCCTGGCCGTCGACAAACGCCTGGGACAGTGCCGACAGCAGTTGCTCACGGTTGGCGCCCATCAACTTGGCGATGACGGCAGTGGAGGCGACTTTCACCAGCAGCACATGGTCCAGGCCGACGCGGTTGAAGGAGTTTTCCAGGGCGATCACGCCCTGGATTTCGTGGGCCATGATCATCGCCTCCAGCACGGCCCGTACGGTCAGCGGCGCCTCGCCGTTGGCCACGCGTTTTTGCGAGAGGTGATCGGCGACCGCGAGGATGCCACCGAGGTTATCCGACGGGTGCCCCCACTCGGCGGCGAGCCAGGTGTCGTTGTAGTCGAGCCAGCGCACGATGCAGCCGATGTCCCACGCGGCCTTGACCGGGTCCAGGCGGAACGAGGTGCCCGGCACCCGTGCGCCGAACGGCACCACCGTGCCTTCCACGATCGGCCCCAGGTGCTTGGTGCATTCCGGGAAACGCAGGGCCAGCAGGCCGCAACCGAGGGTGTCCATCAGGCAGTTGCGGGCGGTGTCCAGGGCATCGCGGGATTCGATCCTGAAGTTCAGGACGTAGTCGGCGATATCCTGCAGGACCTGGTCGTAGTCGGGGCGGTTGTTCTGGTCGACGTTGGCGCTCATGGCAGTACTCCAAAGTGGGTTAGGTGTGGTCCATCCTCAGGGTCAGGGTTGAAGTTTTATAAAAGGCAGGTCTTGGTGCCTGCCTGTTGATTGCTTAAAACGAATCGCCGGGGACGCGCACGAACCCTTCCATCAACACCCGCGCACTGCGGCTCATGATGGCTTTTTTCACGACCCATTCACCGTTGACCTGGCTGGCCTCGGCGCCTACCCGCAGCGTCCCGGACGGATGCCCGAACCGCACGGCATTGCGCTCCACGCCGCCCGCCGCCAGATTCACCAGCGTGCCGGAAATCGCCGCCGCCGTGCCAATCGCCACCGCTGCCGTGCCCATCATTGCGTGGTGCAATTTGCCCATGGACAACGCCCGCACCAACAGGTCGACATCGGCCGCCTTGATCGCCTTGCCGCTGGACGCCACGTAATCCGCAGGCCGTGCCACGAACGCAACTTTCGGTGTGTGCTGCCGCTGGGCCGCTTCGTCCAGATGCTTGATCAAGCCCATGCGCAACGCACCGTGGGCACGAATGGTTTCAAACATCGCCAGGGCTTTGGGGTCGCTATTGATCGCACCCTGCAGCTCGGTGCCGGTGTAGCCCAGGTCCTGGGCGTTGATAAAGATGGTGGGAATCCCGGCATTGATCAGGGTCGCCTTGAACGTGCCGACACCCGGCACTTCCAGATCATCCACCAGGTTGCCGGTAGGAAACATCGAGCCACCGCCGCCCTCTTCTTCCGCCGCCGGGTCCATGAATTCCAGCTGCACTTCGGCGGCCGGGAAGGTCACGCCGTCGAGTTCAAAGTCGCCGGTTTCCTGCACCGCGCCGTCAGTGATTGGTACGTGGGCGATGATGGTCTTGCCGATGTTCGCCTGCCAGACCCGTACCACGGCCACGCCGTTGTGCGGAATGCGCGCGGCGTCCACCAGGCCTGCGCTGATGGCGAACGAACCCACCGCCGCCGACAGGTTGCCGCAGTTGCCGCTCCAGTCCACGAACGGCTTGTCGATGGAAACCTGGCCGAACAGATAGTCCACGTCGTGCTCGGCACGGGTGCTTTTGGCCAGGATCACGGTTTTGCTGGTGCTGGACGTCGCGCCGCCCATGCCGTCGATTTGCTTGTCGTACGGGTCGGGGCTGCCGATCACCCGCAACAACAGCGCATCCCGCGCCGCGCCCGGCACCTGGGCCGATTCGGGCAAATCCTTGAGGCTGAAAAACACGCCTTTACTGGTGCCGCCACGCATGTAGGTGGCGGGAATCTTGATCTGCGGTACGTGTGCCATGGTGGTCCTCATGGGCCGGGGCGCGAACCCCGGCCACAGTTGTCAGGCGGTAACAGCCGATTCCAGGAAGTCCTGAGCAAAGCGTTGCAACACGCCGCCCGCCTCGTAGATCGACACCTCTTCAGCCGTGTCCAGGCGGCAGGTCACCGGCACCTCGACACGCTCGCCATTCTTGCGGTTGATCACCAACGTCAGTTGCGCACGCGGGGTGCGTTCGCCGATCACGTCGTAGGTTTCAGTGCCGTCGATGTTCAGGGTCTTGCGGTCAGTGCCCGGCAGGAACTCCAGGGGCAACACGCCCATGCCCACCAGGTTGGTACGGTGGATACGCTCGAAACCTTCGGCGGCAATCGCTTCCACACCCGCCAGGCGCACGCCCTTGGCCGCCCAGTCACGGGACGAGCCCTGGCCGTAGTCGGCTCCGGCGATGATGATCAGCGGCTGCTTGCGCTCCATGTAGGTTTCGATGGCTTCCCACATGCGCGTGACCTTGCCTTCCGGCTCCAGGCGCGCCAGTGAACCTTGCTTGACCTTGCCGTCTTCGATGACCATTTCATTGAACAGTTTCGGGTTGGCGAAGGTGGCGCGCTGAGCGGTCAAGTGGTCGCCGCGGTGGGTCGCGTAAGAGTTGAAGTCGACTTCCGGCAGGCCCATTTTCGCCAGGTATTCACCGGCGGCGCTGTCGAGCATGATCGCGTTGGACGGCGACAGGTGATCGGTGGTGATGTTGTCCGGCAGCACCGCCAGCGGACGCATGCCCTTGAGCGGACGCGCGCCGGCCAGGGCGCCTTCCCAGTATGGAGGGCGGCGGATATAGGTGCTCTGCGGGCGCCAGTCGTACAGCGGCGTGACTTTCGGCCCGGTGTCTTCGTGGATCGCGAACATCGGGATGTAGACCTGGCGGAACTGCTCCGGCTTGACCGACGCCTTGACCACTGCGTCGATTTCTTCGTCGCTCGGCCAGATGTCCTTCAAGCGGATTTCCTTGCCGTTGGCGTCCAGGCCCAGCACGTCTTTTTCAATGTCGAAACGGATGGTGCCGGCAATCGCATAGGCCACCACCAGCGGCGGCGAAGCAAGGAACGCTTGCTTGGCGTACGGGTGGATACGGCCGTCGAAGTTGCGGTTACCCGAAAGCACGGCGGTGGCGTACAGGTCGCGGTCGATGATCTCTTGCTGGATCACCGGGTCGAGTGCGCCGGACATGCCGTTGCAGGTGGTGCAGGCAAACGCCACCACGCCGAAACCCAACTGCTCCAGCTCGGTGGTCAGCCCGGCTTCGTCGAGGTACATGGCGACGGTTTTCGAACCCGGTGCCAGGGACGACTTGACCCACGGCTTGCGCACCAGCCCAAGCTTGTTGGCATTACGCGCCAGCAGGCCGGCGGCAATCACGTTGCGCGGGTTGCTGGTGTTGGTGCAACTGGTGATGGCGGCGATGATCACCGCGCCGTCGGGCATTTGCCCCGGCACGTCATCCCACTGGCCAGAGATGCCTTTGGCCGCCAGATCGCTGGTGGCGACGCGGGCGTGGGGGTTGCTCGGGCCGGCCATGTTGCGCACTACGCTGGACAAATCGAAGCTCAGGCCACGCTCGTATTGCGCGCCCTTGAGGTCGTCCGCCCACAGGCCTGTGTGGCGAGCGTATTGCTCGACCAGGGCGACTTGTTCGTCTTCACGGCCGGTGAGCTTGAGGTAGGCGATGGTCTGTTGGTCGATGTAGAACATCGCCGCCGTGGCGCCGTATTCCGGGGCCATGTTGGAGATGGTGGCGCGGTCGCCCAGGGTCAGCGCAGAGGCGCCTTCGCCGAAGAACTCGAGCCACGCACCCACGACCTTTTGCTTGCGCAGGAACTCGGTCAGCGCCAGCACCATGTCGGTGGCGGTGATGCCCGGTTGCAGCTTGCCTGTCAGTTCCACACCGACGCTTTCCGGCAGGCGCATCCACGACGCGCGGCCAAGCATCACGCTTTCCGCTTCGAGGCCGCCAACGCCGATGGCGATCACGCCCAGCGCGTCTACGTGAGGGGTGTGACTGTCGGTGCCGACGCAGGTATCCGGGAAGGCCACACCGTCACGCACCTGGATCACCGGAGACATTTTCTCCAGGTTGATCTGGTGCATGATGCCGTTGCCCGGAGGGATCACGTCGACGTTCTTGAAGGCCTTTTTGGTCCACTCGATAAAGTGGAAACGGTCTTCGTTGCGGCGGTCTTCGATGGCGCGGTTTTTCTCGAACGCCTCCGGGTCAAAGCCACCGGCTTCGACGGCCAGGGAGTGGTCGACGATCAGTTGGGTCGGCACCACCGGGTTGACCTGGGCCGGGTCACCGCCTTGCAGGGCGATGGCATCGCGCAGACCGGCGAGGTCCACCAGGGCGGTCTGGCCGAGGATGTCGTGGCACACCACGCGGGCCGGGAACCATGGGAAGTCGAGGTCGCGTTTGCGCTCGATCAGTTGGCTCAGGGATGCATTGAGGGTCGCCGGGTCGCAGCGACGCACCAGGTTCTCGGCGAGTACGCGGGAGGTGTACGGCAGTGTGGCGTAGGCGCCGGGGGTGATTGCATCGACCGCCGCACGGGCGTCGTAGAAATCGAGGCGGCTGCCGGGTAGCGGTTTGCGGTGTTCAGTGTTCATCGTCAGGACTCGGTCACGGTAGTTGCAAAAGGAAGAACCGGTGCTGATCCAAGGTGGAATGCGATCGAAATGTGGGAGCGGGCTTGCTCGCGAAAGCGGTGTGTCATTCAACACACATGGCGACTGTCACACCGCCTTCGCGAGCAAGCCCGCTCCCACATTTTTGATCCGGTTTCACCCCGAGATCAGCGGTTTCTCCATTCAGCGACGTTCGATTGGCACGAACTTGCGCTGCTCAACGCCGATGTACTCGGCGCTCGGACGGATGATGCGGTTGTTGGCACGCTGTTCAAATACATGCGCGGCCCATCCTGTAAGCCGCGAGCAGACGAAAATCGGCGTGAACAGCTTGGTCGGGATGCCCATGAAGTGGTACGCCGAGGCATGGTAGAAATCGGCGTTGGGGAACAGTTTCTTCTGCTCCCACATGGTCTTGTCGATGGCTTCGGAAACCGGGAACAACACCGTGTCGCCCACTTCGTCCGCGAGTTTTTTCGACCAGCCCTTGATCACCTCGTTACGCGGGTCGCTGTCTTTATAGATCGCGTGGCCGAAGCCCATGATCTTGTCCTTGCGCGCCAGCATGCCGAGGGTGCCTTCCACCGCTTCCTGGGCGGAAGAGAAACGCTCGATCATCTCCATCGCCGCTTCATTGGCGCCGCCGTGCAGCGGGCCGCGCAGAGAGCCGATGGCGGCGGTGACGCAGGAATACAGGTCCGACAGGGTCGACGCACACACGCGGGCGGTGAACGTCGAGGCGTTGAACTCGTGCTCTGCGTAGAGGATCAACGAGACGTTCATCACCTTGACGTGCAAGTCGCTGGGATTCTTGTCGTGCAGCAGGTGCAGGAAGTGGCCGCCGATGGTCGGTTCGTCGGTCACGCAATTGATGCGCTGGCCGTCGTGGCTGAAGCGGTACCAGTAGCACATGATCGCCGGGAACGCGGCGAGCAGGCGGTCGGTCACGTCGCGCTGCACGGAGAAGTCTTTCTCCGGCTCGATATTGCCCAGGAACGAGCAACCGGTGCGCATCACGTCCATCGGATGGGCGTCGGCCGGGATGCGTTCCAGCACTTCTTTCAGCGCCTGGGGCAGGTCACGCAGTTTGCCGAGTTTGGCGGTGTAGGCCGCGAGTTCGGCTTTGGTCGGCAGTTCGCCGTAGAGCAGCAGGTAGGCGACTTCTTCAAACTGCGCGTCGGCAGCGAGTTCGCGCACATCGTAGCCGCGATAGGTCAAGCCGGCACCGGCCTGGCCCACGGTGGACAGTGCGGTTTGCCCGGCGACCTGGCCACGCAGGCCGGCTCCACTGAGTACTTTTGCTTCGGCCATGGTTATCTCCAATTTTGTATTTATTAGGGAAGCGTCTCGCTGAAGCTTCACACCACCCCACGAATCGCTAAATCTTCACGCTGCCCCTGTAGGAGCGAGCTTGCTCGCGAAAAACTTCAGGGCGCCGCGTTCATTCAGGCTAAGCGCGTTATCGTTAACGATCTTCGCGAGCAAGCTCGCTCCTACAAGTATCAGGGTCCGTTATTTTTTGGCGGCGAACAGCGCGTCGAGCTTCTGCTCGAAGGTGTGGTAGTCGATGCGATCGTAAAGCTCCATGCGGGTTTGCATGGTGTCGATCACGTTCTGCTGGGTGCCGTCGCGACGGATCGCGGTGTAGACGTTCTCGGCCGCCTTGTTCATCGCGCGGAAGGCCGAGAGCGGGTACAGCACGATGGAAACATCCGCAGATTTCAGTTGATCGACGGTATAGAGAGGCGTTGCGCCGAATTCGGTGATGTTGGCCAGGATCGGCGCTTTCACGCGGGAGGCGAACAGCTTGTACATCTCCAGCTCAGTGATGGCCTCCGGGAACACCATGTCGGCGCCGGCCTCGATGCAGGCGGCGGCACGTTCCAGGGCGGACTCCAGACCTTCCACCGCCAGTGCGTCGGTGCGGGCCATGATCACGAAACTGTCGTCGGTGCGCGCATCCACGGCGGCCTTGATGCGGTCGACCATTTCCTGCTGGGACACGATTTCTTTATTAGGACGGTGACCGCAACGCTTGGCGCCCACCTGGTCTTCGATATGGATCGCCGCCGCGCCGAACTTGATCATCGACTTCACGGTGCGCGCGACGTTGAACGCCGAGGAGCCAAAACCGGTGTCCACGTCCACCAGCAGCGGCAGGTCGCATACGTCGGTGATGCGGCGCACGTCGGTCAGCACGTCATCCAGGCCGGTAATGCCCAGGTCCGGCACACCAAGGGAGCCGGCAGCCACCCCGCCACCCGACAGGTAAATCGCCTTGAACCCGGCACGCTTGGCCAGCAGCGCGTGGTTGGCGTTGATCGCGCCGACCACCTGCAATGGGTGCTCGCTGGCGACGGCGTCACGGAAACGCTGGCCTGGAGTAGTGTTGTTATTGGAACTCATGACTCACCTCGTGATTGGGGAGCGCCGTCCGGGAAGTGACGGGCAATGTTGCGTTTGGAGGCGCCGATATGACGGCGCATCAACAACTCGGCCAGTTCACCGTCGCGATCGGCAATCGCGTCAAGAATGCGGTGATGCTCGGCAAAGGCCTGGCGTGGACGATTGGGGGTGGCGGAGAACTGGATGCGGTACATGCGCACCAACTGATACAGCTCGCCGCACAGCATTTGGGTCAGGGTGCGGTTACCGGCGCCTTGAATTATCCGGTAATGAAAATCGAAGTCGCCTTCCTGCTGGTAGTAGCCGACACCGGCCTGGAAGGCCGCATCGCGCTCGTGGGTGTGCAACACCTGGCGCAATTCTTCGATCTCGGCGTCGGTCATGCGCTCGGCGGCCAGGCGACAGGCCATGCCTTCCAGGGATTCGCGGATTTCGTAGAGTTCGATCAGCTCTTCATGGCTCAAGGACACCACTCGCGCGCCCACATGGGGGATGCGCACCAGCAGGCGCTGGCCTTCCAACCGGTGGATTGCCTCACGCAGCGGGCCACGGCTGATGCCATAGGTGCGCGCCAGTTCCGGCTCGGAGATCTTGCTGCCGGGGGCGATCTCGCCCTTGACGATGGCGGCCTGGATACGCCGAAAGACGTTCTCCGACATGGTCTGGGAATCGTCTGACGCTATCACTGGGGTTTCCAGTTGATCCAGCATATTGTCGACACCTTTAAAAGCAATGCCGCAAAAACTAGCCAATCAGCCCTTAATAGTCAAAGAATAAATACACATTGTCGACAATCGTCTAATAACCGGTGTCGCACCCTATCAGGGCATGGCCGGCTGCCAGCGCTGGCGCCAGAAAACCTTCATGTTAGAATGCCGGCCACTTTTGCCTGACATCCATGGATGAAAAGGCGCACCAGAGATTGCGCAGCAATGCCAGTCGCCTTGAATTGAACATCGCACTGCATCGCGTCAGGATTTATGAGACTCAAGCCCTTCCCCCTTTTGCTTCTACTGCTTTTGCCGGGCCTTGGCGTTGCTGCCGAGAAGACCGTGTATGGGCTCAATGAATACGCCAAGTTGGCCGGCATTGACCTGGAAGTGGCCGCCAAACTCGACACCGGTGCCAAGACCGCTTCCTTGAGCGCCCGCGACATCAAGCGTTTCAAGCGCAACGGTGAATCCTGGGTGCGCTTCTACCTGGCCATCGACACCGCACATTCCCACCCCATCGAGCGTCCCCTGGCCCGCGTGAGCAAGATCAAGCGCCGTGCCGGTGACTACGACCCCGATGAAGACAAGAACTACACCGCCCGTCCAGTGATTGCCCTGGACATCTGCATGGGCACCGCTTTACGCAGTATCGAAGTGAACTTGACTGACCGCAGCGCCTTCCAATACCCGCTGCTGATCGGCTCCGAAGCGCTGAAACGCTTTGATGCGCTGGTCGACCCCAGTCTTAAATACGCGGCGGGCAAACCTGCCTGCGCCTCCGACGCTCATACCGCTGAGTAATTTGAATGCGCTCTCTTAATCTGCACCTGAAAATCCTGATCGCCGTTTTGGTGGTATTGGGCATTTCGGTCACCGCCTATCAGATTTTCGTGCTGGGGATTCCCGTCACCGAGGACGCCACCGACGACCTGTGGAACATCGACGCCAAGGTCGAGTTCGTCGCCAGTGCCAAGGACCCGGTGAAAATCCAGATGTTCGTGCCGCCCCTGAGCCGCGACTTCGTCAGCCTGAACGAAAGCTTTATCTCGAATAACTACGGCGTGAGCGTCAATCGCCTCGACGGCAACCGCAAGGTCACCTGGTCGGCCCGCCGGGCCAAGGGCAACCAGACCCTCTATTACCGCTTGGTGCTGACCAAGCGTTACAGCGGTGAAAAGATCAAGGTCAAGGGCCCGACCTTCCGCGACAGCATCGCCGTCGAAGGCCCGGAAAAAATCGCCGCCGAAGCCCTGCTGGCGCCGATCCGCCAGCACTCGGCCGACGTCGAGACCTTTATCAGCGAAGCCATCAAGCGCACCAACAACCTCAACGACGACAACGTGAAGCTGCTGCTGGCGGGCGACCCGTCGACGCCGCACAAGGCCAAGATCGTCGAGCTGCTGCTGTCTATCGCCCACGTGCCGGTGGAAAAGGTCCACACCATCCGCCTGGTGGCCGACCAGCCGCAAACCCCGGAACTCTGGCTGCGCAGCTTCAACGGCAATGACTGGCTGTACTTCAACCCCGACACCGGCGAGCAAGGCCTGCCGGCTGACCGCCTGCTGTGGTGGACCGGCGATGAAAACCTGATCACCGTCGATGGCGGCAAAAAGGCCATGGTGACCTTCAGCCTCAACAACAGCGAAATGAACGCGATTCGCCTGGCCAAGCTGACGGACGAAAACACCGACGCCAACTTCCTCGAATACTCGCTGTACGGCCTGCCGCTGCAAACCCAGCAGACCTTCATGATCATGGTGATGATCCCGATTGGCGTGCTGGTGATCCTGATCCTGCGCAACCTGATCGGCCTGCAGACCCTCGGCACGTTTACGCCGGTGCTGATTGCCCTGGCGTTCCGCGAGACGCAACTGGGCTTCGGGATTGTGTTGTTCACCATTATTACGGCGCTGGGGCTGTCCCTCAGGTCTTACCTGGAACACCTGAAGCTGCAGATGTTGCCGAGGCTCTCGGTGGTGCTGACGTTCGTGGTGGTGCTGATCGCGGCCATCAGCCTGTTCAGCCACAAATTGGGACTGGAGCGCGGGCTGTCGGTGGCGCTGTTCCCGATGGTGATCCTGACCATGACCATCGAACGCCTGTCGATCACCTGGGAAGAGCGCGGTGGCGGCCATGCGATGAAAGTCGCGATCGGCACGCTGTTCGCCGCGTCCCTGGCCCACATCATCATGAGCGTGCCGGAGCTGATCTACTTCGTGTTCACCTTCCCGGCGATCCTGTTGATCCTGGTGGGCTTCATGCTGGCCATGGGTCGTTATCGCGGTTACCGCCTCACCGAACTGGTACGTTTCAAGGCCTTCCTCAAGGCTGACTCGTAATGTTCGGCTTCTGGAAAACCTGGAAGGCCCTGGAAGCGCGGGGGATCATGGGCATCAACCGGCGTAATGCCGACTACGTGCTCAAGTACAACAAGCGCAGCCTGTACCCGATCGTGGATGACAAGATCATCACCAAGGAACGGGCCATGGCCGCCGGCATCCATGTGCCGGAAATGTACGGGGTCATTTCCACCGAGAAGGAAATCGACAAGCTCGACGAGATCATCGGCGGGCGCAGCGACTTCGTGATCAAGCCGGCCCAGGGCGCCGGCGGTGACGGCATCCTGGTGATCGCCGACCGTTTCGAAGGGCGCTATCGCACGGTCTCCGGCAAGATCATCAGCCATGAAGAGATCGAGCATCAGATTTCCAGCATCCTCACCGGCCTGTATTCCCTCGGCGGCCACCGTGACCGGGCGCTGATCGAATACCGGGTGGTGCCCGACCAGATTTTCAAAAGCATCAGCTACGAAGGCGTACCGGACATCCGCATCATTGTGCTGATGGGCTATCCGGTGATGGCCATGCTGCGCTTGCCGACCCGCCAGTCCGGCGGCAAGGCCAACCTGCACCAGGGCGCGATTGGCGTCGGTGTCGACCTGGCCACCGGCCTGACCCTGCGCGGCACCTGGCTGAACAACATCATCACCAAGCACCCTGACACCACCAACGCGGTGGACGGCGTGCAACTGCCCAACTGGGACGGTTTCATGAAGCTCGCCGCCGGCTGCTACGAGCTGTGCGGCCTGGGTTATATCGGCGTCGACATGGTGCTGGACCAGGAGAAAGGCCCCCTGATCCTGGAACTTAACGCTCGCCCGGGGCTGAACATCCAGATCGCCAACGACTGCGGCCTGACCTTGCGCACCCATGCGGTGGAGGCTCGACTGGAAGAGCTGAAGGCGGCGGGCGTGACGGAAACGCCGGAAGAGCGGGTGAAGTTTGTGCAGGAGATGTTTGGGCATATTCCGGCGGTCGAGGGATAAACCCAGTGACCTGTTCCGTACACCCGCTGCCCTATCGGGCGAACCCTGCCGAATACTTTGCAGCGATCCGCCATGCTCCCGGCGCAGTGCTGCTGGACAGCGGCCGACCCGCTGCCGAGCGTGGTCGGTATGACCTGCTGAGCGCCTGGCCCGAGACGACACTGACGGTACTGCCGGACGAAAGCGGCGGCGATTTCCTGCAACGCTTGCGGGAAAACCTGACGTTGTTGGGTGAGGCCACAATTCCTGCGCCCTACGAACTGCCGTTTGCCGGTGGCCTGATCGGTTACCTGAGCTACGACTTCGGTCGCCATCTTGAACAACTGCCGCACCTGGCCGTAGACGACCTGCACCTGCCCGATGCGCGGTTTGGCCTTTACGCCTGGGCCTTGATCAGCGATCACCAGGCGCAGACCAGCCAACTGGTGTTCCATCCCAAACTGGCGGAAAGCGAACGGCAACGCCTGATTACCTTGTTCGGTCAGCCGGCCATCAGCGCATCGGCCACCTTCAAGCTGCAAGGCCCGATGGCCCCGGACGTGACAGCCGACACCTACAAACACGCACTCGCCCGTATCCAGGACTACATCCAGGCGGGTGACTGCTACCAGGTCAACTTTGCCCAACGCTTCCGCGCCCCATGCGTCGGCGACCCGTGGGTGGCCTATTGCGCCCTGCGCGCAGCCTGCCCAACACCGTTTTCCGGGTTCCAAAGCTTGCCGGATGATGGCGCGGTATTGAGTTTGTCTCCGGAGCGCTTCGTCAAAATCAGCCAGCGCCAGGTGGAAACCCGCCCGATCAAGGGCACTCGGCCACGGGGTACAACGCCTGTGGAAGATGCGGCCAACGCCGCTGAATTGCTGGCCAGCCCCAAGGATCGGGCCGAGAACCTGATGATCGTCGACCTGCTGCGCAACGACCTGGGCCGCACCTGCCGTACCGGCACGGTGAAAGTGCCGGAGCTGTTCAGCCTCGAAAGCTATCCGAATGTGCATCACCTGGTGAGCAGCGTCACCGGTGAGCTGGCGGACGACAAAGACGCCCTCGACCTGATCGCCGGCAGCTTCCCCGGCGGCTCCATCACCGGCGCCCCGAAGATCCGCGCGATGCAGATCATCGACGAGCTGGAGCCGACCCGGCGCGGGTTGTATTGCGGCTCCTTGTTGTACCTGGACGTACGCGGCGAGATGGACAGCTCCATCGCCATTCGCAGCCTGTTGGTCAAGGATGGGCAGGTATGTTGCTGGGGTGGCGGCGGGATTGTCGCGGACTCGGAGTGGCAGGCGGAGTACCAGGAGTCGATGACCAAGGTGCGAGTGTTGTTACAAACGCTGGAAAGCCTGTAGCGCCCACCCTTCCCAGCCTTGGACGTATAGCAAGGCAGCAGAAAAAACCTGAATCAGTACCGAAGTGGACGGAGTTGAAGTCGGACGATAGCGTCTGGCCTCGAACGTCCACCAGCCGTCTGTGAAGGATCACATGAAACGACTGCCTACTCGTCAGAAAAGATTTCCGAGATTGCATCTCCCCTTAACCACACCTATCATCTCCCAAATTGGGAGGTTGTAGCGATGCGGATAATCGCGCTGTCTGCCTTGCGAATATTCTGGGAAAGCCAGCCCGGCTATAGGGATGCCAAAACGCCGCTGGTCGAGCTGTATCGCCATATGGAAAAAGCCACTTACCCAACGCCACAAGCCCTCAAAGCGGAGCTAAGAACGGCGAGCATTCTCAAAGCGGGCAGGGTTGTGTTCAACATAGGCGGCAACAAATATCGAGTGATCATGGCGATCAACTATCAGCGACAGCTTGCGTTCATACGCTTCGTGGGGACCCACGCGCAGTACGATCAGATCAATGCGGAGACCGTGTGATGAACATCAAACCTATTCATTCCCAGGAAGACCTGACCGCTGCGCTCGCGCGCGTCGAGCAGCTTTGGGAAGCGGAAATCGGTTCGCCTGAGGGTGACGAGCTGGAAATTCTCGCAATACTTATCGAAAAGTACGAAGCAGAGCATTACCCGATGCCGTCTTCGGATCCCATAGAAGCGATTAAATTTCGAATGGAGCAACTAGGTCTGACGGCCCGAGACCTGGAGCCTTTCATAGGTCCGAGCGGGCGAGTTTCTGAAGTGCTGAACCACAAGCGTAAGCTGAGCTTGTCGATGATCAAACGCCTGCATGAAGGCTTGCGCATTCCTTATGAGAGTTTGCTTGCAGGCGTTTAGTCGATCACTTGATTAGAGGCTCAAGGAACGATTCGACGCCTTGATGAACTCTTTCTTCAAATCCTCAAACGTATGCACTGCCGGGAACTGCGGGAACTCGCGGATCACGTTTTCCGGTGCGTGGAACAGAATCCCGCGATCCGCCTCACCGAGCATGGTGGTGTCGTTGTAGGAATCGCCGGCGGCAATCACTCGGTAGTACAAGGTCTTGAACGCCAGCACCGACTGACGCTTGGGATCTTTCTGGCGCAGTTGGTAGCTCACCACCCGGTCGTTCTCGTCGGTGATCAACCGATGGCAGAGCAAGGTCGGGAATCCCAGTTGACGCATCAGCGGCTGGGAGAACTCATAGAACGTGTCCGACAGGATCACCACCTGGAAGCGCTCGCGCAGCCAGTTGACGAACTCGATGGCGCCGTCGAGGGGTTCGAGGGTGGCGATCACTTCCTGGATGTCCGAGAGCTTCAGCCCGTGTTCATCAAGAATGCGCAGGCGCTGTTTCATCAGCACGTCGTAGTCGGGAATGTCCCGGGTGGTGGCCCGCAAGGATTCAATACCGGTTTTTTCGGCGAAGGCGATCCAGATTTCCGGGACCAGCACTCCTTCCAGGTCGAGACAGGCAATTTCCACAAGACACTCCCATTTAAAGTTATTGAGTTGAGCGAGCAAAAGGACTGCCGAACTCTAGCGATTCACGCCAGCCGCCGCAACGCAGGCGGGATTTTGTTACCATCGCCCTCCTATAGAGCGCTCAGCGCCATTGACCTGTAGGAACCGTCCTGATGAACCAAGCCTTCGACGTCGCTGAACTCGCCGCGACTTATGCCAACAAATCCGCCCAGGATATTCTCAAGCTGGCTTTCAGCCAGTTTGGCGACGACCTGTGGATCTCTTTCAGCGGTGCCGAGGACGTGGTGCTGGTAGACATGGCCTGGAAGCTGAACAAGAACGTCAAGGTGTTCAGCCTCGACACCGGCCGCCTGCACCCGGAGACCTACCGGTTTATCGAGCAGGTGCGCGAGTTCTACAAGATCGACATCGAGCTGATCTCGCCGGACCAGAGCAAGCTGGAACCCTTCGTCAAGGAAAAGGGCCTGTTCAGCTTCTACAAGGACGGCCATGGCGAGTGCTGCGGCGTGCGCAAGATCGAACCGCTGCGCCGCAAGCTTTCCGGCGTAAGCGCCTGGGCCACCGGCCAGCGCCGCGACCAGAGCCCCGGCACCCGCAGCCAGGTGGCCGCGCTGGAAATCGATACCGCCTTCTCCACCCCGGAACGCACCCTGTACAAGTTCAACCCGCTGGCGCAGATGACCAGTGAGGAAGTCTGGGGTTACATCCGCATGCTGGAGCTGCCGTACAACAGCCTGCACGAGCGCGGTTTCATCAGCATAGGCTGTGAGCCTTGCACGCGCCCGGTACTGCCGAACCAGCACGAACGCGAAGGCCGTTGGTGGTGGGAAGAAGCAACCCAGAAAGAATGCGGGTTGCACGCCGGGAACATCATCAGCAAGGCGTAACACCTGAGCCAAAATCCTGTACACAGAAATGTCACCATCGGTGCCATTTTTGTGTGCACTTATAAAATCCTGCACCGAAAAGTTACATCATCCCCCGTCACACCTCTCGTTAAATCCTCTTCCCTCCCTGCGCTACAAAATAAATAGCTGTTCAAATGGTCAATTTATATCGCTTTAAATTCAGCTATTTATTTCCAATCACTCTAAAAACCAAATCAACTGATAATTTTCCCGGCAAAAATCTGGCACGCATGTGGCTTAAGGCAAAACACACTTTGTATACAATCAATAAAAAAGATACATACACTTTGACATCAGCCGCTCTCCTGCTGGTGTCCAGGAGCCTGCCGGAATGCGTACAAGTCTCTCCAATAACATCGCACTGGATCTGCCCTCCTCCGCCCTGAACCCCGAGGCCACGAGCCCCGGCCCGCTGGTACTCAGCCCGCGCCTGCACAACAAGGATCTTGCACCCACCAAGGCCGAAGGCCGGCGCTGGGGCCGCTACAGCATCTTTGCCCTGTGGACTAACGATGTGCACAACATCGCCAACTATTCCTTCGCCATCGGCCTATATGCGTTGGGCCTGGGCGGCTGGCAGATTCTGCTGTCCCTGGGGATCGGCGCGGCGCTGGTGTACTTCTTCATGAACCTGTCCGGCTACATGGGCCAGAAGACCGGCGTGCCGTTTCCGGTGATCAGCCGCATCAGTTTCGGTATCCATGGCGCGCAGATTCCGGCGCTGATTCGTGCGGTGATCGCGATTGCCTGGTTCGGAATTCAGACCTACCTGGCCTCGGTGGTTTTCCGCGTGCTGCTGACGGCGGTTCATCCAGGTTTTGCCGACTACGACCACGATTCTATCCTCGGCCTGTCGAGCCTCGGCTGGGCGTGTTTTGTGGCGATCTGGTTTGTGCAGCTCGCCATCCTCGCCTATGGCATGGAGATGGTGCGCCGCTATGAAGCCTTCGCCGGGCCAGTGATTTTGCTGACGGTGGCATCACTCGCCGGCTGGATGTATTTCCAGGCCGGCGGCCAGATCGCCTGGTCGATCCGCGAGCCACTCACCGGTGGCGAGATGTGGCGCAATATCTTCGCCGGCGGCGCGCTGTGGCTGGCGATATACGGCACGCTGATCCTGAATTTCTGTGACTTTGCCCGCTCTTCGCCCTGCCGCAAGACCATCAAGGTCGGCAACTTCTGGGGCCTGCCGGTGAATATCCTGGTGTTCGCCGCCATCACCGTGTTGCTGTGCGGCGGGCAGTTCCACCTCAATGGCCGGGTGATCGAGAGCCCCACCGAAATCATTGCGGCGATTCCAAATACGTTCTTCCTGGTGCTGGGCTGCCTGGCGTTCCTGATTGTGACCGTGGCGGTGAACATCATGGCCAACTTCGTCGCACCCGCCTTCGTGCTGAGCAACCTGGCGCCCAAGTACCTGAACTTCCGCCGCGCCGGGCTGATCAGCGCCACCGTGGCAGTGCTGATTCTGCCGTGGAACCTCTACAACAGCCCGCTGGTGATCGTGTATTTCCTCTCGGGGCTCGGCGCTCTTTTGGGGCCGTTGTACGGGGTGATCATGGTCGACTACTGGTTGATCCGCAAAAGCCAGGTGGACGTGCCGCAACTGTATAGCGAAGACCCGATGGGGGTTTATTACTACAGCCGTGGCGTCAATCTACGCGCCGTTGCGGCGTTTATTCCTGCGGCAGTGATCGCCATTCTCCTCGCCCTGCTGCCCGGTTTCGCCCTTGTCTCGCCGTTCTCCTGGCTGATTGGCGCCGGTATTGCAGGGCTGCTGTACCTGCTGCTCGCCAAGCGCCAGCCGTACTACGCCGATGTGAGCGGCGAAAGCATTGCAGTCGATAACGTCAGTCATTAAGTAAGGACATTCCATGCGCATCCTTGTGGTCAACGTCAACACCACTGAATCCATCACCGAGGCCATCGCCAAACAGGCACGGGCGGTGGCGTCCCCGGGTACCGAGATCGTCGGGCTGACCCCGTTTTTCGGTGCCGAATCGGTAGAAGGCAATTTCGAAAGCTACCTGGCGGCCATTGCGGTAATGGACCGGGTCATGGCCTACGACCAGCCGTTCGATGCGGTGATCCAGGCAGGTTACGGCGAGCACGGCCGCGAAGGTTTGCAGGAGTTGCTCAACGTACCGGTGGTGGACATCACCGAAGCGGCGGCCAGCACTGCGATGTTCCTCGGGCATGCCTACTCGGTGGTGACCACCCTGGACCGCACGGTGCCGCTGATCGAAGACCGGTTGAAACTGGCGGGTTTGTATCAGCGTTGCGCGTCGGTAAGAGCCAGCGGCATGGCAGTGCTGGAGCTGGAAGAAGACCCGCTGCGGGCCATGGAGGCCATCGTGCGCCAGGCTGAACTGGCGATCAGCGAAGACAAGGCCGAAGTGATCTGCCTGGGATGCGGCGGCATGGCCGGGCTGGACGAGCAGATTCGCCACCGCACGGGCGTGCCGGTGGTGGACGGCGTGACCGCAGCGGTCGCCATTGCTGAAGGGCTGGTGCGGTTGGGGCTGTCGACCTCGAAGATCCGCACGTATGCGACGCCGAGGCCGAAGAAAGTGATTGGCTGGCCCGGAAAGTTCGGACACTGAAGATCCAAAATGTGGGAGCGGGCTTGCTCGCGAAATCGGTGGATCAGTCGATGCATCTGGTGACTGTCACACCGCCTTCGCGAGCAAGCCCGCTCCCACACTTTGATCCCCACAAGGATCAAATGGCACTGAACCGACGCCCCAACTCGCGTTCGGCAAACTGCTCCAGAATGAAATCCACAAACGCCCGGGTCTTGCCGGGCAGCAGCTTGTGTTCGGCGTAGTACAGCGAGATGTTGCCGTCATCGACGTACCAGTCGGGCAGCACTCGCACCAACTGGCCACTGTCGAGGAACGGCACCGCCATCGGCATGCTGACCAGCGCAATCCCCAGGCCTTGGGCGCTGGCGCAGCAGGCGGCGCCGGAGTCGCTCATGGTCATGCGCGGCTTGAGCACCAGCGGGCGCTGTTCGCGGTTGCGATGGGTGAGTTGCCAGGAGCGCACGCGTCCGGTTTGCGGTGAGCGGATCAGGATGCCGTTACAGAGACCCAGGTCCTCGGGCGCGAGCACAGGCTTGCGCTTGGCAAGGTAGTCCGGTGAGGCCAGCAGGATCCGGTGCGCCGGTGCCAACTTGCGCGCGACCACGCCTTGGGGCAGCTCAAAACCACCGCCAATAGCGACATCAAAGCCTTGGCCGATCAGGTCCACCTGGCGATTGTCGAAATGCCAGTCGGGGCTGATATCCGGATAACGCTGCAGAAACTCACTCAGCAACGGCACCACGTAGCGGGTGCCGAACACGGTGCCCATGCTCACTTTCAGCGTTCCCACCGGCCGCCCTTCGGCGCTGGCCAGGTTGGCCACGGCATTTTGAATCGTGGTGAGGCTGCCGCTGACTTCTTCCAGGAATAGCTTGCCGGCTTCAGTCAGGGTCAGGCGCCGGGTGCTGCGCTGAAACAGCCGCACACCCAGGCGTCCTTCCAGCTTGGCCACGCTTTTACCCACGGCCGCCGGTGTCAGGCTCAGGTGCCGGGCGGCTTCGGCAAAGCTGCCACCTTCGGCGCTGCGCACAAAGCATTCGATACTGCCAAAGCTTTCCATATCGCCCCACTCTAAACTTTTGATTTACACAGACTATAGCAATCACGGTCTACCGAGGGCGCCATACGAGGTCGATACTCGACTCCAACCTCAACACACCTTTTGGAGATCGACATGACCACACAGAACCTCAGCGGCAAAGTCGCCTTGATCCAGGGCGGTTCTCGCGGTATCGGCGCCGCCATCGTCAAGCGCCTGGCCGCCCAAGGCGCAGCCGTCGCCTTCACCTATGTCAGCTCCGCTGCCAAGGCCGAAGCATTGCAGAACAGCGTGATCAGCGAAGGCGGCAAAGCCCTGGCGATCCATGCTGACAGCGCCGACGCAGCCGCCATCCGCAGCGCCGTCAACGCCACTGTCGAGGCCTTCGGGCGCCTGGATATCCTGGTGAACAACGCAGGCGTGCTGGCCGTCGGTCCGCTGGAAGATTTCAGCCTGGAAGACTTCGACCGCACCCTTGCCATCAACGTGCGCAGCGTGTTTGTCGCTACCCAGGAAGCCGCGCGACACATGGGCGAAGGTGGCCGCATCATCAACATCGGCAGCACCAACGCCGATCGCATGCCGTTTGCCGGTGGCGGCCCGTACGCCATGAGCAAATCGGCGCTGGTCGGCCTGACCAAAGGCCTGGCACGCGACCTGGGGCCACGGGGCATCACCATCAATAACGTGCAGCCAGGCCCGGTGGATACCGACATGAACCCGGCAAGCGGTGATTTCGCCGAGAGCCTGATCGGCTTCATGGCCGTGGGCCGTTACGGCCATGTGGAAGAGATCGCCAGTTTCGTCGCTTACCTGGTTGGCCCTGAAGCCGGCTATATCACCGGCGCCAGCCTGACCATCGACGGCGGCTTCGGCGCCTGAACCCAAGCTGCGACATCACACCACGCTCCGACCTTGGTCGACACTGACTAACGCCAAGCATCATGCGAGACTGTTCGCCCGGGCCGGGAATGCCCGGGCGTTCTTATGTCTGGAGTTCTCATGACGCTGTCCAGCGGGCTGATCGCCGCCGTTGCCCTGGCCTATATGGCCATTATGTTTGCCATCGCCTTTTACGGTGACCGTCGCCATGCGCCATTGCCGCCGCGGATGCGTGCCTGGGTGTATAGCCTGTCGCTGGCGGTGTATTGCACCAGCTGGACATTCTTTGGTGCCGTAGGCCAGGCGGCCGAACAGTTGTGGGCGTTTTTACCGATCTACTTGGGGCCGGTGCTGCTGCTGGTGTTGGCGCCGTGGGTCCTGCAAAAGATGGTGCTGATCAGCAAGCAGGAAAACATCACCTCCATCGCCGACTTTATCGCCGCCCGTTATGGCAAATCCCAATCCCTTGCAGTGGTGGTGGCGCTGATCTGTCTGGTGGGCGTCCTGCCTTATATCGCCTTGCAGCTCAAAGGCATTGTGCTGGGGGTGAACCTGCTGATCGGGGCCAACGCCGACACCACGGGCACCCGTTCCCAGGACACGGCGCTGATTGTGTCGCTGGTGCTGGCGTTGTTCACCATTGTGTTTGGTACCCGCAACCTGGACGCCACGGAACACCACCGAGGCATGGTGCTGGCGATTGCGTTTGAATCCCTGGTCAAGCTGTTCGCGTTTCTCGCCGTCGGTGCGTTTGTGACCTACGGGCTGTACGACGGGTTCGAGGATTTGTTCAGCCAGGCGATGCTTGCGCCGCGACTGGAGGAATACTGGAAAGAGACCGTCAACTGGCCCTCGATGGTGGTGCAGACCGGCGTCGCGATGATGGCAATCATCTGCCTGCCGCGGCAGTTCCACGTCACCGTGGTGGAGAATATCGACCCCCAGGACCTGCGCCTGGCCAAGTGGGTGTTCCCGGCCTATCTGATCCTGGCCGCCCTGTTTGTGATCCCGATTGCCCTCGGCGGGAAAATGCTGCTGCCAGGCTCGGTATTGCCGGATTCCTACGTGATCAGCCTGCCATTGGCCGAAGCCCATCCGGCCCTGGCGGTACTGGCGTTTATCGGCGGAGCCTCGGCGGCGACGGGCATGGTGATCGTCGCGAGCATCGCGCTGTCGACCATGGTCTCCAACGACATGCTGCTGCCCTGGCTGCTGCGACGCTCCAGCGCCGAGCGGCCGTTCGAAGTCTTCCGTCACTGGATGCTGTCGGTGCGCCGGGTGAGCATTGTCATCATCCTGCTGCTGGCTTACGTCAGTTATCGGTTGCTGGGATCCTCTGCGAGCCTTGCAACCATTGGCCAGATTGCCTTTGCGGCGGTGACGCAACTGGCACCGGCCATGCTCGGTGCGCTGTATTGGAAACAGGCCAACCGACGCGGAGTATTTGCCGGGTTGGCGGCGGGTACATTCCTGTGGTTCTACACCTTGGTCCTACCGGTCACGGCGAAAAGTCTCGGCTGGTCGTTCAGCCTTTTCCCAGGCATGACGTGGCTGCATTCGCACCCGCTGGGCTTGTCGGTGACGTCCCTGACGCTGGGCACCGTGTTTTCCCTGGCGGGTAACTTCACACTGTTTGTGTGGGTCTCGATGCTGTCGCGTACGCGGGTGTCGGAGCATTGGCAGGCCGGGCGTTTTATCGGCCAGGAAACCAGCCAGCGGGCCAGCGCCCGCTCGATGCTTTCGGTGCAGATCAATGATTTGCTCAGCCTCGCGGCGCGGTTTGTCGGTGAAGAACGGGCTCACCAGAGTTTTGTGCGCTTCGCCTATCGCCAGGGCAAAGGCTTTAACCCTAACCAGAACGCCGACAACGATTGGATCGCCCACACCGAGCGCCTGCTGGCCGGTGTGCTCGGCGCTTCGTCGACCCGGGCGGTGGTGAAAGCCGCCATTGAAGGCCGGGAAATGCAGCTGGAGGACGTAGTACGCATCGCCGACGAAGCGTCGGAAGTACTGCAGTTCAACCGGGCATTGCTGCAAGGCGCCATCGAGAACATCACCCAGGGCATCAGCGTGGTGGACCAGTCGTTGCGGCTGGTGGCGTGGAACCGGCGGTACCTGGAGCTATTCAATTACCCCGAGGGGCTGATCAGCGTGGGCCGGCCGATTGCCGACATCATTCGCTACAACGCCGAGCGCGGGCTGTGCGGCCCGGGCGAGGCCGAAGTGCACGTGGCGCGCCGCCTGCACTGGATGCGCCAGGGCCGCGCGCATACCTCCGAACGGCTGTTTCCCAATGGCCGGGTGATCGAGCTGATCGGCAACCCGATGCCGGGCGGCGGGTTTGTCATGAGTTTCACCGACATCACCGCGTTCCGCGAAGCCGAGCAGGCGTTGACCGAGGCCAACGAAGGCCTCGAGCAGCGGGTGACCGAGCGTACTCACGAACTGTCGCAACTCAACGTTGCCCTGACCGATGCCAAGGGTGTCGCCGAGACGGCCAGCCAGTCGAAAACCCGGTTCCTCGCGGCGGTCAGTCACGACTTGATGCAGCCGTTGAACGCCGCAAGGCTGTTCTCTGCCGCCCTCTCCCACCAGAACGACGGCATGTCGCCGGACGCCCGGCAGCTGGTGCAGCATCTGGACAGTTCACTGCGTTCGGCGGAAGACCTGATCAGCGACTTGCTGGATATTTCACGCCTGGAAAACGGCAAGATCAATCCGCAGCGCCAGCCCTTCGTGCTCAATGAACTGTTCGATACGTTGGGCGCCGAGTTCAAGGCGCTGGCCCAGGAACAGGGTTTGCGCTTCCGCCTGCGGGGCAGCCGTTTGCGGGTCGACAGCGACATCAAGTTGTTGCGGCGGGTGTTGCAAAATTTCCTGACCAACGCGTTCCGGTATGCCGACGGGCCGGTGTTGCTGGGTGTCAGGCGCCGGCGTGGCGAACTGTGCCTTGAGGTGTGGGACCGTGGTCCCGGCATTCCCCAGGACAAGCAAAAAGTCATTTTTGAGGAATTCAAACGCCTGGACAGTCACCAGACCCGTGCCGAGAAAGGCCTCGGTCTGGGCTTGGCGATTGCCGACGGCTTGTGCCGCGTGCTGGGGCATCGCTTGAGTGTGCGTTCATGGCCGGGCAAAGGCAGCGTGTTCAGCGTGCGCGTGCCGTTGGCGCGCAGCCAGGTCAGCGCGCCTGCCAAGCCAGCGCAGGAAAGCGGCCAGCCGTTGAGTGGCGCGCAGGTGCTGTGTGTGGATAACGAAGAAAGCATCCTGATCGGCATGCGCAGTCTGCTCACGCGCTGGGGCTGCGAGGTCTGGACCGCGCGTGACCAGGCACAATGTGCCGCGCTGCTGGCCGAGGGTGTGCGCCCGCAACTGGCCCTGGTGGATTACCACCTGGACAACGGCGAAACCGGCACCGAATTGATGGGCTGGCTGCGTGCACAACTGGCGGAGCCGATTCCGGGTGTGGTGATCAGTGCCGATGGACGGCCGGAGATGGTGGCCCAGGTGCATGCGGCAGGGTTGGACTACCTGGCCAAGCCGGTGAAGCCGGCGGCATTGCGGGCCTTGTTAAGCCGGCACCTGCCGCTTTAGCCCCTGTGGAAGCTGGCTTGCCTGCGATGGCATCGCCTCGGTGTATCTGGAGGACCGAGGTGTCTGCATCGCAGGCAAGCCAGCTCCTACAGAGACCGGTGACTATTCTGGCAACTGCGCCACGCCGTCTTCATCGGTCATCGCGCGTTCCAGCAGGTCGGCCGGCAGGCTTTTGCTGGCGCGGGCACCGAGCAGCTTCAGTTGTTCGGTGCGGCTCACCAGGTTGCCGCGCCCATCGGTCAGCTTGTTGCGCGCTGCGCTGTAGGCTTTGTCCAACTGCTGCAGGCGGTTGCCCACCTCGTCCAGGTCCTGGATAAACAGCACGAACTTGTCGTACAGCCAGCCGGCACGCTCGGCGATTTCCCGGGCGTTCTGGCTTTGCCGTTCCTGTTTCCAAAGGCTGTCGATCACCCGCAAGGTGGCCAGCAGCGTGGTCGGGCTGACGATCACGATATTGCGGTCAAAGGCTTCCTGGAACAGGTTCGGCTCGGCTTGGAGCGCAGCCGAAAACGCGGCTTCGATGGGCACGAACAGCAGCACGAAATCCAGGCTGTGCAGGCCTTCGAGACGTTTGTAGTCCTTGCCGGCAAGGCCTTTGACGTGGTTGCGCAACGACAGTACGTGTTGCTTGAGGGCCACCTGGCCGATCGCCTGGTCATCCTCGGAAACGTACTGTTGATAGGCGGTCAGGCTGACCTTGGAGTCCACCACTACCTGCTTGTCACCCGGCAACATGATCAACACGTCAGGCTGGAAGCGCTCGCCGTCCGGGCCCTTGAGGTTGACCTGAGTCTGGTACTCGCGACCCTTTTCCAGGCCTGCATGTTCCAGCACTCGCTCCAGGATCAACTCACCCCAGTTGCCCTGGGTTTTCTGACCCTTAAGGGCGCGGGTCAGGTTGGTGGCTTCATCGGACAGTCGCAGGTTCAGCTGTTGCAGGCGCTCCAGTTCCTTGGCCAGGGAAAACCGCTCACGGGCTTCGCTCTGGTAGCTTTCTTCGACGCGCTTTTCGAACGACTGAATGCGCTCCTTGAGCGGGTCGAGCAATTGGCCGAGGCGCTGCTGGCTGGTTTCGGCAAAGCGCTGTTCGCGCTCGTCGAAGATCTTCCCGGCGAGTTCAGCGAATTGCGCGCGCAGCTCGTCGCGGGAACCTTGCAGATCGCTGAGGCGTTGCTGATGGCTTTCCTGTTGCTCGCGCAGTTCGGCACGCAGGGAGGCAGACAAGGCGTCCAGGCGGCGAAGCTCGGTTTCTTTGGCGGAACGGTCGAGGTTCCAGGCGTGGGCGGCGTCGCGGGCATTGTCGCGGTCGATCTGCAGCAGTTCGACTTCGCGGCGCACCGCAGCCAGGTCGGCCTGTTTGGCCGCATTGGCCTGGCTGAGGTCGCTGATTTCGTCGCGGCTGGCGTCCAGCTGCGCGGCCAGCCCTTCCTGGGCCATTTGTGCGGTGGCCAGGCGCTCTTCGAGCAATTCCCAGCCGGCCATTCGCGCCGTCAGTTTTCGCTGAATCTGCCAGCACAGCCCCAACAGCGGCAATCCAGCACCGGCGAGACCCAGCGCAACACTGGTCCAGTCAAAAGCCATAGCGATTCCTGCCGTCACCCGAAAAGAAGAAGGTTAACCAAGCCTGCGCATTGAGGACAGCTCAGTCTTCGATCTGGCCCAGTTCACGCTGGGCGATGCGGTCGCCGGCGCGGGCGGCCTGGCGCAGCAGGTCGTGGCCAATGCGGCGGTCCCGGGCGTTGCCGCACTCGCGGCACATCAACTGGCCCAGGCGGCTTTGCGCTACCACCACGCCAGCGCGAGCCGGTTGCTTGAGCAAATGCCCGGCGAAATGCTTGACGTTGGAGCTGTGGCCCAGGCGCGGGCTGTCGAGCAGCCACAAGGCAACTTTCAGGGAAAAACGCTTGGGTGCGGTAACAACCTGAGGGCTGTCGGTAACAGAAGGTGATACTGAGCGAAACTTCATAAAGCACTGTGGGACAGAACGGAAGGCGCGCCACTCTACTCTTTTTTTCGTACAGGTAAAGCTGAAAAAACCCTGCACGCCCGTCCTAGAGCAAGCGCTTGGGACAATCCACAGAAGCTGTGGATAACTCAGTGGACAACCGTTCTGTAACTCCCGCAAAGGCCCATGGAATGGGGGCCGCAGTCAAACTGACGATTTTTTCACCAATAAAAAAAAGCTCGATTTTTCATTGACTTAAATTTTAGTTGCAGGCACCCGGGGGCGCTGATGGGTTTATGTCAGGACGGTGACACAGCGCGCAACCAATGTGCACAACTACCCATCTGGCGGTTATATCAACCGTGTTTTTTTGTCAGACGGCTGCTGATGGATGTTACCGACGCACCACGGCCAGAAAAGTTTTTTGTCTAGCACACTTCCTTTCATCGTTTCAATCCGTTACTATCCGCGGCGTTAGTACCAAGCTGAAAGTCAATTCTGGTCGAACAACTCCCTCACGGCACCGCCGACAAAAAGGGATCGACCACCTCGATGGTTTCCAGGTATCACTTGCGACGACACAGCCTTTGAACAAGCAAAGGGTGTCGCGAAGTCTCAATACTCTGAAAGAACCAACCTGCAGATTGATCAGGATCTTCACCCTGGGCCCAGAACCTTTGCCCCTGTTGTGTTGCCTGCCCTCCTAAGTACCTACCTGCCAGCCCAAGCGCGCCAACTTAATAGCGCTTCAAACTGGCTGCTTTGTTCCAGTCGGGTTCTTCGTTCGATCAATAGTGATCAACGTCACTGGAACGTTTTAACGTTGCACGGTTCTTAACCGTGTCATTTGTAGGAACACCAATAATATGTCCACTCAAATCCACACTCAGGATGCCATTCGCACCCTCACCAACGCTTTTGCACCAATGAACTGCCTGATCATGGCCGCTCGCAAAGGCTGCTTCAGCTTTACCCTGGTCAACGAACACGGCATCGCTCGTCACAGCGAACGCCTGTACCCCGATCAATACTCCAGCGCAGAACCGCTGCAGGCCGTGATCGATCGTACTCGCCAGGCACTGGTTGCCTGATCGACCCGGATCGCTGAAACACAAAAACCCCGGTTAAAACCCGGGGTTTTTTATTGCCTGAAATTCAGGCGCGCTAAGTTTAAATTGATATAAACGATATAACTAAATGATAAAAATATTTTAAAAACAGTCCTTTACGTCGTAAATATGACACTACACTTCAACTCAAGCGGCATGATCCGCTTCCGGCGAGCCTGAGATCCGATTCACTGCTGCCAAGCCCCCTCTCAGGTATCGCCGACCAATTTCATGGATTGAGGCTTTTATGGGCATCGCCGCCAGCGAATTGTGTCGTTATGTGATCCGGCCCACCCTGCTTTACCTGGGTCGTGATAACCCGACTGCTGAATCCCTGCTGCTGGGCATCGCCGCCAGCCAGTCGGCACTCGGATCAGCCCTGCACGACCGCCGCGGCCATGGCCTCTACAGCATCACCGAACCGCGCCACCGTGCGTTGTGGGATAACTACCTGGCGCTGGACCCCGAGCGCGCCAGCCTGGTTCGCGGCCTCGCCAGCCAGCATGCCTTCCTCAGCGGGCCGCAGCTTGAGCTGACGGTCAACCTGCGTTACGCCACCGCCATCGCCTGGCTGCTGGTGGAACAGCACCGCCCTTCCCTGCCGCCAGCCGACGATGTATTGGCGATGGCGCGTATCTGGAAAGAAATATTTCACCCTCAGGGTCGGCTTCGGGATTTCACCCAGGCCTGGCAAACCTGTGTTTCAACCATGAATCACGTCGCCTGTTGACCGGGCGATTTGCAAGATTCGGCTAAAAACGTTGATTTTGGTCGGATTGTCCTACAAAACCGCTCTATCTCCTATGTTTCAGCCTATAGCGCAAACATAAATTTATTGTTACTTTCCGCAGCGGTGATCACCACGGAGTTCTAATAATGAAAAAAGTAATGCTCAAGACGACACTTAGCCTCGCCGTTGCAATGGCATCCTCCCACGTGTTCGCGAGCGGCTTTGCCCTCAACGAACAAGACGTTGCCGGGATGGGTACCGGTTTTGCGGGACGTTCTTCATCTGCCGAAAACGCAAGCACCGTTTATGGTAACCCTGCCGGTATGGCTCGCCTTGAAGGCCAGCAAGTTACAGGTGGTGTTGCTGCGATCGATGCCTCCACCAACATCAAAGATGTCAGTGGCCGCTCCAGCGGTAGCAACAAAGGCGACATGGTCCCTTTCACTGCCGTTCCTTTCGGTTTCTACACCAATAAACTCAATGAGCAATGGGCTGTCGGTTTCGGCGTCTATGCACCCTTTGGCCTGGTGACTGACTACGAAAGCGGCTTCCAGGGCAAAGCATTCGGCAGTAAGAGCGAAGTGAAGGTCATCACCTTCCAGCCAACCGTCAGCTATGCCTTCAACGACCGGGTATCGATTGGTTTTGGTCCGACTATCAACCGTATCGCCGGTACGCTTGAGTCCGATATCAACCTGCCAATCGCGGGGACCGGTTCCAACAACATCAAGATCAAGGGTGATGACACCGCACTCGGCTTCAATGCCGGCCTGCTGGTACAAGCCACTGACACCACTCGAGTGGGCCTGACCTATCACTCGAAAGTGAAGTACAAGCTCGAAGGCCATACCGAAGTGACCAAGGGGGCCAACGTTCCTGCCAGTCTCTTGAACAACGGTCGTTACGACGCTTCGTTGAAGATCGACACTCCTGAATCCTGGGATCTGTCTGTTACTCAAGACCTGAGCGACGCCTGGAAACTCTACGCGGGCGCAACATGGACTCGCTGGAGCCGCCTGAAAGACATCACCGTCAATAACGAAGGCGTATCGGCCGCCGCAGGCAGTGGCGCTCTGGCTCCGCAAATTGTCGGCACCATCAAGGAAGACCAGAACTGGCACGATACCTGGGCCTACGCCTTGGGTACTTCGTACCGCGTGACCAAGCAGGTGGTACTGCGTACCGGCCTGACGTTTGACCAGTCGCCGACCAACAACACTGATCGCTCGCCTCGCATCCCTACCGGTGATCGGACGATCTTCAGTCTCGGCCTGGGCTACGACGTAATGCCGAACATGACCGTCGACCTGGCTTACTCCTACCTCAAGGAAGAGCCTGTCAAAGTTGCACGCGCTAACGCATTGGGCCAGTCCTACAACGCCAAGTACGAAAACAGCGCCAACGGTTTCGGCCTGGGTGTGACGTACAAGTTCTGATGTAAAGCGACATAAAAAAGCCCCGCTCTCTTGCAAAAGAGGCGGGGCTTTTTAGTAGGCGGCGATCAGGGTTTGGAAGCCAGCGCCTCTTCCACTGCCTTGATCAGATCCGGGTTATCCGGCTTGGTCAGGCTGGAGAAACTGGCGATCACCTTGCCTTGGCGATCCACTACGTACTTGTAGAAATTCCATTTCGGCGCGCTGGCCTGCTGCGCCAGGATCTTGAACAGATGCACCGCGTCCGGGCCCTTGACCTTCTGTGGCTCGGTCATGGTGAAGGTCACGCCGTAGTTCACATAACAAACCTTGGCAGTTTCCTCCCCGGTCTTAGCTTCCTGCTTGAAGTCATCGGACGGCACGCCGATCACTTCCAGCCCCTGGCCCTTGTAGCGCTGGTACAAGGCTTCTAGCCCTTTGAACTGCGGCGCAAACCCGCAGAAGCTGGCGGTGTTGACGATCACCAGCGGCTTGCCGGCAAAGCGCTGGCACAGGTCGATGGATTCCTTGGCGCGCAGCTTGGGCAACTGCCCTTCAAGCAACGGCGGGCAATCGGCAGCCATGGCGACACCGCCAAAAGCCACCATCAGAGCGGGTACTGCAAGCCAGCGCATCTGCATATCAGGTGTCCTTGAAAAGTCTCAGACACAGAACTTAACAGATCGCCATGCCCAACTGCATCAATGCCAGGCCACCCTGTTGCCAGCCCCACCACGCCAGGAGCAGCAAGATTGCAGCCCCTGCGGCGCCGAGCCAATGCCAGGTCGAATTCATGCCACCCCCATTTGCGCCTGCAAACGTGCTACCGGGCGCTCGCGCACCGGCCAGTTCAGGGCCGCTGCCACCAGGCTCAGGACGATTGCCACCTGCCAGATCAAATCGTAGCTACCGGTTCGATCATAGACCACCCCGCCCAGCCAGCCGCCGAGGAATGAACCCAGTTGGTGGAACAGGAACACGATCCCACCGAGCATGGAAAGGTTTCTGACACCAAACAAGGTCGCGACCGTGCCGTTGGTCAGCGGCACCGTGGACAGCCACAAGAAGCCCATGGCCATGCCAAACAGGTAGGCGCTGGTCTGCGTCACCGGCGCCCACAGGAAGATCACTATCACCACCGCTCGCAGCAGGTACAAACCGGTCAACAAGCGTGGCTTGGACATACGCCCGCCGAGCCATCCCGCCGTATATGTGCCGAAGATATTAAACAGGCCGATCAATGCCAGTACCGTGGTACCCACAGAAGCCGGCAAGTGCTGGTCCACCAGGTACGACGGCAAGTGCACGCCGATAAACACCACCTGGAAACCGCAGACAAAAAAACCGAACGCCAACAGCCAGAATCCTGAATGGGAGCAGGCTTCGCTCAAGGCCTCACGCAGGGTCTGTTGACCCGCTACTGTTGGCAGCGGCCGGTCCTTGAGCATGGTCACCAACGGCACGATCAGCGCCACCATCACACCCAGCACCAGCAACGCGGCGGACCAGCCGAGCCAGCCGATCAAACCGAGGGTGCCTGGCAACATGGCGAACTGGCCAAAGGAGCCGGCAGCGCTGGCGATGCCCATGGCCATGCTGCGTTTTTCCGGCGCCACGGCGCGCCCTACCACGCCAAGGATCACCGAGAACGAGGTGCCCGACAGGCCAATGCCGATCAGCAACCCGGCACTCAGGGACAGCGACCACGCTGAATCCGACAAGCCCATGAACACCAGGCCCAGGGCATACAGCACACCACCGATCATCACCACCTTGGCAGCGCCGAAGCGGTCGGCCAAAGCGCCGGTAAAAGGCTGTGCGAGGCCCCAGATCAGGTTTTGCAAGGCGATGGCAAAGGCAAAGGTTTCACGGCCCCAGCCGAACTCGGCACTCATGGGCGCCAGGAACAGGCCAAAGCCATGCCGCACGCCCAAGGACAACGCGAGGATCAGCGCACTCCCTACAAGAATCCAGCCGCTGGTGCGCCACATCGAGGTCATTTCTTATTCTCCGGTCGCGGGTATATACCCGCTTGTCATCGAACAAACTCGCGTCAAGCGAGTTCGTCCAGCAAGGCCAACAGGGTTTCGCGCTTTTCGGCGCCCAATTTATCAATCAATTTCTGCTGCGCCGCTTCCCAGGCCGGCAATGCCGCAGCAAGCCGTTCGTTACCTGCCTCAGTCAGCAGAACCAGGCGGTTGCGCAGGTCATCGCCCTCCACCATTTGCACTAGGCCCTCGCCCTCCAGCACCCGCAGGTTACGCCCCAGCGTGCTGCGATCCAGGCCCATGGCGTCGGCCAGGCTGGAAATGCTCGGTTGATCGAGGCGCTGCAGGTTACACAGCAAAGAATACTGGGCAACGTTGATCCCGAAGCCATCGAGAGCGCCGTCGTAATGCCTGCTGACGCCACGAGCGGCGCGACGCAGGTTGGTGCATAAACATTGGGAAGCAAGCATAGAGCGTGTATATACCCGGGATTAATGAAATGCAAGAAACTGTTACAGCGCCAGACCGACCAACACAGCCACTTCCAGCAACTCCAACAGCGCGCCTGCGGTGTCGCCGGTGGTGCCACCGAGGCGATTGACCATCAGTTGGCGCAAGCCGATAAAGCAAACGGCCGCCAGCAACACGGCAATCCCGCCGCTGAAACCGCCGATCAGGATACACGCCAGACCGCTGAGGATCAGCACCTGTTGGCCGACGATGCGTGGCAAATGATCCGCCAAGGCCTGCCCCAACCCACCGGCACGCACATAGCGCGTGGTGAGAAACAGCGCCAACATCGAAGCGCGGCCAATCAACGGTGCGAGGATCAGCGCGGCGCCGTTGTGCTGCTCGATCAACGCCACCAGCGCGGTGAACTTGAGCAGCAGCACCAGGCCCAGGGTGACCACCGCAATCGGCCCGCTGCGCGGGTCTTTCATGATGGTCAGGGTGCGCTCGCGGTCGCCGAAGCCACCGAGCCAGGCGTCAGCGCTGTCGGCCAGGCCGTCCAGGTGCAGGCCGCCGCTGAGCAACACCCACGCGGTCAACAGCAGCGCGGCGTGCAGCAGCAATGGCGCGCCCATCAATACGGCGTTCAAGCCCCAAAGCAGCAGCCCGAACAACAGCCCCACCAGCGGATAAAACAGCAATGACCGCCCCAACTCCTGCGGCTGCGGCATACCCGGCAAGCGAATCGGCAGGCTGCTGAGAAACTGCAACGCGATCCAGAGCGGCAACATGCTCAGATTCCTTCCCTTAATACGCCATCAGCCTCGATCCGCAGGCTGAACAGGCCACCGTGGCCGACTTCGACATTCAGCAGTTGCTCACGAGGCAAACCACGCGCCTGGGCCAATAGCAAACGCATGACTCCACCGTGGCTGATCAGCAGCACTCGCTGGCCGTCATAAGCTTGATACAAGCGAGCGACAGCACCCAGTACGCGCGCGGAGAACTGCGAAACAGGCTCGCCCTGCGGCGGTGTAAAACTGTAGGGGTCAGCCCAGAACAGACCCAGCGCTTCGGCATCGGTTTCCATCAAGGCTGCGGCGCTCTGCCCTTCCCAGGCGCCGAAGTGCAGCTCCTGTAGATCTTTTTCCAGGGTGACCGGCAGGTTCAGGCGCGCGCCCAACTCATCAGCAAACCGTGCGCAACGTTGCAGCGGCGAGCTGACCAGTCGATCCCACGGGCCCTGCTCCACCACCGCCGCACGCATCTGCTCCCAGCCCTTGGCGGTGAGGGCATCGTCCAGGCTGCCGCGCAAGCCACCGCCCAGTTCGGTTTCGCCATGGCGCAGCAGGTCCAGGTGCAACGTCATGCCGGACGGTCCGCCACGGCCGCTTCGGCGAAGGTTGCCATCTGCCCGTGCAGCGCGCAGGCCAGGCGCAGCAACGGCACGGCCAGCGCGGCGCCGCTGCCTTCGCCCAGGCGCAGGCCGAGTTCCAGCAGCGGCTCGGCATTAAGGCTTTGCAGCACGTGCCGATGGCCAGGCTCGGCACCGCGATGGCCGAACAGCAGCCATTCGCGGCAGCCGGGATTCAGGCGCGTGGCGACCAGCGCCGCGACCGTGCAGATAAAACCGTCCACCAGCACCACGACACCTTCTTGAGCGCAGGCCAGGTAGGCGCCGACCAGCGCGGCAATTTCAAAGCCGCCGAGGTTGAACAGGGTTTTCAGTGCGTCGTCACGGTCGCCTGCGTGCAGTGCCAGGGCGCGTTGGATGACGGCGACTTTGTGGCTGACGCCCTGGGCGTTCAGGCCGGTACCGGGGCCGGTCAGGTCGCTGACCTGGCAGTCCAACAGTGCACAGGCCAGGGCGCTGGCGGCGGTGGTGTTGCCGATGCCCATTTCGCCGCCGATAAACAGTTGCGCGCCACTCGCGGTGGCGCGATGCACGCTGTCGCGGCCGGCTTGCAGGGCCAGTCGGCCCTGGGCTTCGGTCATGGCCGGACCGTTGACGAAGTTGGCGGTGCCGGCGCCGAGATTGAGGTGGCGTACGCCGGGCAGGTTCAAGGTGGGGGTGATGGTGCCCAGGTCGACTACCTCCAGTTTCGCGTCCAGTTGGCGCGCAAGCACGCTGATGGCGGCGCCGCCGGTGACGAAGTTGTGGAGCATCTGGCCGGTGACTTCCTGGGGGAAGGCGGAGACACCTTCGGCGACTACACCGTGGTCGCCGGCGAAGATGGCGATCCACAGGTGGTCGACGCTGGGTTTGACCTGGCCCTGGAGGCCGGCCAGTTGGACTGCCACGGCTTCCAGTTGGCCGAGGGAGCCGGCGGGCTTGGTCAGTTGCTGCTGACGGGCCAGGGCTTGTTCGTGGGCTTGGGTGTCGATTGCTTTGCAGGGGTTGAGCCACCAGGTGTCGGTCATAACGCAGTACCTTTTAAAGTCAGGGGCAGGCCGGCGACGGTCAGGACAACGCGCTGACAACGTTCGGCCAAGGCTTGATGCAGCCATCCGGCTTCATCGACATAGCGGCGAGTCAATTCGCCCAGCGGGACGACACCCATTCCGGTCTCGTTGCTGACAAAAATGATTTCTCCTGGGAGGGTGGCCAGGGTTTGTAGCAAGGCCTCGCGCTCGTCGTTGAGACGGTCGGGGTCTTCGAGCATCAGCAGGTTGGTGAGCCATAAGGTCAGGCAGTCGATCAGCAGGCAATGGTTCGGGGTGGCGTTTTCCTTGAGGACACGGGCCAGTTCGATGGGCTCCTCGATCAGGCCCCATTCGGCCGGGCGGCGCTCGCGGTGGTGGGCGATGCGTGCGTTCATTTCGCCGTCCAGGGGTTGGCTCGTCGCTATGTAGGTGACGCTTAGGCCGCTGTCGGTGGCGAGTTTTTCAGCCAGGCGGCTTTTGCCGGAGCGGGCGCCGCCGAGGATCAACTGGAGCATGGGTTGTGCCTGTTTTTGACTGTGTGTATATCCGTTATTTAGGTAACGGCTGATATGGGTTCCGCTCTTACAGCGGGTCACTTTTGAAAAGAGCCCAAAAGTAACCAAAAGGCTCTTGCCCCACCACTCGGCACCTCGCCTGGGCTCGGTGTGCCCTCACTCCGGCTTTGGACCGTGGGCCGCCGCGATGGGCCATCCTTGGCCCAGCGCGGCTAACCCGGCGTCCTGCCGGGTTACCCACGCTCCAAAGCCTGCGTTCGGCCAGCGTGGTTTAACGGGGCGCCTAAGATCAAGATCAAAAGCAGATCAAGGGCACAGCGGCCTACAGGCCGGCTTGAGTGTGGTGAAGCAACAGCAAGATCAGAAGCGGGCACGGTCCAAATGTGGGAGCGGGCTTGCTCGCGAAGGTCGTTAACGATGACGGGGGCATCCTGATTCAACGCGGCGATCTCAGGTTTTTCGCGAGCAAGCTCGCTCCTACAGAGAAGCAAGCCGGCCTGTAGGCCGCTGTGCTCTTGCTTTTGATCTGGCTTTTGATCTTGATCTGCGGGCCCCGTCAACCACGATGGCCGGAGTGCGGGCATGCCGAGCCTAAGCGAGGCACCGAGTGGTGGGGCAAAGACCTTTTGGTTACTTTTGGGGCGTTTGCCAAAAGTGACCCGCTGTAAGAGCGGAACCCTAAGCGGCCGTTACCGCAGCAACGGATATGTACACGGTCCATTACAACCAACTCAAACCCCACACAACGAACGCAACAAACCCGTATCCAAATGCCGCTCTACCAAATCCGCCAACCGCTCAATATCCCGCTCCCGCAACCCGTGATAATCCACCGATTGCACATCCTCCAACCCAGCCCACCGCAACAACGCCCCACACGCCGCTGGGCTCTCAAACAACCCATGCAAATAGGTCCCAAGAACCTGCCCATCCTCACTCTGCGCCCCATCCCGACGCCCATCGTCCAACTGCACCGCAGCCCGCACCAAACCAGCGCCACTGGTAACGCCCGCGTGGATCTCATACCCACTCACCTCGGCATCCTCCAGCAACAACCGCCCCCGCACATTACGCAGCTGCTTCTCCTGCGCAAGCGTCGTACTGAACGCCAACAACCCCAACCCCACACTCGATCCGCAAGGCCCTTCCAACCCAAGCGGGTCATGCACCTGCTCCCCGAGCATCTGCAACCCACCACAAATCCCCAACACCTTCCCGCCATAACGCAGATGCCGCGCCACCGCCGTGTCCCACCCATTGGCCCGCAAATACGCCAAATCACTGCGCACACTCTTCGAGCCCGGCAAAATAATCAGGTCCGCCGCAGGAATCGCCTGCCCCGGTCCCACAAACTGCAAATCCACCTGCGGATGCAACCGCAACGGATCAAAATCCGTGTGATTACTGATCCGCGGCAATACCGGCACCACCACCTTGAGCACCTGCGCCGCCTTGTCGATCTGGCGCTGGTCGATGCCGTCCTCAGCCTCCAGATGCAAATCCATCACATACGGCAACACCCCCACCACCGGCTTGCCGGTACGCGCTTCCAGCCAATCCAGCCCCGGCTGCAACAGCGCAATATCCCCGCGAAACCGATTGATGATGAAGCCTTTGACCCGCGCCTGTTCGCTCGGCGACAACAATTCCAGCGTACCCACAAGGTGCGCAAACACCCCGCCACGATTGATGTCGGCAATCAACAGCACCGGGCAGTCCACCGCTTCGGCAAAGCCCATGTTGGCAATGTCGTTCGCCCGCAGATTGATCTCGGCCGGCGAACCCGCGCCCTCGACCATCACCACCGTATACGCCGCACTCAACCGCGCATGGGAGGCCAACACCGCCTGCATCGCGATGGCTTTGTAATCGTGATAAGCCACCGCATTCATGGTGGTCACGGCGCGCCCATGGATAATCACTTGGGAGCCCGTGTCGCTGTTGGGTTTGAGCAGCACCGGGTTCATGTCGGTGTGGGGCGCCAGGTTGGCGGCCTGGGCCTGCACCGCTTGGGCTCGGCCGATTTCGCCGCCTTCGGCAGTCACGGCGCTGTTGAGCGCCATGTTCTGCGGCTTGAAGGGCACCACCGGTATGCCCTGGCGCACCAGCCAGCGGCAAAGTGCGGTCACCAGCGTGCTTTTGCCCGCGTCGGATGTGGTGCCCTGCACCATCAAGGTACTCATGGGGCTTCCTTGTAGGCGCTTAGCGCCTGATCGAGCCGCAGCCAGTCGGCCTCGGTATCCGGCAGGCCGAAACGCAGACTGCTGTTGTCGACAAACAGGCGCAGCAGAATCCCGCGCTGGGCCAGGAATTCATGCAACTGCCCGGCGCGGTCGGTGATCATCCACTGGAACAACGCGCAGCCACCCTGAGGCCGCAGGCCATGGCGTTCAAGCAGGTCAAACAGACGCTGGCTGGCCGACTCGCAACGCAACCGCTGTTGCGCATGGCCGGCGGTATCACGCAGGCATGCTTGCCCAAGCACCCGCGTCGGCCCACTGACCGCCCACGGCCCCACCTGTTCGGCAAGCAGCTTGAGCAGCTTGCGCTCGGCCAGCACAAACCCTAGCCGCACGCCGGCCAGACCGAAGAATTTGCCAAAGGAGCGCAGCACAATCAGGCCAACCTGATGGGCTTGGCTCGCCAGGCTCAGTTGCGGGGTGATGTCCATAAACGCTTCGTCCACCACCAGCCAGCCGCCACGCTGGGCCAACCGTGCATGCCAGTCCAGCAGGCGTTGTGGCGTCAGGCTCAGGCCGGTGGGGTTGTTGGGGTTGACCACCACCAATACGTCGAGGCTGTCGAGGAAGAAGTCGACTTCCTGCTCCAACACTTCGCGCACGATATAGCCGGCGCGACGCCAGGCTTCAGCATGCTCGGCGTAGCACGGCGACAGCACCCCGACCTTGCCCGTCCGGCGCAGGCGCGGCAATAACTGGATCGCGGCCTGGGATCCGGCCACTGGTAGTACGTGGGTCGCGCCGTAATATTCGCAGGCGGCCTGTTCCAGGCCGTCATCGGTTTCAGGCAGGCGCGCCCAGGCCCGCAGCGGGATGTCCGGGATCGGGAACGGCCACGGCGCCAGGCCGCTGGACAGGTCGAGCCAATCGGCCTCCGGAATGCCGTATTGCAACGCCGCCTTGCGCAGGCGGCCACCGTGCTCAAGCATAAAATTCAGCCCCCACACACAGGATCAACAACCACAGCCACACGCCGCGTTGCACCAGTTGCCAGCCGCGCTCGATGGAATCCGCATCTGCCGGCGGGCCTTCGCCCAGTTGCGGGCGCTGGTGCAACTCGCCGTGATAAATCGCTGCACCACCCAGCTCCACGCCGAGGGCGCCGGCACCTGCCGCCATCACCGGGCCGGCGTTGGGGCTGTCCCAGGTCGGACCCTGAGTGCGCCAGCATTTGAGGGCCAGGCGGGTTTTGCCCAGCAGCGCGTAGGTCAACGCCACCAGGCGCGCCGGAATGTAGTTGAGCACGTCGTCGATCTTTGCCGCGGCCCAGCCGAAACGCTCAAAGCGTTCATTGCGATAGCCCCACATGGCATCCAGGGTGTTGCTCAACCGATAGAGCACTACACCGGGCACGCCAGCCACCACAAACCAGAACAGTGCAGCGAACACTGCATCGCTGCCGTTTTCCAGCACCGATTCGGTGGCCGCGCGGGCGACTTCCGTTTGGTCCAGTTCGCTGGTCTGGCGGCTCACCAGGTAGCTGACGCGTTGGCGTGCCTCGTCCAGGTCATCGCTGCGCAGCGCCTGCGCCACCGGCAGCACGTGTTCGCCGAGGCTGCGCATGCCCAGGGCGCAGTACAGCGCAAGGATTTCCAATACCCAGCCGATATACGGCGCCCACGAGAGGGCCGTGGCCAACAGGGTCAACGGCACCACCGCGATCACCCACGCGGTGACCCCATGACTGCGCCAGCCACGGCCGCCGGAGTTGAAACGCTGCTCGATGCGCCCGGCAAAATTGCCGAACGCCACCAGCGGATGCCAGCGCCTGGGCTCGCCCAGCAGCGCATCCAGCGCCACCGCAGCGACACTCAGCAAGGCCACACTCATTGACTCACTCCCCAAACATTCTCATACAACATGTCACTCAGTGGCCGTGGTTCGGTCCAGCCTTCGAGCTGCAACATCGGTGCCGGGTAGAACTCGGTCACCGGGCCCAGGCACAGCACGGCCAACGGCTTGGCGCCGGGCGGCAGGCCCAGCAGGTCGGCCAGGGCCTGAGGCTCGAACAGCGAGACCCAGCCCATGCCCAGCCCTTCGACCCGGGCTGCCAGCCATAGATTCTGGATCGCGCAGGACAACGAGGCCATGTCCATTTCCGGCAAGGTGCGGCGCCCGAAGATATGCCGTTCGCGATCGTCCATCAACGCCGCCACCAGTACTTCGGCGCAGTCGTTGATGCCTTCGACCTTGAGCCTCATGAACTGGTCGGAGCGCTCGCCGAGGGCTTCGGCGGTGCGTACGCGTTCTTCTTCCACCAACTGTTGGATCTGGCCGCGCAGGTTGCGGTCGCTGATGCGGATAAAACGCCAGGGCTGCATCAAGCCGACGCTCGGCGCCTGGTGAGCGGCTTGCAGCAGGCGGTGGAGCAATTCAGGCGCGACGGTGCCGCCGCTGAAGTGGCGCATGTCGCGGCGTTCGGCGATGGCGCGGTAGACGGCTTCGCGGTCGGCCTGGGGAAAGGCGTTGTCAGTCATGGCCTCTTCGCGAGCAAGCCCGCTCCCACAGTAGATTGCGTTTCAACTCGGTCAACTGTGGGAGCGGGCTTGCCTGCGATGGCGGTCTCAAGGCTTGGCGCAAACAGGGCAGCCACCGCTGTCGGGTTGGACGGGAAGTAAAAGTGCACGTAGGAAGCCGTCATCCGGCCCTGACGATAAACCGCCTCGGCGCCGCGCCCGCCATTCGGGCTCAGGCCGCGGGCAATCGGCTGCCACTCGGTGCTGGTCAACGAATGATGGTAGGTGTGGCCGCGCAACAGGCCTTCGGGCAGTTCGACGTTTTGCAGGGCCAGTGCCGCCAGACGCTTTTGCATCACGGCATCACCCTGGAGCAGCCCGACCAGTTCGGCACGGGTGCCGTCGACATCGGTGAGCGAATCCAGCAGATAGAGCATGCCGCCGCATTCGGCCAGCAGCGGTTTGCCTGCAGCGTGATGGGCGCGAATGGCGTCCAGCATCGGGGTATTTTCCGACAGCGCCTGGTGATGCAGTTCCGGGTAACCGCCCGGCAGGTAGAGGCTGTCGGCTTCGGGCAGCGCGCGGTCGCGAATCGGCGAGAAGAAGCACAGTTCGGCGCCCATCGCCCGCAGCAGGTCGAGGCTGGCGCCGTAGGTAAAGGCGAAGGCTTCGTCGCGGGCCACGGCAATGCGCACGCCGGCCAGCAACGGTTGGGTCTCGATCACCTCGGGTGCGGCGAATTCCACCGGCGGTGGCAGCGCTACCTCGCAACTGCTGCCCAAGGCCTGGGCGGCGGCGTCGAGGCGCAGATCAAGGTCGTTCAGTTCGCTGGCCTGCACCAGGCCAAGGTGGCGGCTGGGCAATTCGATGCCGGTTTCCCGGGACAGCGCGCCGTACCAGCGCAGGCCTTCGGTAAGGCTGCCTTCGAGCAATTGCGCATGGCGCAGCGTACCAACACGGTTGGCCAGCACGCCGGCAAACGGCAGGTCCGGCTGGTAGCGCGCCAGGCCCAATGCCAGGGCGCCGAAGGTCTGGGCCATGGCCGTGCCGTCGATCACCGCCAGTACCGGCACGCCAAAGTGCCGCGCCAGGTCGGCGCTGGACGGCGTGCCGTCGAACAGGCCCATCACGCCTTCGATCAGGATCAGGTCGGCTTCCCCCGCCGCTTCCCACAGCAACCGGCGACTTTCCTGCTCGCCCACCATCCACATGTCCAATTGATAGACCGGCGCACCACTGGCGCGCTCGTGGATCATCGGGTCGAGAAAGTCCGGGCCGCATTTGAATACCCGCACCTTGCGCCCCAGGTTGCGGTGCAAACGGGCCAGCGCGGCGGTGACGGTGGTTTTGCCCTGGCCGGACGCCGGTGCGGCGATCAGGACAGCAGGACAGTGACGGGGCTGATTCAAAGTTCGATGCCTTTCTGCGCCTTGATACCGGCCTGGAAGGCGTGCTTGAGCATGCCCATTTCAGTCACGGTGTCGGCCATTTCGATCAATTCGGGTTTGGCGCCACGGCCGGTCACCAGCACGTGCTGCATGGGCGGGCGGGCCTGCAGGTCGCTGAGCACCTGGTCCAGGTCGAGGTAGCCGTGCTTGAGGGCGATGTTCAGCTCGTCCAGCACCACCAGGCCAATGGCCGGGTTCTGCAGCATTTCCCGGGAGACCGCCCAGGCGGCTTCGGCGGCCACGATGTCGCGCGCACGGTCCTGGGTTTCCCAGGTAAAACCTTCGCCCATCACGTGGAAGCGCACCTGCTCGGGGAAACGCCGGAAGAACAGTTCTTCACCGGTGCTGTTGCGGCCCTTGATGAACTGCACCACACCGCACTGCATGCCGTGGCCCATGGCCCGGGCCAGCATGCCGAAAGCGGAGCTGCTCTTGCCCTTGCCATTGCCGGTGAGCACCAGCAGCAACCCGCACTCGTTCGGTGAATTGGCAATGCGCTCATCAATCACGGCTTTTTTGCGCAGCATGCGCGCCAGGTGGCGTTCGTCACGATCGGGGGATTCAGTCATGGCAGCTCTCCGTTGGGGCTGGACAAAAACGGCGGGCAGGAAAAAGACACATACAGACAGCCAAGCATCGCCCACCGTGATGCTGTTGGATGGATCAGGCCGGTCTCCGGGCTCATGAGTGGCATTGGATGCCGAGGGTGCGCCTTCCCATATCGCGGGCGATACAGTGGCTTAAGGCACCGTCTTGACTCATTTACCGTTGCGGGGGCAGCGCCGGGATCGTGGCGGCACTGTAGAAAAATGCGCTCACTCACCGGCTTCCCTGTTTCACTCAGTCGGCGCGTACGCCACAGAGCACCTGAAACAAGCCGCGAAGGTTAGTGGGTTGGGGGTGGAGCGTCAATTAAAGCCGGACATGCGCGTGAACCATCGGGCCGCTGTGCGCCTCTACCACTACAGGTATTAAGGAGAAAACCATGCACAAGACCCGACTTGCCCTACTGATCATGGTCGCCGGCACCCTCGCCGCCTGTGGTGAAAGCTCTACCCTTCAGGTGTCCGACGGCACCGGGCCCTCGCCCAAACTACCCGAGCCGAATAAAACCCTGATCCCCACGGTGAATATCGCCACGGCCATCGGCTGGCCCGAAGGCGCCAAGCCAACCCCCGCGGCGGGTACTCAGGTGGCAGCGTTTGCCGAAGGCCTGGATCACCCGCGCTGGCTATACGTGCTGCCCAATGGCGACGTGCTGGTGGCGGAAACCAACGCGCCGCCCAAGCCGGATGATGCCAAGGGCATTCGTGGCTGGGTGATGGAGAAAGTCATGGGCCGTGCCGGGGCCGGCGTGCCGAGCCCGAACCGCATCACCCTGTTGCGGGACGCCGACCACGACGGTGTGGCCGAAACCCGCACGGTGTTCCTGGAGAACCTGAACTCGCCGTTCGGCATGACCCTGGTGGGCAACGACCTGTATGTCGCCGATTCGGACAAATTGCTGCGCTTCCCTTATCAGCCAGGGGAAACCTCGATCAAGGACGCCGGCACCACCGTCACCGACTTGCCGGGCGGCAGCATTAACCATCACTGGACCAAGAACGTGATCGCCAGCAAAGACGGCAGCAAGCTGTACGTCAGCGTGGGCTCCAACAGCAACGTCGGGGAAAACGGCCTGGAAGCCGAACAAGGCCGGGCCGCGATCTGGGAAGTGGACCGCGCCACCGGCCAGCACCGCATCTTCGCCTCCGGCCTGCGCAACCCCAACGGCATGGCCTGGGAGCCGCAAAGCGGCGCGCTATGGACGGCCGTCAACGAGCGCGATGAAATCGGCAGCGACCTGGTGCCGGACTACATCACCTCGGTCAAGGATGGCGCCTTCTACGGCTGGCCATTCAGTTACTACGGGCAGCACGTGGATGTGCGGGTCACACCGCAGAACCTGGACCTGGTAGCCAAAGCGATTGCACCGGATTATGCAGTAGGCCCGCACACCGCCTCGCTCGGGCTGACCTTTGCCGACGGCAGCAAGTTACCCGCTCAATTCAGCAATGGCGCGTTTATCGGCCAACATGGTTCGTGGAACCGCAAGCCTCACAGTGGCTACAAGGTCATCTTTGTGCCGTTTGAGGCCGGCAAGCCCAAAGGCCAGCCGGTGGATGTGCTGACCGGGTTCCTCAACAGTGATGAGAAAGCCATGGGCCGTCCGGTCGGCGTGGTGATCGACAAGCAGGGGGATTTGTTGGTGGCAGACGATGTGGGGAACAAAGTGTGGCGAGTGTCGGCGGCTAAATAGCCAACTTCGCAAACACCGCAAAACAAATGTGGGAGCGGGCTTGCTCGCGAATGCAGTGTGTCAGTCACCTGGTTGTCGGCTGATCCACCGCATTCGCGAGCAAGCCCGCTCCCACATTTGGTTTCGTGTTTTCCTAGGGGTTTCGTGCCAGGCGATCGGCCGGCAACACGCGCTTGGCGCTCAGGTAGGCATTCTGCCAATAGGCCTTGGACAGCGTGTCCAGCTTCACCGTACCGCCGGTTTGCGGCGCATGCACGAAGCGCCCTTCACCCACGTAGATCCCGGCGTGGCTGACCTGCGAGCCGCCACCGGTGGCGAAGAAGATCAGGTCGCCGGTTTGCAGGTTGTTTTCGCTCACGTCCTGGGCACGCATCACGATCAGCTCGCGGGTGGTACGCGGCAGGGAGATGCCCGCGGCATCACGGTAGACGAAACCGATCAAGCCGCTGCAATCAAACCCCGAGTCCGGCGTGTTGCCGCCCCAACGATAAGGCGTGCCGACCAGGCCCAGCGCACGAAAGAGCACATCTTCGGCCGCAGGCGAGAAATTTTGGGTAGCGTAGGTATTGAACACCGGCTTGGGCTTGACGGCCACGGGAGCAGGCGGAGGACGACTTGCGCAGGCGCTGAGCAGCGCGGCGCAAACGAGAAGAATTAGGCGGGCCGAGGTCGACATGGGCAGAACAATCCTGATCTGGATGCGGCTTTCGCTGCCGAACGTTGAAAAACAGAACGCGCAAGCAGAGCTCGCGCGATCGATTTACAACAATGTCCAGGGATTCTAGCGCTTACACGTCAAACTTCAAGTATCACTTTAACTTTACTTGCTGGCGGTAACGGTAGTCGGAGCCATCGCCAGGGCGCGCTTGGCTTCGATGAAGGTTTTGCTCCAGTAACTGTCACCCAGGTTGTCGACTCGTACACCACCGCTGCGGCGGCTGCTGGAGTGGATAAACTGGTTGTCGCCCAGGTAGATACCGGCGTGGCTGACACGACCACGGCCAGCCGTACTAAAGAAAAGCAGATCACCGGGCTTGAGGTTGTTCCGCGCGACCAACGGTGCATCCACGTTGATCATTTCGCGGGTGGAGCGCGGCAGATTCATGCCGGCTTCCTCACGGAACAGGTAGCCGATGAAACCGCTGCAGTCGAAACCGGCTTCAGAGGTACCGCCGAAACGGTAACGGGTACCGATCAGGGACATGCCGCGTTCGAGAATGCTGTCGGCCAGAACTGGAAGCTGGTAAGGCTTGCTGCCGGCGAAGTCGGCGAGTTCTTTTTCGGTTGCGATCTCTTCTTCGTAAACAGTAGAAGATTGGGATGCAACGAATTTTGCCTGGGACTGTTGTGCTGGTTTTTGCTGCTCAGCCACGTTTTGAGTGTGGGTGGCGCAACCAAACAACAGGGTAACGAGTGCGAGAGGCACGAGGGGTGCGAAGCGATTTAGCATGGGCACGACCGTGGCTGATGTGTAAAGAAGCCGAGACTATGCCCTCTATCACATCGATTTGCAAATTCAATCGTGATCTATGTGACTTCTTGTTTGGACTATGACATCTAAGCCCTTAACACCCTATTCAACCCATATGCGTGGCCAAAACGGCCCAAACGCGGGTTTTCTGACGCCTGGAACTTGCCGCAAACCCCGATTTTAAAGGGCTGGCTACCAGCCCAGGGTTTCTTTAAGGAAGGGAATCGTCAGCTTGCGCTGGGCCTGCAAGGAGGCCTGATCGAGCTGTTCGAGCAAGTCGAATAGTGCGCTCATGCTACGGGTGCCGCGAGTGAGGATAAAATGCCCGACCTCGTCGGTCAGGTGCAGCCCGCGGCGGGACGCACGCAGTTGCAGGGCACGCAATTTGTCTTCATCGGACAACGGCCGCATCTGGAAGATCAGCGCCAGGGTCAGCCGCGACTTCAAGTCGGCCAGCTTCACCGGCAACTCACGTGGCGAGGTGGACGCGGCAATCAACAAACGCCGGCCGCTGTCACGCAAGCGGTTGAACAGATGGAACAGCGCCTCTTCCCAATCCGCCAGCCCTGCTACCGCGTGCAAGTCGTCCAGACAAACCAGTTCGTATTGCTCAAGGTTGTCGAGGATCTCGATACCACGGTCCAGCAGCTCTGCCAGCGGCAAATAAACTGCCGGCTCACCCATCTGCTCGAAGCGCAGGCAAGCGGCCTGTAACAAGTGGGTACGCCCCACGCCATGCTTGCCCCAGAGGTAGATCAGGCTTTCGGTCCACCCGGCGTCGGCTTCGCAGAGCCGCTCGACATAGCCGAGTGCAGCGGCATTGGCGCCTGGGTAGTAATTGATAAAGGTAGCGTCGTCACGCAGACGCACACCTAGGGGCAGCTGAATCGGTTTCATGCTGACTGAACGGCTCCAATCGAACCGTTAGTGACCTCTGTGTAAAGTTTGCAAAGTTTATACCCGTGACGCTGGGCGCACAATGCAGCAGACCACAAGCAAAATCAAAGGTTTGCGTTAACTTGTTGGATTTGGTGAAGATTGTTTGACGCAATGGCGAAACGCCAGAGCCGATAAACGACAAACCCGGCCTTGAGCCGGGTTTGTGAGGCTGCGGTTATAACTCCGGATCCTCGACCCCGGCGTACATGTCCGAGTCCTTGTACAGGTCGTGCACATGGCGCACCAGCACCATGATCACCGCCGCCACCGGTAGCGCCAGGAGGATGCCGGTGAAGCCGAACAGCTCGCCGCCCGCCAGAATCGCGAAGATCACTGCCACTGGGTGCAGACCGATCCGGTCACCCACCAGCAACGGCGTCAGCACCATGCCTTCCAGGGCCTGGCCGACCATAAACACCGCGACAATCCCGAGCATCGGGTACAGGTCGCCGTGAAACTGGAACAGCCCGGCCACCAGCGCCGCGCCAATACCGATCACAAAGCCCATGTACGGCACGATGGCCGCCAGGCCGGCGATCAGGCCGATCAACAACCCCAGCTCCAGGCCGATAGCCATCAGCCCCGCCGCATAGATGATCCCCAGCGCCAGCATCACCAGCAACTGGCCACGGACGAAGGCACCAAGCACCTCATGGCATTCCCCGGCCAGGGAGACAATGCGCTCCTCGCGGTCACGCGGCAGCAAGCCGCGGATTTTGGCCATCATGATGTCCCAGTCCCGCAACAGGTAGAAGGCCACTACCGGGATCAACACCAGGTTGGTCAGCCAACCAATCAGCGCCAGGCTCGAAGCCGTCGCCTGGCTCAATACCACGCCGACGATATCGGTAGTCTGTCCCATGTGCTCGCTGATGGCGGCCTTGACCTTGTCAAACTTCCAGAACCCGTCTGCCAGCCCCAGCTTGGCCTGCGCCCACGGCATGGCCGTGTGTTGCAGCCAGTCGAGCATCTGCGGCGCCAGTTCATAGAGCTTAAACAATTGCTTGGCCAGCATCGGCACCAGCACCAGCACCAACGCCGTGATGATCAAGGTGAACAACGCAAACACCGCCACCACGCCCCAGGTACGTGACAGGCCGATCTTTTCCAGGCGATCCACCACGGGATCGAACAGGTAAGCCAGCAGTAACGCGACCAGGAACGGCGTCAGGATCGAATGCAGCAGGAACACAAAAACGCACAGCAGGACAATCCCGCCAAGCCACACCCAACGACGCGTATCCGCCATAAACCCTTCCCTCTGTTATTTGCTTCCTGCTTCTATATAAGAAGGAAGAACGCTTACCAATGAAAACGTAGCTGCGGCGTCGGCTCGACCGGCGCCGGTTGCGAGCCTTCCACCACCGGCTGCGGAGCCGGCACTTCACCCGCCGGGATTTCCTGCAACTTGGCCAGGCTCAACTGGGTGCGCAACTGCTCGGCGCTGCCATTCACACGGTAGACGATGCGACTGCCATCCACCCGCACCGGCTGGGCACCAAACGCCTCCAGCAGATGACCCAAGGCGGCGTAATGCTCCAGGTTCATGCCCTGCACTTCGAGCAACTGATCGCTGGTGGCCGCGCCGGCCTTGACCGCAAAGCGCGGTGCCAGGCGCTCGCTGACAGCCAGCAGCACGGCGTCGGCCAGCGCGGCGGTGTCAGTACCGGTAGCGGTGCCCTGCTCGCTTTTATCGCCCAACCACAGCCGCCATTTGGCCGACCATTGGCCGCCGTCTTCGCGGGCATGTACCGCCAGCAAGGCGTCGGCGCCGTAACGTTCGGACGCGGCACGCAGCGGCGTGGCGTCGGGGCTTTCAAGATTCGGGGCAGTGGCGACGATTTGCTCGTCCAGGTCACCCAGCGGCAGGCGCAAAGGCAAACCACGGTGCTGGGCCGCGCGACGCAGCGGTTGGGCGATGGCCTGGCCATCACCCACCAGGCTGCTGCCTTCGACGGAGTCGTTCAGCCACCAACCGAGGATCGACGGCCGATTGCTGCCCCACAGCGCCAAGCCTGCCCCACGCAAGGCGCGGTCGGTACTGACGGGATCGAAATCCACTTGCAGGCTTTCCGGTGGGCCGGCGTCGTAGCCGTATTGGCTGATGATCTGTTGCGGGTCCTTGCGAATCGCCGCCAGGCCCGGGCCATCGGCTGCCTTGGCGTCGCCGGTCAGGCGGATCACCAGGGTTTGCAGGGCACGCTGGGTAGCCTGGTCACGCTCCTGGGGAGATTGGCTGCTGACTGGCTCCAACACTTGATAGAGGCCATTGAGGGTTTCGGCATGACTCGCCAGGCTGACCAACGACAAGCAGCCCACAAAAAAATATTTACTCAGACCCATGAAAGAAGATTCCCGAACGACAAATAAGCGGTTGGAACAGACCGCGTGAACACTGTTGAGCAAGGCTGTGACCACAGCGACCGGCAAAACATTCACAGGGTCTCGGTAAGTTTTTGTACTGTCATAACGATAGCGAGTTAAAGGCTATACCTTAATACGGCCCGTGACCGACTCGATTAGCGATTTTTTTAACAGCTATTGCCCCTGCCCGTCGGCCCGAGGATGGCCGCTGCCCCTCAAGCCTGATAAAATCGCGCGCCTTCGCAGACCGTCAATGGCAGGCCATGCTGAAACGTCAGGTTTCGGTATTCCCGCCGCATTCGGTCGTTACCCCTGAATCCCCCCTAAAGGCCTGGATCATGAGCAAGCAACCCTCCCTGAGCTACAAGGACGCCGGTGTAGACATCGACGCCGGTGAAGCATTGGTCGAACGCATCAAGAGCGTCGCCAAGCGCACTGCGCGCCCCGAAGTCATGGGCGGCCTGGGCGGTTTTGGCGCCCTCTGCGAGATCCCGGCCGGCTACAAGCAGCCTGTATTGGTCTCCGGCACCGACGGTGTGGGCACCAAGCTGCGCCTGGCACTGAACCTGAACAAGCACGACAGCATCGGCATCGACCTGGTTGCCATGTGCGTGAACGACCTGGTGGTGTGTGGCGCCGAGCCGCTGTTCTTCCTTGACTACTACGCCACCGGCAAGCTCAACGTCGAGACCGCGACCCAAGTGGTTACCGGCATTGGCGCTGGCTGCGAACTGTCCGGCTGCTCCCTGGTCGGTGGTGAAACCGCTGAAATGCCAGGCATGTACGAAGGCGAAGACTACGACCTGGCCGGTTTCTGCGTCGGCGTTGTAGAAAAATCCGAAATCATCGACGGCTCCAAAGTCGCTGCCGGTGACGCCCTGCTGGCCCTGCCATCGTCCGGCCCGCACTCCAACGGCTACTCGCTGATCCGCAAGATCATCGAAGTTTCCGGTGCCGACATCGAAACCATCCAGCTCGACGGCAAGCCTTTGACCGACCTGCTGATGGCACCGACCCGCATCTACGTGAAGCCGTTGCTCAAGCTGATCAAGGACACCGGCGCCGTCAAGGCCATGGCCCACATCACCGGCGGCGGCCTGCTGGACAACATCCCGCGCGTACTGCCTAAAGGCGCCCAGGCGATTGTCGACGTGGCCAGCTGGCAGCGCCCGGCAGTCTTCGACTGGCTGCAAGAGAAAGGCAACGTCAACGAAACCGAGATGCACCGCGTGCTGAACTGCGGCGTGGGCATGGTCATCTGCGTGGCTCAAGAGCACGTTGAAACCGCGCTGAACGTACTGCGTGAAGCCGGCGAGCAGCCTTGGGTCATCGGCCAGATCGCAACCGCTCCTGAAGGCGCGGCTCAGGTTGAACTGAAGAACCTTAAGGCGCACTGATGCCTGCAACCTGTGATGTCGTGGTGCTGCTCTCCGGCACCGGCAGTAACTTGCAGGCCCTGATCGACAGCACGCGCACCGGCGACAGCCCGGTGCGCATCGCTGCGGTGATCTCCAACCGCAGCGACGCCTACGGCCTGCAACGCGCCAGGGACGCGGGCATCGACACCCGCTCCCTGGATCACAAGGCTTTCGAAGGTCGCGAGGCCTTCGACAACGCCTTGATCGAACTGATCGACGCCTTCAACCCCAAACTCGTGGTACTGGCCGGTTTCATGCGCATTCTCAGCGCTGACTTCGTGCGCCACTACAACGGGCGCCTGCTGAATATCCACCCGTCCCTGCTGCCCAAATACAAAGGGTTACACACCCACCAGCGTGCCCTTGAGGCCGGCGACACCGAGCACGGCTGCAGCGTGCACTTTGTTACCGAGGAACTCGATGGCGGGCCTCTGGTCGTACAGGCAGTAGTTCCGGTAGAGTCTGCGGACTCTGCGCAGACGCTTGCGCAACGGGTTCACACCCAGGAACACAGGATTTACCCGCTGGCTGTTCGCTGGTTCGCTGAGGGGCGGTTGATTCTTGGCGACCACGGTGCATTATTGGACGGTCAGTTACTTGCGGCCAGCGGCCACTTGATTCGAACCTAGGAGACTTTATGCGTCGCGCCCTGCTCTTCGCCTTTGCGCTGTTCGCCTTGCCTGCCGTGCAAGCGGCAGACCTTCACCCTTTCTCCGCCAGCTACACCGCCGACTGGAAACAGTTGCCCATGAGTGGTTCGGCAGAACGCAGCCTGACCAAGAATGACAACGGCAGCTGGACCTTGAATTTCAAGGCTTCCATGATGATCGCCAGCCTGACTGAAACCAGCGTGATTCGCTTCGACAAAGATGCCCTGCAGCCGGTGAGCTACACCTTCGAACGCGGCGGCCTGGGCAAGACGAAGAAGATCAACCTCGACTTCGATCAGACGGCCAAGAAAGTCACCGGCTTTGAAAACAAGGACCCGGTCAACGTGGCCCTTCAAAGCGGCATGCTCGACAAGTCGACCTACCAGTTGGCACTGCAGCGCGATGTGGCAGCCGGCAAGAAAAGCATGAGCTACAACGTCGTCGAAGGTACTGATGTCGATACCTACGACTTCCGCGTGATTGGCCCGGAAAAGGTCCAGACCAAAGCCGGCTCCATCGATGCGATCAAGGTCGAGCGCGTGCGTGACCCGACTCAAAGCAAGCGCATTACCCAAATGTGGTTTGCCAAGGACTGGGGCGGCATCCTGGTTGCCCTGCGTCAGGTTGAGACCGACGGCAAGGAATACAACATCATGCTGCAAGACGGCACCGTTGACGGCAAGGCTGTCAAAGGCAGCTGATCTCTGCGCAATAAAAGAGCCTCGCGTATGCGGGGCTTTTTTTCGCCTGTCTCCTGACGCCAACATGAAACTTTTGTCATATAACTCAGCGCCCTGCGACGCAATGTCGCGGTTTGCGTGGGCTCGGGCGATTACTTCAATTTCTGTAAAGGTGTGTTGCAATTCCTGGTTATTTACTTAGCAAGCTAACAAATCATATAACAAAGGCCTGCGACGCCTTGCCGCAGATCAACCAGAGATTGGAGCAAGCAGATGACTGTAAAAGTAACTGAACGCGACGATGAACATATGTCCCACGAAGCAGTAGCCCACGGGATTCACATCTGGGATGTACACCAGCAAGACCTGCTGGTCGGCATGTTTCACGACGAGAGCGAAGCTCATAATTATAAAAACGAGCTCGAGACCCTTGAGATGAAACGGCAGGCGCAAAGCTCCTGAAACTCTGAAATCCTGTAGATAGCCAGCCCCACGCAGCTGGAGTATCTAAAACACAAACCCCGCCTTTTGAGCGGGGTTTGTGTTTTTGGGGGTTGGGATCTTGGGGGCGCTTCGCGCCCCAGCGGGAGCAAGCTCCCTCGCCACAGCAAGCTCCCCCGCCACAGCAAGCTCACTCACCACAGCAAGCTCCCTTGCCACAACAAGCCCCCTCGCCACAATGTCGTTTCTATAGCCTTACCACATCAGATCATCAGGGATCTGGTAGGCGGCGTACGGATCATCCTCATCCGGCACCTGGCTTTCGGTCAGGACGTTCATCTGGACGATACGCTCTGGCGCCCGCTCTTGGATCTTCAGCGCCGCCTCGCGCGGGATCACCTCGTAACCGCCACCGTGATGCACGATCGCCAGGGAGCCGTTGCTCAGCTTGTTGCGCATCAGCGTGTTGACCGACAGGCGCTTGACCTTCTTGTCGTCCACGAAGTTGTAGTAGTCCTCGGTGGTCAGCTTGGGCAGGCGCGAGGTTTCGATCAGTTGCTTGACCTGTGCAACACGGGCCTTGGCCTCGGCTTTTTCCTGCTGCTGACGGTTCAGCTCCTGGTCGCGCTTGACCTTCTCGGCATGCGCCTCAATGGCCAGGCGCGCCTGGCTATCGTCCGCCGTGACCTGGCCTTTATGCACCAGGCGCTGCTGTTTCTGTTTCTCTTTGCCGACCTGCTTGGCCTGCTTTTGGTTGACCAGGCCTGCTTTGAGCAACTGGTCGCGAAGGGAAATGCTCATGGTGCTTACTCACTTGGGCAACGGCTCAGCCGCAGCTGGACAGATTCTTTTCCTGGCGTTTGGCTTCGCCCCAGAGGGCGTCCAACTCTTCGAGGGTGCAATCTTCTATGGATTGGCGTGTGTCGCGCAATGCCTGTTCGATAAATCGGAAACGTCGTTCGAATTTGGCGTTGGCTAAACGCAAGGCCGCTTCCGGGTCGACCTGGAGGTGACGAGCCAGGTTGACCGCTGCAAACAGCAGGTCACCCACCTCATCCGCGATGGCAACCGGGTCGTTATCGGCCATGGCTTCGAGCACTTCATCCAGCTCTTCGCGCACGTTATCCACTACTGGCAACGCGGCTGGCCAGTCAAAACCCACCTGCCCGGCGCGCTTTTGCAATTTGGCGGCGCGAGACAGCGCCGGCAAGGCCGTGGGTACGTCATCCAGCAGGGATAATTGCTGTGGTGCGTCGGACTTTTCCGCACGCTCCTCGGCCTTGATCTCTTCCCAGCGCTGCTTGACCTGTTCCTCGCTCAACTGCGGGATGTCCAGCGGCGCATACAGGTCGCCGGTGGGGAATACATGCGGATGGCGACGAATCAACTTGCGGGTAATGCTGTCGATCACCCCGGCAAATTCGAAGCGCCCTTCTTCCCGCGCCAGCTGGCTGTAATACACCACCTGGAACAACAGGTCGCCCAGCTCTCCTTGCAGGTGATCAAAATCCCCGCGCTCGATGGCGTCGGCGACTTCGTAGGCTTCTTCCAGGGTATGGGGCACGATGGTGGCGTAGGTTTGCTTGATGTCCCACGGGCAACCGTATTGCGGGTCGCGCAGGCGGTTCATCAGGTGCAGCAGGTCTTCAAGTGAATACATCAGTCAGTCTCTTTATCACCCCCTGTAGGAGCGAGCTTGCTCGCGAAAAACTCAGCAACGACGCGTTTATCCAGAAAGCACGCGTTATCGTTGACCTCCTTCGCGAGCAAGCTCGCTCCTACAGTAAAGCGCTCCCGATTTAGGGCGTACGGTTGCGCCGGGTCTCAATGATGTTCGGCAACTGGGAAATACGCCCCAGCAACCGACCCAACGCGTCCAGCCCCGGAATCTCGATGGTCAGGGACATCAACGCAGTGTTGTCCTCTTTGTTCGAGCGGGTGTTGACCGCCAGCACGTTGATCCGCTCGTTGAGCAGCACTTGCGACACGTCGCGCAGCAGGCCGGAACGGTCGTAGGCGCGAATGACGATGTCCACCGGATAGGTCAACACCGGCACCGGGCCCCAACTGACCTGGATAATCCGCTCCGGCTCACGCCCGCCCAGTTGCAACACCGAGGCACAGTCCTGGCGGTGAATACTCACCCCACGGCCTTGAGTGATGTAACCGACGATAGCGTCGCCCGGCAACGGCTGGCAGCAGCCTGCCATTTGCGTCATCAGGTTGCCGACACCCTGGATCTGGATATCGCCACGCTTGCCTGGCTTGTAGCCGGTGGCTTTACGCGGAATAAGCTCAAGCTGCTCGCTGCCACGCTCCGGCTCAACCAGTTGCTGGGCCAGATTCACCAACTGCGCCAAGCGCAAATCGCCGGCACCCAAGGCAGCGAACATGTCTTCGGCGATCTTCATGTTGGCCTTGTCGGCCAGCTTGTCGAAGTCCACCTGCGGCAGGCCCAGGCGTGCCAATTCGCGCTCAAGCAAGGTTTTGCCGGCGGCGACGTTCTGGTCGCGCGCCTGCAATTTGAACCAGTGGACGATCTTCGCCCGCGCCCGGGAGGTGGTGATGTAGCCCAGGTTCGGGTTCAGCCAGTCGCGGCTCGGCGTACCGTGCTTGCTGGTGATGATCTCGACCTGCTCACCGGTCTGCAGGCTGTAGTTGAGCGGCACGATGCGCCCGTTGATCTTGGCGCCACGGCAGTTGTGGCCGATCTCGGTGTGCACACGGTAGGCAAAATCCAGCGGCGTGGAGCCCTTGGGCAGGTCGATCGCATGGCCGTCGGGGGTGAAGATGTAGACCCGGTCGGGTTCGATGTCCACCCGCAACTGGTCGGCCAAACCACCGATGTCGCCCAGCTCTTCGTGCCATTCCAGCACCTGGCGCAACCAGGAGATTTTCTCTTCGTACTGGTTGGACCCGGCCTTGACGTCGGTGCCCTTGTAGCGCCAGTGCGCGCATACACCCAGCTCCGCTTCTTCGTGCATCGCATGGGTGCGGATCTGTACTTCCAGCACCTTGCCCTCGGGACCGATCACTGCCGTATGCAACGAGCGGTAACCGTTTTCCTTGGGGTTGGCGATGTAGTCGTCGAATTCCTTGGGGATGTGCCGCCACAGCGTGTGCACGATACCCAGCGCGGTGTAGCAGTCGCGCATTTCCGGCACCAGCACGCGCACGGCACGCACGTCGTAGATCTGGCTGAAGGCCAGGCCCTTGCGCTGCATTTTGCGCCAGATGGAATAGATGTGTTTGGCGCGGCCGCTGATGTCGGCTTCAACGCCGGTGGCCTGCAATTCCGTGCGCAGTTGGCTCATCACGTCGGCGATGAAGCGCTCACGGTCCAGCCGCCGCTCATGGAGCAGCGTGGCAATCTGTTTGTATTGATCGGGTTCGAGGTAACGGAAGGACAAGTCCTCCAGTTCCCACTTGATATGGCCGATGCCCAGGCGGTGGGCCAGCGGCGCGTAGATGTCGAACACCTCGCGGGCGACACGGTTGCGCTTTTCGTCGTCGGCGGTTTTCACCGCCCGAATCGCGCAGGTGCGTTCGGCCAGCTTGATCAGGGCGACGCGCACGTCGTCGACCATCGCCACCAGCATCTTGCGCAGGTTTTCCACCTGGCCCTGGGTGCCCAGCACCATGGACTGGCGCGGGCTGAGGCTGGCACTGATCGCCGCCATGCGCAGCACGCCGTCGATCAGCTTGGCCACCACCGTGCCGAAGCGCTGGCTGACGGTGGGCAGTTGAATATGCCCTTCGCGCACGCCGCGATACAGCACTGCCGCGATCAGCGAATCCTGATCGAGCTTGAGATCGGCGAGGATCTCGGCGATTTCCAACCCTGTGCGAAAGCTTGAAGTGCCTTCGGCCCACAGGTTCTTGGCCGCATTGTCTTGCTGCTCAGACTCACGAGCGAACTCGCAGGCTGCTTTCAAGGCTTCACGGTCCAGTGCCGGGTCGACACTGATGGCATGATCCAGCCATGCCTCGAGATTGATACTGCCGTCGGTGTTGATCGGCTGGTGTGCTCTCACCTGTACCATCTTGCTTACCTTCCCTACGACGCACCTTTTAGTGCGTCAAAATCATCGCTGACCTGCTTTACAAAAAAGCTTGTGCACGCTCCCTGGCAGGTCACAGGCCCAGGAGATGCAGGCCAGTCGGATTAAACGGGCATCCTAGCCCGCTTCAAATAACGCCATGGCCTCGACATGGGCCGTCTGGGGAAACATGTCGAGGATCCCGGCACGTTTTAGCCGGTAGCCTTGCTTGACCAACTCGACCGTGTCCCGCGCCAGCGTTGCCGGATTGCAGGACACATACACCAGGCGATCAGCCCCCAGAGTGGCGAGCTTGCGCACAGCCTCCAGGGCACCATCGCGGGGTGGGTCCAAGAGTACCGCAGAAAAGCCCTGTTTGGCCCATTCCGCGTCGGTCAAAGGCTGGGACAAATCGGCCTGAAAAAACTGCACATTATGCAAATTATTACTGGCGGCATTTTGTGCCGCCCGGTCCACCATGGCCTGCACGCCTTCCACCGCCACCACTTCCCGCACTTGGCGGGCCAGCGGCAAGGCGAAGTTGCCCAAGCCACAAAACAAATCCAGTACCCGCTCGTCGGGCTTCGGCGCCAGCCATTCCAGGGCCTGGGCGACCATCGCCTCGTTGACCCCGGCGTTGACCTGCACAAAGTCTCCCGGGCGGTACGCCAACTGCAAATCCCACTGCTCCAACCGGTAGCCCAACGCCTGGTCTGGCTCGAAAGGCTGCGGCTGGCCCTCGCCATGCAGCCACAGCTGGGCTTCATGGAAGTTACAAAATTCCTGCAGGATCGTCAGGTCCGCTTCGGACAAGGGCGCCATGTGTCGCAACAACACGGCGATCGACGATCCGCTGAACAACTCCACGTGCCCCAACGCCTGAGGTTTGCTCAAGCGTCGCAGCATGTTTGGCAAACGCTGCATGATCGGCTGCAAGGCCTGTACCAGCACCGGGCAATCGTCGATGGCGACGATGTCCTGGCTGGCCACGGCACGGAAACCCACCTCGAGTTTCTTCGCCTTGGCATCCCAGCGCACGGCCACACGGGCGCGGCGGCGATAGCCGAATTCCGGCCCGCTCAAAGGCGCGGCCCACTCCTGGGGTTCGACACCGGCCACACGGGATAATTGCTCGGCGAGCATGCGCTGTTTCAGGGCAAGTTGTTCGTCATGGGGCAAGTGTTGCAGGCTGCAACCGCCACAGCGGCCGGCGTGGACACAGGGTGCCGGACGGCGCAGTTCGCTGGCGGTAAATACGCGCTCGGTGCGGGCCTCGACCACTTTGCCGTGGGCGCCCAACACCCGCGCCTCAACCTCTTCGCCAGCCAGGGCACCCACCACAAACCAGGTGCGGCCTTCAAAGAACAAGATGCCACGGCCGTCATTGGCCAGGCGCTCGATGGTCAGGCGCTGCTTCTTGCCTACGGGAATCTGCGGGGCGCGGCTGCCGCCCGTCGGTTGGAAGCGCAGGCCTCTCTCGTGCTTGGCCATCAGTTGGGCGCGTCGAAAATGCCGGTCGACAGGTAACGGTCGCCACGGTCACAGATGATCGCGACGATCACCGCATTTTCCAACTCCTGGGACAAGCGTAACATCCCGGCCACGGCGCCACCGGACGACACGCCGCAGAAGATGCCCTCTTCACGGGCCAACCGGCGGGTGGTGTCTTCGGCTTCACGCTGGGCCATGTCGATGATGCGATCAACCCGAGCGGCGTTGTAGATCTTCGGCAAATACTCTTCGGGCCAACGACGGATCCCCGGGATCGCCGAGCCTTCCATCGGTTGCAGGCCGACGATCTGGATCTTGGGGTTCTGCTCCTTGAGGTAGCGCGAGTTGCCCATGATGGTCCCGGTGGTGCCCATCGAGCTCACGAAGTGAGTGATGGTGCCCTGGGTCTGACGCCAGATTTCCGGGCCGGTGGTGGTGTAGTGCGCCTCGGGGTTGTCGCCGTTGGCGAACTGGTCCAGCACCAGGCCACGGCCTTCGGCGGCCATACGCTCGGCGAGGTCGCGGGCGCCTTCCATGCCTTCTTCCTGGGTGACCAGGATCAACTCGGCGCCATAGGCGGTCATCGCTGCCTTACGCTCGGCGCTGCCGTTGTCGGGCATGATCAGGACCATCTTGTAGCCCTTGATCGCCGCAGCCATGGCCAAGGCAATCCCGGTATTACCGGAGGTGGCTTCAATCAGGGTGTCGCCGGGCTTGATCTGCCCACGCAACTCGGCGCGGGTGATCATCGACAACGCCGGGCGGTCCTTGACCGAGCCGGCCGGGTTGTTCCCTTCGAGCTTGAGCAACAAGGTATTGCTGGTGTTGCCCGGCAGGCGCTGCAAGCGGACCAGCGGGGTGTTGCCGACGCAATCGGCGATGGTGGGGTACTGCAAGGTCATGGCGTATTCGCAATCCAGACTGCGGGGGCGACCATCATACCGGGAAAGGCTGGCGGGCCATATCACGCAAAGTGTGGTGTTTATCGCTTAATGGAATAAGTCAGGCGGGGCCGTGGTTTCGCTGAAACACTTCATCGCCCATCGCTGCAATTTGTCCGTCGATCAATGCCTCAAAAGGTTTCAGCAGCGGCTCAAATGACGTGGGCGCTTCGAGCACCTGCAATGCCTGCACGATGGCTTCCACCGTCGACAATGCCCCGGGCCCCGGCGCCTTGCGCAGCCGGTAACGGGACACAGCGCCTTCCGCCAGCGTCACTCTTGGCAATGCTGCCAACAACGGATTGAGGTGCAGCAACTTGCGCGCTTTGCGCCAGGTGCCGTCCGGCACCACCAGCAGCAACGGTTCGTCGGATGGCGCGTAGGCCTGCAACGGTTGTGCATCCTCGGCAGGGAATAACAATCGCGCTTGATAACCCGGCGGATTCAACAACGCCTTCAAATCCTCAAATACCTCGCCCACTACCAACTGCGCATTCACCAACCCCAGCGCCGCCAGCCGCGCCGTATTCAAGGCATGATTGACCTCGCTTGGATGCTGCAACAGCAACACGCGGGTACGGCTATCCAGGCTGGGGATCAGCGCGCACAGGCAATGAGTGGTGGGCCGCAGGCAGCGGGGGCATTGGGGTCTGGACATGGTTTTCAGGCCTGGTTGAGCTGGGCTTTGAGTAAATCGCGGAAGGTCTGGATCAGGGGTTCGCGGCTGCGGCCCCGGCGCATGATCATCGAGAACGGAGCCTGGTAACCAAAGGTCGCCGGCAGCAGCACCCGCAAATCCCCCTTGTCGGCCCAGGCCTGGGCGTAGTGTTCCGGCAGGTAGCCGATGTAGGCGCCGGACAGCACCAGGATCAGTTGCGCCTCCATACTTTCCACCGTGGCAGCGCTGTGCTTGAAGCCGTGGCGCGCCAGTTCGGCCTGGCTCCAGTAACCACGACCGACCATGCGTTGCTGGGTGATCACCTGTTCGGGAATGCGCCGCTCGTTGAACAACGGGTGGCGGGTGCTGCAATACAGCCAGTGCTGTTCGCGGTACAGCGGCATGTAGATCAGCCCGCTCATGCGGTTGGAGAAGGCGCCGATGGCCAGGTCCAGGCGATTGTCCTGGACGCCGAGCTGCAACTCGTAAGGACTCATCACCGACAGGTGCAAATGCACCGCCGGGTGTTCCTGGCTGTAGGCGCCGATGACTTCGGCAAACGGCAGGGCTTTGTCACTGACGGTGGAGTCGAGCACGCCAAGCTTCAGGGTGCCGCGCAACTCGCCTTTCAGCGCAGCGGCGTATTGCTCGAAGCCTTCCAGCTCGCCCAGCAGGCGCAAGGTTTCCTGATGGAACAACTCGCCCTTGCTGGTGAGGCTGAAACCACCCCGGCCGCGATGGCACAGCACCAGGCCCAACGCGGCTTCCAGTTGGCTCATGTAAGTGCTGATGGCCGAGGTCGACAGGTTGAGTTCGTGCTGGGCATTGGCGAAACCCTGGTGCCGCACGACGCTGACGAAGATGCGCAGGAGTTTCAGGTCGGGCAAGGCGTTGGCCATGGGCTCTCCAGAGGCAAACATAAAACCTGTGGGAGCGGGCTTGCTCGCGAATGCGGTGGATCAATCGAACCCTCCGTGACCGACACACCGTATTCGCGAGCAAGCCCGCTCCCACATTTGAACCGAGTCTACCTCAGGCATTAGTTTAGAAAAATCTGAACTAAGTATTTGCCCCTGCCGATTCTTCCCTTCCCCTGCATTTCGCAGAATCGGCCTCTAATAAACACAACGATGAGGCAATCCCGTGGACAAGATTTTCCACCAACCACTGGGCGGCAACGAAATGCCGCGCTTCGCCGGCATCGCCACCATGATGCGTCTTCCCCATCTGCAATCGGCCAAGGGCCTGGACGCCGCGTTTGTCGGTGTGCCCCTGGACATCGGCACCTCCCTGCGTGCCGGCACCCGTTTCGGGCCGCGGGAAATCCGCGCTGAGTCGGTGATGATCCGCCCTTACAACATGGCCACCGGTGCCGCACCGTTTGACTCGCTGTCGGTTGCCGACATCGGCGACGTGGCGATCAACACCTTCAACCTGCTGGACGCCGTGCGCATCATCGAAGAAGCCTACGACGAAATCCTCGAACACAACGTGATCCCGATGACCCTGGGTGGCGACCACACCATCACCCTGCCGATCCTGCGGGCGATCCACAAGAAACACGGCAAGGTCGGGCTGGTGCACATCGATGCCCACGCTGACGTCAACGACCATATGTTCGGCGAGAAAATCGCCCACGGCACTACCTTCCGCCGCGCGGTGGAAGAAGGCTTGCTGGATTGCGACCGCGTGGTCCAGATCGGCCTGCGCGCCCAAGGCTACACCGCCGAAGACTTCAACTGGAGCCGTAAACAGGGCTTCCGTGTGGTCCAGGCCGAAGAATGCTGGCACCACTCGTTGGCGCCACTGATGGCTGAAGTGCGCGAGAAAGTCGGCGGCGGCCCGGTGTACCTGAGCTTCGACATCGACGGCATCGACCCGGCCTGGGCGCCTGGCACCGGCACCCCGGAAATCGGTGGCTTGACCACGATCCAGGCGATTGAAATCATCCGCGGCTGCCAAGGCCTGGATCTGATTGGTTGCGATCTGGTAGAAGTTTCGCCGCCTTACGACACCACCGGCAACACCTCGCTGCTAGGCGCCAACCTGCTGTACGAAATGCTCTGCGTACTGCCGGGCGTGGCGCACCGCTGATGAGCGCCCAGGCCGAGGTAATAAAAGCCGCGGCCGACCTGGTGTCGGCCTTCGCCCGCAATGACCGCGCCGCCTACTTCTGCGCGTTCAGTGCCGACGCCAGCTTCGTGTTCTACACCCTCCCCCAGCCGCTGCTGAGTCGCGATGCCTATCAGGTGTTGTGGGACAGCTGGCGCCGGGACGAGGGTTTTGAGGTGCTGTCCTGCACCTCAAGCAACGCTTTCGTCAGCCTGCACGGTGACGTCGCGGTATTTGTGCATGACGTGGCCACCGAGCTGCGCATGAACGGGGAGCAATGCTTTAGCCAGGAACGCGAGACCATTGTCTTCAAGCGACAAGGGGATCGCCCACAACAAAAAGAAGGCCTGTGGCTGGCCTGTCACGAACATTTATCCGCTATGCCGGAAGGGCTGCCGCCCCATTAGCCAATGTGATCGGAGCAGATCATGAATAATAAAAACAACGAAAACAGTATTCGCAACATAGAAACCAACGGCGTCGAACAAATCCCGGACCACGAACGTACCGCTGGGCCGAAGGATTTGTTTCGCCTGATTTTCGGCGGTGCCAACACCTTCGCCACCGCCGTGCTGGGGAGCTTTCCGGTGCTGTTTGGCTTGTCGTTCCAGGCCGGCGTCTGGGCAATTGTGCTGGGCGTGCTGGTGGGTGCGGTGATCCTGGCGCCCATGGGCCTGTTCGGCCCGCTCAATGGCACCAATAACGCCGTGTCTTCCGGTGCGCACTTTGGTGTGCACGGGCGGATTGTCGGCTCGTTCCTGTCACTGCTGACCGCTATCGCGTTCTTCTCACTGTCGGTGTGGAGTTCAGGCGATGCGCTGGTAGGCGGTGCGAAACGGCTGGTGGGCTTGCCGGAAACCGACTTGACCTTGGGCCTGGCCTACGGCGTGTTCGCCATTCTGGTACTGACGGTGTGCATCTACGGCTTTCGCTTCATGCTGTGGGTCAACCGCATTGCAGTATGGGCGGCGAGCCTGCTGTTCCTGTTGGGCATCTTCGCCTTCGCACCCGCTTTCGACAGTCACTTCGCCGGCACAGTCGCCCTCGGCCAGACCGGTTTCTGGGCGGCGTTTATCGGTGCGGCACTGGTGGCCATGAGCAACCCGATTTCCTTCGGGGCGTTCCTCGGTGACTGGTCGCGCTACATCCCACGGGAAACCTCGAAGATGCGGATCATGCTGGCGGTGGTGTTCGCACAGATCGCGACGTTGATCCCGTTCCTGTTCGGCCTGGCCACCGCGACCATCGTGGCGGTCAAGGCACCGGACTATATCGCGGCCAACAACTATGTCGGCGGCCTGCTGGCGGTGGCACCGAGCTGGTTCTTCCTGCCCGTGTGCCTGATCGCGGTGATCGGCGGCATGTCCACCGGCACCACGTCGCTGTATGGCACCGGGCTGGACATGTCCAGCGTGTTCCCGCGCCTGCTGTCCCGGGTCAAGGCGACGCTGCTGATCGGGGTGATGTCGATTGCCTTCATCTTTATCGGGCGTTTCGCCGCCAACCTGGTGCAGAGCGTGTCGACCTTCGCCGTGCTGATCATCACCTGCACCACGCCGTGGATGGTGATGATGATCATCGGCCTGATCGTACGCCGGGGCTACTACTGCCCGGACGACCTGCAAGTGTTCACTCGCGGTGAAACCGGCGGGCGCTACTGGTTCAGCCACGGCTGGAACTGGCGCGGCCTGGGGGCCTGGATCCCGAGTGCACTGGTGGGCCTGTGCTTCGTCAACCTGCCGGGACAGTTTGTCGGGCCGCTGGGCAACCTCGCCGACGGCATCGACATCAGCTTGCCGGTGACGCTTGGGCTGGCCTCGCTGGTGTACCTGACGCTGCTTCGCATGTTCCCTGAACCGGCTTCCGTCTACGGGCCGACTGTGGCGAGGGAGCTTGCTCCCGTTCGACTGCGCAGCAGTCGCGAGGCCGCCTGATGAATTGTTTTGAGAGCACTGGGGCTGCTCCGCAGCCCAACGGGAGCAAGCTCCCTCGCCACATTGCGCCCCTTAGCCCCACATAAAAAAGATAATCGGAGACTCGCCGTCATGGCTTTAGATCTATTCGTCGTCCTCATCTACGCCGCCGGCATGCTGGTGCTCGGCTACTACGGCATGCGCCGCGCCAAGACCCATGAAGATTACCTGGTGGCGGGCCGCAACCTCGGCCCTACGCTGTACATGGGCACAATGGCCGCCACCGTACTGGGCGGTGCCTCCACCGTCGGCACTGTACGCTTGGGTTATGTGCATGGTATTTCCGGCTTCTGGCTATGCGCCGCGTTGGGCGCCGGGATCATTGCGCTGAACCTGTTCCTGGCCAAGCCGCTGCTGAAACTGAAAATCTTCACCGTGACCCAGGTCCTGGAGAAACGCTACAACCCCATGGCCCGCCAGGCCAGTGCAGTGATCATGCTGGCCTACGCGCTGATGATCGGCGTGACCTCGATCCTCGCCATCGGCACCGTGCTGCAAGTGCTGTTCGACCTGCCGTTCTGGATCTCGGTGTTGGTGGGCGGTGGCGTGGTGGTGGTGTACTCGACCATCGGCGGCATGTGGTCGCTGACCCTGACCGACATCGTGCAGTTCGTGATCAAGACCGTTGGCCTGATGTTTATCCTGCTGCCGATCTGCCTGTACCGCGTCGGCGGTTGGGACGAACTGGTGGCCAAACTGCCCGCGTCGAATTTCAGCTTCACTGAAATCGGCTGGGACACCATCATCACCTACTTCATGATCTACTTCTTCGGCATCCTGATCGGCCAGGACATCTGGCAACGGGTGTTCACTGCCCGTGACGAAAAGGTCGCCAAGTACGCAGGCACGTTCGCCGGTTTCTACTGCATCCTCTACGGCCTGGCCTGTGCGCTGATCGGCATGGCCGCCCACGTACTGATCCCGGACCTGGACAACGTCAACAATGCGTTTGCCGCCATCGTCAAAGTCTCGTTGCCGGACGGTATCCGCGGCCTGGTAATCGCCGCCGCACTGGCTGCGATGATGTCCACCGCCAGCGCCGGCTTGCTCGCCGCCTCCACCGTACTGACCGAAGACCTGCTGCCACGCCTGCGGGGCGGTAAACAGTCGAGCCTGAAGATCAACCGCCTGTTTACCTTGCTGACCGGTATCTCCGTGCTGGGCATCGCACTGGTGGTAACCGATGTAATCAGCGCACTGACCCTGGCTTACAACCTGTTGGTGGGCGGCATGTTGATCCCGCTGATCGGCGCGATTTTCTGGAAACGCGCGACGACGTCCGGGGCGATCACGTCCATGACCCTGGGTTTTGTGACGGCGCTAGTGTTCATGATCAAGGATGGCTTGGATGCCAACACGCCGATCTACTATAGCCTGGGCGTGGGCCTGGTGAGTTTTGTGGTGGTGAGTTTGCTGTCGCGTCGTCCGGAGGCTTTAGCGGCTCGGGCTAGCTGAACGAACAGTTGAAAGAAGCTTTCTTCAGCGGGTGCGACGTCGGATGTCGCACCCGTTTTTTTTCATCCCCACATTGCCGAGACTGCTGGCGCTCTTGCCTGGATGACTTCCTGGACCAAAGACGCCCATACCAATCCCTGGGTTGTGCCTGCGGCATACGTTGCCCCGGCGACAATTCGGTTGTATGCCGACCAATAAACGATTGAAAGTCCATCTGCGGTGCCGGGCCTGGCACACTCGATAATGTGCAAGTCGTCACGTTCGATGGCCATGGTGTAGGACTGTGGAAAGTGCCGAGAGACAGCAGCCAGACACGCCGCCCGTATCTGCTCCTTGTACTGCGGCGTCGAATCGGGCGGAACCTGCCCGCCGGAGACAAGAATGTAGTCCCCGTCCAACCGGCAATTCATGACACCGATTGGCAGATCGTACTGCAGCTTGAGTCCGCGCATTTCGACACCTTCATTGCCAACAGCGCGAAGCTTGAAAAACCAGCCAATGATCGCGACTACTTCGGGCTCCTCTACCCCCATGGCAGTGACGACGAAATGCTCTCTACTCAGATCAGCAATTTGGACCGGGCTTAGGTGCTGGGACATGAACCTAACCCCAGAGCGTTGCAAAAGCGTCTCTATTTCAGCCATAAGATCGCCAAATTCCAGATCGTAGCCAGATACCTCAATAGCCCGACCGACCCCGGGCACTCCATAAGTTGCCTGGAATTGCAGTTGACTGATCTCAGCAAGTTCACGTCCCGGCTTACCACTCGGCCAAGGCCTGTTTTCGATATCACGTTGTTCGCAGATCGCGGCCTCTACGCTACTGGCGTCGTCCACATAGGCTCGTACAATCCGCGAGCGCGCAAATTTTGCCAGCGATGGGTTGTCAGCCAGGAGCTTTTCAAAAAGTTCGATACCTGCACGATTGCACTCGACGGCCAGATACTGATTTCCAGGAGTCAGGTAATCGTTACGCAGCGGCTTTGCAGTCGTCTCCGTTGCTGACAAATGACGCATGTTCACCTGCTTATGACTGGCACCATCCCGTTCCTGATTTCCTCCGTAAACCATGACCTGATAATTCGCCAGGCGGAACATCACGGCTTGGAGCAGGCCGTTGATACCTCTGCCAATGATCGACACACGCGGCGCACCGGCCTCTGCCTGTTCAGCGGGGATCATCAATGATTGTGCAAGTTTTCGTCTGACAAGGCCGTGCAAGGCCATCAAGCTCAGTTGCACTGAGACCGCATAGTCGAGGTCGCAATGGCAGGCTTCAGTGGTTGCCGCCTGTGTCGTCAGCGTCGCCGGCTTGTACCATGTGGAGACACTGCAACCGAGCGCTTGTGTGCGCACCCGAAACGCATCCAGTGTCCTGGGCCCGTAGTCCAATACCAGTTGGATGTCTTCGGCCGTTGCCAGGGTCTGCAAAGCGTCATCGCTGAAGACATCTGGCTTGGCGACACAGACCAGGCGAGCTTGTCTGTGGATGCACTGAATGAGGGTCCGATCAATGCGATGCGCGGATTCATCATTCAACGACAAGCATATGGCGACCGCATAGGCACCCTCCAACGCCTCGAGCCAGTCTGTGACAAATGAAACTCTGCAATTGGAAGAGGCTTTCCCGATCTTGTCAGGCACGCGATCGCGCCGCTCCAACACCTTAATCCGAACATCCGGATCTCGATCAAGCAACAACTTAACAAGCTCTTTCCCTACATTACCGTATCCCAGCACGCAGATTTCACGGGGTATGGAGCCATCGGATTGTGTCAGCCAGTGCGCAATATAAGCAGCAACATGCGGCGCGTTAACCCCTGGCGTATTGATCACTCGAATATTGTTAGATTCGCAAAGATCCAGCCGAACTTTATCCAGACTCGCACCTCTGCGGACTAAGTAAAGGTCTCCAAATGGGTGCGATATACGCCATTGAGCAATGATATCTGCATCAATAGTTTGGTCCCCGACAATGATCGTTGACGGGCGCAGGAGACCGATCTGTATGAGCAGAACTTGCTTGGTTAATGTCGGAGGGAAAAACACTACGTTGCTGGGTGCGTCAGCCTTCCAGCCTCTCGATACAGGTGCGATATGTAAAATATTTTCGGTTGTGGCGATGAGTGACGCGGCGACTGGCGGAACGGAAGAGAACACCATAGTTTTGTCTCCAACAATTCTGACTGACTTATGCCCAGGAGAGCGGAATTCAATAAAGTTGGGGGATCGCATAAATGCAAACGATACAAATCTTTTCGTGATGAAACTCAACCTACGCTTGTCTTTAAAATCAAATAAGCCAGCCGACTCTGATAAATAGGTAGTCCAATTCCGACACTTAACGCCAAAGCCTGACTGATGTGCACGAATTCGGACTACTTATCTGTATGACGGTGAAACTATTAAACAATATATTTGAAGAGCTTTTCCTGAGAGCAGGCGCTTCAATCCGAACGATCGTTCAGATCACCCGTTTTTTGCCTGTCCGAGCTAGTGCGTTGCACTTGAAAACATATCGCCGCACTCTTTGCAGGCGAAATATTGCTCCGCCGCAGGGCACGCAATCACACCAATTGCCCCCGCCCTCACCTGCCAAGTGCAAGCGTTCCCGCTGTATTTCAATGTGCCTTCAAGGTAACAAGGCGCCCATTCGTAGTCGTCATGCAACGCTCGGCTATCAATGGTTATGGCGCGCTGGAAAAAGCTCAATACCTGGTTCTGGTCGAGAGGTATGTCGGAGGGTCGGCAACTACCAGGCTCTTGGGGCTGGAAGCCGGAGACGGCGATGTCTCCCAAGTTGTTAGAGTCAAACGTGTGCGGCTGTGCGCAACCGGCCAGGAGTGTCAGCAGCGCCGCCAACCAGAGCATGCGTTTCACTTGCGAACCACGCTGGAGCCATGCATCGACATATGACGACTTCCTTCTTCAAGAAAGGCAGAAATATAGAGCGCTGAAATAATCGAGACGACAGAACAACAGGAAATGTCCGACCAGGATACTTCCGCAGTCAGACAGATAGGTTTTGTTGGAGTGGCAGAAAAATCACACCTGCAAGCAACACTTCAGGTGACAGGAATACACCCTGGAAATGACCAGCCCGTCAGCGCCCACACGATAAAACCTACAGTCGCGAGAGCGCTTTTCAGGACTTACCTGCGACGCGGGCGACGCTGCTCGTCATCGGTGCGAATTGGCACCGGTTGCAGCGGTGGCTCGATCAAGCCGAGTGCGACGCCGAGGTCGTGCAGCCAGTTTTGCAGTTTCTCTTTCATGGTGCCCCCTTGGGGTAGTGCCGAGCGGCTGGAATTCTGTAGCCGCTTCCTACAGATAATAGTCTTAAGTCCTACGTATTGCTTGAACGAAACCACAACGAACTATTACTGAATTGATCAAAATCCTGACGGATCGTTCAAGCAATCGCTCGTCTGTCTGCTTCGGGTACGACTTTGCCCTCTTGCTGCAGGTCAATCCATGCATTGAGATTAGCGCCGAGCATGCCCTTGCGCCACATCAACCAGGTGGTAGCGCTGGCAAAAGGCTCTGCCAACGGATGAATGGACACGCTGTCCTTGCCCGGCAGGCTGTCGAGCATCGATTCAGACATCAATGCCACGCCGGAACCGGCGATCACACAGGCCAGCATGCCTTGGTAGGACTCGATTTCGATGGCCCGGCCCATGGCCACACGGTCGTGGGAAAACCAGGCTTCCAGACGTGCCCGGTAGGAACAGCTGCGTCGGAAAGTGAACACCGAGCGGCCAGCCACATCCTGCGGCCCACGAACGGGCGGATGATCGGCCTCGCAAATCAGCAACAGACGCTCTTCGCACAGCGGCACGCCATCGAGAGTGGCCAGGGCCAGCGGCCCGTCCACGAGGGCGGCGTCCAGGCGCCCGGTAATCAAACCTTCCAGCAGTTCGCCGCTGGGGGCTGACTGCACCTGCAGGTTCACCATCGGATACGCCTTGTGGTAACGCGCCAGCAGCTTGGGCAAGTGAATCGCCGCCGTGCTGTACATGCTGCCCAGCACAAAGTCGCCGGCCGGTTGACCGCCTTGCACCGCGCCATGGGCTTCGTCGTGCAGAGCCAGCAGGCGCGCGCTGTAGTCCAACAGCACTTTGCCTGCGGGAGAAAGCTGCAAACGTTGGCGCTCGCGTACGAACAGTTCGACGCCGAGCTGTTCTTCCATTTGTTTAAGTCGGGTCGACAAGTTGGACGGCACCCGGTGCAAACGCTCGGCGGCACGGGTGATGGAGCCCTCCTCGGCCACGGCCTGGAAAATCCGCAATTGACTAAACTCCATCACCTTTCTCCAAAACTGAACAAGTTACTCACTATTATTCATTTTTAAAGAAAGTCAATCCGCTTTAGCCTCATGGTTACTCGCTTTGCGTAGGAACCTTGACCATGTCACCGCTGATCCGCTTACTCGCCAGCTTTATCGCCTTGATGATGGCCATGGGCATTGGCCGCTTCGCGCTTACCCCGCAAATGCCGCATTTGCTCAGTGAAGGCCAGATCGACCTGACCGGCGCCGGATTGATCGCGGCGGCCAACTACCTGGGTTATTTCGTCGGGGCGGTGGATTCGATCTTTGCCCGCAGCCATCACCATGTACGCGGACGTTTGTACGGTGGGCTTTGGTTATGTGTGCTGCTGACCCTGGCGTCGTACTGGGCCCACGGGTTCTGGCCGCACCTGCTGTTGCGCTTCGGTACCGGTGTGGCGAGCGCTTGGGCGCTGGTGATGATCACCAGCCTGAGCCAACCGCTGGCCATTGCGGCCGGGCGCCCACGCTTGGGTGCACTGGTGTTTGCCGGACCGGGGCTGGGGATTCTGTTGACCGGGTTGCTGGCGTTGGGCTCCAACCTGTTGGGGCAAAACTCTGCCACTTTATGGCTGGTGTATGGCGTGGTCGCCCTGGTCATGCTGCTGGCAATCCTGCCGTTCCTGCCCAAGCCTTCCGCTGCCAACGCGCCCGTTGCCAGCCACACCGACATGGCCAACAACGGCAGCATCAAACACCTGTGCTGGATCTACGTGTTGTACGGCCTCGGCTACATCATCCCGGCGACGTTCCTGTCACAGATGGCCAGCGCGCAATTCAAAGGCGCCTGGCAAGCAGACCTGTTTTGGCCCTGCTTTGGCCTGGCCGCCGCGATTGGCGTGGTGGTCGCGAGCCTGCGCCGCAAGGACCCGGACACCACCCGCCGCTGGCTGATGACGTCCCTTTGGCTGCAAGCGGCCGGGGTGTTTGCCTGCCTGTTGGGCAACGGGTGGGGTCTGGCACTGGGAGTGTTGCTGTGCGGTGGGCCATTCCTGGCGTGCATGCAACTGGTGATGGCGCGCTTGCGTGAGGTCGCCCCCCACGGCTACCAGCGCAGCACCGGGTTGCTGACCGCCAGCTTTGCAATCGGCCAATTGAGCGGGCCGTTGCTGGCGTCGGTCAGCAGCCACCTCAGTGGTGGCCTGCAACCGGCGCTGGTGGTCGCCGGCGCCGGTTTATTAGTGGCAGGCTCGGTACTGGTCAGCCGGCAACCATCGGTGCAGGCGCACGAACCTGTTCACGCCGCGCCAACACCAGGAAAAACAGCCCACCCAGGAAGCAGCCGGTAAACCAGGCGAAGTTGGCCATGCCCTGCAGCGCCGGGGTAAAGGTGATCGCGACGCCCACCAGCGTCGCGGGCACCAGTGCCTTGACCGCCGTCCAGTTCACGCCTCCATCAAAGTAGTAGCGCCCACTCGGGCTGTCATCGAACAGCGCATCCACATCGATCTTCTGCTTTTTGATCAGATAGAAATCCACCAGCAGAATCCCGAACAACGGCCCGATAAACGCCGCGAGGATGTCGAGGGTGTAGTGGATCATCAACGGGTTGTTGAACAGGTTCCACGGAGTGATGAAGATCGAGGCCACCGCCGCAATCATCCCGCCGGCGCGCCAGCTGATTTTGCTGGGTGCCACGTTGGCAAAATCAAAGGCCGGCGAGACGAAGTTCGCCACGATGTTGATGCCGATGGTCGCGGTGACGAAGGCGAACGCCCCCAGCAGCACGGCCATGTCGTTGTCGATGCGCGACACGGTGGCAATCGGGTCGTGGAGCATTTCGCCGAACACCGGCAAGGTGCCCGAGACGATGACCACGGTGACCAGGGAGAACGCCAGGAAATTTACCGGCAAGCCCCAGAAGTTTCCGCGACGCACATCCTTCATCGTGCGGCAGTAGCGGCTGAAATCACCGAAATTCAAGGTCGGCCCGGAAAAGTACGAGACCACCAATGCCGTCGCCACGATGATTTGGCCAAACGCCTGCCAGCCTGACAGCGACTTTTCCGCCAGGGTGAAGCTGATATTCGCCCAGCCCGCCTTCCAGACGATCCAGCCGGCCAGGGCAAACATCACCGCATAGACAATGGGCCCCGCCCAGTCGATGAAACGACGGATGGATTCCATGCCGGCCCAGAACACCAGCGCCTGGAGCGTCCACAGGCTGAGGAAACCGAACCAGCCCAGGTACGACAGGCCGGCAAAATGCGGCTCTGCGTATACCGCCATCTGTGGGAAAAAGCGCAGCACCACAATGATCAGTGCGCTGGACGCCAGGTACGTCTGGATTCCGTACCAGGCCACCGCAATCAAGCCGCGAATCACTGCCGGAATATTTGCACCGAATACACCAAAGGCCAGCCGGCAGATCACCGGGTACGGTACCGCCGCCTGTTGGCTCGGTTTGGCCACCAGGTTGGCGATCAATTGCACAATGCAGATCCCGGCGAGCAAGGCGATCAATACTTGCCAACTCGCCAGCCCCAGGGCAAACAGGCTGGCGGCGAATACGTAACCGCCGACGCTGTGCACGTCGCTCATCCAGAAGGCGAAGATGTTGTACCAGTTCCACTTTTGCGGCAGCGGCCCCAGGTCCTGGTTGTACAGGCGCGGGCTGTAGCCTTTGGGCAATTGTTCGGTCATCGCAGGGCTCCTCGTAAATACCGGCCTGCCACCCGCGACGGGAGTGCGTACGGGAGGCGGCATGGTTTGTATACGAGTTGATGAGCAGAATGCGTGCCAATGGAATGAAACTCGGCACAATCCCTCTGGCACGCGGGACTATCCGGAGATAGGCAGTGCAGCTTCGCTCAGGGATGGTGCAGATGATTCCTGTACACAATCAATTGTGCACCCTGCGTGCACATTGATAGCCCACGGTGCAGCAAACCGCACTCAGAAAGGTGCCCCAAGCGATGTCCATGACGGCCAGCCCGGCAGACCAGCCTTGCAAGGTCGCCCAATTGCTCAGGTCATAAGTGCCATAAGCCACCAACCCAAGAAGTGCGCCAAGCCGAGCGGCACGTTGCCAGCCGCCACTCCCCAAAGCCGGAAGGACGACAAACACCAGACAACCGAAGACATAGAGGAGATAGAACGCCACAGCCGGGAACAGCCGCGGCTGATCAAGCATCAGCGGGCCGAGCAGCGCTTTGTAGGTCGGCCCCATAAGGACGCCGAGCCACAGGCCGTCAAGGATCAGAAAGGCGAGCAAGGTACCGAGGTAGGCGAAGAGCGTTTTCCTGGACATCGTCGTGACCCTTGTAGGAGCGAGCTTGCTCGCGATGGTCGTCAACGATAACGCGCCCAGTCTGAATGAACACGTTACCTTGACGTTCTTCGCGAGCAAGAACTAGGCGTCCCCCTCGCTCCTACAAAAGAGCAAACCGCGATCAGCTTAGTTCAATGCGATCCGCGTGGATCACAATGTGACCCTGCTTGTAGAGGGCGCCGATGGCCTTCTTGAAGTTGCCTTTGCTGACACCGAACAAACTGCTGATCAGTGCCGGATCGCTTTTATCGCTGACCGGCAAGGTGCCGTTGTTGTCACGCAACTTGGCGAGGATCTTCGAGTTCAGGCTGGAGGCCGCTTCTTCACCCACCGGCTGCAGGCTGAGGCTGATATTGCCGTCGGCGCGGATTTCCTTGATGAAGCCTTTCTCTTCCTTGCCCGGGCGCAGGAACTTGAACACTTCGTTCTTGTGGATCAGGCCCCAGTGCTTGTTGTTGATAATGGCCTTGAAGCCCATGTCGGTAGCCTCAGCCACCAGCAGGTCAACTTCCTGGCCAACCTTGTAGGTGGCCGGAGTCTTGTCCAGGTAACGGTCAAGGCGCGCGGTGGCGGTGATGCGCTTGGTGTGTTTGTCGAGGTAGACGTGCACCACGCAATACTCACCGGCGGTCAGCTGGCGCTTTTCTTCGGAGTAAGGCAGCAGCAGATCCTTGGGCAGGCCCCAATCGAGGAATACACCGATGCTGTTGACTTCAACCACTTTCAGACTGGCAAATTCACCCACCTGTACTTTTGGTTTTTCGGTGGTCGCGATAAGTTTGTCATCGCTGTCCAGATAAATAAAAACGTTGAGCCAGTCTTCATCTTCACTGGGAATATCTTTGGGGATATAACGGTTGGGCAAAAGGATTTCGCCCTCTTGATCACCATCCAGGTACAAACCAAAGTTAGTGTGTTTAACCACTTGCAAGCTGTTGTAGCGCCCGACTAAAGCCATTTCCAATACCCTCATTGCGTGGGCGGCATTCTACCCGAGTTGACGGCGGCGGTCCCGCGTACCGGCGCACAGGCCTGAAAAATCACGGGTTTGCCGGGCAGCGCCCCGCTCGTCAGATCAGCCACCTGAATTCTGCCGGTGCCCACGGCCTGTTTTTCCCCTGGGTTTGTAGTTAAAACAGCGAGTTAGGTGACTATTGCAATCACTAATTTCGGACAATTCATAAACCCTCCGTATATTTCAGGGGGATATTTGCCAAGCAATTGTCAAGCATTTCATGTACGATGCATGGCCAAGTTAATTTTCTACAGGTTAGTGGCCGCCATGCGCGTAAAAGCATCCAACAGCAAAGCAAAGCCAGCTCCCGCCGTTGAAACCAGCGAATCGATCAACAGCCAAATTGCTGCATTCCTCAAGCAGGGCGGCGAAATCCAGCAAATTGCCAAAGGCGTAAGCGGCCAGACTTTCGGCCCGTCCAAGCAGATCACCCTGGGTAAAAAGTAATACCGCGCATCACACCTGGTCCCTAAGCGCTTTGCCTTTCAAGGCGCTAGGACTAGAGCCCGTAACACCCTCTGATCCACCCCCTTTAACACCAATCGACGAACGGGCTTCATCTGCGAACCATCGCCGGTATGCTTGCACACGTCTAGATCGGGCATTTGCCTGATATTTCCCGTTACTGCTCCTCGCTTTTCATGGAGTGAAGCATGCTCAAATCCTGCATTTTCCTGGCCGGTGCCTTGTTGGCCAGCCCCCTCGCCGAAGCGCAGGTTTTCCAGCGTGAATTGGGTGACTTCGACCTTAAATTGGGCACCACGCCCAGCCGCAGCATGGCCCAAGGCCTGGTAAAACCCACCGCACCCGGGAGCGACTCGTTCCACGGCGGACTCGACCTGAGCCACGGCAGCGGCCTGTATCTCGGCCAATTCTCACCGAGCATGGGGATTTCCCCTACCAGCAACCTGGAAGTCGACTCCTACCTGGGCTTCAAGCGCCCCTTCGACCAGACCCTGGGTTATGAACTGGGGATGATTCACTACAGCTATCCCAAGCTGAGCCCACTCGACAGCCAGGAGTTCTACGGCGGCCTGACCTTACTGGGCAACCGTTTCGGCGCGTCCTTCAGCAACGACCCGGACCGCCAGGACAGCACCTTGTTTGCCGACCTCGGCGGCACCAAGCCTTTCGGCATCGGCGTCAGCATGAAGTACACCACCCACCAGTTGGGCACCCCGGTGTCGGTTGCCGATGGCAGCTCCATCCGCAGTTTCAGTGATTGGTCGGTGCAATTCTCCCGGCCGTGGATGGGCGTCGACCTGAACCTGATCTACAGCGATTCCAGCCTCAGCGGCGGCGATTGCTCGGCCTACTCCGGACACAACTCGCAATGCGACGGGCTATTGACCTTAAAAGCAGAGCGAGCGTTTTATTGATGAGCTGAACTGTCGCTGCACTGACGGGTTCAGATGCAATAACCTCGTCTGCGCAAGGACTCGCTCATGCTGCGTCGCTTAAAACTACTGGTGATGTTGCTGACCCTCAGCATGGTGCTCGCCGGCTGCAATCGGGTAGGCTTGGCTTATCGGAATCTGGATGTGATCATCCCCTGGACCCTCAGCGACTACCTGGACATGAATGCCGGGCAAAAGAGCTGGTTCAACGACACCCTCAAGGAACACCTGGCCTGGCATTGCACCACCCAATTACCGGGTTACCTGGACTGGCTCGACCGCCTGCAACAGATGGTCGACAACAACCAGGTCACCGACGCCGCCCTGCAAACCCGCACCGCCGAGGCCAAGCAAGCCATTGCCGAAAGCGCCCGCGCAATCACGCCATCCGCCGTCGAATTATTGCAGGGGCTGGACGACCAGCAAGTACGGGATATGGAGCAAGCATTCGCCAAGGACCTTCGCAAGCGTCAGGACGAGTACCTGAAACCACCCCTCGAGCAGCAGATCAAGGAACGCGCCGAGCGCATGAACAAGCGCCTCGATGCCTGGCTCGGCCCGCTAAGTGCCAGCCAGCAGAATCGCGTCACCGCCTGGTCGATCGCCTTGGGTGAGCAGAACCAACAATGGATTGGCAACCGCGCCCACTGGCAAACGCTCTTTATCGCAGCGGTCAAAGACCGCCACAGCAGCGACTTCCCCCAGAAGATCGAGCAACTGCTGGTGGACCGCGAAAGCCTGTGGACGCCGGAATATCGCCAGGCCTACGCCCAGACCGAAACTGCCGCCCGCAGCCTGATCGTCGATTTGATGGCTGAAAGCACCGTGCAGCAACGCCAGAAGCTGACACAGAAGATCGACAAGGTGCGCAGCGACTTCAAAGCCCTTAAATGCCTGAAGGCTGGCACCCCGTAGTCATCAGGCAATCTGTGCTTTCGACGCCACTTCATCAAACGTCGCCGGATCCAGCGCATCCGCCTGCTCGTCCAGCACCTGCCGCGGGTGATTATCGCCGGGGATGCTGCTGTCGATCAGGCTCAGCAACTGTGAGCCGCGCGGGGTTAATTTGAAATTCTCACCATTGCCGCACTCTTCCTCTGACCTCGACTCAATAAAGCCGTGCTTGAACAATAACGCCTCGTAATCTGCTGCAAGCTTTTTAAACTCATCGAGATTACCGATGCGCTCTCCGGCGGCAGCCCTTTTAGTCGCTTCCTCTTCGGCATATTTGCGCGGGGCGAAGCTGGCGCCACCGTTCTGTACCTCATGCAGCAATCGTTCGATCAAATCCCAATCGTAAGTCGTCATCCTGATTCCTCCTGAAGGCACACGAAATAGGCCCTTCAAAGGTGTGACATGCCGGACCCATCGTCCGTTCAGCCTAGCGGACAGGCGCAATTTTGCTGAACTTTTCAGCGCTTGCGGCCCTCAACCGAACATCATCGCCATGGAGGTCCGAACAATGAAAACCCTGCTGAATATGGCCGTCGCCGCCACCCTGCTCGCAGCGCTACCCGCGTGGGCCTGCACGCTGGAAGAAGCCACCGCCAAACGTGAGCAACTGGCCAAGGAGGTGACCAAGCTCACCCAACAGAATCCAGAGAAGGCCAAGGAGATCAACGAAGAGCTGCAGAACATGAAGCTGGAAACCGCCAGCGCAGACCTGCCCGACAAGTGCCAACTGATCGACCAGCGCCTCAAGGAAATGGACGAGGCCGCTGCAAAAGCCAAAAACTGAGGCGAAAAAAAACCGGACATCGTCCGGTTTTTTTGTGGCTAAAGCCTTACTCGGCAGCCGGAGCTTCCGGCTTGCGGCGCTTCAGAGGCGCCATGCCGTCCTTGCTGACCAACGACAGGTTGTCGGTCTTCGGGCGGTTGGCAATCTTGCGCTTGGTCGGCGACTTGGCACCGGCCTTCTTCTTCTCGCCCTTGGCGTCGACTTTTTTCTTCTTCACGCCAACAGCCTTGCCCGATGCCTTGACCTTCTTCGGCCCGCCGTAAGTGCCTTTGACTTCCTTGATGGTGCGGCGCTCGAACGACTGCTTCAAGTAGCGCTCGATGCTCGACATCAGGTTCCAGTCACCATGGCAGATCAGCGAGATCGCCAGGCCATCGTTGCCGGCACGCCCGGTACGACCAATACGGTGTACGTATTCGTCGCCGCTGCGGGGCATGTCGAAGTTGATCACCATGTCCAGGCCGTCAACATCCAGGCCGCGGGCGGCAACGTCGGTGGCGACCAGGATCTTCACGCCGCCTTGCTTGAGGCGGTCGATGGCCAGCTTGCGGTCCTTCTGGTCTTTCTCACCGTGCAGGACGAACGCCTTGTACTCCTGAGCCACCAGGCGACCGTAGATGCGGTCCGCCATGGCCCGGGTGTTGGTGAACACGATAGCCTTTTGATAGGTCTCGTTGGCCAGCAACCAGTTGAGGATCTGCTCTTTGTGCACGTTGTGGTCAGCGGTGATGATCTGCTGACGGGTGGTCGAGTTCAGGTCGCTGACGTTGTTGACCTGCAAGTGCTCAGGGTTGTTCAGGATCTTGGCGACCATCTCGCGCAAGGTTGAACCACCGGTGGTGGCCGAGAACAGCATGGTCTGCTGGCGGTTCACGCACTCTTGCACCAGGCGCTGCACGTCGTCGGCAAAGCCCATGTCGAGCATGCGGTCGGCTTCGTCGAGCACCAGGACTTCAACTTCCTTGAGGTCCAGGTTGCCGGCGTTCAGTTGCTCGATCATCCGGCCCGGAGTGCCGATCAGGATATCCGGCACCTTGCGCAGCATGGCGGCCTGGACCTTGAAGTCTTCGCCGCCGGTGATCAGGCCGGACTTGATGAAGGTGAACTGCGAGAAGCGCTCCACTTCCTTCAAGGTCTGCTGGGCCAGTTCGCGGGTTGGCAGCAGGATCAGGGTCTTGATGCTGACGCGGACTTTAGCCGGGCCGATCAGACGGTTAAGAATCGGCAGGACGAAAGCGGCGGTCTTGCCACTCCCGGTTTGAGCCGTCACCCGCAGGTCACGCCCTTCGAGCGCGAGCGGGATGGCCGCTGCTTGCACAGGCGTTGGCTCGACAAATTTAAGCTCGGCCACGGCTTTGAGCAGGCGTTCGTGCAGGGCGAATTGGGAAAACACGGGTGCTACCTCGAAGAAATACAAAAAAACAGCTGCATAGGGTAACGGTTTCGGGCGCTCAGGCCGAGTTTCTTTACGCGAACTGCGTTAATCAGCCGCTTTTTTGTCAGGGAATTTGTCCACAACGACAACTTTGACTTACTTAAATGCTCTAATCGCCCCGTCACGTCCTACAGAAGAATCGCGTTTACCCATGGATATCAAACAGCTCTGGCTCAACGTCAAAGACCTTTGGGGCACCCTCGACGAGCACCCGTTGTTGCATTCCAGCCTGGCGCTGATGGTGTTGCTGGTGGTGGCATTGCTGCTCGGACGAGTGGCTCGCTACCTCATCCTGCACGCCGTCAAGTTGCTGGGCCGGCAACCCGCACTGCACTGGCTCAACGACCTGCGGCACAACAAAGTCTTCCACCGCCTGGCGCAGATGACGCCGTCACTGGTGATCCAGTTCGGCCTGTACCTGGTGCCGGACTTGAGCAAGACCGCCACCCTGTTCATCGGCAATGTCGCCCTGGCGTTCACCATCCTGTTCATGGTGCTGGCGATCAGCGCCCTGCTCAACGCCCTGCTGGACATCTACGCCCGTACCGAACACGCCCGCACCCGCTCGATCAAGGGCTACGTGCAGTTGGCGAAAATGGTGTTGTTCGTGTTTGGCGCAATCATCATCGTCGCCACGCTGATCGACCGCTCGCCGCTGCTGCTGCTTTCCGGTCTGGGTGCAATGTCGGCGGTGATTCTGTTGGTCTACAAGGACACCCTGCTGTCGTTCGTCGCCAGCGTGCAATTGACCAGCAACGACATGCTGCGGGTCGGCGACTGGATCGAAATGCCCCAGGTCGGCGCCGACGGTGACGTAGTGGACATCACCCTGCACACCGTCAAAGTGCAGAACTTCGACAAGACCATCGTCTCGATTCCCACCTGGCGCTTGATGTCCGAGTCGTTCAAGAACTGGCGCGGCATGCAAGCCTCAGGCGGCCGGCGGATCAAGCGCAGCCTGTACATCGACGCCAGCGGCGTGCGTTTCATCCGCGACGACGAAGAGCTGAAGCTCACCCAGGTACACCTGCTGACCGACTACATGAGCCGCAAAAAGGCCGAGCTCAAAGCCTGGAACGAAGCCCAGGGGAATGTCGCCGCGATGTCGGCCAACCGCCGGCGCATGACCAATATCGGCACGTTCCGCGCGTATGCCTTGGCTTATTTGAAAAGCCACCCGGAAATCCAGCCGAACATGACCTGCATGGTGCGGCAGATGCAGACCACCGCCCAGGGCATTCCGCTGGAGATTTACTGCTTCACCCGCACCACCGCATGGGCCGACTACGAGCGGATTCAGGGCGATATCTTCGATTACCTGCTGGCGGTGCTGCCGGAATTTGGCTTGAGCCTGTACCAGCAGCCGAGTGGCGGTGACTTGCGGGCGGGGATGTTGCCGGCGGTGCTGGGGGCCAGTCATTTGCCGGAGGTTGAAATACGTCATGGTTGACTAGGTCGGCATGCCGTGGCGAGAGGGCCGCTCCCTCGCCACGGGCGTCACCATTTTTGCCAAACAAGCCCCATGCAGCAAGCCAGGAGCCAAGCGATCCCAAAGTAAAACGGCCAGGTTGCCCAACGTCTTAGGGCCAAAGGAACTGACGCCAGCTCCTTCGCAGTAACCTCCCCAGCTTTAATATGAGCCTGAGGTTGCATCAGAAAACCAATAATCACGCTCAAACGCATAGTTTTATCGATCAGTCGATTTTTTCGCCAGAAACGCTTGTTGCGCTGAATGGCTTCGTTTTCACTAAAATAGCTTTCCAGCTCATCCAGTTTTTTGTATTTGACAAACAGGTCTGCGCCCAACATGACTAAGGCCTCAATGAACAGAACCATTACGAAGGCAATACCCAGGGACATGATTATTGCCCTACTGATTCATACATAAGATCGCCTACCTCTTCTCCACCTGCCCCTAGAAGGCTACCTCCCGCATAACCTCCAGCCGCTCCGCCCACTATCCCGCAAGCAAGCTTTCCAGCGCCCTTCAGAACCACTCCCAGGACCAAGCTGCAAACACGCCGGGCAGCCTCAGCGCCAGCAATTCCGCCTCGTGCTGCTCCCACCACACCCCCCACCAACTTCCCCCCCTCCACATACTTCGCCCGAGTGCACTGCGCTTCCCGCCCCTGCATACACGCCTCCTTGATCTCCAAACCCGTCACGCCCACATCCAAGGCCATCCCCACATAAGTCCCCTTGCCCAAAAATTTCGACGTTTCAGCAATACTGCGAATCCGCTGCGTATACCCGACGATTTCACTCTTGTGCAAATAGCTCTTGGTGGAAATCCCCAACACTTTCTTCAGCGACTTATTCGTTTGCAGGCTGGTACCCAACCGCGCCGCGCCTTGCAGTTGAGCATCCAAACGACGGAATAACATTTGCCGCTGCTGGATAAACACATCCTTGTTCAAAGCACCACTCTTCAGTTGCTGATGCAACCGTTCAATCTCTTCCAGCGTGTGCTTGACCTCATCCAAATGCCGCCCCCAGGCAGACGCCGCACTGCCGATGCCAATCGAGCTGTACCCCAGCAAACTTTGCAACAAGTCATAGTTATTGATCACCGCCGCCCCCGCCGATGCGTCCAGTTCCAGATTGCGGCGAATCTCTTGGGCATGGCGCATCAACCACGCATCGTCGGCGGTACACGCCACACCGTAGTCGTCTGGAATGATCACCATCTGTCCCGGCGTTACCAGCAGGTCCTGGCGCAAATGCAGATTCAGCGCATCGAATTGATCGGAGCGTTGCCGATTGGACCCGGTCAGCAACCGGGATTTCAAACTGAGGTAGTCCGTGGTGCGCTCATTGATGTATCCCTGCGCCACAACTTACATCCCTGATGTAATGAATATGGCGTCGGAATATAAGCAGGCGAGTACGCCCGGGACACAAGCCTGGAAAGGCTGAAATCACATTTGGGAAATTACCTACTCAGCAAGTGATCAAGGCCTACAAAAACACCTCGAGTTAACGAGCCAAACTGCCGGACGACTTTATGCCCAGCCGGCTGATCCACACCGCTCCCAGAATCACCAACCCGCCCAGCAGCAACCTGCCCAACGGCTCGTGCTGATTCCAGATCAGCAAATTCAGCAGCAGCCCCACTGGCACATGCAGGTTGTTCATCACCGCCAATGTGCCGCCGTTGACCATGCACGCGCCCTTGTTCCACCAGTACATGCCCAGTGCCGTGCTGACCAGCCCGAGGAACACCAAAACGCCCCATTGCAACGGCGCTTCCGGCAAGAAGTTGGCCTTGCCGAACATCAGGAACGCCGGCAATGCCACCGCCAATGCACCCAGGTAGAAGTAACCAAAACGCCGGTAGTGCGGCAGATCACTCGGATGACGGGCCACCAAGTGCTTATAAAGCACCTGCCCGGCGGCATAGGTGAAGTTGGCCAGTTGCAGCAACAGGAATCCCACGAAGAAGTTCGGGGTGATCTGGTCAAAGCGAATCACCGCCGCTCCCGTCACCGCTACCAATGCGGCCACCAGCGCCCACGGATTGAAGCGGCGGTTCAAGGCGTCTTCGATCAGGGTCACGTGCAACGGCGTCAGGATGGTGAACAGCAACACCTCCGGCACCGTCAGTACTCTGAAGCTCAAATACAGACACACGTAAGTCACGCCAAACTGCAGCGCGCCGATCAACAGCATGCCGCGCATGAACGCCGGTTCTACCGAGCGCCAGCGGGTCAGCGGGATAAACACCAGCCCGGCCAACAGCACGCGCACCAGCACCGCGAAGTAACTGTCGACGTGACCGGCCAGGTATTCGCCGATCAAGCTGAAGGAAAACGCCTGGATCAGCGTCACAACAAGTAGATAGCCCATGCTCGCCTCATTTTGAATGGGCGCGACATTAGCGGTTTTCCGGGCTTTACGAAACTCAAGGCAAAAAAAACCCGACCTCGCTAAAAGCGTCAGTCGGGCGGGAGCACTCAGGAGCAAAAAGTGCAAAGGGAGGTTCGATACGCGTACTTGAAGGGTTGCGTGGAGCTATCTAAACAGCGGGCGATTATCTGACGATTAACATCTCACGCCACTTGGGCGAGCAGTGCCTTGGCCTGGTTCACGCCTTTTTCCTGGAAATCACCGCCCAGATTCACCCCTTCGGCATGAATGAACGTGACGTCGTGGATGCCGATAAAGCCCATGACCTGACGCAGGTACGGTTCCTGGTGGTCGGTGCTGCCGCCAGCATGAATGCCGCCGCGGGCAGTCAGCACAAAGGCGCGCTTGTCGGTCAGCAGGCCCTGGGGGCCGGTGGCGGTGTACTTGAAGGTCACACCGGCACGCAGCACATGGTCGAGCCAGGCTTTCAGAGTGCTGGGAATCGCGAAGTTGTACATCGGCGCAGCCATCACCAACACATCGGCGGCCAGCAGCTCATCGGTCAGTTCGTTGGAGCGATCCAGGGAAGCCTGTTCGAGCGTGCTGCGCTGTTCGGCGGGTTTCATCCAGCCGCCCAGCAGGTTGGCGTCCAAGTGCGGAACGGGGTTGATGGCGAGGTCACGTACGGTGATCTGATCAGCCGGGTGAGCGACTTTCCATTGGCTGACGAATTGTTGGGTCAGTTGGCGGGAGATTGAGTCCTGCTGACGGGCGCTGCTTTCGATGATCAGAACACGGGCCATGATTATGTAAGCTCCATCGGTGAATGCTGTAAGGCGATGGAGTGAAGGTTAATCAGAGCCCGTTCGATTAAAAAGCGTAAAAAATTGCTATAACCCATCTAGAAATTTGTTTATAAGCGGAGTATTGCTGTGGGCATCCTCCGCTTTTGCCTTATTTCGGTGCGCAAGTGAGCTGGATACGCATCTTGATAACGGCACGGCTGAAATTGACCGTGGTGTTGGTGGTTTTACCCGCCGCAACCGTGACCTTGCGGGTACGCGGGGCTTCCGGGCCATTGGTAAAGCGCACCTTGCACTCCGCATCATTGGGGCCGTAGTTGGTGAGTTGGATCGAACTGATATTGCTGTCGACGTCCGACGCGCTGTAATCGATCTTCACGCCCTGAATGTCTTTCGTCACATCGGTACTGAATGCAAACGCACTCAACGGCAGCAGCGCCAGCAGCACACAACAGAATTTTCTCATTCGGCAGTCTCCAATAAGGACCGCCAGCTTAGGACAAGAGGAGCTCATCTTGAAAGCGCCCCGCGTTACCCTCGATCAATGGCGCACCCTGCAAGCCGTGGTCGACCATGGCGGCTTCGCCCAAGCGGCCGAAGCGCTGCACCGCTCGCAATCCTCGGTAAGCTACACCGTGGCCCGCATGCAGGACCAACTCGGTGTGCCGCTGCTGCGCATCGACGGGCGCAAAGCGGTACTGACCGAAGCCGGCGAAGTACTGCTGCGCCGCTCCCGGCAACTGGTGAAAAACGCCAGCCAACTGGAAGACCTGGCCCACCATATGGAACAAGGCTGGGAAGCCGAGGTGCGACTGGTGGTCGATGCCGCTTACCCTAACGCCCGCCTGGTGCGTGCCCTTACCGCCTTTATGCCGCAGAGCCGCGGCTGCCGGGTGCGCCTGCGTGAAGAGGTGCTGTCCGGCGTCGAAGAGCTGTTGATAGACGGCATGGCCGATCTGGCCATCAGCAGCTTTATCATTCCCGGTTACCTGGGCACAGAAATGAGCGACGTCGAATTTGTCGCCGTGGCCCACCCGGAACACCCACTGCATCGGCTGCACCGCGAACTGAGCTTCCAGGACCTGGAAAGCCACATGCAGGTCGTCATCCGCGACTCCGGCCGCCAGCAGCCACGGGACGTCGGCTGGCTCGGCGCCGAGCAGCGCTGGACCGTCGGCAGCCTGCCCACCGCCGCGACCTTCGTCAGCAGCGGCCTGGGCTTCGCCTGGTTACCCCGGCACCTGATCGAACGCGAACTCAAGGAAGGCCTGCTCAAGCTATTGCCCCTGGAACGGGGTGGCAGCCGCAACCCGACCTTCTATCTTTACTCGAACAAGGACAAACCCCTGGGCCCGGCCACGCAGATTCTCGTCGAGTTGCTGCGCACCTTCGACACCGCCCCACTGGACGCGCCGTTCGCCGCACCGCAGCAAGCCTGAACAAGGAGTTCCCATGGCCTATTTCGAACATGAAGGTTGCACCCTGCATTACGAGGAATATGGCCATGGCGCGCCGCTGATCCTGATCCACGGCCTGGGCTCCAGTTGCCTGGATTGGGAGCTGCAAGTGCCCGTGTTGGCGCAGCACTACCGGCTGGTGTTGGTAGACGTGCGCGGTCACGGACGCTCCGACAAACCCCGGGAGCGCTACAGCATCGCGGGCTTCACCGCCGACCTGGTGGCTTTGATCGAACACCTGCAACTGCCCCCGGCCCACGTGGTGGGCCTGTCCATGGGCGGCATGATCGCCTTTCAACTGGCGGTGGATGAGCCGCAAATGCTCAAGAGCCTGTGCATCGTCAACAGTGCGCCCCAGGTCAAGGTTCGCACTGCCGGCGATTATTGGCAGTGGGCCAAGCGCTGGAGCCTGGCACGCGTCCTCAGCCTGAGCACCATCGGCAAAGCCCTGGGCAACATGCTGTTTCCCAAGCCCGAACAAGCCGAACTGCGCCGCAAGATGGCTGAACGCTGGGCAAAAAACGACAAACGTGCTTACCTCGCCAGCTTCGATGCGATTGTTGGCTGGGGCGTACAGGAACAACTTTCGAAAATCTCCTGTCCAACCCTGGTCATCAGCGCCGACCACGACTACACCCCCGTGGCGCAGAAAGAAATCTATGTAAAACTGCTGCCCGATGCGCGGCTGGTGGTGATCGAAGATTCCCGCCATGCCACACCGCTGGATCAACCCGAACACTTCAATAACACCCTGCTCGATTTTCTCAAGACAGTCGAAACCACAACCCAGGATCACTGACCCATGCTGAAAAAAATCGCCTTCTTTGCCGGTTCCGTACTGTTCGCTGCCAACCTGATGGCGGCCGAACCCGCCAAGGCACCCCACGTCTTGATCAGCACCACCAATGGCGACATCGAAATCGAACTGGACCCGGTCAAGGCCCCGATCAGTACCAAGAACTTCCTGGCCTATGTCGACAAGGGCTTCTACACCAACACCATTTTTCACCGGGTAATCCCGGGGTTCATGGTGCAGGGCGGTGGGTTCACGTCGCAAATGTCGCAAAAGCCGACCGAAGCACCGATCAGGAACGAAGCCAGCAACGGCCTGCATAACGTGCGTGGCACCCTGTCGATGGCACGTACCAACGACCCGAACTCCGCCACCAGCCAATTCTTCATCAACGTTGCGGACAATGCCTTCCTCGACCCGGGCCGTGATGCGGGTTACGCGGTATTCGCCAAAGTGGTCAAGGGCATGGACGTGGTCGACATCATCGTCAACTCGCAAACCACCACCAAACAGGGCATGCAAAACGTGCCAATCGATCCTGTCCTGATCAAGTCGGCCAAGCGCATCGACTGAAGGCTACAGGGAGTTTCGCGCGGTGCCCCCGAGGCACCGCGCGCCTTTGAACAGGAGAGCCCGCCGCGCGGGCGTCATACCTAATGCTCTATCGTCGTTTTGAACAACTGATCGACATCTTCCGCGACGCTCCCAGCGCGGCCCCTCCCGATAAAGTCCTGCCGTTCTACATCTATTACCTGCGCCAGGTGTGGCCGTGCTTTGCCGCCTTGCTGGTGGTGGGCCTGATCGGTGCGCTGATCGAAGTGGCGCTGTTCAGCTACCTGAGTCGCATCATCGACCTGGCCCAGGGCACGCCGCCCGCCAACTTCTTCCAGATCCACGCCAATGAGCTGATCTGGATGGCCGTGGTCGCCCTGCTGCTGCGCCCGATCTTCGGCGCCCTGCATGACCTGCTGGTGCACCAGACCATCAGCCCGGGCATGACCAGCCTGATCCGCTGGCAGAACCACAACTATGTGCTCAAGCAGAGCCTGAATTTTTTCCAGAACGACTTCGCCGGGCGCATTGCCCAGCGCATCATGCAAACCGGCAACTCCCTGCGCGACTCCGCGGTGGCCGCCGTGGACGCGATCTGGCACGTGGCGATCTACGCCATCAGCGCCCTGGTGCTGTTCGCCGAAGCCGACTGGCGCCTGATGATCCCGCTGATTACCTGGATCATCGCCTACAGCCTGGCCCTGCGTTACTTCGTGCCACGGGTCAAGGAGCGCTCGGTGATCTCCTCCGAGGCACGTTCCAAATTGATGGGACGGATTGTCGACGGCTACACCAACATCACCACCTTGAAGCTGTTCGCTCATACGAATTTCGAGCAGAACTACGCCAAGGAAGCCATCGTCGAGCAGACCGAGAAAACCCAGTTGGCCAGCCGCGTCGTGACCAGCATGGACATCGTGATCACCACCATGAACGGCCTGCTGATTGTCTTCACCACCGGCCTCGCCCTGTGGCTGTGGACCCAATCCCTGATTTCGGTGGGCGCCATCGCTTTGGCCACCGGCCTGGTGATTCGTATCGTCAACATGTCCGGCTGGATCATGTGGGTGGTCAACGGCATTTTCGAAAACATCGGCATGGTTCAGGACGGCCTGAAAACCATCGCCCAGCCGCTGGCAGTCACCGATCGCGAGAATGCCCCGCGCCTGGAAGTGCCCCATGGTGAGGTGCGGTTCGATCAGGTGGACTTCCACTACGGCAAGAAGAGCGGAATCATCGGCGGCCTGAACCTGGACATTAAAGCGGGTGAAAAAATCGGCCTGATCGGTCCATCCGGCGCGGGCAAATCCACCCTGGTCAACCTGCTGCTGCGCCTGTACGACCTGCAAGGCGGACGCATCCTGATCGACGGCCAGAACATCGCCGAAGTCGCCCAGGAAACCCTGCGCGAACAGATCGGCATGATCACCCAGGACACCTCGCTGCTGCACCGTTCGATCCGCGACAACCTGCTGTATGGCAAGCCGGACGCTACCGACGAAGAGCTGTGGGCCGCGGTGCACAAGGCCCGCGCCGACGAGTTCATCCCGTTGCTGTCGGATGCCGAGGGCCGTACTGGCCTGGACGCACACGTCGGTGAACGCGGGGTCAAACTCTCCGGCGGGCAACGTCAGCGGATCGCCATCGCGCGGGTACTGCTCAAGGACGCGCCGATCCTGATCATGGACGAAGCCACCTCGGCACTGGATTCGGAAGTCGAATCGGCAATCCAGGAAAGCCTGGAAACCCTGATGCAGGGCAAGACGGTAATCGCCATTGCCCACCGGCTTTCCACCATTGCCAGAATGGACAGGCTGGTGGTACTGGAAAAAGGCCAGATTGCCGAGACCGGCAGCCATGCCGAATTGCTCGCACACGGCGGTTTGTATGCGCGATTGTGGCAACACCAGACCGGCGGGTTCGTTGGAATAGACTGATTCCGTTGGTTAACTGCACCCTCAATTCCGAACAATTCTGACAGTTTTCTCTATCCAGCTGGTCTTGCGACACAATCCTGCTGTACTGCAATCAGGCCCCAGGAGGGCCCTGATTTAAGGCAGCAGGGAAGCGTCACAGACCCGTTAATCAGATAGAGCAATCTACTAAGGATGTGTTCATGTCACTGTTCAAGCGTTCCGTTACGGAAGGACTGGGTACGTTTTGGCTGGTGTTGGGTGGCTGCGGCAGTGCGGTACTGGCCGCATCGTCGCCCGTCGGGATCGGGGTGCTCGGTGTGGCTCTGGCGTTCGGGCTCACGGTGCTGACCATGGCATTTGCCATCGGGCACATCAGCGGTTGCCACCTTAACCCCGCGGTGTCAGTGGGGCTGGTAGTGGGCGGAAGGTTTCCGGCCAGGGAGTTACCGGCGTACATCATCTCCCAGGTCATCGGCGGCATCGTCGCCGCCGCGTTGCTGTATTACATCGCCAGCGGCAAGCCAGGGTTCGAACTGGCCACGGGCCTGGCGAGCAACGGCTACGGCGAGCATTCACCCGGTGGTTATTCGATGGCGGCAGGGTTTGTGTGTGAGCTGGTGATGACGGCGATGTTCGTGCTGATCATCCTCGGCGCCACCGACCGCCGTGTGCCGGCGGGTTTCGCGCCGATTGCCATCGGCCTCGCGTTGACGCTGATCCACCTGATCTCGATCCCGGTCACCAACACCTCGGTCAACCCGGCCCGCAGTACCGGCCCGGCGCTGATTGTTGGCGGTTGGGCGCTCCAACAGTTGTGGATGTTCTGGCTGGCGCCGATCCTCGGTGCTGTGGTCGGCGGCATTACCTATCGCTGGCTGGGCACGGAAAAAACCGCCTGAGCCAAACGGGTTCAGCCCTGCCGGTAAGGCAGGGCTGCCCTTAATTCTGTTCAGTTAAAGAGTGCCGGCGTCCAAACAAAGCAGCTCAAGGTGGGAGCTGTCGAGCCCCGGCGAGGCTGCGATGGGATCACCGCGCTGTACCTGCCAGACCGCAGCGCCTGCATCGCAGCCTCGCCAAGGCTCGACAGCTCCCACACTTGATCGATTTTGCGTCCAAAACATCGTCAGTCATCAGAAGATAGGCGCGCAGTTAATTCGTCTTCGTTCTGATCCATGCGCCATCGGTGATTGCTTCGCCCCACCTATACGGTATTTAGCCCTGCCGGTAAGGCAGGGCTGCCCTCGCCTCCTCGGCATACGCCAGAATCCCCACGCTTTCGCGCGCCAGGAAATCCGCCACCGCCGTCTTCAATCCCGGATGGCGCAGGTAATGCCAGGAATGCGTGATCACCGGCTCAAACCCGCGAATCAACTTGTGCTCGCCCTGGGCGCCTGCGTCGAAACGCTGCAAGCCATGGGCAATCGCGTAGTCCATGCCTTGATAGAAGCAGGTCTCGAAATGCAGCCTATCGAACTCGGCCAGGCAGCCCCAGTAACGCCCATAAAAGCTGTCGCCGCCGATCAGGCTAAAGGCCATGGCCACCGGCCGTGAACCTTGTTTGGCCAGCACCACGCGAATCGCTTCCGGCATGCGCTCGGCCAGCAGGCTGAAAAAATTCCGGGTCAGGTACGGCGATTGTCGGCGGATGGCGTAAGTATTGGCGTAACAGGCATAGACAAAATCCCACTGCGCCTCGCTCAACTCATGGCCCTGCAACCACTCGAACTCAATGCCCTGCCCCGCCACCTGTTCGCGCTCTTTGCGCATCTGTTTACGCTTGCGCGAACTCAAGGCGTCGAGGAAGTCCTGGAAGTCGCGGTAACCGCGATTCTGCCAATGAAACTGGCAGCCCAGGCGTTGCAACCAGCCTGGCTGTTGAGCCAGCGCGGTATCCGCCAGGGCATCGGTAAAGTTGATATGGGCGCTGGAAAGGCCTTCGATCTCCAGGTAACCGGGCAGGCTTTTAAGCAGCTCGAAACCGTCCTCGGCGCTGGCAGCCAACAGACGCGGACCGCTGACCGGGCTGAAGGGCACGGCCGTCAGCAGCTTCGGGTAGTAATCAATGCCGGCACGCTCGCAGGCGTCAGCCCAACCATGGTCGAACACGTATTCGCCATAGGAATGCCATTTGCGGTAGCTGGGCAACGCGGCGATCAGCCGGCCACCTTCATAGTGCAGCAAATGCTCCGGCTGCCAGCCAGAGTGCGGGCCGATGCTGGCGCTGTCTTCCAGGGCACTGAGGAACGCATAGCGCAGAAACGGCTGATCAGCGGGGACCAACGCATTCCATTCATCGGGCGCAATCTCGGACAGGTTATTCAAACGTTGTAACGGCATCCCATTCCCCGACGGTCACGGCTTTGTGTAGGAGCGAGCTTGCTCGCGATGGTCGTTAACGATAACGCGACCATTCTGACAGAACGCGATGATCTCCGGTTCTTCACGAGCAAGCTCGCGCCGACCAGACCCGACGCAAAAAAAAGCCCCGCCAAACGGCGGGGCAAACCAAATGAGGAGCGCTTTGACGGATGAAGAAAGAGCGCTTTAAAGCGGTATTACAGGTGCTTAGAACACGTACTGCACGCGGGCCACGATGGCGTCGCCGCTGTCGTCGCCGGCGGCGTTGACCACGTTGTCGGTCTTGGCCTTGATGTAGTTGGCGGAGACTTTCACCGCCTCGTTGGCGTACCAGTTCACCCCGATGATGTTCAGGTTGGCCTTGGCATCGCCCACTTCACGGGTGGCGGTGTTGCGCACTACGTTTTTGTCATCAACGGTGATGTTGTCGTAACGGTAGAACACTTCCCACGCGCCGTACTGCTTGTCCTCGGGCTTGATGGTGTCGAACTTGGCACCGTCGAGTTTGTAGACGCGGGACTCGCCGGTCAGGGTGTAGGCCACCTGGCCGTAGAAGCCGCTGGCTTTCACGTCCTGATAGGCACTGCTGTCGGCCTTCATCTTGCGGTTCAGGTATTCGCCCTGCAGGGACAACGGGCCACGGGCGAATGCAAATTCGCCGCCGAACACGGTGTCAGTGTCGTAGGCATCATTCGCCGTCAGGCTGCCGGAATCCAGACCCACACCGCCGCCGAAGGTCGCACGGTTGCCGTTGGCGCCCGCATCGTTGCCGCCGTTGGTGGACACCCCGCGAACGCCGAGACGTGGACGAATACGCGAGTCGAAGGCCGTGTCCTTCAGGTCACGTACCGCGTAATCCAGGCCCAGGTGCAGCACGTTGCCGGTGTCATGCATCGGCGCGAACACCGCACGGGCGTTGAATTGCTTCACGCCTTTGCCGTTCTTGTCGTTGATGTCCTTGGAAGAAACGCTGGCCGACAGGTAAGCCATGTCGCCGACCACCGAGCTGGCCTGGATGCCCATGCCGTTGGCGTGGGAGTGGATCCAGTCCGCGACTTCATACGCGGCGTTGCGCTCAACCCCGGTGACCCACTTGGAGCTGGTGGCTTTTTCCAGACCGAAGTCTTCGTCGAAACGGCCCGCGCGAATCACCACCGGCTTAAAGCCTACGTACGAAAAGGACGCTTCGTCGAAGTAACCATCATCGGCGTTGCCGGAGTTGTGGGAGAAGTCGTAGTTGATCTGGTATTTCCAGTCCTTGTACACCGTGCCGCCCAATTCAAGGTAGGCGCGTCGGAAATACGCGGCGTCAGCCGAGTCACCATTCTTGGTGTAAAAGCCATCAAACGTGCCGTAATCGGCCTGCAAACGACCACCCAGTTTGAAGCTGAAATTCTGGTCGGTGGTTGCGACCTCAAGGCCGCCCTTGGTTTTGACAACGATATCGTCGCCGTCAGTAGTGACAGTACCGGCGAAAGCCTGGGCGGTAACAGCCAGGGCCAAGACGCTGGCCGCGAAACCGGCGAAGTGCTTACGGATCATCGAAGAATTCCCCTAATTGATGGTCTTATGCATTGGTAAAACACGCGGTTTAGAGCCGCTGGTGTTGGGGGGCGATCTTGGTTAGGGGATATTTCAGCGGGGTTGCTGGAAGATAAAGATTTTATTACAAGGGAACTTTTTAATAGCCAGTGGAAATAAGCAGAAGCCCCAAAATATAAAGGCTCCAGCGCTTAAAAGTGTCGAAAATGTCAGATGATACAAAATGTAAAAACATCTGATAAAAATGAAATATTTTCCATGTTGGTTATTTTTTGATCAAAAAAAGCCCGCATCATTTATCGATGCGGGCTTGGTTTTTGTGTGAAAAGTGACGGGTTTTACTGGTCGCGGGAACGCTCGGCGGCCAGGCGTTCGGCCAGCGCGTCAACATCAGCGATGGGCGGCTCGGGCAGGATCTTCAGCGTCGCCTGCATCAAGCGCATCTGCCGGATAAAGCGCCGGCAGTTGGCGCAGAACATCAGGTGATGACGCACCAGCAGACGCTCGCGAAAGGTCAGTTGCCCATCGAGATAGTCACTGGAACGCGCCACTTGTTCTTTACAGGTCAACATTCGCCGGTTTCCTCAAAATGCTCCACCGTGGCGAAGACTTTAAGCCGTGCTCGATGCAGCAGCACACGAACATTTGAGAGCGATAGCGTCAGAAGATTACAAATCTCCTCCAACTCCAGGCCCTGACGCTCGCGCAGCAGCAGCACGCTGCTTTGCAGTTCGGAAAGACTCGCCAGTGTGTGCTCAAGGCATTTACGCAGTTCGTCTTCGGTAAGCAGCGCTTCGGGAGTGTCCTGATGCCAGGCAAACGGCGCGACGGCCCAGTGGCCATCGTCAGGCACAAAGCGATCATCGCCGATGGTGCCGTGGGGTGACGGCAGGTCATCAAGCAGCACTTCCCGGCGATTTTGCTTGTAGCGGCCTTTTGCCGAGTTGGCCGTGATGGTCAGCAGCCAGGTCTTGAGGCTGGAGCGCCCCTCGAACTTCGCCAGGTTGCGCACCACCGACAGCCAGGCGTCCTGGACCACCTCATCGGCATGGCGCTGGCCAACGATGGCATAGGCCACGGCACGCATCGCGCTCTGGTAGGTGGTGACCAACTCCTTGTAGGCCCGCTGCTCACCCTTGAGCAATCGTTCAAGCAGGTGCGCGTCGTCCGCTGCTGCCATTCAAGACCTCGATTTCAAAACATGATCAGCGTTTGCGCAAAATCACGCTACCAATCGAATACCCGGCGCCAAACGAGCTGAGCACGGCCACAGCGCCCTTGGGCAAGTCGTCCTGGTAGGTGTGAAACGCAATCACCGAACCCGCGGAGCTGGTGTTGGCGTAAGTATCGAGGATCACCGGCGCTTCTTCCACCGAAGCCTCACGGCCCAGCAGTTTCTTGACGATCAGGTGGTTCATGCTGAGGTTGGCCTGGTGCAGCCAGAAGCGCTTCACATCGCCGACATTCAGCTGGTTTTCCGACAGGTGCTTGCCGATCAACTCAGCGACCATCGGGCAGACATCACGGAAGACTTTGCGGCCTTCTTGCACGAACAGCTTGTCGGGGGCGCCAATGCCCTCTTCTGCTGCGCGGTTGAGGAAGCCGAAGTTATTGCGGATGTTGTTGGAGAACTTGGTCAGCAGCTTGGTGCTCACCACGTCGAACTGATGCTCGGAAGTGGCCAGGTCGGCCCGCTCCAGAATCACGGCGGTGGCCGCATCGCCAAAGATGAAATGGCTGTCGCGGTCGCGGAAGTTCAGGTGGCCGGTGCAGATCTCCGGGTTGACCATCAGGATCGCCCGGGCCTGGCCCAGCTGGATGCTGTTGGCGGCATTCTGGATACCGAAGGTCGCCGAGGAGCAGGCCACGTTCATGTCAAAGCCGAAACCCTGGATACCCAACGCTTCCTGGACTTCAATGGCAATTGCCGGGTACGCCCGCTGCAGGTTGGAACAGGCAACGATCACACCATCGATGTCAGCGGCGGTCTTGCCGGCGCGCTGCAAGGCTTGCTCGGCAGCACCCACGGCCATCTGGCAGAGGATCGACCACTCGTCGTTGGAGCGCTCCGGCAGGCGCGGCGCCATGCGCTGCGGGTCGAGAATGCCGGCCTTGTCCATGACAAAGCGGCTCTTGATGCCTGAGGCCTTTTCGATGAAGGCGGCGCTGGATTCGGTCAGTGGCTGGACGTCGCCGCGTTCGATGGCTGCGGCGTTATCCAGGTTGAACTGTTGCACGTAAGCATTGAAAGACTGCACCAGCTCTTCGTTGGAAATGCTGTTGGCCGGGGTGTACAGGCCTGTGCCGCTGATGACGACGTTATGCACGGTCGTTCCTCTAAATCTGTTCAGGCAGAAGGGTATTGGTACCGTCGTACCAAACCGTAAGTAGTTTTATGCCGCCCAGCGGCCTTCAAACTGGTAACGCTTTATTCCATCGCGCCACGGCTGCGACAGCCCAACTCGACGATCCCGGCATTTATAACCGCGAAGTTTGCCACAACATCGGAAACTTGGCGCCTATCCCGCACAAACACCTTCCCTGTGGCGAGCGAGCTTGCTCGCGTTGGGTCGCGAAGCGGCCCCAATAAAGTTACCCGGGTGTTTCAGAGAGACCTTATGGGGCTGCTTCGCAGCCCAGCGCGAGCAAGCTCGCTCGCCACAGTTGCTTGCCGCACGTCGGTCACGCTTCGACCAGGCTCCATTGCTTGCTCAGACGCTTGTCGGAAATCGGCACCTTGGTGCCCAACTGCTGCGCAAACAGCGACACCCGGTATTCCTCCAGCCACCAGCGATACAGCTCCAACTGAGGGTCGCGCTTACCTTCCTGGGCGTGTTTGTTGAGGCGATTCTGATACTGGCTCCACAACCCACTCAGTTCGGTACTCCAGACCCGATCCTTCTGCACCTGGCTCGGCAGTTTCTCCAGGCGCAACTCGATGGCCTTGAGGAAACGCGGCAGCTCCTTGAACCATTGCGCCGGGGTTTCCCGCACGAAACCGGGATACACCAGGTTGCTCAGTTGCTGCTTGATGTCATTGAGAGCCACGGCCTGGGCCAGGTCAATCTTGCCCTTGAAGCGTTTTTGCAGGCCATGCCACAGTTTCAGGATGTCGAGGGTCAAGCGCGCCTGGCGCTCGGCATGTTCGGTCCAACTGCCACGCTTGCGCTCGGCCAAGGCGGCCAGGCCGGCGCCGTCACGCGGCAGGCTGGCTTCGCCTTCCAGCACGCAGCTGTCGAGGCTGGCCAGCAGAATGTCTTCCACCAGGGCTTCGATACGCCCCAGCTCGCGGTACATCAGCCCCAACTCGGTCAGGCCGGGCAACTTGCCCCGCAGGAATTTTGCCGGCTCGGCCAATTGTTGCAGCAGCAAACGTTGCAAGGCCCGACGGTGCTGGAACTCCGCCTCGGCGGCGGTGGAGAAACGCCCTTCCTTGACCGTACCGTTTTCTTCAACCAATGCCGGATACACCGTCATCGACAACCCGGCGATGTTTTGCTGGGTTTTCTCGGCCACCGCTGCGAACACCTTGGCTTCCACCGGCTGCTGGCTTTTCGCCGTCTGCGGTACGGCCAACGCGGCCTGGCTGGCTTCGGCGAAACGTGCGGTCAGCTCGGCCAGGTCGCGGCCTTCACCGAGGAACTTGCCCTGGCCGTCGACCACTTCAAGGTTCATCTTCAGGTGGTTTTCCACCTGCTGCGCAGCCTCAGCCCAGGCTTCATCGCTGACCCTTGCCCCGGTCATACGCAACAATTCGCGCCCCAGCGCCTGGGGCAACGAGCCTTGGCCAAATTCGATGCGTTGCAGGGCCGCCTTGACGAAATCCGGCACCGGCACGAAGTTCTTGCGCAGGGCCTTGGGCAAGTTACGCACCAGGGCAATGCACTTGGCCTCGATCACACCCGGCACCAGCCACTCCAGGCGCTCGGGCGGCAAGGCCGGCAACAGCGGCGCCGGCACGCGCAAGGTCACGCCGTCCCGGGGATGGTTGGGTTCGAAGTGATAACTCAAGGCCAGGGCCAGGTCGCCCAGGTGCAAGGTGTCCGGGTAATGGGCAGCAGTGACCTCACTGGCCTCGCGGGCCAGCACGTCTTCTTCGCGCATGATCAACAGTTGAGGGTCTTTCTGGCTGTTGACCTTATACCAACTGTCGAAGGTTGCGGTCTGGTGGATCTCGGCGGGCAGGCGCGCATCGTAGAAGGCGTACAGGGTTTCTTCGTCCGCCAGGATGTCGCGCCGGCGGGCCTTGGCTTCCAGCTCGTCGAGCTGCTCCAGCAGTTGCTGGTTGGCCGTCAGGCAGCGGGCCCGGGACTGAATCTCGCCGCGCACCAGGCCTTCACGGATAAACAGCTCACGGGACGTCACCGGATCAATCGGCCCGTAATGCACCGGCCGGCGCCCGACGATGATCAACCCGAACAGGGTGATCTGCTCAAACGCCACCACTTGGCCGCGCTTCTTCTCCCAATGGGGTTCGAAGTGGTTTTTCTTGATCAGGTGCCCGGCCAACGGCTCGATCCAGTCGGCGTCGATCTTGGCCACCATCCGTGCATACAGCTTGGTGGTTTCCACCAGTTCGGCGGTCATCAGCCATTGCGGGCGCTTTTTGCCGATGCCCGAGGACGGATGAATCCAGAAACGCCGCTGACGCGCGCCCAGGTAATCGCCGTCTTCGGTTTTCTGGCCGATCTGGCTCAGCAGGCCGGACAACACCGCCTTGTGCAGTTTCGGGAAATCCGCCGGTTCCTTGTTGACGGTCAGCTGCATGTCGCGGCAGATCAAACTCAACTGGCGGTGGGAATCACGCCACTCCCGCAGGCGCAGGTAATTCAGGAAATTCTTGCGGCACCAGTTACGCAACGGGCTAGCGGTCAGTTCCTGGCGCTGTTCTTCAAAACCACGCCATAGATTCACCAACCCGGCGAAGTCCGAATCCGGGTCCTTCCACTGTGCGTGAGCCTGGTCGGCGGCTTGCTGGCGTTCCGGCGGACGCTCGCGCGGGTCCTGGATCGACATGGCGCTGGCGACGATCAGCACTTCCTGCAAGCTGCCGAGCTTGGCGGCTTCCAGCAACATGCGGCCCATGCGCGGGTCCACCGGCAAACGCGCCAACTGGCGGCCCATCGGGGTGAGTTGGCTGTTGCGGTCGACCGCCGACAACTCTTGCAGCAGGTTGAAACCGTCGCTGATGGCCTTGCCATCCGGCGGCTCGATAAACGGGAAGTCGGTGATCTCGCCCAGGCGCAGGTGCAGCATCTGCAGGATCACGGCCGCGAGATTGGTCCGCAGGATTTCCGGGTCGGTAAATTCCGGACGCCCGATAAAATCTTCTTCGCTGAACAAGCGCACGCAAATGCCCGGCTCCACCCGCCCGCACCGGCCTTTACGCTGGTTGGCGCTGGCCTGGGAAATCGCCTCGATCGGCAAGCGCTGGACCTTGGCACGATAGCTGTAGCGGCTGATGCGCGCGGTGCCGCTGTCGATCACATAACGAATGCCCGGCACGGTCAGCGACGTTTCCGCGACGTTGGTCGCCAGCACCACGCGCCGGCCCGGATGGGACTGGAAAATCCGCTGTTGCTCGGCCGGTGACAGGCGCGCATACAGCGGCAGGATTTCGGTGTGCTTGAGCTGGGCCTTGCGCAGCATGTCGGCAGCGTCGCGAATCTCGCGCTCGCCGGGCAGGAACACCAGCACATCGCCTGGGCTCTTGCGCTCGCTGCGTTCAAAGGCGGCAATTTCGTCGAGGGTGGCGAGAATCGCTTGGTCGACGGTCAGGTCGTCCTCGACGCGGTTGCCCTCCTCGTCCTGCTCCAGGGTCAGCGGGCGGTACCAGGTTTCCACCGGGAAGGTACGGCCCGACACCTCGACAATCGGCGCATCGTCGAAGTGCTTGGAAAAGCGCTCCAGGTCGATGGTCGCCGAAGTAATGATGACCTTCAGATCGGGACGACGCGGCAGCAGGGTTTTCAGGTAGCCCAGCAGGAAGTCGATGTTCAGGCTGCGTTCGTGGGCTTCGTCGACGATGATCGTGTCGTAGCGTTCGAGGTAGCGGTCGTTCTGGGTTTCGGCCAGCAGGATGCCGTCGGTCATCAGCTTGATCAGGGTGTTTGAATCACTCTGATCTTCAAACCGCACTTGATAACCCACCAGCGAGCCCAACGGCGTCGCCAGTTCTTCGGCGACCCGGCTTGCCACGCTGCGCGCCGCAATCCGCCGCGGCTGGGTATGACCGATCAGGCCGTATTGGCCGCGGCCGATTTCCAGGCAGATTTTTGGCAACTGCGTGGTTTTACCCGAGCCGGTCTCACCGGCAATGATCAGCACCTGATGCTTGAGCAGCGCCGCCTTGATTTCGTCGCGCTTGGCGGCGATCGGCAGGCTGTCGTCATAGCGAATCACCGGCAGGCTGGCACGCCGCGCCGTCACTTGCGCGCAGGAGGCCTGCATCCGCGTCACCCACTGCGCAAGTTTTTCCTCATCGGGTTTCTTGCGCAGCTCAAGCAGCTGCCGCCGCAAGCGGTGGCGGTCGGCGAGCATGGCGTGATCGAGGTTTTTCAGCAGTTGGTCGATAGCGGGCGCTTGGTCAGTCATCAGGTACGCAAAGGTCGTCTATGTATGCAGGGGGCGGATTGTCGCAGAAAAGCGCCGCCACGCGCTCCCCTCATTCGTTGTCCAGACCCTTGCGACGGTAGGGAAACACGTCAATCACCTTGCCGGCGCGAATCGCGTCTTGCAGGCCTTTCCAGTAGTCGGCGTTGTACAACTCGCCGTGCAGTTCGTCGAACAGCCGGCGCTGGCTGGCATCGGCAAACAGGAATGGCGGAAATTCCTCCGGGAACACATCCAGCGGACCGATGGAGTACCAGGGCTCGGAGGCCATTTCATCTTCCGGGGTACGCGGCGCGGGGATGTGGCGGAAGTTGGCCTCGGTGAGAAAGCAGATTTCGTCATAGTCGTAGAACACCACGCGACCGTGACGGGTAACGCCGAAATTCTTCAGCAGCATGTCGCCGGGGAAAATATTTGCCGCCGCCAGTTGCTTGATCGCCAGGCCGTAGTCTTCCAGCGCTTCGCGCACCTGGGCTTCGTTGGCGTTTTCGAGATAGAGGTTGAGCGGGGTCATGCGCCGCTCGGTCCAGCAGTGGCGGATCAGTACCGTATCGCCTTCCACTTCGACGGTACCGGCGGCGACTTCAAGCAATTCGGCCAGGCATTCGGGCTCGAACTTGCTCAGCGGAAAACGGAAGTCGGCGAACTCCTGGGTGTCAGCCATGCGCCCGACTCGGTCGACACTTTTCACCAGCCGGTACTTCTCGATCACCGTGGCGCGGTTGACGTTTTTCGACGGTGAAAAGCGGTCCTTGATGATCTTGAACACGGTGTTGAAGCCCGGCAGGGTAAACACGCTCATGACCATGCCGCGCACGCCCGGGGCCATGATGAACTGGTCGTCGGTGGTGGCGAGGTGGTTGATCAGCGCCCGATAGAATTCGGATTTGCCGTGTTTGTAGAAGCCGATGGAGGTGTACAGCTCGGCGATGTGCTTGCCCGGCAGGATGCGCTTGAGGAAGCCGATAAACTCCGCCGGCACCGGCACATCCACCATGAAATAGGAGCGGGTGAACGAGAAGATGATCGACACATCCGCTTCGTCGGTGATCAGCGCGTCGATCTGGATGCCGCGCCCTTCCCGGTGCAGCAGCGGGATCACCAGTGGCCACTGTTCGTCGCGGGTGTAGATGCGCCCTACGAGGTACGCGCCTTTGTTGCGGTACAGCACCGAGGAGAATAGTTCGACGTTGAGGTCCGGGTCCTTGCAGACCCAATCCGGCAGGTTCTCGCGCAATTGCGCTTCCAGGCGGCGCAGGTCGGCGGGCAAGTCGGCGTAGGGTTCGCTGAAACCGTAGTCGGCGAAAATCTGTTCCAGCATTCCCGTCAGATTGCCCTCCGGCTTGTAGGTGCGGGTTTGCGCGGCTCGGGCACGGCGCAGGCTGGGCCGCGTGGTGTGAATGAACATGCAACCGTCGCTGATCAGGTCATGGCTGAACAGCCCGCAAAATGTCGAGTTGTACCAGGTCTCGGACAGCTCATCGTCAAACCGCAGGTCGATCAGGCTGATGTAGGCGCTTTTCACCAGCGGCCATGCCGCAATGTCGAGTAATACAGCTTCATCGAAGGCTGCCCGCAGCCGCGCCGTGACTTCACTGACCTTGTCTTCATACAGGTTGATACGTGCCGCCGAGGCCGCCTGCCCTTGCTGCCACTGCGCCTTTTCGAAACGCTCCCGGGCGCCATCGGTGATCTGGCGGAAGTGCTCGCGGTAGTCGTCGAAGCCGTCGAGGATCATCTGTGCAATGTCGAGGGCTGGCGTTTGCTGCGGCATTTGGGAAACCTCTGCGGGCATTTGGAGTGAGCTGAGCTTAGCCAGTGTGCAGGAACAGGAGAAGGGACATTTTTTCGTTCAGCCTTGTACAGGTTTGTTCACTTTGTACATTTATTTTCAATTTTATTAAGTAGACCATTCGGTCAATAAAAAACCTCGAAGTCATTTCAGCCAAGTTAAACGTTTCATCTGAAGGCCTCTAACCACGGGCCTCCCCCGGGAGCCCCTGGAAAACCCGAGTATTTGCTCTAGCACGCTGGACCTCGGTTCCCTTTGGAGCATTGGATCCAACGTAAGGGAAACCCTGATTACCTTCATGATGGCTCTTTGCTATATAGCGCGCCCTCTCCCACCTAACAAGGTCAGAAGACCGGTCCGGGAACAGGTTCTAATCGCCCAAGGAGCATTGAGATGTCATTGAGGAATATGGGGATCGGTCTGCGCGCCAGTCTGAGTTTTGGGGTTTTGGCCAGCCTGTTGATCGTGGTCGGCCTGTTTGGTTTAGGCCAGATGGCCAAACTGCGGGAAAGCGCGCTGATCATCGAAGAATCGTGGATGCCAAGCATTGAAAACATTCACGACAGCGCCGCCTATGTCGCCAGCATCCGCCTGGAAGCGTTGCGCTTGCTCACCACCGACGAGTCCCGGGTGCGTGACAACAGCAGAAACCTGATCACCCGCCAGCGCGGCGACCTTGAAGAGCTGCTGAACCGTCACGAAACCCTGCTGAGCAACGAGCAAGAACGCGACCTGCTCAAGCAGTTGAAAGCCAACGTTGCGAGCTATATGACGATCGTCGCCCAGATGATTCAACTGGTCGACCAGGACCAGCAGCAAAATGCCATGGACCTGCTCAACAGCCGCCTGGCGCCCCAAGGCATGGTCCTCAATAAAAGCCTGGAAGACATGATCACCTTCAACCAAAAAGGTGTGGAAGACGCCGCAACGTCGGCGGCGCAGATGTACACCAGCGCCCAATGGGTGGTCGGCAGCATCATCGTCACCGCCCTGATGGCAACATTACTGCTGGCCTGGCTGCTGACCCGCAGCATCACCACGCCCATTGGCCAGGCACTGACGGTGGCCCGCACCATCGCGTCCGGCGACCTGAGCCGGCCGATCGTCGTGGAAGGGAAGGATGAGTCGGCGCAATTGCTCACCGCATTGGCCACCATGCAGACCAACCTGCAGGACACCATCCGTGGCATTAGCGAATCGTCGCAGCAGTTGGCCTCGGCGGCCGAAGAGATGAGTTCGGTGATGGAACAGAGCACCCGCGGCCTGCAGGCGCAGAACGATGAAATCGAACTGGCTGCCACCGCAGTGACGCAGATGAGCGCGGCAGTGGACGAAGTGGCGGGCAATGCGGTGTCCAGCGCCGAAGCGTCCAAGGCCTCCGACGAAGACAGCAAGCACGGCCACTACCAGATCAGCGAAACCATCAGCTCGATCCAGAACCTTGTGGACGAAGTGCTCGAGGCCTCGACCAAGGCCGAAGGCCTGGCGGTGCAGGCCCAGGACATCAGCAAGGTACTGGAAGTGATTCGCGGGATTGCCGGCCAGACCAACCTGCTGGCGCTCAACGCGGCGATTGAGGCGGCCCGCGCAGGCGAGGCCGGTCGCGGTTTTGCCGTGGTGGCAGACGAAGTGCGCTCCCTGGCGCAACGCACCCAGGACTCCACCGAAGAAATCGAGCAGATGATCAACGGTATCCAGCAAGGCACCCAGGACACCGTCGGTGCCTTGAACAGCAGCGCCGAACACGCCGGCCAGACCTTGCAGCGGGCCAACAGCGCCGGCTGTGCACTGGAGAAAATCACCGCGGCGATCTCGCAGATCAGCCAGCGCAACCTGGTGATCGCCAGCGCCGCCGAGCAGCAGGCACTGGTGGCCCGAGAGGTGGACCGCAGCCTGGTGAACATTCGGGACCTGTCGACGCAAACCGCCGCCGGTGCCACCCAGACCTCGGCGGCCAGCCAGGAACTGTCGCGGTTGGCGGTGGACCTCAATGGTTTGGTGACGCGCTTCGTGCTGTAAAACATGTATTAGCGATTGTGTCAGACAGGTCCGTGGGCAACACTTCCGCCCTTATCAAACAGGAGTTTTTCCGTGAGACCTGTCGACACCCTGCACCTGTTGGTGCTGGCCGCTATCTGGGGCGCGAGTTTTTTGTTCATGCGAATAATCGCACCGGAAATCGGCACCATTCCTACGGCATTTTTCCGGGTGTCGATTGCCGCCACCGGCCTGCTGGTGATCCTCGCCATGATGCGGGTAAGTTGGGATTTCCAGGGCAAGTTCAAGACGGTCCTGTTGTTGGGCGTCATCAACTCGGGGATTCCCGCGACTATGTATTCGGTGGCGGCCCAAGTGCTGCCGGCCGGTTACTCGGCGATCTTCAATGCGACGACGCCGCTGATGGGCGTGCTGATTGGCGGGCTGTTTTTCAGTGAGCGCCTGACGCCGTCGAAAATTGCCGGGGTGTGCCTGGGGCTGTTCGGTGTGGGCATCCTGACCCGCGCCGGGCCGGTGGCCTTCGACATGGAACTGCTGATGGGCGCGCTGGCGTGCCTGTTGGCGACCACCTGCTATGGTTTTGCCGGCTTTTTGGCACGGCGCTGGCTCGATCAAAGGGGCGGGCTGGACAGTCGTCTCGCAGCCTTGGGTAGCATGCTCGGGGCCACGCTGTTCCTGCTGCCGCTGTTTGCCTGGAGTGCCATCAGCCATCCACCGGCCAGTTGGGGTGGCTGGCCTGTGTGGTTGTCGTTGCTGGGATTGGGACTGGTGTGTACGGCGTTTGCCTACATCCTGTACTTCCGCTTGCTGACGTCCATTGGGCCCGTTAAGTCGATGACCGTGACCTTCATGATTCCGCCGTTCGGGGTGTTATGGGGTGCATTGCTTCTGGATGAGCCGCTGTCCATGGCGCATCTGTATGGCGGGCTGCTGATAGCGGGGGCGTTGTGGCTGGTGCTTCGGCCGGGGAAATTGGCTAAATCCTTGTAGGAGCGAGCTTGCTCGCGATGGACGTCAACGATAACGCGCCGTGTCTGAATGAACGCGGCGCCTTGACGTTTTTCGCGAGCTAGCTCGCTCCTACAAAGGCAGGGGTTGATCAGCTCTTACGGAACACAAAAGCCAATCCGACAATGATCAGGCCCATCCCCAGCAAGCTCAGGATTGCCAGCTTGTTGCCGAAGATCAGGTAATCCATCACCGCCGTCACCGCGGGCACCAGATAGAACAAACTGGTGACATTCACCAGGTTGCCCCTAGCGATCAGCCGGTACAGCAACAGCGTCGCCAGCAGCGACACCACCAAGCCCATCCACAGTACCGGCACGAAAAAGCCGCTGCTGTGTTCAAAGTGGAACGGCTGGAACGGCACAAACACCGAGCACAACAACAAGCCTGCGAAGTACTGCACCGGCAGCGTGCCCAGCGGGTTATCGGTGATGCGCTTCTGCATGATCGAGCCAAAGGTCATGCTGGCCAGGGCCAACAGACCAAAGAGCATGCCCGCCAGTGACATGCCGGACATGCCGATGCCCTGATACACCACCATGATCAACCCCGCCAACCCCAGCGCCAGGCCGAACATCCGGCTCCAGGAACGCTGACGCTCCATCAACACCACGGTCAGGATCGGCTGCACACCCATGATGGTTGCCATCATGCCGGGGGTGACTTTGAGGTCCAGGGCCAGCAGATAGAAAATCTGGTAGGCCCCCAAAAGCACCAGCCCGGTGGCCGCCGCGTAGAGCATCGGCCTGCCAGGGCGCGGCAACTTCAGCTTGAGGATCGGAACCAGTATCACCAACCCCGCCAGGGCGATGGCAAAACGGATCAGCAAAAACGCAAAGGGCGAAGCGTGGGCCAGGCCCCATTTGGAGAAAATCGCCCCGCTGCTCCACAGCAAGACAAACAGGCTCGTCGAGGCCGCCGCGGCCACGGATTGTTTCGAAAGAACAGACATGGATACCACCTGTAATCAGGCAAAAAGCCAACTCAGCAAAGGCTGAAATTCAGTAGGTTATTTCAGGCGGGCACAGGGAAACAGCAATCAGCTGATCAGCCCGAAATGCCAACACCCGGCGGTGATACGACTGCGTACACCGGCGTGCTACTGACAGGTGGGGGGTAGTGACTGATCTGCGCAGGCTGCTGGCTCCCGCACGGCACGACCGCAGCGTTGACCGCTGAATCGACTACCGCTATGCGCAAGGAAGCTGGCATGTGCTGATCTTTTTTGAGGGGATGAACAAGGTTTTTGAAAACACCTGCGGCCGACTATAACCAGCTGGGGACATGCTTTGCAATGACTTCGCCAAAAGGCCAGTAAGGACAGGCGTGGGGTGCGTGCCTAGGCTGGAAAAACCAGCCACCCATGACCTCAAGAGAAAAAATGCCACGACCACATACCTTTCTCAGGTACCAATTAAATAGATCAAAAGCCCGCAACTTCGCCAACGCAACACTTGCCCGGTTACCGACCAAATTGAAGCACGCAACCGGCGGCCTACCGGACCTCACACACGTCAGATTTGAAGCCATCAATGGCGCTGCTCTGGATGCTTACCACACATGGGAGTCGTCCTGCTTTTCATGGGAAGAGGTCGTACAGTGGAAAGCGAAGGAACTGATGTATTTCGACATCTCAATCTGGTTGGATCGTGAACTCTGTGGGTTGTGTTTTGCCAACCCAAACCACAGCCGACTGAGGATGCGAATCGTCCGATTAGAAGCAAAACCCAGAGGCGATCATCCACTGCGCGGTTACATCGCCCCGCTTGCGTTGATGGCCGTTGAACATTACGTACAGATCGTTGGCAGCAAGGCCATCGAAATACAGGAGCCGTTACCGGGTGCAGTTCCATCCTACGAAAAACTGGGCTTTACATTCGATGCGTCAGGCAGGCTTGCAAAGGAAATAGGCAGCGCTTAGCATCCTGACCATCGATCAATTAATGATCAATTCGGAGACACCATGAAAGGTCTCGTTGAAAGTAAAACAGCAAGAAGCAAAAAATCAGCCCGTAGCCACGAACGGCTTAACGATGAGCCCCCAGCTATTGATCCGCGTATCCTCCGAGCCCTCCTTGAGGGGGTCGACGAGCCAACAGGCGTATTGGCGGGACGCAAATAACCCACCCATAAAAAAACCGCTCAAACAGAGCGGTTTTTTTCATCTCAGGCACATAAATCAACCAAACAACCAATACCCCAACGCCGTCAGCACCACCACCGCCAACACCGGCCGCAGGATGCGATAAGCCTTCGGATGCTTGCGCTTCCACTGCTTGACCACGCCGCTGAAGCTGTCGCTGAAGCGCTTGCTCCAGGCATACGCCTGGTTGATCCCGCCAACGCGTTCATCATCCAGGTTCTGCGGCGCGGTAGCGCGGCCCAACTGGGCGCTGACCCAACGGTTGATGCGCGTCATCACGCGGCTGCTCAGCGGGCGTTCGATGTCGCAGAACAGGATCACCCGGGTGTGCTCGGTTTCGTTCTTCACCCAGTGCACGTAGGTCTCGTCGAACATCACGTCTTCACCGTCACGCCAGGCATACACCTGGCCGTCGACGAAGATGCGGCAGTCGTCGGAGTTGGGCGTGGACAGCCCCAGGTGGTAACGCAGGGAACCGGCAAACGGGTCACGGTGCGGGTTGAGGTGGCTACCACCGGGCAACAGGGCAAACATCGCGCCCTTGACGTTGGGAATGCTGCTGACCAGGGCCACGGTTTTCGGGCACAGCAATTCAGCCGACGGCAACGGTTTGTCGTACCACTTGAGGTAGAAACGCTTCCAGCCCTTCTTGAAGAACGAACCGAAACCGGCGTCGTTGTTCTTCTCGGCCGCGCGGATGTAGCCCTCGTCAAACAGGTGCATGGCCTCTTCGCGAATCACTTCCCAGTTGTCCTTGAGCACGTCCAGCTCCGGAAACTTGCTGCGGTCCAGGTACGGCTTGGACGGCACGGCGGAAAAGATGTACATCAAGGCGTTATACGGGGCGAACAGCGCCGAATGGTTGACGAACTGACGCAACATCGGCAAACGGGCCTTGCCACGCAAATGCACATACAGCGTGCTGCCGATGAACAGCAGCAACACCGACAGTTTGGCGGCCAAAGAAAAGGTCATGCAGCAACTCCTGGAAATAGGCGTCTGGCCATTAGCCTCCCGTTATGGGGAAACCAGACGTAGCAGCCGGCCATGATAAACACTCCGGGCCTCGGGAAAAACCCGCGCACTCCAACAATCAGCATCTAGCGGTGCGCGATAACGGGCCAATTATGCATAAGGGCCGCGCTATCGCGCTGATTTGAATCAAGCCTGGTTTTCCTGATCGGTAAACAAATCGGCGAACAACATGCTCGACAGGTAACGTTCACCGGAGTCCGGCAGCACCACCACGATGGTCTTGCCCTGCATTTCCGGCTTCTCTGCCAGGCGCACCGCCACGGCCATTGCCGCGCCGCAGGAGATACCGCACAAAATCCCCTCCTCCTGCATCAAGCGCAACGCCATGGCCTTGGACTCTTCGTCGCTGACCAGTTCGACCCGGTCGACCATCGAGAGGTCGAGGTTTTTCGGCACAAACCCGGCGCCAATGCCCTGGATCTTGTGGGGGCTGGGCTTGATCTCTTCACCGGCCAGCGCCTGGGTAATCACCGGCGAGCTGATCGGTTCTACCGCGACCGACAAGATAGGCTTGCCCTGGGTGTTCTTGATATAGCGCGACACACCAGTGATGGTGCCGCCAGTGCCCACGCCCGCCACCAGCACGTCTACCGCACCATCAGTGTCATTCCAGATTTCCGGACCGGTGGTTTTCTCGTGGATCGCCGGGTTGGCCGGGTTTTCGAACTGGGCCGGCATAAAGTACTTGGCCGGGTCGCTGGCGAGGATTTCGCCGGCTTTTTCGATCGCGCCCTTCATGCCCTTGGCCGGCTCGGTCAACACCAGTTCGGCGCCGAGGGCCTTGAGTACCTTGCGTCGCTCAATGCTCATGGAGGCGGGCATGGTCAGCAACAGCTTGTAGCCACGGGCGGCGGCAACAAACGCCAGGCCGATCCCGGTATTGCCGGAAGTCGGCTCGACAATGGTCATGCCCGGTTTGAGTTTGCCGCTGCCTTCGGCGTCCCAGATCATGTTTGCGCCAATCCGGCACTTCACCGAATACCCCGGGTTACGCCCTTCGATCTTGGCCAGGATGGTCACGCCACGCGGGGCGATGCGGTTGATCTGAACCAGGGGCGTGTTACCGATGGAGTGCGCGTTGTCTGCAAAAATGCGGCTCATAACAGGTCCTTAAGGCAATTTCAGGAAGGTCCCAAGGGTATGCCTCGTGTTGCGAAGCGTCCAGTCAAGCGAACGTCCAGCGGCTGTAGGAGTCAATCGCCTACACGGATGGAGAAAATTCCTATGAAACGTCGCTACAGTTGGCCGCTCTGGACCCTTGTCGGGGTCGTGGTACTGCTGGTCGTCCTGGATATCGCCCTGCCCTATCTGGTGCGCAATTACCTGAATGACAAACTCGCCGACATGGGCGATTACCGCGGCCAGGTCACCGATGTCGACCTGGCGCTGTGGCGCGGCGCCTATCGAATCAACGGGTTGCAGATCGTCAAGGTCGACGGCAAGGTGCCGGTACCGTTCGTGAAGGCGCCGGTGATCGACCTGTCGGTGAGTTGGCATTCGCTGTGGTACGACCATGCAGTGGTGGCGGAGGCACAGTTCATCAAGCCGGAGCTGAACTTCGTCGACGGCGGCACCAACAAGCAGGCATCCCAGACAGGTCAAGGCACCGACTGGCGGGCCCAACTGAGCAAACTGTTGCCGATCACCCTGAACGAGGTGCGCATCGACGACGGGAAAATCGCCTTCCACAACTTCAGCTCGAAACCTCCGGTCAATATGTACGCGACCCAGGTCAACGCCAGCTTCTACAACCTGACCAATGTGGTGGACGTCAAAGGCCAGCGCGACGCGCGCTTCGACGGCAAGGCGCTGTTTTTGGGCCAGGCGCCGCTGGAAGCCACCGCCACGTTCGACCCGTTGAGCAATTTCGAAAACTTCGAATTCCGTTTCCGGGCCCGGGACATCGAACTCAAGCGCATGAATGACTTCGCCTCGGCCTACGGCAAGTTCGACTTCAGTGCGGGCAACGGCGACCTGGTGGTGGAGGCCCAGGCTGAAAAAGGCCAGTTGACCGGCTATATCAAGCCCCTGCTGCGCAACGTCGAGGTGTTCAACTGGCAACAGGATGTGGAGAACAAGGACAAGGGCATCTTCCGCTCGATCTGGGAGGCGGTGGTCGGTGTCAGCGAAACGGTGCTGAAGAATCAGCGTAAAAACCAGTTCGCCACCCGCGTGGAGCTGAGTGGCAACGTTCACCAGCAAGATATCAGCGCGTTCCAGGCGTTTTTGCAGATTTTGCGTAATGGTTTCGTTCAGGCCTTCAACGCCCGCTACGAACAGCCCAAGCCCAGCGCAGACTGAAACATTGGCCCCTGTAGGCGCGAGCTTGCTCGCGAAAAGCCTCAAGGCGCCGCGTTTATTCAGAATGCACGCGTCATCGTTGACGTTTTTCGCGAGCAAGCTCGCTCCTACAATTCAGAGACTGAATAGCCCGTCTGCGTTCACAGTCGCCGGGGCTGCGCGGTATAGTCGGGGCAAGCTGATTACTCGCCCGCTTCGGTCCCGGACCGTTCGGCGTCACGTTCGAGGATTGATAGATGAAGTTCGAAGGCACCCAGGCCTACGTTGCCACAGATGACCTGAAACTGGCCGTCAACGCCGCCATCACGCTGGAACGGCCACTGCTGGTCAAGGGCGAACCGGGCACCGGCAAGACCATGCTCGCCGAGCAACTGGCCGAATCCTTTGGCGCCAAGCTGATCACCTGGCACATCAAGTCCACCACCAAGGCCCATCAGGGCCTGTACGAGTACGACGCGGTAAGCCGCCTGCGGGACTCGCAGTTGGGCGTGGACAAGGTCCACGACGTACGCAACTACCTGAAAAAGGGCAAGCTCTGGGAAGCCTTTGAGTCCGAGGAGCGGGTCATCCTGCTGATCGATGAAATCGACAAGGCCGACATCGAATTCCCCAATGACCTGCTGCAAGAACTCGACAAGATGGAGTTCTACGTCTACGAAATCGATGAGACCATCAAGGCCAAGAAGCGCCCGATCATCATCATTACGTCCAACAATGAGAAGGAGCTGCCGGACGCGTTCCTGCGCCGCTGCTTCTTCCACTACATCGCCTTTCCGGACCGCACCACCCTGCAAAAGATCGTCGACGTGCACTACCCGGACATCAAGAAAGACCTGGTCAGCGAAGCCCTCGATGTGTTCTTCGACGTGCGCAAAGTCCCGGGCCTGAAGAAAAAACCGTCCACCTCCGAACTGGTCGACTGGCTCAAGCTGCTGATGGCCGACAACATCGGCGAAGCGGTACTGCGCGAGCGCGACCCTACCAAAGCCATCCCGCCCCTGGCCGGTGCCCTGGTGAAGAACGAGCAAGACGTGCAGTTGTTGGAGCGGCTGGCGTTCATGAGCCGTCGCGGTAACCGATAAGGGCGATTGCCATGCTGCTCAACCTGTTCAATGAAATGCGTGCAGCCAAGGTGCCGGTGTCGGTGCGTGAGCTGCTGGACCTGATCAACGCGCTGAAACAGCGGGTGACCTTCGCCGACATGGACGAGTTTTACTACTTGGCCCGGGCGATCCTGGTGAAGGACGAACGGCATTTCGACAAGTTCGACCGGGCCTTCGGCGCCTACTTCAACGGCCTGGAAAAGCTCGACGATCACCTGCAGGCACTGATCCCCGAAGACTGGCTGCGCAAGGAATTCGAACGCTCGCTGACCGACGAAGAGCGCGCGCAGATCCAGTCCCTCGGCGGCCTCGACAAGCTCATCGAAGAATTCAAGAAACGCCTCGAAGAACAAAAGGAACGCCACGCCGGCGGTAATAAATGGATCGGCACTGGCGGTACCAGCCCGTTCGGCTCCGGCGGTTTCAACCCCGAAGGCATTCGCGTGGGTGATGCCGGCAAGCGCCAGGGCAAGGCGGTCAAGGTCTGGGACCAGCGCGAGTACAAGAACCTCGATGACTCGGTGGAACTGGGCACCCGCAACATCAAGATCGCCCTGCGCCGCCTGCGCAAGTTCGCGCGTCAGGGGGCGGCGGAAGAGCTGGACATCGACGGCACCATCGACCATACGGCGCGGGATGCCGGGTTGCTGAATATCCAGATGCGCCCGGAGCGGCGTAACACCATCAAGCTGCTGTTGCTGTTCGACATCGGCGGCTCGATGGATGCCCATGTGAAGACCTGCGAAGAGCTGTTCTCAGCGTGCAAGACCGAGTTCAAGCACTTGGAGTATTTCTACTTCCACAACTTCATTTATGAATCGGTGTGGAAGAACAACATGCGCCGGGGTTCGGAACGCACCTCGACCCAGGATTTGCTGCACAAGTACGGCGCCGACTACAAAGTGATCTTTATCGGTGATGCGGCCATGGCGCCGTATGAAATCACACAGGCCGGTGGCAGCGTCGAGCATTGGAATGAAGAACCAGGCTATGTGTGGATGCAGCGGTTCATGGAGAAGTACAAGAAGCTGATCTGGATAAATCCGTATCCAAAAGATACCTGGGGCTACACGGCGTCCACCGGGATTGTTCGAGACTTGATCGAGGACCAGATGTTTCCGTTGACGTTGCGTGGGCTTGAGGAAGGGATGCGCTTTTTGTCGAAGTAACCCGTTTCCCAGACAACCACGAACAAATGTGGGAGCGGGCTTGCTCGCGAAAGCGCGGTGTCAGTCACCGGATATATTGGCTGATACACCGCCTTCGCGAGCAAGCCCGCTCCCACACTTTGTCCTGCGGTGGCCTTTAGTTTCTGGCGAAGCGGCGTAAATACTCCACCTGCTGCCGATGCGCCGTCTCCTGCACCACCGGCGCCAACCTCACTTTCTCCCCCGGCAAACACTGGGCCAGCCGTGCCAGCGCCAATGGCGTCAACGCCCCCAGTCGCGGATAACCGCCAATGGTCTGCCGGTCATTGAGCAACACGATCGGCTGCCCATCCGGTGGCACCTGGATCGCGCCCAGCGGGATGCCTTCCGAAATCAGCGACGGCCCCTGATATTCCAGCGGCGTACCCAACAAGCGCATGCCCATGCGGTCGGCGCGGCTGTCGAGGGTCCATTCGCTGTTGAACACATCAAACAGACTCTGCCCGCCGAACTGGCCGATCTGCGCCCCGAGGATGACCTCCAGTGGCGCCTTCGAATCCAGTTTCGGCAATTGCCCGGCGGACAACTCCCGCATCGCGCCGCCCACACCTGAGTACGCCAGTTGCCCGCCCTCCGCCAGCGCGCGGCCTAAGCCATCCAGCCCACCCAGTTCTTCACGCGCCACCGTGGCGCAACTGCCCAGCACCTGCGGCGCATCAATCCCGCCCGGCGCGGCCAAGTAAGCCCGCGCGCCGCTGAACGGCTGGGTAAACCGCAATCGCTGGCCTTTTTGCAGAATAAAGGTGCGCCCCGGGCTGATCGCTCTTTCATCGACATAAGCGCCCAAATCCGCCCCGGCCAATGCCAGCAGACAGTAATCCTCGGCCTGCACGGTGAAACCACCCAAAGTGATTTCCACCACAGGCGCATCCAGAGAGTTGCCCAGCAACCAATTGGCCCACGACATCGACACCCAATCCAGCGCGCCGCCCTGGGTCACGCCCAAATGCCTCACACCAAAACGTCCGGCGTCCTGCAACAGGCACAGCGGGGTGCTGGCCTCGATCAACAAGCGGCTCATGCCTGGGCCTCCAACGGTGTGTCATCGCCACCCAGGTTGATGAATTCGCTATGGCTGACCGCTTCGTAACGCACGGTGTCCCCCGGCTGCATCAGGCTGTAGCCGTCGCGTTCGCGATCAAACAACTTGGCCGGTGTGCGGCCGATCAGGTTCCAGCCACCCGGCGATACCACCGGATAGGCCGCCGTCTGCCGCTCGGCGATCCCCACACTGCCGGCCGCCACCCGCTTGCGCGGCGTATTGAGCCGAGGTGCTGCGAGCAGTTCGTCCACCAGGCCCATAAAGGCAAACCCCGGGGCAAAGCCCAAGGCGAAGACCTGGTACTCGTGCTGGCTGTGGCGGCGGATCACCTCCTCCACCGCCAGCCCACTGCGCTGGGCGAGTAACGGCAGCTCGGGGCCGACACTCAAGTCATACCAGACCGGCAACACATGGCATTGCCCGCTCCCCTTGGGCTCTGGTTGCAGTGCTTTAAGCGCCTGATCGATCAGCTCCCGCGCCTGGGCCGGGCTCAGCGCCATCAGGTCGTAATGCACCATCAGGGTCGTGTAGGACGGCACCAGGTCCACCAGCGCCGCGCCAAAACCTTCCCGCAAACGGCGGGTGGCGGCGAGCATCCAGGGCATGTTGTCTTCGGCGATCACATCAAACAGGCGCACCATCAGGCTGTCGATGGCTACGACTTCAATCCGTGGTTTCATGCTGGGGTCAACGCCTCGCGGATGCGCTGCACGGCGGCCACCGAGCTGGCGTTATCGCCGTGTACACACAACGTATTGGCCTGCAGGTGCAGCGGGCTGCCGTCGCTGGCGACCAGGTGCTCACCGCGAGCAATGATCAAGGCTTGCTGGATGATCTTTTCCGGATCGTGATGCACCGCCCCCGGCAACTGGCGGGAGACCAGATGCCCGGCACTGTCATAGGCACGGTCGGCGAAGGCTTCGAACCACAGGGTCACGCCATATTCGTCACCCAGGGCCTGGGCGGCGCTGTTGTCGCGGGTGGCCATCAGCATCAAGGGCAGGCTGGCGTCGTAGGCCGCCACGGCCTGGATCACCGCGCGCAATTGCGCCGGCTTGGCCATCATGTCGTTGTACATCGCACCATGGGGTTTGACGTAGCTGACCCGCCCACCCTGAGCCCGGCAAATGCCGTCGAGGGCGCCAATCTGATAATGCAACAGGTCCTGGATTTCCTGTGGGGTGTAGGCCATGGAACGGCGGCCGAAACCCACCAGGTCCTGGTACGCCGGGTGCGCACCCACCTGCACGCCATGCTCGAAGGCCAGGCTGACGGTCTTGCGCATGATGCTCGGGTCGCCCGCATGAAAACCGCAGGCAACGTTGGCGCAGTCAATGAACGGCATGACCTCGGCGTCCAGACCCAAGGTCCAGTTGCCAAAGCTTTCGCCGATGTCGCAGTTCAATAGCAGGCGGCTCACGGTAGGGCTCCTGTAGGCTTTATTTTTTTGTAGTGTGGGATCTTTTACCAAGATCTCGCAACGATGTTGTCCCGAGCCCCAACGACGCTTATCGTGAGACAGCTCGATTTTTGGCGGTTGCGGCACGCTGCGTCCAACTAATAAAAAACAATCCATGCATAAGAAAAGTTGATCCCATGAATTTGAAGTTCCTCGAAACCTTCGTCTGGGTGGCCAAGCTCAAGAGCTTTCGCCTCACGGCAGAGAAGCTGTTCACTACCCAGGCCTCGATCTCCAGCCGCATCGCCGTGTTGGAAAGCGAATTGGGGGTGAAGCTGTTCCTGCGCGATTCCCGAGGTGTGAGCCTGACGCCGGAAGGCTTGAAGGTGCTCGATTATGCCGAGCAGATGATGGCGACCATGCAAGGGCTCAAGCAGTCCCTGGAAACCACCAGCAGCAAGGTCGGGCGCATCCGCATCGGGGTGATGGACACGGTGATCCACACCTGGCTGAGCGCGCTGGTGGCAGAACTGACGGACAACTTTCCGCGGGTAGAAATCGAGTTGGTCGCCGATACCGCGCTGAACCTCTGCGATCAGTTGCAAAAAGGCTTTCTCGACCTGATCCTGCAAACCGACCTGCTGCGCCAGGAAACCTTGCGCAGCCTGGAACTGGCCAGCCACCCAATGGGCTGGATCGTCGCCAGCCACTCGATCTACAACCGTGACTACGCGTCCCTCGCCGAACTGGCCCAGGAGCGCATCATCACCTACTCGAAAAACTCCTGTCCGCACCAGGATGTGCTCAGCCTGATGCAGGCTAACGGCGTATCCTCCCCACGGATGAACTGTGTGAACTCGGTGTCAGCGATCACTCGCCTGCTGCGGGACGGGTTCGGGATTGGTGCGTTCCCGCCCGTATTGGTCAGTGAAGAGCTGGCACGAGGAGAATTGACCATGCTGCCCATGGAACAACGACCGCCGAACCTGCAGGTGGTGGTGTCGTGGCGAGTGGGCGTGGAATTGGTGGAGGAGATTGTGGCGCTGTGCCAGAGCGTGGTGGGGCGGTATGCGCAGAAGGTCGGCGAGGGTTTGATGGTGCTGAGCAAACCCATGCCACTGAAGGAACCGATTTAAAACTGTGGGAGCGGGCTTGCTCGCGAATGCGGTGTACCAGCCAACCTATATGTCACTGACGCACCGCATTCGCGAGCAAGCCCGCTCCCACAATTTGACCGCGTCAGCCTTTAAAGCCCCTTGAGGTCCCGCTCTTCAATCGGCCGGCTCTGGCGCAGGCGCTTGCCGCCCAACACCACCCAGTCGATCAGGCGGAACAGGCATTCCAGGCCAAACGACAACAGCATCGCGCCGCCCAGGCCCCAGCCCATGGCTTCCGGGGTCAGCAACAGCATGTAGCTGTAGCCGTTCCAGGTTTCCTGGCGAATCGCCGGGTCGGCGGCCACGGCCACTTGCAGCGCGCGGATGTACCACGGGCCCTGCATCGCCTGGAACTGTTTATCCAGCGCCACCTGGCGGTCAAGCAACGTGCCCAGGCTGTTGGCATCGCTGCGAAAAACCGGGTCGTCACTGGCACGGTAGTGGGCCACCAGCGCCTGCAAGTCACCGTTGAAGAACTGCTGCGCCGTGGCATCAAAGCCACGCAGGCCGGTCTGGGCCTCGATCAGGTGGGCTTCGACGCGCTTGGCGTAGTCACTGATAAACCCCGGTACCTGCACACCGACCAACAGACCCACGGCAAACAACACCAGTCGCAAATAGCTGAGCAACATATTCGACGTCCTTATTCCGTTTTGCCTTGGCTGACACATTCGCCGCGTCGCCACAGGCTCCACTGGCCCGGTTCGTAGCGGGTCCAGGTCTCGTTTTCGGTCAGGGGTTCGGTGGCAATCACCGTCACCACATCATTAGGCGTGGTTTCGGCCTGAAAATCGACGATCACGTCGACATCTTTCAACCGCGCGGGGCCAAACGGCGCACGCCGGGTGATCTGTGCCAGTTTGGTCGAGCAATAGCAGAACAGCCAGTCACCGTCGCTGAGCAGGCAATTGAACACGCCCTTGCTGCGGTATTCGCTGCAGGCGGCGATCAGGTCCGGCAGCACCTGTTCGATGTCCACCGGCTCCGGAAACGCTTCGCGGACACGGTTGAGCAAATCGCAGAACGCCGCTTCGCTGTCGGTATCGCCCACCGGGCGGTAGAACGTGGCGCGGGGGTTGAAGTCCGCCAGTTGGCCGTTATGCGCGAAGCACCAGTTGCGGCCCCACAGTTCACGCACGAACGGGTGGGTATTGGACAGGCACACCTTGCCGACATTGGCCTGGCGGATATGGCCAATCACCACTTCACTCTTGATGGGATAACGCTGCACCAGCAGCGCGACTTCCGATTCGCTGCTGGCCGCCGGGTCCTGGAACAACCGCAGGCCGCGGCCTTCGTAGAAGGCGATGCCCCAACCGTCGCGGTGGGGGCCGGTGCGTCCGCCGCGCTGCATCAGCCCGGTAAAGCTGAAGACGATATCGGTCGGTACGTTGGCACTCATGCCCAATAATTCACACATGCCAGGCTTCTCGATACAGGGCGTACAACGTTAAAGGCGCGGTTCGACCCGCATACCGCTGACAGGGGCCGGGCGACCGTATCGCTCATCGGCGAAGGGTTCGTCGTCATCCGGCTCGGCGGCAGCGGCTGCCGCAGCGGCGGCCTTCTGCTCCCGGCGGGCCCTGGAGGCACGCTCGATGGGCCAGCGGATCAGCACAAACACCAGGTACACGCCAAACGCGATCATGGAGTACATGAACAAATCGGAAATCGCCCGCCAGGCGTTGTTGCCGACCTTGAGCACCAGGTCCAGGGCGGTGATGGCGACGGCCGGGGCGAACTGGGTCTTCACCGGGTCGACAATGGTCGGGCTGAACAGCAGCACCGCCATCAGCAACCGCAGCGGCTCGCGCAGCCAGCGCCACATCCAGCGGGTCATGGCAAACCACACCAGCAGGCAACCCAGGGCTGCGAAGGCGTAGAGGCCCCAAGCGATCAGATAGTCGTTCTCGGTCATGGTGTCCATGGCAAGGTAGGCAAACAGGCCGCTATGATAACGGCTTTTCAGTGCCGAGGCTGCAATGCCGTCGGCCAACCGCCAGACAGAGAGTGATCCATGCCCCCATCGACCCACATCACTGCCGCCCCGATCGCCCGCAAGGCCCCAGGCACCGACCCGTACGCCTGGCTGCAAGCGCGGGACAGCGCCGAGGTGCTCGATTACCTCAAGGCGGAAAATACCTGGCAAGACGCTCAACTGTCCGACCAACAGGCGCTGCGCGAGACCCTGTTCGAAGAGATCAAGGGCCGCATCCTCGAAACCGACCTGTCCCTGCCCTCGCCCTGGGGCCCGTACCTGTATTACACCCGCACCACCGCCGGCGACGAATACGCCCGCCACTACCGCTGCCCGCGCCCGGCGGATGACAGCCAACAGGTCGACGAAAGCGCGGAAGAGCTGCTGCTCGACCCGAACGTGCTGGCCAATGGCGGCTTTTTCTCCCTTGGTGCCTTCAGCATCAGCCCGGACCACCAGCGCCTGGCCTACAGCCTGGACACCAATGGCGAAGAGATTTACACCCTCTACGTGAAGGAATTGGCCACCGGCAAGGTCAGCGAACTGGAGTTCGAAGATTGCGACGGCAGCATGACCTGGGCCAATGACAGCCTGACCCTGTTCTTCACTGAACTGGACGACACCCACCGCCCGCACAAGCTGTATCGCTATCGCCTGGACGGCACCGCCGCCGAAGAAGTGTTCCACGAGCCCGACGGGCGTTTCTTCCTGCACTGCTACCGCTCAAGTTCCGAGCACCAGTTGCTGCTGGCCCTGGGCAGCAAGACCACCAGCGAAATCTGGGCCCTGGACGCCGAGCAGCCGCAGCAGGCGTTTACCTGCCTGGCACCACGGGTCGAAGGCCATGAATATGACGTCGACCACGGCAAGCTGGACGACCAGTGGACCTGGTTTATCCGCAGCAACCGCGACGGCATCAACTTCGCCCTGTTCCAGGCCGCCGACACCGGCAGCGTGCCGACCCAAGACGACTGGCAGAACCTGATCCCCCACGACGACGCCGTGATGCTGGATGGCGTGAGCCTCAACGCCCGGGCCATGACCCTGAGTTTGCGGATCGGTGGTTTGCCGATCATCGAAGTGCGCCCACAAGGCCAGGCCGCTTATCGGGTGGAATTACCGGATGCGGCCTACAGCCTCTATGTGCAAAACAGTCTGGAATTTGTCAGCGACAAGATCCGCCTGCGTTATGAAGCCTTGAACCGCCCGGCCCAGGTCCGTCAGCTGGAACTGGCCAGCGGCGCACAACAAGTGCTCAAGGAAACCCCGGTGCTGGGGGTGTTCAACGCCGACGACTACGTCAGCCAACGATTGTGGGCGACGTCGGCCGATGGCATTCAGGTGCCGATTAGCCTTGTAGTCCGACGCGACCAGTTGGGTAAGCCAACGCCGCTCTACCTGTACGGCTATGGTGCCTATGGCCAGAGCCTCGACCCGTGGTTCTCCCACGCCCGCCTGAGCCTGCTGGACCGTGGCGTGGCCTTCGCCATTGCCCATGTGCGCGGCGGCGGCGAACTGGGCGAAGCCTGGTACCGCGCCGGCAAGCAGGAGCACAAGCAAAACACCTTCAGCGACTTTATCGCCTGCGCCGAACACCTGATCGCCCAGGGCCTGACTACCTCCAAGCAACTGGCCATCAGCGGCGGCAGCGCCGGCGGCCTGTTGATTGGCGCGGTGCTCAACCAACGCCCGGAGCTGTTCCAGGCGGCGATTGCCGAAGTGCCGTTCGTCGACGTGCTCAACACCATGCTCGACCCTGAATTGCCGCTGACCATCACCGAGTACGACGAATGGGGTAACCCTGAAGAGCCCGAGGTGTATGAGCGGATCAAGGCCTACGCGCCGTACGAAAACGTCAGCGCCCAGGCTTACCCTGCGACGCTGGTGATCGCCGGCTACAACGACAGCCGCGTGCAATATTGGGAAGCGGCCAAGTGGGTGGCCAAGCTGCGCGATACCAAGACCGACGATAACCTACTGCTGCTCAAGACCGAACTGGGCGCAGGCCATGGCGGCATGAGTGGGCGTTACCAGGGATTACGTGACGTAGCACTCGAATATGCATTTGTTTTCAAGGCGCTGGGGCTGATTTAAGGAACTCCGCCTGGCGGACGGGTCTGAACACCTGACCGCCGGGCGCGCGCCCTGCACGATTTATGGACGAAGACTGTAAGCCTCATGCCAGAACCGACCTTACTCAATAACGAAATCCGCGACATGCTGATGGATTGCGGCCTGTTCGACCCGTTGCTGCCGGAAGACTTCCACGTAGCGGCGGGCTATTTCAACATCAGCACCATCGCCCGCGATGAAGTGATATTTCTGGAGGGCGACGCCGGCACCTTCATGTGCATCATCCACTCAGGCCAGGTGGCGGTGCAGAAGACCAACCATGAAGGTCAGCGGCTGACCATCGCCACCTTGCGCAGTGGACGGGCCTTCGGCGAGATGGCCGTGCTGGATGGCGAGCGCCGGTCCGCCAGCTGTGTGGCAGCCAGCGATTGCGTGCTGTTGAACCTGGGCAAGGATTCCCTGGAAAAAATGCTCAACGATGCACCGAAAATCGCGGCCAAGATCATTCGTGCGATTGCTATCGCCCTGTCCAGGCGCCTGCGCATGGCGGACGGGCAATTGCTGTCCCAGCAGTTTTAACCGCCTGGGGTCTTGGGCTTGATGTCGTTCTGCTGCAAGCCCGGGATTGTCTGGTCCTTCGGCGGCGTGGGCAGCACGATAGGCGCCAACAACGGTTCACCACTGCCGGCCGCCTTTGGCGTCGCCGGTGGCGTGACTTGCGGGTACGGTGTGGGCGTTGCAGTACCCGGCGAACCCGCCGTGGGCGCGGGGGTAATCGGTACGGTTTGCGACTCCTGAGCCTGGGCCACACCGCCAAGGGCGAGCGCGCTCCACACAATGACCGTTAGAATGCTGCACTTCATCGATGGCTCCATGGCCTGACCGTAAAGTCGTAAGGCTACTCCCAACCGCGCAAGAATGCCCTTCCCAATGAGATTTCCATGAAACGTTTTGTTCTGCTGGACACCACTCCGATCCCCGACAACGGCGGTGCCTTGTGCCTGTTCGAATACGGTGAGGATTTTGTCATCAAGATTCAGGGCGGTGACGGTGGCCAGTTGATGAACACCCGTATGCACGGTTCCGAGGATGCGCTGGCGGAGATTCCGTGCCGTAAAGTCGCCGGTCGGCCCGGCTCCAGGGTGTTGATTGGCGGCCTGGGCATGGGCTTTACCCTGGCTGCGGCGCTCAAGCACCTGGGTAAAACCGCCGAAGTGGTGGTTGCCGAGCTGGTGCCCGGCGTAGTGGAATGGAATCGCGGGCCGCTGGGGGAAAAGTCCGGCCGCCCGCTGCTGGACCCGCGCACCGTGATCCGCCTGGAAGACGTGGCCAAGGTGCTGCAGGCCGAGCCCCAGGGCTTTGATGCGATCATGCTGGACGTCGACAACGGCCCCGAAGGCCTGACGCAAAAAGCCAACAGTTGGCTGTATTCCGCCGGCGGCCTCAGCGCCTGCGCCAAGGCCCTGCGGCCCAAGGGCGTGCTGGCCGTGTGGTCGGCCAGCGCCGACAAACAGTTCAGCGAAAAACTGCGCAAGGCCGGCTTCAAGGCCGAGGAAGTGCAGGTGTTTGCCCATGGCAACAAGGGCACGCGGCATACCATCTGGATTGCTGAAAAGCTCAAGGGCTAAGCATTAACTGCGTGGGTTGCCGTCAGATCGACCGGCGCAGTCGATTCAAATGCCTCAAGCCTTCCAGCACCAACACCACCACCGCCAGCCAGATCGGCAGGTAGGTCATCCACTGGCCCGGTTTGAGGGCGTCTCCCAGCATCAGCGACACGGCCACCAGCAGCACCGGCTCCGCGTAACTGAGCAACCCGAACAGGCTGAACGGCAACAGCCGGCTGGCCATGATGTAGGAATAACCCGCCGCTGCGCTGACCAACCCCATCAGTGGCACCAGCCAATAGAGCGCCGGGCGCTGCGCCAGGGTCTCGCCGATGGGTTCACCACCCACGACGAACCACAGTGCGACCGGGATCATCAGCATCATGTCCAGCCACAGCCCGCCCAGGTTGTCGGTCCCGCAGCGCCGACGCAGCACGAAATACATTGGATAACCCACGCACACCACCAGCGTGGTCCAGGAGAACCCGCCCGTGCGGTACAACTCATTGGCCACGCCCACCGCCGCCAGCGCTGCGGCAATCTTTTGCAGATGTGAAAGGCGTTCGCCGTAAACGATGCGGCCAGTGATGACCATGGTCAGCGGTAACAGGAAATAGCCCAGCGACACATCCAGGCCGTGGCCGTTGAGGGGCGCCCACATGAATATCCACAACTGCACCCCCACCAGCGCACTGGTGACCACGACACAGGGCAGTAGGGCGGGTTTCTCCCGCAGCCGTTTATAGATCAGCGGCACCCACTTCCAGTCCCCGGAGAGGACCAGCAGCAGCGTCATGAAGGGCAACGAAATGAGCATTCGCCAGCCAAATATCTGCTGACCATTCAAGGGCTCAAGAAGGGAGGTAAAGAAATACAGCACGCCAAACAGGAAGGAAGCGGAAACCGCCAGAACAACGCCTTTAGACACAACAGCCTCTACAAAAAATTGCATGTTTTAAATTGAAGCCGGTCGTTATATTCACGCAGTGCGAATAGGAGCGAGATGAACATCATAACTTATTAACAGACACCACAAATTTATAACTCACGAAGACATAAGCCCCAAGTTATAAACTTACAAGAACAGGTTAATTCGTCGGTTTTTTTATTATTTTCAAGACGATCATCAGACTCTTCAACCAACCCGGTTTCGGTCATTGGAAGCAGCACGCTCTGGACGAGCGACTCTGATTTGAAACGCCACAACGTCAGCCACAGGGGTTGAAATCGTGAAGGGAAATCCCGATTTACGGGAAACTAACAGTTGCCAGGAAAGACCTGAGCCATTGAACACCTGACAGTGGGCCAGGAGACGCCACACTAAAGAAGCTGACAAAGTTAGTCCACTACTTTCTTGCCCGCTCTAACTATTTTTAGATTTCATCTAATTAACGGTGTTTATATCGATATCAGGTCGACCATTACTGTATATTTAGCCGTTATACGCTTTGCAGAAGCGACACAAGGTCGCCCCCGCCAGCCGCCAACTATTTGCTTCTACTGTCGATAACGTAGGGCACTTTCTTTTCGAAGGTACTCTTCAGTTCTTTGCGATTCAGCGTGGTGAAACCGCCGAGTTGCCGGGCGTTGAAGCCGCTGTCTCCCACCGGCGCATCCGGCGCCAGGCTGACCATGCGCTGGGCAACCGCTTTGATCGCATCCTGATACCCGCCCTGCTTGTTCAGGTTGAAGGCGCGCAGGTCAATCAGCGGCCGCAGCCAGTTGCCCCAATAAAACTCTAGAAATTCTGGCACGACCGCGCCCGAATTCGGTTTGCCATAGGACGCCTTGCGGGCGAAGTACACCAGGCTGCGGAAGGAATCGTCACTCAGGTTCTTGAAGCCCAAGTGCGCGGGAAGTTGCGCAGGCGTTATGGCTTGGCCGTTGCGGTCCTTGAGCCAGACCTTGTGGCCTTGTTCCATACGTTTCCAGAATGTGGCCATGTCCGGGCTATTGCTGAAATCGTCCGTCACCCTTACCCACATCTTCAACTGCGGCCCGGCGCCCGGCTGTTCCCACAAAGTGCTGAAACTGTGGTGACCGTCAGTCAGGTACAACTGGCCTGCAGGACCGACCACCACGGTTTTCATGTCCGCCGGATGAGCGCCCACCGGCTCCTTGCAGGTGAAGCTGTCGGGATTCTGCAGGTTCGCATCCTTGGGAACCTTTTTGGTGCCGCCCTGGCCATTGGTTTCGCAATATTCGTCGAACACCAACTTGGGTGATTCGGCAAACGCCCCCAGTTTGTAATGGATCTGATCAAAGCCGATGACCGCCTGGGTCGGATGAAGTTGTTCCAGTGCCACCTCAATCACCTGGCCCGGCTTGGGCGTGGAGAACGCCTGGGCTTGAAAGGTGCTCGCGCACAACAGCAAGGCTAATAACAAACGCATGAATTTCAATCCTTAATCAATGGAGGCAATCCTTCAAAACACGTACTGCACGCGCAAGGCCATGGCATCACCGTCCTGATCGCCGACGGCGTTCCCGAAGCCGTCGGACGAAGCCTTGACGTAGTTGGCCGAGATTCTCACTGCGTCGTTGGCGTACCAGTTCACACCTAAGGTGTGCACCTTGGCGGCGTTATCCAACAAATCGTGTTCCCGGACATTGAGGTGGTCATAACGATAGAAGACTTCCCAGGCACCGAGGTGTTTATCCTGCGCTTTGATCCGGTCGAATTTACCACCGTCGAGCTTATAGCCCCTCGCCTCGCCGGTCAGGGTATACGCCAACTGGCCGTAGTAGCCGGTGGCATCACGGTCATGGTTGCTGACGCCAGACTTGGCTACCAACTGTCGCCGCAGATACTCGCCCTGCAGGGAAAATGGTCCGGCGGCGTAGGCAAATTCCAAGCTGGCGGCCGAATCGCCGTCAAAGGCACCCAGGGTCTTGGGTGCCAGTTCCGGACGGTTGCCGTTGTGTGTGGTCTGCGACACGCCCCGAACACCCAGGCGGGTGCGAATTCTTCCGTCGAAACTCTCGGCGTCGCTGTAGGCGTAGCTCAGCCCGAAGTGCAGGACATGCCCCGGCCGCGCCAGAGGCGCAAACACCAAGCGCAGGTTGTAGTTATTGGCGCCCTTGCCATCGGCGTCTTTGTTAGAAGACGGGCGCAGGACACTCGCCGAGCCGTAGAACATTCCCGCCACCCCCGACACCTGTGCCCCCGAGCCTTCATCGCGGTCACTGACCCAAGGCGCAAGGTCGTTGAGCACACTGCGCTCGATCGCGGTGGTCCACTTGGAACTGGTAGCGCCCTCAAGGCTGAAGTCCGGGTCGAAACGGCCGACCTTGAACCTCACCGGATCCAGCCCCAGATAGCGGATGGTGGCCTCCTTGATCGGCGTATCTGTACTACTCAACTCCAGGGCAAAATTGTAGCCCCAGACGCCATAGGCCTTGCCGGACATTTCCAGGCGACTGCGGCGAAAATAGGCAGCGTCGGCGCGGCTACCGTTTTCGGTGTATAGCCCGTCGAAGGTATCGAAGTCCGCCTGCAAGCGGCCGCCAATCTGGAAAGCGAACTGATCATCCGTGGTTGCCACCTCAAGGCCGCCCTTGGTCTTGATGACAAGATCGGCGCCGTCCGTAGTGACAGTCCCGGCGAGCACCTGGACGGCACCAAGCAGCGCAGTGGCGCCCAGCGTGAGACGTGCGGAAAATATCGACATTTCAACCTCCCCTTGGTCAGGCTCCGACTGCATGGTCGGACCCGTTAGTTGTGAGGGGCGGCAGCTTGGCGACGAACAATTTCAGGGAAGTTGCAACCCTACGCACATTTAATGACAGGGCAGTCGACGTTGATTTGGCCGCGTGTTTTCGGGACCGGCTCAAACATTCAATTACAAATAATCAGGTCCTACAGCCGGTCCTACAACCGAAAAAGCCAAGGGCTAATTACCGCGCAAGCAGCTAGAATCAATGCTATCCGTGATCCACTAAAAGACAGGAGCCATGATGAGCTCGACCAACCCGCCCTCCCACACCGCCAAGCTGGACCGCATCCTCGCCGATGCCCAGCGTGACCGGGAAATGGGCTACCGCGACAAAGCCCTGAAGATGTACCCCCACGTGTGCGGCCGCTGCGCCCGCGAATTCGCCGGCAAGCGCCTGAGCGAACTGACCGTGCACCACCGCAACCACAACCATGACGACAACCCCCAGGACGGCTCCAACTGGGAGTTGCTTTGCCTGTATTGCCACGACAACGAACACTCGCGTTATACCGACCAGCAGTATTTCGGCGAAGGCTCCACCAGCAGCCCGACGATTGCCAAGGCGACCCACAACCCGTTTGCGGCGCTGGCCGGGCTGATGAAGAAAGACGACTGAGTATCTTCGCTGAATGTGAAGGACCCATCGCGGGCAAGCCCGGCTCCCACAGGGGAATGCATTCCAAATGTGGGAGCCGGGCTTGCCCGCGATAGCGATCGCCCAAGCAATACATTAGCCCGAGGCCGTATAATCGCGGCTTTTCTCGAAGGCACCCTTTCCCGTGGGCACTAAACGCTACAGTTGCATCGGTCTGTACAACCCCAAATCCCCCGAAAACGTCGGTTCGGTGATGCGCGCCGCCGGCTGCTACGGCGTGGCCTCGGTGTTCTACACCGGCAAGCGCTATGAGCGGGCCCGGGACTTTATTACCGACACCAAGAAGGTCCACCACGACATTCCGCTGATCGGTATCGACGACCTGAAAAAGATCCTGCCCCTGGGCTGCATCCCCGTCGCCGTCGAGCTGGTGGAAGGCGCACGCCCTCTCCCCGAGTACACCCACCCGGACCGCGCGCTGTATATCTTCGGGCCGGAAGACGGCTCCCTGGATAAAGAGATTCGCGACTGGTGTGAAGACGTGATCTACATCCCGACCACCGGCTGCATGAACCTCGCCGCCACCGTCAACGTGGTGCTCTACGACCGCTTGGCCAAGGGCAACAACACCCGTTCGGGTCCCAAGTACTGATTTTTTGGGAACGTCCGAGGCCTGTGTGCAGTCAGTTGCATATCAATAAGCCCTTGTTGGAGACAGATCATGAGCGACAGCAAAACCCTGCGACCCGTTATCCGGTCCACGCCGTTCGAGAGCCAGCCCACGCAAAACGTCCAGGGCTGGGAACGCATCGGCTCCCTGGCTGGCGGTGTAGTGATGATGGGCAAAGGCCTGCGCCGTGGCGGCTTTTTCGGTTTGATCCAAGTAGCGATTGGCGGCGTGGCGCTGGCGCGCGGGATCAGCGGGCACAGCTCGGCGAAAGAGTTGCTGGAGCGCAGCCGCCAGGAGATGAACACCGTGCGGACCAAGATCGAACGCGCCGGTGAGGAATTGAAAAACCTCAAGACCAAGGCAGAAGTGGCGGCCGAAAAAGCGACCAAAACCACGGGTTAACCTCGATCAAATGTGGGAGCGGGCTTGCTCGCGAATACGGAGTGTCAGTCATCGAAAGTGTTTCTGACACACCGTATTCGCGAGCAAGCCCGCTCCCACATTGGTTTCAGTGCAGCAGCTTGGTGTCCAGCACTACCGAAGATTCGCCAATAATGCTCTCCCCCAACTGCACAAACTCCTTTGTGCTGATGCTGTTCAAGCGCATCAGCGCCTGAGTCAGATCATCCAGCGAGCGCTTGTTGTGGGTTTTCACACGAATCTCGCGGTCCAGCTCCTGCAACAGCACCACCGCCCGTGACACCGTCGCGCCGTTGGCGTGCTCGACCCGCAGGGTGGTCACATCCTTGCCTTCCTTGGCCAGCCGGGCCTGTATCGCGGCGTAACGATCGTCGCTGATGCCACCCGCACGGCGCATCAGTTCAATGGCGTAATACTGCGCCAAGCCCTCGCTGATCCAATCGCTGCCTTGATGGTCGTTGAAGCGACCGATGGCCTGCACCACTTCGCGGATCAACGGGCTGCTGCCGTTTTCACTGACCAGCGGTGTACGGCTGCTGAGGTAGATCGAGTCCCGCGCCGAGTAAGCACCGCGCCGCATTGGGTCACCGGCGCCTACTACCAGCAGTTTTGCCGGGTGCCGCGGGAACGCCGCTTGTACTTGGGGCCAGACAAACGTCAGCAAGGTCAGCACATCCATGCGGTGCATACCCTGGCCTTTAGGTGAAGCCACGGTGATCTCGGTTTCCCCCAGGCGCATCCGGCGGCTGCCCAGGTTGCCGGCGAGCATCCAGCCGGTAGGCCGGTCAAACAGGCGGGAAACGTTATCGATGCGAAATTTATTCTTGCCGATACGCGGCCAGGACGTCTCGACGCTTTTCCAGCCGGCGGGCAGTTCAAACACCAGGCGCGACACCAGCTCAATGCCGTCCTGTTGATCCAGGCGTGCGGCGGGCACCAGGTCTTCGCCGCGAAACAGCGCCCAGCTCGGGCTCATGCGTGCTTCGTAAACGCCTTTCTTGCGCGCGTGGGTCAGGCGTACACGGTAGGTCAGGCTGGCCTTGTCGGCGCCGGGTTGCCACAGGCCACGGCTGTCACCCGGCGTATTGCCGGGCAACACCTGCCACTGACCATCGGCCTTGAAGTCGCTGTAGTCGCCGTCGCGACCCAGGTCGAAGTTGAGGCTGCGCACCGCGGAGCCCTGGGACAGGCTCAAGCGCACCTCTGCCTGATCACTTTGGGGCAGCAGCTTGACGTGATAGTCCAGGTCGACTTTCTTCGCAGCCCATGCCGACGTACTCAATGCGAGCAACAGCAGGCTTGCCGCCAGCCTGGCTCCAACCGTCATACACACTCCTTCTCAGCCCGCACGGAAAATCAGGTAATCCTCCCAGTCATCCTCGGGCACGCTGCCTTCGCTGAGCATGCGCCCGGACTGGGATATGCGTTGCTGGTGCACGACGTCGCGATCACCGCAAACCAAGTGGTGCCAAAGCGGCAGCTCCTTGCGCTCGCTGACCAGCCGGTAACCACAGGTAGGCGGCAGCCATTTGAACTGGTCGGCCTGGCCCGGGGTGAGCTGGATGCAATCGGGCACCGAGTCCCGGCGGTTGGGGTAATCGGTGCACTGGCAGGTTTTCAGGTCCAGGAGTTTGCAGGCGATGCGCGTGTAATAGACGCTGTTGTCGTCTTCATCCTCGAGCTTTTGCAGACAGCACAGGCCGCAGCCGTCGCACAACGACTCCCACTCATCCTGGTCGAGTTGTTCGAGGGTTTTGCGGATCCAGAAAGGTTCGACTTTAGCGGCCATGGCTCTACATCAGTATCGGTATGTTAAAAGGCCGCCAGTCTAGTGCCCATGGGCCCCGGGGCCAAGCGCTTACGACTGCCGGTAGAACAAGACTTGTCAGCCACCCGGCGGCGAAGTAGTTTTGAACCCCGGTTTTTCATCAGGATCAGCCCAATGAGCAGCAACCCACGCGTCGCCGACTACCCGATCCACCCACAATTTACCGACCGCTGGTCACCGCGCGCCTTTACCGGCGAGAGCATCCCGGTGGACACCCTGCTGAGCTTCTTCGAAGCCGCGCGCTGGTCGCCATCGGCTTACAACTCGCAGCCGTGGCGCTTTCTCTACGCGCGCCGCGACACGCCGAACTGGGAACGTTTCCTGGGCCTGCTGAACGAATTCAACCGTGGCTGGGCGCAGCATGCCTCGGCACTGGTAATCGTAGCGTCGAAAACCGACTTCCTGGTACCGGGCGCCACCGAAGAAACCCCGGCCCTGTGGCACACCTTTGATACCGGTTCGGCCTGGGGCCACCTGGCGCTGCAAGCGAGCCTCAGCGGCTGGCACACCCACGGCATGGCCGGTTTCGACCAAGAGCTGACCCGCAAGGAACTGAAGATACCAGAAGGTTACGCCCTGCACGCGGCCGTGGCGATTGGCAAACTGGGTGACAAATCAACCCTGGCCGAGTACCTGCAAGCCCGGGAAACCCCGAGCCCGCGCAAGCCATTGAGTGAGCTGGTGTCGGAAGGCGATTTCAATCACAACGATTGAATACGACCTGAAAATGGGTTGAGGCTTTAAAAAACCCTGCTGTTATAAACAGCGGGGTTGGTTAACCCAAGTGTAATTTCGACGTCAAGACGGCTTTACGATCAGCGTTTCATAGGCTTTACGCAGTTCTTCTTTACTGCGCTTATACATATTAAAGAGTATTGCCCCAAGTTCCTCACGTTCCAGTGCATTCAAATCCACTGGATAAATTTTATTATCCTTTGCGGAGTACATAAAATTCTTCAGTTGCAGGTCATTATGATAAATATTTTTTTGTTCCATTTCCCGGAATACATCATCAAGTAACGAACTAGCCTCTGGCGGCAAACTTCCCTTGGAAAATTTGCTCAGATCAGCCCCGTCTATTTTCCCCATCTTTAAATAGCGGCGACCATTTTCATACATTGTTGCTGCGAATCCCTCACCATAATAGTTATTCAAGCATAGGGTTTCGTTATCGGCGTAGCCGGCGGGAGGTGTCAACGATGAAGGACCATAGTCTTTATAGACGCTTTTCCCATCGAGACTTTCGTAGATTACTCCCTCCCCGCCTCCGCCAATCCTGGGCCCCAGATCTGATGCGACCGTAGGCCCGTTTCCGCCACGGGCGCCCAGGCGCTGCCATTGGTCCCCCTGAAGGTGCTGCACCAACACCGGCGTTTGCCGGTTCTTGTGATAAATCTGCGCCTGCACGGCATCGTCGGCGGTGCGAGTCACTTGCCGTACTTCGTACACCGCAGTGTTGCCGGCGGTATCGGTATGGCGGATATGGGACAGGTGACCCTCCGGCGCCACATAGATGCCCTGACTGTTGCGCGCAAGCCCGGCAATTTTCGATTCAGGGACCTTGTAGTCGCCAAACAACCGATTGTTCAGTGCGCTGCCGGGGTCGATGGGTGTCGTGATAATCGCGCCATCCATCGCACTGGTTTTCGGGGTGAACCCTTCAAGAGGGCTGCCGTATGCCCGCATCCTGTCCACGTCAAACGCATACCATCGACCGCTGTGGAGTACGGCGCCTCCATCAACGTTCTGGCCCGCAACCTTGAAGGTACCCGACGCCGCTGCGTCATAGTGTTTGCTGGCCGCTTTCAACAGGTCATAGCTACCGCTTGCGCCCTTGAGTTTGTCGACCGCCTCTGCGCCGGTTGAGCGTACAAAGCTGGCACCCTTGCCCAGCAGCCGAGCACCGCCCGCGACCAGATCGCCCACGCCATCCAACGGGTTGAACGCTTGAACAGCAGCCACACCGATCACCTTTGCCACCTGCAAGGCTTTGGCGGCGGTGCTGGCAACCTTGGCGCCGACCTTCGTAACCTTTGCTGCCACACCTGCGCCGGCCGTGACAAAACCGAAGACATCCAGCGCCAGGTCACTTGCACCCTCCACAGGGTTACCCTTGGAAAAGTTGACAATGGCTGACCTGAGGGGAATCAGGTCCAGGAAGAAGTTGGTGACGTTCCACTCGGTTGCCATTTGTTTATCGAACGCCGTGACGCCCTTGGCGTAGGTCTTTACCTCATCGCTGTCGAGGTCAAGATGCTCAACAAACGCGTCGGCGATGCTCTGGGTTCGCACGCTGGAAAAGCTTGCGGGAGGCGTTGATGAGTGGTCTTGAGTTTTTTGGCTGAGGGCAGCATCGCTCACAGCCTTGGGCGTAAAGCGTTCGGTCTTGAACACCTTGTTGGCTTCCCGCGCCCTTTGTCTGGTTAATTCCGTGAGTGGCACCGCCTTGATTGCACCTGCCTTCAAGTCAATTTCATAAACGGTATCGTCATCCTTTCTGGAGGCCTTGACCCACAGCTTGCTCTCCGTGCCCTGTAGTTTTTTAGAGGTGAAGTCGAGGCCCAGTTCGTAAGTGTTTTTCTGAAAAAACTCGAGTTTTCCGAACTCCAGCTTTTCTCGGTCCGCCAGTGGCAGTGTTGCCACAAGGTGCTTGATGGTCGTGCCAACGCCTTGCTTGCGCGAGGTGATCGCTTGTTCGAATTGTCCGTTGAAAATTTCATTCACGCCGAAATCAAGGCTCTTGCCTCTGATCGCCGCAACGACGCGCGGGTCTTTACTCTCCCATTTGTAATGGCCAAGCCCGCTCATGGCGATATCCAGCAACGAAAAATGCCCTGCAGGTGCGCGGTTCGGATCATAAAGCGGCTGGACTGAAGATTGTTTCGAGTCGACAACCTTCAGCAGTTTTTCTTCAAAGGGAACGCCCTCTCCAAACCGCTCCTTCAGGTGAGCCAAGGCAATGTCTCTACGGCTCGGAATGGCGGTTTCCAGTAAACCGGTAGCCGCAAGCGTCGACTTCAGTTGTGCGTTGAACGCTGTCCTTACGGTGTCGATCTCGGCGGCGCTGTAATGGTCACTTTGCTGCTCAGTGACAATCCCGTTGACCACGCCCCAGTCCACCAGGGCCGCTTTCTGCGCGTGTTCAGTGGCGGCCCGATTCGTCACCATCGCGTTTTCAGCGCTGGACATGACCTGGGCAAAGGTCATGTGCGCCACCTTTCCGGGGAACTGCGCTTCTATGGCCGCCGCCGCGACAGTGAGGCTTACCCAGGCCGGGCTGCCGTACGTCACACGGTCGGGAATGTCCTTGATCAAAAACTCGGGGGCCTTTCTTGCCAGTAACAGATAGGCACCGGCCTTGGCCATCTCGGGACTGGTCTTGTGATTTTCGTGCAGGTAAGTGCTCAGGCGCTCGAGCACTGCCGAAGCCGGCCTGCCCCAGTGCGCTTGTTGGGCGAGGTCGAAACCCGCCACACGGTTGCGGTGCGGCGCGGTAATGGACTCGGGATCCAGCAGCAGGTGGATTGCGCTCAGTGCGTATTCGTTCACGCTGGCATGGGTGGCGACGCCCCCGAGCTGGTCCTGGATGGCTTGCCCCAATGCCTGCCCCCGGGTGGAGCTGACGAGGGTTTCGAGGGCCTTGGCAGGATCAGTCAATGCCTCGCCAGACAAAGGCTGGTTCGCGTTCAGATATTCCAGCACACCCACGCTTGCGCCGATATGCGGTGCATTGGGGTTCTGGCTGCCATGGTCGGTCGCCGCCGCCAGCACCCTGCGCAGCTGACCGGCGCTCATGGGAACAGGCCAGGACAACCCGCCGCCAAAATTGCCGAGCGGATGCTCCAACGCCCTGTCGCTCACCGCGTGGGCATGGCCGGTCAGTTGAAAATGATTGGTGGGCAACCCCAAGCCGATACTTCTGAGAAAGGTCTCTAGCGTCGCGGCTTTATTCGCCTGAGCCGGGAAAGACGAGTCGGCGCGTATCTGCATCGGTGTCGTTTGCAACGCAGCCAGCACCGCCTGGGGCCTGGCATTCACGCCCAGGCGGGTGGCGACTTCGCTGAGTTTTTGCCCAAGGGTATGCAAATTTTCGCGGTCGCCCAACGCAGCCTGAAGACCCGGTTGTCGAGGGTTTTGAGCACTGATTTGCGTGTTGGGATCGGTAGCAATGATCGGAGTCGACGAGCTCGCCGCCGGATCAATCGAAGGAGGGTAAATGACCGAAGTTACCCGTGCAGACAGGGGTACAGTGCCAGCATTCAACATGAGAACGTACCATTATAAAAAGGGTACGAGCCTCACATACGACCGGCAAAGCGGACATCTGATTAGTGTTTGCAGAAATTTGTAAGCGCCCGGCAACATGCGTCGCCGGGCCGTCGCGCTATCAGTAACCGCGCTCGAAACTCACTTCGCCGCGCAACGTTTCCTGCGCCTGATACGCCCGCAAATTCTCGACAAACAACCGCACCATCATCCCCGGCGAAGTCGGCGCCGAGCTGTGCCCAGTCAGCAGCAAGCCCCAGGCGGTCCAGAACGGATGGCGCTGGGGCAATGGCTCTTGCCGGCAAACGTCAATCACCGCGCCCGCAAGATGGCCTTCCTTCAAGGCTTCCACCAGGTCCGCATCGACCACCGCCACACCGCGCCCGACGTTGATGAACAACCCGGTCGGCTTGAACTGTTTGAACAACGCCGCATTGTACAAATCATGGGTGTTCGGCGTGTTGGGCAGCAGGTTTACCACGTAGTCCACCTCGCCCACCAGGCGCGGCAACTCTTCCAGCCCGGCGACTTCGATAAACGGCGCCTGCTCACGGGCTTCGCTGGCGATGCCATACAACTCAACACCAAACGGCAGCAGGAATTGCGCGACGCTACGGCCGATATCACCCGTACCCACGATCAGCACCTTGCGCCCCGCCAGGCTCTGGCCCATGCGGTTATCCCACTTGCGCTCGACCTGGCTGACCAGGCGCGCCAGCACTTCACGCTCATGGCCGAGCATGTAAGTCAGCACGTATTCGGCCATCACCTGGCCAAAAATGCCTACGGCGCGGGTCAGGCGATAATCCCGGGGCAGGCCTTCAGCCAGCAGCGGCGTGATGCCTGCCCAGGTCGATTGCAGCCATTGTGGCTGATGGCCCTGGCGCAACAAGGTGGCCAGGAGATCCGGCTGGCCCAGCCACACCGGGCAGTCGGCCGCCAGGCGCGACAATTCAGCGGAGTCGCCGCTGGTCATGACCTCAAGGTCCGGCGCCGCTTCGCGCAGCAGCCGGGCGTACAGCGGGTGATCGTGTTCAGCAATCAGAACGCGCATGGTTCAAACCTTTCAAAAACACTGCAGGCGGCCGCCGGTCCACTTCACTGTCCCTTGCGGCCGCCGCCAAAAATTGAATTCCATTGATGAATGTGCCCCGGACGGGGCACTGACCGATCACATCGGGTCATTCCGTCGCAGCAGCTCTTCGGGCAAGTGTTCGATGTACTCGTCCTCGGCCGGCGGCATTTGCAGGTGGTAGCCCTGCTTCTCGAGGTTCTCCAGAACTACGGTGATGTCCTCGCGGGACAGCTTGCGCTCCGGGCTCAGCACCAGGTCAAAGGCGTGGTGCGGTTTGCCGAAAGCGGCCAGCAGACTTTCCGGCACGCGCTCCAGTGCATCGCTTTTCAGCACGTAGAGGTACATCTCGTTTCGTTTGAGGCTGCGATAGATGGAGCAGATACGTTTCAAGGCTGTTCTCCGGCAGTGGCCAGGCTGTCCAGCAGCGCCTGGCCCATCAATTCGCGGCGCCAGCCACGCAGCGAATCTGGCAATTGGTATGGCCCCTCGGGGTAGCCACTCTTGACCAGGGCTTCGAGGGTTTTCTTGCGCAGCATCAGTTCCGGCGCCATGTCCAGGCGTTCAGCCTCGGTCTGGCCAAGGGCGCGCAGTTGCTTGATCAGCGTGGCGGCGTCCACCGGCAATGGCTCGGCGACCGCCGGTGGCCACTGGTCCATGGGCACGCTGCTGGCACGTTTGATCAGGCCCAGCAGGAACTCGCCGTCCTGGCGCACGGTGCGCGGGTGCATGTCTTCGATTTTGCCCAGCGCGGCGAGGTTATCCGGCTGGGATTTGGCCAAGGGCCATAACGAGTGTTCACGAATGATCCGGTTGCGCGGCAAGTCCCGGGCACGGGCTTGCTGCTCGCGCCAGGCGCACAGTTCGCGCAATACCGCGAGCTGGGCACGGGACAGTTTCCAGGCCAGCTTGGCGTCGCGGTAGACCTCGTAGGGGTCGACTTCGCGGCGCAGGTTGGCCACCAACTCGGCACCGTCTTCCAGGACCCAGGCGTATTTGTCGTCGGAAAGCTTCGGGCGCAGGCGTGTGTAGACTTCCGCCAGGTGCACCGCGTCTTCGGCGGCGTAGCTGATTTGCGTCTCGGACAATGGCCGCTGCAGCCAGTCCGAACGGGTTTCACCCTTGGGCAGGTCGATATCGAGGACGGCTTGCACCAACCGCGAATAGCCCATGGAGAAGCCGAGGTTCAAATACGCCGCCGCCAGTTGGGTGTCGAACAACGGCACCGGCAAGCTGCCGGTCAGGCGCAGCAACACTTCCAGGTCTTCACTGCAGGCGTGCACCACCTTGATCACCGCCGGGTTTTCCAGCAAGGCGGCCAAGGGTTGCCAATTGTCGATGGTCAGGGGGTCGATCAGGTAAGCGCGAACGCCATCACCGATCTGGATCAGCCCGGCAATGGGATAAAAGGTGTCGACCCGCATGAATTCGGTGTCGAGGGCGACGAATGGCAACTGCTGCCATTCGGCGCAGTGCTGGCCGAGGCTATCGTTGTCGCAGATCCAGTGAATATCGATGGCCACACGGCTCTCCCTTGAAGAATGGCGCGCAGTATATATCGCGAAAGGGAGTTGCGAGCATTCGCAGTACAGCATCCGCCATGAAAACTCTTACAGGAGCTGAAGAATAGTCCGACAGTCGGTGCTTATCCTCTCTTACGCAGGACATAGACCCGCCACATGGCCGAACCGGGCATGAACTCCTGTTGAGTGAGGACCTTGAAACCGGCCTGGCGAAACTCGGCTTCCACTTGAGCCCGGTGGCTGGCGAGTGGCGTCCCGGCGGGCTGCAACGCTCGATAGCCGCTGTCACTGTTGACCGAGACGATCACCGTGTCGCGACTCACGCGGTGAAATTCAACGAGCAGCGCCAGGCGCCCTTCGGCCGTCGGCACATGACGAAACAACTCCATGCAAAAAATGCAGTCCACCGCGTTGGCCGACAGGCCGATGGAAAACGCCGAGCCCTGGAAGGTCTTGATCCGCTTGAGCAAGGCAGGCGCGTGGTGGGTACGGGCGTGGTCGAGCATGTCCTGGGAGTTGTCCGACGCGAGGATCACCCGATTGGTGTGCTCGGCCAGTACCGGCCAAAACCGCCCCGTGCCGCACGCCAGGTCAAGAATCAGCCCCGGCTCGCCGGCGATTTTCAGCGCACGGCGCACCAACTGCTCATCGCGCCAAAACCCCAGGCGCCGCAGCAAACCCGGAGGGCGCGTGTCGGCGCAGACCCGGGCATGCTCCTGGCCTGTGCGTTCGGCAAATTCAATCTCGATGGAAGACGGCGGTTGCGACGGCATCACACGACTCTGTTAATGGATCAGACATTCGCAGCTTAACCACTGACTCGTGAAAAAAAGGTCGAAGGATTGTTCGCCGTTCGTACCGAGCCAGTATCCAGCGCACAGCCTGTCTGTTAACTGTCTGTGATCAGGGCTTCATCTTCAGGCCTGATGCAAATACCAGCGCCAATCCTGCTCGCCCACCTCGCCCATGAACTGGCGGTACTCGGCCCGTTTGACCGCCAGGTACACGCCAAGGAATTCGCCACCAAACGCTTCCCGCGCCCAGGCCGAGCCCTCGAGTGCGCGCAAGGTGGTCAGCCAATCGGTGGGCAACAACTCCTTGGCCTGGGCGTAACCGTTGCCTTCCACCGGCGCGCCGGGGTCGCGCTGTTCGCGGATACCCCGATGGATACCGGCCAGAATCGCCGCCGCCGCAAGGTACGGATTGGCGTCGGCGCCGCAGATGCGGTGTTCGATATGCCGGGAAAACGCCGGTCCGCCGGGCACCCGCAGTGTGACGGTGCGGTTGTCCACGCCCCAGGTGGCGGCCAGCGGCGCGTAGCTGTTGGTCTGGAAGCGCCGATAGGAGTTGGCGTTGGGGCAAAACATCAGCAACGAGTCGAGCAACGTACTGAGCATGCCGCCCACCGCATGGCGCAACAGCGGCGTGCCGTCGGGAGCTTCGCTGGCAAACAGGTTATTGCCGTCGCGGTCCGCCAGGCTGACGTGCATGTGCATGCCAGTGCCGGCCAGATCATCGAAAGGCTTGGCCATGAAACACGCGGTCATCCCGTGCTTGTGGGCCACGCCCTTGACCAGCCGTTTGTAACGCACCGCCTCGTCCATGGCTTGCAGGGCATCGCCGCGATGTTCCAGGGTGATTTCCACCTGGCCCGGGGCGTATTCGGAAATCGCCGTACGCGCCGGAATGCCCTGGAGTTTGCACGCGCTGTAGAGGTCGGCGAGGAACGGTTCGATCTGTTCCAGCTCCCGCAAACCGTAGACCTGGGTCGAGCGCGGGCGGCCGCCATCGACATCCCGCGCCGGTTGCGGGCGGCCGTTGCTGTCGGGTTTCTGGTCGAGCAAATAAAACTCCAGCTCTGCTGCCATCACCGGGTAATAGCCGTCGGCCTTGAGGTCGTCGATCACCTTGGCCAGCAAGTGCCGGGGATCGGCCACGGTGGCGGGCATGCCTTCGGTGGGGTGCATGCTGACTTGCACCGCCGCCGTCGGGATCAGCCGCCAGGGCATGCGCTGCAAACTGCCGCTGACCGGGTAGGCGCGGCAGTCGATATCGCCGACTTCCCAGACCAGCCCGGAGTTCTCCACGTCGTCGCCATTGATGGTCAGACCGAGGATCGTACTCGGCAGCGGCCGGCCACTTTCATACACCGCCAGCAGTTCATCGCGGTGCAACAGCTTGCCCCGGGGCACGCCGTTGTTATCGAGGATGAACAGCTCGAACATCTCGATATCCGGGTTCTGTTCAAGAAAGGATTGGGCTTCGTGCAGGGTGGCAAAGGGCGTGCTCATGGGCATTCTCATACGTTCGCGTCAGGCAGGCGCGCAGGCGCTGCCGGGCAGATGCGCGGGGCATCCATGGGGCAAATCAACGTAGGAGAAAGGTGTCCGGTGGGCGTGCGTGGCGGCAATGCCACAGCGCCCAGAAGGCAAGCTCGGAGGGAAGCGCATCAGCGGTGATCCGACGACGATCCGGACGGTTGGACGCGGTAGCGCCTGGCGATGTCTCAGGGTGTGTGTCGGGGGAACCGTCCATGCGCAAATCACAGTGAAGAGATGCCGGGCAGCCTCACACGCGAGGTTAAGCCGTTAAATCCAGTCTTGACGGAGTTTGGTTGTGCCGTGGCTAAACATTTGCAAATAATGGCGTCCCTGCTCATGCCCAAGGACCCGACCGCATGAAAGCTTTGCTGACCCTTTCCCTGCTGGCCGGCCTGTCCGCCCAGGCCCTAGCCGACAGCCCCGTGTCGCGCCTGGATGAAGTGCTGCAACGCGGTGAAATGACCGTCTGCACCACCGGCGACTACAAGCCCTACACCTATCTGCGCCCGGACGGCAGCTACGAAGGCATCGACGTCGCCATGGCCCAATCCCTGGCCAAGAGCCTTGGGGTGCAGGTGAAGTGGGTGCCGACCACCTGGAAAACCCTGATGCCGGACTTCCTGGCCCAGCGCTGTGATATTGCGGTGGGCGGTATTTCGGTGTCCCTCGAACGGCAGAAGAAGGCATTTTTCAGCCAGCCATTGGGCGTCGACGGCAAGATCCCGCTGGTGCGCTGCGCCGATGTGCAGCGCTATCAGACGGTGGAGCAGATCAACCAGCCGCAGGTTCGGGTGATCGAGCCTTCGGGCGGTACCAATGAAGTGTTTGCACGGGCGCACTTGGGTAAGGCACAGCTGACGCTGTTCCCGGACAACGTGACGATTTTCGAAGAGCTGCTGGCCAACAAGGCCGACGTGATGATCACCGACGCCAGCGAAGCCCGGTATCAGCAAAAACTCAAGCCGGGGCTGTGTGCGGTGAATCCCGAGCGCTACATGCAATACAGCGAGAAAGCGTTTTTACTGCCTCGCGATGACGTGGCATGGAAGAGTTATGTGGACCAGTGGCTGCACTTGAGCACGGTGACCGGGGTGTATGACGGCATCATCAATCAGTGGTTGGCTGCGCCCTGACCAGATCGACAAACGCCCTGCACGCGGCGCTGCGATAGCCTCCCTTGCGACTGAGCAACGCCGCCGTGCGTTGCGGCAACGGCGGGCTTAGCGGCACCGCCTGCAACCCCGGTTGTACCTGGGCAATCGCACTGGGCAGGATGGTCGCCAACTGGGTGCTCCGTACGATTTCGATAATCGCGCTGATGGAATTGGCCTCCACGGCAATCAGAGGTTTCACCGCCTGGCTGCGAAAATATTCATCGATATAGCGGCGCGTGGCGAAGCCTGAGTTCAGCAACACCAGCGGTTGCTGAAGCCACGACTGTTGGCCGATATCAGCATGGCCAGAACTCACCACCACACTCAACGCTTCGACAAACACCCCTTCACACGCGATATCCGGCAAATGCTCGCCGGTAAAACCGATGCCGATATCCAGCAAATCTTCCGTCAGTGCTGCCTCCATGCGGTCCTGGGTCAGTTCCTCGACACTCACTGTAATTCCCGGATACAGCCCGTTAAATCGGGCCAGCAACGGCCCGATCAGGTAAGCGGTAAAGGTCGGCGTCATCGCCAGGCGCAAGCTGCCACGGCTCAAGTCCTGCACGTCATGCATGGCGCGGGTGCCGGCCTGCAGATCCTGCAACGCCAGGCGCGCAAACCGCACATAAGCCTCGCCCGCGTCGGTCAGGCTGACGCTTCTGCCGGAGCGATCCAGCAGCGGTGCGCCCAAGGTATCTTCCAGTTGCTTGATCTGCTGCGACAAGGTCGGCTGCGACACATGCAGCGCCTCGGCCGCCCGAGTGAAATTACGGTGCTCGGCGACGGCCAGCAGGTAGCGGATATGACGCAGCAACATGAATGGCTCCAACTATAGGCATGACTTATAGAAACTATAATAAGCCGGTCTTGGACGCTATAGCTGAAAACTTCCATCCTTGCCCCATCAGCGACGCAAGGAGAACCACCATGCAAGACCTCATCGACGGCTTTCGCAAGTTCCAGGGTGAAGCCTTCACTCAACGCAGCGACCTGTTCAAGCACCTGGCTACCACACAAAACCCCGGCACGCTGTTCGTGTCCTGTTCCGACAGCCGCGTAGTCCCGGAGCTGTTGACCCAGCAGGAGCCTGGTGACCTGTTTGTAATCCGTAACGCCGGCAACATCGTGCCGTCCTACGGACCAGAGCCCGGCGGCGTGTCGGCCACCGTCGAATACGCGGTAGCCGTTCTCGGCGTCAGCGACATCGTGATCTGCGGCCACTCCGACTGCGGCGCCATGACCGCCATTTCCACCTGCAAATGCCTCGACCACTTGCCTGCCGTGGCCAACTGGCTGCGCCACGCCGAGTCGGCCAAGGTGATCAACGCCGCCCGCACTCACGCCTCCGACGCCGACCGGCTGAACTCGCTGGTGAGGGAAAACGTGGTCGCCCAGTTGGCCAATCTCAAGACCCACCCTTCCGTGGCCCTGGCCCTGGAACAAGGCCGGCTGAGCCTGCACGGCTGGGTCTACGATATTGAAAGCGGCGGCATCGACGCCCTGGATGGCCGCAGCGGGCGCTTCGTGTCCCTGCTCGACCACCCGACCACCCGCGCCCACGCGGCTTGAACCTTATTCAACCCCAAGAGGAAATCATCATGTTGCAATCCCAATTCGCCCAATCCCCTCGCCTGGCCCTGGCCGACACCGTCATCGACATCAAGGCGCGCAAGAACCTGTCGTGGCAGGACCTCACCGACGGCACCGGCCTGAGCCTGGCGTTCGTCACCGCCGCCCTGCTCGGCCAGCATCCACTGCCGAAAGACGCTGCCGATGTGGTCTGCGACAAGCTCGGCCTCGACCAGGACGCCAGCCGCCTGCTGCAAACCGTGCCCCTGCGCGGCAGCTTCCCCGGCGGTGTGCCGACGGACCCGACCATGTACCGCTTCTATGAAATGCTGCAGGTCTACGGTTCGACCCTCAAGGCCCTGGTGCACGAGCAGTTTGGCGACGGCATCATCAGCGCGATCAACTTCAAGCTGGACATCAAGAAGGTCGAAGACCCGGACGGCGGCTCCCGCGCGGTGATCACCCTGGATGGCAAATACCTGCCGACCAAACCGTTCTGATTGGCCGGTAAACCGTCTACGCTCTTGGCACACCAACAAGAACGAGGGACGGGTAATGAAGGCAATGCTCCGAGCCACCTGGCTGCTGCTGTTGTGTTTTGGCCAGGTGCACGCCGCCACCGCTGAGGAGGCGGATGCCCAAGCCGCCAAGGCCTTGTTGGAAAAGGCCTTGGCGTATTACCAGAGCAATGGCGACAAAGCCTTTGCGGCGTTCAGCCGACAGGGTGAGTTCGTCGATCAGGACCGTTATGTGTTCGTGGTCAACACCAAGGGCGTGCTGCTGGCAAGTGGCGGGCCCTCTTCTGCGTTGATCGGGCGCAATGTTTCCGAGGTGCTGGGGCCGGATTTGAACAAGTCGTTCAAGGATGCGTTGGGGGTGCCTGAGGGCAGTGGCATTCAGCAGGCCGATTACCGTTGGCAGAATTGGAATGACGGTAAGGTTGAGCGCAAACATGTGTATTACCAGCGTGTTGGGCAGCGGATTCTGGCCGTCGGCTACTACCTGCCGCGGGCGACGCCGGAACATGCCAAAGCCCTGCGAAACAAAGCCGTCAAGGCGCTGGAGAAGGACCCGGTTGGGACGCTGAAGGCGATCAACGACATGCAGGGGGGTTTTCTGCAGGACGATTTGTATGTGTTTGTGGTTGACCTCGACACCCAGCGCTACGTCGCTCATGGCACGACTCCGCGGTTGGTGAATACGGATTTCAGCAAGATCAAGGATCCCGACGGGAAGCCGGTGGGTGAGCCGATATTGGCGGTCATGGCGGAGCAGGATCAGGGGGAATACAAGTACCGCTGGAAAAATCCGGTGACCGGGAAGGTTGAGAACAAGCATGCGTACTTGCGCAAGGCTGGGCATTTTATGGTGGCTGTGGGGTATTACAGTCCTTGATGGGTGTATATCCGTTTTTTGGGTTGGGGCTGATATGGGTTCCGCTCTTACAGCGGCTCACTTTTGAAGAGCGCAAAAGTAAGCAAAACGCTCTTGCCCCACCACTCGGCACCTCGCTTGGGCTCGGTGTGCCCTCACTCCGGCTTTGGAGCGTGGGCCGCCGCGATGGGCCATCCTTGGCCCAGCGCGGCTAACCCGGCGTCCTGCCGGGTTACCCACGCTCCAAAGCCTGCGTTCGGCCAGCGTGGTTTAACGGGGCGCCTAAGATCAAGATCAACAGCAGATCAAGGGCACAGCGGCCTACAGGCCGGCTTGAGTGTTGTAAATCAACAGCAAAAGCCAAAGCGGGCACGGTCCAAATGTGGGAGCGGGCTTGCTCGCGAAGGTCGTTAACGATGACGCGGGCATTCTGGATGAACGCGGCGGTCTCAGGTTTTTCGCGAGCAAGCTCGCTCCTACAGGAAAGCAGCTCTGCTTTCGCTCTTAACACTCAAGCCGGCCTGTAGGCCGCTGTGCTCTGGCTTTTGATCTGCTTTTGATTTTGATCTGCGGGCCCCGTCAACCACGCTGGCCGCAAGTAGGCACGGTGGAGCGGGTAAATCGGCAGGGAAGCCGATTTAGCCGCGCCGGGCCATGGATGGCCCGTCGCGGCGGCCCGCGGAACCGGGCCGGAGTGCGGGCATGCCGAGCCCAGGCGAGGCACCGAGTGGTGGGGCAAAGACCTTTTGGTTACTTTTGGCTGGGCCGGCATTCCGGGCGTTTGCCAAAAGTGACCCGCTGTAAGAGCGGAACCATAGGCGGCCGTTACCTAAATAACGGATATGTACACAAAACTACCTGGCCTTATCTTCCCGCCCCCGCAACACCCGATTAGGCATGGCAATCGCCGCCGCCAACCCCAACAACGAAACCCCCGCACTCACCATCAACAAATGCCTGAAGGTCACAAGCAGCTCCCCCCGCAACGCATCCTGCGCCGGCCCAGGCGCCGCATTCAAACCATCCAACAGCACATTCCCGGAACTCCCCTCAGCCACCAACGCCCCACTGGCCAGGTGCGCAAAACTGGAATCCTGCAACAACGCCAACAACAGCGCCGACATACACGCCACCCCGACCGCACCGCCCAGGGAACGAAACAGATTCGTGGTGCTGGTAGCCACCCCAATATCCCGCTGCTCCACCGAATTTTGCGTCCCCACCAGCGAAGTCGGAAACTGCATCCCGGCGGCAATCCCACACAGCAACATAAACAAACTGGTCACTGCCACAGCCTGCGGCGCACTGAGCGCCATGCCGAGAATCGCGATCGGACTCAGGAAAGCACCCATCAGAATCATCGGCTTATAGCGTCCAGTCACCGAAGTCATACGCCCGGCAAAATACGCCCCCATCGGCAACCCCATCGCCAGCGGCAGCAAGTGCAAAGCGGCACTGTCAGCACCGGAACCGGTCACAGTCTGGTAACGCAGCGGCATCAACACCGTGAGGGAAATCGCCTGAAAACTGGTAAAGAAAATCGTGCACCAACACAACACCGCACTGCGGTTGGCAAACAAGTGCATCGGCAACAACGGCTCCCGCGCCCGGCGCTCGTGCCACACAAACACCGTCAACGCCACCAACGCGCAAACCAACAACCCCAGCACTTCATCGTCGCGCCAATGATGACCCTGGCCAATTTCGGTAATGCCCAGCAACAGCGCCGTCAAACCGACGATCATCAACACAGTGCCGAGATAGTCGATCACCGGCTTGCGCTGCGGCACCGGCAGCCCCACCAACGTGCGATGGGCCACCCACCAGGCACCCGCGCCCAGCGGCAGGTTAATCAGGAACACCCAGCGCCACGACAGGTACTCGGTCATGTAACCACCCAACACCGGGCCGGCCACGCTCGCCACCGCGTACATGCTGCTGAAGTAACCCTGGTAACGCCCACGCTCACGGGGCGGAATGATGTCACCGATAATCGCCTGGCTGACCGAAATCATCCCACCGGCACCAATGCCCTGGAGGATCCGCGCCAGCACCAGCTGCTCCATGCTCTGGGCCATGCCGCAGAACAGCGAAGCAAGGGTGAACAGGCCCATGCCGATCAGCATCATCGGCCGGCGCCCGTACAGGTCGCCGAGCTTGCCGTAGATCGGCACCGCCACGGTCATCGCCACCATGTAGCCGGAGATCACCCAGGCCAGCAGGTTGACGTCATGGAACTGGGCGGAAATCGCCGGCATGGATACAGCAACGATGGTCTGGTCCAGGGCCCCGAGAAAGATCGCCATCATCAAGGCGACAAGGACACTGCGAATAGCGGGTGTGGCGGGCTGATTGAGGTTGGTCACGGCAGAACCTGCGAGCAAGCCCCACGGGAAAAGGAGGCCCGCGGGAATGCTCGTCAGTGTACTAGATAGCTGGCTATTCGATAGCCTCATAAGGAAGCCCGACGTAATTTTCTGCAATGGTTTTACGCCCGGCCTCGGAGTCGACGAAGTACTCCAGTTCGCTCTGGGCAATGCGCTGGCTGAAGCCGTCGGCCTCCGGGAATTGGTGCAACATCGAGGTCATCCACCAGGAAAACCGTTCGGCCTTCCAGATCCGCCGCAGGCAAATCTGCGAGTATTTCTCCAGCAATTCCACTCGGCCCTCGCGGTACACCTTGAGCAAAATAGTGAACAAGGTGCTGACATCGCTGGCCGCCAGGTTCAAGCCCTTGGCGCCGGTGGGCGGCACGATGTGCGCGGCGTCGCCCAGCAGGAACAGGCGGCCGTATTGCATTGGCTCCACCACAAAGCTGCGCAGTGGTGCGATGCTCTTTTCGATGGACGGGCCCGTCACCAGTTGCTCGATCAACGACGTAGGCAGCCGGGTTTTCAGTTCATCCCAGAAGCGCTCATCGGACCAGTCGCCAACCGACTCATCGGCCGGCACTTGCAGGTAATAGCGGCTGCGGGTCGGTGAGCGCATGCTGCACAGGGCAAAACCGCGCTCGTGCTTGGCGTACACCAGTTCATCGTGGATCGGCGGGGTGTCGGCGAGAATGCCGAGCCAGCCGAACGGATAGACACGTTCGAAGACCTTCAATGCCTCAGCGGGAATCGACTGACGCGCCACACCGTGAAAACCGTCACAGCCGGCGATGTAATCGCAGTCCAGCCGATACTGCTCACCTTCATGCTCGAAGCTCAGCCACGGCTCTGCGCTTTTCAGATCATGAGGCTGCACATTGCTGGCTTCGTACACAGTAGTGGCGCCGCTGGCCTGGCGCGCGGCCATCAGGTCGCGGGTGACTTCGGTCTGGCCGTAGATCATCACCGTCTTGCCGCCGGTCAGCGCCTTAAGGTCGATGTGGGTCAGTTGCCCGTTCAGTGCAAGCTCAAAGCCATCATGTACCAGGCCTTCGGCATCCATCCGCGCACTGACGCCGGCCTGGCGCAACAGGTCGACCATGCCTTGCTCCAGCACCCCGGCACGGATGCGACCTTGCACGTAATCCGGGGTCTGGCGCTCTAGAATCAGGGTTTCAATCCCGGCGTTGTGCAGCAGTTGCCCGAGCAACAGCCCCGACGGGCCGGCGCCGATGATGGCGACTTGGGTTTTCAGCGTTTTCATTATTTTTATGGCCCGCAAGCTTCACCCGAACGTATCCGGTGAAAGAGTTGTCATTGAAGGTGTTGCTGACATTTTTCACTTGAGTGCCCGGCATAAGAAGGTGAAAACTGAGCCCAAAGCTGCGCTTTTCGCCAATTGGGGCGATTACCGCACAATTATCCCGAAGTATCGGATGAAGCCATGACCAAAACTGCCAGTGCCGCGATTCCAGTATTCAAACTCTACGGTGAGAGCCAGCAATGGCCGACCCCGGATTTGTTGCACTGCGAAACCATCTCCCGGCGCAGCCGTGAGTACCAGTGGGAAATCCAGCCCCACCGGCATGCGGACCTGTGCCAATTGCTCTACGTGCACAAGGGCCAGGCGCAACTGGAAATTGAAGGCCAGCGCAGCACCCTGAGCGAAGCGACGCTGCAGGTGCTGCCGCCGTTGTGCGTGCATGGTTTTCGGTTTTCCGAAAACGTCGAAGGCTTTGTGGTGACCCTGGCCGCGCCGCTGATGGCGCACCTGCAGGGGCAACTGGGCGCGGCGCTGGATGGCCTGAATGCCCTGGGCAGCTACCCTGCCGGCAACGACAGTGACTACCTCAACAGCCTCTTTGCGCGGTTGCAGGACGAGTACGCCAGCGATCAACCGGCACGGGACATGATGATGCACGCGCTGGTCAGTGTGCTGCTGGTTTGGATCAGCCGACAGGCCATCCAGCGCCGGCATCCACGGGCGCCCCGGGGCCGCGAATATTTCCGCCGGTTCACCCAGTTGGTGGAACAGCATTACCGCGAACACCCGAAAATCGAAGACCTGGCCCACAAGCTCGGGATCTCGGTCTCACACCTGAACGGTACATGTCGGGAGTTGGGCGGGCAGCCCGCGTTGCAGATCATGCACGACCGCCAATTGCTGGAAGCCAAGCGCCTGCTGACTTACACCAGCATGACCATCAATGAGATGTCTGAGGTATTGGGCTTTTCTGACCCGACCAACTTCTCGCGGCTGTTTCGCCGTCGCGTCGGGTTCTCTCCGAAAGCGTTTCGGGAGCAGTTGAAAGCCGACCAGGACGCTAGCGCAGCGAACTGAAGGCGGCCATGTGGCCAACGCATTGACCGTGATTGCAGCTGGAGGCGTAGCTCGGCTGCATGCGGGCCTGTTCGACGCGGTAGGCGGCAGTGCCGTAGAGCGCTGTGGCGGCGGCGCACAGGGTGAAAATCATCAGGTACTTTCTTGTTTTGATCGACATGATGCTGACCTCTGATCCGATCAAGAAGGTGCTTTGATAAGCATAGGTCAACTGGGGCAAGTCGCCATTATCGGACGATATTCGACATGTTTATGTCGGCTCAGAGACCGACGTCCCACACTGGCTCCTCCGGAAACCTCAACACCAAAAAATCCAGCAAGCTGCGCAGCGCCGACGGCATGTGCTTGCGCGAGGCGTACACCGCGTAGATGTTCATCTGCTGCGGCTCGGCCTCGGGCAGCAGGCGGATCAGCTCGCCGCTGCGGATGTAGTCGCCGGCCTGATAACTCGGCAACCGCGACACCCCGGCCCCCGCCAGCGTCACCCGCAATAAGGTGCTCGCCTCATTCGCACTGATATTGCCCTGCACCGGCACCGACACCGGCTCGCCGTTTTCCACGAAGTGCCACAGGCTTTTGCCGAAGTAGGAGTGGGTCAGGCAATTGTGCCGGGCCAAGTCCTGGACCCGCCGGGGCTGCGGATGCTCCAGCAGGTAAGCGGGCGATGCGCAGATCACCGAACGGCACAACGTGAGGCGGCGGGCGATCAGGTTGGGGTCCAGTTCAAAGCTGGTGCGGATCGCCAGGTCGATACGTTCGTCCACCAGGTTCACTGTGCGATCTAGCATCTGCATGTCGATGCTGACCAGCGGGTAGCGCTTGACGTATTCGGCCATGGCATCGGCCAACTGCGCCTGGCCGAAGGAGGTGCTGACGCTCAGGCGCAGCAGGCCACGGGGCGCTTCGTCCGGCTCACTGACGGCGGCCTGCATGTCGCTGCACAACTCCAGCATCTGCCGGCAACGGGGCAAGGTTTCGCTGCCGGCGGCGGTCAGGCTGAGTTTGCGCGTGGTGCGGTGCATCAGCCGCGCGCCGACCCAGTCTTCCAGCTCCGCCAGGTAGCGCGATACCACCGGGCGTGATAAGTCCAGATGGTCGGCCGCTGCGGACTGGCTGCCCAAGTCCACCACGGTCACAAACACGCGCATTGCTTGAAGACGATCCATGATTTGCCCGCTTTTAGAAACAAACTATGTCCAAGCATCGCATTTTTTGTAGCGTTTAGTGCAACTAAGCTCTGTCCACACCTTACCGATGACTGGAGCAGCACATGTTTGGATTCTCCCCGCTCAAGCGCGTGGCCCTGACCGCCGCCACCCTGGCCTTCGCCGCGCACGCCACGGCTGCCGACTTGACTCTGGACGCCTACAACCCGGGCGAAAGCGCGATGATGCCGGTCACCTCGGTACTGGTCAGTGGCGACAAAGACGCGATCCTGGTGGACGCCCAATTCGGCAAGACTCAGGCCGAGCAACTGGTGCAAAAAATCCGCGCCAGCGGCAAGCACCTGACGACCATTTACATCAGCCATGGCGACCCGGACTACTACTTCGGCCTCGACACCCTGACCGCCGCCTTCCCCCAGGCCAAAGTCCTGGCGCCGCAGCCGGTGGTCGACCACATCAAGGCCACCGTTGAACACAAACTGGCGTTCTGGGGCCCGAAACTGGGGGCCGACAAGCCTGCCAAGGCTGTCATCCCGCAGGTACTTGAAGGCCACAGCCTGACCCTCGAAGGCAAGCAACTGGAAGTGATCGGTCTCGACGGCGCACAACCGGAGCGCACCTTTGTGTGGATCCCGTCGATCAAGGCAGTCGTCGGTGGCGTGGTCGTCTCCGAGAACATCCATGTGTGGATGGCCGACACGCAGACCGCGAAGTCCCACACCGATTGGCTGGCAACCCTGCAACGTATCCAGGACTTGAAACCGCGCACCGTGATTCCGGGTCACTACCTGGGCACACCGTCGCTCAAATCCGTGGCGTTCACCGCCGACTACATCAAGGCGTTTGACGAAGAAACCGCCAAGGCCAAGGACTCTGCCGCCCTGATCGCGGCGATGAAAAAGCGTTACCCGAACCTGGGCGACGAAAGCACCCTGGAACTGGGCGCCAAAGTCGCCAAGGGCGAAATGCAGTGGTGAATTGATTCAACCCTTAACCGAACTGGAGAACGTCATGAGCAAGATCGCAATCATTGGTGCCACCGGTCGTGCCGGTAGCCAACTGCTGGAAGAAGCGTTGCGTCGCGGGCACACCGTCACGGCCATCGCACGGAATACCGACAAGATTGGCGTGCGCCCAGGGGTCACCCTCAAGCAAGTGGATGCGCTGGATGCCCAGGCGCTGGAACAGGCCATCAGCGGCAACGACGTGGTAATCAGTGCTGCGCACTTCGCCACCCTGCCGCCTGAAGCGGTGATCAACCCGGTGAAAAAAGCCGGCGTGAAGCGCCTGCTGGTGGTGGGCGGTGCCGGTTCGTTGCTGTTGTCGGGCGGCACCAAGGTCATCGACAGCCCGGGCTTCCCCGAGGAATACAAAACCGAAGCCAGCGCCGGCAGTATTTTCCTCGACACCTTGCGTCAGGAAAAAGACCTGGACTGGACCTTCCTTTCGCCTTCGGCGGAGTTCACCGAGACCGCGCGCACCGGCAAATTCCGCCTGGGCCAGGATGAATTGCTGGTGAGCAGCGAAGGCCGCAGCTGGATCAGCTTTGCCGACTTTGCGATTGCGCTGATTGACGAAGTGGAAACGCCGAAGCATTCGCACCAGCGGTTTACGGTCGGTTATTAAGCCTGACGCGCACTAAAAATGTGGGAGCGGGCTTGCTCGCGAAGGCGGTGTTTCAGTCAACAGATGTATTGGCTGACACGGCGCCTTCGCGAGCAAGCCCGCTCCCACATTTTGATCTTCATTGTGACGGCGACTGCGCCTGGCTCACCAACCAATCCATAAGCTGCTCCAGCCCTGCCGAGGGCTCCGTCCCCGGCGGGTACACCAGGTAATACCCCATCCCCGTCGGCACCCGCAGTTCAAACGGTGTCGCCAACCGCCCCGCCTTGAGATCCTCGCCAATCAGCGCGCTGTCGCCAATCGCCACGCCCGAACCTTGGGACGCCACTGTCATCGCCAGATCCAGCGTTTCAAAATGATGCCCCTGGGCAAGATTGCTCAAACGTGTATTCGCCGCCTTCAACCACAATGACCAATCCCGTTCATCCCGCGTAGGGTGCAGCAGCACCTGTTGCTGCAAGTCTGCGGGCGTGTGCAAACCACCGAGCAAGGCCGGTGCGCACACTGGCGTCAGTCGCTCATCAAACAAATGCCGGGCCTGGGCCGACTGCTCGGCAATCGGTGCGTAGATCACCGCGGCATCGAACTGCTCGCGGCGAAAGTCGACGGTGTAGGCCACGGTGGTGGTCAGTTCCACCGGCACGTCCGGGCGCTCTTGCTGCCACTGCATCAGGCGCGGTAACAGCCAGCGCATCACGCAGGTGGAAGCCTTGAGCTGCAAGGTCTCGCGGCGGGTGCCGATCTGCTCCACCGCGTCACCGATCAGGCCGAACACCTGCTGCGCCCGCAGCGACCATTCACGGCCCTCTTCGGTCAGGCTCAAGCCACGAGCCTGGCGCTGGAACAGCGCATAGCCCAGATGACTTTCCAGCCCGGCAATCTGCCGGCTCACCGCACCCTGGGTGATGTGCAATTGCTCGGCGGCACGGGTGAAATTGCAGCACTGGGCCGTGACCCAAAAGGTGTGCAAGGCCGGCAACGGCGGAAGGCGTTTCATAAGGGCGCAGCCATGACGTGAGGACATGGCTAGTATGACTTTTTATCGATTGTTGCCGCTACGGGCCAGCCGTTCCAATACGGGCCTTTATCAACAATAAGAGCGACGACAATGGCGACCTGCGGCGAAGTATTGGTCAACCTGCTGGAAGGCTACGGCGTGGACCAAGTGTTCGGCATCCCCGGCGTGCACACCGTGGAACTCTACCGGGGCTTGGCGCGCTCAAGCATCCGCCACGTCACCCCGCGTCACGAACAGGGCGCCGGTTTCATGGCCGACGGCTACGCGCGCACCAGCGGCAAGCCTGGCGTGTGCTTCATCATCACTGGCCCCGGCATGACCAATATCACCACCGCCATGGGCCAGGCCTACGCCGACTCGATCCCGATGCTGGTGATTTCCAGCGTGCAGTCCCGCAGTCAGCTGGGCGGCGGGCGCGGCAAGCTGCATGAGCTGCCGAACCAGAGCGCGATGATCGCGGGCGTGGCGGCGTTCTCCCATACCTTGATGTCGGCGGCCGAATTGCCAGGCGTGTTGGCCCGGGCATTTGCGCTGTTCCAAGCCGGGCGACCGCGCCCGGTGCATATCGAAATCCCGCTGGATGTGCTGGTGGAAAACGCCGACGCATTGCTCGGCAGCGAGCCCATCAGTGTTTCCCGCGCCGGTGCTGCGCCGTCGGCGGTCAAGCAGATGAGCCAACTGCTGGCGGCGGCGAAACGTCCGCTGATCCTTGCCGGTGGTGGCGCCATCGACGCAGCACCCGAGTTGACGCAACTGGCCGAAGCCCTCGGCGCGCCAGTGGCGCTGACCATCAATGCCAAGGGCATGCTGGCGTCCAACCACCCGCTGCTGATCGGCTCGACCCAGACCCTGGTCGCCACCCGCGCCTTGGTCGCCGAGGCAGACGTAGTACTGGCGATCGGCACTGAGCTGGCAGAAACCGACTACGACGTGACCTTCGCCGGCGGCTTCGAAATTCCCGGTGCCCTGCTGCGTATCGACATTGATTCCGACCAGACCGTACGTAACTACCCACCGCACGTCGCGCTGGTGGCTGACGCGCAAATCGCTGCTCAAGCCTTGCTCGCCGAACTGGGCACCAAGCCTTTGGCCGCTCGCGACAGCAACTGGGGCGCACATCGCGTCGCCCGCCTGTGGAGCGAACTGGAACCCACCTGGGACGCTGCGACCCGCGCGCAAACCCTGTTCCTCAATACGGTATTGGATGAGTTGCCCGACGCCGTACTGGTAGGCGACTCTACCCAACCGGTGTACACCGGCAACCTGACCCTGAACCTCGACCACCCGCGTCGCTGGTTCAACTCCTCCACCGGCTACGGCACCCTCGGCTACGCCTTGCCGGCGGCCATCGGTGCGTGGCTGGGGCGCGGCAACGGCGCACCGGTGGTGTGCCTGATCGGCGACGGCGGCCTGCAATTCACCCTGCCGGAACTGGCCAGCGCCGTGGAAGCGCGCACGCCGGTGATCGTGCTGCTGTGGAATAACCAGGGCTATGAGGAGATCAAGAAATACATGGTCAACCGCGCCATCGAGCCGGTGGGCGTGGACATTTACACCCCGGATTTTATCGGCGTGGCCAAGGCACTGGGCTGCGCTGCCCAGGCCGTGCACGGTGTTGAAGAACTGCGTAGCGCATTGCGCGCCGCCACGGATCGCCAGGGGCCGACGCTGATTGAAATCGACCAGGGACTTTGGATGAAGGCGGTGGCGGTATGAGCGCGGTCTTGAACGGGCTGTATATCAATGGCGTGTGGCGTGCGGGCCATGACGTGCTGGACGTGATCAACCCGGCGACCGAGGCCACGTTGGCTCAAGTGAACGTGGGTGATGCAAGTGCGGTGACCGAGGCCGTCGGTGCCGCCAGCGCCGCATTCCCGAACTGGTCAAAAAGCACCGGCCGCGACCGCGCCGCCCTTTTGCGCAAGATCGCCGAGGGCGTAAGCACCCAGCGTGATCACCTGATGCGCCTGCAATCGAGCAACAACGGCAAGCCGCTGTTTGAGGCAGGCATTGACGTGGACGACGTGATCGCCACGTTTGAGTATTACGCCGGTGTGGCGGACGAAATGGACGCCATCCAGGACCGTCCGGTGGTGCTGCCTACTGAGGATTTCAGCGCCCGTGTACGCCGGGAACCGTGCGGTGTGGTGGGCCTGATCGTGCCGTGGAATTTCCCGATGGTGACCACCGCCTGGAAACTCGCCCCGGCGCTGGCGGCCGGTTGCTGCGTGGTGCTCAAGCCTTCGGAAGTCACACCGTTGGCGGAGCTGGAACTGGCCAGGATCATCGCCTCGGTAGGGCTGCCTGCAGGTGTGTTCAACCTGGTCTGCGGCACTGGCCTGGCAGTGGGCGCGCCAATGGCGGCTGACCCGCGGATCGCGAAAATCTCCTTCACCGGCAGCAATGCCGTGGGCGTGCAAGTGATGCAGCGCGCTGCCGAAACGGTCAAGGGCGTGAGCCTGGAACTGGGGGGAAAATCGTCGTTGCTGGTGCTGGCGGATGCCGACCTCGACCTGGCCGTGGAACTGGCCTGCGGCGGTGGTTTCTTCAACGCCGGGCAAATGTGCTCCGCCACCAGCCGGGTGTTGGTCGCCGACGAATTGGCGGACGAGTTTCTGACTCGCTTACAGGCCAAGGCCGATAATATTCGCGTGGCAGACCCGTTTGCCGAAGACGTGGAAATGGGTGCGCTGGTCAACCGTGCGCAGTACGAGCGGGTGCTGGGGCATATCGAGCGTGGCGTGCAAGCCGGCGCGAAGTTGCTGTGTGGCGGCGGGCGCCCGGCGGATTTGCCTCACGGTTATTTCATTCGCCCGACGCTCTTCACCGAGGTGCCGCTGGACAGCGCGTTGTGGAACGAAGAAATCTTCGGCCCGGTGCTATGTGTGCGAAGTTTTGCCAATGAGGCCGAGGCGGTGGCGCTGGCCAATGACAGCGAGTTTGGCCTGGTCGCCAGTGTGCTGAGCAGCAACCTGGAAGCGGCTGAGCGGGTAGCCAATGCGCTGCAGGTGGGCTTGGTGTGGATCAATGCACCGCAGGTGATCTTCCCGCAAACGGCGTGGGGTGGTTACAAGCAGAGCAGTATTGGCCGGGAACTGGGGCCGTGGGGGTTGCAGGCGTTTCAGGAGATCAAGCATGTGATTCGGGCGATCTGAAACCACTACACAACACTGTGGCGAGGGAGCTTTTGTGGCGAGGGGGCTTGTCCCCCGTTGGGCTGCGAAGCGGCCCCAGAAAAAGCGGGAGCGCTTCGCACTCCAACGGGGGACAAGCCCCCTCGCCACAGGACAAGACCCCCTCTACACAGGAGGCTTCCCGACCACAAAAAAGCCCACCCGCATTTTTTCAATAGCCCCAACGACTTTCTCATTTGCCCCGCCTCCCCCACGCCCGGCCTAATACTGCCCTTGTCAGTTCAAGGCCTGCCCATGGAAAACGTCCGCGCAAAACCCGCCACCGCCCTTTGGCTGATGATCAGCGTCGTGCTGGTCGCTCTCAACCTGCGCCCTTCAATGGCAGCAGTCGGCCCGTTGTTGTCGTCGATCCGCGAAGAGGTGCCCCTGAGTTTCAGCACCGCCTCCCTGCTGACCATGCTGCCGGTCATGGCCATGGGCCTGGCGATGTTTTTTGGCATGGGCGTGGCCAAACGGTTCGGCGAGCATCGCAGCATTGTGCTGTCGCTGGTGGTGATCGGCCTGGCCACCGTCTCCCGGTTGTTCCTGGACTCGGCGGTTGAGCTGATCCTCAGCGCCATCGCCGCCGGCGTAGGCATCGCGATGATCCAGGCGCTGATGCCCGCCTTGATCAAGTCGCGCTTCAGCGACAACGTTTCACTGTTCATGGGCCTGTACGTCACCGCGATCATGGGCGGCGCAGCCCTGGCTGCTTCGTTCTCACCGTTCATCCAGGTGCAAACCGGCAGCTGGCGCATTGGCCTGGCGATCTGGGCGGCTCTCGCCGTGTTGGCGCTGGTGTTCTGGTACGCCCAACGCTCAGTGTTGCCGCCACTGCCCCAAGCCGGCGCGGGCCAACAGGAGTCGTTCTTCGGCAATCGCCGGGCCTGGCTGCTGGCGATCTTTTTCGGCCTCGGCACCGCCGCCTACACCTGCGTGCTGGCCTGGCTGGCGCCGTACTACGTGGAGTTGGGCTGGAGCGAGCAGAATGCCGGCCTGTTGCTGGGCTTTCTGACGGCCATGGAAGTGGTCTCCGGCCTGGTCACCCCGGCCATCGCCAACCGCCGCCAAGACAAGCGCGGCGTGGTCGCGGTGCTGCTGGTGCTGATCATCGCCGGCTTCTGCGGCCTGATCCTCAGCCCGCAACACCTGAGCCTGCTGTGGCCGTGCCTGCTGGGCCTGGGGATTGGCGGGTTGTTTCCGATGAGCCTGATCCTGTCCCTCGACCACCTCGACAACCCACGCCGCGCCGGCGGCCTGACTGCCTTTGTGCAGGGCATCGGCTACTTGATCGCCGGTCTTTCGCCGCTGATTGCCGGGATGATCCGCGACCAACTGGGCAGCTTCGAGTGGGCCTGGTGGTCACTGACGGCCGTCGTCGTGGTGATGTTGCTGATCCTGCTGCGCTTCGACCCGCGGTATTACGCGCGGCATATTCGCTGACGTCGTGTTGTAAACATTATTTGTCCCACCTTAAACATAGAAAGGTCCGACAGCGCTTTCTATTGGCACGAACGTTCCGTTAACATTTTGTATTGTCTTGTACCGAGTTCGGTACAAAGCGCTTGCGGACGGAACGGATGCTAAACAGCAACTTGCTAAGAAAGCTCGATATGCAGGACCTGATGGTGTTTGTCGCTGTTTACGATCAAAGCAGCGTCACTGAGGTCTCCGAAACGCTGTTCGTCAGCCAGTCCACCGTGAGCTACAGCTTGAAGAAGCTGCGCACCAGCTTTGAAGACGAGTTGTTTATCAACACCCGGGCGGGCATGCGTCCTACGTACAAAGCCGCCACCATGTACGGGCATGTGCAGAAAATCCTCGAAAGCATCAACCTGTGCCATGCCGGCAGCCAAGCTTTCGACCCCACCCAGAAGGCCGTGACCTTCAGCGTCTGCGCCCCCGAATACTTCGAGCAACTGATCCTGCCGCGCCTGCTGAAAAACTTCGATCACGCCGACCTGCCGGTGATCGTCAATGTGCAGAAGCTCGAAACCGAGATCCCGGCCGAAGCCTTGCGCGACGGGCGCCTGGACCTGGTGATCTGCTTCGGGCCGCACTTTCATCGCGAGCACAAGGACATCAAGACCCAGATGCTGCTGGAGGACGACCTGGTGTGCGTGTTCGACAAGCACTCGGCGCCACGGGAGCCGGCGTTCAGCCTGCAATCCTTTGTCGCCCGGCGCCATGTGTTCCCGACGCCCTGGAGTTCCGACACCAACATGATCGATGGCTGGCTCGCGCGCCAGTCCCACAAACGCCAGGTGATCGCCCGGGCCAACAGCTACAGCGCGGCGCTGAAGATGATCACCGGCACCGACTTTATCGTCACCCTGCCCCGTCGGGTGCAGAAGCTGCTGGCAGACAAGGCCGTGTTCGGCCATTGCGAAGCGCCGAACGGGTTGCCGGGGTTTACCCTGGATATGCAGTGGAATGAACACAGCGAGCAGGACAGCGCCAACACGTGGTTCAGGGAGCAGGTGGTGAAGGTGTGCGCGGATCAGGGGTTGCTATAACTTTTTTGTAGGAGCGAGCTTGCTCGCGAAGAACGTTAACGATGACACGGGCATTCAGGATTCCCGCGTCGTCTGTTAGTTTTTCGCGAGCAAGCTCGCTCCTACAGTAGTTAGCCGATGGTGACTTTGCTGTAGGACTCGCGGTCCATGTCTACCAACAGGACGCTTAGCTGAACCTGCAAATCTGCAGGCCAATCGCCCAGGTCCTGCAGCGCTGCCAGCAGGCTTTCCGACAACTGTTTCTTGACCTGCGGTGAGCGCCCGCTGAGCAGCGACAGTTTCACCGCGATAAACGCCCGCGGGCTCAAGGACGTGCCGACCTGGAACGTCTCCACCTTCAGCGCCCGGCTTTTGATATCGAACTCGGAACCGAACTGCCCGGACGCCATCAGCACGTTGTTGAGCCGCAACAAGGTTTTCTCAACGGCCAGTTCTGTGAGGTTGGCGGTGTATTCCAGATGCAGATGCGGCATGAAAGGCTCCGAATTGTTGTAGGAAAAGAGTCATACATATAGCACGCGGCCAAGCTGAACCAGACTGCTTTCACTGTGAAACTTCAGTCACGCTGCGCAGCGAACGATTTTCCCAGAACGCCACGATCACTAATACTGCCGAAGTCAGCGCGCCCAGCACCAACGCCGAAAACAGCTGCTGCAATCCCAGCGGCAATAACACCAACAACATCAACAGCCCGCCCAGGTGGGAAAAAGGCGGCAACGGCCGGTCGCTCATCACCCACTTGAACAGCGCGCTGCCCAGCAGAAACAACCACGGGCCGGCGATAATCGCCACCACGCCGGCCTGGCTGGCGTGCCCCGGGTGCACCAGCACCAGTTCGTCGGCCACTGCGCTGACGATAATCCCGGCGACGATCAATACATGCAGGTAGGTGTAAGCAATCCGCGCCTGACGGCCGGGGTCGGCAGAACTGGCGATACGGTGGTGGGCACGCTCGGCGCCGCTGTCGAAATAGATCCACCACAGGGCGATGCTGCCCACCACCGCCACCAGGAAAGCCGCCAGCCCTTCCACGCTCCAGGGCAATTCAGCGAAGGTCGCGCCGGTCACCAGCAACGACTCACCCAAGGCGATGATCACAAACAGACCGCAGCGTTCGGCCATGTGGTTGCCTTCCACATTCCAGTCCGACAGCGTGGAGCGACCAAGCCCGGGCACCCAGAAATACACCGACGGGGAAACCAACTCGATCAACAGCGCCAGGGCCCAGAAGGCCAAACGCTGTTCGCCTTCGAGCAGCGCGCCGGTGATCCAGAACACCCCGGAAAGCAGCATCCACGCCAGGATCCGCTGGAAGTTGCGAGTCATGTTCAGCGACTCGCCGCGCACCGCCCACAAGGCAAACAGCGTGCGTCCAACCTGCATGAACACATAGGCGCCGGCGAACAGCAGGCCACGGTCGGTAAACGCCTTGGGAATCGACGAGGACAACAGCAGGCCAGCCACCATCAAGCCGAACAGGCCGATACGAATCGGGATTTTTTCCGGGTCGAGCCAGTTGGTGACCCACGAGGTAAAGATCCATACCCACCACACCGCAACCATCATCAACGCCACTTGCACCGCGCCGCCGATGGACAGGTGCGCGAGCAGCGAATGGGACAACTGGGTCACGGCGAACACGAACACCAGGTCGAAGAACAACTCGACCATGCCAACCTTGCCGCTGTCATGACTGCCGCGCCCACGCAGCAAGGACCGGGATGGGGTCATGGGTGGATCTCCCTGAAAGGTCTATCTCAAGATTTGGGGGCGACTACCGGCAGCATGTCCCGCTCGCTCATGAACGCCTCCAGCCGCGAACGCATCCAGCGTTCCGCCGGGTCGGTGTCCACGTGGCTGAGCCAGACCATGGACAAGTCCAGTGTCGGGGTTTCGAACGGGAACGGCTCGCAGAACAGATTCCCCCCGGCAGCCATGGCCTGGGCAGTGTAGTCGGGCAGGCTGGCAATCATGTCGGTGCCGGCGAGCAGCGCCGGCAGCGCGCTGTATTGCGGCACCGAAAGCACCACGTGGCGTTTGCGACCGATCTCCGCCAGCCATTCATCGGCAAACCCGGACACGTTGGCGGTGTGGGACACCAGCACATGGGGCCGTGCGCAGTATTCATCGAGAGTCAGGGGTTTGTCCGAGGCGTCCGCCCGCAACAGGCACGGCCGGATATGCCGCAACAGCTTGCGCTTGGCATTCGCCGGCAGGCCGCGCGTCTGGGTGATGCCGACGGTGATATCGCCGGAAGCCAACAGGTCAGGGATGCGCCAGTAGTCCACATGCTGCACCACGAACACCACCTGCGGTGCTTCCTGGCGCAACGCCCGCAGCAACGGCGGCAGCAGGCCGAACTCGACGTCATCGGACAGGCCGATGCGAAAGGTCATGGTGCTGATGGACGGGTCGAAGTCGTGGGTCAGGCTCAGGGCCGACGACAATGAGTCGAGGGCCGGCGACAGGTGCTTGATGATTTCCTCGGCCCGCGCGGTGGGTTCCATGCGATGGCCGACGCGAATGAACAGCGGGTCGTTGAACAGCGTGCGCAGGCGATTGAGGGCCGAACTGATGGTGGGTTGGCCGAGAAACAGCTTCTCCGCCACCCGGGTCACATTGCGCTCGAGCATCAAGGTTTCAAAGACCACCATCAAGTTGATGTCGGCCTTGCGTAATTCATTGCGATTCATCGGCGCTCGCCCCACTGCCCTGGATAAGCAGCAGTTTAGAAACACCCGGGGCCCTGCGTCTATGCGCACACTGTTCAACACGGGCCTTTGGGACTATAAAGCAGCTTCCAAGGCTTGTGAGAACACCATCGTGCTGGTCATTTCTGCCTTGAGCATCCTGCTTGCCGGGATTTTGCTCTGGGCCATCAAATTCGTCGCTCACCCTACCGCCAGGACACTGTTGCGGGTATTTGTCGGTTTATGCCTGGCGGCCGTCGTGGCTTATCTGGTGCTGGCTTCGGGGTTTCCGACCTCATTGCTGGTGTGATCGGGCTCCTGTCCCTGGCGCAAACGCAAGGCGGCCAACGCGGCTACCACCAGCACTACGGCAATCACTTTCAAACCATTCATTGCGTTGCCAGTGCTCATTTCGATCGCGCCCATCACCGATGGCCCGACAAACCCGCCGAGCAACCCGCAGGCGTTGACGAAGCCCAGGCCGCCCGCCAGTGCCACGCCCTTGAGGCGTGAAGCCGGGTAGAGAAAGATGATCGACTGCACCACAAAGAACATCACCGCCGACACACAGAAGCCCAGCAGACTGAACACCGGCCCGGACACCGAGGCAATACCCAACCCCAACGCCATGGTCAGCAAGCCGGTAATCAACAGCCGCCGGGCACGGGTGGGCGTGGTCGCAAAACGCGGCAGCAACACCGCGCCGGCTGCTGCGGCAATCCACGGCAGTGAGGTCAGCAAGCCGACGCTCATGGTGCTCAATTCACCGTACTTGCTGATGATGCTCGGCAGGAAAAAGATCACCGTGTAAATGGTGATCTGATGGCAAAAATACACAAAGATCGCCAGCAGGATTTGCGGGGTCAGCCAGTTTTTCAGGGAATGCCCGCCCTCGCCTGCGCCCTCTTCGGTCTCCATCGCGATGCGCTGTTCAATCCCGCGCGCCTCTTCGGCCGAGAGCCACGGCGCCTTGCTCGGACGGTCCGGCAACTTGCGCCACACCACCCAGGCAAATGCCACTGCCGGCAGGCCTTCGAGCAGGAACATCCACTGCCAGCCGTGCCAACCGAGGATTCCATCCATGCGCATCAACGCCGCGCCCACCGGGCCGCCGATGATGTTGGCAAAACACACGCCGAGCAGAAAATACCCGGTGGCCCGCGCCCGTTGCTCGCGGTTGAACCAGTAGGTGAGGTACAGCATCACCCCGGGAAACAGACCGGCTTCGGCAATGCCCAGCAGCAGCCGCAGGACATAGAACGAAGTCTCACCCTGGACGAACGCCATGGCCGCTGAAATCAACCCCCAGGTCACCATGATCCGGGCAATCCAGAACCGCGCGCCGACCTTGTGCATGATCAGGTTGCTGGGGATTTCCGACAGCGCATAGGTCAGGAAGAACAACCCCGCGCCCAGGCCGTAAGCCGCCGCTGAAATCCCCAGGTCAACATCCAGGTGATGCTTGGCCAGGGCGATGTTGGTGCGGTCCAGAAAGCTCAGCACGTAGGCGATGATCAGCAAGGGCATCAACTTGACGAACATCAGTTTGTTCAACTCCCGTGGTTCACGGGCAGTGTTGGCAGTCTTCATCGGGCAATTCCTCTTGGCGCCCCGCCAGCGCAACGGCTGGGGGACGCATCGGTGTTGTTCTAGGATTCGAGTTGCGCAACCAGCGCCGGCGGGCGATGGGAAAACAGTTGCAGCAGCGCCCCGCCCAGGGCACAACCGGCCATTACGAAGAAGCACACCGTGTAGCCGTGCAAGGTGGTCCAGCCGCCGCCCATGGCAATCAGGCTGCCCATCAGCACCGGCGCCAGGCCGCCGCCGATAAACATCGCGGTGGTGATGATGCCGTTGGCGGTGGAGGTCGCCGACGGCTCGGCCGAGTCGCAGGCCACCGCGTAGTAGATTGGCCACACCGCGTTGGCCACCAGGCCGAACAGCAGTTGCACGACGATGATCAGGGTCAGGGTGTTGGCGAAGTAAAACGCGCCGACACTGGCGGCCATCCACACGCCGCAGATGATCAAGGTGACGCGCCGGCCAATGATGTCCGACAGCGACGGCCACACCAGTTGCCCGAGAATCCCGGTCAAGGTGAACACCACGCTCATCCCCGCCGACTCGGCCAGGGACAATCCGGCGATGTTGTACAGGTAGGCTGGCAGCACGATGTTGACGCCCATGTACACCACTTGGGTCAGCATCGTATTACCCGCCGTCAGGGCGATATTGCGATTGCGCAACGTGGCGATAAACGTGCGCCAGGCATGGCCCTTCACTTGGCTGGCGGGTGCGTTGTCTGGCGGGGTCATGCCCTTGGCGGCAATGTCGACGTACAGCGCGGTGATGCGTTCGGCAGTGGAATACCGCGCCCAGAAAATCATCAACGGCAACGCCACCACAAACGCGAAGAAGAACACGTAGCGCCAGTTGTCTTCACCAAAGGTGCTGATGACAAAGCTGGCGACAATGCCACTGAGCATGGCGCCAATCGGGTAACCGGTGTGGTGCGCGCCAAGGGCAAAACCACGACGTTCCACCGGCCACCATTCGGCGGTGTTACTCACGCCCACCGGCTCGCCCCAGCCTGCGCCAAGGTTGACGCCAACCCGCAGTGCAATAAAGGTCACGAGGTTGCCGCTGAGAGCCTTGAACCCGGAAAGAAACGAGATCGCCGTGTAGCCCAGCACCAGCGGCACCTGGAACCGCGCGCGCTTCCAGCCACCGCCGTAGCGGTCACTCCACATCGAGCCGGGAATATCCAGCAGGGCCAGGGCGAGCATGATCACCGTGGCCATGGTGCCCCACTGATCAGCCGACAAATCGAAATGCTTGGAGATGGTCGGCCCCAGGCGCAGCACGATCTCACGGTCGTAGGCGTTGAGGATCCAGATCATCCAGCACACCAGCAACGACACCCAGGAGTGCCGGTGAATACTGCGCAGCGAGGCTTTTTTCAAGGTTGCCATGGGTTTCTCCAGGCGCGCGAGGGCGCGCACTGACACAAGGTTGCGGAAGGAATGTGCCTTGTTGAAAAAAACGCGCTAGCTGGCGAACCGTCGCTCGGCTATTCCTTGCACGCCCAGCCCGGTGATCGCAAAAAGCGCCCCGCGCTGCTGACCGTCGGCCGGAAAACGCGGCAACGGCGGCTTGGCCATGGAGGTGACAAACAGGGTGTCCAGGTTCGGCCCGCCAAAGGTCAGGCTGGTGACCTTTTTCACCGGCATCTGGATGATCCGGTCGACCTGTCCATCCGGTGTGTAGCGCACCAGTTTTCCGGCGTAGACCAGCGCCTGCCACAGGCAGCCTTCGGCATCCACGGTGCAGCCGTCGGCGGCGCCACCGCTGCTGGTGTCGACCTTGGCGAAGGTGCGTCGATTGCTCACGGCCCCCGTGGCGAGGTCGTAGTCATAGGCCCAGATCTCGCCGGACCAAGTGTCGCAAAAGTACAAGGTGTCGCCCGACGGGCTCCAGCACGGGCCGTTGGACACGATGATGCCTTCGTCCAGGGTGTGCAGGCTGAGGTCCGTGTCGAGGCGGTAAAGTTTGGCGCTGGCGCTGTCTTCGAGGGTGTCCATGGAGCCGAAGACAAAGCGGCCCTGGCGGTCGACCTTGCCGTCGTTGAGGCGGTTGTTGGGCAGTGCGGGTTCCGGGTCGATGACCAGCGTCTGTTCGCCGCTGTTCAGGTCGAGCAGATGCACGCCGTTTTGCAGGGCGACGATGGCTTGCTCGCCGCTATGCCGCAGGGCCATGGAGCCGATTTTCTGGCCCACGTCCCAGGCGCGCAGTTCGCGGCCATCATCGGTGCAGCGCAGGATTCGGCCGTCGGCGCTGTCGATCCAGTACAACCGTTGTTGCTCGACGTCCCACACCGGGCCTTCGCCCAGGGTGGTCTTCACGTCCACAAGCACTTCGATACGCATGGTGTTATCCCCTTTTTTGTTGTTGTGCGGGATGGACATGGCCGCGCCGTGACGCGGCCGGTTTGTGCCTTAAAAATTGACCTGATCGCGCCCCTTGAGCCCGAGGATTTCTCGCGCTTCATCCGGCGTGGCGACCCGGTGGCCGAGGGCTTCGATCACCGTGCGAATGCGCCGTACCTGATCGGCGTTGGACGCGGCCAGTTTGCCCGGGCCATCCCACAGCGAATCTTCCAGGCCGACCCGGGCATTGCTGCCCATGGACAGGCCCATGGTGGCCAGCGGAATTTGCCCACGGCCGGCGCCGAGGATCGACCACACGTAGTCGTCGCCAAACAGCCGGTCGGCGGTGCGGCGCATGTGGGCCAGGTCTTCCGGGTGGCCGCCGATACCGCCACGCAAACCGAATACCGACTGGATAAACAGCGGTGGCTTGAGCAGGCCGCGCTCCAGGAAATGGGCGGCGGTGTACAGGTGGCCAATGTCGTAGCACTCGATTTCAAAACGTGTGCGGTTCTCGGCGCAGGAATTGAGGATGTGGGTAATGTCGCGGAAGGTGTTGCGAAAGATCCGGTCGTCACTTTCTTCCAGGTACGGACGCTCCCAGTCGTGCTTGAACTCGGTGAAGCGGTTGAGCATTTCATACAGGCCGAAGTTCATCGAGCCCATGTTCAGCGAGGCCAGTTCCGGCTTGAACTGCATCACCGGTTGCAGGCGTTCTTCAACACCCATGGTCGGTGCGCCGCCGGTGGTGATGTTGATCACCACGTCGCTGGCGGCTTTGATGTGCGGCAGGAATTCGGCGAACAGCGCGGGGTCCTGGCTGGGACGGCCATCGATGGGATCACGGGCATGCAGGTGAACAATAGCGGCGCCCGCTTCGGCGGCACCGATGGCGGCGTCGGCAATTTCCTGCGCGGTGATCGGCAAATGCGGCGACATCGACGGCGTATGGATGGCACCGGTGACGGCGCAGGTGATGATCACAGGACGATTTTTGGACATGACGATTCTCCGACTTTTATTCTTATGAAAAAAAATCCCGGGTGTGGCTTGTGTGTTCTTCCTTGGCTAAACGCTGACGCGGCCTACAGGTACTCGACGTTACCGTCGACACTGATCGCTTGGCCGGTGACATTGCGGGCGGCGGGCGAGCAGAGAAACAAAGCCATGGCCGCGACGTCTTCGGCGGTGACCATGCGCTTGAGGGAGATCTTGTTGAGGTATTCCTGGCGCATCTCGGCTTCCGGTACGCCGACCTGTTCGGCACGGGCGCGAATCACGCCGTCCATGCGCGGGCCTTCGACGATGCCGGGCAGCAAGGCGTTGACGCGGATGTCGCTTTCGCCCAGCTCCGAGGCCAGGGATTTCATCAGGCCGACGATGGCCCATTTGGTCGCGGCATACGGCGTGCGCCAGGCGTAGCCAAGACGGCCCGCGACCGAGGCGATATGCAGCAGATGGCCGTGGGACGACTCCTTGAGCATCGGCACCGCGTGATGGGCAAAACGGTATTGCGCCGTCAGGTTGATATTGATCGTGGCTTGCCACTCGGCATCGCTGATGGCGTCGATGCCGCCGGTGGGACCGGCAATCCCGGCGTTATTGACCAGCACATCCAGCCCGCCAAATTGCTCGCGCTGCACCTGGAACACCGCCTCGATCTGCGCGGCATCACTCACGTCGGCACGGGTGGCGACAGTGCCCGGGTACTTGTCGCGAAACGCCGCCAGGGCTGGTTCGCTGACATCACACACATGCACCTTGGCACCCGCCTCCAGATAGGCCGCCGCCAACACTTCACCGATGCCGGCAGCCCCGCCGGAAATCAACACACGTAACCCAGGATAGGGCTGCAGCCGCTGTAGGACACTCATGCACGTTTACCTCCTGAAACAGACGACCGCGAACGGTCGTTCTTGACGAGCAGGCGCGCCAGGGAATCGGCGGCCTGCATGATGTCATCGGTCACGGCAGCGCGGGCACCGGCGCCATCGCGGGCGGCCAGGGCTTCGACGATGCGCGTGTGCGCCTCCATCGAGCGCTGCAAGTGAGCTTTATCGGGAGCGACCAGGGCAAAACACGGGCCCATGTGCAGCCAGAAGTTTTCCACGGCGGCCATGGTCAATTCGGCCTGGGCGACGGCATAGATCCGACGGTGAAAGGCGAAGTTGGTCCACAGGTAGCGGGAAACGTCGACTTCGTCGGCGGCTTGTTGCATCTGTTGGCAGAGGTCGGAGATTTCGTCGAGGTCGGCTTTTTCCAGGAGCAGTACGGCTTTTTCTGCCAGCAAACCTTCCAGGGCGACCCGCGCATCGCGAATCTCGCGCAGGCGTTCGACCGTCATCATGCGGACCCGTAGACGGGAGGTTTCGGTGACTTCAAAGGCGTTTTCGGCGCTAAGGCGCTGGAGGGCTTCGCGCACCGGCATGGGGCTGGAGCCGAGGGCTTCGGCGAGGCCGCGGATGGTGAGTTTCTGGCCGGGCTGAAAACGACCACTCATCAAGGCTTCACGGATCTGGCGATAGACCTGGTCTTGCAAGGTATCGCGGGACACCTGGCGCAAGGTGGGAAGGAGAAGCGGGCCATCTGTCATGAGTCAAAACCTGTGTTGTCGTTCTTATGGCTCCAATATGTGATCACAAATCAAATATGTCAAATAGTTTCCCGTTGACGGTATGAACGACCCTGACTCTAATGCCCTCCTCTCTCAAGCAAGGACCGCTGAACCATGAAATTCGCCTACACCATCGTCTACGTCCCGGACGTCGCTGCCTCCCTGCAGTTCTTCGAAAAAGCCTTCGGTTTGAGTCGTCGTTTCCTGCATGAGTCGGGAACGTATGGCGAGTTGGAGACGGGTAGCACCACGCTCTCCTTCGCGGCGCATGAGTTGGGCGAGATGAACTTCAAGGGCGGGCATGTGGAGGCGCATGCCTCACAGCAGCCGCTGGGGATGGAGCTGGGGTTTGTTACCGAGGATGTGTCAAAGGCCCATGCCAGAGCGCTGGCGGCGGGTGCGACAGAGCTTGCTGCGCCGAGCACCAAGCCTTGGGGGCAGGTGGTGTCGTATGTGCGTTGCCCGGATGGCACGCTGGTGGAGTTGTGTACGCCGATTCAGAACTGAAGAAACACTGTAGGAGCGAGCTTGCTCGCGAAGGCCGTTAACGATAACGCGGGAAACCAGGTGCCCCGCGTCGCCCTCAGGTTTTTCGCGAGCAAGCTCGCTCCTACAGGAAACAAGGACTTAAGGCTTGAGCGGGCGCTCCTGGTCACGCTCGGACAGCTCGGTGCCATCGTCCGGATGCTTCCAGGTCTGCGGTTTTTCTTCCTCGCGAAGCTTCCTGGCGCGCTCCTGCTCCAACTCATCACGTTGCTTGTGTTCGTTGCTCATACCCACCTCCCGTCCGTAAGAATTGGACACACTGGGCAAGCATAGATGAGGGAGCGGTTTTGTGTGACTCCGGTCATTGATAACCAAGACGCATCAATGCATGTAAATTACTCACTTATCATTTCTAAATGTGTCAGCCACTATCCGCGGTCTTAAGCGAAACAAGCACTTTAAAAAGAACGCTGGAGACACAAAAAAATGCAAAATCCTTCACGGCCTGACTCTGCCCGCTCCAAAGTCGGCGCGGTCTTTCGCGTCACCTCCGGCAACTTTCTCGAACAGTTCGACTTCTTTCTGTTCGGTTTCTATGCCACCTATATCGCTGCCGCCTTCTTCCCCGCTGCTAATGAATTTGCGTCATTAATGATGACCTTCGCCGTGTTCGGCGCAGGCTTTTTGATGCGTCCGCTGGGCGCAATTATCCTCGGTGCTTACATCGACGATGTGGGCCGCCGTAAAGGCTTGATCGTGACCCTCGCGATTATGGCCAGTGGCACGCTGCTAATCGTGCTGGTACCGGGCTATCACACCATCGGCTTGTGGGCACCGCTGCTGGTGCTGATGGGCCGCCTGTTGCAAGGCTTCTCGGCCGGCGCAGAACTGGGCGGTGTATCGGTGTACCTGGCCGAAATGGCCACACCGGGCCGCAAGGGTTTCTACACCAGCTGGCAATCGGGTAGCCAGCAGATCTCCATCGTGGTCGCGGCCGCCCTGGGTTATGGCCTGAACCAATGGATGGAACCGGCGGTGGTTGCCGATTGGGGCTGGCGTATTCCGTTCGCCATCGGCTGCGTGATCATCCCGTTCATCTTCGTCCTGCGTCGCAACCTGCAGGAAACCGAAGAGTTCGCCAACCGCAAGCACCGCCCCACCATGCGCGAAGTGCTGGCCACCCTGGTGAAGAACTGGACCCTCGTCATCGGCGGCATGATGATGGTGGCGATGACCACCACCGCGTTCTACCTGATCACCGTATACGCGCCGACCTTCGGCAAAACCGTGCTTAACCTGACCACCTCCGACGCCCTGCTGGTGACCTTGCTGGTGGCCGTGTCGAACTTCATCTGGCTGCCCATCGGCGGCACCCTGAGTGACCGTTTTGGCCGCAAGCCGGTGCTGATCGCCATGACCACTCTGACTGTGCTGACCGCCTACCCGGCACTTTCCTACGTGGTCAATGCGCCAAGCTTCGCGCACATGCTGGAAACCCTGCTGTGGTTCTCCTTCCTCTACGGCATGTACAACGGCGCGATGATCCCGGCGCTGACCGAAATCATGCCGGTGGAAGTGCGCGTGGCGGGCTTCTCCCTGGCCTACAGCCTGGCGACCGCGATCTTCGGTGGTTTTACCCCGGCGATCTCAACCTGGTTTATCCACGAGACGGGCGACAAGGCGTCGCCGGCCTACTGGTTGATGTTTGCCGCGCTGTGCGCACTGTGCGCGACGTTTGCGCTGTATCGCCGCGCCAGCGCCCGTCTGCAAGTTGCCTGAGGGGTCACGTCGATGAAAACCCTATTGAAAACACTGGTGGCACTGGCGATCGGTTCCCTGGCAATGGTGGTCCACGCTGAAGAGCTGAAAGTCATGACCTCAGGCGGCTTCACCGCTGCCTACAAGGTGCTGGGTGCGCAATACGCCACCCAGAGCGGCGATACCCTCGACACCATCCTCGGCCCGTCGATGGGCAAGGCGCCGGAAGCAATTCCCAACCGCCTGGCCCGTGGCGAACACGCCGACGTGGTGATCATGGTCGGCTACGCGTTGGATGAGCTGATCAAGCAAGGCAAGGTCGACAAGGCCTCTCGCGTTGAACTGGCGGATTCGCGTATCGGCCTAGTGGTCAAGGAAGGCGCAACCAAGCCTTCGATTGCCACCGACGCCGAACTGAAGACGGTACTGAGCAACGCCAAATCCGTCGCGTATTCGGACAGCGCCAGCGGCGTCTACGTCGAAAAGGAACTGTTCAAGAAACTCGGCATGCCGTCCAAGGGCACCATGATCGAACGCATCCCGGTAGCCTCCCAAGTCGCCAAGGGTGACTACGAAGTGGGCTTGCAACAGGTGTCCGAACTGCTGCCGATTCCGGGCGTGACCTACGTCGGAAAAATCCCTGAAGACGTGCAGTCCGTCACCCGTTTTGCCGCAGGCATTCCAGTGAATGCCGAACACCCGGCGCAGGCGAAAAAGCTCCTGCAATTCCTCGCCTCACCCCAGGCGCAACCGGTGGTACAAGCCACCGGCCTGGACTCGGTATCACACTGACCGGAAGGGCATCTGCCGGGTCAACCGCTCCAACTCGAGTGCCGCCGGCGTCAACGTACGCCCGCGGCGCTTGATCAGCCCCACGTTGCGCACCACCTCCGGCTCCACCAGCGGCACACTCGTCAGAATCGGATGCTTGCCGCCCGGCATCGCAATCGACGGCACCATCGCCACCCCCAACCCCGCCTCCACCAGCCCGATCATCGTGGTCACGTGATGGGTTTCGCAGATGCTTTGCTTCTTCACCCGCACCCCGCGCAGGGCCTGGTCCAGCAAAAAGCGATTGCCTGAGGTCTTGTCCACGGTGATGTAGTCATGCTCGTACGCCTCGGCCCACGTCACACTGGCACGGTCCGCCAGTGGATGATCCCGGCGACAGGCCAGCACATAACGCTCCTGCAACAACAGCTCGAACTCCACCCCATCCGCCAGGCTGCCGCTGAAACTCACGCCGAAATCCGCCTCGCCACTTTCCACCGCCGCACACACCTCGCCCGCACTCGCGTCCAATACCCGCAGTCGAATCTTCGGATAGAGCTTGTGGAATTCGGAGATCACGTGGGGCATGAAGTAGTACGCCGTAGACGGCACACAGGCGATGGTGACATTGCCCATACGGGTTGAAGCCACGTTACTGATGCCCATCAGGGCGATGTCCAGGTCATCGAGCATGCGCTCGACTTGCGGCAGGAACGCGCGACCAACCATGGTCAGGCTGACACGGCGCGTGGTGCGTTCGAAGAGTTTGACGTCGAGGGCGGACTCGAGCTTTTCGATGCGCCGACTGAGGGCCGGCTGGGAGATACGGATGGCTTCGGCTGCAGCACGGAAACTGCCCTTGTCTACGACGGCACGGAAGGCTTGGAGGTCGTTGAGGTCGAAGTTGATGATCACGAGGGCAGCCGTTGGTTGAGCAGATGTGGCGAGCATTATCGTATGGGGGCTGGCGGGATGCTATTGGCGCGGCCCACATACTCGGGATCAGCCAATAACCCTACGGAAAATATGCGGTCATACATATCAGCAGGGAATTTGCGTGGGTGAGAAACGAGACTCCTGAAAAGCGTCAATACTGACAGCCTCAAATCCAGCTCTCACTTTTAGGCCCACTATGGAAAAGTCTTTGACGATGGATTACCCCATCAGTATCTGCACGAAACAGACAGCACGCTGGTCAGTTCAGGAGACTCTAGCGACTCACACTGGTCAGTTACCGCTTGCAACACGCCCAGCGTTGAGTAGGATTAAATCCTACCCAGCAAAAGCGGACGCTACCATGCGCTCAACCCAGCAAATGAGCATCACCTTGCCGATTGAGATGGCTGCACTCGTCAAAGCCAAAGTGAGCACTGGCGAATATGCCAGTGAAAGTGAAGTCATACGCGACGGGCTGCGAATCTTGCTGGCACGTGACCGCGCAATGGAAAACTGGCTTCGGGATCAAGTGATTCCAGCAGCCGTCGCCCTCAAGGCCGATCCAGACAGCGCGCTGTCTGCCGCCCAGGTCCGCGAACACATGGCAGCCAAACGCCAACAGAAAGGCAACCGTAAGTCGTGACCTACACGGTAGCTTTTTCACCCAAGGCAGTAACGCAACTCGAAGAACTTGAAGACTACATCACCCAGGCCGGCTCACCCGTCGTCGCTGCGCGCTATGTAGATGCCATCATCACTTACTGCGAAAACCTGTCTCTGTTTCCTCTGCGCGGCATCAGCCGTGAAGACTTGTTACCCACTCTACGTACCACTCACTATCGGCACACCACCATCGTCGCTTTTACAGTAGATGCCGACACTGAAACGGTATCGATTGTAGGGGTGTTCTACGGAGGGCAAGATTACGCAGCCCTCTTGCAGGACGAGGACAACGGTTAACTTCGGCTCCAATCGTTCTATTCACGAATAGCTACCGGTAACTCAATCAATGGATAAAACAATAAAAAGGACTTTCCGCCCCGCACCACTCTACCGCATGTTTCGACCGGGATTGTGGCTCGTGGGGTCACTCTGTTTTGCAGCTCTGGGCTTCTTCGCCTGGCAAAGCTTCTACCCGGTCAGTGCAGCCGAAGACTGGAGTGTTCATGTCGTTCACCGCGACGTAGCAAAGGCCGCATCACTGATGCCGATGCCCGACGGTTCACTGATGGTGAGCCAGGAATTGAGCGATGGGCTTGGCAGTATCGTGCGCATCTTGCCGGACGGAAAACGCGAACTGGTGGTAGGAAATCTCTCCAAGCCCGATGGTATGGTCGCCACTCAGGGCGGCTGGGTGTTCAGCCAGGAAGTGGATGGCGCGCCGGTCAGTTTCCTCAAGGACGGCGTCGTCACCGAGCTGTTCAAGGGAGAAAGCGTGCAAGGGCTATGGGACGACGGCGAGTATCTCTATGCCATCGAAGACCGCAAGGTAGGTGCCCGGATATTGCGCTATCACTGGAGCGATAAAACACTGAGCGTCGTGCGTGACCAACTCAGCGAAGGCGAGTCGATTGTTCGCTGCACGGATGGGCGCATGCTCTACACAGAAAAGAAAAAGGGCGTGGTGCGAGAGCTGACCATCGACGGTAGCGACCCGGTGGTACTGAGCCAGTTGAACAAACCCACCTTCCTGATGTGCGATGAACGCGGGTTATGGATCAACGAGGATTCAACCCACCGTGCGCGTTTGTTGTTGATCGACAAGCACGGGCGCCAGCAGACAATTCTGTCTTTCCTGAAGGCGCCACAGTCGATTGTGCGTACGACGAAGGGAACGTACCTGGTGGCCGAAGGTGGCCGTAACCGTATCCTGGAACTGGTGCCGTCCCTGGCACTGGAGAACCGCGCTACAGCTGAAACCGCGCCACAGCCTCATTAAGCGACACAGCCAACCGCGCCAGCTCGTGGCTCGATCCGTTGATCTGCCCCGCACCCGAGGACGACTGCGCGGACAGGTCACGAATATTGACGATGTTGCGGTCCACTTCCTTCGCCACCTGGGCCTGCTCCTCGGCGGCGCTGGCGATGACCAGGTTACGCTGATGAATCTGGTCGATCGAGTCGGTGATCTGGCTCAGTGCGCCACCGGCTCCTTCGGCCAGGATTAGCGTTTCGCTGGCCCGCTGGGTGCTCGATTGCATCGATGTCAGCGCCTGGCTGGAACCACTGCGCATCGCAGTGACCATCTGGTCGATCTCCAGGGTCGATTGCTGGGTGCGATGGGCCAGTGCACGCACTTCATCCGCCACCACGGCAAAACCACGCCCGGACTCACCAGCACGCGCCGCTTCGATGGCGGCGTTCAGCGCCAGCAAATTGGTCTGCTCGGCGATGGAGCGAATCACGTCCAGCACCTTGCCGATGTCCCGCGACTGATCGGCGAGGTTTTGCACCAGGCTCGAGGTTTCGCCGATGTTGGTACTCAGCGCCTGAATCGCGCTGACCGTTTCACCGACGCGCTGCTGACCGTCGCGGGCCGTTTCATTGGAGAGGCGGGTCGATTCGGAGGTGGAAACGGCATTACGTGCCACCTCATCGGCGGCCGAAGTCATCTCATTGACGGCGGTGGCGGCTTGCTCGATTTCAGCGGTCTGCTTTTGCAGGCTGCGGCTGCTCTGGTCGGTGATGCCATTGAGATCGGTGGCCGATGCTGCCATCTGCCCGGCTGACTGGCGAATCAACTGCAAGGTGCTGCGCAGGCTGCCTTGCATGCTTTGCAGTGCCACGAGCAGGCGCGTGACTTCGTCGTCACCGGTCACTTCAACGGTCTGGGTCAAATCGCCCTGGGCGACATTTTCTGCAGCGCGCACCGCGTGGCTCAAAGGGCCAACGATACTGCGCGTCAGCAACCAGGCCAGCGCCACGGTGCTCAACGCGGCCAGCAGAACAAAACCGAAGACCATTGTGCGCGAGCGGCTGTACTGCAGCTCTGCCATCTGGCCCTGCATATTTATCTGGGCGTTGTAGTAGTCGGCCAGGGCATTGAGCTGATTGCCGGAGCCGTCGACCACGGTTTTCATGTCCACCAGCAGCAACTTGTTCAGCTCGGCGAGCTGCTGCTTGTCGGCGAGGATGAACGACTGAGTCAGGCCTTGCTGGTACTGACGCAGGGACACCTGGAACTGATCGTAGAGAGTGCGCACTTCGGGTGTGTCGATGACGGCATTCAGGTCGGCGAGTTTTTTCGTCAGGTCCTGGCTGCGGGTGTCCATCTGACTGCGGTATTGCGGGATGCTAGCAGCATTGGAATCAAGGGCCATGCGCAGGGAAATGGTGCGGATACGCAGCATGATTTCGCGAATGTCCGACACCAGGCGCATTTTCGGCACCAGGCCACGTTCCACCTGCACCGCGCTTTCGCGAATGCTCGCCATGTTCGAGAGGGCAAAGAACCCCAGCAGCGCCACGAGCAAAGCAATCAAGGCAAAACCGAGACCCGCACGGCGGGCAATGGACAGGCTGCGAAGCGACATGGCGATTGTTCTCATTATGGGCATACGACATCGTATGACAGAGTTTCGGCCAGCCTGGGCAGGACTTGAGAGGTATTGACCAGAAGTTAACGGATATAAATTACCTACCTGAAAGCCCTACGGAACGGACACGCCTTGAATGTATTTCCAAGGCAGTCCGAGTTTCTTTATTCAGCAGGTTAGATCGACCACGCCTGAGCACTTTCAAAAAACGCCTGCGCATTACTGTCCAGCGTTTGCAGGTGATAGCCGCCTTCTTGCACGATCACACACGGCAGCCCCAACCCACGAATACACTCACCCAACCGCGCAAACCCTTCCCGCGTCACCGCCACTTTGCTCTGTGGGTCCAGCTCGTAGATATCGAACCCCAGCGACAACACCAGCACGTCCGCCGAGAAGTCCTTCACCGCCTTTAACGCCAGCTCCAGCTTTTCAAAGAACACCGCCTCACTGGCACCATGCGCCATCGGCAGGTTGAGGTTGAAGCCTTCGCCCGAAGCATGGCCACGCTCTTGCTCAAAACCTGCAACGCCGGGATAGAAGTTGGTTGGATCGCCATGAATCGACACGTACAGCACGTCATCGCGGTCGTAGAAAATCTCCTGGATGCCTTGCCCGTGGTGCATGTCGGTATCGAGTACGGCGACGCGCTCGAAGCCATCGCGCAAGGCCTGCGCCGCCACCGCCGCATTGTTGATGTAGCAAAACCCACCGGCAGCATCGAAGCGGGCGTGGTGGCCTGGCGGGCGGCACAGTGCATAAGCGGCGGGCGCGCCGTCGAGGATGTCTTTGGCTGCGGCGACCGCGCTTTGGGCTGACCAATACGCCGAACGCCAGGTAAGTTCACCAATCGGGCAACTGCCATCGGCGAGATAGCGCGCCGCCTGGGCCAGGATGCCGCGCAGGGCGTTGGGCTCGCGCACGAAGATGTTGGACATGACTTCGTCGCCCCAGTCTTCGGGGATTTCTTTCCAGCGTTGGTGGGCTTCCTGGAGGAAGGTCAGGTAGGCGGCGCCATGTACAGCCAACAGTGGATCAAGGCCGTGGTCGTGCGGTTGCTGGATCTCGAAGCCCAGGGTCTGGGCGGCCAGCAGCAGGTTGCGGGCGCGCTCCGGGACCTCCTGCGGCGTGCGCATCTGGCCACGAGAGTAGTAGCTGCGAGGATGGTGCAAAAGTTGTTCGGGATGAAAAAAAGTACGCATGGGATTTCTCCTTACTGAACCTGGCCGGCACGTTTCAACACGGCATTGAGCAATACATCGGTGCCCTGGCGAACATCCTCGGGCAACACGTCTTCCGCTTCGTTATGACTCAAGCCGCCGACGCACGGAATAAAGACCATCGCCGTCGGGCAGAACCGCGCCAGGTGGATAGCATCGTGGCCCGCGCCGCTGACGATGGATTGCTGCGCATACCCCAACGTATCTACCGCCGACTGCACACACGCCACACACTCGGCATCAAACGGCGTGGCGGGACTGATCCAGTGCGGGCTGACGGTGACGCTCAGGCCACGTTGCGCGGCGATATCCTGCAAACGGACGCGCACTTGTTGCTCCATGGCTTCGATGTCGGCGTCGCGGTGATGGCGCAGGTCGACGGTGAAACTCAGCAGGCCGGGAATGGTATTGCGCGACGACTTGGCGATGTTCAATTCGCCCACCGTCGTCAGGCCTTCAGGCGCAAAATCAGCCGCCAGGTTTTCCAGCGATTGAATCATCTGCGCGGCGCCGTACAAGGCGTCCTTGCGCAGCGGCATCGGCGTGGTCCCGGCATGGGCGGCCATGCCTTCCACGCGTACATCGAGCCAGCGAATCGCCTGGCCACCGGTGACCACGCCGATGCTCTTGGCGTTGTCTTCCAGAATAGGGCCTTGTTCGATGTGCGCTTCAAAATACGCATCCACCGCGCCACCCAATGGGCGCTCGCCGTTGTAGCCAGTGCTGCGCAACGCATCCGCCACGCTGACACCGTCGACATCCTGGGTGGCCAGCGCCTTGTCCAACGCCAAGGTGCCGGTGAACACCGCCGAGCCGAGCATGGCCGGAGTAAAACGGGCACCCTCCTCGTTGGTCCACACGGCGATTTCCAGCGGCTTGCGCGTTTTGATCCCGTGGTCGTCGAGGCTGCGGATCACCTCCAATCCAGCCAACACACCATAGACGCCATCAAAGCGCCCGCCTTCCGGCTGGGTGTCGAGGTGGCTGCCCATCATTACTGGTGCAGCCTCGTTATCGCTGCCCGCTCGGCGAGCGAACAGGTTCCCGATAGCGTCCACGCTCAAGGTCAGCCCGGCGTCTTCACACCAGCGGCTGAACAGCGCGCGGCCAGCCTGGTCTTCGGCGCTCAACGCCAGGCGGCAACTGCCACCGCGGGCCGTCGCGCCGATCTCGGCCATGGCCATCAGGCTGGCCCACAGGCGCTCGCCATTAATCTTCAACATACACACTCTCCAATCAAACGCTTCAAGCCATTTCAAGGCGGTGGGCGGTAGCGTGGCGACGGGACAACGCCAGTACGCACACCAGCGAAACCGCCGCGATCGCGCTGTAGAACACTGCCATCGGCCACCACTGGCCCTGGTATTCATGGGCCAGCCAGGTGCCGATCAACGGCGTGAGGCCGCCAGCCAGCGCGCCGCACACTTGATAGGCCAGGGAGATGGCGGTGTAGCGCACGCGGGTTTCGAACAGGCCGCTGACGAAGCCGGCGATCACCGCATAAAACGAAGCCATGCACACCACGGCCAGCGCGATGCCGAGGATGATCAACGGCGCCTGGCCGCTGCTGACGAGCACGAACATCGGATACGGCGAGGCCATCGCGAGCACGGTCATCGCACACAAAAAGCGTGTGGCACCGACCTTCTCCGCCACCCAGGCCGCAAGCGGCTGGACGCAGAACTGGATGATGGCCACGACAAATAGGCATTCCAGAATCAACGAGCGCGGCAGGTTAAGTTGCTGGGTGGTGTAGGCAATCATGAAGGTGTTGGTGAAATACACCCCGGCAATCCCCAAGGTATTGGCACCAATGCACAGCAACAGCGGGCGCCATGAAGTCCTCAGCACTTCGATCACCGGTGCCTGATCCTGGGTGATGGCCCGGGCTTTTTCCGCCTTGGCCTTGTCTTCGAGGAACTCGGGCGATTCATTGACGCCCAAGCGGATCGCCAGGCCGACGATCAACAACAAGGCACTGGCCAGGAACGGCACGCGCCAGCCCCAACTGAGCAGGTCGGCTTCCGGCAAACGGGTTACCGCGCTGAAGGCCAGCAACGACAGGATCAAACCCGCCGGGCTGCCCAACTGCGCAAAGGAAGCAAAAAAGTTGCGACGGCCTTTGGGCGCATGTTCGCCGGCCATCAGCACCGCCCCGCCCCACTCGCCGCCAACGGCGATGCCTTGCACGACACGCAGCAGTACCAACAGCACCGGCGCCGCTACGCCGATCTGTGCGTAGGTCGGCAACAGCCCGATGCACACCGTCACCACGCCCATCATCACCAGCGTGATCACCAGGGATTTCTTGCGACCGATACGGTCACCAATATGCCCAAACACAATGCCGCCCAACGGCCGGGCAAAGAAGCCCACGGCAAAGGTACCGAACGCGGCCATGGTGCTGAACAGTTTGTCGTCGGAAGGGAAAAACAGCTGACCGAACACCAGCGCCGCGGCGGTGGCGTAAATGTAAAAGTCATACCACTCGATCATGGTGCCGATGAAGGCGGCGGCCGCGGCACGGCGAGGCTGCGGCGAAGCGGAAGGCTTCATGGGGTTGGCTCCTTTGGTTATTTTTTTGGCAGGAGAAAGGTCTGGCGCTCGCGCTCTGATGGCGCTGGTTGAGGGTGATTTTTCGTCTCGACGCTATGATTAGTCAATTTTCTATTTATTATTCCAATTATAAATCCTGCTTATTATCGAGCTGTCGCCATGTCTGAAAACCGCCGCGATGTTCACCCGCTGCTCAACGACCGCCTGGACTGGAACCTGTTGCGCACCTTCCGGGTAATCGGCCAGGAACTGAGCATCAGCCGCGCCGCCGCGCGCCTGCACCTGACCCAACCGGCCATCAGCCAGGCGCTCAAGCGCCTGGAAGAGCAACTCGACTGCCAGCTTATTGCCCGACGCGGCCCACGTTTTGTGCTGACCGAAGCCGGCGAGCAGATATTCTCGATCGCCGGCGAGATGTACGGCCAGGTCTCGCAGATGAGCAACGCCCTGCAAAAGCCCGGTGACGAGGTGATCGGCAAGGTGCGGTTGCTGATGATCAGCCGGATCAATTCAGACACCTTTGATGACTTTCTCGCCGACTTCCATCGTCAGCATCCCAGGGTCGAACTGGACGTTGAGGTGATGCGCAGCTCGGACATCGTCAGCGCCCTGCTGGAGAAAACCGCGACGTTGGGCCTGAGCCTCAATCGCCGGCCGCAACCACGACTGGAGCAGCATCTGTTTCTGCGTCAGCGCTATGCCTTTTTTTGCGGCCGACATCACCCGTTATTCGGGCGTACCGGTTTGGCGGAGGGCGATTTGCAGTCGGAGAACTTCGTGAGTTTCACCAGTGACCAGATCGGCGGGATGCTCTCTCCGTTGACCATCTTTCGTGACCAGCAGGGCTTCAGCGGGCGCATCGTGGCGTCCTCCTCCAGCCTGGAGGAAGTGCGGCGGTTGGTGATTGCCGGGTTTGGCCTGGGCTGCCTGCCGATTCATGTGGTGGCCGAAGATGTGAAGAATGGATTGCTCTGGCGCTTGCCGCCGGACGAAGGGATTACCGACGTGGATATCCACCTGCTGTGGAACCGCGAGCAGAAGATGAGCCGGGCGGAGACGGTGTTTATTGAAAGCCTGTCGGCGCGATTGGCTGCCGAATGAGTGCCATTGGTGAACAGTCGAAGGGTTATTCCATGCCAATGACTACACGGCCAGGGCCTTCTCGGCACTGCGCGCCATGATCTGCAAATCTTCAAATGGATTTCTGCCAATCAACATGAAGGCATGGGTTGGATTGGACCAAAAAACCACGTTCATTCCACGACGCTGTTCGGTGGCCATGGGCATCAGGCCTTTTTTCGCAGACGTAATACAGAGCGCCAGCGGGCCGTGACGTGCGTCGAGGTACGTTAATTGGCCAATTAATACGCCATCGTAATCGAGGATTTGTGCGCGCCTGAACTCGGCGCCCGGCAGGCTTATCGCCTCTGGGCTCAGCGGCAGACCGAGCTGGCGCCCTACCGAACTCAGTTGGGCGATAAGCGAGTCGGGATCAGCGCTGAGGTTTTCCAAGGTCTGGGGCGTATACAGCGCCATGTATTCGGTGACCGAGGCACGCCAGCCCGAACCCGGTTCAGGCCGGGGCAAGGTCATGAACAACCGATCGGCGACCACACCGGCCACCGCAAAGCTTGCCGCTACCGCGATAAACCTGCGTCGACTCAGGGTCGATGTTTGCGCCGGCGGCAGGCTATCGAGCATCGCCTGCAAACGTTCAGTGGGGGCTTGATCGAGTACCGAATCGAAAGCTGATTTGAACGACAGGTGCCCGCGCTTGAGCTGCTCTACGCGGGCAGTCATGGCTGGATCGATCCCCAGCAGGTTATCGATAACCTGACGCTGCTTAGGGTCTAACTCACCGTCCAGATAAGCCACCAGCAGTTCATCCGACGGTGGGGTGTTTTGAGTCATCGTCGTTCTCCGCTCGATTTATCCAACACGCCGCTTGAGTGCGCCGTTTCAGCCAGTTTCAAGCGCGCAGCGGCCAGCCGGCTCATCACCGTTCCCACCGGGATATGCAGGACTTCGGCAATTTCCTTGTATGAAAGCCCTTCGACGTAGGCCAGAAACACCGTCTCTCGCTGGGCTTCAGGCAACGCATTGACGCGCTTGATCACCTGCGCGGCCAGCACTTGATCCTGAGCCAGTGTTTCACCGTCGAACGACAACTCTTGCTCAGCGTCGACAAACCCCTGGCCTTGCCGTACCCGCTGCGAGCGCAATTCGTTAAGCCAGATCGAATGCATGATCGTCAGCAACCAGCGGTCCAGTCGCGTGCCGGCCATGAACTGGCCTGCACGCTCGAGTGCCCGCACACAAGTGGCTTGCACCAGGTCATCCGCCACATGCTTTTGTCGCGACAGCACCAACCCGTATCGCCATAAACGTGGCAACAACTGGCTCAACTCACGACGCAACTCAGCGTCTTTGCTGATGGCAATCTCCCGACTGTTCGCTCACGGGTTTAAGCCTGAGGCGCGGCGGCGATAGCTTCGGCCAGGTCTTCGTATTCTTCGCAGGTGGTACTGCACAAGGCCTTGATTTTCACCAGTTGCTCCTGGGCCAGGTCCACGCGGCCCTTGATGACGTAGGCCTCACCCAAGTACTCACGGACTTGTGCGTAGTTGGGGTCCAGGGCCACGGATTTCAGGTAGTAGCTGATGCCTTCGTCGGTGCGGCCCAGCTTGCGGGTGGCGTAGCCGCGGTAGTTCAGGGCCTTGGCAGTGTTCGGGTTTTGCAGGGTGTCGAGCAGTGACAGGGCTTCTTCGTAACGCCCGTCCTTGGCCAGACGATAGGCGTAATCAGTGCGGTCGGCGTCCGACGTGGCTTTGCTGGTTTGCAGCACGCACTTGCCGGTCTTGGTATCCCAGACCTGGCCTTTGGGGCAGTTGGGCTTGGGTGGCGCCGATTCGTCACCGGAAGCATGAGCCTGACCGGCCAGCAGTGCGGCGGCCATACAGGCACCGAAGAACAAAGCGGTACGGTAACCAACAGCGTGTTCGTGGCGATTGTTCATGGCGCTCATGCTCCGTAACGATAGGGAAAGTACAGCAGCAAACTCAGTGTTGAAGATCGCCCCAAGGGCCGGGCAGCATGCGGCGCAGCGTACCGTCGCGCTGGATGTAGTGATGCCACAGCGCAGCGCAGGCATGCAGCCCCGCAAGCACGATGATCGCCCAGGCGACATTGTTGTGCAGCCCACCCAGGGTGCCGCGCCATTCGTGATCAATCACGAATGGCGCGGGAAGGGGGAACAGTCCGAAAAAGTTGAACGGCTCGCCCTGGGCCCAGCGGAACAGGAAGCCCAGGGTCACTTGCGTCAGTAGTAACAGGTATAGACAGCCGTGGGCGATCTTGGCGGCCAGGTTAAGCGCAGGGTGGTTGTCGGCCTTTGGGTGATTACCACCGAACAGCCGCCAGAGGATACGTGCCGCGATCAGCACTGCCATGGCGATGCCGAGGGAGATATGGACGGATTGCAGGCCTTTGCGCAGTGGCGTGCCTTTTTCCAGGTTTTCCCAGATGTGGGCGCTGGCGAACATGAAGATCACCAACGCGGCGGTTAGCCAGTGGAAGGTGCGGGTCAGGCGGTCGTAGCGGTCGGCGAGGCTGTTCATGGGCGTTTCCTGGGTGGTCTGTGTGGTGAACACCGCAGCAGGAAAACTTATTCAGAGGGAGGGGAAAATTTACAGATTAGACCTGTTTATTTTCCAACCCAGCATCCTTGGTCAAAATATGCGAACTAAATGCTAGAAATTCACCCAGGTGTTTTGTGATGATCGCTACGGTAATCGGCAACTGAAGCGTCTGGTACTCGTGAACAGCAATGTTACGGAACCCGACCATGTTCTTCAGGTTGGTCAGCAACGCAGGATTGACCCAACCGCCCTGACACAACAACTCAAACACGTCACGAGCCCCTTGTGGAACCCCCAGGCGCTCACGACGAATCAAGTGTTGGCCCATGTCCAGCGCTGCCTCACAGGCACGCAGAATATTCAAAATCGCCGCATCCTGGCGCGTGAAATCTGTGGCGAAGCTGGTGGGATCTTTATCGTATTCCTGACGGGCGCGAGCAACGCACCGTTCAATGCTGGCTGCTTTATTGATGAGAACATCATCGACCATAAACTTTCCCCTCCTTCTGGATATCCGCCAACAACTCAGCCCTTGCCGTGTCCAGCGCGGTTTTTTCGCTCAGGACGTAGCTCTCGAATAGACCCGCCTGGACATTCCCGGACCAGAGCCGACGCCCAGTGGTCAATACTTGGTATTGCATTACTGTTGAGGCTGCGCGCAAATCAAGCAAGTCGACTGGAACTCCAACTATATCGGCCAACTCCCCGGAGAGCTGCCATAGCAACAAAGGCTCGACCGTTCCCGCAGAAAGTACCGCAACATCCAGATCACTCTCACTACCAGCCTCACCAGACACTTGGCTACCGAACACATACACAGCCAATAGCTCGGGAACTTCAGCCTGCAAACGCGCCAGTACTTTTTTAAAATTCATGACTGATGTCCGAAGCGCCAATTAACGAAGACCGTAGCAGAATTCATTATGCAGTTTCTGACTGAAAGCAAAAAACCCCCGACAACACTGAAGTTATCGGGGGTTTTTCATTTTTCAATAATGGCGGAGAGATAGGGATTCGAACCCTAGGTACCGGTGAAGGTACAACGGATTTCGAATCCGTCCCATTCGGCCACTCTGGCATCTCTCCAACGGCGCGCATCATAACAGCCTGTTTCCTGGAAGCAAAGCGCCAAAGCGATTTTTTTCCGTGCTATCAGATGCTTGCGTCGATTACAGCGGTACGCCGAGACGGTTGGCGACTTCTTCGTAGGCTTCGATGACGTCACCGAGGCCCTGGCGGAAGCGGTCTTTGTCCATCTTCTTGCGGGTGTCTTTGTCCCACAGGCGGCAGCCGTCCGGGCTGAATTCGTCGCCCAGGACGATGGAGCCGTCGTGGAACACACCGAATTCCAGTTTGAAGTCCACCAGCAACAGGCCGGCGTCGTCGAACAGTTTGCTCAGGACGTCGTTGACCTTCAGCGACAGTTCTTTCATGCGCGCCAGTTGCTCAGCGGTGCCCCAACCGAATGCCACTACGTGGGATTCGTTGATGAACGGGTCGCCCTTGGCGTCGTCCTTGAGGAACAGTTCGAAGGTGTAAGGGTTGAGCTTGAGCCCCTCTTCCACGCCCAAACGCTTCACCAAGCTGCCGGCCGCGTAGTTACGCACGACGCACTCGACCGGGATCATGTCGAGCTTTTTCACCAGGCATTCGTTGTCGCCCAGCAGTTTGTCGAATTGGGTCGGAATGCCGGCCGCTTCGAGCTTCTGCATGATGAAGGCGTTGAACTTGTTGTTCACCATGCCTTTGCGGTCGAGCTGTTCGATGCGCTTGCCGTCGAACGCCGAGGTGTCGTTGCGAAACAGCAGGATCAAGCGGTTGGCGTCGTCGGTCTTGTAAACCGATTTGGCTTTGCCGCGGTAGAGTTCTTCACGTTTTTCCATGATGGGCTCCGCTTGCTAAGTAGGTGGGCTAGGCGATGTGCCGCCAGTCAAGCCCTGAATCTTGATCGGCCAGTTGCAGCCAGTCCGGGTCGCACCCAAGAGTGTCGACAAAACATTGCCGGGCCAGCTGCGGCAGGTTGTTCTTGCTGCTCAGGTGGGCCAGGACCAGGTGTTGCAGGTCTTGCCAGCCCAACTCATACACCAGGTACGCCGCCTGGTGGTTGTTCAAATGTCCAAACTGCCCGCCAACCCGCCGCTTGAGAAAGGCCGGGTAGTGACCCCGCGCAAGCAGGTCACGGCAGTGGTTCGACTCGATCATCAATGCATCGAGGTCGCGATAACCGTCCAGCACCCTGGCGCAGTAGGAACCCAGGTCGGTGAGCAGGCCGAAGCGCCGTTCACCGTCACTGAATACGTATTGCGTCGGCTCCTGGGCATCGTGGGCCACTTCAATCACAGCGATGCTCAAGGCGCCGATCTGCAATTGCTCGCCACCAGCCAGCAAACCTGCGGGTTCAATCGGTTTGCGCATCCCGCGCAAGGTACCGCGACTCAGGTACACCGGAAGATTGTAGCGCCGAGACAGCAAACCCACGCCATGCACGTGGTCGGCATGTTCGTGGGTCACCAGAATCGCGCTCAGCTGCGCAGGGTGAACCCCCAGGCGCAGCAGGCGCCGCTCGGTTTCCCGCAGGGAGAAACCACAATCCACCAGGACGTACGTGTCGTCGTGGGCTACAAGCGTGCCGTTCCCTTGGCTACCGCTGCCGAGAACGGCAAAACGCATCGGATCAGCCCAGGTTGTCCTGAATCACGCCCAACACTTTGCGCGCCACTTCTGCCGGCGCCACGGTGTTGATGTTTTTCTCGACGGTGACTTGCACGCTTTCGCCTACCTTGCTCAAACGAACCTGGTAACGCTCGGCGCGAGTCTCGACTTCTTCCTTGGTCGGCTTGCTGCCGAACAGCTTGCTGAAGAAACCTGGCTCTTCGTCTTTCTTCTCGGCTTTTTCAGCCAAGTTGATGTAGTACAGGCCCAGGCTGCGGTTGATGTCTTCAACGCGCCATTCGCCGTGTTCCAGCGCGCGACCGACACTCGACCAGGCGCGATCCAGGTCTTCACCCAGGTTGAGCACGACGTTACCGCTGCCGTCTTCGCTGAGGCTGACGCGGCTAGGTGTGTCAAAGCTACCGGCGGCGAGCAGGGAGACGGAACCGCCCTTCTCGGAGATACGGCTCATGCTGGCGAGCATTTCGTCGACCAGGGCAGCGTCCACGCCGGTGTTGACCGAACGTGGGGTGAAGTCGACGTTGGCGGTGCTGCCGGCAGGACGCTCGGCGCTTACCACATAGACTTCACTGGTGTTGCGCTGCACGCCTGGCTCGATGCGCACGCGGATGCGGGCTTCGCTGTCATTGGCTACGCCGCCGGCTTGCAGGCGCTTGGCCATGGACGCCGACAGTTCGCTGGTGTGCTGCCACGCGGTGGTGAATTCACCGGTCTGCGGGCGTTGCTCATCGATGCGGAAACCGTTGTCCTGGAAGAACTGCACGGCCACCGGCCAGACTTCGGCAGGCGGACGCTGGGCCATGACCCAACGGGTATCGCCGCTCTTCTGCAGGCTGTAGTCGCTGGCATCGGCCACGGCCGACAGCGGCTGTGGACGCGGCACTTCGTACTCACCCTTGAAGGTGTCGTCGGCCACGTTGCGCGGAATCGGCAGCAACGGGTCAAGGCGCTTGGCGACATTGACGTCCGACGGCAATTTCATCGGGGCGGTTTGTTGGGCTTCCAGGTAATCGCTACCGCGGTCGCGGAAGTAGCCTTCCGGGCCCCAGATCCAACCGCAGCCACTGGTGCTGGAGATAATCAAGGCAAGTGCGGAAAGTCCGGCCAATCGCTTCATGCGTAGTGCTTCCTCAATTAAACCAGGACGCCGGACTGGCGCAGGGCCTGTCGCAGCGGTTCGTGACAGGCTTCGCTGAGCCAGGTGAGCGGCAGACGGATACCGTCCGGCATCAAGCCCATCTCATGCAGCGCCCATTTCACGGGGATAGGGTTGGATTCGATAAACAGGTTTTTGTTGAGCGGTGCCAATTGTTCGTGGATCGCCCGGGCCTTGACCGCATCACCGGCAATGGCCGCGGCGCACAGCTCGCTCATGGCGCGCGGTGCGACGTTGGCAGTCACCGAGATATTGCCTTTGCCGCCCAGCAGGATCAGTTCGACGGCAGTGGCGTCGTCACCGGAATACACCAGGAAGTCGCTGCTGACGCCGGCCAGGATGTCCTTGGCGCGTTGCAGGTCACCGGTGGCTTCCTTGATACCGATGATGTTCGGTACGGTGGACAGGCGGATCACGGTCTCGGCCTTCATGTCGCAGGCGGTACGGCCAGGCACGTTGTAGAGGATCTGCGGGATGTCGACCGCTTCGGCAATAGCGCGGAAGTGCAGGTACAGGCCTTCCTGGGTCGGCTTGTTGTAGTACGGGGTCACCAGCAGGCAGGCATCGGCGCCGGCTTTCTTGGCGTTCTTGGTCAATTCGATCGCTTCGCGGGTCGAATTGGCGCCCGTGCCGGCGATGACAGCAATACGCCCTGCAACGCGCTTGACCACGAACTCGATCACTTCGATGTGTTCTTCCACATCAAGTGTGGCCGATTCACCCGTGGTGCCGACCGCCACGATGGCGTTGGTGCCCTCTTGCAGGTGGAAGTCCACCAGTTTGCCCAGGCTGTCCCAGTCGAGATTACCTTGTGCATCCATGGGTGTGACCAGTGCCACCATACTGCCCGCAATCATGCAACCGCTCCTGCCGGAAAAAGAGAGCGGTAATGGTACTGGCGCCAAGATGCTTGTACAAGCGAAGTACCGCCTGAGGATGCGTTCTGGATCAACTTAGTTCGCAGCAACGCCATCATTCGGCCAAAGCTGGGTTTGATGAAGCTGATTACGTAATGAAAACGCCACCTCCTAGCCCTTGGCGATGGTTTTCGCTACCCTTCATCCTTTGATTGATACCGCTTTCATCGTATCGACCGCTCATCGCTTTAGGAAGGCTGCATGTCCACCCCCACAGTCCGCGAACAATTCCTTGTCATCAGTGCCCTTGGCGCCAACCCCATGGAGCTGACTAACGTCCTGTGCCGCGCCAGCCATGAAAACCGCTGCGCCGTCGTGACCTCCCGCCTGACCCGCCATGGCGAGTGCAGCGCGCTGGTCCTGCAGATTTCCGGGACCTGGGATGCCCTGGCCCGCCTTGAAACCGGCTTGCCGGGTTTGGCCAAGAAGCACGATTTCACCGTCAACGTGGTCCGTAGCGCTGCCCTGGAGAACCGCCCCCAGGCTCTGCCTTATGTCGCCTATGTCAGTTCGGCCTACCGCTCGGACATCGTCAACGAGCTGTGCCAGTTCTTTATCGACCATAACGTCGAGCTGGAAAACCTGACCTGCGACACCTATCAGGCCCCACAGACCGGCGGCACCATGCTCAACGCCACCTTTACCGTGACCTTGCCGGCCGGCGTGCAGATCAGTTGGCTGCGCGACCAGTTCCTGGATTTCGCCGATGCCCTGAACCTCGACGCACTGATCGAGCCTTGGCGCCCACAGAACCCAATGTAAGGAAGTTTTCATGGCAGTAGTCATCGACAAACCGGTAGCCGACTTCGAAGCCCAGGCCACCAGCGGGCAGACCTTCAGCCTTGCAGGGCTCAAGGGCAAGCAAGTGGTGATCTACTTCTACCCGAAAGACAGCACCCCGGGCTGCACCACCGAAGGCCAGGGCTTTCGTGACCAGCACGCAGCGTTCAAGGCGGCCAATACCGAGGTATTTGGTGTGTCCCGGGACAGCGTGAAGTCCCACGAGAACTTCAAGGCCAAGCAGGAATTCCCCTTTGAGCTAATCAGCGACAAGGACGAGGCTGTTTGCCAGCTGTTTGATGTGATCAAGCTGAAGAAGCTGTATGGCAAGGAATACCTGGGTGTTGATCGCAGCACCTTCCTGATCGACAAGGATGGCGTGCTGCGTCAGGAATGGCGTGGTGTGAAAGTGCCAGGGCATGTGGATGCCGTGCTGGCAGCGGCGCAGGCGCTGAATAAAGCCTGACACCGAACCTGTAGGAGCGAGCTTGCTCGCGAAGGTCGTTAACGGTAGCGCGCCCTACCTGAATGGGCGCGTTGCCTATGAACTCTTCGCGAGCAAGCTCGCTCCTACCGTTACAACAACGGCGCCACCACCGGTTCCTGCCGGGGCCAGGCATCCAGCACCGCCTTGAACAGCGTCGCCAGGGGAATCGCAAAGAACACCCCCCAGAAGCCCCACAACCCGCCAAACAACAACACCGCACAGATGATCGCCACCGGATGCAGGTTCACCGCCTCGGAGAACAGCAGCGGCACCAGCACGTTGCCATCCAACACCTGGATGATGCCGTACACCGCCATCAGGTAGATGAACTGATCACTCCAGCCCCACTGGAACAGCGCGATCAACATCACCGGCACCGTCACCACCACCGCGCCGACGTATGGCACCACCACTGAAACACCCACCAGCAGCGCCAGCAGGGCAGCGTAGTTCAGTCCAAGCGCGACAAAACCGATGTACGTGACACCACCGCAGATAAAGATCTCGATGACCTTGCCACGGATGTAATTGGCAATCTGCCGGTTCATTTCCTCGGCGACCCGGGTAATCAGCGCCCGTTCACGCGGCAGGTAGCCACGCACCCAACGACCGATCATCTCGCGGTCTTTGAGGAAGAAGAACACCAGGATCGGCACCAGTACCAGGTAGATCATGATGTTGACCAACAGCGGCAAGCTCGAAAGGGAAAAGGTCAGCGCCCATTGTCCGAACTTTCCGATTTCACCGCGGGCTACTTCAATCGCCTGGAGTACCTGCTCGTCCGACACCAAGTGCGGATAGCGCTCGGGCAACAGCAACAACAGCGACTGCCACTTGGCGAGCATTCCCGGCAGTTCGTTGAACAAGGTGATCAACTGATGCCACAACAAAGGCACCACGATCACGATAAACACCAGCAGCAGCCCCATGAACAAGGCGAACACCAGGCCCACCGCCGCCCCACCCGGCAAACGCAAACGCTCCAGGATGGAGACCAGGCCTTGCATCAGGTACGCCAGCACCATCCCCGCCAATACTGGCGCCAACATGCCACCCAGGGTAAGCACGGCGGTAAAGGCGAGAAACAGCAGGACGGCCAGCACCACGGCTTCTTCGTCGGAGAAGTAGCGCTGAATCCAGTCACGTAACACTTTGAACATCAATAAACCTCAGGCGATAAGGACAGCACATTCAAGCGATTCAGGCCTTGCGCAACCAGTAACGATAGACGCCTGCTTCGTCTTCTTCATGCAGCAAGGTGTGGCCGGCCAGCTTGGCAAACGTACGGAAATCCCGCTGGGAGCCCGCGTCCGTGGCGATCACCTTGAGCACCGCGCCGCTGGCCAGCCGATTGAGTTCCAGCTTGGCCTTGAGCAATGGCAGCGGGCAGTTAAGGCCACTGGCATCCAGTTCGGCATCGAAGGCTACAGCGTCGGTCATGGTTTTGCTCCGGGTGGGCATCGGGGGGCGCTTAGAATATCTGGTCCGAAGCTCAGTGTCCGGCTACAGTAAGGTCTTTGTCGAAAGGCTTTGTGCATGACTTTTTTGCGCCCTACCCTGCTGACGCTGGCTTGCCTGCTGGCCTCTCCAGGCTTCGCTGACGACCTGCCGTCACTTGGCGACGCCAGTTCTGCCATTGTCTCGCCAAAACAGGAATACGATTTGGGCCGGGCATGGCTGGCCTACCTGCGTGGCCAGGTCTCGCAGCTCAACGACCCGCAGCTCAAGGACTACGTCGAAACCAGCGTGTACAAACTGGTGGAGACCAGCCAGGTCAACGACCGGCGCCTGGAATTCATTCTGATCAACAGCCCGCAGTTGAACGCCTTTGCTGCACCGGGCGGCATCGTCGGGGTCAACGGCGGCCTGTTCCTCAACGCCCAGACCGAAGGCGAATATGCCTCGGTATTGGCCCACGAATTAGCTCACTTGTCCCAACGCCACTTCGCCCGAGGCGTGGAAGCGCAGCAACGCATGCAGATCCCGATGATGGCTGCACTGCTCGGCGGCATCATCGCCGCTGCCGCTGGCGCAGGTGATGCCGGCATTGCGGCGATTGCCGGCAGCCAGGCCGCCGCGATCCAGGAGCAACGCCGCTTTTCCCGGCAAAACGAGCAAGAGGCTGACCGCATCGGCATTCTCAACCTGGAGAAAGCTGGCTACGACCCGCGCTCCATGCCGACCATGTTTGAACGCCTGATGCGCCAGTACCGTTTCGACGCCAAGCCGCCAGAATTCCTGCTGACTCACCCGGTGACCGAATCGCGGATCGCCGACACCCGCAACCGTGCAGAGCAAGCCAAGCAAGGCGGTATTGAGGACAGCCTGCGCTATCAGCTGATCCGCGCTCGCGTGCAGCTGTATTACGAAGATACTCCCGGACTGGCAGCCAAACGCTTCCAGGCCCAGCTGGATGAAAACCCGAAAAACGATGTGGCACGTTATGGCCTCGCCATCGCCCAGATCAAAGGTGCCCAGTTCAACCTCGCCCGGGAAAACCTCAAGCTGCTGCTGGCCAAGGCGCCCAACGACATTACCTACAACCTGGCGCAGATCGAGCTGGACATGACCAACAACCGCCTGCCGGACGCACAACAGCGTACAGACCGGATGTTGACGCAATATCCTGGCAACTATCCGCTGAATCAGGTGCGGGTGGATCTGCTGCTCAAGCAGAACCGCACCGCTGACGCGGAAAAAGCCCTTGAAGGTCTGCTTAAATCACGCTCGGACGACCCGGATGTCTGGTATCAGGTCGCAGAAACCCGTGGTTTGTCGGGCAATATCATTGGCCTGCATCAGGCCCGCGCCGAGTATTTCGCGCTGGTGGGTGATTTCCAGCAGGCCATCCAGCAATTGGATTTCGCCAAGCGTCGTGCAGGCAGCAACTTCCCGCTCTCCTCGCGCATCGATGCACGCCAGCGTGAGCTGATTGAACAGGAACGCCTGGTCAAAGGCATGATGAGCTAAACCTTACGGCCACAAAAAAGCCCCGCTCTCGATGCTCGAGAGCGGGGCTTTTTATTGGGCTAGCGGATTACTCGGCCAACTTGAAGGTAATGAAGCTGGCACGGCCTTGACGCAGGACACGCATCGAAACCGAGCGGTTCTTCGGCAGCGCCTTGGCGATGTCGGTGAACTCTTTGGTGGAGTTGATGGCCTGGTTGTTCAGGTGAGTGATGACATCACCCGGTTGCAGGCCGATCAGGGAGGCAGGACCGTCCTGGACTTCCTTGATCACTACACCGCTCTTGAGGTCGAAGCTCTTCTTTTGCTCGTCGGTCAACTCGGCTACGGCAATGCCCAGGCGGTTGCTGCTGCGTTCGGCACCCGGCTTACTGTTGCCCAGCGCATCAAGCGCCGCGCCTTCTTCCGGAATCGCGCCGACGGTCAGTTCAACGTTCTGGCGCTTGCCATCACGGATCACTTCCAGTTTGGCTTTGCTGCCGGCCTTGAGTGCGCCCACCAGGTGTGGCAAGTCTGCGGACATGACGATCGGCTGGCCGTTCATGCTCAGGATCACGTCGCCGACTTGCAGGCCACCTTTGGCTGCAGGGCCATCGTCCTGGATCTGCGCGACCAAGGCACCTGCCGGCTTGTCGAGGCCGAAGGATTCAGCCAGGTCCTTGTTCACTTCCTGGATCACTACGCCCAGCCAGCCGCGGCTGACTTTGCCACCGGTTTTCAGCTGGTTGGAAACATCCATGGCCACGTCGATTGGAATCGCGAACGACACGCCCATGAAACCACCGGAGCGGGTGTAGATCTGCGAGTTGATGCCGACCACTTCGCCCGCCAGGTTGAACAGCGGACCACCGGAGTTGCCCGGGTTGATCGGCACGTCGGTCTGGATGAACGGCACGTAGTTTTCGTTCGGCAGGCTGCGGCCGATGGCGCTGACGATACCTTGGGTCACGGTGTGGTCAAAACCAAACGGCGAACCGATGGCGACTACCCATTGCCCGGCTTTCAGGTCCTGGGATTTGCCCAGTTTCAGCACCGGAAGGTCCTTGCCTTCGATTTTCAGCAGGGCCACGTCGGAACGTGGATCCGTGCCCACCAGCTTGGCTTTCAACTCACTGCGATCAGCCAGGCGCACCAGAATCTCGTCGGCGTCAGCAATCACGTGGTTATTGGTGAGGATGTAGCCGTCAGGCGAGATGATGAAACCCGAGCCCAGGGACTGTGCCTCACGCTGACCACCACCGCCACGCGGCGTGCGCGGCTGGGGCATGCCACGTTCAAAGAACTCCCGCAGCATCGGCGGCAGGCCTTCAAGGTCAGGCATCTGCTGGTTGGAGACTTTGCGATCCGGCAGCTTCTGCGTAGTGCTGATGTTCACCACGGCAGGCGACGCCTGCTCCACCAGTTGGGTGAAATCAGGCAGCTCGGCCGCTTGCGCGGTAACGGCCTGACCCAGCACCAGCACCGTGGCGACTATGGAAAGGTAAGACTTCAAACGTGGTATCGACATACAGCTCCCGTTACGACGAGCAGGGTTGAGCGACAGGGTTCAATAAACGTCGAAAACTGCGACCGACATTTTTGTTCCGCGAACAAAACAAGGCCAAGGCCGTTAAGCCCTGACCTATAAAAAACATAGGGGATATTAGCAAGTGAAAAAAATGATCCAGACATTTCATGTCTCTCGACAGAGGCAGGCATCGACTATCTCCTGCGCAACATTGAAATATCAGGATGAACATAGGATTAACAACTCACGGCTTGGCGGGCGTGGTGCCGCTGCGGAGAGACAACGCAATTCGCTCGGCAGTGCCGATCGGAATTTCACCGACGACAGTCACCATTACTTCACCCTCCGGGGTATTCAGACGCCGTGAAACTGCGACGGTAGGACCAAGTTGGGTACGGGTCTCGGTCACGGCCGCGCCGTTGAGCGGCTCCAGGAATACCGAAAAACGCGCCAGGCCGTCGTCATACATCAAACTGCTGACAATTACCTTGGTATGAGAGTCTTTATGGGCACTGCGGTTGACCAACTGGAAGCCTGGCGGCAACCAATCGAGACGCCAATCCTGAGGGAGTTCGACTTCCGGAGCCTTGGCGCTGGTTACCGAGACCGGCGTACATTCGCCACTGGGCTGCAACTCGCGATCGTCAGGCACCGACGTACTGAGGTCGGTAAACTGGAATCGCTCCAGCAACTGACCCTGATCGTTAAGCAACAAGGACTTCAGCGGCAAGGCGGTTTCGCGGTCCAGATGCAACTCAAAACCATAACGGTATGCATCACGAGGCGTAATTGAGACGATTACCGCATTTCGACCAGCCACGCGCGATTTGCCGATGACGGCAAGGTCGTAGAAAGCTTTGAGTTTTTGCGGATCAAGGGCGCGTGCTGCGGCGTTGGGGGAGCCCCCAAGCCCGGCAACCAGCGTGCCACTCACGCATTGGGTACGGCCATCAACGCGCAGGACTTCCTGAGCGGAACCATCGAGCTGCAAAAGCCGCTCACGGACCTGACCATTCTGGACACGATGCCAGATGTCATGGGTAGAAAAACTACCATTACGCTCGTAGATGAACGTGCCCTGAAAGCTTTGCTGCTGCTCCGCCCGCCCAAGACGCGTCAGCCAGTCTTGGGCTTCGTCGGCATGGGCGGGGACTACAAACCAGCCACTGAGCAAAAGCGCAAGGAGCGGTATGGCGCGCATAAAGCTCCTTGGCGGACTAGCGGTTTTCCAGGCTTGCAGCACGAGCGTATGGCAGGGCGCTTTCAGTGCCTTTCAAGGCCGATTCCTGTGCGTGTTGGCGCAGGTAGCCTGGAAGACGCTGATCTTGCCAGCCGGATTGCCCTTGAAGTACACCGTTGGCCATAGGCCCGGTGGTATCGGAGCTTTCCTTGTAGCCGGCCAGCACAGCTGGACCCTTGACCTGTGGACCGGCCATGACCGGTTGCTGGGTCTGCTGGGCCAGTTCGGCACCGGCGATTTCGTCCTGGTTATACAGGCGAACACCTGCCAGTACAGCGACGGTCACCGAAGCAGCGACTGCCAGACGACCCAGGCTACGCCAAGGACCGCGAGCAGCTTTTGCCGGAACGGCTTCATCAGCCAGCGCAGCAGAAACGGCCGCAGCAATATCCAGACGAGGGATTAGAAGATCCTTGTGCATCACCGCCCGAGCGACTTGGTAACGAGACCAGGTATCACGGGTTTCGGCATCATCAAATGCATTAAGCACTCGACGAAGTTCCAGTTCATCCGCTTCGTTATCCATCACTGCGGACAGCGATTCCTGCAGGGCATCACGACTCATGGCGGTTCCTCTCTTGGCTGTCGCCGCTGTCTCAGTTTTCCTGCAACAACGGCTGCAGGGCTTTATCGATGGCTTCCCGAGCCCGGAAAATCCGGGAACGTACGGTACCCACCGGACATTGCATGACGCTCGCAATGTCTTCGTAACTCAGACCATCGAATTCACGTAAAGTTAACGCGGTACGCAAATCTTCTGGCAGTTGTTGAATAGTGCGATGGACGGTTCCTTCAATCTCGTCGCGCAGCAATGCACGCTCCGGCGACTCGAGATCTTTGAGGCCGTGATCACCATCATAAAATTCAGCATCTTCCGAACTAACATCACTATCCGGTGGGCGGCGACCGCGAGAAACCAGATAGTTCTTCGCCGTATTAATGGCGATGCGATAAAGCCACGTATAAAACGCACTATCACCGCGAAAATTACCGAGTGCACGGTACGCCTTGATAAAGGCTTCCTGTGCAACGTCCTGCGCTTCATGGGTGTCGTGCACAAACCGCACGATCAACCCGAGAATTTTGTGCTGGTATTTCAGCACTAGCAGATCAAATGCCCGCTTGTCGCCGCGTTGAACGCGCTCAACCAGCTGCTGATCCTCTTCCTGGGTTAGCATGAACACTCCTCGTTGTACTTGAAGGAGGCTTGCATAACTAATCGATCAGGCTTGCAAACATAGACTCGGGCTTTTCGCAAAAGTTCTCCCCCTCCAAGCAAGTTTCCGGTACGCACTGATTTGGCACACACGAAAAACGCAGCGCGGGCTATGCCGGCTGCGCGAATAATCTGTCGCCAGTTTCCTGACGCACCTGACACAGGCGCCGATCAGCAAATCCAGCGTGTTCCCAGCTTTCGGGCATCCTGCTATTGAGTCTGGGCTTATGCAAAAAGTTCCCATCCCAATCGCTGTCAGTTTCACGAAAGCCGTGCAGTTCGTTGACCGTAGTCTCACAATGCCACGAATGCCCGGCTATTGTGCCGCTCCCCCCCGCTATATACTAGTGGGCCGTGTGACCCTTTGATTCGCCGATCCAGGCGTCCTGTTTGCGCCCCCTTCGGATCGCTTTTTGCGGAATCCTTCAAATGAGCCAACAGTTTCAACACGATGTCCTGGTGATTGGCAGCGGCGCCGCGGGCTTGAGCCTTGCATTGACCCTGCCGAGCCACCTGCGCATAGCCGTTCTGAGCAAGGGTGACCTGGCAAACGGTTCGACATTCTGGGCCCAAGGCGGCGTCGCAGCGGTGCTGGATGACACCGACACCGTGCAATCCCACGTCGAAGACACCCTGAATGCCGGTGGCGGCCTGTGCAATGAAGAGGCGGTGCGATTCACCGTCGAGCACAGCCGCGAAGCCATCCAATGGCTGATCGACCAGGGCGTGCCCTTCACCCGCGATGAACATTCCGGCACCGACGACGGCGGCTTCGAGTTCCACCTGACCCGCGAAGGCGGCCACAGCCATCGGCGCATCATCCATGCCGCCGACGCCACCGGCGCCGCGATCTTCAAGACTTTGCTCGACCAGGCCCGACAACGCCCCAACATTGAACTGCTGGAGCAGCGAGTCGCCGTTGACCTGATCACCGAAAAACGCCTGGGCCTGTCGGGCGAACGCTGCCTCGGCGCCTACGTGCTCAACCGTGCCAGTGGCGAAGTCGACACCTACGGCGCGCGCTTCACGATTCTCGCCTCGGGCGGCGCAGCAAAGGTCTACCTCTATACCAGCAACCCCGACGGCGCCTGCGGTGATGGCATCGCCATGGCCTGGCGTTCCGGCTGCCGGGTGGCGAACCTGGAATTCAACCAGTTCCACCCCACCTGCCTGTATCACCCGCAAGCCAAGAGTTTCCTGATCACCGAAGCCCTGCGGGGCGAAGGCGCGCACTTGAAACTGCCCAACGGCGAACGCTTCATGCAGCGCTTCGACCCACGGGCCGAGCTGGCCCCGCGAGACATCGTCGCCCGGGCCATCGACCATGAAATGAAGCGCCTGGGCATCGACTGCGTCTACCTGGACATCAGCCACAAGCCCGAAGCTTTCATCAAGACTCACTTCCCGACCGTCTACGAGCGCTGCCTGGCGTTCAACATCGACATCACCAAAGGCCCGATCCCGGTCGTGCCAGCGGCGCACTACACCTGCGGCGGCGTGATGGTCGACCAACACGGGCGCACCGACGTACCCGGCCTGTACGCCATCGGCGAAACCAGCTTCACCGGCCTGCACGGTGCCAACCGCATGGCCAGCAACTCGCTGCTGGAATGTTTCGTATACGCCCGCTCCGCCGCCGCCGACATCCTTGAACAACTGCCACGCATCCCGGTGCCGGCCGCCCTGCCCCGCTGGGATGCCAGCCAGGTCACCGATTCGGACGAAGACGTGATCATCGCCCACAACTGGGACGAGCTGCGGCGCTTCATGTGGGACTACGTGGGAATCGTGCGCACCAACAAACGCCTGGCGCGGGCGCAACACCGGGTTCGGCTGCTGCTGGATGAGATCGACGAGTTCTACAGCAACTATAAAGTCAGCCGCGACCTGATCGAGCTGCGCAACCTGGCCCAGGTGGCGGAACTGATGATCCGCTCAGCCATGGAGCGCAAGGAGAGCCGGGGCCTGCATTACACCCTCGACTACCCGCAGATGCTGCCCGAAGCGCGCGACACTATTCTGGTGCCAACCACCTACGGCGGCTGAACTTCAAGCGTACCCGCAGGCGCCGATGCACATCGGTGGCCTGCGAATCCCGCGGCACACATATCGAACGCACCCGCCAGTCACCCTGCACCCGAAAGCGCAGTACCACGATCAACGGCAACGCCAGGCTGTCGGGGCGCAGTTGCACGCTGTGCCAGCCACGTGCAGCGCTCCACAGGTGCCAGCCATCCTCACCGCGACGCAGGCCACGAATCGACGAACGGTGAGTCAACAGGATATGACGCGGCAGCACCCAACCGGCATGAACCAGGCATACCAAGGCGCCTACGGCTGCAACCCACGGGGACACATCGAGAAACCACAACGCACCCACTGCGAACGCCTGGGCGAAAAGATAAACCGCCAGCAACTGCCCGGAGGCATGCCAGCGGCATTCGAACGTATTACTTGGGCTGGACACGATCCAGAATCATCCGAACCATGCGCTGCAGTTCCGGGTCTTCCGATTCGGCGCGTTCCATGAACCAGCCGAACATGTCCTGATCTTCGCATTCCAGCAGCTTGCGATAGCAGTCGCGGTCGACGTCGTTGAGGTGCGGATAGACCTCCCTGACGAACGGTACCAGCAACACGTCCAGTTCAAGCATGCCGCGGCGACTGTGCCAGTAGAGGCGATTGAGTTCTACATCTTCGACCATGGAGCGCTCCTCAAATAGAGCGCAAGTATACAGGCCGACGTTGCCTGGAACAGTCGGCTTTGGTCGGCCATACCGAAACTATCCATTTGCCGGGCGCCCCTCTATGATGCACTCATGATTTTTTAACCTGCGATGACCCATGGCTGACTCTGCTTTCTTCTGCTCCCTGTCCCACGAAGGCGTTCTCGCCGTCCGCGGTTCCGACGCTGCCAAGTTCCTCCAGGGACAACTGACCTGCAACCTCAACTACCTGAGTGACACCCAGGCCAGCCTGGGCGCGCGCTGCACCCAAAAAGGGCGCATGCAGTCGAGCTTCCGCATCCTGCTGCAAGGCGATGGCGTGCTGCTGGCGATGGCCACCGAGTTGCTGGAGCCGCAACTGGCGGACCTGAAGAAGTACGCCGTGTTCTCCAAATCCAAACTCACCGACGAAAGCGCCGCCTGGGTGCGCTTCGGTGTGTCGGATGCGGATCAGGTACTGGCCAGCCTCGGCCTCGAGCTACCCACCGAGACCGACAGCGTGGTGCGAAGCGACGTTCTGATCGCCATCCGCGTATCGCCGGGCCGCGCCGAACTCTGGGCCCCTGCCGCTCAAGCCGAAAACCTGCACAGCCAACTCGCCGCGCAATTGAACAAAGGTGAACTGAACCAATGGTTGCTGGGCCAGATCCGTGCCGGCATCGGCCAGGTCATGCCTCAGACCCGCGAACTGTTCATCCCGCAGATGCTCAACCTGCAAGCCGTCGGCGGCGTCAGCTTCAAGAAAGGCTGCTACACCGGCCAGGAAATCGTCGCGCGCATGCAGTACCTGGGCAAGCTCAAGCGTCGCCTGTACCGCCTGAGCTTGAATGCCAGCGAATTGCCGGAGCCTGGCACCCCCCTGTTTTCCCCGACTCACAACAGCGCCATCGGCGAGGTGGTGATTGCCGCCCGGGCCGGCGAGGCGATTGAACTTCTAGCGGTGCTGCAAGCCGAAGCAGCAGAGAGTGGCGATGTGCATGTAGGCACACTGGAAGGCCCGGGCCTGCAGTTGCTCGACCTCCCCTACCAGCTGGACCGTGATCGCGAGATCCAGCGCTGATCGTCGTACCTTTTTGCAACACCCTAGAGATCATGAATGAACAAGCTGGCGGAAAAAGTCCAACAGGCTTTGGTTGTGGCCATCGATAACGATGACCTGGTTCTGCCAACGCTACCGGAAGTGGCCCTGAAGATTCGTCAGGCCGCCGAAGACCCGGACATCAGCATCAGCCATCTGAGCAAAGTGATCGGCCGCGATACCGCCTTGTCGGCGCGGCTGATCAAAGTGGTCAACAGCCCGCTGTTGCGCGCGACCCAGGAAGTCACCGACCTGCACACCGCCATCACCCGGCTGGGCACCAACTACAGCAGTAACCTGTCGATCGGGCTGGTTATGGAACAGATCTTTCACGCCCGCTCCGATGTAGTCGAACAGAAGATGCGCGATGTGTGGCGACGCAGCCTGGAAGTGGCCGGCGTGAGCTACGCGCTCTGCCGCAACCACAGCCAGTTGAAGCCTGATCAGGCGGCCCTCGGTGGCTTGGTGCACCAGATTGGCGTGCTGCCGATCCTGACCTACGCCGAAGATCACTATGAACTGCTGGCCGACCCCGTCAGCCTCAACCACGTGATTGAAAGCATCCACCCGCTGCTGGGGGACAAACTGCTGCGACGTTGGGACTTCCCGGAAATGCTGGTGAATCTGCCAGGGCAATACCTCGACCTGGAGCGCGACTCCGCGCGCCTGGACTATATCGACCTGGTGCAGATCGCCGTGCTGTATTGCCACCGCAACACCAATCACCCGCTGGCCAGCGTGCCGATAGCGACGCTGCCTGCAATCAACAAACTGCGCCTCGATCCCTGCAGCGACGCCTTGCGTGCCGAGCTGGATGAAGCGCGGTCGATGTTTTACTGATTACCCCGCAATAAAACTGACCCGCACCTTCAACCCCGCCAGTTCACCGTCATGCAAGCTGATCTGCGCCAGATGTGCCCGGCAGATCTCACCGACAATCGCCAGCCCCAAGCCCGAACCCAAGCCCTGTTGGCTGCGCCGATAGAACCGCTCGAACACTCGGTCCCGCTCATCCAGCGGGATACCCGGGCCGTCGTCTTCCACCTCAAGTACCGCTGGCGCCGTTACCCGCAGGATCACGTTGCCGCCCGGTGGCGTGTGAGCCAAAGCGTTGTCCACCAGGTTGCTCAACAACTCGTTCAACAAGGTCGGCTCGCCTCGCAGCCACACCGGCTCATCCGCTTCCAGCGCCAGGGCCACGCCACGTGCATGGGCCAGCGGCGCCATGGCCATGCCCAATTCGCGGGCCAACTGGCTCAGGTCCAGCAACTGCGCCCCGCCTTCGGCAATCGCCCGGGCACCGTTTTCGATGCGGGCCAGTGAGAGCAGCTGATTGGCCAGATGAGTCAGGCGATCGGTGCCCTGGGCCGCGGTTTCCAGGGTGGTGCGCCAGGTGGCCGGGTCTTCGGCGCGCAGGCCGAGTTCCAGCCGGGCTTTGAGGGCCGCCAGCGGGGTACGCAGCTCATGGGCGGCATCGGCAATAAACTGCGCCTGGCGCTCGAACTGCCCGCGCAAGCGTTCGGTGAAATGGTTGAGCGCACGCACCAGCGGGCCCAGCTCATGCTGCACCTCCACCAAGGGCAACGGCCGCAGATCATCCGGCTGACGCTCCTCTACCGCCGTGCGCAGACGCTCCAGCGGCCGCAACGCCGCACTCACCGCAAAGAACACCAAAAACAACGCACCGATGGCCAGCATCCCTAAGCGCAGCAAGGTATCGGCCATCAGGCTGCGGGCCATCGCGACCCGCGCCTCGTCGGTTTCGGCCACGCGGATTTCCGCCATGCCGTTCATGTTCGGCTCGGACACCGCCTTGAGCAAGCTGACCACCCGCACGTTCTGGCCCTGGTACTTGGCGTTATAAAAGCGCGCCAGCGCCGGATAGTCATCAGTGCGCGGCGTACCCGGCGGAGGGCCCGGCAGGTTTTCGTAACCGGAAATCAGCTTCTGGTGAATATCGTTGACCTGGTAGTAGATTCGCCCGGCGCTGTCGTAGGCGAACGTATCCAGGGCCACGTACGGCACGTCGGCGCTCAAGGTCCCGTCGCGATGAGACACGCCGGCCGCAATGGTCCGCGCCGAGGCCAACAGCGTGCGGTCGTAAGCCGTGTCCGCCGCCTCGCGCCCATTCCAGTAAGCGCTCAAGCCGCTGGCGAGCATCAATACCACCAGCAACAGCGCGAGGTTCCACAGCAGGCGCCAGCGCAGGCTGCTGGGCTTATGCATCGCGGGCTTCCAGCAAGTACCCCAGGCCACGGAAGGTGACGATGGCCACCGGCTGTCCATCGAGCTTCTTGCGCAGGCGGTGCACGTAGATTTCGATGGCGTCGGGGCTGGCCTCTTCATCCAGGCCGAACACCTGGGAGGCCAGTTGCTCCTTGCTCATCACCCGGCCCGGACGTGCAATGAGCGCCTCAAGCACCGCCTGCTCGCGGGAGGTCAGGGTCAGCAGTTCGCCGCCCAGGGTGAAGCGCCGTGTATCCAGGTCGTAAATCAGCACGCCACACGCCTGCTGGCGCTCACCGCCCAGCACGCTACGGCGCAGCAGGGCTTTGACTCGGGCTTCCAGTTCCGTCAGTTCGAATGGCTTGGCCAGGTAGTCATCCGCCCCCAGGTTGAGGCCGTGCACCCGGTCTTTCACGTCACTGCGGGCGGTCAACATCAGTACAGGCAGATTTTTCCCACGCGCCCGCAACCGTGCCAATACCTCGAAACCGTCCATGCGCGGCAGCCCTACATCGAGGATTGCCACCGCGTATTCCTCGCTGCTCAAGGCCAGGTCCGCGGCCACACCATCGTGCAACACGTCGACGGTCAAACCCGTGCTCTTGAGCGCCTGGGCGACACTTTCGGCTAGCTGCAAATGGTCTTCAACCAGAAGGACACGCATGGGGTTTTACCTCGTTCGGGGGTGGTCGGCGCCACGCTTTGCCGGGGAGTTTACAGGCGCCACCTGCGCTGTGAAGCCCGAAAACATTGAAAGGCTACTGAAAGGTTAGTGAAAGCTTCGCCCTTTAGCATCCAGCCACGGTGGGTTTCGCCTGCCGAGCTATTTCACCTGTAGCGCCCGAAAAACGCCTCGAAGCGTTTTCGCCAAAATAAGAACAATAAAACGGAGTACACCTACGATGCTGCGCACTCAGCCGCCCGCTCGTTCTTCTCGTCTCACCCAGACCGCCCTTGCCAGTGCCGCCGCCTTTGCCGGCTTTTCGCCCGTAGGCCAAGCCGCCTTTTTCGACGACAGCACCGCCACCCTCGAAACCCGCAACATGTACTTCAATCGCGACTTTCGCGACGGCACCAGCGCGCAACAATCCAAGCGCGACGAGTGGGCCCAGGGCTTCATGCTCAACCTGCAGTCGGGCTACACCGATGGCACCGTCGGCTTTGGCGTGGATGCGCTGGGCATGCTTGGGGTCAAGCTCGACTCCAGCCCCGACCGCACCGGCACCGGCCTGCTGCCCACCCACGATGACGGCCGCGCCGCCAACGAATACTCCAAACTCGGCCTGACCGGCAAAGTGAAGATCTCCGCCACCGAGCTGAAGATCGGCGCGCTGATCCCCGAGCTGCCTATCCTCAAGCCCAACGACGGGCGCATCCTGCCGCAGACCTTCGAGGGCGGCTTGCTGAGTTCCAAGGAATTCAAGAACCTGGTGTTCACCGGTGGCCGCCTGAACAAGGCCAAGGACCGCGACGACACCAACTACGAAGACATCGGCCTCAACAACAAGAACAGCCGCTTTCTCAGCGGCGCCACCGGCAAGCATTTCGATTTCGGCGGCGTGGACTACAAGTTCGCCGACAAGATCACCGGCAGCTATCACTTTGCCCAACTCGACGACGTGTACCGCCAGCATTTCCTCGGTCTGGTCGCCTCGCGCCCAATGGGCCCCGGTACCTTCGGCGCCGACCTGCGCCTGGCCGTCAGTGATGACACCGGCGCAGCCCGCGGCGGCAAGATCGACAACACCTCCCTCAACGGTCTCTTCAGCTATGCCCTCAATGGCCATAAGCTCAGCGCCGGCTATCAGCACATGTCCGGCGATAGCGCCTTTCCCTACGTGGACGGTAGCGATCCTTACCTTGTCAACTTCGTGCAGATCAACGACTTTGCCGGCGCCGAAGAACGCTCCTGGCAGGCACGCTACGACTACGACTTCGCCAAGCTGGGGATTCCCGGCCTGAGTTTCATGAGCCGTTACCTGTCGGGTGACAACATCAAGCTCAAAAACGGCGAGACCGGCAAGGAGTGGGAACGCAACAGCGAGATTCGCTACGTGGTGCAAAGCGGCACCTTAAAGGACGTGGCCGTGCGCCTGCGTAATGCCACCTACCGTTCCAACTATTCGGCCCGTGATGCGGATGAAGTGCGTTTGCTGGTGAGCTACAGCGTCGCGCTTTGGTAGTCGCCACCTCATAACAACAACGATGGAGATGAACATGACCCTTTCACTGCGTAAATTTGCCCTGACGGCCAGCTGCATGCTGTTCGCCAGCCAATTGATGGCCGCCGAACCCAAGCGCCCGGAATGCATCGCCCCGGCGTCCCCGGGCGGTGGTTTTGACCTGACCTGCAAACTGGCGCAAAGCGCGCTGGTCAACCAGAAGCTGCTGAGCAAGCCGATGCGTGTGACCTACATGCCTGGCGGCGTGGGCGCGGTGGCCTATAACGCCGTCGTGGCCCAGCGCCCGGGCGACGCCGGCACGTTGGTGGCGTGGTCCAGCGGCTCGCTGCTGAACCTGGCCCAGGGCAAGTTTGGCCGTTTCGATGAAAGCGCCGTGCGCTGGCTGGCCGCCGTTGGCACCAGCTACGGTGCCATCGCGGTGAAAAACGATTCGCCCTACAAAAACCTCGACGATCTGGTCAAGGCCCTGAAGAAAGATCCGGGCAGCGTAGTCATCGGTTCCGGCGGCACCGTCGGCAGCCAGGACTGGATGCAAACCGCACTGATCGCCAAGGCCGCCGGGATCAACCCGCGTGACCTGCGTTATGTGGCACTGGAAGGCGGCGGTGAAATCGCCACCGCGTTGCTTGGCGGCCACATCCAGGTGGGCAGCACGGACATCTCCGACTCCATGCCGCACATTCTCAGCGGCGACATGCGCCTGCTGGCAGTGTTCTCCGACGAGCGCCTGGACGAGCCGGAAATGAAGAACATTCCGACCGCCAAGGAACAAGGCTACGACATCGTCTGGCCGGTGGTACGCGGCTTCTACCTCGGGCCAAAAGTCAGCGACGAAGACTACGCCTGGTGGAAAGACGCCTTCGACAAACTGCTGGCTTCCGACGAGTTCGCCAAGCTGCGTGACCAGCGCGAGCTGTTCCCGTTCGCCATGACCGGCCCGGAGCTGGACACCTACGTGAAGAAACAGGTAGCCGACTACAAAGTACTGGCCAAAGAGTTCGGCCTGATCCAGTAATCGCCCCTCTGTGGGAGCGGGCTTGCTCGCGAAAAACTTCAACGATGACGCGTGCCGCCTGTATAAACGCGACGTCCTGGCGTTCTTCGTGAGCAAGCTCGCGCCTACAAGAGTCTCCAAGGAGTTCCCCATGCTCTTACAACGCATTTTCGCCTCAGTGATGTTGTTGGTCTGCGCCGGCCTCGCACTGATGGCCTGGCCGTATCAGGCGTCGTTTTCCTACGAGCCGGTAGGGCCTCGAGCCTACCCGCTGTTGATGCTCGGGCTGATGGGCCTGGGTTTGCTCTACATGCTGTTTCGCCCACAGCCCACCCAGCACACTGAAGAAGAACCGGCACTGGACCGCGAAACCCTGATCAAGATCGGCGCGTGCGTCGCGCTGTTGCTGGTGTTTGCCGGCACCTTCGAATCCCTGGGTTTCATCCTCAGCAGCATGCTGATCGGCATTCCGATGGCCCGCTTGTATGGCGGCCGCTGGAAGCCCAGCGTGGTGATCGTGACCTTGATGAGCATCGGTCTTTACCTGTTGTTCGACAAAGCCATGGATGTACCGCTGCCGCTCGGCCTGCTTGAAGTTCTGGAGAACTGATATGGATACGTTCAGCTATTTGGGCCAGGGCTTCGGCGTTGCACTGACCCCTTACAACCTGATCACCGCACTGTGCGGCACCTTGATCGGCACCGTCGTTGGCCTGTTGCCGGGCCTCGGGCCGATCAACGGCGTGGCGCTGTTGATCCCCATCGCCTTTGCCCTCGGGCTGCCGCCTGAGTCGGCATTGATCCTGCTGGCCGCCGTGTACCTGGGCTGCGAATACGGCGGGCGCATCAGCTCGATCCTGCTGAACATCCCGGGTGAAGCCTCCACCGTGATGACCACCCTCGACGGCTACCCGATGGCCCGTAAAGGCCTGGCGGGCGTGGCGTTGTCGCTGTCGGCATGGAGTTCGTTCATCGGTGCGTTTATCGCCACCTGCGGCATGGTGCTATTCGCCCCGCTGCTGGCCAAATGGGCGATTGCCTTCGGCCCGGCGGAATATTTCGTACTGATGGTGTTTGCCATCGTCTGCCTGGGCGGCATGGCCGGTGACAAACCGCTGAAGACCTTTGTCGCGGCGTTGATCGGCCTGTTTCTGTCTGCGGTGGGTATCGATGCCAACAGCGGTGTGTACCGCTTCACCGGCGATAACATCCATCTGACCGACGGCATTCAATTCGTGGTGCTGGTGCTGGGCCTGTTCTCCATCAGCGAAATCCTGCTGCTGCTGGAAAAAACCCACCGCGGCCAGGAAGCCGTGAAAGCCACCGGACGGATGATGTTCAACCTGAAGGAAGCTTCCTCGGTATTCGTCGTGAATATTCGCTGCGGCCTGCTGGGTTTCATCATGGGTGTACTGCCGGGCGCGGGTGCAACACTGGCTTCCGCGGTGGCCTACATGACCGAAAAACGCCTGGCCGGTGCCAGCGGTAAATTCGGCCAGGGTGACATGCGCGGCCTGGCAGCGCCGGAAACCGCGATCGGTGCTTCCGCCTGCGGCGCCCTGGTGCCGATGCTGACCCTCGGCGTACCTGGTTCGGGCACCACGGCGGTGATGATCGGCGCGCTGTCGCTTTACAACATCACCCCCGGCCCGCTGCTGTTCCAACAGCAACCAGACATCGTCTGGGGCCTGATCGCCTCGTTGTTTGTCGCCAACATCATGCTGGTGATCCTCAACATCCCGATGATCCGCATCTTCACCCGCATCCTCGCCGTGCCGAACTGGGCGCTGGTGCCGGTGATCGCCATCATTACCGCGATCGGCGTGTACGCGGTTCACGCCACCACCTTCGACCTGTTCCTGATGGTCGGCATCGGTATCTTCGGCTATATCCTGCGCAAGCTGGATTTCCCGCTGTCGCCGGTGTTGCTGGGCTTTATCCTCGGCGGTTTGATGGAGCAGAACCTGCGTCGTGCGCTGTCGATTTCCAACGGTGAGTTGCAGATCCTCTGGTCGAGCCCGATCACCTTCGGCGTCTGGGTCCTGACCGCGTTGATGCTGTTGTTCCCGATCCTGCGTATCTGGCGCAAGCGTTCCTTGCAGCGTCGCGCCGTGGCCGATGTCTGAGGCCACGTTTAAAAACTGGTGGGCGACACCGCTGGTCGGTCTGCTGGGCGGGTACCTCGCCAGCCAGGTCGGCTGGCCACTGCCGTACATGGTCGGCTCGTTGCTGGCGATCATCCTCGTGCGCTGCCTCACACCCTGGCAGTTGGCAGAAATTCCCGGCGGCCGCAAATGCGGCCAATGGGTGGTGGGCATCGGCATCGGCCTGCACTTCACCCCGGTGGTGATGGAGCAGGTGATGAGCCACTTCGGCCTGATCTTTTTCGGCGCGCTGGTCACCAGCCTCTCCAGTATTGTGGGGGTGTGGTTGATGCGGCGTAGCGGTGAAGACCGCGCCACGGCGTTTTTCTCGAGCATGCCGGGTGGGTCGGGGGAGATGGTCAACCTTGGCGCACGCAATGGCGCGGTGCTCAGCCGTGTCGCGGCAGGCCAGAGTTTGCGGGTGTTGGTGGTGGTGCTGTGTGTGCCGGCGGCGTTCAAGTACTTGCTCGGCGAAGGTGCTCCGCAGTTTCATCCCGCGACCGTCGATTGGGCCTGGCTGGCGGTGCTGTTCCCCGTCGGTGCTTTGGTGGCCTGGGGTTGGCAGCGTTTGCGTCAGCCAAACCCGTGGCTGTTCGGACCGCTGCTGATCAGTGCCGCCGTCAGTATCACCTGGGACCTGCACATCGGCCTGCCCGATGGAGGCAGCCAGATCGGCCAGTGGCTGATCGGCAGCGGCCTGGGCTGCCACTTCAACCGGCAGTTCTTCCGGCGCGCGCCAATGTTCATGGGGCGTACGTTGATCGGTACGGCGTTGACCATGTTGATCGCGACGCTGGCGGCGGTGGGTTTGAGTGCCTTGACGCATCTGGATCTGCGCTCATTGACACTGGGCATGATGCCCGGCGGGATCGCCGAGATGAGCCTGACGGCGGAAACCCTGCAACTGTCGGTGCCGTTGGTGACGGCGATGCAGGTGATGCGCTTGTTGTTTGTGTTGTTCCTGGCGGAGCCGTTGTTTCGGCACTGGAACCGGCAACCGGAAAAGCTTTGAAGCCATAACCCCGTTCAAATGTGGGAGCTGTCGAGCTTTAGCGAGGCTGCGATAGCGGTGGGTCAGGCAACATTAATGTTGACTGTGCCGCCGTCTCGCAGCCTCGCTAAAGCTCGACAGCTCCTACATTGGATCTATGTCAAACCGGCGGCAATCGCCACTCGATCGGCGTTTCGCCATTCTGCTCAAGAAACTTGTTGGTGCGGCTGAAGTGTCCGCAGCCAATAAACCCTCGATACGCCGACAGCGGCGACGGATGCACCGACGTCAGCACCAGGTGCTTGGTGGCGTCGATCAGCTTCTGCTTGCCCTGCGCATGGGCGCCCCACAGCAAGAACACCAGATGCGGCTGGTGCGCGCTGACAATTTCGATAATCCGGTCGGTAAAGAACTGCCAGCCTTTGCCCGCATGGGCGTTGGCATTCGCGCGCTCCACGGTCATGGTGGTGTTGATCATCAGCACGCCCTGGTCAGCCCAGCTTTGCAGGTAGCCGTGATTGGGGATGTCGATGTTCAGGTCGCGCTTGAGTTCTTTATAGATATTGACCAGCGACGGCGGCGCCGGCACGCCCGGTTGCACCGAGAAGCACAGGCCATGGGCCTGGCCAGGGCCGTGGTACGGGTCCTGACCGAGGATCACCACCTTGACCTTGTCCAGCGGCGTTGAGTTGAGCGCGTTGAAGATCATCGGGCCCGGCGGGTAGATCTCCTTGCCGGCCGCGTGCTCCTGGCGCAGGAATTCCCGCAGCTGGGCCATGTACGGCTGGTCGAACTCGTCACGCAGGGCGTGTTTCCAGCTGGGTTCGAGTTTGATACGGTCGTCGGTGGTCATGGTTGCATCCAGAAAAAACAATGGTGCGAACCCTAGGAAAGCCCACCCTGCTTGTCAATTGATCTGACGCAGAACCGACACTTTCCCGTGAAGCGATCATACTGAACCTTCACTTTCTCGATTGAGGTCATGATGAACCTGCACTTCGAAGAGCTGATTGGCACCGACGGCGCCCGCATTGGCATCGCCAGCCTGGACGCGGAAAAATCCCTCAACGCCCTGTCGTTGCCGATGATCCTGGCCCTGAGCGAGCGCCTGGATGCCTGGGCCAAAGACCCGCAAATCGTCTGCGTGCTGCTGCGCGGCAATGGCCCCAAGGCGTTTTGCGCCGGCGGCGAAGTACGCAGCCTGGCCCAGGCCTGCCGTGAACATCCCGGGGAAGTACCGGCGCTGGCCGCGCAATTTTTCGCCGCTGAATACCGTCTCGACTACCGCCTGCACACCTACCCGAAACCGCTGATCTGCTGGGGTCACGGCTATGTGCTGGGCGGCGGCATGGGCTTGCTGCAAAGTGCCGCAGTGCGCATCGTCACCCCGAGCAGCCGCCTGGCCATGCCGGAAATCAGCATCGGCCTGTACCCGGACGTGGGCGCCAGTTGGTTCCTGTCCCGCCTGCCCGGCAAGTTGGGTTTGTTCCTCGGCCTGACCGGCGCCCACATGAATGGCCGCGACGCCCTGGACCTGGGCCTGGCTGACCGTTTTCTGCTGGATGAACAACAAGACGAGCTGCTCGAAGGCCTGCTGCAACTGAACTGGCAGGAACAGACCGACATGCAGCTCAATAGCCTGCTCAAGGCCCTGGCCCAGGAAGCCACCGGTCAGTTGCCTGACGCCCAATGGCTGCCGCGCCGGGCGCAGATCGACGAGTGGCTGGACGTCGGCGATGTGCGCTGCGCGTGGCGTGCCTTGAGCCAGTTGCGCGACCACGCCGACCCGCTGTTCAGCCGCGCTGGCAAGACCCTGAGCGAAGGCTGCCCGCTGACCGCGCAACTGGTGTGGGAGCAGATCCATCGTGCGCGGCACCTGTCCCTGGCTCAGGTGTTCCAGATGGAATACACCTTGAGCCTGAACTGCTGCCGTCACCCGGAATTCAGCGAAGGCGTGCGGGCGCGGTTGATCGACAAGGACCAACGGCCCCACTGGCATTGGCCGGACATCAACTTGATCCCCGAGGCCGTGGTGCAGGCGCACTTCCACAAGGTGTGGGAAGGGCGGCATCCGCTGGCGGACTTGTCTGACTATTGAGTGAGCGCCGTCAGCGCTTTGCTGCCTCGAAAGTGAAGGCGCAGTTATCGGGCTGACGGTCGTCGCACTGGAAGGTGGGTTGCCCGAAAACATCGGTGCCCGGATGCCAGTGCGTGGTTTCTGCCAGTGACATCGTCCCCCCGCCCTTGGCCGGGCCGTACCTCAAGGCGACCGTATTGCCCCTCACCGTTTTGTACACGCACTTTTCCAGGTAGCCATGCTTGCGCTCATCCGACTCCCTCGGAATAAAAATCGCGCCCACAAAGGTTTCCAAAAGGTCCTGGCCGTTCATTGCCTGGCTTATCCATGGAGACTCTTTGTCAGTTCCCTGAAAATGGCCATCAACGTACCGTACGGCACTCGGGTAAGGACAGCCTTGCGCCGCCGCCAACGTGCTGAAGCCTGAAAGAACAAAACAGAACAAGTAAAGCGGGCCGACTCGCATGGTATGGGCTCCGTCAGTCGATGCAGGAAACGACACGCCAGATAGCGTCCGCTCCCAATTAACTACAGTCTCAGCCCATAGAATAGCTGTCAAATATGACAGTACCGACCAGCGGTCAGCAAAAACGGCGCCTGAGCGCCGTTTTTCCAATTAATACGATCAGCGATGCCCGCCACGGCCTCCACCGTGACCGCCACCCTGGCCACGTCCGCCACCATTACCCCAGTGGCCGTTGCCCCAACCCTGGTTTGGGTAAGGCCGGTAACCGGCTCGCGGCCCCGCGGGGTAATAGCGAGGCGCCGGCTGGTAATAACGCGGCGACGGGTAATAGCGTTGCGGTGGCGGGTAGTAACCCTGACGGTAATGGTAGTAGGGTCCGCCGCCGTAGTAATACGACGGCGCAGGCGCCGTGTAGACCTCGGAACCGTAGTACGCCTGGCCGCCACCGTAATAAGGCGCGCACGCAGAAAGGGTCAAGCCGAACAAAGCGATAAGAAGCAGTCGACGATACATGGCGGCCTCCTGGACCGCGGAAGAGCACACCCAGCGACGCTGGGGGGCGGCAAACAGCTTTCACTGCCTGACGAAATATCTGACATCAAAATCGGAATCTGGTGCGATTCAGACATAGATTGATACATCTGCTCACCGCCTCATTGCAGTGCAACCTTGCACCAGCACAACGCACCTTCAGCGCGCCCTGCGCCCTCCTCCTCTCGCCAACCCGCGCCGCTACTGCGCCCATGCCACTTGGCACGACTCTCGCTTTACCTCTCCCGTGCAAGAGTCATCACAGGTTCGCGGCACCACAATTTGCAATGGCTGACTAGGGTTCCGGCTCGCTAAGGCGAGTGGCTGGTCCGAGAGTTGGCGACCTCCAGTTGAGGTTACACGGCGGGATAAAAGCCCGGGAGACAAGCCACCGTTTACGGTGCCGCGTTGCTCCTGCTCGCCCTTGATCAACTGGAGAAGCATCCATGCCCTCGATACGTTTACCCGCCCTGCTCGCCGCCGCCTTCGCCGCCGTGGTGAGCTTTTCCGCCCAAGCCGCCCCCAAAGACCATTTCAGCGTGTGCTGGACGATTTATGCCGGCTGGATGCCGTGGGAGTACGCCGGCAGCCAAGGCATCCTCGACAAGTGGGCCAAGAAGTACGGCATCAAGATCGACATGGTGCAGCTCAACGACTACGTCGAGTCCATCAACCAGTACACCGCCGGCCAGTTCGACGGCTGCACCATGACCAACATGGACGCCCTGACCATCCCCGCCGCCGGTGGCGTGGACAGCACCGCGCTGGTGGTCAGCGACTTCTCCAACGGCAACGATGGCGTGGTCATCAAGGGCGAAGGCAAGACCGTTGCCGACCTCAAGGGCATGAACGTCAACCTGGTGGAACTCTCCGTGTCCCACTACCTGCTGGCCCGCGCCCTGGAGTCAGCCGGCCTCACCGAAAAAGACCTGAAAGTGGTCAACACATCCGACGCCGACATCGCCGCCGCCTTCAACACCGACCAGGTCAAGGCCGTCACCACCTGGAACCCGATGCTCTCGGAGATAAAAGCCAAGCCCGGCGTCACTGAAGTGTTCGATTCCAGCAAAGTGCCCGGCGAAATCATGGACATGATGGTGGTCAACACCCAAACCCTCAAAGACAACCCCAAGCTGGGCAAAGCACTCACCGGCGCCTGGTTTGAAGTGGTCGCGCTGATGAACGCAAAAAATGCCGCCAGCACCGACGCCCTGGAACACATGGCCAAGGCTTCCGGCACCGACCTCAAGGGCTTCCAGTCGCAACTGGACACCACCAAGCTGTTCGCCACGCCCAAGGAAGCCCTGGCCTTCGCCACCAGTGCGCAGTTGCCCGCCACCATGGGCAAGGTCGCCGAGTTCTCGTTTAAACACGGCCTGCTCGGTGAAGGTGCCAAAGACACCAACGCCGTGGGCATGAGCTTCGCCAACGGCGTGACCCGCGGCGACACCGCCAACCTCAAGCTGCATTTCGACCCCAGCTACGTACAGATGGCCGCCGACGGCACGCTGTAAGAGGACCCGGCCATGCGCCTGATCAACCGTCACCCGGAACGCTCCAGTCGCCTGCTGTTGGTGCTGCTGCCCTTCGCTTTGTTGCTGTTCGCCTACTTCGTGGGCTCGGCCGAGCGCCTGGCAGACAACCCCAACGACAAGCTGCTGCCCAGCGCCGCACAAATGGGCGACGCGGTGAAACGCCTGGCCTTCAGTGCCGACGCGCGCACCGGTGAATATGTGCTGTGGCAAGACAGCGCCTCAAGCCTGCGTCGCCTGGCGATCGGCCTCGGTATCAGCGCCCTCGCCGGCCTGTGCCTGGGCATCGCTGCCGGGACCTTGCCGTTGTTTGGCGCACCGTTGTCGCCGTTACTGACGGTGCTGTCGATGGTGCCGCCGCTGGCGATCCTGCCGATCCTGTTCATCGTGTTTGGGCTGGGGGAATTGTCGAAAGTGATGCTGATCGTGATCGGCATCACCCCGGCCCTGGCGCGGGACCTGGAACAGCGGGCGCGGGAAATTCCCGTCGAGTTACTGGTGAAAGCGCAGACCCTCGGCGCCTCGACCTGGACCCTGATGCTGCGGGTGGTGCTGCCGCAGTTGCTGCCGCGCTTGCTGATCTCCCTGCGCTTGATGCTGGGCTCGGCGTGGCTGTTCCTGATCGCGGCCGAAGCCATTGCCTCCACCGACGGTTTGGGCTACCGGATCTTCCTGGTGCGCCGCTACCTGGCGATGGACGTGATCCTGCCCTACGTGGTGTGGATCACCCTGCTCGCCTGGCTGATGGACTGGGGCCTCAAGGCCCTGACCCGGCGTGCGTTCCCCTGGTACGAAGGAGCGCGGGCATGAGTTTTATCAGCGTCAACAATGTGTGGCAGCGCTATGGCGACCAGGTGGTGTTGGAGCGCCTGAACCTGCACGTGGCCGAAGGCGAATTCTGCACGTTGGTCGGCACTTCGGGTTGCGGCAAATCGACCTTCCTGCGCCTGTTGCTGGGGCAGGAAACCGCCAGCCATGGCGAGATCCTGCTGGACGGTAAACCTCTGGCCGCCGAACCCGACGCCAGCCGTGGCGTGGTGTTCCAGCGCTACTCGGTGTTCCCGCATCTGACGGTGCTGAACAACGTTGCACTCGGCCTTGAACTGCCGCGCTCGCCATTGCTCGGTCGCCTGTTTGGCACTGCGAAAAAACACGCTCGCGAACAGGCGGCGGCCCTGCTGCACAAAGTCGGTTTGGGCCATGCCCTGGACAAGTACCCGGCACAGCTTTCCGGCGGCATGCAACAGCGGCTGGCCATCGCCCAGGCGCTGATCATGAAGCCCCGCGTGCTGCTGCTGGACGAACCCTTCGGCGCCCTCGACCCGGGCATTCGCAAAGACATGCACTTGCTGTTGCTGGAGCTGTGGCGCGAAACCAGGCTGACGGTGTTCATGGTCACCCACGACCTGAGCGAAGGCTTCAGCCTCGGCACCCGCTTGCTGGTGTTCGACAAGGTGCGCCTCGACCCGCACGCCCCCGGCGCTTACGGCGCCCGCATCACCTACGACATCCCTTTGAACAGCGAGCGCCGCAAGGCGATCGCCGCCGAACTTGGAGCCACTTCCAAATGACCGACTCGACTCAATTGTTCCCACCCTTCGCCGAGGAAATGCTCCCCGGCGGCGGCCACCGCTCCTTTGTGCTCAAGCGCGGCCAGCTGCTGCGCCTCACCGACATTCGCGGCGGGGCCAACGTCAGCCTGACCCTGCTCAACGCCAATGAAAAAACCGAGCGCCTGAACCTGCCCGACAGCCTCAAATGCCAACACACCGCCAAGCTCACCAGCGGCCATTGCCTGTACTCGGACATGGGCCGCGTACTGGCCGCAATCACCGCCGACACCTGCGGCTGGAGTGACAGCATCGGTGGCGTGTTATGCGCCTCCGAAGTCGCGGAAAAATATGGCCAGGGCCGCTATCAAGAGCTGCGCAACGGCTTCTACCGCAACGGCACCGACAACCTGCTGGTGGAGTTAGGCAAGTGGGGCCTGGGGCTGTCCGACCTGCTGATGACCCTCAACCTGTTCAGCAAAATCACCGTGGATGACGCCGGCACGCTGCACTTCGCCGAAGGCCATACCAAGGCCGGCGACTACATCGAACTCTACGCACCGATGGACACGCTGGTGGTGCTCACCGCCCTGCAACACCCCATGGACCCCAATCCCGAATACGCGCCGCAGCCGCTGAAACTCAGCTGGATGAACGCCGGCCCCAGCGTCGCCGAACACTGCCGCACCTCGCGCCCGGAAAACGAGCGCGGTTTTATCAACACTGACCGTCTGTTCGCCTGAGGACCTGCCATGTCTATCGCACTCGCCAACCAACCGGACGCCGCCGTGTACCGCGCGACCATCCCCGCCGGCGAACCCTGGCTGATGGAAGTCAAGGCCGGCCAGACCTTGCGCATCCTTGACCTTGAAGGCAACCAGGCGGTCGACACGTTGTTCTACAGCCTGAAAAACCCCAAAGAACGCTACGACGTGCAGCGCACCTTGCGCCGGCAAAACAGCGTGTACCTGAGCACCGGCAGCGTGCTGTATTCCAACCTCGGCCAGCCGATGCTGACCATCGTCGACGACACCTGCGGGCGCCACGACACCCTCGGCGGCGCCTGCGCCCAAGAGAGCAACACCGTGCGCTACGCCCTGGAAAAACGCTACATGCACAGCTGCCGCGACAACTACCTGCGGGCCTGCGCCCACGATGGCCGGCTGGGCAAAGGCGACATCGGACCGAACATCAATTTCTTCATGAATGTGCCGGTGACCGCTGATGGCGGGCTGACGTTCGAGGATGGTATTTCCGCCCCCGGCAAGTACGTCGACCTGCGGGCCGAGATGGACGTGATCGTACTGATCTCCAACTGCCCGCAACTGAACAACCCGTGCAACGGCTACAACCCCACCCCGGCGGAGTTACTGGTATGGAACTGAAAATGAAGCGGTTGCGTCAGTGGTTGTTCGCCCTGTGCCAGGCGCGAGCCGGGCAGTGCCTCAAAAAGCGCTAAGGATCAAATGTGGGAGCGGGCTTGTGTGGGAGCGGGCTTGCTCGCGAAAGCGGCGTATCAGGCGACTGATGTATTGACTGAACCACCGCATTCGCGAGCAAGCCCGCTCCCACACTCTACCTCCCACACTGACTGCATGCGCTCCGGACGACCGTAGCGCCATCCACATTTGCGGGACGGCCCGCATCCCAGGACAAGGCCGAACATGCATCGGCCTGCGGGGTTTTGCCATGTTCGAAAAACTGTTGATCGCCAACCGTGGCGCCATCGCCTGCCGCATCCTGCGCACCTTGCGTGAGCTTTCGGTCAAGGGCGTGGCGGTGTATTCCGAAGCCGATGCCGCCAGCCTGCACATCCAGCAAGCCGACGAGGCCTACAGCCTGGGCGAAGGCGCGGCGGCCGGCACCTATTTGTCGGTCGAGAAAATCCTCGCCACGGCCAAGGCCTGTGGCGCCACCGCGATCCATCCCGGCTATGGCTTTCTTTCGGAAAACGCCGCCTTCGCCGAAGCCTGCGAAACAGCAGGCATCGCCTTCGTCGGCCCGACGCCAGAGCAGTTGCGAGTGTTCGGCCTCAAGCACACCGCGCGCGCGTTGGCCAAGCAGCACAACATCCCGCTGCTGGAAGGCACCGAGCTGCTCAACAGCCTTGACGCTGCACTGCTGGCCGGCGAAAGCGTGGGCTATCCGATCATGCTCAAAAGCACGGCGGGCGGTGGCGGTATCGGCATGCGCGTGTGCAACAGCACCGATGAATTGCGCGACTGTTTCGAGGCAGTCAAACGCCTGGGCCAGAACAACTTCAGCGACGCCGGCGTGTTTATCGAGAAGTACATCCAGCACGCCCGGCACCTGGAAGTACAGGTGTTTGGTGATGGGTGTGGCGAGGTGATCGCCCTCGGTGTGCGCGATTGTTCGGTGCAGCGGCGCAACCAGAAAGTGCTCGAGGAAACCCCGGCGCCAAACTTGCCCGACGGGATGGCGGATGAGCTGTGCCATGCCGCAATCACCCTGGCCAAGGCCGTGAATTATCGCAGCGCCGGCACCGTGGAATTTATCTTTGATAGCGCCGACGGCCGCTTCTATTTTCTGGAAGTGAACACCCGATTGCAGGTGGAACACGGCGTCACCGAGCAAGTGTGGAGCGTGGACCTGGTGCGCTGGATGGTGCAACTGGCCGCCGGAGAAATGCCGCCGCTGCGGGAGCTGGAATTGAAGCCTCACGGCCACGCGATTCAGGCGCGCCTGTACGCCGAAGATCCGGGACGGGATTTTCAGCCGAGCCCGGGGCTTCTGACCTGCGTGGATTTTCCGATCGCTGAAGGCCTGCGTGTCGACACCTGGGTGGAGGCCGGCTGCGAGATCCCGCCCTACTTCGACCCGATGATCGCCAAGCTCATCACCTGGGCGCCGACCCGCGAACAGGCGCGCCTGGATCTGCATCAAGCCCTGAACAGCAGCCAGCTGTACGGCGTGGAAACCAATCGCGATTACTTGCGCCAGATCCTGCTCGCCGCACCGTTCGCCAGTGGCCGGCCGTGGACGCGCTGCCTTGAGGATTTGGTCTACCGCGCAGACACGTTTGAGGTACTCAGCGCCGGGACACTAACCAGTGTCCAGGACTATCCGGGGCGCCTCGGTTACTGGGCCGTGGGCGTGCCGCCGTCAGGGCCGATGGACAGTCGCGCACTGCGTCTGGGTAACCGCTTGCTGGGCAATGCCGAAGGTACTGCCGCGCTGGAAATCACCATGAGCGGGCCAATGCTGCGCTTCAATTGCGCGGCAGTGGTGGCGGTGACCGGGGCGGACATTGCGCTGCGGTTGAATGATGAAGTGGTACCAATGAACACCGCGCTGCTGGTGCCGGCGGGTGCGACCTTGAGCCTGGGCACCCTCGCCGGGGCCGGTGCGCGCAGCTACCTTTGCCTGCGCGGCGGGCTGCAGGTTCCCGATTATCTGGGCAGCAAAAGCACCTTCACCCTTGGACAGTTTGGCGGGCATGGCGGGCGGGCGTTACGGGCGGGTGACGTGTTGCACTTGCTGCCGTTGGAAGATGTCAGTTGCGGCAACACGTTAGCGCCTGAACCGCTTGCCGAGGTGCGAACACTGCGGGTGATCTACGGCCCTCACGGCGCGCCGGAATACTTCAAGCCTGAGTACATCGAGACGTTCTTCGCCACTCAGTGGGAAGTGCATTTCAACTCCAGCCGCACCGGCGTGAGGTTGATCGGGCCAAAGCCATTGTGGGCGCGTACGGATGGGGGTGAAGCGGGACTGCATCCGTCCAACATTCACGACAATCCCTATGCGATTGGCGCGGTGGATTTTACCGGGGATATGCCGGTGATCCTCGGCCCCGACGGCCCGAGCCTGGGTGGGTTTGTGTGCCCGGTGACGGTGATCGAGGCGGACTTGTGGCAGTTGGGCCAGCTCAAGGCGGGTGACAAAATCCGCTTCACTCCGGTCGACATCAAGACCGCCCGAAACCTGGCCCTGAAATGGGATCAAGTGTGGGAGCCGGGCTTGCTCGCGATGCAGGCAACTCGGTCCGACAGGCAAACCGAGGCGATGCTTTCGCGAGCAAGCCCGCTCCCACATTTGATTGAGTCGCCTGTTGTTCTGGACATCGGCCAAGCCGACACCCGCCTCGTCGCCCGCCTCGCCGGCGACACCCACCTGCTCCTGGAAATCGGCGCCCCGGAGCTCGACCTGGTCCTGCGCTTTCGCGCCCACGCCCTGATGCAAGCCTTCGAAAGCCGAGCCCTGCACGGCGTCATCGACCTGACACCCGGCATCCGTTCCCTGCAAATCCACTACCAGCCCGAACAACTGCCCCTCGCCGACCTCTTGGCGTTGATCACCACCGAATGGCACGCCGTCTGCGCCAGCCAAAACCTGCAAGTGCCGTCGCGCATCGTCCACCTGCCACTCTCCTGGGACGACCCCGCCTGCCAACTGGCCATCGAAAAATACATGACCACCGTGCGCAAGGACGCCCCGTGGTGCCCAAGCAACCTGGAGTTCATCCGCCGCATCAACGACCTGGCCAACCTCGACGAGGTGCGCCACACCGTGTTCGACGCGAGCTACCTGGTGATGGGCCTGGGCGACGTCTACCTCGGCGCGCCCGTGGCCACGCCGCTGGACCCGCGCCACCGCCTGGTCACCACCAAGTACAACCCGGCACGCACCTGGACCGCCGAAAACTCCGTGGGCATCGGCGGCGCCTACCTGTGCGTGTACGGCATGGAAGGCCCCGGCGGCTATCAGTTCGTCGGGCGCACCTTGCAGATGTGGAACCGCTACCGCGAAGTCGCGGCGTTCGATGGTAAACCGTGGTTGCTGCGCTTCTTCGACCAGATCCGCTTTTACCCAGTGAGTGCGGATGAGTTGGTGCAGATCCGCCGGGATTTCCCCCTTGGGCGGTTTGAACTGAGCATCGAACACAGCCAGTTGAACCTGACGGATTACCAGGCCTTTCTCGCGCAGGAAGCCGAGAGCATTGGCGAGTTTCGCGGGCAACAGCAGCGCGCGTTCAACGCCGAACGCGAACGCTGGATCGCCAGCGGCCAGGCGCATTTCGACAGCGAAGAACTCGCAGCACCCTTGGGCGAAGACACGCCGTTGCAGGCCAACGAATACAGCATCGACAGCCACATCGCCGGCAATCTCTGGCAAGTACAGGTGAGCGCTGGCGAACACGTGGCGGCGGGTGATGTGCTGGTGATCCTGGAGTCGATGAAAATGGAAATCCCGGTGCTCGCACCGTTTGCCGGCACTGTCAGGGAAATCCCTGTGCAACCGGGCAGCGGCATTGGCGCCGGGCAACGGGTGGTCGTGCTGGAGCGTGATTTGCAATAACGCCTCGGGGCTGTATCGTGCAAGGCACACCGGGTTTCACCGGGACCTTGTCCGATACAGCCTGAACCGACCGATGACCACGCCAACCCTCTGCCCCGCCTGCGGCGCCCGCAACGATTGCGCCCTGGCCGACCCGCGCACTGCCGACCAGGCCTGCTGGTGCTACAGCGTCAGCATCGACCCTGCGGTGCTTGAAGCCTTGCCGCCGGAACTGCGCAATAAAGCCTGCCTGTGCCCGCGCTGTGCCCAGGTGGACGAGCAACTGCGCGGCGCCGAGCCCACGTAATGCGTGTCGACCGTTTCCTCAGCAACCTGCCCCGTTTCAACCGCAAGCAAGTACGCCTGTTGCTGGTGGAGCGGCGGATCACCGTCGACGGCCAGGCAGTCAGCAATCCACATCACCCGGTGAGCGAGTTCAGCCGTGTGCTGCTGGATGGCGAAGTGCTGCAAGCGGGCAAACCCGCGCGCTACTTCATGCTGCACAAACCCCAGGGCTGCGTGAGCGCCACCGCCGACCCGCAACACTCCACCGTGCTCGACCTGCTGGACGAACCGGACAAGCACGAGCTGCACATCGCCGGCCGCCTGGATTTCAACACCACCGGCCTGCTGCTGATCACCAACGACGGCCAGTGGTCGCGCCGCCTGACCCAGCCGCAAACCAAATTGCCGAAGGTCTACTACGTCGAGACAGAGCAAAACATTGGCCCGGAATACGCAGCCACCTTTGCCGCCGGCCTGTACTTCGCGTTTGAAGACCTCACCACGCAACCAGCAGAACTTGAGCTATTGGGCCCCAGAACGGCGCGCCTGAGCATCATTGAAGGGCGTTATCACCAGGTGAAACGCATGTTCGGGCACTTCAACAACAAAGTGACCCGCCTGCACCGCGAGCGCATGGGGCCTTTGGAATTGGACTCAGCCCTTGCCCAAGGCCAGTACCGGGCGCTTACGGACGCTGAAATCCAACAGGTCTGATGACCGTTCAGCCGATGATGGCAAAAAACCACGCCATCGACTGGCGAACTGGCATCCCTGATGCTTGAATCAACCGAGCCAGCCGCAAACTGACTGGCGAGTCACCCCTACCTACAAGAAACACTTTGCCCGTCCGCACGCTTGATCTGCGGGCATCTCACGGCAAATTGCCCGCCATAACAACACCCGTCGGCCAGCCAGCACCGGATCGACATGGGCCCTCACTTCCAGGCGTATGCCTACCTGTCACAAAGCTCGTGCAGAGTGATCTGCGCGCATTACCCGCTTGCCAGGAGTCTTACGACATGAGGCCAGAAATCGCTGTGCTGGATATACAGGGTCAGTATCGGGTTTACACGGAGTTCTATCGCGCGGACGCAGCTGCCAAGACCATCATCCTGGTCAACGGCTCAATGGCCACCACTGCGTCTTTCGCCCAGACCGTGAAAAGCCTGCATCCGACGTTCAACGTGGTTTTGTACGATCAGCCCTACGCCGGTCGCTCAAAAATCCACAACCGCCACGAGCATATGCTGACGAAAGAAGTCGAGGGCCAGATCCTTCTGGAACTCATCGACCACTTCGCCGCCGAACACGTGCTGTCCTTTTCCTGGGGCGGCGCCGCGACCCTCGTCGCCCTCGCCCACCGCCCGCGCCGTGTGGAAAAGGCCGTGATCAGCTCATTTTCCCCGGTGATCAACGCACCGATGCGCGACTACCTGGAGCGCGGCGTCGACTACCTCGGCAGCCTCGACCGCGACCGCGTGGGCAACCTGGTCAACAGCACCATCGGCAAACACCTGCCGTCGCTGTTCAAACGCTTCAACTACAAACACGTGAGCAGCCTGGCCGAGCATGAGTATGGGCAGATGCACTTTCACATCAGCCACGTGCTCAACAGCGACCGGCTTTGCTACCTCAAGGCGGCGAAGCAGATTGATATTCCGGTGTTGTTTTTGAACGGCGAATGGGACGAGTACACCAGCGCCCAGGATGCCAAGTTGTTTGGGCAGCATATTGCGAAAAGCAGCTTCGGGACGATTCAAGCGACCGGGCACTTTTTGGATATGGAGCACAAGGCTGCTTGCCGGGATAGCCGGGAGGCGTTGATGGGTTTTTTGAGGCCGGAGCAGCAACCGAGCCGGTTGCGGTACCACGCGTCGCAGCCACAGCATGCATTTGCCGTATGAGCGGTGGGGTTGTGGGTGGGCTGGATTTCCATAGGGGTCCGCCTGCCCACGGCCGACCGTTGGCACGTAAAACACAGAATTTTCGAAGAAAAACTTCAAATCCGCGAGCACATCTGGTACAAAGTCAGCCGCTCTGAGCGGGTATAGTTTAGTGGTAGAACGAAAGCTTCCCAAGCTTTAGATGAGGGTTCGATTCCCTCTACCCGCTCCACTCAGATTTTGGTCCAGCGTCAGGATGGTTTTGACGGGGGATGTGTAAAAAAAAAAACCGGTCCTTGGTGGCCGGTTTTTTTATGCTCGAAATTTGAGAGGGCTGCCGATCACCGAATAACCTTGAAATAGACAAGCTCCGGATCATCCTCATCCAGATTCTCAATAACGCCACTGCGCAAGAATCCAGCCTTGGACATGAGTTGCTGTGAAGCGACGTTTGAGCGGTTCGTTGAGGTGAAGAGCTTGTCCGTTTTACACGCGGATTCGGCGGCAACAAGCAGCAGAAGCGCGATACCTTTGCGCTGATGTGCAGGAGAGATAACCACCAGTGAAACAAAGCCATTCCCGAAGAAATCGTGGGTAAGTACGAGATAACCGACGACGCTGCCGGACTCTACTGCAACCAGGCATTGACGCCTCTCAACGGCCTCGCGAATAAGCTCGCCACGGCTGACATTCGATTTCGCGAAAGCGTCGAGTTCAACCATTGCACTCACGTCTTCAAGCGTTGCCTCTCGGATGAACGGGGCTATTTTGGTTTCGCTGTTCCAGGTCATCGGTGCGGACTCCCAACACATCAAAATCGGCTGCCCTTCCCTTGGTATGTGCGGCCTGGAAGGGAAAGCCTGTTACAAATTCAAGAAACGCAATCCACGCGGTCCTGCACGGCTTCTACCAGCAAAAGCCCCAACTCAATCATTTGCTGAATCGCCAAGGCCAGACAGCGATGCTCGTCTGGCAGGTTATCGGCAAATTCGTTGGTCATTGCGCCAGCGCCAGCAATGGTTTCGTAGGCGTTGGCGAGCAATGCATCGGTACCGATTTCGGGACGTACGCTGAATATTCTTACGGGTGAATTATACGACTCAGTACACATCTGTTGATCCTCAAGAAGGACCACCACCCAGTGTTACGGAAAATAGGGTGGCAGCTGTACGCAGGTTAGTAGACCGGGAAGTTTCAGAACCGGCGCGCCCGAAGACGCCCTGCGCACAGCTACCATTAGGCACAGGCAATAAAATGCCTGACCGACAGAACAGCCGTACGCCAAAACTTCACAGGGCTACTAAACCCGACCGCTGATGGGCAGCGGCTGACGAACCTTAAAGAGGTCGCCCAAGGCGTACAACCGGGACGATTCTGATGGTTGTGTAGGCAATGGAGCAAGGTTCAAATGTTCAGACCAATCCGCGCTTCAGCCTTCAATTCCCTCCAACTGCGCAAGATCCGCAAGCAACCCCGGCCCCACAGGCTCCCATCCCAACTTCTTGCGCGTGATCGCACTGGATGCCGGCATATCGTGAGCGGTAAACCTTGCCAACCAACCAAAAAACCCCTGAGCCTCTTGTGCCGAAATGGATTTAACCGGCAACCCTAGCCGCGTCCCCAACACCTCGGCAATCTCCCGCTGCGACACACCCTCCTCCGCCACCGCGTGATACCTCGTGCCCGGCTCCGCCTTTTCAATCGCCAGTCTGTAGAGCCGAGCTACATCCAGAATATGTGCCGCCGGCCAACGGTTTTTCCCGTCGGCGATGTAAGCGCAAACACCCTTCTCGCGATACAACTCGATCACCGGGCTAACCAGCCCCTGCCTGACGGTGTCGTGTACTTGAGGCAAACGCATCACCGACACATTCACCCCCGTCGCGGCTACAGCGTTAGCCGCTTCTTCCGACGCTGCACGAGGAATTTGCGCTGAGGTAACCACCGCACCATCCTCCGTCGCCAACTGCCCCGGCACGGTGCTCGCGATCCCGACACCGGAGGTAATGATCAGTGGTCGATCCGACCCGGCAAGTGCGTCTCCCAATGCCCGGATAACCCGGCGGTCATCCTCGCAGTTCGCGACGAATTTCGAGAAGTCATGATTGAACGCCAGGTGAATCACGCCATCCGCCTGGGCAACACCAGACTTGAGGCTTTCCAGGTCCTCAAGCGACCCACGATGTACCTGAGCCCCGGCGGCCTCCAGCGCCGCCACCTTGTCATCCGAGCGGCACAACCCCTGCACCTGATGGCCCGCCGAGATCAATTCCTTGACGACAGCCGACCCGATAAATCCGCTGGCACCCGTGATAAATATGCGCATAAACCGTATCTCCGTGTGTATTCAGAGACTAATCTGTGCGCTTGCCCTATACGGGTAAAGTAGTGAAGTTATCAGGGTATAGAGGCTAACAGGCTATGAGTGGGAACCCGTTGGGCAGCTATCTGAAAGACCGACGTACCCGGCTTGATCCGGCGGCATTCGGCTTCTCATCGGCACGACGGCGTACGCCAGGTTTGCGCCGCGAAGAGGTGGCCCAACGCGCGAACATCAGCCCCACCTGGTACACCTGGCTCGAACAGGGCCGTGGCGGCGCGCCGTCGGTGGAAGTGCTGGAGCGGATTGCCCAATCCCTGATGCTGACCGATATCGAACGCGAGCATCTGTTCCTGCTGGCCTTCGGACGCCCACCCGAAGTGCGCTATCAGCAAAACGAAACGGTGACGCCACGCCTGCAACGGGTGCTGGATGCCTTGAACCCCAGCGCCGCGATCCTGCGTACGGCGACCTGGGATGTGGTGGCCTGGAACCAGGCGGCGACGGTCATGTTGATGGACTACGGATCCCAGGCGCCGGAACAGCGAAATATTCTGCGGTTCATGTTCCTTGATCCCAATTCCCGCGCGGCCCAATACGACTGGGAAAGCGTGGCGCGGTTTGTGTTGGGGGCTTTCAGGATTGATACGGCGCGCTCAGGCGCGGCGGAGCAGGTGCAGCCGCTGGTGGATGAACTGTGTCGACGCAGCCCTGAATTTAAGGCGATGTGGAGCGAAAACGATGTTCAGGGTGCCCATGGTGATCGCATCAAGCGAATACGCCATTCGGTGTTGGGGCCGATCGAATTTGAGTATTCGGTGTTTGCGGTCGATGGGCGCAAGGATCTGAATATGGTGGTGTACAACCCGGCGACGCCGGAGGATGCGCAGCGGATCGCATCCTTGATGGATTAGGGGTCAGCAACTGCAAGAGACTTCGACACTGCAATCGCTCGCAACAAGAGAGCATTTGAATCCTTGGCCTTACTCACATCATTCTCCTGCGCCTAACCGCACCGCGCGCGCGTGCTCATGCCTATTGCCAGTCAGTATCCATATGGATACAGTGAGAACCCGTGAACTATCTTGTCCAGCAAACGCAGACCTTCATTACCTGGCATTCAGCAATACGTGATTTACGCGCAAAAATCGCCATCGCCCGGCGCATCGATCGCGCATCTGCTGGCAATCTGGGCGATATAAAGACGGTAGGCAATGGTGTCTCGGAAATGCGCGTAGATATCGGTCTGGGTTATCGAGTGTATTTCACGCAGCGAGGAAGAACCGTCATCGTCTTGCTGGCCGGTGGCGACAAATCCTCACAAGACGCCGACATCCGGCGAGCAAAAAAACTGGCAAAGGAAGTTTGATAATGAGCCAAACACTGACGACATTTGATATGGCAGCACTGCTCGACAGTGACGAAGCCATCAGCGAATATCTTTCTCAAGTCCTGGCAGACGGCGATAACGAGGAGTTCCTCAGGGCCGTCGGGTACGTGGCCAAAGCTCGTGGAATGGCGCGGGTCGCGACCGATACGGGCATGGGCCGTGAAAGCCTGTACAAGGCATTTGCCCCTGGAGCAAAGCCCCGCTTCGAAACCGTACTTAAGGTGCTTCACGCCCTGGGTATCGATCTGCAAGCGCAGCCGGGGCATGTCGCCAATCATTCGATTATTTGAGTGAGCAACCCCGCTGCACCACCCACGCCAACGGCAACGTCAGCAACAACATCCCCGCCAGCACCATCACCGCCACCGGCACGCCCATCGAGTCCCCCAAGCCACCAAACAGTACCGGCGCCAGTGCGCCGCCGCCGATGGTGCCGGTGTAGAAAACCGCAAATGCCTGTTCTCGTTTCCCCGCGCGGGCCAGGTCCGGGACCGCGCCGTAAAGCACCGACGACGTGCCATTCAGCGCCAGCCCCAACACCGGCAACATCACCATCAACCCGCTCAACGGCAGGTACACCGCCGCGACGATCAACAGCGCTGTGCTGGTCTCCGTCAGCCATACGGTTTTCATCATGCCGATACGTGCGCCGAGGTAGCCGCAAAGCAATTTGCCGAAGGCGCCGCCGATAAACAGCATGGTCAGCGCCAGGCCGATACCCGCAGTACCAGCGCCTTTAGCTTGCAGAAGAAAGGGCAAAAACGTGAGAAAGCCCATGCGCACGGCACTGTCGAGTGTGCCCGTAACGATCAGCGCACGCAGGCCGCTGACCGAGCCACTTCCGATCAAGGTCTTGGCGGCTTTTCCGGAAGTGGATGAAGCTGCCTGCGTGGGTATCAGCCACCACAGCAACCCCGCTGCCGCCAATCCCAGCAGGCCCAACAACGTGACGCTCGCTCGCCAACTGATGACGGTCAGCAACAGGCCAACCAACCCGGGAACCAGGGTTTTGCCGATGTCCCCGGAAAAGTTGTATTGAGACAGCGCCTCCTTGACCCCGCCTCCTCTCTCATAGCTGTCGGTGATCATCGAGGAAGCCAGCGGGTGTTGAGTACTCGCCCCTAGCCCACCCAATAGCAGCGCCAGCAACAACATGCCCAACCCGGTCGCCTGCCCCACCAACAGATAGGCAAAACCGGCAAGCGCCGTGCCACCCACCAGCATCGGCGTGCGCCCCCAACGTTTGGCAGCGCGGCTGGCCATTAGTTGGAACACTGCCATCATCCCGGAGTACGCCCCACGCAGCAGGCCGATCTGGGCGTAAGTCATGCCGAACTGCGCTTGCCAGATCGGCAGCAGCACGTAGATCACATCGGTCAGGCCATCATGAATGGCGTGGGCGCTGCACCCTGCGATCAACGAGCGGCGACGGGCGGAAGTCTCGGGCACGGGCAAGGCAACGGCGTCGTTCATGAGGTCTTGCTCAGTTCAGGTTGGAGGGGCTTCCAGCCCGCCAGGGCGATCACCAGTGACAGTAACTGGAAACCGATGATCAGCGCTACGCATCCCGTCCAGCCCCAGCGTCCCCAGATCAGCGCGGGGGCGATGGCGCCGAAGCTGCCGCCCAGGTAATAGCAGGTCAGGTACAGGCCCACGGCGCCGGCCTTGTTGTGGCGGGCGGTGGCGGTAGTGAAGGCGCTGGCGGCGGCCTGGGCGAGGAATACGCCGGTGGAGCTGAGGGCCAGGCCCAGTACGATGCACCACAGGGACGGCAATAAGGTCAGCGCCGAGCCGCAGACGCCGAGTGCCGCAGCGGCGGTCAGCAGCTCGGATTGCGGGCGGGATTTGCTCAGGCGCCCGGCGATGGGGATCACCACCAGTGCCAGCAGGAACACCAGGTAGAGGGTGCCCAGCGCCGCCGGGCCGAGGTCGAAGGGGGCTTGGCTGAGGTAAAGTCCGGCGTAGGTAAAGGTCGCCACTTGGGAGAACAGCACGCAAAATCCTACAGCGTAGGCTGCCAACAGCGGAGTGCTGAGCACATCGCTCCAGGTAGTTGCAGGTTGGGCAACACGGGGAGGATTGTCCGGCAGCAGAAACTGGATAAACCCGCCCACCATCAGGCTCAACACCGCCAACAGTTCAAAGGCTTCACGCCAGCCGACATACTCGGTCATCACCCCGCTGACGAAGCGCCCGGCAAAACCGCCGAGCACGGTGCCGGCCACGTAGAGGCTGGTGACTTCGGTCACGGTGCCGCCGCGCCAGCGATCGCCGATGTAGGCCACGCTGGTGGCAAACACTACCGGAATCAGCATCCCTTCGATAAAGCGCCACACCAGCAACTCGGCAAAGCTGCTGGCATAGGCGGTCATCAGCGCCGGCAGCGCCAGCAACAGCGCGGCCACCGAGATCACGGTGCGTTGCTCAAACCGCCCGGTCAGGCGGCTGACAAACGGCGCCGTCAGCGCCACCGCCAACGTAGTGACGGTAATGCTCCAACCGGCGGCCTTGGCACTCACTTCAAAGTTGGCGGCAAGCGTCTGCAAAATGCTCTGGGTGGCGTAGAGGCTGAGAAACGCCGCGCAGCCACACAGGAACAGGGCAAGACGGGCACAATGCAGGCGCGGTTTCATGAAACCTCTCGTTTTATTATCAGAGGCCTTTATAGAATGACCCGCACACCCGAGACCAATACCGATTTCGGACCGATCAATACCCCGGGGCCAGGATGCTCGACCTACGCAAGCTGCGTTACTTTCTGACCGTCGCCGAAGAACTGCACTTCGGCCGCGCCGCCCTGCGCCTGCACCTGGCCCAGCCACCGTTGACCCGGCAGATTTCCGCGCTGGAGGCTGAACTGGGGTTTCGCCTGTTCGACCGCACCAGTCGCACGGTTTCGCTCACCGCCCAAGGGCGCTCGTTTCTGCCCTATGCACGGGCGGTGCTGGAGCAGGTCGACCTCGCCGAGGTCATTGCCGGCAAACTGGCTGCAGGTGCCGCCGGGCAACTGGCGCTGGGTTATGTCAGTTCCATAGCCCTGTCGGATTTGTTCAGCCAGGCGATTCAGGCCTTCGCCCAACGCTTTCCCGATGTGCAATTGACACTGGTGGAATGCGCCTCCGGGAGCCTGGGCGCACAGGTGGCTGATGGGCGCCTGGATATTGGCCTCAGCCGGTTACTGCCCCAGGAAGGTCAGACTGAGGTGCAAGCGTTGTCGTTGGGTGAGGAGCGGCTGGTCGCTGCGGTGTCCAGCGACAGCCCGTTGGCGAGCCAGGCCGAGGTCAGCCTGGCGCAGCTGAGCGTGTATCCACTGATTCTGTTTCCAGCCGATTACGGCTCGGGCCTCAACCAGTCCATCGAGCAGCTTTATCGGCATAAGGGTTTGCCACTGCGAGCCGGGCCTTCGGGGCGGCAAATCACCTCGATCATTGCGCTGGTGGCGGCGGGCCAAGGTGTGGCACTGGTGCCGGAATGCACTCAGAGTTTGATGAATAAGGGCGTGACGTATCGGCCGTTGGTGGACGAGGATGCGTATGCCCGTTTACTTGTTCTGACGCGCAACGATGTAAGCAGCTTGATGGTTAGGGCATTTTTGAGCGTGATTGATGAGTTGCTACAGGCTCGTCAGCAAGCCTGATTGCTCTGCCGAAAAACCTCGCAATACCTCCGCCGGGCGCAGTCCCCACACGCTCATACACTGCATACGCCACCTACAGCAACATCGGTCGTCGACCGCTGGTAGGTAGAGTGTTGATAATTTATCTTCAGTGGTTATAGTCACCACCAACACACACCACAAGGAGGTGATGTGGACAGCCGATATTTGATAGGTCACATCGTTGCGGATGGCTGGTATCTGGTGCGAATCAGAGGCAGCCATCACCATTTCAAGCACCCGACAAAGCCGGGGCTGGTGACGATTCCCCATCCTAAAAAGGACCTGCTGGACAAGACCGCAAAGAGCATTTTGAAACAGGCGCTGCTCAGCTAATACGTTCGTGGAGGACAACAAACATGCTGTACCCAATCGCAATTTCAACCGGTGACGAGGACCATGCCTGGGGTGTGGAAGTCCCGGACATTCCCGGTTGCTTCTCAGCTGGAGATGATCTGGACGACGCCATGGCCATGGCCCGCGAAGCGATCGAAGGCCACTTCGAGATCCTCGCAGAAGACGGTGCGCCCATTCCTACAGCACAGAAAGTCACCCTCCATGCCGCTAACCCGCAATATGCCGGCTGCACTTGGGCGGTGGTGGATATTGATGTCACCAAGTACCTGGGCAAGGCACAGAAACTCAATATCACGTTGCCCGGCTATCTGCTGAACCGCATTGACGAATACGTCCTGCATCATCCGGAAGAAAAAAGCCGTTCGGGCTTTCTTGCGTCTGCTGCGCTCAAAGTGTTGCAACAAGACCGGTAACAGCACTTCAAGGAATCGTTCAATGCTCCCTCCCGCACAACGCACTCCAAAACCCGTACTGCGCAAGGTACTGGGCTGGGTGCTGATTGCGCCTCTGCTGCTCTCGTTTCTCAGGCTGCCCTTTCCGTTGGGACTCGTCTTGGCGCTGGCGTCCATCGCAGCCTCCGTTTACGGCGCCCGGTTTGCCCAACTGCATGCCAGCCGACGTGTAACCGTATTTGCCGTGATCATCACGCTGCTCAACATCGCTTCATTTTTTGTCATTGGCACGGCATCGGTACTCAAGGCGCTGTACTGGTTCTCGTGGCTTTACGGGTATCCGTATTACGCCGATTGGGTTTACTGGAACTTCTAAGTCTTTCGCGAATTCGACCGCAAGAAACGTAGTTCCACCCTGGACCGGCCCACCTACAGTAGAGCCGTACACCCTCAAGGAGCCCGACCATGTCCTATGAATACCAATACATGCCCTCCCCCGTCGGCCAACTGACTCTCGTCGCCCGTAACGGAAAACTCACCGCCATCCTCTGGGAAAAAGAGCGCCCCAACCGTGTTCGGCTGGGGGTCCTGCAAGAGGCCAACAACAGCCCGGTGTTGCGGGAAACCGAGCGGCAGTTGAAAGAATACTTCGCCGGTACCCGCAACCGTTTCGAGCTGGAACTGGACTTTGCCGGCACCGACTTCCAGAAGAAAGTCTGGCAGGCGCTGTTGACCATCCCGTTCGGACAGACCCGCAGCTACAGCCAGATCGCCGCACAGATCGGTAACCCCAAGGCAGTGCGTGCGGTGGGCGCAGCCAATGGGCGCAATCCGATTTCGATTGTCGCACCGTGCCATCGGGTGATCGGTGCTTCAGGCGGCTTGACCGGTTTCGCCGGCGGGCTTGAAGCCAAGCAATACCTCTTGGAGCTTGAGGATGGCGTTCAGGCACAAACGCCATCCGGTTCCGCTTGAACCACGGCCTCACGCATGAACACCTGATATTCGAACAACGGGTTGAAACCCTGCTTGCGATAAAGCGAGAAACCCTGTGACGTTGCCTCAAGAAAGCAGCGCCGGGCGCCCAGGGCCTGGGCATGAGCCAGTGCCGCGTGAATCAGTTGGGTGGCATAGCCTTTACCCCGCCAGGCGATCTCAGTCGCGATGTCATTAAGCCGGGCCACGCCATCGCACATCGATAACGTCAACGAACACACCACACCGGCGCTGACTGACAGTGTGAAGTGGTAAAGGGCTTGATCGCTGTCCAGGGCTCTCTGATGCCGTGCCTGATAGTGCCCGACACTGCCCTGCGACATCCCGAACGCCCGGCCAATCGGGCCGGCCCATTCGCTCAAGTGCCGAGTCAGCTGGACGTTCGGATGACTGTCTCCCGACACCGGGATAAACGTCGATAGTTCCAGGAACATGGCTGTCGTCCGCTCTGTTGCAACAAAGCCCATCCCTGTCAGCACTTCGCCCAGGCCCTCCACCTTGTCGTCATGAATCAAGACACGTGTCGGCAGTGGGGTACGGCGAATCAGCTCCAGCGGAGCGTCCATTGAGTGCTCCAGTGCCGAACTGCCCACCAGGACAATCAGCAGGTTCCAGGGGACGGAATGCTCGTCGGCAAAATACGCATTTACGCAGGCACTGTAGCGGTGAAGCAGCGGGCAGAGCGCCGTTAAGAAATGCTCTTCGGTATGGTGATAAAGGGTAACCAAATCGCAGGTTGCGGTGGAATGCATGGGGCAAGTCCGGACAAAAGCCTAGTCTTCCCCTCCGCGCTTCAAGGCAGCGTAGGACCCGTCCTAAAGGGCCAACGGAAAAACATACAATTCTGCTCAAAACTCATTTGTTAAAAGAAATTTCAGCGCACGCCTGCGGTCAGTATTTTCATCACCCACCCTTTAAGGAAAACGGTCATGAAATTCTCCGCAGTCTCACAATCCCTGTCCCGTTGGGCAGGCAGTGCCCGCACGTTCTACGCGGCGGTGGCGTTGATCTTCCTGTGGAGTTTGAGCGGGCCTTATTTCCACTACAACGACACATGGCAGCTGATCATCAACACCTCCACCACCATCATCACTTTCCTGATGGTGTTCCTGATCCAGAACACGCAAAACCGCGACAACGACATTTTGCATATCAAGATCGACGAACTGCTGCGCGCCACCAAGGACGCGCAAAACGCGGTGCTGAGCCTCGATGGCCTTGATCGCAAGCAGCTTGAGAAATTGCGCAAGGAATACAAGACCATGGGCGACAGCGAAACCATCACCGTCACCACGCTGACGACTGAACGCGAACAGCCCAAGACCGACCTGAATCAAGCATAAAAAAACGGCGGTTGGAACTTATCCAACCGCCGTTTTTTATGAACGACTCAAGGCAATCAACCGTCGCCCTGGTGACCTTTACCGTAAGTCGACGCCAGCGCCCGGGCTTTCTCCAGGCGCTCCTCCAACTTGGGCAGGGTCTCATCCACCAGGGCCTTTATTTCCGGAATATCCGACTCGGCGCCTTCCTGCTTGAACAAGGCGATCGCGTCTTCATTGGCCTTGATCTGCTGGGCGGTGTAGGCGGCGTCAAACGAATCGCCGTCCTTGAGCTCGGGCATCAGCGATTCGGCCTTGTCGACGATCTTGTCCCGTGGGGCCACCGGCAAATCGAGCTTCTTGGCGATTGCCGCCAGGTGCTGATTGGCCAGGGTGCGTTCATTGATGACTTCGATGGTGTAGTCCTTGATCTCTTGGGACGAAGTCTTGGCGTGTGCCATGCGGCTGGTCTCGATATCGGCCATGCCCTTGGCCGAAGCCTGCTCGATGAAATCGGCAGGCGACTGGGCGAAAGCATTGCTGGCGCCGAGGCCCAGCAGCATCGCGAAACTGGCGGTGCGTAACCGGATAGCCATGCGGCTCATGATGGGTTCCTCCAGGTAATAAACAGGTGCAGGGAAACGAACCCCGCCCTGAATCTGAATTTTCAGGGCGATAAAGGTTTAGAAAAAACTTGTCAGTGCGACGAACGGTCGTCAGGCCTTGCTGCCAAACAGGCCCGGTAACGCACGGGGCTGGAAGCGTTCTGCCTGTTCTGCTGCTAAGGATAAAACTTCATCCCTACATACGGCTTATCGCGACAGGCTTGCAGGCGTGACGCCAAGTCACCAACGTGAACCTCAAGCTTGTGACCGTCGGGATCAAGGAAATAGAACGAAGCGCCTTCACTGCGGTTGTCGCGCCATTCGGCTACACCGACGGCTCGCAGGCGGGCCACCGCTGAGGCAAAGTCCTCGGCAGCAACGGTGAACGCATAGTGGGTGTATCCGGCAGCGGGTGTACTTAGTGACTCTAAGGACAAGCACAACCAGAGCCCCGGCAGCGACAGGTAGGCGCCGTTGTCCCAGGTCGCGTCGAGGCGCAGTTGCAGCAGCTCATTGTAGAAACGGATGCTGCGGTTCAAGTCGGTGACGGAGAGAGTCAGGTGATTGAGGCCTAAGAGCATGGAGTTCTTCCTTAAACACTGTGCTTATCAAACGCGCTCAAACAATACACCCTGCACCTGCCCATTCAACCACTGCAACGCCGGGTCTCCACCGCGCCGCGAATGCCATGCCAGCACAAACGCAAACGACGGGATATGAAACGGCGGCGGCACGGCCAGTAGCCGTTCGTGATCAATGTTGAGCAGCCCGCGAGACGACACGGTAAGAATCAGGTCCGTGCCCTGGATCAACTGCGGCGCGACACCCCAATGAGGCAAGCTGATAGCCACGTGCCGGCGCTCACGAATCGCCGTCAGCGCCCGTTCGATTTCCGGAGTGCCGCTGCCGCGCATTTCCAGCAACACGTGGGGCCGCGCCAGGTAGGTGGGCAGGTCAAGCACGCCGTTGTCAGGCAGGCTGTCACGGTCCACCAGGCATACGTAATGCTCTTCAAATAACGGCGTGCTGCGCAGTTCGGCAGGCATGTCGGGAAACACCCCGGCAGCCAGGTCGATGTCGCCATTGAGCACGCCATCCAGCATGCCTTCGCGGCTGGCCTGGATAATCTGCAAATCAATCCCCGGCGCTTCCCGGCGCAAAGTGCGCACCAGCTCCGGCAAGAAAATCGCCGCGCCGTAGTCCGACATCGCCACCCGAAAAGTACGTTTGGCCGAGGCCGGATCAAAGCGATTGGGCGCCAGCAACGCCTGCACCTGGGCCAACGCCTCCGCCAGCGGCATTGCCAGTTCCAGGGCGCGCGCGGTGGGCACCAACGAGCTGCCCTGGCGTACCAGCAACGGATCACCGAGCAAATCCCGCAACCGCGCCAGGGCGTGGCTTACCGCCGGCTGGCTCAAGTGCAAGCGCTCGGCGGCACGGGTGACGTGCTGCTCGCTGAGCAAGGCGTCGAGGATCACCAGCAGGTTAAGGTCGATGCGTCGAAGATCATTCATCAGCTGCATGTTCTGCATAAGAACTTGGAATTTAAATTTGCGCGACGAATAGCCTAGAGTCCAGCAAAACCTCTGGGAGATTGATGATGACGACGATGCATTGGGTAGGTTTATTGCTGTTGGCGGCGTTCGCCGGGGCGGTGGTGCCGTTTCAAAGTGCGATCAACGCCAACCTGGGACGCGGCCTGGGCCATCCGTTGTGGGCCACCCTCGCCTCGCTGCTGGTGAGCATTATCGTGCTGCTGCCGGTGATCCTGGCCCTACGCCTGCCGCTGCCCAACCTTGGCTTTATCACCAAGGCGCCGCTGTGGATGTGGAGCGGCGGTGCGTTCGGTGTGTGCTTTATCTCGCTGGCACTGATCCTGATGCCCAAGCTCGGCGCTTCGGGGTTTATCGCCCTGGCGATGGCCGGGCAAATCATCGCTTCGTTGATGCTGGATCACTTCGGCCTGTTTGGGCTGGTGGAGCGTCAACTCACTGCGCCCCGTTTGATCGGGGCGTTGATGTTGATCGGCGGCGTGGCACTGATTCAGTTCAGCGCCACGCCCACCCGATCGCTGGTAACCGCGGGCTGATCAGTGTTTGTCGAGGGTGCGCAGTTTCTGCGGCAAGCCCCACAGCAACAGCGCCGCCGCCAGCAGCGCACACACGCCGATGACATACAGCGCCGGCGTGGTGCTGCCGGTCAGGTCCTTGATCCGGCCGACCATCACCGGGCTGACGATGCCGCCAAACTGGCCCAGGGTGTTGATCACCGCAATCCCGCCCGCCGCGCCCGCCCCGGCACCGGCCAACAGCTTCGGCGGCAAGGTCCAGAAGGTCGGAATCGAGGCAATGATGCCCGCGCCCAGCAAGCTCAGAGCGACGATCAAGAACGTGGTGTGGTCCGCAAAGATTCCTGCACAGAAGAACCCCACCGCGCCCAGCGCCACCAGGCCACTGACGAACTTGCGGCGCTCGCCGGTAGCGTCGGACAAGCGCCCGATCACCACCATGCTGATGGCGCCGCAGACGTAGGGAATCGCCGTCAGCAGGCCGATCATCACCGGGCTCTGGGTGCCCGCGCTGCGGATCAACTGTGGCGCCCAGAAGTTCAGGCCGTAGGACGCTACCTGGATCAGGAAGTAGATAAAGCCCAGCATCAGGAAGCCGGGAATCCTGAGAGCCGCCAGCAATGAGCCGCCGCTCTTGTGGGGTTCATGCACGGCAATGCGGCTGGCCAGCAGCGTCTTCTCCGCCGAGGTCAACCAGTGGGCATCCTCGATGCGGTCCTTGAGCAGCTTGAGCACCAGGAAACCCAGCCCAACGCAAGGCAAGCCACCGAGCAGGAACAACCAGTGCCAGCCGCGCATCTGCAGCACGCCGTCGAGGTGTTCCAGCACCAGCCCGGAGAACGGCGCGCCCACCAGCCCGGCAAACGCCGACGCCAGGAACAGCATCGACGTGATGCGCCCACGGTAGTGCTGCGGGAACCACAACGTCAGGTAATACAACACGCCTGGGGCAAACCCGGCCTCCATCGCACCGATGATGAAGCGCAGGCCGTAGAACTGCCATTCCGCCGTGACGAACACCATGGCGGCCGTCGCCAGCCCCCACGACATCATGATGCGCGCGATCCAGCGGCGGGCGCCGACCTTGTACAGCATCATGTTGCTCGGCACTTCGAAGATCACATAGCCGACCACAAACAGCCCGGCGCCGAGGCCGTAGGCGGTGTCGCTCAAACTCAGGTCAGTCTGCAGTTGGAACTTGGCGAAGCTGATGTTGATGCGGTCAAAAAACGCGAACAGGTAGCAGACCATGATCAGCGGCATCAGGCGCCAGGCGACCTTGCTGACCAGGGCTTTTTCGGCATCGTGCTCAGCGGCCGGGCGCACGCCGGCCTCCAACGTATTAAGGCTCATTGTTTCTCTCCAGCGGACTGCTCACAGGCGTCCGATTGTTTTTGTTGTCTGGTGGCGGCTTACAAGGTGGCGATGTAGGCCGGTGGCGGATGCAGGTCGCAATTGCGCCCGGCCTTGGCCACCTGGCCCAGGAGTTCATGGCCGAGCAGGGGCGGCAATTGCCGCGACATTTTCAGCAAGTGCGGCAGGTCGATGCCCGTGTGAATCCCGACTTCCTCACACAGGTTGACCAAATCTTCGGTGCAGATATTGCCCGACGCGCCCGGAGCAAACGGGCAGCCGCCGAGGCCGCCCAACGCCGCATCAAACCTTCGGGCCCCGGCCTCGTACGCGGCCAGCACGTTGCACAAACCCAGGCCGCGAGTGTTGTGGAAATGCAGGGTCAGGTCGCTCGCCGGAATACGCTCCAGCACACGCGTGACCAGGCGTTCGACCTGACGCGGGTTGGCCATGCCGGTGGTGTCCGCCAGGCTGATGCCTTGAATGCCCAACTCGCGGTAGGCGTCGACCAATTGCAGCACACGGTCTTCATCAATCTTGCCCTCGAACGGGCAGCCGAAGGTGGTGGCGATGCTGCCGTTGAGGAGCACCGGATAGTCGGCAGCGAAACTCACGATGTCGCCGAACGCCGCCAACGACGCTTCGCAGCGCATGCGCATATTCGCCAGGTTGTGGGTCTGGCTGGCGGACATCACCAGGTTCAACTCATCGGCCCGGGACTCGACGGCGCGCTGGGCGCCCTTGAGATTAGGGATCAACGCCACGTAGATAATGCCGGGGCGGCGAGTAATGCCCTGGAACACCTGCTCACCATCGCGCAAGGCGGGAATGGCCTTGGGTGAAACAAACGAACCGGCTTCGATCCGGGAAAAACCCGCCAGGGACAGTTGGTCGATCAACGCGATCTTATCGACAGTCTCGACCCAGGTCGGCTCGATTTGCAGGCCGTCCCGAGGCGAGACTTCCTGCACGATCAAGGCATCGGAATAGCTTTTCATTGCACCACTCCCGAGGTTTTCAGGCGTTGAATATCGGCCCCGTTCAAGCCCAGGTCGCCGAGGATTGCATCGGTGTGCTGGCCCAGACTCGGGCCCTGCCAGTTCACGGCGCCGGGGGTTTCCGACAGCTTGGGCACGATGCCGGGCATCTTCACCGTGAGGCCGCCGGGCAGGTCGGCGCTGAGCAACATATCGCGGGCCTGGTAGTGCGGGTCGGCGACGATGTCAGCCACTGAATAGATGCGCCCTGCCGGTACTTCGGCGGCTTCCAGGGCGCTGAGCACCTGGTCGATGGGCAGGCTGCTGGTCCAGTGGGTGATGGCGGCGTCGAGCAGGCCGCTTTTGGCGGCGCGGCCATCGTTGTGGGCAAACTCCGGCGCTTCGGCCAGGTCGGCGCGCCCGATGGCGAGCATCAGGCGCTTGTAGATCGGGTCGCTGTTGCCGGCGATCACCACATAGGCACCGTCGGCGGTCAGGTAGGTGTTGGAGGGTGCGATGCCGGGCAAGGCGCCGCCGCTGCGTTCGCGTACATGGCCGAGCATGTCGTATTCCGGTACCAGGCTTTCCATCAGGTTGAACACACTTTCGGCCAGGGACACGTCGACAATCTGGCCGTCGCCCTGGCCGGTCTTGACCCGCAACAGCGACATCAGCGCACCGATCACACCGTGCAGTGAGGCCAGGGAATCACCGAGGCTCACGCCCACCCGTGCCGGTGGCGAGTCCGGGTTGCCGGTGGTGTAGCGAATCCCGCCCATGGCCTCGCCGATGGCACCGAAGCCCGGGCGGTCGCGGTAAGGGCCGGTCTGGCCGTAGCCCGAGATGCGCACCAACGTCAGCTTGGGATTGAGGGCGTGCAGTACGTCCCAGCCCAGGCCGAGTTTTTCCAGGCCGCCGGGGCGCAGGTTTTCGATCAGCACGTCGGCGTCACACAGCAATTGTTTGACCAGGTCCAGGCCTTCTGCGGACTTGAGGTCCAGGGCCAGGGACTTCTTGTTACGCGATTGCAGGTACCACCACAGCGACGTGCCTTCGTGCAGCTTTCGCCATTTGCGAAGCGGATCGCCCTGCCCCATGGCTTCGATTTTGATCACCTCGGCGCCAAACTCGGCCATCAGCCGGGCGGCGAACGGCGCGGCAATCAGGGTGCCGATCTCGATCACCTTGATACCGCTCAGGGGAGCCGTCATGGGGTGTACCTCTTGTTCTTGGAATGTGGGCCAAGGCTAGAGGACGCAGGCAGTAGAAATCCAACCGTCAGTTGGCAACGAGCGTTCGCCAAATGCGAAGGCTAGAGTCAGAGTTGGTCGTGGCGAGGGAGCTTGCTCCCGCTGGAGTGCGTAGCGCCCGGCTTTTTTTGGGGCTGCTACGCAGCCCAGCGGGAGCAAGCTCCCTCGCCACAGCAAGCTCCCTCGCCACAGGGTATTTGCTTACGCCTGCTCCCGCCGCAGGTAATCGAACAACAACCGGCTCACCGGCGACAACTGCGCTTCATCACGCACCACCAGGATCAGGCTGCGATCCGACCAGGCATCCGTCAGCGGCACCGCGTGCAAACCCAACGCCCGGCCAAACAATTCATAGGCCTTTTGCGGCAGGATGCCGATGCCCATGTTGGCCTGGACCATTCGGCACATGGCATCAAAACCCGGCACATGGATCCGCAGGCGCAGCACCTTGCCCGCCTCCCGTGCCGCCGCGTGGGTGCGCATGTTGATCGAGCTGGCGGAATGCAGCCCCACGTAGTCGCTGTCCAGCGTCTCGGCGAACGCCAGTGTCTTGCGCGAGGCCAACGGGTGATCCGCCGGCATCAGCACCACCAGTTTGTCCCGGCGATAGGTCACGCCGGGCAGGCCTTTGGTGTCGGTGTCGCTGGAGCAGATACCCAGGTCCGCCACCCCATCGATCACGCCCTGGACCACGCCATTGCTGGGCCGCTCTTCCAGGTCGGCTTTGACCTGCGGGTGCAGCGCGGAAAAGTCGCGCAAGTCTTCAGGCAGGAACTGAATGATCGCCGAGAGATTCGCCAGCATCCGCACATAGCCGCGCACGCCGTGGCTGTGTTCGCCCAGTTCCAGGCCCATTTTCTCGACGTTGAACAGCATCTGCCGCGCATGGTGCAGCAAGGTCTCGCCGGCGGCCGTGAGCTGCATGCCCTTGGCCTGGCGCACAAACAGGCTCACGCCCAGCACCTGTTCCAATTCCATCAAACGCTTGCTGGCCGCCGAGACCGCGATGGCTTCACGGGCGGCAGCGCGGGTCAGCGTGCCTTCTTCATGCACCGCCACAAACAACTGCAGCGTGATCAGATCAAGGCGACGAACCAGGCTTTTGTGCAGCATCTAGGCGCGCTCGGTGGCCAGGCGATTGATATCGGCCTGCTCCACCACCGGCAGAGGTGCGCCGTGCCGGACGGCCGAGAGCATCGCGCGACCAACGGTTTCCGTACTCACTACCCACGCCGGCCGCACATGGCGCAGCAGCGACAACAACGGGCCGACCACGGTGTAGATGGACTGGTAGAGCGGGGTTTTCGAACGCACACCGTGCAACGGCTGGATCACCCCGGGACGGAACAGGTACACCGCCTTGAACGGCAGGCGCAGCAACGCATTCTCGGTCTTGCCCTTGATCCGCGCCCACATGGTTTTGCCGGTTTCGCTGCTGTCAGTCCCGGCGCCGGACACGTAGATGAAGGTCATTTGCGGATTGAGCCGGGCCAGGGTGCTGGCGGCCACCAGGGTCAGGTCGTAGGTCAAATGGGTGTACTTGACCTCGTCCATGCCCACCGAAGAAACACCCAGGCAAAAGAAGCAGGCATCGAAACCTTGCAGCAGATGCTCCAGCGGCTGGAAATCGAACATGTCGGCATGCAGCACCTGGTGCAGCTTGCCGTGTTCCTGGGCCAGTGCGGTACGGCCTACGGCGACCACTTCCTGCACGTCACCGGCCAGCAGGCACTCGCGCAACACGCCCTGGCCGACCATGCCGGTGGCGCCGAATAATAGAACTCTCATAAGGTTGGTTCCTAAGCGACAAGCGGTTAGCTTCAGGCTGCCAGCTAGAGACAAACACACTAGCAGCTTGTAGCTTGCGGCTTGCAGCTTACTGCTCAACAGGATCTTTTGCCCCTTGAAAAGTACCACCACCCTCGCCATCGCCTGCAGCGCGGCCTTTCTGTCCCAGGTTGGCATCAGCAGCTATCTGCCTGCCGTGCCGGCAATTGCCTTGTCATTGACCGCCGCAGAGGATCAGGTAGCACTGGCCCTGGCGGTGTATTTGATCGGCATGGCGTTGCCGATGTTGGCCTGGGGCAGCCTCGGTGAGCGGCTGGGCAGAAAGCCGGTGTTGCTGGCGGCGTTGACGCTGTATGCGCTGGCCAGTGCAGCGATTCCGTCCGCCTACAGCCTCGAATCGTTCCTCGGCCTGCGGCTGGTTCAAGGCCTCGGCGCGGGCGGCGTGTCGGTGATGGCGCGGGTGTTGGTCCGCGACAGTTTCAGCGGTGCCCTGTTGGCCAAAGGCTTGTCGTGGCTGGGGATGACGTTCGTGATCGCCTTGGGCATCGGGCAGTTTGTGGGCTCGCTGTTGCAGGTGGCGTTTGGCTGGGAGGCGATCTTTTATGGGCTGTCGGTGGCGGCTGTCGGCTTGATGATAGCGCTGCAACGGGTGGTGTTTCCGAGATTGGAAAACGCCTCTGGACACGCCTCGGCCTGGCGCATCTACGGCACGATCCTGCGCCATCCGGCGTTCCTGCGGCCTGCATTGGCGGGCGGTTTGGGTTACGGGGTGATCATCGCGTTCAACACCTGCGCACCGTTGATTTTGCAGGGCCATTTCGAGTGGAGCGCTGCGCAATATGGCTGGCTCGGCTGGCCGATCAGCGGGGCGTATCTGGCGGGGGCGTTGATGGTCAATCGCCTCGTCGCCCGCACCGGGCGCCTGTCGATGATGAGTTGGGGCGTGGCGTTGGTGATGTGCGGCAGCGCGACGATGTTGCTGGGCAGCCTGTTCGCCAATGGGCTGGCGATCCTGCTGTGGCTGCCGTATTGCCTGGCGGTGTTCGGGCAGTCGATGAGTTATCCCATCAGCCTGTCGCTGGCCAATGATGAATCACCGGTGAGCGGCTCCTACGCCATGGCCTTGAGCGGTTTCATGCATCAGTTGATGGCGGCGGCGATCGGCGGGGTGGCCAGCCTGTTGGCGAGTCAGCAGGCCTGGCCGTTGGCGGTGTTATGCGTGGCGCTGGCGGGCGGCGCACTGCTGTGCGTCGCCATGGCCAGGGCTGATCAGAACGCGCTGCGAAAGATCTCTTCAATCTGACGCTGATCCGCGCGCCGTGGGTTGGTCAGACCGCAGGCGTCCTTCAGGGCGTTGGACGCCAGCAGCGGGATGTCCTGCAACTTGGCGCCCAACTCCCGCAGCCCGGCAGGAATTTCCACGTCCTGGGACAGGCTGCGAATCGCCGCGATGGCCGCCTGGGCGCCCTCTTCCACTGAGGTCCCCTTGATGTCTGCGCCAAGGGCCCGTGCCACATGGCTCAGGCGCTCGGCACTGACGCTGGCGTTGAAGCTTTGCACGTGGGGCAACAGCACCGCATTGCACACGCCGTGGGGCAAGTCATACAGCCCGCCCAACTGGTGCGCCATGGCGTGCACGAACCCCAGGGACGCATTGTTGAAGGCCATGCCGGCAAGGAACTGCGCATACGCCATGTTCTCCCGGGCGGCCATGTCTTGGCCGTCGCGCACCGCAATCCGCAGGTTGGCGCTGATCAGTTCGATGGCCTTGATCGCGCAGGCATCGGTGATCGGATTGGCGGCGGTGGACACGTAGGCTTCGATCGCGTGGGTCAGCGCATCCATGCCGGTGGCGGCGGTCAGGCCCTTGGGCATGCCGACCATCAGCGCCGGGTCGTTGACCGACAGCAGCGGCGTAACGTTGCGGTCGACGATAGCCATTTTCACGTGACGGGTTTCGTCGGTGATGATGCAGAAGCGGGTCATTTCGCTGGCAGTGCCGGCGGTGGTGTTGATGGCCACCAGCGGCAGTTGCGGTTTGGCCGACTGGTCGACGCCTTCGTAGTCTCCGATGTGCCCGCCGTTGGTCGCACACAGGGCAATGCCTTTGGCGCAGTCATGGGGCGAGCCGCCGCCCAGGGAGACCACGAAATCGCAGGCACTCTGTTGCAGCAGCGCCAGGCCTTTTTCGACGTTCTCGACATTCGGGTTGGGCTTGGCGCCGTCGTAGACCACCGAGTCGATGTCCTGCATCGCGAGTTTCTCGGCGATCATGCTGGCGACACCTGCCTTGGCCATCCCGGCGTCAGTGACGATCAGCGCCTTGCGAAAGCCATAGTTGCGAATCGCGATCATGGCTTCGTCGAGGCAGTCGATGCCCATGATGTTGACGGATGGAATGAAGAAGGTGCTGCTCATGGTGGCTAATCCTCGAAAGTCGTTATGCCTACAGCATCGACCTCGATTGCCTGCGGCATCTTGACCAGGATCAACGCCCGCTCGTGATAAAGTCACCGCCCAGCCGATTTTGAGTAGACACGCCGCAATGAAGGATTCCCAGGATTTTGACGCCCACCTTGAAGACTGGAACGCCTTGCGCAGCAGTACCGCCTTCAGCGGGATCCTGATCGGCAACGGCGCCAGCCGCGCAGTGTGGGAAGACTTTGCCTACGACTCACTGTTCGAAAACGCCCGCGCCGTGGAAGAAAAACCTCTGAGCCAGTCCGAACTCAGCGTGTTTGACGCGATGCAGACCCGCAGTTTCGAACAGGTGCTGGGCGCGCTGAAAACCACCAGCCGGGTCAACAAGGCCTTGGCGGTCAGCTCGGCGGCGCCACGTAATCGCTACTACGCGATCAAGGAAGCGCTGATCAATACGATCCACAGCGTGCATATTCCGTGGCGCCTGGTGAAGCCTTCGACGCTGGCGACGATTCATCAGGAGTTGGCGAGTTATCCGACGGTTTTCACCAGCAATTACGACTTGCTCAACTACTGGGCGATCCTGCAGGCGCCGGGCATCGATGATCTGTTTCGCAGCGCGGATGCGAGCTTTGACCTGCGTAATACTGTCACCGACAGCACGCGCATTTTGTATTTGCATGGTGGTTTGCACTTGGTGCGTAACCTTGACGGTACGGCGCGTAAATTACCGACCACTGACAGCACGTTGCTTAGCAGTTTTGCGATCAACAATACGATCAAGACGCTGGATGATGTGCCGTTGTTTGTCAGCGAGGGCAAGGTTGAGGAGAAGCTGAAGACTATTCGCAGTTCTGACTATTTGTCGTTCTGTTACGAGCAGTTGTTGAGCCATGAGGGCGCGCTTTGCATTTTCGGGCATCACCTCGGCGCGCAGGATGTGCATCTGGTGCAGGCGATTCGGCAGGCGAAGATCAAGACGTTGGCGATTTCGGTGTTTGGGCGCAGTGCGGGGTTTATTCAGCAGCAGAAGCGGCGTTTTGCGGAGTTGTTTGAAGGGGTGGAGGTGGAGTTGCGGTTTTTTGATGCGCGTAGTCATGCGCTTGGGGATTCGGGGCTTTCGGTGCCCGTGGAGCGGTGATGGGGGGGGCGGGGGTGAGGTGTACATATCCGTTGCTGCGGTAACGGCTACTTAGGGTTCCGCTCTTACAGCGGGTCACTTTTTTACAAACGCCTAAAAAAGTAACCAAAAAACGCTTTGCCCCACCACTCGGTGCCTCGCCTAGGCTCGGCATGCCCGCACTCCGGCTCGGCTCCGCGGGCCGCCGCGACGGGCCATCCATGGCCCGGCGCGGCTAAATCGGCTTCCCTGCCGATTTACCCGCTCCACCGTGCCTACTTGCGGCCATCGTGGTTAACGGGGCCCGCAGATCAAGATCAAAAGCAAGAGCACAGCGGCCTACCGGCCGGCTTGAGTGTTAAGAGCGAAAGCAGAGCTGCTTTCCTGTAGGAGCGAGCTTGCTCGCGAAAAACCTGAGACCGCCGCGTTGAATCAGAATGCCCGCGTCATCGTTAACGACCTTCGCGAGCAAGCCCGCTCCCACATTTGGACCGTGCCCGCTTTAGCTTTTGATTCTGCTGTTGCTGTTGCTTCACCACACTCAAGCCGGCCGGTAGGCCGCTGTGCTCTTGATCTGCTTTTGATCTTGATCTTAGGCGCCCCGTTAAACCACGCTGGCCGAACGCAGGCTTTGGAGCGTGGGTAACCCGGCAGGACGCCGGGTTAGCCGCGCTGGGCCAAGGATGGCCCATCGCGGCGGCCCACGCTCCAAAGCCGGAGTGAGGGCACACCGAGCCTAGGCGAGGTGCCGAGTGGTGGGGCAAGAGCGTTTTGCTTACTTTTGCGCTCTTCAAAAGTGAGCCGCTGTAAGAGCGGAACCAATACCAGCCATCACCCAAATAACGGATATGCCCCCACCCCCGCAATCACTCCTCAGCGCTATGCACCACCACCAAAAGCTGCGCCTGAACCTCCCCCACCGACCGAATCCGATGCGGCTTCTGCGCATTGAAATGCAACGCATCCCCTCGATTCAACACCACCCGCTCACTCATGAAGTCCACCTCAACCTGACCTTCATGCACAAACAAAAACTCCTCCCCCAAATGCTCCTTGAAGGTCTTGTCGGTGAACTCAGCCGGCGGGTAAATGATAAACGGCAACAAACTGCGCTCACTGACCTGATGCGCCAGCACCGCATATCCCGGTGACGCATCGGTACCCGACAACGCCTGCCGTTCATGGCTGCGCACCAGGCTGTAACTGTCGAGACTGACGTTGTCTTCACTGAACAGCTCTTCAACCTTCACGTTCAACGCCTTGGCCAACTTCAGCGCCGCAGCGATCGAAGGCGTATTCAGCCCGCGCTCGACCTTCGACAGGTAACTCTTGGTCATCCCGGATTTTTCCGCGAGCGACTCCAAGGTCACGCCAAGTTTTTTTCTCAGTATTTTCAAACGGATAGACATGTGCAGCGGTTAATCCATTAAAGAGGCGATGATGAATGCTTGCCAATGACACTTTGTGTCATATAGTCTCTTTCGTGTCATTTGCGACCAACAAGGACACTGATATGGCCAAGACATTAGCACTCCCGAAAGACCAACTGGTCAAGCAAGCGCTGAGCCAGATGCAAAACACCCTGGCGGATAATACGTGGACCGACCGGCAAAAGCTGGCACTCACCTGCCGGATCCTGTTCGAAAACGGCCACGATTCCGGCCTCGCCGGGCAGATCACCGCTCGTGGCCCGACACCTGGCACTTATTACACGCAACAACTCGGCCTGGGTTTCGATGAAATCACCGCCAGCAACCTGCTGCTGGTCAATGAAGACTTGGAGGTGTTGGAAGGCCACGGCATGCCCAACCCGGCCAACCGTTTCCACAGCTGGGTGTACCGCGGTCGCCCGGATGTGAACTGCATCATCCACACTCACCCGACTCATATCGCTGCGTTGTCGATGCTGGAAGTGCCGCTGCAGGTGTCCCACATGGACCTCTGCCCGCTGTACGAAGACTGCGCGTTCCTCGAAGCCTGGCCCGGCGTGCCGGTAGGCAACGAGGAAGGTGAAATCATCACGGCGGCCCTGGGGGATAAACGCGCGATTTTGCTTTCTCACCACGGCCAACTGTCCACCGGGGCGAGCATCGAGGAAGCGTGTGTGATCGCACAGTTGATCGAACGTGCCGCCAAGTTGCAGCTGCTGGCGATGGCCGCCGGCACAATCAAACCGATCCTGCCGGAGCTGGGCCGCGAAGCCCATGACTGGATTTCCAAGCCCAAGCGCCACGGCGCCGCGTTCAACTACTACGCTCGGCAGAACCTGCGTCAACACGCCGATTGCCTGAACTGAAACCCTTTTTCGACCGGAGACTTTTCCATGTCCAGCCCTTCTATTCACGGCATTATCGGCTACACCATCACCCCGTTCAGCACAGACGGCCAGCGCATTGACCTGGACGCCCTGGGGCTCTCGATCGACCGCTTGATAGACAGCGGCGTGCACGCTATCGCCCCGCTGGGCAGCACCGGCGAAGGCGCCTACCTCAGCGATGCTGAGTGGGATGAAGTCGCCGCCTACAGCCTCCAGAAAGTGGGCAAACGCGTGCCGACCATCGTCAGCGTCTCCGACCTGACCACCGCCAAGGCCGTGCGTCGCGCGCAGTTTGCCGAAGCTCACGGTGCCGACGTGGTGATGGTATTGCCTGCCTCTTATTGGAAACTCAGCGAAGCGGAAATCCTCGCTCACTATGCGGCCATTGGTGACAGCATCGGTGTGCCGATCATGCTCTACAACAACCCGGCCACCAGCGGCACCGATATGTCGGTGGACTTGATCCTGCGCATCGTCAACAGCGTCGATAACGTGACCATGGTCAAGGAGAGCACCGGGGATATTCAGCGCATGCACCAACTGCATCGGCGCAGCGAGGGCGAGGTGCCGTTCTACAACGGCTGCAATCCGCTGGCACTGGAGGCGTTTGCCGCAGGGGCGAAGGGTTGGTGCACGGCGGCGCCGAACCTGATTGCGCAGCTCAACCTGGATTTGTATGAAGCCGTTTTGGCCAATGACTTGGAGAAAGCGCGGGAGCTGTTCTATCGCCAGTTGCCGCTGCTGGACTTCATCCTCAAAGGCGGCTTGCCGGCGACGATCAAGGCCGGTTTGCGGCTGACGGGGCTGGAGTCGGGTGATCCACGGTTGCCGGTGTTCCCGTTGGGTGAGGCTGGCCGTGTTCAGCTTCAGGAGCTGCTGACCCTGTTGCGCTGAAACGCGATCCAAATGTGGGAGCGGGCTTGCTCGCGAAGGCGGTGAGTCAGTCGACAAATTAATTGACTGACTCACCGCCTTCGCAAGCAAGCCCGCTCCCACATTTAGTCCGCATCCCCCCGTAGAATTTCAATAGAGACAAATGACAATAATTCTCGATATCATTCGCGACTTTTCCACGTCGTGCTTCGTCAAGAAGGATATCCATGTCTCGTCTCAAGCCCGACCCGCCGTCGGCCGATGCCTTTCGCGGGTTTTATGCAGATATCCTGCATTTCCTGCGCAAGCGCACGGACAACGCCAGCGACGCGGCAGACATGACCCAGGATGTCTTTACCCAATGGCTGGACTACCGCGACCGGGCTAAGGTCGAGCAGCCCCGGGCGTTTCTGTTCCAGATGGCGCGCAATCTACTGCGCGATCACTGGCGTAAACAAAAGGTGCGGCACACCGTCCACCAGCAACAGGCCGAACTGGATGCCGAGCCTGTCAGCGACTCGCGAGACGATCCCATGGCCGCCGCGCAACGCCTGCAACGCCTGGAACAGCTGAAAGAAGTCCTCTCTGAACTCTCGCCCAGAAGACGAGAAGCCCTTATGCTGCATCGCTTCGAGGGCCTGAGCCAGGCGCAGATCGCCGAGCGCATGGGCGTCTCGGTCAGCATGGTGGAAAAGCACATCGCTTTTGCCCTGCTGCATTGCAAGCAGCGACTTCAACAAGACCAGGGCAAGGAGCAGCCAGAATGACCCGCCTGAGCGATATCGACACCTGTGACATCGAGGCCAGTGACTCCATCGATGCCCAGGCCGCCAGCTGGTTTGCGCGCAACCGCAATGACACGGGCCGCGCCGACCGCAAGGCGTTTGCCGCCTGGCAATCCGAGCCGGCCCATGCCCGTGCCTATGCCGAATTCGAACAGCTGTGGGCCGACCTGGCCCAGTTGCAGCAACTGAACAAACCCACACCGATGCCCGTGCGCAAGACACCCGCCTGGCGCCCGGCCCTGGCGGTGGCTGCCGCCCTGGTATGTGCCCTGTTGGCAAGCAACCTCGGCGCCCCGCGCGAGCTGTTCCACGCCCAGGTCGCGGCCCATGCCAAAGGCACGCGCACCTTGCATCTGCCCGATGGCAGCACCTTGTACGTCAACGCCAACACGCGCCTGCGGGTGGACTTCAACAGTCACCAGCGCATCGTGCATCTGGATCAGGGCCAGCTGTATATCGAAGTGGCACCTGATAAGGAACGGCCACTGTACGTGCAGGCCGGCGAAGCCAATGTGCGAGTGGTCGGCACCGGCTTTGATGTGCGGCGCAGCAAGCAGCAACTGGTGGTCAGTGTGGCCCACGGGCAAGTGGCGTTCGATCCGGATTCCAGGCTGCCGGCCACCCTGCTCGGCGCCGATCAGCGCGCTACGTTCAGTTATGCCAAGGGCACGCTGCAGCAGCAAACCCTCACTGTCGGCGAGGTCGCCGATTGGCGCGGCGGGCACGTGTCGTTTCGTAATCGCGAGCTGGCCAGCCTGATGGACGAGTTAAGCCTGTACCGGCCACAGGCGCCGTTGCTGGTGGACAGCGCAGTGGCGCAGCTGAAGGTCTCGGGCAATCTGGACGTGAATGATCCGGACGCCCTGCTCACCGCCCTGCCCGCCCTGCTGCCGGTGAAAACCGTGCCCCTGGCCGACGGCAACATCAGGATTGAGCCTCGAAAATAATCCCTCGATACGCTCACTTGAGAATATTTTGCATTCGCATGTGAGGATTATCTTTCCTGCCGCGTCTTCCTCGGGTCTGCGTTTGATACGCACACCTTTTTGGCCATTTGGCTACTCCGGGGGATTACATGTTTCGCGCGCCTTGCCACGTTCAGCACCTGTTTCTTCGACCCACCGCCATTGCCGCCTGCCTGGCCTTCAGCCTTAATGCCCAGGCCGAGTCGTTCAAACTGCAATTGCCGGCCCAATCCCTGGCCACGTCCTTGAGCCAGGTGGCGCAGCAGGCGAAAATCCAGCTGCTGTTCGATGAAGCGCTGCTGAAAAACGTCCAGGCGCCGGCCCTCAATGGTGACTTCACACCGGAAGTGGCGATTCGCACCTTGCTCAAGGACGGCGAGTTCGTGTTGCTCAAGGTCGGCAGCACCTACGTGGTACGCCCCGAAGAAGGCAAGACCACCAACAGCAGCGCGATTCAGCTGGAGGCCCTGAGCGTGATCGGCACCGGTAACGAGGTGGACTCCACCACCGTCGGCCGTTCAACCCTAAGCCAGGCCGACATCGACCGCTACCAGTCCAATAACATCCCCAGCCTGCTGCAAACCTTGCCCGGTATCAGCCAGGGCGGCTCGCTGAAGCCCGGCGGCCAGACCATCAACATCCGGGGTTTCGGCGACGCCGAAGACGTGCCGCTGACCGTCGATGGCGCCACCAAAAGCGGGTTTGAGCGTTATCAGCAGGGCACTGTGTTTATCGAGCCCGAGCTGATCAAGAGCATCGAAGTGGAGAAAGGTCCCAACTCGCCCTTCAGCGGCAACGGCGGCTTTGGCGGTACGGTCAACATGACCACCAAGGATGCCCCGGACCTGCTCAAGGACGGCCGCAACAGCGGCGCCATGCTCAAGTACGGTTACTCCAGCAACGACCATGAACAGGTCTACAGCAGCGCGGTCTACGGGCGTACCGATGATGGCCGCTTCGACGCCCTGGCCTACCTGACCCAACGCGACGGCGGCGACATGAAGCTGGCTGCCACTCTGCCCAACGACAACAACCAGTACCCGATCAACCCCAAGCGCCTGCCCAACAGCGCGCAGAATGTGGACGGCAAACTGTTCAAGTTCAATGCTCACTTCACCGATGAGCAAAGCCTTGGCCTGTCGTATTCGCGTTCCAACAGCCAGCGCTGGACGCCCTTCTCTGCCGCCAGCTACCCGACACCGCCGACCCAGGCCAACATCGACCGCTATGGCTACGAAGCCGCGCTGAAACGCTTCCTGGCCAACCGCAACACCGTCGACACCACCTGGTCCGGCAAGTACGAATACCAGCCGATGAATAACCCGCTGGTGGACTTGACCATCAAGTACTCCGAATCCAACACCGACCAGACCGACGAGCGTGACCCCACGGCGTTTTTCCAGCTGGCCACTGGCGGGCGCAAGATGGACACCTCCTACAACGACAAAAACCTCGACGTACGCAACGTCAGCCTGTTTTCCACCGGTGTGTTGCAACACGCGGTGACCACCGGGGTGCAGATCCGCAAGCACACCCGGGAAACCGAAATGTGGATGCCCGGCGCCACCTACAACACCCCGAAATACAACTACGGGCACTTCCAGCCGGGCTTCATGCCCCATGGCAAGGTCGACACCAACAGCTTCTTTATCCAGGACGCGGTGACGCTGGGCGATGTCACCATCACCCCGTCGATGCGCTATGACCACGTACGCAACCGCGGCGAAGCCAACGACGCGCCGTACTACAGCAACCCTGACCCGGCCATCGGCCACGACTACAGCGACCGCACCTACACCGGCTGGTCACCGCGCCTCGCGGCCTACTGGACCATCACCCCGAACGTGGCGCTGTTTGCCAACTGGAGCCGCACCTGGCGCGCCCCGGTGATCGACGAGCAGTATGAAGTCCAGGGCCTGGGCAGCCGCACCGCCACCAGCCTGGACCTGGACCCGGAGCGCATCACCTCCATCACCCTGGGCAACGTCACCAGCTTCGGCGACGTGTTCACCCACGGCGACAACTTGCAACTGCGTACCACGCTGTTCCACAACAAAGTCGAAGACGAGATCTTCAAGGCCACGGGCGTGGGCTGCCAGAACCAGGCGGTCAATGGCGGGACGATTTCCAGCGCCTGCCCGCCGGGGGCGATGTCCAACTACCGCAACATCGGCGGCATGACCATCAAGGGCTTTGAGGCCGAGAGTTTCTACGACTCCACCTACGTGTTCGGCTCGGTGTCCTTCGCCTACACCACCGGCAAACACGAAGGCGCCTACACCAACCCATGGGGTCCGGACGTCTGGGCGCGGGACATTCCGCCGACCAAATGGGTGATCGTGCTCGGCACCAAGATCCCGAGCCTGGACGCTCAGGTGGGCTGGCAAGGGCAGTTCGTCGGCGCCACCAGCCGTTTGCCAAGCGACAAGTATTCCGGCGGCCCGGGTACCAGTATCGGCGACCTGTTCTACGATCAGTACGGCAACAAGCGCTATAACACCCAGGGCCTGTTCGCCAGCTGGAAGCCGCAGCAGGCTTACCTCAAGGGCACCGAAGTCAACTTCACCGTGGACAACCTGTTCAACAACAACTTCCGCCCGGCCCTGAGCGGCGACCGCGCCTACACCAAGGGGCGGGATGCGAAGATCAGCGTGACGCGGTTCTTCTGACCCCCACCTAATCGATGTGGGAGCGGGCTTGCTCGCGAAGGCGGTGGATCAGTCGGTACATGAGTTACCTGACACACCGCTTTCGCGAGCAAGCCCGCTCCCACATTTAGATCTTCTGCGCGCCATTTCTTGTATTCACAAGGCTGAGCTCTGGGGCCTGAACCCGCTGCTTGCTCAGATACCGCGTGCAACTCACCCGCAAAAACGAAGCAAAATTCACCACTTCGCCGCGGTAGTCCATCACCTCTTCATACAGCTTGGCGATCAGCTGATTGGTGGTCATGCCATCCACCTCGGCGATTTCGCTGAGGATGTCCCAGAACTGGTTTTCCAGGCGCACGGTGGTCACCACGCCGCAGATGCGCAGGGAGCGCGAGCGGGATTCGTAGAGAATCGGGTCGGCCTTGACGTACAGCTCGCACATGGCGATGACCTCCGCTTTACAGGATGATTTGGGTGCCCAGCAGGCCGAGGAAAGCCGCCAGCCAGCTTGGGTGCGCCGGCCACGCCGGTGCAGTCACCAGATTGCCTTGAACATGGCTGTCGGTCACCGGGATATCGATGAACGTGCCACCCGCCAATCGCACTTCCGGCCCACACGCCGGGTAAGCGCTGCACTCACGGCCTTCCAGAATCCCGGCAGCCGCCAGCAATTGTGCGCCGTGGCATACCGCAGCGATGGGCTTGCCGGCCTGGTCGAACGCCTTGACCAGTTGCAGGACTTTCTCGTTCAGGCGCAGGTACTCGGGCGCACGGCCGCCGGGCACCAGCAACGCGTCGTAGTCGGCGGCGTCGACCTTGGCAAAATCCGCGTTCAGGGCGAACAGGTGCCCGGGCTTTTCGCTGTAGGTCTGGTCGCCTTCGAAGTCGTGGATCGCCGTGCGTACGGTCTGGCCGGCGGACTTGTCCGGGCACACGGCATGCACGGTATGCCCCACCATCAGCAGCGCCTGGAACGGCACCATCACTTCATAGTCTTCGACGTAATCGCCGACCAGCATCAGGATTTTCTTCGCGGCCATGGGGCATTCCTCCGGTTGAACGGTTGGGCAGACAGGAGTAGCCAAGATAGACCTGTGCCGATGAGCCGGGTAATGGCCCGCTACTACATCATTGCGGTGTAGGAGCGAGCTTGCTCGCGAAGAACGTTAACGATAACGCGGGAAGCCAGACAGCCCGCAGCGCTCTCAGGTTTTTCGCGAGCAAGCTCGCTCCTACACAAACTGTACGGTCCAATCTGCACCCAGCTGTAAGCGCGCGTTTGCGGGGCTTTGTGGCTAGATGAACGTCCACTTCCGGCCCATTCGATTCTGGTTCCTTCCATGAGCTCCCGCGAAAATACCGGCATGGCCCTCGGCCTGCTGGGCGTCGTCATCTTCAGCCTCACCCTGCCCTTCACCCGTATCGTGGTGCAGGAAATCCACCCGCTGCTCAATGGCCTGGGCCGGGCGTTGTTTGCAGCGGTGCCGGCGGCGGCGTTGTTGCTCTGGCGCCGCGAGCGCTGGCCCACCTGGCGCCAGGTGCGCGGGCTGACGTTGGTGATTGCCGGGGTAATCCTGGGGTTCCCGGTGCTGTCGGCCTGGGCCATGCAAACCTTGCCCGCGTCCCATGGCGCACTGGTCAACGGTTTGCAGCCGCTGTGCGTGGCGCTGTATGCGGCGTGGCTGTCCCATGAGCGGCCGTCGAAGGCGTTCTGGGCCTGCGCGGCGCTGGGCAGTGCGCTGGTGCTGAGTTACGCGTTGATCACCGGAGCCGGCAGTATCCAGGCGGGCGATCTGTTGATGCTCGGGGCGATTGCCGTGGGTGGCCTGGGTTACGCAGAGGGCGGCCGGTTGGCCAAGGAGATGGGCGGCTGGCAGGTGATCTGCTGGGCGCTGGTGCTGTCGACGCCGGTATTGATCGGGCCGGTGGCGTACCTGGCGCTGCAACACGAAGGACCGATTTCCATGCGCACCTGGTGGGCGTTTGGTTATGTGTCGCTGTTTTCGCAGTTCCTGGGGTTCTTTGCGTGGTACGCCGGCTTGGCCATGGGCGGCATCGCTAGGGTCAGCCAGATTCAGCTGTTGCAGATCTTTTTCACCATCGCGTTTTCCGCGCTGTTTTTTGGTGAGCACATCGAGCCGATTACCTGGCTGTTTGCCTGCGGGGTGATTGTGACGGTGATGTTGGGGCGCAAGACCAGTGTGAAGCCTGCGCCAGCTCCCAAGCCCAGCGCAGTCTAATGTGGGAGCGGGCTTGCTCGCGAATGCGGTGGATCAGTTGATACATCAGGTGACTGACACACCGCTTTCGCGAGCAAGCCCGCTCCCACATTTTTGATTTGCGTCGTACTCAGGCCAGGTAACCATCCGCCCGCAGCAGGGTTTCGAGGCAATGCTCAGTGATGTTGTAGAACGCTTTCAGCTCCTGGATTTTCACCAGGAGCTGAGCGTTATCCACCGGCTCGGCACGCTTCACGGCAAGGATCATCTTGTTCTTGTTGGTGTGCTCCAACGAGATGAACTCAAACACCTTGGTCTCATAACCGCAGGCTTCGAGAAACAACGCACGCAAGCTGTCGGTGACCATTTCCGCCTGCTGGCCCAGGTGCAAACCGTATTGCAGCATCGGCTTGAGCAGCGCCGGGCTCTGGATCTGCAGGCGAATCTGCTTATGGCAGCACGGCGAGCACATGATGATCGACGCCCCGGAGCGGATGCCGGTATGAATCGCGTAGTCGGTGGCGATGTCGCAGGCATGCAGGGCGATCATCACGTCCAGTTCGCTGGGCGCGACGCTGCGCACATCACCGCACTTGAACACCAGCCCCGGGTGATCCAGGCGGGCGGCGGCGTTGTTGCACAGGGTCACCATGTCTTCGCGCAGTTCCACACCGGTCACTTCACCCTCGGCGTTGAGGGTGTTGCGCAAGTAGTCGTGGATGGCAAACGTCAGGTAGCCCTTGCCCGAACCAAAGTCCGCGACGCGCACCGGCTGGTCCAGCTTCAGCGGTGACGTGGTCAGCGCATGGCTGAACACTTCGATGAACTTGTTGATCTGCTTCCACTTGCGCGACATCGCCGGGATCAGTTCGTGCTTGGCGTTGGTCACGCCAAGGTCAGCGAGAAAGGGCCGGGACAGGTCCAGAAAGCGATTCTTCTCGCGGTTGTGCTCGGCAGACGGCGCCTCCCGCAGTTGTTGCGGCTTGCTTTTGAACAGCGAGCTTTTGTTCTTTTTGCTGTATTCCAGCTGGGCTTCGTCGGTCACCGACAGCAGGTGCGCGTTCTTGAACGAGGCCGGCAACAGCTCGGCAATCGCCGCTACGCCGTCTTCCAGCGAGAAGTTCTTGGTGATGTCGCGGGTCTTGTAGCGGTAGACGAAGGACAGGCAAGGCTGATCCTTGACCGTCAGCTGCTTGATGATCAGCTTCTGAAGATCAGGCTCGGTGCCGACGTACTTGGCCAGCACCAGCTTGATAAAGGCGTTTTGCTCAAGGCTCGCGCTCAGCAGTTCGAGGAACTGCGCGTGATGATCCGGCGCGGGGCTGGCAGGTTTAGCGGTGGCAGACATGAACAAAAACGCCTCGGGCAGGGAATGCCGGGAATTTTACACTACTCCAACACCACCAACCGATTCGGCAACTCATTGCGCGCGTGGGTCACCGGCACATGCTCCTTGAGCAACACCCCGCAGGCTTCAATGCAGCTGATAAACCCGGCCAACGTCTGGCCTTGCTTCACCTGCTGGGTGAACTGCTTGACGATCGCATCCCAACTGCTGTCATCCAGGCGACTGGAAATGCCCTTGTCCACCAGGATTTCCACATACCGCTCGGCCTCACTGACAAAAATCAGCACCCCGGTACTGCCCAGCGTGTGGTGCAGGTGCTGCTCCAGAAACTGCCGCCGCGCCAGGTTGGACGCGCGCCAGTGGCGCACCGAGCGCGGGATCAGCCGCGTAGTCACCTTGGGCAACCGGAACACCAGGCACAGCACCACAAACGTGCCCCACTGCGCCAGCAGCAAGGTGTACATGGTCAGCCAGCCCGACAGATAGTGAATGATCCCCGGCACCACCAGCGCCAACAGGCTGGCCCACAACAGCGGGATGTAGGCGTAATCGTCGGCACGGGCCGCGAGCACGGTCACCAGTTCGGCGTCGGTCTGTTGCTCGACCCGGGCGATCGCCTCGGCGACCTGGCGTTGCTCGTGTTGACTCAGTAATGCCATGGTTGTTGATGCTCTCTCGTTATTGTCATTACCAGCCGCCCGAGGCGCCACCGCCACCGAAACCACCGCCGCCGCCCCTGAAGCCACCACCACCGCCGCCGCCTCCGCCGCCGCGACCGCTGCTGCTGAGAATCGCCAGCAGGATAGCGCCAACGGGCAGGCCCATGCGATTGCACAGCCACAGCACCGCCAGCAACAGGATGAACAGACCAATGGAAATGCCGGGGTTTTGCTTGGCGAAGTTGGCCTCGGACACATGCGCCGGCACCGCCAGCGGATCGCCGCCCACCACTTGCAGCATCGCCGCCACGCCGTCGCTGATGCCCTTGCTGTAGTTGCCCGCTTTGAATGCCGGGGCGATCACCTGGTTGATGATCACCCAGGACTGCGCATCGGTGAGTACGCCTTCCAGGCCATAACCCACTTCGATACGGATCTTGTGCTCATCCCGGGCGACGATCAGCAGTGCGCCGTTGTCCTTGCCCTTCTGGCCGATGCCCCACGCGCGGCCCAGTTGATAACCGAAGTCTTCAATGGGCACGCCTTGCAGGTCCGGCACGGTGACCACCACGATCTGGTCACCGCTGGTCTGCTCCAGCGCCTGCAATTGCTGGGTCAGTTGCTCGCGCACGGCCGGGTCGATCATCTGGGCGTTGTCGACCACCCGTCCGGTCAGGGCCGGAAAGTTAAGGGCGGCCTGGGCGGTCAGGCTAAAGGCCAGCAGCACCGCCGCCAGCAGCCAAGCGCGCTTGCCCATCAGAATTTCACTTGCGGCGCTTTATCGGCATCGGCACTGGTGGCCTCGAAGTTGGCGCGGACCGGCAAGTCGCTGTACATCACGCTGTGCCACAGGCGGCCCGGGAAGGTACGGATCTCAGTGTTGTAGGCCTGTACCGCCTGGATAAAGTCGCGACGGGCCACCGCGATGCGGTTTTCGGTGCCTTCAAGCTGCGATTGCAGGGCCAGGAAGTTCTGGTTGGCCTTCAGGTCCGGGTAACGCTCGGACACCACCATCAAGCGGCTGAGTGCACCGCTCAAGCCGTCCTGGGCTTGCTGGAACTGCTTGAGTTTTTCCGGGTTGTCGAGGGTGCTGGCGTCCACCTGGATCGAAGTGGCCTTGGCCCGCGCTTCGATCACGGCGGTCAGGGTGTCCTGCTCATGGGCGGCATAGCCCTTGACCACTTCCACCAGGTTGGGGATCAGGTCGGCGCGCCGCTGGTACTGGTTCTGCACCTGGGCCCAGGCCGCCTTGGCCTGTTCGTCCAGGGTCGGGATCTTGTTGATGCCGCAACCGTTCAGCACGGTGCTCACCAGTATCAATGCCACGGCCTTCCAGCCCCAACGGTAACCTTGTGCTGCTTGCATGGTGTTTCTCCTGCCAAACCTATGAAATATACCGACTGACGCGTTAGCTACGGGCTTAGGGCATAATCCGCCACCACCCACTGGATTGCATCGAGCCAATCAGCTAAAAGATGCCCAGCGCCAATAAGAGTTCAGAAGTGTGCTGCATTTATCTGAACAACACCCGAACAACAATAGACGCTCTCCGGTCCCAAGGCTGCGAGAAAGGATTTTCATGAAGAAGCTGTGTTTGCTGGGCCTTGTTGTCAGTTTGGCCACTCATTCCGTATTTGCCGAAACAAAGCCCGCAGTACTCAAGGACAAAGACGCCTTCGTCAGTGACCTGCTCAAGCAAATGACCCTCGATGAAAAGATCGGCCAATTGCGCCTGATCAGCATCGGCCCTGAAATGCCCCGCGAGCTGATCCGCAAGGAAATCGCCGCCGGCCGCATCGGTGGCACCTTCAATTCCATCACCCGCCCGGAAAACCGTCCGATGCAGGACGCGGCCATGCGCAGCCGGTTGAAGATCCCGATGTTCTTCGCCTATGACGTGATCCACGGCCACCGCACGATTTTCCCGATCAGCCTGGCCCTGGCCTCCAGCTGGGACATGGACGCCATCGGCCGCTCCGGGCGCGTCGCCGCCCAGGAAGCCGCTGCCGACAGCCTCGACATCACCTTTGCGCCGATGGTCGACATATCCCGCGACCCGCGCTGGGGCCGTACCTCCGAAGGTTTTGGCGAAGACACCTACCTGACCTCGCGCATTGCCGAAGTCATGGTCAAGGCCTTCCAGGGCACCAGCTCCGCCAAGGCCGACAGCATCATGGCCAGCGTCAAGCACTTCGCCCTGTATGGCGCGGTGGAAGGCGGTCGCGACTACAACGTGGTCGACATGAGCCCGGTCAAGATGTACCAGGACTACCTGCCGCCCTACCACGCCGCGATCAAGGCCGGTGCCGGTGGCGTGATGGTTGCGCTGAACTCGATCAACGGCGTGCCGGCCACCGCCAACACCTGGCTGATGAACGACCTGCTGCGCAAGGACTGGGGCTTCAAGGGCCTGGCGGTAAGCGACCATGGCGCGATCTTCGAGCTGATCAAGCACGGCGTGGCCAAGGACGGGCGTGAAGCCGCCAAGCTGGCGATCAAGGCCGGCATCGACATGAGCATGAACGACTCGCTTTACGGCAAGGAATTGCCCGGCTTGCTGAAATCCGGCGAGATCGAACAGAGCGACATCGACAACGCCGTGCGCGAAGTGCTTGGCGCCAAGTACGACATGGGCCTGTTCGCCGACCCGTACCTGCGCATCGGCAAGGCCGAGGATGACCCGGTCGACACCTACGCCGAAAGCCGCCTGCATCGCGCCGACGCACGTGACGTGGCACGCCGCAGCCTGGTGCTGCTGAAAAACCAGAACAACGCCCTGCCGCTGAAAAAGAGCGCGACCATCGCCCTGGTCGGCCCGCTGGCCAAGGCGCCGATCGACATGATGGGCAGCTGGGCCGCTGCCGGTAAACCCGCGCAATCGGTGACCCTGCTCGACGGCATGAATGCCGTGATCGGCGAAAAAGGCAAAGTGATCTATGCCCGTGGCGCCAACATCACCAATGACAAGAAAGTCGTCGACTACCTCAACTTCCTGAACTTCGATGCCCCGGAAGTGGTGGATGACCCGCGCTCGTCCCAGGCGATGATCGACGAAGCGGTCAAGGCAGCCAAAGATGCCGACGTAGTGGTTGCCGCCGTGGGCGAATCCCGTGGCATGTCCCACGAGTCGTCGAGCCGCACCGACCTGAACATCCCGCAAAGCCAGCGCGACCTGATCAAGGCCTTGAAAGCCACCGGCAAACCGCTGGTGCTGGTATTGATGAACGGCCGTCCGCTGTCGATTGTCGACGAGAACGAACAGGCTGACGCAATCCTGGAAACCTGGTTCGCCGGTACCGAAGGCGGCAACGCGATCGCTGACGTGCTGTTCGGCGACTACAACCCGTCGGGCAAACTGCCGATCACCTTCCCGCGTTCGGTGGGGCAGATTCCGACCTACTACAACCACCTGAGCATTGGCCGGCCGTTCACCCCGGGCAAGCCGGGCAACTACACCTCGCAGTACTTCGATGACACCACCGGGCCGCTGTTTCCGTTTGGTTATGGCTTGAGCTACACCAGCTTCAGCCTGTCGGACATGGCGCTGTCGTCCACCACCCTGAACAAGACCGGCAAGCTCGACGCCACCGTGGTGGTGAAAAACACCGGCAAGGTCGATGGCGAAACCGTGGTGCAGCTGTACATCCAGGACGTGGCCGGCTCGATGATCCGCCCGGTGAAGGAATTGAAGAACTTCCAGAAGATCATGCTCAAGGCTGGCGAAGAGCGCGCCGTGCACTTCACCATCACCGAGGAAGACTTGAAGTTCTACAACACCCAACTGAAGTTCGCGGCTGAGCCGGGCGAGTTCAATGTGCAGATCGGGTTGGATTCGCAGGATGTGAAGCAGCAGAGCTTCGAACTGCTCTAAATACACACCCCTGTAGGAGCGAGCTTGCTCGCGAAGGTCGTTAACGATGACGTTGGCGTTCTGAATGAACGCGGCGTCGTCAAGTTCTTCGCGAGCAAGCTCGCTCCTACAGTGACCTGCGTAGTCCTTAACCTCTTCGATCCAGCAGGTTAACCACCAACCGATCAATCCACCCCCACACCCGCTGCTTCACCCGCCGCCACAATGGCCGCGACCGCCACGCCTCCAGGCTCACCGCCTGGCTCTGGGCAAAATCCCTCTCGAAACTCCCCGCTACCGCCAACGTCAGATCCGGGTCCAGCGCCTCCAGATTCGCCTCCAGGTTGAAGCGCAGATTCCAGTGGTCGAAGTTGCACGAACCTATGCTCACCCAATCGTCCACCAACACCATTTTCAGGTGCAGGAAGCACGGCTGGTATTCAAAGATCTGCACCCCGGACTTGAGCAGACGCGGGTAGTAACGGTGCCCGGCATACCGCACCGACGGGTGATCGGTACGCGGCCCGGTCAGCAGCAAACGCACATCCACTCCGCGCCCCGCCGCCCGGCGCAGAGCACGCCGTACACTCCAGGTCGGCAGGAAATACGGTGTAGCCAGCCAGATACGCCGGTGGCCGCTGTTCAGCGCGCGGATCAGCGATTGCAGAATATCCCGATGCTGACGAGCATCCGCATAGGCCACACGCCCCAGCCCCGGCCCTGTCGCCGGCACCTTAGGCAAGCGTGGCAGCCCAAAATGCGTGGCCGGTTTCCAGGCTCTACGATCGTCGTTTGCCAGCCATTGGCGATCAAACAATGCCTGCCAATCCAGCACCAACGGGCCGCGGACTTGCACCATCACTTCGTGCCAGTCGGCGGCGTCTTCCCCGGGCGTCCAGAATTCATCCGTCACGCCCGTGCCGCCGACCACAGCGAGGGTCTGGTCAATCAGCAACAGCTTGCGGTGGTCCCGGTAGAGGTTGCGCATCCAGCGGCGCCAGCTCAGGCGGTTGTAGAAACGCAGGTCCACCCCGGCATCGATCAACCGTCGACGCAGGCCCAGGGTAAACGCCAGGCTGCCATAGTCATCGAACAGGCAACGTACCCGCACGCCACGCTCGGCCGCCCCGACCAAGGCCTGAACCATCGCCTCGGCACACGCGCCCGCCTCCACCAGGTACAGCTCCAGCGCGACTTGCTGCTCGGCCTGGGCGATGCCCTCCAACATGCGCGGAAAGAAACTCGGACCGTCGATCATCAACTCGAAACGGTTGGCGCTGCGCCACGGGAACACTGCGCCGCTCATGTCAGCGCGCCGTGAAAATCAGTACCGCACCCACCGGTACCGACAGGCTGATCTGCGACAGCCCGGCGGCCTTGCGCAACGCGGCCACACCCGGCAGCAGATCGAAATCCTCGGCATGCACCACCAACGGCTCCAACGTCACCACTTGAAAGCGTCGGTCATCCAGACGGGTCGCCAGCAGTTCGGCACTGTAGGTCTGGGTCTTGCCGTGCAGCGTCACCGACAGCGGCAGGCGCAGCTCGTATTGCGCACCGGGGGCCAGGTCGTTGATCGGTTGCAGGTTGATCTGCGCGCTGATCACCGCGTCCGGGAAGGTCTTGATCTCGAACAGCTGATTGCGCATGCGCTCGTCGCGCAGCGGAATACCGCTGTTGATCGACTCCAGCTCGACTTCCAACTGCGCCGCGCCTTTGCTGTCGACCTTGCCGTGCAGCACCAGGAAGCGCTGCACTTCGGCGATGTCGGTGTTTTTGGTGGTGACGAACGACAGGCGCGAGGACTCGTTGTCCAGGTACCAGTCGGCGTGGGCAGGCACGGCGGCAGCGGCCAGCAGCAGGACGGCCAGGGGTTTGAGCAGGGACATAAAGACTCTTGGGGCAAAAAACCTGGACGAACAGTAACAAAGACCTCCTGTAGGAGCGAGCTTGCTCGCGAAGGTTGCCAACGATGACGCGGGCATTCTGAATGAACGCGGTGCCTGTGAGTTCTTCGCGAGCAAGCTCGCTCCTACAGGGGAACGGTGGTCAGGCCAACGCCTGCTGCACATCGCGAATGGTCGATTCCAGGCTGGCCAGGTGCAGGCTCAGCACTCGTTCCACCGGTGCCTGATCCATCGGCCAATGCAGTGCCATGCTGCCTACCAACCGCCCGTTGGCCCGCACTGGCAAAGCCACTGCGCGAATCAGGAACGGCAGGCGAACCGGGTATTCCCAGTAGCCTTCGGTGCGCTGCCCGAAACCCTGGTGCTGGGATTGCTCACACGCCCGGTATTGATCGTCCTCCGCCACCCGCTCACGGCCGGCCAGGCGCTGTACTTCATCCGCCGACAGTTGCGACAGGCACGCTTTGCCCATGGCCGAGTGAAACAAGCTGGCGTGTTGGCCGACGATCTGGCAGTTGTTCGGGTAGAGCTTGCGCAACACCGTGGGAATCGCGCTTTCCATCACTTCCAGGCGTTCGCCGTCGAAGCTCGACAAGTCCACGACCAGGCCGGTGCGCTCGCTGAGATCCAGCAGCCACGGCGCGGCGCTTTCCACCAACTGGCGCTTGAAACGCTGCTGGGTATCACCGAACAGGCGCCGGGCCCGCAGGCGGTAACGGCGGTCGCTGAGACCACGGTAAATCCAGCCCTGTTCCTGCAAGGTCAGCAGCATCCGCGAGACGGTGGCCTTGGGCAGGTGAGTCAGGTAGTGCAACTCTTCCAGCCCCAGTGCCTGATGCTCGCCGAGCAATTCGATGATCGCCAGTGCGCGCCCCACTGAGCGTACGGTTCCCGTCTCGGCGTCGCTGCCCATGTGTCGATCTCCTTGATGCCGATGGATGATCTGATTTCACAGCAAGATACAGGCCTGTCGCGACTCAGCCGGTCGGCGAGAGGCAAGCAGGCGGCCGCCGCTGCACCCAGCGAGTCAGCTGTTCGTGGGCGTACGCCAGTTGCAACACCGCCCTGTCCGCCTGGGCCGGGCCGATGATTTGCAGGCCCATGGGCAAGCCCTGCGGGTTGAAACCCACCGGCACGCTCATGCTCGGTAGACCGGCCAGCGTGGGACCAATCACCACTTCCATCCAGCGATGGTAGGTGTCCATCTCACGCCCTGCGACGAGGCGCGGCCAGGCTTGTTGTGCATCGAAAGGGAACACTTGGGCGGTGGGCAGCAACAGGAAATCGTAACGTTCGAACAGCTTGCCGAGGGCGCGGTACCAGTCGCTGCGGCTGACCGACGCCTGGTAGACATCCGCCGCACTCAGCTGTAAGCCGCCCTGCACTTCCCATTGGGCTTCGGGCTTGAGCAACACGCGTTTTTGCGGGTCGGCGTAGGCCGCGCCGAGGGAGCCCTGGATCAGCCAATGGCGGTGCACCAGCCAGGTCTGCCACAGGCGCGCCAGAGAGAATTCCGGTTGGCAGTGCTCGACCTCGCAGCCCAGCGCCGCGAAGTCCTTGAGGGCTGATTCGCACAGGCTCATCACGCCGTCTTCCATCGGCAGATAACCGTTGTAATCCCCCAGCCAGCCGAGGCGCGCGCCCTTGAAGTCGCGCTGCAACGGCTCACCCAACACCGCCGGATCCTCCTTGAGCGACAGCGGCACCCGAGGGTCGTACCCCGCCTGCACACTCAGCAACTGCGCCACATCCGCCACGCTGCGACCCATCGGGCCTTCCGTGGCCAGTTGCTGGACGAACAGCTCCGGCGCCGGCCCGTGAGGCACCCGGCCCTGGGACGGGCGCAGGCCAAATACGTTATTGAACGCCGCCGGGTTTCGCAACGAACCCATCATGTCGCTGCCATCGGCCACCGGCAGCATGCGCAACGCCAGCGCCACTGCCGCGCCGCCGCTGCTGCCACCGGCCACGAGGCGCGGGTCATAGGCATTGCCGGTGGTGCCGAACACGCTGTTGTAGGTCTGCGAGCCCAGGCCGAATTCCGGCACGTTGGTCTTGCCGATGATAACCGCGCCACTGGCCCGAACCCGCGCCACGCTGATCGCATCTTCTTGAGGAATATGCTCGGCGAACAGCGGCGAACCGAGTGTGGTGCGCAGGCCCTGGGTCGCCGCCAGGTCCTTGATCGCCTGGGGCATACCGTGCATCCAGCCACGGGATTGGCCTTGGTCCAACTCGCGATCACGCTGCGCCGCTTCGGCCAGCACCTCCTCATGGGAGCGCAGCGAGACCAGCGCATTCACCGTCGGGTTGAAGCGTTCGACCTGGGCCAGATACGCCTGCATCACTTCATGGCAGGACACCTGCCGCGCGTGGATCGCCCGTGACAGTTCGATGGCATCCAGTTCAACAATACTCAAGGTTTCACCTCGCTGGAAAACGGCGCCGGTCGTTTCGCCCGTGGCGCCTCATGCATGCAGTAAGTGCCCAGCAGCGTCAGGACGCAAGCGAACAGCACATAAAATGCCGGGGCTACCGGCGTGCCCAACACCTTGCTCAGCCAGGTGACGATCAACGGCGCAAAGCCCCCGAACACCATTACCGCCACGTTGTAAGCCACCGACACACCCGTGGAGCGTACTTCGATGGGAAACTGCTCGGCCAGGGCCGTCGGCGCCGGGCCGAAAAAGCCGCCGATGGCGGTGCACAGCATCACCTGCATCACCAGCAAACGCTCGATGGACGGCGCCGCGGCGACCCACACATACAGCGGGTACACCATCACGAAAAACGCCAGGGTGAACGCCATCAATACCGGGCGCCGACCCAGCCGATCCGACAACAGGCCGGACAGCGGAATCACCACGGTCATCAGCGCCACCGCGAACATTTGCACCATCAACACCTGGTCCAATGGCAGGCCGAGGTTCTTGTGGGCGAAGGTCGGCATATTCACCAGCACCACGTAGAACGACACCGTTGCCCCACACGCCAGGCCCATCGACACGAGGATGCTGCGACGGTGATCGCGGATAACGTCCATCAAGCTCGGTGCCGCACCCTTGGCCTGTTTGCGCGCCTCGATAAATTCCTCGGGATCTTCCATGTGCCGGCGGATCCACAAACCCACCGGACCGATCAGCAAGCCAAAGATGAACGGCAGGCGCCAGCCCCAGACCTCAAGGGTGTGCGGCTCGAAAAAGTGCGTCACCAACGCCACCATCGCCGCGCCGCCGAACACCGCCAGGCACTGCCCCACCAACTGCCACGAACCGTACAACCCCTTGCGGTGGGCCGGCGCGCTTTCCACCAGGAACGCCGTGGCACTGGCGTATTCGCCGCCGGTGGCAAAACCCTGGAGCATGCGCGCGACCACGATCAGCATCGGCGCGCCCATGCCGATGGCGGCGTAGCTGGGGGCGAAAGCGATCAGCGCGATGGAAATGGTCATCAACCGGATGATCAGTTGCATCGCAGCCTTGCGGCCTTTGCGGTCCGAATACATGCCCAGCAAAATTCCGCCCACCGGGCGCATGAAGAAGCCGACGCCAAACGTGGCCAAGGCCATCAGCAGCGAGGCGTATTCATCCTCCGACGGGAAAAACTGCCGGGCGATGATGCTGGCGAGAAAGCCGTACACGATGAAGTCATACCATTCGAGCGCATTGCCAATCACCGCCGCTACTACCTGGCGGGTGCGGGATACGCCCTGCTTTGAAGTCTGCATGAGGAACACTCCATTCAACCTGTTGGGAAAGGGTCCAGCGGCAGAAAAAGAGAGGTCGTCAGGCGGGCTTGAGCCAGCTCTCGGCCAACGCACCCCAGTAGGCGGCGCCGGTCAACAGGATGTCGTCGTTGAAGTCATAGGCGGGGTTGTGGACCATCGGCCGTGAGACGCCGTTGCCGATAAACAGGTAGCTGCCGGGGCAGCGTTGTAACATCCAGGCGAAGTCTTCGCTGCCCATCAGCTTGTTGGTGTTGCCATCGACAGCATCTTCGCCGAGCAAGGCGACGCCGACCTGGCGAGCGAATTCGGTTTCTTCGGGATGGTTGACCAGCACCGGATAGGCCGGCCGATGTTCGATCTGCGCGGTGCAGCCGAAGCTCGCGGCCTGGGTCAGGATGATCGCCTTGACCCGCTCCAGCATCAGTTCGCGCACGCTCGCATCCAGTGCGCGCAAGCTCAGGCGCAACAGTGCTTGTTGGGGAATCACGTTGGCCGCCTGGCCCGCTTGCAGCGCACCGACAGTCACCACGGCGGCTTCCTGGGCATTGATATTGCGCGCCACCACGGTCTGCAACGCCATGACCATACTGGCGGCGGCCACCAGCGGGTCCACCGTCAGGTGCGGCATGGAACCGTGGCCGCCGACACCTTCGAGGGTCACGTTGAGCAGGTCCTGGGAGGCCATCATCGGCCCGACCCGCAGGCCCAGATGGCCGGCGGGCAAGCCCGGCATGTTGTGCATGCCGAACAGTGCATCGCAGGGAAAACGCTCCAGCAAGCCGTCGGCGAGCATGGCCTCGGCGCCGCCCTGGCCTTCTTCGGCGGGTTGGAAAATCAGGTTCAGGGTGCCATCGAACTGCCGGGTCGCGGCCAGGTAACGCGCGGCGCCCAGCAGCATGGTGGTGTGGCCGTCGTGGCCGCAGGCATGCATGCAGCCGGCGTGTTGGCTGCTGTAGCTGGCACCGGTGTTTTCGATAATCGGCAAGGCGTCCATGTCGGCGCGAATCCCCAGCTTGCGCGCGCTGCTGCCATTGCGCAGCACGCCGACCACGCCGGTCTGGCCGATGCCGGTGTGGACTTCATAGCCCCAGCTTCTGAGAGATTGCGCCACGAGGGCGGAAGTGCGGTTTTCTTCAAAGCCCAGTTCGGGGTGGGCGTGAATGTCCTGACGCACGGCGTGCAGGTCGCTGGCGACATCGCTCAGCCAATCCAGGATGTGCTGGTGTGGGCTCATGGTGATTCTCCTCGCAGGCGGGTGTTCCCGTTCTTTTTCGTTGCACACCGCCAGATAACCGCGATGTGCGCAGGAGGACAATCAAAGGTGGTTCCACCCTGTGGAACCTCAGCCCCACCTGTGGCGAGGGAGCTTGCTCCCGCTGGGTTGCGCAGCAGCCCCAACAAGAACGCCGGGGTCCCTCAGACAATACTCGTTGGCCAGTTTTGGGGCTGCTTCGCAACCCAGCGGGAGCAAGCTCCCTCGCCACAGGTTCGGTGTGACTGCATTAGGGCAAGAGGCGGCAGCCCTCGCGTTGGCCCAGCCATTGGGCGCTGTGGGTGCGGCCCAGGCCGCTGGCGGTCACGAGGTGTTTTTCCGGGTTGTCGGTGAAGGCGCTGGTGGGCACGTATTGCTTCACATAACCCAGGCAATAATCAGCGGGATTGCCTTCCACGTACCGGCACGAGCAGTACTCCTTGGCGGTGTAGGCGGCGATGATGTCGGGGAAGGCTTGCAGGTTGACCCGCTCGTGCCAGACCCAGCCGAGCAACACGAGCAGCAGCAGGACCAACAGGCTGATGAAGGGATGACGGCGGATCATGGTTGCACCGCCGCGAGGACGCGCTTGAGGAGTTCGTTGTGGCGATAGCTACCGTCGCGGTCGTCGCCGTAGCGCACGATCACCAGGTGTTCATCGGGCATCACGTAGAGCGCTTGGCCCCAATGGCCAAGAGCGGCGAAGGTGTCAGCGGGCGCGTCCGGCCAGGGTTTGGCGGCGCCTTGCACTTCGCGGTTGAGCCACCATTGCCCGCCGGGGACGGCTTCGTCCTGGCCGGGCTTGTAGCGGTCGAAGGGTTGGCGGTTGAACGTGACCCACTCTTTGGGCAGCAGTTGGCGATCGCCCCAGCGGCCATCACGCTGCATCAGCAGGCCTACGCGCGCCAGGTCGCGGGCGGTGAGGTAGGCGTATGAGGACGCGACGAAGGTTTCGTCGGCGTCGCTTTCCCAGGTGGCGTTGCGGATACCCAGCGGCTGGAACAGGGCGGTCCATGGGTAGTCGATGTAGGCCTTGTGGCCGAGCATGCCTTTGAGGGTGGCGGACAAAATATTGCTATCGCCGCTGGAATAGCGGAAGGCCTGGCCGGGGGTGCTGAAGGTAGCGGTGTCGGCGGTGAATTCGGCCATGTCGTGGCGGCCGCGGGTATAGAGCATTGCGACCACCGAGGATTTCAGTGGGGCGAATTCGTAGTCTTCCTGCCAGTCGAGGCCTGAGGCCCAGTGCAGGAGGTCGGCCATGGTTACGCTGGGGTGTTGTTTCATGGGTGGGTAAAAGCGAGCGGCGGGGTCGGAGAGTTTGAAGCGGTTTTCGCCGAATGCCACGCCGAGTACCGTGGCCATCAGGCTTTTGCTGATGGACCAGGTGAGGTGCGGGGTGTTGGCGGTGGTGGGGGCGGCGTAGCGTTCGTAGATGATTTGGCCGTCGCGGATGACCAGCAGAGCATCGGTGCGGATGCCTTTGCGGGTGGTGTCGTCGCGGGGTGGGAACGCGTAGTCATCCAGGGCCTGGGTGGCCGGGCCGGTTAGTTGCTGGCCTTGGGACCAGTCTTTGGACGGCCAGGTTTCGGCGTGGGCCGTCAGGGTGAACAGCAGCGCGGCGTAGAGCAGGCCTTTGAACATGGAGTTTGAGACTCAGGGCATTCAAGCCCGCGAGGCTAGCCCAGGGGGATGACGGTTTTGTTACGGGCCCTGGGGGGAGTACATATCCGTTATTTGGGTGATGGCTGATATGGGTTCCGCTCTTACAGCGGCTCACTTTTGAACAGCGCAAAAGTAAGCAAAACGCTCTTGCCCCACCACTCGGCACCTCGCTTGGGCTCGGTGTGCCCTCAGCTCCGGCAGCACGAAGCGGGCCGCCGCGACGGGGCGTCCCTGCCCCGTCGCGGCTAAACCGGCGTCCTGCCGGTTTACCCGCTCCGTACTGCCTACGTTCGGCCAGCGTGGTTTAACGGGGCGCCTAAGATCAAGATCAAAAGCAGATCAACAGCACAGCGGCCTACCGGCCGGCTTGAGTGTGGTGAAGCAAAGGCTAAATCAAAAGCAACGGCAAACGCGGTCCACTGTGGGAGCGGGCTTGCTCGCGAAGGTCGTTAACGATGACGCTGGCATCCTGGATGAACGCGGCGGTCTCAGGTTTTTCGCGAGCAAACTCGCTCCTACAGGAAAGCAGCTCTGCTTTTGCTTTTAACACTCAAGCCGGCCTGTAGGCCGCTGTGCTCTAGCTTTTGATCTGCTTGTGATCTTGATCTTAGGCGCCCCGTCAACCACGATGGCCGCAAGTAGGCACGGTGGAGCGGGTAAATCGGCAGGGAAGCCGATTTAGCCGCGCCGGGCCATGGATGGCCCGTCGCGGCGGCCCGCGGAGCCGAGCCGGAGTGCGGGCATGCCGAGCCTAGGCGAGGCACCGAGTGGTGGGGCAAAGACCTTTTGGTTACTTTTGGGGCGTTTGCCAAAAGTGACCCGCTGTAAGAGCGGAACCCTAAGTGGCCGTTTCCGCAGCAACGGATATGTACACAAACAACCCAACAACCCACCGGCGAAACGCCTGTCATCTAAGCGTCACCGTAACTTCATGGAGATGACACCGGCCCTACATAGCCTGACATGGCACAAACAAGTCGACCGGCCGCAACCCTGGCCGGCACTCGGAGACTCGCCATGACTCAGATCGCCCGCATCAGCGACACCGGCAATGAACGCCGCCTGCAAGCCGAACGCCTGATCGGCGCTCAGGCTTTGCAGGAAGCCCAGGCCCTGCGCTTCAACGTGTTCAGCGGCGAATTCAACGCCAAGCTGAAAGGCGCTGAACTGGGCCTGGACATGGATGACTATGATGTTCACTGCAGCCACATCGGCGTGCGGGATTTGAACAGCGGTCGACTCGTCGCCACCACCCGTTTGCTGGACCACCAGGCCGCCAGCACCCTGGGCCGCTTCTACAGTGAAGAAGAATTCAGCCTCCACGGCCTGCTCCACCTCAAAGGCCCGATCCTGGAAATCGGCCGCACCTGCGTCGACCCCGCCTACCGCAACGGCGGCACCATCGCGGTGTTGTGGGGCGAGTTGGCCGAGGTGCTCAACCAGGGCGGCTACAGCTACCTGATGGGCTGCGCGAGCATCCCGATGCACGACGGCGGCATCCAGGCTCACGCGATCATGCAGCGCCTGCGCGAACGCTACCTGTGCAACGAACACCTGCGGGCCGAGCCGAAAAAGCCACTGCCAGCGCTGGACCTGCCGTCCAACGTCATCGCTGAAATGCCGCCCCTGCTCAAGGCCTACATGCGCCTGGGCGCGAAGATTTGCGGCGAACCGTGCTGGGACGAAGACTTCCAGGTGGCCGACGTCTTCATCCTGCTCAAGCGCGACGAGTTGTGCCCGCGTTATGCCCGCCACTTCAAGGCAGCCATGTGATGAGCCGCCTTCGGGTGTACGGGCGAATTGCCCGCGTGCTGGTGGTGGTGGCCCTGGGTTTGACCATGGCCAGTGTGTTTGGCGTATTTGAGCGTTTGGGCGTGGCCAACTCGATGGTGCGCCGTCAGCGCTGGTCGCGGTTTTTCATGGCACGGTTGACCAACGCCCTGCCCTTTCACGTAACCGTTCACGGTGAGTTGCCGCAACAGTCCATGTTGTGGGTCAGCAACCATGTGTCGTGGACCGACATTCCGCTGCTGGGGATGGTGGCGCCGATGTCGTTCCTGTCCAAGGCCGAGGTGCGCACCTGGCCGGTGGCGGGCTGGTTGGCAGCCAAGGCCGGCAGCCTGTTTATCCGCCGCGGTTCGGGTGACAGTCAGTTGATCCGCAAACAGATGACGCGTCACCTGGAACAAAAACACCCGCTGTTGATGTTCCCGGAAGGCACCACCACCGACGGCCGCACCCTGCGTACGTTCCATGGGCGGTTATTGGCCAGCGCAATTGATGCCGACGTGTCGCTGCAACCGGTGGCGATTCGTTACCTGCGCGACGGCAAAATCGACCCGCTGGCACCGTTTATTGGCGATGATGATTTGCTCTCGCACCTGATGCGCTTGTTTGGCAATGACCAGGGCGATGTGGAAATTCATCTGCTCAAGCCGATTGCCTGCGCCGGGCAGGAACGTGCGGCGCTGGCGTTCCAGGCGCAGCAAGCGGTGCAGAAGGCGTTGTTTGGTGAAGTGGTGCAGCCGGCAGAACCGCGCCGAGCCGGAACCCTGGCCGCCGCCTGAATGCATACCCTGTAGGAGCGAGCTTGCTCGCGAAAAGCTGATAGGCGACACGGGCGACCGGGAGCACTGCGTTATCGTTAACGATCTTCGCGAGCAAGCTCGCTCCTACAGAATGTTTGCAAGATCGGATAAAACATCCGGAAGTCCTCACTCAACGGCTCATACAGCGCTCGCAATTCCTGCATGGCATGGCCCAGTTCTTCGGGCCGTGTCAGGCGCCGGCCGATTCCCCGCAGTACCTGTTCCATCACCGCAAATTCCCGATACGAACCCAGCCAGTCATCCGCCGCCATGTACGGCGCAATCTGCGCCAGCCGCCCCGGCAGCGCCGGCTCTTCGGCGAGCACCCGGTATACCCGGGAAGTAAAACGCTCGAGTGGCTGATCGGCGTACAACGCCCAATCCCGCGCCAGGCAGTGGTCGAAAAACACATCGAGGACGATCCCGGCATAGCGGCGTCGGGTCAGTGTGAAGCGCGACAGCGCCTCCCCTATCAGTGGATGGCTGTCGGTGTAGCGATCGATTGAGCGGTGCAACTGAATCGCCGACTCGATTTGCGGGCTGAACTGGCCTTGCAGGCGACCTTTAACAAAGTCGCCATACAGACTGCCGAGCAATTGAGCAGGAAGTTGGCCGCCGAGGTGCAGATGTGCGAGATAATTCATGGCGCGCAGTTTAGCACTGCCGTCAACGTATCGTTATAACCCGATATACCGATTCAATCTGGCTTAAGACCAAAATCATATTGGTGTATCGGGATATAACGATTTAAAGTTCGCCTCATCGCGATATAACGTTTTGCAAACCTGAGCATCACTGCCATGTCCATTGACCTCGACGAAATAATAAAAGCCCTGGCGCACCCAGTACGGCGAGACATCCTCAACTGGCTGAAAGACCCGAAAGTGCAATTCCCCGAGCAGTTGCACAACCACGAATACGGCATTTGCGCCGGGCAGATCGACCAACGCTGCGGACTGTCCCAGTCCACCGTTTCGGCGCACCTGGCGAACCTGCAACGGGCGGGGCTTATCAGCAGCCAGAAGGCCGGCCAGTGGCACTTTTTCAAACGCAATGAGGACGTGATCCAAACCTTCCTCAAAGCGCTCACCGAAGAACTCAGCGCACCGCTGTAACAAGGACTCACCCATGCCTCTCTCGCTACTCATCCTGGCCTTAAGCGCCTTCGCCATCGGTACCACCGAGTTCGTCATCATGGGGCTGTTGCCCGATGTGGCGGCCGACCTCGGTGTATCGATTCCCGGCGCCGGTTGGCTGGTGACCGGTTACGCCCTGGGCGTGGCCATCGGTGCGCCGTTCATGGCACTGGCCACCGCCAAGCTGCCGCGCAAGGCCGCCCTGGTAGCGTTGATGGGCATCTTCATCGTCGGCAACCTGCTCTGCGCCCTGGCCAGCGACTACAACGTGCTGATGTTTGCCCGTGTGGTCACCGCGCTGTGCCACGGTGCCTTCTTTGGTATCGGTTCGGTGGTCGCCGCCAACCTGGTGCCGGCCAACAAGCGTGCTTCGGCCGTGGCGCTGATGTTCACCGGCTTGACCCTGGCCAACGTGCTCGGCGTACCGCTGGGCACCGCGCTGGGTCAGGAAGCCGGCTGGCGCTCGACCTTCTGGGCCGTGACAGTCATAGGTGTGATTGCGTTGATCGGCCTGATCCGCTTCCTGCCGGCCAAGCGTGACGAGGAAAAACTCGACATGCGCGCCGAACTGAGAGCGCTCAAAGGTGCCGGGATCTGGCTGTCGCTGAGCATGACCGCGCTATTCGCCGCCTCGATGTTCACCCTCTTTACCTACGTCGCGCCGCTGCTGGGGGATGTCACTGGCGTCTCGCCCAAAGGTGTGACCTGGACCCTGCTGCTGATCGGCCTGGGCCTGACCGTCGGCAACATCATCGGCGGCAAGCTGGCAGACAAGCGCCTGGCCGCCACCTTGATCGGTGTATTCATCAGCATGGCGGTGGTGTCCACGGTACTGACCTGGACCAGCGTCGCCGTGATCCCGACTGAAATCACCCTGTTCCTCTGGGCCACCGCCTCGTTTGCCGCCGTACCGGCGCTGCAAATCAACGTGGTGACCTTCGGTAAAGCGGCGCCGAACCTGGTCTCCACCTTGAACATCGGCGCCTTCAACATCGGCAACGCCCTCGGTGCCTGGGTGGGTGGCAGCGTGATTGCCCACGGTTTCGGCCTGACCAGCGTGCCCCTGGCTGCTGCGGCACTGGCGGTGCTCGCGCTGCTGGTGACCCTGATTACTTTCCGTCAGAGCGGCGATGCCGACCTGGCCCCCGCGACTAACTGATCAACTAAAGAGAAGGGTGTTATCCCATGACGACTATTTTCGATCCGATCAAACTGGGCGACCTGGAACTGTCGAACCGCATCATCATGGCGCCGCTGACCCGCTGCCGTGCCGACGCCGGTCGCGTACCCAATGCGCTGATGGCTGAATACTACGTACAACGCGCTTCCGCCGGCCTGATCCTCAGCGAAGCGACTTCCGTGACGCCAATGGGCGTGGGTTACCCGGACACCCCGGGCATCTGGTCCAACGACCAGGTACGCGGCTGGGCCAATGTAACCAAGGCCGTACACGGCGCGGGCGGCAAGATCTTCCTGCAACTGTGGCACGTAGGCCGGATCTCCCACGAGTCGTACCTGGACGGCGAAGCACCGGTCGCCCCGAGCGCCATCCCGGCCAAGGGCCACGTCAGCCTGGTGCGTCCGCTGGCCGACTACCCTACCCCGCGCGCCCTGGAAATCGCTGAAATCGCCGACATCGTCGACGCTTACCGCGTAGGCGCCGAGAACGCCAAGGCCGCCGGCTTTGACGGCGTGGAAGTCCACGGTGCGAACGGCTACCTGCTTGACCAGTTCCTGCAAAGCAGCACCAACCAGCGCACCGACAACTACGGTGGCTCCCTGGAAAACCGTGCACGCTTGCTGCTCGAAGTCACTGACGCAGTGATTGAAGTCTGGGGCGCCGGTCGTGTCGGTGTTCACTTGGCACCACGCGCCGACGCACACGACATGGGCGACGCCAACCTGTCGGAAACCTTCACCTACGTCGCCAAAGAGCTGGGCAAACGTGGCATCGCGTTCATCTGCTCCCGTGAAAAGGAAGCAGGCGACAGCCTGGGCCCACAACTGAAAGCAGCTTTCGGCGGCCCGTACATCGCCAACGAACGCTTCACCAAGGACAGCGCCAACGCCTGGCTGGCCTCCGGCAAAGCTGACGCCGTAGCGTTTGGCGTGCCGTTCATCGCCAACCCGGACCTGCCCGCTCGCCTGAAGGCCGATGCGCCGCTGAACGAAGCACACCCAGAGACGTTCTACGCCAAAGGCCCGGTCGGCTACATCGACTATCCAACCCTGGCCCTCTGATCTACTGAAACGAAAAAGCCCCGGCTTGCGAGAGCCGGGGCTTTTTTATGGACTGCGGGAAACATTCCCCTGTAGGAGCGAGCTTGCCGCGAAAAACGCCCAGGTGACGCGTTAATCCAGAATGCCTGCGTTATCGTTGACGATCTTCGCGAGCAAGCTCGTTCCTACAGAGGGCGCGGGAAACATTCCTTCACAGCCTTGCAACAATATTGCTACAAAATACTTAGCAAACTACCTATCAACCGCCCGCCAGCCCGTATATAAAGTCACCCCACAAAATCAGGGAACAGTCTGGTTGATCTCCCTTGGTCTTTATTGTTGACACAACTGGTCGCAATTACGCATTTTGTCTTAATTGCGCAGGCCAGGGCTCAAGCGCAGCATGTCCAACGCGATATCGACCCATCGCTCTGCATCCTGGGCCAACTGAAAGCTGTCGGGCACCAGCAGCCATTGACCGAGTATTCCGTCGATATAGGCGTGCATGCACACCGCCGCACGTACGGTGTCGAGATTCTCCGGAAGCTGCCCGCGATGGACCGCGTTACGCAGGGTCAGCCCGATGCGCAGGTTGCATTCAAGGCTGGCGGTCTGGCGCTGACGGCGCAGATCACACATTTCATCGGTGAATTCGCACTTATGAAACAAAATCTCATTGATGCGCCGGGTCTTCGGGTCCAGGGCCACTTGATGGAACAGATGAATCAGCAGCTTGCGCATGCAACCCAGCGGATCGACCTCGTCCTCGCTCTCACTGGCCCTGGCCAATTCATCCAGCGGCTCGTGCAGCGTGTCGAGCATCGCCTGCACCAGGTCGGCCTTGTTGCTGAAATGCCAATAGATGGCGCCACGCGTCACGCCTGCCAGCGTGGCAATATCCGCCAGCGTGGTACGCGCAACCCCGCGCTCGTAAAAGGCCTGCTCGGCCGCTTCAAGAATCTGGCTGCGCGTTTCCTGAGCTTCCTCTTTGGTACGACGAACCATGGCAGTAAAACCTCAATCAGGAGACTTGGGGTGATCGGTAACGCAGCCGTAACCGCCGCTAACGACCATCTGAATAATTGTGGGACGACGCCTTCATGGGCGCCGAACGTACTAGAATCGAGGCTTTGGGCAGTGCTTTGTCAACATTCCGCGAAGCCTGTCAAGAGTTTACAAACAACCATGAACGTAAGTATATTGCGTAGCAAGCTACTTATCCACTCAGTGCCTGTTTTTTACCCTTCCACACTTCTTGTGCGCACTCTGCGCGCCTGACCCGAGGATCTTCATGCAACTTAAGCCAGCTGTTACCGCCCTGGTTACTGCCGTCGCCCTGGCATCGCTGCTCAGCGGATGTAAAAAGGAAGAAGCGGCTCCGCCCGCTCAAACCCCTCAGGTCGGCGTGGTCACTATTCAACCTCAAGCCTTTACCCTGACATCCGAGCTGCCAGGCCGCACCACGGCCTACCGCATTGCCGAGGTTCGCCCTCAGGTCAACGGCATCATTCTCAAGCGTCTGTTCAAGGAAGGGGGCGACGTCAAGGAAGGCCAGCAGCTCTATCAGATCGATCCGTCGGTGTATGACGCATCCCTGAAAAGCGCCCAGGCCAACCTGGCCCAGACCAAGTCGATTGCCGATCGCTACAAGCAATTGGTCGACGAGCAAGCGGTCAGCCGTCAGGAATACGACACCGCGGTGTCCAACCGCATGACCTCTGAAGCCAATGTGCAAACGGCCCAGATCAATGTGCGCTACACCAAGGTCTTCGCCCCGATCTCCGGGCGTATCGGCCGCTCCTCGGTCACCGAAGGCGCGCTGGTCAGCAATGGCCAGACCGACGCGATGGCGGTGATCCAGCAACTGGACCCGATCTACGTCGACGTCACGCAGTCCTCCGCCGAGATGCTGAAACTGCGTCGTGACCTGGAAAGCGGCCAGCTGGAAAAAGCCGGCGATAACGCTGCCAAGGTCAAGCTGACCCTGGAAGACGGCAGCGACTACAAGCTGGACGGTAAGCTGGAGTTCTCCGAAGTCTCGGTCGACCAGACCACCGGTTCCGTGACCCTGCGTGCCGTATTCCCGAACCCGGATCACACCCTGCTGCCAGGCATGTTCGTACACGCCCAACTGCAAGCCGGCGTGAACAGCAAGGCCATCCTGGCTCCGCAACAAGGCGTCACTCGTGACCTCAAGGGTGTACCGACGGCGCTGATCGTGAACAAGGACAACAAGGTCGAGCAACGTGTCCTGGTGGCCAACCGCACTTCCGGCGCCTACTGGCTGGTGGAAAAAGGCCTGGACGCTGGTGACCGCGTGATCACCGAAGGCCTGCAATTCATCAAGCCGGGCATCGAAGTCAAGGTCAAGGACGCTGACAACGCTAAACCCGCCGGCACTGCTGCAGCGCCTGCTGCCGATGCTGGTAAAGGGGAGTAATCCATGTCGAAATTTTTTATCGACCGTCCCATTTTCGCCTGGGTAATTGCCCTGGTGATCATGCTGGTCGGGGCACTGTCGATCCTGAAGTTGCCCATCAACCAGTACCCGGCCATTGCGCCAACCGCCATTGATATCCAGGTGACCTACCCAGGCGCGTCCGCACAAACCGTGCAGGACACCGTGGTGCAGGTTATCGAGCAACAGCTCAACGGTATCGACAACCTGCGTTATGTTTCCTCGGACAGTAACTCCGACGGCAGCATGACCATCACCGTGACGTTCAACCAGGGTACCAACCCGGATATCGCCCAGGTTCAGGTGCAGAACAAGTTGAACCTGGCTACCCCACTGCTGCCGCAAGAAGTGCAGCAGCAGGGTATCCGCGTGACCAAGTCGGTGAAGAACTTCCTGATGGTGATTGGTCTGGTGTCGGAAGACGGCAGCATGACCAAGGACGACCTGTCCAACTACATCGTATCCAACATCCAGGACCCGATTTCCCGGACCGCCGGTGTAGGTGACTTCCAGGTGTTCGGCTCGCAGTACGCTATGCGTATCTGGCTCGACCCGGCCAAGCTGAACAACTACCAGCTCACGCCGGTGGATGTGAGCACAGCGATCTCCGCACAGAACGTGCAGGTGGCTACCGGCCAACTCGGCGGCCTGCCTGCCGTGCCCGGCACCCAGTTGAACGCGACCATCATCGGCAAGACCCGCCTGCAGTCTGCAGAGCAGTTCGGCAATATCCTGATGAAGGTCAATACCGACGGCTCACAGGTACGCCTGAAGGATGTCGCCCGTATTGAGTTGGGCGGTCAGAACTACAGCATCGCTGCGCAGTTCAACGGCAAGCCGGCATCCGGTATGGCGATCAAGCTGGCGGCCGGTGCTAACGCGCTGGACACCGGCAAGGCCATCCGCGCCACCGTAGCGTCCCTGGAACCGTTCTTCCCGCCTGGCATGAAGGCTGTGGTGCCGTATGACACCACGCCGGTAGTGACCGAGTCGATCTCCGGTGTGGTTGACACCCTGGTCGAAGCGATCGTGCTGGTGTTCCTGGTGATGTTCCTGTTCCTGCAGAACTTCCGCGCCACCATCATCACCACCATGACGGTGCCGGTGGTGTTGCTGGGTACCTTCGGGATCCTGGCTGCGTTCGGCTTCACCATCAACACCCTGACCATGTTCGGCATGATCCTGGCCATCGGCTTGCTGGTGGACGATGCCATCGTAGTGGTGGAAAACGTCGAACGGGTAATGGCCGAGGAGCACTTGTCGCCTAAAGAGGCGACGGTCAAGTCGATGGGCCAGATCCAGGGCGCCCTGGTGGGTATTGCTCTGGTGCTGTCGGCGGTACTGCTGCCGATGGCATTCTTCGGCGGCTCCACCGGTGTGATCTACAAACAGTTCTCCATCACCATTGTTTCGGCGATGGCGTTGTCGGTACTGGTTGCCCTGATCTTCACCCCGGCCCTGTGCGCCACCATGCTCAAGCCGGTCGACCCGGAAACACACGGCCAACCCAAGCGCGGTTTCTTCGGCTGGTTCAACCGTACCTTCGACCGTGGCGTATTGAGCTACGAACGCGGCGTCGGCAACATGATCAAGCACAAGATTCCAGCATTCCTGGTCTATGCGCTGATCCTCGCCGGCATGATTTGGCTGTTCATGCGCATCCCTGCCGCGTTCCTGCCCGATGAAGACCAGGGCGTGATCTTCGCTCAGGTACAGACGCCGGTCGGTTCTTCGGCGGAGCGCACGCAGACCGTCATCGACGATATGCGTGCCTACCTGCTGAACGACAAGGAAGGCGAGCCAGGCGAAGGCAAAGGCGTAAAATCGGTGTTTACCGTAAACGGCTTCAACTTCGCAGGTCGTGGTCAGAGCTCTGGCCTGGCCTTCGTGATGCTCAAGTCATGGGAGGAGCGCGACGCATCCAACTCGGTATTCGAGATTGCCAAGCGCGCCCAGGGTTACTTCTCCCAGACGTTCAAGGACGCCATGGTATTTGCCATCGTGCCGCCTTCGGTTCTGGAATTGGGTAACGCCACCGGTTTCGACGTGTTCCTGCAAGACCAGGGCGGCGTCGGTCACGACAAGCTGATGGCTGCACGCAACCAGTTCCTCGGTGCAGCGGCACAAAGCAAGATACTGGCAGGTGTGCGTCCCAACGGCGTGAACGATGAACCGCAGTACGAGCTCAGCGTCGACGACGAGAAGGCCAGCGCCCTAGGCGTTAGCCTGGCAGACATCCAACAGACCTTGGCCATCGCTCTGGGTGGCAGCTACGTCAACGACTTCATCGACCGTGGTCGTGTGAAGAAAGTGTACGTGCAGGGCGACGCCGCCAGCCGGATGTCCCCGGAAGACCTGGATAAATGGTACGTGCGCAGCACCTCCGGGAAGATGGTGCCAATGTCGGCCATCTCGTCGGGCAAGTGGATCTACGGTTCGCCGAAACTCTCGCGCTACAACGGTGTAGCTGCGATGGAAATCCTCGGTACGCCGGCACCTGGCTACAGTACCGGTGACGCGATGACAGAAGTCGAGCGCATTGCCAAGGACCTGCCGGCGGGTGTCGGTTATGCGTGGACCGGCCTGTCGTACGAAGAACGTCTGTCCGGCTCTCAGGCACCTGCGCTGTACGCCCTGTCGCTGCTGGTCGTGTTCCTCTGCCTCGCAGCACTGTACGAAAGCTGGTCGATCCCGATTGCGGTGATTCTGGTTGTACCGCTGGGTGTGATCGGTGCCCTGATCGCCACCAGCCTGCGGGGACTGTCCAACGACGTGTTCTTCCAGGTAGGTCTGTTGGTGACGGTGGGTCTGGCGGCGAAAAACGCCATCCTGATCGTGGAGTTCGCCAAAGAGCTCCACGAACAGGGCAAAGGCATCGTCGAGTCGGCCATCGAGGCATCTCGCATGCGTCTGCGACCGATCATCATGACGTCCATGGCGTTCATGCTCGGCGTACTGCCACTGGCGATTTCCACAGGTGCAGGCTCAGGTAGCCAGCACGCCATCGGTACGGGCGTAATTGGCGGTATGATCACCGCCACGGTCCTCGCGATCTTCTGGGTCCCCCTGTTCTTCGCAACCGTGTCCTCCGCTGGCGAGCGTAAAAAGACTGAAACCAAGCAAACTCCTAAAGAGGCTGGCCAATGAGCAAGTCGCTACTTTCCTTAGCTGTCACGGCATTCGTGCTCAGTGGCTGCTCGCTGATCCCGGACTACCAGCGCCCTGAAGCGCCGGTAGCCGCGCAGTTCCCGCAGGGGCCGGCGTATTCGTCGGCCCAGGCGCCGGGCCAGGCCGCTGCCGAGCAAGGCTGGAAGCAGTTTTTCCATGACCCTGCCCTGCAACAGCTGATCCAGACTGCACTGGTGAACAACCGCGACCTGCGTGTCGCGGCCCTGAACATCGACGCGTATGCCGCGCAGTACCAGATCCAGCGTGCCGACCTGTTCCCGGCAATCTCGGCCACGGGCAGCGGCAGCCGTTCGCGCACCCCGGCCAAGCTGTCGCAGACCGGCGAAGCAGGCATCACCAGCCAATATTCGGCGGGTCTCGGGATCAGTTCTTATGAGCTGGACCTGTTCGGCCGCGTCCGTAGCCTGAGCGAACAAGCGCTGCAACAATACTTCGCGACTGAAGAAGCGCGTCGCACCACCCAGATCAGCCTGGTGGCCAGCGTGGCCAACGCCTACCTGACCTGGCAGGCCGACAAGGAACTGCTCAAGCTCACCCAGGACACCCTGGGCGCGTTCGAACAGAGCTACAAGCTCACCTCACGCAGCAACGAAGTCGGCGTGGCATCGGCGCTGGACTTGAGCCAGGCCCGTACCTCGGTGGAAAACGCCCGGGTTGCACTGGCGCGCTATACCCGCCAGGTGGCTCAGGACGAAAACAGCCTGACCCTGCTGCTGGGCACCGGCCTGCCGGCGAACATCGCCAGCCGGCCATTGGCTGATGACCTGTTGAGCGAAGTACCGGCCGGCCTGCCGTCGGACCTGCTGCAACGTCGTCCCGACATCCTGCAGGCCGAGTACAACCTCAAGGCGGCCAACGCCAACATCGGTGCGGCACGGGCTGCGTTCTTCCCGAGCATCAGCCTGACCGCCAGCGCCGGCACCGCGAGCCCGACCCTGGGCGGCCTGTTCAAGGGCGGTTCGGGCACCTGGTCGTTTGCACCGCAGATCAACATCCCGATCTTCAACGCTGGCAGCCTGCGCGCCAGCCTGGATTACTCGAAAATCCAGAAAGAGATCAACGTCGCCAACTACGAGAAAGCGATCCAGACCGGCTTCCAGGAAGTCTCCGACGGCCTCGCCGCCCGTGAGACCTACAAGCAGCAACTGGACGCCCAACGTGGCTTCGTCGCGGCCAACCAGGATTACTACCGCCTGGCCGAGCGTCGCTACCGCATTGGTGTCGACAGCAACCTGACGTTCCTCGATGCCCAGCGCCAACTGTTCAGTGCCCAGCAATCGCTGATCACCGACCGCCTGGCGCAGCTCAACAGCGAGGTCAACCTGTACAAGGCCCTCGGTGGTGGTTGGAACGAACAAACCGCGAAAAACGAGCCGTTGAAAGAAGAAGCACCGGCCTTGAAGTTGTTCTGATAGTGGCGCAGTAAAGATAGTGGCGCAGTAAACAAAAACCGCTTCCCTCACCGGAAGCGGTTTTTTTACGCCCCTACTTTACGTTCGATCATCGCCCACAACCCGCCTTCCCCCACTTTCATCGCCCCCGCATCGCCCCGCACCATGGCCGCCACCTGCATAACCCCAATAACAACAGGTCCAACACCATGAGCACTTTCGCCCCGCGCCGGCTCCTGCTGGCAACCGCTGTCGCCAGCCTCGCCCTCCCCGTTGTCGCTGAAGAACACGGCTTTCTCGAAGACGCCAGCGCCAACCTCAACCTGCGTAATTTCTTCTTCAACCGCAATTACACCAACCCCACCAAAACCCAGGGTGGCGCGCAGGAGTGGACGCAAAGTTTCATCCTCGACGCCAAGTCGGGCTTTACCCAGGGCACCGTAGGTTTCGGTGTGGATGTACTGGGGCTGTACTCATTGAAGCTCGATGGCGGGCGCGGCACCGGTGGCACCCAGCTGTTGCCGCTGGACCACGACGGCCGCCCTGCAGATGAATTCGGGCGTTTGGGCGTGGCGTTCAAGGCGCGGATTTCGAAGACGGAAGTAAAGGTCGGCGAGTGGATGCCGGTGCTGCCGATCCTGCGTTCGGACGATGGCCGCTCCTTGCCGCAAACCCTGCGCGGCGGGCAAATCACCTCCAAGGAAATCGACGGCCTGACCCTGTACGGCGGCCAGTTCCGCGCCAACAGCCCACGCGACGACAGCAGCATGACCGACATGTCGATGTTCGGGAAAACCGCGTTTACTTCCGACCGCTTCAACTTCCAGGGCGGCGAATATGCCTTCAACGACAAACGCACCCAGATCGGCGTGTGGAACGCCCAGCTCAAGGACATCTACAGCCAGCAATACCTCAACCTGATCCACAGCCAGCCCGTAGGCGACTGGACCCTGGGCGCCAACCTCGGGTTCTTCTATGGCAAGGACGACGGCAGCGCCCGCGCCGGCGACCTCGACAACAAGACCTGGTCCGGATTGTTCTCGGCCCGATACGGCGGCAACACCTTCTACGTCGGCTTGCAAAAGCTCACCGGCAACAGCGCCTGGATGCGCGTCAACGGCACCAGCGGCGGCACCCTGGCCAACGACAGCTATAACGCCAGCTACGACAACGCCCAGGAAAAATCCTGGCAGGTACGCCATGACTACAACTTCGCCGCCCTTGGCGTGCCGGGGCTGACGCTGATGAACCGCTACATCAGCGGCAGTAACGTACACAGCGGCACGGTGACCGACGGCAAGGAATGGGGACGGGAAACTGAAGTGGCCTACGTTGTGCAGAGCGGAACATTGAAGAACCTCAATGTGCGCCTGCGCAATTCCAGCATGCGCAGGGATTACAACAACAATGAGTTTGATGAAAACCGGTTGATCGTCAGTTACCCGATAAGCCTGCTGTAAAGCCCCGACAGACTTGCTGTATGGTGCGCGCGTGTCATGGATGACCCGCCCCAGCAGCCAACGTCTTTCGAGTCCTCCATGAAACACTTTGCCATCGTATCGGCCGCATTAGCCTTGGCCCTGAGTCTAAGCGGCTGCATCGGTCCGCCCCTGGCGCTGACACCGCAAACCGAACAACGCCTGCAAACCGAAGCGCCGATCCGTTTTTTGCTGACCTTCGATGACGGCCCCAGCGCCTCGGGCTTCATGAACCCCAGCCGTTCGGTGATGGCAGACCTGGCGAACAACCCGATACAGCCGGGAATCAAGGCGGTGTTCTTTTTGCAGACCGAGGCGCCCCGCTCCGGCGGCAACCCACGGGGCCGCAAGACCATGGAGCGCGAACACGCAGCGGGTCATATCCTGGGCTTCCACACCGCGACCCCATGGCACAGCAACCATCGCTCGCAAAATCCCGCTGAGCTGGAACACTACCTCCGCCTGGGCTCGACGACCCTTGAATCAATCATCGGCCAGCCGCCCACGCTGGTACGCCCGCCGTTCTGGAACTACGACAAACGTACCTTCGCCGCCTATCAGCAGCATGGCATGCATGTGCTGCTCACGGACCTGAGTGCAAACGATGGGGTGATCTGGGTGTTCAATGGCAGCCCGCGTCGACGGGAGAACCTGATACGCCAACTGTCGGTGGTGCGCGAGCGCATTGCGCGGGGCGAATTACCCACCGTGGACGGCGTGATCCCGGTGGTGGTGACCTTTCACGATATCAACCGCTACACCGCCTGGCACTTGAAGGAATACCTGCAAATCCTGATGGACAGCGCGCGCATCAACGGCGTGCCCGTCGCCACGCAGCCGTTCTATACCGACCGGGCAACCTTGCAGCGCGCCGCCATGGCCCGCACGGTGAAGAGCGCCGACGAAGTGGTGCATCTGCCGGGGGTGTGGAATTGGGTGTGGGACGCTGACACTCATTAATCACCTGCGTGACAGCAGGTAACATTTGCCGCTGTCCAACCTCGACCGACATGGGAACCCACGCTAAACCCGCACCACACACTGGGGTATATCCGCGATGAGATACCCCCATGAACACGCCTTCGCTATTTGTTTCGCCTGCCTTCAATCAACTGTCGACATCGCCCCTGCCAGCGGCTTCCACTGCTCCCTCTGTGCAGGCCCCCGTCGTAGTCACCAGCAAATCATCCCGGTATATCAGTCACGACAGCCCCCTGGATTTCATGTATTTCTCTTCCCTCTCCAAGCTCGCCGAAGATCAGAACCCCCTCGACAAAAACGAAAAAAAATACACCAACACCGACATATTGCGTCATGACCAGAATGTGAAGATTTACCAGGAAATCACCTACGTCAGCAAAGGCGGGAAGCCTGTAGGCGCTACCGGTAACGAATTCATCATCGAGACCGCCAATCACGACGACAAGGTGATCATCAAAAAAAGTCCGGACAACAATCTGATCGCCATTATCAACAACACGCCCTATCAACTGAACTTGCTTCGTTCCCCTGATGGCAGTGAAACCCAACCCCTGCGGATCAGGACCAATGGCGGCAGCGATTGCGTGCTGATCGATCCATTGGTTGATAACAATATTCGCGTCGAATTGGGTGCTGGTGACGATTACGCCCAGGCGGGCTCGGGCAGTACCCGGCTATACGGCGGTGCAGGTAACGACAGGCTCAAGCTCGGGAGCGGCGACGGCATCGCGATGGGCGATGATGGCGATGACCTGCTGATCGCCGGCTCAGGTAACGGCATCCTCAAAGGCAATAACGGCAACGATCGCATGCAGGCAGGCCAGGGTTTCCCGGAGCGCCGCCTGGTCATGGACGGCGGTGATGGCCACGACTTCATGATTGTCACCCGCAATGACACACACATTCCGGCGGTCATCCACGGAGGCAAAGGTGAAAACCTGATTGTCACTCACGGCCCCGCCACGGTTTATACCGGGCGCGACAAGAACATTGTCAGGTCCGACAACGATGACACCGTCATTTACGCCAAGCCTTCGGACCAGATTCATCGCACCCCAGGCTCCACACTCGTCCACACACAACCCAGTGAGGCGGGTAAAAGTGGCTATGTCGTCGAAGGCTCTACCGAGTTCAAGCAACAGGTAGAAGACGATATGGAGCTGCTGAGGATGTCTATGCAGGGCAAGAAGATGCTCAGTACCGCCGACGCCAAGGCTCAGCGAAACGATGCCCCCGTTCGTATCACTGAGTTGACTGAAGATAACGGTCGTTACTTTTTCAATAACGCGGCTGTTCGCAACCACTTGGCAGCGGGCAATACCCTTGAAACGCTGGATCCCGCAGCCCAGGGCTACATCACCCATAATCAGCGCGGCGCGGTCGCTACAGGCGGGGAAATACACTACAACCCCTCCTACTCACTGGATGAAGACAGCGCCCCAGTCAACGCCCTCTACCATGAAATGGCCCACGCCTATAACGGTGCCACGGGAACCTTTCTCGAAGGCGATACCGGCACCCCGGAGAACCCGGGCGGCGAACCCAACGCCGAACGGCAAGCCGTAGGCCTGCCTACGATTGCGCTGCCTTTTGACTTCGACAATCATCGATCAACCGAACCCACGACAACCAATCCCAAGCCCTTTACGGAAAATGCACTCCGAGAGGAAATGGGCCGCCCGTTACGCACCCAGTACACATAGCAGATGCGTCCTGCGGGGGTTCAATCAGGCTGGATCGCGCGATTCGACCCCCAACTCATCCCACACCGACTCAGCCAAATGAAACGTCGCATTGGCCGCCGGAATTCCGCAGTAGATCGCGCTCTGCATCAGCACTTCCTTGATTTCGGCGCGGGTCACGCCGTTACTCGCGGCAGCTCGCAGGTGCAGCTTCAGCTCTTCGCTGCGGTTCATGCCGATCAGCATGGCGATGGTGATCAGGCTGCGGGTATGCCGCGGCAGGCCCGGGCGGGTCCAGATATCACCCCAGGCGTGGCGGGTGATCATTTCCTGGAACTCGCTGTTGAATTCGGTCAGGGCGTTGAGGCTGCGGTCGACATGGGCGTCGCCCAGCACTTCACGGCGCACTTGCAAGCCATCGGCATAACGTTGTTTCTCGTCCACAAAAAGCTCCTCATGCAACGTTGACGACAGGCACATAACCTGTGGCGAGGGAGCTTGCTCCCGTTGGGTCGCGCAGCGGCCCCCATAAGGTCACCGCATACTTGCTGAAAAATCTCTATTGCGGCTTTCAGGGCTGCTTCGCAGCCCAACGGGAGCAAGCTCCCTCGCCACAGAGGTTAGCGATACTCAGCGGGCTAACAGAAATTCCAGCACACGGTCGCTGAACGCCGCACCGGCCTGCACGTTGGACAGGTGCGCGGCGTAGAACTCGGCGTACTCGGCGCCCTGCACGTGCTCCTGGATAAAGTGCCCTCCAGACGGCGGTGTGACCGCATCTTCAGTGCCGGCAATCACCAGGGTCGGCACCGTGATGGACGGCAGTTGCTCACGGAAATCCGCATCGCGCACGGCCGCGCAGTTGGCGGCATAACCTTGGGGATTGGTCGCTGCCAGCATGTCGGTGATCAGCTTGGCCTGGTCAGGATGAGCCTCGGCAAAGTCGGCGGTGAACCAGCGGGCGATCGACGCGTCACGCAGGGCCACCATCGCTGCCGCACCGTCGCGCAGGACCATCTCGATCCGAGGGTTCCAGATCTCGGGCGTACCGATTTTCGCTGCTGTGTTGCATACCACCAGCCGACGCAAACGCTCACCCGCATTGATCCCCAGCCACTGGCCGATCAGGCCGCCCATGGACAGCCCGCAGAAATGCGCGCGTTCGATCTGCAAAGCATCCAGCAACGCCAACACGTCACCGCCCAATTGCTCGATGCTGTAGGGCCCCTCGGTCACCAGGGATTTGCCGTGGCCACGGGTGTCGAAACGCAGCACCCGGAAGTACTTCGTGAACGCCTCGATCTGGATGTCCCACATGTGCAGGTCGGTGCCCAGGGAGTTGGACAGCACCAGTACCGGTGCGTCTTCGGGGCCATCGAGTTGGTAGTTCAGTTCGCCATCGGCGAGTTGTACAAATCCCACAGCAGCCTCCTCAGGCAGTCAAAGCAAAATGTTCGGCCACGGCCCGGGTGACCCAGGTGTGTGCCTGGCCCAGGTAGTGCGCCGGGTCCAGCAGGCGGTCGAGTTCGTCTGCCGACAGTTCGGCGGTCACTTGCGGTTCGTCACCCAGCACCGCCCGCAGGTGGCGCCCCTCGGCGACGGCGCGCTTGCAGCATTGTTCCAGTAGATGGTGCGCGGTTTCGCGGCCCAGGCGCTGGGCAAGGACGATGCTGACCGCTTCGGCCAATACCAGGCCTTGGGTCAGATCCAGATTCCGGGACATGCGCCCGGGGTCGACTTCCAGCCCTTCGCTGACCAGCAGCGCCTGATGCAACGCACCGGACACCAACCGGCAAATTTCCGGCAAGGTTTCCCACTCGGCGTGCCACAGGCCCAGGCTGCGTTCGTGCTCCTGGGGCATGGCGCTGAACATTGTCGCTACCAGGCCGGGCACACGGGTCGCGGCGCTGATCAGCACGGCGGCGCCCACCGGGTTGCGCTTGTGGGGCATGGTCGAAGAGCCACCCTTGCCGGGGGCTGAGGGTTCGAACACTTCCGCCGCTTCGGTCTGCATCAGCAAGCTGACGTCGCGGCCGAGTTTACCGAGGCTGCCGGCGATCAAGCCAAGCACCGAGGCAAACTCCACCAGCCGGTCGCGCTGGGTGTGCCAGGGTTGTTCCGGCAGGCCCAGTTGCAACTCGGCCGCCAAGGCTTGCGCCACCGGCATCGCCTGTTCGCCCAACGCCGCCAGGGTTCCGGAAGCACCGCCAAACTGCAGCACCAGCAAACGCGGCTTGAGCTCACGAAGGCGCTGCCGACTCCGGGTAACTGCGCCGAGCCAGCCGGCGATTTTCATGCCCAGGGTGACCGGCGTTGCATGCTGCAGCCACGTCCGGCCAGCCAAAGGAGTTGTCGCATAACGTTGAGCCTGCGCGGCCAGGATGCCACCCAACCGCGCCAGATCGTGTTCGATCAACTCGACAGCGCTGCGCAGTTGCAGCACCAGGCCGGTGTCCATCACATCCTGACTGGTAGCGCCCAGATGCACATAACGTTCGGCGCCGGCATCTTCGCTGGCGATCAACTTGCCGAGGGCCTTGACCAACGGAATCGCCGAATTGCCCGCAGTGGCAATTGCCTCGCCGAGGGCATCAACGTCGTAGAGAGAAGCCAGGCAGGCCTGGGCAATGGGCGCGACAGCCGCTTGCGGGATCAACCCGACCTGAGCCTCGGCCCGGGCCAGTGCCGCTTCGAAATCCAGCATGCCCTGCAAGCGCCCTTGGTCACAGAACACTTCGGCCATGCTGTTGGCGGTGAAATAGGCGTCGAACAGTTGGTTGCTCGTGCGCATCGTCATAAAACATCCCTAGGTGGCGCATACCCGAAGAGGGGCATGCGCCAGCCGGTTACAGATCGTGGTGCAAGTACGCCGCCTGTTTGGGCAGGCGCAAGCTGAACAGGAACGCCACCGCCATCATCGCCGTGACGTACCAGTAGAAGGTGTTCTCCATGCCCATGGACTTGAGCCCCAAGGCCACGTATTCCGCCGAGCCGCCGAAGATCGCGTTAGCCACCGCATACGCCAGGCCCACGCCCAATGCGCGTACTTGTGGCGGGAACATTTCGGCTTTCACCAGGCCGCTGATGGAGGTGTAAAAGCTCACGATGGCCAGCGCCAGGGTGATCAACACAAAGGCCAGGAACGGACTGCTGACGGTTTTCAGGGTCAGCAGGATCGGCACGGTGCACAGCGTGCCCAGGGCGCCGAACCACAGCATCGAGTTACGGCGGCCAATCTTGTCGGCCAACATGCCGAACACCGGCTGCATGCACATGTAGAAGAACAGCGCGCCGGTCATGATGTAGCTGGCGGTCTTGGCGTGCATCCCGGCGGTGTTCACCAGGTACTTCTGCATGTAGGTGGTGAACGTGTAGAAAATCAGCGAGCCGCCGGCGGTGTAGCCGAGCACGGTGATAAACGCGGCCTTGTGATCGCGGAACAGCGCGGCAATGCTGCCGGCGTCCTTGTCTTCACGCATTTCCTTGCTGGTGGTTTCTTTCAGGGTGCGACGCAGCAGCAGCGAGATCACCGCCGCAATGGCGCCGATCACAAACGGAATCCGCCAGCCCCAGGCACGCAGTTCGTCTTCGGTGAGGATCTGTTGCAGGATCACCACCACCAACACCGCCAGCAGTTGCCCGCCGATCAGGGTCACGTACTGGAACGAGGCAAAAAACCCGCGCTGGCCCTTGAGCGCCACTTCGCTCATGTAGGTAGCGGTAGTGCCGTATTCGCCGCCTACCGACAGGCCCTGGAACAGCCGGGCCACCAGCAGCAAGGCCGGGGCCCAGGCGCCGATGTCTTTGTAGGTGGGCAAAAAGGCAATGACCAGGGAGCCGGCGCACATCATCAGCACCGAGATCATCATCGAATTCTTGCGACCGTGTTTATCCGCCACCCGGCCGAACAGCCAGCCGCCGATGGGGCGCATCAGGAAGCCGGCGGCAAACACACCAGCGGTGTTGAGCAGTTGCACGGTGGGGTCGTCCGACGGGAAAAACGCCGGGGCGAAATAGATGGCGCAGAAGGCATAGACGTAGAAGTCGAACCATTCGACGAGGTTGCCGGAAGAGGCACCGACAATCGCAAAAATCCTTTTGCTGCGTTCTTCTCCGGTGTAATGGCTGGTTTTTGTTGTCATGTTTTTTCACTCAGTGGGAACGGTTATAGCCTAGACATACTTTGCAACAACCATGTTCCGCAAGCAGACTTTTGGATATTTGTTGCCTGTGCCGGCCTCATCGCGGGCAAACCCGGCTCCCACATTTGGAATGCATTCCCCTGTGGGAGCTGGCTTGCCCGCGATAGATCCCCAGCCAACTCAATAATCGAAGAACACCGTCTCTTCGTCTGTCCCCTGCAAAATCACATTCCACTGGTACACACCCGCCGCATCCGCCTTGGCGATCAACGTGCGCCGGCGCTCCTGCGGCACACACGCCAGCAGCGCGTCATCGCCATTCGCCGCTTCACCGTCAAAATAAATCCGCGTCAGCAGGTGCTTCACCAACCCACGGGCAAACACCAACACCACCATGTGCGGCGCCTGGGTCGTGCCCTTCAACCCCGGCACACTGCCCGGCTTGATGGTGGTAAAGCGAAAACGCCCTTCGGCATCCACCGGCACCCGGCCAAAGCCTTCGAAGTTCGGGTCGACCGGCTTGTCCTGCTCATCTTCAGGATGGTCATACTTGCCGGCCGCATTGGCCTGCCAGACTTCCAGCATGGCGTCGTTGACCACATCGCCATTGCCATCCACCACCTGCCCGGTGATCGCCACGCGCTCGCCGAGGGTGGCGGCAACGGTCAGGTCTTCGCGGTTCAGCCAGGTCAGGCCGATGTGGTAATACGGCCCGACGGTGTGGGAAGTAGTCGCGTTGAGGCTCATCTTATTTCTCCATCGGCGTGGCGTCGCGGCCGCGCAGAACGATGTCCCAGCGGTAGCCGAGGGCATAGTGCGGAATGGTTTTTTCCAGGTCGAAACTGGCGATCAGGCGTTCCTTGGCGGAGGTGTCCGGGACGCAGTTGTAGATCGGGTCGTACGCCAGCAGCGGGTCGCCGGGGAAATACATCTGCGTCACCAACCGCGTCAGCACACTCGGGCCGAACAGCGAGAAGTGGATGTGCGCCGGGCGCCACGCATTGTGGTGGTTGCCCCACGGGTAGGCGCCGGGCTTGATGGTCTGGAACTGGTACCAGCCCTCGGCGTCGGTGACCGTGCGCCCGGTACCGGTGAAATTCGGGTCCAGCGGCGCGTCGTGCTGGTCGCGCTTGTGGTTGTAGCGGCCGGCGGCGTTGGCCTGCCAGATTTCCACGAGGATACCGGGAACGGGCAAGCCGTTTTCATCCAGCACGCGCCCGTGAATGATGATGCGTTCGCCCTGGGGCTCGCCTTCATGCTGGGCGGTCAGGTCGTTGTCCTTCTCGTCGATCCGTTCGGCGCCGATGGTCGGGCCGGTGATTTCCGACAAGGAATGGGGCAGGAACACCAACGGCTTGGACGGCGAACGCAGGTTCGTCGACTGGTAGGCCGGGTGCAGGTAATCAGGCTGAGTACCCGCTTGCGGGCGCCGGTATCCGGGCTTGTCACTCATGGAGCAATCCTCTTTATTCTTGTGGGTCTCAAACGCGTTCGATCGCCAGGGCCAGGCCTTGGCCAACACCGACACACATGGTCGCCAGGCCTTTGCTGCCACCGGTTTTTTCCAGCTGATGCAGGGCGGTCAGTACCAGACGCGCGCCGCTCATGCCCAGCGGATGGCCAAGGGCAATGGCACCACCGTTCGGGTTGACCTGGGGTGCGTCGTCGGCAATCCCCAGTTCGCGCAGTACGGCCAAGCCCTGGCTGGCGAACGCTTCGTTGAGTTCGATCACATCAAAATCAGTGACCGCCAGGCCCAGGCGCTCCACCAGTTTGCGCACGGCCGGCACCGGGCCGATGCCCATGACCCGAGGTGCAACACCGGCGCTGGCCATGCCCAGCACACGAGCGCGAGCGGTCAGGCCATGTTTTTTGACGGCTTCAGCGGAGGCCAGGATCAGCGCTGCGGCGCCATCGTTCACACCCGAGGCGTTGCCCGCAGTGACGGTCTTGTCCGGGCCGTTGACCGGCTTGAGCTTGGTCAAGGCTTCCAGGGTGGTATCGGCCCGTGGATGCTCGTCGTGCTCGACCACGGTTTCGCCTTTTTTATGCGCGACACGCACCGGCACGATTTCTTCAGCAAAGAAGCCGGCAGCCTGCGCAACAGCGGTACGTTGCTGGCTGCGCAGGGCGAAGGCGTCCTGATCGGCGCGGGAGACTTTATAGTCGTCGGCCACGTTGTCGGCGGTTTGCGGCATCGGATCGACGCCGTACTGGGCCTTCATCAACGGGTTGATAAAACGCCAGCCGATGGTGGTGTCTTCCAGCTTCATGTTGCGCGAGAACGCCGCATCAGCCTTGCCCATCACGAACGGGGCGCGGGACATCGACTCAACGCCACCGGCAATCGCCAGCTCCATTTCGCCGCTGGCGATGGCGCGAAACGCCGTGCCGATCGCGTCCATGCCCGACGCGCACAGGCGGTTCAGGGTGACGCCGGGAATGCTTTCCGGCAGGCCCGCCAGCAATGCTGCCATGCGGGCCACGTTGCGGTTGTCTTCGCCGGCCTGGTTGGCGCAGCCGAGGAACACTTCATCCACCGCGTTCCAGTCCACCGACGGGTTGCGCTCCATCAGCGCCTTGATCGGCAGTGCCGCCAGGTCATCGGCGCGCACGGTGGACAAGCCGCCGCCAAAACGGCCGATGGGGGTACGAATGGCGTCACAGATAAATACGTCGCGCATCAGGCTTCTCCGGGGGCTTGGCCGTGGGCGGCAGCGGTGCGTGCCTCAAGGTCGCGCAGGGCGGTCAGTTCAATCTCGGTAGGTTCGGCGCTGGTGGTCAGTTGGTCGGCAAAGCGAATCGCCCAACCGGTGGCGGCCACCACTTGCTCACGGGTCACGCCGGGGTGCAGGGCGGTGACGACAAATTCGTGGGTGCCCTCCTCCGGCTCCATGATGCACAGGTCGGTAATGATCCCTACGGGACCGGCGCCTGGCAGACCCAGGCGTTTGCGCGAGTCACCGCCTTCGCCGTGGCCGACCGAGGTGATGAAGTCCAGCTTGTCGACAAACGAACGCGCCGACTGCTTGAGGATGATCAGCACGCTCTTGGCGGAACCGGCGATCTCCGGGGCGCCACCGGCACCCGGCAGGCGCACTTTGGGCTGGTGATAGTCACCGACCACGGTGGTGTTGATATTGCCGAAACGGTCGACCTGAGCCGCACCGAGGAAGCCGACGTCAATGCGCCCGCCCTGCAGCCAGTAGCGAAAAATCTCGCCGGTCGGCACCACGGTGTCAGCGGTTTCCGCCAGCTCGCCGTCACCGATGGACAGCGGCAGCACGGATGGCTTGGCGCCAATCGGGCCAGACTCGTAGATCAGCACCACGTCGGGCGACGACGTCAGGCGCGCCAGGTTGGCGGCCTTGGAGGGCAGGCCGATGCCGACGAAGCACACCGAACCGTTCTTCAGGCGGCGCGCGGCGGCGACGGTCATCATTTCATTGGTGGAGTAAGCCATTATTTGGCCTCCTGCGCGGCGGCCAGCTTGGCCTGGAATTCACTGAAGTTGGCAGTGCCGTGGATGTATTCGTTGATCCACGCAGTAAACGTCTCACGGTCCCGGGCGATCGGGTCCCACGCCTGGTAGAAGCGGTTGTCACGCTCGGTGTAACCGTGGGCGTAAGACGGATGCGCGCCGCCTGGCACGTGGCACACGGCGGTCAGGGCCCAGGTCGGCAGGACGCAGGCATTCATCGGTGCGTTGAGGTCGTCGACGATTTCTTCGACGGTGACGATGCAGCGCTTGGCTGCCAGGGCCGCCTCCTTCTGCACACCGAGGATGCCCCAGAGCAGCACATTGCCTTTGCGGTCAGCCTTTTGTGCGTGGATCACGGTGATGTCCGGGCGCACCGATGGCACGGCGGCCAGCACTTCGCCGGTGAAGGGGCAAGTCACGGTCTTGATCAGCGGGTTAACCTTGGGCAGGTCGGAACCGGCGTAGGCGCGCAGCACCGCGAATGGCAGGCCGGATGCCCCGGCGACGTAGGCATTGGCCAGGTCGGCGTGGCTGTGTTCTTCGATCTCCAGTGGTTGCGGCCATTGCTTTTCAACCGCGTCCCGCAGGCGATGCAGGGAGCCCACACCCGGGTTGCCGCCCCAGGAGAAAATCAACTTGCGTGCACAGCCGGCGCCGATCAACTGGTCGTAGATCAGGTCGGGCGTCATGCGCACCAGCGTCAGGTCTTTCTTGCCCTGACGAATGATTTCATGACCTGCCGCCGTAGGGATCAGGTGAGTAAAGCCTTCGAGTGCAACGGTGTCGCCGTCATTCACGAACTGCTTGACCGCATCAGCCAGCGAAAGGATTTCAGCCATGGGGTTGGGCTCCCGGTATCGATCGAAAAAGGCGCTGGAGGCAGCGCCGAAGTGCTTGAAGATTAAGCCGGGGGTTAAAGCCAAACAATCCGATAATCGACTGAGTGTTCGATTATCGAACGAATTGTTTGCAAGCTATCTTTCCCTGTAGGAGCGAGCTTGCTCGCGAAAAACTTGAAGACGCCGCGTTCGTTCAGAATGCCAACGTCATCGCTAGAGACTTTCGCGAGCAAGCTCGCTCCTGCAAAAAATCGCTTCAGGTAGCGTCCGCGTGGCTGACCATGCCCTTGATCACCACCGCCGTGGTGGCCAATGCCGCCGGAATCACCAGGGCTGTCAGCACCTGTTCGAAGTTCCAGCCCAGACCCAGCAGGGTTGCGCCCATCCATGCACCGAGGATCGCACCAAAACGGCCGATGCCGAGCATCCACGACACACCGGTGGCACGGCCTTGGGTCGGGTAGAAGCGTGCGGCCAGCGACGGCATCGCCGATTGCGCACCGTTGACACACATGCCGGCGATCAGCACCAGGGTCGCCAGGAGCGTGATATTGCCCAGGCTCTGCCCCACCGCGTAGGCAAACACCCCGGCCAGCAAGTAGAAGGCGCCGATGACCTTGTGAGGATTGAACCGGTCCATCGCCCAGCCCACGCCGACCGCACTCAATACGCCGCCAAACTGGAACAACGCGCCGATAAACGCGGCCTGTTCCATGCTGGCGCCGCTGTCGCGCATCAGGGTCGGCAGCCAACTGGTCAGCAGGTAAACAATCACCAGGCCCATGAAGTAGGTCAGCCACAACAGCAAGGTGCCGGCGCTGTAGGTGCCAGAGAAGATCACCGCGAACACGTTGCGCGCCTTGACGGTTTTTTGCTCGGGCACGCTGAAGCTTGCGGCCTGGGCGACGATGCTGGGTTCGATGGGCGCGAGGGTCTTGCGGACCTTGTCGGTGCCGCGATTGCGCACCACCAGGTAACGCGCCGACTCCGGCAGCCAGAACAACAACACCACCGCAAGGATCAACGGCAAGATGCCGCCGATCATCAGCAGGCTGTGCCAGCCAAAGGCCGGGATCAACTTGGCCGAGATAAACCCGCCACCGGCCATGCCCAGGTTGAAGCCGCAGAACATGCTGGTAACCAGCAGCGACTTATGACGTTCCGGGGTGTATTCGGAGAGCAGCGTCGTGGCATTCGGCATGCCGGCGCCCAGGCCCAGGCCGGTGAGGAAACGCAGGATCAGCAGTTGATCGACGTTACTGCTGTAGGCCGATGCCAGGCTGAAGGCGCCAAACACCAATACCGCTCCCACCAGCACCACCTTGCGTCCAAAGCGGTCCGCGAGCGGACCGGAGCCGAGGGCGCCAAAGACCATGCCGATCAACGCGGCACTCATTACCGGGCCGAGGCTGGCGCGGTCGATGCCCCAGTCCTGGGACAGCGCAGGGGCGATAAAGCCCATGGCGGCGGTGTCGAGGCCGTCGAGGAAGACGATGAGAAAACACAGGATCACCACCCGCCACTGATACCGCGACAGCGGCTGGGCGTTGATGAAGGACTGAACGTCCAGGCAAGTACCGACAGCAGGTGAAGGCTGATTCATTATTTTTATTTCCACACCGATGGGCGGGCGAACGACCTTGAGTCGTCATTATTATTGGGGCGGCGCCTTGAAGCGCTGCCGCACATTAATAAGCCTTGGGAAACACCGTCAATTCATCCAGCCGGGATCTGTGCGGTCACCGAACAGCTTACGCAAACAGCTGGGCACTCAGCTCCTGGCTGGCGCTGAGCATGCTCGGCAGGAAACGCTGCTCCAGCTCACTGCGGCTGACCCGCCCGGCATGGGTGCTGACGTTCAGCGCGGCGAGTACCTGGCCCGAGGCGTCGTATACCGGCACGGCGATGGAACGCAGGCCCTGTTCCAGTTCCTGGTCGACAATGCACCAACCTTGTTGCCGCACTTCCTGCAAGCATTCGAGCAAGGCTTGCGGGGTGGTGAGGGTGCGGCTGGTCTTGGTTTGCAGGTCGGCGTGGTCGAGATAGTCCTGCAGTGAAGCGTCATCCAGCGCGGCCAGCAGGATACGGCCCATGGAGGTGCAATAGGCCGGCAAGCGGCCGCCCACGGAAAGGTCGACGGAAATCAGGCGCTGGGTGGTGGCGGAACGGGCGATGTAGAGGATGTCATCGCCTTCGAGGGTCGCCATGTTGCAGGCTTCGTGGAGTTGCTCGCTCATGCGATCCAGGTACGGCTGGGCGGAAACCGCCAGGGGCGTGGACGACAGATAGGCGTGGCCGAGGGTCAGCACCTTGGGCAGTAGTGAATAGGTACGCCCGTCGGTGGTGGCGTAGCCGAGTTTGATCAGGGTATGCAGGCAACGGCGTACGGCAGCGCGGGGAATTTCCGTGCGGTGACTTATCTGGGCGATGGTCAGGTGGCGCTTGCGTTCCTGGAACGCCTGCACCACGGCCAGGCCACGGGCCAGAGAGGTCATGAAGTCCGGATCACCGGTAAACGCCTGGATGCGCTTGGCGGGTGACGCAACGATCGGCGGCGCCACTGACGCGAAGGAGTTGCGCAATTGATCGTTCATTTGGGGTCCTTTCTCTTATTTTTAACCGCTGCGGGGGTGAGCGCTATTACAAGCCGCCGTGTAATCGATACACAAGGCAAGGCGGGCAAGATTGGGCGATTATCGGACGGTCATTCGATTATCGCAATTAGTCACCGCCCGCCGGCGGTCGGCCCAGGTTGGTCCACCTCTCAATCGACTTTCAGAATCTTCTGATGTACGAGAGAACTTAAGGTTTATTTACCGCCTGTAGAACACGGCACAATTTATGACGTCAATAGTTGAGCAATTACCTGACGTGCTTGAGTAACAAAACCCTCACACAAAGTTGACGATTTTTAACTTGATGGTGATAGTGTTACTCAAACGCATGGCTATAATGCATCCTGTGCGAGGCCGGCTCCGTTTCAAAACGCCGATCCGAGCCTGACCGGGCTACGCATCGCCTTTGCGCAGGCCCCGCCGCAAGTACCTGACACTCATGCAAGATGCTGCCAATGGCTTGCGACTGTAAATAGAAACTGTTGCTACGACAGCTGTTCTTCTTCCGGTGCCGTGGCCGCATGCAATAAGGAAGTGATTGATCCTTCCCTGCATCGCGCTTCACTGGAATTAAACTCAACTCAATTAGGTAACAATGTGACGAAAGACGAACTGCGCGCGGAACTTGAGCGCCAGGAACAACGTTACAAGGATGTTTACGGCGGGGAAGTCACCACCTACGCCGCCCAGCCAGAACCTGAACGCAAGCCCTGGCGCAAACGAGCCAGTCTGCTAGACCAGGCCTTTGCCCAGGAAATCCATAAGATTGAACAGGACCTCAAAGCCGGAGAGCCATAAGCGATTCGGGTTGAGCATCCACGGTGCCATCTCTCTGCCAGCACCGCACTGGCAGGGAGAAGCTCCCTCCTGGCGTCTTACCGAAATTTCATACAATTGTTTCAGAAGTTCCCTTCTGGCGGTTTAACCCGCCTATTTTCGCTATCTTCGTTATAAATCAAACACTTGCCGAAGCCCCGAAAACGCCGGGATGCGCCCCTCCCCCTCATTTTTTTTCGTTGAAGAATGTTACCGATGAGCAGCTAGTGCATTGATTACCGATGTTTTCTGGCATAATCGCGCCCCCTTACGACCGGGTCAGAAAACCTTCATGATCGATTTATTCAGCGGACTGGATGCTTGGGTTCTCGTGAGCCTGTTGCTCGCCCTGGCCTTTGTCCTCGCCTTCGAGTTCATCAATGGCTTTCATGACACCGCTAACGCGGTTGCCACAGTCATCTATACCAAAGCCATGCCTCCGCATCTGGCCGTGTTCTTCTCCGGGGTGTTCAACTTCCTCGGCGTGTTGCTCGGTGGTGTCGGTGTTGCATATGCCATCGTGCACTTGCTGCCGGTGGAGCTGCTGATCAATGTGAACACCGGCCACGGTCTGGCCATGGTCTTCTCATTATTGGCCGCGGCGATCACCTGGAACCTCGGCACCTGGTATTTCGGGATCCCGGCGTCCAGCTCCCACACCCTGATCGGCTCGATCCTCGGTGTCGGCCTGGCCAACGCCCTGATCAACGACATTCCGCTGGCTGACGGCGTGAACTGGCAGAAAGCGATCGATATCGGCGCCTCGCTGGTGTTCTCGCCGATGGCTGGTTTCGTGGTGGCAGCCCTGGTGCTGCTCGGCCTGAAATGGTGGCGCCCGCTGTCGAAGATGCACAAGACACCGGACCAGCGCCGCAAACTCGACGACAAGAAGCACCCACCGTTCTGGAACCGCCTGGTACTGGTGATTTCGGCAATGGCCGTGAGCTTTGTGCACGGTTCCAACGATGGTCAGAAAGGTATCGGCCTGATCATGCTGGTGTTGATCGGTATCGTGCCGGCGCAGTTTGTACTGGACCTGGGCAGCACCACTTACCAGATCGAGCGTACCCGCGACGCCACGCTGCACTTGAATCAGTTCTACCAGCGTAATCACGAAACTCTCGGTGAGTTCCTCGCTCTGGGCAAGAGTGTGAAAGACGATTTGCCGGGCAAGTTCCAGTGCAATCCGCAGCAGACTGAACCGACTATCAACGCCCTGCTGGGTACATTGAAAGGTGTCTCTGACTACCATTCGTTGACTGCCGAGCACCGGATTGAAGTGCGTCGTTATCTGTTGTGCCTGGATGACACCGCGAAGAAGGTAGGCAAGTTGCCTGGCCTGGAAGCGCGTGAGAAGTCGGACCTGGACAAGTTGCGCAAGGATCTGACGGCTACAACCGAATATGCACCGTTCTGGGTGATCCTGGCCGTGGCGCTGGCCTTGGGCCTGGGCACCATGGTGGGCTGGAAGCGTGTGGTGTTGACCATTGGTGAGAAGATCGGCAAGCAAGGGATGACCTATGCCCAGGGCATGTCGGCGCAGATCACCACGGCCAGTATGATTGGCCTGGCTAACATCTTTAGCCTGCCGGTATCTACGACCCATGTGTTGTCTTCGGGTGTGGCCGGGACCATGGTGGCTAACAAGAGTGGGCTGCAAGGCGGCACCGTTAAGACCATTTTGATGGCTTGGGTGTTGACGCTGCCGGCAACTGTGGGCCTTTCGGCTGGGTTGTTCTGGTTGGCTTCCAAGGCTTTGGGTAGCTGACAGATCTTTGGCTTGTGAAGAAGGTGCGACCTGTGAGGGTTGCGCCTTTTTTTATGGCTGGGGTTTGGGTGTATATCCGTTATTTGGGTGATGGCTGATATGGGTTCCGCTCTTACAGCGGCTCACTTTTGAAGAGCGCAAAAGTAAGCAAAACGCTCTTGCCCCACCACTCGGCACCTCGCTTGGGCTCGGTGTGCCCTCACTCCGGCTTTGGAGCGTGGGCCGCCGCGATGGGCCATCGTTGGCCCAGCGCGGCTAACCCGGCGTCCTGCCGGGTTACCCACGCTCCAAAGCCTGCGTTCGGCCAGCGTGGTTTAACGGGGCGCCTAAGATCAAGATCACAAGCAGATCAAGAGCACAGCGGCCTACAGGCCGGCTTGAGTGTGGTGAAGCAACAGCAACAGCAAAATCAGAAGCTAAAGCGGGCACGGTCCAAATGTGGGAGCGGGCTTGCTCGCGAAGGTCGTTAACGATGACGCTGGCATTCTGGATGAACGCGGCGGTCTCAGGTTTTTCGCGAGCAAGCTCGCTCCTACAGGAAAGCAGCTCTGCTTTCGCTCTTAACACTCAAGCCGGCCGGTAGGCCGCTGTGCTCTTGCTTTTGATCTGCTTTTGATCTTGATCTGCGGGCCCCGTCAACCACGATGGCCGCAAGTAGGCACGGTGGAGCGGGTAAATCGGCAGGGAAGCCGATTTAGCCGCGCCGGGCCATGGATGGCCCGTCGCGGCGGCCCGCGGAATCGGGCCGGAGTGCGGGCATGCCGAGCCTAGGCGAGGCACCGAGTGGTGGGGCAAAGACCTTTTGGTTACTTTTGGCTGGGCCGGCATTCCGGGCGTTTGCCAAAAGTGACCCGCTGTAAGAGCGGAACCATAGGCGGCCGTTACCTAAATAACGGATATGTACTCAACCCCCACTAAATCGAAAACAAAAAAAAGGCGACCGAAGTCGCCCAAAATGCCTTGCGTGCTCATGTATCCCGAAAAGACCTAAGGCTTCTTACGCTTATTAGCGTCTTTCCAGATAAAAATTCCAAACCCTACAAAGAACATCACCATGAGGCCAACCGTCAGCACTCCGGCAAATACCACATTATCGAAAAACATGACCGGCCTCCTGCACTTGCCCTGTTGCGATAGGGCTAAGTTAACCAAGAAGACGAAAGAAGAAATTGACGAGGATCAATGTCGCCCGCAACGGGGCGTAAAGAAGGGAAATAACTGACCTGCATCAAACGATGCAGGCTATATCAACGCTTTTTCGGTTTGTTTTTCGACTTTTTCTTAGGCTTACCCAACGGCATCGCCTGCTCAAACGCCTGGCGCACTTCATTCAGTCGTTTGTCATTCAGGTCATGAACACGTTTGGCCCGTTCGGCATTCAGGTCTATCAGTTTGTCATCGTCACTCATGGCTTGGGTTACGTAATGGCTTGGATGCCCCAATAATGCGTCCTGCGCCAATCCCGCGTAAACAAAATCGGTGTCATCCAACCCATTTGCCCGCAAAATCCCCGATCCAAACCCTCACACAGAGCGTTCGACGTGGCACTGCACAAGGACCTTCCCCCACTCCTGGCCCTGCGCGCCTTTGAGGCCGTGGCCCGGCATTTGAGCTTTATCAAGGCCGCCGCCGAGCTGTCGGTGACCCAAAGCGCCCTCAGCCATCAAGTGCAGAAGCTCGAACAGCATCTGGGCAAACCGCTATTTATCCGACGCACCCGCGCCATCGATCTGACTGAAGACGGCCAACACTACTACGACCAAATCCGCCCCGCCCTCGACGTCATCGCCGCCGCTACCCGCCAGCAACAAACCCCGCCCGCCACCACCGTGCTGCGCGTCGGCCTGCTCGCCTCGTTCGCCACCTTGTGGCTGGCGCCGCGCCTGGCCGGGTTTCTCAGCCGCTACCCGCACATCCAGGTGGAGTTGGTGCCCGCAATTCAACTGGCAGATGTCGCCGCCGCCGAGGTCGACCTGGCGATTCGCTACGGCAAGGGCGACTGGGCCGATGTGCAAGCCACGCGCCTGATGAGCGAAACCCTGTCACCTGTGTGCAGCCCGACGTTCAAGGCCAGCCAACTGGAGAACGGCCCGCTGTTGATGGCCACCTCGCACCGCCCTTTCGAGTGGGCCGACTGGTCCCGGCATTACCAGGTGGATGTGGAGCATTACCCCAAGGCACTGTTGCACGACTACAACATCGTGGTGGAAGCCGCCGTCGCCGGCCAAGGCATCGCCATGGGGCGCCACCGCCTGATCGAGCGCAGGTTGAAGGATGGCACATTGGTGGAAGCCTTCGACTGGCCGCCCTACCACAGCGAGATCGGCTACTGGCTGATCACCCCGCAAGGCGACACCAGCCAAGCGGCCACCTGTTTCAGTGAATGGCTACGGGAAATCTGTGCCGACGCATGAGTTATTTCGATACGTCGAGTGAGATCTATCCGTTTGTCGACCCAAACCACGCCGCCCATGCTGAAGACTCTTCCCAAGAGGATTCAACATGAGCCACTCCATCTCGCAACGCGTGCAAGCCCTCGGCCTGAGCCTGCCCACACCCAGCCAGCCGATCGCCAACTACGTCAATTTCGTGATCAGCCAGAACCAGCTATTCATCTCCGGCCAAATCCCGCTGCTGGACGGCAAAGCCACCTACATCGGTCGTCTCGGCGAGTCCATCAGCGAAGACGAAGGCGCTAAAGCCGCCGAACTCGCTGCGCTGGGCCTGCTCGCACAATTGAGCGATGCCCTGGGCGATGATCTGTCGCGGCTGGTGCGCATCATTCGGTTGGGCGTGTTTATCGCCAGCAGTGGTGATTTCCAGCGCCAGGGCGCAGTCGCGAATGGGGCTTCGAACCTGCTGGTCAACGCCCTGGGTGACAAAGGCCGCCATGTCCGTACTGCCGTGGGCGTCGCCAGTTTGCCGGGCGGTGTGGCGGTGGAGATCGATGCGATTTTCGAGCTGCAGCCGTGACCGCGCTGTCCCTGACGCAAGTCCGGGAACTGCGGGACGAAACGCCGGGCTGCCAGTCCGGCATCGTCCACTTCAACCACGCCGGGGCCTCCCTGCCGAGCCAAGGGACGCTCGACGCAATCATTGACCAGTTGCAACGCGAAGCCCGGGATGGGCCGATGGAGGCCGGCGAACACGGTGCACTATTGGCGGAAAAAGCCCGTCGCGCCGCCGCGCAATTGCTCAACGCGCCGGTGTCATCGATTGCCTTTGCCAGCAGCGGCTCGACCGCCTGGAGCATGGCGTTCCAGGCGCTGGGGCCGTGGAAACCGGGCGACCGTATTCTGGTGGGCCGCCACGAATGGGGCGGCAACCTGGCCAGCATGCAGACAGCCGTGCAAGCGGGTGCGCACGTAGAGGTGATCCCTTGCGATGAAACCGGCGCGGTGTCCGTCGCCGGCCTGGAAGCCATGCTCGACGCCCGGGTGCGCTTGATCGACCTGACCTGGCTCCCCGCCAACAGCGGCTTGATCAACCCTGCCGAGGCCATCGGCGCGTTGGCCAAGCGTCATGGCATTGCTTATTTCATCGACGCCGGGCAAGCCCTCGGCCAAGTGCCGGTGGATGTGCAAGCACTGCACTGCGATGTGCTCAAGGGCGCCGGGCGCAAGCATCTGCGAGGCCCGCGGGGAACCGCATTGCTGTATGTGCGGCCGGATTTTCTCGAGCGCTTGAACCCGGTCCAACGCGATGTATTTTCTGCGCCCTGGAGCCCTGTGGGTTTCGACTTGCGCAACGACGCCCGGCGCTTTGAAACCAGCGAAGTGTCATTCGCGCTGTTGGCAGGCCTGGGCAATGCGTTGCTGGAGGTCAATCGACTGGGCGCTGAGCGGATTCGCCGGACGGTCCAGCTTCTAAGCGACACGATCCGCGAAGAACTACGCGGGATCGAGGGGATTACCCTGCATGATTTGGGTATTGCCGCAAACCAGTCCGGCCTGATCGCCTTCAACCTCGCCGGCTGGGACGCCTTCGAGCTAAAGCGCCGCCTGGGGCTCAAGCGAATCAACATCGGTGCCAACGGTGTGCCCTACACGCCGCTGGACATGCAAGCCCGCGAGCTGGACAGCGTGGCGCGAATCTCCGTGAGCTACCTCAACACGGCACAAGACATCGGGCAACTGATCGCCGCCCTGCACGAACTGCAGGATTAAACCTCGACGTCCACCCACAAGCCTTGGCGTGGCGCGTCTTCAATCAGCGGCACCACCGGCACGGTGTTGTCGGCGTTGAGTTCGTCACCGGGAACAGCCAGGTGCTCCTGCGGATCCTCATCGGCTTCGCGGCGGCGCTTTTGCTGTTCCTGCTGGCGTCGCTGTTCCTCGCGCAGCAACAGTGCCGCTTCCTCGGGGTCGCGCTTTTGCAGGTCGATGGTGCTTTCGTTGGAGCCTGGTTGAACCGGCACCACGGGCGGGATATCCGGCTTCTGGCGCACCGGGTCAAGCTGCGACGTGACCGGCACAACACTCAGGGGCAGCATGGGTGGCAGCATATTAATAGTCTCCTGTTCAGCAGACTGTCGGCTGCGTGGGTGACGACTTGAGCGTCAAGCCGCCAACTTGTGAACTAATCGTCATCTATCCGACGAACATACAGCCCTTTTTCTTGCCGCTTGTAGCTTAAAGCTTGAAGCTGCACCTATTCCTTTTGGTCTGGAAGCCGTGTTCCGTTAGAATAGTCGGCTTTTTCACGGCGGGAGTCAGGCAGCATGGCGCAGCAGTATCAACCGGGGCAACGCTGGATTAGTGACAGCGAAGCAGAGCTGGGGTTAGGCACCGTTCTGGCACAGGACGGCCGCTTGTTAACCGTGCTCTATCCGGCCACTGGCGACACTCGCCAGTATGCGCTACGGAATGCGCCCCTCACTCGCGTGAGGTTTTCGCCGGGTGACACCATCACCCATTTCGAAGGCTGGAAAATGACCGTGCAAGAAGTCGACGATGTCGACGGCCTGCTGGTCTACCACGGCCTCAATGGGCAGAACGAGCAGGTCACCCTGCCGGAAACCCAACTCTCGAACTTCATCCAGTTCCGTTTGGCCAGCGACCGTCTGTTCGCCGGCCAGATCGACCCGCTGGCCTGGTTCTCCCTGCGCTACCACACCCTTGAACACACCAGCCGCCAGTTGCAGTCCTCGCTCTGGGGCCTGGGCGGCGTGCGTGCGCAACCGATCGCGCACCAACTGCACATCGCCCGTGAAGTCGCGGACCGTATCGCGCCGCGGGTTCTGCTGGCAGACGAAGTGGGCCTGGGCAAGACCATCGAAGCCGGCCTGGTGATTCATCGCCAATTGCTGTCGGGTCGCGCCAACCGCGTACTGATCCTGGTGCCGGAAAACCTCCAGCACCAGTGGCTGGTGGAAATGCGCCGCCGCTTCAACCTGCAAGTTGCGCTGTTCGACGAAGAACGCTTTATCGAAAGCGATGCCGCCAACCCGTTCGAAGACACCCAGCTCGCGCTGGTGGCCCTGGAATGGCTGGTGGACGACGAGAAGGCCCAGGACGCGCTGTTCGCCGCCGGCTGGGATTTGCTGGTGGTCGACGAAGCTCACCACCTGGTGTGGCACGAAGAAAAAGCCAGCCCCGAGTACACGCTGGTGGAGCAACTGGCCGAAGTGATTCCGGGCGTGCTGCTGCTCACCGCAACCCCTGAGCAACTGGGCCAGGACAGCCACTTCGCGCGCCTGCGCCTGCTGGACCCGAACCGTTTCCACGACCTGCACGCCTTCCGCGCCGAGAGCGAAAACTATCGCCCGGTGGCCGAAGCCGTTCAGGAGCTGCTGGACAAGGGCCGCCTCTCGCCGGCCGCCCACAAGACCATCCAGGGATTCCTCGGCAACGAAGGCGAAGCCCTGCTGACCGCCGTCAACGATGGCGACGCCGAAGCCAGCGCCCGTTTGGTACGCGAACTGCTGGACCGCCACGGCACCGGCCGCGTGCTGTTCCGCAACACCCGCGCCGCGGTGCAAGGCTTCCCGGAGCGCAAGCTGCACGCCTACCCGCTGCCGTGCCCGGACGAATACCTCGAACTGCCCCTGGGCGAACACGCCGAGCTGTACCCGGAAGTCAGCTTCCAGTCGCAGCCGGATGTGGATGAAGAACAACGCTGGTGGCGTTTCGACCCGCGCGTCGAATGGCTGATCGATCAGCTGAAAATGCTCAAGCGCACCAAAGTCCTGGTGATCTGCGCCCACGCCGAAACCGCCATGGACCTGGAAGACGCCCTGCGCGTGCGCTCCGGCATCCCGGCCACGGTGTTCCACGAGGGCATGAATATCCTCGAGCGTGACCGCGCCGCTGCTTACTTTGCAGATGAAGAGTTCGGCGCCCAAGTGCTGATCTGCTCGGAAATCGGCAGTGAAGGCCGCAACTTCCAGTTCTCCCACCACCTGGTGCTGTTCGACCTGCCATCCCACCCGGACCTGCTGGAACAGCGGATCGGCCGTCTGGACCGGATCGGCCAGAAGCATGTGATCGAACTGCACGTGCCGTACCTGGAAACCAGCCCGCAAGAGCGCCTGTTCCAGTGGTACCACGAAGCGCTGAACGCGTTCCTCAACACCTGCCCGACCGGCAACGCCTTGCAGCACCAGTTCGGCCCGCGCCTGCTGCCGCTGCTGGAAAATGCCGACGACGGCGAGTGGCAAGCGCTGATCGACGAAGCCCGTGCCGAGCGCGAGCGCCTCGAAGCCGAGCTGCACACCGGCCGCGACCGTTTGCTGGAGCTCAACTCCGGCGGCGCTGGCGAAGGTGATGCGCTGGTGGAAGACATCCTTGAGCAAGACGACCAGTTCACCCTGCCGATCTACATGGAAACCCTGTTCGACGCCTTCGGCATCGACAGCGAAGACCATTCGGAAAACGCCCTGATCCTCAAGCCGAGCGAGAAAATGCTCGACGCCAGCTTCCCCCTGGGCGACGACGAAGGCGTGACCATCACCTACGACCGCAACCAGGCGCTGTCCCGCGAAGACATGCAGTTCATCACCTGGGAACACCCGATGGTGCAAGGCGGCATGGACCTGGTGCTGTCCGGTTCCATGGGCAATACCGCCGTGGCGCTGATCAAGAACAAGGCGCTCAAGCCGGGCACCGTGTTGCTGGAACTGCTCTACGTCAGCGAAGTGGTTGCCCCACGCTCGCTGCAACTGGGCCGCTACCTGCCACCGGCCGCGCTGCGCTGCCTGCTGGACGCCAACGGCAATGACCTGTCGGGCCGCGTCTCGTTCCTGACCTTGAACGACCAGCTGGAAAGCGTGCCGCGGGCCAGCGCCAACAAGTTCGTCCAGGCCCAGCGCGACCAACTGACGCCGCGGATCAACGCCGGTGAAGAGAAGATCGCCCCGCGTCACGCCGAGCGCGTGGCCGAGGCTCAACGTCGCCTGGCGGCGGACACCGACGAAGAACTGGCGCGCCTGACCGCGTTGCAAGCGGTCAACCCGACCGTGCGTGACAGCGAACTGGTTGCCCTGCGCCAACAGCGCGAGCAAGGCCTGGCCATGCTCGACAAGGCTGCGCTGCGACTGGAAGCGATTCGGGTGCTGGTAGCGGGCTAACCTCGCCGCCCTGCCCTGCTGAACAAAGAGGCCCGCGCAATGCGGGCCTTTTTTATGGGTATCGGTAACCTCTGTGGCGAGGGGGCTTGTCCCCCGTTGGGCTGCGTAGCGGCCCCCAAAGAGCGGGAGCGCTGCGCACTCCAACGGGGGACAAGCCCTCTCACCACAGGGATTATGTATTCAGGCAGTAACCGCCGTAGCCGGCACCTCCACCACCCCCAACCCATCCTTCATCCGCTTGGCATCCCGCACAAAACTGCGGGACGCCTGAAACAGAAAGAGCATGGTCAGAAACAGCGCCACCGGAATCAGGTACATGGCGTCGTGCAAGCCTATGGCTTTATAAGCCTCGGTCATCTGCTCCGCCCCCGCCGCATACATCGCCGAATGGGCAAAATGATCCGACAACCCGCCCACCACAATCGGCCCCATGCCACCACCCAGCAAATACAAACCGGCGAAGAACAATGCCATCGCCGTCGCCCGCAGGCGCGGCTCCACCACGTCCTGGATCGCCGTATAAACACAGGTATAGAAGTTATAGGCAAACAACCAGCCGACACTGAACAGCGCCACAAACACACCAATTTCGATCCGCCCGGCATGCAACGCCCAGGCGGTGGTCACGGTGGAGATAATCAAGCTGCAGGCCGCGAACAACAGCCGCCCATTGGCCACCCGCTGATGGATCTTGTCCGCCACCCAACCGCCCAGCGTCAGGCCAAACAACCCCGTCACCCCGACAATCACCCCGGTCGCCACCGCCGCATCCTGCAACGGCAGCAGAAAATAGCGCTGCAGCATCGGCACCAGGAACGAGTTGCAGGCGTAGGTGGCGAAGTTGAAGCACAAGCCTGCCAGCACCAGCCAAAGGAACGTCGGCACCGCCAGTACCCGGCGAATCGGGCGGTCGACTTTCTCTTGGGAGACTTGCACGGTTTCGGCGGCGCCGCGCTTGGGTTCCTTGATGTAGAACATGAACACCGCGAGGATCAGCCCCGGCACCGCCGCAATAAAGAACGGCGCGCGCCAGCTGTCGAACGCCTTGACCATCGCACCGATGGTGAAGAACGCCAGCAACAGGCCCAAAGGCAGACCCAACATAAAGATGCCCATGGCCCGCGCCCGGCGGTGGGCCGGAAACAAGTCGCCAATCAACGAGTTCGCCGCCGGTGCGTAACTGGCCTCGCCAATGCCGATGCCCATGCGCACCAGCAAAAAGGTCCAGAAACTGCCCACCAAGCCATTGACCGCCGTCAGGCCGCTCCATGCTGCCAGGCCCCAGCCCATGAGCTTACTGCGCGAGCCAGTATCGGCCATGCGCCCCAGGGGCAAGCCAGCAATCGCATAAACAATGGTAAACGCAGTACCGATGATGCCGAGCTGGAAGTCGCTGAGGTGCCACTCCATACGGATCGGTTCGATGATGATCGCGGGGATGGTGCGGTCGAAAAAGTTGAACAGGTTGGCCAGGAACAACAGGAACAGAATGCGCCAGGCATTCGCCGCTTGGGTCGAGTTCTGCATGGGTCCGTCTCTTTTATTGTTATGTGAGCCGCGATGCCAGACGCATCCTGAGCCCGGAACCTGCAATCTAGTCAGCCCCGTGATGATTGTCTGTAATGATTCGTAAGTCTGATGTCACTCCATCGGGCGACCCGAGCTGTCATCCCTACTCATTTGGTTCTAGTTGTTTATGAACTCATCGCCAAATAATTAGAAGCAATTTGCCATCAGCCCTTGCAACCCGCTCAGGCTCTCTATACTCAAAGCATTGTCAGACAAAGACTCTGTGACGGGACATGCTATGGAATGGCTTGGTTTGCATTTTTTTACCGACCTTCCGGACAGCGGGCACTTATTACTCAATTGCAGTCATAACCCCTTTCTGGTGCTACTGGCTTACGTAGTGGCGTGTGCGGCGGGCTTCGGCACCCTGGACATGGCCGAACGTGTCGGCCATGTCGACAACCCCAAGGCTCAACGGCACTGGCGCTGGGTAGGCGCGGGCTGCCTGGCAGGCGGAATCTGGGCGACCCACTTCATCAGCATGCTGGCCTTCCAGGCGCCTATCGCAATTCACTACGAATTGATCATGACGTTTGCCTCACTGCTGATCGCCCTGATTGCCTCGCTGTTCGCCATGCAAACCCTCAGTCATCCAAAGCTGCGTCTTCACCAATATGTGCTGGCGTCGGTATGGATGGGGCTGGGCATTGCACTGATGCACTACGTTGGCATGTCGGCCATGCAATCCGAAGCAGGCGTGTACTTTCGGACCGGATTGTTTCTGGCCTCAGTGGTGATTGCCATCGGCGCCAGCCTGGCCGCGTTGCTGCTGTCGCTGTACCTTCGCAACGGCACCGGCATGTTCCATCAATTGCTCAAGTACGCGGCCAGCCTGGTGCTCGGCGCCGGGATTATCAGCATGCACTTCACCGGCATGGCGGCCATGCAACTGCTGTTGCCCGAGGGTTTGGTGCCGTCGGCGTTGCCGGTGGACAACAACCCGATCCAACTGGGCCTGCTGGTCGCCGTCATCGCCCTGCTGGTGATCGGCAGCAGCATCAGCGCCGCCCTGGCAGACAAAAAACTGCAACACAAGGAAACCGACCTGCGCCGGGTCAACGCACTGCTCACCGAACTCGACCAGGCCCGCGCCTCCCTGCAGCAAGTGGCGCATTACGACGCCTTGACCAGCCTGCTCAACCGCCGTGGTTTCAACCAGATCTTCGCCGAGAAGCTCGCAGAGAAAACCGCCACCGACGGCATGCTGGCGGTGATCTTCCTGGATATCGACCACTTCAAGCGCATCAACGACAGCCTCGGCCATGACGCCGGTGACGAACTGCTGACCGTACTGGCCGGCCATATCAAAAGCTCGGTGCGCAGCCATGACGACGTGGTCGCGCGGTTTGGCGGTGATGAGTTCTGCATCCTGATCAGCATCCATCATCGCGATGAAGCGCGGCACATGGCCCAGCGCATCATGCAGAAAATGAAAGACCCCGTAGAGTTGGCTGGCCGTCGCATGGTGATGACCACCAGCATCGGCATCAGCCTCTTCCCTGAAGACGGCAAAACCAGCGAAGAGCTGCTGAAAACTGCCGACCTGGCGTTGTATCAGTCCAAGGATGCCGGGCGTAACAGCCTGAACTTCTTCAGCTCCAACCTGAAAACCCGGGCCTTTCTGGAACTGCAACTGGAAGAAGAACTGCGCGCCGCGCTGCGCGGCAAGAACGAACTGGTGCTGTTTTACCAACCGATTCTTGACCTGAAAAAAGGCAAGATCACCCGCCTCGAAGCCCTGGTGCGCTGGCAACATCCGCAACATGGCCTGCTGACCCCGGACCGGTTCATCAGCATTGCCGAAAACAACGGGCTGATTGCCGAACTCGATCACTGGGTATTGCGCCAGGCCTGTCACGACCTGAGCCTGCTGTCGGAACAGGGCCACACGGAATTGATCATGGCCGTGAACTGCTCGGCCCTGAACCTGACCCGTGACGAGTTGGCCGATGAAATCGAAAGTGCCCTGCGCTTCGGCGGAATTGCCGCCAACCGCCTCGAACTGGAAGTGACCGAAAATGCCCTGATGGGCAATATCAGCAGCACCCTGGCACTGCTGCGGCAAATCCGTGCCTTGGGCGTCTCGCTGTCCATCGACGACTTTGGCACGGGCTATTCGTCCCTCGCCTACCTCAAGCGCCTGCCGCTGAACACCTTGAAAATCGACCGTTCATTTATCCAGGACATTCCCAAGTCCAATGCCGACATCGAGATCGTCCAGGCGATCATCGGCATGGCCCACACCCTGCATTTGCAGGTGGTAACCGAAGGTGTGGAAACCCTGCAACAGTTTGAAGTGGTGCAAAAACACGGTTGTGATTTCGTTCAGGGTTACTTGCTCAGCGCTGCGGTGCCGATGAGTGATATCGGCGCGGTGATCAATGGCCTTGATCAGCACAACATGTTCAGCCTGCTGGGTCTTACGGGAGGTGAACCCACGCCGAAAGACCCGCCTTCGGAGCGCACAGGCCCGGCGTCCATCGTCAGGCCAATTCGCTGACGCCGTTTATTTGGCAAATCGCCATCATTTCACTAAAGAACCCCGACGAACGGCCGATTCATCAGAGTCCGGCCAGGATTTCCCCCTTAAAACCCTAGGGTTAAACCCTATCGCCCCGGACCAGGACGCACTGTAAAGTCGCGATCTCTCATTCCGTGATGGCTATTTGACACTTCTTCAGCCATCCGTCCAGGCACATGGCGCACAATGACCTCTAAAAATAACTCTGCCACCGCGGTATCCGACGTGTTGCTGACAGCCCCTGCGGAAAAACCCTCAGGTTCAAAGTCATTGAGCAGCGCCCGCCCACTGGCCACCCAGCAGTACCTGTACTTCACCGAAACCAACACCGACCGCATCCTCGACAACCTCGACGGCCTGCGCGACATGGTGTTCCCGCGCGCTCCGCACCTGGAAGTTGACGGCGAACTGCGCAACGAGCAGGAATTCCCCTCGGTGTGCCTGATCGGCCTGGGCCGCTGCGGCTCGAACATTGCCCTGGATGTGGCGGAGCTGGTGTACAACGCCCGCAAGTTCTACCTCAACGAATTCAGCAACGAAGACAAATCCACCGATAAGGGCTACCGCCCCGCCCAGTGGATTCGCAACAACCTGCGCCTGGGTTCGAACAAAGGCACCAAGCCGGTGTTCCTGGTCGAGCCGCTGGTGATGCTGGGCGACCTGGACAAGGACATCGCCGGGCGCATCCGTTTCTCGCGCAAGGGAGAGAAAAGCGGATTCCTGCGGGACTACAGCAAGATGAAAATCATGGACCTCTCGGAAGTCCATGCCGGTGGCGCCGGTAACGCGCCGATCCTTGGCCAGTACCTGGCCAAGATCATCCTCAACAAAGACACCCAGCGCTTTTCCAGCCCCGACTGGAAGATGATCCACTCGTACCTGATCGACTCCTGCGGCATCAAGGCCAACCAGTCCCGCCTGTACTTCTCGATCTTCAGCGCCGGCGGCGGTACCGGCTCGGGCATGGCCTCGGAATTCGGCCTGGCCCAGCAGCACTCGTACATGAACAAGACGTTCGACACCAAGCCCGCCGACGAGCATGACAGCAAGAGCGGCCACGCCTTTGTGTTCGAGCCGATCTTCACCAGCGGCATTTGTGTGCTGCCGAACATCTCCGATCACCGCAGCGAAATGTCCGAGGCGCTGCACATCAACGCCGGGCGGCTGTTGTGCAAATACCTCTCGGAAGAATGGGATTTCTCGTACAACTTCGACAATGAAGACAGCAGCGAGGCCAGCGTGAAAGGCCGTATCCGGCCGTGGAACGCGATGATGCTGATCTCCAACGACATCATGCGGTATGCCGAAGAAAGCGATGACGGCAATATCCAGAACATTGATGTCAATGCCATGGAGAAGCACGCCAACCAATACATCTCGCAGCAGATCTTCAACATTCTGACGGCCCAGGCGGTTACCACCGACTACGACCAGAACTACTTCCGTCGGGCCGGGATCGACATCGGCGAGACCATCCGCCTGGATGCCAACGACCTGTTCATGAGCCTGGCCGGCCCGGTGGCGATTGCCTACGCCGAATCGGTGGTGCCGGAAACGCCGGCGCCTTCGAGCGACAAGTTCAAGGTGTTCGAAAAAGAGCCGCAGCGGCTGAATATCGATGACCTGTTTTTCCGTTCCATTGATCTGCCGCACTTCAACAAGGTGACCCAGGCGATCGAGGGCATCAGCCTGTTGCCGATTGAGTCCAAGCGCTACAAGGCCTCCTTGGAGCAGTACAAGAACTCCGGGTATGACGCGGCGGCGCTGCATGACCTGCACTTCTTCAAGAACTGCTCGTCGGTGGTGTCGATTGTGTCGTTGCCCAAGGATTACAAGCTGTCCTATATGGACCTGAATCGGCTCAAGACGCACCTCAACAGCCTGTTTCCCAACACCACGCTCAAGCGGTATGCGCTGGTGATCGGGGCGTCGGCCAACTTGTCGCTCACGACCTTGATCGCTAAAAGCCCGTGCCTGTCGGATGATTTTTTGACGTTGATCGTGGCGTTTATCAAGCGCTGCTTTGCGAGGAATCCGTATCGGTTTGATGACACGCTGGATAACTCGATTCTGGATTTCATCATCCATGAGGATTTTGATGAAGACCGGATTGATGAGCTGCTCAATGAGTTTGAGAACCCGGCGAAGATTCTGGATACCAACTGGTATGCCATCAAGCCGATGTACGAGAAGAAGTATCGTGAGTTGATCAACGACAAGGACAAGTTTGTGTCGATCAACGATATTCGGCTGTCGCGGGATTGTGTGAAGAAGGCGATCAAGTACCTGCGTGAGATTTATCGTCACCGGATTGGGAAGACCAAGGTTATTTCGCTGAATAACCATACTGGGAAGACTGCGTAGGCGCTTTTGTTGCTGAGGTGGGGTGTATATCCGTTATTTGGGTTGGGGCTGATATGGGTTCCGCTCTTACAGCGGCTCACTTTTGAACAGCGCAAAAGTAAGCAAAACGCTCTTGCCCCACCACTCGGCACCTCGCCTAGGCTCGGTGTGCCCTCACTCCGGCTTTGGACCGTGGGCCGCCGCGATGGGCCATCCTTGGCCCAGCGCGGCTAACCCGGCGTCCTGCCGGGTTACCCACGCTCCAAAGCCTGCGTTCGGCCAGCGTGGTTTAACGGGGCGCCTAAGATCAAGATCAAAAGCAGATCAAGAGCACAGCGGCCTACCGGCCGGCTTGAGTGTGGTGAAGCAACAGCAAAATCAGAAGCGGGCACGGTCCAAATGTGGGAGCGGGCTTGCTCGCGAAGGTCGTTAACGATGACGCGGGCATTCTGGATGAACGCGGCGCCCTCAGGTTTTTCGCGAGCAAGCCCGCTCCCACAGAAAAGCAGCTCTGCTTTCGCTCTTAACACTCAAGCCGGCCGGTAGGCCGCTGTGCCTTGCTTTTGATCTGCTTTTGATCTGACTGCCCCATTCAGCCCGAGGCCGAACGCAGGTATTGCGGAGCGGGTAAACCGGCAGGACGCCGGTTTAGCCGCGCCGGGCCATGGATGGCCCGTCGCGGCGGCCCGCGGAGTAATGCCGGAGTGAGGGAACACCGAGCCCAAGCGAGGTGCCGACAGGCGGGGCAGAGCGTTTTGGTTACTTTTGCGCTTTTCAAAAGTGACCCGCTGTAAGAGCGGAACCCTAAGTAGCCGTTACCGAAATAACGGATATGTACTCCAAAAACTCACACCCAGAAACAATTCCCCCCGCATTCCGCCGCGAACAAAACTGTTCCCATGACGCGCACGTAACCCTCGCCTGTGACCTTTCTCTACGGCAACGTGCCATCACCGCAAATGCAGTTACCCCGCTACACACTCAAACCCTGAAAAATCACGCACCATTTTCGCGCAGCGATTTCCTACCCCGCCCTTTCCTGGATCAGAATCCACGGCGAAACCACCACCGCCCACAAGCTAGGATCCCGCTCAACCAGGTCCAATGCCCGCGTCGCAGACACCTCGCCAAGACTCCCCGCAGCCAGCCAGGCAGCGACTTTCTCACGGTTATCCTCAGCCATACCCTCAGCGGCCGCGATCAAATCCAGCCCGGCGTCGACCCACAATAGGGCACCCTTGGCAAAGAACGGCTCAAGCTCCTTCCAGGAAATTTCGGCGGTTTCACCAAGCAGCTTGGCATAGAGGGTGCTAGGTTCTTGCGTCATGGGAGTTCACCTGAAGAAAAAATCGGCGCAATCATACCGTCGAGCACCAGGCAGAAAAACCCAGTTGCAAATGAAGCACCGAACGAAAGTGTCAGGAAAGCCAAGGATTGCCCGAAACTCTGGCATCACCCCGCCGCAATTCTGTCTTTTTCTTTCATTTAAGCGACACACCCGGGTTTTGCCCCTAGCAGCCAGCTTTTCAAGCGATCAACCGGCGCTCTACACTGTACCGGTACAGTTGCCAGGCCGCTGCCGGGGGATATCCGAGATATCTGATCCGGTTCTGCAGCTCACAAGGCCGCTAGAACTATAAAAAATACAACAGTAAGAGTGGAGCACTATGAATAAGGCTACTAAGCAGATTTCCAAACTGTTTGCCGCTATGGTCCTGGCCGGGGTTGCCAGCCATTCGTTCGCAGCTGACACCATCAAGATCGGTATTGCCGGCCCTAAAACCGGCCCTGTGACCCAATACGGCGACATGCAGTTCATGGGCGCCAAACAGGCTATCGCCGACATCAACGCCAAGGGCGGCGTCGATGGCAAAATGCTCGAAGCCAAAGAATACGACGACGCTTGCGATCCAAAACAAGCCGTGGCCGTAGCCAACAAAGTGGTCAACGACGGCGTCAAGTTCGTGGTCGGTCACCTTTGCTCCAGCTCCACTCAGCCAGCATCCGACATCTACGAAGACGAAGGCGTGATCATGATCACCCCGGCAGCCACCAGCCCGGAAATCACTTCCCGTGGCTACAAGCTGATCTTCCGTACCATCGGCCTGGACAGCGCCCAGGGCCCTGCCGCCGGCAACTACATCGCCGACCACGTGAAGCCGAAAGTCGTAGCCGTTATCCACGACAAGCAGCAGTACGGTGAGGGCATCGCCACCGCCGTCAAGCAGACCCTCGAGAAGAAAGGCGTGAAAGTTGCCCTCTTCGAAGGCATCAACGCTGGCGACAAAGACTTCGGCTCGCTGATTCAGAAGCTCAAGCAAGCCAACGTCGACTTCGTCTACTACGGCGGCTACCACCCTGAGCTGGGCCTGATCCTGCGCCAAGCCAAGGAAAAAGGCGTGAACGCCAAGTTCATGGGCCCGGAAGGCGTCGGCAACGACTCCATCTCGCAAATCGCCCAAGGCGCTTCCGAAGGCCTGCTGGTTACCCTGCCGAAGTCGTTCGACACCGATCCTGCCAACAAGGCAATCGTTGAAGAGTTCGCCAAGAACAAGCAGGACCCAACCGGTCCGTTCGTGTTCCCGGCCTACTCGGCTGTTGAAGTGATCGCCGGCGGTATCGCTGCCGCGAAGAGCGAAGACACCGCAAAAGTGGCTGCTGCCATTCACGCCGGTACCTTCAAGACCCCAACCGGCGACCTGAGCTTCGACGCCAAGGGCGACCTGAAGGACTTCAAGTTCGTGGTCTACGAATGGCACTTCGGCAAACCAAAAACCGAAGTTTCCCCTCAGTAAGCCAGGCGTTACTGGTCAACAAGCCCACTGTGCAAGCAGTGGGCTTTGTTTTACGAGGTTTATGGGCCTGACACCCGCGATCCGGGAGTGGGTTCACCTGAAAATCTTAAAACCGTCACCAGCGGTTCGCTGGCAAACGCTTTGTGCAACCTGATCACAGAACAGGGCACCGAGCCGGAAATTGACTCCACCAGTGAAATGCGTATCGGGTTTTTAGGAGCGCTGTAATGCCTGAGATCTATCATTTTTTCCAAACGCTGGTTAACGGCATGACCGTTGGCAGCACCTATGCCTTGATAGCCATTGGCTACACAATGGTTTACGGCATCATTGGAATGATTAACTTCGCCCATGGCGAGGTGTACATGATTGGTTCCTACGTGGCCTTCATCGCCCTTGCCGGGCTGGCCATGATGGGTATCCACTCCCTGCCGCTGTTGATGACCGCTGCATTCCTGGCGTCCATCGTCGTAACCAGTGCCTATGGCTACAGTATCGAACGCGTGGCGTACCGCCCCTTGCGTGGCAGCAACCGCTTGATCCCGCTGATCTCTGCGATCGGCATGTCGATTTTCCTGCAGAACACCGTATTGCTGTCCCAGGATTCCAAGGACAAATCCATTCCCAACCTGATCCCGGGGAGCTTCTCCTTCGGCCCAGGTGGCGCACAAGAAGTGCTGATTTCCTACATGCAGGTCCTGGTCTTCGTCGTCACCCTGGTGGCAATGCTCGGCCTGACCCTGTTCATCTCCCGCTCCCGTCTGGGGCGCGCCTGCCGGGCCTGCGCCGAAGACATCAAGATGGCCAACCTGTTGGGCATCAACACCAACAACATCATCGCCCTGACCTTCGTCATCGGTGCCGCACTGGCGGCTGTCGCCGCTGTATTGCTGAGCATGCAGTATGGCGTGATCAACCCCAACGCCGGTTTCCTGGTGGGCCTCAAGGCTTTCACCGCAGCGGTATTGGGCGGCATCGGCAGCATTCCGGGTGCGATGCTCGGCGGGCTGGTGCTGGGGGTGGCGGAAGCCTTTGGCGCCGATGTGTTCGGTGACCAGTACAAGGACGTGGTGGCATTCGGTCTATTGGTTCTGGTGCTGTTGTTCCGGCCGACCGGCATTCTGGGCCGTCCGGAGGTTGAGAAAGTATGAGCAGATATCTTAAATCGGCGTTTTTCAGCGCCTTGCTGGTGTGGGCCGTGGCCTTTCCGGTACTCGGGCTCAAACTGAGCATTGTCGGGATCAACCTCGAAGTGCATGGCACCGGTCCCGTCACATTGACCATCATTGCCCTGTGCTCGGTGCTGATGTTCCTGCGCGTGCTGTTCACACAGCAGGTCGGGGCACTCCTCAAGTCCAACCGTGGGCCGTTGGTTTCGCCCAAGGTCAGCCAGTTCCTGACCCTGCCGCGCACCCAGCGCTACATCATCATCGGCCTGATCGTGGCCGCGTTGATCTGGCCGTTCTTCGGTTCCCGGGGTGCGGTGGATATCGCAACGCTGATCCTGATCTACGTGCTGCTGGGCCTGGGCCTGAACATTGTGGTGGGTCTGGCCGGCTTGCTCGACCTGGGCTATGTGGGCTTCTATGCGGTGGGTGCCTACACCTACGCGCTGCTCTCGCATTACCTGGGCTGGGGCTTCTGGATCTGCCTGCCACTGGCCGGCATGGCGGCGGCCACATTTGGCTTCCTGCTGGGCTTCCCGGTACTGCGCTTGCGCGGTGACTATCTGGCGATCGTGACCTTGGGCTTCGGTGAAATCATCCGTCTGTTCCTGCGTAACCTCACCGATATCACCGGCGGGCCCAATGGCATCAGCAGCATTCCCAAGCCAACGTTCTTCGGGCTGACGTTCGACCGCACCGCAGCCGAAGGCATGCAGACTTTCCACGAGTACTTCGGGCTGGATTACAACCCGGTGAGCAAAGTGGTGTTCCTGTACCTGGTGGCGCTGTTGCTGGCACTGGCCGCACTGTTCGTGATCAACCGTCTGCTGCGCATGCCGATCGGCCGTGCGTGGGAAGCGCTGCGCGAAGATGAAATCGCCTGCCGCGCATTAGGCATGAACCCGACCGTCATCAAACTTTCGGCATTCACCCTCGGGGCAACCTTCGCCGGTTTCGCTGGCAGCTTCTTCGCCGCTCGCCAAGGTTTGGTGACCCCGGAGTCGTTCACCTTCATCGAGTCGGCAATCATCCTTGCCATCGTGGTGCTGGGCGGCATGGGCTCGCAGCTGGGTGTGATCCTCGCGGCGATCGTGATGATCCTGCTGCCGGAAATGATGCGTGAGTTCAGCGAATACCGCATGTTGATGTTCGGCGCCATGATGGTGCTGATGATGATCTGGCGTCCTCAAGGCCTGCTGCCCATGCAACGTCCACACATGGAGCTGCGCAAATGAGCCGCGAGATCCTGAAAGTCGAAAATTTGAGCATGCGCTTCGGCGGTTTGCTCGCGGTCAACGGCGTGGCCCTGACCGTACAAGAGAAGCAGGTCGTGGCTCTGATCGGCCCCAACGGCGCCGGCAAGACCACGGTGTTCAATTGCCTGACCGGCTTCTACAAGCCAAGCGGCGGCAGCATCCTGCTGGATGGCCAGCCGATCCAGGGCCTGGCCGGCCACGAAATAGCCCGCAAGGGCGTGGTGCGGACCTTCCAGAACGTGCGGTTGTTCAAGGACATGACAGCGGTCGAGAACCTGTTGATCGCCCAGCATCGTCACCTGAACACCAACTTCTTTGCCGGCCTGTTCAAGACCCCGTCGTTCCGCAAGAGCGAACGCGAGGCCATGGAATACGCCGCGTACTGGCTGGACAAGGTCAACCTCACCGAGTTTGCCAACCGTCCTGCCGGTACCCTGGCCTACGGTCAGCAACGTCGCCTGGAAATCGCTCGCTGCATGATGACCCGTCCGCGGATCCTGATGCTCGACGAACCGGCCGCCGGCCTGAACCCAAAGGAAACCGAAGACCTCAAGGCGCTGATCAGTGTGTTGCGTGAAGAAAACAACGCCACCGTGCTGCTGATCGAACACGACATGAAACTGGTCATGAGCATTTCCGACCATATCGTCGTGATCAACCAGGGCACGCCACTGGCCGACGGAACGCCGGAGCAGATCCGCGACAACCCGGCCGTGATCAAAGCCTATTTGGGGGAAGCGTAAAATGCTGCAATTCGAAAACGTTTCCACTTTCTACGGCAAGATCCAGGCGCTCCACAACGTCAACGTCGAAGTGCGCCAGGGCGAGATCGTCACCCTGATCGGGGCCAACGGTGCCGGTAAATCCACGCTGCTGATGACCTTGTGCGGTTCGCCCCAGGCTCATAGCGGCAGCATCCGCTACATGGGTGAGGAACTGGTGGGCCAGGCCTCCTCCGAGATCATGCGCAAGAGCATTGCCGTGGTTCCGGAAGGTCGCCGGGTGTTTGCCCGCCTGACCGTGGAAGAGAACCTCGCCATGGGCGGGTTCTTTACCGACAAGGGCGATTACCAAGAGCAGATGGACAAGGTGCTGCACCTGTTCCCGCGGCTCAAGGAACGCTTCAGCCAGCGCGGCGGCACCATGTCCGGCGGCGAACAGCAAATGCTCGCCATCGGCCGTGCGCTGATGAGCAAGCCCAAGTTGTTGCTGCTGGACGAACCGTCCCTGGGCCTGGCGCCGATCATCATCCAGCAGATCTTCGACATCATCGAACAACTGCGTAAGGACGGTGTAACGGTGTTCCTCGTGGAGCAGAACGCCAACCAGGCACTGAAGATCGCCGACCGCGCCTATGTGCTGGAAAACGGCCGGGTGGTGATGCAGGGCAGCGGCGAACAATTGCTGACCGATCCGAAAGTGCGTGAGGCTTACTTGGGCGGTTGATGCCCATCTGGCTAATGTATGAGCGGGCTTTTGTGGGAGCGGGCTTGCTCGCGAAGGCGGTGGATCAGCCAACTTATTGGGTGACTGAACCACTGCCTTCGCGAGCAAGCCCGCTCCCACATTTGTTTTGTGTGACCAAAGGCTTTGGCGAAATCTGAAATTATTTTCCCCAGGTTTGTAACGAATCCCTTCCCCTTATCTCTAGTGGTGTAAGCAGGCAACTACGCTTGCCAACTCAACCCACTGCTGGAGATACACCATGACTACCAAAACCCGTTCGCTGTCCGCTGCCACCCTCGTCCTGGCCCTGGGTTCGGCCCTGAGTCTGTCCGCCCTGACCTCCACCGCCCACGCCGCCGATGACATGCAAAAATGCTTCGGTGTGGCCGAAGCCGGCAAGAACGATTGCGCTGCAGGCGCCGGCACTTCCTGCGCCGGCACCTCGAAGGTCAAGGACCAAGCCAACGCCTGGAAACTGGTCCCGGCCGGCACCTGCCTGAAAACCCCAAGCGCCACCTCGCCAACCGGCTTCGGCCAGGAAGCCGCCTTCACCGCCAAGTCCTGAATCCCTGCGCAGCCTGAGTACTGACGATGACGCTTGCATGCACCTATTCCATCTCCCAGGCTCAGGCGCCCGGCCTCCCCTATCGGGCCGGGCTGGGGCTCAAGAGCGAGCACTTCAGCGAAGTCCTCGAGACTGCCCCCGACATCGGTTTTTTTGAAGTCCACGCCGAAAACTACATGGTGGCCGGCGGGCCTTTCCATCACTACCTGGGCTTGATCCGCGAACGATACCCGCTGTCGCTGCACGGTGTAGGCCTGTCCATCGGCGGCGAAGGTCCGCTGAACGATGAGCACTTGGTGCGCTTGGCCGCGCTGATCGAACGCTATCAACCCCACTCGTTTTCCGAACACCTGGCCTGGTCCAGCCACGGCCCGGTGTTTCTCAATGATTTGCTGCCGCTGGCGTATGACGATCAAACCCTGAAGCGGGTGTGCAAACACATCGACCAGGTGCAAACCCGCCTGCAACGGCCAATGCTGCTGGAGAACCCGTCGACCTACCTGCAGTTCCAGCGTTCCACCCTGGAAGAGACCGACTTCATCAGCGAAGCGATCCGCCGCACCGGCTGCGGGCTGCTGCTGGACGTCAACAATGTGTATGTGTCGTGCATCAACCATCAGCAAGACCCGCTGAAGTACATCGATGCCTTGCCGCTGCACGCCGTGGGCGAGATTCATCTGGCAGGGTTTGCCGAAGACACCGACAGCCTCGGTGATCGTTTGCTGATTGATGATCACGGCGCGCCGATCGACAACGCGGTATGGCAGCTCTACCAACACGTCCTTGCGCGCACCGGGCCGGTCGCCACGCTGATCGAGCGCGACAACCAGGTGCCGGCGTTCAGCGTGCTGCACGCCGAGGCCCGCGAGGCCGAACGGTTTCTGCTGGAGGTGCGCGCATGAGCGGCCAGGATGTATTTGCCAGCGCCCTGCTGTCGCCCGACGAAAGCTGCCCGCAAGGTGTGTTCAGCCGTAACGGCGCCGATCCGGCCAGTCGTTTTGCGGTGTACCGCAACAATGTCCACAGCTCGCTGATCAACGCCCTGGCCGCTGGCTACCCGGTCACCCTGCAACTGGTGGGTGATGAATTTTTTCGGGCGATGGCCGGCTTGTATGTCCAGAATTTCCCACCGACCAGTCCGCTGATCAACGAGTACGGCGGCGACCTGGCTGACTTTATCCAGGGCTTCACTCCCGCCGCCAGCGTGCCCTACCTGGCTGACGTCGCGCGCCTGGAGCGGCTGCGGGTCAGGGCCTACCACGCGGCAGACGCAGTGCCACTGGATCAGCAGGAGGTCATCGCCACCCTGCAACAACAGTCAGGTCTGGGCGAACTGCGCCTGCAACTGCATCCATCCCTTGCCATCCTGAACTCGGCCTACGCCGTGGTGGCGTTATGGGCTGCGCACCAGACGGGCGAATCCCTCGCCACTCTCGACCCCTTCCATGCTCAAAGCGCGCTGGTACTGCGCAACGGCCTGCACGTGCAGGTATTTCACATCGACAGCGGCGCCGCCGCGTTTATCAACAGCCTGAACAACGGTTGGCCGCTGGAAATGGCCGTGGCCTACGCCCTCGATGCGGCCGCCGAATTTGACCTGCACCACTGCCTGGCCCTGCTGGTCGGCCACGGCGCCATCACCCACTTGCACACAGAACCCAAGGTATCGCCATGAACGCCGCCGCTCCCGGGCTGATCCAACGGATCATCCAGCTCTTCGAGAAAATCCCCTACAGCCTGATCGCCTTCGTCGCACGCTTCTCTATTGCAGCAGTGTTCTGGAAATCCGGCCAGACCAAGGTCGAAGGCTTTGCCGTAGACCTGATCGGCGGCACGTTCCAACTGGGCTGGCCGCACTTGGCGCCGTCCACCCTGCCGCTGTTTCGCAGCGAATACCACGTGCCACTGCTGTCAGCGGAAGTCGCAGCGCATATGGCCGCGTTCGCCGAACATTTCTTCCCCGTGCTGATCCTGGTGGGGTTTGCCACACGGTTCTCGGCGCTGGCGTTGCTGGGCATGACCCTGACCATCCAGCTGTTCGTCTACCCGGACGCTTACCCGACCCACGGCACCTGGATCGCGCTGCTGTTGCTGTTGATGGCCAAGGGGCCGGGCTGCTTCTCCATTGATCACCTGATTGCGCGACGCTTGCGCTAAAGGCGGTCCAGGGCCTCGCCGCTGCGCTTGAACCAGCCCACCAGATAATCCGCCAGGACCTGAGTGCGGCGCGGCAGGCCGCCCTGATACGGATGGACGAGGTACATCGGCATGCTGCGGGTCTGATAATCCCGCAGGAGCCAACGCAGGCGCCCGTCAGCCAATTCAGTGTGCAACACGTAGGAAGGCAAACGCGCGATGCCTGCGCCCACCAGCGCCGCCTTCTTCAGCAAGTTGTAATGGTTGGAAGCAAAGGTCCCGGATACGCGAACCCGTAGCAGCTCATGTTGCTGGTGATACAGCCACTCTTCACGGCCGCTGTAGTGGCTGTTCAGCAAGCAGTTGTGGCCCACCAGTTCCGCCGGTGTCAGCGGCTCGCCGTGCTGTTCCAGATAAGCCGGGCTGGCGCAGGTCATCTCGTGCCAGGCCAGTAACGGCTTGGCCACCAGTCGCTCGTCGTTGGCGACTTCGGAGCGTACCGCCAAGTCAAAACCGTCCCGCGCCAGGTCTCGATACTGGTTGTTGAGCTCCAGTTCGATCTGCACCTGCGGGTACTCCCGGGAAAACTCCAGCAGCAAACCATCGAAGAAGGTTTCACCCAGGGAAACCGGAACCGTCATACGTACCGGGCCGACCAAATCGTCCTTGAGCCTGGCCAGTGCCTGACGTGCCCGCTCCACCTGCACCACCAACGCCTGGGCCTGCGGCAACAGGGCCGCCCCCGCCGCCGTCAGGCTCAAACGGCGCGTGGTGCGATGCAACAACACCACCGAAAACTGCGCTTCCAGCTGGCTGATGCGCTTGGACAGCTGCCCCTTGCTGCAGCCCAACTGCTGGGCCGCCAGGGTAAAGCTGCCGGCTTCGATCAACACCGCAAACGCCGCCAGGTCATCCATTTCGCTCATGGATTGTTTCCATTTGAAAACCAAAGGTTGCCTATTAGTGCACTTATCCGCGCAAAAAATCACTCTAGACTGAAACCTCACCTACACATCTGGAGGAAGGCACGATGAAAATCCTGTTGATTGGCGCAAGCGGCACCGTGGGTTCGGCGGTCAAGGCAGAACTGTCCCAGCGGCATGAAGTGATCAGCATCGGTCGCAAGAGTGGCGACTTCCAGGTCGACATCAGCGACAGCGCCTCGATCCGCAAACTGTTCGAACAGACCGGCAAGTTCGACGCACTGATCTGCGCCGCCGGCAGCGTCAACTTCGTGCCCCTGGGCGAAATGAGCGCAACCGATTTTGACCTGGGCCTGCAAGACAAGCTGATGGGCCAGGTGAACCTGTTGCTGATTGGCCGCGAGTTCGCCAATGACGGTGCGTCGTTCACCTTCACCAGCGGCATTCTCAACCGCGATCCGATTCGCACCGGTGCTTCGGCGGCCCTGGTCAACGGCGCGCTGGATGCATTCGTGAAAGCTGCAGCGATCGAACTGCCTCGCGGCCTGCGTATCAACTCGGTGAGTCCGACCGTGCTGCTGGAAGCCATGGGCAGCTACGCGCCGTATTTCCGAGGCTACAAACCAGCTCCGGGTGCAGACGTGGCGCTGGCCTACGCGAAAAGCGTGGAAGGTTTGCAGACCGGGCAGACGTTTATCGTTGGCTAAAGTAGTACGGACCAGCTTGTCGTGGCGAGGGGGCTTGTCCCCCGTTGGGCTGCGCAGCAGCCCCAAAATCTACGGACCTTGTTCTTCCTGAAGGAACGCAGTGATTTTACGGGGCTGCTACGCAGCCCAACGGGGGACAAGCCCCCTCGCCACAGTCAATTCAACCTGTGTCCCGGGCTTGTGATGCATCGCCAGCCTGCGTAACGTGGCGGCACTTATCAGGAGACCCGATAATGCGTGCCGCCCGTACCCTAGCTTTGTTTGCCCTGTTGCCCCTGTTCGCCGCCTGCCAGATGTTCGAGAACGAGCCGGCCAAACCCTCTCTCGCCGGGCTGACCCGCATGCAGGGCGAGCTGACCGCGCAGGGTGACAAACTGCTGTTCCAGCCCTGCAACGACAAACGCAACTACGTGGTCAACGACACCGGCGGCACCAGCATCCTGCAGGAAGCCGCCTCCCTGGCCGGCCAGCAAGGCGCCTTGTTTGCCGACTTGCGCGGCAAGTTTTCCGGCGTTGCCAGCGGCACCCAGGGTACCGTAGACCTGCAACAGGTGTACCGCGTCGAGCGCTCGACCTCGGCCTGCGATGACCCGAATTTCAAGCGTATGATCCTGCGGGCCAACGGCCACAAACCGGCCTGGGCGATGAACGTTACCGCCAAGGGCATGGTGCTGGAACGTGAAGGCCAGCCGCCATTGGCCGTGCCGTATGTGGAAGAACAATCGGGCGACGGACGGTTCAACCTGATGACCGAAGCCAACAACCAGCACATCGAACTCTGGGTGGCCCCGCAACGCTGCGTCGACAGCGTCAGCGGCAGCCTGCAGCACATGTCCGCCGAGCTTCGGGTCAACGGCCAGGTGCAGCGCGGTTGCGCGTCGTTCGGCGGCTCCCGAGACGACTGATTATCCGCTGCGCTGTTTTAACATGACGGGAAACCGCTGTTGGGGCTTATAATCGCCGGTTTGCAAAACAGCCGGCCTCTTTGCCCGCCGCCTACCGGATTCCTGTCATGTTACGAATCACCGAACTCAAGCTGCCCATCGACCATCCCGAAGAAGACCTGCGGCCTGCCATTGTGCAGCGCCTGGGCATCGCCAGTGATGACCTGCTCGATTTCACCCTGTTCAAACGCAGCTACGACGCCCGCAAGAAATCGTCGGAGCTGTGCTTCATCTACACCATCGACCTGGAAGTCCAAGGCGAGGCGGCCCTGCTGCTCAAGTTCGCCGACGACCGCAACGTCAACCCGGCACCGGACATCAGCTACAAGGTCGTCGGCCATGCGCCGGAAGGCCTGACCGAGCGGCCGATCGTCGTCGGTTTTGGCCCGTGCGGGATCTTCGCCGGGCTGTTGCTGGCGCAGATGGGTTTCAAGCCGATCATCCTCGAACGCGGCCGCGAAGTACGCCAGCGCACCAAGGACACCTGGGGCCTGTGGCGCAAAAACGTGCTGAACCCCGAATCCAACGTGCAGTTTGGTGAAGGCGGCGCCGGGACCTTCTCCGACGGCAAGCTCTACAGCCAGATCAAGGACCCGAAATTTCACGGTCGCAAAGTGCTGCACGAGTTCGTCAAAGCCGGTGCGCCGGACGAAATCCTCTACGTCAGCAAGCCGCACATCGGTACCTTCCGCCTGACCGGCGTGGTGGAAAACATGCGCCAGCAGATCATCGCCCTGGGCGGTGAAGTGCGCTTCGAGCAGCGGGTGACCGACGTGTTGATCGAAGACGGCCAGTTGAATGGCGTGGTGGTGGATGGCGGCGAGCAGATCCTGTCGAAACACGTGATCCTGGCCCTCGGCCACAGCGCCCGTGACACCTTCCGCATGCTGCATGGCCGCGGCGTGTACATGGAAGCCAAGCCGTTCTCGGTGGGTTTCCGTATCGAACACCCGCAATCGCTGATCGACGCTGCGCGCCTGGGCAAGTACGCCGGGCACCCGAAACTTGGCGCTGCCGATTACAAACTGGTGCACCACGCGAAGAACGGTCGCTCGGTCTACAGCTTCTGCATGTGCCCGGGCGGCACCGTGGTCGCGGCGACATCCGAGCCGAACCGCGTAGTGACCAACGGCATGAGCCAATACTCGCGCAACGAGCGCAACGCCAACTCCGGGATCGTGGTGGGCATCACCCCGGAAGTCGATTACCCGGGCGGCCCGCTGGCCGGGATCGAGTTGCAGGAGCGCCTGGAATCCCACGCGTTCATCCTCGGTGGCAGCAACTACGAAGCGCCGGCGCAGCTGGTCGGTGATTTTATTGCCGGCAAGCCGTCCACCGCCGTCGGTACCGTGGAACCGTCCTACAAGCCAGGGGTGGCCATGGGCGACCTGGCCCTGGCGTTGCCGGACTTTGCCATCGAAGCGATCCGCGAAGCGCTGCCGGCGTTCGAGAAACAGATCAAGGGCTACTCGCTGCACGACGCGGTGCTGACCGGGATCGAGACCCGCACTTCATCGCCGCTGCGGATTACCCGTAACGACTCGATGCAGAGCCTGAACGTAAAAGGCCTGTTCCCGGCGGGCGAAGGTGCCGGTTATGCCGGTGGGATTTTGTCGGCAGGTGTCGACGGGATTCGGATTGCCGAAGCGTTGGCGCGGGATATGTTGGGTATCGAAGCTTAACCACTGCGCTGAAAACGCAGCAGATCAAATGTGGGAGCGGGCTTGCTCGCGAAAACGGTGGATCAGCCGAATGATGTATTGGCTGACACACCGCATTCGCGAGCAAGCCCGCTCCCACAATGGTTATGCGGTGTTTAAATATTGGCGCGCAACACGCTATCTGGCAGCGCCTCTCCCCGCTCGACACTCGCCGCAACGGCCGCAATCAAACCCTCAAGCTCATACCCCTGCCCTGCCAACCAGGCCTGATCGTAATAGGTCGTGGCATAGCGCTCCCCACCGTCGCACAAGATCGCCACAATCGAGCCCGACTCTCCCGCCGCTTTCATCTGCTGTGCCGCGATCAACGCGCCTATCAGGTTGGTGCCGCTGGACCCGCCCACTCGCCGCCCCAAACGCTGCGCCAGGTAATGCATGGCCGCCAGGGACAGCGCGTCCGGCACCTTGACCATCGCATCAATCACCTTGGGCAAGAACGACGCCTCTACCCGTGGCCGACCAATACCTTCAATGCGTGAACCACACTCCAGACGCAGGCTGGCATCGCCGCTCAGGTAGTAATCGAAAAACACCGAACGCTCCGCATCCGCGCACAACACCCGGGTGCAGTGCTGGCGATAACGCACATAACGTCCCAACGTCGCCGTGGTACCACCCGTACCAGGGCTGGAAATCAGCCAGCTCGGCTCCGGGTAACGCTCAAAGCGCAGTTGCTGAAAGATCGATTCGGCAATGTTGTTGTTGGCGCGCCAGTCGGTGGCGCGTTCGGCGTACGTGAACTGGTCCATAAAGTGGCCGCCGCTTTCCTGCGCCAGACGCTCGGATTCGGCGTAGATCTGCGTCGGATCCTGTACCAGATGGCTCTGTCCACCGTAGAACGCGATCTGCGCAATCTTTTCCTGGGAGGTGGTGGCCGGCATCACCGCAATAAACGGCAAGCCCAACAGCCGGGCGAAGTACGCCTCGGAAATCGCCGTGGAGCCGCTGGACGCCTCGATCACCGGAGCGCCAGGTTTGAGCCAGCCATTGCACAACGCATAGAGAAACAACGAACGCGCCAACCGGTGTTTCAGGCTGCCGGTGGGATGGCTGGACTCATCCTTGAAATACAGCTCGATGCCCGGCAAACCCGGCAACGGCAAGGGGATAAGGTGGGTGTCGGCGCTGCGTTGGAAGTCCGCTTCAATAATACGAATGGCTTCGCGGGCCCATTGGCGGTTGTCGCTCATGATCGGTTTCTCTAAGGATTTCAGACTTGATCTTAGGATGTTTCCTACACTCCACACAGATACAGTCATGACTCAATTGGACACACACTTTTCGGAGTTTGACGCTCGAGTGATGAGACCGATCCCTTATAACAAATAAGAATATAACTTTTGTTTTAACAACTAACGGTACGGGTTAGGGTACCCACCTACTGAACTTTGATGGGAGAGCATCCCTTGCCTCTGCGTAGCACTTTCACCCGTTTCTTCCAGCTGGAAGCCGCCAGCGGTCTACTCCTGATCGCCGCTGCAGCTTTGGCGCTGATCATCAACAACTCACCGCTGTCGCACCTTTACGCGAGTTTTCTCGACGTCCCGGTAGTCGCGCAAATTGGCGCGCTGAAAATCGCCAAGCCGGCGCTGCTGTGGATCAATGACGGCCTGATGGCCCTGTTCTTCCTGCTGATCGGCCTTGAAGTAAAACGCGAGTTGCTCGACGGGCAACTGTCCAAACCTTCGCAAGTAGTGCTGCCCGGCGCAGCAGCCATCGGCGGCATGGTCGTGCCGGCGCTGATCTACTGGGCGCTGAACAAGGACAACCCCGCCGCCCTGGGTGGCTGGGCGATCCCTATGGCCACCGACATTGCCTTCGCCCTGGGCGTATTGGCCTTGGTGGGCAAGCGACTGCCGGTGTCGCTGAAGTTGTTCCTGATGACCCTGGCCATCATCGACGACCTTGGCGCGATCATCGTCATTGCCATCTTCTACTCCACCGACCTGTCCGGGGCCTCGTTGGCCGGTGCAGCGGCATGCCTGATCGCGTTGATTGCGATGAACCGGCTCGGTGTGGTCAAGCTAGGCCCCTACATGATTGTCGGGCTGATCCTGTGGGTCTGCGTGCTCAAGAGTGGTGTACACGCCACCCTAGCTGGCGTGACCCTGGCGTTCTGCATCCCGTTGCGCACCAAAAACGCCGAACCTTCGCCGCTGCTGACCCTGGAACATGCACTGCATCCCTGGGTGGCTTACGCGATCCTGCCGCTGTTTGCCTTTGCCAACGCCGGGGTTTCGCTGGCCGGCGTCAATCTGGAAAGCTTCACCCACCACGTACCGATGGGCATCGCCGCCGGCCTGCTGCTGGGCAAGACCATTGGCGTGCTGGGTTTCACCTGGGTCATGGTAAAAACCGGCCTCGCCGCGCTACCCGCTGGCGCCAACTGGGGTCAGGTGTTGGGCGTGGCAATCCTGTGTGGCATCGGCTTCACCATGAGCCTGTTCGTCGGCTCGCTGGCGTTTGTGCCAGGCAGCAGTGAATACGCCGGGATGGACCGGATGGGCATCCTGACAGGGTCGATATTGGCGGCGCTGATCGGGTATGCGGTGACGGCGATGGCGAGTCGTAAGCAGGTACTCATTCAGGCGTAACCGCTTTTGGAGCCGGCTTGCCGGCTCCAACCTCCTCTAGGCCCATTCGGCGCCATCTCACAGAACCGTCCTACATCCACCCTCCGCTGCTTGCCATAACGTCGTGCTCTCGGCTCCAACGCCGGGCGTCGTTAGGCAACACGCCAGGAGGGCACGATGGCAAACAACAAGGATATACCCCAAGTCTGGCGATGCTACGGGACCGGCACGGGCGGTTACCGACGGCTCGAGAACATGAACGAGCGCGAGCTGGCTGAGCGTGATGCCAGGCAGCGAGCCTACGAAGCCATGCTTGCCCGACAGGAGGCCTACGAGGCCAGACGCAAAGTGGAGCCGCCGCCAACGCCATTGCCCATGGTCGGCTGCGTATTCGCAAAGTCCTGCAATCTGCCGGACGCCCTCATCGACTACAACAATCCGTCCGGCTATATACCGCTTGACCCCATAGGAGACTATGGCGAGCACGTGCTGCTGGGTGGCCGTGAAACGGACAGTGAGGGGCTGCTGTCACTCAAAAAAATAAGCGGCAGCGCACTCCCGGCTGGGCTAGGGACATTGGCACTGGGTGGCTCAGCGGTTAGTGGAGCCTCCAGCATCGCAGCGAGTGTTGGAACAGTTGGGGCCGGACTGATGCTTGGGGTTGCAGCCCTCATCTGGCCCTCCAGCCTGGGCGATAGCGCGCTTTACAGCGACCGTCAACTGCGCTCAATGCCACGGGCACGCGCCCGGGCACGCCTGCATATCGAGCAACTTGCTGACGGCACGCTCAAGGGATACGCCTTCTACACCGGGAAAAATCGCGACTGGGAAATGGTTGATGTCGTGCAGTTTGGCCTGCGCGGCACGCAGCAGGTCGCGGACTTGGGCGACGGCGTCGAGCTGATCTGGACGCCTGCTGTCGACCCCACTGACACCCTCGGTATTCCTGCGCTGGAAGCTGCGCCGCAGGCACCGCAAATCTGGGTGTACCCACCGACCGAGAAGGCCGCCAACATCATCGTTGACCCGATTTACCCGCCGCAATACAGGGATTTCATTCTGGTATTTCCAGCGGATTCGGGGGTTCGGCCACTCTACGTGGTGGTCAGCGTCAGACCAGGGGACCATGACTACTATGAGGCCCCTAAAACACTTCCGGCCTTTCCCGACGCAGTAAGGGTTAAACCTAAATCATCCGTTCAAGGTGGAGGAAAAAAGAGAGCAAGGTGGGTCGATAGGAAAGGGAAAATCTACGAATGGGACTATAAAAGCAACGCCGTGGAAAAGTTTGACAGATTTGCGATTCACCTAGGAGAGTTCAACCATATAACGGGCGAGCAGACTGGCCCAGCAAAGCCAGGCAGAACGACCACTCGACAATAGCGAGAACGATTCATGACCCATTTATCAATTACCGGCTTCTACCCTGACGAAAAACAAGATGATTCGTTGCAATTCGAATTCGATATAGAAGGAGCCGAACTCAATCAGGCTGCTGCCCAACTCACAGAGTCAAAGCCTCTGGAAAACCTGGCTCCAGGTGAGCTGGAGCTGACAAAAAGTCAGATAACGCAATTGGCGGTGTTGCTTAACATCAACCTCCCCGATGACTTGGAATACTTCATCGGGATACGCGCATAACGGTACAACCAGAGGTATGCCTTGATTTATCACGACCCGTCTTTGAGTCACGATGAAGCTATCAGCTTCCTCACCACCAAAGACCTAAGCAAGGTCACAGAAGCACTAATATCCATCGGCCTTAACGAGACAGACTCTACGTGGGCACAAGAAATCTGCCTCCGGTATATGAGTAATGACGACGAGGACATCGCGTCGGCTGCCATCATTGCGATAGGCCACATCGCGAGGCGCTTCGGTCAGCTGGACATGGCGAAAATTTCGCCAGCACTGCAACAAGCAAAAACAAAATCACCGTTTCTGAGTGGTGCCGTACAAGACACCCTTGACGATATCCAGATGTTCACCTGATCCCGCGAAACATACGCTCAACAAAAAACCCCAACCGGTCACCCGGTTGGGGTTTTTCTTTTCCTGCAACCTTACCCTTAGCGAGTAACGCGGCTGGTTCCGTTCACGGTCATGATGCGAACGCGGTCACCGATGCGGAAGATTTCGTTCTCTTCAACCGCTTGGACGTAGGCGCGCATGCTGCCATCATCTTCACGGACGGTGATTTCAACGCCCTGGGTGCGGGTCAGGCCTTCTTCGGTGGCCGAGCCCAGCAGGCCGCCGGCGACTGCGCCGATAACGGCGGTCACGATGCTGCCACGGCCGCCGCCGATGGCGCTGCCGCCAACGCCGCCGATGACTGCACCCGCAGCGCCGCCGATTGGGGTCTTGGTGCCTTCGATTTTCACCGGACGCAGGGATTCGATGGTGCCCATGCGAACAGTCTGTACACGACGGGCTTCGTCACGGGAGTACGAGTCGCCGGTCAGACTCGAGGCGCAGCCACCCAGCAGCAGCGACAGGGTGGTAAAGCAGGCAACTAGTAAAACGGACTTACGCATAGCATCAACTCCAAAGGACAGGTATCCATTAAACCGCTGTGGCTTGCCGCCTGTCACGGCATGCCGGGCAGAAAATTGTTTTCATTCAGCCTCAGTACAGAGAACCTGTACCGAAAAACTCGACGAACGGTAGCAATCCCACCTCCCTCAGGATCTTGATGGACGCTTTCATCATTGTAGCCAACGGCGGCATAACGCGGCGCAGCGCTACCCATCCAAGGCCTCTGACTAGAGACTTCGGCGTGCAGCGCTACATTCAGGCGAGGTGACGAAAGGTGGGCTCAGGGCGCCAGCCGCTCACGGGCCCAGTCGGCACCTTGCAAGCGGTAGTTCAGGCGGTCGTGCAAACGACTCGCGCGGCCTTGCCAGAACTCGATGCGCTCCGGCAGCAGGCGATAACCACCCCAGTGCTCGGGGCAGTCAGGCTGGGTATCGCTGAAGCGTTGTTCGGTGGCCTTGAGCAGGTCCTGCAACTCTTCGCGGTCCCTGATGACCCGGCTTTGCGGTGAAGCCCAGGCTCCCAGGCGGCTGCCCAGAGGGCGGACCTGGAAGTAAGCGTCCGACTCCTCGGGAGTGACCTTCACCACCCGACCTTCGATGCGCACCTGGCGCTCCAGGGTCGGCCAGAAGAAGGTCATGGCAGCAAACGGCCGCGCCGCGAGCTGTTCGCCCTTGGCACTCTGATAATTGGTGAAGAAGGTAAAGCCCTGTGTGTCCAGGCCCTTGAGCAGCAGGATCCGGCAGTGCGGGCGACCGTCCTGGTCGACCGTTGCCAGGGTCATGGCATTGGCCTCCACCGGCGGCTGCTCGGTTTTCACCGCGTCGGCGAACCACTGGTGGAACAAGCCAAACGGTTCGTCCGGGGCCTGGGCCTCGCTCAAACCGTCCCGTGTGTAGTCACGGCGCATATCGGCCAGTGCCTGGGTCATGCGGCTTTATCCTTCTTGCTCAAATAATCAGTTTTTTGCCTGGTCGTTGGTAGCGGCTGGAGCAGCGGCCTTGGCAGGTGCTGGCTTTTTAGCGGCAGGCTTCGCCGGGGCCTTTTTGGCAGCCGGCTTGGCGGCAGCCTTCTTGGCGACGGTTTTTTTCGCCGGAGCAGCAGCTTTTTTGACCGGAGCAGCGGCGGGAGCAGGAACGTCCTGCACAGCAACCATTTCAGCCTTCGGCGGGTTACCCGAGTTGTACTTGCTCAGCAAGGCCAGCATGGTGGTGCGCTGGGTGAACATGATTTCCATACGACGGTTCAGGGCACGGCCCTGGGTGCTGTCGTTGGCGGCACGTGGCATCAGGTCGCCCATGCCACGCAGCATCAGGCGGTCCTGCTTCAGGCCACTGAGGCTGAAGATCGAGGCGATGGACTGCGCGCGCTCTTTGGTCAGGGCCTGGCTCACCGGCTCGGCACCCGAGGTATCGACGTGGCCGAGGACCAGTACGGCGGTCTTCGGATCGCCTTCAACAGCCTTGGCAACGCGGGTGAATGGACCCAGGGTCACCGGCAACAACATCGCCGGGCGTTTCGGGTTGTAGGAGCCGTCAACCGGGGCAATCACGACCAATACGTTGTCGCGACGTTCCAGTTGCAGGTTGCTGTCCTTGATCGCGAGGCGCAGGCGCGGCTCGTAGTCGTCCAGCCAGGCCTGGGTGATTTTTGGATCAGGCATTGGAATGTTGGCAACGTCGACCTTGGCCAATGGCTTTGGCTTGCTTTCGAACGGCCACCACCATTTGGTATCGGTATCTGTCTTGGCAACGGCAGGTGCGGCAGCCGGTGCAGCAGTGGGTGCGCCGGAGGCAGGCGTTGCAGCCTTGAGGTCGGCTTTCAGGTCAGCCTTGGCATCGTCGGTTTTCGACGAGAACGGCCACCAGCTGGAGCCGGTATCCGCCTTGGCAACCGGTGCAGGTGCTGCAGCGGCAGGTGCAACCGGCGCAGGCGCCTTGGCAGCAACGGCCGGCTTGGCATCCGGCTTGGTGTCGGTTTGGCTCACTGCGTCCTTGGTAGCAGCCTTATCAGAGCCAAATGACCACCAATGCCCACCTTCGGCATCATTTTGTGGGGTTTGTGCACAGCCAGTAATAGTGAGGCATAGCGCCAGTGCCAAGGACTTGTTCGATAACATGAGATATCCACAAAATGAGAAAAAATCAGGGGCCTGAATGACCCGTTAAACAGACGCTTCTGGAACATTAAAGTTACAACATTTCGCCTAGCGTCTTTTTGTATGTGCCTTTGTAACAAAAAAACGCAAGACAGCAAGCTATTTACAGACAACCGGCCAATATTCTTACCAACTTTTGCGCCCGCGGGTCCATAAGTACATAAGGCCCCAATGTATTGGTCACAAAACCAAAGGCTACATCATGTTCCGGGTCGGCAAACCCTACCGAGCCACCTGCCCCCGGATGCCCAAAGGCCCGTGGGCCAAGGCCGAACGTAGCGTTCGGCACTTGCGGTTGATCCAACATGCAACCCAGCCCAAACCGGGTTTGTGTCAATAAGGTTTTATCCGGGCCGATACTGTGTTCACGGGTCAACTCTTCAAGCATGTCGGCTTCCAGCAAACTACCGTCAAGCAGCCCACTATAAAAACCCGCCAGACTTCGTGCATTACCGTGACCATTTGCCGCTGGCTGCTGCATACGCCGCCATTCGGGTTTATTAGTGCTGGTCAGAATAGACGGTGGATTGGTAAATGCACGGGTAGTCATCGCCATTGGCTCGCGCATCGTTACTTGAAGTAAACGCTGTGCCGCCTCATCGCCTACATTGCCCTTGCCTCGGGCTATATGGGCAACCCGATGGAATTCTTCGTCTGCCAGACCCACATGAAAGTCCAGGCCCAATGGCCGTGCAACCCGAGCCACAATGGACTCGCCGGGCCCACGACCGTCGGCGCGACGGAGCAGTTCGCCCACCAGCCAGCCGTAGGTGATCGCCGCATAGCCATGGCCTTCCCCGAGCTTCCACCACGGCGCTTCGGCCGCGAGGGCGTCGACCATCATTTGCCAGTCGTACAGCGCTTCGGCGGGCAGCGTTTCACGCAGGGCCGGCAACCCGGCCTGGTGGCAAAGCAGATGGCGCAGGGTGATGGCTTCTTTGCCGGCGGCAGCAAATTCCGGCCAGTATTTGGCGACCGGCGCATCTAGCTGCAGCTTGCCTTCGGCCACCAGTTGCAGCGCCGTGACGGCGGTAAAGGTCTTGGTGCAGGAGAACAGGTTGGCGATGGTGTCGCTGTGCCAGGCCTCGGCACCGTCCTTGTCGGCGGTACCGGCCCACAGGTCGACGACGGTTTCGCCGCCAATCTGGATGCACAGCGCGGCGCCACGCTCCTGGGGGTCGTCGAACAGTGCGGCGAAGGCTTCACGCACCGCTTCGAATTGAAGCTCGTAATGACCCTGAATCTGCACCTAAGCCCCCTCGGAAAAGTACTACAAAAAGTGGACGACATTGTTCCAGTCATTGAGTGATTTGTGAACCCGCACTCGTCGATCTGGCGCCATCAATGGCCCTTGCCGGAATGCCCGCCGGAATGCCCCGCGCCCGGCCCTGCGGCATTGCCGTCATGCCCCGGCTTACCGCCTTCTCCGGTGTGAACCGCGGCAGCCGCCTTGGCCCTCTCGGCCTCTTTGCCCAGTTGGTCGACCGCCGCCAGGTTACTTTTACGCACACTCTCGACAAAGCCCTGGAACGGCACATCGGTGATGCCTACCAGGCCAAAGTGGCCGTTTTCGCCGTCCAGCAGACGACCGGTGACCGGCTGGTCCAGATACTGGAACCAATGCACGCCAACAATCGAAGGCTCGGCCATGGCCTGCTTGAGGAAGTTGGCGTAGGCAGTCCCGCGATCCTCTTCCCTGGCCAACTGCGTCACGCCCCCCCAGAACGGGCCACGGTCCGCCGAGCCGAAGTTGAACTCGGTGATCAGCACCGGCTTGTCCAACGCCCGCAGCGCCGCGAAGTCGTAACCATCCTGCGGCTTGAGGGTGTACATGTTGAAACTCAGCACATCGCAATACTGCGCGCAGGACGCCACCGATTCCGGGGTGCTGACCGCATAACGGCCACCCAGCAACAGCTGGTTGGGCGCGTGCCATTTCAGCGCGTCGGAGATGGTCTTGAAGTAAGCATCGGCGAAGGTCTTCTGGAAGTATTTGAAGTCCGCTTCGATTTCCGGGTGCTCGGGGTTTGGCATGGGCGGCACGAAGCCCGGGTCTTCCATCAGCTCCCAGGCGGGCAGTTCGATGCCCCAGGCCTTGGACAGACCGTCCTGGTTGCGGTACTTGTCGCGCAATTGCTTGAGGAACGCGCGCTTGGCCGGCACGTCGGTGGTCATGCGCAAGGTGCCGTAGGCCAAGGCGTAACGGGATTTGGGATCATCACCGGGACCGGCCCAGGCCAGTTCGTTGTCGGCAAAGAAGCCGATCAGCCACGGGTCGTCACGATGGTCACGGGCGGCAATCGCCACCGCACGCTCGGTGGCCATGGCGAAGCGCGGGTCGAACGGGTCGGGCATGCCGCCCCACCAATCGGTTCCGGTGCTGATGCTCGCGTAATCGCCGACGATCGACAGGGGCAAGGTGTAAGGCACGCGGTCGGCGGTGGCCAGCTGCGGCGCGCTCCAGTTGCCGACGGTGTTGAAACCCCAGGCTTTAAGACGGTCGAGGGTGTGGCTGACCCAGCGTTTCTGGTCGAAACCTTCCGGAACACAAGGTGCCGGCGGCACGCAAGGCTGGCCATAGGTACGTTGCAGGTTGGCGCCATAGAAGTCGTACCAGCGGCCGACATTAAAGCTGCGCCCCTGATCCGCGCCATTGCCGCTGCGGCTGTCGCTGCTTCCATAGTATTTGTCGAAAGGTTCGCCGGCCTTGGGCAGCGCGGCAAACATCCATTCGCGGCCCGCAACGTAGGTCTGGCTGTTGTCCGGCGCTACGGTGTTGACGCCCAGGGAATAGAACGGATGGCCTTCCGGTGTCACCAGGTACCAGCGCCCGTCGCGCTTCTCGGTGCGGAAGAAGCCGCTGGCGTCAAAGGCCGGGCCCTTGTTCCAGCCGCCGTACTTGTCCAGGGACGCCTTGTCGCGCTCGGCCAGCCAGCCCTTGAGCTGTTGCTGCTCCTTGACCGCAGCGGCCCTCAGCTGCTCGTCGCTGCTGACTTTCTCCGGCCACCTGGCGCGGGTGGACTGCCCGTAAGTGTCCACCAGATCACTGTAGGTGGCTTTGAGCACCGGCTCGACGTCTTGCACGCCAAAGCGCTCCAGCAGGATGCTTTGAGCGACATTGGGCTTGATCATCGACAGGGTCACCGACACGATCTGGCTGCGGTCGATCTCCCCTTCGCTGCTGGCCAGCAATACACGCTGGCCATCGACGGTGATCGGCATCGGCGGGCCGGCTTTCATGCCCTGGCTCAGCGGCGAGTTGGCTTGCAGCGGAATCAGCAGCGTCTGCGCCGGGCCTGCCGGCAGGTCGATACGGCTGAACAGCGTCCGGCCGTCATTGCTCTGCACCTTGACGTACAGGGTCAGCGCCCAGTCCATTGCGCTTTGAATGCGCAGGCTCATGGCGCCGGATTGCGACCAGTCCCAGGCACCGGTCTGCGGGCTGAGCACCAGGCTCGGTTCGGCCGCCGGGTTGAAGGTGATACGGCGCAGCACTTCGCCTTCAGGGGTTTGTTCGGCGTTGTATTGCGGCAGGCTGGCGTCCTGGGTCGCCACCTTGACCACATCGGCGGGCCGTACAAAGTTGAACAGGGTTTGTTGCCCGGCAGGCGCAGCCAGCAATGGCGCGGCAAACAACAAGGCAAAAACAGCGGGCAGCGTGCGAATCATGTGAACAAGGTTCTCCCAAACGGCCGGTGACTGGCCTGATGACGTGAAGCGATGGTGAGATAGACCACGAAGTGGGCGAATTCGCCCACAGGGTCTTAAGAAATTTCCCGCCGAAACGGCGGCAAAGCATTCAGGATAGCTTTCCCGTAGCGCTGGGTAACCAGACGCCGGTCAAGCAAAGTGATGGTGCCGCGATCTTCTTCGGTACGCAGCAGGCGCCCGCAGGCCTGGACCAGCTTCAAGGAGGCGTCCGGCACCGAGATTTCCATGAACGGATTTCCGCCCCGGGCCTCGATCCATTCGGCCAGCGCAGCCTCCACCGGATCATCCGGCACCGAGAACGGGATCTTGGCGATCACCACGTGCTCGCAGTAGGCGCCGGGCAAATCCACACCCTCGGCGAAACTCGCCAGGCCGAACAGCACGCTGGAATCGCCGCCATCCACCCGCGCCTTGTGCTTGTTCAGGGTTTCCTGCTTTGACAGGTTGCCCTGGATAAACACCTGCTTGCGCCATTCACGGTCGAGGCCGTCGAACACGTCCTGCATCTGTTTGCGGGACGAGAACAGCACCAGCGTGCCCCGTGAACCTTCCACCAACGACGGCAGGTCACGAATGATCGCCGCCGTATGGGCCGGCACATCCCGTGGGTCGGCCTTGAGGTCCGGCACCCGCAACACACCGGCGTCGGCGTGATGGAACGGGCTCGGCACCACGGCGGTGACGGCCTTTTTCGGCAAGCCGGCGCGCATGCGGAAGCGGTCGAAGGTGCCCAGGGCCGTCAGCGTAGCCGAGGTGACCAAGGTGCCGTAGGCCACATTCCACAGGTTACGTCGGAGCATTTCTGCGGCCAGGATCGGGCTGGCATTGACCTCGATATCAAACAACGCACCGCTTTCCGACAAGGTCAGCCAACGGGCCATAGGCGGGTTGTCTTCCGGGTCTTCGACGGTAAACGCGGTCCACAACTCCCAGTTGCCCTGGGCGCGGGACAGCAGGCTACCAAACAGCGGGTACCATTCTTCGGCCTGGTTGCTGGCGATGCCGATGTTGACCTCGCCATCCATGCCTTCCTTGAGCAAATCGGTGAGGCGGGTGAACAAGTCGGTCAGGCGTGAAAAGCCCTTCTTCAGCTCGATGCCCATTTCCCGCATGTGCTCGGGGATCAGCCCGCCGACGAAGCGATGGCGCGGCCGTTCACGGCCTTCCACGTCTTCGCCGGGCTTGAAGTCTGCCACCTGCTCGCAGGCGCTGAACATGAATTGCTGCTGGGTCTTGATCTCCCGCGCCAGCTCCGGGACTTGCTCGATCAGTTTGCCCAGGTCGCCGGGCAGCGGATGCTGGGCGAGCAACTTGGTGAGGTTCTTGGCGGTGGTTTCCAGCCAGTCGGCGGTGGAACGCAGGCGCGTGTAGTGGGCAAAGTGGCCGATGGCCTTGTCGGGCAGGTGATGGCCTTCGTCGAACACGTAGAGCGTGTCACGCGGGTCGGGCAATACGGCGCCGCCGCCCAGGGCCAGGTCGGCGAGGACCATGTCATGGTTGGTGACAATAACGTCGACCTTGCCCATGCCTTCGCGGGCCTTGTAGAAGGCGCACTGGCCGAAGTTGGGGCAATGACGGTTGGTGCACTGGCTGTGGTCGGTGGTCAGGCGCGCCCAGTCGGCGTCCTCCAGGGCATTCGGCCAGCTGTCGCGATCGCCATCCCATTTATTGCCGGCGAGTTTCTCGATCATGCTGGTAAACAGCTTCTGACTGACTTCATCGACTTCGATCTTGAAGCCTTCTTCTTCGAACAGCGAGGCCGTAGCGGTTTGCGCGTGGCCTTCCTGCAACAATACGTCGAGCTTGGACAGGCACATGTAGCGCCCACGGCCTTTGGCCAGGGCGAAGGTGAAATTCAGGCCGCTGTTGCGCATCAGGTCGGGCAGGTCTTTGTAGACAATCTGCTCTTGCAGGGCGACGGTGGCGGTGGCAATCACCAAGCGCTTGCCGGCGGCCTTGGCGGTGGGAATCGCCGCAATGCAATAGGCCACGGTTTTGCCGGTACCCGTACCGGCTTCGACGGCGACCACTGCCGGGTCGCCACTGCGCCGGCCTTCGTCGTCGGTGTCGATATCCCCGAGGACCTTGGCAACTTCGGCGATCATCAGGCGCTGGCCGTACCGCGGTTTCAAGCTCTTGGCTTCGAGAAAACGCGAGTAGGCGCCCTGGATCGTGGTTTTGAGTTCAGTGCTGATCATGGATAGTCGGGCGCAAAAAACGCTGGATAAATTTTCAGTGGTTCGGATCGGCCGCTATCATACCCCGCTAATTAATCCCGCGCAGAACGGAGTACCCCAATGACCGTGTTTAGCCTTGCTTATACCCTGCATGTACTGGCCGCCCTGATATGGGTCGGCGGTATGTTTTTCGCCTGGATGATCCTGCGCCCCGCCGCCATGGCTGCGCTGGACGGGCCTGCCCGGCTGAAACTCTGGGTAAATGTGTTTCAACGTTTTTTTGTGTGGGTGTGGGTCGCGGTGCTGGTCTTGCCGATCAGCGGTGTCGGCCTGCTGCAACTGCGCTTCAGCGGGTTTGAGACCGCGCCGCGTTATGTGCAGGTCATGATGGGGTTGTATGTGGTGATGACCGCGCTGTTTATCCGGATCCAGGCACTGAAGTTGCCGGAGCTGCGCACGGCGGTGGCGGCTGAGGATTGGCCGGCCGGGGCTGCGGCGTTGGGGCAGATTCGTAAATTGGTGGGGATTAACTTGATTGTGGGGTTGGTGCTGGTGGCGATTGCTTCGGCACGGCCGATGTTCTGAGGCGCCGTATTTCCTGTGGCTAGGGAGCTTGCTGTGGCGAGGGAGCTTGCTCCCGCTGGAGTGCGCAGCGCTCCCGTTTTTTTGGGGCCGCTACGCAGCCCAGCGGGAGCAAGCTCCCTCGCCACAGGTAAAGCGTTAAAGCCTTTGGACGGTCACAGCACCCGCAGGCCCCGCTGGACCCGGCTGCCCTTCCAACCCGGCCCGACCTTTCTCGCCACCGTCCGCGCGGTACACCAGGCAACCCTTGGACTGCCCGCCTTTACCCGGTTTGCCCGCCGTGCCTGCCAAACCGCCGGCACCGCCGTCCACCCAGACTTTGATCTTCTCGGCGGGGAAGTCCTGCGGCAACTCCACACGAACCTGCGCCCCCGACGCGCCCGGCAGACCGTCGCCGCCGTTATCGCCATTGGAACCGCGACCGGCCGAGCCCCAGGTGCAGCCCGGGTCTTCGCCGTTGGCACCGTCCAGCCCGGCATAACCCTGGGCACCTGCACCACCGCGGGCATCCACCGACAGTTCATCAGCCGTCAGCGAGTTAATCCGCAAGACCAAATCACGCCCCGCCTTGGCCGGACGTTCATGGGTACCGGGAGCACCGCGCGAGGTGATCTGGCTGCCATGCTCCAGCTGCGCCTGGCGCACCTGCAATTGCAGGGCGGTGCTGCCGGGCACGATGGCGATGCGCGCGTCGCGACCCAGGTGCAATTCGTCCACCGTCACCTGGGTGATATTGGCGGGAATCAGCAAGGTGCCGTAATCCGCTACATCCAGTCGCTCCAACTGCAAAACGCCGCTGCTGTTGGGCAGGCGCATCAACGAGTTGGTCTCCACGCTGACGCTCTGGGCCAGGGCAATGGGGCTGACCAGCAGGGCCAACAGAAAAACCTTACGCATGATTGGCCTCCTTGTTTACATCATTAGTCGGTGTCGGCGTCGAAAAGCTCTGCACATGGAACATACCCACCAGCAGGATCTGCAAGCGGTCACGCCAGGGATGGGCACGGGTTTTCACACTGCCGTTGAATAACAGCAGTTCCAGAATATGGGTCAACAACAATAAGCTGCCGGCCAGATTGACCAACACGTGGAACGGATTGATCAGCGGCGTGAACAGATTGACCACCACCACGACCCAGAACAGCAACGTCAAAAACTTCCCCAGCCCCCAAAACACCTTCATCCCGCACGCTCCCCTTGCACATTATTCTTTGGGCGCACAGTAACGACTTCTACAGGCGTTGTGCCAGTGAAGGATTAAAAAATTGATGAAGGGGCCCCTGTGGATCCCACAGGGGCCGTGAGGGTTGGTCAGCGGTTGATCTGAATTTCCACGCGGCGGTTTAGCGCGCGGCCGTCAGCGGTTTTGTTATCGGCCACCGGATGGCTTTCGCCGGCGCCGGTCACCGAGACAAAGCTGCTGCGCGGTATTCCGGAACTGACCAGGTAGTCGGTTACCGAATGAGCGCGTCGTTCAGAGAGTTTCTGGTTGTAGGCATCTTTACCGACGCTGTCGGTATGCCCGCTGACGCGCAGTTGCGCACTTGGGGCTTCTTGTTTCAGGCGGGTAACAATGGTGTCGAGTTTGGTTTTGTCCGCGGCCGTCAGCCTGGCGGAGTCGAACTCGAAGTGCACGTCACGAATCACGATGGTTTCTTCCTTGACCACCACCACCTCTTCTTGAACCACCGCTACCGGCACCGGAGGGCAGCCATTGGCGTCGACCTGCACGCCTTTTGGCGTGCCAGGGCACTTGTCGCGGCTGTCCGGCACGCCGTCGCCGTCTTCATCACCATCGCCATGCACCCAGCAATAGGCGCCGGCCATGCCGCCGATCAACAACGCGCCGTAGCCTGCATAGGAAGAGCTTTGGGTTGCACCAATAGCAGCGCCGGTCACGCCGCCGACCGCGGCGCAGGTGGGCCAGTCGGTTTTTTGCAAGCCTGCGCAACCTGTCAATACTCCGGTTAGCAGAACCAAGGGTAGAGCTGTCCGCATGATGCTCATCTGACTTTCTCCTGAGGGGATCGGCGGGGGCCGACGAGTGGAGTAAAGACGGCTCTTTTCATCTGCGCCAGCGTGCCACACCCCAGTATTCATTGGGCCGGGCGGTTTATTCTCGCCGCCCGCTCTAGGCCCGCACGCTCAGGCAGGCTAGTCTCTACGGTCCTGATGTGAGGATCTTCGATGACTGCCGGTATTTCTTCCCGTACACCCCAGCAAGCGCTCGCCGCGCTGCTTGATCTTCACGCGCCCAAACGCCTGCTGTTATTGGGCGCCAGCCAGTTCCCGGCGCTGGACGCTTTTAAACAAGCACACCCGGATACCGTGGTGTCCTTCGCCGAGCCCGGCCCCTTGCCCGCCGAGCTTGCGGCCCAGCGTTTTGACCTGGCGCTGGTGGTCGATTGCCTGGAGCACCTGTCAAAACCTGCGGGCCTGACCCTGCTGGGGGGCATTCGCAACCTCAATGCCAGCCGCATTGCGGTGCTGGTGGACCTGGCCGCCTGCCACTGGAAAGACACCGACTTTTTCTCCCTGGCCCTGCAAGCCAGCGAACGCTTCCAGCGCGACGATCAGGTTTTGACGCTGTTTACCTATGATCTGCTTGACTATAAACAGGTGCCGGATTGGCTGAACGCCCGCTTCTGGGCCAACCCGCAAAACTTTGGAAAGTATTGGTGGTAACCCGATGAGTACATCCATTTGCCCCTGCGGCAGTGGCAACCTGCTGGATGCCTGCTGCGGTCATTATCACGCCGGCCACCCGGCCCCCTGCGCCGAAGCGTTGATGCGTTCGCGCTACAGCGCCTACGTGCTGGGCCTGGTGGACTACCTGGTGGCAACCACCGTGCCTGCGCAACAAGCCGGGCTGGACACGGCCGCCATCGGCGCCTGGAGCGCCCAAAGCACCTGGCTGGGCCTTGCGGTGGAAAGCTCCGAGGTGTTTGGCGGCCAGCCGGAACATGCCTTCGTGACCTTTACCGCCCGCTGGCATGACAGCACTGGCGAACACAGCCACCGGGAGCGTTCCTCTTTCGTACAGAACAATGAGCACTGGTACTTTATCGACCCGACAGTGGACGTTAAGGCTGGGCGCAATGACGCCTGCTTATGCGGCAGCGGGCAAAAATTCAAGAAGTGCTGTGCCAGCTACCTCTGACATTCATTGATACCCGGCAGGCTCTCGCTTGCTATGCTGACTCTTCACATGGAGTAACGGCATGGTTTCTCAGGCACGGGTATTCAGGACTTACAGCCTTCTGCTGGCATTGATGCTAGGGCTCTCCGGCTGCGCGTCGTGGTTCGCCGACGACGCGCCCGCCCCCGAGGTGCGGCTGGTCAAGGTCGACCCCGTGCGAGTCAAGTTGCTGGAGCAGAAGTTCAAGCTGTATTTCCGTGTGGATAACCGCGATGACAACGACCTGACCGTGCGCGGCCTGGTTTACAAGGTCAGCCTCGGCACGATGGTGCTGACCGAAGGCGAGTCCAACGAGTGGCTGACCGTACCGCCCCACAGCCACGCTTTTTTCCGGGTATCGGTGCGCACTAATCTGTGGCCACAAATCCGCGATGTGGTCGATATGCTGAAAAACCCGCGCGACCCCGTGCCCTATCGCCTTGAAGGCGAGTTGAAAACCGGTTTATTTATCGGGAACGACGTGCAGGTGATGCGCAATGGCGAGATAATCCCCGGCGATTTTATTCCGGAGCGACATCGATGACTCAGCAACCCCATGTCCATGGCCCTGACTGCAACCACGATCACGATCACCATGATCACGACCACGGCCATGTCCACGGCCCGAACTGCGGCCACGCTCACCAGGAGCCGGTGCGCAATACTTTGAAGGACGTGGGTCGTAACGATCCTTGCCCGTGCGGCAGCGAGAAGAAGTTCAAGAAGTGCCACGGGGCTTGAGTTAAGAAACCAGATTCTCGAAACACTGCACATCCAAATGTGGGAGCGGGCTTGCTCGCGAAAGCGCAGTGTCAGTCAACCTATCTGTTACTGATACACCGCTTTCGCGAGCAAGCCCGCTCCCACATTTAGCCTGCACTTCAAGGCTGGGATTTGCGCTGAAACTGCAACACCACCTCCAATCCCCCGCGTTCCCGATTGCTCAAGCTCAACCGCCCGTCATGGGCACTGGCAATCGTATGCGCGATGCTTAACCCAAGCCCGTACCCGCCGGTTTCCACATTACGTGAGCCTTCCACCCGGTAAAACGGCTCCATCACCTGTTCCAGCTGTTCTTGGGGAATCCCCGGCCCACGGTCGCTGATGACGATCTTCAAGCTGTCCGCCCTGTCCTCAACCCGCACCACCACTTCGCTGCCATACCGCACCGCGTTCTCCAGCAGGTTCTGCACGCACCGCTTGAGACTGCGGGCATACCCCGGCAGTGGCTGCTTGGCCCGCCCTTCTATCGTGACCGTCTCACCCACATCCTGCAGATCCGCCTGCAAGCTCTGCAGCAAGGCGTTGATGTCGATGTTCTGGCGCTTCTCGTTGATTTCGCCGCTGCTGACAAAATCCAGTGTGCTGGAAACCATGTGCTCCATTTCTTCCAGGTCGCTGCGAAAACGCTCCTTGGTGCGGTTGTCGTCGAGCATTTCCGTACGTAACCGCAGGCGTGTGATGGGTGACCGCAGGTCGTGGGAAATCGCCGCAAGGAAGCGCGTACGTTCGGCGATATTGGCGATCAGCCGCTGTTGCATGGCGTTGAACGCCTGGGCGGCGCGGCGTACTTCGGTGGGCCCATCGACGGCCAGCGGCGGCCGTTGAATGTCCCGGCCCAACGCTTCGGCAGCCTTGGCCAGGGCATTGAGTGGGCGAATGGCTAAACGAACCGCCACCAAGGCAATGATCACCAGCACCAGCACCCGCAGCAGATAAATGCGCATCACGTAGTCGAACAACAGGTCCATCGGCGAGGTACTGGTCCAGCCCTGCTCCTCGGTGGCCTGCACCTGCAGCCAGCGCCCGTCCGGCAAACGCAGGTCAATCAGGAACTGCCCCACCACTGGCTTGGAACCGAGCAAGGTCGACAGCCCGGCGTGTTGGCCCTCGGCATCCAGCAACTTGAGACTCAACAGATGCAGGGTCTGCGTGTAGCCGGTTTTCTCCGACAGCACTGTATTCAGCAAGCGCTCGGTGGCCTGGTCGCTGTCGCTGATGCTGCTTGTCACCTCACTGGCGTGATCACTCAGGGTCAGGTGAAAGCGCGGCGTATCGAGCAGCTTGATCAGCCCATCAGCCTGCGCCGGATCGCTGTGCACCAGCCGTACCACGTCCGCCAGCCGCGTGGCGATCAGCCGACTGGGGATTTCCAGGACCTGGCCGTGGCGCATGTCGTACCAGATGCTGCTGGTCAGGGCCTGGGCCGCGAGCATGCCACTGACCAGAATCAGCACCAGCCGGCCAAACAGCGAACGCGGCAGCAGTTTCACGATTGCAGTGCCACGTCGTCGGCGGTGAGCATGTAGCCCTCGTTGCGCACGGTCTTGATCAACCCGGCCGGCAATTGCGAACGCAGGCGACTGACGCACACATCAATCGAGCGGTCGAACGGCGTGCTGTCTCTGTCGAACACATGGTTGAGCAAAAAGTCGCGGCTCAGCGGCCGGTTGGGATGCTGCAACAACAGGCGCAGCACGCGGTAATCGGAGTTGCCAAGGCTCACCACCACGCCTTCCGGCGAGAGCAATTGCCGCGCCCGGGTGTCCAGTTGCCAGCCGGCAAAGCTGATGCTCGGTGCTTCATCGAGCCGCGCCCGGTCTGGAAAACTCTGCACCCGGCGCAGCACCACCTTGATCCGCACCAGCAGCTCCCGTGGATCGAACGGCTTGGGCAGGTAATCATCGGCGCCGATTTCCAGGCCGACGATCCGGTCAATCAGCGTGCCCTTGGCGGTGAGCATGATCACCGGCGTGTTGGAGCTGACTCGCAGTTCGCGGCACAGGCTCAGGCCGTCTTCGCCGGGCAGCATCACGTCGAGGACGATCAGGTCGATGACATTCAGCGCGAGGCGGCGGCGCATTTCCTTGCCGTCGCCGGCAGTGGACACCTGGAAGCCGGCATCACTCAGGTAATCGCACAACAACTGGCGGATTTGCGGGTCGTCATCAACGATCAGCAGATGGTCTTGCTTGGCCATGGGGCAACTCGTCCGAAACTCAAAAGGCAGGAGATAGCCGAAACGTCAGCCAGGAGTACACGCAAATGTAATGGAATGTTGTGGGAAGCGGTAATCGCGCATACCCATTACAAAGCCACGGCGTGGCGGCCGGTATCGGTCTTTAGACTACCGAATCTAAATGAGATTAATTGTAATTTAGCCCAGGTCACTCCGAATGCCATTGTCTACTTCTCGCGCCTTGTCGCTGCCCTCTACCCTTGCGCCGATGTTCGGCCTGCTTGCCGCCGGCAGCATGACGCCTACTGCCTGGGCCGATACGCCGGTGACTGCGTCCAATGATTCGGTGCTGAGCCTGCCGGAAATCAAGATCGATGGCGAAGCCACCTCAGCCTTCAAGGTCGACCGGGTGACCTCGGCAAAAATCAGCCAGCCGCTGCTGGACGCGCCGCAAAGCGTGACCATCGTCCCCCAGCAAGTGCTCAAGGAGCAGAACGCACAAACCTTGCAGGAAGTGTTGCGCAACGTGCCGGGCATCACGTTCATGTCCGGCGAAGGCAACCTGGGCTGGGGCGACCTGTTTTCGATTCGCGGGTTTTCCTCTGAGCAAAGCCTGACCGTCGACGGCGTGCGCGATGCCGGCCAATCCACCCGTACCGACACCTTCAACCTACAACAGGCGGAAGTATTCAAGGGCACCGGTTCGATCGAATCCGGCGTTTCCGCTGTAGGCGGCAGCGTCAACCTGGTGAGCAAAGAAGCGCACCTTGGGGACGCCAACAAGCTCTCGGCCGGCATCGGCACCGACAGCTACCGCCGCCTCACCGGCGACTTCAACAAACAACTCAACGACACCACCGCCCTGCGCATCAACCTGATGAAACACTACAACCAGGTGGCCGAGCGCGACGACGTGGACTACGACCGCTGGGGCATCGCGACCTCCCTCGGCTTCGGCCTGGGCACCGACACGCGCCTGTTCATCGACACCTTCTATCAAAAGGACGACAACACCCCGGACGGCGGCGTGCCGATCCAGCGCGGCACCGATGGCGACCGCATGCCTGGCGTTAAACGCTCCAACTGGTACGGCGACTCACACCTGTACACCCAGCAGACCAAAACCACCTCGCTGACCGCGCGCTTCGAACATGACTTCGACTGGAACGAAGCGACCCTGAAAAACCAGACCAAGTGGGAGCGCACCGACAACTTCGCCGTGCTCTCGCCCGCACGTTTCTTTGCTGCCAACGCCAATGGCCAGAAAACCTGCACCGGCACGCGCTGTGCGACCTTGGGCTACACCGGCGCAGGACCGATCAGCCAGGTGCCCGGCAGCACAGTAAATGCCTACCCGGGATACGCCAACAGCGGCAACACCGCCTTCGGCATTCTGCGGGGCAGCGACTTCGGTTTGTCCAAGCGCTACACCATCCTCGACAACCAGACCGACTTCAGCTTCAAGCTCAATACCGGCGGCCTGGAGCACGCTGTTGTCAGTGGGCTTGAGTTCTATCACGAGACCTACGGCGGCCTGAAACGCAACGCCGAAGTGCCTGCGGGCGATCTGTTCTTCGACATGAATGACCCCAACCACAGCTTCGCCAGCACCACCACCGTCAAGGGCGTGGGCGACCCGCGCTCGGTCATCGACAACGCCGGTATTTACCTCGGTGACACCCTCACCCTGAACGAACAGTGGCAAGTCCTCGGTTCGCTACGCTATGACCATTGGCAAGCCGAAACCAGCCAGCGCGGCCAAGCCACCATCAGCAGCACCGACGGCGCAGTGAGCGGACGCGTCGGCGCGGTGTACAAGCCGTTGCCCAACGGCAGCATCTACGCTTCCTACAGTGAAGCGGCACAACCGTCGGCCTTGGGCGCCTCGACCAACAACCAGATCTACGGCGCAGCCAACACCAGCAACTACACCCCGGCCAAGTCGAAAACCTACGAAATCGGCACCAAGTGGGACATTGCCCACGACCTGCTGAACGTCACCGCCGCGATCTTCCGCACCGAACTGGACAACTCCTGGGAGTACCAGGACGGCGAAACCGCCCCGGTACGCGCCCTCCCCGCCAAGCGCGTAGACGGTGTGGAGCTGGGCCTGCAAGGCAATATCAACCCGCGCTGGACGGTGTACAGCGGGTTCTCGGCGCTCAAAAGCACCCAGACCAAAGGCGCCAACAAAGGTGAGGAAGCCAAGAACGTTCCCGACCTGACCGCCAACCTGTGGACCACCTACGCCGTTACCGACGACCTGAGCCTGAGCTACGGCGCGCAATACGTAGGACGCCGCCGCTACAGCGACAACAAATACGTCGGCGGTTTGAACAATAACAGCAGCTACGCCAACGGCCCGTCCGGCGTGTACGCGATCTACACCCGCGACCACGAAAAGGCCCCCGGCTACTGGCTCAACAACGTGGCCGCGCAATACAAGGTGAGCAAGCAGACCACGGTCAACCTCAACCTCAACAACGTGTTCAACAAGTTCTATTACAGCCAGATTGGCGCGTCCCTGGATGGCTTCCAGCTCTACGGCATCCCGGGCGCCGGGCGCACGCTCACCGCCAGCGTCGACTATGAGTTTTAAGCCGTGATGATTGAAATCCCGGCCCTGTTGAGTGCCGAAGAAGTCGAGGTGGCCGTTGCCACCTTGCTCGATCAACCATGGGTCGATGGCAAGGTTACCGCCGGGAAGCGGTCGGCCAGGGCGAAAAACAACCGGCAACTGGCGGAAGACGCCCCGGTCGCGATTCGCCTGGGTGAGCAGATTCTGTCGCGGCTGTCGGACAACGCGCTGTTCATGTCCGCCGCCCTGCCGAAGAAAATCTACCCGCCCCTGTTCAACCGCTACAGCGGCGGCGAAGCCTTCGACTGGCATATCGACAATGCGATTCGCGGCCTCAAGGGTGTGCGCGAACGGGTGCGCACCGACATCTCCGCCACCTTGTTCCTGGCCGACCCGGCCAGCTACGACGGCGGCGAACTGGTGATCCGCGACACCTTCGGTGAACACGCGGTGAAGCTGCCCGCCGGGCACTTGCTGATTTATCCCGGCAGCAGCCTGCACAAGATCAACCCGGTCACTCGAGGCGAACGCATCGCCAGTTTCTTCTGGATCGAAAGCCTGGTGCGCGAAGACAGCCAGCGCCAGCTGCTGCTGGACATGGACGTGGCGATTCAACGTCTCACCGCGCAACACGCCGACGACCACGCGCTGCTGCAACTGAGCGGCGCCTATCACAACCTTTTGCGGCGCTGGAGCGATGTCTGATGCGCCGCCTTCACCTGGAGTTCTCGCCATGCTGAAACCCCGCAACCTCCTCAAGCTGGGCGCGCTGTTTGCCGTGCTGATCCTTGGCCACGCCGAAACCGCCGCAGCCCATGAAGTCACCGACGTGCTGGGCCGCAAGGTCGACGTGCCGGACCACGTGCAACGCGTGGTGCTCGGCGAAGGCCGGCTGATTTCGGCCTTCGCCTTGCTGGACAAAGACACGCCATTCCAACGGATTGTCGGCTGGCAGAATGATTTGAAGCTGCTGGACGCCCACACCTACAACGCCTATGTGGCGAAATTTCCGACGGTGAAGGACATCCCGCTGATTGGTCAGGCGTCGGAACAAAGCGTCAGCGCCGAGGAAATCCTCTCGCTGAAACCGGACCTCGCCGTGTTCAGCATTTCCGGCCACGGCCCGACCGAACACAGCCCGGTGGCAGACGTGTTGGCCAAGGCAGGGATCGCGGTGTTGTTCGTCGACTTCCGCATCAACCCGGTGCAAGGCACCCACGCCAGCATGACCGCCTTGGGCCAGGCTCTCGGCCGGGAAACCCAGGCCAAGGCGTTCCTCGACTTTTATGACCAGCACATCAAGGTGATCACCGACGCCGTCGCCACCTTGCCGGCCGGCCCGCGTCCGAGCGTGTTCCTGGAATTGCTGGCCGGCGCCTGGCAGGCACCCGGCCACACCACCGGCAAGAGCGGCATGGGGGAAGTGATCAAGCTGGTGGGCGGCCGCAACATCGCCGCCGACGTAGTGCCGGGTGCGCTGGGGGACATCAGTGTCGAGTACGCGCTGAAGGCTGACCCGGATGTGTATGTGGCCACCGGCAATCACAAGCCGGGGTTGATTCTGGGTGCTGGCGTGAGCGACGAAGACGCGCGCGGCGCGTTTGACGCCGTGCTGGCCCGCCCGGAGTTTGTGAACCTTCGGGCGATTCGTGAGGGCAATTCCCACGGCTTGTGGCATGACTTCTACAACTCGCCGTACAACCTGCTGGCGATTGAAGCGCTGGCCAAGTGGGTGCATCCGGAGTTGTTCGCGAAGCTGGACCCGAAGGCGACCATGGAAGCGATGAACCAGCAGTTCCTCGGCATGCCGTTGCAGGGTGCCTACTGGATTGATGGCAAGCCCAAGTAATCCTCCTGTAGGAACACGGTAAGTGTGGGAGCGGGCTTGCTCGCGAATGCGGTGTACCCGTCAGCGAATATGTCGACTGATACACCGCATTCGCGAGCAAGTCGAATCGTCGCACCGCCGCTCCCACATTTTGATCTCCATCGTTTTCGAGATTGTGTAATCCAATGACCACTCAAACCCTCGACCTCGCCACCGCCAGCCAAGGCTATCGCCGCCTGCTGGCCCGCCGCTTCTGGCTGCTGGCCCTGCTGGGTGGCGCGCTGATTTGCGCGATCCTCGTGGACCTGGCCAGCGGCCCGTCGGGCATGGGCCTTGGCGCCTTGCTCGATGGCTTGTTGCACCCGGCCCACCTGAGCGCTACCGACCAGGTGATTATCTGGAACGTGCGCCTGCCCTACGCATTGATGGCGGTATTGGTCGGTTGCGCACTCTCGCTGGCGGGCGCCGAGATGCAGGCGATCCTCAACAACCCGTTGGCCAGTCCGTTTACCCTGGGGGTTTCCTCGGCGGCGGCGTTGGGCGCGTCCCTGGTGATTGTGTTTCCAGTGACAACGCTGTGGGTGTCGGCCAATACGGCGATTTCCATCTCGGCGTTTGTGTTTGCCGCCGCCTCGGTCTTTTTGCTGCAAGCCATGTCACGCCTGCGCGGTGCCGGAGTGGAAAGCCTGGTGCTGTTCGGGATTGCCCTGGTGTTCAGTTGCAACGCGGTGGTCGCGCTGTTGCAACTGGTCGCCACCGAGGACGTGCTGCAACAACTGGTGTTCTGGACCCTGGGCAGCGTGACCCGGGCCAACTGGGACAAGCTCGGCATCCTCGCGTTGGTGGTCGCGGTGGTCATGCCCTTCTCCTTCGCTGCTGCCCCGCGCCTGACCTTGCTGCGCATGGGGGAAGACCGCGCGCAGAGCTTTGGTGTGGACGTGAAACGCCTGCGGTTTTTCTCGTTGCTGCGCATCAGCCTGCTGTCGGCCACCGCCGTGGCGTTTGTGGGAACCATCGGATTTATCGGGCTGGTAGGTCCGCATATCGCGCGGATCCTGGTGGGTGAAGACCAACGCTTCCTGCTGCCGGCCAGCGCGCTTGTCGGTGCTTTGCTGCTGTCACTGTCGTCCATCGCCAGCAAGCTGATCATGCCCGGCGTGATCGTGCCGGTGGGCATCGTCACCGCACTGGTTGGCGTGCCGATTTTCGTGTTGCTGGTGTTCAAGCGCGGGAGGCAGTTATGAGTACGGGATTGTCGATTCAGAACGCCCACGTCAGTTATGGCCGGCGCCAGATTGTGCATGACCTGAGTTTGCCGCCCCTGGCCTACGGCAGTTTGACCGCGTTGATCGGACCGAACGGTGCGGGCAAGTCAACGTTGCTGCGAGCGGTGGCCGGGCTGGAAAAGATGCAGGGCGTTGTCAGATTGGGTGACCTGGACCTGACGAAAATGTCCGTCGGCGAGCGTGCCCGACGCGTGACCTACATGCCGCAAAACCTGCCACCGGGGTTGAGCCTGAGCGTGATGGAAAGCGTAATCGCGGCGTTGCGAGTGGCGAATGTCGATGGCATCCCGCTTTCAAGCGACACATGCATGCGCGAGGCCTTTGATGCGTTGCAGCGGATTGGTATCGCTCATCTGGCGGATCAGCTATTGAGCACGTTATCCGGCGGTCAGCGGCAACTGGTCAGCCTGGCGCAACTGATAGCGCGCCGACCACAGGTGATGCTGCTGGATGAGCCCACCAGTGCGCTGGATTTGAACTACCAGTTAAAAGTCATGGACTGCGTGCGCGGCCTGGTCCGTGAACACAACCTGATCGCCGTGGTGGTGCTGCACGACATCAACCTCGCCGCGCGTTATGCCGACCATATCGCGGTGCTGCGACAAGGCCGGTTACATGCCTGTGGCCCAGCGGACGAAGTGCTGGATGCGGCGCTGTTTGCCGAAGTCTATGGCGTGCAGGTCCGCATCGAGCGGTGTTCGCAGCAGACGTTGCAGGTGTTGGTAGATGGAGCAGTGGCTTAGCCTTCTGTGGCGAGGGAGCTTGCTCCCGTTGGGCTGCGCAGCAGCCCCAAAACCTGAGCACGCGGTCTTCAGGCGGACCTGGGTGAGGCATTTGGGAGCGCTTCGCACTGGAGCGCCAGCCCGGTCCAGCGGGAGCAAGCTCCCTCGCCACAAAGATCACTCCAGCAGTTGTCTGGAAGAGATGACGGTGGCGTACTCGCCGTGGAGGTTGCCCAACGACATGGCATGCACCGCCTCCGCCGAATGCATCTGTCCAAAGAAGTCCGCCTTGTCGAAGGTGTAGCAGGCATCTTCGATAACCCACGTCTCAAACCCCAGGTTGCCGGCACTGCGGGCCGTGGCCTCCACCGAGTTATGGGTGGCCACGCCCACCAGCACCACTTGCCGAATCCCGGATTCACGCAAACTCGCTTCCAGCCCCGTCCCACAAAACGCGTCCGGCACCCGCTTCTGGATCAGTTGCTCGTCCGCCTGGGGCACAAACGCCTCCTGAAATTCCACCCCCGCCTGCTCCGGCCAGAACACCGACTCCGGCGAATGGGACAAATGCTGCACATGAATCACCGGCCAATCTTCGCGCCGCCAATACCCCAGCAACGCCTGCATACGCTCCTCGGCGTGCGGATTGTTGCGCCGCCCCAACTTGGGATGATGAATGCCTTTTTGCTGATCAATCAAAACCAACGCTGCGCCCGCACGAATTTCCATATCGATAGACCCAAATGTTTCATTGAATTTTCGTCACCCTAACATCACCTATACCTACAGGCATTCGCTCAAGCATCACCACCCTTGGAGAGCTTCATGATCGACCTGTATTACTGGACCACCCCCAACGGTCACAAAGTGTCGTTGTTCCTGGAAGAAGCCGGTCTGCCTTACGAGGTGCACCCGATCAATATTGGTCAGGGCGAGCAGTTCAAGCCTGACTTCCTGAAAATCGCCCCCAATAACCGCATCCCGGCCATCGTCGATCAGAACCCGACCGACGGCGGCGCGCCGATTTCCCTGTTCGAATCCGGCGCAATCCTGCTGTACCTCGCGGAAAAAACCGGCAAGTTCATTCCACAGGACCTGCGCGGTCGTCAGGAAGCATTGCAGTGGCTGTTCTGGCAAATGGGCGGACTGGGACCGATGGCCGGGCAAAATCACCACTTCAGCCAGTTCGCCCCGGAGAAGATTCCCTACGCGATCAAACGCTATGTGGATGAGACCGCCCGCCTGTATGGCGTGCTGGACCGGCGCCTGGCCGACCGCAAGTTCGTGGCCGGCGAGGCGTACAGCATTGCCGACATGGCGATCTACCCGTGGATCGTTTCCCACAAGTGGCAGAGCCAGAAGCTGGAAGACTTCCCACATGTAGAACGCTGGTTCAACCACATCAAGCAACGCCCGGCGACGGTGCGTGCTTATGAGCTGGTGCAGAAGGTCAATCCGCCGAAGTCCTGAAGGTCAACGGGATCAAAAATGTGGGAGCGGGCTTGCTCGCGAATGCGGTGGATCAGCCACAACTCTTTTAGCTGATACAACGCATTCGCGAGCAAGCCCGCTCCCACACTGATTTGTGCCCGACTAAAAACCTTACGCAAATCCTGAAATAAGCATCGCCTCCCGCTTGCGTCGTTTCGCCGCGCTCACTAACGTAGCGCCTTTACTGACGCTACCCCCCGCAGGAGCTTTGCCATGGCCTCGCCAGCCCTCTCACATTTTCTTCCCCGGTTCGGCGTTGCCGCGGCCATTGCCAGTGCCTTGGGCCTGGCCGGTTGCCAGTTACAAAGCACCCAGGACACATTGCCTGCGGTTTCCGGCGTGCAGCCCATCAAGGGCCTGGCGCAGAACGTTTCCGTGCGCCGCAACAGCCAGGGCATCCCGCTGATTGAAAGCAGCACCTTCCACGATGCGCTGTTCACCCTGGGCTATGTGCACGCCAGCGACCGCATCACCCAGATGGTCACCCTGCGCCTGTTGGCCCAGGGCCGCCTGGCGGAAATGTCCGGGCCGCAAGTGCTGGATGTCGACCGATTCATGCGGGCGGTCAACCTGCGCAAGAGCGCCGGCGAGCTGTATAACGCCTCGTCGCCGCGCCTCAAGCGCTTCTTTGAGGTGTATGCGCGCGGGGTCAACGCCTACCTGTTCCGCTACCGCGACAAGCTGCCGCCAGACCTGGCCCAGACCGGCTACAAGCCTGAATACTGGAAGCCGGAAGATTCGGCGCTGCTGTTCTGCCTGCTGAATTTCAGCGAGTCGACCAACTTGCAGGAAGAGTTGTCCTCGTTGGTGCTGGCGCAGAAAGTCGGCGCCGACAAACTCGCCTGGCTGACCCCAAGCTACCCGGATGAACCGTTGCCGGTGGCCGAGTCCGACAAGCTCAAGGGCATCAACCTGAGCCAGATCCCGGGCCTCGCCGCGTTGACCAATCTCAGCGAACACCTCGGCACCTTGAACACCTTGGGCACTTCCAGCTCCAGCAACTGGGCGATCGGCCCGCAGCGCAGCCGCAGCAACAAAAGCCTGCTGGCCAATGACCTGTCGACCTCGATGCAGGCGCCGTCGCTGTGGAACTACGTGCAGATCCGCTCGCCGAAATACCAGGCCGCCGGCGTTTCGATCGCTGGCCTGCCAACCCTGCTTTCCGGCTTCAACGGCAAGGTGGCGTGGAGCATGAGCCAGGTCTCGGGCGACACCCAGGATGTGTTCCTGGAGAAGGTCAAGCGCCAGGGCAACGCGCTGTACTACGAGAACAATGGCAAATGGCTGCCGGCCATCGTGCGCAACGAAACCTACTTCGCCAAGGGCCAGCGGCCGATTCGTGAAGCCGTGTATGAAACCCGCCACGGGCCATTGCTCAATAGTGCCCAGTCGCTGAGCAGCGGCTACGGCCTGGCCTTGCAGACCGCCGATTTCAAGGACGACAAGAGCCTGGACGCGTTCTTCGACCTGTCCCGCGCGCAAACCGCCGGTAAAGCGTCTGACGCCACCCGGGAAATTCGCGCAATTGCCTTGAACATGGTGTTCGCCGATGCCAGCAGCATCGGCTGGCAAGTGACCGGGCGCTTCCCGAACCGCCGTGAAGGCGAAGGCCTGGTGCCGTCGCCGGGCTGGGACGGGCGTTTTGACTGGGATGGCTACGCCGACGCGATGCTGCACCCTTACGATCAGGACCCGGCCCAAGGCTGGATCGGTACCGCCAACCAGCGCACCATTCCGCGCGGCTACGGCATGCAGTTGTCCAACTCCTGGGCCGCGCCGGAACGTGCCGAACGTATCGCGCAACTGGCCGGCAGCGGCAAGCACGACAGCCGCAGCATGATCGCCATGCAGTACGACCAGACCACCACGTTTGCTGCCAAGCTCAAGAGCATGTTCCAGGCGCCGGGCATGGCCCAGCCGCTGAAACAGGCGATCGATGGATTGCCGGCGGCAGACCAGACCAAGGCGCGGGAAGCCCTGGGTCGCCTGATGGCGTTCGATGGCCGTCTCGTCTCCACCTCTGCCGACGCAGCGATCTATGAACTGTTCCTGCAGGAAAGCGCCAAGCAAATTTTCCTCGACGAACTCGGTCCGGAAAACAGCGCCACCTGGAAAGCCTTTATCGGCAACGCCAACCTGTCGTACTCGGCGGTGGCCGACCACTTGCTGGGGCGCGAAGACAGCCCGTTCTGGAATGATGCGCGCACCGGGCAGAAAACCGACAAACCGGTGATCCTGGCCCGCAGCCTGGCCGCCGCAATCACCGCAGGCGATAGCGCACTGGGCGCCGATCACAAGGCCTGGCAGTGGGGCAAATTGCACAGCTACACCTGGAAAAACACCAGCGGCCAGAACATTCGCGGCCCACTGGCAGCGGGCGGCGATCACAACACGCTAAACAGCGCACCGTATAGCTGGGGCCAGAGTTTCGACACGACCCAGGTGCCGGCACTGCGGATGATTGTCGACTTCGGCCAGGTGGAACCGATGATGGGCCAAGGCGGCATCGGCCAATCCGGCAACCCGGCCAGCCCGAACTATGCCAATGGCATCGACCCGTGGCTGAAGGCGCAATACCTGAGCTTCCCGATGCAGCCGCAGAACTTTGACGGGGTGTATGGGAAGACGCGGTTGACGTTGGTACCGGGTAAATAACCCGATATACCTGACAAAACCGAATCAAACTGTGGGAGCGGGCTTGCTCGCGAATGCGGTGGATCAGTCACCAGATATATTGACTGACACACCGCATTCGCGAGCAAGCCCGCTCCCACATTTGATTGCGTGCATTCCGATAGAACTTCTCCACCCGCCCCCGCCTCATAACTAACAAGCCCACCTCCACGGCACGCCCATGGACCTTGTTATCGCCCGGCCCGAAGGCCTCTACTGCCCCGCTGGGGATTTCTACATCGACCCCTGGCGCCCGGTTGAACGCTCGGTCATTACCCATGCCCACGGCGACCACGCCCGCACCGGCAATCAACACTACCTGGCCGCCGCCCCCGGCGAAGGCATCCTGCGCTCGCGTCTGGGCCAAGACATCAACCTGCAAACCCTGGCCTACGGCGAAACCCTGCGCCATCACGGCGTCAACTTGAGCTTCCATCCCGCCGGCCATGTACTCGGCTCCGCCCAAGTGCGCCTGGAATACCAGGGTGAAGTCTGGGTCGCCTCCGGCGACTATAAAGTCGAGCCCGACGGCACCTGCGCGCCGTTTGAACCGGTGCGCTGCCATACCTTTATCACCGAATCGACCTTCGGCCTGCCGATCTACCGCTGGCAGCCCCAGGCGCAGATTTTTGCCGGGATCAACGACTGGTGGCAGGCGAATATCGCTGCCGGCAAGGCCAGCGTGCTGTTCTGTTATTCCTTCGGCAAGGCTCAGCGGATTCTCCACGGCATCGACGCCAGCATCGGCCCGATCCTCAGCCATGGCGCGGTCGAACCCCTTAACCGGGTATACCGCGAAGCGGGCATCTATATCCCCGAAACCCTCTACGCCGGTGACTTCAAAAAGACCGCCCCTTTGCTGCGCCAAGCCCTGATCATCGCCCCGCCCTCGGCCGGCGGCAGCACCTGGATGCGCCGTTTCGGCGACTACAGCGACGCTTTCGCCAGCGGCTGGATGCGCCTGCGCGGCACCCGCCGGCGGCGCGGAGTGGATCGCGGCTTTGTGCTCTCAGACCACGCCGATTGGCCTGGGCTGTTGTGGGCCATCGAGCAAACCGGCGCTGAGCGAGTGATGGTCACCCACGGTTCTGTGGGCGTATTGGTCAGACACCTGCGGGAAAAGGGCCTCGACGCGCAAGGGTTCACCACCGAATACGGCGATGACGAAGAGGAAGCCGCGTCATGAAAGCCTTCGCCGAGCTGTACGCCAACCTCGACGCAACCACTTCCAGCAATGCCAAACTCGCGGCCTTGCAGGCTTACTTCCTACAAGCGCCAGCGGAAGATGCCGCATGGGCGGTGTACTTTTTATCCGGTGGCCGCCCGCGGCAACTGGTGCCCACGCGGTTGCTGCGGGACATGGCCACCGAAGCCGCCGGTATTGAACCGTGGTTGTTCGAAGAGAGTTATCAGTCGGTAGGCGACCTGGCGGAAACCATTTCCCTGCTGTTACCGGAATCGCCCCACACCTCCAACGACGGTTTGGCTGTGTGGCTCGAAGAAAAGCTTCTGCCCTTGCGCGGCCTGCCGCCAGAAGAGTTGGCCGAACGCCTGCCTGCGTTGTGGGCACAATTGGATCAACCGAGCCTGATGCTGTGCATCAAGCTGATCACCGGCAGCTTCCGGGTTGGCGTATCGAAGTTGCTCGTCACCCGCGCCCTGGCCGCCATGGCCGGGCTCGACAGTAAACGCGTGGCTCAGCGCCTGGTGGGCTACACCGACCTGTCCAACCGTCCGACCGCCGAAGGCTATTTGAAACTGATTGCCGCCGAATCGTCCGACGAGCATGCGCAACGCGGCGGGCAGCCTTATCCGTTTTTTCTCGCCCATGGCCTGGCGCAACCGGTGGAGCAATTTGATGCCTTGCTCGGCGCCCCCGCTGACTGGCAAGTGGAATGGAAGTGGGACGGCATCCGCGCACAGCTGGTCAAGCGCGAAGGCCGCTTGTGGATCTGGTCCCGGGGCGAAGAACTGGTCACCGACCGCTTTCCGGAACTTCATGAGCTGGAAAACAGCCTGCCGGATGGCACGGTGATCGACGGCGAAATCGTGGTATGGAAGGGCTCGGTGCAACCATTCGCCCTGCTGCAACAGCGCATCGGCCGCAAAACCCTGAGCAAGAAAATCCTCGAAGACGCCCCCGTCGCGGTACTGGCCTATGACCTGCTGGAACACCAGGGCGACGACTGGCGCAACCACACCCAGGCCGAGCGTCGGGCACAACTGGAACAGGTGATCAGCGACTGCGACCAGCCCACGTTGCGGGCGTCGCCTTTGCTGACCGGCGACAGCTGGCAGGCCTTGGCGGAACAACGTGAAGCCTCCCGCAGCCTGGGCGTGGAAGGCATGATGCTCAAGGCCCGGGATGGCCTCTACGGCGTGGGCCGCACCAAGGACATGGGCGTGTGGTGGAAGTGGAAAGTCGACCCGTTCAGTGTCGACGCCGTGCTGATCTATGCCCAGCGCGGCCATGGCCGGCGCGCCAGCCTATACAGCGACTACACCTTCGCCGTATGGGACGGACCGCCCGGCAGCGAACGCACGCTGGTGCCATTCGCCAAGGCGTATTCGGGGCTGACCGATGAAGAAATGCGCAAGGTCGACGGAATCATCCGCAAGACCACCGTGGAGAAATTCGGCCCGGTGAGCAGCGTGACGCCCAGCCTGGTGTTTGAGTTGGGCTTTGAGGGCATCGCCCTGTCCAAGCGGCACAAGAGCGGAATTGCCGTGCGTTTCCCGAGGATGTTGCGCTGGCGCCAGGACAAGTCGGTAGAGGACGCCGACAACCTGGCGACCTTGCAGGATTTACTGACCTGACACGCCTCTCACGAACACCACCGATCAATGTGGGAGCGGGCAAGCCCGCTTGAGCGATCGTTCCCACGTTCTACGTGGGAATGCATCCCGTGACACCCCGCGTCACCACTGCGCAAGACTTGAACCGTGCGTTGCCCGTTGGACGCAGAGCGTCCGGGCGGCATTCCCACGCAGAGCGTTGGAACGAGCACATCAAGACAATTGCTCCCAGATTTAAAATCCTTATGCGCTTCAAAATAGTGCGCGTAATTATCAATGCCCATTTTCGGGCATTTCCTACCGACACAACTCCTTAATCTCACCTTTTAAAACGACCATTCGGAACTATGGTGCAGAAATTGCTACTTGAGTCAGGTCTGACACCGTTCAGTAACAGTCCTAACCGCGCCACAAGCGCTTATCTTGGTTTCCAGGGATTACATAATGAAAAAAGCATTGCTGACCCTTTCTGCACTGGCTCTGTGCATGGCCGCCGGTTCCGCGCTGGCCAAGGAATACAAGGAATTGCGTTTTGGTGTCGATCCGTCCTACGCGCCGTTTGAGTCAAAAGCCGCTGATGGCAGCCTGGTGGGCTTCGATATCGACTTGGGCAATGCCATCTGTGCCGAGCTGAAGGTCAAGTGCAAGTGGGTCGAAAGTGATTTCGACGGCATGATTCCAGGCCTCAATGCCAACAAGTTTGATGGCGTGATTTCGTCGATGACGGTCACCACAGCCCGTGAAAAGGCAATCGACTTCTCCAACGAGCTGTTCTCCGGCCCGACTTCCCTGGTGTTCAAAAAGGGCGCGAACTTCTCCACGCCTGAGTCCCTCAAGGGCAAAAGCGTTGGCTACGAGCAAGGCACCATCCAGGAAGCCTACGCCAAGGCCGTACTGGACAAGGCCGGTGTAACCACCAAGGCCTACGCCAACCAGGACCAGGTGTACGCCGACCTGACTTCCGGCCGCCTGGACGCTTCCGTACAGGACATGCTGCAAGCCGAACTGGGCTTTTTGAAGTCGCCAGCCGGCGCTGGTTATGAAGTCAGCAAGGCCATCGACGATCCACTGCTGCCGTCCAAAACTGCGGTCGGTATCAAAAAAGGTAACAAAGACCTCAAGGCCTTGTTGGATAAAGGTATCAAAGCGTTACACGATGATGGCACCTACGCCACCATCCAGAAGAAACACTTTGGCGATCTGAACCTGTACAGCGGCAAATAATGCCTGGGGCGCCCTTCCTCTGGAGGGGCGCTTTTTTATCGCCATAGGTCCTGATTTATGTTCGAAGATCTTTTGCAAACCCTGGGGCTCAGTGCCTTTAGCTTGAAGGGTTTCGGCCCGCTGTTGCTGCAAGGCACCTGGATGACCGTCAAGTTGTCGGTGTTTTCCCTGGCCGTCAGCGTGTTGCTGGGCTTGCTCGGCGCCACTGCCAAACTGTCCAGCCTGGCGTTCGTGCGGATTCCCGCACAGATCTACACCACCTTGATTCGCGGCGTGCCCGACCTGGTGCTGATGCTGCTGATTTTCTACAGCCTGCAAATGTGGCTGACCGGCTTTACCGACTTTATGGAATGGGACTACATCGAGATCGACCCATTCAGCGCCGGGGTGATCACCCTGGGCTTTATCTACGGTGCGTATTTCACCGAGACCTTCCGCGGTGCGATCCTCGCCGTGCCCCGTGGCCAACTGGAAGCCGCCACGGCCTACGGACTCACGCGTGGCCAGCGGTTTCGCTTCGTGACCTTCCCGCAGATGATGCGCTTCGCCCTGCCGGGCATTAACAACAACTGGTGCGTGATGCTCAAGGCCACGGCCCTGGTGTCGATCATCGGTTTGGCCGACCTGGTCAAGGCCGCACAGGATGCCGGCAAGAGCACCTATCAGCTGTTCTATTTCCTGGTGATCGCCGCGTTTATCTACCTGTTGATCACCAGCGCGTCCAACTTCGTCCTGCGCTACCTGGAACGGCGCTACTCCGCAGGCTCCCGGGAGGCAGTGCGATGATCGAACTTATCCAACAATACTGGCGCCCCTTCCTTTATAGCGACGGCCAGCACATCACCGGCCTGGCCATGACCATGTGGCTGCTCAGCGCCTCGATCTTCATCGGCTTCCTGGTGTCGATCCCGCTGTCCATCGCCCGGGTGTCGCGCAATCGCTGGGTACGCTGGCCCGTGCAGTTCTACACCTACCTGTTTCGCGGCACACCGCTGTATATCCAGCTGCTGATTTGCTACACCGGGATCTACAGCATCGCGGCGGTTCGCGCGCAGCCGGTACTGGATGCGTTCTTTCGCGATGCGATGAACTGCACCCTCCTCGCCTTCGCCCTCAATACCTGCGCCTACACCACGGAGATTTTTGCCGGGGCGATCCGCAGCATGGCCCACGGCGAAGTCGAAGCGGCAAAAGCCTACGGCCTGAGCGGCTGGAAACTGTATGCCTACGTGATCATGCCGTCGGCCCTGCGCCGCTCGCTGCCGTACTACAGTAATGAAGTGATCCTGATGCTGCACTCGACGACGGTGGCCTTCACCGCGACGATCCCGGATATCCTGAAAGTCGCCCGGGACGCCAACTCGGCCACCTACATGACCTTTCAATCATTCGGTATCGCTGCGCTGATCTACCTGACCGTGACCTTTGCTCTGGTCGGTCTGTTTCGTCTGGCGGAGCGTCGCTGGCTGGCCTTTCTCGGCCCCAGCCACTAAGGAGCCTTCATGCGTCATCAGATTCACCCACTCGTGGCACCGGTGCCGGGCACGGCGCGGCAGATCCACAGCTTCCACTTCGGGCCGGAGCAGGCTGAAGGCAAGGTCTACATCCAGTCGTCGCTGCACGCTGACGAGTTGCCGGGCATGCTGGTGGCCTGGCACTTGAAAGTGCGCCTGGCGGAGCTGGCAGCGGCCGACCGCCTGCGCAGCGAGATCGTGCTGGTGCCCATCGCCAACCCGACCGGCCTGGAACAGGTTTTGATGGACATCCCCTTGGGCCGCTACGAGCTGGAAAGCGGGCAGAACTTCAATCGCCTGTTTGTCGACCTGAGCGACGACGTCGGCAATCAGGTTGAAGAACTGCTGGGGGATGATCCACAGCACAACGTCGAACTGATTCGCGACGCACTTACCATGGCCCTGGCAGCGCAAACACCCGTCACGCAACTGGAATCCCAGCGCCTGGTGCTGCAACGCCTGGCCTGCGATGCCGACATGGTGCTGGACTTGCACTGCGACTTCGAAGCCGTGGCGCACCTGTACACCACTCCCGAAGCGTGGCCCCGGGTGGAGCCGTTGGCGCGCTATATCGGCTCCGAAGCCAGCCTGTTGGCTACCGACTCCGGTGGGCAGTCGTTCGATGAGTGTTTCACGCTGGTGTGGTGGCAATTGCAGCAACGCTTTGGCGAGCGCTTCCCGATCCCGATGGGCAGCTTTTCCGTCACCGTCGAGTTGCGCGGCCAGGGCGACGTCAACCACGGACTGGCCAGCCTCGACTGCCAGGCGATCATCGATTACCTGATTCACTTCGGCGCGATCAGCGGCGAGCCTGCACCGTTGCCGGCGCTGCCCTACCCCGCCACACCGCTGGCGGGCGTCGAGCCGGTGGCCACACCGGTGGGCGGTTTGCTGGTGTTCAGCGCCCTGCCTGGGGAATACGTGGAAGCCGGGCAACTGATCGCCGAAATCATCGACCCTATTTCTGACCGCGTAACGCCGGTGCATTGCCGCAATGCCGGCCTGCTTTACGCCCGTTCGCTGCGGCGCATGGCCACTGCCGGGATGGTCATCGCCCATGTCGCGGGCACTGAAGCCTATCGCAGCGGCTACCTACTTTCGCCTTGAGGATGCACGCCCCATGTACAAATTGACCGTTGAAGGCCTGCATAAAAGCTATGGCGACAATGAGGTGCTCAAAGGTGTCTCGCTCAAGGCCAAGACCGGTGATGTGATCAGTTTGATCGGCGCCAGCGGCTCGGGCAAAAGCACCTTTTTGCGTTGCATCAACTTTCTTGAACAGCCGAATGATGGCGCGATGACGCTGGATGGTCAGCAGATTCGTATGGTCAGTGACCGCCATGGGATGCGCGTGGCGGATGATGCGGAGTTGCAGCGCCTGCGTACACGGTTGGCGATGGTGTTTCAGCATTTCAACTTGTGGAGCCATATGAGTGTGCTGGAGAACATCACCATGGCGCCGCGCCGGGTCTTGGGCTGCAGCAAGAAGGACGCCGAGGACCGCGCTCGTCGGTATCTGGACAAGGTTGGGTTACCGGCGCGGGTGGCGGATCAGTATCCGGCGTTTTTGTCGGGGGGCCAGCAACAGCGGGTGGCGATTGCCCGGGCGTTGGCGATGGAGCCGGAGGTGATGCTGTTTGACGAGCCGACTTCGGCGCTGGATCCGGAGTTGGTGGGTGAGGTGTTGAAGGTGATCCAGGGGTTGGCCGAGGAAGGCCGGACGATGATCATGGTGACCCATGAGATGAGCTTTGCCCGCAAGGTGTCGAGCCAGGTGCTGTTTTTGCACAAGGGGTTGGTGGAGGAACAGGGTGCGCCGGAGGATGTGCTGGGTAATCCGAAGAGCGAACGGTTGCAGCAGTTTTTGAGTGGGAATTTGAAGTAGCCGGTAGGGGTGGGGGCATATCCGTTATTTAGGTAACGGCCGCCTATGGTTCCGCTCTTACAGCGGCTCACTTTTGAACAGCGCAAAAGTAAGCAAAACGCTCTTGCCCCACCACTCGGCACCTCGCTTGGGCTCGGTGTGCCCTCAGCTCCGGCAGCACGAAGCGGGCCGCCGCGACGGGGCGTCCCTGCCCCGTCGCGGCTAAACCGGCGTCCTGCCGGTTTACCCGCTCCGTACTGCCTGCGTTCGGCCAGCGTGGTTTAACGGGGCGCCTAAGATCAAGATCAAAAGCAGATCAAGAGCACAGCGGCCTACMGGCCGGCTTGAGTGTGGTGAAGCAACAGCAACAGCTAAAGCGGGCACGGTCCAAATGTGGGAGCGGGCTTGCTCGCGAAGGTCGTTAACGATGACGCGGGCATCCTGATTCAACGCGGCGTTCTCAGGTTTTTCGCGAGCAAGCCCGCTCCCACAGAAAAGCAGCTCTGCTTTCGCTCTCGATCTTGCCTCTGCTTCTAACACTCAAGCCGGCCTGTAGGCCGCTGTGCTCTGCTTTTGATCTGCTTTTGATTTTGATCTGACTGCCCCATTCAGCCCGAGGCCGAACGCAGGTATTGCGGAGCGGGTAAACCGGCAGGACGCCGGTTTAGCCGCGCCGGGCCATGGATGGCCCGTCGCGGCGGCCCGCGGAGTAATGCCGGAGTGAGGGTACGCCGAGCCTAGGCGAGGCGCCGACAGGCGGGGCAGAGCGTTTTGGTTACTTTTGCGCTTTTCAAAAGTGACCCGCTGTAAGAGCGGAACCATAGGCAGCCGTTACCGAAGAAACGGATATGTACACCGATCAGCCCTTGCCCCCCTCACTGATAATCTGCCGAATCGCCCCGACAAACGCCTCAGCCGGCTGCCCTCCACTCACCGCATACTGATCGTTAAACACGATCGTAGGCACAGAAGTCACCCCGCGAGACACCCACAACTGCTCCTGCTCCCGCACCTCGGCGGCATATTCATCCGAGGCCAGAATCGCTTCAGCCCGTACGCGATCCAACCCAACACCCTCGGCAATCCCCGCCAACGTCCCGTGATCCGACGGGTCCTGTTGATCCGTAAAGTACGCCTTGAACAGCGCTTCCTTAAGGTTGTACTGCAACCCCTCAAGCCCCGCCCAATGCAACAAACGATGCGCATCAAACGTGTTGTAGATACGACTCTGCCCATCAGTACGAAACGCAAACCCCAACGCCGCGCCCATATCACGAATCCGCGCCCGGTTAGCCTGGGACTGCTCAGCAGTGGAGCCGTATTTCTCAGTGATGTGCTCAGTAATGTTCTGCCCTTCAGCAGCCATGTTCGGGTTCAGCTCAAAAGGCTGGAAATGAATCTCGGCCTGCACCTCCGGGCCCAGTTGGTCCAGTGCTTCGGTCAAACCACGCAGGCCGATAATGCACCAGGGGCAGGACACGTCGCTGACGAAATCGATCTTCAGGGGAGTACTCATGACTAGGCAACCTCGCTGGCATTAAACGCCGGAAAGGTCCCACGATACACCCCGTCAAGCCCTTACAAAACCTTCGCAGGTACCACCGGGTCGATCTGCGCCCAATGCGCCGCGTCCTCACGATGCGCTTGCAAATAGGGCAAAACCGCCGCCAGCAACGGCGCCTTGAACGCCTCCTGAAACCGATGGGCCAGCCCCGGGATCAGCCGCAACTGGCTGCCCTGGATATGCGCCGCCAAGTGCACGCCATGCATCACCGGCAACAGCGGGTCGGCCGTGCCATGCACCACCAGGGTCGGCACCCGCAGCTGGTTGAGCAGCGCCACCCGGCTGGGCTCAGCGAGGATCGCCATGATCTGGCGCTTCACACCCTCGGGGTTGAACGCCCGGTCGTAAGACTGCGCCGCCTGCTGCAGCAACACCTTGCGATCATCCTTCACATAAGGACTGCCCAGCGCCGCCAGCAGGTCGGCCTGTTGTTCCAGGGCCACTTCACGATTGGGCGCGCTGCGCCGTGACAACAGTTGCACCAACGCCGCACTCGGTGCCGGCAGGCCTTCGGCGCCGGAGCTGGTCATGATCAGGGTCAGGCTTTCCACCCGTTGCGGTGCCATGGCCGCCAGGTGCTGGGCGATCATCCCGCCCATGCTCGCGCCCAGCACGTGGAATTGCTGGATGTGCAAGCCGTCCATCAAGCCCAACGCGTCGTCGGCCATGTCCGTCAGCGTGTAGGGCGCCGCCACCGGCAGGCCGAGTTTGTAGCGCAGGACTTCGAACGTCAGGTTGGCGCTGGCCGGTGCCTGGCGCCAGGTAGACAAGCCAACGTCACGGTTGTCATAGCGAATCACCCGAAAGCCCTGCTCACACAGGGCCACCACCACTTCGTCCGGCCAGTGAATCAACTGCCCGCCCAGGCCCATCACCAGCAACAAGGCCGGGTCGGAGGCGCGACCAATGCTCTGGTAGGCCAGGCTTACCTGTTCCAGATCGACCCGTTGGGTCGGCACATTTACATCACATCGAGAAGCCGCAAAGGACGGCAGGCCGAACAAGAGAGCGGCCATGAAAAACAACACGCGCATGAAAAACACCGAAACGCAGAACCCCAGTAGAGCGCGAGTCTGATGAACTTTGTACAAGCGCGCTGCCACAGTTGCGTGACAATTTCGTGACTGCCGCTCAATGGTCGTCTCGATACCTCTCTATCAAAGCCTGCTCCCGCACTGCGGACAACTGGCCGAAGCCCAAGGGCAACTGAGTGCCGAGCAACTCCTGCCGTTGGAGGCAGTTCTCAACCCGGTCACACCTCTAACGGCGCACGCCCCGCCGGGACGTGCTAACTGGCGTTGCTGCTGACCGAGCGTGAAGGTCCCCCCGAACTTGAGCACGACGGTCGACAGGCATAACAACATGAGACAAACTCAACCGATCCGAATTTGTCACAAGTTATATTCATGGAGACCCCGTGCTCGAAATCCGCCATCTCAAGACACTGCACGCCTTGCGCGAAGCCGACAGCCTGGTGGAAGCCGCTGAGCGCTTGCACCTGACGCAATCGGCCCTGTCCCACCAGTTCAAGGAACTTGAAGAACGCCTGGGCATGCAGTTATTCGTGCGCAAAACCAAGCCACTGCGCTTCACCAGCGCCGGCCTGCGCCTGCTGCAACTGGCGGACGCCACCCTGCCCTTGCTGCGCGGCGCCGAACGCGACATCGCACGCCTGGCCGGTGGCACGGCCGGGCGTTTGCACATGGCCATCGAGTGCCATAGCTGTTTCCAGTGGCTGATGCCCACCATCGACCAGTTCCGCGACGCCTGGCCAGAAGTGGAACTGGACCTGGCCTCCGGCTTCGCCTTCGCGCCGTTACCGGCCCTGGCCCGTGGCGACCTGGACTTGGTGGTGACGTCCGACCCGCTGGAACTGCCGGGCATCACCTATGTGCCGTTGTTCACCTACGAAGCCATGCTCGCCGTGGCCAATCAGCACCCGCTGGCGAACAAGCCGTACATCGTGCCCGAAGACCTGATCAGCGAAACCCTGATCACCTACCCGGTGGAGCGGGATCGCCTGGACATCTTCACCCGTTTCCTGGAACCGGCCGACGTGGAACCGGCCCAGGTACGCACCTCGGAACTGACGGTGATGATGATGCAGTTGGTGGCCAGCGGTCGTGGCGTGTGCGGCATGCCCCATTGGGCGCTGCATGAATACAGCTCCCGGGGTTATGTGAAGGCCAAGCGGCTGGGAGAGAAAGGCTTGTTCGCCACGCTGTACGCCGGGATTCGCGCCGACATGCTGGATGCGCCGTACATGCGCGACTTTTTGCTGACGGCCAAGGACACTTCGTTTTCGACCCTGGACGGCGTCAGCGCCGTACGCTGACGTGTAGCGGTTCCCTGTGGCTAGGGGCCTTTGTGGTGAGGGGGGCCTGTCCTGTGGTGAGGGGCTTGTCCTGTGGTGAGGGGGCTTGTCCCCCGTTGGGCTGCGTAGCGGCCCCAAAAAAAGCGGGAGCGCTACGCACTCCAACGGGGGACAAGCCCCCTCGCCACAGGACAAGCCCACTCACCACAGGACAAGCCCCTCGCCACAAAGGTTCCCTCACCACAGGGCAACCCCACTCACCACAGACAAGCCCCCTAATCCCGGATCAGGCTGGGATCAGCGAGGCGCGGTAGAACGGCAGAATCAAATCCCGAGTCAGCGGCGCAAGCTGCAAATCGCCGTCGCCGGCCGGGTCGATCCAGCGCACTTCTTCAATCTCGGCAGCCGGTGTCACCGCCACGTCGATGTGCACCTGGAACAACTCGGCCTGCACCACAAACCCCGGCTCATTCGCCGCCGGGGCCGAAAACTGGCCCAGGTACACCGCTGCCGCCGGGTCAATCCGCAGGCCCAGTTCTTCGTGCAGCTCACGGAGCAGAGCCTCGGCAGGTTGCTCACCGGCGTCGATTTTGCCGCCTGGCTGCATGAAGGCCTGGGTGCCGCGCTTGCGTACCAGCAGGGTCTGGCCGTCGCTGCCGATCAGCAGGGCGGCGGCGATGCGAATGGTGGAGGTCATGGAAAGGTTGCCTTGAATACAAAGGTGCAAGGATCCCATGAACCAGCCTCAACCCGAAAGCAGCGCTTCATCCGGCTCCTTGATAAACACGCTGTACTTCGCGCCTTCCATGGCCTCGAACGCAATCAGTTTGTCCACCAGCGGCAGGTTCAACACCTTGCCGGCGTTGAGCAGCAGCATGCCGTTGTCGGCGTTGAGGTTGCGCGCCAGCACCATGCCTTCGGCCAGTTCGCGGGTAGTCAGGACTTTCACCGTAGGATCGCCCAGGGTCACGTCGCTGAGGAACGCGGCGCAGGCCTGGATGAAGTCCTCCACCATCTCCGGGTCGTACAGGCGCCCGGCGTATTTGCGGATGTAGATCAGCGCTTCATCGCTGTTCATCTGCCGTTCAAGGATCAAGCCGCGTTGCAGTTCGATGAAATCCACTGCCAGCTTCAACAGCCGCGAGCCCTCCGGAATCGCATCGCCCTTGAGGTGGTCGGGAAAGCCAGTACCGTCCCAGCGTTCCTGGTGATGGCGGATCAAGCGTGCCGCGTCTTTCATCGGTTCCAGGGTCATCAGCAACGATTCGCTCTGGGTCGGATACGCCCGATAACGCTCACGGTCGGTGCTGTGCAGTAGGTCGCTGGGAGAGACCATCATGCTGTCGCTCCAGCTTAACTTGCCGATGTTGTAGAGCGCGGCGGCCATGGTCAGGTCGCGTGCGCTGGCCTCGTCCATGGGGTGGAACTTGCAGTACACGCGGATCAGTTCGATCAGTTGGCGGTTGGTCTGTTTTTCCTTGGGCAGCCGCAGGTTGGCCAGCAGCGAAAACACCTCGGTGCCGGTTACGTAGCTGCGTTTGAGTTCATCGTAGGCCAGGTCGAGCATGTCGGCGGTCTGCTGCAGCTCGGAGGTGCGCGCCACCACGCGTTTTTCCAGGGTGGCGTTGAGGGCTTTCAACTGGTCGTTCTGCTCCCGGATCAGTTGCTCAAGGCGCAGCCGCTCGCGCTCGGAATGCTGGTGCTCCAGAGACTGGCGCAGGGTCAGGAGCATTTCCTCGTCATTCCAGGGTTTGCTGATATAGCGGTGGATCTGCCCTTCATTGATCGCCTTGATCATCATGCTCATGTCGGCGTAGCCGGTCAGCAGGATGCGCGTGGTGGCCGGGTACAGCCGGTGGGTCTCGGCCAGCAGCATCGCGCCGTCCATGGCCGGCATGCGGGCGTCGGTCATGACCAGGTCGATGGGCCGCGCGGCCATGATTTCGAGGGCCTGGGCGCCACTGCCGGCCAGCAGCACGTCATAGGGTTGGCCTCGCAGCAAACGGCGCAGGCTATTGAGGATCGACTCTTCGTCGTCGACCAGCAAAATCGTGGGGGTGTAGGGGGCAGTCGTAGCAAGTTGCTCGTCCATGGCGACACCTCCTTTCAATGACACAAAATTGCACCATTGCGCGCCCGTCGTCATCAATCGCTGTACTTGCTGGAGCATTGAGCGCTAGATGAATGCGGGGGTACTGGCGTTGATTTGACGCCAACTGGCCGACTTATTCAAGGGAGCCAACTATGCTTGTGGCAAGAAGCCCATGACCGCCCCTGTTTACCGATGCACTTAAGGTAAGGAAGCCATATGCGCCAGAATATGCAGTTGAGCGCGTCCCGGAACCGCTCGTGAACCCGCGCTCCGCGAGGGCCAACCGGCGGATCCTGATCGTCGACGACACCGCGTCGATCCACGAAGACTTCCGCAAAATCCTCGAAGCCGACCCCAACGGCGGCCAATCCCTGGACAGCATCGAAGAGACCCTGTTCGGTACCGCCCCGGCCGCACGCCAGACGTTCCTGCTGGACTCGGCCTACCAAGGCCAGGAAGCGCTGGACCTGGTGACCAAGGCCTTGGCCGCCAACACTCCCTACGCCCTGGTCTTCATCGACATGCGCATGCCGCCGGGCTGGGACGGGCTGGAGACCATCGAGCAACTGTGGGCTGTCGACCCCCACCTGCAAATCGCCTTGTGCACGGCCTACTCCGACTATTCCTTCGAAGCCATCGAAGCGCGCCTCAAATACGACGACCAACTGCTGATCCTGAAAAAACCCTTCGACAACCTCGAAATCCGCCAGATGGCCAGTGCCCTGACCTGGAAATGGCAGCTTGCACAGGATGCTGCCCTCAAGCTGATGGGCCTGGAGCGTACGGTGGAGGAACGGGTGCAGGAACTGCTCAAGGTCTCGCACCTGCTGCAATACGACGCCCTCACCGACCTGCCCAACAGCACGCTGCTGGGGGACCGGCTGACCCAGGCCATCGCCGCTTGCCGGCGCCATGACACCCAGTTGGCGGTGATGTTTATCGGCCTGGACCGCTTCAAGCGCATCAATAACGCTCTGGGCCACCCGGTGGGTGATGAAGTGCTCAAGCAAGTCAGCCAAAGCCTGGTGGCGACGGTGCGCGAGTCAGACTCGGTATTTCGCTACGGCTCCGACGAGTTCGTGCTGATCCTCAACGACGTTCATCATCCTCAGCAAACCCAGCACATCGCTGAAAAAATCCTCAAGGCCGTCAGTCACATCCGCTACGTCGCCGGCCACGACCTGAGCGTCACCGCCAGCCTGGGCATCAGCATTTACCCCAACGACAGCTTCAGCGCCGTGGAATTGATCAAGAAAGCCGAAACTGCCATGCACGCCGCCAAGGATCATGGCCCGAATGACTTCAGCTTTTTCATCGATGACATGAACCGCCGCGCCCAGGAACAGCAAAGCCTGGAGACCGCGATTCGGCTGGCCCTGCAACGCAACGAGTTTATGCTGCACTACCAGCCGAAACTGAACTTGAGCAGTGGGCAAATCGTCGGTGCGGAAGCCCTGATTCGCTGGTACCAGCCCGGTCACGGCTGGATCTACCCGTCGGTCTTTATCCCGGTGGCCGAGGACAGCGGCCTGATCGTGCTCCTGAGCCAATGGGTGCTGGGCCAGGCCTGCGAGCAAGCGCAAGCCTGGCATGCAGCCGGCCTGGCTCCGATCTGTATTTCAGTGAACATCTCGGCCATCGATTTTCGCCAGCGGGATTTTATCGCCAACCTGGCCGCCATCCTCGAGCGCACCAACCTCGCGCCGGGCTTGCTGGAGCTGGAGATTACCGAAAGTGTGCTGATGCAAAACGTCGAAGACACCCTGGTGACCTTACGGGCGATCAAGTCCATGGGGGTACGCCTGGCGGTGGATGACTTCGGCACCGGCTATTCCAGCCTCAGCTACCTGCGGCGGTTTCCGATTGATGTGCTGAAAATCGATCAGTCGTTCATTCGTGGCTTGAGTAAAAACACCCAGGACGCGCAACTGATCAGCGCGATTATCAGCTTGGGTAAAAGCCTGGACCTGAACATCATTGCCGAAGGCGTGGAGACCGTTGAGCAACTGAACTTCCTCAAGGCCCACCAGTGTGAAGAAGGACAGGGCTTCCTGTTCAGCAAGGCGGTGGCCGCCGATGAATTCGCCCAGTTCATGCAAGCCGGGCGACGCACCCTGATGCCCAGCCAATAACGTTCTGCCCCAAGGAATCATCGCTTGAGCGACGCCACGCCACGCTACGTTCACCGGTCTTCACGGGCGCCCGGGCTCGCCACGCTGTTTTGGCTGGCGACCTGCCTGCCGGTGATGGCCGCGCCGCTGGACGAACCACTCAAGTCGCTGCCGCCAATACCGCAACTGGATCCGGCAACGGTGGAGCTGGGGCGCCAGTTGTTCAATGAAACACAACTGTCGGTCAACAACACCAAGTCCTGCGCCAGCTGCCATGACCTGCAAACCGGCGGCGTCGACAATCAGCCGTTTTCCCTGGGGTTCGACGGCAAGCCGGTGGCGCTCAACACCCCGACCGTGTTCAACGCCAGCCTGAACTTCAAGCAATTCTGGAACGCACGGGTCGACACCCTGGAGGCACAGGTCGAACAAGTGGTCACCAGCCCCATGGAAATGGGCAACGACTGGAAAACCGTGATTCAGACCTTGTCGGCACTTCCTCACTACCAGGCGACGTTCCGGCAGATTTACCCCGACGGCATCACGCCCGCCACTGTGCAAAATGCCCTGGCGACCTATGAACGTACCCTGCTCACGCCCAATTCGCGCTTCGACCAATACCTGCAAGGCAACACCGACATCCTCACCCTCAAGGAAAAATACGGCTACCAGCGCTTCAAGGAGTACGGCTGCATCGCCTGCCACCAGGGCGCCAATATCGGCGGCAACATGTACCAGAAATTCGGCGTGATGGATGACTACTTCAAGGCCCGTGGCAACCCCACCGAAGCCGACCTGGGACGCTACCTGCTGACCAAGGACGAGGAAGACCGCAACGTGTTCAAGGTGCCCAGCCTGCGCAATGTGGCGGTCACCGCCCCGTACTTTCACGACGCTTCGGCCAAGACCCTCGAAGAAGCCGTCGACGTGATGTTCAAGTACCAGCTGGGGCGCATTCCCTCGGCTGAAGACAAGACCCTGATCGTGCTGTTCCTGAAAACCCTGACCGGCGAATGGGCAGGCAAACCACTATGAGGCTCTCCCGCCGCGCCACCCAATTCATGCTCAGCGCCATGACCCTGATACTCGCCTCGACTTTGGTATTCCTGTACCTCAAGTCATCGAGCGACAAGACCAGCACCTACACCGAATCCCGCGACCTGATCCGCGAAATCAAGCAACTGAACTCACAATGGGACAGTGAAGTACTCAAGGCCCGGATTGCCCTGACCCACAACTACGACCCACTGGTCGCGCCCCTCACCGAGATGAACCGCCTGTGGGTCAGCCTTGAGCAGCGCGAATCGCAGCACCGTCACGAAGACCCCGCCCGCTGGCAGGCCGGCCAGGACGCCTATCGCCAGGCGATCGACGAAAAAGCCCGGCTGGTGGACCAGTTCAAGTCCCATAACGCCGTGCTGCGCAACTCCCTTGCCTTCCTGCCCACCGCCGAAGACGATATCCAGGCGCAGTTCCTGGCACTCACCAACGCCGACAAACTGCTCCAGCAAAGCATCGCCACCGACACCTACGACGTGCTCCTGAGCAGCCTCGAATTCGCCCAGGTGACCAGCGACGACAAGGCCGCCGACATTCTGGTGGGCCTGAACACGCTGGCGATCAATAAACTGAGCCTGCCCGAGTCGTTCCAGGTGCCGGTGGAAATTCTCAGCAATCACATTGCGCTGATCCTGCGGGAACAACCCTTGGTCAACGACCTGCTCGAACGCATCGCCGCCGTGCCGCTGGCCGAACGCCTGGACGACCTCACCAACCAGCTCAATCAGGACCAGACCGCGTCTGACCTGCTCGACCAGAAATACCATCGCTACCTGCTGGTGTTTTCCACCTTGCTGGTGGCACTGCTGCTGTACCTGGCGATTCGCCTGTTGCGCAGTTTCGCCGAGATCAACCGGGTCAACCGGGCCTTGCATGTGGTCAACGAAAGCCTTGAGCAACGTGTCGAGGAACGTACCCGGGAACTCAAGGATGCCCAAAGTGAACTCATGGACAGCGCCCGCCAGGCCGGCATGGCGGAAATTGCGACCAACGTGCTGCACAACGTCGGCAACGTGCTCAACAGCGTGAATATCTCGGCCGAGCTGGTGACGCGCAAGCTGCGCACCAGCAAGGCGTTGGGGCTGGGCAAGGCCATGCAATTGATCAATGAACACCGCCGCGACCTGGGCACCTTCCTCACCGAGGATGAAAAAGGCAAGCTGCTGCCCGATTACCTGAACCAGTTGGTCGAAGCCATCGCCACTGAACAGCAGGGCCTCACCGAGGAACTGGCGCAACTGAGCAAAAGCGTCGACCACATCAAGGATATTGTTTCCACCCAGCAGTCCTACGCCGGCGCATCCACGCTGCTGGAGCCGGTGCATATCAGCGCGTTGATGGAAGATGCCCTGCGCATGAATTCCGGGGCCCTGAGCCGCCACCATGTGACGGTGGTCAAGGACTACCACGACGTCCCCGAGATCATGGCCGACAAGCATCGGTTGCTGCTGATCCTGGTGAACCTGATCAGCAACGCCAAGTACGCCATGTCCAACCTCACCGATCGCACCCGGCAAATGACCCTGACGGTAATGCCGTTGGACGACGGGACCTTGCAGATCAGCGTCAAGGACGAAGGCGAAGGCATACCCGCGGAAAACATGACGCGAATCTTCACCCACGGTTTTACCACCCGCAAGGAAGGCCACGGCTTTGGCCTGCACAGCTGCGCCCTGGCCGCCCTGGAAATGAAGGGCCGCCTCACCGCCCACAGCGACGGCCCGGGCAAAGGCGCGCTGTTCACCCTGCATATTCCACTGGAACCCGCACGGACATGAGCATGAATCAAGCACCCAACCGGCGCATTTTATTGATCGATGACACCCCGTCGATTCATGAAGACTTTCGCAAGATTCTGATGCCGCCCGTGGACGCGAACCTGGAACTGGACGAGATGGAAACGGCCCTGTTTGGCGCCAGCGTCAAACCCCAGGCCCAGGCTTTTGAACTGGATTCGGCCTACGGCGGCCAGGAAGGATTGCAGCTGCTGTGCCAGGCCACGCAACAAGAGCGCCCCTACGCCCTGGCCTTTGTCGACATGCGTATGCCCCAGGGCTGGGACGGCGCGCAAACCATCGAAGAATTATGGAAAGTCGACCCGCAACTGCAAGTGGTGGTGTGCACCGCCTACTCCGATTACTCCTGGGAAGAACTGCTGTTTCGCCTGCAGGCCCATGACCGCCTGCTGATCCTGAAAAAGCCTTTCGACAACATCGAAGTCCAACAGATGGCCAACACCCTCGCCGCCAAATGGGACATGGCCCGGCGTGCGTCCCTGCAAACCAGTCACCTGGAACATCTGGTGGAGCAACGCACCCAGGCATTGACCTTGGCCAGCCAGGCGCTGCAGCTGGAAATCGATGAACGCAAGCAACTGGAAAGCCAATTGGTGCAGTCGGAAAAGCTCGCGTCCCTGGGCCAGCTCGCGGCGGGGGTGGCCCATGAAATCAACAACCCGGTAGGTTTCATCTCCTCCAACCTGAGCACCCTGGACGGCTACTTCAAACAGTTGCAGCAGATGCTCGACGCCTATCGGCAGGCCGAAGAAGCCCTCGCACCCGGCGAATGCCTGACGCAATTGCAAAGCCTACGCAAGGCAATGGACCTGGAGTTTCTCAAGGAGGACATCCCGATTCTGATTCTCGAATCCAAGGATGGTATTGGTCGCGTGGCGCAGATCGTCAAGGACCTGAAGGATTTCTCGCGGGTCGACAACGACGAGAAATGGCAGTGGGCAAACCTGCAACACGGCATCGACTCAACCCTGAATATCGTCGCCAGCGAACTCAAGTACAAGGCCGATGTGGTCAAGCATTTCCAGGTGCTGCCAGACATTGAATGCCTGGCCTCGCAGCTCAATCAGGTGGTGATGAACCTGGTGATCAACGCCGCCCAGGCGATGGGCCCGGAACGCGGCACCATCACCCTCAGCAATGGCGTGGAGGGCGACAAGGTCTGGCTGGAAGTGGCGGACACCGGCTGCGGAATCGCGCCGGAGAGCGTGCAGAAAATCTTCGATCCGTTCTTCACCACCAAGCCGGTGGGCGAAGGGACGGGGTTGGGGTTGTCACTGTCGTATGGGATTGTGAAGAAGCATCACGGGACTATTTCGGTGAACAGCGAAGTCGGCAAAGGCACGACGTTTCGGGTGGTGTTGCCGATTCGCCAGACGACAGATCCCCTGTAAAGGCAAACCTCTACAGGGGACAGGCTCAGGCTTCGGCGTTCTTCGGGCTCGAACCAAACGACGCAAACCGCTTGTTGAAGCCGGCGATGCGGCCTTCGGACTGGGTCTTGCGCTGCTGCCCGGTGTACACCGGGTGCGAGGCGCTGGACACGTCGAGGAGCACGTAAGGGTAAGTGTTGCCGTCGCTGTGCTTTTGCGTGCGGTCGGTGTCCACGGTGGAACCGATCAGGAAGAAAACGTCGGCGGCGGTGTCATGGAACAACACGGTGCGGTAGTCGGGGTGGATACCAGGTTTCATAAGGCCTCCGGGGCGTCTGGGTGAACATTAAGTGTTATACAGTAACACAAATGATGCACCCAAACGAGAACCAATTGCAATAAGAATAGACCCCGAACTTCTATGAGGCTTCCTGAAAGTCCATTTCCGGTGGCTGCCGGGAGAAGCCCCGCGTCAGGAAACCCAGGTACACCAGGCCAATCGCCAGCCAGCTCAGGCCCAGGTAAATCGCCAGGTGATCGAGGCTGACCATCAACCACAAATCCGCCACCAGGCCGATGGTCGGGAACACCAGGAACAACACCAACTCCCGCAACCCGCGCTGCTGGGGGCCGATCCAGTAGTGGAAGATCACCGACAGGTTCACCAGGCTGAAAGCCAGGAAGGCGCCGAAGTTGATGAACGAGGTGGAGGTGGTGACGTCCAGCTTTAGAGCCAGTAACGCCACCACCGCGCACAGCAGGATGCTGTTCACCGGCGTACCAAAGCGCGCATGCAAGGTGCCGAAGAACGACTTGGGCAATACCCCGTCGCGGCCCATCGCAAACAGCAACCGCGAACCACTGGCCTGGGCCGACAAACCCGAGGCGAACTGGCCGACGATCAGGCCGATCAGGAAGATCGACACGAACAGGTCGCCGCCAATGTTGCGGGCAATCTCGTAGGCTGCGGAATCCACGTCGGTAAATTCGAACGATGGATGGGCGATCTGCACGAAGTACGACACACCGACAAAGATCAGCCCGCCGATCAGGGTGATCAGCATGATCGCCCGGGGAATGGTGCGGCGAGGGTCGCGGGTTTCTTCGGTCAGGGTGCTGACCGCGTCAAAGCCCAGGAACGAATAGCAGGCGATCGCCGCGCCGCTCATGATCAACGGCATTTGCATCTGGCCGTTGAAGAACGGAGTGACGGTCCACAGCGGCTTGCTCGCATCACCGCCGATGTAGTGGATGCACAGCGCGACGAAGGCGATCAGCACCAGGAACTGCACCAGCATCAGCAAGGCGTTGATGCCGTTGGCGAGTTTCAGGCCAATGATGTTGATCACGCTGGTGACCCCGATAAACGCCAGTACCCAGACCCATTGCGGCACCGCCGGGAAGGCCGAATGCAGGTAGGCTGCGCCGATCAGCCAGATGGCCATCGGCAGGAACAGGTAGTCGAGCAACACCGCCCACCCGGCGATAAACCCGAGCTTGGGGCTGATGGCCTTGCGCACGTAGCTGTAGGCGGAACCGGCCACCGGGAACGCCGAGGCCATACGGCCGTAGCTCATGGCGGTGAAGAACATCGCCACCAGCGCGGCCAGGTAAGCGGCCGGGACCATCCCGGCGGTGGATTGCGCCAGGATACCGAAGGTGCCCAGGACAATGATCGGTGTCATATAGGCGATGCCAAACAGCACCACCGACCCTAACGACAGGGTGCGTTGCAAACGAGCCATGAGCGATTCTCCGCGCGATTATTAGATTTATGGCAGAACTGAAGTCGGTGCAGCGAACGCAATAATTTTTATGGTTGAAGCAGCTTTTTGAACGGGTGCAACTTTTGTGGTGATTACACCTGTTGTGGCGAGGGAGCTTGCTCCCGCTGGGCTGCGCAGCGGCCCCAAAATCCTAGGGCCGCTTCGCGCCCCAGCGGGAGCAAGCTCCCTCGCCACAACAGCATCCTTGCCATAAGATCGAGGTCAGGGTTTCGGGATAAACAACTCCCGCGCCCCGTCCTCGCGCTCAATCACCTCCCCCGGCAATTTCAAGCGCTGGTCATCCAGGTAGCGATAGTCCTGTCGCGCCGCCGCCAGTTGCCCCAGGTCCAGTTCAACGCTGAACTGCCCTTCCTCGCGCCCGGCTTCGAACAGCAAGGTGCCAAACGGGTCCACCAATGCACTGCCACCGGCGAACATCAGGCCGTCATCGCCCTCTTCCACCCGGTTGACCATCAGCGCAAACGCCTGGTTTTCCTGGGCGCGGGCCATGATCGCGGTGCGGTGGGTGGGGCCGTACGGGTCCATGTTGCCGTTGGTGACGATCAACACTTCAGCGCCCAACTGCGCCAGGGCGCGGGCGGTTTCCGGGAATTCGATGTCGTAGCAGATCAACAGGCCCACGCGCACGCCGTTCCACTCGCAGGTGGCGTAGCGATCGCCCGGGGTGAACACGCCGCGGTCCGAGGCCCACAAGTGGGTCTTGCGATAACGCAGGGCGATGCCGTCCGGGGTGATCATCAAGGTGGTGTTATAGAACTGGCCGGCGTCGTTCTCGGCCATGCCGATGACAACCGCGATATTGCGCGCGCGCGCCGCCTGGATAATCGCCTGGACGGCGGGGCCTTCCACCGGCTCGGCCACATCGGCCACGGTGTCGGCGGTCGGGAAGCCCATCAGGTGGGTTTCCGGGAATACGACCAATTGGGTATCCGCCGCACACGCAGCAATTGCCGCCAACGCGCGCTCAAGGTTGTAAGCTGTGCCGTTATCGCGGCCTGCCAGCTGGGCAAATTCGACCTTCATGGTGATTCCTTGTTCTTTATCTGTGGCGCAGTATGCGCAGCCGCGAACACTCGGGAAATTACGCAGCCGGGTTAACCCTATGGGGGTAGATGCATGACATTGTCGCTGGAAGACATCGCCTGGCACCGTTCGGTGGGGCAAATGATAGACGCCCTGGACCAGCCGAATTTCTGGACGCAGCTGGTCCGGTTGCTGGACCAATATGTGCCGTTCGACAGTTGGGTGGTACTGCTGTTCAGCAGCGAGCACAAGCCCCTGGTGTTCGCCGAATGCCCGGGCCAGGACGGTGAGCCGGACCATCTGTTCCAGGATTACCTCAACGGTTTATACCTGCTCGACCCCTTCTACATCGCCAGCCGCGAGCACTCGCGCACCGGGCTGTTTCGCCTGGCAGAAGTGGCCCCGGAGCATTTCGAGCTGACCGAGTACTACCAGCGCTACTTCCGGTTGAACGTGGTGGCCGATGAAATCCAGTTCAATTGCCAGCAGCCGGACGGGCGAACCTTATGCCTGTCCCTGGGCTCCAAACAGCGCTTTGACCCGCAGCAGATTGCCCTGCTGTCGCTGATCCAGCCGTGGGTATTGAGCTTGCTGCGCCAACGCCTGCCCCATGAACTCAACCAGGTAAGCGCCCCGGAGCCGCCGATCCACAACGATGGCTGGGGCGCGCAACTCACCGCGCGGGAGCTGGATGTGGGCCGTTTGATGCTCAGTGGTTGCTCCAGCAAGGAAATCGCTCGTAAGCTGGAAATCTCTGTTGAAACCGTGAAAGTCCATAAAAAGCACATGTACAGCAAGCTAGGGATCAAATCCCAGTCGGAGCTGTTCTCGATTTTTCTGCAGGCGCAAAACGCCTGATCGAGCCCAGTAGAAGCGAGCTTGCTCGCGAAAAACGTCAATGCACCGCGGTCATCCAGACAACCCGCGCTATCGTTAACGACCTTCGCGAGCAAGCTTGCTGCTACAGGATAAAAACTAAGGAACCCTGTATGAGCCTGTCCTTGTTAAGCCGTTACGCGTTCTTTGCCGTCTGCGTCATTTTCACCCTCGCCAGCATGCCGTTTATCGAACACGAATGGCTGTGGCCGATCGCGATGGTCACCGGCATTCTCAGCCTGATCGGCATTTTCGACCTGCTGCAAAGCCCCCACGCGGTGCGCCGCAACTACCCGATCCTGGGCAATATCCGTTACCTGGTGGAAGGTATCCGTCCGGAAATCCGCCAATACCTGCTGGAATCCGACAGCGACGCCCTGCCCTTTTCCCGGGCCCAGCGCTCGCTGGTCTATTCCCGCGCCAAGAACGAAAGCGCCGACAAACCCTTCGGCACGCTGATCGACGTGTACCAGTCCGGCTTTGAGTTTATCGGCCACTCCATGCGCCCTGCGCCGTTGAGCGACCCCAGCGCGTTTCGCGTAATCGTCGGCGGCCCGCAGTGCACACAGCCGTACTCGGCCTCGGTGTTCAACATCTCGGCCATGAGCTTCGGCTCGTTGAGCGCCAACGCGATTCGCGCCCTCAACCAGGGTGCCAAGCTCGGCAATTTCGCCCACGACACTGGCGAAGGCAGCATCAGCCCGTATCACCGGGAAAACGGCGGCGACCTGACCTGGGAACTGGGCAGCGGCTACTTCGGTTGCCGCACCAGCGCCGGCCTTTTCGACCCGGAACGTTTCGCCGTGCAGGCGCAGAACCCGCAAGTGCGGATGATCGAAATCAAGATGAGCCAAGGCGCCAAACCGGGCCACGGCGGGATCCTGCCCAAGCACAAGGTCACCAAGGAAATCGCTGAGACCCGCGGCATCATGATGGGCGAAGACTGCATCTCGCCGTCGCGCCACAGTGCGTTTTCCACCCCGATCGAAATGATGCAGTTCATCGCCCAACTGCGAGAGCTGTCGGGCGGCAAACCGGTGGGCTTCAAGTTCTGCCTGGGCCACCCGTGGGAATTCATGGGCATCGCCAAGGCCATGCTCGAAACGGGCATCCTCCCGGACTTCATCGTGGTGGACGGCAAGGAAGGCGGCACCGGAGCCGCGCCCGTGGAGTTCACCGACCATATCGGCGTGCCGCTGCGCGAAGGCCTGCTGTTCGTGCACAACACCCTGGTGGGCTTGAACCTGCGGGACAAGATCAAACTCGGCGCCAGCGGCAAGATCGTCAGCGCGTTCGACATCGCCAGCGTTTTGGCCATCGGTGCCGACTGGGCCAACTCGGCGCGGGGTTTCATGTTCGCCATTGGCTGCATCCAGTCGCAAAGCTGCCACACCAACAAATGCCCGACCGGCGTGGCCACCCAGGACCCACTGCGCCAACGCGCACTGGTGGTGCCGGACAAGGCCCAGCGCGTGTTCAACTTCCACCGCAACACCCTGAAGGCACTGGCCGAAATGCTCGCCGCCGCCGGTCTCGATCACCCGTCGCAACTGTCGGCCAAGCACTTGGTGCGGCGCATGTCGGCCACCGAGATCAAGTTGTTCTCGCAGCTGCATGTGTTCCTCAAGCCAGGTGAGTTGCTCACCGGCGAAGTGAACGGCGAGTTTTATTCGCGCATGTGGCAGATGGCGCGGGCGGACAGTTTTGAGCCGAATGAAATAGCGGCGGCTTAATCCTTTTAACGGAACGATACGATGCTGAAAGTCATTGCCGAAGACTTCATCAAACCCGAACACCTCGACACCGTGCGCCCGTGGTACGCCGAACTGGTAGAGAAAACCCGCCAGGAACCGCTGTGCATTGCCTACGACCTGTTCGTCGACCAGAAAAACCCCGGGCACTTTATCTTTATCGAGCAATGGCCCGACCAGGCCGCGCTGGATGCGCACTGCCAGACGGAACACTTCACCCGTCTGGTGCCGCAGATCAACCAATATGAAGCCAAACCCTGCCGGGTTTTGCTGATGGACGCGTTCTAAACCATCCCCTTTCCCGCTGAACCGGACCACCGAACGGCATCGTTGAAACAAGGAGCTTCACCATGCCGTTACTGGATTTCACCGCCATCGCCACACAACTGCCGGACACCTGGAAATCCACCCGCCTGGGCCAGGTCGGCCCGGCGCGGATCAAGGTGTTGCGTATGGACGCGCAGGCCTATGAAGAAGAAACCCACGACTACAACGAAGGCCTATTGGTGATCGACGGCCGTTTGCGCCTGTCCATCGGCGAGGAGGCCATCGACGTCGGCGCCGGGCAGATGTACCTGGTGGAAGCCGGTATTGCCCACGCGGTGCTGCCTGGCAGCCACGGCACGCTGGTGATCATCGACGTTTAAACGAAGCGATGAGACATTCAGCAAAAAACTCAGCTTTGCAATTGCTTACAAATACCGCCAACCTGCGCCCGCCCGACGTACGGCTCGACTGAAGCCGTCGTCCACTTGTCATTACTAAACCCCTTGTTCAAGAGCCCGCTGCCATGTTGAACGGACGCGACCCGCGCATCGATTTTTTTCGGGGCCTGGCGTTGATCTTTATTTTCTGGGATCACGTGCCCCACAACCCTCTGGGCCAGATCACCCTGCGCAACTTCGGTTTCAGCGACGCGGCGGAAGTCTTCGTGTTCCTGGCCGGTTATGCAGCGGTGCTGGCCTACGGCAAGATCCTGCAGCGCGACGGTTATCTGATCGCCTGCGTGAAGATTTGGCGGCGCACCTGGGTGCTGTACGTGGTGCACATCTTCCTGCTGGCAATGCTGATGGGCATCGTGTTCTTCGCCAACAGCCATGTGGAAACCCGCGACCTCGTTGAAGAGATGGGCCTGACGCACTTCGTCACCCATCCCCAGCAAGCCCTGATGGATGAACTGCTGCTGCGCTTCAAGCCCAACCTGATGGACCCGCTGCCGCTGTACATCGTGCTGCTGGGCTGCCTGCCGCTGGTGTTGCCGTTACTCTTGCGCAAGACCTGGGCGGTGGTGGCTGTTTCGCTGGCGGTGTACTTGCTGGCCCCGCACCTGGGCTGGAACCTGGCGGCGATTGCCGACGGCGTGTGGTACTTCAATCCGGTGACCTGGCAGTTGCTGTTTGTACTGGGCGGCGCGGCGGCGATTCATGCCGGGCAACCACGTCCCGTCGAAACCCGACGCCTGCTGCGTCAGCCGTTGTTCGTCGCTGCGGCGGCATATGCGCTGGTGGCGGGGGTTCTCACGCTCTCGTGGCGCTGGCCGGAAATCCACGATGCGCTGATGCCGTCGGCACTCAGTGACCTGTTGTACCCCATCAGCAAAACCGACCTGTCGCCGGTGCGTCTGCTGCATTTTCTGGCCCTGGCCTATGTCACTGCCAAGCTGTTACCCGGCCACGCCTGGACGCAAAACTGGCTGGCGCAGCAAACCTGCCGCATGGGCCGCTACTCCCTGGAGGTGTTCTGCCTGGGGGTGCTGCTGGCACCGCTGGCGGACATGATCAATGCGATCACCGGCGATGCCTTCGCCATGCAAATCTTCACCGCATTGGTAGGCGCCGGGCTGATGGCGCTGCTGGGGGCCTGGCTGGATTTGAACAAACGGCTCACCCAACCGGCACCTCCCGCCACCGCCTGAAAAACAAAAAGCCCCGAAAGGGGCTTTTTGTTGAGCGCAGGACTATCAGCTCGCCGTACGTGCTGCCGCTTGGGTCGGCTGCAACTTGAACACGTAGAACAACACCGTCAGCATCACCAGGAACGCCGGGCCGACATACAGCGCCACGCGGGTATCCGGGAAGTACGCCATCAAGCCCACCACCAGCACCAGAAACGCCAGCGCCAGATACGAACTGACCGGGTACAGCCACATGCGGTATTTGAGGCCGTCACGTTCGGCCTGGGTCAGGCTCTTGCGGAACTTGAGCTGGGCCAGGAGGATCATCAGCCAGGTCCAGATCGCGCCGAAGGTGGCGATCGACGTCACCCAGACGAAGACTTTTTCCGGGACCATGTAGTTGAGCAGCACGCCCAGCAACAGCACGAAGATCGACAGCAGCAGCGCCTTGCGTGGCACGCCGTTGCTCGACGTGGTGCCGAATGTGGCCGGAGCCTGCCCGTTCTGCGCCAGGCTGTAGAGCATGCGCCCGGTGCTGAAGATGCCGCCGTTGCACGACGACAATGCCGCGGTGATCACCACGAAGTTGATGATGCCAGCGGCAGTCTTGATGCCGAGGCGCTCAAAGGTCATCACAAACGGGCTGCCCTGGGTGCCGATTTCGTTCCACGGGTAGATCGACAGAATCACGAACAGCGCACCGACGTAGAACAGCAGAATGCGCCAGAACACCGAACCGATGGCACTGGGGATAGTCTTCTGCGGGTTCTTCGCTTCACCGGCGGTGAGGCCGATCATCTCCACGCCCAGGTAGGCGAACATCACCATTTGCAGGGACATCAACACGCCTTGCACACCGTTGGGCATAAAGCCGCCGTGGGTCCACAGGTTGGAAATCCCCAGCGCCACGCCATCGTTGCCGAAACCGAAGGCAATGATGCCGATGCCGCCAATCACCATCGCAATGATGGTGACGATCTTGATCAGAGCGAACCAGAACTCGAACTCACCGAACGCCTTGACCGCGATCAGGTTGATGGTGCCCATGCTGACCAGCGCCGCGAGGGCCCAGATCCAGCGCGGCACATCGGGGAACCACACGCCCATGTAGACGGCGACGGCAGTGATTTCCGCGACACAGGTCACCAGCCACAGGAACCAGTAGTTCCAGCCGGTGAGAAAGCCTGCCAACGGGCCGAGGTAATCCTGAGCGTAGCGGCTGAAGGAGCCGGCCACCGGGTTATGCACAGCCATCTCGCCGAGGGCGCGCATGATCACCAGGATCGCCAGGCCGCCGATGATGTAGGACAGCATGATTGCCGGGCCGGCCATTTCAATGGCCTTGGCCGAACCGAGGAACAGGCCGACACCGATACAGGCGCCGAGGGCCATCAGGCGAATATGCCGTTCGCCAAGTTCGCGTTTCAGCGGACCGCCCTGAGCGGTCTCGCCTTGGGGCAGGTGATTGCCAGCGGGCATAGGGATACAACCTCGTCTTGTTATTGGATATGAGCCACCGAGTCCGGAGCGTCATGGCGGGTCTGCCATGGCGTGCCGTTTCCGGTTCACCTTTTGGGTAAAACGGTCTGGCCGGGCCAGATCAGCGGGGGTGCAGTATAAAAAGCTAAACCCAGGGGTTTTCACTCTATAAACAGCAAGATTCAGCGAGAACTCTCGGCAAAAGCGCCTTTGGCGGAGGAGCATTACCTGGTTAGCGTAGGAATCATCGCCACCAAACGGCGGCGAGTATTGCACGGTAATGGTGCAGCGTCATGCCCCTACCTTTGGCGGATTTACGGGTGGGGGGAGGCTCTAGCTCAGTGCTTCCTGCCTACCTAAGCCCATTGTGGCGAGGGAGCTTGCTCCCGCTGGGCTGCGCAGCAGACCCAAAACCTGAGCATGCGATTTATCAGTCAGACCGAGGCGGTTTTTTTGGGAGTGCTTCGCGCTCCAGCGGGAGCAAGCTCCCTTGCCACAGCAATCTCCCTCACCACAGCAATCCCCCTCACCACAGTGAGTTTCCAGGCACGGAAATACGTACTCAACAATTCTGGGATCAAAGCCTCTATCTGGCTGCTAGCGTCAATTCATCTGGAGCAACAAGGAATGCAATGGAATGCCAACACGCCCTCAATCCCATCGCCTGAGAACCGGCAGATTCAGCGAGCCCGGCAGGGCTTATCTGGTGACTGCGGTCGTACACAATCGTCATCCCCTGTTTGCCGACTTTCGTCTGGGTCGTCTGTTGGTAGCCGAGTTCAGGCGCGCACAAGAGCAAAAATGGGGGAACTCCATAGCCTGGGTCATCATGCCCGACCACTTTCATTGGCTGGTCCAGCTTGAGCAACGCAGCCTGCCCCAAATGATGCAGGCGGTTAAATCCCGCAGCACGCACACGATCAACCGGGCAAGGAATAGTACAGGCGCTTTTTGGCAGAACGGTTATCACGACAGGGGAATCAGGGACGGTGAAGACTTGCGCCACTTGGCTCGATACATCATCGCCAATCCCATCAGAGCGGGACTGGTTGAACGCGCCGGCGATTACCCTCTATGGGATGCCTGCTGGCTATGAGCCGGAATAGAAACCACTGTGGCGAGGGAGCTTGCTCCCGCTGGGCTGCGCAGCAGCCCCAAAGCCTGGGCATGCGGTTTATCAGTTAGACCGGGGTGGGTTCTTTTGGGAGTGCTTCGCACTCCAGCGGGAGCAAGCTCCCTCGCCACAGCAAGCCCCCTCACCACAGCAAGCTCCCTCGCCACAGCAAGCCCCCTCACCACAGCAAACCCCCTCGCCACAGCAAGCCCCCTCACCACAACAAACTCCCTCACCACAAAAACAACCTCACACTCACAATTCCCCTCCCACTCGCCCACCACCGTCTAAGCTTCAACCAAGTCCGATCAATCTGCGTAAATGGATCAATCGACTATGGGCGCTTTATGGCAAAACGCTTCGACCAAGGCTGCGGTCTCCACCGATAGCCCGGATGAACAGCCATTGCCACAAAGCCCTCACCGCCGCAGACGACTGTGGTGGCGGCTGTTCTGGCTGGTGCTGTTGATTGCGCTGATCGCTTTGAGCTTTGCGGCCCTGCGGGAAATGCGCACTTCAAGGTTGCAGGCCAAAACGTTCACGGACATCGCCTCGACCCTCACCTACCAAATGCACTCGGGCCCCAGCGATGCGCGGGTTTACCCAGGCGCCGGGCCCTTCGACAAGCGCCTTGGCTACAGCGCCCTCGGTGAGTTCCTGCCCCGCCTGATCAAGCGTGACTACCTGATCCAGGCTCAAGCGCGCTTCTCCCCCGACCTGATGGCCTACGCCCAGCGCGGCCTGTTCGTGCCCTACCCGGAAAAAATCCAGGCCGGCCTGACCATCACCGATTGCCGCGCCGCACCGCTGTATCAGTTCACGTATCCACAACAGTTCTACCCAAGCTTTGCGGCGATCCCGCCGGTGGTGGTCAGCAGCCTGCTGTTTATCGAAGACCGCGACCTGCTGGACCCGAAAAACCCTCAACTCAACCCGGCCGTGGATTGGCCGCGTTTCGCCAAGGCCGCCTGGTCCCAGGTGGCGAAGCTCTTGCACCTGCCCGGCCAGACCGCTGGCGGCAGTACCCTGGCGACTCAGCTGGAAAAATACCGCCACTCGCCCGACGGCCTGACCCTGTCCGGCGGCGAGAAAATCCGCCAGATGATTTCTGCCAGCGTGCGCGCGTATCAGGATGGCCCGCAAACCCTTGCCGCTCGCCAGGACATCGTGCGCGACTACCTCAACACCGTGCCCCTGTCGGCGGTACCCGGCCATGGCGAAGTGCACGGCATGGCCGAAGGCTTGCGCGTGTGGTACGGCGCCGACTTCAACCAGACAAACGCACTGCTCATCAGCACCGCCCCCCAACAACTGCCGCAAAAGGGCCTGGCGTTGCGCGAGGTGCTGTCGCTGATGATCGCCCAGCGCCGCCCGTCTCACTATTTGTCCAAGGGCCACAAGGAACTGGCAGACCTCACCGACAGCCACATCCGCCTGCTCGCACAAAACAACGTGATCGACCCGGCGCTGGCCAGCGCTGCCCTCGCCAGCAAAGTCACCTACCGTGACTGGCAGCAACAACCGACGATCCAGCCGATCGAAACCAACAAGGGCATCAGCGTCGCCCGCACGCGCTTGGCCGCTCTGCTCAACCAGCCGCTGTACGACCTCGACCGACTCGATCTCTCTGCCACGAGCACCTTGCAAGCCGACCTGCAAAGCCAGGCCAGCACTTACCTCAAGCAGCTCGCCGACCCCGCCTTTGCCGCGCAGATCGGTCTGCTAGGGCCCACGCTGCTGACGCCCGCCAGCACCGCTCAGGTTCGCTACAGTTTCAACCTCTACGAGATGACACCCGACGGCGCCCGCGTGCGCGTGCAAACCGACAGCACCGACCAGCCATTCGACATCAACGAAGGCAGCAAGCTGGAACTGGGTTCCACCGCCAAGCTGCGGGTGATGACCACCTACCTGCAAATCGTCAGCGAACTGCATGATAAATACGCTGCGACGCCTGCCGCCGAGCTGCGCAAAGTCCCGGTCGACGACACGGACCGCATCACCCGCTGGGCCCTCGACTACCTGGCCCAGAACAGCGACCGCAATCTGCCAGCCATGCTCGACGCAGCCCTCAATCGCCAATACTCGGCCAACACCGGCGAAGGTTTTTTCACCGGCGGCGGCATGCACCACTTTCACAACTTTCGCAGCCAGGACAACGGTCGCAATCCCACGTTGATCGAAGCCCTGCGCGAGTCGATCAACTTGCCGTTCATTCGCCTGATGCGCGACCTGGTGCGTTACACGACCTACCAAGGCCCGAACAACAGCGCCGAGTTGCTCAAGGACGACAACGACCCGCGCCGCCAGGAATACCTGGCCCAGTTTGCTGACCGCGAGGGCACCACATTCCTGCTCAAGTTCTGGAAAAAGTACCGCAACAAAGATACCCAGGCGCGCCTCGATACCTTCCTCGACGGCATGCACCCCACGGCTATTCGCCTGGCCGCCGTACACCGCTACCTGCTGCCCAACGCCAGTCAGGCGAGTTTCAACAGCTTCGTCCGCTCGCACTTGAGCAGCGTCAAAAGCACTGAAAAGCTCACCGACGAGCGCCTCGAAAAGCTCTACCAGAATTACGGACCCGGCGCCTACGACCTGCCTGACCAAGGCTATATCGCCAAGGTTCACCCGCTGGATCTGTGGCTGATGGGCTACCTGCTGAACAACCCCGACGCCACCTTCACCCAGGCCACCGCCGCCAGTGAACACGAGCGCCAGGAGGTTTACAGCTGGCTGTTCAAGAGCCGCCACAAGAGCGCCCGCGACAGCCGTATCCGCACCATGCTGGAGATCGAAGCGTTCCTCGATATCCACCAGCGCTGGCAAAAAGTCGGCTATCCCTTCGACCACCTGGTGCCGTCGCTCGCCACCGCCATCGGCAGCTCCGGCGATCGCCCGGCAGCGCTGGCAGAGCTGGTGGGGATCATCCTCAATGATGGCGTGCGCCAACCCACCCTGCGCATCGACAGCCTGCGTTTTGCCGCCGACACACCGTACGAAACCCGCTTGGTCAATGACCCCGATCGCGGCAAACGCGTGATGCCTTCCGAGGTCGCGACAGCACTCAAGGGCGCACTGTCCCAAGTGGTGGATGCGGGCACCGCACGGCGCGTGTCCGGCAGTTTCAAACTGGCTGACGGCACGCCGCTGGCCATGGGCGGCAAGACCGGTACAGGCGACAACCGGATCGAAGCCATCGGCGCCGGTGGGCGGATTCTCAGCTCCAAGGCGATCAACCGCACGGCGACCTTCGTGTTCTACATCGGCGAGCATCATTTCGGCACGTTGACCGCCTTCGTGCCGGGCGCTTCGGCCCAGGGTTTCAAGTTCACTTCGGCGTTGCCGGTGCAGGTACTCAAAGGCATGGCGCCGATTCTTACGCCCTATCTGCAACCGGGCAACAACAGTTTATGCAGCGTGCGCTGAAGGGGCTATCCATGCGCTTTTCACGTGCGGATTACTGAAGGATCCGCCGCCTTTTCCACCCACTTTTCAAACTTATCCGCAGCCGTGCCGGTGCATAGACTCAAGCCTTCTTTTTGAGCTCTACAGGTTGCCCCCATGGCCGATCTACCCGACCAGTCCCTGCACCACGCATTCATCCGGAACGCCTTGCCGAACTGGTTGAAAACCACCTCGCCACACCGACTTGCCGCCCTGAGGGCCGTCGCCGGCCAAGGTATTCGCCCTTACCCTCATGCCAGCGCCAGCCAGCATCTGGCACTCAAGCCCGCCATTGCCGAACACTGGCAACAGCACAATGAACTGGAGAAAAGATTCCAGCCGTTGACCGACGTGTACAGCTTCGCCGAGCCACTGCTGAAAAATGCCCTGATGCCTTACGGCGACATCAACGTCAACGCCACTTTCGTGCGCTTGTATGTGAACGCCAACGTCGGTTGGTGGGTGCATGATTTCAAGCAAGGCGTGCAAAGCAAGACCTTGTCGCTGCTGGACGCGGCGCTGGCCAACTTCGCCGCCTCGAACACGTTCGTCGACCACGCCTTCCTGTCCGCCGAAGACCCGCTCGGCCAACGCGACGTGCTGACACTGCGCCATGGAACGACCGGCGCGGTACTGACCGCCGGCCAGTTCAAGCAGATCTGCCGCACCCTGGACCTGGGTGCTCGCTACCAGGCCAGCATCAGGCAGGCGTTGGGGTTCGATAACCCTGCGTTGACCCAGGCTCTGCGGCTGCAGGTGGCTGCCAGTCAGAAAGCGGCTCTTTTGACGGCAGCCCACCTGGCCCTGATCAACCGTGATATCGACACCGATGCCCACGGCGCCGTGCTCGACCTGATCGCCGATCGCACCGCGCTGCTGGAGGGCCTACCCCTTGAATGCCATTCCCTGAGCCTGATGAATACGGCATTGACCGGTGTCCTGCTGCTGTTCGTCCCTCAGCGGGACCGGCCTGTCGGACAGGTCGTGGTGTACATCCCCGAAGACCCCGAACACCCCTTGAAGCAATACCCTTCGCCCGACGCCTTCCTCAGCCACCTCACCCAAAAGCTACGAGACAAACAGCGCTACCAGACCTTCTTCAGCCGGTTCATCGCTCACGCCGAGCGCGGTGCGTTTTTTACCGGCCTCGATACCCGCTTGAGCCATGTGCGCTGGCACCAAACTGCACACACCGACCCACGCCCCAGCTGGCGCGAAACCCCGATTAGCCAGCCCAACCTGCAATTCAGTGTGCAGGCCATCGGCGACGATCAGGTCAATCGCTCTGCGCTGGCGAGTGACAACGACCTGTGGAGTTACCAATACCGCACCCGGCTGAACAAGATCGTCAACGACGCACGCGACATCGCCGTACCCACCGCCACCGCCGACCGCCACGCGCGATGGGCCTGGTGGGACAACCTGGAGAACATGCTCTCGGACATCTTCAATGCCGCCTTGCTGGTGTTCACCCCGTTCGTGCCACTGCTGGGTGAGGCGATGCTCGCCTATAGCCTTTACCAGATCACCGACGAGGTATTCGAAGGCATCGTCGACTGGGCGCAGGGCCGTGGGATCGAGGCTGCCGAGCAGGTGGTCGGGGTGGCTGACAGTGTGATTCAGTTCGCCCTGTTTGGGGCCGCCAGCCAATTGGGCAAACGCCTCAGCCCCTTCATCGAAGGGCTGCGCCGGGTGCAACGCGCCGATGGCAGCACCCGCCTGTGGCACCCGGACCTTGCGCCCTACGCCCTGAAAAACCTCGACTCGCCACCTGCCGCCACGGGCTTGCACAACCATCAAGGTAAGCAGTTGCTCGCACTGGACGGCGCGCATTTCGAGGTACAACAAGACCCCGACACCCGCGACCATCGCATCCTCCACCCGCAACGCCCCGACGCCTATCAACCCCAGGTGCGCTTCAACGGCGACGGCGCCTTTGTGCATGAGACCGAACAGCCCCGCACCTGGGACAGCATCACCCTGATGCGCCGCCTGGGGCCACGCACCGAAGCGTTCAACGATCATGACCTGGAGCGCATCCGTCGGATCAGCGGCACCGACGAAGACGTGTTGCGCGGTGTCTACGTGCAGAACCGACCGACCCCACCGTTGCTCGACGCCACCCTCAACCGCTACGAGGCGCACCGGGCCGCCGTTGAGACCGTACAGACCCTGCGCAGCGGCGCGCCGTTGCCTCTGGACGCAACGTCGGCCTGGTTCGAGCAGACCATCACCGAACTGCCGGGCTGGCCCAAGGACAAGGCACTGCAAGTGTTCGTGCGCTCGGACCTGACAGGCGATTCGCGCAAGTACGCCAACCCTGACGCCCCACCGGCAGACACCTTGCAAATCAGCGTCGCCGACGTAATGTCCGGCCGGTTGCCAGAGCGTGTACTGGGTTTTCTTGATGAGGCATCGATCAACCCGCTAGTGGGACGCGAAACGCCATCGGCGCAACGGCTCCAGGCGCTGCGCGATCAACTGGCGGACTATGTGGCCACCCAGACCCACGACGTCACCGGCTACATTTATCAAATACGCGAGCAAACCACAGACCCGCGCATACGCCAGTTACGCGAGCACATCGCGCCCCTGGACTTGCCGCTGGCGCGAGCGCTGGTCGAGGGCTACGCGTCGGGTCTGGAACGGCGCCAGCACGCCCGTGAATTGAGCTTCGCCCAGAACACCACTCACGCCTACGCCGGCTTTTTCTCACCGTGGCCTGTGACCGAAGGCACCGAACGGCTGGTGCTCAACACCCTCAAGCGCCACAGTGATGGCTTCGGTGACCTGTACCTGCAAATCCGCGAGCAGACGCCGGAAGGTAGCGTGCGGTGTGAAGCTGGGCCGGTCGATGCGAGCCGTCGCCGGGTGCTGGTGAGGAAAAACAGCGGCGATTACGAGTTGTTCGACCAAGCCAGCCAGCGCCTGCACGGCCCAGACAGCCTGTACGAATGCCTGTTGCGGGCACTCTCCGACGATCAGCACAGCGTGCTCGGCTTCCGACCAGGCCAGGGTGCCGGGCTCAAACACTGGCTGATGGAAACCCTGGAGCCGCAGGCCGAACGCCGCCTGGCCCTGGCACAACCGCCGCTGCGCAGTATCGCCGACCGCCAGACCAACGCTTTGCTGGGCGGGCCCACCTATAGCCGTTTGCGCCGCTCGCATCAGGCCATGGCCAATGTCCATACCCGAGAGGTGCTGGAACACCTGTTCCCGACGCTGGACGAGGCTCGTCGTGAGCGCTTCATCAATGACATCGGCCTCGGCGAGATCAACGACACTCTCAACCGCCTGGTGACCGAGCGACATGCCCTGCAAACAGAACTGGAAAGCTGGAAGCGGGTACCCAGTGCCTACCCCAAAAACAGCCTGATAGCCCGTGAAGAAAGAAGCCACAAGCACATCATCAGTCAGAGGCTCTACCGCTGTTGGGAAGATCGGCTTGCCGAACACGCCGATGACTGGGGCCAGGTACAAAACGGCGCCAGTCTGGACCTCGGCGGGCTGCAGCTGCCCGGCGAATTGCCGCGCCTTCAGAGCGGGTTCGAACACGTGACGCGCCTGGACCTGGCGCACAGCGAACTGCGTGATCACCACGGGCAGTTCTTGCAAGCATTCCCGTCATTGCGCTCCCTGGACATCAGCAACAATCACCTCACCCAACTCCCGGAAGCCGTCAGCACCATGCGTTTCATGCGCCACCTGAATCTGGGGCAAAACCAGATCGGCTTGCTGCCCGGCGATCAGATACGCCTGAAAAACCTGCGGCACCTGCGCAGCCTTAACCTGCACCACAACCCTTTGCAGGCCGTACCGGACTTGTCAAAAATGCCGCACTTGGAGCGGGTGTTCCTGGACCGCACGCCGATCACAATCTGGCCACGTGGGTTGTTTGCCCATCCGCGCAGCGCCGAGTTTGTGCTGGACCTGAGCCACACGCAGATCGACCACCTGCCGGAGTTTGCGCCCGGCAGCGACGAGGCCCTGACCATCGCCCGAACACGTCTGGACCGCAATAACCTGCGCAACGATCAACGCCAGCTGTATGAGCAATACCGAATGGCTGCCGGGCTGGACCCCAACCGCGCGTATGAACCCAAAGGTGAGGCCGCCCCCTGGCTGGAGCTGATCGAGGAACCCCAGCGCCAGGCCCATCAGCAGCTTTGGGATGAGGTCGAGCACGAACATGGCTCCCAGGGCTTGTTCGAGATTATCAAGGCGCTGGAGCCCCCGGAGTTCATTCAAACCGCCGAGGACGATCAAGCCTATGCGGCCAACCAGTTGCAACTGAGCCAGCACGTGTGGCGCCTGCTGCGGGCCGTGCACGCCGACAGCGAGTTACGTGACAAGCTGTTTAAGATGTCGAGCTTCCCTGGGTTGTGTGCCGATGGCAGCGCACAAATTTTCAACGACATGGGCATCGAAGTGCTGGCCAACGAAGCCGAGCGCTACGCGCTGTCGGCCAGCGAACGTGAAGGCAAACTGGTGACCCTGGCAAAGGGCAGCGCACGCTTGCGGCACTTGAATAAGGTAGCCGCGCAAGACATCGCGCACCGCCTGTTGCCGGTGAAGGATGGCGGCCTCGGCTTGCGCCTGCGCGCGCAGTTAGAGGATGGCTTGCCGGGCGAAGTCGACGACGTGGAAATCTACCTGAGTTACCAGACCACCCTGGCTTCGCGCCTGGATTTGCCGTGGCTGGCCGACCACATGCTGTACCGCATCACTGGCGACGTGCATCCGGCCCAGATCGAGCAGGCGTTCACCACGGTGCTCGAACTGGGTGAGGGCGACGGCCTGGTGAACCAGATGCTGCTGGAACCCTATTGGGAGCAATACCTGCACGACCGCCACCCGCAGGCGATGGAGGCTAATGCCCGACACTTCGACGAGCAGTGCGCACGCCTGGATGAACTGCAGGAAGCCCAGGCCAATGGCTTGCCCGACGAGCAGAAGGAAGCATTGAGGCTCACGCTGAAGGGCCTCGCCGATGCCCTGGATGTGCCGCCCGAGCGGGTATTTACCGGGCGGCCAATGGCAGACGAAACCTACAACCTGTTGCTCAATGAACTGGGCTACCGCGAGAAGCAATGGATGCGTGAGTTGACCCGCGAGGCTCTGGAACGACATGGCAAAGAGCGCAACCGCGTCCCGATCGAAGGCTGACATCCACACCCTGAAACGGGTGTGTCATGGCACCCCCATCACCAGCACGCCGCTGCCATTTATCGGCCCCTCGACAGGCAGGGACCCCACTCGCTTGACCAACGTGAATGTCACTTCGTCACTCCCTGAACTGTTGGTAATGCGGGTCAGGAACGAGCCGTTGACTCGAACGGCAGCGCCGGCGCGGACAAGGGCCGTACCCACGTTCGGATTGCTCATCGTCAGCAAGTTGGCGTTGAACGAGGAAGGAGCACCTTTGTAAGTGATCGTGATTGGCGTCGTAATTCCCGGGTCCGGGCACCTGTAGGTGAGAGTGCGGTCTGTCCGAACGGTTGTGGTCAGCGGATCGGTACCTATCGCTCTCTGGTGCACGTTGCCGAAGTTGATCTCGATCGGGTTGTTATTGTTGATCGTGCACGATGACGGAGAGATGGTGAAGTTATTGTTGGCGGTGTAAGTGAGCATGAGGCTCGTGGAGCCGCCATTATAGTTGTTGGTTTGGTCGAGACGTAGTACGCCGAGGGTGTCACCTGTTCGAATATCGATAGGGTTCGTCGGGTTGTTGCGTATCAATATATAAGGAATGGCATCGATCGGTATGGCGGCCGTGTTGTTAGGCATGGTCGCAATTCGAATACCATTCGGAACAGGCGTGTCTCGGTACGTTCCGTTTATGCGCAGGCCGGTGGTTTGGCTAACGAACTTCGGGCCCGGCGTCCAGGCCGTGCCGATCCTTGCTCCGGTTGCCCAATAATCCTGCCGTCCATCCGGGGTATTGCCGTCGGGTTCAAATCGGCATTCGATCCTCACCCCTGACAAAAGGATACGAGGCTGATTCACCTCGAGTCGGACATTCACCGGGACTTGCAGGTTTAAAGTCCCGCCAACGTTCACCCTTTGCCACGCGCCGCCATTTACACGGCAATCCGCCGCCTTGGCGGTTGTAGTCACGCCAACCAGGAGGAGAAGCACTATGGCTCCATATGCTCGTTTCATGTTGTTCTCTTTCTTCCTATGAATAACGGTTTGGCGCTATGGATAATCCAGCGTAAAAGTCGAGGTCACCCTGTAAGTACCGTGCCCGATGGTCTTGTCCCGCAGGGCATCCGGCTCTCCCCGCACGTAGGCCTTGAGCTCGATGACATTGTTGCCAGGGGTCAGGCTCTGTTCGTCACCGACCTTATTCACGGGTACAGGCTTATCGCTCAGCGTCTCCAGGCCGAGCCCGATACCTGAGGCACCACTTCCGCCATCCAGCGCGAACAAACCGGGCAGCGCACGGTTCTCTGCGCCGCCGAACAGGACGGTGACTGACTCGCTGATGGTGGTATTGCAGTCATCCAGGTGCAGCGTGAAGCGTTTGCCCACCGAGCGTGTGTTGATGTAGAGGTGCTTGCTGGTCAGGTCCCACAGTTCCAGGGTGATGGCTTCATCGCCCGGGCGGATGGTGCAGGCCTGTTCAACCAGGTTGCCCTTGAACCTCAGGTTGTCCGCCGCGTGCGCCGCGGCAGCCAGGCCGAAGGTCAGCAACAGGGCCAGCCCGTTATCAATAACTGCATGTCGCATAGACTCGACTCCTACTGGTATTCAGCCAACAGCGTGGCCACCGCCGTGAACCTGGTGGGGGCCAGGATTGAACCCGGCCGTTTGACGGGTACCACTTCCAACGTCGGCGGCGATGCCAGGCTTATGTCCAGTGGCGTGTTGAGTCGAAACGGCAGGTTGTTTTGATACAGCCGAATACCCAGATCAGGCGCAGTGGTCTGCACCGCCGAATTATCAAATGTCGTTTCTGTGCCCTTGATGCTCAACTTCAGCAGCCACGGCAACGTGGAAGCGCCACAGCGGATCGTGTAGCCGACGCCCTTGCGGTATTTCACGCCATCGACGCGCTTGGTGCCGACATCCCCGAAATCGACTTCAATCGTGCTGCCCGAATCAATCGTGCAGGGCGGCGGCTCGTTCAGCGTTCCGTTGAACGTCAGGTTGGCCGACGCACCGCTGCAAAGGCCAATGGAACACAAGGCGAGCAACGCTCGCTGCGGCCAACGTGTCATTGATCGTTCCTCTCTATTTGGGCTCGTCATTGGTACTCGATCACCAGGGTGGCGGCAGTCGCAAAGGCCCCTCCGGTCAGCGTGCTGCCCGCGCGTTTCACCGGCACCGCCTGCACGGCCGGAAAGGTTGGATGGGTAAACCTCAGGGGCGTATTCAGGGGCCAGTCAGCCCCATTGGCGAACAGCTTTATCCCGAGATCCGTCTTGGGCGTGGAGAGCACTTTGCTATCGAACGCCGCCCCCGCACCCTTGAGTTCCAGGGTCATCGCGTTGCTGAAAACAGGCGGGTCACACCTGACGGTATAAGGCACCTCCCGACGATAATTGACGCCATCAATTCGTGACGTGAGCAGGTCGTTGCCAAACGGCACATTCAGCGTGCTCCCACTGTTAATCACGCACGGCGGCGGCGCGATGATGACCGCGCGGATGGTCAGGTTGGTATCGGCCTGCACATCCAGGCTGACAGCCCATAGCAGGCCCGCACCGATAAAAATGGCCCACGGGCCGGTTAACCTGCTCATTGCTCTGCCCTTACTCATAGTTGAGCCTGAAATCCACCACGGCCCGAAATGCCCCGCTGGTCAAGGGTGCGGAGGTGCGCGTGGGCTGGACATTCCAGGTTTGAGTGCTGGCGCCCAAGGGCAAGAACAAAGGTTCGCCCCGTGAGCCCAGCTGTACATCCCGTCCCACGGCATCGGTCAAGCGCAGGCCCATCCCGGTGATGCCTTGCACCTTGACCAGCCGTGGATCATCGGCATCGGCGGGCGCAACAAACGTGACTGACAGCACAGGTTGATGTGCGCTCCATGTGAGATTTCCCGTGCGCGCATTCGCGATACTGCCGGCGGTGCGCTGGCAATCCTTGAATTGCAGTTGAAATGGCTTGGATGTCGCCTGGTCGCCGGGCCGTTGCAACTGGCCGGCCGATACGGCGCCCAAATCAATCGTTTGATGCAGGGAGTTCATTTCCAGGCTGCAAGGCATTTCGTGCATGGACCCGCGAATATTGAGCATCCCGACCATGCCCTCCAGATCCTCGTCATCCGCGGCGTGCGCCTGCCCCATCAAGGCCGGTAACAGGCAGCCCAAGACCTTCACTTTGTGCAACTTCATGATGTTCTCCGGCAGAAGGCACTACTGATTGGGCGCTGATGCTTGCGCATTCACTTTGCAGGTCTCGCCGCTGCAACTGAACGCCAGCAGCGGGCGTCCGCCGTAGTCATTCACGTAGGCCAGGTAAGGTGTCGTGCCCAGCTCCCTGGCCGTCGGGCCAAGGGTCTGCACGCCTTTGGGCGGGACCATCAGGGGCTCGAAGCCCGGTATGGTCTTGCCGTCCTTGCTGCTACGCGCGTCCACCAGGGTCACGTAGTAAGGCGTCGGGTTATTCACCCGATAACGGTCGCCTTCGCGGGTAAGGGTCAGCTTTTCCTGCCACGGGTTGGACAAGTCTTGCTGGGTGGGCGTAATCGCTTGCGGCCGGTAGAACAGTTTGATCCGGGTTTGCAGCGCAATTTGCAGGGTGTTGGCCTTGTCGCTGCGCGGCGGAATTTCCCGCAAGTTGAAGTAGTAGACCGTCTCCCGATCCTGCGGCAGCAACTTGGCCGCGGGTAATGCCTGTACTTTTACCTGGCTTTGTTTTCCTGGCTCCAGCCGTTGAACAGGCGGCAGTACGATCAAGGGCGTGGTGATTTTTTTGCCGGCTTCATCCTCGATCCAACCCTGGGCCAAATACGGCAGCTGGGTATTGTTGTTGGTAATGTTCACGCTGGTGGCGTCTTTGCCGCCATCAAAAATCACTCGGGTCCGGTCCAGGCCAACAGCGGCGTTGGCATTCAGGCTCACACCCAGTACCAGCAGTGCAAAAGCCTGTTGAGTGAGGCGTATGTTCAGCTTCATGAGGACGTGTTCTCCCTATCGGTTTGCTTGCCGGTCAGCGCTGCTGGCTCGGGCACGGATTGATCAGTGGCTACCAACTGGCAGCGCAGTTGCAGGGCATCGCTCAACCCGTCAATTGGCAAAATGACGGGCAGCGTGAGGGTGCAACGCTCGGAACCACCCCAACTGACGGTCATCTGCTCGCCAGCCTGGATACCGCTGAGGTAGACGTCCCCGCCATCGTTCACGACCCCGGTGTCCTGCAGCTTCAGGTTTTTTACCGTCGCGCCGAAGGGCGGTGAGCTGCCATCCGGCAGGCGAAGCACAGCCATGGCTTTCTTGCCGGAAATCACTTCCAGGGTTCGATAACCGATAGCCCCTTCGGTGAGAGTCAGTTGCGTGACGGATTGGGTGGCTTCGACATCGCTCGGCAAGCTCTCCAGGTCAACACTGGCCGCCGTCCGCTGGTAGCTGCTGATGTCGGAGATCACCGCCTTGCCGAAGGCGTTGCTGCGGGTAGGAGTGCCGTAACCGCGCACAGGCACATCGGGCACACCACCGGTGTCGATCATCAGACGGGTGCCGCCCGTACTATTGGTGCGATGCAGGGCCCCACCGTACGGCGTAAGCGTGCCACCGCCGCGAACGGACGCCCCCAGGGTTCGGTTATTACCTTGCTGCTGACTGGCGCTGAGATCGATGTCTGCCAGATCACCGATGTGGCTCAGATAACCACTGGCGGAGTTGTCGCTGGCACTCAGTTGGTAGCTGTTACGCGCATCGATGCGATCGGCGTAGCGCGTTGCAAAACTGTTCTCGCCGGCGGCTCGATTCGCATCCATCGACAATGTGCCGGTCGGCCCCAACGGCAGGCTGACCGTCAGCGACATGCCGTTATCCTTATATTGGTAATCTTGGGTGCGATATAAATTCACCGACAGGTTCATGTTTCTAACGGTGCCGATATTGAAGTAACGCGATGCAGACACGTTCCAGCGCTGAGTGTCCGGTCGATTCCAGTAGGTTTGTTTGTTGTAACTGGCATAGACAGTGGCGCCCAGATCACGAAACTGTTTATTAACCGTTACCGTAAAAAGTGCCTTGTTGCCGCCAATCGGTTGCCAGTGTTCAATGAACTCACCGTTCTGGTCGTACACGCCGCGTCCGCCGAGTTCACCATTCAAACCGTAATGCAGGGCATCCAGGTATTGGCTCATGCTCAAGAAGTTCTTTTCGGAAAAACGATAACCGGCGAACGTCACCTGGCTGTCGTACTCTTCAAAGTTCTTGGAGTATTGAAGGCGGTAGGATTTGCCCGTGAGTGTCTCGTTCCACAGGTGTGCGCGGGACTCTGTCACATCCAGAGAAAGCGCCCCGAACGCCAACAGATCACGCCCCACCCCGACCGACCATGCACGGTAGTTGTTATCCAAAATACCGCCGCCCAACAGCGACCAACCGTTGCTGATACCCCAGGAGAACTCGCCGGTGCCGAAAAACGCACCGTCTTCGTGATACTGAAGATTCGACGGTTGCCCAGCCGACAGCTTGTAGCGAACCTGCCCGGGGCGCGTCAGGTAGGGAACGCCTGCCGTATCAAGCTGGAATTTTTGTACCGAACCGTCCTGCTCTTCCACCCGCACATCCAGCGTGCCGGACACTGCGTCATTAAGATCCTGGATGCGAAACGGTCCTGCTGCGACCAGCGTTTCATACAGCACACGCCCTTGCTGGCTGATGACGACCTTTGCATTGGTTTTGGCAACCCCGACCACTTCCGGTGCGTAACCCCGCAAGTTGGGTGGCAGCTGGCTTTCATCCGACTTCAGCGCGGCACCGGTAAAGCGAAAGCTGTCAAACAGGTCCGAATAGAGGTAGTCCTCGCCCACCACCAAGCGCGCTTTAAGCGCAGGAAGCGCACGGTAAGCGTAGTAACGACTCCACTCCAGTTTTTGCCGGTTTGCCGCCGACTCGCGGTCTTTCTCGACACGGCCCTGCCAATCAGCCCGCAGCCGCCAGGCCCCGGCATTCGCTCCGACGGTTCCGTTACCACTGACGTCATTGCGCATACCGTCATGCCGTCGGTAGCTCGATTGCGCTGTCATGTTGTAATCAATCAGCAGCCCCGGCACCCCCTCGTCCCAACGCGAAGGCGGGTCCCAGTTGATGGCGCTGTACTCCAGATAAGCCTGGGGAAGACTGATGTTCACCGTGGCAGAGGCCAGGTCCGCACTGACCTCCATGCCAGGCAAGCCTTCGATATCCAGGCACTGCCCGTCTTTCCACCACCTGAGTTTGGCTGTTTCGGACGCTTTCAGGCCCAACTGTTCCACCAACTCCCGCGATAAACAGGCCTGACTTCCCTTGGGGTCATTATCCGGAGGGTAGAACGCCACTGATTGCTCAGAGATGGGCTGTGTATTTATCTGCACGAGCATCGAGTAGTTGCCGGGCAGAATAAAGCCACTGCGTGCAAACTGGGACAAGTCAATATTAGTGCGATCATTTAGATCAAGAACGTCGGTATTAAACTCAATATCCCCGGCACCCAGTGCAGTTCCCGCCAGTGATATCAACCCGCCAAAGAGGCTGGGGCGCAGCGTATTCATGACTTTCGACGTATTCAACATACACGCAACTCAATCTTCAAAAGTATTCCAACTTGAACCGCACTGCGGCACGGTGAGCTCCAGCCAAGAGCGGCACGCCGTTACCGACCAGGCGAAGCGTATAGTTAAGGATCATGTCACCCTCAACTACCGGGTACAGCGCTACTGGCGCACCCGGTGAACACGCCCGGCCATCAATATCCTGAATATCGAAGGCAACTCCCTGAGAACCACCAAAGGCTGCAAAGGAGCGTCCTGCTCTATCGGGAGAGCCGTCAAACGTCACTCGCAGGTGCTGCCAATCAGGCAGGCTTTCACCCGGGCGTGACGGGTCGGGGCGACTCAGCGAGCAATTGACCAGCCGCAACTGGAAGGGCCGTATTTGTCCCGCCCCGTCCCGCAAGAGCCGGCCTATGGGTTCGGGGTCCATCTCAATGGTTTGATCGGCACTGGCTGCTTCCAGCCCGCAGGCTGAGTCAACAACTTCTCCTCCCAGCGTGACGACTCCATCGCCTTGCGCTGAGGACTGCGCGAAAACCCAAGGGCTGATGAACATCGTCAATGAAGAGGTAATAGCGAGACTTATGAATGTTTTCACCTGGACCTCCCGCCAGCTTCCCCCCGCCACCTTGAGAGTGGCGGGGGAAAAACTTACTGATAAGCCAAAGTGAAATTGGTGACCGCGCTGAAATCACCAGGAACGATGTCGCCTGTCGCCTGGCCTTGAACAAAGGCGCCGAACTCCAGCGTGTTATTACCGGAGGCAATAGCCTGCGGGGTGGTTGGAGTACCCAACACAATAGGTCGACCGCCATGGGTCATCATGATGCCCACGCCGCCCGCGCCGCCCACTGTGCCGATCCCACCCGGAACAACGGTCGACGGCGCGCCGGTGAAGGTAGTGGTCACCGTGTTATCGGTGAGGCCGGACAGATCGCAGCCTTCAAGTTCAATCAGCACACGTCGGGCTTCAGACTTGCCACCCGATTGCAGTTGATGCTTGGCGATCGCGCCAAGGCGAACGGTCTGATCTACGGAGTCAGGCTTGATAGAGCAAGCACCCGAATGTACCGACCCCAAAAACGTGACCGTTCCGTCCGCTGCTTGGGCAACAGACATCGAACCTGCCAACAGGCCGACAGTTAACAGTGCAGTTTTCATTTTAGATTTCATTTGCAGACGCTCACGTATAGTCAATATCACAACGGAGTCCTGTCGCAGCTGTGCGCAGGACTTATTAAGTGCCCGAACGATTCCCTGATCACGTTGGAATGTTTGATTTTTTCCAACTACTTGCATTGCAATTCAGGAACTCGTTCAACGCCGGGCAATTATCCGTTGCGAATTTGAATAAGAAAGCCATCCGATTCGCTGAATTGAGTAGCCTGGTTACACCAAGACACATAGGAAGATTATGGCACTTTGCCAAAACTTTAAATGTGTCCGTAAGAATCGGACTACATGCTGAGAATGGAAATAGTTTAAGAAGGGATAAGTCCGTAAGAATAGGATTACGAACTCTAAAAAACAATAGTAACTACTGGGCCAAACCCACTAACTAATTTAAAAATGAGTCCACTGGATTGGCTTGCGCACGCAGGCGAACAAAACACTCGCGGCTTGGAGGCCGCTGCGCAGCGTCGACCGCTCGTCTGCCGGGCTTGCCCTCAACATAAGATATATCTTACGTTGTATCTAAACCAGACGAGAGCATCCCAATGAGAGACCATCATCCCCACCGAGACCACGGTGACGACCGCGACGGCTTCGAAAAACGCCCTGGCCGCGACCGCGGTGGCCGAGGCCCACGGGTCTTCGCCCCCGGCGACCTGAAACTGCTGCTGCCGGCGCTGATCGCCGAACAGCCGTGCCACGGCTATGACCTGATCCGCCGGATCGAAGCCCTGTTCGACGGCGCCTACACCCCAAGCCCCGGCGTGATCTACCCCACGCTGACCTTTCTCGAAGAAAGCGAATTGATTGCCGGCGATGCCGAAGACGGAAAAAAACGCTACACAATCACCGACGCCGGTCGTCTCTTCTTAAGCGAACAAGCAGTTGCCCTCGAAGGCATTCGCCTGCGCATGGATGTGAGCAAACGTTCGCTGCGCGGCCAGGACCGTCCGCCAGAAATCCACGAGGCGGTACATAACCTGCGCCATGCCTTGCATTCGCACCACGGGCGCTGGAGCCCGGAAGAAATCGTTCGTGTTGCGGCGCTGCTCAACAGCACCGCCCAAGCCATTGCCGACGGGAAAGCTCAATGAATACCCAAGCCATTCACCGCGTGACCCACGAAATCAAACGCCGCCGCCTCGAAGTTCTGCGCGTGGTCGACATCACCCCGCGCATGCGCCGCATCACCCTGGGCGGGCCGGAACTGGCGGGCTTTATCAGCCTGGGCAGTGACGACCACATCAAGCTGCTGTTCCCGCAGAACGCCGCCGAACAAGCGGCACTGGACAGCCCCGACTTCAACCTGCGCGGCGATGGCCCGCAACCCGCCATGCGCGACTACACCCCACGCCGGTACGACCTGACCATTGGCGAGCTGGACATCGACTTCGTGCTGCACGGCGATGGCCCTGCCTCCACCTGGGCCGAGCAGGCCAAGGTCGGCCAGCACCTGCACATCGGCGGGCCGCGTGGCTCGATGATCGTGCCGGATATCTTCGACAGCTACCTGTTGATCGGCGATGAAACCGCGATCCCGGCCATCGCCCGGCGCCTGGATGAATTGCCGGCGGGGCGCAAGGTATTGGCGGTGATCGAGATCGACAATGCGGCAGAGCGGCAACCGCTATACAGCGCTGCCGAGGTAGAAGTGATCTGGGTGGTGCGCGGCCAGGATGACCTGCTCGAGACGGTGCAGAACCTGACGCTGCCGGGCGGTTCGCTGTACAGCTTCGTCGCTACCGAGAGCAAACTGTCGCGCCAGGTGCGGCGGGTGCTGCTGGACACGCACAACGTCAATGAGGCGTTCCTCAAGGCCGTCGGTTACTGGCAACAGTGATCCGTGTAGGAGCGAGCTTGCTTGCGAAGAACCTGAGAGCGCCGCGTTAAACCAGACACGCTGCGTTATCGTTAACGTCCTTCGCGAGCAAGCTTGCTCCTACTGATTTTATCCAGCCCCACCACCACCAAAGCAACCAGCACAAACCCCGCCAGAATCCCCCCGGCATTGATGAACACCTGTGGATAACCCAGGGTGTCCACGTCGATGAACGGGTACTGATACAACCCCCACACATACCCGCGCAACAACACATAAGCGAAGTACACCAACGGGTAAATCACCCACAGCCCGATGTGCTTGAGCCGCAGGCTGCCCTTGGGTACGCACCACCACCAATACGCGACAAACACCAACGGCATCACGTCGTGCAGCAGTTCGTCCGCCACAAACTGCACCCCCGCAGGTTGCCACATGTGCCGCAGCAACAGGCTGTAGGCGAGGCTGACCACGACAATGCTCACGGCGATCCCGCTGCTGACCACGGGCCTGAGGAAAAATCGACTCGCGCAAGATGGCCGTTGCACCCACGCATGGGTCAACACCACCGCCACCAGGGTGTTGGTGAGCACGGTGAAGAAGCTGAAGAAATTCACCAGGCCCGGCAACAGGCTCGCGCCATCGACCCAGCGGTAGTAGAAAATGATGTACTGCTGCAGCGCCAGGCCAGCCCAGCCGCCGAGGGCTGCCAGGCCGATAAGGTGACGTTTCACCTCAGTCCTCGACCGGTCGCTTGGTGCGCATCAACTTCACGTACAAGCCCTCGACCTTCTCCCGCGCCCACGGCGTCTTGCGCAGGAACGACAGGCTCGACTTGATGCTCGGGTCACTGGAAAAACAGCGGATGTTGATGCGCTCGGCCAGGCCTTCCCATTGGTAATGCGCCACCAGCGCGGTGAGGACCTGTTCCAGGGTGACGCCGTGCAGTGGGTCTTTGTTTGTCGCGGTCATGCCGGGCCTTTTGCGAAAAGAAGAAAACGAAGCCGCGCACCTTAGCGGACGGGCCGTGCGGGTGGAAGCGCTGCCTTCACTATAGGCCACTGTTCGATCGTTCCCACGCTCTGCGTGGGAGTGATCGAGCGGGGTTTGGGAAAGTTCCCCTTGGCAGAGAAAAAAGTGATGTTATATTGTAACGATAACTATCAAAGGGTATCGAATCCCTTACCGTTTTCAGCCTTCTCTTTTTTTGCCGTTTGCCAAGGAACGACCGATGTCCCTCTCTTCTCTCTGGCGCCTCTCCCCGCTGGCCGCCGCCCTGTTGATCACCTCCCAGGCCAACGCCCTGGAGCTGCAACCCCAAGTCATCACCGGCAACCCGTTGGGCAGCGAAACCCTCGCCTCGCCCACCACCGTGCTCGAAGGCGATGACCTGACCCTGCAACAAAAAGGCAGCCTGGGTGAAACCCTGAACAAGCAGCCCGGCGTGTCGTCGTCGTACTTCGGCCCGGGGGCCAGCCGGCCGATCATTCGTGGCCAGGATGGTGACCGTATTCGCGTTCTGCGCAACGGAGTCGGCGCGCTGGATGCCTCGTCGCTGTCCTATGACCACGCGGTGCCGCTGGACCCGGTCAACATCGACCGCGTCGAAATCGTGCGCGGCCCGGCCGCCCTGCTTTACGGCGGCAGCGCCATCGGCGGCGTGGTGAACACCTTCGACAACCGCATCCCCACCGAAGCCATCGAAGGCATTCACGGGGCCGGTGAATTGCGCTACGGCGGCGCCGACACCACCCGCAGCAGCGCCGGCAAACTGGAAGCCGGCAACGGCACTTTCGCCTTGCACCTGGACGCCAGCGCGCGGGAATTCAACGACCTGAAAATCCCCGGCTTTGCCCGCAGCCGTCATGCACCGCAAAGCGAAGACGGTGAAGGCAAGAACGGTCGCCTCGGCAACAGCGACGGGCGCCAGGACGGTGGTGCAGTCGGCGGTTCCTACACGTGGGACGACGGCTACGCCGGGCTGTCCTACAGCAACTACGACAGCAACTACGGCTCCCCGGCCGAGCAGGACGTGCGCATCCGCATGAAGCAGGATCACTACGCCTTTGCGTCCGAGATCCGCAACCTGCAAGGCCCGTTCACCTCGGTCAAACTCGACGCCGGTTATACCGACTACAAGCACATGGAGATCGAAGGCGGCGAAACCGGCACCACCTTCAAGAACAAGGGCTATGAAGCGCGTGTTGAAGCGCGACACCTGCCGATCGGGCCATTCAACGGCGTGGTGGGCGCACAGGTCAGCCGCAACGAATTCTCGGCGCTGGGTGAAGAAGCCTTCGTGCCGCAGACCGACACCAATGCCGGCGCGCTGTTTATCCTCGAAGAAATGCAGGCCACCGAGCGCCTCAAGCTGAGCCTCGGCGGGCGCCTGGAACACACTAACGTCGACCCGGACGGCAAAGGCAACGCGCGCTTTGCCAATGCCAACAAATCCGCCGACTTCACCGCCGGCAGCCTGTCGTCCGGCGCGGTGTACACCCTGACCCCGATCTGGTCGCTGGCCGCCACCTTGGGCTACACCGAACGCGCCCCGACGTTCTACGAGCTGTATGCCAACGGCGCTCACGTCGCCACCGGCACCTATGAATTGGGCGACGCCAACCTGTCGAAAGAAAAAGCGGTGTCCAGCGACCTGGCGCTGCGCTTTGACAACGGCACTCACAAGGGCAGCTTCGGCGTGTTCTACAGCCACTTCTCCAACTACATCGGCCTGCTGGGCAGCGGTCGCACCTTGAATGACGAAGGCGAGGAAGATGCCGGCGGTATTCCTGAGTACAAATACTCAGGCGTACGCGCGCGTTTCGCGGGCTTTGAAGCCCAGGATCACATCAAGCTGGGGGAAGGTGCCTACGGCAAGTTCGCGTTGGAACTGTCCGGCGACTACACCCGCGCGACCAACCTGGACACGGGTGAAGCCTTGCCACGGATTGCGCCGTTGCGTTTGAACAGCGGTTTGTTGTGGGAACTGGACCGCTGGCAGGCGCGGATCGATGTCGAGCACGCGGCGGGCCAGGGGCGTGTGCCGGATAACGAAAGCGGGACCGACGGCTACACCACCTTGGGCGCCAGTGCCGGCTACCGCTTCAATGTCGGCGGCAGCCAGTGGCTGGCGTTCGTCAACGGTGAGAACCTGACGAACCAGACCGTGCGCTATGCCAGCTCGATTCTGCGGGACATCGCCCCGGCGCCGGGGCGAAGTGTGCAGGTGGGCTTGCGCACCACTTTCTAACTGACTGCACTCGGTTAAACCTGTGGGAGCGGGCTTGCTCGCGAAAGCGGAGCGTCAGTCAAGACATGTGTGACTGACCCACCGTCTTCGCGAGCAAGCCCGCTCCCACATTTACTGTGCCCACTTCGAACAGGTTGTGGAGTTAGTACCGCGCATCCACCGGCTTACCCCCCTTAGGCCAATCGTTCACCTTGTCCGGGAAATCCGGACGAGGTTGTTGGGAGAAGTACGCTGCCACATCCACCGCCTCCTGATCCGACAAACCACCCTGGCCCAACGGGAATTTCTCGTGGAAGCCAATCGGCATGTTGCGTTTCACGAACGCCGCCGCCGTGTACAGCCGCGCCATCCCCGCCCCGATATTGAACGATTGCTCGCCCCACAATGGCGGGTACACCAACTCGCCATCCGCTCGCGCCAACCCTTGGCCATTGTCGCCATGGCACACCGCGCACTGCTTGGCGTAGACCTGCTTGCCATTCTCCATGTCCGGCTTGATCGCAGGATCGACCTTGCCCACGCCACGCCCGGCGACTTTATCTTCGGGCTGGGTGTTGTTTTTCATCCAGTCGAAGTACGCCACCATCGCCTGCATATCCGCCGATTCCGGCGGCAGTGGCTTGCCATTCATCGAGCGACGGAAGCAGCCGTTGATCCGCTCCTCCAGGCTCACCACCTTGCCGGCCCGCGGCGCATAGCTCGGGAAGAACGCCGAGACACCCACAAACGGCGAACCGTCCGCCACGGTGCCTGCGTTGAGATGGCAACTGGTGCAGTTCAACGCATTGCCCACGTTGTTCGGCAGCAGCGCCTTGGTCTGCAGGTGCAGGCGCATGCCACGCACCACTTGATCGGCATTCGGCGCCGCCAGCAGCTCAGCCAGGCGCGGGGTTTCGAACGCTGACGAATCGGTGGTGACCGGGTTGAGCTGGCCGCGCATTTTCTTCACTTGGGTAGCGCTGATGGGCGTGCCTTCGTTGCCCCAGCTGCTGCGCACAAAGCTGAGGATTTCAGCGATTTCCTGATCCGCCAACCGGGCAAACCCGGGCATGGTGTAGACCCGTGGATGAGTCGCCGTTTCAGCGGTCTCCCACCCCGTGAGGGTGATGTGCAGCAGTGAAGTCGGGTTGCTGGATGCCACGCCCGGGTTGCCGGCCAACTGCGGAAACAGCCCTTTCACCCCGCCGCCGTCGCTGCGGTGGCAGTCACTGCAAAACTGCATGTAGCCCAGGCCACCCCGGCTGGTGAACAGGTCCTTGGGCGGTGCAACAGGTTCGTGGGCTACGGCCGGCATCGGCAGGTCATCCTTGCCCGGCGGCAGGGATTTCAAATAGGTCGCGATGGCCGTCAAGTCAGCGTCAGTGAAATGCTGGGTACTGTGATGAATCACATCGGCCATGTTGCCCGAGACCGTGGCAAAGCGGTTCTGCCCGGTCTTGAGCAATTGCACGGTGTCGTCCACCGTCCACAGGTTGCGCAAGCTCAAGGCGCGCCAGTGCTCGACAGTCTCCCCGGCCAGGTAATGCCGACCGCTGCGGCCCGCATCGCTCATGGCTTTTTCCTGGAAGGCAATGCCGCGCGGGGTGTGACAGGAACCGCAGTGGCCCAGGCCCTGGACCAGGTAGGCGCCGCGGTTAAGCACTTCATCCTTTGCCGGGTCAGGCGCAAACGGCTGCTTGTCGAGGAACGCAAAGTTCCACAACGCCAGGCCCCAACGCTGGTTGAACGGGAAGCCCATCTCCGCTTCCAGATTGGGTTTTTTCACCGCTTCCACGCCCTGTATCAGGTAAGCGAACAAGGCGCGCATGTCGACCTCGCTCATCTTCGCGTACGACGGGTACGGCATCGCCGGGTACAGGTTCTGCCCCGCGGGCGTCACACCTTCTCGCATCACCCGGTCGAACTGCTCAAAGGTGTACTGGCCGATGCCGGTGTCGCGGTCCGGGGTGATGTTGCTCGAATAGATCGTGCCCATTGGCGTGCTCAACTCAAGCCCGCCGGCCATTTGCGCGCCTTGCTTGGCGGTGTGGCAGGCGATGCAGTCACCCAGTTGGGCAACGTATTTGCCCTGTTCGATCAGCGTGGGGTCGGCTTCGTTGGCGTGCAGGGGAAGGGACAGACACAGCACCACCCCCACAAGGCCCAGACGTGACAGGGGAAAAATCATCGCACTATTCCTTTAATAACCCGGCCTGGGGCGGTCCCCTCGGCGCAGGTCTGCAATCGTTTTTATTGGGTCATCAGGCAGATAACCGGGGCATGGTCAGCCCCAGCTTCGTTGTAGCGGATTTTTTGCGCGTGGCCCTTGATGTAGATCAGACGGCATGTTCTACAGTGGAACTGAAATTGACTAATTGACGCGAGCATCGATGTCGGCGAGGAGAGCAAGGATGCGTTATTCACCCTTTGTGGGGCGCATTGGCGGCGAATCCGTCAGTGCCTGGGATATTCACTACGCCGCCGCCGAAGCTCAACTGCGTGGCGAAGACGTGATTGTGCTCAGTGTCGGCGACCCGGACTTCGCCACACACAGCGCGATCTGTGAAACCGCCGTGGACGCCCTGCGCGCTGGCGACACCCACTACACCCATGTGCTCGGCCGCCCAAAACTGCGGGAGGCCATCGCCGCACGGCAGAGCCTGCTGCAAGGGATTGCGGTGCACGCCGACAATATCGCCCTGGTCGCCGGCGCGCAGAATGGCCTGTTCGCGGCCTGCTTGTGCCTGTTCAGCCACGGCGATGAAGTGCTGGTGCCGGAGCCGATGTACCTGACCTACGAAGCCTGTGTCCATGCGTCGGGGGCACGCATTACCACCGTCGAACAACCAGCCGCCAACGGCTTTCGCCTGACCCGCACCGCGCTCCAAGCCGCGATTACCGACAAGACCCGGGGCATCGCCCTCGCTACACCGTGCAACCCCACCGGCAACGTCTACTGCCGCGAAGAACTGGAAGCCGTCGCCGAAGTGGCACGCGAGCACAACCTTTGGGTGATTTGCGATGAGGTGTATGGGCAGCTCATTTATGACGATCAACACCTGAGCATCAGCGCGTTGCCGGGCATGGCCGAACGGACGGTGGTGCTCAACAGCCTGTCGAAAAGCCACGCCATGACCGGCTGGCGGGTAGGCTGGGTGGCGGGCCCGCCCACCTTGATAAGCCATCTGGAAAACTTGCTGTTGTGCATGATTTATGGCCTGCCAGGGTTTATCCAGGCGGCGGCGATCAAGGCACTGGAACTGGATGAGGCCGTGGTCAGCGATGCCCGCGCGGTGTATCGGCGCCGGCGTGATCTGGTGGTGAACGAGTTGAGTGCAATCAGCGAGCTGGACTGCCGAATCCCCCAGGCGGGCATGTTCATGCTGGTGGACGTACGCCGCACCGGGCTCACCGGCCGGGAATTCGCCTGGCAACTGTATCGCCAGACCGGCGTATCGGTGCTTGATGCCCAGGCCTTTGGCGCCAGCGCCGAAGGGTTTGTAAGGGTTTCGTTTACCGTCGCCGATGACACCCTCAAGGAAGCTTGCCGGCGCATTGCCGGCTTCGTCGAGGGGCTTGGGGCCAACGCCGTGCCTTTACGTGATCGCCGATAACGGGCATAAAACGCCTTTTGCCCCGTTCGAAGGACTGCCATGTCTCAAGGATTGACCTATCGCCAGGCCCACCTGGACGACCTGCACACCCTGTGCGTGCTGGGCCAGCCGCTGAACCGCCTGCACCACCAGGAACGGCCCGATATCTACCGTGACGCCACCGACCAAGTGGAGCGCGACCAGTCCCATTGGCGGCCCTGCCTGACCAGCCGGGTTCAGGCGGTATTTCTTGCCGAGCAGCACGGCGTTGGTGTTGGGTTTATCACCGCGCAAATCATCGAGACCGCCAGCCCGTTGTTGCAGCCGCTACGTGTTGCCAGGATCGGCTCGATCTGCGTGCTGGAGGCCCAGCGTGGCCAGGGCATTGGCCGTGAACTGATGGCGCTCGCCGAGCGCTGGGCCATCCGCCAGGGCGCCGGTGATCTGCGCCTGACCGTCTGGGCCTTCAACGAACCGGCGCAGCGGCTGTACGAGGAATTGGGCTACGAAAAACGCGCCTTCGAAATGGGCAAGCGCCTCGGTTAAATCAACCGTTGGTAAGATGCCCCTTGATGACCTGTACGTATTTCTGTACGTTTCAGCCATTAAGCGAGGACTCAATTATGGAAACTATCAACTACACCAATGCACGCGCCCATCTCTCGGACACGATGGATCGGGTAAACGAAGATCGTGCCCCTCTGTTGGTGACCCGGCAAAAAGGTGAACCGGTGGTCATGATCTCTCTCTCAGAGTTCAACGCTCTTGAAGAGACGGCCTATCTGCTGCGCTCTCCCAACAACGCGGAACGCTTGATCAAATCGATCAACAGCCTGCGAGCCGGAAAGGCCAAGCCGAGGCAGTTGATTGAAGAATGAAAATACTCTTTACGCCTGAAGGCTGGGACGACTACCTCTGGTTTCAACAAAACGACAAGGCTGGGCTCAAACGCATCAACTTACTGATCAAATCGATCCAGCGTGATCCTTTTGACGGCGTTGGCAAACCAGAACCACTCAAACATATCCTCAGTGGTTTCTGGTCCCGGCGAATCACAGCGGAACATCGTCTGGTGTACGGGATTGAGGATGGTGAAATACAGATCCTCATGTGTCGCTATCACTATTGACGCCATTTACCGTCAGGATCCTGCCTTGACCTGATCCCCCTCCCCGCTGAAAATGCGCGACGCTTTTCCCGTCTCCCCGTTTACTGAAGTAGTGAAATTTCAATGTCTGATTCCCGTACCGAAGAATCCGTAGTCGCCTTGCAGTCCAAAGCTGAATACGAAAACGCCATCAATCTTTCACAGCACGTGCCGGCGGCCAAGACCATCAGTGAAATGGTGCTGGACGCGTTCCACACCTCCAAGGAAAGCGACCAGATCCGCGAGCTGCGCGTGGCCATCCGCCAGGCCCACGATGCCTTCGACGATGACAAGGCCTACGACCTGATGGGCGAGCTCAAGCAGCTCAAGGACGCCGAAGCCGCCGACAACGCCGCCCTGGAAGACCTCAACACCAAGTTCTCCATCAGCCGCATCCTGTCCAGCTTCAAGGACGACCCGGAGTTCCAGGAGCTGGTCTACGGCCTGGCCCTCAAGGTGCTGAACCAGACCCACCAGGCCATCAGCAACCCGAGCGCCGGCAAAGGCAAGGCTTCACGGCCGAAGAAGGAAGCGGAAGTGTTCGCCATCAGCAAGGACGGCATCAGCGTCACCCTGCCGATGCGTTCGCCGCGTTCCAAGCCGAGCGTCGACCGTGAAGCGTTTGAGTTCCTTGGTTTCAGCTTTGTCGGTGAAGGTGATGAGGCTGAATTGGAAGTTGAAACCTTTGTGGATAACTCGGGCGCCGAACAGCCGCTGACGCGTAAAAGCATCATCACTGCGCTGCAGCAGCAGACTGCATTTGATGGCTACAGCATCGCCCAGCAGTAAAATCGGGTGGCCCCCTGTAGGAGCGAGCTTGCTCGCGAAAAACGTCAACGAAAACGCAGCGCGTCTGGTTTAACGCGGCGCTCTCAAGTTTTTCGCGAGCAAGCTCGCTCCTACAAGGAACTGAACACCTCGCGAAACCGCTGCATCTCATCAGCATTCCCCACGGTGACCCGCACCCACTGCGGCCAGTTTTGCCACACCCGCCCGATCTTCACGCCCTGCCCGCCCAACCGTTCGATGACCTGCTCCGCCGGCCGCCCCACATCAATCATGAAGCAGTTGCTGTGAGACGCCGTGCACGTGAATCCCCGTGCGCTCAACCAGGCCACCGTTTCATCCCGCAACCTGGTATTAAGCGCCTTGCGCGCCGGCACCAGTTGCGCATCCGCAAGGCTGGCGCGGCCGGCGAGCAAGCTGGCGGCCGCCGGCACGTTATCCCCACCAAACACCGCCAGTTGCTCCAGCAGCGCCGGATGACCGATCGCCAGCCCCAGGCGCGCACCGGCCAAGCCATAGATTTTCGAGAACGTACGCAGCACCAGCAAGTCGTCATGCTCCTTGACCCACGCCACGCAACTGGGGGCATCGCTGAACTCGATGTAAGCCTCGTCCACCAGCAAAATGCTGCCTTTGGGTTTGTTCGCCAGCGCCTGCTCGATGGCCTTGGTGGGTGTGAGGGTACCGGTGGGATTGTTCGGGTTGCAGAGGTAGATCAGGCCAGGCTGACGGTCAACGGCGAGCATCGCGGGGAGGTCATGGGCGTGGTCGGCGGTGAGGTCTACTTCGTGCACCGGGGCCTTACGCGACTCGGCGGCTTGGCGCGGTACTTCGTAGGATGGCGTGGCCATCACCAGGCTGCGGGTTTCGCTGGTAAACGCCAGCACCGCGTAACGCAACGCGGCCATGGAGCCAGCGAACACCGCCACATGCTCGTCCGAAATCCCTTGCTGTTGGGCAAACGCTTCGGCCAGGGCGTACATGTCCGGATAAGGGTAGCGCCCCGAGGCCGCAATACCGCGCTGCATCGCCTGCCGCGCGGCCGGCGAAGGACCGTAGGGGCTTTCGTTGTAGTTGAGCAGCACCTCGGGCGCCGCCACCGCGGGGCTTGCTTCAGCCCAGTCCAGGCGCCCCAGCAACGGCAAGGCCGCGCCCAGTGCGATCAGGGAACGACGACTCACGTTGACCATGATGACTTCTCCTTGTCGGCTCGCAGCTTCAGGTGCGGAATTCGCGCCCGTTCCTACAGTTGGGTATGACGAGGAAAACATCCGGTGATTTACCCGCCCAACAAAAAGCCCCGCACTTCTTACCGAAGGCGGGGCTTTTGCGTTTCTGGCTAGTTGGAATGAAAACGCCGGTTCAACGCAATCCGCTTGGCCTCCACTGCCCGCAGGTGTTGGTGGTGACGCCGCCACAACACCAGCACGATGATCAGCACCAGCAACGCCAGGCCACCGCCCCACAGCAAATACGGCATCGCCGTAATCAACAACGGCGCGTCCCCACCGCGACGCAAGCTGGTCACTTCTTCGGAACTGACGCTCAGCGCCGGGTTGCCGAAGGTTTGCAGGCTGTAGTTGGCGATGGCGGCGATTTGCGCATCGTTCAGGTCGCCGCCCAGGGCCGGCATGTTCACTGCGCCATCGGCACCTTTACGGTCGATGCCCGCAACGATTGCCATCACCAGGTTGTTGGCCTGGTTGCCGTTGAGCGCAGTGTTGAGGCTCAGGGACGGGTAGAACTTGTCAGCCGAGCCCTGCCCATCGCGACCGTGGCAGCTGGAGCAGGCCGAGTTGTAGAGGCGTGCGCCATCCAGGCCAGTGGCATCGGCCAGTGAGGCTTGATCGCCCTGGCCGGTTTCCAAAGCGCTCATGTCCACCGGCTTGACGTCGCGCACCACCCGCTCGGTCTGCCCGGGATCGCGGATCGGCGGCACGCTGTGCAGGTAGGCGGCCATGGCGTGCAGGTCGCTGTCGCTGAGGAAACGGAAGCTGTTTTCCACCGCTTCGGCCATACCGCCTGCCGCTTGGGCCTTGTCGGCGAGGTGACCGTTTTTCAGGAAGTTGACCAGGTCGTCCTCGCTCCAGGCGCCGAGGCCACTGACCTTGTCGGAGGTGATGTTGGGCGCGACCCAGCCCCCCAGTTTGGCGCCGGCCAGGTACTGGCTGTTGTCCTCGGCCATCAGGGCATTACGCGGGGTGTGGCAGGCGCCGCAGTGGGCCAGGTTGTCCACCAGGTACTGGCCGCGGCTGGTCTGTTCGGTGGCGCCGGGCTTGGGCACAAAACCCTGGCTGTCGAGGAACACCAGGTTCCAGCCAAACATCAGTTGGCGGATGTTGAACGGGAACGCCAGGTGGGTTTCCGGCACCGGCTGGTCCACGGCTTTGACGCCCTGTTGCAGGTACACGTACAAGGCGTGGATGTCGTCATCACTCATGCCCTGGTACGAGGTGTAAGGCATCGCCGGGTACAGGTGCTGGCCCTTGGCGTTGATGCCTTTGCGCAAGGCGTCCGCCAGTTGCTGCTCGGTGTAGTCGCCGATGCCGTAGGCCTTGGACGGGGTGATGTTGCTGGAGATGATCTTGCCCATGGGCGAGTCGATCACATACCCGCCGGCCAGCGGCGCGCCGCCATGCTCGGCGGTGCGGTGACAGGCTTCGCAATCGCCGGCACGGGCGACATAGGCGCCCTTCTCGATCAGCGCATCCGTATCTTCAGCAGCAAACACCGGCAACGCGGTGAGCAGCAAGGCCAGCAGCGGAAATTTAAGCAATCCCATGACCTAGACCTCCCGCGCAATGATGTCGGCCATACGGATACTCAGCGCCACGCCGGCCAGGGTCGGGTTGATGGTGCCGGAAGCCGGGATCACCCCGGTGGTGGCGAGGAACAGGTTGGCGTGGTCGTGGGTGCGGCACTCGTGGTTGACCACCGAGTCCTTGGGGTTGGCGCCCATGATCACGGTGCCCATCAGGTGGTCGCGGTTCTGGTAGCCGGTGTTGTCTTCCACCACCGTGCCACCCATCAGCTGCACAAAGTGCGCATAGTCTTCGGTGACACCGGCCTTGGCCGCCTTCACGTAATCGCCCACCTCGTAGTTGACCACCAGCATCGGAATGCCCAGGGCGTCCTTGCGGGTGCGACTCGGGCGCACGGTGTTGGTCGAAAGCGGCAGGGTTTCGTAGACGGTGGAGACATCAACCCAGCGCGCCGCGTCATGGCGGATGCGCTCGTCCAGTTCCTTGCCGTACACGCCTTGGGCGATCAGGCGCTTGGCCACGGCAATGTTCGGTACGTTGTTGGAAATCGAGTGTTTGACCGACGCCCGTTCCTTGCGGAACTCACCGTCGCGCCGATTGAATATCCCGCCCTGCTGCACTGCCCCGCGTCCCGGCCACAACGGCTCGTCGGCGATAAATTGCAGGCCTTGGCCAGTGTGGTCCATCAGGTTGCGACCGACCTGGTCGGAGGAGTTGGCGACCTCGGAAATCAGCAGCAGCTTGGGGGTTTCCAGACCGTGGGCGGCAACGATGAAGTACTTGGCGGTGAGCCGCACATCGGCGCCGGTGGAGCTGCGGTAATGGATGGCGACGATCTTGTCGTCCGCGCCTTTTTCCAGCTTGTAGGCGGTGGCGTCGGTGATCAGCTTGGCGCCGGCCTGTTCCGCATGGCGGGCGTGCACGTCGCCGCTGTACATCGCACCGATGGGGCAGACCGGCATGCAGTTGTTGTTGCCGCTGCACGCCGGGCGCCCGTCGTAGGGTTCGGTGGCACGGCCGTTGGGCTCATGGATAAAGTGATAACCGGCCGGGGCCATGCGTTCACGCAGGCGCTGGAACAGGTAGGTATCGCCTTCAGGCGCCATCGGATAGGGGCTTGAGCGCGGCGGGAAAGCGCCGCCGCCCTGCCCGCTCTGGTCCTGAGTGTCACTGCCGCACACGCCCAGGGCAATTTCCGCACGTACGTAATAGGGTTCCAGCTCGCTGTATTCCAGCGGCCAGTCGCGACCTACGCCGTAGAGCGTCTTGAGCTTCATATCGTTGGGCAAGTAACGCCAGCACGCCGCCGCCCAGTGCCAGGTAGTGCCGCCCACCAGTTTCAACATGCCGGGGCGAAACTCGAAAGAACCGGTGTTCTCGATGTATTGCTCATCATAAGAATGATGGGCCCACGGCTCATTCGGATACGGTGAGTTGTAATTGCCCTTGTTCGACGAATTACGGAAGTTCTCGACTATCTTCCAGCGGGGAATATGTTCACCCGCTTCCAGAATAATCACCGACTTGCCGAGTTTGGCCAATTCAAATGCTGCGTTACTGCCTAATGCGCCGGAGCCAACCACAATGACATCGGCGTCAAAATCCTGATTCATATAAGTGCCTTGTCTTAGTCGTTGGCCAGCGTTGCCGGGGGGTTAACCCAGTAATTGGTTTTTCCCCGGGAGTACGTCGGGATCACCGTGGCGTCCGCGGTCGGCTGGTAGGCCAGCGCGCCGGTGAAGGTCACCAGCCGCGTGCCGTCGGTGGCGCGCAGGGACACCGGCGTGCCGGTGTAGCCCAGGTACCAGGCCGAAACGATTTTCTGCGTCGTATCCTTGATCACCGGGTCGCGGTAGAACGGGCTGCCGGACAACTGGCCGACGCTGCGCAGGTGATGCTGGCCAACCTTCCCCCACAAGGCTTTCATCTTCTGGGGGAACTCGGGGTCGTTCTGGGTGCACTGGGCCAGGATGCGCAAGGACAAGGCGGCATCCAGGCTCGGGCGTTCGAGGAGGAACATCGACAATTGGCGGAAGGATTCGATGTCGTCGCTGGCGGCACTGCTGACTTCCTGCGCTAACGCAACACCGGCCCACAGCGGGGCAAACAGGCCGGCACCGGTCAAGGCTGCGCCTGAATACAGGAGTTTTCTTCGGGTTATCACGGGGTATCTCCTCATGAGTCGAACAACTATCGGCGCAGAGGCCAAGTTCGACTTCACTGCAAAAGGCTGGGTACTTCGTTCACGGAGGTTGAACGGACTTTAAGAGCCCTTTTTATAACTGCCAGGAGAACGCCAAGCTGTCATGCAGCTTGTTAATTATGGATATGAGCAATAACGCGACCGTCTATAACAGCCGCTTAAACACCGTACAGCAATTTATCCCGCAATAATATGAAACATCCCCTCGGATATTCGCTCAGTTGTGCAGGTAATCCGCGAGAGGATACTTCGCGCACAAGGTTTGGGCCTGCAAACGCAGGGATTCCTGAGCATTGGGATCAAGGGTGAACTTGTGCTCGTTGAGGGGCGTGACGGCATCGAGTACCCGGCACACCAACTCGACGACCTGACGGCATCCGGGAGCGTCTATGTTGCGTTGCGCCATTGAGCCGGTGCCGATACACAACCCGCCGGCGACGAATGACGGTCGCGTCTCCCCCGGTGCGCGATGTTTATCCACGATGATGCCGCACTGCTCCAGGGCCGCCTGGGCGATGGAACCGGTGATGCCACCACGCAAGCGGATCAGCACCGAGTGGTTTTCACTGCGTCCGCCTACCACCTCGTAGTCGCAGGCCTGAAACGCATTGGCCAGTTCGTCGGCAGTCGTGCGCACCCGCGCCATCCAGGCGTCGAAATCCGCTGACATGGCGTAGCCGAACGCCGCCGCCTTTGCCGCGATCATGTTGAAGGCCGGTGCGCCCTGCATTCGTGGAAATACGGCTTGGTCGAGGAGACGACTGAAGGTGGCTTTAAGGCCGGGGACCTTGGTTTCAGCGTCGCGACCGGAAAGAATCAGACCGCCGCGAGGGCCGCCAAGCTGCTGGTGGGTGCACAGCGTGGTGACATGAGCCGCGTCGATCGGGCTCGGATGACGCCCGGTAGCGACCAGGCCGGCGATGCTCGAAATGTCCGCCAGCAGGATCGCCCCGGCTTCGTCCGCAATCCCGCGGAACCGCTCGAAATCGATGACGTGCGAGTAAGCCGTCGCCCCGCAGATGATCACGCGCGGGCGATGGGCCAGCGCCAGTGTGCGCACCTGTTCGTAGTCGATAACGCCTTTGGAGGTGGTGCCGTATCTGAGCGCCTTGTAGTACGCCCCGGTGAACGCGACAGGGCTGCCATGGCTCAGGTGCCCGCCGTGATCGGTGGCCATGCCGAGCACCGTGTCTCCCGGCTCCAGCAAGGCCGCCAGCACCTGGTAGATCGCAGTCGACCCCGAGTGTGATTGCACGCCGGCGTAGTGCGCACCGAACAGCTCACACGCTCGGCGGACAGCCAGGGCTTCGACCCGGTCGGCGTTCTCGCACCCGGCGTGATGGCGCCAGCCAAGGGCGCCCTCGGCGGTCACATTGACCAGCAGTGAGGCGGACGCCGCCAGGATGTGCGGTTTCACTGCACAGGACGAAGCGGCCAATGACAAGGTTTGGTGTTGGCGCATGACTTCCGCATCCAGCAGCCCCGCCAGCTCCGCGTCCTCTGCACGTAGATCCGCCAGCCCTCGTTGCAGCAGGCCGGCCTGGTGGGTAAGTGGTTGCGTGTTGACTGTCATAGTCTTGGGTTCCTTCCCTGAAAATCGACTTCGCCTTTCCATTCAGCGCAGGGCAATTAAGCAGAAAAATGAACATTTTCCAAATTAAATGATTCTTTTTGGCTGCACGCAGGGGGACAAGAGGCGGTATTTCCTGGCTGGGTGATGGCCAATCGCCAAAAAACTGATGACGGTCTTTATTCTTGTAGCGGGCGCATGCAACACTTCGCGCCGCGGCGAAGCACGCGACCCAGCGCAACATGGACGCTCTGTGTAAAACATAAGGAAGTGGTGGGCATTTGATTCACAGAAAAGAACGCACCGAGTATTTGAAGAGCAATATCAAATACCTGATCAAAAGCCGCGGAGAAACGCAGCTGTCGTTGTGCAACTCGGCCGGCCTGACCAGAACCACGATCTACAACATTCTGGAAGGCAAGGTCGTCAACGTTCAGCAGTCCACCATCCGCAAGATCTCGGATTTCTTTGGCGTGTCCTATGAAGAAATCGAGACCCTCGACTTTGAAGAAAAAGAGATCATCGACAGCAGTATTTCCCCCCAGGGAAATATGAACCCCGCCGCCGTGCCGATCATCAAGCAAAGCCAGGTCATGGCAAGCATGGACAAGCGCATCGGCGAACTGGCCACGCTGTACCCGCTGACTTACTACTTCGGCACTTCCTATAACTTGATCGCTGTGCTGCTGGAGCATGAAATTGCCGGCGTCAACGAGCCGGGGGATTTGTTGATCGTGCAGAAAGGCACGTCGAGCGACGACAAGGAAAAGTTGGTCTTCGACAGAGTCAGCAAAAAACTATTTATCACGGATGAAGCGTGTATCAGCTCGGATCGTATCTGTGTGGTGGGAGATATCATCGAGGAGCGCTTCAATGACAACGTATGAGAACGAAGTCGAGAACAGTAAATATAAATTACTGGGTTTTGAGAATGACAAGAGCCTGGCGGTGATCATGGTGATCGCCACGGGCAAGATCATTCGGATAAAGCTGAGCGAAGTGCTGAACAGCGAAATCATGGACAATTTAAATAAAATGGAAGTCAAGAACATGTACAAGAAGTTCTATTCGCAAGGCGGAGCGCTCACCGCGTACGACATCAACGACCGCAACGAGAACTCATGGATGATTTATATCATCCTGAACCTGCTGCTCTTTACGTTCTATATCTTCACCAGCATTGCAGCGACCAAACCTATTTACCTGGAATCGCTGGGCATCATCGTCACACCCGGCACGTTTCTCTACCCGCTGACGTTTCTGATCGTGGACTTGCTCAACGAACAATTCGGCCTCCGGCTGGCGAGAAGGGCCATCCTGTTTGCGTTTGCCAGTAACGCGATGATCATCATCCTGCTCTACGGCTCGACCTTCCTCCCCGGCTTGCCAGGCTGGAAACTCGATGGGCCGTATAACGACGTGATCATCCAGGTGTCGTCGGTGCTGATCGCCTCCTCGGTTTCGTTTCTGGTGTCGGAGAACATCAACTCGTACTTGCTGTGCAAGATCAAAGAGCTGACCAACTCCAAGTACCTGTTCCTGCGCATTTTCCTGAGTACGTTCTTCGCGGTGATTATCGACAGTTTCCTGTTCTGCTTCATCGCGTTCTACGGCGCCATGCAGACCAGCGACATCCTGAACATGATCTACGTGCAGATCGCGATCAAGGTCTGCTTTGCCTTCATCAACATCCTGCCGGCCTATGGCGCCCGCTCGCTGTTCAAGCGCTACATCACGGGCGATACCCAGACCCAACCACACGCCAGCTGATGATCGTTCCCACGCTCTGCGTGGGAACGATCAGCATCACGCCAGTTTGCTTTTCAGGCTCTGCATGACGGCTGCCTTGTTCTCCAGGTAGTCGTTCAGACCACGTGCGCGAAGGTTGCACGCGTCGCAGTTGCCACAGCCCGTGCCGATAATGCCGTTGTAGCAGGTCAGGGTCTGGTTGCGGATCAAGTCCAGCTGGTTGTGATGGTCCGCCAGGGCCCAGGTCTCGGCCTTGTTCAGCCACATCAGCGGGGTTTCCAGGCGCACGTCGTATTCCATGCCCAGCTGCAACGCTTTATTCAGTGCCTTGACGAACTCGTCACGGCAATCGGGATAGCCGGAGAAGTCGGTTTCACACACGCCGGTGATCACGGTTTCCGCCTTGACCTGATAGGCGTAGATCGCCGCCAAGGTTAAGAACAGAATGTTCCTGCCCGGCACGAAGGTGCTCGGCAAACTCTCGCCTGAGCTGTTCACCGTAGGTACCGGGATGTTGTCGCGGGTCAGGCTGCTGATGGCCAGCTCGTTCAACAACGAGACATCCATCACCTTGTGAACGGTGGCACCCAGCTGTTTTGCGAGCTTCTGTGCGACTTCGATTTCCGCCACATGCCGCTGGCCATAATCGAAGGTAATGCAGTGCACCTCGTCATACAGCGGCAGTGCCTGGATCAGGCAGGTTGTCGAGTCCTGCCCACCACTGAATACGATAACGGCTTTTTTCTTCATCATTCTGCTTCCTGCATTTATCACATGTGTAGGAGCAAGGGGGACGCCTAGTTCTTGCTCGCGAAAAACGTCAATGATAACGCAGCGTATCTGGTTTAACGCGGCGCCTTCTGGTTTTTCGCGAGCAAGCTCGCGCCTACAAAAAAGCCCCGCGCTTCTCACGAAGGCGGGGCTTTTTCTACTTCATCCACTCAGTGGGCGTACGTCAGCAGCAACTCTTTCGGCACCTGGAAATCCAGGGACATCATCACGCTCAAGGCGGTGATGGTGAAGATCGAGAAGACGAACAGCTTGCGTGCCCAGACGGTGTCATCCACCGCCTTGTAGCCGGTCCAGGCCATGTACAACCAGTACATGCCCATGGCGGCGGCAACGGCGAGGTAGCTCATGCCGGCGTAGCCACTGAAGGTCAACATCAAGGTCGCCACGAGGAAGGCCAGGATGTAGAGCAGGATGTGTTTCTTGGCGACCTTGATGCCACGCTTGACCGGCAGAACCGGAATCGAGGCAGCCAGGTAGTCATTGAAGCGGAAGATCGCGATGGCATAGGAGTGCGGCATCTGCCACAGGCTGAACATCACCAGTAGCACCAGCGCGGCCATGTCGAAGCTATTGGTCACAGCCACATAACCAATCACCGGCGGCATCGCCCCCGACAGACTGCCCACCAGCGTGCCGTGAACCGACTTGCGCTTGAGGTACAGGCTGTAGAAGCCAACGTAGATGACAAAACCGATAACGGCAAACAGCGCCGCCAGCGGGTTGGCCACCTTGTACAACAACACCACGCCGGCGATACCCAAAACGGTCGCGAAGATCAGTGCCAGCTTCAGGGAGATAAGGCCCTGGACCAGCACACGATTCTTGGTGCGTTCCATCTTGATGTCGATATCGCGGTCGATGCAGTTGTTGAATACACAACCGGAAGCTACCACCAGGGACGTGCCGATCATCGCTGCCAGGAAAATGGCCAGATCGACATGCCCCTTGGAGGCCAGGAAGAAACCGCCTGCCACAGAAAGCACGTTACCGAAAATGATCCCCGGTTTGGTGATTTGGATAAAGTGCTTAAGCGACATCGGGTCTTACCTCACTTCGCCATCATGAACGTATGGATGCTGAACATGATCCATACCGACAGGCCAACCAGCAGGAGGATCACCAAGCCTGCAAACACGAACGCAATCACGTTATCGCGCTGAGCCTTCGAGCGGTCCAGGTGCAGGAAGTACACCAGGTGAACCAGAACCTGAATCACCGCGAACGCCAGGACAATCATCAAGGTGATCGACTTCGGCAAGGTCGGGTACATCACCAGGCCGAACGGGATCAGCGTCAGGATGACCGACAGGATGAAGCCGATGGCGTACGACTTGACGCTGCCGTGGCTGTCATCGTGGCTGTCATGGGAATGTGCATTAGCCATTACAGAGTCCCCATCAGGTAGACAACGGTGAAGACGCAGATCCAGACCACGTCCAGGAAGTGCCAGAACAGGCTCAGGCAGCTCAGGCGAGTCTTGTTGGTGTTGGTCAGGCCATGCTTGTTGACCTGATACATCATGGTCGCCATCCAGATCAGACCGGCAGTCACGTGCAGGCCGTGGGTCCCTACCAGCGTGAAGAACGCCGACAGGAAGCCGCTACGGTGCGGGCCGTAACCTTCGGAGATCAGCAGGTGGAACTCGTTGACCTCCATGCCGATGAAGCCCAGGCCGAACAGGAAGGTCAGTGCCAACCAGCTCAGGACGCCTTTCTTGCTGCCCTTGTAGAAGGCCAGCATGGCGAAGCCGTAGGTGATCGAGCTGAACAACAGCAAGGCGGTTTCGCCGAGCACGTAGGGCAGTTCGAAGATGTCGTGGCCCGACGGGCCACCCGCTACGTTGTTTACCAGTACCGCGTACACCGCGAAGATCGACGCAAACAAGATGCAGTCGGTCATCAGGTAGAGCCAGAAACCGAAGACGGTCATTGGCCCCGAGTCGTGGTGATGGTCATCGTGCCCATGGTCATCGACATGGGCGTGTCCAGCATTGGTCACTAAGTTCGACATGGTTTAAGCCTGTTCCAACGAGGTTTCAACACGGTTGGCCGGGATCTTCTTCTCGGCAACCAGGCGAGCGTGTTGCTCGGCTTCGATGCGTTCGATCACGTCGACCGGCACCATGTAGCCTTGGTCATCACGGGCAGCGTGAACGATGAAGTAGCCGATGGTGCCCACCAGGCTGACGATGGCCAGCCACCAGATGTGCCAGATCATCGCGAAACCGAACACGGTCAACAGCGCGCCCATCACAACGCCGGTAGCGGTGTTGTTAGGCATGTGGATCGGCTCGTAATGCGTTGGCTTCTGGTACGCAGTACCGTCTTCCTTGGCTTCAGTGAACGGATCGATGCTGTCGGCCTTCGGCAGTACGGCAAAGTTGTAGAACGGCGGTGGCGACGAGGTCGACCATTCCAGGGTGTGAGCATTCCATGGGTCGCCGGATTCGCACATGTTCTGCTTGCGATCACGCACGCTGACATACAACTGAATCAACTGGCAGGCGATACCGACAGCGATCATCACCGCACCGAACATGGCAACGTACAGGTACGGTACCCACTCAGGGTTGGTGGTGGCGTTCAGACGACGGGTCATGCCCATGAAGCCCAGTGCATAGAGCGGCATGAATGCGACGAAGAAGCCCGAGATCCAGAACCAGAATGCAGCCTTGCCCCAGCCTTCGTGCAGCTTGAAGCCGAACGCTTTCGGGAAGTAGAAGCTGAAACCTGCGATGTAGCCGAATACTGCGCCGCCGATGATCACGTTATGGAAGTGAGCAATTACGAACAGGCTGTTGTGCAGTACGAAGTCAGCACCCGGGATGGCCAGCAGTACGCCGGTCATGCCGCCGATCGCGAAGGTCACCATGAAGCCCAGGGTCCACAGGACTTGGCTGGTGATACGCAGACGACCGTGATAGATGGTGAATAGCCAGTTAAATAGCTTCACCCCCGTCGGGATAGAAATCAGCATCGTCGCCAGTCCGAAGAACGCGTTGACGCTGGCCCCCGAACCCATGGTGAAGAAGTGGTGCAGCCAAACCATGAAGCCCAGTACCGAGATCGCGCCCGAGGCGTAGATCATCGAGTGGTGACCGAACAGGCGCTTGCCCGAGAAGGTCGAGATCACTTCAGAGAAGATACCGAACGCTGGCAGGATCAGGATGTACACCTCAGGGTGACCCCATGCCCAGAACAGGTTCACGTACATCATTGGATTGCCACCAAGTTCATTGGTGAAAATGTGGAAATCCAGGTAACGGTCAAGCGACAGCAACGCCATGGTTGCAGCCAGGATCGGGAACGATGCAACGATCAGTACGTTGGCCCAGGTGCAGGTCCAGGTGAAGATCGGCATGTCCATCAGCTTCATGCCAGGGGCGCGCATTTTCAAGACGGTGGCCAGGAAGTTGACCCCCGTCAGTGTCGTCCCGAGTCCTGATAACTGTAGCGCCCAGATGTAGTAATCCACACCCACGCCCGGACTGTAGGCCAGGCCCGACAACGGCGGATACGCAACCCAACCGGTCTTGGCGAATTCGCCGACGCCCAGGGACAGGTTGATCAGCACTACGCCGGACACCAGCAGCCAGAAGCTCAGGGAGTTCAGGAACGGGAACGCAACGTCACGCGCACCGATCTGCAGCGGCAAGGCAAGGTTCATCAGGCCGGTGAAGAAAGGCATCGCCATGAAGATGATCATGATCACACCGTGAGCGGTGAAGATCTGGTCATAGTGTTCAGGGGGCAGGTAGCCAGGCGAACCCTCGGTGGCCATGGCCAACTGGGTACGCATCATGATGGCGTCGGCAAAACCACGCAGCAGCATGACCATGGCAACGATGACGTACATGACACCGATTTTCTTGTGGTCGACCGAAGTCAGCCACTCGGTCCAAAGGTAGGTCCACTTCTTGAAGTAAGTGATACCTGCAAACAGTGCCAGACCACCCAGCGCGATCATGGCGATGGTCACCATCACGATCGGCTCGTGGAACGGGACCGCATCCCAACTTAATTTACCAAACATCGTTTACTCCTCTGCCCCAGCAGTTGAATGCGAGCCCGTGTCAGAACCTTCAACCGCGGCCACTTCTTTCTTCTCGTGCTTGACCGGCTTGCCTGGCTTCATACCTTCGTACTTGTCGACGATTTTCTGAAACAGGTCCGGCTCGTACGTGGAGTACAGGGCGACTGGGTTGTTCTGGCTTGGTTTGGCAAGGGCATCGTATTCAGCTTGATCAAGCTGTTTAGGTGCGGCCTTGACTTCGGCTACCCAGGCGTTGAAATCTTCCTGGCTCGTCGAGATCGCTTTGAATTTCATGCCGGTGAAGCCAGCACCGCTGTAGTTAGCGGAGATGCCTTCCATTTCAGCTTTCTCGTTCGCGATCAGGTGCAGGCGAGTCTGCATGCCTGCCATCGCGTAGATCTGGCCACCCAGTGCAGGGATGAAGAACGAGTTCATCACGGCGTCGGAGGTGATCCGGAAGTTAAGCGGGGTGTTCTCCGGGAACCGGATCTGGTTCACAGTGGCGATACCCAGGTCCGGGTAGATGAACAGCCACTTCCAGTCCAGCGCGACCACTTCGATGTTGATCGGCTTGACGTCGGAGTCCAGCGGACGGTAAGGGTCCAGCTCATGGGTCGACTTATAGGTGATGTAACCCAGGGCGATGATGATGAGGATCGGAACCAGCCACACCGCGATTTCGATCTTGGTGGAGTGCGACCACTTCGGCGCGTAGGTCGCGCTGGTGTTCGACGCGCGGTATTTCCAGGCGAAAGCGAACGTCATGATGATCACGGGCACCACGACCAACAGCATCAGCAGGGTGGCGGTGATGATCAGGTTGCGTTGATCCAGACCGACCTGACCTTTAGGGTCGAGCAAGGTCCACTTGCAGCCTCCCAGCATTAACATCATGCCGAGCAGCGGCAAAAAGCCTAGTAATCGGGGGTACCTGTTTTTACTCATCTCACGACCTCTAAAGCAGCTTGCGCAATGCAGTTGGGTTTTGATCGCCAACACTTCACCCTGCCAAGGGTTGGCATTTCTCTTCGATTGAATAAGGGCCTGCCCGTCGCACCTTGCGCGAATCGACACGTCCCGGGCTAGCGGTGAGTTCTTATTCGAATTCGTTGGTCAAAGGCCTTGTTACAGACCAATTCCATTTGGTGCGGATAGTTGAAAGGCTGCCGGCACCTGGGGTCGCATGAAACGTTACATCCGCTTCTCGACCGCCCTAGTTTGCTCAGGGGTGAGCAGCACCGGACATTCAGTGCGGGCGATTGTAGTTAGCTAGCGATGTATAAACCATGTCTTATCCAGAAATAATTTTTATCGTTTCCAGCAATAATCCTTCACCATTATTGCAAAGGTCCGCGATCGTATCGCGTTTGATTCTCGACAAAAACCACAAAAATTGCCGTGTTATTGGGCGTTTTGCCACATTCCCTACAGGCTGTAAGGGCATCGAAAACTGATCCAAGTCCCCTAAAAACAAGGCATTCGGACATCAGGCAATGTCGCGTACCTCACGCTGCTCGCGGCGCCGGCCAAACGACGAACTGACAGCCACAAAACGCCGCCTTGTGCAAATTTATGCCGCGTTTACTGGCGTGAGAAACGTCCTGCGACAGCCTCCGTGTGACAACATGTCGCACGCTGCGCGCACCCAAACTTGCCCCGCGTCACGGTCCCTTCACAAAATGCCTACAAACAAAAACGCCCCGGCCTTCTTTATTAGGAAGGCCCGGGCGTTTGATTGTTTACGGCTCAGGCTTTGTTCTGGCGATTCCGGTAAATGCCCAGTGGCACCAGGATCACCGTCAGCACAAAGGCCACCAGCGCCCACTGCGCCAGGGACAGGCCGAGGATTGGCGGGTAAGGCGTCTCGCAGAAACCGTCGACCTGGAAACCCAGGGGGAACACTGAAGCCAGCGGCAAGCCATCGACAATCGGTTGCAGCACATCGATGCCGCAGCTGACCTTCGGAAAGAACTGGATGTACACGTGATAGCCGGCGGCGGCGACACCCCCGAGGGCGCTGAGTGTCACCAGTGCTTCAAACAGCGTGACGCTGCGGGTGGTGCGCATGGCGGCACCGATGAAGGCGAAGATCGCGATCAGCAGCAAGGCATAACGTTGCAGGATGCACAGCGGGCACGGCGCCTCGCCCAACACCACCTGCATATACAGCGCCCCGCCGATCAGCGCGAGGCAGATAATGCCCAGCAGTACCAGAAAGCGTCGCTCCCTGCCCAAACGCAATTCGTCGATCATCCCCGTTTCCCTTTAGCCAATGTTGTTTGTGCCAATGGCCGCAAGTTTACACGCGGACGGTGAAAGTTGAGCAGTTGGCGTGAGGAGGTTTAAACAAGGAGGGTTAACAGGGGATTAATGCCCCCTGTAGGAGCGAGCTTGCTCGCGAAAAACGTCAACGATAACGCGTACATTCTGGATATACGCGATGCCCTTGCGTTCTTCGCGAGCAAGCTCGCTCCTACAGGGAGGGTGGGTTATTCCAGAGCCGACGCCGGCCCAAAGAACTCATACCGGCTCTGCTGCTCCGGCACACCCAAAGCCTTCAAGTGACGCTTGATCGCCGCCATGAAGCCTTTAGGCCCCAGGAAGTACGCATCCACATCACGCTCTTGCGGCAACCACGCCGCCAGTTGCTCCTGGCTCAGCATCCCGACCTTGTCTGCCGCCGGGCTCACGCCATCATCTTCGGCGTAGCAATAAAAGCGCTTGAGCTGCGGGTGCTGCGCCGCCAAGCCATCCACCCACTCACGGAACGCATGCACGCCACCATTACGCGCGCAGTGGATAAAGTGAATCGGACGCTCGGTGGCCAGGGCCGCTTCGAGCATCGGCAGGGTTGGAGTGATACCTACGCCACCACTGATCAACACCAATGGCTTTTCGCTGGCCGCCAACGTGAACTCCCCCGATGGCGGAAACAGATCGATGGTCGCGCCGACCTGGAACTGGTCATGCAGGTAGTTCGACACCCGGCCACCGGCCTCGCGCTTGACGCTGATGCGGTACTGGCCAGAGTCGCCACGCGCCGACAGGGAATAGTTGCGGCGTACTTCCTCGCCCTCCAGCACCAGCTTCATGCCAATGTATTGCCCAGGCTCGGCGGCCAGGATCGGGCCTTTATCCACAGGCGCGAAGTAGAACGAGATGATTTCCGCGCTTTCCTCCACCCGCATGACCAAGGTGAAAGGCCGCGCACCACGCCAGCCGCCTGGCGCTTCTTCCTTCTCTTTATAGATAGCCGCTTCGGCACCGATCAGGATGTCGGCCAGTTGGCCATAGGCAGCGCCCCAGGCGCTCATCACTTCAGGCGTGGCGATTTCGCTGCCCAGCACTTCAGAAATTGCCCGCAGCAGGCAGGTACCGACAATCGGGTAATGCTCCGGCAAGATCTGCAAAGCCACGTGCTTGTTGATGATCTTCGCCACCAGGTCGCCCAACTGATCCAGCTGGTCGATATGCCGGGCATACATCAGCACGCCATTGGCCAGGGCCCGAGGCTGGTCGCCACTGGCCTGGTGGGCCTGGTTGAACAGCGGGCGAACTTCCGGGTACTCGGACAGCATCATCCGGTAGAAATGGGTGATCAGGGCTTCGCCGCCACTTTCCAGCAGGGGCACGGTGGATTTGACGATGGCACGGTCTTGGGCACTAAGCATGGCAGACTCCTGAGTCTTCTTACTGATTACCCTTTGTTACTCAGTATTCATGCCAACTAATAAAACCTTATAAATCAGTAATTTGAATTTAATGTAGTCAGTATGACCTCCTACACATTATAGTCACTATGACTACAAGGAGTCATTATGACTGCGAAGCCGCTGCTCACCACCCTGCTGCCCCTGGTCGCCGACCTGTCCCGCGAACTGCCCGAAGGCGAGCGCTATCGGCGCCTGCTCCAGGCCATGCGCGCCCTGCTGCCCTGCGACGCGGCCGCCCTGCTGCGCCTCGACGGCGAATGGCTGGTGCCGCTGGCGGTGGATGGCTTGAGCACCGACACCCTCGGCCGGCGCTTCAAGGTCAGCGAACACCCGCGTTTTGCCGTGCTGCTGAGCAGCCCCGGCCCGACCCGTTTTGACAGCGACAGCGAACTGCCCGACCCCTATGACGGCCTGGTGGATGGACTGCACGGGCACCTGGAAGTCCACGACTGCATGGGCTGCCCGCTGTTCGTCGACGACCAGCCCTGGGGCCTGCTGACCCTCGACGCCCTCGACACCGAGCGTTTCGAACGGGTGGAACTGGACGCCCTGCAAGCCTTCGCCAGCCTCGCCGCCGCAACGGTGAATGTTGCCGAACGCATCGAACGCCTGGCCCTGCGGGCCGAAGACGAACACCAGCGGGCCGAAATCTACCGCCAGGCCAGCGGCCAGCAGCACAAGGAGATGATCGGCCAGAGCAAGACCCACAAACGCCTGGTGGAGGAAATCAACCTGGTAGGCGGCAGCGACCTGACGGTGTTGATCACCGGCGAGACCGGCGTCGGCAAAGAGCTGGTCGCCCAGGCGATCCACGCCGCCTCATCCCGCGCCGAGAAACCGCTGATCAGCCTCAACTGCGCCGCCCTGCCGGAAACCCTGGTGGAAAGCGAGCTGTTCGGGCATGTACGCGGGGCGTTTACCGGCGCGCTGAACGAACGCAGGGGCAAGTTCGAGCTGGCGAATGGCGGCACGCTGTTTCTCGATGAGGTGGGTGAGTTGTCCCTCACCGTGCAGGCCAAGCTGCTGCGGGTGCTGCAAAGCGGCCAGTTGCAGCGCCTCGGGTCTGACAAGGAGCATCAGGTGGATGTGCGCCTGATCGCCGCAACAAACCGCGATTTGGCCGAAGAAGTGCGCAGCGGTCGTTATCGTGCCGACTTCTATCACCGCTTGAGTGTGTACCCGCTGCAAGTCCCTGCCTTGCGCGAGCGCGGTCGCGATGTGCTGTTGCTGGCGGGATTTTTCCTTGAACAGAACCGTTCACGCATGGGCCTGGGCAGCCTGCGCCTGACCAGCGATGCCCAGGCGGCACTGCTGGCTTATACATGGCCGGGGAATGTGCGCGAACTGGAACACTTGATCGGCCGCAGCGCCTTGAAAGCGCTGGGCAACTGCCGGGAACGGCCAAAGATTCTCAGCCTTAGCGCGGCGGACCTGGACTTGCCGAACGCCACCGTGCCACCGCTCGAAGAGCAGCCCGACCCCGTGCCGGACGTCACCGGCGACCTGCGCCTGGCCACCGAGAACTACCAGCGCCAGGTCATCAGCGCCTGTCTGGAACGCCATCAGCACAACTGGGCCAGCGCCGCCCGCGAGCTGGGCCTGGACCGGGCCAACCTGGGACGGATGGCCAAGCGCCTGGGCCTGAAATAACAAACGCAGACTCTCAGACATAAAAGCTCAACTGTGGGAGCTGTCGAGCTTTAGCGAGGCTGCGATGGCATCACCGCAGTGCACCTGCAAAACCGCAGCGCCTGCATCGCAGCCTCGCTTGGGCTCGACAGCTCCCACACTAGACCTGCTTCGCCTTGTAGATTGGATTGATTGGCGCGCCAGCCTTGGGTTTGCGAAACACCAACACATTCCCCAGCATCACCAGCACCAACCCCGCCAACGCCGGTGCTGTCCACTGATAGCCCTCGGCAAACGCCGAGACGTTCAACGCCACCACCGGGAACAGCACAGTGCAATACGCCGCACGCTCCGGGCCCATGCGGCCGACCAGGGTCAGGTAGGCGGTAAACCCAATCACCGAACCCGGGATCACCAGGTACAGCAACGAACCGACGTAGCGGCTGTTCCATTCCATGTCGAACGGAATGCCTTGCACCGCGCAGTACATCGCCAGCATCGACGCACCATAGGCCATGCCCCAGGCATTGGTGGTCAGCGGCTTGAGCCCAGCCTTCTGTTGCAGGCTCGAGAGCATGTTGCCTGCCGAAAAACACAGGGTGCCGAGCAGTGCCAAACCCAGGCCGAGCAAGGTTTGCGGGCTGGCGGTGTGCCCCACCAGCTCCGGCCAGAACAACAGCCCCAGGCCCAGCAAACCGAGGCCGCCGCCCATCAACACATTGCGTGCGACCTTCTGGCCGAAAAACACCCGGGCGTTCAGCGCGTTCCACAACGTCGCGGTGGAGAACACCACCGCCACCAGGCCGCTGGGAATCCACTGGCTGGCCGTCAGGAAGCACATGAAGTTGACGCAAAACAGGCACAGCCCCTGGGCCAGGCAGATCAAATGCCCACGGCGGTTCATCACCTGCAGCTTGCGACTGAGCAGCAGCATCACGAACAGCACCAGCGCCGCCAGGCCAAAGCGATAGACGATGGACACCGGAATCGCTACCACGCCCAGTTGCCATTTGAGGGCAATCCAGGTGGTGCCCCAGATCAGTACGGTGAGTAAATACAGGAAAAGGTTCATGGCGGGCTCCGAAGGTTGAGCCACAGTTTCGCCCCGGGCGGCACCAAGCCTCTTGCACATTCTTGCGCTTTTGTCGGCTGCAGGGATCACAGGAATCGCCGCTGGGCGTAGGATGCAAGCTGTCAGAGAGTACGAATATGCCGCCACTGGAAACCCTGCAAGTCTTTCAATCCCTCAACCGCTCGCCCAACGCTCGCCTCGAGCTGTGCGCCGAGCTCGGTGACGGCTTGTCTGCAGCCTTGTGGAGCAACCATCACGACGCCCAGGATTACGAAGCTCCCGACCATCACACCCTGTCCTGCTACATCGGCGGCGGCACCGGCACCTTTCGCCGCGACCAGCCCGGCACCAAGGGCGGCCCGGACAAGCTGTGCATCCTGCCGGCCGATCATCAGTCGGCGTGGGTGATCAACGGCGAGATCCGCCTGGCCCATGTGTATTTCAGCCCGGAGCAATTCGCCCTGGGCTGCGTGACATTGCTGGACCGTGAACCCCGCGAGTTGCAGTTGCGTGAGAGCACGTTTCTCGACGACGCGCAGCAGGCCCGGCGCTTTCACCAGTTGATCAGCCTGAACTGGAAAGAGCCCGGCGAGCGCCTGCTGACCAGCAGCCTGGCCCATGAAATGCTCAGCCATACCTTGCTCAGCCAGGTGGGAATGCGTGAGGGTTTGCGCTTGAAAGGCGGGCTGGCCGCCCATCAGCGTCGGCAATTGGTGGAGTACATCGATCAGCAGTTGGCCGAGCCGATCAGCCTGGGGCAACTGGCGGGCTTGTGCGCGTTGTCGGAGTACCACTTTGCGCGAATGTTTCGCGAGAGTTTTGGCCTGCCGCCCCACCAGTACCTACTGGCGCGGCGCCTGGCCCGCGCCCGGGAGTTGCTGCGTGGCGGGTCATTGCCCCTGGGAGAGATTGCGCTGGCATGCGGGTTTTCCAGTGCCAGCCACTTTACCAACCGGTTCCGCCAGGCGATGGGCGCGACGCCCGGGGAATACCGGCAAGCGTTCCTGCCTTGAAATGCAATCAGCCTGACTGCACAGGACCAATGTGGGAGCGGGCTTGCTCGCGAAAGCGGTGTGACAGTCAACACATGTACTGACTGATCTACCGCTTTCGCGAGCAAGCCCGCTCCCACATTTGATCTTCAGTGCTCAATAGTCCGTGCTGTTGGCCAGCGCCGTGGCCAGACGGTTTTCCAGCGCCTTGACCCGCGCACCTGCGACCACGTAATTGTTGGTCACCATCGAAAACAGCAACTTGCGTCCCTTGGCATCGGTGACATAACCGGTCAACGACGACACGCCGCTCATGGAGCCGGTCTTGCCGTGCAGGTTGTTTTCCGCCGCCGTGCCCCGCAGGCGATAGCGCAGGCTCCCGCCCGCCATCCGGACCGGATTACCGGCAACCGGCAATGCGTTGTACCAGGCGTTGAACCAGGGCTGTTTGCTGGCGGCCAGCAGTACGTCCGTCAGGTTCTGCGACGACACCAGATTGCGCCGGGACAACCCCGAACCGTCCACCTGGTTCAACGTACTCGTATCAATCCCCTGGCGCGTCAAAAACCCCGCTACTGCCGCCACACCAGCAGGTGCCGTACCGGCATTCACCGTCTTGCGGCCCATGGTCTTGAGCAGTGCTTCAGACATGTTGTTGTTGGAAAGCTTGAGCAGCGGCGTGATCAATTCCTGCAACGGAGCTGACTCATGCATCGCGAGCACTGTCGCCGTGGGCGGCGTCACACCTCCGATCATCCGACGCCCCTGCACGCTAATTCCCTGCTGCGCCAATGCCTGCCCAAACAGATTGGCCACCAGTTGCGTCGGCTCCCAGACGCTGACCAATTGCCGACTCTGCTTGCCCGGCGCCAATGCGCCACTGAGGCGCAACAGGTTGGTGCCATGCTGGCGATTGATCCCGTAGCTGTTGCCCGCGCCGCTGATGGCACGGTTGCCGATCTGCACGTAATCGGTCGCCGGGCTGATATCCACCGTTACCGGACGCCCTGCCGTAACCGGCGCCTTGGCCGTGACCAGCAGGGAGCCCGCATCAAAGTCGTCATTGGGCGACACCGTCAGTGCCGAAATCTGCGCGCCGTAGTAGGTGCTCTCATCGTCCTGGGACCAATCGGTGCCCAGACGCTCGGCGTCGAAGAATGTGTCATCGAACACCAGGTCGCCCTGCACTTGCTGGATGCCCTGCTGCGCCAGGCTGGCCGCCAACGCCTGGTAATCCGCCCACTGGATCGTCGGGTCGCCCAGGCCGCGCAGGTAGAGATTGCCGTTAAGCACCGCGCCCTGGCGGGTGCCGTCGCTCAACAGTTGCGTGGAAAACCGATACTGCGGCCCCAGCACATCCATCGCCGCCGCGGTGGTCAGCAACTTGAGGCTGGAAGCCGGAGTCAGCCGTGTGCGTGAGTTGTGTTGATAGAGCGTGTTGCCGCTGCGGGCATCGCGCACCATCAGCGACACGCTGGCACCGTGCAGCGCCGGGTCGGCCAGCAACTGGTCGAGGGTGTCGCTGGTGGAATTTTTCGGCGCCGTGGCGCAACCGCCCAGCAACACGCTCAAGCCCAGCAGCAGTCCGCCGGTGTGTATCCATCGTCCCAACTGCATCGGTATCGAGTTCCCGCAAAGTCATTAATGGCGGCCACGCTAGCAGCTCGACAACCGTATGGCGAGGTAGCCGGCTACCGCACCCTACGGTGTAGCCGAATTTAGAACGTCAGGGTGCTGGACACCGACACCTGCCGCGCATCGCCGATGGACACGAACTGGGTGTTCACGGCGGAGGTGTAATAGGTACGGTCAAACAGGTTCTTCACGTTGAGCTGGAACTTGACCTTCTGCCCCTCGATTTTGGTGTCATAGGTGGCAAACGCATCGGCCACGGTATAGCCCGGCAAATCGAAACTGTTGGCCGCATCGCCCGAGCGCTCGCCGACATACCTTGCTCCGGCGCCGACCCGCAGCTGGTCACCGCCCAAGATGCTACCGAAGTCATACACCGCCGACAGCGAGCCGGTGTTCTTTGCAACGTTTTGCAGACGGTTGCCCTTCAAGGTCGGGTCTTCGGTGACGACAGCATCGGTGTAGGCATAGCTGCCGATCACGCTCCAGTTGTCCGTCAGCTGACCGCTGGCATCCAGTTCCAGCCCGCGGGAGCGCACCTTCCCGGCAACGCTGTAAACCGCAGCCAGCCCGTCACCCACCTGAACCAGCACGTTGCGTTTTTCGATGTTGAACACAGCGGCGCTGGCTGTAATGCGTCCCGGCATATCGAGTTTGGTGCCCAGTTCCCAGGACTTCGACTGCTCCGGCTCCAGGCTGCCATCCAACACGCTTTTGTTAGCCAGTGGCGCGATGGTGGAGTTAGGCTTGAACGACTCGGTGTAGCTGCCATAGAACGACAGCTCGTCGGTGTAGCGGTACACCAGGCCGACCCGTGGTACCCATTTCTGGCCATTGCCGTCGGTGTTGGCGGTGAACGGGACGCCTTTGCCGGCGTATTGGTCGTACATCTGATAACGCGCGCCGCCCACCAGGATCCACTGGTCGGTGAGGTGAATTGCATCCTGCATAAACAGCGAATCGCTGCGCAGCAGGTCGGTCTGGTTACTGTCCGGCGCGCTGACTTTGCTGCCCGCCACTTCATTGCCATAGACCGGATCGTTGTAGTTGAAGGTGCCACGGGGCGACTGGCGGATCAGGTCGGCCCGGTAGATCTTGCGGTACTCGTCGTCCAGGCCAAAGGTCAGGTCGTGCTGCATGCCGGCGACGTTTACCTTGCCTTCAAGGCTGGCGGTGGCGAAACGGTCCGTGGTCAGCGCGCCCTGGGTGCCGTCCATGCTGCGGGTCAGGGTGCCGTTGGTGTTGACCTTGACCACACGCACCTGGCTGGCGTCGTAGGTCTCGCGGTTCCAGCTGTAGCCGAAGTGGGCCTTCCAGTCGTCATTCAGGTCGTGGTCGGCCTCGAAGCGGTACAGGTCGGAGCGGCCTTCCATATTGTTGAAGGGCTCGTCCAGGCGGCGAGTCGACGGGATATTAAGCGGGTGGTTGGTCTTGGGATCGATCGCTGTCCCTCGGTCAAACGGCGAGAGAAACTCGCGATGCTCGTAGGCAAACAACAGCTTGGTGTTCTCGCCGTACCAAGCCAGCGACGGGGCGATCAGGCTCTCGCGGTGGGTACCGTAGTTGCGCCAGTAATCTTCGTCTTCATGGTCAACGATCAGGCGATACGCCAACCCGCTGTCACCGATCGGGCCCGTGGTGTCGAGGTTACCGCCGCTGCCGTTCTTGCCGTCACCAAAGGTCGAGCCGCGCGCCGTCAGCGAGGTGGATTGAATCAGCTCGGGTTTCTTGCTCACGATGTTGACCACGCCACCCGGATCCTGGATGCCGTACAGCAACGACGACGGGCCCTTGAGCACTTCGACGCGCTCGGCGGTGGAGTTCATCGCGCGGCCCTGCACCAGCGGCATGCCGTCCTGCATGATCGAACCGTTTCGGTTGTCACCAAAACCACGCAACATCACCGCGTCCTGGGTGCTGCCCAACGTGTTGGCCTGGGTAATGCCGCTGACGTTAGCCAGGGCATCGTCGAGGTTGCGCGGCTGTTGATCGCGAATCACCTGGGCCGGCACGACGTTGACGGTTTGTGGGGTTTCCAGCAGCAGGCCGTGGGAACGCATCACCGAACTGGTGGGCGGCGGCTGATAGCTGGTGGTATCCGAAACCTGGGCGGCACCGTTGATGGTGGTGGCGCCGAGGTTCAGCGCGCCGTCGGTGGGCAACGGTTCCAGGGCCAGGGTACGGGCGTCGATCTGGCGGAAGGTGAAGCCGGAATTACCCAGCAAGCGCTGCATGGCCTGAGTCGCGCTCATCTGCCCGGTGATCGCCGGGGCCTTGATCGCATAGGGTGCTTCGTCGGTGTAGACCACGCTGATGCCGGTCACCCGGGTGAAGTCGCTCAAGGCCTGGGGCAGCGGCTTGGCGGCCAGGGCAAAGTTGAACAACGTGCTCTGCTGCTGCGCCTCAGCCGCCTGCGCCACGCCCAGGGGCAGCAGCGCCAGCCCCGAAACCGCCAATACCGAGGCTCCCAGCCAATGTTTAACCGAACCCGCCGACGTTGCCCTGGACTTCATGCTTGAGAACCCGTGTGTAAAAATCGCTGTTAATGCGAATTAATCGCAGTTTCAAGCACTACACGGATCGCCGACAGGTTTACCTCACCTATAACTGAAAATATTTCTGGAAAACACACCGCCCCCTGTAGGAGCGAGCTTGCTCGCGAAGGTCGTTAACGATAACGCTGGGAACCTGACACCCAACTGCGCTCTCTGGTTTTTCGCGAGCAAGCTCGCTCCTACAGGATTTGGGGTTGGATGCGGAACCCGAAGCGTGGGAAGTGCACGTGCACGCTGCCGCCGCGTTCGTCGGTGCGCCGCAGAATCAGCTCTTCACTCCCGGTAAACAGCAGTTCCCCGGCCACCGGATCAACACCGTAATCGGTCGCAGAGATAGTCACCTGCTCGCCCGCCTTGAAGCCGTTCGGGTCGACGAATAACTCTTCAGGCAAGGCGGCCGGTGCCGCGTTGCGGGCCACCTCCAGCGCCTGTTCCGAACTCATGTCGCTGGAGGTGCCATGGCCAAAACCAAACACCCGGCCCAGCCAGGCCGAAACGGCCGGATAAGCGTCCACCAACGGCGCCGTCACCGGCGTGGCCTTGAGGAACCAGAGCGGATGGGCCAGGGAGAAGTCGGCAATCGACGGCTCGCCAAACAGGAAATCCCCCGATTCGCGCTGCAACTGTTGCTCCAGCCGCGCCATGATCGCCGGCCATTGGTGGCGTGCCAGTTCCGCCGGGATGCGGGTCGCTGAACCACCGCTGAACAAGGCAGTGCGGTCAGCGATGAACGCCTTGATCGCTTCCGGCGGCAGCTTGGCAAAACGCACGGCCACCGACTCCGGCTGAAACACCAGGCTGACGGCATGGGCGAACACCACCGAGTCGGCCCAGGCGGCGAAGGTGCGGGTGATCGCTTCCTGGCCGAGCGGGAACAGTGCCGGCGTGGATTTCTCCTGCTCAAGGCGCCGGGCAATCAACGCGGTATCGCAATAGATGTCCGCGCCCACCTGCAAAACCGGCGTCTTGCGATAGCCGCCGGTGAGCGCGGTCAGGTCAGGCTTGGGCATCACTGGCGAGATGTGCACCGAGCGCCAGGACAAGCCTTTGAAGCCCAGCAGCAGGCGCGCTTTTTCGGCGAACGGGGATGTCGGGTAATGGTGAAGAATCAACTCGGACATGCTGGACTCCGCTAAACAAGTGGATGCTCAGCTTAGCGCGCCCAACCGCTGATTGGCGTGATGGGAACCCATCAGTCAGCGTGATGGGCCTGTAGCCGCCAGGCATTCCTTGGCGCTTTTCTTGAGTTTCTTGATCAGCCGTTCCTGGCGCAGCGCCTCGCCCTTGCTCGCACACGCTTCGGTATACACCAGCTCCACGGCGGGGCTTGAGAGAAAAAACCGTGCACCTTTGCCGCTCTGGTGCATGGCGAAGCGGCGCACCGGGTCGTTGCTGATCCCGCAATAGAGCGAGCCATTGGCGGCACGTACCAGGTAGACAAACCACGGTTTGACTTCGACAGGCACACATTCAGAAGCGCTATTCACAATCCGTTCCGACACCACAAGAGAAGAACACGCATCTTATCAATGCCTCCACGTCCTGTGGCGAGGGGGCTTGTCCCCCGTTAGGCCGCGAAGCGGCCATAAATCAGCAATCGCGGTATTTCTGAAAGACCTCAATTGTCTTTCTGGGGCTGCTTCGCAGCCCAACGGGGGACAAGCCCCCTCGCCACAGGTCAAGCCCCCTCGCCACGGGCCTGGAACGCTTTGAGCCCTTTCAAGGCCTGGGCGCGTACGGCGTTTCTCACCAGCGGCGTCCAGCCCAGCAACAGCCCTTTGGTGCCCAACGCCTGGCGCGACCAGCGCCACAGGTCAAAGTGGTCGTGATGCTCGCAGATCTTGCCGTCACGAAACACAAAGCGCGCCCGGATATCGTTGACCACGGTGTTGCCGGTGGCGCTGAACAGGTAGGTCGCTACCCAATGGGCGCTGCCGGTGATTTCATCGCTGCGTACACTGTCGAAGGTCAGGGAAAAGTCCTTGGCCCGGGTGGTCAGCATGCGCCACATGTCGCCGGCATCACGGCCACGCAGCTCGCCGAACGCCGGGTCGCTGAACACCACGTCGTCGGTGTAGCAGGCGCTCATCGCCTCGGCATCCAGGCGCTGGAAGGCGCTGTAGAACTCGGTGATCAGGGCGTTATGGGCGTCGCTCATGGGCAGGTTCCGCAAAAGGGGTTGGTATGGCCGGTACGATAATCCCCAAGGCCCGGGAACACTACTGGCATCAACGCCAGGAATATCTCACCCCACAGGTTTCAGGGAACCATTCCGCTGCTGCGAGCATAGGCGAACAAGTCGACATCGGTGGAGATGCACAGCCGATTCATCGCGGTGCTCTTCTGCTTGCTGATGGTCGATATGCTGCGATTGACCCGGGCGGCAATCTGGCTGACCGTCATCCCGCTGGCCAGCATCCGCACCACTTCCCGCTCCTTGCCGGACAGTTGCGGGGTTTGTGACTGGTCACCCGTGCCCGCCTGAACCAGCTGCGCCCGCAAGCACTCACTGACAAAGGTCTTGCCCTCACTGACCACCTTGATCGCCGTGGGCAGCTCACGGGCGGAGGCGCTCTTGGCGACAATGGCTTTGGCGCCCTCGGCGAACGAGGCGCGCAGCGTTGCGATATTGGCAAACATCGTCACCAGGATGACCGGCAACCCGGGATACTGGCGCCGCAACAAACCCAGTAGTACATAGCCGTCTGCCTGCTGCCCGCCCGGCATGGCGAAATCCGTCACCAGCACGTCGCAGGGAGTGCTGCCCAGTACCCTTAGCAGCTCATCGGGCCCATTGGCCTCCCCAACTACTTTGCACTTGCCGTTGGCCTCGATAACCACCTTTTGCCCTATACGCACAATAGGATGATCGTCAGCAATTATTACGCGAAGCATATAAACCCATGAGTGATGGCAAAATGATCTTCGCAAAATAACCCCGTAAGCCCTGTGCAACAACTGCCCACCGGAGAGCGGTTTTTACTTGAGCCCCGTGTTATTAAGTAGATGATTTTTTGCCCACAATAAAAAAGGAAACAACTTACAAACTAACACTACTCAAATAAGTAACACCTCCTACAAGATCGCTGGAAGTGTCATAAATCTGTCAAATAGCGCAGATACACCATCAGGTCCTGGTCGAACTGTTTCAGCGCCCGCCAGTTGCGCCGAATGCCTTGATCACGCACCTGCTCGATCAGTCGCGCAGCCCGGCGATCAAGGTCTGTGCTGCCAAAAAATGCCAGGCTTCCCGTCAGGCGGTGCAGGCAATCGATCATCGCGTGGCGGTCGAGGATACGGCAGGCATTCACCAGGCCTGCGTAATCTGCCTCGGCCTCCAGCACCAGGGTGCCTAACATCTGGTTCAGCACCTGTTCATCACCAAATGTCTTGACCAGCTCGGCGCGGGTGGGCCACGCCGCCCCAGGGAGTGAGCCGGAGCGCGGGCTCGCACATGCGCCCAGCGGCTTAGGCAGCCACTGCTCGAGCACCTCGCGCAATTGCTCCAGGGTCAGCGGCTTGAGCAGCCAGGCATCCATGCCGGCTTCCAGGCAGCGCCGGGCATCATCTGTTGAGAGCTTGGCGGTCAAGGCAATGATTGGCACACGCGGGCGATTGTGCGCGGCCTCGCGACGCCTGATCTCGCGGGTCATGCTGTAGCCGTCCAGCAGCGGCATGCGGCAATCGCTGATCACCAGATCGAAATGCCGAATGGCGATGGCCGTCAACGCGGCCTGTCCGTTGCACACCAACTCGTGATCGACTTCGAATTTTTGCAGGAACCAGCCCATGAGGGCGCGGTAGGCCTGATGGTCCTCGACGATCAGTACGCTCAAATGCTTCCAATGAGCAGGGGGACTGCGCCATGGCACCGTTTGCTGCTTTGGGCCGTCGTCAGCAAATACGCTTGGCGTCATGGCCACCTCGATATCGGTGCCGACTTACCAGGTTTATCGGCTGACCCTGGCAGGTCGTCAGTTGAGGGCGCGCACAGCGGGAATTTTCAACCCACCTAAGTGGCGCCCATTACCGATTCAAACTACCCATATGAGTGTCATGTTTACGATACAAGAACTACGAAAAAGGCAGTTTTTCCTACACCACAGTACGCCAATTCCCACTTGACGTATGTCAGCCCGAACACAACTGGATTGTCGTAATTCTTGTATTTCCCCTCCTCCCCACCAGCGCTAAATTGCGCCCCACCCCAAGAGGGCAACCCCGCCACTTCACCTGGCGGTCACACATCGACACTGACTGAACCCGAACCGCGCCAGCCTTTATTCGCTGGGTCGCTGCGGTGAGTCGCATCCGTCAGTTACCACACCGAGACAACACAACATGAACAAGCACCTGATTGCACTGACCGGCGCGCTGTTGATCACTGGCACTTCATCGGTTTTTGCCGCCAGCACCGTCGACCTCACCGTCAAGGGCATCATTACGCCGAATGCCTGTAACCCGACCCTGTCCAGCGGCGGCATCATCGACCACGGCAAGATGTCGGCCAAGGATCTGAACACCGACAAGATCACCCCGCTCCCGCAGCAAACGCTGCAAATGATCGTGACCTGCGATGCAGCGACTCCTTTCGCCCTGAAGGCCACCGACAACCGACGTGAGTCGGGAACAGGTAGTTACTTCGGCCTCGGCACCAACAATGGCAAATCCCTGGGCGCCTACAGCCTGAACATGATCGCCCCGGTGGCCGACAACGAAACCGTGCAAGCCATTGCGTCGTTCGATGGCGGTACCACCTGGGAGCGTTACACCAGCTTTGAAGACCAACTGATGCTCTCCGTGTCCACAGTAGGCGACACCACCCCACGCCCGACCGCAGAGCTGATCACCGACATCCAGTACAGCGGCTACATCAACCGCACCGACGGCCTGGACCTGAGCGGACAAGTCGACATCGACGGCTCGGCCACCATTGAAGTGGTTTACCTGTAAACACTCCCCACCCGCTCTTGAAAATGCATAGGTCAAACAGCTGATGAATTCCTCGCCCGTTGTCTTTCTCGCCACCCTGCTGCTTGTCCCGGCCGTATTCGCCGCCAGCAGTACCGACCTCGCCGTCAAGGGCACCATCACGCCCAATGCCTGCGACCCCACGATCTCCGGTGGAGGTGTAGTGGATTACGGAAAGATGACGGCCAAGGATTTATCCGCTGACAAACCCACCTCGCTGCCGCGCCAGACACTGCAACTGCGCATCGAGTGCAACCACGAGACGCTGCTGGCGTTCAGCACCATCGATAACCGCGCCGGAACTGCAGCGATCAACGAGAACTGGCACGGCTTGGGCATGACGCCCGACGACGAAAAACTGGGCAGTACCGGGTTCGGTCTCTACAACGCCGTGGCCGACGGCGTCCCCGCCAAGACACTGGTCTCAGGCGATGGTGGCGTCACCTGGCACCCTTCGGTATTCCTCGGCCACACGTCCCTTACCGCCATCGGCGCTGCCGGCAACAGCCTGGTACCGATTGCCGTGACCCGGTTCACCGCCGACCTGAGTCTGTACACCATGATCGACAGTGCCGACCGCCTGACTGTACTGGATGAGATCCCTCTGGACGGCCACGCCACCTTGCAAATGAAGTACCTGTAATCCACGTCATCCGGATTCAATCCAAAGGAACCTTGCAGCCATGAACAACACGCTTAACGCCTTGATCGCCACGCTACTGCTGGGCACTTGCGCGCAAGCTCTCGCAGCATCCACGGTAGACCTCACCGTCACCGGGACAATCACCCCCAATGCCTGTACGCCGAGCCTGTCTGGAAGCGGAGTGGTCGACTACGGCAAGCTGTCGGCCAAGGACCTGAACCTGACCACACAGACCCCCTTGCCGATGACCACCTTGCAGATGGTTATCGAGTGCGACGGTGCCACGCTGTTTGCAATCAAAGGCACCGACAATCGTGCAGGCTCCGCCTCCGGACCCTCCGCTCGTACGTACGGCCTGGGGTTGATCAACAACGACCAGAAGCTGGGCAATTACATGGTTGCACTGGCAAACCCCGTCACCGAGACCGGCGCGACTCAAGTTCTGGAATCGATCGACAACGGCGCCACATGGCGAGACGGGTCCACCGGAATCCCCCCGTCTTCGCTCGCAGCCTTTGGTGATCGCTCATCGGGCGTCTGGCTACCGATCCCGATCGCCAGGGTGACCACTGACGTGAATATCTGGGGTTTTATCGCCCGCGCCGACAGCCTGGACTTGAGCGACGAACATAAAATCGACGGCTCCGCCACGTTCGAAGTCAAGTACCTGTAACCCAAGCCATGGACGTGCATCACGGCGACGTCGCATCCAGGCGACGTTCGCTCTTCATACCGACCGCACTGAAGACCGAATGATGAACAAACACCTACGCGCTTTCGCGACGCTGTTACTGCTGAACACCGGCTCCACAGTATTCGCCGACACCGCCACCGACATGACCGTCTCGGGCCTGGTCACTCCCAGTTCCTGCACTGCCACCCTGTCCGGCAACGGTGTGATCGACCACGGCAAGATCGCCGCCCATGGCCTGAACCCAGGCACGCCCACCGCCCTGCCTACTCAATGGCTGGACCTGGAAATCCACTGCACTGCCCCCATGCTGTTTGCCTTGGTGGGCATCGATGATCGAGCAGACTCATCACCTGCGCCCGGCACTGCGTTTGGCTTGGGCAAGAACACCCACGCTCCCGACGAGCACCTGGGCTCGGTCTCGCTGGCGTTCGAAAATGCCCTGGCCGACACCCAGCCGATGCAATCAATGGCCTCGACCAACCAGGGCGCCACCTGGACCGCGCAAGAGGCGATTCACCCCAGGGCCTTGATGGCTTTTTCCCGGCCAGGTCGCCCGCTGCCCGAACACATCGTGGAACTGACCACCCGCATCCGCGCCAACACCGTTATCAACCCGGCACACCGTTTGACCCTCAAACACGAGGTGCCGCTCGATGGCTCATTGGTCCTGGATTTGCGTTACCTGTAACCGCCCTGCACTCAATCAGGATGCACCTCATGAAAACGTACTCAACCTTATGCCGGATCCTCGGCAGCCTCGGCGCTCTTGCCTGGCTGTTGAGCACCCAGGCCCGGGCCGATGGCATGGTGCCCGACACCTCGGTGGTGATTGTCTATGAAGAAGAAGGTGAAGCGTCGGTGTCGGTGACCAACACCGACAACAAGCTCGCGCTGCTGCACGTCACCCTCGAAGACCTGCCCGAAGACCTCGAGCCGCTGCTGTTTGTGACCCCTCCCCTGGCGCGGGTCGAAGCGGATAAAAGCCAGCTGGTGCGGTTTATCCTGCAGAACCAGAAACCCCTGCAAACCCAGCGCCTGAAACGGGTGATCTTCGAAGGCATGCCCAAGGACCGCACGCCTGCCGAGGCCGGGCATGCACGAGTAGGCGTGACGGTACGCCAGAACCTGCCGGTGATTCTTCATCCCAAGGGCTTGGCGCCAAATCGCACCCCGTGGAAGGGCCTGACCTGGTCCCTGGACAATGGCCAGTTACGGGTATTGAACGACAGCAAATACGTGGTGCGCATGGCGCAGGAACTGCAATTGTTGCCGGGCAATGACAAGGCCGTACTGCCTCGAACCTACATCCTGCCTGGTGAAACCCTGAGCGTGCCGGCTCCGGACAAGGTCGCCACCTCGGTACGCATGCAACCGGCGACGGTTTATGGCTTTGCGGTGGCGGCATTCGAAGCGCCGATCAATACCGCTACCCAACGCTGAAACCACCACGCACCTATAACGAAGTGACTGCCCAGACCGTCACCGGGAAGACCGCCTGCACAGGCCATCTTCCATAACCCGAGTGCCTTCTCGTGAACACAGTAACTCCCGACCGTGACGGCAAAGCCGTGGGCGGTTTTTCTCCACACCTGCGTCCCAGACAATTGGCCTGGATCGCCCTGAAACCAGCGTTGGTCCTATTGTTTACGTCCTCGTGGGCCGAGGCTGCGCCCGCCGGACAATCCTTTGACCCGCAAACTCTGCAGCAGCGAGGCATCGACCCTGAACTGGCGTACTTGCTGCTGGATGCGCCGCGTTATACCAGCGGCGTTCATGCCGTGAGCCTGACCGTCAATGGTCAACGGCGCGGCCGGGTGGATGTGCGCTTCGACAGCCAGGGCACGCTGTGCTTTGATCGGCCATTGCTGGACACCGCGAACCTGGTGGTGCCTGCACCGCTGGCAAGCACGGGCTGCCATGACTTTCTTGGCGAATACCCGCAAACCGTCATCGAACAAGACCCAGCAAGCCTCAGCGTTTCATTATTAGTACCCACCGAGGCATTGCGCCCGCGAAAACGCGAGCTGTCTGGCTACCAAACGGGTGGTTTTGCCGGCCTGCTCAACTACGACGTGACCGGGCTCTACAACCGCTACGGTGACGACAGCAGCCGTTTCGGTTCGGCCAATACGGAAGTCGGCTTTAACGCCGGCGACTGGATCGTGCGCAGCCGCCAAGTGCAAACCTGGCAAGAACAGCGCTCGCGTACCACCCACCTGGAAGCCTACGCCCAGCGCACCTTTGCTGCGCAGCAGGCGGTGTTGCAGGCCGGGCAAGTGACGCTCTACAACCCGGTGCTGTCCACTGCTCAGATCACCGGGGTTCAAGTGTTCACCGAACAGGCCCTGCAGGATCAGGCACAAGGCGCGACCATCGCCGGCATCGCCAACAGCCCGGCCCAGGTTGAGGTTCGGCAGAACGGCGCGTTGATTCATTCAACCGTCGTGCCTGCGGGGCCGTTCTCACTGACGGATGTGCGGCGCCTGAATACGCGCTCGGATGTCGAGGTAACCGTCAAGGAAAGCACCGGCGAACAGCGCCGGTTCACGGTGCCCGCCGCGATGCTCGGCAGCGGGCTGGCGGCTCCGGGTTACTCGGTAGGCGCCGGGCGTGTGCGCAATATCGGCCAAACTGAAGGTGACGATCCATGGGTGGTCAGTGCCGGGTGGAGCGGCGCGTTGAACCCGCTGGTCAGCGTGGGTGCCGGCGCCTTGATGGCGGAGGATTACCGCTCCACCGGCGCCAGCCTGGGCTGGTTGCCGTGGGCGGACGGCCAACTGCAACTGGCCACTCAACTGGCCGACGCCAGCGGCCGGGAAAACGTGCGCGGGCTACAGACCGACCTGTCGTTGTCCCAACGCCTGGGCCAGCAATGGTCGATCACCGCGGGTACCTCCCACCGCACGCCGGGTTACCGCGAGTTGGAAGACACTGCCTATGACTACCGTGAGGACGACAACGGTCGGCGCTCGCGCTACCGCGACCAGCAAAGCCTGTCCCTGGGTTGGGCGCACCCCTGGCTCGGCGCATTCAACGCGGGAGTTTCACGCACCAGCACGTTCAACGGCGATAACAGTAGCCGGGCCCTGGCCTCCTGGGGCACCAGTGTACGGGGCGTGTCGGTGTCGGCCAGTGCGGAATGGCAAGTCAGCGGCCGTCAAAATGACGACAACGCGGTGTACCTGACCCTCAGCGTGCCCCTGGGAGAAACCCGCAGGGGCCGGACCTGGATGCGTAATTCCGGGGGTGAACACAGCATCGGCGTGGGCTTGAGTGAACAGGTCAACGACCAACTGAGTTACCGGGTCAGCGCCGAACATGACAGCCGCGACCAGCAAGTGGAGTCCACGCTGGGAGTGTCCTATCTGCCGCGCTACAGCCAGCTCGACCTTAACTACAGCCGCTCCGACGCCGAGCGCTCGAGTTACCAGGGCGGTGCCCGTGGCGCCATCGTCGCCCACGGCGACGGCCTGACCTTTTCACCTTATCCGGTACGCGACACCTTCGCACTGGTATCGGTGGGGGACATGGCCGGGATCAAGCTCAGCACACCCAGTGGCCCGGTGTGGACCGACGGGCTGGGCCAGGCGGTGGTCTCGCAAGTAGCCGCCTACGGGCGTAGCGCAGTGGAGGTGCAAACCCGTTCGCTGCCGCGCAATGCCGACATCAGCAATGGTCTGGCGGTCATTTCCGCTGGGCGAGGCGCCGTGGACAGGGTTGAGTTCGGCGTGGCCGTTACCCGCCGGGCATTGTTGACGGTTACTACACCACAGGGGCAACCACTGCCGCGTGGAGCCACGGTGAGCACGGCCGATGGCGAGTTTGTAACGCTGGTGCAGGAAGGCAGCCAAGTGTTCCTGCCCAACGTATCGGATCCGCGCCGCCTGTGGGTCAAGGGCCTCGGCATCAAGCGCTGTGAACTGCACTTCAGCCTGGAACAAAAAACCGATCCCCAAGTGTATTTCGAGACCGTTGCGGCTCAGTGCCTGACGCCATGAGGAACCTGCGATGAAGCACTTACCACGTATCTGCGTGCTGGCCCTGCTTGGCTCCCACCAGGCCCAGGCACTGGCGGACGATTGCCAGTTGACCCTGAGCGAGTCACACCTGGACTTCGGCCTGATGAACCGGGTCATCCACAGTCCTGCCAGCCGTGAAATCCAGTTGGGGGAGCGGTACCTGAGCCTGAATCTCAACTGCGCACAGCCCGCGGACATGAGCATTTTTTACCGAGCACTGGCCGCCGTCGGCAGCGAACGTTTTCGTTTCAGTGACCGTGGCAGCTATGCCGTGCAGGCAAGCGATGGCGTGCTCGACGGGCAGGCGGTGGAGTTGGGTTTGATCTCCGGCCCGGGGCAACCACCTGGCACCCGCGCCAACCTGCTGGACTGGCTCGCGGACCAGGCGATCGCGCCGTTACGCGACGGCTTGCCGGCTCGTGGCAGCAGCTTTTCGGTACAACTGCGGGTCAGTGCCTGGGCGTTGGGAGATGCCACCCAAGTGCGCGACGCCGTGACCTGGGAAGCTTCCGGATTGTTTGACGCGGTGGCCACCGGCCGCGCACGGGAGATGACCCTGAACGCCCATTTCGCCCCGGCGGCCTGCGAAATCAACCTGTCCAACGGCGGCGTAATCGACTATGGCCGCATGTGGGCCAAAAGCCTGAATGCCGACCGCGACACGGCGCTGGCTTCCCGCAACCTGACCCTGGGCATTGGCTGTGACGGCCCCACGCAATTCGCCCTGCTGATGCACGACAACCGCAAAGGCTCCGCCACGGGCGGCACCGACGAGACAGCCTACGGCCTGGGCGTGGACAACAGCCGCAACAAGATCGGCCGCTACTTTCTGTATTTCGACCCTTTCGATATGCAGGCCGATACCCTGCCCACCCTCTATCGCACCGACTCCACCACTGGCGGTGTGGCCTGGAGCAGTTCCAACGCGTACCCGATCCCCATTGGCCAAAACAGCTGGCTGGGCTTCACCGACATCCCGGGCAGCCACACGGGGCCTTCGGCCATCACCCATTTGAGTGGCCAAGTGAGTGTCAGGGCGATTCTGGCGCCCACCAATAACCTGGACCTGAGCACCGACGTACTGCTCGACGGCTCAGGCACGATCGAAATCAAATACCTCTAGAGGACTTTTCCATGAAGCGCTTCCTGATCCCGCTCGCGACAGTATCGACACTGGGTTTGAGCACCGTGGCACTGGGTGCCTCCACCATCAACCTGACCGTCGAGGGCTTGCTCTCCCCGACCGCCTGCACACCGCTGCTATCGAGTAATGGCCTGATCGACTACGGCAAGATTTCCCAGAAAGACTTGAACCTTGATCGCGGCACCCGCCTGCCGATCCAGTACCTGGACGTGACCGTCGACTGCAACGGCAACAGTCGCTTTGCCCTGCGCATGCGCGATAACCGAGACGGCACGGCGAACGTCAACAGCGAGATTTTCTACGGCCTGGGCCTGGATAAAAGTGGCAACAAGATCGGGCTCTATTCCCTGAGCTTCGACCCGACGCAAACCGAGGCCAGCCCTTTGCTGGAAGTCTATGGCACCGAATCCACCACTGGCGGATTGGCCTGGCGCAGCGCCAACAGCAACCCGATTGATATCGGCGCGCGCAGCTACCTGGGGTTTACTGATCAAGCCGGGAGCACCACAGGGCCGGCGGCCATCAAGTTTCTCAGCAGTCGGGTGAAGATTGAGACGGTCATCGCCGCCAAGCAGAACCTGGACCTGAGCAGCGAGATCACCATGGATGGCTCCAGTACCCTGGAGGTCATCTACCTCTAGATTTTTCACTGGTGACGCCGACATACAGGGCACGCCCTGCGCCCAGGCCGGCAATGATCGCGCCCAGGCCGATCACCGCGAAAATCCAGCCGGTGGCGTTCCAGCCGCCTGTCCAGTCATGCACCAGCCCTACCGCGAACGGCCCCATGGACGCCAGGGTATAGCCGATACCCTGGGCCATGCTCGACAGGTTGGCGGCCACATGGGAGTCCCGTGAACGCAGCACGATCAAGGTCAGTGCCAGGCTGAACGTGCCGCCCTGGCCCAGGCCCAGCAGAATCGCCCAGCCCCACAAACCGTCCAGCGGTGCATAGAGGCAACCGAACAGCCCACCCAGCGTCAGCACCATCACCACCACAATGGCCAGGCGCTGGTCCTTGCCGCGGGTAGCCAGCCAGGGAGCAGCCAGGGAACTGGCCAACTGCACAATCACCGAACCAGAAAGTACCAGGCCCGCCTGGGTCGCGGTCAGGCCACGGCCGATCAGGATCGACGGCAACCAGCCAAACACGATGTAGGCCAGTGACGATTGCAGGCCCATGTACAAGGTCACCTGCCAGGCCAGCGGGTCACGCAGCAGACCTTTCACCCGATAGGCAACCTGGTGGGCGCCGTGCTTCTGGCCGACTTGTGGCAGCCAGAACAGCGCCGCGACCAGCGCAGGGAGAATCCAGAAACCCAGGCCGATATTCCAGCTGTCGCCGAAGTAATGGCTGAGCGGCACCGTGGCGCCGGCCGCCAGCGCGGCGCCCAGGCACAACGCCATGGTGTACACGCCGGTCATGGTGCCGGCCTGTTTGGCGAAGTCGCGTTTGACGATACCGGGCAACAGCACACCGATGATGCCGATGCTCGCGCCCGCCAGCAGGCTGCCGGCGAACAGCCCGGCTTCACCGAATGAACTGCGCAGGATGATCCCGCAGGCCAGGGTCAGCAGAATCCCCAGCACCACGCGCTCGGCGCCAAAGCGCCGGGCCAGGATCGGAGCCAGCGGCGCGAACAGGCCCAGGCACAACACCGGCAGCGTCGTCAGCAACCCGGCCTTGGCGGCCGAGAGACCCAGGCTATGGGAAACCTCAGCGAGCAGCGGCGCCATGCTCGACAGCGCCGGGCGCAGGTTCAACGCCACCAGGATCAGGCCCAGCAGCAACAGCCACGGGCGGCTCACCACCGGCGGGCTGTGCTGGAATTCATCGTCATCGGCTTCGGCGTCGATCAGCAGTTCTTCAAGGGCGTTTTCTGAACGGGACATGGGGATCTCGGATTCAAGGTTCATTGATCAACTGCCGGGAAAGCGCCTTGGCACGTTCCGGGTCCTGTTGTTCCACGGCATCGAGCAAGGCGCCGTGCAGGTCGAACACCGCTTGCCTGCGCGGCTGGATGTTCAGGGTCTGGCGCAGTTGCGCGCCGACGATGCTGGAAAAGTACTGGTAAAGCTCGCTCAAGGCCGGGTTGTGAGCCGCATCCACCAGACGTTTGTGGAACACCAGGTCGCAGCTGATGTAGTGCTCAAGATCACCGTGGTAATGGTCGCCGCTGGATTTCAGTGCCGCGCGCAAGGCGATCAGGTCTTCATCGGTGCGGCGCAAGGCAGCCAGGCCAATGGCCTCGACTTCAAGAATCTGCCGCGTCTCCTGGGCCTGGACCAGGGTGCAATGGGACAAGGCTTTCATCGCGCCCAACGGGTCGGTCATGGAACGCAAATAGCTGCCGTCGCCCTGGCGGATCTCGATCAATCCGGAGAACGCCAATACGCGCATGGCTTCGCGCACGGTGTTGCGGCTGATGCCCAACTCGGCAGACAACTCGGGCTCAGTGGGCAGGCGCTCGCCGATGGCCCATACGCCTTGGGTGATGCGTTGGCGCAACTGTTCGAGGGCTTGATCCACGAGGGAGCGTTTGATCAGGGGGGCGATGTCGGTCATGGGTTTCGTCCTTTCATCCAATCATAGGATGAATTTTCCTACAGCCTATTCGGAGTTGCCTACAAAGGCAACGCACTAGGGTTCTGGAGGAGGCAAAGGAGCAGTATTTTCGATTGGTAAAATTACCCTCAGAGGGTAATTATTGGACTCAGGTGTCTTATGGAAAAGTACACACCTCATTACGATTTGGCGGTGATAAAGGCGGATGTCAGGCGGCTTGGAAAGCAAGCATTTACTCAAAGCGCACGCCGTTGCGGCGAGGATCTTGATTTAAGCATCGAACAAATGCAGGCGGTCATTTTCGAGTTGAAAAACACGATGTTGTACAAGTCGATGACCACTCATGACGACCATCGAGTTTGGCAAGATGTGTATCACATTCACTCACATGATCTGGAGATCTACATCAAGGTGACCTACCGCACGGATGGTAAACCTCCGGTGATCTCCTTCAAGGAGAAAAACCCATGAAAACAGAGCAATGCTTCAGCTGCGGCAGGCATGACGGAATGCATCACTTCTCAGGACGTAGCGAAACATCGGAAGTCAAAGGTTTGCATCGCCGTATAGACGATCTGTCTGGATGGGAGTGCCAGGCATGTGGAGAGGTGATCCTGGACCCCGAAGACGCGGAACGCTATTCAGACCACTGCGATGAAATAGTCCACAGTTTCAGGCAGATGGTCGGCACCGAGATGAAGCGCATACGCCGCAAACTGCACCTTTCACAAAAAGAAACGGTACAACTGCTATCGGGTGGCGGCCACAACGCCTTATCTCGTTACGAGCGCGGTGAGGTATTGCCCCCCAAGTCCCTGGTAGTCCTGATGCGTTTGCTTGAGCGTCACCCCCACTTGCTGGTCGAAGCAAAAATCCTGAGTGAAGGCGCAGATCTTCGTAACTCCGTGCATACGGTACATAAAGAACACGAGACCCTGACCACAACTTGATTGAGGGCAAAAATAAACCCGGCACCAGGCCGGGTTTATTGTTTCAAGCATTACCCATGGATCAATGCAGAATCTGGCTCAAGAACAACTTGGTCCGATCATTCTGCGGGTTGTCGAAGAAGTCATTCGGCGCCGCCTGTTCAACGATCTCGCCCTTGTCCATGAAGATCACGCGATTGGCCACGGTGCGCGCAAAGCCCATTTCGTGGGTTACGCAGAGCATGGTCATGCCGTCTTCCGCCAGGCCGATCATGGTGTCCAGCACCTCTTTCACCATCTCTGGATCGAGTGCCGAGGTCGGCTCATCGAACAACATGATTTTCGGCTTCATGCACAACGCACGGGCAATCGCCACGCGCTGTTGCTGACCGCCGGAGAGTTGGCCCGGAAACTTGTGGGCCTGCTCCGGAATACGCACGCGCTCCAGGTAGTGCATGGCAATTTCTTCAGCCTTGCGCTTGGGCATCTTGCGGACCCACATCGGTGCCAGCGTGCAGTTCTGCAGGATGGTCAGGTGCGGGAACAGATTGAAGTGCTGGAACACCATGCCGACTTCACGGCGGATCGCTTCGATCTGCTTGAGGTCATTGGTCAGTTCCACACCATCGACCACGATGCGGCCCTGCTGGTGCTCTTCCAGACGGTTGAGGCAGCGGATGGTGGTGGACTTGCCGGAACCCGACGGGCCGCACAGCACGATACGCTCGCCCTGCTTGACGTTCAGGTTGATGTCTTTCAACACGTGGAACTGGCCGTACCACTTGTTGACGCCCTGCATCTGAATAATGCCTTCAGGGCTCACAGGCTGTTTGATCGCTTCACTCATCACAAAACTCCTAACGCTTGTGGCCTGTGTCCAGCTTGTGTTCCAAATGAATGGAATAGCGGGACATACCAAAACAGAAAATCCAGAACACCAGGGCGGCGAACACGTAGCCTTCAGTGGCCATGCCCAACCATTTCGGGTCGGCGGCGGCTTGCTTGACGCTGTTGAGCAGGTCGAACAGGCCGATGATGATCACAAGGCTGGTGTCCTTGAACAACGCGATAAACGTGTTGACGATGCCCGGGATCACCATCTTCAGCGCCTGGGGCAAAATCACCAGGCCCATGCTGCGCCAGTAACCCAGGCCCATCGCGGCGGCGGCTTCGTACTGCCCCTTGGGAATCGCCTGCAAACCACCGCGCACCACTTCGGCCACGTAGGCCGACTGGAACAGGATCACGCCGATCAAGGCCCGCAGCAGTTTGTCGATGCCCATGCCTTCCGGCAGGAACAGCGGCAACATCACCGACGACATGAACAACACCGTGATCAACGGCACACCGCGCCAGAACTCGATGAAGGTCACGCACACCACACGAATCGCCGGCATGTTCGAACGCCGACCCAGCGCCAGCACAATGCCCAGCGGCAAGGCCCCGGCAATGCCGACGGTGGCGATCACCAGGGTCAGCATCAAGCCGCCCCATTGGCTGGTGGCCACGTTGGTCATGCCGAAGATCCCGCCGTGGAGCAGGAAGTAGGCAACGATCGGGTACACCACTAAAAAGCTCAGGCCGTAGACCGCCTTGCGGGTGAAGCGCGAGATGAACAACGGCGCCACGCCAACGATGGCCAGCCACACGGTCAGGTCCACGCGCCAGCGCAGGTCGCCGGGGTAGTAGCCGTACATGAACTGCCCGAAACGCTGTTGGATAAACACCCAGCAGGCGCCTTCCTTGGTGCAGTCGGCGCGGGTAGTGCCCACCCAGTTGGCATCGAAGATCGCCCAGCTGAGGATCGGCGGCACTATCAGGTAGATCAGGTAGAACGCCAGCAACGTCAGCAGGGTGTTGAGCCAGCTGGAAAACAGGTTGGCACGCATCCACGCCATCGGCCCGAAGACCTTGTTGGGTGGCGGCATGTCGGGTTTGAAAGTATGAGAAGTCATGCTGGTTTCCTCACCGCTCGATCAGCGCAATGCGCTTGTTGTACCAGTTCATCAGCAGGGAAATGCTGATGCTGATCGCCAGGTACACGCTCATGGTGATGGCAATGACTTCGATGGCCTGGCCGGTCTGGTTGAGCACCGTGCCGGCAAACAGCGAAACCATTTCCGGGTAACCGATACCGGCGGCCAGTGACGAGTTTTTCGCCAGGTTGAGGTATTGGCTGGTCAGCGGCGGGATGATCACGCGCAGGGCTTGCGGGATGATCACTTTGCGCAGGGTCGGACCGTTGCGCAGCCCGAGGGAGCGCGCCGCTTCAGTCTGGCCGTGGCTGACGGACTTGATGCCCGAACGCACGATCTCGGCGATGAACGCCGCGGTGTACACGGTCAAGGCCAGGGTCAGCGCCAGCAACTCGGGAATCAACACCCAGCCGCCAACAAAGTTGAAGCCTTGCAGCTTCGGCATTTCCCAGTGCAGCGGCGCGCCGAAAACCAGTGCGCACAGTGCCGGGATCACCACCAACAGTGCCAGGCCGACCCAGAATTTATGGAACGGAACACCGGTGGCTTCAAAGCGTTTGTTGGCCCAACGGGTCATCAGTACGATGGCGATAATCGCCACTACAACGCTGATCACAAACGGCCAGAAGCCGTCCGCCGCCAACGCGGCAGGCATGTTCAGGCCACGGCTGCTGACGAAGAAGGTGTCGCCGAAGTTGTGGCTGTTACGCGGCCCCGGCATCGTCAGGAATACCGCGAAGTACCAGAACAGGATTTGCAGCAGCGGCGGAATGTTGCGGAACACTTCCACATACACGGTCGCCAGCTTGTTGATCATCCAGTTGGGCGACAAGCGCGCCACGCCGATGATGAACCCGAGGATGGTCGCCAGGACCACACCGATCACGGTCACCAGCAACGTGTTGAGCAGACCGATCACAAAGACCCGGGCATAGCTGTCCGATTCGGTGTAGTCGATCAGGTGCTGAGCGATGCCGAAGCCGGCACTGCGCTCAAGAAAGTCGAAACCCGAGGTAATGCCCCGGTGTTGAAGGTTGGTTTGCGTGTTGTTGAACAGGTACCAGCCCAACGAGACCACCGCCACAATCGTGATGATCTGGAATAGCCACGCACGCACTTTTGGATCACTGAAGCTGAGCTTCTGTTTTGGTGCGCCGATTTGATTTTGCATTAAGTGCCCCAGGAATAATGGAACAGAACATCACCCGGCGGTTGGCCCACCGGGTGATAGAACCATCAGCGATCAGCGCACAGGTGGTGCGTATTGAATGCCGCCGTTGTTCCACAGCGCGTTCAGGCCACGGTCGATTTCCAGCGGAGTGCTTTTGCCGAGGTTTTTCTCGAACACTTCACCGTAGTTACCCACTTGCTTGACGATCTGTACGACCCAGTCCTTCTTCACTTTCAGGTCTTTGCCGTATTCGCCATCAGCACCCAGCAGACGGGCTACGTCCGGGTTCTTGGTGGATTTGGCTTCAGCTTCGACGTTTTTCGAAGTGATGCCGGCTTCTTCAGCGTTGAGCATGGCGTAGCCAACCCAGCGCACGATGGCCAGCCACTCGTCGTCGCCGTTACGCACGACAGGACCCAGAGGTTCCTTGGAAATGGTTTCCGGCAACACCACGTAATCCTTCGGCGAGGCCAACTTGCTGCGCTGGGCAAACAGTTGGGACTTGTCGGAGGTCAGTACGTCGCAACGCCCGGATTCCAGCGACTTGGCGCTTTCATCGGAGGTGTCGAACGTGATCGGGGTGTACTTCAGGTTGTTGGCGCGGAAGTAGTCGGAAACGTTCAGCTCGGTGGTGGTACCGGCCTGGATGCAGATGGTTGCACCGTCCAGTTCCTTGGCACTTTTAACGCCCAGCTTGTTGTTCACCAGGAAGCCAACACCGTCGTAGTAGGTGATGAAGCCCGGGAATTTCAGGCCCATGCCGGCATCGCGAGAGCTGGTCATGGTGGTGTTACGCGACAGGATGTCGACTTCGCCAGACTGAAGCGCGGTGAAACGCTCCTTGGCATTCAACTGGCTGAATTTGACCTTGGTTGCGTCGCCGAATACGGCAGCGGCAACAGCACGGCATACGTCAGCGTCGATCCCGAGGATCTTGCCACTGGCGTCCGGCACCGAGAAGCCTGGCAGACCGTCGCTCACGCCACACTGCACAAAGCCTTTCTTCTGCACGGCATCCAGAGTGGCGCCAGCCTGGGCGAAACCACTGACACCCAATACGGCAGCCGCGGTCACGATGGCCAGGGTGGATTTCAATACCTTCATTCAAACCTCCAGTTTTGCTCTTGTTGTGTCGGAGCTCAAACCCCACCGCACCCTTATGAGGCGACATCGACCCGTGTTGGCTTTTTTTGGGGTCAAACAGCATGAGGTTTTTGCTTTAAGTCCAGTTGCTATCCCCCAGGCGTCAGTCACTGATAGTGTTACCGCCTGGGGTGAGCCTTGACATCGGGTTTCTCATAGCAAGCCCCGTACCAGACTGGTGGCTGAGTCGTTTCAGCCCATGGTCAAGAGCAAAAGATTCAACCTTGCGACATTCTCTTAACAGATCAACTCGTCGCGCACCGTTCCGACGCACTCAATCGGAGCGCACGCACATTTATGGAGCAGACATGACCGAACCCTTGATTCTTCAGCCCGCCAAGCCCGCAGACGCCTGCGTAATCTGGTTGCATGGCCTGGGTGCCGATCGCTACGACTTCCTGCCGGTGGCCGAAGCCCTACAGGAAAAACTCCTGTCTACGCGCTTTGTGCTGCCCCAGGCGCCGACACGCCCGGTGACCATTAATGGCGGCTATGAGATGCCCAGCTGGTACGACATCAAGGCCATGAGCCCGGCGCGCTCGATCAGCGTTGAGGAACTGGAAGCCTCGGCAAAAATGGTCACTGACCTGATCAAGGAACAAAAAAGCAGCGGGATAGACGCCTCGCGGATTTTCCTCGCCGGTTTTTCCCAGGGCGGCGCCGTGGTGTTCCACACCGCTTTCCTGAAATGGCAGGGCGCATTGGGTGGCGTGGTTGCCCTCTCCACCTACGCTCCCACCTTTGGCGACGAACTTGAATTGTCGGCCAGCCAGCAACGAATTCCGGTGCTGTGCCTGCACGGCCAATACGACGACGTGGTGCAGAACGCCATGGGTCGCAGCGCCTATGAGCATTTGAAGTCGCGCGGTGTCACCGTTGCATGGCAGGAATACCCAATGGGCCACGAAGTGTTACCCCAGGAGATACACGATATTGGTGACTGGTTGGCCGCCCGCCTGGGCTGAAAACCACACATTATGTAGCCGTATGACCAACGCACTACGCCGCGCCCGATTCTTGCATTACACTGGCCGGCGTACATTCCTTAACCAATTGATGAGATGACCGTGCTCAAAGCACTCAAAAAGATGTTCGGTAAAAGCGAGGCTGAGCAGCTCGCGCCAGGTTCCAGTGCCCCCGCCCACGTTCAAGGCAGCCGCAATGACGGCCAGCAGCCTGGCCGGACCGCACCTGTAGCCTCGCCAAAAAAAGAGCCGGTGACCACACCCGCCACGGTTAACGTCGCTGAAGAGCCAGCCGCCGACCAACCACGCCAGGAGCCACGCCAGGAAAAACCGCGCCGCGAACGCGCGCCGAAACCTGTGGTTATTCCCTGGAAACTGGAAGACTTCGCCGTCGAGCCCCAGGAAGGCAAAACCCGCTTTCATGATTTCAAGCTTGCCCCGGAACTGATGCACGCCATCCAGGACCTGGGTTTCCCGTACTGCACGCCGATCCAGGCGCAGGTATTGGGCTTCACCCTCGCCGGCAAAGACGCCATCGGTCGCGCACAGACCGGTACCGGCAAGACCGCCGCGTTTCTGATCTCGATCATCACCCAACTGCTGGAAACCCCGCCGCCGAAAGAGCGCTACATGGGTGAGCCACGCGCCCTGATCATCGCCCCGACCCGGGAGCTGGTGGTACAGATCGCCAAGGACGCCGCCGACCTGACCAAATACACCGGCCTCAACGTGATGACGTTTGTCGGTGGTATGGACTTCGACAAGCAGCTCAAGCACCTGGAAGCGCGTCACTGCGACATCCTGGTAGCCACACCGGGTCGCTTGCTCGACTTCAACCAGCGCGGCGACGTGCACCTGGACATGGTCGAAGTGATGGTGCTGGACGAAGCCGACCGCATGCTCGACATGGGTTTCATCCCGCAAGTGCGTCAGATCATTCGCCAGACCCCGCCGAAAAACGAGCGCCAGACCCTGCTGTTCTCCGCGACCTTCACCGAAGACGTGATGAACCTCGCCAAGCAGTGGACCACTGACCCGTCCATCGTCGAGATCGAGGCACTCAACGTTGCCAGCGAGAACGTCGAACAGCACATCTATGCCGTGGCCGGCGCCGACAAATACAAGCTGCTCTACAACCTGGTCAACGACAACGGTTGGGAGCGAGTCATGGTGTTTGCCAACCGCAAGGACGAAGTGCGGCGCATCGAAGAACGCCTGGTGCGTGATGGCGTGAATGCCGCGCAACTGTCCGGCGACGTGCCGCAGCACAAGCGCATCAAGACCCTGGAAGGCTTCCGCGAAGGCAAGATTCGCGTGCTGGTGGCCACCGACGTGGCCGGGCGCGGGATTCACATCGATGGCATCAGCCACGTGATCAACTTCACCCTGCCGGAAGTGCCGGACGACTACGTGCACCGGATTGGCCGTACCGGCCGTGCGGGCGCGGCGGGCGTGTCCATCAGCTTTGCCGGTGAAGACGATTCGTATCAGTTGCCGTCGATCGAAACCTTGCTGGGTCGCAAGATCAGCTGCGAAACGCCGCCAACGCATTTGTTGCGCCCTGTAGAGCGCAAACGCCCGTAAGGACTACGCCGCATTCTGTAGGAGCGAGCTTGCTCGCGAAAAACGTTAACGATAACGCGTGCATCCTGGATAAACGCGGTGCCACAGAGTTTTTCGCGAGCAAGCTCGCTCCTACAGGAGAGCCCACATGAACCAGGCCGACTACCTCATCATCGGCGGTGGCATCGCTGGCGCATCCGCCGGCTACTGGCTGTCACAGCATGCCCGCGTCATTGTGCTGGAGCGCGAGTCGATGCCCGGCTACCACTCCACCGGTCGCTCCGCCGCCCTGTACATCGCCGCCTACGGCACGCCCCAGGTGCGCGCCCTTACCCTCGGCAGCCGCGCCTTCTTCGATCACCCGCCCACCGGCTTCGCCGAGCACCCACTGCTCACCCCTCGCGGTGAAGTGTTGGTGGACTTGATCGGCGACCCCGATGAGCTGCAGCGCCAGTACCTGAGCGCCAAGGCCCTGGTGCCGGAAACGCGGCTGCTCGACGTTGAGGAATCAATGGCCATGATGCCCATCCTGCGCCGGGAAAAAGTCCATGGCGGGATCTACGACCCGACTGTCTGCGACATCGACACCGATGCGCTGTACCAGGGCTACCTGCGCGGCATTCGGCGCAATGGCGGTGAAATCCACACCGACAACGACGTGCAGAAACTGACCCGCGACGTTCAGGGGGTGTGGCAGGTACGCACCGCGCAACAGCATTTCAGCGCCCCGGTGATCATCAACGCCGCCGGCGCGTGGGCCGATCACATCGGTGAGTTGGCCGGCGCACAGAAAATCGGCCTGCAACCCAAACGTCGCAGCGCCTTCGTCTTCGCCCCGCCCGCCGAATTGAACATTCACGCATGGCCGGAGCTGGCGGCCCTCGACGGTTCGTTCTATATGAAACCCGACGCGGGCATGTTCCTCGGCTCACCGGCCAATGCCGACCCGGTGGAGCCCCACGATGTGCAGCCGGAAGAGCTGGACATCGCCACGGGCATCTATCACATCGAGGAAGCCACCACCCTGAGCATCCGCCGCCCCGCACGGACCTGGGCCGGGCTGCGCAGTTTCGTCAGCGATGGTGATCTGGTCTGCGGGTTCGATCCACAGGTGGAGGGTTTGTTCTGGATTGCGGCTCAGGGCGGCTACGGGATCCAGACGTCTCCGGCGATGGGCCAGGCCAGTGCGGCGCTGGTGCGCGGCAAGCCGTTGCCGGATGCATTGGCGGCGTTCGGGTTGACCGAAGCGATGCTGTCGCCCCACCGGCTGCAAGCCTCGACCTGACCTGTGTGGCGAGGGGCTTGCTGTGGCGAGGGAGCTTGCTCCCGCTGGAGTGCGCAGCGCTCCCACTTTTTTTGGGGCCGCTTCGCAGCCCAGCGGGAGCAAGCTCCCTCGCCACACGTTATTTCCAGCGGTCAGCGGCAGCGTGATCGCTGTCGCGCCCTTCCACCCAGCGCGGCCCTTCACTGGTGTTTTCCTTCTTCCAGAACGGCGCGCGCGTCTTAAGGTAGTCCATCACAAAGGCGCAGGCATCGAACGCCGCCTGGCGATGGGCACTGGCCGCCGCCACGAACACAATCGGCTCACCCGGCTCCAGGCCGCCGATGCGGTGCAGCACTTCCAGCTTGAGCAACGGCCAGCGTTGTTCGGCCTCCACGGCGATTTTGCCGAGGGCTTTTTCAGTCATGCCCGGATAGTGTTCGAGGAACATTCCGGCCACATCCAGGCCATCATTGAAGTCGCGCACATAGCCAATAAAACTCACCACCGCACCCACGCCCACATTGGCCGCATGCATCGCGTTGACTTCAGCACCGGGGTCAAATGCCTCGGCCTGCACCCGAATCGCCATGATCAGCCTCCGGTCACGGGCGGGAAGAACGCCACTTCATCGCCGTCAACGAGGGGCTCGTCCAGCGAGCACAGCTCCTCGTTGCGGGCGCACATCAAGCCAGTTTCGTTGAGTACTTCAAAACCGGGGTCGCCCGCCAATGCCTGGCGTACGGCTTCGATCGTGGCGAACTCACCTTCAACCTCCAGCGAGTCCAGGTCCACGGCTTCGCGGTAGCGCGCAAAAAACAGTACGGTAATGCTCATGCCTGGTCCGCCTTGAAATGCCCGCTCTTGCCGCCGAGTTTTTCCAGCAGCCGAATGTTTTCGATGGTCATGCCACGGTCCACGGCCTTGCACATGTCGTAGATCGTCAGGGCGGCGACACTGGCCGCGGTCAGCGCTTCCATCTCCACGCCAGTCTGGCCGGAGAGTTTGCAACGGGCGACGATGTGCACCGCGTCCAGGCCATCGGCGCTGAGTTCAACCTTGACCCCGGTGAGCATCAAAGGGTGGCACAGGGGAATCAGATCACTGGTTTTTTTCGCGGCCTGGATCCCGGCGATACGGGCCACGGCAAACACGTCGCCCTTGGGGTGGGCGCCGTCGACAATCATTTTCAGGGTCTCGGGCAACATGCGCACCCGCGCTTCGGCCACGGCTTCACGGAACGTCACGGCTTTTTCAGTGACGTCGACCATGTGGGCGCGACCTTGGGAATCGAGATGAGTCAGCACAGGGATACTCCTGATCAGGAGCCCCGATTGTAAACCCTGCAGGAGCGAGCTTGCTCGCGAAAAACCAGAGAACAACGCGGGGCACCCGATGCCCCGCGTTTTCGTTGACGTCCTTCGCGAGCAAGCTCGCTCCTACAGGAATGGTTACAGGTGAGATTCGGCGTATTCAGCCAGAATCGAGCGAGGTACCCCTTGCAGCGCGATGTGCACGCCGTTCGGGAAGTCTTTGAAGCGTTCCGTCAGGTAAGTCAGGCCGGAGCTGGTCGCGGACAGGTAAGGGGTGTCGATCTGTGCCAGGTTACCCAGGCACACCACTTTGGAACCGGCGCCCGCACGGGTGATGATGGTTTTCATCTGGTGCGGCGTCAGGTTCTGGCATTCATCGATCAAAATCAGGCTTTGCTGGAAGCTGCGACCTCGAATGTAGTTGAGGGATTTGAACTGCAACGGCACTTTGCTGAGGATGTAGTCGACGCTGCCATGGGTGTTTTCGTCATCCATGTGCAAGGCTTCGAGGTTGTCGGTAATCGCCCCCAGCCACGGCTCCATTTTTTCCGCTTCGGTGCCTGGCAGGAAACCGATTTCCTGGTCCAGGCCCTGCACGCTGCGGGTGGCGATGATGCGGCGATAGCGCTTGGTAACCATGGTCTGTTCGATGGCGGCAGCCAGGGCGAGGATGGTTTTCCCCGAGCCTGCGGCGCCGGTCAGGTTGACCAGGTGGATGTCCGGATCAAGCAAGGCATACAGCGCCAGGCTCTGGTAGATATCACGCGGTTTCAGGCCCCAGGCTTCCTGGTGCAACAGGGGTTCCTGATGCAGGTCGAGGATCAGCAGCTTGTCGACCTGGATCTCTTTGATCCAGCCCACAAAACCCTGTTCGTCGATGATGAATTCGTTGATGTGCACAGCCGGCAGGTTGTCGATCAGCTGTACCTGGTGCCAGGTGCGGCCATGGTCCTGACGGGTTTCAACCTTGCTGACGCGATCCCAGAACGAGCCGGTCATGGTGTGATAACCACGAGACAGCATCGACACGTCGTCGACCAGTTGGTCGGTACTGTAGTCCTCGGCAGCGATCCCACACGCTCGTGCCTTGAGGCGCATATTGATGTCTTTGGTCACCAGCACCAGGCGCAGGTCCTTGTCGCGCGCGTGCAGGTCGATCAATTGGTTGATGATTTTGTTGTCGTTCAGATGCTCCGGCAGCAGGCTGTTGGGCTCGCCGCGCTTGTTCATCAGAATCGACAGCAAGCCCTTGGGCCCGCTTTTGCCACGCTGGATCGGTACGCCCACCTCGACATCGTCGGGGGAGGCTTCGCCGAGGGTCTTGTCGATCAGGCGGATGGCCTGGCGGCATTCGGCGGCAACGCTGTGGTGCCCGCTTTTGAGTTTGTCGAGTTCCTCAAGCACGATCATCGGGATGGCGACGTGGTGTTCTTCGAAGTTAAGCAGTGCGTTTGGATCGTGAATCAGTACGTTGGTATCAAGCACATAAAGGATTGGCTGGTCGGAAGAAGGGTTACGTCCATGATCATCCATACTCGGTCACCTTTGTGGGAGCCAGTCGACGCAATACCACGACAGTGCTGCGCCTCGATTCGACCGTCGAACGCACGTGAGGGGCGTCAAGTGCGGTGCACACAAGAGGTGTCTTGGAAGACGCCACCTGTGTTGCAGGTTTCGGCTGTCTGTCTTCGTAATACCGCAAAACACATGACAGGAAAAAGCACTTTGACGCTTTTTTGAAGTTTATTTTTCAGGATGACGAATAGCACTAGGCGAGCCGGCATTGCACCGTTAAAGTCGGAAGTCCGCCTGTATCGAAATATCTCCCAAATCCCCCCCTAAAAAACCTCAGCCCCAACAGGGCCGGGCTTTTCGTGCTTTTTTTCAGCGAAACGCTTCCCGGCAATCCTGCCAGCCGAGTCCACTTTCTGCCGTGGCGTGTAAAAGCCAGGGTAATGCGATGCGCGCCTTGTCCTGGGTGTCGTGGAATACGATCACTCCGCGCCGCCACAGCAGCATCAACGTGAGCACGCGGTTGGCCGACTCATCAGCCTTGAGCTTGCCGGGTTCGTCTTCCGAGTCGATGTCCCACAACGCCACTTGCAGCCCTTGTGCCTGGAAGAAGCCTTGGCTGTCGGAGCGGCGCTGGCCGTAGGGTGGGCGGAACAGCGGCTGGTAGTTTTCCGGCATCAGGCTTTGGGCCAGGGAGGCGCTGCGGGTGATGGAGGACTGCCAGTCAACCCAGTGGCTATGGGAGCGGTATTGCCAGCCCTGGGTGCCGACGCACTGGCCTTGGTACAGCGCCTGCACATCGGTGGCCGAGCTTTTCTCGACGCGGGTTTGCAGGCTGTTGCCGAGCACGAAGAAAAGGCCGTGCATTTTCTGTTTGCGCAGGTAGTCGGTGAGCCAGTCGGTGTTGCCGCTCACGGGGGACGGGCCGCTGTCGAAGGTCAGCAGGAACATCCGGTCGTTGAGTTCGTCGCCGTTGCGTTCGTGATCGCCGAAGCGTGCGATTTCGCTGCTGATCTGGGGGAACAGGGCGGCCTTGCGCAACTGTTCATCCAGGTAGCGTTCGTGGAATGTGCGGCTGGGGCCGGCCCAGCCTATATAGAAGGAGTCGTCGTTCACTTCGAATTTGGCGGCTTGTTCGCGCAGGTCGTCCATGTTTTCCACCAGGTAGCAGAAGGAGGCGTCCTGTTCGCAGCTTTGTTGGGCGAAGGTGTAGTTCTCCAATAGCCGTTGCCACAGTTGGCGGCGCAGGTCGTCGATGGCGGCCAGGTTGATGATCTTCAGGCCCAGGCGCTGCTTGAGGGCAGGCTCGTCGAGGGCTTCGCTGGCCAGCAGGGTGTGGGCGAACATCAGGATTTCTGCGCGTGAGGCGACGTCGAACAGGGCGGGGTTGCTGAGGCGTTCGGGCCAGGTGCCGCGGTCCAGGGTCGCGACGTCCACGGGGGCGGCTTGGGCGCCCAGGCAGATGAGCCAGGCTGACAGTAAAAGCGCAATTCGCACGGAGGGTCTCCCTTTCCAGAGTCGTCGGGCACTATAGCCGATCACATTGGGTTGGTTTGTGTGCATATCCGTTGCTGCAGTAACGGCCACTTATGGTTCCGCTCTTACAGCGGCTCACTTTTGAACAGCGCAAAAGTAAGCAAAACGCTCTTGCCCCACCACTCGGCACCTCGCCTAGGCTCGGTGTGCCCTCACTCCGGCTTTGGAGCGTGGGCCGCCGCGATGGGCCATCCTTGGCCCAGCGCGGCTAACCCGGCGTCCTGCCGGGTTACCCACGCTCCAAAGCCTGCGTTCGGCCAGCGTGGTTTAACGGGGCGCCTAAGATCAAGATCAAAAGCAGATCAAGGGCACAGCGGCCTACCGGCCGGCTTGAGTGTGGTGAAGCAACAGCAACAGCAAAATCAGAAGCGGGCACGGTCCAAATGTGGGAGCGGGCTTGCTCGCGAAGGTCGTTAACGATGACGCTGGCATTCTGGATGAACGCGGCGCCCTCAGGTTTTTCGCGAGCAAGCCCGCTCCCACATAAAAGCAGCTCTGCTTTCGCTCTGGATCTTGCCTCTGCTTCTAACACTCAAGCCGGCCGGTAGGCCGCTGTGCTCTGGCTTTTGATCTGCTTTTGATTTTGATCTGCGGGCCCCGTCAACCACGATGGCCGCAAGTAGGCACGGTGGAGCGGGTAAATCGGCAGGGAAGCCGATTTAGCCGCGCCGGGCCATGGATGGCCCGTCGCGGCGGCCCGCGGAACCGGGCCGGAGTGCGGGCATGCCGAGCCCAGGCGAGGCACCGAGTGGTGGGGCAAAGACCTTTTGGTTACTTTTGGCTGGGCCGGCATTCCGGGCGTTTGCCAAAAGTGACCCGCTGTAAGAGCGGAACCCTAAGCCGCCGTTACCTAAATAACGGATATACACCCAAACCCCCAGCCATCTATCACCTTCATAGGTGGAGTCAAACCGCCCTACCCCCTAGAATCCCCCCCACGATTAAAGGAGACGACTTCATGCTGACGGTGATTTCCCCCGCCAAAACCCTCGATTTCGAGTCAAAGCCGGTCACCCCGCGCTTCACCCAACCGCAATACCTCGACCACTCCCAGGAACTGATCGAACAACTGCGCGAACTGAGCCCGGCGCAAATCAGCGAACTGATGCACGTCTCCGACAAAATCGGCGGCCTCAACGCCGCACGCTTCGGCAGCTGGACCCCAGCCTTCACCCCCGCCAACGCCAAGCAAGCCCTGCTGGCCTTCAAGGGCGACGTCTACACCGGCCTCAACGCCGAAACCTTCAAGGACGCCGACTTCACCTACGCCCAGGATCACCTGCGCATGCTCTCCGGCCTCTACGGCCTGCTGCGCCCCCTGGACCTGATGATGCCGTACCGCCTCGAAATGGGCACCAAGCTGCCCAACGCCCGTGGCAAGGACCTGTACGCGTTCTGGGGCACCCGCATCAGCGAGTGGCTCAACGAAGCCCTGGCCGAACAAGGTGATGACGTGTTGCTCAACCTGGCCTCCAACGAGTACTTTTCAGCAGTCAAACGCCAGGCACTGAACGCGCGGATCATCAACACCGAGTTCAAGGACCTGAAAAACGGCCAGTACAAGATCATCAGCTTTTACGCCAAAAAGGCCCGGGGCATGATGAGCCGTTTTGTGATTGAAGAACGCATCAACGACCCGGCCAAACTCAAGGAGTTTGACGTGCAGGGTTATCGCTTCAATGCGGAGCAGTCAAAGCCGGATAACCTGGTGTTCCTGCGCGATCACGCCCCGGAATAACCTGACAACGAAGATCCAAATGTGGGAGCGTGCTTGCTCGCGAAAGCGGTGGTTCAGTCGATGCTTTTGTTGCCTGACACGCCGCTTTCGCAAGCAAGCCCGCTCCCACATTTTGTTTGCATTCCAACTCCGAATTCGTCATTTATTTGGCGTCAAAAATAATTCTTCAGAATCCCTAACATTTATTTCACTCGACATTCGTCAATTTTTTTCGTAGTGGCACCACTTTTTTCAAGGAGTAGTGGCACAAAACTATTTAACCCTCGCAACTCCCCGCAACTACTGGCCCAAATAGCAAGTGCTATCACAATAGTACTAGTGCCATCTTTTCTAATATTTCAAGAAATTTCCGGAAACAGGATGAGTGGACAGGAACTATGTCCTAAAGCACCGCTCATACCACCGGTAACGATTATCTCTGCAGATGTAAGAGATGACTTACGTGGCGACCAACGGAAGTAGCAAAGTTGTCATACAGCTTTGACTCAATGGTCAAATCATCAACTGATTAGTTGAAGGCGGACGAAAAGTTTTCACTACTTTCTCCGACAAGGCCAAGGCTGAGCTCACCTGTATGGGTCAGTGAGACAACCCAAGTTGTTGATATATAAGGGCTAAAAACCACTATCAACGCCTTGCGGCACTGGCGCCAGGCCCTTCCCCAGGAAGGCTGGCTGCATTTCAGGGCAAGCCCCAACAATAAGGCCACGTTGCGCACAACTTGAGTGCATTAGTTAGTCACTCGACTTTTAGTATGCCTGCACTGGATATACCGACGTTTACTCGTCGCACTTTCCAGTGCCTGAGTGACGCTTCAAAACATGAACTCCGGCCATCTAGTGGCACGATTAACAATGAGGTAAATGCGATGCGCATCAGCATATTTGGTTTGGGTTACGTCGGCGCGGTATGTGCCGGTTGCCTGTCTGCACGGGGCCATGAGGTCATTGGCGTAGACATCTCCAAGGACAAGATCGACCTGATCAACGCGGGCAAATCGCCCATCGTTGAACCGGGTCTGGGCGAACTGTTGAGCCAGGGTATCCAGACCGGCCGACTGCGCGGCACTACCAATTTCGCCGACGCTATCCGTGATACCGACCTGTCGATGATTTGCGTCGGCACGCCGAGCAAGAAAAACGGCGACCTGGAACTCAACTACATCGAATCGGTGTGCCGCGAAATCGGTTTTGTCCTGCGTGACAAGACCACCCGCCACACCATCGTGGTCCGCAGCACTGTGCTGCCAGGCACCGTGGCGAACGTGGTGATCCCGATTCTCGAAGACTGCTCCGGCAAGAAAGCCGGCGTCGACTTCGGCGTTGCGGTAAACCCTGAGTTCCTGCGTGAAAGCACTGCCATTGCCGACTACGATCTGCCGCCAATGACCGTCATCGGCGAATTCGACACCGCTTCCGGCGATGTCCTGCAGTCGCTGTACGAAGAACTCGACGCGCCGATCATCCGCAAGGACATCGCTGTCGCCGAGATGATCAAGTACACCTGCAACGTCTGGCATGCGACCAAAGTGACCTTCGCCAACGAGATCGGCAACATCGCCAAGGCGGTAGGTGTCGACGGTCGCGAAGTGATGGAAGTGGTCTGCCAGGACAAGACTCTCAACCTGTCCCAGTACTACATGCGCCCAGGCTTTGCCTTCGGCGGCTCCTGCCTGCCCAAGGACGTGCGCGCCCTGACGTACCGCGCCGGCTCCCTCGACGTGGATGCACCGCTGCTCAACTCGCTGATGCGCAGCAACGAGTCCCAGGTGCAGAACGCCTTCGACATCGTCTCCAGCCATGACAAACGCAAAGTCGCCCTGCTGGGCCTGAGCTTCAAGGCCGGCACCGATGACCTGCGCGAAAGCCCGCTGGTGGAACTGGCAGAGATGCTGATCGGCAAGGGTTTCGACCTGAGCATCTACGACAGTAACGTCGAATACGCTCGCGTCCACGGCGCCAACAAGGACTACATCGAAGGCAAGATCCCTCACGTGTCGTCCCTGCTCAACTCGGACTTCGACGAAGTGATCAACAACTCCGACGTGATCATCCTGGGCAACCGCGATGAGAAGTTCCGTGCCCTGGCGCATAACGCACCCCACGGCAAGCAAGTGGTCGACCTGGTGGGCTTCATGTCCAAGGCCACCAGCGTGAGCGGTCGTACCGAAGGCATTTGCTGGTAACAGCAACGGCAAGTTTCCAGCGGCAAGCGTCCTGATCCCCGACGCTTGCCGCTCGAAGCCTCCTTCACCTGCGGAATGACGCCTATGTCCAAGTTAAAACACGTACTCCTCCAATCCGCCGGCTGGCTGTTTTTCCTGAGCCTGCTGATGGGTCTCGCCCTGCTGTTGCCGGCGAGTACGTTCGACTCCGAGTCGAAGAATTTTATTTTCCTGATTGGTGCCGTCGGTATCTGGCGCTACTCGATGGGTGCTACGCATTTCTTTCGCGGCATGCTGTTCCTGTACGTGGTCTACCCGCACCTGCGGCGCAAAGTGCGCAAGCTGGGCAAAGCGGCAGACCCGTCCCACGTATTCCTGATGGTCACCAGCTTCAGAATCGATGCGCTGACCACTGCCCAGGTCTACAGCTCGGTGATTCGCGAGGCCATCGAATGTGGCTTCCCTACCACCGTGGTCTGCTCCCTGGTGGAAATGTCAGATGAGCTGCTGGTCAAGAGCCTGTGGGCCAAGATGAACCCGCCCGACCACGTCAAGCTGGACTTCGTGCGGATCGCCGGTACCGGCAAGCGTGACGGCCTGGCCTTCGGTTTTCGCGCCATCTCCCGCCACCTGCCGGACGACCGCGCCGTAGTGGCCGTGATCGATGGCGACACCGTGCTCGCCGAGGGCGTCGTGCGCAAGACCGTGCCGTGGTTCCAGCTGTTCGGCAATGTCGGCGGCCTGACCACTAACGAGTTCTGCGAAGTGCGCGGCGGCTACATCATGAGCGAGTGGCACAAGCTGCGCTTCGCCCAGCGCCACATCAACATGTGCTCCATGGCCCTGTCCAAACGCGTGCTGACCATGACCGGTCGCATGTCAGTGTTCCGCGCCAACGTCGTCACCGACCCTGGCTTTATCGCCGACGTGGAAAGCGACTCGCTGCAACACTGGCGCCTGGGCCGCTTCAAGTTTTTGACCGGTGACGACAAGTCCAGCTGGTTCAGCCTGATGCGCCTGGGCTACGACACCTTCTACGTACCGGATGCCGCGATTCACACCGTGGAACACCCGCCGGAAAAGAGCTTCATCAAGGCCAGCCGCAAACTGATGTTCCGCTGGTACGGCAACAACCTGCGCCAGAACTCACGTGCCCTCGGCCTGGGGATGCGTCGCCTCGGCCTGTTCACCAGCATCGTGCTGTTCGATCAACGCGTGTCGATGTGGACCTCCCTGCTGGGGCTGACCGTGGCGATCATCGCCACCTTCAAATACGGCGGCGCGTTCATCCTCGCCTACCTGCTGTGGATCGGCATCACCCGCCTGATTCTGACCCTGCTGCTGTCGTGCTCCGGTCACCGGATCGGCCCGGCTTACCCGGTGATTCTCTATTACAACCAGATCATGGGCGCGCTGGTGAAGATCTACGTGTTCTTCCGCCTTGATCAACAGTCCTGGACACGCCAGGACACCAAACTGACCCGCGATTTGGCCAGCTTTCAACGTTGGTTCAACACCTGGTCGTCTCGGACCATGACCTTCTCCGCCGGCAGCATTTTCGTCGCCGTGCTGCTGATGATGGTTTGACCCTGCCAAGCCTGAATTAACTAGGAACTAAACACCATGAATAGCCAAGTAAACGCCAACGTTGTCCACGAATCCGAAGCCCAGCGCCAACACGCCCGGGTAAAAATCCCGGCCAAGCTGCGCTTCTTCGGCGCCGATCACACGCCGATGGAAGTGCGGGTCATCGACCTGTCCGCCGGCGGCCTGGCGTTCAACGCCCCGCAACAGCCGCTGAAAGTCGGCGATGTGCACAAGGGTCGCCTGCAGTTCGTGATCGATAACCTGGGCCTGGCGATGGACGTCGAGCTGCAGATTCGTTCCTACGACCGCCAGACCGGCCGCACCGGTTGCCAGTTCCAGAACCTCGATGCACAAGACATTTCCACCCTGCGCCACCTGATCACCTCGCACTTGTCCGGCGACATCGTGACCATGGGCGACGTGCTGGCGACCCTGCAACGCGACAACTTCACCAAGGCGCGCAAGGTCAAGGACAGCGGCAGCAACATGAGCGTCGGCGGCCGCCTGCGGGCCGTGACCTTCAGCCTCGGGATCTTCGTGGTGGGCCTGGCGGCATTCGGCTTCGTGGTCAAATCGGTGTACGGCATGTACTTCGTCAGCCACGCCACGTCCGGCCTGGTGAGCGTGCCCGGAATGAACGTGACCATGCCTCGCGACGGCACCGTGCAGAGCCTGATCAAAGGTGACGCGGTCGCTGCCAAGGGCGCGCCATTGGCGACGTTCAGCACCAGCATGCTCGATGTGCTCAAGGGCCATCTGGACGAAGACCAACTGCAACCGGCCAAGGTTGAAGAGCTGTTCGGCAAACAAATGACCGGCACCCTCACCTCCCCGTGCGACTGCGTCGTGGCCCAGCAATTGGTCGCCGACGGTCAGTACGCCAGCAAGGGCGATGTGATCTTCCAACTGGTACCGCGCGGCAGCCAGGCCAACGTTGATGCACGCTTCTCCTATCGCCAGTTTGCCGACGTTCGCCCGGGTACCCGCGTGAACTTCCAGGTGGCGGATGAAGAGCAGGTGCGTACCGGCACCATCGTCAGCAGCACCAGCCTCAACAGCAGCGAAATGTCTTCCGATATTCGCGTGCAGATCAAACCCGATGCCCCGCTGGACAGCACCTACGCCGGCCGCCCGGTTGAAGTGACCAGCGACCGCGGCCCATCCCTGAATTGGCTGATCGACAAAGCCATGGCCAACGGTCTGTAAGCAGAGGACATGCCTGTGATGACTCTCTCAAAAACACCGCAATCCCTGTGGGAGCGGGCTTGCTCGCGAAAGCAGTGTGTCAGCCAACACATGCATCAACTGACAGGGCCCCTTCGCGAGCAAGCCCGCTCCCACATGGGAACTGCGGCGTTGCTGGCTGTTGCGGTCAGCCTCGCCGGTTGCGCCGGCCTGCCCGACCAACGCCTGGCCAATGAAGCCCTCAAGCGTGGTGACACGGTCACCGCGCAGCAGAACTACCAGCAACTGGCAGACCTGGGCTACAGCGAGGCCCAGGTGGGCCTGGCGGATATCCAGGTCGGCACCCGCGACCCCGAGCAAATCAAGCAGGCCGAAGCGACGTATCGCGCGGCCGCCGATACCTCGCCCCGTGCCCAGGCACGCCTGGGTCGCCTGCTGGTGGCCAAGCCGGGCGCTACTGAAGCCGAGCACCATGAAGCCGAAGGCCTGTTGAAAAAAGCCTTTGCCAATGGCGAAGGCAACACCCTGATTCCGCTGGCAATGCTGTACCTGCAATACCCGCATGATTTCCCGAACATCAACGCCCAGCAGCAAATCAGCAAATGGCGCGCCTCGGGTTACCCGGAAGCCGGCCTGGCCCAGGTGCTGCTGTATCGCACCCAGGACACCTACGACCAGCATCTGGATGAAGTGGAAAGCATCTGCAAGGCCGCGCTGAACACCACCGATATCTGCTACGTCGAGTTGGCCACGGTCTACCAGAAAAAAGCCGAGCCGGAAAAACAGGCCGAACTGCTCAAGCAGATGGAAGCCGGCTACAGCCATGGCACCGTCACCGCCCAGCGGGTCGACAGCGTCGCTCGCGTACTGGGTGATGCAAGCCTGGGCAAGACTGACGAAAAAACCGCCCAGGCGCTGTTGGAAAAAATCGCCCCTGCTTACCCGGCCTCCTGGGTCAGCCTGGCGCAACTGCTCTACGACTTCCCGGAACTGGGTGACGTCGACCAGATGATGAAGTACCTGGACAACGGCCGCGCCGCCGACCAGCCCCGCGCCGAACTGTTGCTGGGCAAGCTCTACTACGAAGGCAAGTGGGTCCCGGCAGATGCCAAGGCCGCCGAAGAACACTTCCAGAAAGCCGTCGGCCGCGAAGTGGCTGCCGATTACTACCTCGGCCAGATTTACCGCCGTGGCTACCTGGGCAAGGTCTATTCGCAAAAGGCCTTGGACCATCTGCTGACCGCTGCGCGCAACGGCCAGAACAGCGCCGACTTCGCGATTGCCCAACTGTTTTCCCAAGGCAAGGGCACCAAGCCCGACCCGCTTAACGCCTATGTCTTCAGCCAGTTGGCCAAGGCCCAGGACACGCCGGAAGCCAACGACCTGGCGACCCAGCTCGAAGCTCCGCTGACCCCGGAACAACGCGCCGAAGGCCAACGCCTGGTGCAACAGGAACTGGCCGTGCGCGGCACCCTGGCCCAAAGCACGCTGCAATTGCACGCCCTGCAAGAAGAAGACGGCGAGGAATCCCTATGAAGCTCAATCCATTCGTCAAGGCCGGCATCGGCCTGACCTTCGCCCTGCTGTGGTCGTGCCCGACCCTGGCCGCGCTGACCGAAGCCAAGAACTTCGGCCTGGAAGTCAAAGTCACCGGCCAGTCCGAAGATGACCGCGACCTGGGCACCCAGAAAGGCGGCGACGTCAACGGCATCGGCCTTGACCTGCGCCCGTGGATCTACGGTGAGAGCGGCAACTGGAGCGCCTACGCCATGGGCCAGGCCGTGACCTCCAGCGACATCATCGAGACCGACACCCTGCAACAGTCCTCGGATGACGCCACCCAACAGACCAGCAATGACGACCGCAAGAGCAAGAAGAATTACCTGGCGATGCGCGAGTTCTGGGTCGCCTACGGCGGCTTCACGCCCTACCCCGGCGAGATCCTCAAGCTCGGTCGCCAACGCCTGCGCAACGACGACGGCCAATGGCGCGACACCAATATCGAAGCGCTGAACTGGACCTTCGACACCACCTTGCTCAAGGCCAATGTCGGCGTCGCCGAGCGTTTCAGCGAATACCGCACCGACCTCAAGGAACTGTCGCCCAAGGACAAGGACCGTCAGCACCTTTACGCCGACGCCGCCTATCAGTGGACGCCAGGCCAGTGGATCGGCCTGCGCGCTCACCACACCCATGACGACGGCAAGCTCGACTTCCCGGAACCGGGCGTGGCCACCGATTCGCTGGACAAGCGCGAGAACGGCGACCTGACCTGGCTCGGCATCGAAGCCAACAGCGACGCCTACAACTGGCGCAACACCAACACCGTCAACTACTGGGCGAGCGTCACCGGCATGCAGGGCGACCGCGACACGGTCAACGCCTTGAACGCCGACGGCACCCGTCCCACCAATGCCAAGCGCAGCGATGACGTGAATGGCTGGGCCACCGATTTGGGTGTGCGCCTGCGCCTCGACCCGCAGTGGCAAGTGGGCGCCGCCTACTCCCGCGCCAGCGCCGAATACGAGCAGAACGGCCTGCAAAGCAACCGTTCGAACTGGACCGGTACCCAGTCCCGCGTCCACCGTTTCGGCGAAGCGTTTCGCGGCGAGATGAACAACATGCAGTCCATGAGCCTGTTCGGTTCGTGGCAGCTGCGCGAGGACTATGACGCCAGCCTGGTGTACCACAAGTTCTGGCGCGTCGACGGCAACAAGCCGGTGGGCAGCAACGGCATCGACGCCGTGCAGAACAACACCGATGACGTGACCGGCGCGATCCTGTCCAGCACGTCCCTGCCGCTTGAAGATGGCAAGAAAGACCTGGGCCAGGAGATGGACCTGGTGGTCACCAAGTACTTCAAGAAAGGCCTGCTGCCGGCCGGGCTCAGCCAGTCGATCGACGAACCGTCGGCTCTGGTGCGCTTCCGTGCAGGCGTGTTCAAACCGGGCGACGCCTATGGCAGCCAAGTCGACTCGTACATGCATCGCGCCTTTGTCGACGTGATCTGGAAGTTCTGATGGGAGCCTGCGCAATGAACCCTCAAGCCCTCAAAGGCTCGGTCAGCCTGCTGGTCGCAGCGATGCTGCTGGCCAGCACTTCGGCCTTCGCCGATGTCGCGCAGCAGGTCAAGGCGCCGACCATCGCCAAAGAGCTGCAACAGGCCAAGACCTACACCATCTCCAGCCCGCCGACCGCGCCGCTGGAGATGGCCAAGCCTGCGCTGCCGGACGTGTCCGGCTACACCGCGGCCAATATCGCCAAGAAAATTGTGCGCACCAAACCTGGCAAAGTCAGCATCCGCCGGATGATGCAGGAAGACGCCCTGAAGGACTTCATCGGCGGCGACAACAAGATGGCCGAATGGGTAGTGCGCCAGCACGGTATTCCCCAGGCGATCTTTGTCGACGATGGCTACATGAACCTCAAGGACCTGCTGAAGAAAGTGCCCAAGCAGTACTTGAGCGAAACCTCGCCGGGTGTGTTCCTGGCCAAGTTGCCGATCGTGGTGGGCCGTAAAGGCATCCTCGAAATCGACAAGCAGACTCAAGAGCTGCGCCTGTCCCAGGAAGCCGGTTCGTTCCTGATCAACGACGGCCAGCTGTTTGTGCGTGACACCAAAATCACCGGCTGGCGCGAGAAGACCAACGGCCCGGCGACCTTCCAGTCGCCCAAGGAATTCCGTCCGTTCCTGCTGGCCTGGGGCGGCACCGAGACCTACATCGCCAACAGCAAGATGGCCAGCTTCGGCTACGCCAACAGTAAGTCGTATGGCGTGAGTATTTCCCAGTACACGCCGAACATGGCCAAGGTGCTCAAGCGCCCCGAGCCGACGGGCTGGATCGTCGACTCCGAGTTCTCGGACATGTGGTACGGCTTCTACTGCTACGAAACCACCGGCTTTGTGCTCAAGGGCAATACCTACAAAGACAACATCGTCTACGGCATCGACCCCCACGACCGTTCACACGGCCTGATCATCACTGACAACACCGTCTACGGCACGAAGAAGAAGCACGGCATCATCATTTCCCGGGAAGTGAACGACAGCTTCATCTTCAACAACCGCAGCTTCGACAACAAGCTCTCGGGCCTGGTGATCGACCGTAACAGCGTCAACAACCTGATCGCCGACAACGAGATCTACCGCAACCACACCGACGGCATCACCCTCTATGAGAGCGGCGATAACCTGCTGTGGGGCAACAAGGTGATCAGCAACCGTCGCCACGGCATCCGCGTGCGTAACAGCGTGAACATTCGCCTGTACGAGAACATTGCCATGGCCAACGGGCTGACCGGCGTGTACGGCCACATCAAGGATTTGACCGACACCGACCGCGACATCGCCCTCGACCCGTTCGACACCAAGGTCTCGCTGATTGTGGTGGGCGGTGAATTGGCCGCCAACGGCAGCGGGCCGCTGTCCATCGACTCGCCCTTGAGCGTCGAGTTGTACCGCGTGTCGATGCTTGCGCCGACCAAATCCAGTGGCATCAGCTTCTCGGGCGTTCTTGGCGATCGCCAGGAAGAGATCCTCGACTTGCTGGTACGCCAGAAGAAAGCCGTGCTGATCGACCCTGTCGAACGCCAGACCGAAATGCAGGACTGAGGATGACCTTTATGCACCCACACATGATCAAATTGCTCAGCCTTTCGGGTTTGACCCTCGGCCTGCTCGCGGCCAGCCAGGGCGTGCGTGCCGACGAAGTACAGGCCCCGAAATTCAGCGCCGAACCGTGCTGCAGCCTGTGCCCGGCTGCCCACGACGCGAAGAACTACACCACGCGCTACCAGCAGAACTTCACCACCCTGGTGCAAGCCCAGGGCGATTGGTTGTTCCGTACCCAGGAAGACCTGCGCACCGAATTCGACACCAGCCCCGCCGGCTACAAACGCATGCAACAGCTGCACGATGCGTTCAAGAGCAAGGGCGTGGAACTGGTGGTGGTCTACCAGCCAACCCGTGGTTTGGTGAACCGCAACAAGCTCAACCCTGAAGAGAAAGCCAAGTTCGATTTCGACAAGGCCCTGGGCAACTACAAAACCATGCTCGGGCGTTTCGCCAAGATGGGCTACGTCGTGCCGGACCTGTCGCCGCTGACCAACGAGCAGTTGCCGGATGAATTACCGGCCCACGACTTCTACTTCCGCGGTGACCAACACTGGACGCCATACGGCGCCCAGCGCACCGCCAAAATCGTCGGCGCGAAAGTGCGCGCGATGCCCGAGTTTGCCGGCATCCCGCAGCGTGAATTCGAGACCAAACGTTCCGGGCGCATGGGTAAGACCGGCACCCTGCACAACATGGCCGGGCAACTGTGTGGCACCAGCTACGCGATCCAGTACATGGACCAGTTCACCACCGAGCCCAAGGGCGAAGCGGCGGACGGCGACCTGTTCGGTGATTCCGGCAACCCGCAGATCACCCTCGTGGGTACCAGCCACAGCGGCAAGAACTACAACTTCGCCGGCTTCCTGGAACAGGAAATCGGTGCTGACATTCTCAACGTCGCCTTCCCCGGCGGTGGTCTCGAAGGCTCGATGATCCAGTACCTGGGCAGCGACGAATTCCAGAAGACCCCGCCGAAGATCCTGATCTGGGAATTCTCGCCGCTGTATCGCCTCGATCAGGAGACCATCTACCGCCAGATGATGTCGCTGCTGGACAACGGCTGCGAAGGCAAGACCGCCCAGATGAGCGCCAGCACCACGCTGAAACCCGGCAAGAACGAATTACTGGTTAACAGTTCGAACAAAGACCTGCGCAACGCCAGCCATCAGGTCGACATCCGCTTCGCCGACCCTTCGGTGAAAACCCTGCAAGCAACCCTCTGGTACATGAACGGGCGCCACGAGGACATCAAGATCGACAAACCCGAAACATCCGATACAGACGGGCGTTTCGCCTTTGAACTGCGCACCGATGAAGACTGGGCCACGCAAAACTTGCTGGCCGTGGAAGTGCAGGGCCCTGAAGCGGGCGCTGCCGCGCAGAAAGTCGAAGCGAAAATTTGCACACGCAACGTATTCCCCGCCGGTGGTCAACAGACCGCATCTGCCGGGCAATGAGGTTACTTATGCAGAAGCTATTGATTCCAACATTACTGGGCATGGCGATCTTCGCCGGATCAGTCAATGCCGCCGCGCCACTGCGTCCACCCCAGGGTTATTTCGCCCCGGTGGAAGCATTCAAGACCGGCGACTTCAAGAATGACTGCGACACCATGCCGGCGCCGTACACCGGTTCGCTGCAGTTTCGCAGCAAGTACGAAGGTTCGGACAAGGCTCGCTCCACGTTGAACGTGCAGTCCGAAAAAGCCTTTCGCGACAGCACCGCCGACATCACCAAGCTGGAAAAAGACACCAGCAAACGCGTGATGCAATTCATGCGCGACGGTCGCCCGGAGCAGCTGGAATGTACGCTGAACTGGCTGACGAGTTGGGCCAAGGCGGATGCGTTGATGTCCAAGGATTTCAACCACACCGGCAAGTCCATGCGCAAATGGGCGTTGGGCAGCATGGCCTCGGCCTATGTACGCCTGAAGTTCTCCGACTCCCACCCGCTGGCCAACCACCAGCAGGAGTCGCAGTTGATCGAGGCCTGGTTCAGCAAAATGGCCGACCAGGTGGTGAGCGACTGGGACAACCTGCCGCTGGATAAAACCAACAACCACTCCTACTGGGCCGCCTGGTCGGTGATGGCGACCTCCATCGCCACCAACCGTCGCGACCTGTTTGATTGGGCCGTGAAGGAATACAAGGTCGGCGCCAATCAGGTCGATGCGCAAGGCTTCCTGCCGAACGAATTGAAGCGTCAGCAACGGGCTTTGTCGTACCACAACTACGCCCTGCCGCCGCTGGCGATGATTGCCAGTTTCGCCCTGGTCAACGGTGTTGACCTGCGCCAGGAAAACAACGGTGCCTTGAAACGCCTGGGCGACAACGTGCTGGCCGGGGTGAAAGACCCGGAGATCTTCGAGAAGAAGAACGGCAAGGAACAAGACATGAAGGACCTCAAGGAAGACATGAAATTTGCCTGGCTTGAGCCCTTCTGCACCCTCTACACCTGCGCGCCGGATGTGATCGAGCGCAAGCACGGGATGCAGCCGTTCAAGACGTTCCGCCTCGGGGGTGACCTGACCAAGGTCTACGACCCGGCGCACGAGAAAGGCAACAAAGGCAGCTGATACAAAGCTCCCACACCTGGACTCGGTCCAAATGTGGGAGCTGGCTTGCCTGCGATAGCGGTATGACATTCAGCATTGATGTCGACTGACACACCGTCATCGCAGGCAAGCCAGCTCCCACACTGAACGCGTACACCCTCCCAGATTCGTGGGGGGGTTTGGGGGGGCCGTTGGCCCTTGACTGTTGGTTAAACATGGAGAGATCGGGATGGTTTTCTCGTCCAATGTGTTCCTGTTTTTGTTCTTGCCGATCTTCCTCGGCTTGTACTACTTGAGCGGGCAACGCTATCGCAATCTGCTGCTGCTGGTTGCCAGCTATGTGTTCTACGCCTGGTGGCGAGTGGACTTCCTGGCGCTGTTCGCCGCCGTGACGCTGTGGAACTACTGGATCGGCCTCAAGGTCGGTGCGGCAGGCGTGCGCACCAAGCCGGCCCAGCGCTGGCTGCTGTTGGGCGTGGCGGTCGACCTGTGCATCCTCGGCTACTTCAAGTACGCCAACTTCGGCGTCGACAGCATCAACCTGATGATGAAGTCGGCGGGGCTTGAGCCTTTCATCCTGACCCACGTGCTGTTGCCGATCGGTATCTCGTTCTACATCTTCGAGTCCATCAGCTACATCATCGACGTGTACCGCGGCGACACCCCGGCCACCCGCAACCTGATCGACTTTGCGGCGTTCGTGGCGATCTTCCCGCACCTGATTGCCGGCCCCGTGTTGCGCTTTCGCGACCTGGCCGACCAGTTCAACAACCGCACCCACACCCTCGATAAATTCTCCGAGGGCTGCACGCGGTTCATGCAGGGTTTCATCAAGAAGGTGTTCATCGCCGACACCCTGGCGGTGGTCGCCGACCATTGCTTCGCCCTGCAAAACCCTACGACGGGTGACGCCTGGCTCGGCGCGCTGGCGTACACCGCACAGTTGTATTTCGACTTCTCCGGCTACAGCGACATGGCCATCGGTTTGGGCTTGATGATGGGTTTCCGCTTCATGGAAAACTTCAAGCAGCCGTACATCAGCCAGTCGATCACCGAGTTCTGGCGGCGCTGGCACATCAGCCTGTCCACTTGGCTGCGCGATTACCTCTACATCACCCTGGGCGGCAATCGTAAAGGCACGCTGACCACCTACCGCAACCTGTTCCTGACCATGCTGCTCGGTGGCCTGTGGCACGGTGCAAACATCACCTACATCGTGTGGGGCGCCTGGCACGGCATGTGGCTGGCGATTGAAAAAGCCATCGGCCTCAACACTGCACCGCGCAGTTTCAACGTCGTGCGCTGGGCCTTCACCTTCCTGCTGGTGGTAATGGGCTGGGTGATCTTCCGCTCGGAAAACCTGCACGTCGCCGGCCGTATGTACGGCGCGATGTTCAGCTTCGGCGAGTGGTCTCTCTCGGAACTCAATCGCGCCAGCCTCACCGGCCTGCAAGTGGCAACCCTGGTGGTGGCATACGCAACCCTGGCGTTTTTCGGCCTGCGAGACTTCTACAACAACCGCCCACCGGAAAAAACCAAGCCTGCGGTCAACACCCAGGCCGATGGCCCGGCGACTGCACAACCTGGCTTGATCAAGGCCGTACCGGGCGACACCCCGGGCAGCATCCATGAGCCCGGCTACACCGTTGGCACCGAGGCCACCGTGCAACCGGCCTACTGGACCGCCACCTGGCCACGCTACGCCATGCGCGCCGCAGTACTGCTGCTGTTCGTGGCGTCGATTCTCAAACTTTCGGCGCAGAGCTTCTCGCCGTTCCTTTACTTCCAGTTCTGAGGGAGCCGACCATGACCCGTTCATTACGCGTCCTCTATATCGCCTTGTTCATGGCCGTGCTGCTGGCGTTGGGCGCCTGGTCGATGCGCAGTTTCTTCGGCTTCAGCACCAACGCCGACGCTACCGTGCTCAACGGTCGCTGGACCAAGGCCGTCGAGACCCATTACGACGACCAGTTCCCGATCAAGCGCCTGGGCACCAACCTCTGGGCAGCCCTGGACTACAAGCTGTTCAATGAAGGCCGCCCTGGCGTGGTGATTGGCCGCGATCACTGGCTCTACAGCGACGAGGAATTCAACCCCATCGTCAACGAAGACCAGAACCTGCAAGGCAACTACGCCCTGGTGGAAGGCGTGCGCCAGAAGCTCAAGGCCCAAGGCATCCAACTGGTGATGGCGATCGTGCCGGCCAAGGTGCGCCTGTACCCGGAACACCTGGGTGAAGTGCAGCCGGCGAGTATCCACGCAGGTCTGTACCAGGACTTCCATGCCCGCATGGCCGCCGACAAGATCGTCGCTCCCGACCTGATGGGCCCGCTGCAACAGGCCAAGCTGCACGGCCAGCAAGTGTTCCTGCGCACCGACACCCACTGGACACCGGACGGCGCTGAAGTGGCGGCCAAAGAACTGGCCAAGACAATTGCCAACAAAACGCCCCTGAGCGGCGAACCTCAACGCTTCGTCACCGAAGCCGAGAAGACCGAGCCACACAAGGGCGACCTGCGTCTGTTCCTGCCCCTGGACCCGCTGTTCGAAAACCTGATGCCACCCAAGGAGCCGCTGCAAAAACGCGTGACTCACCTGGCTGAAACCAAAGGCGACGACGCCCTGTTCACCGACAGCGAAACCCCGGTGGCCCTGGTGGGCACCAGCTACAGCGCCAACCCGAACTGGAACTTTGTCGGCGCACTGAAGCAAGCGCTGGGCAGCGACGTCATCAACTACTCCGAAGACGGCCACGGCCCGATCCTGCCGATGCTCAGCTACCTGAAAAGCGACGACTTCAAGAACAGCCCGCCACAGGTGCTGATCTGGGAGTTTCCTGAACGTTATCTGCCTGTGAACAACGAAATCGGCGATGCCGACCCGCAGTGGGTTGCGCAGCTCAAACAAGCCGGTGCGCGCCAACAGAACATGGCTATCAACACCCCCGCCGTTAAAAACATGAACTCCGAGACGCCCAACCGGGCGCAAAACTGAAAGAGAGGTAACTCACATGACTTTCACTACTACTCCGCGCCGTCTCGCAAAAACCTTTGCCTTCGTTGCAGGCATGAGCGTTATTTCGATGTCCGCATTTGCCGGTGGCGACGCCGCCCTCTACGGCCCCGTCGCGCCAAAAGGCTCGAGCTTTGTGCGGGTGTACAACGCCAGCAACCAGGAAGTCAGCGCCACCGTCGGCAGCACCAACCTCAACGAGGTTGCACCGCTGGCCAGCAGTGACTTCAGCTTCATGCCGGGCGGTGACTACAGCGCCAAGGTCGGCAGCCAGACCCTGCCGGTCAAGCTCGCCTCCGATCACTACTACACCTTGGTCAGCAGCGGCAGCGGCCAGCCACAACTGATCGAAGAACCGCCGTTCAAGAACAAGCAGAAATCCCTGGTGCGCGTGCAGAACCTCAGTGACAAGTCGCTGACCCTGAAAACCGCCGACGGCAAGACCGACGTGGTCCAGGCCGTGGCCGCCAAGGGCCGTGGCGAGCGCGAAATCAACCCGGTGAAGGTCAGCCTGGCCTTGTACGAAGGCGACAAGAAAGTCGGCGACGTGAAGCCGGTAGCCCTGGAGCGTGGTGAGGCCGCAGTGCTGTACGTCACCGGCAGCGGCGCCAACCTGTCGCCAGTGTGGGTCAAGCGCCCCGTGTCGACCCGCTAACTATTTACCGGACGGACCGCACCCCCTGTAGGAGCGAGCTTGCTCGCGAAGAACGCTAACGATGACGCAGCGCCCCCGGTTTATCCCGGCGCTCTCTGGTTTTTCGCGAGCAAGCTCGCTCCTACAGGATTAAGCGGCCAGCCCGGACCGAGACAAAAACAAGAGTGAAACGACAGAACGCAGTAGCTCTAACCCATATTGATTCAAGGAGAAACACATGATCCCAGTAATCCTTTCCGGTGGTAGCGGCTCACGTCTTTGGCCGCTTTCGCGTAAACAGTTTCCCAAGCAGTTCCTGGCCCTGACCGGCGAGCACACTTTGTTCCAGCAAACCCTGGAGCGCCTGGTGTTCGACGGCATGGATGCACCCATCGTGGTCTGCAACAAAGACCACCGCTTTATCGTCAACGAGCAACTGGCCGCCCGCAAACTGGAAACCCAGCGAATCCTGATGGAACCGTTCGGCCGCAACACCGCGCCGGCCGTGGCCCTGACGGCAATGATGCTGGTCAACGAAGGCCGTGACGAGCTGATGCTGGTGCTGCCGGCCGACCACGTGCTGGACGACCAGAAAGCCCTGCAACGTGCCCTGGCCCTGGCCACTGTGGCCGCTGAGCGTGGTGAAATGGTGCTGTTCGGCGTGCCGGCCACCCGTCCGGAAACCGGCTACGGCTACATCAAGTCGACCAACGATTCGCTGCTGCCCGAAGGCGTCAGCCGCGTGCAACAGTTCGTTGAAAAACCCGATGAAAAACGCGCCACCGAGTTCGTCAAAAGCGGTGGTTACTTCTGGAACAGCGGCATGTTCCTGTTCCGCGCCAGCCGCTTCCTGGAAGAGCTGAAAAAGCACGATCCGGACATCTACGACACCTGCCTGCTGACCCTGGAACGCAGCAACCACAGCGCCGACACCATCGACATCGACGAAGCCACTTTCGCCTGCTGCCCGGATAACTCCATCGACTACGCCGTGATGGAAAAAACCCAGCTGGCCTGCGTGGTGCCATTGACCGCTGGCTGGAGCGACGTGGGTTGCTGGGCATCGCTGTGGGACGTGAATGAAAAAGACGCCAACGGCAACGTCAGCAAAGGCGACGTGGTGATCCAGGACAGCAAGAACTGCATGATCCACGGCAACGGCAAGCTGGTGTCGGTTATCGGTCTGGAAAATATCGTGGTGGTAGAAACCAAGGACGCGATGATGATTGCCCACAAGGACAAGGTCCAGGGCGTCAAGCAGATGGTCAACACTCTCAACGAACAGGGCCGCAGCGAAACCCAGAACCACTGCGAGGTCTACCGTCCGTGGGGCTCGTATGACTCGGTGGACATGGGCGGCCGCTTCCAGGTCAAGCACATCTCGGTCAAGCCGGGCGCGTGCCTGTCGTTGCAGATGCACCACCACCGCGCCGAACACTGGATCGTGGTCAGCGGCACTGCCGAAGTCACCTGTGACGAGAACGTGTTCCTGCTCACCGAAAACCAGTCCACCTACATTCCGATCGCCTCGGTGCACCGCTTGCGCAACCCGGGCAAGATCCCATTGGAGATCATTGAAGTGCAGTCCGGGAGCTACCTGGGTGAAGACGATATCGAGCGTTTTGAAGATATCTACGGTCGGTCTACGCCGATCGAGCGTGGCGTGTCGGTGAAAACCATCGCGCAGTAAAAGAGCGGCACAAGAAGCCCCCGTCACACCGACTGCGTCCCCTATCCGCAGCCGGTGGGTCGGGGGCTTTTTCAGATCAATGCCCCAGCGCTTTCAAACGCGCTCAACCGAAATAGTCGGGAAACTGATTCGGCCCCAAATACAGGAAGTTCGACGGGTTCAACTTGATTTCTTTGTTCATCTTCAGCTCAACGAACGGGCTGCCCGCCGTGATGGAACCCAGATCCTGCGGAACCTGATCCGTGCTGAATATCACCATGTAGTCGCCCCTGCCCACATAGCGTTCGTTCCCCAGGAACAACAGGTTTTCGACGTTTTCACCATTAAATTGCTGGCCGGGGGGGTTAACGTACACGCCGCCCTTCGAACCCGCGCGCGTTTCACCGCGCGCCAGATCGTTAATACCTTGCCCTTGAGCAATCGCTTCAGCGCCTTCCTTGCTGGTGTAGTGGATATATACGGGTTGCCCGTTGTGCGTGCCCGAATCCACTGCCGACTGCCAATCTGGATGATTGACCAATTGCTTATTCGTTGCAGAGAGTGGAGCAGAGCTGCCTGGCTGGCCCAGCAGCTTTTGCGCCTGAGGCTTGCCAGTCTTCTTTGGACCTAATCCTGACTTGACGCCACCCGGCAACCGGTTCAATCGCCATTCGCCGTCGCCCGCCGGCTGCAGGAATGCCACGGTCTTTTTGGTCTGCGGGTCAATGACCCGTACATATCCACCCTCGACCTTGTACACGGAGCTGATTTCGTACGGTTTGCTGACGCCGCTGCCATCGGTGTAACGCACATAAAACTGCTCGCCGACTTGATAAGTGCCATCGCCCCGCATCGTACGGCCGCTGAGCAGGCTGTCAGGCACGGAATGGGCGCTGATGTCTGGCAACGCGCGGACTGAGACGCCCCCTGCCGGTACCTGGTGTGCCGCCGGTGTGGTCGTCAGCGGCACGACGACTCTACTTGCCGGCGCCGGGTTAAGGACCGGGCGCATAATTGGGCTGGCCTTGCTACCCGCGGCCATGCCGCTGCCGTCGCCATACCGGGCATAGATCATGGCAAGGCGGTTGGGTTTGTTGAGTACGTTGACGATGGATTGTCCCGGTGCCCGGATGACACGCAGCCCCGCCTTGGTCAGGCGGGTCGCGGTCGAAACGCCCTTTCCGACAATGGGCAGCAGGTCCATGAAGATCGTGGCGACCTCGATGCCAAACAGTGTCTTGTTGTATCTCGATTCTTTAGCTACTTCATCTGAGCTGACAGATCCGACGTCCGCCTTATCGATCAGTATTTCCGTCAGTTGTTTGTACAGAGTGTCCTGTAAATTGCCCTGGATAGGCGTGAGGTAGGCGTTGCTACCCAACTCATTCACCCGTCCCAGCCGCCCCACATTTTCAACAATGCTCCTCTGGACGATTGCACTCAAACCGTCCGGATTGAGCGGCGATGTTTTGCTACTTGCGTAGGTTCGCCATCCCGGTTCTTTGAAAAGCGCACTGAGCGCCGCCTGATTGGCGACTTCCCGAAAGGAGATCCCGTCGGGCGCATCCGGGCTATACAGCACAAGCGGCCCGTCCTGGCCGTTGCCAATGGCGACCACACCCTGAAGCTCCTGACCGTAGTGGCTGACGGTGTTTGCGACAACGGTCTTTCCATCCACTTGGGGCCGCGTGGCAGCGTCCGGAAAATCGAGCACGGCCCGGACCCATTCAGGTCCCGAGGAGCCTTGTGGATAAGCCTGCGGATTCAACTGCCCCAGAAACGCCTGCTTCTGCATGACATCCGACAGGTTGGCTTTCCATGCCGAGCGGAGTTTCCCCGGTGCTCCCGTCTGGGCGTCAGGCGCCATTCGTTCCTTGAGCAGGGTGATGTAGTTACCGCCCACATCCAGCTCATTCACCAGAGTCTTGAGTTCCTCGGTTCCCAACACCACAGGTTTTCCATCTGCCCCGAGCACCGGCTTGCCTGAAACATCGGTCAGCGTTGCGGCGAATTTCACCTCAACATGCTGGTGGCTTTCTGCGGCGGGCCATGCAGTAGGGTTTTTCAGGGCAAGCTCAATCAATGAGCTGTGCTGCCTGCTGACATTGCGCGCAACGTAAGCGCCTTGCCGACCGGTATGAGTCCTGGATTGTGTGGTGGTGGTGACCACGATCTTGTCCGGGTCGATATTTACCGTGGGGTATTTTTTCCTGAGCGCCGCCGCCAATTTGTCATGGGCAAAGCCCTGCAGTGAAGGAATCGCTTCCAGCAACGGCACCAGTGACTGGAGGGATTGCTGCTCGCTCGCCTCCAGAGACTTGTATTCGCCCTCGTTCATGCGCGACAGGTTTTTCAGCCACTGCGGCTGTTGTTTGTCTTCAAGCCTTTCTCCCCGGGCGAGCATTGCGTTGCTGCCGTCCAGTTGAGTAGACCAATTGGCGGCGCTGTTCATGGCCTGGGAGATTTGTGGGCCGTTCATGTCGCTGGTGTCTGAGTGAGTCAGTGCATTCAGTTCGGCTTTTTGTCGCTCCAGAAGCTGAGGAATCGCTTCAGCAATCACGTCCCCTGAGGTGGGAGCGAAACTGAGCATCAGGTCTTCGCCGCGTAAAGGCTTGCGCAGGTTTTCCGCCGACAAGGGCAAGCTCTGTGACAGCAGCTCTGCGCGAACGCCGCCTTTGTCAATTCGTTGCATCAGCGTCGACTGCAATTGGGCAGGGGTCGCGAACTCCTCAAAGCCCTCACCGGGGGTGTAGAGCACCACAGGTCCGTTGTCTTGGTTGGCAAGCATGTTTTTGTTGCCGTTGGGCCAGTGAGGCTGGGTTTGCAGGGAGCCATCGGAGGCGGTAATCATGAAGGCCCCGGCCAGGCGCGCGCCGTTCAGCGTCGTGTCATCAACCGTGAGCGGATATACACCGGGCCGCGCACCGTTGGGGAAAGCGCTTCCCCGGGACGCCAGGGTCGGATAACGGAACGCTTTGTCGATCAGCGCTTTGCTCGCCGGGCTCAGGGTACCGTCCTCCACGCGCAGGGCCGCTTGAGTGGAGAGCATTTGGCGGTGCAGGTTGATCAGTTGGTCTTGAGGCGGGCTGGGGTCTGTTTCGGTGGGGCGGGGAGACGTCCAGAATCGAGTGACGGCGTTGGCAAACAGCTCACCAATTTGCCCTACGGCGCCAGGCGTCTTGGCAACGTACTCCTGATACTCCTGCACAAATTGCTCATAGGTGGGCTGCTGGCTGATCAACCGGTTGATTTGAATGTTGAGTGAATTGTGCTGGCTGAAATAACCCTGTTGAGCAGAGGCGGGTCTACCAAAAGCATACTCGGCGACAGTGGCCGGACGAATGCTCCGAACGACCGGCATAGCAGGTGCACCAGGGAAGGCCTGGCCAGAAAATGACGCCGCGCTACTGAGCTGAGGCGTCTGGTTTTCAGCGGCTCGCTGGCCGTTTAAAGCTGAAGGAGGGGCAAGATCAGGCTGATACTCGGTATGACGTTTAACAATCATTGAATGGACCCTGTGCAAAAGGGAGTTAGTCCATTGTTACCCTTGTAAAAGAGATATCACTCCAGTGATGAATCAATCCGTGGTGTAAGAGCGCCAGCGGGTTCCGGTGGGTAAAGTGCAATGCATTACCGCAAGTGATTAGGCTTGGCCCCCGGGCTCAGCTACGATGAATGCTCATGGCAAGCGAGGGTTTTATCGTGTTCATCGGCGTTCTACTGATCATCACCTGGTTGATCCTCCTGCTGCGCTATCCGGCCAAGGCGTTGCCGGTTTCCCTTGCGGCCGCCATCGGCCTGGGTTTGGTCGCGGTAGGCGTAGTGTGGCTGGACAAGCGTGAGGCCCAACAATTGGCACGCCTGGAATTACGCACCGTCTACGCGCCTCAAGAATGCCCGGCAGACCGGCCACTCAAACTCACTCTGAACAACGGCAACGATGTGCCACTGACCGAACTGCGCTGGCGCGTCGCAGCTTATGCACCAGGCGACACCGTCAACCTGGCCGACAACGTCTACGCTGCCCCACGCTATCGCGGCCCCGGCGAACTGCAAGCCGGCGCCACCTGGGAAGACTGCCTGCCGGTACCGCCACTGCGCCCCGGCTATCGCCCGCAAACCCTGGAATTTCGCGCCGAGCATTTGCAAGGCAGCTTCTCCGACTAACAACAAAGGACTGATCCATGCCCAACGTACTCATCACCGGGTGTTCCAGTGGTATTGGCCGTGCCCTGGCGGATGCCTTCAAGCAAGCCGGTTTTGACGTGTGGGCCAGCGCCCGGCGCACTGATGATGTGACGGCACTTCGCGCCGCCGGCTTCAACGCCGTGCAACTGGACGTCAACGACAGCGCCGCGCTCGCTCAATTGGCCGGCCAGATCGGCGAGCTGGATGTGCTGATCAACAACGCCGGCTACGGCGCCATGGGCCCGCTGCTCGACGGCGGCACTCAGGCGATGCAGCAGCAATTCGAGACGAACGTGTTTTCAGTGGTCGGGGTGACCCAGGCGCTGTTCCCGGCCCTGCGTCGTCGTAAAGGGTTAGTGGTGAATATCGGCAGCGTGTCCGGCGTGCTGGTCACACCGTTTGCCGGTGCGTATTGCGCCTCGAAAGCGGCAGTGCACGCCTTGAGTGATGCGTTGCGCATGGAACTCGCGCCCTTCGGCGTACGGGTGATGGAGGTACAGCCGGGCGCCATCGATACAAGTTTTGCGAAAAACGCCGGCACCCAGGCCGAGCTGTTGATCAATGAAAAATCGCCTTGGTGGCCGCTGCGCGAAAGCATCCGCGCCCGGGCCAAGGCCTCCCAGGATCGGCCTACGCCCGCCCGCGATTTTGCCGCGGATGTATTGAAGGCCGTGCAACAGACAACACCGCCGCGCCTGTTACGCTCGGGAAATGGCTGCCGGGCATTGCCGTTGATGGCGGCGTTGCTGCCCAAGGGTTTGCTGGAGACCGTCTTGAAAAAACGCTTTGGCCTAAGCGGCCAGCTGTAAGAGCCCCCCGCCACACCCGTGGCGAGGGAGCTTGCTCCCGCTGGGCTGCGCAGCAGCCCCAAAACCATCCGCCCGAGTATTCCTGAAAGAATGCGCTGACCTTTTCAGGGGTGCTTCGCACCCCAGCGGGAGCAAGCTCCCTCGCCACACGGTTTCTCGACTGATCAGCCTTTCATGAAATCAATGAAGGCCCGCACTTTCAGCGGCAAATGCCGAGTATCCGGGTACAACGCATACACCCCCTGTGGCGCAAATCGATGACCCGGCAGCAGACGCACCAAACGCCTCGCCTCCAGGTCTTCCTGCACCAGCCACTGGGGCAGGATCGCCACACCATGCCCGCGCACGGCGAAGGCCTGGAGAATGGCGGCGCTGTCCGCAACCAATGAAGCCTTGCCAGGCCCCGGGCGATACAGGCGCTCGAGACCAGCCGGATCAACCACCGCCAACTCCGTCAGCCGCCCATGGCCCAGCTTGGGCAATTGCTCCAATTCATCCAGCGTGGCGACCCCGGCAAACTCCGGCGCGGCCACGGCAAAAATCTCGTAGCTCGACAGCTGCACCGCCCGGTGATTGGAGTCGAGCATCCGTCCCAATCGAATGGCCACATCAAACCGCTCGGAGATCAGGTCAGCGTGGCTGGAGGATGTGGATAACTGGACGTTCAATTCCGGGTGCAGGCCGCGAAAGGTTTCCAGTGCCGGCACCACCACGGCCAATCCGTATTCGACGGTGGTGGTGATACGCAACGTGCCTTTGAGCTGGCTGTGTTCCGAACGGGCTTCCTCGACCGCCAGCCGTGCCTCTTCCAGCATCCGCGTGCAGCGCAGGTAAAAGCGTTCACCGGCATCGGTCAGTGCCAGTTGCCGAGTACTGCGGGTCAGCAGGGTGACACCCAGTTCGGCCTCCAGGCGCTTGAGGTTGAAGCTCACCACCGCCCGCGTTTGCCCGAGGAAGTCAGCGGCTGCGGTCAATGAACCAGCCTCGACCACGGCCTTGAAGGTGTCGAATCGATCCAGGCTGACCATGGGCCACACCCTCCTTTGTCAAAATATTTTTGACAAACTAACAGTCAAACTGCTGTTTCCCAAGTGCCTGCACCCGCCTACCCTGCCGCCATCCACCGCAGGAACAGCGCAATGACCTACCGCTCGAAAGTCACCTGGATCTTTCTACTGGGCTTCGCCCTCGACCTGGTGAACATGTTTGTCGCCACCATCGCCTACCCGGATATCGCCCGGGAGTTACACGCCTCGATCACGCAACTGGCGTGGATCGGCAACGCCTATATGCTCGGCCTGACCGTGGTGATTCCCCTGAGCGTGTGGCTGGCGGCCCTGTTGGGCGAACGACGCTTGATTGCCGTAAGCCTGCTGCTGTTCGGCGTGGCCTCGGTGCTGGTGGGCCAGGCCGCGTCGATTGAAACGTTGATCGGCTGGCGCCTGCTGCAAGGCTTGGGCGGTGGCTTGTTGATTCCTGTCGGCCAAGCCTTGGCCTATCGGCATTTTGCCCCGGCAGAACGCAGCCAACTGACGGCCAAAGTCATGCTGGTGGCGTTACTGATTCCGGCGTTGTCGCCAGCATTGGGCGGCTTGGTGGTGGACAGTGTGTCGTGGCGCTGGATCTTTTTCGCCAACCTGCCGCTGGCGCTGATCACCTTGATGTTGACGTTGAGCTGGCTGGAGGTGGACACGCCCGCTGCCACCCGCCCAAGTCTGGATCTCGGCGCGGTGCTCGCGCAGATTCGCCGGCCAATGCTGCGGGTCGCGATGCTGGTCTACCTGTTCATTCCGGGCGTGTTTATCGGCACCAACCTGGTGGCGATTCTTTATCTGCACGGCCTCGGGTTCAGCGCCAGCCACATCGGCGCGCTGATGCTGCCTTGGGCGCTGGCCTCGGGGCTGGCGATTGCCTTGAGCAAAAAACTGTTCAATCGCTGCGGGCCTCGGCCGTTGCTGTTGGCGGGCATGCTGCTGCAATCCATCGGCATCCTGTTGCTGATCGAGCCACACCCGATAGTCGTGGTGCTCGCCTACATCCTGATGGGCCTGGGCGGCAGCCTGTGCAGCAGCACCGCGCAAACCCTGGCCTTTCTCGACATTCCGGCCGAGCGCATGGGGCATGCCAGCGCCTTGTGGAATATCAATCGGCAATTGAGTTTTTGCCTCGGTGCCGCCGTGCTCAGCGGGGTGCTGGCCGCGCTGGACTCCTTCACCGCGACCTTCGCGATTGCCGCAGCGTTGACCCTCATCCCCTTATTTGCAGTACTGTGCCTGGATGCATCCAAAGTACGGACACTGCTTCACCCTGCCAGCGAGCCCACACAATGATTGATTACCGTGATTTTTTTGATGAAGTGATCCAGACCCATGTCGAGATCGAACAATGGTTTGCAGGCGTTGCGCCCGAGGGAACACTGAACACCTTGTTGGCGCGCTTCTCCCCCGACTTCAGCATGATTGCGCCGTCCACCGGGACTCGGATGAACGCGGCCGGGGTCAATTACCTGTTCACCCGCCTGGGTGGCCAGCGTCCGGGGCTGAAGATAACCTTGAGCGAACTGACTGGCATTGACCGTCATGCACGTGGCGCGACCGTGACGTATCGCGAGCATCAGATCGATGACAGCGGCACCCAGACCGACCGCCGCGCCACCGTAGTATTCGAAAAACTGGCCAGCGGCGCCCTGCTATGGCGGCACTTGCACGAGACCTACTGCCAGGCCTGACTTCCCAAACAACAGAAATCAACTGTGGGGCTGCCTGCGATGCACCTCGATACACCTGAAAGCACTGAATCAAGTTGTGGGAGCGGGCTTGCTCGCGAAGGCGTGTGCCAGTCAATACATGTGGCGATTGATCCACCGCCTTCGCGAGCAAGCCCGCTCCCACATTGATCCGGTTCCTGCCAGGGAATTGAGGGTGTATCAAAGGTCGTCGTTAACGATCACGGTGCAGGTAATCCCCGCCGCCAACAGCACGCCCTCCGGCACTTCATCAATGTGGATCCGCACCGGCACACGCTGGGCCAGGCGCACCCAGTTGAAGGTCGGGTTCACATCGGCGATCAGCTCGCGGCTCTCCGGGTTGTCCCGGTCGTAGATCCCGCGCGAGATGCTTTCCACGTGGCCCTTGAGGGTCTCGCCGCTCATCAACTGCATGTCGGCTTTATCGCCGACTTTGACGTGGGGCAGCTTGGTTTCTTCGAAGAAGCCGTACACCCAGAACGAGTTCATATCCACCACCGCCATCTTCGCCTCGCCAATACGCGCGTAGTCGCCACGGTGCACGTTGAGGTTGGTGACGTAGCCGTCCACCGCCGCCACAACCTGGGTGCGCTTGAGGTTCAGTTCGGCTGCTTCGAGTTGCGCCAACGCGTGCTGGTAATCTGCCAGGGCCGAGTCGGCGATGTTGCTGGCGTCGTCGCGGTTTTCCTTGGAGATCACCAAGGCGTCGAGGTCGGCGCGACGGTGGGCGTTGACCTTGCGCATCTCCCAGGTGGCCTTGCGGGAAGCCACCAGCGATTGCGCCTGCTTGACGGCAATCTGGTAGTGCTCGGGGTCGATCTGCATCAGCAGGTCGCCCTTTTTCACCAACTGGTTGTCACGCACCGGGACATTGACCACCTCGCCCGTAACGTCGGCAGCGACGTTAATGATGTCGGCGCGCACGCGGCCATCGCGGGTCCATGGGGTTTCCATGTATTGCACCCACAGCGTACGACCAATCCAGATCGCCAGGGCCAGTACCAGCAAGGTCGCGAGCAGGCTGAAAAACTTTTTCATCGGGGCATTCTCAACGGTAGACGGTCAGCGCCAGGGCGCCGAACAAGCAAGCGAACAGGCTCAGGCGCAGCAGCGCCGGGTGCCAGAAAAAACGGTACAGATCAAAGCCGGCCAGAAACCGGTCGAGGGCCCAGGCCACGCCCGCCGCGATAAAAAACATCAGGGTCATGGTGGGCATATAGACGCCGTGGAAGGCGATTTCACGAGGCATGAGCGGGTCCTTCGGACTTGAGTGCAGCCAGGGGTGATTGCGGGTCCAGCAATGAGGTGCGGATAAAGTGCAGGTAGCTTTTCACCCGGCGCAGGGCCGAGGTGTCGAAGTGCGGGGCGAAGGGTTCGTCGGTGGCCTGCACCCGGCTGATCGCATGGTCCACGGCGATCAGACTGCGCTCCAGGTTGCTGGCGCTGGGTTGCAGGAACAGCCGCACCAACGAGCGGCCCATCACCCGGATCGCTTGGCGCCACGGCTGGGATTCGGCATACGCCGGGTGTACCGGCAAGATCGCCTGTTCCTTGCGCAATTCGATGATCGCGTGGCCGACTTCCAGCACCACGAACATCCAGCGCAGCAGGTTGCGTTGCACCTGGGGTTGCCCGGCGGCGAAGCCGTAGGCCTGGTGCAGCAGGTCGCGGGTGCGGCTTTCGAAACCTGACGCCAGGCCCTTGAGCTTGCCGCTGATGGCGAACACCACTTGCTCGCGCAGGTCCTGCTCCAGCCGGCGCCACAACCAGCGGCTGTTGGGCGGTAGGATGATCGCGCCCGCCGCCGCACACACCAGCATGCCGATGACCATCGCGATGTAGTCGTTGATGAAGGTGTAGGGGTTATAGATCGTGAGGTTGTCCGGCACCGAGCCGGTACTGAAGAAAATCAGCAACCCCACGCCAACCCCGGCGTACTGCGGGCGTGAAGCCAGGAACGAACCGAAGATGATCACCGGGGCGAGCATCACGCACAGCAGCGGGAAACCGTCGATCCAGGGGAACACGAAGAACATTTCGACAAAGCCCACCAGCGCCCCGATCAAGGTGCCGCAGGCCATTTGAAACGCCATGCGCTTGGGATTGGGCGTGGCGGCCGACAAGCCCACCGTGGCCGCGGCGATCAGGGTCATGGTGGCGCCGCTGGGCCAGGCCGTGGCCACCCAGTAACTGCCGAGGACGATCAGGATAAATGAAGCGCGAATCCCCGAGGCGGCGCAGGCCAGCCAGTTGGTTTTCGGGGTATAGGGCTCGTCCCAGTGTTCGCGTTCATGGCTGTGATCCGCGAGGGACGCGTGGGTCTGGGCGTAGTTGTGCAAGTCGTCGACGAAACGGTACAGCAGCTCATAGGCAGTGTGGAAATCCAGCTGCTCGGCGTCACTGGGCTGACTTTCCTGGAAGCTCGTGCGCAGGCTGCGCACCTTGGCGGGCAGGCCTTCCTTATAGGTATTCAACTGATTGGCCAGGCGCGCCGCATCGGGGCTGGTGAGGGCGCGGCCGGAAAAACCGTCGAGCAATTCCGCGAGGTCTTGCAGGCCGGGCTTGATAGCGGCCACCACGTGATCGGCCTCTTGGCTGCGCAGGCGTTCGAGCAACTGGTGCAAGGCGTTGAAGCGAGTGGTGATGCTCATGAACTCACTGTTCAAGCGCGTCAGCCGGCCATTGCGCCGACGCATGTGCGGGTCTTCGAACACGGTGATGCTGCGCAGCCCTTCCAGGCCCACGGCTTCGGCGATAAAGCGCACGTTGCTGCGTTCAAACCCTTCACGCTCGCTGCGACCGCGCAGGCCGTCGGTGACGAACAGCGCAAACACACCGAAGCGCTGGTACAAGGCGTTGCGCATGGCGGCGCTGGCGGTTTGCGGCAGGATCACTGCGCTGACCAGCGTGGAGCAGACAATCCCCAGGGAAATTTCCAAGACCCGCCACACCGCCGCCATGAACGCGCCGTCGGGATGAGCCAAGGCTGGCAAGCCGACCATCGCGGCGGTGTAGCCGGCCAGCACAAAACCATAGGCGCGAAAGTTGCGATTGCGGGTAGCGCCAGCAGTGCAGATGCCGACCCAGATCGCCAACGAACCGAGGAACAGTTCCGTGTTCTGCGCGAACAACGCGATCAGAAACACCATCACCGCCGAGCCCGCCAGGGTGCCAAGGAAGCGGTAAAAACTCTTCGCGAATACCTGGCCGCTCTGCGGCTGCATCACGATAAATACCGTGATCATTGCGGTGCGCGGTTGCGGCAGTTCCAGGCGCATGGCCAGCCACAGCGTCAGGAACGCCGCGATCAGCACCTTGAAGATATAGACCCAGGTCACGCCGTCACTGCGTGCCCAATCGAAAAAACCACGGCGCCACTCGAGGGAGTGCAACCAGCGCAGCGGTGCAGGCAAGGGAGTCATTGCATCCTACTCAGTGATCAAACACGGCGAGGGCCGCCGGGGTCTTGCTCGGAAGAGTCTTGCTGTCCAAGGGTACGTCGCTGCCGGCACCGAGGCCGCCGCCCAATGCGGTCACCAGTTCGGCATGGGCACTCAGGCGCGCGGCCTGCACCTGTTGCTGCACCTGCTGCTGGCGGAACAACAGGCTCTGGGCATTCAGTACGTTGAGGTAATCGGTGAGGCCGCGCTGGTAGGCGATCATCGCGATGTCGTAGGTCTTCTGCGCGGAAGCCACGGATTCGGCGGCGAAGGCCTGCTGTTTGTCCATCGACTCGCGGCGGATCAACTGGTCGCTGATGCCCTTGAGTGCATTGACCAGGGTCTGGTTGTAATGCGCGACGGCGATGTCGTAGCCGGCGCTGGCTTCACCCAACTGCGAGCGCAGGCGGCCGCCGTCGAAGATAGGCAGGCTGATGGCCGGGCCGGCGCTGTAGTTGAGCTTTTTACCCGTGAGGAAACTGAGCATTCCGCCGCCGGTGGCGACGTACCCGAGGCTGCCCACCAGGTCGACGTTGGGGTAGAAACCGGCGTGAGCCACATCAATGCCACGGGCCTGGGCTGCCACTTGCCAGCGACTGGCAACCACGTCCGGGCGCTGGCCGAGCAGTTCGGCGGGCAAGGTCGACGGCAATTTCAGCGGTGCACCAAGGGACAGCGTGGGCCGCTGCAACTGCGCGCCCTCCCCCGGCCCCTTGCCCGCCAACGCAGCCAGTTGATTACGGCTCAGGGCGATGGCCTCATCCAAAGCATCCAGTTGCCGATGGGTTTCCGGCAGTGGCGTCTCGGCCTGGCTGACTTCAAAGTGGGTGCCGATCCCGCCATTCAGGCGCTTTTGCGCCAGGTCGAGAATCTGTTGTTGCTGGGCCAGGGTGGCGGCCACGATATCGCGCTGGGCGAAGTGCAACGACAGCTGGATATACGCGCGCACCACGTTGTTCTGTAATTCGAGCTGAGCCTGGCGCGCTTCGGCGGCGCTCATGTGGGCCATGTCCACGGCACGCTCGGTGGCATTGCTTTCGCGGCCCCAAAGATCGAGGGCATAGCTCAAGCCCAGGGAAGCGTTGTTGTCCCAGGTGGTGGAATTGTCCAGCGCGCCCGGGCCGTAGAATTGGTCGCTTGGCCAGTTGTGGCGCTTGAGCGTGGCGTCACCATTGACCTGCAACGACTCGGCCGACTCGGCAATCCCGGCCATGGCCCGGGCTTCACGCACACGAGCGGCGGCCATGGCCATGTTCGGGCTGCCTTGCACGGCGAGGTCGATCCAGTGGTTGAGTTGCGGGTCGCCGTAGGCTTGCCACCATTGCGCGGTGGGCCAGTGGGCGTCCTGGGCGGCGGTGTTGATCGCTTCGTCGGTGGCCAATGAATTGGCGACGAGTGACTGGCCTTGAGGGGCAATTCCTCCGGTTCCGATGCAGCCGCTGATTGCTAACGATAAGGCCCAAACACTGAGAGTCTTCAGCTCTCTGCTGATGCGACGCGGCACTGCTGCGAATTCCTGAGAGGGTGTTGCGGGGAAGGTGGCGCAATTCTAAGGGCCGGGCCGGATGGCGATAAGGTGGGATTCTTGTGAATCTTTGTTACCGTTCAGGCGATAATCCGTCGTAGGTTCATTATTCGCTCTGCAAAAAAAAGAAACTTCGTGTCACAATTTGTCATCTCCCAGAGAGCACTCCATGGACACTTTGCAAAACATGCGCGCCTTCAGTTGTGTGGCCGAAGCCGGCAGCTTCACCGCCGCCGCCGTGCAACTGGATACCACCACGGCCAACGTCTCGCGCGCGGTCTCCAACCTTGAGGCCCATCTGCAAACCCGTTTGCTCAACCGCACCACCCGCCGCATCGCCCTGACCGAGGCCGGCAAGCGCTATTTGCTGCGTTGTGAGCAGATCCTGGCGTACGTCGAGGAAGCCGAGGCCGAAGCCAGCGACGCCCACGCCCGCCCGGCCGGGCAGTTGAAGGTGCACACCATGACCGGCATCGGCCAGCACTTCGTGATCGATGCGATTGCCCGCTACCGCCGCACCCACCCGGACGTGACCTTTGACCTGACCATGGCCAACCGCGTGCCGGACCTGCTGGACGAGGGCTACGACGTGTCCATCGTGCTCGCCAGCGAACTGCCGGATTCGGGTTTTGTTTCGCAACGCCTGGGGATAACTTACAGCATCGCTTGTGCGTCGCCGGCCTATGTAAAGGCCAATGGCTGTGCACAACGGCCCAGCGACTTGCTTAACCACGCCTGCTTGCGCCTGGTCAGCCCGGTGATTCAGCTGGATAAATGGTCATTCAACGGCCCTGAAGGCCAGGAAAGTGTCGCCATCAACAGCTCACCGTTCCTGGTGAACTCGGCAGACGCGATGAAGACCGCCATCACCAGCGGCATGGGCGTTGGCCTGTTGCCGGTGTATGCGGCAATTGAAGGGTTGCGCAACGGCACGCTGGTGCGGGTGATGCCCAACTATCGCTCCCAGGAACTGAACCTGTACGCCATCTACCCGTCGCGCCAATACCTGGATGCGAAGATCAAGACGTGGGTGGAATACCTGCGCAGTTCCCTGCCGGAGATCATGGCCGCGCATCAGGCGGAACTGGCGGCCTATGAGCTAAGTGGCAGTTTGGGCGGGGTTCGGCTGAGTAACTGAGGGCGGTCAGCCGCTACACCGGCAGCGTAATGCCAAAGGTATTGCCGCCGCCCTCGCTGCGCACAAACACATCCCCGCCGTGCATCAGCGCGATCGCCTTGACGATCGCCAGCCCCAATCCGTGATTCGCCCCGCTATTGCTGCGGGACGCATCCACCCGGTAGAACCGCTCGAACAACCGGGGCAGGTGCTCACTGGCAATCTCATCACCCGGGTTGGTCACCCCGATCGCCACGTGATCTTCCAGCACGTCGATCTTCACCTCGATCACCTGCCCAGGCAGTGTGTGCTGCACCGCATTGCTCAACAGGTTGATCAACGCCCGGCGCAAATGCGCCTTCTCTATCTGCACCTGGGCATCGCCGCTCACGCGTACCTGCACCTGGGCGTCTTCGAGGATGAAGTCCAGGTAGTCCAGGGTGGTCGCCACTTCGTCCGCCAGTGAACTGCTGATCAACTTGGTGGCCTTGCTGCCCTGGTCGGCGCTGGCCAAAAACAGCATGTCATTGATGATCGAACGCAGCCGTTCCAGCTCTTCGAGGTTCGATTGCAGCACCTCGAAGTAATGCTCGGCCGAGCGCCCACGGGTCAGTGCCACTTGGGTCTGGCCAATCAGGTTGGTCAACGGTGAGCGCAGTTCATGGGCCACATCGGCGTTGAACGACTCCAGGCGCGAATAGGCTTGCTCCACCCGGTCGAGGGTCGAGTTGAAGGAATTGACGAACTGCTTCAGCTCCGGCGGCAACGGCGACAGTTGCAGGCGCCCGGAGAGTTTCGGCGGCGCGAGTTTCTGCGCCTCATCCGACAGTTTGATCAGCGGCTTGAGGCCGATACGTGCGACCCAAAACCCCAGCAGCGACGCCAACACCACGCCGACAAACGCCAGGCTGATCAGCGCCACCAACAGTTGATGTTGGGTGGCGCGGAAGTTCTCGGTGTCGACCCCGATCATGAAGCGCAGCGGCGGACGCTGGTCCTTGGCCGGGAACTGGCTGACCAGCATTTTGAACGGATGATGATGGCCCGGCAGGTGCAAATCGCGCTTGCCGGTCGGGCCTTCGGCGAAGGCACGAATCTGCGCGTCCGGGTTGCCATATTCGTAGGTCGGATCGCTGCTCACCACCCAGAAGCGGATGCGTTTGTCTTCCTCACCCAACAGCTTGAGCTTGGCGGTGATCTTCGCCCAGTGATCCGGCGTACCAAAACGGTTCACCGAAGACTCCAGCACGCTGTAACGCGCATCCAGCTCGGCACCGGGCAACAGGCCCAGGCCTTTGTCCACCTGCTGGTACAGCGCGCCGCCAATCAACAGGAAGATCAGCAGCGCCACCAACGTGAACATGCCACTCAGGCGCAGGGCGATGGAGTTAGCCGACACTGCGGTTCTCCAGCACATAACCCATGCCGCGGATGGTGTGCAGCAGTTTCTGTTCGAACGGCCCGTCGAGCTTGGCCCGCAGGCGCTTGATCGCCACTTCCACCACGTTGGCGTCGCTGTCGAAATTGATGTCCCAGACCATTTCCGCAATCGAGGTCTTGGACAGGATTTCACCCTGGCGCCGAGCCAATACGCTGAGCAGCGAGAACTCCTTGGCGGTCAGGTCCAGGCGAACGCCGTTGCGGCTGGCCTTGCGACTGATCAGGTCAATCCACAGGTCGGCGATGGTCACCTGCACCGGCTCATGCCCGCCGCTGCGACGGGTCAGGGCCTGCAGGCGCGCCACCAGCTCGAGGAACGAGAATGGCTTGCCGAGGTAATCGTCCGCCCCTTCGCGCAGGCCGCGAATGCGGTCTTCCACGCGCTCGCGGGCGGTCAGCATGATCACCGGCGTCTGCTTGCGCGCCCGCAGTGCACGCAACACGCCAAAGCCATCCAGGCCGGGCAGCATCACGTCGAGCACGATCACCGCGTAATCGTTCTCCAGGGCCAGGTGCAAACCCTCGACGCCTTCACGGGCGACGTCGACGGTATAGCCTTGCTCCGTCAGGCCGCGATGCAGGTAGTCGGCGGTTTTTTCTTCGTCTTCAATAATCAGTACACGCATGAGCCTTTTGTTCCAGGACGGGGCCTCAGCCTCAGAGTGTGGTTGCCAGCTGGGGAGCTGGTTTGGGTCGATGGAAAAACTTCTCAAGGTACAAGTATATGACCGGCGTGGTGAACAGCGTCAGCGCCTGGCTCACCAGCAACCCGCCCACCACCGCGATACCCAGTGGCTGGCGCATTTCTGCACCGGGGCCGGAGCCCAGCATCAACGGTACCGCACCCAGCAACGCGGCGAGGGTGGTCATGATGATCGGCCGGAACCGCGTGACACAGGCTTCATAAATCGCCTCTTCAGGCGGCAAGCCGCGTACGCGCTGGGCATCCAGGGCAAAGTCGATCATCAGGATGCCGTTCTTCTTCACGATACCGATCAGCAGCACCAGCCCGATCAGGGCCATGATCGAAAAGTCCTGGCCCATCAGTGACAACATGATCAACGCGCCCAAACCCGCCGACGGCAAGGTGGAGATGATCGTCAGCGGGTGCACGAAGCTCTCGTACAGCACACCCAGGATAATGTAGACCGCCACCAGTGCCGCGAGGATCAGCCAGGGTTGGCTGGCCAACGAACTCTGGAACGCCTGGGCCGCGCCCTGGAAGTTACCGATGATGGTAGTCGGCATGCCGATTTCGTTCTTGGCCTGGTTGAGCATGATCACCGCATCCCCCAACGCGACGCCCGGCGCCAGGTTGAACGACAGGTTGGCCGCCGGGAACATGCCGTCATGGCTGATGGACAATGGCCCGACGGTAGGCGGGTCGACCTTGGCCACCGCCGACAGCGGCACCATCTCGTTGGTCAGCGGCGAGCGCAGGTAGAAGTAGTTCAGGCTTTCCGCCTTGCCGCGTTGCTGGGTGTCCAGCTCCAGCACCACCTGGTACTGGTTGATCTCGGTCTGGAACTCGTTGATCTGGCGCTGGCCGAAGGCGTCGTACAGCGCCTGGTCCACATCGGTGGCGGTGAGACCAAAACGCGCAGCGGCCTGACGGTCAATGCTGATGTGGGTGATGCTGCCACCCAATTGCAAGTCGTTGGACAGGTCGCGGAACGCCGGGTTGGCCCGCAGTTTTTCGGTGAGGCGCTGGGTCCAGGTATTCAGGGTCGGACCGTCATTGCTCTTGAGCACATACTGATACTGGGCGCGGCTGGGGCCGGAGCTTAAGTTGATGTCCTGGCCGGCACGCAGGTACAGCACGATGCCCGGCACTTTCGCCAGTTTCGGCCGGATCCGATCGATAAACTGGCTGGCCGACACGTCGCGATCTCCGCGATCTTTTAAAGCGATCCAAAACCGGCCGTTGGCGATGGTCTGGTTGCTGCCGGTCACGCCCACCGAATGGGAAAACGCTTCCACCGCCGGGTCATCCTTGACGATCTCGGCGATCGCCTTGTGCTTGGCGACCATGTCCGGGAAGGACACGTCAGCCGCCGCTTCGCTGGTACCGAGGACGAAGCCGGTGTCTTGTACCGGGAAGAACCCCTTGGGGATAAACACGTAGCCGACCACGGCCAGGGCCAAGGTCACCATGAAGATCGCGGCCATGGTGCGCTGGTGGGCCAACGCGCGGCGCAGATTGCGCGCATAGCCTGCAAGCAGGCGTTCGCTGAAGCCGGGTTTGTCGTGGGCGTGATGGGTCGGGGCGCGCATGAACAACGCGGCCAGGGTGGGCGCCAGTGTCAGTGAGACCACCACCGAAATCAGGATGGTGGAGGTGGCCGTCAGTGCAAACTCCTTGAACAACCGCCCGACCACACCGCCCATGAACAGCAGCGGAATAAACGCCGCCACCAGCGAGAAGCTGATGGACACCACGGTAAAGCCGATTTCCCCCGCGCCCTTGATCGCCGCTTCGCGCTTGTCGAGGCCCGCCTCCAGATGGCGGTGAATGTTTTCCACCACCACGATGGCATCGTCCACCACAAACCCCACGGAGATCACGATCGCCACCAGGGTCAGGTTGTTCAGGCTGAAGCCCATCAGGTACATCAGCGCAAAACTGGCGACCAGCGACACACCGAGCACGCTGGACACAATCAACGTGGCCGACAACTGGCGCAGGAACAGCGCCATCACCGCCACCACCAGCAGGATGGCGATCAGCAGGGTCACTTCCACTTCATGCAAGGACGCGCGGATGGTCTTGGTACGGTCGGTCAATACGCTGACCTGCACCGAGGCCGGCAACATGGCTTGCAGGCGTGGCAGCTCGGATTGAATGCGGTCCACGGTCTCGACGATATTCGCCCCGGGCTGGCGGGAGATCACCAGGTTGACCCCTGGCGTGTCGCCGGACCAGGCCTGCACGTAGGCGTTTTCCGAACCGTTGACGACTTTGGCGATATCCCGCAGTTGCACGGGCGCCCCGTCCTTGTAGGACACGATCAGTTGGGCGTAATCCTCGGGATGGAACAACTGGTCGTTGGTCGACAAGGTCGACACGCTGTTTTCGCCGTAGATCGCGCCCTTGGCCAGGTTCAGGCTCGATTGCTGGATCGCCAGGCGCACGTCCGCCAGGGTCAGGCCGATGGCCGCGAGTTTATCGGCTGACGCCTGCACCCGGATGGCCGGGCGTTGCTGGCCGGTGATGTTGATTTGGCCTACGCCGTCGATCTGGCTGATCTGACGGGCCAGCAGGGTTTCCACGTAGTCGCTCAGTTCGGTGCTGGGCATGCTGTCGGAGCTGACGCTGAGGATCAGCACCGGGCTGTCCGCCGGGTTGACCTTCTTCCAGGTCGGCAGGCTTGGCATGTCGCTGGGCAGTTTGCCGGACGCGGTGTTGATCGCCGCCTGCACTTCTTGCGCGGCGGTGTCGATGCTCTTGGTGAGGGTGAATTGCAGGGTCAGGAGGCTGGAGCCCAAGGCACTGCTGGAGGTCATCTGGGTCATGCCGGGGATGGCGCTGAATTGCACTTCCAACGGCGTGGCCACGGAGGACGCCATGGTGTCCGGGCTGGCGCCGGGCAGCGTGGCGCTGACCTGGATCGTCGGAAATTCAGCTTCCGGCAGTGGGGCGATGGCCAGTCGTGGGAAGGCAATCATCCCGAGTAACACCAGGGCGAAGGTCAGCAGCAAAGTGGCGACCGGATGGTCGACGCACCAGGCCGACGGCGAACGACTGCCACTCATGGCTGCACCTTGGCATCAACGGTCTGGATCACCTGCGGCGGCTCCTTGAGCACGTCGACCTGAGCGCCTGCCTTGAGCCGTGACTGGCCGTCGCTGACCAGCACGTCGCCGGCCTGCACGCCCTGGAGGATGTTCATGTCGCTGTTCTGATACAGCACCTGCACCGGCACCACCTCTACCTTGTCACCCTTGAGCCGGTACACGAAGTGCGAATCCAGCCCGCGTTGCACGACGGTGGGCGGTACCACCAGGGCATTCTTGTGCAGGGCGGTCTGGATCCGGATTGTCACCAGTTGCCCCGGCCAGAGTTTTTGCGCGCCGTTGCTGAACTCGGCCTTGGCGCGGATGGTGCCGGTGGTGCCGCTGATCTGGTTGTCGATCAGGCTCAGGCGACCTTCGCCCAGCAGGTCGCCGGTCTGGCCGTCGGTGTCGGCGCCCATGTAGGCGTTGACGTCGGCGGGCAGTTGCGCGGCGATCAGGCGTTGCAGGGTCGGCAGCATTTGTTGCGGCAGGGAAAACTCGACGGCAATCGGGTCGATCTGGGTCACGGAGAACAAGCCCTGGGTGTCGCTCATGCGCAGGAAGTTGCCTTCATCCACCGTGCGAATCCCGACGCGACCGGTGACCGGAGAGCGAATCTGCGTGTAGGAAAGCTGCACCTGCGCCGAATCAATAGCGGCCTGGTTGCCTTGGGCCGTGGCCTTGAGCTGGTTGACCAGGGCTTGTTGCTGGTCATAGGTCTGCTTGGACACGCCGTCGTCGATGCTCAGTTCCTTGTAGCGCTTTAGGTTGACCAGCGCGACTTGCAGTTGCGCCTGGCTTTCCCCGAGTTGCGCCTTGGCCTGGTCCAGGCTGGCGCGGATCGAGCGGTCATCAATGGTCGCCAGAAGGTCACCGGTCTTCACCAGTTGACCTTCCTTGACCAGCAATTTGGTGAGGATGCCGTCGATTTGCGGGCGGATCACCACGCTGTGCAACGACAGCACCGAACCAATGCCGCTGACAAAACCCGGAATGTCCTGCTGTTTGACGCTGATCACACGCACCGGAATCGCTGCCGACGCGGTCAGTTTGGTCTTGGCCGGGCGGGTCACCACCCAGGCAACCACGGCCAGTACCACAAGGACGCCCACGATCAAGGCCGTTTTTCGTTGAATGTGCATGGGGTGAGGCGCCAGGGCAAAGGATCGGAAGAATGAAGGTTCTTTATAGCCCGCCAACCCGGTCAGCAAAGTGACTGCTAACTGACAGCGCCGTCAGTAAAGTCCGACCATTCGTACGAGCAGTGGTTAAAGATCCGAGGCACGCAGGTATACTGCCCGACGGTGTGGCCTGCAAGTCAGGCCCGCGTCATTTTCAGTACTCCCCGGAGCTTCCATGAATTCCCCGACACAACCCGCTGTTGAAGCGGTCGACATCGACCAACAGGCCAATCCTGACAGCGTCGAAGGCGAAACCAAGGCCGAGATCCCGGCATTCAAGTTTCCGTTCAAGCCGGGCGAACTGGCCGGGGCAAAAAACGCCAGCCAGCCTTGGTACAAAAACGGCGCGAAGAACGGCCACACCAAGAGCCCGGGCATGGCACCGCCCGGCACCCGTCGCTCGATGGGCAAGCGCTGACCGGTAATAAATCCTTCGCAATGGAGATTTATGCCTACAAGAGTTACTGACGTTTCGCCTTGTAGGCCTGCGGCCAATTCTTGAAAGCTTGCACGCACCCGCCAGCCCCGACTCTTTCGCTCTGGGCTGGACGTGGTGCAGCTGGTTTTCCGGAATAGGACGTCCCTGTGGTTCTTATACGCACCTGTGTTGTGCTGGGCTTGTCGCTGATAGACGGTGTCGTCTCCATCGCTGCGGCCGGTGATCAACCACGCAGCGAAATTCGTTTTGCCGTGGCCGCGCAGTTCCCGCCCTTTCAAAGCCGCAATCAACAAGGCCAACTTGTAGGTCTGAACATCGAATTGGGTAACGCCCTGTGCATACAGCTCAATATGCGATGTACCTGGGTCGACCAGATCCTGGTAGAAAGTTTCACCGCCCTTGAAGCCAGGCAATTCGACGCGATCATGGGCATCGCCCCCACGTCGAAGCGGCACCGGCGAGTGAATTTCACCGATGACCTCTATCCGATGACCACGCATCTGGTGGCCCGCAAGACATCAGGCTTGATGCCGACCCCACGGTCGCTGAAGGGCAAGCGCGTCGGCGTGTTGGTGGGCAGCAACCGCGAGGCGTTTGCCCTGGCGAAGTGGGCGCCGAAGGGTGTGATCGTCAAGGGTTTCTGGCGCAATGAAGAACTGATCCGCAGCCTGTTGGCCGGCGACATCGATGCGACATTGCAAGGCACGGTGGAAATCCGCGAGGCACTGCTCGACACCGCTGACGGCCAGATTTTCGACTTCCTCGGCCCCGCCGTCTCCACCGATCTGCTGGGTAACGGCGTGGCAATTGCCCTGCGCAAGCCCGACACCGCGCTGCGCAATGACCTTAACTGCGCCCTCGAACAACTGATGCAGAGTGGCGAATACCAGCGCATCGTCCAGCCCTACCGTCTTGACGCACCGCCCGCCAGGCCGTAATGGCCAATTAATTGCACCAAACATGAGCTGGATCAGTATTTACCAAACCCGTGCGCTTAGAGTCGACGCCCTGCCGACTCCCCCAACAATCACGAGCGCGCGTTTTCATGAAGATCAATCTGCCGGTCACCGGTCGAAATGTGGATTTTGCCCCCGACGCCAATATCCTCTCGACCACCGACCTGACCAGCGCAATTACCTACGCCAACCAGGACTTCATCGATATCAGCGGCTACACCCGCGAGGAGTTGTTGGGTACCCCGCACAACCTGCTGCGTCACCCGGACATGCCGCCCGCTGCGTTTGCGCACATGTGGCAGGTGTTGAAAAGCGGCCGTTCGTGGATGGGCATGGTGAAAAATCGTTGCAAGAACGGCGATCATTACTGGGTCAGCGCCTACGCCACGCCGGTCACACGGAACGGCGTGACGGTGGAGTATCAGTCGGTGCGCACCAAGCCCGATGCGCGGCGGGTGCAACTGGCCGAGCGGGCCTATGCCCGCTTGCGTGCCGGTACCCGGCGGGCGCCGCCGGTAGTGGGAGTGACCCTCAAGTTGTCGGCGTGGGTGCTGGGGGCTTGCGCCGTAACGTGGGCCTTGGGCCTTGGACTGGCGACCTATCCCGTGGTCTGGCAACTGCTGGCGCTGACGGCGACATGTGCCGTGGGGGTAGCGGGCGTGCACGCTGTGTTACGGCCGCTGGCGCAGTTGAACCAGCGGGCGCGGCTGATTGCTGACAACCCGCTGAGCCAGACGATCTACACCGGACGCGGGGATGAGTTCGGGCGTATCGAGTTTGCCATGCAGATGCTGGAGGCCCAGGTGGGTGCGGTGGTCGGCCGGATTGGTGACGCCTCGCAACGTCTATCCGGGCATGCAGCGGCGCTGGTAGAGCAGCTGGACAGCAGCCACTGCAGCAGCCTCGGCCAACAGACCCAGACCGATCAGGTTGCCGCCGCGATCAATCAAATGGCCGCCAGCGTGGCGCAAGTCGCCGAGCACGCGTTGCAGGCTTCCAAGGCCGCTGACCAGGCCGGCAGCGAGACCCGGGAAGGCCACCAGCGGGTGGATGAAAGCCGCGATGCGGTGCTGCGTTTGTCCCAGGAACTGGCACAGGCCACCGAAGTGATCCATCAACTGGAAAGCCACAGCGGCGATATTTCCGGGGTGCTGGAAGTGATCCGGGCGATTGCCGAACAGACCAACTTGCTGGCGCTCAATGCCGCCATCGAAGCGGCGCGGGCCGGGGAACAGGGACGCGGCTTCGCCGTGGTGGCCGATGAAGTGCGGGGGCTGGCCCAGCGCACGCAGGATTCGACCAATGAAATCCAGCGCATGATCAGCACCCTGCAAGGCGGCGCCCGGGATGCGGTGCAAGCCATGGCGCAAAGCAGCCAGCATGTGGAGGCCAGTGTCGACCAGGCCCAGCGCGCCGCAGCGGCACTGGATGGCATCAGCCAGCGGGTGACCCAGATTACTGCCATGAGCCAGCAGATCGCGGCGGCGGTGGAAGAGCAAAGCGCGGTCAGCGAGGACATCAACCGCAACATCATCGGCATTCGCAATGCCGCAGAGGTGACAGTCAGCGCCGGCCAGCAGAGCCAGCTCAGCTCAGGGGATGTGGCGGGGCTGGCGGAGGATTTGCGGCGGTTGGCGGAGGAGTTCTGGAGTAAGCGGCGCTAGTAGCGGCATGAGCTGTCTTTGTGGCGAGGGTGCTTGTCCCCCGTTGGGCTGCGAAGCAGACCCAGCAAGGTCAGTGCGGTGTTTCAGACAGAACGGCGTCGCTGATTTTGGGGCCGCTTCGCAGCCCAACGGGGGACAAGCCCCCTCGCCACAGGCTTACATTCACTCAAGCCGCGCGCAACGAAATGAACGCATAGTTCGCCGGCACCTCGGTGGCAATCCGGGCGCCGGCGTCCAGCAACTGCTCGGCAATATCCATCCCGGACACATGGAACACCCACTCATTGGCCTGCACGTCCTCTTGCGTCGCCAACTCGATCGCCTGGGCAAACAGGCTCATATCCGGCAGGTACGCGGTAAACCCATCGCCCTTGAGCGCCGTGGTATGGATGCCCAGCAAACCACACACGGCTTCCTTGGCCTGGATGTCGTCGCGGTCAGCCTGGCGTGAGCGGCGGATCAACTCGGCCAGCTCCTTGTCCATCAACTCGCCGCCCACGATCAGCGCCGGCCCCTGCTCCCAGGATTCCGGCGGGCAATCCTTGGCGCCCGGGTTCAACGGGATGTGCGGGTTGATCTCCATCGGGTAGATACGGCACACCAACGGCCGCCGCTCGTAAATGCGGCAACGGTCGTCTTCGTCAAGATTCCGGCAGCGCCCGGCGTTATAGGCGGCAAAGGTGATTGCCACATACGCCTCGGTGTTGCCGCTGGGCACGATGGCGGAACGCCGTTGTGCGTGTTCGCGCTGCAACTCGGGCAGCCCAAGCCCAGTGCCCAGGAAACCCTCCACCAGCACGATGACATTGCCGCCGTCAGCCGCCCAGCTGCGGGCTTCTTCGAGGGTCAGGGGCACATGGTGGTCGGTGCAGCATTTACCGCAACCGACGCAGGAAAAGTGGGTATTCATGGAGGATCTGTCACCAGGCAAGGTCTGAAGGCGCTCATGAACGGCGGCGGGTTTTTGCCTCTGTTTACCGTTCTGCCTCTGTGCAAAGCAAGTTATGCGCCAGTGCTTCTATTCCTCGGGCACCAGGTCCCGAAGTACAAACACCATGCCGGCACTTTCATACAGGTGCCGGGCCCGCCGATTGGACTCCAGCACCTTGAGGTCGACAAACGCCTCGCCGCGTTGTTTGAACACGTGGAACGTGTGCAGCAATAACGCCCGGCCCAGCCCCATGCCTTGGGCACACGGATGAATGGCCAGGTTCTTGATGTAGGCGCTGGTCCAGCATTGGGACACGCCGAGGATGCCACTGGCATTACTGGCCACCAGGCACAGCTTCGGGTCGAACTCGGCGTCGGTGATGAACTGCTGGCGCCAGTGTTCAAGGGGGCCGACGCGTCCGCCGCCTTGTTCCTGGGCCAGGCTCAATACCGCGTGGATCGCCGGAGCCATTGCTTCGTGGTAATGATCCAGCTGGATATCTGCCGGCCATTGCGGCGCGGGCAGGCTGCCGATGAGGTCACGGCGCAGCAACTGGAAGTATTCACCCACCGATCACAGGCCTTGTTGCGCCACGGTCTGGGCCGCCACCACCAGGCACTTGGTCAGTTCGGGGGAGGAGAACTTGGTGAGCACCGCATTGGCACCGGCCAGGCGGGCTTTTTCGCTGTTCATCGCACTGTCCAGGGAGGTGTGCAGCAGCACGTAGAGGTCCTGGAAGTCCGGGGTTTCCCGCAGGGTGCGGGTGAAGGCGTAGCCATCCATTTCGGACATTTCGATGTCCGAGACCACCACGTTGATTTGCTCGACAGTGCCTTGCAGCTCCAGCAAACGGTCGATCGCTTCCTTGGCGCTGCGGGCGGTGTGGCAGGTCAGGCCGAGGTTGCGCAGGGTGTGCACCGATTGCTGCAGGGCCACCTGGCTGTCGTCCACCACCAGGATTCGGGCGTTGCCCAGCACTTCGGCTTCTTCCATGGTCAGGTCGGTGGGCGCCGCTTCGATCTGCGCCGGGGCAATGCCGTGGATGACTTTTTCGATGTCCAGTACCTGCACCAAGGCGCCTTCGACCTGGGTCACACCGGTGATAAACGAACGCGTGCCACCGGAGCCAAACGGTGGTGGGCGAATATCGGTGGTCAGGCAGTGCACGATCTTGCTCACCGCCTGCACATGCAGGCCCTGCTTGGAACGGCTTACATCGGTGACGATCAGGCAGCCACCATCCGGGTCTTGCAGGGGCATTTCCCCCAGCGCCCGGCTCAGGTCGATCACCGACAAGGCGGCGCCGCGCAAGGTGGCGATGCCTTTAACGTGCGGGTGCGACTCCGGCAGCTTGGTCAGCGGCGGGCAGGGAATGATTTCACTGACTTTCAACAGGTTGATCGCCATCAGCTTGCCGCTGCGCAAGGTAAAGAGCAGAAGCGAGAGTGAGTCTGCGCGGGCTTTGGTGGTGGACATAAAAACCTTCTGTGGATCAGGGATGACGATCTATAGACCGTTATCGACTTGCACGCTGAAAACTGTAGGAGCGGGCTTGCCCGCGAAAAACGTCAACGATAACGCGGGCAGCCTGAATAAATACATCGCCTTCAAGTTCTTCGCGAGCAAGCTCGCTCCTACACACAACAAGCCGTGATCAGCCCTTCCACACCTGCGGGTTCACCAGGTCCTGCGGACGCTGGCCCAGCAGCGCACTGCGCAGGTTTTCCAGGGCACGGTTGGCCATGGCTTCGCGGGTCTCGTTAGTGGCCGAGCCGATGTGCGGCAGGGTCACGGCGTTGCTCAGTTGGAACAGTGGCGACTCCGACAACGGCTCCTGCTCATACACATCCAGGCCGGCACCACGGATGGTCTGGTTTTGCAGGGCCTCGATCAGCGCCGGTTCATCCACCACCGGGCCACGGGAGATGTTCACCAGGATCGCACTGGACTTCATCAACCCCAGCTCGCGATGACTGATCAGGTGGCGGGTTTTCTCGCTCAACGGCACCACCAGGCAGACGAAATCCGCTTCGGCCAGCAACTGGTCGAGGCTGCGCAATTGCGCGCCGAGTTCCTGTTCCAGTTCGGTCTTGCGGCTGTTGCCGCTGTACAGGATCGGCATGTTGAAACCCAGGCGACCACGACGGGCAATAGCCGCGCCGATGTTGCCCATGCCGACGATGCCCAGGGTCTTGCCGTGTACATCACAGCCAAACAACGGCGCGCCGACACTGGCTTTCCACTGGCCAGCCTTGGTCCAGGCATCCAGTTCGGCGACCCGGCGGGCGCTGCTCATCAGCAGGGCGAAGGCCAGGTCGGCGGTGCTTTCGGTGAGCACATCGGGAGTGTTGGTGAGCATGATCCCGCGCTCATTGAAGTACGCCAGGTCGTAGTTGTCGTAGCCCACCGACACACTGGAGACCACTTCCAGCTTGCTCGCGCCTTCCAGTTGCGCGCGGCCCAATTTGCGGCCTACGCCGATCAGCCCGTGGGCGTGCGGCAAAGCCTCATTGAACTGGGCATTGATGTCGCCCAGCTTTGGGTTAGGCGCAATAACGTCGAAATCCTGTTGCAGGCGTTCGATCATTTCCGGGGTGACGCGGCTGAAGGCGAGGACAGTCTTTTTCATGGAAGGCGGGCTCATCGACTACGTGGGAATGGCAAGCACGCTAACATTCTTGCGTGGGGTTGTCAGGACGCCCCGCGTCCACACCACCAGACTGTTGCGATTTGGGCAACAGTCATTATCTTGTTACACTCTGTATCGCACCGCTCACCTGCGCTAATTTGTCGCATCGATGAGCGCAGCGGTTAAGACCGACCCGCTCTCCCCCGATTTCCCTCGACTTATTTCCAGGGCTCTACACTGGGAATCTGTCTTAAAGCCGCTGAGTTCAGCGGCTTTTTTTTGCGCTGAAAAAAGGCCAGGAACCCCAACAACACTGGCCGGTTTCGATTGACCCAAAGGAGCTCCACCGGTGAAAACCTCGCTGACGTTCACCCCGTTATTCCTCGCGATTGCTGCAACGATCGTTCCCCTTGCCCACGCGGCAGACACCCCGACCGCCGACGGTTTCGTCGAAGGTTCCAGCTTCAAGATCAACACCCGCAACTACTACATGAACCGCGACCGTCGCGACATTCACACCGATGACAGCAAGGAATGGGGCCAGGGCATCATCGGCATTTTCGAATCCGGCTACACCCCAGGCACCGTCGGCTTCGGCCTGGACGCCAACGCCATGCTCGGCCTCAAGCTCGACGGCGGTGGCGGCACCGACGGTTCCACCATCCTGCCGGTGAGCTCCGGCAACGGTAAAGCGCCTGGCTCGTTCTCCACCGCCGGCGCGACCCTGAAAATGCGTGCCTTCAACACCGAACTGAAAGCCGGCGACCTGTTCCTCAACAACCCGGTAATTGCCGGCGGCATGACCCGCATGCTGCCGCAGACCTTCCGCGGTGTGAGCCTGACCAACCACAGCCTGGACGGCTGGATGTTCGAAGGCGGCCAGGCCAGCTTCACCAAGCTCTACAACCAGAGCGGCCACCGGCGGATCGGCACCAGCTACGGCGCCTTGCCCAACGGTGAAGACAGCCAGCACATGGACTGGGCCGGCGTGTCCTTCAGCGGCCTGCCGGGACTGACCAGCAACCTGTACGCGTCCGAACTCAAGGACATCTGGAACCAGTTCTACTACGACCTGGATTACACCTGGCAACTGAACGAACTGGTCAGCCTCAACCCGGGCCTGCACTACTACCACACCCAGGACACCGGCAAAGCCCTGCTGGGTAACATCGACAACAACACCTACAGCCTGCATTTCACAGTCGGCGTCGGCAATCACACCGTGACCGCCGCCTACCAGCGGGTCAACGGCAACACCCCGTTCGACTACATCAGCCAGGGCGACAGCGTTTACCTGGACAACTCCCAGCAATACTCAGACTTCAACGGCCCCAACGAACGCTCGTGGAAGCTCAAATACGCCTATGACTTCGTCGGGCTGGGCCTGCCAGGCCTGACCTCGGCGGTGTCGTACATCAGCGGCAAGACCGACCTGACCACCGTCGACCCGGACAGCCGTGGTTACTCATCCTGGTACAGCGCCGACGGCAAGAACGCCAAGCACTGGGAACGGGACATCGACCTCAAGTACGTGGTGCAAGGCGGCAAGGCCAAGGACCTGGCTGTACGCCTGCAGTGGGCAACCAATCGCGGCGGCAATGGCTACGCGGCAGTGGACCGGGACGTGGATGAATACCGCGTGATCGTCGACTACCCGATTGACGTTTTTTAACCTTCAAGTTTTCTTTTAGCGGCGACGACTTATTTTTCACAGCATGGAACTAAACTGCCAGCATCTTGAGTGCCGAAGCCAGTCCCATGAGTGAACGCCGCGCCTTTACCCAGCCTGCACGCCCGGAGCTTTTGCTGATTCTGGGCAGTGGCCTTACCGTCATCCTGATCGTGATCATCGTTGCCGTACTGCTGACTCGCGAACACGCCAGCGCCCTGCAGGCGGCCAAGCGCTCCACCAGCAACATCACCCAACTGATCAACGCCGACGTATTGCGTAACGTCGAGCTCTACGACCTGGCCCTGAACGGCCTGATCACCGCAACCACCCGCCATGACTTGCCGCAGGTTTCCGCCGAAGTGCTGCATATGGTGCAGTTCGACCAGTCCACTGCTGCGCCTTTCAAAGGTGAAGTCCTGCTGCTGGACAAGGCCGGCGCGGTCACCGCCGACTCCTCGACGCTGACCCCCACGTCGCGCAACTTCGCCAACCGCGACTATTTCCAGGTCCACCAGCAGAACCCCGATGCGGGTCTGTTCATCAGCCGGCCCTTCAAGATCCATTGCGACTGCGATCAAGTCTGGCGCATCGCATTCAGCCGCCGGGTGCCCGGGCCCAACGGCGAATTTGCCGGTGTGGCGGTGGCGACCATGCGCCTGGCGTATTTCGACCAGTTGTTCAATAGCCTCACCATCGGCAGCGGCAGCAGCATCAACCTGGTGAACAACGACGGCATTCTGCTTGCCCAGCAACCCCTGCTCGAAAGCGACATGATCAACAAGGACCTGAGCGCGCGGCCTAACTTCAAAAGAATGCTGCGTGAAGGCAGCGGCAGTTTCAGCGCCATCTCCACCGTCAGTGGCACGCAACGGCTGTACACCTTCACCAGCGTCGGCGCGCTGCCGCTGATTGTGGTGGTGGCGCTGTCCAGCGATGACGTGTTTGCCGCCTGGAGGCGTGCCGCCGTACTGATCAGTGGCGCCACCGGTGTGCTGTGTATAGGCCTGCTGTGGCTGACCTGGATGCTGCGCCGGGAACTGCGCCGCCGCTATCGCGCCGAGAAGGTGTTGTCGGAACTGGCGGCCACCGACGCCCTCACCGGCTTGGCCAATCGCCGCACCCTCGACCAGCGCCTGCGCCTGGAATGGGAGCGCGCGCAACGCTCGGGCGAACCACTGGCATTGCTGATGATCGACGTCGACCACTTCAAGACCTTCAACGACCGCCATGGCCATCAAGGCGGTGACGAGGCATTGCGCAACGTAGCCCGGGTCATCGGCAGCAATATTCGTCGCCCCGCCGACCTTGCGGCCCGTTACGGCGGCGAAGAGTTCGCGGTGATCCTGCCGGATACCGACGACGAAGGCGCGAGCATCATCGCCGAGCATATCCGCAGCGCGGTGGAGCACTTGCCACCGGCAGACGGGGACGCGCTGTCAGTCACCGTCAGCGTCGGCCTCAGTACCTGGGACAAACGCAGCCGTGGCTCACTCGAAGAGCTGATGCTGAGCGCCGACCGGGCGCTGTATGACGCCAAGCACTCCGGGCGCAACCGCACCGTTCACAGCCAGACCACATGAGCCGTTATCAGCAACTACGCTAAAGGCATCCTCGAAGCAGAAGTACGCCCGATGAGCCCAAGCACCACCCGTCCGCCCCGTCCTACCCACCGCCCGGAGCTGCTGCTGATCATCGGCAGTTGTGTCACGGTGCTGCTGATCATGCTGGTGGTCGCCGTGTTGCTGACCCGCGAACACGCCAACAGCTTGCAAGCGGCCCAGCGCAGCGCCAATAACATCACCCAACTGATCGACGCCGACGTACTGCGCAACGTCGAGCTGTACGACTTATCGATCAAGGGCCTGATCGCAGCAACCGAACGCAGTGATTTGGCGGGTGTATCGGCGAGCATCCGCCACTTGGTGCTGTTCGACCGTTCGGAAGCAGCGCCGTACAAGGGCGACATCCTGCTGCTGGACAAGGCCGGCGAGGTGATTGCCGATTCCTCGTTGCTGACACCTAAAGCCGCCAACTTCGCCGACCGTGATTACTTTCAGGCTCACCGACAGAACCCCGACCTGGGCCTGTTTATCAGCCGGCCCTTCATGGCGCGCTGCGTGTGTGAGGACCAATGGCGCGTCGCATTCAGCCGTCGGGTTTCCGGGCCTGACGGGCGATTCCTCGGGGTTGCCGTGGCGTCCATGCGCCTGTCGTATTTCCAGCAACTGTTCCGCAGCCTGAATATTGGAAACGACAGCACCATCAACCTGATCAACCAGCAGGGCATCCTGCTGGCCCAAGAGCCGTTGCTGGAACGGGACATGATCGACAAGGACCTCAGTCAGCGCCCCAACGTCGCTCGCATCCTGCAAGAGCGCGACGGCAACTTTCGTGGTACCTCAAGTGTGGATGAGGAAAAACGCCTCTACACCTTCTCGACTGTGGGGGATTTACCGCTGGTCGTCGTCGTAGGCTTGTCGACAGAGGAAATATTCGCGCCCTGGAAGCGTGCAGCGCTGCTGATCAGCGGCGCTACCGGGGTTTTGTGCATTGGCCTGTTATGGCTGACCTGGATGCTCTGCATGGAGCTGCGCAGGCGCCATCGCGCCGAGCAGGTACTGTCAGAACTGGCAGCCACCGATGCGCTCACCGGCCTGGCCAACCGCCGCACGCTGGACCAGCGCCTGCGCCTGGAATGGGACCGCGCCCAGCGTTCAGGCGAGCCATTGACGGTGCTGATGATCGATGTGGACCACTTCAAGGCCTTCAACGACCGACATGGCCATCAAGGTGGCGACGAGGCATTGCGCACGGTGGCGCAGGTAATCGACGGCAATATCCGCCGCCCTGCTGACCTCGCGGCTCGCTATGGTGGCGAAGAATTTGCGGTGGTGCTGCCGCATACCGGCAGCCAGGGCGCGTTGTTGATTGCTGAACATATCCGCAGCAGCGTCGAGCACCTGCCGCGGGTGGGCGGGGATACTGTGCCGATTACCGTCAGCATTGGCCTGAGTACCTGGACCAAAAATAGCCGTATCACACTGGAGGAGTTACTGCTGAGCGCCGACCAGGCGCTGTATGAAGCCAAGCACACCGGGCGCAATCGCGTTATCGATGCTGCCACGCTGTGATGGTGGCAAGCGTGTCAATAAAGCGAGACGCGGAGCGTCTCTGGCAGCATTCCCACGCATAGCGTGGGAACGATCAAAACGCGCCATGCCTGGCGTACATAAAAAAAGGCCACCCGAAGGCAGCCTTTAAAAACAAAAGGAAAGAGAGTTGTTACTTACACCGCCGCGACGGGACGCATGTAAGAGATCGGTGCGGTGCTGGCATCTTCGAAGGTCACGACTTCCCAAGCATCTGTCTGCTCAATCAACTTGCGCAGCAGCTGGTTGTTAAGGGCGTGGCCCGACTTGAAGCCTTTGAACTCGCCTATCAGGCTATTGCCCAGCAGGTAGAGGTCACCGATTGCATCGAGGATCTTGTGCTTCACGAATTCGTCTTCATAGCGAAGGCCGTCTTCGTTCAGTACACCATCCGCGTCGACCACAATGGCGTTTTCAACGCTGCCGCCGAGTGCGAGGTTGTGCTTGCGCAGGTACTCGATGTCACTCATGAAACCAAAGGTACGGGCGCGGCTGACTTCTTTTACGAACGAAGTGCTGGAAAAATCCACGCTTGCACTTTGTGTGCGGTCACGGAATACCGGGTGATCGAAATCGATCTCAAAGCTCACTTTAAAGCCTTCGAACGGGACGAAGGTGGCGCGCTTGTCGCCGTCTTCTACTGTCACTTCCCGCAGAATGCGAATGAACTTCTTGGCTGCGTCCTGTTCTTCCAGGCCGGCAGATTGAATCAAGAATACGAAGGGTCCGGCGCTGCCATCCATGATTGGGACTTCGGACGCGGAGAGCTCGACGTAGGCGTTATCGATGCCCAGACCGGCCATGGCCGAGAGCAAGTGCTCCACCGTGTCCACTTTGACGTCACCGTTGACCAACGTGGTCGACATCGTGGTTTCGCCAACATTTTCCGCGCGAGCAGGAATCTGCACCACAGGGTCCAGGTCGGCACGAACAAACACGATGCCGGTGTCGACAGGTGCGGGCTTGAGGGTCAGGTATACCTTCTCCCCGGAGTGCAGACCTACACCTGTGGCACGGATAATATTCTTCAGGGTGCGTTGTTTAATCATGGCTTGGACCGCTTCAGCGCAAATTGCGAACTGGTATCAACAAAGGCTGGCGATAATAGCAGACCAGACCTTTGCTGAACACCAATCACCTTCATAGCCCTGATACATTCCATTAATCGGCCTGACGACGCAGGAAAGCCGGGATGTCCAGGTAGTCCAGGTCATCTTGCGGATTCGGGCTACGGGACGCAGCAGCACCGGCCTGAGCCTGGTTGCGCATCACGGTCGGACGATCCAGGTCACGATAGTTCACAGACGGCAGTTCCTGGCGCGAAGGCGCTGGAGCGGCAGCTTGCTGGCTGGCGTGGCTGGTATGGACGGTATTGTCGATCACCTTTACAGGCTTCTCGATTTTTGCACCCAGGCCGGTAGCAACAACGGTCACGTGCAGTTCGTCGCGCATGTCCGGATCGATAACAGTACCGACCTTGACCATGGCGTGCTCGGAAGCGAAGGCTTCGATGATGCTACCCACGTCGGAGTACTCACCCAGGGACAGGTCAGGACCGGCGGTGATATTCACCAGGATGCCGCGTGCACCTTGCAGGTTCACGTCTTCCAGCAACGGGTTGCGGATGGCCGCTTCAGTGGCTTCACGTGCACGGTTCGGACCGCTGGCGCAGCCAGTGCCCATCATCGCCATGCCCATTTCGCTCATCACGGTACGTACGTCGGCAAAGTCGACGTTGATCATGCCCGGACGCTTGATGATGTCGGAGATACCGCGAACGGCACCGGCCAGTACATCGTCAGCCTTGGCGAAAGCCGACAGCAGGCTGGCGTCCTTACCGAGGATGGTCAGCAGCTTCTCGTTGGGAATGGTGATCAACGAGTCGACGCTTTCGGACAGCAGACGGATGCCTTCATCGGCGATCTGCATGCGCTTGCGACCTTCGAACGGGAACGGACGAGTCACGACGGCAACCGTCAGGATCCCCATTTCCTTGGCCACTTCGGCAATGATCGGCGCAGCACCGGTACCGGTACCACCGCCCATGCCCGTGGTGATGAACACCATGTTGGTGCCTTGCAGCACTTCAGCAATGCGCTCGCGGTCTTCCAGAGCGGCTTGACGGCCGACTTCCGGATTCGCGCCGGCACCCAGGCCCTTGGTCACGGCTGTGCCCAATTGCAGGATGGTGCGTGCACCGATGCTTTTGAGGGCCTGGGCGTCAGTGTTGGCGCAGATGAATTCAACGCCTTCAATGTTGCTCTTGACCATATGGTTGACAGCGTTGCCGCCGCCACCGCCGACGCCGATCACTTTGATGACCGGGCTTGCGGGGATGTTGTCTACGAGTTCGAACATTTTCCCTCTCCTTTCATTTCTCTAGTTTTTTCGCCTACTACTTGAAACGGTGTTGCGGTAAATCTTTAGAAATTGCCTTTCACCCAAGCCTGCAACCGCTCGAACAACGGCGCTTTCGCTTCGTCGTCGCTTCTGTAGCTGTCGCGGTTGCTCGGGCCCGACAGGGAAATGCCGTCGGTCTGCTTTTGCAGCCCGTACAACAGCAAGCCCACACCGGTGGAATAAATCGGGTTGCGCACTACGTCGCCCAGGCCCTTGACGCCATGGGGCACGCCCAGGCGGACAGGCATGTGGAAGATTTCCTCGGCCAACTCGACCGCGCCTTCCATCTTCGAGGTGCCACCGGTCAGCACGATGCCGGCCGGGATCAAATCTTCGTAGCCACTGCGGCGCAGTTCAGCCTGGATCAGGGTGAACAGTTCGTCGTAGCGCGGTTCGACCACTTCGGCCAACGCCTGGCGCGACAGTTCGCGCGGTGGACGGTCGCCCACGCTCGGCACCTTGATGGTTTCACCGGCACCGGCCAGCTTGGCCAGAGCGCAGGCGTAACGGATCTTGATTTCTTCGGCGTACTGGGTCGGTGTGCGCAACGCCATGGCGATGTCGTTGGTCACCTGGTCACCGGCAATCGGGATCACGGCGGTATGACGGATCGCACCCTCGGTGAAGATCGCGATGTCTGTGGTGCCGCCGCCGATGTCCACCAGGCACACGCCCAGTTCTTTTTCGTCGTCGGTCAGTACCGAGTAAGCCGAAGCCAACTGCTCGAGAATGATGTCGTCGATTTCCAGGCCGCAGCGACGCACGCATTTTTCAATGTTCTGTGCAGCGTTGACGGCGCAGGTCACCACGTGAACCTTGGCTTCCAGACGAACGCCCGACATGCCCAGGGGCTCGCGAACGCCTTCCTGGTTGTCGATCACGTAGTCCTGCGGCAACGTGTGCAGCACGCGCTGGTCAGCCGGGATCGCCACGGCTTGCGCTGCGTCGAGTACCCGCTCCAGGTCAGCCGAGCTGACTTCACGGTCGCGAATCGCCACGATGCCGTGGGAATTCAGGCTGCGGATGTGGTTGCCGGCAACACCGACAAATGCCGAGTGAATCCGGCAACCGGCCATCAGCTGCGCTTCTTCGATGGCGCGCTGGATCGATTGCACGGTGGATTCAATATTCACCACCACGCCCTTCTTCAGGCCCCGGGACGGATGCGTGCCGATTCCGACGATTTCCAGCGTGCCGTCGTCCGCGACCTCGCCTACCAGCGCCACCACCTTGGAGGTGCCGATATCCAGACCGACGATCATTTTGCCGCTTTGCACGTTTGCCATGGGTCCTGCCTCTTCTTAATTCTTCGCGACAGCAGGTTGCGCTGCCGTGGGCGCCGCAGGGGCCCGCCAGCCGACGGCAAGGCCGTTGGCGTAACGCAGGTCGATGCTCGCAATGTTCGTAATCTGTTCTTTCAAGGTCTTTTCATAGATGGCGATAAAACGGCGCATCTTTTCCACCAGGTTGCCGCGTCCCAGCAACAACTCGATGCCCGGGCCGGAACTGCCTGCGCCCGTGGTCAAAAACCAGCTGCCCCGCTCGCGCAATTCCAGTCGCGCAATCGAGAAACCCAACGGCCGCAGCATCTGGCTCAACGCCTGGTACTGCTGCATCACTTGCTGTTGCGCCCGCTGCGGCCCGAACAACTGCGGCAGGTGCTCGTAATTCGCCACTTCGCGGGGCGCAAATGCCTGGCCCTGGTTGTTCAACAACTGTCCATCGCCCCAACGGGCTACAGGCAACTGTTCTTCCAGGCGGATCGTTACCTGATCCGGCCACACGCGACGAACTTCGGCGTGGGCAATCCATGGCATCTGTTCCAGCTCGGAACGCATGCCTGCCAGGTCGATGGTGAAGAAGCTCGACGCCACAAACGGGGCGATTCGCTGCTGCACGGCTTGCTGGCTGATGTAACTCAAGTCGCCCTGCACGCTGATCTTGGTGATCGGCCGGTCGGCATACGGCAGCAGACGCTGGGCGCCTTCGTACGTACCAAACCCCAACGCCACCAGAATCACCGGCCAGAACAGCGCCTTCAGAAAACCAAAATTGGCTTTCGGCATGCGCGCCGACATCGGCTCTTTAGCCACCATTCGGCTGGCACCACGCGGTACCGGCTTGCGGCCGGGAGCGGGTTGCTGATGACGAAGCGATGCGCCGTTCATGGTCTTAGCCTCGGGGCTCAATGCTTGCGGCCAGGATCGCCAGCACCAACTGCTGGAAATCCAAACCGGCTGCACGAGCGGCCATAGGTACCAGGCTGTGATCGGTCATCCCGGGTGCGGTGTTGACTTCAAGGAACCAGAAATTCCCTTGGTCATCCTGCATCACGTCTGCCCGCGCCCAACCGGCGATACCCAGCGCCTCACAGGCTTTCGCCGTGAGGTCCATCAATTCCTGTTCCTTGGTTGCGTCGAGGCCACACGGGATCCGGTACTGAGTATCGGAAGCCACGTACTTGGCGTCGTAGTCATAAAAGGTGTGGGGCGTGCCCAATGCGATAGGCGGCAATACCTGGCCACGCAGCGTAGCGATGGTGAACTCGGGACCTTGAATCCACTGTTCCACCAACACTTGCGAATCGTAGGTACTGGCCGCTTTCCATGCGTCAATCAATTCGGCGGCTGAGTTCACTTTAGCCATGCCGATACTGGAGCCTTCATGGGCTGGTTTGACGATCAAAGGCAGGCCCAGTTCCTTGGCTGCAGAAATACAATCGTCTTCGCTGCACAGCACGCTGTGACGCGGGGTCGGAATCCCCAGGCTGTGCCACACCTGTTTGGTGCGCAACTTGTCCATGGCCAGCGCCGAAGCGAGGATGCCGCTGCCGGTGTACGGAATGCCCAGGCATTCCAGCAGGCCTTGCATGCTGCCGTCTTCACCGCCACGGCCGTGAAGAATGACGAAGGCCCGGTCGATTTTCTCGGCCTGCAGGCGCGACAGGAAGTCATCACCCACGTCGATGCCGAACGCATTCACACCGGCACTTTGCAGCGCTTCCAGTACGGCGTTGCCGGACTTCAGCGACACTTCACGCTCAGCACTTTTGCCGCCGAACAGCACCGCGACGCGGCCGAAGTCGGCAGGTTGGATGGTGGAGAACAGCGAGCCGTAGTCAGTGGTCATTTCGACTTCCCCTGCGCGGCGGCAAACAGCGGGCTTGCCAGCAATTTAGGGGCGAGGCCGCCGATGTCACCGGCACCTTGGCAGAGCAGGATGTCGCCGGCACGCAGCAGCGGCTTGACGATTGGCGCGAGGTCTACACCGCGTTCGATATAAATCGGGTCCAGTTGGCCGCGTTGACGGATGCTGTTGCACAGCTTGCGGCTGTCGGCGCCCGGGATCGGCTCTTCACCGGCCGGGTAGACTTCCATCAGCAGCAACACGTTGGCATCCGCCAGTACATTGACGAAATCGTCGTACAGGTCGCGGGTACGGCTGTAACGGTGCGGCTGGTACACCATCACCAGGCGGCGTTCCGGCCAGCCACCGCGTACGGCCTTGATCACCGCCGCGACTTCGGTCGGGTGGTGACCGTAGTCGTCCACCAGCATCACGTTGCCGCCGTCCACCGGCAGTTCGCCGTAGACCTGGAAGCGACGACCTACGCCGGCAAAACCCGACAGGCCTTCGACGATGGCTTCATCGCTGACGCCTTCGTCGGAGGCGATGCAGATGGTCGCCAGGGAGTTGAGTACGTTGTGGTTGCCCGGCATGTTCACCGAGACATCCAGCGGCTCGCGGTCAGGACGCAGCACGGTGAAGAAGGTCTGCATGCCCTGCTGGCGCACATTGATTGCGCGCACGTCGCAGTCTTCGCTGAAGCCGTAGGTCACGGTCGGACGCTTGACCAGCGGCAGGATTTCACGCACCACCGGATCGTCCAGACACACCACGGCCAGACCGTAGAACGGCAGGTTGTGCAGGAACTCGACAAAGGTTTTCTTCAGTTTGTTGAAGTCACCGTCGTAGGTCGCCATATGGTCGGCGTCGATGTTGGTCACCACGGCCACCAGCGGTTGCAGGTGCAGGAAGCTGGCGTCGCTTTCATCGGCTTCAGCGATCAGGTAGCGGCTGGTACCGAGCTGTGCATTGGTGCCGGCTGCATTCAGGCGGCCACCGATCACGAACGTCGGGTCCAGGCCACCGGCAGCGAACACCGAGGCGATCAGGCTGGTGGTGGTGGTCTTGCCGTGGGTACCGGCGACGGCAATGCCGTGGCGGTAGCGCATGAGCTCGGCCAGCATCTCGGCGCGCGGCACCACGGGAATGCGACGTTCAAGGGCAGTGGCCACTTCCGGGTTGGAGGTGTTCACAGCGCTGGAGACCACCAGCACATCGGCTTCGGCGGCGTTCTCGGCGCGGTGGCCGATAAAGATTTTTGCGCCAAACGATTCCAGGCGCTCGGTGACCGGCGACATTTTCAGGTCGGAGCCGGACACCTGGTAACCCAGGTTCAGCAACACTTCGGCGATTCCGCACATGCCCACGCCGCCGATACCGACGAAGTGGATGCGACGGATGCGGCGCATTTCCGGCTGTGGCATGGCTTTCTGATTCTCAACCATGGGCCACCTCCAGGCAGATATCGACCACGGTGCGGGTTGCGTCAGGTTTGGCCAGGCGGCTTGCGGTGCTCGCCATGCTGTTCAGTCGTTCCGGTTGCATCAAAACCTCGGTCAGGCGTGCGGCCAAATCGGCGGCGCCAGTCGTTCTTTGCGGCAGCAGGAAGGCAGCGCCCTCCCCGGCCAAATATTCGGCGTTGCGGGTCTGGTGATCGTCGATCGCGTGGGGCAAAGGCACCAGCAAGGACGGCAGACCGGCGGCGGCCAGTTCACTGACGGTCAACGCACCTGCGCGACAGACCACCAGGTCGGCCCAGCCATAGGCTTGGGCCATGTCTTTGATGAAGGGCTGCACATTCGCCTCCACACCCGCTTCGCGATAGCGCGTGGCGGTCACTTCATCGTGGTTCTTGCCGGCCTGATGAAAGATCTCGGGGCGCAATTCTTCAGGGAGTTGCGACACCGCTTCAGGCAGCAATTTGTTCAAGGGTTCGGCGCCCAGGCTTCCGCCCAGGATCAACAGGTGCGCCTTGCGACCGGCCAACGGCTGGCGGGCAATGTCCATGAACAGCTCGGTACGCACCGGGTTGCCGGTAGTGCGCAGCTTGTCCGCAGCACCAAAGGTCTTCGGGAAGGCCTCGCACACCCGGGCAGCCAAAGGCACCAGCAGGCGGTTGGCGGTGCCGGCCACGGCGTTCTGCTCGTGGACGATCACCGGCACACCGGCGAGTTTTGCCGCGACACCACCAGGGCCGGTGACGTAACCACCAAAGCCCAGCACGCACACCGGCTTCACTTCACGGATCACCTTGCGCGCCTGCCACACCGCTTTGAGCAACACGAACGGCGCCTTGAGCAGGGACAATTTGCCCTTGCCACGCAGGCCGGTGACGTTGATCAAATGCAGCGACAAGCCGGCATTCGGTACCAGATCGTTTTCGATGCCGCGCGGCGTACCGAGCCAATGCACGGTGTAGCCGCGGCTCTGGAACTCGCGGGCACAGGCCAGCGCCGGGAACACGTGGCCACCGGTGCCGCCCGCCATGATCAGCACGTTAGCGCCCATGGTTCGGCTCCTCGGCGAAGTCGCTTTCGCTGAACTCCATCTCTTCGCTGCCCAGGTGGGTTCGACTTTCCCACTCGATACGCAGCAATAACCCGAGACAGGCGCAGCAAATCACCAACGAACTGCCGCCGTAACTGAGGAACGGCAAGGTCAGGCCCTTGGTCGGCAGCAAGCCGACGTTCACCCCGATGTTGATCAGGAACTGGCCGATCCACAGGAACGACAAGCCGTACGCTACGTAAGCGGCGAAATATTGTTTGGCTTTCTCGGCCCACAGGCCGATGTACATGCCGCGTACACACACGAATACGAACAGCGCGACGGTGCACAACGAACCGACCACGCCCAACTCTTCGGCGAGCACCGAGAACACGAAGTCGGTGTGGGCTTCCGGCAGGTAGAACTGCTTCTGCACGCTGTTGCCCAGGCCAACGCCCAGCCACTCGCCGCGACCGAAGGCGATCAACGCCTGGGTCAGTTGGTAGCCGGAGCCGAATTGATCGGACCACGGGTCGGTAAAGGTAATCAGACGGGCCATCCGGTAGGGCTGCGCCTGCACCAGAATGGTCACGGCGGCCACCGCCAGCACCACCATCAAGGTGAAGCGGAACAGGCCCACGCCACCGAGAAACAGCATCGCCGCCGCCGCCCCCATCATTACGACGGTGGCACCGAAGTCCGGCTCCATCAGCAACAGGCCGGCCATGGGCAGCAGCACGATGAACGGCTTGAAGAAGCCCATCCAGCTTTCGCGTACTTCTTTCTGGCGCCGCACCAGGTAACCGGCGAGGTAGATCACCACGAACACCTTGGCGATTTCCGACGGTTGCACGTTGAATGCGCCGAAGCCGATCCAGCGCATCGAACCGTTCACCTCACGCCCGATGCCGGGCACGATCACCATGACCAACAGGCCGAACGCGCCCACCAGCATCAGCCAACCCAGGCGCTGCCAGGTGGCGATCGGGATCATCATGGTGACGATGCACGCACCGAGGCCGATGACCAGGTACACCAGGTGGCGGATCATCATGTACAGGGTGTTGCCCGATTGCACGGCGGCCACTTCCGAGGACGCCGAGGTGATCATCACCAGGCCCAGGCCCAGCAGCGCAAGGCAACCGGCGAGCATCGGGAAATCCAGGTCGATACCGCGCCCGGTAATGAGCGGCGACGGGTACGGCTTGATGATGTTCCGCAAATTGATACTCATGCCAAGGCCTCCACGGCGCGGGCGAACAGCTGGCCGCGCTCTTCGTAGTTCTTGAACATGTCGAAACTCGCGCAGGCAGGCGACAGCAGCACCACGTCACCCGGCTGGGCCAGGGCTTTGGATTGGGCGATGGCGTCATCCAGGGACTGCGCACGCACCTGCGGTACGGCGTCGCCCAGGGCATCGGCGATCAAGCCGGAATCACGGCCCATCAGCACCACGGCGCGACAGTTAGCGGCGACCGGGCCTTTAAGGTCCTTGAAGTCAGCACCCTTGCCGTCGCCACCGGCGATCAGCACGACCTTGCCTTGAATATCGGCACCCAAACCTTCGATGGCGGCCAGTGCCGCACCGACGTTGGTGGCCTTGGAATCGTTGTAATAGCCGACGCCATCCAGCTCGCGAACCCATTGGCAGCGATGCTCAAGGCCGGCAAAGCTGCGCAAGGCCGAGAGCATGGCGTCGAACGGCAAGCCAACTGCGTGACCGAGCGCCAGCGCCGCCAGGGCATTGGCCTGGTTGTGGGCACCACGGATTTTCAGTTCGCGCACCGGCATCAGGTTCTGGAATTCGAAGGCCAGGTATTTCTCGCCGTTCTCTTCCCGAAGGCCGAAAGCCTTGAAGTCGGGTTTGTTCAGGCCGAAGGTCCAGCACGGCAGACCTTCGCCGACCAGCGGACGACTCAAGGCATCCTGACGGTTCACCACCACTTGCCGCGCGCCCCGGAAGATCCGGTGCTTGGCCAGGTGATACGCCGGCAGGCCGCTGTAGCGGTCCATGTGGTCTTCGCTGACGTTGAGCACGGTGGCCACTTCGGCGTTGAGCTGGTCGGTGGTTTCCAGCTGGAAGCTCGACAGCTCCATCACGTAAAGCTCGACGTCGTCGTTGAGCAGGTCCAGCGCCGGAGTACCGAGGTTGCCGCCCACTGCCACGCGCTTGCCGGCCGCAGCCGCCATCTCGCCCACCAGGGTGGTGACGGTGCTTTTTGCATTGGAACCGCTGATGGCCACGATCGGCGCCTTCGCGTTACGCGCGAACAGCTCGATGTCGCCGGACAACTTCACGCCACGGGCCGCCGCCGCTTGCAGGGCCGGTGTCGCCAGGGCCAGGCCGGGGCTCACGTAGAGCTCATCGGCACGGCACAGAAACTCGACATCCAGCTCGCCACAACGCACTTCCACGTGCGGGTAGTCACGGCGCAGCGTGACCAGCTCCGGTGGATTTTCCCGCGTATCGGCCACGGCAAACGACGTGCCCCGGTTCGCCAGGAAGCGAACCAGGGACATGCCGCTCTTGCCGAGGCCGACAACGATGCGGAAGTGGTCTGAAGCGATCAGGGACACTCGTTTCTACCTCAGTTTCAGGGTGGCAAGGCCGAACAGAACCAGAATCACGGTGATAATCCAGAAACGGACAATCACCCGCGGCTCAGGCCAGCCCTTGAGTTCAAAGTGGTGGTGAATCGGCGCCATGCGGAACACGCGGCGCCCGGTCAATTTGAAGGAGGCAACCTGGATCACCACCGACAGGGTTTCCATCACGAACACACCGCCCATGATGAACAGGACGATTTCCTGGCGGACGATCACCGCGATGGTGCCCAGGGCCGCGCCCAGCGCCAGTGCGCCGACGTCGCCCATGAAGACTTGTGCCGGATAGGTGTTGAACCACAGGAACCCAAGGCCCGCACCGATCAAGGCGCCGCAGAACACAATCAGTTCGCCCGCGCCCGGTACATAAGGGATCAGCAGGTATTCAGCGAATTTCACGTTACCCGACAGGTAGCAGAAGATGCCGAGCGCGCCGCCCACCATCACCGTCGGCATGATCGCCAGGCCGTCGAGGCCGTCAGTCAGGTTGACCGCGTTGCTCGAGCCGACGATCACGAAGTAAGTCAGTACCACGAAGCCAACACCCAACGGGATGCTGGCGTCCTTGAGCATCGGGATGATCAGGGTGGTCTCGACCGCGCTTGGCGCAGTCGTATAGAGGAAGATTGCCGCCGCCAGGCCGAACACCGACTGCCAGAAATACTTCCAGCGGCTTGGCAGCCCCTTGGAGTTCTTCTCGATCACCTTGCGGTAGTCATCCACCCAGCCGATGGCGCCGAACAGCAAGGTCACCAGCAGCACGGTCCAGACGTAGCGGTTATGCAGGTCAGCCCACAGCAGCGTACTGATGCCGATGGACGACAGGATCAACGCGCCGCCCATGGTCGGGGTGCCGGACTTGGACAGGTGCGACTGCGGGCCGTCGTTGCGCACGGACTGGCCAATCTGCAGGTTTTGCAGGGTACGGATCATCCATGGCCCGAGGAACAGCGACAACGACAGCGCGGTCAGCACACCCAGAATCCCGCGCAGGGTCAGGTACTGAAAGACCGCGAAGCCTTTGTGGAACTGTTGCAGATACTCAGCCAGCAGCAGCAGCATTAATGTTTCTCCGTACTTGAGGCACACAAGGCCGCGACGACGTTTTCCATCACCGCGCTGCGCGATCCCTTGATCAAAATAGTGGTGTGTTTGTCTTGTTCAGCCGCACTCAGTGCCTGGATCAGTTCGGCCTGGCTGGCGAAATGCCTGGCGCCCGGCCCGAAGGTGTCCACGGCGTGAAGCATGTTCGGTCCAACGGCGTACAGGGCGTCGACCTTGCCGGCGGCATACGCGCCGACTTCACGGTGAGACTGTTCGGCCCACTCGCCCAGTTCGGCGATGTCCCCCAGTACCAGCACCTTGCGACCGTCGAAGCTGATCAGCAGGTCGATGGCGGCACAGATCGAAGACTGGTTGGCGTTGTAGGTGTCATCAATCACGCGCATGCCGTTGCTGGCCAGTTGCGCGACGGTGCGACCCTTGACCGGTTGCACTGCGCCAAGGCCGGTGGCGATGCCAAACAACGACACGCCCAGCACATGGGCAGCAGCAGCGGCGGCCAGGGCGTTCGCGACGTTATGGTTGCCCAGCAGGTTCAGCTGTACGTGCTCGTCACCTTGCGGGGTATGCAGGGTGAAAGACGGGCAGCCACGAGCGTCGGCTTTGATAGTCGAGGCATGGAAATCGGCAGCGGCGTTGTGCACCGCGAAGCTCAAGACCTTGCGACCGGCGGCACGTACACGCCAGGTTTCGAAGGCTTTGTCGTCGAGGTTCAGCACGGCGGTGCCGGATGCGTCGAGGCCTTCGATGATTTCGCCCTTGGCTTCAACGATCTTTTCAGGGCCGCCAAACTCGCCGACATGGGCGGTGCCGGCGTTGCTGATCACCGCGACGTGAGGCTTGGTCATGGCCACGGTGTAGGCGATTTCGCCGATGCGCGAAGCACCCAGTTCGATTACGGCCGCCGTGTGTTCCGAGGCCAGTTCGAGCAGGGTCAGCGGAGCGCCGAAATCATTGTTCAGGTTACCGCGAGTCGCCAGGACCGGCCCGCGCGTGCGCAGGATCCCGGCCAGCAATTCCTTGACCGTGGTTTTGCCGCTGGAGCCGGTGATTGCCGCAACAGGATTGGTGAAAGCGGCACGGTTCAGCGCACCCAGTTGGCCGAGGGCCAGGCGGGTGTCAGCTACCAGCAATTGCGGCAGTGTCGAGTCGGCAACTTCGCGCTGCACCAGAGCGCCGACAGCGCCTTTGGCAGCGACGTCATTCAGGTAGTCGTGGCCATCAAAACTTGGGCCGGCCAAGGCGACAAACAGTTGCCCGGGCTTGATCGTCCGGCTGTCGATGCTGACGCCATCAAAGCTGCAATCAACCGACAGCATGCGGGCCGACAAGGCCTGGGTCAGCTCGCTGAATGTGAGCGCCTTAAGCATGGGCCACCTCCCACGCGGTCAAGGCATGATCGGCCTCGACCAGATCGGAGAAAGCGTGACGTTCGCCGTTGATTTCCTGATAGTCCTCGTGGCCTTTACCGGCCAGCACCACCACGTCGTCAGCACTCGCGCTGGCGATCAATTGGGCGATGGCTGCACCGCGACCGGCAACGAAGGTAGCTTTGGACGCATCTTTAAAGCCGACACGAATGTCATCAAAAATCTGGCTTGGGTCTTCGCTGCGCGGGTTGTCGTCCGTAACCAGAACACCATCAGCCAGGCGCTCGACGATTTCAGCCATCAGCGGGCGCTTGCCACGATCGCGGTCACCGCCACAGCCGAACAGGCACAGCAACTTGCCCTTGGCGTGGGGACGCAGGGCTTGCAGGATTTTTTCCAGGGCGTCAGGGGTGTGGGCGTAATCGACCACTACCAGCGGCTGGGTACCGCCGCCAAGACGCTGCATGCGACCGGCCGGGCCTTCCAGCTTCGGCAGCACTCGCAGGATTTCGTCGAGGGCGTAATCCAGGCCGAGCAAGGCGCCGACGGCGGCCAATACGTTGCTCAGGTTGAAACGCCCGAGCAAGGTGCTGCGCAAATGGTGTTCGCCCTGCGGCGTCACCAGGGTGGCGCGCACGCCTTCGTCATCGAAGGTGGCTTCACGGCAATACAGGTAGGCGCTGGAATCTTCCAGGCTGTAGCTGATCAAGCGACCGTCACCTTTGGCGGCGGCCAGCTGGCGACCGAATTCGTCGTCCAGGTTGACCACCCGGCACTTCAAGTCATTCCAGGCAAACAGACGGGCCTTGGTGGCGGCGTACGCCTCCATGGTGCCGTGGTAATCAAGGTGATCGCGGGACAGGTTGGTCATCACCGCCACGTCGAACGCCAGGGCGGTCACGCGGCCCTGGTCCAGACCGTGGGACGAGACTTCCATGGCAACCGCCTTGGCACCGGCCTTTTTCAGGTCGGCCAGGGTCGCCTGTACGGCAATCGGGTTAGGCGTGGTGTGCAGGCCGCTTTGCAGCGCCCCGTAAAAACCAGTGCCAAGGGTGCCGACGATGCCGCAATGCTGGCCCAGCAGGTCAAGCGCCTGGGCAACCAATTGGGTCACGCTGGTCTTGCCGTTGGTGCCGGTCACGCCCACCAGGTTCAGGGTGCGGCTCGGGTCACCATAAAAGCGCCCGGCGATGTCCGACAGCTGCGCCGCCAGGCCCTTGACCGGAATCAATGGCACGTCGGTGATCGGCAGCACAGTGGCGCCTTCCACTTCATAGGCTACTGCCGCCGCACCGCGTTTCAGCGCGTCGGCAATATGGTCACGGCCATCGAACTTGCCGCCCGGTACAGCCAGGAACAGGTCACCGGCACGCACGTTACGGCTGTCCAGCGTCAACTCGCGAATCAGCAGATCGCGGCCAGCGTGGGCAAAAATCTTGTTCAGGCTAAGAGACATCAGCCGCGCCCTCCATTGGCTTTTACCGCAGCGGCCGGTGGACCGGCGTTAGCTTGTTGGGTAGCCGGCAGGTTGTCCGGCGTGATGTTCATCAGGCGCAACGTCCCGGACATCACCTTGCTGAACACCGGTGCCGAGACCAGGCCGCCGAAGTAACCGGCTTTGCTCGGCTCATCGATCACCACAACGATGGCATAACGCGGATCGCTCATCGGGCCGAAGCCTGCGAACAGCGAGCGGTAGGAGTTTTCGGCGTAGCCCTTGGTGCCGACTGCGGTTTTACGCGCGGTACCGGACTTGCCTGCTACGTGATACGCCGGCACCTGAGCACGGAATACGCCGCGCGGTGCTTCGATCACTTGTTGCAGCATGCCTTGTATGGTCTTGGCGACGTTTTCCGGGATGACCTGGGTCGCAGGCGGTGCCTCGTCGAGGTGAATCAAACTCAGCGGCACCATGCGGCCATTGTTGGCCAGCACCGAGAAGGCGTGGGCCAGCTGGATCGCGGTGACCGACAGGCCATAACCGTAGGAAAGCGTTGCGGTCTCGGCCTTTTTCCAGTCGCGGTAGTTCGGCAGGTTGCCTACACGCTCGCCCGGGAAATCCAGGCCGGTGGGTTGCCCCAGGCCGACTTTTTGCGCGAGGTGGTAGATGGCTTCGCCGCCGATATCGAAGGCGACTTTACTCATGCCCACGTTACTGGAGTTGATCAGGATGCCTGTCAAATCCAACACCGGGCCTTCGCTACGGGACACGTCACGAATGGTGTATTTGCCCAACTGCAGGGTGCCCGGGTAGACCTCGACCTTGTCGGAGGGCTTCCAGCGCCCGGTTTCCAGGGCGGCACTCATGGAGATGGCTTTCATGGTCGAACCTGGCTCGAACACGTCGATCATGGCGCGGTTGCGCATCATCGCCGGCTGCAGGTTGCGACGGTTATTCGGGTTGTAGGTCGGCTGGTTGACCATGGCGAGAATCTCGCCGGTCTTCACGTCCATGATCACCAGGCTGCCGGCTTTCGCACCGTTCTCGATGATCGCGTTACGCAGCTCGCGGTTGGCCAGGTATTGCAGGCGCAGGTCAATCGACAACGCCAAGGGCTTACCGGCCTTGGCGTTTTTGGTGACCTGGACATCTTTGATCAGTCTGCCGCGCCGATCCTTGATGACCTGCCGTTTGCCGGGAACCCCGGCCAGCCATTCGTCGTAGGCGAGTTCCACGCCTTCGCGACCGTGATCATCAATGTCGGTGAAACCCACCATATGGGCAGTGGTTTCGCCGGCCGGGTAGAAACGCCGAAATTCCTCGATGCCGTAGACACCGGGGACTTTAAGGTCGAGCACTTGCTGGCCTTGTTCAGGGGTAAGCCCGCGAACCAGGTAGATGAATTCTTTATTGGCCTGGGCTTCGAGGCGTTCGCTCAGGGCTTTCGGGTCCTGGCCCAAGGCGGCAGCGAGTTCCGGCCACTTGTCCTTGGCGGTCTGCATTTCCTTGGCGTTGGCCCACAGGGTGGTCACCGGAGTACTGACGGCCAGAGGCTCGCCATTACGGTCGGTGATCAGGCCGCGGTGCGCAGGAATCGGGATATGCCGCAGGCTACGGGCATCGCCCTGGCCGATCAGGAAGTCACGGTCCACCACTTGCAGGTCGATAATCCGCCAGGCAATCGCGCCCACCATCAGTGCCAACAACCCCAGCACCAAACGGAAACGCCATGGGTAGAGTGCGCCCTCAAGTTTCATCATGGCGCCACCATGCGAACTTCTGCAGCGCCAGGGATGTGCATCTTGAGCTGTTCAGTGGCCAGCACTTCGATACGGCTGTGGGCTGTCCAGGTACTTTGTTCCAGGATCAACCGGCCCCACTCTGCCTGCGCCTTGTCGCGCACACTCAGTTCCCCGTACAGGGTATTGAGCAGTTGACGGTTGTAGTGGGCGCTGTAGGACACCGCAATCGCGGACACCAGCACGCCAACAAACAACAGCAACATAAAGAAGCTGCCGCCCGGGAGGGGCTTGGCGAAAAGCTTGCTCACCGCAACTTCTCCGCAACGCGCATGACAGCGCTACGGGCACGTGGGTTGGCCTTGAGTTCGGCTTCGGAAGCGAACTGCGCTTTGCCATGGATTTTGATTTTCGGCACAAAGGCTTCGTAACGTACCGGCAGGTTGCGCGGCAGGTTGTCGGATTCGCCCTTGACCAGACGACGCATGAACAATTTGACGATGCGGTCTTCCAGGGAGTGGAAGCTGATCACCACCAGGCGACCGCCCACTTCCAGCGCTTCCAGAGCGGCTTCAAGGCCGGCTTCCAGATCGCCCAATTCGTTGTTGACGTGAATACGCAGGCCCTGGAACGCACGGGTTGCCGGGTTCTTGCCCTTTTCCCATGCAGGGTTGGCGACTTTCAGCACTTCAGCCAGGTCAGCGGTGCGCTCGAACGGCTGGATTTCCCGGCGCTCGACCACGGCACGCGCCATGCGGCCAGCGAAGCGCTCTTCGCCGTATTCCTTGAATACACGAGTGATTTCTTCGTGGGGTGCGGTGGCGATGAACTGCGCGGCGCTGACGCCACGGCTTGGGTCCATGCGCATGTCCAGCGGGCCGTCGTTCATGAAGCTGAAGCCCCGCTCAGGGTCGTCCAGTTGTGGCGAAGACACGCCCAGGTCCAGCAGAACCCCGGCCACCTTGCCCGCCATGCCACGCTCGGCCACTTCTGCGCCGAGCTCGGCAAAGCTACGCTGCACAACGACAAAGCGGCCGTCTTCGGCCGCTAGCGCTTGCCCGGTGGCAATCGCTTGAGGGTCTTTGTCGAACCCGAGGAGCTTACCGTCCGGACCCAGCTGGCTGAGAATCAGCCGACTGTGCCCGCCCCTGCCGAAGGTGCCATCCAAATAGCAGCCATCCGCGCGTACGGCGAGAGCCTCAACGGCTTCGTCAAGCAGTACGGTGATGTGGTTAAAGCCGCTATCAATAGTCACAGGATCAAATCACGCAGTTCATCAGGCATAGCGCCCGGTTGTTGAATAGCAGCCAGGTCAGCTGCAGAAACAGCATCCCAGGCATCTTCGTCCCACAATTGGAACTTGTTCAGTTGGCCTACCAGCATCGCGCGCTTGTCCAACTTGGCGTATTCGCGCAGACGCGGTGGAACCAGGAAACGACCACTGCCATCGAGTTCGAGGTCGACGGCATTACCAATCAGCAAACGTTGCAGGCGGCGGTTCTCTTCACGCAGTGAAGGCAGCGCCCGCAACTTGGTTTCAATCAGCTCCCACTCATCGAGCGGGTAAACACATAAACAAGGGTCAACGGCATCGATGGTGATGATTAACTGTCCGGAACTTCGCGAAATGAGCTCGTCACGATACCGGCTCGGCATGGCGAGACGGCCTTTTGCATCGAGACTGATAGCGTTAGCTCCGCGAAACACAGATGCGTTTCTCCAAATTTTAGCGTTTTACGTTCAAAAAACCCACTTTGTGCCACTTTCCGCCACTTGCGCACACTATAGGAATGCGCCCACCACACCGTCAAGGCGCGGATTCAAGGAAAAGCCTTACAGAACGGAGATTTAGGAAGGTAAAAGGAGGAGAAACGAGAGTTTGACGGCAATTTTGACTCAACAACGCCAAATAGCTCAAAGAGCTAGGGCTTAAAGTTAAAGTAATTTATTAAGAGTAAGATTTTTTCGGTATTACGAAGACGCATCTGCTGATGATTCAGCAGGGAGGGATTCTCGCGTTACTACCAGGTTCCTGCTCGAGATTCGGACAGGAGGGAAAAAGGTGGAGAGTCGATCTATAAGCCGGGTTCTGTCTTGAACAGTCATTCGTCTACGATGGCCATCACTGGACATCTTTAGCAACCTACCCGGTCCCAGCGCGGGCCACGCCTTGGGACCCTATTTGGTCTTGCTCCAAGTGGGGTTTACCTAGCCACGAACTGTTGCCAGTCGTGCGGTGCGCTCTTACCGCACCTTTTCACCCTTACCGGTACCGAAGTACTTAGGCGGTTATTTTCTGTGGCACTTTCCGTAGGCTCACGCCTCCCAGGCATTACCTGGCACTTCGCCCTATGGAGCCCGGACTTTCCTCCCCCCTCTAATTTTCATAGAAGGCAGCGACTGTCCAATCGACTCTCCGCCGCGCAGGTTAACGGCACGGCGGCGTTAGAACAAGTATTAAAAGACACTAATGCCATCATGTTCAGACGGAGTGCAGGCTGGAACCCGGAACTATTCGCCCTTTTGTTTATGGAGCGCAGCTTGATACAACACGTTCTTGCGCACACCGGTAATTTCCGCAGCCAGGGCCGCCGCACGCTTCAATGGCATCTCCTTGAGCAACAGATCCAGAATGCGCATTGCCTCGCTGCCGACCGCATCTTCACTTTCCGGCGCCGACCAGCCCGCTACCAGTACCACGCACTCGCCGCGCTGCTGATTGCTGTCGCCCTCAACAAACGCGCGCAGCTCTTCCAGCGGCAGACCCTTGAGGGTTTCGAAGGTCTTGGTGATTTCCCGCGCCAGCAAGGCCAGGCGATCGCCGCCGAATACCAGCTCCATGTCCTGCAGGCATTCGAGGATGCGGTGCGGGGCTTCGTAGAAGATCAGCGTGCGCGGCTCTTCTTTCACCAGTTCCAGGCGCGCCCGACGACCAACAGCCTTGGCCGGCAGGAAGCCTTCAAAGATAAACCGGTCCGACGGCAGGCCGGCTGCAGACAATGCAGCAATCAGCGCGCACGCTCCCGGAACAGGCACTACATTGATACCAGCGGCCCGCGCCTGGCGAACCAGATGGTAGCCAGGGTCGGAAATCAGCGGCGTCCCCGCATCGGAGATCAATGCCACATCATCGCCCGCCAACAAACGGGTGATAAAACGACTGCCTTCTTCACGCTCGTTATGTTCATGGCACGCGGCCAAGGGTGTTGGAATGCCAAAATGCTGCATCAACCGCTGGGAGTGCCGAGTGTCTTCGGCGGCGATCAACTTAACGTCACGCAGTACTTTCAATGCGCGCGCACTGATGTCGTCCAGGTTGCCAATGGGCGTCGCCACGACAAAAAGCGAGCCAGCAGTGGAATTCAAAGGACCTGGAGCAGTCAAAGCGCACACCTCTATGATTGGCAAAAGCCACATTGTAGCGCGTAGACGCCTTGAATATATGCCCTCGGGGCAAGCTACATTTCAGCCATCTGTAGGCTCTTGCAACATTTACACGACCTAAATAGACGGTTTCACGCCAGTAACATCGCGCCCCGGCCAGTGCTTGGGTACAATTCCACGCTAATTTGATCGGTATCAGGAACACTTACATGATCGCTTGCCTGCGGCTGTTCTCTGCCCTCTGCCTCGCTGCCCTGTTGGCGGCTTGCGCCAGCTCGCCCTCGTCCAGCCTTGGCGACCTCCCCCGGACCCCGGATGCCAGCATCGAGCAACTGCTCGAACAGGCGACTTCGGCCAAGACTCCGGAAAAAGCCGCGCTGTTGCGCTTGAGTGCGGCTGACCTGGCGTTCCACCAAAACAACCCGGGACGCTCGGCGCAGATTCTTGCCCAAGTGCCACTGGACGTCCTGAAACCGGCGGCGCAGGTATTTGCCAGCACCCTGTCGGCTGAACTGGCGATGGCCCGCAACCAGCCCAAGGCCGCGTTGACGGCGTTGAACCACCCAAGCCTGCAAAACCTGAAGGAGCTGCCGCCTGAACAGCAGATCCGTACCGGTACCGTGCATGCTCGTGCTTATGAAGCCGACGGCCAGACCCTGGCCGCCGCTCGCGAGCGTGTCGCCATGGCTCCGCTGCTGACGGGCGACGCCTACAACAGCAACCACGAAGCCATCTGGGCATTGATTGCAGCCTTGCCTGCCGATCAGCTGCAAGCCAGCGGCAACCCGACGCTGGACGGCTGGATCAGCCTGGCACAGGCGGTCAAGAGCGCCGGCACCCTGGAACAACAGCAAACGGCCATCGACACCTGGCGCGCCCAGAACCCGGGCCACCCGGCGGCCTCGCAATTGCCGCAGCCGCTGACCAAGCTCAAGGAACTGGCCAGCCAGCCGCTGAACAAGATCGCCCTGTTGCTGCCACAGGAAGGCCCGCTGGCCGGCGTTGCCAAGGCGCTGCGCGAAGGTTTCATGGCCGCGCACTACCAGGCTGAACAAGCCGGGCAGAAGCCGCCGGTGATCGAGTTCTACGACAGCTCCCGCCTGACCTCCATCGATGACTTCTACGCCAAGGCACAAGCTGCCGGCGTGCAACTGGTGGTCGGCCCCCTGGAGAAACCGCTGGTCAAGCAACTCAGCGCTCGCCCGCAATTGCCAATCACCACCCTCGCCCTGAACTACAGCGAAGCCGACCAGAACCCGGCGCAACTGTTCCAGTTCGGCCTGGCCGCTGAAGACGAAGCCCGTGAAGTGTCCCGTCGCGCCCGTGCCGATGGCCTGCACCGCGCCGCCGCCATGGTGCCGAGAGGCGAATGGGGCGAGCGCGTCTACAAAGCCTTCCGTCAGGATTGGGAAGCCAATGGCGGCACCGTGGTAGGCGTCGAGTACGTTGACCAGCCGGTAGCCCTGGCCCAGCAGATCGCCGACCTGTTCCAGTTGCGCAAAAGTGAAGGCCGCGCCAAGAGCCTGCAAAGCACTGTAGGTTCGGATGTATCCGCCCAGCCGTCGCGCCGCCAGGACATCGAGTTCATCTTCCTGGCCGTCACCCCGCAACTGGCCCAGCAGATCAAGCCGACCCTGAACTTCCAATACGCTGGCGACGTGCCGGTGTATGCGACGTCCCATGTGTTCAGCGCCAGTGGCGACAAAAACCAGTACCTGGACATGACCAACGTGATGTTCTGCGAGACGCCTTGGCTCCTGAACACCAGCGACCCGCTGCGTAACCAGGTCGCCGCCCAATGGCCACAAGCCAACGGCAGCCTTGGCCGCCTGTACGCGATGGGTGTGGATGCCTACCGCCTGGCGCCGCGCCTGGGGCAACTCAAGGCACTGCCGGACACTCGTGTTGATGGCCTGTCGGGTAACCTGGGCGTCAGCGCCAACCAGCGCGTCGACCGCCAGATGCCATGGGCCAAGTTCGTCGGTGGCGAGATCCAGCGCCTGCCTGATACCCCGCGCTGATGCCTGAGCGGTCAAGCGCACAAAGCGGCAAGGACGCCGAACTTCAAGCCCTCGAGTACCTGCAGCAACAAGGTCTGCGCCTTTTGGCGCAGAACTGGTTATGCAAGCGCGGCGAGCTTGATCTGGTCATGCTTGACGGCGATACAGTAGTATTTGTCGAAGTCCGCTACAGAAAACACGCACAATGGGGTGGTGCGCTCGCCAGTATCGACGGGCGCAAGCGCCAGAAGCTGATACTCGCCGCGCAGTTTTTCCTGCTCAAAGAGCGTCGCTGGGCCGATCATCCCTGCCGTTTCGATGTGGTTGCCATAGAAAGCACTCCCCGGGGAACAGCCGATCTGAACTGGCTGCAAGATGCCTTTGACAGCTGATTCGCCGGACATCTACACCGCACACTTTTGCTCTTTGCTTTGCGGGCTGCACATTCCTGTGCCAAACAGCCGCGCTACTTAAGGTCACACAGATGGACATGCAATCCCGAATTCGCCAGCTTTTCCAGGCCAGTATCGATACCAAGCAACAGGCGATGGACGTACTTGCACCGCACATCGAGCAAGCCAGTCAGGTCATGGTCAACGCCTTGCTCAACGAAGGCAAAATGCTTTCGTGCGGCAACGGCGGTTCGGCCGGCGATGCCCAGCATTTCTCCTCCGAGCTGCTCAACCGCTTCGAGCGTGAGCGCCCGAGCCTGCCGGCCATCGCCTTGACCACCGACACCTCGACGATCACCTCGATCGCCAACGACTACAGCTACAACGAAATTTTCTCCAAACAGATTCGCGCCCTTGGCCAGCCGGGTGACGTACTGCTGGCGATCTCCACCAGCGGTAACTCGGCGAACATTATTCAAGCGATCCAGGCCGCACATGATCGTGAAATGATTGTCGTAGCATTGACCGGACGCGACGGCGGCGGCATGGCTTCTCTGCTGCTGCCCGAAGACGTGGAAATTCGCGTCCCGGCCAATGTCACCGCACGTATTCAGGAAGTCCACCTGCTGGCGATCCACTGCCTGTGCGATCTGATCGACAGCCAACTGTTCGGGAGTGAAGAATGACCGTTAAACGCCTTAGCCTATTGGCAATCACGCTGTGCCTAGGCATCAGCGGCTGCAGTTCGGTAATCGAAGCAAGCCGCGACACGCCCATCCAGGACGATAAAGGCACCCGTACTTTCGGCAGCAAAATCGATGACTCGCTGATCGAAACCAAAGTATCCGTCAACGTTTCCAAGGCCGCTCCAGACCTGGGCAACGGTGCGTCGCGCATCGTGGTCGTCAGCTTCAACGGCGTGGTACTGCTCACCGGGCAAACCCCGCGTGCCGACCTCAAGGCCCAGGCTGAACAAGCCGCCTCCGCCGTACAACGGGTCAAGAAAGTCCACAATGAATTGCAGGTGATGGAGCCGATCACGCTACTGGCGATCAGCAACGATGCGCTGCTGACCACCAAGATCAAGACCCAGATGCTGACCGACAGTGCGATCCCCGGCTCGCGGATCAAGATCGTCACTGATAACGGCATCGTCTACATGATGGGCCTGCTGACCCAGGCAGAAGCCACCCGCTCTGCCAACCTGGTACAAGGTGTGTCGGGCGTACAGAAGATTGTGAAGGTGTTCGAATACATCGACTGATGTCATCTACGACCACAAAAAAGGGCGCCGTGCATTGATTGCACGACGCCCTTTTTATTGGCTGGCGGTTACTGGTACTGCTGGTACGGGTTGCCTTGGAACTGGTTGTTCTGTTGCGGCGCCTGTTGCTGCTGGCCGGCCGGCTGACCGTATTGCTGGCCAGGAATCGGACCCAGGTTAACCTCCACGCGACGGTTCTGGGCACGGCCATTGACGTCAGCGTTGCTGGCAATCGGGTTATCCGGGCCGGCACCGCGAGCAGTCAGGTTGGTCGGGCTGACACCTTGGGACGTCAGGTAATTAGCCACGCTCTGCGCACGACGCTGGGACAGGTCCATGTTGAGCTGGCGGCTGCCGGTGCTGTCGGTGTAGCCAACGATCTGGATGGTGTTCTGGTTGAACTGCTTGAGGGAGTTCGCCAGGTTGTTCAGCGGCGTGTAGAAGCTGCTGGAGATCGCGTCCGAGTTGGTGGCGAAGGTGATGTTACCCGGCATGATCAGCTTGATCTGATCGCCCTGGCGCTGCACTTCAACCCCGGTATTGGCCATGCTTTCGCGCAGTTTCTTTTCCTGCTGGTCCGCGTAGTAGCCATAGCCGGCAGCGCCGAGGCCGGCGATAGCGCCACCGATCAGCGCGCCCTTGCCGCGGTTGTTGTGGTCAATGGCGGCACCTGCCAGCGCACCGGCCAGGGCCCCCAGGCCACCGTACTTGGCGGTTTTGCTGATGCCGCCCTCTGAACCATTATTCGCCTGTCCCTGGCTGCCGTCATAAGGATTAGGTGAAGCGCAGCCGGACAACAAGGCTACGGCGGTAGCGACAACAAGCAGACGACGAGAAGTGAACATGAAGGAAGCTCCTACTTTTGCATTCTGTGATGCAGAGGACATTGGCAATGGACCTGTGCCGAGCTTGGAACACGACAAACGGCAAAAATTCCATGTCCGGTCACCGGTGTGCACAGTCAAACCCTAGCAGAGACTTGCTGAACGGTAATTGTCATTTTTTCTATAAGTTTCGTCCGATAGTCGCCATTTGGTATCCGAAAAACTACCCCGGTTTCCCTTCACGCCCGCACGAACGGATTCTCACGCATTTCATCTCCCAGGCGCGTGTCCGGACCATGCCCCGCCACCACAACCGCCGTTTCATCCAGGGTGTAGAGCCGTTGCTTGATCGAACGCACGATGGTCGCCTGGTCTCCGCCCCACAAATCCGTACGCCCGACACCACGCCGAAACAGGGTGTCGCCGGCAATCAGCAACTTCGCATCAGCGAACCAGAAACTCATCGAGCCCGGTGTGTGTCCAGGTGTGTGCAAGGCGACCCCACAACCGCAGGCCAGCTCCTCTTCATCCTCCAGCCAGCGATCCGGCGGCGGCACGGGTGTGTACGGCACGCGGAACATCTGGCACTGCATTTCCAGGTTGTCCCACAGAAACTGGTCTTCCTTGTGCAGGTGCAACGTGGCGCCGGTCTTTTCCTTCAACTGCCCGGAAGCCAGGAAGTGATCCAGATGGGCGTGGGTGTGAATAATGCTGACGACCTTCAGGCCCAGCGCATCGAGGCGCGCCAGGATCAACTCGTGATTGCCGCCCGGATCGACCACGATGGCTTTCTTGGTGACAGGGTCGCCGATGATCGTGCAGTTGCACTGCAACGGGCCAACCGGGAAGGTTTCGCGGATCAGCGCGGGGGACTGAATATTCATGGCTATTCCTGCAAATTCGAAGACACACTCTTGGGCACAGTATGTTCGACGAGACGCCCGATCCGAAAGCACCCGCAAGTGCACGGGTATCAAACCAGCCAACTGCTAAGCTACTCTGGCGCCAGACGTACAACGCGCAACCTATAGCGCTTGGAGTGGGACTCGTGGCGACCCTCAGCCCATTGATCATCTGTGAACACTGCGATTGCGTGTACGAAAAAGTCACGCTCGGCAAACATCAAAAAACCCTCTGCACCCGATGCGCTGGCGTGCTCCAGCGCTATAACGGGCTGTCGGTGGAGCAACGCATGGCGCTGACCCTGACTGCCGCCATGCTGTGGGTTTTCGCCAACTTCTACCCGGTAATGAGCATCAGCCTGCAAGGCCTGAAAAGCAGCGCCACCTTATGGGACTCCGTGGTTGCGCTGGCCCAGGGCCCGATTACCTTTATCGCGCTGGTGGCGGCGATCTCCATCATCATCGCTCCAGTCTTCCAGTTGCTGCTGCTGATGTGGGTGCTGGGCTTTGCGATGAAGGGCAGGCGCTCACCGGCGTTCAAAGTCTGCATGCGCTGGCTCGAAGCCCTCCGGCCCTGGAGCATGCTGGAAGTTTGCCTGCTGGGCGCGATGGTGGCGGTGTTCAAGCTCGCCGGGATGCTGGATGTATTGCCTGGCACCGGCCTGTTTGCCCTGGCGGCGCTCAGCCTGTTGCTGATCCGCATTGCCGGGCGCGATATTCGCGACTTGTGGGATACCTTATGAGCCGGCCACCGACCGCCAGCGAGCTGAACCTGTGCCTGTGCCACAGCTGCGGCCACGCCTGTGACACCCGCGCCACCCCCGATGCGTGCGAACGCTGTGATGCGCCCTTGCACCGGCGCAAGGTCCACTCATTGACCCGCACCTGGGCCTACATGCTGACGGCACTGGCGTTTTACGTCCCTGCCAACCTGCTGCCGGTGATGAACACCTCGATGCTCGGCTCCGGCGCCGACAGCACCATCATGAGTGGCGTGCTGGAGTTCTGGCAGCACGGCGCCTGGGACATTGCCCTGATCATTTTCATCGCCAGCATCGCGGTGCCGGGTATCAAGTTCGTTGCGCTGACCCTGCTGCTGGTCACCGTGCAACGCAATAACCAGTGGGCACGCAAGCAGCGCTCGAAGCTGTTTCGCTTCGTCGAGGTGATTGGCTACTGGTCGATGCTGGATGTAATCGTAGTGGCGCTGGTGGCGGCCCTGGTGCGGTTCCAGGCCCTGGGTACCATCGAGCCACGTTTGGGTATTCTGTTCTTTGGCCTGGTGGTGGTGTTCACCATGCTCTCGGCAATGAGTTTCGACCCCCGCCTGATCTGGGAAAACCCCCACAACGAGGAGATGCCGGATGGCGTCGCAAACCACTGACAAACCGCTGCCCCCCGGCCAACCCGCGATCAAGACAGGGCGCTTCAGCGTTTCGCTGGTGTGGATCGTGCCGATTGTCGCGGTGCTGGTGGGCATTTCGCTGGTGGTGCACAGCATCCTTCAGCAAGGGCCGAGCATCACCATTACCTTCAAGACCGGCAGCGGCCTGACCGCCAACAAGACCGACGTCAAATACCGCAATGTGGTGATCGGCCAGGTGACTGACGTGGAGTTGAGCGACGACCAGAAAAACGTCAACGCCACGATCAAACTGTCCAAGCAGGCTGAAAGCTTCACCCGGGAAGACTCGCAATTCTGGGTGGTGCGCCCGCGTATTGGTGCGGGCGGCGTTTCCGGCATCGACACGCTGCTCTCCGGTGATTACATCGGCGCCGACATCGGCCAGTCCGATACCCGCGCCAACCGCTTCACAGGCCTGGAAAACCCGCCGCCCATCACCTATGGCGAGCCTGGCAAGCGGTTCACCTTGCACACCCAGGATTTGGGCTCGCTGGACATCGGCTCCCCGGTCTATTACCGCAAAATCCCCGTCGGCCAGGTGGTGGCCTATGCCTTGGACACCGACGGCAAAGGCGTGAACATCGATGTGTTCGTGCATGCGCCGAATGACACCTACGTCACCGAGAACACCCGGTTCTGGAACGCCAGCGGGATTGACGTGAGTGTTGGCGCCAATGGGTTTGCGCTGAAAACCGAATCCTTGTCCTCGATGCTGGTGGGCGGCATCGCTTTCCTGGCCCCGCCGTACAGCCCCAACGACAAACCGGCAGGTGAGGAGCACTCCTATGAACTGTTCGCCGACCAGCAATCCGCGCTGGCCCCGCCCAATGGCAAGGGGCAATACCTGAACCTGCGTTTCGATCAAGCCTTGCGCGGGCTCACCGTCGGTGCGCCGGTGGAGTTCCTGGGCATCGAGTTTGGCAAAGTGGTGTCGATCAACCTGGATTTCGACGAGAAAAAACGTAGCTTCCCGGTGAACGTCGGCATCGTGATTTACCCGCAACGCCTCGGCGAAGCCAACACCAAAATGCTCACAGTCCTGAAGCATGACCCTAACGATGAGGCCGGCGGCGTGCGCCTGATGGGCAACTTCATTGAACACGGCCTGCGGGCCCAGGCTCGCAGCGGCAACCTGCTCACCGGCCAGTTGTACATCGCCCTGGACTTCTTCCCCAAGGCCGAAAAAGTCGTGTTTGACCCAAACCAGCGCCCCGTCAATATTCCAACCATCCCCGGCAACCTGGAACAACTGCAGGAAAAACTCGAAGGCATCGTCAACAAGATCAACCAACTGCCGATCGAGCGGATTGCCGGCAACCTCGACGGGAGCCTGGTCGAATTGCGCAAAAGCCTCGGTCAGGTCAACGCCAAGACACTCCCGCGCGTGCAGAACACTCTGGCCGACGTGAGTAAAACCTTGCAGTCAGCCAGTTCGACCCTGGCCGAGGATTCGCCGCAACGGGAGCAGTTGACCCAGACGCTGGATGAACTGAGCCGCATGTCGCGCTCCCTGCGAGAGCTTTCGGATTACCTGGCACGCCATCCCGAATCCCTGATTCGTGGTCGCCCCGACAACGCTGCGCCATCGGACCTGCAAGGGCCACCGCGCAAATGACCACAGGAGCAACCACCATGGCCTTCCCGCTGAAGATCACGCTGCTCGCCGGGTTGCTGCTGCTTGCGGCGTGCCGCAGCGAGCCGATTCAATTTCACACCCTGACGCCGGTGCATCGCAGCAATGCGTCCCTGACCGCGGGGGGTGAAATCCGCATTGAAAGCATTACGGTGCCGCCGCAGGTCGACCGACCGCAGATTGTCATCCGCCAGGGCGACAGCGGCGTAGCGATTCTTGAGACGCAATGGTGGGCCGCCAGCCTGGTGGATGAGCTGCGCAGCGCGCTGGTGGACCAACTCGCCAGCAACCGGAAAAACCTGGCGGTGCGTATTGAAGTACAGCGCTTTGACTCGATCCCCGGGCAGTACGCCCTGCTCGACGTAAAATGGCGACTTCGCCAGACGGGCACAGACGAACGCACGCCGCTGACGTGTCGCACGGTGGTGCAGTCGCCATCCGGCCCAACCATTGATGACCTGGTGATCGCTCAGCAAAACAACGTCAAACGGTTTGCCGCACTGCTCAGCCAGGCCGCCGACAAGTCACCGAGTGGATGCCCCGCCGTACCGTAAACATTGAGCCAAGGATTGAGCCATGCGCACATTCTGGAAGTGGTATTTGCAACTGCTGGAAAATGATTTCAGCACCCAGGTCTTCGACAATGTGAAGAACCTGCTGGTGTGCGCGCTGCTGTTTGCCGCGGGTACCAACGCGCTGTCCGGGAAGCATGAGCTGTTCCTCGGCGTCCTGGCGTCAAGCGTGGCCGGTTGGGGCTTGATCGTGGTTTCCACCTTGCTGATGGTGCTGAATGTGAGCGACGGAATCCGCAGGCTGGCCAAGCTTCGTTATCACTTGGTGCTTCAGCTGCTGCTGATCCTGGTTTATGTGCTGGTAGCAGAGCGCGTGGTGGAAATCGTTTGGGGCTTCCGGTCCCATTGATCGAGGTGCCTACCCCAACAACCCCATCTCCTGCGCCCGCGCTACCGCCTGCGTGCGCCGCTCCACTCCGAGCTTGCTGTTGATATGACTGGCGTGGGTTTTCACGGTGTGCAGGGAGATAAACAGCTGATTGCTGATCTCCTGGTTCGAACAACCCTGGGCGATCAGGTGCAGCACCGCCAGTTCGCGGGAGCTTAGGGTTTCAAGGGTGTGTGGGGTTTCAACCACCGCAACATCCGGCAAGCGTGCCAGCAGGCTCTGGTTCATCTGACCATAGGGATCCCGCAAAAGCTGCTCCCGCGTCCAGTCGGGATAGCGCTCCAGCAAGCGCTGAAAGGGTTGCATCGCGCCACCGGCAGCCGCTGCAAGCGCGCGGGCAAACACGGGGCGGGCCAGCGCTTCCTGACCACCGTCCAACAGCAACTGCGCCTGCTGGGTCAGCGCCATCAGGCTGATCATCTGCCGGCCGCTGTTATGGGCCTGGTGCGCCAGTTCGTCGAGCCGTTGCAGTGAGGCCGCCGGCTGATGCCGGATGGCGTCGAGCGCTGCCTGTTGCAGCTCGATATGTTGCGGAAGGTGCGGGTGAAACTCCGGCGCGGCCGCGGCCTGTTCACCGTTGTACGTTTGCCCCAGCCGTGTCAGCCAGGCGTCGGCCAGGTCGGTGCGACCCTGGGCCAGCCAGAGTTCGCATTTGACCAGGGTGATCATCGCCAGGTAGAAAATCGGCGGCACGTCCCAGATGTGCATCAAGCGCTCGGCCTCGGCCAGTTCGGCAAAGGCCATGGGAAAGTCGCCACGGCGACCTTCGAAGCTGGCGATCACGCAATGGCCGATCAGCACGCTGATATCCCGGCAGGCCCGCGCCTCGGCCAGACCGGCACGCAGGCGAGCCAGCCCGGCTTCGGGCTGGCAACGCACCAGCAGCAGGTAGCCTTCATACAGCGCCAAGCGGGCACGCACCGCATACAGGCGTTGCGGCGCGAGGCCCTGCAAGCGTTGCAGGCCCTGACGCACTTCATCCAGAGAGCGCAGGATCTCGCCACGGGCTTGTAGCACCCGCGCCCGGTCGTAATGGGCCAATGCCTCGAACAACGGATTGCCGACGCGCTGCGCCAGCTCCAGGGACTCTCGGTTCAAGCCACGGGCGCGCCACAGGTCAGCATCGACGATGGCCAGGTTGGACAGGGTCGACAGGCACATCAACCGCTGGCCATAGCGTTTGTGCGGCAGGCTTTCCAGGGCCTCGCTGCAGTACAACTGGGTCAACTCGCGGTCGCCACGCCCTCGGGCAATGATCCCGCTGAGGGCCAGCCATTGGGCCAACATCGACTTTTGCGCGGTGGCTGACGGCGCCGGCAGAAAGCGGCTGAGATGGCTGGCCAACTCTTGCGCCGCGTCCAGTTGGCAGGCCAACCCCAACGCCCAGCTGTAGAGCACGATCAGACGGGGCGTGCTCATCAACAGACTGTCGGGCAAGTCCATTTTCCAGCGCAGCAACATGCCGACGTTTTGCTCCGCCAGCAGTTGCTCTTCGGAGAGGTTCTGCACCAAGTTTGCCGCCACATCCAGGTGACCGGCCCGCAACGCCTGCTCCACCGCCTCATCGATCAAGCCCTGGGCATTGAACCAGCGACAGGCCCGCAGGTGCAGGCTGGCAGCCGGCAACACGGCATTACTCGCGCGCCGAGTGCGCAGCAGGTCGGAAAACAGATGGTGATAACGGTACCAGTGGCCCTGTTCGTCCAGCGGGACCAGGAATACCTGGTGGGCCTGCAGGTAGCGCAGGATTTCGGTGCTGTCGTGGGCTTCGCGCACGGCGTCGCACAGTTCGCTGCAAAAGCGCTCCTGGGACGCGGTGTCGTAGAGAAACGCCTGGACTTCCGCTGGCAGGCAGTCGATGACTTCTTCAAGCAGGTAATCGCGGATCAGCCCTTCCCCGCCGTGCAGGCCTTGGGGCAATGCGCCTTCGCTGCCAGCTTCGGAGGCCGCCAGCAGCCAGAAACGCAGGCCGGCCACCCAGCCTTCACTGCGTCGGATCAAGTTATCCAGGGCTTCGCCGCGCAATGAACTGCTGTGGCGATCCAGCAGGGCCAGGGATTCGGCGTGAGTCAGGCGCAGGTCCTGCTCGTTCAGCTCCAGCAAATGCCGGGACAGGCGCAGGCGCGCCAGGTGCCAGTCGGGGCGCTGACGGCTGGTGACCAGCACCAACAGGCCGTCGGGCAGATGGTTGAGGAAAAATTGCAGGCAGCGGTCGAGTACCGGGCCCTGGGCCAAATGGTAGTCATCCAGCACCAGCAACAGCGGCGCCTGGATCGACAGGTGCACCGTCAGTTCATCCAGCAGGCCGTCGAGCCACTCTTCAAACGCAAAGGGTTGATGGCGCTGGCGCATTTTCAGCAATCCCAGGGACTGGGCGCCCAACTGCGGGAAGTATTGCTGCAGGCCGTCGAGCAGGCGTTCAAGGAAACGTCCCGGGTCGTTATCTCGGGGGCTGAGCCCCAACCACAGGCTTTGCCAGTGGGCTGGCAAGCTCTGGCAGAACTCCACCGCCAGCGAACTCTTGCCGAAGCCGGCCGGAGCACTGACCAGCAACAGACGCCCGGCCAAACCTTCACTCAGCCGTTCGCACAGGCGCGGTCGCAACACGTAGCCGTCAGGCAGTGGGGGTCGATAGAAGCGCCCTTCCAGGGTCGGAATGACCGCGCTGGCAGGCCCTTGAATTCGGGACAGATCAGTCATCGCCGGGCTCTTGTAGAAGGCTGTTGTCGGCATTGCAGATGTCCGCAGACTAGCGGTAAAAGCGGCAGCTTTGTAGATCTTTGCAACAATTGTCTGAAAAAGACTACAACAAAAAATATCCGGACTTCTTCTGGAACGACCGACACTCTGTGGCGAGGGAGCTTGCTCCCGCTGGAGTGCGCAGCGCTCCCGTTTTTGGGGCTGCTACGCAGCCCAGCGGGAGCAAGCTCCCTCGCCACAGTGGTCCCGCAAAAAAAAGCCCCGAACCAGTCGGGGCTTCTTTCGAGGATGCGGCCTCTGTTACAGCAGGTTAGCGAACACCATCCTGGCGCAGGGCCGCCGGGGTGAAGTCGCTGGTGGTGGCGGTGAAACCGAAGTCATAGGCCTGCTTCTCTTCGTTCTTCATGCCCAGTGCCAGGTAGCGGCCGGACTGCAGGTCGTAGAGGGTTTCGAGGGCGTACCACGGCACTTGCTTGTCGTAGTAGTTCTCGGCATGGGCTTCAGCCACGCGCCACAGTTGGCCACGACCGTCGTAGTGGTCGATCACCGCAGCTTGCCAGGTGTCTTCGTCGATGAAGAAGTCACGCTTGGCGTAGATGTGGCGCTGGCCTTCCTTCAGGGTTGCAACCACATGCCACACACGACGCAGCTCGTAGCGCGCCAGGTCCTGGTTGATGTGGCCGGCCTTGATGATGTCGACATACTTGAGCTTCGGATCGTCGAGTTTGTAGCTGTTTTCGGCGATGTAGAGCTCTTTCTTGCCTTCCAGTTTCCAGTCGTAGCGGTCTGGCGCACCGTTGAACATGTCGAGGTTGTCGGAAGTACGCAGGCCGTCGGCGGCGGTACCCGGACCGTCATACGACACTTGCGGTGCCCGGCGCACACGGCGCTGGCCGGCGTTGTAGACCCACGCCGAACGCGGTTCCTTCACCTGGTCGAGGGTTTCGTGCACCAGCAGCACACCACCGGCCAGACGTGCCGGCGCGGTCACTTGCTGCTTGAAGTAGAACAGGATGTTGCCCGGGTTTTTCGGGTCGTAGTCCTTCATCTTGTCGCGGAACACGAACTGGTCGCGGAAGTACACCAGGCTGAACGAGCCGTTGGTTTGCGGCGTGGCCTGGGTCACCAGGCGGGTCACGCTGCCACCACGATAGCGGGTGATGTGGTTCCAGATGACTTCCACGCCGCTTTTCGGAATCGGGAACGGTACGGCGGTTTCGAAGTTTTCCAGGCCATTGCCGCCAGACACCAGGTTGGTGCTGGTGGCGTTTTTCTTGATGGCGGCGAACACATCAGCCGGCACCGTGGCGCCGCGATGGGTCGGGTAGACCGGCATCTTGAAGGTGTCCGGGTAGCGCTTGAACATCGCGTACTGCCCCGGCGCCAGCTTGTCCTTGTACTGCTCGACGTTCTGCGCGGTGATGGTGAATTGCGGTTGTTCGCTGGCGTACGGGTTGGCCAGGAAGCCACGGGCATCCACGGCGCCGGCGTTGGTTGGCAGTGGCGACCATTTAGGGATGGTGCCGGCCGCGTTGCCGGCCATTTCAGCGCCCATCGGGGTCAGGGTCGTGCCGAGCTTGGCGGCTTCATCGGCCGAGACAGCGGCCATGACGCTACCCGCCATGATCGACAGCCCCAGCACACCCACCTGCAACAGATTTTTAGTTATTTTCATGTTCTGGTTCTTCCTGAAAACATACTGCTTAAAGAGAGTGTGCTTAGAAGTTCACGCCAGCGCTCAAGGCGATGAAGTCACGGTCATCCACCGTGGTGAATTTGCCGCCAAAGAAGTTGGTGTAGTTGAGGCTGACGGTGTAGGTGTTCTGGTACTCGGCATCGACACCCAGGCTGACGGCCTTGCGACCCTCTTCGAAGTTGCCGCCAGGACCTGGCGAGTAGCCTTTGACGTCATGGGACCACGCCACGTTGGGCTTGAGGTTTACACCGGCGAAGACATCCGGGTATTCCCAGATGGCACGAGCGCGATAGCCCCAGGAGGTGGCCGTGGTGTAGCCATCGTTGTTGCAGTTGGTGTTCAGGCCAGCGGCATTCGGCAGACCGGCGCCGTTGGCCGTCGAGTTGTTAAGGGCGTTACAGAACCCGCCTGGCAGCGTGCCAGGACCGAAGACCGGATCACGGCCATAACGCGCCTCGGATTTGCTTTCCAGGCCACCGACGTGGGTCACGCCAATTTCACCGACCGTGGTCAAACGGCTGGCGCCCATGACCTGGTCAAAGAAGTGCGTAAAGGTGGTCTGGAACTGCGTAACTTCCTTGCGGTTATAGCCATGCAAGTCCTGACCGGGGCTGCCCTTGAGCACCGAGGCATTCCCGAAGCCCGGGATCGGCGTGACACCTGCATAGAGAATGTCGGTGGTGCTGAGCTGGACTGGCGCGTTTGGCCGATAGCTCAACTCACCGCTCCAGGCGGTACCGGTAGGCAGCGTGGTGGAGAAGCTCAAGCCGTACAGGCGGATGTCTTCAGGGTATTCGATGAAGTAGTTGGAACTGCCCGCAACAATCAGCGGCCGCAGCGCACCCAGTGGCCCCAGAGGCCGGGTATAGGCCGATGCTGGCGCGCCTTGGGCGCTGAAGATCGGCGCACGGCTGTGGTAGTTCATGAAGTAGGCGCCGAACTCGGTATCCAGCGGCTCGAAGTTGTAGTGCATCGCCACGCCGAACTGGCCGCTGTCGCGGGCGTCACGGTCCGGCCCACGGCGCACCAGCACACCTTCGTTGTTCACATCCACGCCCAGGGCGTTGAGGGTAGGCAGTGCGGCGCCTGGAATGGTCGAGCGCTTGTTCAGCACCCGCAGGTTGTTGCTGCAACCGTCGGAAACCACGTCCGGCTGCGAGAAGAACGTGCCGCAGTTGTCGGTTACCGTCTGGTCCCATTCCAACTGATAGAACGCTTCTGCCGACAAGTTATCGGTCAGGGTCTGCGACACATAGAACATGTTGACCGGGATCAGGCCTTCCTTGATCTCGGCCCCGGGACGACGGAATGCGGACACGTCGATCGGGTTGATGGAGTTGATCCCCCCACCTATGAACGTACTCTCACCCCAGCTCACCACCTGCTTGCCGAACCGCACGTTACCTGGCAGATCGGCAATGGTGTAGTTGTGATAGATGAACGCATCGAGAATCTGCCCGCCAGAAGACTTGGCGCCCTCTTTGCGGTTGTTGTTGCTGACATTCTTGAAGTCCAGGTCTTCGTTTTGCAGCGCGAAGTCATACCAGTACTTGCCCCGGACAAACACGCCGGTGTCGCCGTATTTCAACTCAAGGTCATGGATACCCTTGAAGATCTTCGAGAAGGAATCACCTTTGTCGAAGTTCAGGTGACCGTCATCAGAGGTTTGCGACAACCCCCTGCCGCCGTTGTTGGCACCGATCAGGTCTTTGTTGCGACCCGCCGTCGACCAGCTGGCCCCGACCGACAGGGACGAATCAAAGCTGCCTTCGATTTCACCGATGTTGAAACTGACGCCGAATGCAGGCCCGGCGAGCGTAGAGGCGAGGCTGACGGCCAAAGGCAGTTTTGCCCGGCGCCAGAACTGGTTTGCTGAGATCATCGACGCTACTCCATGTGCATTATTGTTATGGCAGTGAGTCGTTTCCAAGAGCTTGTAACGGCCGGAATACAACGATTCCAATGCCGGGCGAACACATGAACCCGCCGGGTTCACAGCACCGCACCTTGAAAAACTCTGGGATGAACTATAGCCAGCAGGGGGTACCGCTTGATCCCTCTAAAGTGTGATTTGCATCACCAACCCGTCTGCCACAGTCCTTTTCGCCATGCTGACGAAGGTCAGCGACGGAAGGATGGCTGAAAATTGGCAAATCACAAGTGAAGGCTCGGAATAGAGCGCCGCCGTGCCCGCGAGGGCACGGCAAGCAGTGTCAGAGGGTAGAGAGGAAGGTGCTGTTGTTCGCTTGCCATTCGATGATGTCGATACGGATACGTTTTTTGTCGAGCTTGCCGACGCTGGTCTTGGGAATTTCCGTAACAACGGCGATCTGGCTTGGAATCGCCCACTTGCTCAAGTGGCCCAATTCCACAAATGGCTTGAGATGTTCCTTGAGCTCCTTGGCCCCTATCACATGGCCATCACGCACCACCAGCAACGCAAACGGGCGCTCGCCCCACTGCGGGTCGGCAATCCCCACCACCGCTACTTCGCGTACCGCCGGGTGACGGCTGACCAGGTCTTCCAACGCCAGGGACGAGATCCACTCGCCGCCAGTCTTGATCACATCCTTGATGCGGTCGCGAATATCGATCACGCCAAACGCGTCGAGGGTGGCCACATCACCTGTGTGCATCCAGCCGCCGGCCCAGAGCTCCGCGCCCTTTTCCGGCTCGTTGAAGTAGCCTTCGCTGAGCCACGGTGCGCGCAGTACCAATTCGCCTTGGGATTCACCGTCGGCGGGCAGGAAGTTGCCGTCGCCATCGATGATCGCCGCTTCCACCAAAGGCCCGGGCACGCCGGCCTTGATGCGATAGGTGGTGCGTTCGTCTTCGGTACCGGCCATCAATTCTTCATTGAGGTGTGCGCAGGACACCAGCGGCCCGGTCTCGGACATGCCGTACGCTGCCGTCAGTTGAATCCCACGGGCCTTGGATGCTTCATACAGCGAACGATTGAGCGCGCTGCCGCCGATGACGATTTTCCAGCCGCTGAAATCCACGCCCTGGCCAGCCTTGGCGTTGAGCACCATTTGCAGGATGGTCGGCACGCAATGGGAGAACGTGACCTTCTCTTTGCGCCACAGCTCCACCAGGTATTCGGGGTCGTAGCGGCCAGGATAAACCTGCTTCAGGCCGAGCATGGTCGCCACATAGGGCAAGCCCCAGGCGTGCACATGGAACATCGGGGTGATCGGCATGTAGACGTCGTTGGTGCCCAGCAGGCGCACGCTGTCGACGCTGCCCATGATGGTCGCCACGCCCATGGTGTGCAGCACCAGTTGGCGATGAGTGAAATACACGCCTTTGGGATTGCCGGTGGTGCCGGTGGTGTAGAAGGTGGTGGCGACGGAGTTTTCGTCGAAATCCTGGAAGTCGTACCGCGGGCTTGCTGCTGCCAATAACGTTTCGTACTCACCCACGAGGTTGGGCAGCTCGGCGGTTTTGTCCGCGCCGTCGGTGAGCAACAGCGTTTTGTCGACGGTGGTGAGGTGGCCGGCGATGGCCTGGTAGAGCCCCACAAACTCGCTGTTGACCAGCACAAAGCGGTCCTCGGCGTGGTTCATGGTGTACAGAATCTGCTCCGGCGACAGGCGCACGTTGATGGTGTGGATAACTGCGCCAATCATCGGAATGGCAAACATGCATTCCAGGTAGCGGTGGCTGTCCCAGTCCATCACGGCCACGGTGTCGCCGGCCTTGACCCCAGCCTCGGTCAGCACATTGGCCAGGCGGGCGACGCGCTCGATCAGAGTCGGATAGGTATAACGCAACTGGTCGCGGTAGACGATTTCCCGGGTTTTTTCGTAGCGTGTCCCGGACATCAACAGGCGTTTGATCAACAGCGGGTATTGGTAGGCGCCTTCGGCGGGCGGGATAACACGAGTCTGCAACATACGAATCCCTTATCTGACTGCACGGTCTTGGCTGAAACATCTGCACTGTAGAGCGCTTATGTTTCAGCCAAATCAGCCAAAGGAATGATTTGCAGAACCCAATGAATACTAGCTTTGCGCCAGCATCCGGCTTATTTCATGCTGGTAAACGCCAGCTTCACACCGATGGCAATCAGCACCGCGCCCATCGTCCGATCAAACCAATGCCCCATGCGTGCAAACCCGGCACGCACGCGTTGCTGGCTGAACAGCATCGCCACCAGGCAAAACCAGATCGCGGTCGCCACGGCCAGGTACAGCCCGTAACCGGCCTGGATCGCCAGCGGCGTGTGGGGGTTGATCACCACGGTGAACAGCGAAAGGAAGAACAGCGTGGCCTTGGGGTTCAAGCCGTTGGTGACGAAACCCGAGGTGAACGCGCCACGGGCGGTGCGCTCGCCCACTTCAAGGTGCAGGTCTTCTTCACTGGCAGGCTTGGCCGGCTGGGCGCGCAGGGCCTTGAAGCCGATGTACAGCAGGTAGGCCGCCGCCGCCCATTTCAATGCGTTGAACAGCACAATGGACTGGGACACGATCAAGCCGATGCCCAGCAGCGAATACCCTACGTGCAGGAAAATCGCCGACCCGACGCCCAATGCCGTCCAGGTGCCGGCGCGCCGGCCATGGGTCACGCTTTCACGTACCACCACGGCGAAGTCCGGGCCAGGGCTGGCCACCGCCAACAGGTGAATCAGTGCCACGGTCAAGAACTCGGTGAGGTACATGCACACTCCAGGAAGTAACTGATTATTTCATCTGATAGGCTCGGCAGATTACGCCTTCGAACCTCGCCGCAAAAGGTACAGTTGATAATGAACAATCGCCGCGCCGTCTTCCTTGATCACCCTTCCCTGGACCTCGGGGACCTGGACCTCAACGGGTTGCGGGCACTCTTCAGCGAACTGAGCCTGCACCAGCAGACCACACCCGAAAACATTATCGAACGCTTGCAAGGCGCGCAGGTGGCCATCAGCAACAAGATCGCGCTGAATGCCGAGACCCTGGCGGCCTGCCCCGAGCTGAAGCTGATCCTGGTCACCGCCACCGGCACCAACAACGTCGACCTCGCCGCCGCCCGCGCCCACGGCGTTACCGTGAGCAATTGCCAGGGTTACGGCACGCCGTCGGTGGCGCAGCATACGATCATGCTGTTGCTCAATCTGGCGACGCGCTTGAACGACTATCAGCGGGATGTGCAAGCGGGGCTCTGGCAAAAAGCCAAGCAGTTCTGCCTGCTGGACCATCCGATCGTCGAGCTGGAAGGCAAAACCCTCGGCCTGCTGGGCCATGGCGAGTTGGGCGGCGCCGTTTCGCGCCTGGCTGAAGCCTTCGGTATGCGCGTGATCCTGGGTGCGATTCCAGGCCGCCCGGCCCGCGCCGATCGCGTGCCGCTGGACGAACTGCTGGCGCAGGTCGACGCGCTGACCCTGCACTGCCCGCTCAACGAGCACACCCGTGACTTGATCGGTGCCCGCGAACTCGCCTTGCTCAAGCCCGGCGCCTTCATCGTCAACACGGCCCGCGGTGGTCTGATCAATGAACAAGCCTTGGCCGATGCCCTGCGCAGCGGTCATCTGGGCGGCGCGGCGACCGATGTGTTGAGCGTGGAACCCCCGGTCAACGGCAACCCGTTGCTGGCCGGCGACATCCCGCGCTTGATCGTCACCCCCCACAACGCCTGGGGCAGCCGCGAAGCCCGGCAGCGGATCGTCGGCCAATTGATCGAAAACGCTCAGGGCTTTTTCAGCGGCGCCCCGCTGCGCGTCGTCAGTTGATAAACTGCGCCCCTTTTCAAGGAGCAGACCATGGATCCGCGCAGTGAAGTACTGCTTCGCCAGGCCGAACTTTTTCAAGGCGACGTGCTGCTGGTGGGCTTGCCCGCCGACGACCTGCTGGGCCGCCTGCCCAACGCCCATGGCTGGAGCTGGCACGCCGGCGACCAGGCCGCGCTGGACGCGCGTTTTGCCGAGCGCAGCCAGTTCGGCGTGAACGTGCCCGAGCGTTCGTTCGACACGGCGGTGGTGTTCCTGCCCAAGTCCAAGGACCTGACCGACTACCTGCTCAATGCCGTGGCGGCGCGTTTGCCCGGCAAAGAGTTGTACCTGGTCGGGGAAAAGAAAGGCGGTATCGAAAGTGCTGCCAAGCAACTGAACCCGTTCGGCAAACCGCGCAAGCTCGACAATGCGCGGCACTGCCAGTTGTGGCTGGTCACGGTGGCCAATGCCCCCGAGCCGGTTGAGCTGGAAAGCCTGGCGCAGGTGTTCGAGGTGCCGCTGGCTGAAGGGCCGCTCAAGGTGGTGAGCCTGCCGGGCGTGTTCAGCCACGGTCGCCTGGACCGCGGCACTGCGCTGTTGCTGGAACATCTGGACAAGTTGCCAAGCGGTCACTTGCTGGATTTCGGTTGTGGGGCTGGCGTGCTTGGGGCCGCAGTGAAACGTCGCTATCCGCATAACACGGTGACGATGCTCGACGTGGATGCCTTTGCTGCCGCCAGCAGTCGCCTCACCTTGGCGGCCAACGGCTTGGAAGCCGAGGTGTTGACCGGTGATGGCATCGACGCAGCACCGATGAATCTGAACACGATTTTGAGCAACCCGCCATTCCATGTCGGGGTGCACACCGATTATTTCGCCACCGAGAACTTGCTGCGAAAAGCAGCCAAACATCTGGCAAAAGGCGGCGAACTGCGACTGGTGGCGAATAGCTTCCTGAAGTATCAGCCGCTGATCGAAGAGCATCTTGGGGTGTGCGCAATCAAGGCAGAAGGCCAGGGTTTTCGCATTTACCGTGCCAAGCGCGGCTGAAATCTTTTTCCAAAAGAAGGCTTGCCGAATGGATTTTGCCTAGGCAGAATCCGCTCCGTCCTAGGGGAGTAGTCTCCCACGAGCGCCACGCTCGTCCGGCATACGTCAACATACTTGGTCAACAGGCCATGGCGTATGCGACCCAGGAGTCCGCACAGACGGACCGGGGTTTGACAAGACCTATGACACGAACACCTTACCCGGGGCGGGAAGGCTGTACGTGTCATAGCCGTGTCGACCCGCCCCTGGAACTTACCTGATGCTGGATTCCCTGCTTGTCCCTACCGCAATCGTTGCCTTGGCCGAAATTGGCGACAAGACGCAACTGCTCGCGCTCATTCTCGCTGCACGCTTTCGCAAACCCTGGCCGATCATCGCCGGCATCGTCGCCGCGACCCTGGCCAACCATGCGGCCGCCGGTGCCGTGGGGGCCTGGTTCGGGAGTTTCTTCTCGGATGCGGTATTGCACTGGATCCTCGCGGCGAGCTTCTGTGCCACCGCGCTCTGGACCCTGGTGCCCGACAAGCTCGACGATGACGAAGCCAGTACTTCCCGCAAGTTCGGGCCATTCCTGACCACGTTGATCGCGTTCTTCCTCGCGGAAATCGGCGACAAGACCCAGATCGCTACCGTGATGCTCGCGGCGCAATACCCGGAACTGTGGCTGGTGATTATCGGCACGACCCTGGGCATGTTGATTGCCAACGTACCGGTGGTGCTGGCGGGGAATTTCGCGGCGGACAAATTGCCGCTGACGCTGATTCGTCGACTGGCGGCTACGGCGTTTTTCATCCTGGCCATTGTTGCGGTGTACAAGGCCATGCAGAGCAGTGGCTGGATCTAGGTAAGCCAGGTCATTCCCACACACGGTGTGGGAATGATCATTCTCAGGATTTTTTGGCCTGCTGATACAACGGCATCACCTTCGGAATCGCCGCCTGCAACGAGGCGATCCGGCTGTCGGACGCCGGGTGAGTGCTCATGAACTCAGGTGGCGAGCCTTCCGAGGCCTTGGCCATTTTGTTCCACAGGGTAATTGCCGCGTTCGGGTTGTAACCGGCACGCGCCGACAACTCCAGGCCAATCAGGTCCGCTTCGTTTTCATTGCTGCGGCTGTTGGGCAAGGTCATGCCGTAGTTGGCCACGGTATCGGCCAGCGCCAGGCTGTCCTGACCCAGGCCGAACAAGGCACCGGCTCCCTGCTTCGCCATTTCGATACCGTAAGCCTTGGACATGGCTTCGCGACCGTGCTCACGCAAGGCGTGGGCAATTTCATGGCCCATCACGGCGGCGAGTTCGTCGTCGGTCAGCTTGAGATTGTCGATCAACGCGCTGTAGACAAAGATCTTGCCGCCAGGCCCGCAGTTGGCGTTCATCTCGTCACTTTTGATCAGGTTCACTTCCCACTTCCACTGCGCCGCATCCGGGCGGAAGGTAGGCGCCTGGGCGATCAAGCGGTTGGCAATTGCCTGCACGCGCTTGGCGTTGGCACTGGTCTTGTCCACCAGCCCTTTGCCACTGGCTTCACCCAGGGTCTGCTGGTACGACTGCGCATACATCTGGTCGACTTCCTGGCTCGACAACATGCTGAACATGTACTGCTTGCGCTCAACCCCCACGGCGCCGCCGCTGGTGGTGTTGACCGACTGACAACCCGCGAGCAATACCGCCGCGCCCAACGCACATACCGCTACCGTCTTTTTCATCAACCTGCTCCCTGGAAACATGGCGCGTATCGTAGTCGGCCAATTGTATCGACGCCAGATACAACAGACGTGTAGCCACCTGATTTCAGACATATCCCACATTGGCGCCTTCTAGGTTTAACCCGGAGTCAGGCACTCCGGTCCATTCAGCTTCGGATCGTTGACCATGTTGGCCAGTACCCGCTCGCGCAATGCGGTGGGCTCACTGGCCAACAAAGCCTGCAAGGTGTGCAACGGTGTCTCGGGGTTCAACCAGGCGGCCTGCCCCGCCGCATCCAGAATGAGCGGCCGGCGCTGACTCTGCGCAGCCTGGGTCACCACCGCCGTACTCAGCCACACCTGTTCCTGCACCGGATACGCTTCCCAGATCGCCGCAAAAAACAGCGTGCTGCCCTCCCCCGGCGTCAGCCAGTAAGGGCGCTTGCGCTGAGTGCCGCGCCACTCGTAGAAACCATTGGCCGGCAACAGGCAGCGGCGCTGGCGAAAGGCTTCGCGAAACATCGGTTGCTCTGCCAGGGTTTCCGCGCGGGCATGGGCAGGAGTGCGCGAGAGATCGGTCAGCCAGGGCGGCGTCAGGCCCCAGCGCGCCCGAGCCAGGGTGTGCTGGCCGTCGCTGAGGCGCTGGATCAGCACCGAATCATTCGGAGAAATGTTCCACTGGGCCTGCTGGTCGGCCGGAAAGCCCGGCAAGGCAGCAAACGAGGGGTTCCAGCGAAACAGGGCATAACGTCCACACATGGGGCAACACGACTCTTGGAGAAACTGGCCGACAGCCTAACAGACCAACACGTCGGGAAAGCTGTCGGGTTCATCGCCGGGCACCGGTTGCGCGCCGTTGTAGGCAGTGATCAGCTCACGGGCGTAGGCCGCCTGGTCATTCTCCACTGCCAGGGCCAGCAGGCCATAGATCGGTAATTCGCCGGTGCCACCGAGCAAATCGCGCCCCACCAGGTGCGCGGTGACGCCCTCGCTTTCGAGCATGCCTTGCAGCAGCTCACCTTCCATCAGGTTTTCCGGCTCGTAGATTCGCTGCATGGGCGTACCTTTTATTTATTCGTTCTCACTGCGTACGTTGAGCATCCATTCGCCGTCATGAACCTGCAACTCGAAAACAATAGGCCGGCAGCACACCGGGCAGTCCTCTATATATTCCTGATCGCCCGCCGACAGGTCCAGTAGCGCGGTGACTACCTCTCCACAATAAGGACATTCGTACGACTCTTCTTCCATCGCGGTCTCCAAGGTGACTTGTGCGTATAATCGCCGGTCTATTTACAGGGCTATTTTTCGTCCCGGCCAATTGCCCGGACCACGCCCTGATATTTATTGTTCCAAACCTTTACTTACCCTAGCCGTTTCTAACAAGAGAGCATGATGGGCGAATTCGATACCATCCGACCTTACAACGACAGCGAAGTCCCGGCAGTGCTGGCCCGACTGTTCAGTGACAAGGCCTTTCTGGACATCCTGACCCACTTTCGCTTCCCGCGCTTTGCCGGCGCCTTCGGCTGGCTGCTCAAGCCGATGATCGCCCATAAACTGCGCCGTGAGTTTGCCGGCGTCACCACCGTGGCCACGCTACAGGACAAAGTCGAGTTTTACGTCGACCACACCATCGAGCGGGCGACCGACGGGGTGACCTACACCGGCGTCGAGCAGTTCAAGTCCGGCAGCGCCTACCTGTTCCTGGCCAACCACCGCGACATCGTGATGGACCCGGCCTTCGTCAACTACGCCGTGTACCACGCCGGCCTGCCCACGCCACGGATCGCCATCGGTGACAACCTGCTGCAAAAGCCGTTTGTCAGCGACTTGATGCGCCTGAACAAGAGTTTCATCGTGCACCGCTCGATCACCGGGCGCAAAGAGAAGATGGCGGCTTATCAGTTGCTGTCGGCGTACATCAACCATTCGATTCGCAATGACTGCCAGTCGATCTGGATCGCCCAGGCCGAAGGCCGCGCCAAGGATGGGGATGATCGCACCGAATCGGCGATCCTCAAGATGTTCCACATGAGCCGCAAGGACGAGCCGTTCGCCGAAGTCATCCAGTCACTGAACCTGACGCCGGTGTCCATCAGCTACGAATACGACCCGTGCGACGCAGCCAAGGCCCGCGAGCTGTACATCCGCGCCACCACCGGCACCTACAGCAAGGCGCCGGGGGAAGATGACGTGAGCATTGCGCTGGGCATCACCGGTTACAAGGGCCGGGTGCACGTCAACTTCGCGCCGCCGATCACCGAGGCGTTCGAAGACACCAAACTGCTGGCGATCGAGATGGACCGGCAGATTCTGGGCGGTTATCGGTTGTTCCCGGTGCACTACCTGGCGTACGCCCAATGGAGCGATGCCGACCCGCAATTGCAGGTGCCGACCGCAGCCGAGGTGTTCCCTGCGGATGAGTTGGCCAAGGCGAAAGCCGAGTGGGAACGGCGCTTGAATGCATGCCCGGTAGAGCATCGGCCGTATCTGGTGCTGCAATACGCGACGCCGGTGAGGAATCAGTACCGGGTCAAGGCCGGGATTGCCCTGTAACCCGGTACCAGCAATAGCGCAAACCTAATGTGGGAGCGGGCTTGCTCGCGAATGCAGAGTGTCAGTCAATACATCTGGTGACTGATACACCGCATTCGCGAGCAAGCCCGCTCCCACATTTGTTTTCAGGGTGTTCTTACAATCGGGTACTGAGCAAGGAAACCAGCAACGCCAGCCCCAGACAGACAAAACCCAGCCGGTAGAACAGGCGATGGGTACGTTGCGTCAGCACATCAAGAAACAACATCGGTTGATCAATGGCCCGCAGCTCGCTTTGCGCGGCAAGCCTGGCCATCGCGCGCTGTTCGCGCAGGCGTGTGACAAACAACAACCAAGCCGCCGGGCAGGCGAGCAACAGGGCAAGGGAATTGAGCAGTAGTGCGGTCAGCGACATCGCAAACCTCGATGTATCAGTGTCCAGGTATCAATCCAGATACAAACCTGAATGATATGCGCCGCCTGCGCGTCATTACTCCTTCCCCATTGACGGCTAATGTATCCAGTAATTTACAGCGTCACCTGAACGTCACCTTAACAAGCCACTCTGTTGCCCTTCGAAAGCCCGGGAGCTTGTCATGTTGCACGCGCAGAACCAGGATCGGCTGTATCTGATTTCCCCAAGTGATGAGCAAGAGGCGCTGGTGGGCGGCCTGGCGTTCAATGTGCAGGACCGCCACTGGCTGGTGTACTGCGCCCTCGGCGGGCATCAGCATGCCGACCTGCCGGAGCTGGATTTGCTGACTGGCGTGAGTGTGCTGGACTTTTATGTCGAAACGGCTGCATGAAAACTGCAGGCGAAAAAAAACCGGGCTCATCGCTGAGCCCGGTGATCGTTCCCACGCGCCGCAAAGGAATGCCGACTGGGGCGCTCCGCGCCCGCCTGACAGTTATTGCGAGCTAAGCAGCGAACCGATGCTCGGGTCCTTGAACAGACGCGTCAGGGCATCGCTCAACACATCGCTGACCAGCTTGGTGTTGGTCTCCTGGTTCGGCGCCATGCCGAAGCGCTGGTCCAGGGATGCGCCGTAACGGCCGCTGTAGCGACGGGTGCCGGCGGTCACGTCGGACTTGAAGGTCGCGCCGATGGTGGCTTCAGTCACGTACAGGCCTTCCTTGGGCGACTGATACTTCAGCTCGGCCAGGGTGATGGTCAGTTGCGGAGCACCGGGCGAGTTGGACGGGGTGAAGCCCAGCAGGCGCACAGCCGCTTCGGCCTGGGCTTGCAACTTGGGCAGCACGTCGGCACCGGTCACCGTGATGGCGCTGGTTTCCGGGTACAGGCCGCCACGGGTGCCGAGGGTCGGCGACGGACGCCCATCAACCACACGCACCGACACCGGCTGGCCATGGCCCACAGGCGCCAGTTGGGTGGTAATTTTCGGTTGCGGGCTGAGTTGTTGCGGGCTGTGGGCGCAGCCAACCAGGGTCAAACTGGTCACAGTGATCAAACCGAACAACAGGCGTTGCAACATACTCATTTCTCCAGGACTAGATGCAAACAGGGCGCCAGTATAACGGTGAGCGCTCGCTACTCACCACAAATCCTGAACGGCGCCTGAACTGTCGGCGAAATTACAATTTTCACACAGAACCGTCACCACGTTGTCATGCCAGACTGCCAACCTTCGCAGCATGTAACGAACCGGGTACACACCATGCGCCTTCTCAAATCATTGTTCTTTTCCAACACCAGCCATCGTCACTTTGCCCTGCTCGATGCCCAAGGCTGCTGCCAGGCCTTCAAGCAATGCAGCCTGCCGCCCGTCGGTGACGGCTGGGTCGAAGTCGAAGAGACTCGCCTGAGCTGGATGCACCGCCCGCTGCCGGCCAGCGCCCGGATCAACCCACGGGTTTCGCAGCCACAGCAACGGCATGTGTTGGCCTCCTGACCAGACTGCTAATAAAAGTCATTAAACACGCCCATTTGCGCGCATTTCTTCGCTACAATCTCCCCCCGATTATAAGGACGTCTCCTGATCGGGCCTCGCAGCATCGCTAATGCTCCTGTATTAGCTCCCCGCACCGCCCACAGAGAGCCGCCCACACAGATCGAGTGAAGCTGGCGAGCTTGCTGTTTTCTCTGCAAACCATCGTCTTTACCCGAATCTGCCAGAGCTGCCATGCGCTCGGCCACTTGAGTTGTTTGCCCATTTTGCCGCTTGCCGGCAGTGATTTCGGGCCAGGTGCCAGGCTGGGGCAGCCCTTTTTTGAGGTTCACGTCTTCAAAAGAGCGTGAAAAAAACGGGTTTTCACAACTTCACAAGAGTGTGGCGAGCAAATGAATAGTTTTGCGTTTGTACAAGCACCATCAGCGTCTGGAACAGCCCCACCACACAGGACCGAGTACTCCTCAAGAACCGGAGCTTGAAGCCTGTCCGCTACGGATTTGGTTGCACGATCGGACGAGCTTGACCATAAGTCGAATTGCCACAGGCGCCCTTAAATGCGTTCATACGCAGATCAGGCCCGGTCGGCAGCGTCCGCTTGCGATAAATTGCGAAGAATCGGACATGGCGATCCTGGCCATGGGTAACCTGGGGCATCACGTGAACCGCCCCGTCACTCCTGGCAGCCATGCCGTCAATTTGGTGCTGCAGATTTTGGAGACGCGTTAAATGGCGCATAACGAAGCAGTCGACGTAGTACTGGTAGGTGCGGGCATCATGAGTGCCACCCTCGCCGTACTGCTCAAAGAGCTCGACCCCGGCCTCAAGCTGGAAGTCGTTGAGCTGATGGATTCGGGTGCCGCGGAAAGTTCCAACCCGTGGAACAACGCCGGTACCGGCCACGCCGGGCTGTGTGAGCTGAACTACACACCGCAGGCAGCTGACGGCTCCATCGACATCAAGAAAGCCGTGCACATCAACACCCAATTCGAGGTGTCGAAGCAGTTCTGGGCCTACTTGACCAAGAAAGGCACCTTCGGCTCGTCCAAGTCCTTTATCAGCCCCGTGCCGCACCTGAGCTTCGTGCAGGGCGAGAAAGGCGTGTCGTTCCTCAAGAAGCGCTTTGAAACCCTCAGCCAGCACCACGCGTTCTCGGACATGCATTACACCGAAGATCGCAGCGAGATGGCCGAGTGGATGCCGCTGATGATGCCCGGTCGCCCGCTGGACGAAAAAATCGCTGCCACCCGCGTGATGAACGGCACCGACGTCAACTTCGGCGCCCTGACCAACCAGTTGCTCTCGCACCTGACCAGCGCGCCGGATGCCCAGGTCAAGTACAGCAAGCGCGTCACCGGCCTCAAGCGCAACGGCGCCGGCTGGACCGTGAGCATCAAGGACGTCAACAGCGGCAATTCCCGTGATGTAGATGCCAAGTTCGTGTTCCTCGGCGCCGGTGGCGCGGCCCTGCCGCTGCTGCAAGCTTCTGGCATCGAAGAAAGCAAAGGCTTCGGCGGCTTCCCGGTCAGCGGCCAGTGGCTGCGTTGCGACAACCCGGAAGTGGTCAAGCACCACCAGGCCAAGGTCTACAGCCAGGCGGCCGTGGGTTCGCCACCGATGTCCGTTCCGCACCTGGACACCCGCGTCGTCGACGGCAAGAAATCCCTGCTGTTCGGGCCATACGCCGGCTTCACCACCAAGTTCCTCAAGCACGGTTCGTTCCTTGACCTGCCTATGTCGATTCGCGCCGGCAACATCGGCCCGATGCTGGCCGTGGCCCGGGACAACATGGACCTGACCAAGTACCTGGTCAGCGAAGTGCGCCAATCCATGGAGCAGCGCCTGGAATCCCTGCGCCGCTTCTACCCTGAAGCGAAAGCCGAAGACTGGCGCCTGGAAGTGGCCGGCCAACGGGTGCAGATCATCAAGAAAGACCCGAAGAAAGGCGGCGTGCTGCAATTCGGTACCGAACTGGTTGCGGCCAAGGACGGTTCGTTGGCGGCTCTGTTGGGTGCTTCCCCGGGCGCTTCGGTGACGGTGTCGATCATGCTGGAACTGATCGAACGCTGCTTCCCGGAAAAAACCGCCGGTGAGTGGGCGACCAAGCTGCACGAGATCTTCCCGGCTCGGGAAAAGGTCCTGGAGACCGATGCCGAGCTGTATCGCAAGATCAACACGCAGAACAACATCAGCCTGGAACTGGTTGACGCAGGAGCGAGCTTGCTCGCGAAAAACGTTAACGATGACGCAGCGCGCCTGGTTTAACGCGGCGTTCTCAGGTTCTTCGCGAGCAAGCTCGCTCCTACAGTAATAAGCAAAAACGCCCCGATCTCACGATGAGACCGGGGCGTTTTTTTTCGTCCGCAACAATCAGCCGCGGGCTTGTTCGATCAGCTCGATGTACTCGGCGGCGTTGCGCTGGTCCTTGATCACTTCAACGAAGGTCTGGCCGTGCTCGTCCTTGCCGTCGAGGTCCAGGCCGGCTTCCTTGAAAAAGCCCAGGAAGCGCTCGAAGTCGTCGATACGCAGGCCACGGTAGGCCTTGATCAGTTTGTGCAGGGACGGCGAAGTGGCGTCTACCGGCTCGAAATCCAGGAACAGCTTGATTTGCTCGTCGCCGATTTCATCACCAATCAGCTGTTTCTTATCTTTACGCATTACCGACTCCAGCCTGCAGACATTTACACGGGAAAAGCAGTTTACCTGCGGCACAGCGGCTTCGAAAGCTACACGGACCAATGTGGGAGCTGGCTTGCCTGCGATAGCGGTAGGTCAGTTGACCCCTTTATCACTGACACATAGCTATCGCAGGCAAGCCAGCTCCCACATTGAGTGTATTTACACGGCCGAATCCGCGTCGGCTTGATTATTTGGCGCGCACGGCGCCGGTGTGCAAATCAGCCCAGATATGGCCGTTGGCGTAACTGAGGAACTGCACATACACCGTGTCGTTGCGCAGCAAATCGACGATGACCCGATACTGGGTCATCGGGTACGACAAGGTCAGGGTTTTGCTTTTATCGTCGAACACCGGTTTTTTCAGGCTTTTGCTTTCAGCATCGAAATTGAGGATCACCTGGGCGATGGTCGCGCCCTTGTTCAGGGACTTGCCCTTGAGGCGGATCATCAACGGCGAGGTCACCGGGATCGGCTGCTGGGTGGATTGGCGCTGATTACCCACCACCACCGAATACTCGGTGACTTGCAGCAATTGCTGCTGATCCGGGGTTTCGGCGCGCAGGGTCAGGTCGTCAGGCGGCAGGAACTGGCTGTGCAACGGCGCCGGTGCGGCCGCCAGGGGCAAACTGAGGGTCAGCGCCAGGGCGGCGCAACTGCGGATCAAAAAGCGCATGGGCCGCTCCGTGGAAGATGGCCCAGCACTTTAGCTCAATCGAACTGGGCAAGCATCCAGCGCTGATACTCAGCCACTTCAGCATCGCCTTCACGGGGAGCCCAACTCGCCAGCTCACCCTCGCCCACCGGTCTATACGGTCCGGCTTTGCACTCGAACATCAAGGTGTCGGGCTCCAACACCACCAGTCCGTGAAACACACCGGGTGGCAAATCGACGCCTTGGCACTCACCGCCCGCCTGCATCACGCGTTTGGCCAACACCTCGCCGGTCTCGCTGAAAATCAACAAGCCCAGGCGGCCCTTCAGCACCAGTAAGGTTTCTGCCTTATCGGCACTCAAATGACGATGAGGCGGCACATAGGTGTTGGGCTGCATCCCGACGGCCATGCGATGGCACGGCTCTTCCATCTGATGAAAGTTGTGGTGATGCCGGCCACGAGGGCTGTCAGCCGCTTTCTCGGCCAACTCCGCAAACAGCGTTTGATCAAGAAAGCTGGCCATTGATTACATCCCCTTAACGGCGTAGATCCCGTTGGCATTACGCCAGTAGCCTTTGTAGTCCATGCCGTAACCGAAAATGTAGCGGTCGATGCACGGCAGGCCCACATAATCGGCCTTGAGGTCCGGACGGGCCTTGCGGTCGTGATTCTTGTCGATCAGCACAGCGGTGTGCACTTTGCGCGCGCCGGCGTGTTTGCAGAAGTCGATGATCGCGCCCAGGGTGTGCCCTTCGTCGAGGATGTCGTCGATGATCAACACATCGCGGTCGATGAACGAGACTTCCGGCTTGGCTTTCCAGAACAGGTCGCCGCCGCTGGTTTCATTGCGATAGCGGGTGGCGTGCAGGTAGGACGCTTCCAGCGGGAATTGCAGGTGAGTGAGCAATTTACCGGCGAAAATCAGGCCACCGTTCATCACGCAAAAGACCACCGGGTTAGTGTCGGCCATTTCGCGGGAGATGTGCGCGCCGACCTTGGCGATGGCCTCTTCGACTTGCGCTTCGGTGTACAGGCAGTCAGCCTCGCGCATGATTTGACGGATATGCTCGAGATCAGCGGACATGGCGCTCTCCAAGGGGTGCTGTGGCAAGAAAAGCGGGCAAAGGTACGCATGTGAGGCGCAACGTTCAAGCCTTAATGGACTAACGTACTAGATGTCTATAGGACAACACCCTCGGATAGATTAATCTAGGCCGGTTTTTTTGCCCGCCGCCGGAGCCTTTCCCCATGCCCATCCGTGAGATCCGCCACCCGCTGATCCGACATAAACTCGGCCTTATGCGCCGCGCCGACATTAGCACGAAGAACTTCCGTGAGCTTGCTCAGGAAGTCGGAGCGCTGCTCACCTACGAGGCGACCAAAGATCTGCCCCTGGAAAACTACGAGATCGACGGTTGGTGCGGTCCCGTCCAGGTCGAGAAAATCGCCGGCAAGAAGATTACCGTGGTGCCGATCCTGCGCGCCGGTATCGGCATGCTTGAAGGCGTGCTCAGCCTGATCCCGGGCGCCAAGGTCAGCGCCGTGGGCGTGGCCCGCAATGAAGAAACACTGCAGGCCCACACCTACCTGGAAAAACTCGTACCGGAAATCGACGAGCGCCTGGCGATGATCATCGACCCGATGCTCGCCACCGGCAGCTCCATGGTTGCCACCATCGACCTGCTGAAAAAAGCCGGCTGCAAGGACATCCGCGCCATGGTGCTGGTAGCCGCTCCCGAAGGCATCGCCGCCGTCGAGAAAGCCCACCCGGACGTGTTGATCTACACCGCGTCCATCGATGAACGCCTGAACGAACACGGCTACATCATCCCAGGCCTGGGCGATGCCGGCGACAAGATCTTCGGTACCAAGCAGAAGGACGCGTGACCATGCAGGATGAATTCAACGACCCGCTTTGGCGCCAGATCCTGTCTGGCGCACAGATGCTCTTCGTAGCATTTGGTGCGCTGGTGTTGATGCCGCTGATCACCGGTCTCGATCCAAACGTCGCCCTGTTTACCGCAGGCTTGGGTACTTTGTTGTTCCAAGTGGTCACCGGGCGCCAAGTGCCGGTGTTCCTGGCGTCGAGCTTTGCGTTTATCACCCCGATCATCCTCGCCAAGCAGCAGTTCGGCCTGGCGGCAACCATGGGTGGGGTGATGGCGGCCGGTTTCGTTTATACCTTCCTCGGCGCTGCGGTGAAGATCAAAGGCACTGGTTTCATCGACCGGCTGCTGCCGCCAGTGGTGATCGGCCCGGTGATTATCTCCATCGGCCTGGCCATGGCGCCGATTGCCGCCAACATGGCAATGGGTAAAGGTGGCGACGGTGCCGAGCTGATCCCTTACAAAACGGCCATGCTGATCTCGATGCCGGCGCTGCTGACGACGTTGATCGTGGCGGTATTCGGCAAAGGCATTTTCCGCCTGGTGCCGATCATCTCCGGCGTGCTGGTGGGTTTCGCCATGGCGTTCTACTTCGGCGTGGTGGATACCGCGAAGATCGCCGCTGCACCGTGGTTCGCCCTGCCCCACTTCACTGCACCAGAGTTCAACTGGCAGGCGATCCTGTTTATCGTCCCGGTGGCCCTGGCCCCGGCGATCGAACACATCGGCGGTGTGATTGCCGTGGGCAGCGTGACCGGTCGCGACTACCTGAAGAAGCCTGGCCTGCACCGCACGCTACTGGGTGACGGCATCGCCACCACCGCTGCCGGCCTGTTCGGCGGCCCGCCCAACACGACGTACGCGGAAGTGACGGGCGCCGTGATGCTGACCAAGAACTACAACCCGAAAATCATGACCTGGGCGGCGGTGTTTGCCATCAGCCTGGCGTTTATCGGCAAGTTCGGCGCGCTGCTGCAGAGCATTCCAATCCCGGTGATGGGCGGCATTCTGTGCCTGCTGTTCGGCTCGATTGCCGCGGTGGGGATGAACACGCTGATCCGTCACAAGATCGACCTTGGCGAAGCGCGCAATCTGGTGATTGTGTCGGTGACCCTGGTGTTCGGGATTGGCGGTGTACTGGTAGGTACCGGCACTGGCCCGAATGACTTTGGCCTGAAGGGCATCGCCCTGTGTGCGGTGGTAGCGATTGCCTTGAATCTGCTGCTGCCGGGCAATGATGGCTGGAAGAACAAGAAGCCGGATGAGCCGCTGATCTAACTGCCAACGCAAAACCAATGTGGGAGCGGGCTTGCTCGCGAATGCAGTGTGTCATTCAGCACATCAGTGACTGAACCACCGCATTCGCGAGCAAGCCCGCTCCCACATTTTTTTGAGCTACAGTGTGGCTTAGAGCGCGCCCAACGCATCAATCAGCGCCTGGTTCTGCTCCGGCGTGCCAATGCTGATCCGCAGGAACTGGGCAATCCGCTCCTGCTTGAAGTGCCGCACAATCACCCCTTGCTCCCGCACTTTGGCTGCCAGTCCGGCGGCGTCGTGCCGTGGGTGACGGGCAAAGATGAAGTTGGCCGCCGACGGCAACACTTCAAACCCTTTGGCCTGCAACTGCCCCACCAGCTTTTCACGGCTGTCGATCACTCGCTGGCAGGTGTCCTCGAAGTGCTCACGGTCTTCAAACGCGGCGGCCGCACCGACAATCGCCAGACGGTCCAGCGGGTAGGAGTTGAAGCTGTTCTTGACCCGCTCCAGCGCCTCGATCAGGTCCGGATGGCCCACGGCCAGGCCTACCCGCAAACCGGCCAGTGAGCGCGATTTAGAAAGGGTTTGGGTCACCAGCAGGTTCGGGTAACGGTCCACCAGGCTGATGGCGGTTTCGCCGCCGAAGTCGATATAGGCTTCATCGACCACCACCACCGAGTCCGGGCTGGCCTTGAGGATTTGCTCCACGGCATCCAGCGCCATCACGCAGCCGGTCGGCGCGTTCGGGTTCGGGAAGATGATCCCGCCGTTGGGCCTGGCGTAGTCCGACACGCGGATCTGGAACTGTTCATCCAGCGGCACTGCATCGAACGCAATGCGGTAAAGGCCGCAGTACACCGGGTAGAAGCTGTAGCTGATGTCCGGGAACAGCAGCGGCAAGTCGTGCTGGAACAAACCGTGGAAGATGTGCGCCAGGACTTCATCGGAACCGTTGCCGAGGAACACCTTGCCCGCGTCGATCCCGTAATACTTCGCCACCGCCTGCTTGAGCAGGTCGCTGTTGGGGTCCGGGTACAAACGCAGGTTGTCGTTCAGCTCGGCCTGCATGGCAGCCAGCGCCTTGGGCGATGGGCCGTAGGGGTTTTCATTGGTGTTGAGTTTCACCAGCTTGGTCAGCTTCGGTTGCTCACCGGGCACGTAAGGCACGAGATCCTTGACGAGCGGGCTCCAGAATTTGCTCATGTTTCAGTTCCCCTGCTTATCGTCAACGATGCGGTATTCGGCGCTGCGGGCGTGGGCAGTCAGCGACTCGCCACGGGCCAGCACGGAAGCGGTCTTGCCCAGCTCCGACGCGCCCTGTGGCGAACAGAAGATGATCGACGAGCGCTTCTGGAAGTCATACACACCCAATGGCGAGGAGAACCGCGCGGTGCCTGAGGTCGGCAGCACGTGGTTGGGGCCGGCGCAGTAGTCACCCAAGGCTTCGCTGGTGTGGCGGCCCATAAAGATCGCACCGGCGTGACGAATCAGCGGCAGCCAGGCTTGTGGGTCGGCGACGGACAACTCCAGGTGCTCCGGTGCGATGCGGTTGGCCACTTCGATGGCTTGGTCCATGTCGCGCACCTGGATCAGGGCGCCACGGCCATTGATCGACTTCTCGATGATCTCGGCGCGCTCCATGGTCGGCAGCAGTTTGGCGATGCTGGCGGCGACCTTGTCCAGGAATTCGGCGTCCGGGCTGACCAGGATCGCCTGGGCGTCTTCGTCGTGCTCGGCCTGGGAGAACAGGTCCATGGCTATCCAGTCCGGGTCGGTCTGGCCGTCACACACCACGAGGATTTCCGAAGGACCGGCGATCATGTCGATGCCGACCTGGCCAAACACATGGCGCTTGGCAGTGGCCACGTAGATGTTGCCCGGGCCAACCACCTTGTCGACCTTCGGCACGCTTTCGGTGCCATAGGCCAGCGCCGCCACCGCTTGGGCACCGCCGATGGTGAAGACACGATCAACGCCCGCGATGCAGGCCGCTGCCAGCACCAGTTCGTTAATTTCGCCGCGCGGCGTAGGCACGACCATGACCACTTCGGTCACGCCGGCCACCTTGGCCGGAATCGCGTTCATCAGGACAGAGGACGGGTACGACGCTTTACCGCCCGGCACGTACAGGCCGGCGCGATCCAGCGGCGTGACCTTCTGGCCCAGCACGGTGCCATCGGCCTCGGTGTAGCTCCAGGAGTCCTGCTTCTGTTTCTCGTGGTAGCTGCGCACCCGCGCGGCCGCCACTTCCAGGGCTTCGCGCTGGGGCGCGGTGATGCGGGTCAGGGCCAGTTCCAGGCGTTCGCGGGGCAGGATCAGGTCGGCCATGGAGGCAACGTCCAGGCCATCGAACTGCCGGGTGAAATCCACCAACGCCGCATCACCGCGCTCGCGCACGGCCTTGATGATGTCGAGCACCCGCTGGTTGACCGAATCGTCGGACACGCTTTCCCAGCTCAGCAGATGATCCAGATGATGGGCAAAATCCGGGTCGGCAGCGTTGAGTCGGGCAATTGCAGTGGACGTGGTCATAGCGAGGGCCTCAATAGAATTGGCAAAAACTCAGGCGCCCTAAACTAGCAGTCGTTTCCGCTTGGGCACCTGAGAATTCTGGCTATGAGGCGGATAGACGGGCGCGGCTTAGGGCCGCGCGGGTGAGTCAACCGCGGTGTCGAGACTCCACTGCCTTGCGCAGGGTGTCGATCAACGCCTGGATACGGGCGTGCTGCATTTTCATCGAAGCTTTGTTGACGATCAGCCGGGAGCTGATGTCGGCGATAAAGTCCTGGGGTTCCAGGCCGTTGGCGCGCAGGGTGTTGCCGGTGTCGACCACGTCGATGATCTTGTCGGCCAGGCCGATCAGCGGTGCCAGTTCCATCGAGCCGTAAAGCTTGATGATGTCGACCTGGCGGCCTTGCTCGGCGTAGTAACGCTTGGCAACGTTGACGAACTTGGTCGCCACCCGCAGGCGGCCTTTAGGCTCGACGTCACCGACACGGCCGGCGGTCATCAGCTTGCACAGGGCAATACGCAGGTCCAATGGCTCGTACAGGCCCTGGCCGCCGTATTCCATCAACACGTCTTTGCCCGCGACGCCGAGGTCGGCCGCGCCATGCTCAACGTAGGTTGGCACGTCGGTGGCACGCACGATCAGCAGGCGAACGTCGTCCTGGGTCGTGGGGATGATCAGCTTGCGGCTCTTGTCCGGATTCTCGGTCGGCACGATGCCCGCTTCAGCCAGAAGCGGCAAAGTGTCGTCAAGGATGCGGCCCTTGGACAGTGCGATGGTCAACATGGGAAACGTCAGTCCTTCATCAGGCTATTGCTGTCCGGTCGCAATCGGCGCCAGACACAGATCGAGGCCATTACAGCCTCGATTTGAAACAAATCAGTTAACAGCATACATCGTCCTGTGGCGAGGGAGCTTGCTCCCGCTGGGGCGCGAAGCGGCCCTGATCTTTGTTTAAAAAGACTGGGACTGCTGCGCAGTCCAGCGGGAGCAAGCTCCCTCGCCACAATGACCGTGTTTGCAGTTCCTGGAACTAGCCCGGTACGCGGCGGATTTTCGCGCCGAGCATCTGCAGCTTCTCTTCGATGCACTCGTAACCACGGTCTATGTGGTAGATGCGGTCGATCAGGGTGTCGCCGTCAGCGCACAGCGCCGAAATCACCAGGCTGGCGGAGGCACGCAGGTCGGTAGCCATCACTGGCGCGCCCTTGAGCTTCTCGATGCCGGTCACGATGGCAGTGTTGCCTTCGACCTGGATCTTGGCGCCCATGCGGTGCAACTCGTACACGTGCATGAAGCGGTTTTCGAAGATGGTCTCGATCACCGCGCCGGTGCCTTCGGCAATCGCGTTCAGGGAAATGAACTGCGCTTGCATGTCGGTCGGGAACGCAGGGTACGGAGCGGTACGCACGTTGACGGCTTTTGGCCGCTTGCCGTGCATGTTCAGCTCGATCCAGTCTTCGCCGGTGGTGATCTCGGCGCCAGCTTCCTTGAGTTTTTCCAGGACGGCTTCAAGGATGGTCGGATCGGTGTCCTTGACCTTGACGCGGCCACCGGTAACGGCGGCAGCCACCAGGTAGGTACCGGTCTCGATGCGGTCCGGCATCACTTTGTAGGTGGCCGAATGCAGGCGTTTCACACCGTCGATGGTGATGGTGTCGGTACCGGCGCCGGTAATGTTGGCACCCATGGCGATCAGGAAGTTCGCCAGGTCGACCACTTCCGGCTCGCGCGCGGCGTTTTGCAGCACGCTGCGGCCGTTGGCCAGGGCAGCGGCCATCATGATGTTCTCGGTACCGGTCACACTGACGGTATCAAAGAAGAAGTTCGCGCCACGCAGGCCGCCTTCCGGCGCCTTGGCCTTGATGTAGCCGCCTTCGACGTCGATGGTTGCGCCCATGGCTTCGAGGCCACGGATGTGCAGGTCCACCGGACGCGAACCGATGGCGCAACCGCCAGGCAGTGCGACTTCGGCTTCGCCAAAACGGGCAACCATCGGACCCAGCACCAGGATCGAGGCACGCATGGTTTTCACCAGTTCGTACGGCGCGATCAGGGTCTTGATGGTGCGCGGGTCGATTTCGACGCTGAGTTTCTCGTCGATCACCGGCTCGATGCCCATGCGACCGAACAGCTCGATCATGGTGGTGATGTCGTGCAGGTGTGGCAGGTTGGCCACGGTAACCGGGCCATCGCACAGCAAAGTCGCTGCCAGGATCGGCAGGGCGGAGTTCTTCGCCCCGGAAATACGGATCTCGCCATCAAGACGAGCACCGCCGGTAATAATCAATTTATCCATAAGAATCTCGACGCCTTGGGGGCTCAGGTGCGCTCGGCCCAGGCCGCGCGGCTGAAAAATTTCATAGTGACCGCATGGATGCTGCCATCGGTGATCCACGGGTTCAAATGGGCATAGATCTGCTGCTGACGCTTGACCGGGCTCAATGCCGCCAGTTCATCGCTAATCACGTTCAGCTGGAAGTTGCAGCCTTCGCCCTCAACTTCAACATTAGTTTGGGGCAGCTTTCCTTCAAGGAAGCTTTTAACTTCTAGGGCCTGCATGATCAACCTCTATGGGCGCCCAGTGCGCGCGGGTCGCACATCATACAAAAAAGCCCCGCGCCTGCGAACCCCGCATAGCAGGACTCTGACGGGGGGCTTCTTTAATAATGTGTATTAAGGATGCGCCAACAGCTCGGTCAGACCGGAAACCTCGGCGATTTCACGCATGTCTTCGGGCAATGCACGGATGCTCACCGGCTTTTTGACGGCCTGTGCATCACGCATGAAACACAGCAGCAACGACAAGCCGACGCTGCTGGACTTGACCACCGCCGAGCAATCCAGCACCAGCGCGGACGCAGTGCTGGCATTGATCAGCGCCTGGCCCTGCTTGCGCAGGGCTGGCCCGGTGCTGTAATCCAGCACGCCGCTGAGCAGCAGCTCACCGGACTCGCCAAGGCGAATGGCCGACTCGGTCATTGGGCAGGTTTCCCGGCAGCTTTGTCGGTTTCTTCCTTGGCCTTGGCCACTTCACCGGCCCAACCGTTGATGGTTTTGTCCAGGTCGTTGCCATTGCGCTGCATGGCGTCCGCGAACTGGTCACGGAACAGCTTGCCAATGTTGATACCGTTGATGACGACGTTACGCAGTTTCCACTCGCCATTGATCTTCGTCAGGGTGTAGGACACCGGATACACCGCGCCATTGCTGCCCTTCACGGTCATGCCGACTTCGGCACGGTCACCCGTTTCGGACTTCGGCGCATCAACCGTAATGCCCTGGTTGTTGTACTCGAGCAATGCGTTGCCATAGAACTGGAACAGCCCGCGCTTGAAGTTTTCCTGGAAGCGGGTCATCTGCTCAGGCGTCGCCTTGCGCGAGTACTTGACGGTCATGATGCTTTTGGAAATGCCTTCAGCATCCACCACTGGGCCAACAATCGTATTCAGCGCGTTATAAAACTGACTCGGGTCTTGCTTGTACTTTTCCTTGTTGGCACTCAGGTCGGCCAACATCTTGGTGGTCGTATCCTGCACCAGGTCATGCGCAGAACCGCCGGCAGCGGCGTTAGCCATCAACGGCAGTGCCGCGAGCAGTACCAACAGGCCACGTCGCAAAGTAGAGATCATGAACACATTCCTCATTTGGCGTCTTTATTGACGGTATTGAGCAGGAATTTACCGATCAAGTCCTCCAGCACCAACGACGACTGTGTGTCATGAATGGTCGAACCATCCTTGAGCAGAGCTGTTTCCCCGCCCACGCTGATGCCGATGTACTTCTCGCCCAGCAAACCAGCGGTGAGGATAGACGCGGTGGAGTCAGTCGGCAGGTTATCCACCTTCTTGTCCACTTGCATCGTCACTCGGCCGGTGAAGCTGTCGCGGTCCAGATCGATCGCCGTGACCTTGCCGATGGTTACACCCGCCATGGTCACTTTAGCTCTGACAGTCAAACCGGCGATATTGTCGAAGTAGGCGTAAAGTTTATAAGTATCGGCGGTGGGGCTGGCCGATAGGCCGCTGACTCGCAGGGCGAGCAACAGTAAAGCCAGGATGCCAGCCAGCAAGAAAAGGCCGACACCGATTTCCACAGTGCGGTTTTGCATCAGAAATCTCCAAACATCAAGGCGGTCAAAATGAAGTCAAGGCCCAGTACCGCCAGCGAGGCGTACACAACGGTCTTGGTGGTGGCGCGACTGATCCCTTCTGAGGTGGGCTCACAGTCATAGCCTTGGAATACGGCAATCCAGGTCACTACAAAGGCGAAAACGATGCTTTTAATGATGCCGTTTAGCACGTCGCCGCTGAAGGTCACGCTGTTTTGCATGTTGCCCCAGTAGGAACCGTCGTAGACGCCCAACCAGTCAACCGCCACCCATGAACCGCCCCAGATCCCGACCACGCTGAATACCATCGCCAGCAGTGGCAGGGAGATGAAGCCGGCCCACAGGCGCGGGGCAACAATGTACTTGAGTGGATCGACGCCGATCATTTCCAGGCTGGACAGCTGCTCGGTAGCCTTCATGTTGCCGATTTCGGCCGTCAGCGCAGAACCGGCACGCCCGGCAAACAGCAGCGCGGTCACCACCGGGCCCAACTCACGTAACAGCGTCAGCGCAACCATCTGCCCTACCGCCTGTTCGGAGCCGTAGCTGGAAAGGATATTGAAGCCTTGCAGCGCCAGTACCATGCCGATGAATACCCCGGAGACCACAATGATCACCAGGGACATCACACCCACGGAGTGCAGTTGCTTGATCAGCAAGCCAAAACCGCCGCCAATACCGCCGCGGCCGAGCAACGCATGAAACAGGAAAATCGTCGAACGGCCCAGCACACCGATGATATCGATGCCGGAGCGTCCGAAAAGGCGAACCTTTTCGAGTAAAGATGTCTTGCGCATCAGCGCTTCCCCAGAAGATCTGAGCGGTAGTCCGCTGCCGGAAAGTGAAAAGGCACCGGGCCATCGGGATCGCCGGTCATGAATTGGCGAATGCGCGGGTTATCAGCGTTCATCAGCTCTTCAGGCGTGCCCTGCCCCAACACCTGGCCATCGCCTACTACATAAAGGTAGTCGGCAATGCTCGCGGTCTCGGCCAGGTCGTGGGAGACCACGATACTGGTGATACCCAACGCATCGTTGAGCAGGCGGATCAGGCGCACCAGGACGCCCATGGCAATCGGGTCCTGGCCAACGAAAGGTTCGTCGTACATGAGAATTTGCGGGTCGAGGGCGATGGCACGGGCCAGGGCGACACGACGCTTCATGCCACCAGACAACTCGTCGGGCATCAAATCGATGGCGCCGCGCAGCCCTACGGCCTGCAATTTCAGCAACACGATGTCACGAATCATTTCATCGGACAGCTGTGTATGCACCCGCAGCGGGAACGCTACGTTTTCGAAAACGTCGAGGTCGGTAAACAACGCACCACTCTGGAACAACACGCCCATGTGCTTGCGCGCATCGAACAGGTCGCTGCGCGAGAGCGTTGGCAGATTCTGGCCATTGACCCAGACTTCACCGGCAGACGGGCGCAATTGCATGCCCATCAGGCGCAGCAGCGTCGTCTTGCCACAGCCGGACGGCCCCATGATGCCCGTGACTTTGCCGCGGGGAATGCGAATATCCACATTATTGAAGATGCTGCGCGTACCGCGCTTGAAGGAAAGACCCTTCAGCTCGACCGCGTAGGCGTTATCGGCACTCATCTAAACTCCTTGGGATGCAGCCTTTCACTCAGACACCTTGTTTTCGACAAATGCTTGCGCCGAATAGACAAAAAAGCTGCGCGGACCGAACTGGCGGCGAACTATATCACTGCTGGTACAGCGCCCCCAAGGCCGGAACAGAGCTTGTTCAGAAACAGGACAGCTAAAAAAACCTTGCTGAGGTTCAATCTCAACCACGGGTGTAATGAATAAAGCCTGACGAACTTGCGTGAGGGAATTGATCATTACCGCTATAATCGCCGACTTTTCGTCAGGCTATACGATTTCAGACATGAGCCAATCCAGCGACCTTATCCAATCCGCACAACGCACCATCCGCCTCGAGCTCGAAGCCGTAGAAGGCTTGCTGGCCCATATCGACGCGGATTTCGTACGCGCATGCGAGATGATTCTGGCCAGCAAAGGCCGCGTTGTCGTGGTCGGCATGGGCAAATCCGGGCATGTTGGCAACAAGATCGCCGCCACCCTGGCGAGCACCGGGACTACCGCTTTTTTCGTACACCCCGCCGAAGCCAGCCATGGCGACATGGGCATGATCACCCGGGACGACATCATCCTGGCACTGTCCAACTCCGGTACCACCAACGAAATCGTGACCCTGCTGCCGCTGATCAAGCGCCTGGGCATCCAGCTGATCAGCGTGACCGGCAACCCGGACTCGACGCTGGCAAAAGCCGCCGAAGTGAATTTGAACGTGCACGTTGCCCACGAGGCCTGCCCACTGAACCTGGCACCGACCTCCTCCACCACCGCTGCCCTGGTGATGGGCGACGCGCTGGCCGTGGCCTTGCTGGAAGCCCGCGGGTTTACCGCTGAAGACTTCGCATTTTCCCATCCAGGTGGCGCCCTGGGCCGTCGACTGCTGCTGAAAGTGGAAAACGTGATGCACGCCGGCGACGAGCTGCCACAAGTCGCGCGCGGCACCCTGCTTAAAGATGCCTTGATGGAAATGACCCTCAAGCGCCTGGGCATGACCGTGATTCTGGAGTCCGACGGGCGCCTGGCCGGGGTTTTCACCGACGGTGACCTGCGCCGCACCCTGGACCGCAACCTCGACATCCAGACAGCAACCATCGACGAAGTCATGACGCCCCACGGCAAGACCGCACGCCCTGACATGCTCGCGGCCGAAGCGCTGAAGATCATGGAAGACCATAAAATTCTGGCGCTGGTGGTGGTCGATAGCGACGACCGCCCGGTAGGCGCCCTGAACATGCACGATTTGCTGCGTGCAGGAGTGATGTAAATGACCACCGACCTGTTGCAACGGGGCAAGCACATCAAGCTGGCGATTTTCGACGTCGACGGTGTGCTGACAGATGGCCGCCTGTACTTCCTGGAAGACGGCAGCGAATTCAAGACGTTCAACACCCTCGACGGCCAGGGCATCAAGATGCTGATGGCGGCGGGCGTGCAAACCGGCATCATCAGCGGTCGCAAGACGCCAGTTGTGGAACGCCGCGCACAAAACCTGGGGATTCCTCACCTGTATCAGGGCCGCGAGGATAAACTGGTGGTTCTGGACGAGCTTCTTGGCCAACTCAACCTAAGCTATGAGCAGGTTGCCTACCTTGGTGACGACTTACCCGACCTGCCGGTGATTCGCCGGGTCGGCCTGGGCATGGCTGTGGCCAACGCGGCGGCGTTCGTTCGCGAGCATGCCCATGGTGTGACGACAGCCCGCGGCGGCGAAGGCGCCGCCCGCGAGTTCTGCGAACTGATTCTGCGCGCCCAAGGCAGCCTCGAAGCGGCCCACGCCGCCTACCTATAGAGCGTTTTATGCTGAGTAAAAAGATTCGCAATTTCCTGATATTTGCCATCATCGCCGCAGTGTTTCTTGCGGTCGGTTACTGGAATATCAGCCCGGAGCGCTTCCTCGACAAGCCTGTTGCACAGGTTGACGAGAGCGCTATCGACTATTACGCCATCAACGCCCACAGCATTCAGTACCTGCCGGATGGCAAGGTCCAGTATGAAATGACCTCCGACAAGGTCGAACACTTGAAGGCATCCGAGGTCACCTTATTGACCAAGCCGGACATGAACCTGTATCGCGGTGCCGAATTTCCGTGGCACGTCACCAGCGAGCGTGGCGAAGTCAACCCGGACGGCACCCAAGTGGAATTGATTGACTCGGTTCGCGTAGCCCGTACCGACGCCAAGGACCGCGCCACCATTATTACCAGCAGTCGCATGACCGTATTCCCACAGAAGCAATATGCGCAGACCGAGCAAGACGTTAGAATTGACGGCGCTGGCGGTGTATCGACTGGCAAGGGAATGAAAGCGTATTTGAAAGAAAGCAGGATACACCTGCTATCGAACGTAAGAGGACAGTATGAGGCTCGTTAAAACCCTCCCTATTTTGCTCGGCCTGGGCGCAGCACTGGGAAGCGTGAGCGCCTGGGCTCTGCCGAACGATAGCCAGCAACCGATCCACATTCAGGCTGACGATGCGCAGTTGGATGACAAGCAAGGTATCGCGACCTACACCGGCAGCGTGATCATCACCCAAGGCTCGATGAAAGTGACGGGTAATACCGTGACACTGACTCGCACCCCGGCAGGCGATATCGACGTGGTCACTTCGGTCGGCAACCTGGCGTACTTCGAACAACTGCAGAAAGTCGGCGACCCTACTCCGGTCAAAGGCTACGGCAAGACGATCCAGTACCACGCCCAGCAAAACCGTATCGTGCTGATCGACCAGGCCCGCGTCATCAATGACGGCAACACCACCGACGGCGAAAAAATCGTCTACGACACGGTGAAGCAGATTGCCCAGGCCGGTCGTGCCACCGGTTCGAAAATCAGCACGCCGAAGCCGCGTATCGACATGGTTATCCAGCCGAAGCAAAAACCGGGCGCAGCCCAGCCGGCGCCGAAACCTGACGCGAAGAAGGCGAATTAATGGCAACCCTGAAAGCCCAGCATCTGGCCAAGGCCTATAAAAGCCGTCAGGTCGTGCGCGATGTCAGCCTGTCGATCGACAGCGGGCAGATCGTCGGCTTGCTCGGCCCCAACGGTGCCGGCAAGACCACCTGCTTCTACATGATCGTCGGCCTGGTACAGGCCGATCAAGGCCGCGTCCTGATCGACGACCTGGACGTAAGCCACCAGCCTATGCACGGTCGTGCACAGGCGGGTATCGGCTATCTTCCCCAGGAAGCATCGATCTTCCGCAAGCTGTCGGTTTCCGACAACATCATGGCCATCCTCGAGACCCGCAAGGAACTCGACCGCGCCGGGCGCAAGAAAGAGCTGGAAAGCCTGTTGCAGGAATTCCACATCAACCACATTCGCGACAACCTCGGCATGAGCCTTTCCGGCGGCGAGCGTCGTCGTGTGGAAATCGCCCGCGCCCTGGCCACTGCGCCGAAGTTCATCCTGCTGGACGAACCTTTCGCCGGTGTCGACCCGATCTCGGTCGGTGACATCAAGCAGATCATCCATCACCTCAAGGCCAAGGGCATCGGTGTATTGATCACCGACCACAACGTCCGCGAGACCCTCGATATCTGCGAAACCGCGTATATCGTGAACGATGGACAGCTGATTGCCGAAGGTGACTCCGCCACTATCCTGGCCAACGAACTGGTCAAGGAAGTGTATCTGGGTCACGAGTTCCGCCTGTAAACACGGTGGTATCAGGCCATTCGCCATGGAGTGCGGTAGTCAATAAAAACCTCATTATTTTTATTGTTACCGCGCTCTAGGCAAAGCCCCCGATATCAGGCATATAATTTGCTTATGTTTGGCGCTCACGCGCCCTGTCGTGGATGGCGCATTGCGCCGGCGAATAAGGTGTTAAGCCCCTGCCATGAAACCATCGCTAGTCCTGAGAATGGGCCAGCAGCTGACGATGACACCTCAGCTGCAACAGGCCATCCGCCTGCTCCAATTGTCGACCCTGGACCTGCAACAGGAAATCCAGGAGGCCCTGGAGTCCAATCCGATGCTCGAACGCCAGGAAGAAGGCGACGACTTCGATAATGCAGACCCGCTGGCCGACAACATCGAGCAAAAACCCAATCCCGACGTACAGGAACCCTCCTACCAGGAAACCGCCCCCACGGTGGATAACCTTGAGGAAGGCGAATGGAACGAACGCATTCCCAACGAGCTTCCCGTGGACACCGCCTGGGAAGACGTCTACCAGACCAGCGCCAGCAGCCTGCCGAGCAACGATGATGACGAGTGGGATTTCACCACCCGCACGTCCGCCGGCGAGAGCCTGCAGAGCCATTTGCTCTGGCAACTGAACCTGGCCCCGATGTCCGACACCGATCGCCTGATCGCCGTGACCCTGATCGATTGCATCAACAATCAGGGCTACCTGGACGAGACCCTTGAGGAGATCCTCGAGGCCTTCGACCCGGAACTGGACATCGAACTGGACGAAATCGAAGCCGTCCTGCACCGCATCCAGCAATTCGAGCCAGCCGGCATCGGCGCACGCACCCTCAGCGAGTGCCTGTTGCTGCAACTGCGCCAATTGCCGGCCAAGACCCCTTGGCTCGCCGAAGCGCAGCGCCTGGTTACCGACTACATCGACCTGCTGGGAAGCCGCGACTATAGCCAGCTGATGCGCCGCATGAAGCTCAAGGAAGATGACCTGCGCCAGATCATCGAGCTGGTGCAGAGCCTCAACCCGCGCCCGGGCTCGCAGATCGAGTCCAGCGAAGCCGAATACGTCGTGCCCGACGTCATCGTGCGCAAGGACAACGAACGCTGGTTGGTGGAGTTGAACCAGGAATCGGTGCCGCGCCTGCGGGTCAACCCGCAATACGCAGGTTTTGTACGCCGCGCCGACACCAGCGCCGACAACACCTTCATGCGCAACCAATTGCAGGAAGCCCGCTGGTTCATCAAGAGCCTGCAAAGCCGCAACGAAACCCTGATGAAAGTCGCCACCCAGATCGTCGAGCACCAGCGCGGCTTCCTGGAATACGGCGATGAAGCGATGAAGCCGCTGGTACTGCACGACATCGCCGAGGCGGTGGGCATGCACGAATCAACGATTTCCCGGGTGACCACGCAAAAATTCATGCATACCCCACGGGGTATTTATGAGCTGAAATACTTTTTCTCCAGCCACGTCAGCACCTCCGAAGGCGGCGAATGCTCGTCCACGGCGATCCGCGCGATCATCAAAAAACTGGTTGCCGCGGAAAATCAGAAAAAGCCGTTGAGTGACAGCAAGATCGCTGGTTTACTGGAGGCACAAGGCATTCAGGTCGCCCGTCGAACCGTCGCCAAGTACCGCGAGTCCCTTGGGATCGCGCCTTCCAGCGAGCGTAAACGTTTGATGTGACGGGCGGGCCATAGCGTTCCAGTGGCGGGTATTCCTACCCGTCGCTTTATGCACTGGCAACGAAGGAGAAGCTGTATGCAAGTCAACATCAGTGGACACCATGTAGAAGTCACCCCTCCATTGCGCGAATACGTCGAGCTGAAGCTGAGGAAGCTTGAGGGCCATTTCGACAAGATCACCAACGTGCAGGTCATCATGAAGGTCGACAAGCTTCAGCAGAAAATCGAAGCGACACTTCAGATACCTGGTGGCGAAGTGGTCGCCAATGCCGAACATGAAGACATGTATGCATCAATCGACTTGCTCACAGACAAGCTTGACCGCCAACTTAAAAAGCATAAGGAAAAGCAGCAGAGCCTTCTTCAAGGCACTGGCCGCTAACACTCCCCACCCATGATCCGACTTGAAACCATCCTGACCCCCGGCCGTTCCCTCGTGAACGTGCCGGGCGGCAGTAAAAAGCGCGCCCTCGAACAAATTGCCAACCTGATCGGCCGCGAAGTGCCCGAAATGGATACGCAAGCTGTGTACGAGGCCCTGATTGCCCGTGAAAAGCTCGGCTCGACCGGCTTTGGCAATGGCATCGCCATTCCTCACTGCCGCCTGCAAGGCTGTGAGTCTCCAGTCAGCGCCCTGCTGCACCTGGACGCCCCTATCGATTTCGACGCCATCGACGGCGCCCCGGTTGACCTGCTGTTTGTACTGCTGGTCCCGCAAGCCGCCACCGATGCGCACCTGGAACTGCTTCGGCAGATCGCCAGCATGCTCGACCGCAAAGAAGTACGCGACAAACTGCGCAGTGCCCCCAGCAATGAGGCGCTCTATCAGGTTGTCCTGGATGAACAAAACGGGCAGTAATCATGCGTTTGATCATCGTCAGCGGCCGTTCCGGCTCAGGTAAAAGCACGGCTCTCAATGTCCTTGAGGACAACGGCTTCTATTGCATCGACAACCTGCCCGCTGGCCTGCTGCCGGAACTGGCGGAACGCGCACTGATTCACACTGAGCTGGCGCAACCGCTGGTCGCCGTATCGATCGACGCCCGCAACCTGCCCAGCCACCTCACCCGCTTCCCGGAGCTGCTCGAAGAAGTGCGGGCCAAGCACATTCATTGTGATGTGCTGTACCTGGACGCCGATGAAGAGACGCTGCTCAAGCGCTTCTCCGAAACCCGTCGACGCCACCCGCTGAGCAGCCCGCATCGTTCGCTGGCCGAAGCCATTGAGGACGAGACCAAGCTGCTGGGGCCGATCATTGACCTGGCCGACCTCAAGATCAACACCACCAGCCTGAACCTGTATCAACTGCGCGATGCGATCAAGCTGCGCCTGCTGAATCAGCCGGAGCCGGGCACCGCGTTTCTGGTGGAGTCGTTTGGCTTCAAGCGCGGCATGCCGGTGGATGCGGACCTGGTGTTTGATGTGCGCTGCCTGCCCAACCCGTACTGGAAGCCGGAACTGCGCGATCAGTCCGGGCTGGACCAACCGGTGGCCGATTACCTGGCGGCGCAACCGGATGTGGAAGAAATGTTCCAGGACATCTCCAGCTACCTGCTCAAGTGGCTGCCGCGTTTTGCGGCGAGCAATCGGGCTTATGTCACCATCGCCATTGGCTGCACCGGCGGCCACCACCGTTCCGTCTACCTGACCGAACGCCTGGGCCAGGTGCTGCAACAAACCCTCAAGAACGTCCAGGTTCGCCACCGCGACCTCAGCTGAAAGGAACACCTCCGCGATGCCCGCTCTGGAAATTGAAATCATCAACAAGCTGGGCCTGCACGCCCGGGCCTCGGCCAAGTTCGTCGGCGTCGCCGGGCAGTTCCCTTGCCAGATTCGCGCGGGACGCACCCCCGAATCCATGGTCGACGGCAAAAGCATCATGGCCATGATGATGCTGGCTGCGGGCAAGGGCACGAAGATTCATCTGAAGACAGAAGGCGAGCAAGAGCAGGAAGCGATGGATGCGCTGGTGAAACTGATAAATAACTACTTCGACGAAGGCGAGTAAACCCGCCTTGATGTGACCGAGTGAAGCCGGATGCGGCTTCACCCCAACGCTGTATCCATCACCATCATCAAGCAGAACCCGATACACAGCCCCAAGCTGGCGAGTTTGTCATGGCCATTGCGCCGCGACTCGGGAATGACTTCGTGAGTCACCACCAGCAGCATCGCCCCGGCCGCCAGTGCCAGCCCCAACGGCAACAGCACCTCCGCCAGGCTTACCAGCCAGGCACACAGCACCGCAAACACCGGCTCTACCAAGCCTGACGCCGCGCCGATCAGGAACGCCTTGACCCGCGACATCCCCGCGCCGGCCAACACCAACGCAATCACCAGACCTTCCGGCACATCCTGCAAGGCAATGCCCATGGCCAAGCTGTCAGCGTCAGGCATACCACCGCCCGCCGAGACCCCCACCGCCATGCCTTCGGGAATGTTGTGGGCAATGATGGCGAACACAAAGAGCCAGATGCGCGGTGGTATCACCGGATGCTCCGGACTGCCCACCAGCATTTCCGGGCTGGCGCCAGAGACCTTGCGATCCACCAGATACAACCCGAATGCGCCCAGCATGATGCCGAAACTGATCAAGCCGCTGGCAGCCCAAGGCGTCAGCCCCAGGCTTTCAGCCGACGCGATACCCGGCACGATCAGCGAAAACGCGGTCGCCGCCAGCATCACCCCGGCACCGAAACCGAGCAGCGTGTCATTCACCGCCAATGGCATCCGGCGAATCACCAGTACCGGCACGGCGCCCAAGGCGGTGCCAAGCGCGCAAATCGCACCACCTTGCAAGGCCCGCAGGATGCGGGGTTCCAGGTCCAGCCAGGCCAGCCCTTGGGCCACCAGCAATGCAATTCCTGCCAATAGCAGCAGCGAGCCAAACGCATAGCGAAACATTCGCACGCTGCTGATCGCCAGTGTTTCAGTGCCCATAGTCGGCCTTAGATCTTGTTATAGAGGAGTTTCAGCCCAGCGCAGCCTGGTAGCGTCCGGCAACTTCAGGCCAATTGATAACGCTGTAGAACGCATTGATGTATTCCGGGCGGCGGTTTTGATACAGCAGGTAATAAGCGTGCTCCCAGACGTCCAGGCCGAGGATTGGCGTGTTGCCGTTCATCAGCGGGCTGTCCTGGTTGCCGCTGCTTTCCACCACCAAGGTCTTTTGCGGGGTAACGCTCAACCACGCCCAGCCACTGCCGAAACGGGTCAAGGCGGCTTTGGTGAACGCCTCTTTGAAGGCGTCGAAACCACCCAACTGCTCGTCGATGGCTTTGCCCAGCGCACCGTCAGGTTTGCCGCCGCCCTTGGGCGACATAACGGCCCAGAACAACGAATGGTTGGCGTGACCGCCACCCTGGTTGATCACCGCCGCCCGGAGTTTTTCCGGCAATTGCTGCACGCTGGACACCAGCTTCTCCACCGGCCAACCGGCAAACTCGGTGCCTTCGACAGCCGCGTTGAGGTTGTTGATGTAGGTCTGGTGGTGCTTGGTGTAGTGAATCTCCATGGTTTGCGCGTCGATATGCGGTTCAAGGGCATCGTAGGCGTAAGGCAGGGCCGGCAAGGTGTAGGACATATCAATGAGCTCCATAAAAAGGGCTGTTGCGGGTCGACGCATCCGATGGCGCCACGTTGCTGCCCAGCAGCCGGTGGGTACGCGGGTACTCACCGTGATCGCTGATGAAATTCAGCAGCTCGACGTAGGTCTTGCTGCTCTGGCGCAGGGCCGCTTCCCGCAATTGCGGGTTCAGGCGAGTGTCCTGCATCGTCTGCAACAAGCGCTGGTGAATGGCGCAGAGGTATTCCGCGCTTTCTTCCGGCTGGTTCAGGCGCAGGTGCAGATCTGCCAGGTTGTGATGAGATATGACGCAAGCCGCCACCGCTTCGTCGGCGTCCGCCCAGCGCTCAAACAACACTTGAGCCAGGGCCAGGGCTTGCAGATAGGCCTCGCGGGCATCTACCAGCTCGCCCGCCATAAAGCAGCGATTGGCCCGTTCGATCGTGCGTTTCCAGTGCTCCATGGTGAACCTCCAAAGCAGGGTCGGTGATTACACGCCGCCGGCCGTGAGCTTTTCCGGATCCAGCAGGATTTCCAGTTGGCTGCGGGGCAAGTCGGTGTGTTCGAGCGCCACGTCAATCACCGGGCGGCCTTGTTGGTAGGCCTTCTTGGCGATTTCGGCAGCCTTTTGGTAACCGATGATCGGGTTGAGTGCGGTCACCAGGATCGGGTTGCGTGACAGCGCTTCCTTGAGCTTGGCTTCGTTGACCTTGAAGCTGGCAATGGCCTTGTCGGCCAGCAGGCGGCTGGAGTTGGCCAGCAATTCCAGGCTGCTGAGCAGGTTCTGGGCAATGATCGGCAGCATCACGTTGAGTTCGAAGTTGCCGGACTGGCCGGCGATGGTGATCACCGTGTCATTGCCGATGACTTGTGCGGCAACCATGGCGGTGGCTTCCGGGATCACCGGATTGACCTTGCCGGGCATGATCGAGGAGCCCGGTTGCAGTCCTTCCAGCTCGATTTCACCGAGACCGGCTAATGGGCCGGAGTTCATCCAGCGCAGGTCGTTGGCGATTTTCATCAAGGACACGGCGGTGGTCTTGAGCTGCCCGGAGACCGCGACGGCGGTGTCCTGGGAGCCAATCAGGGCAAACAGATTCTTGCCTGGTGTGAACTGGACCCGGGTCAAACTGCTCAGTTGCTGGCTGAAGCGCGCCGCAAACTCCGGATGCGCATTGATCCCGGTGCCGACGGCAGTGCCACCCTGGGCCAGCGCCTGCAAACTTGGCAGCAGGTCTTGCAGATGGCCGATATTGGCCTTGAGCTGTTGGGCCCAGCCGTTGAGCACCTGGCTCATGCGCACCGGCATGGCGTCCATCAGGTGAGTGCGCCCGGTCTTGACGAAGCGGTGCACCTCTTCAGCCTTGTGTTCGATCACCTGTACCAGGTGCAGCAGTGCCGGGAGGGTTTGCTCATGCAACACCAGCGCCGCGCTGACGTGAATGGTGGTCGGGATGATGTCGTTGCTGCTCTGGCCGCAGTTGACGTGATCGTTGGGGTTGACCGGCTCCCCCAGCAAGCGGCTGGCGAGGGTCGCAATCACTTCGTTGGCGTTCATGTTGGAACTGGTGCCAGAGCCGGTCTGGAAGATATCCACCGGGAAGTGCTGCATGAAGTCACCTTCCAGCAAGCCTTGGGCAGCATCGACGATGGCCTTGCCTTGGGCTTCGCTCAGTTGTTTCAGCTCAACGTTAGCCTTGGCCGCCGCAGCCTTGGCCAGGATCAGCGCACGAATGAACTGCGCCGGCATGCGCTGGTGGCTGATGGGAAAGTTGTTCACCGCACGCTGGGTTTGCGCGCCATACAAGGCCTCGGCGGGCACTTGCAGTTCGCCCATGCTGTCACGTTCGATACGGGTGTTACTCATCGGAAGATCCTTGCACCAAGTCGGAGTGAGAAATGGATGGAAGCAACTCGCAGGTCGCCAATTGCCAGGCAAAGCTCTGCCAGCGCTTGAGGCGGCAGGCACAGTGGGACAGTTTTTCCAGGTCACGCAACGGGCGCCAGGCCTGGTCCAGGCACATGGACCGCCATTGCCAGGGCAAGGCGATGTCGGAGGCGGTGTCGAGCAGCAGGCGGAATGAGGTTTCGCCGATAGTCCACGGGTGGGTCGCGGTGCAACAGGCGAGGTACCGGCCTTCGGCCAGATAATGTTCGATCAGGCGGGGCTCGTCGGGATCAAGGCCGCAGCGAATCTGACGACTCATCCAACGCCAGCTTTCCAGGTAGGGATCCTCATGCAGGACAGAACTCATGATCCACACTCACTCGGTAATGATATTTATTATTAAATGATATTGAGAATCAAAACAAGAGCCTGAGCAAATCCCTCGGAATTCCAGGCACAAAAAAAGGCACGTCATCCAGTGGATGGCGCGCCTTTTTTACAGCGTCTTTCGGCGGGTTAGCTGCCGGCGACGGTCATCTTCTCGATCAACACCGAACCGGTGCGGATGTTGCTGCGCAGTTCGAGGTCATTACCCACCGCGACAATCTGCTTGAACATGTCGCGCATATTGCCGGCGATGGTCACTTCCTGCACTGCGAACTGAATCTCGCCGTTTTCTACCCAGAAACCCGCCGCGCCACGGGAATAGTCGCCCGTAACCATGTTCAAGCCGTGGCCCATCAACTCGGTGACCAGCAAGCCACGCCCCATGCGCCGCAGCAGCGCCGCCTGGTCTTCATCGCCATGGGTGATGAACAGGTTGTGCACGCCGCCCGAGTTGGCGGTGCTTGGCAGGCCGAGCTTGCGACCGGCGTAGGTGCCCAGCACGTAGGACACCAGCTCACCGTTCTCGACGAACGGCTTGGCATAGGTCGCCAGGCCATCACCGTCAAACGACGAGCTGCCCATGGCGCGCATCAGGTGCGGGCGCTCATCGATGGTCAGCCATTCCGGGAACAGCTTCTGGCCAATCGCACCCTCGAGGAACGACGACTTGCGGTACAGGTTGCCGCCGGAAATCGCCCCCAGGAAACTGCCGAACAAACCGCCGGCCAGTTCCGCCGAGAACAACACCGGCACTTCACAGGTCGGTACCGGGCGTGCGCCGAGGCGGCTGGCAGCACGTTGCGCGGCACGCTGGCCGATACTCACCGGGTCCGCCAGCAAATCGCCCTGGCGGTTCACGTCGTACCAGTAATCACGCTGCATCTGGCCATTGGCTTCGGCAATCATCACGCAGCTCAGGCTGTGACGCGTCGAGGCATAACCGCCGATGAAGCCGTGGCTGTTGCCATACACGCGGCAACCCTGATGGGTGCTCAAGGTGGTGCCATCGGCATTTTTGATCCGGCTGTCGGCATCAAATGCCGCCGCTTCACAGGTCAGTGCCTGCTCAATCGCCTGCTCCGGGGTGATGTCCCAGGCATGAAACAGGTCAAAATCCTTCAAGTCCCGAGCCATCAGCGCTGCATCTGCCAGGCCCGAGCTTTCATCTTCAGACGTGTGCTTGGCAATCGCCAGTGCTGCAGCGACGGTTTCGCGAATCGCTTCCGGGCCACTGGCGGAGGTGCTGGCCGAGCCTTTGCGCTGGCCCACGTACAAGGTGATGCCAAACCCCTGGTCGCGGTTGAACTCAACGGTTTCCACTTCCCGCTGGCGTACCGATGTCGACAACCCCTGCTCCAGGGACACCGCCACTTCACAGGCACTGGCCCCCTGGCGCTTGGCCTCGGCAATGATCTGCTCGACTTGTTCCTGCAGTGCCGGTAACGCTTGCGGACCGACGCTTTGGGTTGCACTCATGGTTTTCTCCACTCAAATTCTGCTTTCGGTTAAGGCCTTCTAGCGACCGGGCCGGACAAGCGGCCCCCGACTGGTTATCATGGCGGCGTTTCTTTGCGGACTGCCACCATGGTTGATTCTTACGACGACTCCCTCGATGGGGAGAAAAGCAAATCTCAGGTCAAACGCGAGCTGCATGCTCTGGTTGACCTTGGCGAGCGCCTTACAACACTCAAGCCTGACTTGTGTGCAAAACTGCCATTGACCGACGCCCTGCGCCGGGCTCTGAACGATGCGCCCAAGCACACCGCGAATATCGCGCGTAAACGGCACCTCATGTTTATCGGCAAACTGATGCGCGACCAGGACACTGACGCCATTCTGACTTTGCTCGATCAACTCGATGCCTCCACTCGCCAGTACAACGAGCGTTTCCATAACCTGGAACGCTGGCGTGATCGCTTAATCGCCGGCGATGACGCGGTACTGGAGAAGTTCGTCATCGAGTACCCGGATGCCGATCGCCAACAATTGCGCTCCCTGATCCGTCAGGCCCAGCACGAACTGGCGCAAAGCAAGCCACCGGCCTCCAGCCGAAAAATCTTCAAATACATCCGTGAGCTGGACGATAGTCAACGCGGCCTGCGCTGACCCTCTTCCCCGGGTGGCGACCTTCGCCACCCGAAGCTCCCGTTCTTACGACCCCGTGCCACCCACGGTGATCGCATCAATTTTCAAGGTTGGCTGGCCGACACCCACCGGCACCGACTGGCCATCTTTCCCGCACGTCCCCACACCGCTGTCCAGCGACAGGTCGTTACCGACCATCGACACCTTGCTCATGGCTTCAGGGCCGTTGCCAATCAACGTTGCCCCTTTGACCGGCGCAGTAATCTTGCCGTCTTCGATCAAGTACGCCTCGCTGGTGGAAAACACGAACTTGCCGCTGGTGATGTCCACCTGCCCACCACCGAGGTTGGCGCAGTAGATACCGCGTTTCACCGAGGCGATGATTTCGGCCGGGTCGCTTTCGCCACCGAGCATGTACGTATTAGTCATGCGCGGCATTGGCAGGTGCGCGTAGGACTCGCGACGACCGTTACCGGTGCGGGCCACGCCCATCAGGCGGGCGTTGAGCTTGTCTTGCATGTAGCCCTTGAGCACACCGTTTTCGATCAGTGTGGTGCACTCGGTCGGGGTGCCTTCGTCATCGACGCTCAACGAACCACGACGCCCGGCCAGGGTGCCGTCATCGACGATGGTGCAGAGCTTGGACGCAACCATCTCGCCCATGCGCCCGCTGTAGGCGGAACTGCCCTTGCGGTTGAAGTCACCTTCCAGGCCGTGGCCCACGGCTTCATGCAGCAGCACGCCGGACCAGCCGGACCCCAGCACCACCGGCAACGTACCGGCCGGCGCGGGGATCGCTTCCAGGTTAACCAGCGCCTGGCGCAGCGCTTCACGGGCATAACCCATGGCGCGGTCTTCGGTGAGGAAATAACGGTAGTCGGTACGCCCGCCGCCGCCATGGCCACCGCGCTCGCGGCGGCCGTTCTGTTCAACGATCACGCTGACATTGAAACGCACCAGCGGCCGCACATCCGCCGCCAGGCCGCCATCGGTGGAGGCCACGAGAATGCGTTCCCACACGCCGGCCATGCTTACGGTGACTTGCTGGATACGCGGGTCCAAGGCGCGGGTCGCGGCGTCTACACGCTTGAGCAGCTCGACCTTTTCGGCGCGGCTGATCACTTCCAGAGGGTTATCCGGCGCATACAACTGGGCCACGTCCTGGGTGCTGAACGCCTGCACCGTACCGTTTTGGCCGGCGCGGGAGATCGAACGCGCCGCGCGAGCCGCCAGGCCCAGGGCTTCAAGGGTGATGGCGTTGCTGTAGGCAAAACCGGTTTTTTCACCGGACTGCGCACGCACGCCCACACCTTGGTCGAGGTTGAAACTGCCTTCCTTGACGATCCCGTCTTCCAGGGCCCAGGACTCGGAAATCTGCCCCTGGAAATACAGGTCGGCAGCATCGATGCCTGGCCCGGCCAGATCACCGAGGACCGTTTGCAAGCTTTCGATGGTCACGCCACCGGGCGCCAGGAGATGTTCACTGACTGAGGACAACAACTCGCTCATAGGTTTGGCCTTAAATTCATCGTTCTGAAGCAGGTCGCTGCGCGCCCTGCGAGAAAAAGCGCCGGTGGCCCGCCACCGGCATGCGCGTCCGTATCGACGCCTGTTCACTGCTATCGCGCTCGGCCAACAACACCGCTTCGCCTTGATCCTGTTGTGCCAGCACGCGCCCCCAAGGGTCGATGATCGCTGCATGCCCGAAGGTTTCCCGGGGCCCCGGATGCACGCCACCCTGGGCGGCCGCCAGCAGGTAGCACTGGGTCTCAATGGCCCGGGCACGGATCAGCACGTCCCAGTGCGCAGCCCCCGTTACCGCCGTAAAGGCCGAGGGCGCGGTGATCAGTTCGGCACCCGCCGCGCGCAATTCGCTGTACAGCTCCGGGAAGCGCAAGTCGTAACACACTGTCAGCCCCAGACGGCCGACTGGCGTATCCGCCACCACCACCTGGCTACCATGAGCATAGTCATCGGATTCACGATAACGACCCCGGGCATCGGCCACGTCGACATCAAACAGGTGCAGCTTGTCGTAACGGGCAACGATTTCGCCCTGATCATCGATCAGCAACGAGCAGGCATTGGACTTGGCGTTGGGTTGATCCTTTGGAGGCAGCGGCAAAGTGCCGGCCACTATCCATAAGGTGAGGTCGCGGGCGGTCTGTTTCAACCATGGCAGGATAGGACCTTCGCCCAAGGCCTCGGCGCGACCGATATCGGCCACATCGCGACGGCCCATGGCGGCGAAGTTTTCCGGGAGTACCGCAAGCCTTGCACCACCCGCCGCCGCTTGCTCCAGCAGGCGCCGGGCCTGGGCCAAGTTGGCCAGCACATCGCTTTGGCTGACCATTTGGATTACCGCAAAGGACATGGGCCTACACTCCAGAAAAGGCATGAGGCCATGCTACTCCACAGGTACTCAGTTTGGCTTTTCAAATGGCTTGTCGAAGCTGATTTTCGGGTCCTTCCACGGGCCTTCTACCTTGTACTGCACGCTGGCGAAACGCGAAACACGGTCGCCAATCAGCTTGTCGATCAGGAACAGCGCACCGCCAATGGCCGGCGCGCCGACGATCAGCGCGGCAATCGGCAGGTTGTTGGTGACCGGCAGCGTCACCAGCAGCTTGGCATCGACACGATCAGCCACCAGGTCCAGGGTGCCGTTGATCTCGAGGTTGCTCGACGGGCCGGTCATGGTGATCGGCTCACGGGTCACAAACACGCCATTACTGGCCGCCAGCAAGCCCTTGACCCGGTCATAACTCAAGCCTTTGCCGAGCAAGTCCGAGAAGTCCAGGCGCAGCCGACGACCGATGGAGTTGAAGTTCAGCAAGCCAAACACCCGCAGCGCCTGGGCGCCGCCATCCACTTCGACGAATTGGCCTTTGCGAAAGCTTGCGTCCAGGCTGCCGGAGAAGCGTTTTGGACCGACCCAGGCCGGCGAGCCTGGCCAGCGGCCGTCCACGTCCACATGAAACTCTTCACTGGTCACGCTCGGTGCAAACCCCCAGCCCTTGAGCACGTCCCCAATGTTCTTGCCGTCCAGGCGGCCCTTGTACCAGCTGTTGCTGGCCCCGGGAGCGCCCTCCCAACCGCCGGCGCCCTGGAGCAACATGCCCTTGAGGCCCAGATTGAGGCTGTTGAATGCCATGCCTTTGGCCGTCGGCCGCACTTTCAACGACCAGGCACCCACCAGGTCTGGCCCCTGGAACAACTGGTTGATCGCGATATCCAGTGCCGGAATATCCTTGGGATCAACATCAGCCAACGGGTCTGGCGCATTTTCGTCCGCCTGCACCGTCGGATCCACCGCAGGCAATTTTACGTACTGCAAGTTGATCGCAATCGGCGCGCCCTTGGCGTCCGGTAACCCCACGGTGCCCTTGGCCTGCTGGCTGTCGAACTGCAAGCCCCAGGCGGCGGGTTTGCGATCCAGCTGTAGGTTGACCTGATCAAACTGGGTGCCGAAGCCGGTCAGCTTGCCGACCTTGAAGTCAGCCCCGCTCAACAGCTGCTTGGCACTGCCACCCGGATCGTTACCGGCGTAGCGGTCCACGAGTTTTTTCCAGGGATCGATATCCAGCTCCGACAACACACCGCGGATACGCAGGCCCTTGCCCGCCGGTAACACCGCAGCGCCGTCCCCCAGGAATAGCTCGCCACGGCCATCGGCAAAACTGTCAGCCGGAGCGGCGAAGGTGAAGCTGCCCAGCTCGCCATAATCGAACCAGTAACGGCGCTCCTTACCCTGCAAGGTCATGCGGAACACACTGTCACGGCCCTGGCTCGCCGGCATGCCGAACGGTGCCGGCAGGTCCACGGCCACGCCCTTGAGGTTGGAGCTGACCATCAACTGGCTGTCGGCGCCGTCGAGGTTGAGCTGCAACTGGTAGGGGATATCACCGGACACCGGCAACGGCTGGCTGACCTTCAGCCAGTCAGTCAGGCGCTTGACGGTCACCTGCCCTTTGGCAGTGACACGGGTGTTGAGATCGCCTTGCTTGCCATCGGCAAAAATCTGCGCGGTGATGGGACGATCAAAGGCCTGGGCGCTGATGTTCTGGCCACTCAGCCCCTTGACGCTGTCGAAGCGGAAGTCACCCTTGAGCTGGGTCAGGTCCAATGTCGGCTCAGCCAGTTGCAGGCGCGCCTTGTCGGTCTTGAAGTCCACCACAATCTTGGGATCGGTGCCCTTGGCCAGGGGAACATCCAGGTCCAGCTTGCCTTGCAGATCGCCCTCGCCTTTCCAGCCGGCAAAGGTCGAAGCGGTACCAATCGGTGCTTCCTGAAGGATTTTCAGGCCATCGCCCAGGCCGCCGGCAAAGTTGCCAGTGAGCAGCAGGTGACTGTCCTTGCCTTCCGGCGCATGGGGAATGTTGACGTAGATGTCGTTGACCTTGGTATCGAGTAACTGCCCCTTGCTGGCCAGGATGCGCACGCCGCTCTCCTCGACAAACACTTCACCCTTGACCTTGCTGACGTGCGGCCAGCCCGGCTGGAACGCCAGCTCGGCATCATGCACCTTGAAGAACAGGCTGATATTGCGTGAGGCGGGCAGCGCATCGTGATTCAGCGAGCCTTGGTACTGGAAGAAGCCCTCGTCCACCGCGCCCTTGAGGATCGCGGTGCGCAGCCACTCATCGAGTGCCGGGCTCAATACGGCCGGGAGGTATTTGGGGGTAAAGCGGCCATCGCCATCGACCATACCAACCCGCAGGTCCATGTAGTCTTCCTGGCTATGGTCGAAATGCAGGCGAATCAGGAAGTCGGCTGCAACTTTGCCCTCCTCCCCCAGCACCTTGATGTATGGCGCGATGAGGGTGAAGCCTTCTTTATCCAGCTTCCACGTCAGGCGGGCATTGGCCTGGATGTATTGCCAGGGCTTGGCGAAAATCGGAAACAGGTGCAAGGAGAAATCCTTGCTGTCCATACGCAACTCACCCTTGCCCAGGTCACCGCTGATGCTGCCGCTGACATTGCGCGCGGCCGGTGCGCCGAAGTACGCATCAAAGCCGATACGGTCGAGGTTGGCTGCAAAGCTCACGCGCTGGTCGGTGGTGTCTTGGGGACGGTAATCCAGCAGCACGTTACGCAGCGTACCGGTGGCCTTCAGATGATCCAGCGTGGTGGCCACAGCTTCCGGCAAGGGTGCCAAGGCGTGCAGCAATGGCGTGATCGGCGTCAGGTCGAGGCGATCGGCCTGCAGGTTCCAGACTTCCTGGGCCTTGTCGGTCGCCAGGGTTTGCTGCAGCTGCAGGCGCGATTCCCAGCGGGTGTCGCCGAGGCTCATCGCCAGCGAGTCAAACAGCACCTTGAGGCCGCTGTCACTGCGTTGCAGGTACGCGGTAAGCGCCAGGTTCTCGATGTGCGTCGGCTTGCGATCGGCATAGCTGCCCGTGAGTTGCGGGGCGTTGAGGCGCACGGCAGCACTTTGCACGGTGCCCTTGGCCCAGGTCAGCCAGAATTCGCCGCCTGCCTTGAATTCGGTGAGTTTCCATTGTTGGGTCAGGCTCGCCGGGATCCATTTTGCCCAGTCACTCTGGGGCAAGCTCAGGTAGGCCTGGGCTTCGCCGTCCTTCCACTGGCTGGCGCGGATTCGGGTCTGCAGGTTCAGCGCCAGGGGCTGGCCGTCGGGCAGGGTCAAGCGCGCATCCAGACGCTGGCGGTTGGCGCCGGTCTGCAGGCTCACGCCGACATAGGTCAAGGTCAGTGGCGCCTGGTCGAATGGCTGCAGCGTCACCTGGCTGTCGAGCAGTGAAACCTGCCCGACCATTTGCATGCGCGTCAGCAGTTGTTCGGGATCAAGCGGCTGGTCGTCCTGCACCGGCAGACCTTGCAGCGCCCAATGGCCGTCCTTGTCTTCCTTCACGCTGACTTGCAGGCCGCTGACTTCCAGGTGGGCAATGCGCACTTCGCGCGCGAGCAGGCTGGCCCAGATATCCGGCACCACTTGTACCTGGTCCAGGCGCAGGGCGCTGGCGCCCTCGCCGACCATCACGTCGTGAGCCATCAATACCGGGGCAAAGCCGCTCCAGCGCCCTTCCAGGCTGCCGATGCTCAGGGGCATATCCAGCGCTGTGCGAGCCTTGGCTTCGATTTCGCCACGGTACTCCGCCACCAGCGGCGTCAATTCACGGCCAAGGCTCACGTACACCGCTGCCAATACCAGCAGCAAGGCGCACAGGCCGAGGCCCCAGCGGGTCAATGCGGCAAAAAAGCGTATCAGACGCTCCATGTCAGGCGACCCTCAAAGGCAATAGTCGGACGGCAGATCAAGGTCTGCCCGTCTCGTTGATAAGAGCTAACGCGAATCAGAGCAGCACCACGTCATATTGTTCCTGTGAATACATGGTTTCGACCTGGAAGCGAATAGTGCGCCCGATAAACCCCTCCAGCTCGGCCACGTTGCCGGACTCTTCATCCAGCAAGCGGTCGACCACCTTCTGGTTAGCCAGAACTCTATAGCCCACGGCCTGATAGGCGCGTGCCTCCCGTAAGATTTCCCGGAAAATCTCGTAGCAAACCGTTTCCGGAGTCTTCAACTTGCCGCGCCCCTGGCAACTGCTGCACGGCTCGCACAGCACTTGCTCCAGGCTTTCGCGGGTGCGCTTGCGGGTCATCTGCACCAGGCCCAGCTCGGTAATACCGATGATGTTGGTCTTGGCGTGATCGCGCTCCAGTTGCTTCTCAAGGGTACGCAACACCTGGCGCTGGTGCTCTTCGTCTTCCATGTCGATGAAGTCGATGATGATGATCCCGCCCAGGTTGCGCAGGCGCAGTTGGCGGGCAATCGCAGTGGCCGCTTCGAGGTTGGTCTTGAAGATGGTTTCTTCGAGGTTGCGATGGCCCACAAAGGCACCGGTATTCACGTCGATAGTGCTCATGGCTTCCGCCGGGTCCACCACCAGGTAGCCACCGGACTTGAGCGGCACTTTGCGCTCGAGGGCTTTCTGGATTTCGTCTTCGACGCCATACAGGTCGAAAATCGGCCGCTCGCCCGGGTAGTGCTCCAGGCGATCAGCGATTTCCGGCATCAATTCGGCAACAAATTGCGTGGTGCGCTGGAAGGTTTCCCGCGAGTCGATGCGAATTTTCTCAATCTTTGGGCTGACCAGATCGCGCAAGGTGCGCAGGGCCAGACCGAGGTCTTCGTAGATCACGCTGGGTGCGCCGATGGTCTTGATCTGCGCGCCGATCTGGTCCCAGAGGCGACGCAGGTAGCGGATGTCCATGAGAATTTCGTCGGCACCCGCGCCTTCAGCGGCGGTACGCAGGATAAAGCCACCGGCCTCCTTGATGCCTTCCAGCGCCACGCAATCGCTGACCACCTTTTTCAGGCGCTCGCGCTCGGCTTCGTCTTCGATTTTCAGGGAAATGCCAACGTGGGCAGTACGCGGCATGTACACCAGGTAGCGCGAAGGGATCGACAGTTGCGTGGTCAGCCGCGCGCCTTTGGAGCCAATCGGGTCCTTGGTGACTTGCACCACCAGGCTCTGCCCTTCATGCACCAGGGCGCTGATGCTTTCAACCGCCGGGCCTTCGCGCAGGGAGATTTCCGAAGCGTGGATAAACGCGGCACGGTCCAGGCCGATGTCAACGAAAGCCGCCTGCATCCCCGGCAACACACGCACGACCTTGCCTTTATAGATATTGCCGACGATCCCGCGCTTTTGGGTGCGCTCGACGTGCACTTCTTGCAGAACACCGTTCTCTACCACCGCCACGCGCGATTCCATCGGCGTGATATTGATCAGAATCTCTTCACTCATGGCTGGGTCTCGTTCAGGCGTTTTCACAATAGTGACCGATCGCTTAAGGCTTGGCGCTGGAATAAGGCATTTAGCGCACGGTAAGGTTTTGCCAACAGGGTATGCCGAATTGGCCCAGCAGTTCTGCGGTTTCGCAGACCGGCAGGCCAACAACGGCGGAGTAGCTGCCATTGAGCCCGGCGACGAACACCGCCGCCAAGCCCTGGATAGCATAGCCGCCCGCTTTGTCCTGGGGTTCGCCGCTGTGCCAATAAGTGGTGGCTTCATCCGCTGAAATTTTGCGAAACCGCACACGACTGCTGACCAGCTGCGTTTCGCAACGCTGGCCGTCAATCAGGGCGATGGCGGTAAGCACTTCATGTTCACGATCAGAAAGGGCCAGCAACATGGCCAGGGCATCGGCTTGGTCCAGGGGCTTGCCGAGGATTTGGCCGTCGAGGATTACCGCCGTATCAGCGCCAAGCACGCAGACCCCAGTGGCTTCGGCCAGAGCCGCGCGACCGGCCACAGCCTTGCCGCGCGCCAGGCGTTCTACGTAGGACGCGGGCGATTCATGTGTGAGGGGAGTTTCATCAATGGCAGCGCTGACGACGGTGAACGGCACGCCGATCTGTGTCAGCAATTCACGTCGCCTCGGGGAGCCCGAGGCCAGGTAAAGCGAATTCATGCAGACTCTCCCTGTAGGGTTCGATAACCAGGCAGAGCCTCGCGATCCATTCAATTGATTTTGTAGCGACGACGCAACCCACGCAGGCCAAAACTGATCCAGGGCCACAACAGCGCACTGACCAGCGCCGGCAATACGAGCGCCAGGGTCGGCTGGCGATTGCCGGTCAAGGCGCTGAGCCACAGCTGTACCAACTGCGCCAGGCCGAAGATCACCAGAATCACCAGGCATTGCTGCCACATCGGGAACATGCGCAGGCGCTGCTGCAGCGACAGCACGAGGAAGGTAATCAGGGTCAGGATCAGCGCGTTCTGCCCGAGCAAAGTGCCGTACAGCACATCTTCCATCAGCCCCAGGCACATGGCCGTGACCATCCCGACCTTGTGCGGCAGCGCCAGGGCCCAGAACGCCAGCAACAAGGCGAGCCACAACGGACGCAGGATTTCCATGAATTGCGGCAGCGGCGAAACGCTGAGCAGCAAGCCGATGGCAAAGGTCAGCCAGACAATCCAGCCGTTACGCGAATGAGTACTGGCCATTATTCTTCCCTCTGCCGAGTGGTTGCCGGGGCCGCTGCCGGTGGTTTGGTGGCGGCGGGCGGTTTGGCAGCGGCAGGTGTTGCAGCCGCAGGCTTGGCTGGGCGTGCGCTATGGGCCACAGGCTTGACCGGAGTCGCGACCGGGGTTGCCGGGGCTGCCGGAACCACTGCCGGGGCGGCGGGTGCAGCCGGCTTTGGCACCGTCGCGGGAATGATCGGCGCCGTGCCGTTTTGCTTGTCTTCCGCTTCCTGGGCCTGAGCGGCTTCGTTGGCGCGCTCTTCCGGGGTGCGGGTGTCGCTGAACACCAGCAGCAGGTAACGGCTGCGGTTCAATGCAGCCGTCGGCACGGCACGCACGATAGCGAACGGCTGGCCGGAATCGTGGATCACTTCCTTGACCGTCGCTACCGGATAGCCCGCAGGGAAACGCTGACCCAGGCCGGAACTCACCAACAGGTCGCCTTCCTTGATGTCGGCGGTGTCTGCCACGTGACGCAGCTCCAGGCGTTCCGGGTTACCCGTACCGCTGGCAATCGCCCGCAGGCCGTTGCGGTTAACTTGCACCGGAATGCTGTGGGTGGTGTCGGTCAGCAACAGGACGCGGGAGGTGTATGGCATCAACTCCACCACCTGGCCCATCAAGCCACGGGCATCGAGCACCGGCTGGCCAAGGACCACGCCGTCGCGCTCACCCTTGTTGATGATGATGCGATGGGTGAAGGGGTTCGGGTCCATGCCGATCAACTCGGCCACTTCGACCTTCTCGTTGACCAGCGCGGAGGAATTGAGCAACTCGCGCAGCCGAACGTTCTGCTCGGTGAGGGCCGCCAGCTTTTGCATGCGCCCCTGCAACAGCAGGTTTTCGGTCTTGAGTTTTTCGTTCTCGGCCACCAGTTCGGTACGGCTGCCAAATTGGCTGGCCACACCCTGATAGAGACGCTGCGGCAGGTCGGTGATCCAGTAAGTCTGCATCAGGACCAGCGACATCTGGCTACGCACTGGCTTGAGCAGTGTGAAGCGGGCATCGACCACCATCAGCGCAACCGATAGCACGACCAGCACCAACAGGCGCACGCCCAATGAGGGGCCTTTGGAAAAAAGCGGTTTAATAAGCCGCTCCTCCCAGGCAAATGTTTTCTTTATTCATACGGCATCAAACCGGCCTGGATGCAGATTGAAGAAGATAAACGCCAACAGGCAGCACTGCAAAGTGCTGCCTGTGAGCGAAACATGGGCAACCCAGCAAACGCTTATTCGCTGGAGAGCAGGTCCATGGTGTGTTTATCCATCATTTCCAGTGCACGGCCACCGCCACGGGCGACGCAGGTCAGCGGGTCTTCAGCGACGATCACTGGCAGACCGGTTTCCTGGGCCAGCAACTTGTCGAGGTCGCGCAGCAAGGCGCCACCACCGGTCAGTACCAGGCCACGCTCGGCGATATCGGAAGCCAGTTCCGGAGGCGATTGCTCCAGGGCGCTCTTCACAGCCTGAACGATGGTGGCCAGGGACTCTTGCAGAGCTTCCAGCACTTCATTGGAGTTCAGGGTGAAGGCACGTGGAACGCCTTCGGCCAGGTTGCGACCGCGAACATCAACTTCGCGAACTTCGCCGCCCGGGTAAGCGGTACCGATTTCCTGCTTGATGCGCTCGGCGGTGGATTCGCCGATCAGGCTGCCGTAGTTACGACGCACGTAGGTGATGATCGCTTCGTCGAAGCGGTCGCCGCCAACCCGTACGGATTCGGCATACACCACACCATTGAGGGAAATCAGGGCGATTTCAGTGGTACCACCACCGATATCCACCACCATCGAACCGCGCGCTTCTTCAACCGGCAGGCCGGCACCGATCGCAGCCGCCATTGGCTCTTCGATCAGGAACACTTCACGGGCACCGGCGCCAAGGGCCGATTCACGGATGGCACGACGCTCCACCTGGGTGGACTTGCACGGAACGCAGATCAGCACACGAGGGCTGGGCTGCAGAAAGCTGTTTTCGTGAACCTTGTTGATAAAGTACTGCAGCATCTTCTCGCAGACGCTGAAGTCGGCAATCACGCCATCCTTCATCGGACGAATGGCAGCGATGTTGCCCGGTGTTCGGCCAAGCATGCGCTTGGCCTCGGTGCCAACGGCAACGACACTTTTCTGATTACCATGGGTCCGAATGGCCACAACCGATGGCTCATTCAGAACGATACCGCGCTCGCGCACGTAAATAAGGGTGTTGGCAGTGCCCAGGTCGATGGAAAGATCGCTGGAAAACATGCCACGCAGTTTCTTGAACATGGGAAAGGGACCCTAGGCAACGCGTGGGTAAAAAAGTGCGGCAAACTCTAACAACGACAGGGATTTTGGGCAAGGCGCCAATGTGCTAAATTGGCCGACTTTCTGTGCACCAACCCCCACAATCGCGGCCATATGACCGTAGAAATGCGGTAGTGTTCCTACAATCTAACACACGGATAGCTTCCGTTCTGTTTTCCACTGGAGAATCCCATGGCGCTTGAACGCTCCGACGTGGAAAAAATCGCTCATTTGGCCTGCCTGGGCCTCAATGAAGCCGATCTTCCACAGACCACCGCAGCCCTGAACAGCATTCTCGGGCTGGTCGACCAAATGCAAGCCGTGAATACCGACGGCATCGAGCCCCTGGCTCACCCGCTGGAAGCCAGCCAGCGCCTGCGCGCCGACGTCGTGACCGAGCGCAATAATCGCGAGGCCTACCAGTCCATCGCGCCAGCGGTCGAAAACGGCCTGTACCTGGTTCCGAAAGTCATCGACTAAAGGGAAAGAGCCTGCAATGCATCAATTGACTCTGGCCGAGATCGCCCGCGGTCTCGCCGACAAAAAGTTTTCTTCCGAAGAGCTGACCAAGACCCTGCTGGCGCGTATCGCCGAGCTGGACCCCAAGGTCAACAGCTTCATCAGCATCACCGAAGAGCTGGCCCTGAGCCAGGCCAAGGCCGCCGACGCACGTCGCGCCAACGGTGAGAACGGCGCCCTGTTGGGTGCGCCGATTGCCCACAAAGACCTGTTCTGCACCCAGGGCATTCGCACCAGCTGCGGCTCGAAGATGCTCGACAATTTCAAGGCGCCCTACGACGCCACCGTGGTCGCCAAGCTGGCTGCTGCCGGGGCTGTGACCCTGGGCAAGACCAACATGGACGAATTCGCCATGGGCTCGGCCAACGAGTCGAGCCACTACGGCGCGGTGAAAAACCCGTGGAACCTTGAGCACGTGCCAGGCGGTTCGTCCGGTGGTTCGGCAGCAGCGGTTGCCGCTCGTCTGTTACCTGCCGCCACGGCCACCGACACCGGCGGTTCGATCCGCCAACCGGCCGCGTTCACCAACCTCACCGGTTTGAAACCGACCTACGGTCGCGTTTCCCGCTGGGGCATGATTGCCTACGCTTCCAGTCTCGACCAGGGCGGCCCTCTGGCTCGCACCGCTGAAGACTGCGCAATTTTGTTACAAGGCATGGCAGGCTTCGATACGCAGGATTCCACCAGCATCGATGAACCTGTGCCGGACTACAGCGCCAGCCTGAATACCTCGATCAAAGGCCTGCGCATCGGCGTGCCGAAAGAGTACTTCAGCGCCGGCCTCGACCCGCGCATCGCCGAACTGGTGCACAACAGCGTCAAGGAGCTGGAAAAGCTCGGCGCCGTGATCAAGGAAATCAGCCTGCCGAACAACCAGCACGCGATTCCTGCCTACTACGTGATCGCCCCGGCAGAAGCGTCCTCCAACCTGTCGCGATTCGACGGCGTGCGTTTCGGTTACCGCTGCGAAAACCCGAAAGACCTCACCGACCTTTATAAGCGCTCCCGAGGCGAAGGTTTCGGCGTGGAAGTACAACGCCGGATCATGGTCGGTGCCTACGCCCTGTCGGCGGGTTACTACGACGCGTACTACCTCAAGGCGCAAAAGATCCGTCGCCTGATCAAGAACGACTTCATGGCAGCCTTTAATGAAGTCGACGTGATCCTCGGCCCAACCACGCCGAACCCGGCCTGGAAGATCGGTGCCAAGACCGGCGACCCGATCGCCGAGTACCTGGAAGACCTGTACACCATCACCGCCAACCTCGCCGGTCTGCCGGGCTTGTCCATGCCTGCTGGCTTTGTCGACGGTTTGCCGGTGGGCGTGCAACTGCTCGCCCCGTATTTCCAGGAAGGCCGCCTGCTCAATGTGGCGCACCAGTACCAGTTGAACACTGACTGGCACACTCGCACCCCTACCGGCTTCTGAGGAGAACACTATGCAATGGGAAGTCGTGATCGGGCTGGAGATTCATACCCAGCTCGCCACCCAATCGAAGATTTTCTCCGGTAGCGCCACCACGTTCGGCTCCGAGCCCAACACCCAGGCCAGCCTGGTAGACCTGGGCATGCCCGGCGTACTGCCGGTGCTGAACCAGGAAGCGGTGCGCATGGCGGTGATGTTCGGCCTCGCCATCGATGCCGAGATCGGCCAGCACAACGTGTTTGCCCGCAAGAACTACTTCTACCCGGACCTGCCCAAGGGCTACCAGATCAGCCAGATGGAATTGCCGATCGTTGGCAAGGGCTACCTGGACATCCCGCTGGAAGACGGCACCATCAAACGTGTCGGCGTGACCCGTGCGCACCTGGAAGAAGATGCCGGCAAGAGCCTGCATGAGGAATTCAACGGCGCCACCGGCATCGACCTGAACCGCGCCGGTACTCCGCTGCTGGAGATTGTTTCCGAGCCGGACATGCGCAGTGCCAAGGAAGCCGTGGCCTACGTCAAGACGATCCACGCGCTGGTGCGCTACCTCGGCATCTGCGACGGCAACATGGCCGAAGGCTCGCTGCGTTGCGACTGCAACGTGTCGGTGCGGCCAAAAGGCCAGGTCGAGTACGGCACCCGCTGCGAGATCAAGAACGTCAACTCGTTCCGTTTCATCGAGAAGGCGATCAACACCGAAGTGCGTCGCCAGATCGAACTGATCGAAGACGGCGGCAAGGTGATCCAGCAGACTCGCCTGTACGACCCGAACAAAGACGAAACCCGCGCCATGCGCAGCAAGGAGGAAGCCAACGACTACCGTTACTTCCCCGATCCGGACCTGTTGCCGGTAGTCATCGAGGACTCGTTCCTGGCTGACGTACGCGCCACGCTGCCGGAACTGCCGCCGCAAAAACGCGAGCGTTTCCAGGAGCAGTTCGGTCTTTCGGTGTACGACGCAAGCGTGCTGGCGTCGAGCCGCGAGCAAGCCAACTACTTCGAAAAAGTCGTGAGCATCGCCGGCGACGCCAAACTGGCGGCCAACTGGGTGATGGTTGAGCTGGGCAGCCTGTTGAACAAACAGGGCCTGGAAATCGACGAGGCACCGGTATCGGCCGAGCAATTGGGCGGCATGTTGCTGCGGATCAAGGACACCACCATCTCCGGCAAAATCGCCAAGACCGTGTTTGAAGCCATGGCCGCAGGCGAAGGCAACGCTGACGAGATCATCGAAAAGCGCGGCCTGAAGCAAGTCACCGACAGCGGCGCGATTTCGGCAGTGCTCGACGAGATGCTGGCGGCCAACGCCGAGCAGGTTGAACAATACCGTGCGGCGGATGAGGCCAAGCGCGGCAAGATGTTCGGCTTCTTTGTCGGCCAGGCGATGAAAGCCTCCAAAGGCAAGGCCAACCCGCAACAGGTCAACGAACTGCTGAAAAGCAAACTCGAAGGCTGATCCAATGATCGTTCCCACGCTCCGCGTGGGAACGCCTCACAGGACGCTCTGCGTCCGCTTTTGTGACGCGGAGCGTCATCGGCTGCATTCCCACGCAGAGCGTGGGAACGATCATCGGGGACACCTTGAATGAAGCGTCTACTCGGCCTGTTGGCCCTGTTCTCTCTGCTCGCCGGCTGCGCCAGCGGCCTCATCGACCCCAACGGCTACGACGAAACCGGCACCGCTTCCTACTACGGCGCCAAACACCACGGCAACCGTACTGCCAGCGGTGAACCGTTCAACCAGAATGCCTTGACCGCCGCCCATCGTCGCCTGCCCTTCGGCACGCAAGTGAGGGTCACCAACCTCGACAACAACAGAAGCGTCGTTGTCCGCATCAACGATCGCGGCCCGCACACCCGTGGACGTCTGATCGACCTTTCACGCAAAGCCGCCGCACAGCTGGGTATGATAAGCAGCGGCACCGCACGTGTTCGCGTGCAAGCCCTCAGCAACTGACCGACGGAGCCCTGGCCATTTCCGCATTAACCGCCCTCTCGCCCTTTAGCGTGATCGAACTGATCAGCGGCCTGCTGCTGTTGATCTTCGGAGCCGAAGTATTGGTGCGCGCCGCCGTGCGCCTGGCGGCCAGCCTCAAGGTGCGCCCACTGATCATCGGCCTGAGCATCGTCGCCTTCGGCAGCAGCGCGCCACAGATGGCGATCAGTTTGCAAGCCACCCTGGCGGACAACACCGACATCGCCGTCGGCAGTGTGATCGGCAGCAGTATCTTCAATACCCTCGTGACCCTTGGCCTGGCAGCCCTGATCATTCCGCTGCGGGTTTCGCGGCAACTGGTGCGCCTGGACATCCCGATGATGATCCTCGCCAGCCTGCTGGTGTTTGTGCTCGCCGCCAATGAAGAGCTGACTCCGGTCGATGGCCTGTTGCTGTTGGTGGCCCTGATTGCCTACCTCAGCGTGTTGCTCTACCAGACCCGCCATTCCCGCCGCCCCCGCACCCGGGACACCGTGGTGCAAGCGCCGTGGCTGAGCAGCGTGCTGCTGATGATCGGCGGGCTGTTGATCCTGGTACTCGCCGGGCATCTGGTCCTGGGCGCTGCAGTGGACGTGGCCTCTGACCTCGGGCTGTCGGAGCGCATCATCGGCCTGACGCTGATTGGCGTCGGCACTTCCCTGCCCTGCCTGGCCACCTCGTTGATCGCCGCCCTGCGCGGCCAGCGGGAAATTGCCGTGGGCAACGTGATCGGCAGCAATCTGTTCAACCTGCTTGGGGTGCTGGGTTTTACTGCCCTGGTGGCGCCCTCGCCGCTGTCAGTGTCGCCCAACGCCCTGGATTTCGACTTGCCGGTGATGCTTGGCGTGATCGCACTGTGCCTGCCGGTGTTTTATTCGGGCTACCGCGTCACTCGGGCGGAAGGCCTGGTGTTCCTGGGCCTGTACCTGGTGTACGGGCTGCATGTGGTGTCGTTCACCTTCGGCATGCCGCTGGCCAACAAGCTTGAACAACTGATGCTGTATTACGTCCTGCCAGCGCTGGTGGCTTTCCTGTTGTTCACCTCGCTGCGAGCCTGGCGCCGCCAACACAAGAGGGAATCGCAATGACCGAACAGAAAAAGCCCGGCGTTGAAATGCGCCGTCAGGTGATGGGTGATGTGTTTGTCGATCGGGCGCTGGGCAATGCCACCGAGTTCAGCCAGCCGCTGCAGGACTTCGTCAACGAGCATGCCTGGGGCAGCGTGTGGAACCGCGAAGGCTTGCCGCTGAAAACCCGCAGCCTGATCACCCTCGCCGCGCTCACCGCGCTGAAGTGCCCGCAAGAGCTCAAGGGCCACGTGCGCGGCGCACTGAACAACGGTTGCACCGTGGAGGAGATTCGCGAGGCGCTGCTGCATTGTGCGGTGTATGCCGGCGTGCCGGCGGCGATTGACGCTTTCCGCGCCGCTCAGGAAGTGATCGACAGCTACCAGAAAGACGCCTAGATCCAGCCGCCCGCCTGCAGCACGAAAATCCCGATATTCGTGGTCACCGCCGCCATCAAGGTGGTGATCACGATAATCGCGGCCGCCAGCTCATGATTGCCCTCCGCCGCCCGTGCCATGACAAAACTGGCCGCTGCCGTGGGCGCACCGAAGTACAGGAACAGAATCCCCAGCTCCGGCCCACGGAACCCCAGCAGCCACGCGCCAAAGGTAGCGAGCACCGGCAGCCAGATCATCTTCATCAGGCTGGCACTCAGGGCCATGTCCCCGCTTTTGCGCAGTGCCGCCAGCGACAACGTGCCGCCGATGCAGATCAATGCCAATGGCAAGGTCATGTCCGCCAAATATTGCCCGGAAGATTCCAGCCAGCCAGGCAAGCCGATCTGGAAATACGCGAAGGGCGCCGCTGCGATCACGCTGATGATCAATGGGTTGGCCAGCACACTTTTGAAGATGCTCCACGGGTCGGACTTGATCACCGGGCTGTACACCGCCAGCACGATGGTCGACAGGGTGTTGTAGAACAGGATCACCAGCGCCGCGAGCACCGCGCCAAGGGAAATCCCGTAGTCGCCGTACATGCTGGCCGCCAGGGCCAGGCCGATCACCCCGTTGTTACCGCGAAATGCGCCTTGGGCGTAAATGCCACGGTCTACACGCGGGCACCGAAAGATCGCCCAGCCCCAGGCCAGGGCGAAGCTCAACATCGTGGCGACGGCGAAATAGATCAGCAGGCCGGGCTTGAGGGCCGAATGCAGGTCGGCGTGGAGAATCCCGAGGAACAGCAACGCCGGCATGGTGACGTTGAACACCAGAGATGAGGCGGTGTGGATAAAGTTGTCGTTGATCCAGTTGATGCGCTTGAGCAGGACGCCCAGGAACAGCATGGCAAACACCGGCGCGGTGATGTTCAGGGTTTGTAGGAAGATAGCCAGCATGCCGGGGAGAACCTTGGGTGGGCGTCGGTAGGTGGCTAATGATATGCCACCTAGCGCCCTTATGGTGGGAGCTCGCCCTAATGCCAGTCAGTTAAGCGACAGTCCCGAGCTGTAAATACCCTGTGGCGAGGGAGCTTGCTCCCGCTGGACTGCGCAGCAGTCCCATTTTTGGGGGCGCTTCGCACCCCAGCGGGAGCAAGCTCCCTCGCCACAAAAAGCACTCTCGGTGGACAGATCAGGTAATCGGCGCCGGGTTGAACAACGTAATGTCGTTATGCAGCTTGTGCTGCTCCGCCCACGTCTGCTTCTTGCCGCTGGCCACGTCCAGATAGAAGTGGAACAACTCCCAGCCCAATTCCTCGATGGTCGCGCGCCCGGTGGCGATCCGCCCGGCGTCGATATCTATCAGGTCCGGCCAACGCTGGGCCAGCTCCGTCCGCGTCGAGACCTTCACCACCGGCGCCATCGCCAGCCCATAGGGCGTGCCGCGCCCGGTGGTGAACACATGCAAATTCATCCCCGCCGCCAACTGCAACGTACCGCACACAAAATCACTGGCCGGCGTGGCGCAAAAGATCAGGCCCTTGCGATTGAACCGCTCGCCCGGGCCAAGCACGCCATTGATCGCACTGCTGCCCGACTTGACGATAGAACCCAGCGACTTCTCGACGATATTCGACAACCCACCCTTCTTGTTCCCCGGCGTGGTGTTGGCGCTGCGATCTGCCTCGCCCTTGGCCAGGTAGCGGTCGTACCAGTCCATTTCCCGCACCAGCTCCCGGGCTACATCCTGGTTTTCTGCACGGGAAGTCAGCAGGTAGATGGCATCGCGCACTTCGGTCACTTCGGAAAACATCACCGTCGCGCCCGCCCGCAGCAGCAGATCCGAGGCATAACCCAACGCCGGGTTGGCAGTAATGCCGGAAAACGCATCACTGCCACCGCACTGCATGCCAAGAATCAACTCCGACGCCGGGACGGTTTCCCGCCGGCGCAGGTCGAGTTTCTTCAGGCGTGTTTCGGCCAATGCCATGATCTGTTCGATCATTTCGGTAAAGCCGTGGCTGGAGTCCTGCAACCGATACAGCCACGGCTCACTCAGATCCACCGAGCTGTCGTTGTCATGCATCACCTGCCCGGCCTGCAATTTCTCACAACCCAGGCTGATCACCAGGGCTTCACCGCCCAGGTTCGGGTTGCGCGCCAAATTGCGCACAGTGCGAATCGGGATGTAGGCGTCGGTGGCCGTAATCGCCACGCCGCAGCCGTAGCTGTGGGTCAGCGCCACCACGTCATCGACGTTCGGGTACTTGGGCAGCAACTCGTCCTTGATGCGCTTCACCGCATGGTCCAGCACGCCCGTGACGCACTGCACCGTGGTGGTGATGCCGAGGATATTGCGCGTGCCGACGGTGCCGTCGGCATTGCGATATCCCTCGAAGGTAAAACCCTCCAGAGGCGCCTGGGCCTCGGGCACTTCGGTGGACAGCGGCAAGCTGTCCAGCGGTGGCGCGGTGGGCATGCGCAGTTGATCTTCCTGGACCCAACTGCCGCGAGGAATCGGGCGCAATGCATAACCGATGGTCTGGCCGTAGCGAATGATCCGGCCGCCTTCGGGGATGTCTTCCAGGGTCACCTTGTGGCTTTGGGGAATGAAATCCACCGTCACCAGGCCGTCGGGAAACTCGGTTCCCGCCGGTACACCCTGGTCGTTGACCACAATCACCACGTTATCCAGCGCGTGCAAACGGATGGAGCGTGGCGAATCGGCATGTTCAATCAACTGCATGACGCGGGCCCCTTCAGGAATGCGCTTGGGAAAGTTTAGTCAGCTCAGGGCCTTTGGCCGGCGGCTCTTTGAGCACCACACGTTTGATCGGACCGACGATTACCAGGTAGCTGAACACCGCCAGCAACGCGTTGGCACCGACAAACACCAGCGCCCACTTGAAGGAGCCAGTGGTGCTGATGATGTAGCCGATCACGATCGGGGTGCTGATGGATGCCAGGTTGCCGAACATGTTGAACAAACCGCCACTCAAGCCAGCGATTTGTTTCGGCGAGGTGTCGGACACCACCGCCCAACCCAGTGCGCCAACGCCTTTACCGAAGAAGGCCAGGGCCATGAAGCCCACCACCATCCATTCGATGTCCACGTAGTTGCACGCGACAATGCTGCTGGAAATCAGCAAGCCACCAATGATCGGCGCCTTGCGGGCAAAGGTCAGCGAATGGCCTTTGCGCAGCAGGTAGTCGGAAATCACCCCGCCCAACACGCCGCCGATAAAGCCGCAGATCGCCGGCAAGGACGCGATGAAGCCGGCCTTGAGGATGGTCATGCCGCGTTCTTGAACCAGGTACACCGGGAACCACGTCAGGAAGAAATAGGTGATGCCATTGATGCAGTACTGGCCCAGGTACACGCCGAGCATCATGCGGTTGGTCAGCAACTGACGGATGTAATCCCACTTCGGGCCGTCGGTTTTCTTGCCTCTGCCCTTGTCCTGGTCCATGTCGACCATGGCTCCGTTGGCAGCGATGTGCTGGAACTCAGCCTCGTTGATCATCGGGTGCTGGCGCGGGCTGTGGATAACTTTCAGCCAGATCAGCGAGAAAACGATGCCGATGCCGCCCATCACCACAAACACGTGCTGCCAGCCGAAGGTGTAGACGATCCACCCCATCAGCGGCGCGAACAACACGGTCGCAAAGTACTGCGCCGAGTTGAAGATCGCCGAGGCCGTACCCCGTTCAGCCGTAGGAAACCACGCCGCCACGATGCGGGCATTTCCGGGAAAGGATGGCGCTTCAGCCAGGCCCACCAGGAATCGCAACATGAACAGCGCAACGATGGCGGTGGAGACACCGAATTCACCGACATAGCCTTGCAGCACGGTGAACAGTGACCAGGTGAAGATGCTCAGGGCATAGACTTTTTTCGAACCGAATCGGTCCAGCAGCCAGCCGCCGGGAATTTGCCCGGCCACGTAGGCCCAACCGAATGCGGAGAAGATATAACCGAGGGTGACCGCGTCGATGCCGAGGTCTTTTTGCAGGCTGGAGCCGGCGATGGCGATGGTGGCCCGGTCGGCATAGTTGATCGTGGTCACCAGAAACAGCATGAGCAGGATCAAATAGCGGACATGGGTCGGCTTGGTCGCTTGCATGAAGATGTACTCCCACTAATTATTTTTTTTGCGGGTAAACAAATTGTAAGCCTGTGGCGGGCACGGACCCGCCACAGGGTGTTGCCGTCAGGAACCGATGTAGCTGGTTTTCACCACGGTGTAGAACTCTTGCGCATAGCGACCCTGCTCACGCGAGCCGTAGGATGAACCCTTACGGCCACCAAATGGAACGTGGTAATCCACGCCGGCAGTCGGCAGATTGACCATCACCATCCCGGCCTGGGAATGACGCTTGAAGTGGTTGGCATACTTCAGCGACGTGGTAGCGATACCGGCCGAGAGACCGAACTCGGTGTCGTTGGCCATCGCCAGCGCCGCCTCGTAATCCGCCACGCGCACAACGTTGGCCACCGGGCCGAAGATCTCTTCGCGGCTGATGCGCATTGCGGCTTCGCTGTCGGCAAACAGTGTCGGCGCGAGGAAGTAGCCTTCGGTGTCGCACGTCACCAGTTCACCACCGCTGACCAACCGGGCACCTTCGCTCTGGCCGATGTCGATGTACTTCAAGTCTTGGTCCAACTGGGCCTGGGAAACCACCGGGCCGATGTCGGTGCCGGTTTTCAGCGCGTGGCCGACCTTGATCGACTTCATCCGCTCAGCCATGGCCGCGACGAACTGGTCGTGAATCCCGGCGGTGACGATAAAGCGGCTGGACGCGGTGCAACGCTGGCCGGTGGAGTAGAACGCGCTCTGCACCGACAGCTCGACGGCTTGCTTGAGGTCGGCGTCGTCGAGAATGATCTGCGGATTCTTGCCGCCCATTTCCAACTGCACCTTGGCCTGGCGCGACACGCAGCTGACAGCGATCTGGCGACCTACACCCACCGAGCCGGTGAAGCTGATGCCGTCGACTTTCGGGCTGTTGACCATGGCATCACCCACCACACGGCCGCTGCCCATCACCAGGTTGAACACACCGGCGGGGAAGCCGGCGCGGGAGATGATTTCGGCCAGGGCCCAGGCGCAGCCCGGTACCAGTTCAGCCGGCTTGAGCACCACGCAGTTGCCGTAGGCCAGGGCCGGCGCGATCTTCCAGGCCGGGATGGCAATCGGGAAGTTCCACGGGGTGATCAGGCCAACGACACCCAACGCTTCGCGGGTCACTTCGACATTGACGCCCGGACGCACCGACGGCAAGTAGTCGCCGGACAGGCGCAGGCATTCACCGGCGAAAAATTTAAAGATGTTACCGGCGCGGGTCACTTCGCCGATGGCTTCCGGCAAGGTCTTGCCCTCTTCCCGGGCCAGCAGAGTGCCGAGCTCTTCGCGACGGGCAAGGATCTCGGTGCCGACCTTATCCAGCGAATCATGACGCGCCTGGATGCCAGAAGTGGACCACGCCGGGAATGCAGCGCGCGCAGCGTCGATGGCGTCGTGAACCTGGGCGAGGTCAGCCTTGGCGTACTCGCCAATGACATCAGACAACTCCGACGGGTTGATGTTGGCCGAGTAGTCGGCGCCGGCAACCCACTGGCCACCGATGTAGTTTTCAAAACGCTTGGCTTGGGACACGAATTCTCTCCTGACGCAAAAAGCCGCTGATTACTCAGCGGCCTTGGTGATGGGTTATTGCGCGCCTTGCTTGTCGATCAGCGCGGCCAGGGCTTCGTATTCTTCCGGCAGCAGATCGGTCAGCGGCGTACGCACGGGGCCGGCGTCATAGCCGACGATTTTCGCCCCGGCCTTGACGATGCTCACGGCGTAACCGGCCTTGCGGTTACGGATGTCGAGGTACGGCAGGAAGAAATCGTCGATGATCTTGCCGACGGTGGCGTGATCTTCCCGGGCAATGGCGTGGTAGAAATCCATCGCGGTTTTTGGAATGAAGTTGAACACCGCCGAGGAGTACACCGGCACGCCCAGGGCCTTGTAGGCAGCGGCGTAAACCTCTGCAGTCGGCAAGCCGCCCAGGTAGCTGAAACGGTCACCGAGACGACGGCGGATCGACACCATCAATTCAATGTCACCCAGGCCGTCCTTGTAGCCGATCAGGTTCGGGCAGCGCTCGGCCAGGCGTTCCAGCAGCGGCGCGGTCAAGCGGCAGACGTTGCGGTTGTAGACCACGACGCCGATCTTGACCGACTTGCACACCGCTTCAACGTGGGCGGCAACCCCGTCCTGGCTGGCTTCGGTCAAGTAGTGCGGCAGCAGCAGCAGGCCTTTGGCACCAAGACGCTCGGCTTCCTGGGCGTACTCGATGGCCTGGCGGGTCGCACCGCCGACACCGGCAAGAATCGGCACGCTGGTGGCGCAGGTATCAACGGCGGTTTTCACCACTTGCGAATATTCGCTGGCCGCCAGGGAGAAAAACTCACCGGTGCCGCCTGCGGCGAACAAGGCAGTAGCGCCGTAAGGGGCGAGCCATTCCAGGCGCTTGATGTAGCCCGCCTGGTGGAAATCACCCTGGGCGTTGAAATCGGTCACCGGGAAAGACAGCAGACCGTGAGAGAGGATGGACTTCAGTTCTTGTGGATTCATTATTCGAACACCCTGGGCGAAGACTTTCTGTTGAGAGATTACGGATGGTTATCTTGATGTCGTACGTCATCGTACAACTATAAAAACATTCGTCAACTGCAATTCATCGACCTTCATGCGGGTCAGGCCTCAACGCGACGTTCTTGACGTAGGAATTTTTTCCTCTATGCTCGATTTAACTGTATATACATACAGTTATTACGGAAGATTCCTACGACATAGCAAGGAGCTAACATGTCAGATCTTGAACTCGCCACACCTGAAAAACGACCACCCACCCTGCGCTTCGAAGGCGGTGAACACACCGCCATTGGCGACGACACCCTGTTGCGCTTCGTCAAGGACGCCCCGGCGATTCCCGCCCGGCAGGTCGAATTGCACCTGCCCAACGGCCTGGCCCTGAGCTATGGCCAGATCATTGCCCTGGGCGGCGATTTCTATGGCATTCCCGGGCGCCCCATCAACGAGGGCGCATCGCCTGCTGACCGCGTGCAGCGCTTTACCGATGCGTTCAACTCGTTGGCGGTATTACCGGCGTCGCGAGAGGAAGCGGGCAAGATCCTCGCGGTGATGCAAAAGGAGATCAACGCGGTTAACCAGGCGATCAAGGACGGCAAGCAACCCCATGAAGCCTATGACGCGCTGGGTGACACCTTGTCCGAGGAATGGAACCGCATCACCGGCGGCGGCAGCGCCGTTTCGGCGCTGGTTCCCTTGGGGCGCTACCTGAAACTGGCGGCAGACAATGCCGATCACTTCGGCGAATGGGCCTTGGCAGCGTATCTGGCGGGGCATACGGCAGCCCTGCAACAAGCGGTCGTGGCCCATCAGACCGGCACCGATCAGGCGCTGGAACTGGCTTATGCCATGAACAGCTTTGCTGATCACTTCTTGACCGATCTGTTTTCTGCCGGCCACCTGCGGGTACCGCGCAAACAACTGGCGGCGGTGGTGACACCGGGTGAACTGGGCTCGCTGATCAGCCGCTTCATGCACGATGAAGACAGCAAATTCGGGCTCAATGTGCGCAATGCCCTGGGTGATCAGTGGCACGCCTACGGTGATAAACGCTACTTCGACAGCAGCGACGCGGCCAACCGGGCCATGGTCAAACGTGCCGTGCAGGCCTCGTCCGATGAAATCTTTGAAGCCTTTATCAGCGGCGTGGCGCCCTCCCCGGCCAACTTCAAGGCGCCGCTGTATGTGCCGGACCTGAACGCCGCACAAAACCCGGCGAACAACTTCTCACCGCTGTTCAAGGCAGAAGGCGACAAGGTGCTGCGGCGCAAGGACGTCAACAACCTGAATGACAAGCAGTGGACGAATGACTGGTGGGGTTGGAGCACGTATCTGTTGCTGAAGGACTACAAGCCAAATCAGCCGGCCTGAAAGACATGAGTTAAGCCTTGTGCATTAACCTGTGGCGAGGGAGCTTGCTCCCGTTGGGCTGCGAAGCAGCGCAAGCGAGAACACGGGGTTCTTTCAGACAGAACTCGGGGGAATGGATTTGGGGCCGCTGCGCGGCCCAACGGGAGCAAGCTCCCTCGCCACAATGAGCTTTCAAGCCACACTCTTACTTCCAGCCTGGAATTAGCCGCGCTGGGCTTCTGCCTCTTCATGGGCATGGCGCAGCCGCTCACGGCTGTTGGTCAGGTGCAAACGCATGGCCGCCCGTGCCGCATCCGAATCCTGGCGAGCGATCGCCTCATAGATCTCTTCGTGTTCGCGGCTCAGGCGGCTCATGTAGTGCTGCTGGTCATCATGGGCCAGGCGTGCCGAGTTCAGCCGCGTGCGTGGAATGATGCTGGTGCCCAGGTGGGTCATGATGTCGGTGAAGTAGCGGTTGCCGGTGGACAGGGCAATCTGCAGGTGGAACTGGAAGTCCGACGCTACCGCATCACCGGCGTGGGCTGCACTTTCGTTCAAGGCATCGAGGGCCGCACGCATGCCGGCCAATTGCTCGTCGCTACGACGCTGGGCGGCAAGGCCCGCAGACTCCACTTCCAGGCTGATGCGCAACTCAAGGATGGCCAGCACATCCCTCAGCGTCACCACGGTGGCCGGGTCGATCCGGAAACCGCTGGGGCTTGGCGTATCCAGCACAAAGGTGCCGATACCGTGGCGGGTTTCCACCTGCCCGGCCGCCTGCAATCGCGAGATGGCTTCACGCACCACGGTGCGGCTGACCCCATGGGCGTCCATGATGGCCGACTCGGTGGGCAGTTTGTCGCCCCGTTTGAGTTGGCCGTCGCGGATCTGCTCGGACAACACCGTGACCAATTCCTGGGCAAGGCTGCGGCGCTTGCGGGGAAGACGAGGGGCGGCGCTGGAGTTTTCCATGATGAATCATCTATCTCGGCGATCTGAAGCACGCATGATAGCCCATGGCGGTTGTACGATCACCGTCCTGTCATGACTTTCATCTATATCCGGCGGGGTTTTCGCCAGGCAAAAAAATACCCCGGCATCGCCGAGGCATTTTCAACACTGACCCAAGGGCCTGCGCCTTATTACTTCACCACTTTCAGGCTCGGCCGACCGCTTGGGCGCGGCGGCTCGGAATCCGGCGGCGGCACATCATCTTCGCCTTCGAGCTCGATCGCTTCGTCATCCTCAAGGGACGACTCCAGATCAAACACCATGCCCTGGCCATTTTCCCGGGCGTAAATCCCGAGGATGGCGCCGATGGGCACGAACAGCGTATGCGGCACACCGCCGAAACGCCCTTCAAAGCTGACCGCTTCATTGTCCATGTGCAGGTGTCGCACGGCACTGGGTGAAACGTTCAGGACGATTTGTCCGTCACTGGCAAAACCTTGCGGTACCTGAACCGCGGGAAACTCGGAATTGACCAGCATGTGCGGGGTGCAATCGTTGTCCACTATCCACTCATAGAGCGCGCGGACCAGGTAAGGTCGACTGGAGTTCATCAACGGCTCCTTAAGCCTTAGCGCATATCGCGTTCGACACCAGACAGACTCGCCTGGAAAGCCTCACGCGCAAACTGGCGCTCCATGTAATCAAGCAGCGGCTTGGCAGGCCGCGGCAATTCAATGCCCAAAATCGGCAAGCGCCAGAGTATGGGTAATAGGCAGCAATCCACCAGACTTTGTTCCTCGCTGAGGAAAAAAGGTTTGTCGGCAAATAACGGCGAAACACCGGTCAGGCTCTCGCGCAATTCCTTGCGCGCCTGGACCCGGGCGGCTTCTTTGCTGCGTGAATCCAGAATCAGGTCCACCAGGCCACACCAGTCACGCTGGATCCGATGGATCAGCAGGCGGCTGTTGGCACGCGCCACCGGATACACCGGCAACAACGGCGGATGGGGATAACGCTCATCCAAGTATTCCATCACCACGGTTGACTCCCACAACGCCAGGTCACGATCGACCAGGGTGGGCAAGCTGCCGTAAGGGTTCACTTCGATCAGTTTCGGCGGGTGACGACCAGCCTCCACAGTAATGATCTCTGCGCTGACACCCTTCTCTGCGAGCACGATGCGTACTCGGTGGGAATAGTGGTCGGCGGGGTCGGAGTAACAGGCCAACCGATTGGTCACGCCCATGGCGGTCCTCCTCGCTTGTTGAAATTATCGGAAGCTCAAAAACGAGCGCGCCCAGTGAGCATCTCCGTGACGCCTGGATAGACCAGACTTACCTTCAGAGATGCCGCTGGGCGCGCAAGATTAACAGCAATTACTTACGGTTGGATCAATGCACATCCTTCCAGTATTCGCGTTTCAGCAGATAGGCGAACACGAAGAAGAAGGCCAGGTACAGCAACACATAGGTACCAATGCGCTGATGCTGCAGCTTCACTGGGTTGGCCGAGTAGGCCAGGAAGGTCACCAGATTCTTGACCTTCTCGTCGAACTGCTCTTCGTTCAGCGCGCCGGTCTTCGGCATTATGGTCAGCTGATCGCACGCTTCATGAGTCAAAGGCGTACCGGTGAGCGGATCATACTGCTTCTTGCCGTCTTCGACGATTTGTACTTGCTTGCATCCTACCACTTGGCGGCCTTGCAGGCCGACCAGAACGTTAGGCATACCGACGTTCGGGAACACTTTGTTGTTCACGCCGTAGGGACGCGACGGGTCTTCGTAGAAGGATTTCAGGTAGCCGTAGAGCCAATCGGTGCCACGCACACGGGCCACCAGGGTCAGGTCGGGCGGTGCAGCCCCGAACCAGGTCTTGGCGTCGGCAGGTTGCATGCCGATGGTCATGTGGTCGCCGATCTTCGCACCGGTGAACACCAGGTTCTTGAGCATCACGTCGTGCGGGATGCCCAGGTCATCGGCAACGCGCTCGTAACGCTGGAACTTGGCACTGTGGCAGCCCATGCAGTAGTTGGCGAACGTACGTGCGCCGTCTTGCATGGCAGCCTTGTCCGACACGTCGATGTCGACTTTTTCCAGCTCTGGGCCGTGTTCAGCGGCGAAAGACAGCAGCGGCAGGGCCGCAAGAATGAATGCAACGAATAATTTTTTCATCAGCCAGTCACCCTATCCGGTACCGGTTTGGTCTTCTCGAGCCGGGTGTAGAACGGCATCAGAATGAAGTAGGCGAAGTACAGGAAGGTGCAGACCTGCGACAGCAACGTACGCTCCGGGGTCGGCGCCAATACGCCCAGTACGCCCAGGATCACGAACGAAATGCAGAACACCCACAGCCAGATCTTGCTCAGCCAGCCCTTGTAGCGCATGGATTTGACCGGGCTACGGTCTAGCCAAGGCAGCACGAACAGCACCGCAATCGCCGCGCCCATGGCGATCACGCCCATGAGTTTGTCGGGAATCGCCCGCAAGATCGCGTAGAACGGGGTGAAGTACCAGACCGGGGCAATGTGTTCCGGGGTCTTGAAGGCGTTCGCCTGTTCGAAGTTCGGTTTCTCGAGGAAATAACCGCCCATCTCCGGGAAAAAGAACACGATCGAGCAGAAGATGAACAGGAACACCACCACGCCGACGATATCTTTCACGGTGTAGTACGGGTGGAACGGAATGCCGTCCAGCGGTACGCCGTTTTCGTCCTTGTGCTTCTTGATGTCCACGCCGTCGGGGTTGTTCGAACCCACTTCGTGCAGTGCCAGGATGTGCAGCACCACCAGGCCGAGAATCACGATCGGCAAGGCCACCACGTGCAAGGCGAAGAAGCGGTTCAGGGTGATCCCGGAAATCAGGTAGTCACCACGAATCCACTGGGTCAGGTCGTTGCCGATGACCGGGATCGCGCCGAACAGCGAGATGATCACCTGGGCGCCCCAATAGGACATCTGGCCCCACGGCAGCAGGTACCCCATGAAGGCCTCGGCCATCAGCGCCAGATAGATCAGCATGCCGAACACCCATACCAGCTCGCGAGGCTTCTGGTACGAGCCGTAGAGCAAGCCGCGGAACATGTGCATGTAGACCACGATGAAGAACGCCGAGGCGCCGGTGGAGTGCAGCAGACGCAGGATCGAGCCGTACTCGACGTCGCGCATGATGTATTCGACGGAGGCGAAGGCTTCTTCGGCCGACGGGGTGTAGCTCATCGTCAGCCAGACACCGGTAACGATCTGGTTGACCAGTACCAAAAGTGCCAGGGAGCCAAAGAAATAGAAGAAGTTGAAATTCTTCGGTGCGTAGTACTTGCTGAGGTGGTCTTCCCACATTTTGGTCGCGGGAAAGCGCGCATCCACCCAATCCATGAACTTGCTCATCAGGCTTTCTCCCCCTCGTCGACGCCAATGACAATGACACTGTCAGTCTCGTAGTGATGTGGCGGAACTGGCAGGTTCAGTGGCGCGGGTTGTGACTTGTAGACGCGGCCAGCGAGGTCGTAGTGAGAACCGTGGCACGGGCAGAAATAGCCCCCGACCCAGTCCTTGCCCAGGTCCGCGGGCGCCACTTCCGGGCGGAAGGTGGGAGAGCAACCCAAGTGGGTGCAGATACCGATCAGCAGCAGAATCTCCGGCTTGATCGAGCGAATTTCCTTATCGACGTAAGCGGGTTGGTCGGAATTCTTCGAGTCGGGGTCAGACAGCTGGCCCTCGATCTTCTTCAAATTTCCCAGGATTTCCTCGGTACGACGAACGATGAACACTGGCTGACCGCGCCACTCAGCAATCATTTGCTGGCCTGGATCGATCTTGCTGACATTCACCTTCACCGGTGCACCTGCGGCTTTCGCCTTGGCACTGGGAAACCATGACCCCACGAACGGGACCGCAGCCCCCACCGCTCCTGCAGCACCCACCACGGATGTGGCTGCTACCAAGAAGCGACGCCGGCCTGCATTCACGCCGTCATTGCTCATTCAGTCCTCTCCCATCAGCTTTGTGGCCTGTTAAATCAGGCGTCTACTAAGTGTTAAATCTGAACTTATAAAAATTTTGCCGAATGGTAATGAAAAGCCCCACGTCTGACAAGGTAATTACCCCCAGCACTGGCTCCAAGCCTTTGAGTATAGGGGCTCTACGGATGTGGCAAGTTGTCACAGAGATTTTTTTACATAAATAGCAGGCAATAAAAAACGCCCAGCTCCGTGAGGAGGCTGGGCGTTTTCTGGAACGTAAAAGCGAATTAACGCTTCGAGTACTGCGGACGCTTACGCGCTTTACGCAGACCAACTTTCTTACGTTCAACTTCACGAGCATCGCGAGTCACGAAGCCAGCTTTGCGCAGAGCGCCACGCAGGGTTTCGTCGTACTGCATCAGAGCGCGAGTGATACCGTGGCGGATTGCGCCAGCTTGACCACTAACACCGCCACCGATAACGGTGACGTAGATGTCGAACTTTTCAACGGTCTCGGTCAATTCCAGCGGCTGACGAACTACCATGCGGGCAGTTTCGCGACCGAAGAAATTTTCCAGAGTGCGGTTGTTGATCGAGATGTTACCAGTACCCGGACGCAGGAAAACGCGAGCGGTAGCGGTTTTGCGACGGCCAGTGCCGTAATTTTGAGTCGCCGACATAATGAACTATTCCGTTAAAACTTCAGTTCTTGGGGCTGCTGAGCAGCATGAGGGTGAGCAGCGCCCGCATAGACTTTCAGCTTGCGATACATGTCGCGACCCAGTGGGCCCTTCGGCAGCATACCTTTGACCGCGATTTCAATCGGGGCTTCAGGCTTTTTGGAGATCAGGCCTTCGAAGTTCGAAGACTTGATACCGCCTGGGAAACCGGAGTGACGGTAGTACATTTTGTCTTGCGCTTTGTTGCCGGTAACACGTACCTGCTCAGCGTTGATGATGACAATGTAGTCACCGGTATCAACGTGAGGGGTGTACTCAGGCTTGTGCTTGCCACGCAGACGGCTGGCGACTTCAGTGGCCAGACGACCCAGGGTCTGACCAGCGGCGTCGACGACAAACCAGTCGCGCTGAACTGTTTCTGGTTTTGCAGTAAAAGTTGTCATTCTTTAATAGCCTCAGGGGCCGCCCTGTAAATTAGACGGCGGATCTTACTGAATAGTGCGTACTTTGACAAGTCAAAGGCAGCCGGATACAGACGCTATCGGGGGCTCGGGTCGGCGCGTCCGTTCAACGGCAAGATTCTTCGGCAGGCGGCGCATCACTTCCACTGCAGAAAGAGGTGGGCAATTATGCAGATTGCCAAAAAAATTTCAACCTGCTTTTATGATTGTTTTCCCTGAAGGAGTACCCGATGGACTATCGACAGCTGGGCCGAACCGATCTTAACGTGAGCGCGATAGCCTTGGGCACCATGACCTGGGGCGAGCAGAACAGCGAGGCAGAGGCCTTCGCACAGATCGAACGGGCCAAGGCCGCGGGAATCAACTTCCTCGATACCGCCGAAATGTACCCGGTGCCGCCCAAGGCAGACACCTACGCCACCACCGAGCGCTACATCGGTAATTACTTCAAAAGTCGCGGCGACCGTGCCGACTGGATCCTCGCCAGCAAGATCGCAGGCCCCGGCAACACCATCGACTACATCCGCGATGGCAGCCTCAAGCACAACCGCAAGCACATCGTCGAAGCCCTGGATGCGAGCCTCAAGCGCCTGCAAACCGACTGGATCGACCTCTACCAATTGCACTGGCCCGAGCGCAGCACCAACTTTTTTGGCCAACTGGGCTACAAGCACAAGGCCGAAGAAGACCTGACGCCGCTGGAAGAAACCCTCGAAGCGCTGGATGAGCAGGTCAAGGCCGGCAAAATCCGCCACATCGGCCTGTCCAACGAAACCCCGTGGGGCACCATGAAATTCCTGGCCCTGGCCGAAGCCCGAGGCTGGACCCGCGCCGTGTCGATCCAGAACCCCTACAACCTGCTCAACCGCAGCTTTGAAGTGGGCCTGGCGGAAATCGCCATCCGTGAGCAATGTGGCTTGCTGGCGTACTCGCCACTGGCGTTCGGCATGCTCAGCGGCAAATACGAAGGTGGCGCACGCCCGGCCAAGGGTCGCCTGAGCCTCTATAGCCGCTTCAGCCGCTACTTCAACCCGCAGTCGGAAGCTGCGTGCAGCCGTTATGTGGCACTGGCCCGTGAGCACGGCCTGGACCCGGCGCAGATGGCATTGGCGTTTGTGACCCAGCAACCGTTCGTGACCAGCAACATCATTGGCGCCACGACGCTGGAGCAGCTGGACAGCAACATCGCCAGTGCCGATCTGAAACTGTCGGATGAGGTACTGGCGGGGATTGAGGCGATCCAGAAGGATCATCCGAATCCTGCGCCTTGATTGACCCTGTGGCGAGGGGGCTTGTCCCCCGTTGGGCTGCGAAGCGGCCCCAAAACCTGCCACCTCAATCTGCCAGAAAGAATGAGGTGCTTTTATTGGGGCTGCTGCGCAGCCCAACGGGGGACAAGCCCCCTCGCCACATAGATCTCACTGCACCTTCAAAGCGCCCGCGCAATAATCTCCTTCATGATCTCATTCGTCCCCGCATAAATCCGCTGCACCCGCGCATCCGCCCAGGCCCGCGCAATCGGGTATTCCCACATGAAGCCGTAGCCACCGTGCAACTGCACGCACTCATCCAGCACCTTGCATTGCAGGTCCGTGGCCCAGTATTTGGCCATCGCAGCCGTCGGCACATCGAGCTTGCCTTCCAGGTGCAGTTCCATGCACTTGTCGACAAACACCCGGCCGATCTGGGTTTCCGTGGCGATTTCCGCCAGTTTGAATCGTGTGTTCTGGAAGTCGATGATCGCCTTGCCGAACGCCTTGCGGTCGCGGGTGTAGTCCAGTGTCCATTGCAACGCCGCCTCGGCTGACGACAACGCTCCGATGGCCACCGTCAAACGCTCCTGCGGCAACTCCTGCATCAGATAGGCAAAGCCCATCCCCGCCTGCCCCAGCAGATTCTCCTTGGGCACCCGCACATCCTGGAAGAATAGCTCCGACGTATCCTGAGCCTTCATCCCGACCTTCTCCAGGCGCTTGCCCTTGTCGAAGCCCGGCGTGTTGGCCTCCACCAGGAACAGACTGGTGCCCTTGGCGCCGGCCTTGGGGTCGGTCTTGGCGACGACAATCACCAGGTCCGCCAGGAAGCCATTGGTGATGAACGTCTTCGAACCGTTGATCACATACTCATCGCCGTCCAGCACGGCGGTGGTCTTGACCCCTTGCAGGTCGGACCCGGCCCCCGGCTCGGTCATGGCGATGGCCGTGACCATCTCCCCGGAGATCAGCTTGGGCAGGTACTTGTGCTTCAGCGCCTCACTGCCGTAATGCAGGATGTACGGCGCGACGATGTCCGAATGCAGGGAGAAACCAATCCCGGTCAGCCCCAGGCGGCTGATCTCTTCGATCACCACGGCGCTGTAGAGAAAGTCTGCCCCAAGGCCGCCGTACTCTTCCGGCAAATGCGAGCAGAGCATCCCCGCCTCCCCTGCCTTGTTCCACAGGTTACGGTCGATATAGCCCTGCTTTTCCCATTGCCCGTGGAACGGCGCCGCGTCTTTTTCGAGGAAGGTACGCACGCTCTGGCGGAAGAGTTCGTGCTCCGAGCTGAACAAGGTTCTGGGAATCATGGGTCACCTGCGTGAATTGTCGGACAAGACCGGGATCACAGAGCCTAAGCCGCGAAGGCGTCACAGGACACTGGACACATGCGACAAAAAATAAGACGATCCAGCCGTCTGGTGACCACTTTCCCCTATAAGAATAAATGAAATTATGTCTAACCAAATCTCCACGCCCTTGCGGCGCGTCAGCATTTTGGCCATTGATCGGGTATTCGCTTCAACCCTCATGCAAGCCAAGGATTTCTTCCACCTCGCGAGCCTGCGCTACGGCAAACAGCTGGGCCAGGGCCTTACTCCCGCTTTCGAAACGCGCCTGGTCAGCCCCGATGGGCAATCGGTGCGCAGCTTCAGCGATGTGATCATGCCGGTGGACGGCGGCCTCGAAAACGCCGACATCATCGTGCTCCCGGCCTTCTGGGACGACTTCGACTCACTGTGCCAACGCTACCCACAAGTGCTGCCTTGGCTGCGCGAACAACATGCCCGTGGCGCCGTGCTGTGCGGCGAAGCCACCGGCGTGTTCTGGCTCGCCGAAGCCGGCCTGCTGGACGGCAAGGAAGCGACCACCTACTGGCGCTTCTTCAACGCCTTCAGCGAACGCTTTCCCAAGGTGCAACTGAACCAGGACAAGCACCTGACCGACGCCGACAACCTCTACTGTGCCGGCGGCACCACCTCGGCCTGCGACCTCTACATCTACCTGATCGAACGCTTCTGCGGCGCCAACATCGCCCAGGCGGTGGCCCGCGACATCCTCTATGAAGTGCAGCGCAGCTACGCCCCCGGGCGCATCGGTTTTGGCGGCCAGAAGCTGCACCAGGACGTGATCATCCTGCAGATCCAGCATTGGCTCGAAGAGCACTTCGCCGACAAGTTCCGCTTTGAAGACGTGGCCCGGGAACACGGCATGAGCATCCGCAACTTCATGCGGCGCTTCCAGACCGCCACGGGCGACAAGCCGCTGCATTACCTGCAACGCCTGCGCATCGAGACGGCCAAGGGGTTGCTGTCCGGTAGCCGCAAAAGCATCAAGACCATCAGCTACGAAGTGGGCTACGACGACGCGAGCTTCTTTGCGCGGCTGTTCCGGCAGCACACCGAGCTGTCGCCCAACCAGTACCGCCAGCAGTTCCAGCAGGCGGCATAGGTCGCCCTTACTGTAGGAGCGAGCTTGCTCGCGAAGGTCGTTAACGAAAACGCGGGGCATCTGAAGCCCCGCGCTGTCATTGAGTTCTTCGCGAGCAAGCTCGCTCCTACAGGGGGCTAGCGCTTAAGGCTTGTGCGCCCGCGACAGGAACTCGTGGGACTGCATTTCGAGCAAGCGGCTCAAGGTCCGTTGGAACTCGAAGTTCAAGCGACCGCCGGTGTAGAGGTCCTTGAGCTCGACTTCCGCCGAGATGATCAGCTTGACGTTACGGTCGTAGAATTCGTCGACCATGTTGATAAAGCGCCGCGCGATGTCGTCGGTGGTTACGGTCATCTGCTCAACGCCGCTCAAGATCACCGCGTGGAAGATCTTGCCCAGTTCGATGTAGTCGTTCTGGCTGCGGGGGCCATCGCACAGTTCGCGGAAGTCGAACCAGGCCACGTCGTCGCAGGTACGCAGCGCGATGATTTCGCGGTTTTCGATGATCAACTTGTCGTTTTCCACCGCCTGGGTGCATTCCGGCGTCAGGGCACGGAAGCTCTTGCGCAGGCTTTCCTCGGCCACTTCATTGAGCGGGAAGTGGAACAGTTCGGCTTGCTCAAGGTGACGCAGGCGATAGTCGACGCCGCTGTCGACGTTGACGATGTCGGTGTTCTGCTTGATCAGGGCGATGGCCGGCAGGAAGCGCGCGCGTTGCAGGCCGTCCTTGTACAGGCCGTCGGGCACGATGTTCGAAGTGGCAACCAGGGTCACGCCATTCTTGAACAGCTCTTCCATCAGGGTGCCGAGGATCATCGCGTCGGTGATGTCGGACACGAAGAACTCATCGAAACAGATCACCCGCGCTTCATCGGAGAAGCGCTTGGCGATGATGGTCAGCGGGTTCTTTTCACCCGGCAGGGTCTTCATCTCTTCGTGCACGCGCTTCATGAAGCGGTGGAAGTGAGTACGGACCTTTTCCTTGAACGGCAGGGCTTCAAAGAAGGTGTCGACCAGGTAAGTCTTGCCCCGGCCGACGCCACCCCAGAAGTACAAGCCCTTGACCGGCGTATGGTCTTTCTTGCCAAACAACTTGCTGAACATGCCCGGCTTGTTCTGCGAGGCCTGGACCAGATCGTCGTACAGGCGCTGCAAATGGCGCACCGCAGTTTCCTGGGCAGCGTCATGGAAGAAGTCGGGGCGTTTCAGATCAGCTTGATATCGTTCTAGGGGCGTCATAATTCGTTAGCAAGGCAACAAAAACGGGCCGCCACTGTAACGACGGCCCTGAAGAATGGCAATCAACCCTTGGTCGGGTTAATCCTCGATTGGGGTCAACGCAACGCGCAAGGCTTCGATAGCGGCATCGCGCGAGGCACTGTCGGCGAACGCCGGGCTATCGGCGACGGCAGCACCTTCCAGCCACACACTGAAGCTCAGGGCCTCGCTGCGGACATCCAGCGCCTGACCCGATTGCAGTTGCTTGGTCACTGCACCTGCAGTCTTACCGTCGACAAAGTTACGCGACAGCAGCAGTTGTTCGCCTTCGGCCGCCAGCAAACGGAAGCGGAAGCTGCCGTCGTCTTCGCGGAAGCTGACAAAGCGCGCGGCTTTCGCAGCTTTCTTCTTGGTGGTGGCGGCAACGGCGACCGGGTTGACGAACGAACGCAGGCCTACCGCTTCACGCAGCTCGGCCAGGAACGGTGCAGCCACGGCGCGGGCTTTCTTGGCACCGATCAGCAGCAGGTCTTCCATGTCCGACGGGCGCGACATCAGTTGGTGGTAACGCTCACGCGCTTCCCCCAGTTGGCCGTCCAGCAGCTGGAACAGACGGTTCTTCGCCTCGCCCCAGCCCAGGCCTTGCAGCAGTTCGCCGCGGAACTCTTCTTCCTGAGCCTTGGTGGCAAAGGCCTGGTACAGGGTGAACAGGTGCGAGTTGTCCGGATCTTTCGCTTCGCCCGGCGCGCGGGAGTCGGTGACGATCCGCGAGATCGCGTCCTTCATGTCCTTGGCGCTGGTAAACAACGGAATGGTGTTGTCGTAGCTCTTGGACATCTTGCGGCCATCCAGGCCCGGCAAGGTGGCGACGCTTTCTTCGATCAGCGCTTCAGGCATGGTGAAGAATTCTTTACCTTTGCCGAACAGGTGGTTGAAGCGCTGGCCGATGTCGCGGGCCATTTCCACGTGCTGGATCTGGTCACGACCGACCGGCACCTTGTGGGCGTTGAACATCAGGATGTCCGCGGCCATCAGTACCGGGTAGCTGTACAGGCCCATGGTGATGCCCGCATCCGGGTCTTCGCCGCTTTCCAGGTTCTTGTCCACCGAGGCCTTGTAGGCGTGCGCACGGTTGAGCAAGCCCTTGGCCGCCACGCAGGTCAGCAGCCAGGTCAGCTCGGGGATTTCCGGGATGTCGGACTGGCGATAGAACGTTACCCGGTTCACATCCAGGCCACCGGCCAGCCAGGTCGCAGCGATTTCCATGCGCGAGCGCTGGATACGCTGCGGGTCATCGCACTTGATCAGGGCGTGGTAGTCGGCCAGGAAGTAGAAGGAGTCGGCGTTGGCGTCCTGGCTGGCAAGGATCGCCGGGCGAATCGCGCCGGCGTAGTTGCCCAGGTGCGGTGTGCCGGTGGTGGTGATGCCGGTGAGGATGCGGGTACGGGTCGTCATGGGTAATCGCTTGTCATCAATTCGAAAGACGTGGCAGCACAAGATCCTTGAGATCGGTCAGCTTGCCATGAAAAAAGTGTCCGCATTCTGCCACTTTCAGCAGCTCATGGGGGCGATTCAGGGCCGCGGACCAGTCGTAGACGAGTTGCGGGTCGACCACTTCGTCGGTTTCCGGCTGGATCACGGTCAATGGGCAGCCTTGTGGCAGCACGACGTTATCCTGCAGGCGCATCACGGCCGCAGCCACCATGAACAGGTGTGCAAGTTTTTCGCCCTTGGCTTCCAGGCGGCCGCCGAGGGTGGCCGCCACAAACCCACCGAAGGAAAAACCCAGCAGGGTAATCGGCAGGTCGGGATGTTTTTCACGCAGCCAGGTGGCCGCGGCTTCGGCGTCGTCGACTTCACCGGTGCCCATATCGTGCGTACCGGCGCTGGCGCCGACACCGCGATAATTGAAACGTAACGTGATCAAGCCAGCATCCCGCGCAGTGCGTTGCAGGGTCGATACGACTTTGTTGAGCATGGTGCCGCCCTGCACCGGGTTAGGGTGGCAGATCAGCGCCAGGCCACGTGGCTCGGGGTGATCCAGATACAGGGCTTCCAGTTGGCCTACCGGGCCATCGATCAAAACAGGGGTTTCACGCATCAGCAAGGAAGGAACTCCGTGACCTCTCAAGGGGTCGACTCGTCTAGCTAAAAGTCTGTGCATGGCATCATTGCGAGCTTAATCGCGGTATACAGCGCAGGTCCGAGCCGTTAACGTAAAGCAAAGCCGTTTATAGAGGAAGGACTCGTGGAACACTCGCTCTTAGTTTGGTTGTTGCCGACTCTCGCCTTGGTTGCCGGTGTCGCCATTGGATTCCTGGTTGCCCGCCTGCTGCCGAATGCCGCGCCTAACCGCACGCAGCGTCAGTTGGATGACATTCAGGAACGTTTTGACAGTTATCAGAACGAGGTTGTTACCCACTTCAACAGCACCGCGACCCTGGTGAAAAAGCTCACTCAGAGCTATCAGGAAGTACAGGATCATCTCGCCGAGGGTGCCAACCGCCTGGCCCTGGACGACATCACCCGCCAGCGTCTGCTGGCCGCGCTGCATTCCGATGCACCGCAAGCGCCACGGGAACGCCTGACCCCGCCTCGGGAAAACCAGGAACCGCCACGGGACTACGCGCCAAAAACGCCAAACGCCCCGGGGATGCTGGATGAGCATTACGGCTTGAAGAAGTAATACCTTTTCAAGCGACACTAAAAAGCCCGGCTGATTGATGATCAGCCGGGCTTTTTTTGTTTGGCTTCGTTGGTATGGGGTGGGTACATATCCGTTGCTGTGGTCGGGGCTGCTATTGGTTCCGCTCTTACAGCGGCTCACTTTTGAAAAGCGCAAAAGTAAGCAAAACGCTCTTGCCCCACCACTCGGCACCTCGCCTAGGCTCGGTGTGCCCTCACTCCGGCTTTGGACCGTGGGCCGCCGCGATGGGCCATCCTTGGCCCAGCGCGGCTAACCCGGCGTCCTGCCGGGTTACCCACGCTCCAAAGCCTACGTTCGGCCAGCGTGGTTTAACGGGGCGCCTAAGATCAAGATCAAAAGCAGATCAAGAGCACAGCGGCCTACCGGCCGGCTTGAGTGTGGTGAAGCAACAGCAGGAGCAACAGCAAAACCAGAAGCGGTCACGGTCCAAATGTGGGAGCGGGCTTGCTCGCGAAGGTCGTTAACGATGACGCGGGCATCCTGATTCAACGCGGCGYTCTCAGGTTTTTCGCGAGCAAGCCCGCTCCCACAGAAAAGCAGCTCTGCTTTCGCTCTGGATCTTGCCTCTGCTTCTAACACTCAAGCCGGCCGGTAGGCCGCTGTGCTCTTGCTCTTGCTTTTGATTTTGATCTGACTGCCCCATTCAGCCCGAGGCCGAACGCAGGTATTGCGGAGCGGGTAAACCGGCAGGACGCCGGTTTAGCCGCGCCGGGCCATGGATGGCCCGTCGCGGCGGCCCGCGGAGTAATGCCGGAGTGAGGGCACACCGAGCCCCAGCGAGGTGCCGACAGGCGGGGCAGAGCGTTTTGGTTACTTTTGACTGGGCCGGCATTCCGGCTTTTCAAAAGTGACCCGCTGTAAGAGCGGAACCCTAGGCAGCCGTTACCCAAATAACGGATATGCCCCCAAAACCATCAATACCCATCACTACCGTAATCCACCTGAAACACAAACCCCTCAACCCGCTCCACACCCGTTTCCAACCGCCCGTCGGCATGCAACCGCAGCCAGCGATACCCAGGCGCCTGCTCACTCACTTTGAAATCCTCACTCCCGGGAGCGAACTGAATACAGGTAGAAGGCGAAGCCAACAAACGCACCCCATTACGCTCCCGGTCAATTTCCTGATGCACATGCCCCCAAAGCACCGCCCGCACCTGAGGAAACCGATCCAGCACCGCAAACAGCGCCTCAGGATTACGCAAACCAATAGGCTCCATCCAAGCGCACCCAATCGACACCGGATGATGGTGAAAACACACCAGATGATGCCGAGTCGGCGCCTCACTCAACGATTGCGCCAACAGTTGCAGTTGCTGGTCCTGCAAATACCCCGGCACCGAGCCCGGCACCGCCGAGTCCAGCAGGGTGATCCGCCAGTTACCCACATCCACCACCGGCTCCAGCAAGGCACTGTTGATCGCTGCTTGCAGCATCACCTGCGGCTCATCGTGATTCCCCGGAATCCAGCGCGCCGGCGCTTCAATCTGCCGGGTCATGTCACGAAACGCCTGATACGACTCCAGCGTGCCGTCCTGGGACAAATCCCCGGTGGCCAGCACCAGATCAATCTGCGGCTGCTGCGCCAGCACCAGTTCGATGACCCGTTGCAGGCTCTCGCGGGTTTTCATGCCCAGCAGCCCGCCGTCCGCCGCGGCAAACAGGTGGCTATCGGACAACTGCACCAGCAACGCCGGAGCGTCAGGGTTCAAGGCGGATACGCTCGGCAAGGCGTTCTCCCAGGGCGTGATCACAGGAATGGACATTTGAGGCGATTATGCTGGGGCAGGACACAAAGAGGAAACCCGTGAAGCGGACACAGTTCACATCTATCGAACGACTTCGAACTCGTGGCCCAGGGCCAGGCAGTGGCTCAACCATTCGCCGAGGAACACATTGAGCTGTGCTTTCTCATCGGGCTGGTGCATGAACACATTGGGGTAAGGATAGATGCTGCGAAAGCGTCGCGCATGTTCGGCGCTGATCACTTCGGCCATGCGCGCGTCGTGGTACACCTGCACTTCCAACTGCGGCACCGGCAACCAAGGCAGGCTGTGCTCCTGGCGCACCCGCAGGGTGGTGGTGTACGGGCAATTCACGATCACTTCCAGGGTCAGCACGCCGAGCATCTGGTCGCCGTGGGTCACGGCGATGCGCCGCGCCTCGGGGGTGTGGCGCATGTCCGGCAGCAGCCGCATCAGCCGTGCATAGTTGGCCTCGCAGGCCGCTTGCAGCCCGATCAGGTCAACCCGATATCGCTCCCGTGCCTTTACTGCCATAACCCCCTCACTTCCGCGCGATTAAGCGCAAGCCATTGCAGGGCAATAATGCTCGCTGCGTTGGAAATTTTACCGTCACGTACCGCTTGCAGGGCGTCTTCAAAGGCCCAGACGCTGACGCGGATATCTTCAGCTTCCTCTTCCAGTCCATGGATGCCACCGGCCCCGGCGCTTTCGCAACGGCCCAGGAACAAGTGGACAAATTCGGTGCTGCCACCCGGCGACGGAAAGTACTTCGTGATCGGCCAGAGTGCAGAGAAGGTAAGGCCAGCTTCCTCTTCGGCTTCGCGGTGTGCAACCTCCTCCGGTTGCTCATCTTTATCGATCAGGCCGGCGACCATTTCGATCAGCCACGGGTTGTCGGTACGGCCCATGGCGCCTACGCGAAACTGCTCGATCAGCACCACTTCGTCGCGCTGCGGGTCGTAGGGCAGCACACACACGGCGTCATGACGAACAAAGACTTCGCGATTGAGCTCACGGCTCATGCCGCCATCAAACTTCTCGTGCCGCAGCTTCAGCCGATCCAGTTTGTAGAAGCCCTTATAGGCATTGTCGCGCTGAACAATCTCAACCTTGCTCGGCGTCGATTTCGCTGTGTCCGTCATATCAACCCTCGTTTTTTGCCTTGCGGTATCGAGGCGGCCTCGACATCGCGCCATCCTAACGCGCCCGTGCCCCTTGATGCAGCCCCTTTCCGGTTGCCGGGATAGACGGCGGGCGTCAAACTCACTCTAATCAGCTTAGTGGCGAACTGACTGCCTTGTCGGTAGTCGAAGCTCCACATTTTCACCTTTCCTCGATTTATGAAGGACACACATGTCGCTTTTAAAAATCGCCTCCATGGCCTGTATCGCCTTGACCCTGGGTGCTTGCCAGAGCCTGTTCCAACCGAGCTATCTCAAGCCGCTGGACACCACCGCCGACGCCTCCGAGCAGATCAAACCCGGCTGCAGCAGCCCGGATTGCCCGCTGGTAAACATCGACACCGTGCACTTCCCGTCCGAGCCACAGCTGGACCAGATCATCGAACAGCGCCTGCTGCAGATGGCCCGTACCTCGCCGAGCCAGAGCATGCCCGCTACCCTGAACGCCTACCGCGACAAGTTTTTGCGTGAGTCGCCTGACCGCAACAGCATGTACTTGCAGGCCAAGGTACGTGAGCAGCATGACGGACTGGTGATCATCGAAGTGTCCAGCTATCTGGACACCGGCACCGCCCATGGCGAGCCGGGCCGCGGCTTCATCAACTATTCACGCCTGCTGCACAAAGAGCTGAGCCTGACCGACATGCTGTTGCCGGGTCAGGAAGATGCGTTCTGGAAGACCGCAAAAGTCGCCCACAACAACTGGCTGATCAACTCGCAGATGGACCGCGACCCGGAGTTCGTGAAGAGCTGGCCGTTCCAGAAAACCCCGAATGTGGCGTTGACCAGCAATGGCGTGGTGCTCAAGTACAACGTGACCACCATCGCCCCGTACGCATTGGGGCTGATCGAAATGACCATCCCCTATGCGCGCCTGACTGGCGTGATCAAGCCTGAGCTGGTGCCCGCACGCCACTGAAGGCCCGGCCCAGGATGAAGTGCAACAGCCCTGCCAGCACCAGCGCCGGCAGGGTCGCGCCGACATCCGGGTACAGATTCGCCAGCAAGTGATAAGTACTGACGCCACCGAGCCAGGCCAACAGCGCCGGCCAGCGTAGGTTGGCAGCGACGCCAAGGCCACGGCGGCGCAGGATAAAGTGATCCACCAGCACCACGCCGAACAGCGGCGCGAACACAGAACCGATCAGCAGCAGGAAGTTCTGGTACTGCGCCAATGGCGCAAAGCAGGCGATCAGCGTGCAGATAACACCAATGGCCAGCGCCAGGTGCTCGACTTTCAAACGCAACAGAATCCCGCTGGACACCGCCGCCGAGTGAATATCGGCGAAGGCATTTTCTGATTCATCCAGCAGAATCAGCAGCAGCGGAATCCCCAGGCCCGCCCCGGCCAATGCCAGCAGCAACGCATTCACTTCACCGCTCGGCGCAAACGCCAGGGTGTAGGCCACGCCCAGGCTCATCAGCCAGAAGTTACCGATGAAGAAACCCAGCGCCGTGCCGCCGAACACGTTTTTCGCGCGTTTGCCGAAGCGTGAGTAGTCGGCTATCAACGGCAGCCAGGACAACGGCATGGCGATGGCGATATCGAAGCCAACGGCGAATGGCATCGAACCGTCACCGGCCTGGGCCCAGAGTGCGGCCAGGTCGGCTTTGGCGAACAGGTTCCAGGTCAGCCAAAGGCAGGCGGCCAGCAGCAGCCAGATGCCCCACTTGCGCAGGACCTGCCGTACGAAGGTCAACGGACCGCTGACGGCGAGCAAGGTCGCGAGGGCGCCGAATACAAGGGTCCAGAACAGCGGACTGGCCAGCAGGCTGCCTTCACTGAACGCGCGGGTGCCCAGCAGGCTGGCGGCGTCGCGCATAACGATGATTTCGAACGAGCCCCAGCCAATCAGCTGCAATAGGTTCAGCAGCGCCGGCAGGCTTGCGCCCTTGATGCCGAGACTGAGTTTGAGGGCAGCCATGGAGGACAGGCCGGTGTCGCTGCCAATCACGCCGACGGCGGCCAGCAGCAGGACGCCGACCAGGGTGCCGAGGAAGATCGCCAGCAACGAGCCGGACAGGCCCAGGCCCGGCGCCAACAGCGCGCCGGTTTGCAGGACCATCAGGCCGATGCCCAGGGAGAACCACAGGGAAAAGAGATCGCGGGCGCCGAAGACGCGCTTGTCTAAGGGGACTGCAATGTCGGGAGAGTAGGTACTCGCTTGAATGCTCAAGGGTGTTATCTCAGAGGGACACTATTATTTGAATCAGGAAACCCCCCTGTGGCGAGGGAGCTTGCTCCCGCTGGGCGGCGAAGCCGCCCCAAAACCTGCAACTGATGAGTGTCAGTTAAAACACCGATCCAGATTCCGGGAGCGCTGCGCACTCCAGCGGGAGCAAGCTCCCTCGCCACAGGTTCTGATTCAGACCTTTTTGTACAGCTGGCTACCTTCCTGCTTGAACCGCTCCGCCTGCTCCGCCAGTCCCTTGGCCACGTCCACATCCACCGCCTCAATGCGCTGGTTGGCCGCGTACTCCCGCACTTCCTGGGTGATTTTCATCGAGCAGAATTTCGGCCCGCACATCGAACAGAAATGCGCGACCTTGGCCGAGTCCTTCGGCAAGGTTTCGTCGTGGTACGAACGCGCCGTGTCCGGGTCCAGGCCCAGGTTGAACTGGTCTTCCCAGCGGAATTCAAAGCGCGCCTTGCTCAATGCGTTGTCACGAATCTGTGCCCCCGGATGCCCCTTGGCCAAGTCCGCCGCATGCGCTGCGATCTTGTAGGTGATGATCCCGGTCTTTACGTCATCCTTGTTCGGCAGGCCCAAGTGTTCCTTCGGCGTGACGTAGCAGAGCATGGCGCAACCGAACCAGCCGATCATCGCCGCACCGATACCCGAGGTGATGTGGTCATAACCCGGCGCGATGTCGGTGGTCAGCGGGCCGAGGGTGTAGAACGGCGCCTCGTCGCAGCACTCCAGCTGCTTGTCCATGTTCTCCTTGATCAACTGCATCGGCACGTGGCCCGGACCTTCGATCATGGTTTGCACGTCGTGCTTCCAGGCAATCTTGGTCAGTTCGCCGAGGGTTTCCAGTTCACCGAATTGTGCGGCGTCGTTGGCGTCGGCAATCGAACCCGGGCGCAGGCCATCTCCCAGGGAGAAGCTGACGTCATAGGCCTTCATGATTTCGCAGATTTCGTCGAAATGGGTGTAGGTGAAGTTCTCTTTGTGGTGCGCCAGGCACCACTTGGCCATGATCGAACCCCCACGGGAAACGATGCCGGTGACGCGCTTGGCGGTCAGCGGCACGTAGCGCAGCAGCACGCCGGCGTGGATGGTGAAGTAATCGACGCCCTGCTCGGCCTGTTCGATCAGGGTGTCGCGGAACAGCTCCCAGGTCAGGTCTTCAGCGGCGCCGCCGACTTTTTCCAGAGCCTGGTAGATCGGCACGGTACCGATCGGCACCGGCGAGTTGCGGATGATCCATTCGCGGGTTTCGTGGATGTGTTTGCCGGTGGACAAGTCCATCACCGTGTCCGACCCCCAGCGAATGCCCCACGTCAGTTTCGCCACTTCTTCTTCGATGGACGAACCCAGGGCGCTGTTGCCGATGTTGCCGTTGATCTTCACCAAGAAGTTACGGCCGATGATCATCGGTTCCAGCTCGGTGTGGTTGATGTTGGCCGGGATGATCGCGCGGCCACGGGCGATTTCTTCGCGCACAAATTCCGGGGTGATGATTTTCGGCACGCTGGCGCCGAAGCTGTGGCCGGCGTGTTGCTGGTCCAGCAGGCCTGCGGCACGGGCCTCTTCCAGCTTCATGTTTTCGCGGATGGCAACGTATTCCATCTCGGCGGTGATGATGCCTTTGCGGGCGTAGTGCATTTGGGTGACGTTAGCCCCGGCCTTGGCGCGGCGCGGGTTCTTCACGTGGGCGAAACGCAGGGCAGTCAGTTCGGCATCGCTCAGGCGCTGTTGGCCGAAGTGCGAGCTCAAGCCCGAGAGGCGCTCAGTGTCGCCACGGGACTCGATCCACGGCGAGCGCACATCCCCCAGGCCTTTGCGCACGTCGATGATCACATTCGGGTCGGTGTACGGGCCGGAGGTGTCGTAGACCACCACGGGCGCGTTGATTTCACCGCCGAAGTCGGTGGGGGTCACGTCGAGGCTGACTTCGCGCATCGGCACGCGGATATCCGGACGAGTGCCCTGGACGTAGATTTTTTGCGAGCGGGTAAAAGGCTGTACGGAACCGGAGTCGACCTTGGCCGATTCACTCAGGTGCACGGTATTTTTTGATTTTTGGCTTTTTAATTCGATGCTCATCACGGGCTCTCCAACTATCCAGGCGGTGGATTTTTGTCGGAGTGAACCTGTGACGGATGGACGCACTGTGACAGTGCTGTGCTTGGCGCACGGGCTGTTCGATTGTCGAACAACATCCCGGACGAAGCACAAGAGGACTCGCCGGGTGACGAGAAATCTTGTTCCCTACGCAGGCGCTAACCTGATCAGGTTCAACGGGATCCGGTATTTACCGATCTCAGCCTTCCAACAAGGCACCCCGACAAGAACGCAGTCAGTCTAGACCATGGAGCAGGCAAATTGCCAACGGCGGTGCATTCATCGTGATGAATGGCGTAATTACAGGATTGTTGTGCCGTGATAGCGCCACTACACTCGGTGACTGCTTGAGGTCTTGACGCCAGGAATCGGCCGCCTTAGCCTTGGGCACCAAATTATCGCCGTAATATTATTCTAGGGATCGCCTCATGCTGCGCAAACTTTCACTGGCTCTCGCCGTGTCTTGTGCGACCAACGGACTGGTCTGGGCAGCTGAAGCGCCCCTGACGACCAAAACCGACCTGGTCAGCGTCTACCAGGAAGCGGTGGACAACAACGCCGACCTGGCTGCTGCCCGCGCCCAGTATGGCGCGCAGAAAGAAGTGGTGCCCCAGGCACGCGCCGGCTTGCTGCCGAACCTGTCGGCCGGTGCCGACATCAATAATGTGCGCACTCAGCTCGATCAACCTGCGGCCACGGTCAACCGCGATGCGCATTCCTGGCGCGCGACCCTGAGCCAGCCGCTGTTCCGCGCCGATCGCTGGTTCCAGTTGCAGGCTGCCGAAGCCGTCAACGAACAGGCTTCGCTGCAACTCTCGGCCACCGAACAGAACCTGATCCTGCAAAGCGCCGAAAACTACTTCGCCGTGCTGCGGGCCCAGGACAACCTGGCCTCGACCAAGGCCGAAGAAGCGGCCTTCAAGCGCCAACTGGACCAGTCCAACGAGCGCTTTGACGTAGGCCTGTCGGACAAGACCGACGTGCTGCAATCCCAGGCCAGCTACGACACCGCCCGCGCCAACCGGATCCTGGCCCAGCGCCAGGTGGACGACGCCTTTGAAGCGCTGATCACCCTGACCAACCGCCAGTACAACTCGATCCAGGGCATCGTGCACACGCTGCCGGTGCTGCCGCCGTCGCCGAACGACGCCAAGGCCTGGGTCGAAACCGCCGGCCGCCAGAACCTGAACCTGCTGGCCAGCAACTACGCTGTCACCGCCGCCGAAGAAACCCTCAAGCAACGCAAGGCCGGCCACGCGCCGACCCTGGACGCCGTGGCGCAATATGAAAAAGGTGACAACGACGCCCTGGGTTTCAGCAACCCGAGCGCCTTCGGCCAGCCGTATCAAGGTGACGTGTCGCAACGCACCGTGGGCTTGCAGTTGAGGATCCCGCTGTACAGCGGCGGCCTGACCAGCTCGCAAGTGCGCGAATCCTATTCCCGCCTCGGACAGACCGAGCAGCAGCGCGAAGGCCTGCGTCGCCAGGTGGTGGAAAACACCCGCAACCTGCACCGCGCGGTGAACACCGATGTGGAGCAGGTGCAGGCGCGCCGCCAGTCGATCATCTCCAACCAGAGCGCAGTGGAAGCCACGGAAATCGGTTACCAGGTGGGCACGCGCAATATCGTCGATGTGCTGGACGCCCAGCGCCAGCTCTACACCTCGGTGCGCAACTACAACAACAGCCGCTATGACTACATCCTCGACAACCTGCGCTTAAAGCAGGCGGCGGGAACGCTGAACCCGGGGGATTTGCAGGATCTGGCGCGGTATTTGAAGGCCGACTACAACCCGGACAAGGACTTCCTGCCGCCGGACCTGGCCAAGGCGGCCGCGGCGCAGTTGAAGGCTAACCCCGGTTACTAAGACTGCCGAATAACTCAATGTGGGAGCGGGCTTGCTCGCGAAAGCGGTGTATCAGTCGACTTATTCGCTGACTGACACTGCGCATTCGCGAGCAAGCCCGCTCCCACATTTGATTTGTGTTGTTAGTGGTTGAGCAGTCTGCCCAACCCGTCCAGCAAACGCTTCAACGCCCCCTGATTGGCGCGCATCACCGCCAGCCCCGCCTGCCCCATCTTCTGCGCGTCACGCGGCAGCTCGAACAAGCGCTGCACCGCCACCGCCAGACCCTCGGCATCGTCCACTTCCTGCAACGCCCCGGCGTCGCGCATCATTGCGCTGATTTCAAGGAAGTTGAACACGTGCGGCCCGCAAATCACCGGCTTGGCCAATGCCGCCGGCTCCAGCGGGTTATGCCCGCCCGTGGCGACCAGGCTGCCGCCGACAAAGGCGCTGTCGGCCAAGGCATACAAGAACAACAACTCGCCCATGGTGTCGCCCAGCAACACGGAAGTCTGCGCCGTCACCGCCTCGCCGCTGGAGCGACGCACGGTGGCGAAGCCTTGCTGCTGGCACAGCTCGAACATCGGGCTGAAGCGCTCTTGATGGCGCGGCACCAAAATCAGCAAGGCATTGGGATAGCTGGCGAGCAACTGGCGATGGGCGGCGAGTACCACTTCATCTTCGCCTTCGTGGGTGCTGGCGGCTATCCACACCGGGCGTTCGCTGGCGTGCCATTGCTCACGCAAGGCGGCGGCGCGCTCCAGCAGTTGCGGGTCGATGGTCAGGTCGAACTTGATCGAGCCGGTGACCTCGACGGTCTCGGGCCGTGCACCCAGGCTGCGAAAACGCTCGGCCTCGGTTTCGGTCTGTACGGCGAACAGGCTCATTTCCGCCAACATCGGCGCCGTCAGCTTGGCGAAACGCCCGTAGCCCTTGGCCGACCGGGCCGACAACCGTGCGTTGGCCAATGCCACGGGGATCCCGCGCTTGGCGCACTGATGAATATGGTTGGGCCACAGCTCGGTCTCCATGATCACCGCCAGTTTCGGCTGCACACGATCGAGAAACCGCTTGGCCGCACAGGGCAAATCGTACGGCAGGTAGCAGTGCTGGATGCGCGGCTCGTTGGCGAACAATGCCTGGATGCGCTCGGAACCGGTGGGCGTCATGCAGGTGACGGTGATCGGTAGCTGTGGATAACGTTCCAGCAGCCCGCGGATCATCGGCGCAGCGGCGATGCTTTCGCCCACCGACACGGCGTGCACCCAGATCCCGCCAGGCTGCATCACCGGCAAGCCATAGGAAAAGCGCTCACCCACGCGCTTCGCGTAAGCCGGCGCCTTGCGTGAGCGCAGCCACAGACGTAAAGCCACCAACGGCAGCGCCAGGTAAAACAGACAGCTGTAGAGAGTTCTATTCATGGCGGCGGAGTTTATCGGCTTTTTCAGTCGATCGCCTGCAAGCACTCGGCAAAACGCTCTGCGAGGAAACGCGCGGCCGGGCCGAGGGGTTCGTCGCGGCGCCAGACCAACTCCACCACCAGCGCCGGCGGGGTCCATTCGCTGTTCAGTTCGACCATCTGGTTCTGATAGGCCGGATACTGCACCACATGCCGTGGCAACCAGGCCCAACCCAGGCCCCGCGCCAGCCATTCGGCCAGCACGTAGAAACTGTCAGCCCGCCACACTTGCGGGCTGGCGGCCTCGCTGCCGGGATACACACTGGTCTGAGTGGCCATTAGCAACTGGCGAAACTGTGCCAGGCGCTGGCAATCCACGAACTGTTCCTTGGCCATGGGATGACCGATACCGCACACGGTCACCATCTCCACACTGCCCAGCACCCGACGCTCCAGCGCTTCGGGGATTTGATCGTGATAGAACAGCAGGCCCAAATCGGCCTTGCGTTCCACCAGTTTGCGTGCGACATCGCCTTGGGCCGCGCTGGACAACTGAACTTCCAGGCTGGGAAATTTTCCCGCCAGCGCTTCGAGGCTATCAAGCACCGGCTGATAGAGCATGGCTTCATCCTGGGCCAGGCGCAGGCGCGCCTCTTCGCCGCGCATCAACGACAAGGCGCGGCCATTCAGGCGCTCACACTGGCGCAAGACTTCCCGCGCCTCTTCGAGCAATGCCGTGCCGGCCTCGGTCAAACGGGGCTGGCGGCCGCTGCTGCGATCAAACAGACACAGGCCCAGGTCCGCCTCCAGTAACGCAATCCCATTGCTGACCGCCGACTGCGCCCTGCGCTGGTCCCGTGCCACCGCCGAAAACGAGCGCTGCTCCGCGACGCTGACAAACAGGCGCATCTGCTCAAGACTCCACTGCACGCTCATGGCTCAACCCATCTTTAATTCGGATAGGTAATGACTTTACCGCATCTGGAAACTCTCTAGAATGCCGACCTTTGTAGGAGCGAGCTTGCTCGCGAAAAACCCGAGAGCGCCGCGTTCAAACAGATGCGCTGCGTTATCGTTGACGATTTTCGCGAGCAAGCTCGCTCCTACGGTTGAACCCCTGTACCGAGGATTTACCCATGAACGCCGCCTACTATTACCTGGCCATTGCCATCTGCTCGGAAGTGATCGCCACCGTTTCCATGAAAGCGATCAAGGGTTTCAGCACGCCGATCCCGCTGTTGCTGGTGATCGTCGGCTACGGTGTGGCCTTCTGGATGCTGACGCTGGTGGTGCGCACCGTGCCGGTGGGCGTCGCGTATGCAGTGTGGGCCGGGATGGGCATCGTGATGGTCAGCATCGCCGCGCTGTTTATCTATGGGCAGAAACTGGATATCCCGGCGATGCTGGGGATGGGCCTGATTGTGCTTGGGGTGGTGGTGATTCAGTTGTTCTCGAAAACGGCCGGGCACTGATCACCGACAAATCGCCACCGCGCTGTGCCTGTATACTGCGCCTCTTGTCTTGAACACTGAGGTCGCTGCATGCCATCCGTTATTTCCACCGACGTTCTGATTGTCGGCGCCGGGGTTGCCGGCCTCTGGCTCAATGCGCGCCTGCGCCGCCAGGGCTTTTCCACGGTGCTGGTGGAAAGCGCCACCCTCGGCGGCGGGCAAAGCGTGAAGTCCCAGGGGATCATCCATGGCGGCGCGAAATACGCACTGCACGGCGCCCTGACCGGCGCCTCCGAAGCCATCGCCGACATGCCCCGCCGCTGGCGCGAAGCCCTGGCGGGCAACGGCGAGCTGGACCTTTCCGGCGTGCGCCTGCTGTCCGAAGCCCACTATCTGTGGTCGCCGGGGACTATCGCCGGCAACCTCACCAGCTTCTTCGCCAGCAAGGCCGTGCGTGGCCGCGTGGACCAAGTGAAGGGCGATGACCTGCCACCGGCCCTGCAAGACCGCCGCTTCAAGGGCAAGGTCTACCGCCTGGCCGAACTGGTGATCGACGTCCCGAGCCTGATCGAACGCTTGGCGCAACTGGCCGGTGACGGCCTGCTTGCCGGGGAGAAGATCGAACCGTTAATGGAAGACGGCACGCTGGCAGGCCTGAAGATCGATGGCCGCGAGATCCGCGCCCAACGTATCGTACTCAGCGCCGGTGGCGGTACCGCTGACCTGCTCAGTGCCCTGGGCCTGAGCCAGCCCGCGATGCAACGCCGACCGCTGCACATGATCATCGCCAAGGGCCCCGGCCTGAAGCCGCTGTATGCCCACTGCCTGGGTGGCGGCACCAAGCCGCGTATCACCGTTACCACACACCCCGCCGCCGACGGCAATTGGGTGTGGTACCTGGGCGGCGATATCGCCGAGGCCGAAGGTGTGGCCCGTACCCCGGAGCAACAGATCGCCACGGCACAAAAAGAGCTGGCGCAGCTGCTGCCCTGGATCGATATGAGCCAAACCCAATGGGCGACCCTGCGCGTGGACCGCGCCGAGCCGTTGCAGTCAGGCCTGACCCGCCCGGACAACGCCTTCCTCGCCGAGCAGGATCGCCTGTTGGTGGGCTGGCCGACCAAGCTGGCATTGGCGCCGGACTTCGCTGATCGGGTGATCAACGCACTGGAACGTGACGGCATCAAGCCAAGCGCCACGGAAAAACTGCCTGAACTGCCAAAACCCGCCATCGCCCAACCTGCCTGGGAGCAACTGCTGCCATGACCCTGCCGACCCTGCATGACCTTCATCGCCCGCTGGGCAGCACCGGCCTGCTGGTTTCGCCGCTGGGCCTGGGCACCGTCAAGCTGGGCCGCGACCAAGGGGTGAAATACCCCAGCGGCTTCCAGATTCCCGATGACGATGCCGCGCGGATGCTGTTGCGCCAGGCCCGGCAATTGGGCATCAACCTGATCGACACCGCACCCGCCTACGGCCGCAGCGAAGAACGCCTGGGCCCGCTATTGCGCGGCCAGCGCCAGGAATGGGTGATCGTCAGCAAGGTGGGTGAAGAGTTCGCCGAGGGCGTGTCCCATCATGATTTCAGCGCGGCCCATACCCGACTGTCTGTGGAGCGCAGCCTGAAACGACTTGAAACGGATTTTATCGACCTGGTGTTGGCGCACTCCGACGGCAACGACCTGCATATCCTCAATGACTGCGAGGTTTACCAGACCCTGGCGGACCTCAAGCGCGAGGGCAAGATTCGCGGTTTTGGCTTCTCCGGTAAAACCGTCGAAGGCGGCGTAAAGGCTCTGGAACAAGGCGATTGCGCCATGGTCACCTACAATCTGAACGAACAGGCCGAGAAAGCCGTCATTGATTATGCCGCCGACCATGGCAAAGGCATCCTGGTGAAAAAGGCACTAGCCAGTGGCCATGTCTGCCTCGAATCAGGAGTGGATCCAATTCACGCCAGTTTCATGTTGTTGTTTGCGCAAACCGGCGTCGCCAGTGCTATTGTCGGGACCATTAATCCGCTGCACCTCGCCCATAACGTAGCGACCGCTGCCAAGGTCATTCGCCAACTCTGATGCCGCCGACGCGGCCGACCCCGACGCAAGAAGGAGCCGACATGGCGCGAACGCTCATTAGAAAAAACCCGAGTAACTTTAAAACACTGCCGCTGCATGTCGAAGCCACGCCCGAAGGCTTGAGTTACCAGAGCGTTGGCATGCCGCTCAACTTCGCCCAGACCCTGCAACGGCGCAAGCCGGTGGAGGTGCAAGACACTGAGCGTTTCGTACTGGAACTGGCCAATCTTGGCGTCTCGGTACGCCTGACGCTGCACTGGCAGAACCGCGATTACTGGGTGCTGGTGCGCCAGCGCCGGCAAGACCGCGGCGATGTGGTGCTCAAGCTGATCTCCGGTTATGTGCCGGCCCACGAACTGAACCTGCCACTGCACACCGCCATTCAGGAAATCGCCGAGGAATGCCTGCTGGAAACCCCGGAAGGCTGGCTGGGCGGGCGCTTCAACGACACCTGGCTACCGGCGCCCTACTCGTCTGCCCTGCACTACCGCGAAGCGTTGCCGTTTCGCCTCTCGCCGCTGTCCGGGGCCGCGCGCCCGGTGCGCTGCGCCACCATGCAATTGATTGAGCGACCACGCGCTTACGTGCACCTGCCGACGGCTTCGCTGCAGTTGATTTATGACTTGCGCCTGGAAGTGCCCAAGGAAGCAAAGTCCCTGAGCCTGTTTCATGTGGACGAGCGACTGGAAGGCGATCAACTGGTGGCCCGCCTGGACCGTCAGCGTCCGGACTTGTACCTGATGCCCCTCAAGGACGGGCAGCCGTGTGCAGAGCTGTATACCTTGAAGAAGGATCAGCTGTATCCGGCGAGTACGCGAGGGTTATATCTGGCTGAGAGCTTTGCACAGCAGGAAGGCTGGGTGGTGCGTGATGAGCGAATCCGCTGGAAGGATTGGCTGCGGCAGCAGGGGCTGAGCGCGCCGGAGAAAGAGTCGAAGTTGAAGCGGTTGACGGGTAAGGCGCGGCAGATCTTGCGCAAGATTGTGCCGAAGAAAAAAGCCAACCGGTAACCGGACGTCAGGTCGCGGCGGTCGAATGTGGGAGCGGGCTTGCTCGCGAATGCAGTGTGTCAGTCACTGCATCTGCCAACTGATCCACCGCTTTCGCGAGCAAGCCCGCTCCCACACAAGCCCGCTCCCACCATCAGTTATTGCGGATCTTCTCGACGATCGCCGTAGTCGAGCTGTTTTCCACCAGCCCCAACACTTTGACCTTGCCACCGTAAGCACTGACGATATCGGCACCGACCACCTGGTCGACCGAATAATCACCGCCCTTGACCAGTACATCCGGCTTGACCTGAGCCAGCAGGTTTTCCGGGGTCGCCTCGGCAAAGCTGATCACCCAGTCCACCGCCCCCAACCCCGCCAGTACCGCCATGCGACGGTCGACACTGTTGATCGGACGCCCCGGCCCTTTCAGGCGGCTGACCGATGCATCGTCGTTGACTGCAACGATCAAGCGATCGCCTTGGGCCCGCGCCTGCTCCAGGTAGGTCACGTGACCGGCGTGGAGAATGTCGAAGCAACCATTGGTGAAGACGATGCTCTCGTTGTGGGCACGGGCATCGTCAATCGCCAACAGCAGTTGCTCAAGGCTCAACACACCACGCTCCGAACCTTCCTCACGCTGGATAGCACGACGCAGTTCAGGGGCGCTGATGGCCGCCGTACCGAGCTTGCCGACCACGATACCCGCCGCCAGGTTGGCCAGGGCCACCGCGTGGGGCAGTTCCTCGCCTGCTGCGATTGCCGCGGCCAGGGTGGAAATTACCGTGTCGCCGGCACCGGTCACGTCGAACACTTCACGGGCTCGCGCCGGCAGGTGCATCGCCGGCTGATCAGGGCGCAGCAAGGTCATGCCGTGTTCGCCACGGGTTACCAGCAAGGCGCCCAAGTCGAGGTCGGCCATGAGCTTGGCGCCCTTGGTCACGAGCTCGTGCTCATCGACGCAACCGCCGACGATGGTTTCAAATTCGCTGAGGTTCGGCGTGATCAGGCTGGCGCCCCGATAAATCGAGAAGTCCTTGCCCTTGGGATCCGCCAGCACCGGAATGCCCCGGGCCTTGGCGGCCTGGATCAGCATCTGGTGGTTTTTCAAGGCGCCTTTGCCGTAGTCGGACAGCACCAGCACCTTGATGCCTTCGAGCAACTCGTCGACCTGGGCACTGAGGGCCAGGGCGTCGGTGGCGAAGGGTTCTTCAAAATCTATACGCAGCAATTGCTGGTGACGGCTCATGACCCGCAGCTTGACGATGGTCGGCTGATGCGGGATGCGCTGGAACAATGCACGCACGCCAGCGCCACGCAGGCTGTTGGCCAGGCTGTCGGCGGCTTCGTCGTCGCCGGTCACACCCACCAGGGAGGCCGGGGCGCCGAGAGCGGCAATATTGAGGGCAACGTTGGCAGCGCCACCTGGACGGTCTTCGATTTGCTCGACCTTGACTACCGGTACCGGTGCCTCAGGGGAAATCCGTGAGGTACCGCCATGCCAGTAACGGTCGAGCATGACATCGCCGACCACCAAGACAGGGGCTTGATCGAATCGCGGCATGGACAACTTCATGGAGCAACCCACATACAAAATGAACAGGGGCGCGATATTACCACAGGGTTGTCAAAGGCTTGTGCAATGTAGGAGCCGGCAAGCCGGCTCCTACAAATCAGGTGATGTCGGCCGGGATCGGCGCGTCCAGGCCCATGGCGTGCAGGCGCGCGTAATAACCGTTTTGCGCCAGCAGTTCGCCGTGGGTACCGCGCTCGACGATTCGGCCATCGTCCATGACCAGGATCAGGTCGGCCTTCTCGATGGTCGACAGGCGGTGGGCGATGACCAGCGTAGTACGGCCTTGCATGACCTTGTCCAGGGCTGCCTGGATATGGCGCTCCGACTCGGTATCCAGCGCCGAGGTCGCCTCGTCGAGGATCAGCAGCGGAGCGTTCTTGAGCAAGGCCCGGGCAATTGCCAGGCGCTGGCGTTGGCCACCGGACAGCAGCACGCCGTTTTCGCCGACCTGGGTATCGAAGCCTTTAGGCAACTGGTCGATGAAGTCCTTGGCATAAGCATCGGCCGCCGCCGCCTCGACATCGGCCCGCGGCGCGCCGGCCAGGTCACCGTAAGCGATGTTGTTGGTCACGGTGTCGCTGAACAGGGTCACGTGCTGGGTCACCTGGGCGATGTGTCGACGCAGGTTGAGCAGGCGATAGTCTTCGATTTCCACGCCATCGAGCAGAATCTCGCCGCTCTCGTGGTGGTAGAAACGCGGGATCAGGCTGGCCAGGGTCGACTTGCCGCTGCCCGAACGGCCTACCAGGGCAACCATCTGCCCGGGCTCTGCGGTAAAGGTAATGTCCTTGAGGACATGGCGCTCGGTGCCCGGGTAGGTGAAGTTCAGGTTGCGCACTTCCAGGCGACCGCTGACCTTGTCGCGCTCGATGGTGCCGAGATCGATTTCCACGTCTTCGTCCAGTTGCTCGAAAATGCTTTCGGCACCGGCCACGCCTTTCTGGATGGTCGAGCTGACTTCAGAGAGCTGGCGAATCGGCTTGGGCAACAGGCCGGCCAAGGTGATGTAGGCCACCATGTCACCTGCAGAAGCATCACCGCGAAGGTACAGAACCAGGAACATCAGCACCGCCATGGCGCTGTAGATCACCAGTTGCAGCGCCGGCGTGTAGATCGCGCCGGTACGGGTCATGCGCAGTTGCTTGTTGGTGTTGCTCAGGCTGGCCTTGAGGAAGCGCTTCTGCTCATACACCTCACCGCCGAAGCTGCGCACCACGCGGTAGCCCTGGATGGTTTCCGAGGCGACGTGGGTGACGTCACCCATCGCCACCTGGATCTTCTTGCTCTGCTTGCGGAATTTCTTGCTCGCGGTGCTGACCATCACGGCAATCAACGGCAGGATGGCAATCATCACCAGGGTCAGGCGCCAGTTCATATAAAGCAACGAGGCGAACAGGAAGATCACCGTCATGCCTTCGCGAATCACCACTTTGATGGCATCGGTCGCCGCACCGGTGACCATGGTCACGTTGAAGGTGATGCGGGAAATCAGGTGCCCGGAGTTGTGATTGTCGAAATAGCGGTTCGGCAAGGTCAGCAGGTTGTTGAACAGTTGCACCCGCAGGTCATGCACCAGTCCCAGGGACACCTTGGCCAGCAAGTAGTTGCCCAGGAACGAACCGAGGCCCTGCCAGGCGGCGATCAGGATGATCAGCAGCGGCACGGCCTGCAGCAGTTGCAGGTCCCGCAGGACAGGTACCGTGGGGAACAACACCGCTTCAGGGTTGGACAGGCCGTCGACGAAGTACTTGAGGATGTAGCCCAGCATCGGCTGGGTCGACGCGAAAATCAGAAAGCCGACGATACTCAGCGCGAACAAGCCGGCATAAGGCTTAACGTAGCTGAGCAGACGGAAGTATATTTTCAAGCTCGAAGGGCTTGCGCTCGGACTGGAGTCGGTCATATCACGCGGCGGTTTTGAAAAAGGAGGCTGACTTTAGCACAGCTTCTCTGTTGTACTTGCACGCAGCACAACCGCGGCCCCGTTGGATCCAACGGGCGACATTGTATAGCCACTACTTTAGTATGGTCGGCTTTCTTTATTCTGGAACGGCTTTTCTGTATGCAATCCAAGCGCCTTACATATGGCTCAAACCGCGTTTTCGACTTCCTCTGTCTGTGGATTCTGCCCATCGGCTTGTTGCTGCTCCTGAGTGCGCTGTTCTTCGTTACCAATCGAAATGTGCTGCACAGGTTTTACTACCTGCTGTTCGCCGCACCGACACTGTTGCTGCTGTGCCTGCGCCCGACGGAGCTCAAGCAGGTATTGCGCGAGCCCCTGGCGATTGCCTTCCTGGTTTTCTCGGGCTGGGCGCTCACCAGCCTGCTCTGGAGCCCTGAGGCCACGACAGACTCCGACCTGTTCAAGCGGCCACCGAATACCTTCACGCTGTTTGCCGGTTTCGGACTGTTGCTGCATTACCGCAACGAACTGTTCAAACCGATCTTCTTCTGCGCCGCGCTGATTGCGCTGGTCTCCAGTGCCTGCAGCCTGGTGGCTTTTGCTCCCCACTTCTCGGAGGGGGCGCGAATGATCGGCGGGCGCGGGGCTCTTGATAATCCGCTGCTGAGCTCTCACGTATTCGGATTCTTCTGCGTTTACTGGCTGTACGTATGCATGACCACCAAGCGTGTGCACGTACTCTGGTTCAGCGTTCCGGCACTGGCAATCATGGCCGCTGCGGTGCTGGCTACCGGATCGAGAACGCCGTTGGTTGCACTGGTCCTCGCCGTACTCTGGATCAGTTTCATCACTCGCAATCGGCGCTCGGCCCTGCTGATCGCTTGCATGGTGCTGGGAGCAGCGGCGATATTGCTGTTCTATCCCGAACTGATCACCAATCGTGGCAGCTCCTTCCGCCTCGAACTCTGGGGCATGTCACTTGAGCGTATCGCCGAACATCCCTGGATCGGCCACAGCTACGACTCAGAGCTGTACCTGACCATCGCAGGCGGTACCGAACTGCGTGAACCCCACAGCTTTGCCCTGGGCGTGATCTATTACGTCGGCATCATCGGCTTCATCCCATGGGCCTTCATGCTCGGTTGGGGCCTGTACAAAAGCCTCAAGGAACGTGCACAGCCGTTGTTCATCCTGGCCTCTTCCCTGCTGGCCTACGGCATCGGTGCCGGCCTCACCGAAGGCGGCGGCATTCTCTCGCGGCCAAAAGAGCACTGGTTCCTGCTGTGGATCCCGCTGGCACTGATCGCCGGCCTGAGCATCGCCCAGCGTCGCCGCAGCCTGCTGCGCATGCCGGTACAACGCCTGAAACCTCAAGACTTCGAACAGTTGTGCGCCCACGCCCACGTGATTGAAGCCGACGGCCTGGGGCCCAAGGTCCTGCGCCTGGAGGATGGCAGCTTCCTCAAGCTGTTCCGCCCTCGTCGCTGGTACACGTCAGGCAGCTTCAATCCCTATTCGGAGCGCTTTGCCAGCAACAGCGAGCAGTTGCGCGCATTGGGGATTCCATCACCGGCCATCCTCAATCTCTACCAACTGCAGGACGCCAGCAGCGCCGTACGTTATCAGCCGCTGCCCGGGCTGACCCTGCGCCAGGCCCTGCAAAGCCTGGACAGCAGCCTGCGAGAGTCGCTGATTGAGCGTTTCGGCGGGTTCATGGCCCAGCTTCACGAGCGCGGGGTGTACTTCCGCTCCCTGCATTTGGGCAACGTGCTGTTGATGGATGACGGCGAGTTCGGCCTGATTGACGTGGCCGACATGCGCATCTACCCGTCGGCTCTGCGTAACGCCCTGCGCCAGCGCAACCTGCGGCACATGCAGCGTTATCCTCAGGATCGCAACTGGTTGTTCGAAACGCATTTCGAGCAATTGGCCAAGGGCTATGCCTCGGTTGCCTCACCAAGCGCCACGGCGAAGATCCGTGAACAGGTGCTGAAGCTCAATCGTCCGGTCGCACAGGTCGCGAACCCGGCCAAGTGATGGTTTGAACCGCTGAGGTTCCAAGCCCCTGGCCATTGCGCTATACGCAATGGCCAGGCCAGAGCCCTATGAACTGCGCTGCGGTGCCAGATACAGCCGCACCAACCCACGCAAGGTCTTGCGACCCCAGAACTTCAAGGGAATCTGCTTGAGGATCTCCCGCGCCAGCGGGCGGTCGCGGTCGGCTGTCTTGAGGAACATCGAGTTCAGGAAGTTGTAGCGAACCTGATCATAGGCCGGGTGATCGCTGAACAACCCGTAGGTCTTGAGGATGTTCTGGATCATGTAGCGATGATTCTTGTACGTATTGGTCGCGTGCTGGCGATAGCGCGCCATCACCACGCTCAACACGTCAATGGTGTAGCCGGCGTGGGCAATCTTCAATTCGATCAGCAAGTCTTCCAGCGGAATCAGTGGATCGAACCCCCCGACCTCTTCCAACGCCTGCCGGCGGATCATCAGGGTCGGTGCGGGCGGAAAGGGTTTGCGGTCCAGGAACAGGTCATCGAAATCCAGGCTGCGAAACGGCAAATCGCGGCGCTGCTTCTTCTCCGGGTACGGCTTGCCGTCACCATCGATCAACTCGATATTGCCGGCACAGATGCCCACCTTCGGCTTGCCTTCCATGTAGGCAACCTGAGTGGCAATACGCTCGGGCAGCATGATGTCATCGGAACCGAATGGCGCGATCAGGCTGCCTTTGGCCCGGGCGATGGCGCCATTCAGGGTGTTGGTCAGGCCCTGGTTCTGCTGAACCTGGAAGTCAAACCCGTGCTCGGCCTGCAAGCGCTGGATGCGCTCTACGCTGTCATCCTTGGAACCGTCGTCCACCACCAGTAATTCGATGTTGGCGTAGGTCTGGCCAAGCACACTGAGGATGCTCTGCTCGATGTACGGCCCGTGGTTGTACGACGCGATGATCACGGTGACCAAAGGTTGCTGCAGACTCATGCTTTACCTACTTCGCGCAGACCGGTTTCGATCAGGTTCAAATACTTGTGCCGGAACTCGTCCAGGGTGTGGTTTTCTTCCAGGTAGCGGAACACTTGCTCGCCCTTGGCACGCAACTGCTCATCGCTCAACGCCAGGTAAGTGTCCAGCGCCACCGCCAGTTGCTCGACGTTGCCCGGGTCATGGGACAGGCCGCCCGCACCTTCCACCAACGGCAACATCGCCGGGCCATTGGAGGCGATCACCGGCAAATGGCCGCTCATGCCTTCCAGCAGCGCCAGGCCCAGCCCCTCGAACAGCGAGGGCATGGTCCAGATGTCGAAACCGCGCACGTACTTCATGCCATCTTCACGAAAGCCCAGCAGGTGTGCACGGCCGGTCAGGCCCAAGCGCTCGATGTCAGCACGCAGGTCCGCTTCGGCGCGACCAGAGCCGATGATCCCCACCTGAGCCTCAGGGTATTTGTCCTTGAGGATGGCGAAGGCTTGCAGCAAATGGGTGTGGCCCTTGATCGGTACCAGGCGACCCAGAGCACCAATCATCCGCGCCTCCAGCGGCACGCCCAGAGCCTTGCGCGCTTCATCGCGCGGCAACTGCAAGGCTTCGGCCTGGGGGATGTCGATGGCATTGGTGACAAAGGTGGTGTTTTCACGGGTGAACCCACAGTTGAGGTCCACCAGGTAATCCCTGACCGCAGCCGACACCCCGACAAATCGCCACGCCGGGCTGACCCACTTCTGTGTCTGGCGGCGACGATAGCCACGGGCGTACTCGCCAAAGCCGTGGGAGATGCCGATGCACAGGGGAATCTTCAACCAGCGGTTGAGGGACAGCATCATGTTCACCGACTTGAAGCGGTTACAGATGACCACGTCGAATTTCTGCTCGCGGCAGTATTTGTAGATCTGCCACATGGCGCCAAAACGGATGCCCTTGAGGGACTTTTCCGGCAGCTCGAAGTAATGGGAGTGTTCAGCCACGCTCAGGGGCTGGCCGGGCAGCGGACGGCCGCTGAGAAACCCGGATGTGACCTCGAAACGTTCAGCCGGCAAAGCCTTGACGATCTGCTCGCCGAGGTCGGCGAAGTCGTGGGTCTTGACGTTGTAGTCCGGCTGTAACTGCAAAACCTTGAAACGAGGTTTCATAACTCTCCATGCTGCAATCTGGCTGCGGGCACGCAGCCCGGCGAAAAAAGGGGCGGCAGGCGCTGCAAGCCTGCCTTCAATAAGGTCTCAGTCCTGCTTTAAAACCCAGAGCAATTCATGGCGGCGCACCGCCTTGCGGAAGAATTCATTTTCTCCGTAAGGCGACGGACTACGGCCCGCCAGTAATTGCTGCAACCACCTGCGCACGCGGCGCTTGAACGGCGCCCGCGGCTGCAAGTCGTGCATCATGCCCAGCGCCATGGCCTTGTCTTGCTGCTGGCTCAGCGTCAACGGCAAGCTGCAAGGCACCAGTTCACGCGTGGCATCAAAGCGTGGCGGCAAGGCCACGCCAGCGCCCGAGTCGCCCATGGGCCAACGATCATTATCATGCAGGTGGTTGGCGTAGCCGAGCAACGTGTCCGGCTGCCATTCCAGGCCTTGCAGCGCTTCGAGGATCGCGGCGTGGGCGCAGATGTGATCCGGGTGCGGATCCAGCAGCGGTGTTGGCAACACGATCACCTGTGGGCGCGCCTTGAGCAGCAACGCCCGCAGGTCGGCAATCAGGTTGTTCCAGGTCGGGGCACCGTCCACATCCCCGGGCAAGGCCAGGGCATTGAACTGGCGAAACAGCCGCGTATCGTCCAACTGGGCTTCCCGGGAGGCCTGGGGCTGATCCGGCGCGGCCTGCATCGCCGGCAGTTGCATGCAGAAGTAGCCCAACTGCACGCACTGCGCCTCGGGTACGCCCGCCCAGCGCGGCACGGTGACGCTGTCCCAGGCACGCAGGCGGCCTTTGAGCCGCGCGGCATCGGCCTTGGGCATACCCATTTGTTGATAGTGATCGGCTTCGATTTCGCCCGCCGTGAGGGTGACGATCCAGCTCTCATCGGCTTGGCTGTAGAGGCTGAAGGCGGCCAGCTCGGCATCGTCGGCATGGGGCGCAATGACCATCACGCGCTGGTGACGGTAATCCGGCTGGCGGAACAACCACAGCGTCGGTTGCCCCTTGATCCGGCAGAAGCGCCCGCGCAAGCGCAGCTTACCCTCGGTCAGCGCTTCGCCCATGCCTGTAAGGTTGAGATAGCGCCGGCCTGCCACACCCCGCTCGAAGACTTGCCGGTCTGGTGCATCCAGGCCCAACACTTCCACCGCCGGGTCGAGAAAGCGCCCCAGCCACGAGCTTTTGAGTTCAATCCCTACGATCAGGGTTTCATCGCCCACCAAGGGCATGTCCAACAGCAGGCGCCCTGCTTCAAGACGCAGACCCGCGCACTCGCTCCCTTCAGGAAACGCGTACTCATAGTCGTCTTTAGGCGAGTAGAACAGGTGGTCGGCAAACCAGGCTTCATGCGCAGCCCACAGCACCACCGTCAGCAGCAGCGGCAACCACCAGGCCACCAGCACACCGACGGCCACCAACAGCAACAGGCCCACCAACAACGCAATACGCTTGTTGCGTCGATGCTGCTTGAGCAGTTGCTGTTTGCGACTCATACGCTGAACACTGGCACCGGATTACACCAGCGCTCCTTGTATTCACGATCGGATCGCCCGAAGGAGAAACGCAGCGGCTTGTCGCTCGCCCGCGCTTGCTCCCAGGCACTTTGGGTATTCAGGAAGCTCAACACGCTGCCAGGACTGAATGCCTTGGTTTCCGGGTCGACACCGCCGTTGACGTACTCGGCGCTGACCCATTCCGGCGCCTGCACCTGATACACCAGTTGCACGGCAATCGCAGCGTCATTGAGAAACAGCACCGAGCCGAACAGGAATTCCTTGAGCAGCTCCAGCACTTCTGCCAGACGCTCGGCGCCCGCGGCCGGGAAACCCCAGCGCCGCTGGAACAGGTCGCAATAAATCGCGGCCAGTTCGCTGCTGGAAAACTCGCTGACCGCCCGCACCACACCGCCCGCCTCTTCCAGCAAACGCAGTTCGCGGCGCTGGTTGTAGCGAAACTTTTTCGACAGCTCTTCCGGTGTGCGCGCCATGGCCAACTGCTCGGCCTGGGGCTTGAGGGTGCTTACGCGCCCCTCATTCAGTGCAGAGAGATAACGCGCGCGATGGCGCAGCGGCAACTGCGCATCGGCGGCAATCGGCAGGATGATCTCGGCGTTACCCAGATCAAACAGGCCTTTTTTGCCTTTGCGCTTGAGCACGTCCTTGGACAGGGCCAGGTCGCGCCCCCAGGTAGCAATTGCACCCTTCAGCTCGCCGTCCTGCTCCCAGCCCAGGTAACGCACCGGAATCTGCGCCAGGTGCGCCAGCCGCTCGACGATCTGCGGATGAGTCGCCACGCTGCCGCCAAAACGCTGCCAGGCCTGGGCGTAAATCTCGGCCTCGACAGGCGTCCAGCCACGTTCACGCCAGCCCTGGAAGCGGTTCAGCATTTAGACCACAGCGTCATAAGGGTCCACGCCGTCCTTGACCACGAGGATGTCTTCCATGATCAAGTACTGCAGGTCGGAACCGAAGAACATGTTCAGCGCGTCAGTCGGCGAGCAGATCATCGCTTCACCACGACGGTTGAGCGAGGTGTTCAGCGACACGCCGTTGCCCGTCAGCACTTCCAGCTCTTTCATCATGTCGTAGTAGCGCGGGTTGTATTCGCGCTTGAGCACCTGGGCACGGGAGGTACCGTCTTCATGGACCACTTCCGGCACGCGGGTTTTCCACTCTTCCGAGACTTCAAAGGTGAAGGTCATGAACGGCGCAGGATGATCGACCTTGATCATCTGCGGCGCGACGGTGTCGAGCATCGACGGGCAGAAAGGCCTCCAGCGCTCGCGGAACTTGATCTGGTGGTTGATCCGGTCAGCCACGCCGGTGGCGCTTGGGCAACCGATGATCGAACGACCGCCCAAGGCACGTGGGCCAAACTCCATGCGGCCCTGGAACCAGGCCACCGGGTTGCCGTCGACCATGATCTTGGCGATGCGTTTCGGGGTGTTTTCGATCTGGCGCCATACCGGCTTGCTCGGGTGTTTGGCGCACGCGGCGATCACGTCTTCGTTGCTGTAGGACGGGCCGAGATAGACGTGTTCCATCTTCTCAACCGGTACGCCACGGGCGTGGGACACGTAGGCGGCTGCACCAACCGCAGTACCGGCATCGCCGGACGCCGGCTGCACGAACAGCTCCTTGACGTCGTCACGGGCGATGATCTTCTGGTTCAGCTTGACGTTCAGCGCACAGCCGCCGGCGAAGGCCAGCTTGCCGGTGTCTTTGAGGATGTCACCCAGGTAATGGTCGATCATCTGCAACGCCAGCTTCTCGAACAGTGCCTGCATGCTGGCCGCGTAGTGGATGTACGGCTCGTCGGCGATATCGCCTTCGCGCTTCGGACCCAGCCACTCGATCAGTTTTGGCGAGAAGTAGAACCCCTTGCCTTTCTCTTTGTAGCGACGCAGGCCGATGACGTTGGCGTAGTCGGTGTTGATCACCAGCTCGCCGTTTTCAAAGGAGGCCAGGCGCGAGAAATCGTACTTGCTGGCATCGCCATACGGCGCCATGCCCATAACCTTGAACTCACCGTCGAGCATCTCGAAACCGAGGAACTCGGTGATCGCGCCATACAGGCCGCCGAGGGAGTCCGGATCGTAGAATTCCTTGATCTTGTGGATCTTGCCGTTTTCGCCGTAGCCGAAGAAGGTGGTGGCGTACTCACCCTTGCCGTCGATCCCGAGGATCGCGGTCTTCTCCTGGAAGCCCGAGCAGTGATAGGCGCTGGAAGCGTGGGCCAGGTGGTGTTCAACCGGTTCGATCTTGATTTTCTTCGGATCGAAACCCAGTTGCTCCAGGCACCAGACGATCTTGTTGCGATAGCGCTTGTAGCGACGGTTGCCCATCAGGATCGCGTCGAGGGCGCGGTCCGGGGCGTACCAGTAACGCTTGGCATAATGCCAGCGGGCCTCGCCGAACAGGCTGATCGGTGCGAACGGAATCGCAACAACGTCAACGTCGGAAGGCTTGATACCGGCTTGTTCCAGGCAGAACTTCGCCGACTCGTAGGGCATGCGGTTCTTTGCATGTTTGTCGCGTACGAAGCGCTCTTCTTCGGCGGCCGCAATCAGCTTGCCGTCGATATACAAGGCTGCGGAAGGATCATGGCTAAGGGCGCCGGACAGGCCAAGAATCGTCAATGCCACAGGGGTCTAGCCTCTTTTAGTCTGCATGCAGGCGCGTCACGCCTGAAAAAAGTGTGCTCCCCGCCTGGGCGAGAAACAGCTAAAGGGCGGGATTATAGCGTAAACACGGCGCGGGATGATCTAGGGATTGTGGCGACCGGTTGTCACTGCAGGCCTAGCGGAAAATCTCGATGCTGCCGTCCTTGTTCTGGCGGTAGACCGTGTAGGGCAGCACGAGGGTGTCGAGCAAGCCGGAGCCCACAAGCTCGGCGGCGAAGATCGGCAAGGAGCCGGAGGCATCGCGGGTGTGCTCTTTGGTGGTGTCGGGGGCGCCGTTCAATGTGCAAAAACCGTAGATCACCCCACTGTAGATACGCGGCACGTTTTCACAATAACTGCGCGATTCCTTGAGGTTCTGGCTGGCAACGGCGTCCGGGCGAAAGACGGTATTGATCGTGCCGCAGGCAGTGGTCGAAAGGAAAATGGCGGCGAGCAGAAGATTCTTTGTAGGATTCACGAGCAATTCCCTTTGGCGCAAGTCGGGCATCTTAACCCAGAGTTGTGTAAGACGTAGGCACCGGCAATCGGCAAGAAGAGTATTCGGCAAAGAGCAGCTGAATCGTTAAACTCGCGCGCTTTTGCGTGCTCTATGGATGTTGGTTTGCTCATGAAAGCTGTTGCTCCTACTCGTTTTGCGCTGTTGCTCCCTGGTCTTTTGGGGCTGTGTAACAGCGCCCAAGCCGACGAGGCGCCGCTGATCCTCGACCCAAGCGTGGTCACCGGCTCGCGCAGCGCCGGCCCGTCGTTTGACCTGCCTTATTCGGTAGACAGCATCAGCCGTGAGCAAATCAGCGATGGCCAGTTGGGTATCAATGCTTCCGAAGCGCTGTCTCGCGTACCCGGCCTGGTGGTTCAAAACCGCCAGAACTACGCCCAGGACTTGCAGATTTCCTCCCGCGGCTTCGGTGCCCGTTCGGCATTTGGTGTGCGCGGCATCAAGCTGATCGCCGACGGCATCCCCGCCAGCACCCCGGACGGCCAGGGCCAGGCGGCCACGTTCAACCTCGACACCGCCGAGCGCATCGAGGTCCTGCGCGGCCCGGCCGCTACGCTGTATGGCAGCAATGCGGGCGGTGTGATCCAGATGTTTTCCCGCAACGGTGAAGGCCCGCCGCGCATCGGCGCCGAGACGCTGGTGGGCAGTGACGGCCTGAGCAAAAACCACCTGACTGCCGAAGGCGCGGCAGACGGCGCAGGTTTTGTGCTGGACGCCTCTCGCATGGACACCGATGGCTATCGCGACCACAGCAGCGCCCGCCGCGACCAGACCTTTGCCAAGCTGAATTTCGAGCCTGATGAAGACAGCAAACTGGCGCTGATCTACAGCAGCCTGGAGCAGAACGGCACGCAGGATCCGTTGGGGCAGGCGTGGGAGGCGTACAAGGCTGACCCGCGCTCCGTCAGCAGCGCCGCAGAGCTGTACAACACCCGCAAAAGCATCGACCACCAGCAACTGGGGATGAATTACGAGCGGTACTTTGGTGATGCAACGCTGCAGGTGAATGCCTACACCGGGCGGCGGAGTGTGATTCAGTATTTGTCGATTCCGAAATTCACTGACAAGGGAGGCCTTAATCCAGCCAACGAACGCGGCGGCGGTGTGGTGCAGTTCGACCGCAAGTTCTACGGCGGTTCCATGCGCTGGATGCAGCCAATCGACAGCGTGCCGGGCGAACTGATGATCATCACCGGCCTGGATTTCGACCAGAGCGAAGACAGCCGCCACGGCTACCAGAACTACAGCGGCAACACCCTTGGCGTAAAAGGCCAGCTACGCCGGGATGAAATCGACACCGCCCGCAGCCTCGATCCCTACATCCAGGCCAACTGGGCCATCGACCGCTGGACCCTGCAAGCCGGGGTGCGCCACAGCACCATGGAACTGGACGTCGACGACCAGTTCCTGAGCAACGGCGACTCCAGCGGCAACAAGACCTACCAGAAGAACACGCCGTCCGTCAGCGTGATGTACGCCTTCACGCCCGACCTGCACGGCTACGTCAGTGCCGGCAAGGGTTTCGAGACGCCGACCCAGGCTGAACTGGCGTATGCGCCGGGCAGTATCGAAGGGTTTAACTTCGGCCTGAAGCCGTCCGAAAGTACGCAATATGAAGTGGGTTTGAAGGCACAGCTGAACGACACCCGGGTCAACGCCGCTGTCTTCCAGATCACCACCGAGGATGAGTTGGTGGTAGACCAATCTTTCGGCGGCCGCACCAGCTACCAGAACGCCGGCCGCACCCTGCGTCGCGGCTTCGAACTGGGTATCGAAAGCCAGCTCAGCGAGCAGTGGAGCACCAACATCGCCTACACCCGTCTGCAAGCCACCTACGACAGCGACTTCATCGGCGGCGGCAAACCCGTGGACAAAGGCAACTACCTCCCCGGCGTTCCGCAAACCACACTATTCGCCGAACTGAACTGGAAACCCCGGGACTGGGTCAGCACCGCCCTGGAAGGCATGTACCGCAGCAAGGTCTACGTCGAAGACACCAACCAGCAGCCCGTGGCACCGGGCTACAGCGTGTTCAACTGGCGTGCGCGCTTTGAGCAGAAGGTGGAGCACTGGACCTTTCACCAGACCTTGCGCCTGGATAACTTGCTGGATCGCCAGTACGTGGGTTCGGTGATTGTCGGGGACGGGAACGGTCGGTATTACGAAGCAGCGCCGGGGCGCTCGTGGTATGCAGGCGCCGGCGCCGAGTACCGCTTTTAACCTTAAAAACGTAGATTTCCGGTCTGCCGCGTACCCTTGCGAACAGTCGGCTGCTGCCTGTTCAGGTCCGTGCGGCTGACACCGGAGTCGGCAGCCGGCACCGGTTCCACAACAGGCTCCGGCTCAATCCTGGCCTCGCGCTTCGGGCGACTGTGCGCCGGATCGACAGCGTTACGGGTGACACCAACAGGGGCATTCAAGCGCATAGGTAGATCTTCGAAAAAGAAATGAGCTGAGAAACTACCTCAGCCCAACTACCCGACAAGACTAACTATTTACCCCACCCACACTCGTTGGTAACCGCTGATCAATCACCCGATACAACGCGCTGCTCTCAGGCCAGTTACGCATAAACCGCGCACGGTCCTTGGCATAGGCCGGGGCAAAGCTGCTCAAGGACGTGTGCTGACACATCGAATCCAGGTCGATCAGCGCCCAGCGATCCGTGTGCCAGAACAGGTTGTGCCCCTTGAAATCCCCGTGGCTGATGCGCTCGCGAATCAGCTCGGCGAACAAGTAATCCAGGGCCTGCAACTCGGCCTCGGGCGCCTCTCCAGTTTCAACATAGGGCGCAAACCGCTCGATGATGTCCGGCCCCGGCAGGTGCTCAGTCACCAGGTACGCCCGGCTGCGCAGCCACAGGAAACGCTTTTCCAGCAACGCCAGCGGCTTGGGTGTGGCAATGCCGAGGAACGCCAGGCGATTGCCTTCACGCCACGAATGCCAGGCCCGGCTTGGCCGCCAGAAACGCTTGAGCCAATGGGCAAAACCCTTGATGTTGTAGCGTTTGATCACGAGTGGCCGACCGGCCACCTCGACCTTGGCAACACTGGCTGCACCACCGGTCTTATACAGATGACCCCGGTCGAGCAGCGCGTCGGCCTGCTCCAGCACTGGCAGCATGGCCGCTTCTTCCTCACGCCGAATCGCGCGCAAGGCAAACGGCCCGCGAGTCACGCTGAACAACGTGCACTCACGACCGACCTTGCCCAGGAAGTCTTTCAAACGCCAGACGCTGACTTTGCGCACCTGCTTTTGCAGCGCCTCCAGCGGCAAGCCGTGTTCGCCGTTGCTGAGCAAATAGTGCACCAGCAATTCTTCGGTAAACGGCTCGAGATTCTTCGGCAGTTGCGCAAAAAACACCCCGAGGTTTTCCAGCACCCGGTTGCGCGACAGCGGCTTGCCCGCCTCTTCGACACAGATCCCGGCACCATCGATCAAATACAGTTTGCCGTCCTGGCGCAGCAAGTTGTCCAGGTGCAGGTCTTCCTGCCACAGGCCTTTGGCGTGCATCTGCGCAATCGCACCCAGCGCTTCGGCGAGCACCGCTTGCTGCTCGTCAGCCAGTGGCGGCAAGCTTTCAACAGCCTGCCACGCATCGGCCAGGCTGTCAGCGCCTTCCAGAAACTCGAACAGCAGCCAACCGCCCTCACCTTCTTGCAGACCATCGGCCAGCAACAGCGGCGTGGTCAGGCCTTGCTCGGCCAGCAGCCGCACACCCTTGAGTTCACGCTGAAAATGCCGCGCCGCCTTGTTGCCCACCAGCAGCTTGGCCAGCACCGGGCGCCCGCGCCACACGGCTGCGCCGACATAGCGCTGGCCCGGCAATACCCGCAGCAGGCTTAGCAGTTGCAACTGCCCAGGCCCTGCAGCGTCCGCCAGCTCGATGCTCAAGGGCAGGCTTGGCGTGCGGCCGGCATTTTTCAGTTCGGACAAACGCATCAACGTTTCTCCTTGTGACTACGACGGGCCACCAGGCGCTGGTGCCACGTGGCAACCAATGCGCTGTCCTGCGGCTGGTCCAGATACGCCGCCAACAGCTGGCGCACCTGATCGTCCGACCACTGCGGCGCACGGCGCAACAGCGGTTCCAGGTCCTTGACCCGGTCACGCCAGCCGAACAACAGCGGGCGGGTTTTCTCAAGGTCGATCAACTGCGCCGCATAACCGTCGCCGGCGGCCTGCAGGAAAATATGCTTGGGGTAAAAACAGCCGTGCACCTGACCCACGCTGTGCAGACGGCGCGCCAACTGACCGCTGGCCAGCAGGATCGCTCGCTGCTGCGAGTCGCTCAATGCAGCCCATTGCTCCAGCAGTGAATCCAGGTCATTCCAACCATCCAGCGCCCGAGTCAGCAACATCGCCCGGTGCTCGCCCGCGACTTTGCGCTCACCGAAAAACGCCGCCTGCAATGCCGGAATTCCCAACTGCCGATAGCGGCTGATGTTACGAAACTCACGGGCAAAACTCGGCTCCCCAAACGGGCGGTGCAAGGTGCGCGTCAGGTAGTTGCTCTGGCGCTTGAGGTAGTAGCCTTGGCCTTCAAGTTCGAGGCGAAACACGCTGCTCCAGCCGCCGCGACTGGTATTGGGCTCGTCCACCGCATCCAGTTGCTTGGCCCACAGCGCGTCGAAAGTGCCGAGGCCGTTGCGCTCAAGCAATGCTCGATCTTCGGCCGCCAGGAAATCACTCATTCTCGCCCCTCGAAAAACTTCACCACGTGGCGAATTCGCTGTTTGTCCGCCACGCTCAGGTGTTTGCGCTGACGGTACTGCATGTAGAAACGCAGGCGCTGGGTGGCCGACAAGTGATACTTGGCGACCTTGTCCAGGCAGGCCAGGTCCTTGGTGATACGGTATTTGAGCCAGAACCCGCGCCAGAAATCGCCGTTGGGGCAATCGATCAGGTACAGGGTTTGCTGGTCGTCCACCAACAAGTTGCGCCACTTCAAATCGTTGTGGGTAAACCGGTTGTCGTGCATGGTCCGCGTGTATTCAGCGAGCTGGCGACTGATCTTGTTGACCCACACCGGGTCAGACAGTTGCGGGTCTTTGCGCTCGGCCAATGCCGACAAATCTTCGGTCTTTGGCAGCTCGCGCGTGATCATCGCCCCACGGTGATAAGCCAGGCCTTTACGCTCCAGGCCCCAGGCGATCACGTCGGCAGTGGGAATGCCCCACTTGGCGAAGCGCTTGAGGTTCTGCCATTCAGACTTGACCCGTGGCTTGCCCAGATAGCGGCGCAACCCCTTGCCCGCACCGACGTAGCGCTTGACGTAATAGTTGACCCCGCCGCGCTCCACGCGAATCACTTCGGACAGTGGATCACGGGTCAGCCGCTCGCCTTGCAGGGCGAACACGGCTTCCAGGCTACCAAAGTCATCCGCCAGGGCGGCGTAAGCGGGCTCCAGGTTCCAACCCGCCATCAGAGCGCATCCCCGTAGCGTTGCTTGCGGTCGTAGAGCTTGGCCGCCTTGCGTTCCAGCCAGCCGAGCAAGGCGGCTTCTTCAGCGAGAATCCGGCGCAGTGGCTGCTGGAAATAACCCTTGAGGAAGCGCAGTTTGTCGCGGCGGGTCAGGCCAATGTCCAGGGCCGAGAAGTACAGTGCTGCCAGGTCCTTGTTGCGCCAGCGTAATGGAATCTTCGAACGCACCTGGGCGCGATGCAGGTCGATCACCGACAACTTGAAGTCATCAGCCACCAACGGTTTGTCGGTGTGCAGCAGGAAATGGCAGATGTAGCAGTCGCGGTGATTGACCCCGGCGCGGTGCATCATGCCGGTCATGCGCGCCACTTCGGCGATCAGCGCATGCTTGATCACAGGCACCGGCGGCTGCTTGACCCAGTCCATGCTCAGGTCTTCGAGGCTGACGGTCGGCGCCAGCTCTTCGGTGACGATGAACGAGTGCTGGTCCGCCGGGTTGCTGCCCTTTTCGCCGTAAGCGACGGCAGTCATGGTCGGCACGCCCACTTCCTGCAAACGCTGGATCGCCAGCCATTCCTGGCCCGCGCCCAACACCGGCAACTTGGCGGTGATCAGGTTCTTGAGGATTTCGGCCCAGCCGATCCCCCGGTGGATTTTCACGAAAAAGCCGTGGCCGTCCACTTCCGTACGCAAGGTACGCCGGGCATCCAGTTCACGGTACACCTGGCCGTCCAGCTTCTCGACTTCGGCGAACGCATCGCGTCCGGCCCACAGGGTCTTGAACGGTTCGGCAAGAATCAACTTCATCGGTTTGGCTCCGCCAGAATCAGGTCCGCAGCGTACTGCGGCATGCTATAGAGGTCGGCCGTCTCAGCGAAGGCCAGACCATTGCGGCTCCAGGCCGCGCGCGCTTGTGGGTCGTCGAGCATGTCGACCAGGTACTGGTTGAGTTGGGCCTGCTCGAACGGCTCGTCCAACACCCGGCCATTCTGGGCCTTGTCGATGTAGAACGCGTAACCGCAGACCTTGCTCACCAGTACCGGGAGGCCGGCGACCACCGCTTCGATCAGCACCATGCCGGCCGCCTCGTTATACGCGGGGTGAATCAACAAGTCCGCGCCCAGCAGAAAACGCGGGATATCGCTGCGCCCCTTGAAGAACTGCACCTGGTCGCCCAAGCCCAGCGCAGCACTCTGTAATTGGAATACTTTGGGGTCGTCCTGGCCGATTACAAATAGCCGGGTGCGTTTCTTCAAGTTCGACGGTAGCGCGGCCACGGCCTTGAGGCTGCGGTCGACGCCCTTGGTCTTGAAGCCCGAGCCGATCTGCACCAGCAGCAAATCGTCTTCGGCCAGGCCGAATTCGCGACGAAACTCGGCACGGACCTCGGCAGCGTTGGGCGGCGCGCGGCGGTCGCGGGCGATACCCGGCGGCAACAAATGAAAGCGCTCGGCCTGGGTGCCGTAATACTGGGTGAACAACTGCTGCTGATGCTCGGACAGCACCATGATCTGCGTCTTGGCGTGCTTGTCGAACACCGCGCGCTCGTATTCAGCAAAGTGCTTGTATCGGCCGAACCAGCGGTACATCGGGTTGCGCAGGGTTTGTGCCTTGTCTTCGAACACACCGTCGGCGGCGAAGTAAAGGTCCAGCCCCGGCATTTTGTTGAAGCCCACCACCCGATCAACCGGGCGCTTGGCCAGGTCGGCCTGGATCCAGGCGTAGAGTTTCTCATTGCGCCGATGGTTGACCAGCGCCTTGACCGGCGCCACCAGCACTTCAAAGCCCGGCGGCACGTCACCTTCCCAGATCAGCGTGTAGACGCGGATCTTGTGGCCGCGCTGCTGGCACTCCAGGGCAATGCGCATGAAGTCGCGCTGCAGGCCACCAAAGGGGAAATACTTGTAGAGGACAAAAGCCAGTTGCATCAGTGTTCCTCAGCCAATAACAACGTGCTTAATCGCGTTGCGACACGCTCAGGGTTCAGGCGAGTGAAACACAGTGGCCACTCGCGCTTGAGATCAAACCGGCGCTGGTCTTCAGCGGTCGGTTGATAGGTGCATTTCTTTTGCAGGCACGGCGCACACGGGAAGTCGCTGGCCAGGTGGACCTGCGCCTTGCCGTAGGCGCCGGTCAGGCCGGGATTGGTGGGGCCGAACAGGGAAATCGTCGGTACATCCAGCGCGGCCGCCAAGTGGCCAAGACCGGTGTCGACCGCGACACACGCCTTGGCACTCGCCAGCACCCGTGCCACGCCCGCCAGGTTCAGCTTGGGCAACACTTCAGCGTTTTTCAGACCTTGAGCCAAGCGTTCAGCCCGAGCCTTTTCGGCGGCATTGCCCCACGGCAATTTCACGTCCACGCCGAAGCGATCCATGCGTTCTGCCAGGTCGCGCCAGTAGGCTTCCGGCCAGTGCTTGGTGTCCCAGGTGGTGCCGTGCAGCAGCAGTACAAACGGCTTTTTTGGCGGCAGGCCCAGCAGCTTGTCGACGCTGAGGCCGTAATCGCCCAAGCCCTTGGGAAGGTCGTAGCCCAGCGCGACGGCAAACAGCTGGCGCAAACGCTCCACCGCATGCTGCCCACGGGCCACGGCCAGGCGGCGGGAATAGAAGTGCGCCGCCAACGGTTCGCGAGCCGACTGCTTGTCGAAACCGGCCACCGGGGCGCGCACGTAGCGGGTCAGCCAGGCACTTTTCAGCAGGCCTTGGGCATCGATCACCAAGTCGTATTTGGTCGACTGCACGCTCTTTTTGAAGCGCCGCCATTCGCCACTCTTGAAGGTCTGCCAGAGGTTCTTGCGCCAGCGGCGTATCGCCACCGGAATCACCTTGTCCACCGCCGGGTGCCAGGTGGGAATCTCGGCGAAGCCTTCTTCCACCACCCAGTCAAAACGGATGCCCGGGATCGCCCGCGCCGCGTCGGTCAATGCCGGCAAGGCATGAATCACATCGCCCAGGGATGAGGTCTTGATTACCAGAACCCGCAACTCAGTGAACCTCGACCACGTCGCCCTGCAACCGCTGCAACGCGTCGCTGACAGGTTGCGGCAGCAATTGGCGCAGGCAGTTGTAATGGCCAAAACGGCAGGTACGGTCGAAACACGGGCTGCAATCCAGGCCCAGGCGCACCACTTCGACCTTGTCGGCCAACGGCGGGGTAAACCCGGGAGACGTCGAGCCGTACACCGCCACCAGCGGGCGATTCAGCGCCGCGGCCACGTGCATCAGGCCCGAGTCGTTGGACACCACCGAGTCGGCGCAGGACAGCAGGTCGATGGCCTCGGCCAGGGACGTATCGCCGCTGAGGTTGACCGCTTCTTCACGCAGGCCCGGGATCAAGCGCTGGCGAATATCCTCGCCCACCGAATGATCGTTTTTCGAGCCGAACAGCCAGACTTGCCAGCCCTCGCGAATCTTCATCTCCGCGACCTTGGCGTAATGCTCAGATGGCCAGCGCTTGGATTCGCCAAACTCCGCGCCAGGGCACAGCGCCAGCACCGGACGGTCCAGCTCCAGGCCAAACTTGGCCAGGGCGGCGTCACGGGTAACCGGGTCGATTTGCAGGCTCGGACGTGGATACGGTGCAGGCAACTCGGCACCCGGCGCGTAGGCCAGGGCCATGAAGCGCTCGATCATCAGCGGATAACGGGCCTTGTCGAGCTTGCGCACATCATTGAGCAGGCCATAGCGAAACTCGCCACGCCAGCCGGTGCGCTTGGGGATACCGGCGAAGAACGGCACCAGTGCCGACTTCATTGAGTTGGGCAACAGGATCGCCTGATCGTACTGGCCGGCCAGGGACTTGCCGATACGTCGACGGGTCGCCAGTTCCAGCGCGCCGTGGCCGAGCGGGAAGCTCAAAGCCTGACGCACCTCGGGCATACGCTCAAGAATCGGCCGGCTCCACTCGGGGGCGAGCACGTCGATTTGGCAGTCGGGATGACGTTGCTTCAGGCACTGGAACAGTGTCTGTGCCATCACCATGTCACCGACCCAACTGGGCCCAACGATCAGAATATTCATGTAGTTTCCACAAACGATGCGGGGAGGCTCATGCCTCCCCGCCTTATATAATGTTCACCTTAACCCCAGTTCATGCCAGATTCGCTGCACCTGGCGCCGTTCGTCAGCGAACTGGTCCCCGGCCACTGTGCCGGCCTCGTTCTGCAAGGCCTGGCGGTGAGCGGCGGAACGGTAGGCTTTATACACCTCGCGCAGCAAATGGGCATCGGCGGCGGGCATCAGCCCGACCTGCTCCAGCCCTTCCAGAATGCGGATATTGTCGGTGTAGCGCAGCAACGTTGGATGTTGCGCAGACCACGCCAAAGCCGCGTATTGCACCATAAATTCAATATCGACGATACCTCCGGCGTCCTGCTTGAGGTCGAACGCCACCGTGGGTTCGAAGGCATTCGCCGCCGTTCCCGCCGCCGTGGACTTGGTGCCGAGGTTGTCGCGCATCTTGGCGCGCATCTCGCTGACCTCCTGGCGCAGTTTGTCCAGGTCCTGCGCGCGGCCCAGCACTTGCGCCCGCACCTGCTCGAAAGCACGACCGACATCCTGACTGCCCACCAGCACCCGCGCACGTACCAATGCCTGGTGCTCCCAGGTCCAGGCTTCGTTTTCCTGATAGCGCGCAAATGCGCCCAGGGAACTCACCAGCAAACCGGATGCGCCCGAAGGCCGCAGGCGCATGTCCACTTCATACAACTGGCCCGAGTTGGTCTGGGTGGTCAGCAGGTGAATGATCCGCTGGCCCAGTCGGGTAAAGAACTGCGCGCCGTCGATCGGCTTCGCCCCGTCTGTTTCGGCTTGCGGGTCACCGTCATGGATAAACACCAGGTCCAGATCCGAACCATGCCCCAATTCGATGCCGCCGACTTTCCCATAACCGACAATGATGAAGCCAGGATCGCACAAGGTGCCGTCCACCCGTTGCGGCGAGCCGTGACGGGCGACGGTCTGGCGCCATGCCAGGGCCAGCACTTGCTCGAGGATGGCTTCGGCGAGCCAGGTCAGGTAGTCGCTGACTTTCATCAGCGGCAGGCTGCCGGCGATTTCCGAGGCGGCCACCCGCAGGCGATGCGCCAGCTTGAAGTGACGCAAGGCTTCCATCTGCTGTTCAAGGTCGTCTTCGGGAATACGCGTCAGGCGCTCGCGCAATTCGGCGGCCAGTTCCGGCGCCAGCGGCGGCTTGAACAGGCGGCCTTCGTTAAGCAGTTCGTCCAGCAGCAGCGGGAAGCGGGTGATCTGCTCGGCAATCCACGGACTGGCGGCACACAGGGTCAGGAGGCGACGCAGCGCATCGGGGTTTTCCGTCAGCAGCACCAGATAAGCGGAACGCCGGGCGACGGCTTCGACCAATGGCAGAACGCGCTCCAACACCAGATCCGGATTGGCGTGCTCGACAGCCTGGGCCAGCAAGCGCGGGATAAAAGCATCCAGACGCTCACGCCCCAAACGCTGCATGGCACGCAATTGCGGGCTGCTGCGCAGGCCAGCCAGGGTTTTCAAGGCTTTGGGCGCGTCGGTGAAACCGCCTTCCTGCAACTGACGACGAGCGGCTTCCTCGTCTTGGGACTCTTCCCACAACGGCAACCACTCCCCGCCCACCACCAACTCGCTCTCTTCACCCTCTTCTTCATCCGGGTCGGCAATTACCTGACGGAAATGCCAATCCACCCGACCGCGCCAGTACATCAGGCGCTCATGGAACGCGGTCCAATCCGGGAAGCCCATCATGAAGGCAATTCGCGCCTGGTCTTCGGTGCCGTCCGGGAGCATCTGGGTCTGGCGATCGGCAATCGCCTGGATCGCGTGTTCGGTGTAGCGCAGGAATTCATAGCCATCACGCAGCTCGGCGATCACCGCCGGCGGCAGGTAGCCCTGGCCTTCCAGCGTGCCCAGCACTTTTAACAGCGGCCGCTGTTGCAGGCTCAGGTCGCGGCCACCGTGGATCAGCTGGAACGCCTGGGCGATAAATTCGACTTCTCGAATGCCGCCCGAGCCCAGCTTGATGTTCTCGGCCATCCCCTTGCGCCGCACTTCCTGCTGGATCAGCTGCTTCATGGTGCGCAGCGCTTCGATGGCGGAAAAGTCCAGGTAACGCCGGTAGACAAACGGTCGCAGCATGTCGAGCAATTGCGCGCCGGCCACCTGGTCACCGGCCACCACCCGCGCCTTGATCATGGCGTAGCGTTCCCAGTCACGGCCCTGGTCCTGGTAGTACTGCTCCAGCGCGTTGAAGCTGAGCACCAACGCCCCGGCTGAACCGTAGGGCCGCAGGCGCATGTCGACGCGAAATACGAAGCCGTCGACGGTCATCGGGTCCAAAGCCTTGATCAGTTTTTGACCAAGTCGAATAAAGAATTCCTGATTATCCAGTGAGCGTTTGACGCCCACGGTGTCGCCGCCTTCGGGGTAGGCGAAAATCAGGTCGATGTCAGACGACAGGTTCAACTCCACGGCGCCGAGCTTGCCCATGCCGAGGATGACCATGTGCTGCGGCTCACCACTGCGCCGGCCGGTGGGCGTGCCGAACAATGTGCAGTGGCGCTGGTACAACCACTGATACGCCTGATCGATGCTGGCGTCGGCCATGTCCGATAGATCACGGCAGGTTTGCACCAGATCCGCCTGTCGGGTCAGGTCGCGCCAGATGATCCGCACTTGCTGGCGGGTGCGCTGGCGTCGTAGAACGCGGCCCAGTTCGTCTTCTGTCTCGGCCTGCTGCACGGCAACGGCAATCTGCCCGCACAGCTCGCCGGGGGCAAAGCCGCGGTCCAGCTCGCCCCAGGCCACCAGTTCGAGCAACATCAAAGGGTCACGAACACTCTGTTCAATGACGAAATCACTGGCGGCGCACACACGGGCGAAGTCAGCCCAACGTTGCGGCGTCCACTCAGAAAGGCCATTATCGCCGTCCAATCCGGCCACGGCGTCACGAAATGACTGCTCGGCCCGCTTGGCAAATGGAAGCAGGATGGCCGGTAGTTCGGCCTGCATTGGAAGGCTCATGGTCTATCCTTGATCGGCGCGTAAAGGGCTTGTAGCTGTGAACGCAAGAACCACGCTCGGTGAAGGACTGTCGAACAAAGGTTAGAAATAGCTGAAAATTTTTCTTTTTTGGCAGTCAACATCAAATCTCTACCCTTTCTTGTTCGCAAAAGATCAACAATAACGATTATGCTCGCCAGCTAGACCGAGCAATCCGCTCAGTCTTGTGTAGTTTTACTACTCGTATATACATTCGAAAGGCTGAAATGGCCGACGATTTGTAGTAAAACTACAGGACGCCGAAGCAACCTTCGGCCATCCAAGAATTTATGTCGTCTGCCCACAAGGCCAGTCGCAAACTTCAGGCAACCGATTCTGGTAGCCTTTCCGCCCTGGAGCAAGCCATGCAAGACCTCGATCCCGTCGAAACCCAGGAATGGCTGGACGCCCTGGAATCGGTTCTCGACAAAGAAGGCGAAGACCGTGCTCACTACCTGATGACCCGTATGGGCGAACTCGCGACCCGCAGCGGCTCGCAACTGCCCTACGCCATCACCACGCCGTACCGCAACACCATCCCAGTTACCCACGAAGCACGCATGCCTGGCGACCTGTTCATGGAACGCCGCATTCGCTCGCTGGTACGCTGGAACGCCATGGCGATGGTAATGCGCACGAACTTGAAAGATTCTGACCTGGGCGGTCACATCTCCAGCTTCGCTTCCAGCGCAACCCTGTATGACATTGGCTTCAACTACTTCTTCCAGGCCCCGACCGAAGAACACGGCGGCGACCTGATCTACTTCCAGGGCCACACCTCGCCAGGCGTCTACGCCCGCGCGTTCATGGAAGGCCGCATCACCGAAGAACAAATGAACAACTTCCGCCAGGAAGTCGACGGTCAGGGCCTCTCGTCCTATCCGCACCCTTGGCTGATGCCTGATTTCTGGCAGTTCCCGACTGTATCCATGGGCTTGGGCCCGATCCAGGCGATCTACCAGGCACGCTTCATGAAGTACCTGGAAGCCCGTGGCTTCATCCCTGAAGGCAAGCAGAAAGTCTGGTGCTTCCTGGGCGACGGCGAGTGTGACGAGCCGGAATCCCTGGGCGCCATCTCCCTGGCTGGCCGCGAGAAGCTGGACAACCTGATCTTCGTCATCAACTGCAACCTGCAGCGCCTAGACGGCCCGGTTCGCGGCAACGGCAAGATCATCCAGGAACTCGAAGGCGTGTTCCGCGGTGCTCAGTGGAACGTGACCAAAGTCATCTGGGGCCGTTTCTGGGACCCACTGTTGGCCAAAGACGTCGACGGTATCCTGCAACGCCGCATGGACGAAGTCATCGACGGCGAGTACCAGAACTACAAAGCCAAAGACGGCGCGTTCGTACGTGAACACTTCTTCAACACGCCTGAACTCAAGGCGATGGTTGCTGATCTGTCCGACGACGAGATCTGGAAACTCAACCGTGGCGGCCACGACCCGTACAAGGTCTACGCGGCGTACCACGAAGCGGTCAACCACAAAGAACAACCGACTGTCATCCTGGCCAAGACCATCAAGGGTTATGGCACCGGTGCCGGCGAAGCGAAGAACACTGCGCACAACACCAAGAAAGTCGATGTCGACAGCCTGAAGTTGTTCCGCGACCGCTTCGACATCCCGGTCAAGGACGAAGAGTTGGAGAACCTGCCGTTCTTCAAGCCCGAGCCAAACAGCGCCGAAGCCCGCTACCTCAGCGAGCGTCGCACTGCACTGGGCGGTTTCGTGCCACAGCGCCGCGCCAAGAGCTTCAACATCCCGACTCCGCCACTGGATACCCTCAAGGCTATCCTGGACGGCTCGGGCGACCGTGAAATCTCCACCACCATGGCCTTCGTGCGGATCCTCGCGCAGCTGGTCAAGGACAAGGAAATCGGTTCGCGTATCGTGCCGATCATCCCGGACGAAGCCCGTACCTTCGGTATGGAAGGCATGTTCCGTCAGTTGGGCATCTACTCCTCCGTCGGCCAGCTCTACGAGCCAGTCGATAAAGACCAGGTGATGTTCTACAAGGAAGACAAGAAGGGCCAGATTCTCGAAGAAGGCATCAACGAAGCAGGCGCCATGAGCTCCTTCATCGCTGCCGGTACTTCGTACTCCAGCCACAACCAGCCGATGCTGCCGTTCTACATCTTCTACTCGATGTTCGGTTTCCAGCGCATTGGCGACCTGGCCTGGGCTGCCGGCGACAGCCGTACCCGTGGCTTCCTGATCGGCGGTACTGCCGGCCGGACCACGCTGAACGGCGAAGGCCTGCAACACGAAGACGGCCACAGCCACATCCTGGCGGGCACCATCCCGAACTGCCGCACCTTTGATCCAACCTACGGCTATGAGCTGGCGGTGATCATCCAGGACGGCATGAAGAAGATGACCGAAGAGCAGCAGGACGTTTTCTACTACATCACCGTGATGAACGAGTCCTACCAGCAGCCAGCCATGCCGGCCGGTGTCGAGGAAGGCATCATCAAGGGCATGTACCTGCTCGAAGAAGACACCAAGGAAGCCGCTCACCACGTGCAACTGATGGGCTCCGGCACCATCCTGCGCGAAGTGCGTGAAGCTGCAAAAATCCTGCGTGAAGAGTTCAACGTCGGTGCTGACGTATGGAGCGTTACCAGCTTCAACGAACTGCGTCGCGACGGCCTGGCCGTAGAGCGCAGCAACCGTCTGCACCCAGGCCAGAAGCCTGCGCTGACCTACGTTGAAGAGTGCCTGGCTGGCCGTAAAGGTCCGGTTATCGCCTCTACCGACTACATGAAACTGTTTGCTGAACAAATTCGTCAGTGGGTACCGTCCAAGGAATTCAAAGTCCTGGGCACCGACGGTTTCGGCCGTAGTGACAGCCGTAAAAAGCTGCGTCACTTCTTCGAAGTCGACCGTCACTTCGTGGTGTTGGCAGCCCTGGAAGCCTTGGCTGACCGTGGTGAAATCGAACCTAAGGTGGTAGCAGACGCTATCGTCAAGTTCGGGATCAACCCGGAAAAACGCAACCCACTGGACTGCTGAGGAGATTTTCTGTGAGCGAACTCATTCGCGTACCTGACATCGGCAGCGGTGAAGGTGAAGTAATTGAACTGTTTGTGAAGGTCGGCGACACCGTCGAAGCCGACCAGAGCATCCTGACCCTGGAATCGGACAAGGCGAGCATGGAAATCCCTGCTCCCAAGGCCGGCGTGGTCAAAAGCCTGAAAGTGAAGCTGGGCGATCGCCTGAAAGAAGGCGACGAACTGCTTGAGCTGGAAATCGAAGGTGCCGCTGATGCGGCCCCTGCGGCGGCCGCTCCTGCTGCTGCCCCGGCTCCAGCCGCCGAGAAGCCTGCCGCCGCTGCCGAGGCCCCTGCGGCTCCGGCTGCTGCACCTGCCGCCGAAACAGTCCAGGACATTCATGTTCCGGACATCGGTTCGTCGGGCAAGGCCAAGATCATCGAGCTGCTGGTTAAGGTCGGCGACACCGTCGAGGCTGACCAGTCGCTGATCACCCTGGAGTCCGACAAGGCCTCCATGGAAATCCCTTCGCCGGCTGCCGGTGTGGTGGAAAGCATTGCCGTGAAGCTGGAAGACGAAGTCGGTACCGGCGACTTCATCCTCAAGCTGAAAGTAGCAGGCGCTTCGGCTCCTGCTGCTGCACCCGCTCCAGCTGCCGCTGCTCCGGCCGCCAAGGCTGAAGCTGCACCTGCTGCCGCCCCTGCGCCTGCTGCAAAAGCCGAGGCCGCACCGGCTCCGGCGGCTGCACCTGCGCCAAGCGGTGCCAAGGTTCATGCCGGCCCTGCCGTGCGCCAACTGGCCCGTGAATTTGGCGTTGAGCTGAACGCTGTGTCGGCCACTGGCCCGCACGGTCGCGTGCTGAAGGAAGACGTGCAGGTTTACGTCAAATCCATGATGCAGAAAGCCAAAGAAGCTCCGGCAGCCGGTGGCGCTACCGGTGGTTCGGGCATTCCGCCGATCCCGGTCGTGGACTTCAGCCGCTTCGGCGAAACCGAAGAAGTGCCGATGACTCGCCTGATGCAAATCGGCGCGTCGAGCTTGCACCGCAGCTGGCTGAACATCCCGCACGTGACCCAGTTCGACCAGGCCGACATCACCGACCTGGAAGCTTTCCGCGTTGCGCAGAAAGCCGTCGCCGAGAAGGCTGGCGTGAAGCTGACCGTGCTGCCACTGCTGCTCAAGGCCTGCGCCCACTTGCTCAAGGAACTGCCGGACTTCAACAGTTCGCTGGCCCCTAGCGGCAAGGCGATCATCCGCAAGAAGTACGTGAACGTCGGCTTTGCGGTCGATACTCCGGACGGCCTGCTGGTGCCTGTGATCAAGAACGTTGATCAGAAGAGCCTGTTGCAGCTTGCCGCTGAGGCTGCTGCACTGGCTGCCAAGGCCCGCGACAAGAAGCTGACCGCAGACGACATGCAAGGCGCTTGCTTCACCATCTCCAGCCTGGGGCACATTGGCGGTACTGGCTTCACGCCAATCGTCAACGCGCCGGAAGTGGCGATCCTGGGTGTTTCCAAGGCCACTATCCAGCCTGTGTGGGACGGTAAAGCGTTCCAGCCGAAGCTGATGCTGCCACTGTCGCTTTCCTACGATCACCGTGTGATCAACGGCGCGGCTGCCGCACGCTTCACCCAGCGCCTGAGCCAGTTGCTGAACGACATCCGCACCATCCTGCTTTAAGCCTCAACAGGTCTCCTGCCCACGCAGGAGACCTGGCTTCAACGATTTCCGAGCGCCACGCTCGTACCTCAACCCCGCCAATTGGCGGGGCTTTTTTTGCCTGCTTTTCCTGTTCCTCTGTAGGAGCGAGCTTGCTCGCAAAAATCCTTAACATTAACGCTGGCACCCTGAATGAACGCGGTGCCTGGACGTTTTTTCGCGAGCAAGCTCGCTCCTACAGTTGGGGTCGTATCTGGCGTTGAAAAAGCCATCGGTCACCCCGGTTGTAGAAAACCGTTCGCTGGCCGATAACCCACTTATAGCACTTAGCCTTCATCCTCTCTTGTCAGCCCGTGCCGCATGATGCAACCTTGCCGCAGGCAACAGTAAAGAGGGCGTGAGCCCGGCGCGAAGCGCATTTTTCCAAGCGAGTTCCCCCATGAAAAGCCAACCCGATGTCGCCCGTACGGCGGCCGAGGTAGTGACGCAATTACCGGTGCCTTCGCGCCTCGGTATGCTGCGTTTCGAGCGGCTTAATGAGGCAAGCTGGGCCCTGCTGTACCTCGACCCCAATTGCGAACGCCAATTCGGCCTGTCCGCCGTCGAGCTGTGCGCCTTGATCGGCTCGCCCTACGCCAGCCTGATGGAACCCCAGGCGCGTTATCAGCTGCATGATGCGATCCAGCAACAGCTGACCATCAGCCCGCACTACCTGGTGCGCTACACCCTGCACACCAATGACGGCCCGTTAAGCCTGCTGGAGCTGGGTGAGGCCTACAAACAGCACAACCGCCACCTGCTGCGTGGCTACCTGATGGTGGTCGATGGCCTTTTCAGTGATATTTCGCTGGCCCCTGCCGTGGATCTCGAAAGCCAGAACAGCCGCTTGCAGATCGCCCTGGAACTCAACCAGCGCGCCCAGCAGGAACAACTGCAACACCTTGAGCGGGTGCGCGCCCAGCAGGAACTGATTCTGTTGCTGGCCCGTCAGCGCTACAGCACCAACAACTCGCTGCAAGAAGCCGCCGAGCTGATCACCCGCAGTGCCTGCGATATCTACCAGATCGACTGCGCCAGTATCTGGAACCTCGAAAACCAGCACCTGGTGCCGATTTCCGCCTATCACCGCGCCGATCAGCAGCACCACCTGCCAGAGCCTATCGATGCCAGTGGCTTCCCGGATTACCTGGAAGCCCTGCAAACCAGCCGCGCCATCGATGCCAACAACGCCCTGCGCGACCCACGCACCCGGGAAATGGTCGAGAGCCTGCGCCCACGGGACATCCACGCGATGCTCGATGCCAGCATCCGGGTCGATGGCAACGTGGTCGGGGTGTTGTGCCTGGAGCAGAGTGGCAGCACCCGCGTGTGGCAGTCCGACGAGATCGCCTTTGCCGGCGAGTTGGCCGACCAGTTCGCCCAAGTGATCAACAACCACAATCGCCGCACCGCCACCAGCGCGCTGCACTTGTTCCAGCGGGCCGTGGAGCAAAGCGCCAATGCGTTTCTGCTGGTCAATTGCGACGGCGTGGTGGAATACGTCAACCCCAGCTTTACCGCGATCACCCAATACAGCACCGAAGAAGTCCATGGCCACCAGCTGTCGGAACTGCCGGCGCTGGAGAACCTCAGCGAGCTGCTGTTCGACGCGCCTTCGAGCCTGGCCAAGAGCAACAGCTGGCAAGGCGAGTTCAAGAGCCGGCGCAAGAACCTCGAACCCTATTGGGGCCAGCTGTCTATCTCCAAGGTCTATGGCGACAACCGTGAGCTGACGCACTACATCGGCATCTACGAAGACATCACCCAGACCAAGCTGGCCCAGCAGCGCATCGAGCGCCTGGCCTACACCGACAACCTGACTAACCTGGGCAACCGCCCGGCGTTCATCCGCAACCTGGACGAACGTTTTGCCCGGGACAGCGACAGCCCCATCAGCCTGCTGCTGGTGGACATCGACAACTTCAAGCGGATCAACGATAGCCTCGGCCACCAGACCGGCGACAAGCTGCTGATCAGCCTGGCCCGGCGCCTGCGCAACAGCCTGACGGCCAGCGGTAGCCTGGCGCGGTTTGCCAGTAACGAGTTTGCCGTGCTGCTGGACGATACCGACCTTGAAACCGGCCAGCAGGTCGCCAGCCAATTGCTGGCGACTCTCGACAAGCCGATGTTCGTCGACAACCAACTGATCAGCGTCACCGGCTCCGTGGGCCTCGCCTGCGCGCCACTGCATGGCCGCGACCCGCAAACCCTGATGCGCAACGCAGGCCTGGCGCTGCACAAGGCCAAGGCCAACGGCAAGCACCAGGTGCAAGTGTTTACCGAGGCACTGAACGCCGAAGCCAGTTACAAGCTGTTCGTGGAAAACAACCTGCGCCGCGCCCTGACCCAGAATGAACTGGACGTGTTCTACCAGCCCAAGCTGTGCCTGCGCAGTGGTCGCCTGCTGGGCATGGAAGCACTGCTACGCTGGAACCATCCGGAAAAGGGCATGATCCGCCCCGACCAATTCATCAGCGTGGCTGAAGAGACCGGGCTGATCATCCCCATCGGCAAATGGATCGCCCGCCAGGCCTGCCGCATGAGCCGCCAACTGACCGCTGCCGGCCTGGGCAACCTGCAGGTGGCCATCAACCTGTCGCCCAAGCAGTTTTCCGACCCGGACCTGGTGGCCTCGATTGCCACGATCCTCAAGGAAGAACAGTTGCCCGCCAACCTGCTGGAGCTGGAGCTGACCGAAGGCCTGCTGCTGGAAGCCACTGAAGACACCCGCCTGCAACTGGACCAACTGAAGAGTTTTGGCCTGACCCTGGCCATGGATGACTTCGGCACCGGCTACTCGTCACTCAGCTACCTGAAAAAATTCCCGATCGACATCATCAAGATTGATCGCAGCTTTATTCATGAAATCCCGGACAACCAGGACGACATGGAAATCACCTCGGCGGTGATCGCCATGGCTCACAACCTCAAGCTCAAGGTAGTGGCCGAAGGCATCGAGACCTCCGAACAGCTGGCGTTCCTGCGCCGTCACCGTTGCGACGTCGGCCAGGGCTACCTGTTCGACCGGCCAATCCCGGGGTCCGAGCTGATCGAGAAGCTTAAACGCTACCCTCGCGGGCCAATCGCCTGACAGCGCGGTAACACTCGGGCAAACTGGCAGTCTGAATTCTTACCTGTAACTCAATCTGACTGAGAGGACTGATCATGGTCTTGCGCTCGGAAATTCTGGTGAACAAAAACGTGCTTCCTACTCAAGAACAAGCTTTGCCTGGCCGTGAAACCCCGATGTCCCTGCCCGAGACTCACTTCGTCAACGGCAACCCGCTGCTCGGCCCGTTTGTCGACAACGTAGAGTTTGCGATCTTCGGCCTGGGCTGTTTCTGGGGTGCGGAACGCAAGTTCTGGCAGCGCGACGGCGTGGTCAGCACAGTGGTGGGTTATGCCGGCGGCTACACGCCGAACCCGACTTATGAAGAAGTCTGCTCGGGCCTGACCGGCCACAGCGAAGTGGTGCTGGTGGTGTTTGACCAGGACAAGATAAGCTACGAAGATCTGCTGAAAATGTTCTGGGAACTGCACAACCCGACGCAGGGCATGCGCCAGGGCAATGACATCGGCAGCCAGTATCGGTCGGTGATCTATGCGGTCAAACCGGAGCATCTGGAAGCGGCGAAGGCCAGTGCACAGGCTTATCAGAATGAACTGACCAAGGCCGGCCTGGGCACCATCACCACAGAAATCGAAGAAGCGCCGACGGTGTACTTCGCCGAGGCGTATCACCAGCAGTACCTGGCGAAGAATCCGCAGGGCTATTGCGGGATTGGCGGCACAGGTGTGACCTGCCCGATCTAAGAGCGACACCGATAAAAATGTGGGAGCGGGCTTGCTCGCGAATGCGGAGTATCAGTCACTGAATGTGTTTCTGATACACCGCATTCCCGAGCAAGCCCGCTCCCACATTGGTCTTCAATACCTTGAGATTGGCTTACTCGGCGATAAGCCAATCCATCTGCCAGCCACCCTGGGTTTGCCCAAGCTGCTTGGACAACCACGGCAACAGCTCACGCAATTCTTCCTCCAAACCCCACGGCGGGTTGGCAATCGCCAAACCCGAACCGGTCAGGGTGTTCGGCGTATCCAGCGGATGCACCAGCAATTCCACCCGCAGCAACTTCGGCGCACCGGTACCGGCCAGGTCCTGGTAGAAGCGGCGCAACATGCGCTGGTCCTTCACCGGGTACCAGATCGCGGCCACTGTCTGGCGCATCCGGCTCACGGCTTCCTTGAGGGATGCGGCGCAGCGCTGCATCTCATCGAGCTTTTCGAACGGCGGGTCAATCAGCATCAGTGCGCGCTTTTCCGGTACCGGCAGCAATGCGCGGGGCACGTGCCAGCCTTCGCCAAGGTGCACTTTCACCCGACGGTCGCCCTTCATGTTGTCCTTGAGCAGCAAGCCGTCTTCCGGGTGCTTCTCGTTGAGCAACACGCGGTCCTGAGGGCGAGTCAGACGTCGCGCCAGCTCCGGGGAACCCGGGTAGTAGCGCAACTCGCCATCCGGGTTCATCTCGTGCAGCACGCGCATGTAGTCGGCGGTCAGCGGCGGCAGGTCGGCCTGGCCCCACAGGCGGGCGATGCCCTCCAGGTACTCACCGGTGCGGTTCGCCTGATCGCCCTGCAGGTCGTACAGACCAATGCCGGCGTGGGTGTCGAGATAGGCAAACGGCTGCTCCTTGCGCGACATCAGGGCGATGAGGCGGGTCAAGGTCAGGTGTTTGAAGACATCGGCGTGGTTGCCGGCGTGAAAGGCGTGACGATAATTCATGGTTGCTCCTGCGCAGGGGGCGAAGTTTACCTTTTACGCAGGCAAAGGTGCAGGGCTGCGCGTCAGGTGGTGCTTATGCCGCAAACACAGGGGCGCCGCCGAAAATAGTCTAATTGCCGGTACGAAAGCGGATTTATTGTGGCCAGCAATTATCCATGGAGGTCATAAAAACTCATGAAAGACGCCACCATCGCCCTGCACCACGGCTTCAAGTCGGACCCGACCACCAAGGCCGTCGCCGTGCCGATCTACCAGAACGTCGCCTTCGAATTCGATAACGCCCAGCACGGCGCGGACCTGTTCAACCTCGACGTGCCCGGCAATATCTACACACGCATCATGAACCCCACCAATGACGTGCTGGAGCAACGCATCGCAGCACTCGAAGGCGGCATCGCGGCCCTGGCCGTGTCGGCCGGCAGCGCGGCGATCCACTACGCGATCCAGACCCTGACCCGTGCCGGTGACAACATTGTCACCACCCCGCAGTTGTATGGTGGCACCTACACCCTGTTCGCCCATTTGCTGCCGAGTTTCGGCGTCGACGTGCGCTTCGCCCGTGACGACTCAGCCGCAGCCATCGCCGAACTGATCGATGACAACACCAAGCTGGTGTATTGCGAAAGCATTGGCAACCCGGCGGGCAATATCATCGACATCGAAGCCCTCGCCGACGTCGCCCACGCCCGAGGTGTTCCACTGATGGTGGACAACACCGTGGCCACGCCGATCCTGTGCAAGCCGATCCAGTTCGGCGCGGACATCGTCGTGCACTCGGTGACCAAATACGTCGGCGGCCATGGCAACTCGCTGGGTGGTGTAATCGTCGACAGCGGCACCTTTCCCTGGACTCAATACCCGGAGAAATTCCCCGGCCTCAACCAGCCCGAGCCGGCCTATCACGGCGTGGTCTACACCGAAAAATTCGGCCCCGCGGCGTTCATTGCCCGCGCCCGCACCGTGCCCCTGCGCAACACCGGCGCGGCCTTGGCGCCGATGAATGCATTCCTGCTGCTGCAAGGCCTGGAAACCCTGGCCCTGCGCATGGAGCGCCACACCGAAAACGCCTTGAAGATTGCCCACTTCCTGCAAGACCACGAGCTGGTGGAGTGGGTCAGCTACGCCGGCCTGCCGGATCACCCACACCATCATCTGGCGCAGAAATACATGCAGGGCAAACCGTCGGCGATTCTGTCCTTCGGCCTGAAGGGCGGTTATGAGGCTGGCGTACGTTTCTATGACTCACTGCAAATCTTCAAGCGCCTGGTGAACATCGGCGATGCCAAGTCCCTGGCCTGTCATCCGGCGTCCACCACCCACCGTCAGATGAATGAACAAGAGCAGGCGAAAGCCGGGGTGAAGCCGGAGATGATTCGCCTGTCAGTCGGCATTGAGGCGATTGAGGACCTGATCGAGGACTTGCAGCAGTCTTTGGCTTCAACCCAACTCTGAGCCCAGCCAGGCAGCCAGCGCCTGATGACTGACATCCGGCCGGTGCACGAAGTGAGCGACCTTGTGCTTCAGGGTCGCCGGCGCAAAGGCACCGTGCAGGTCCGGGCGTTGTTCTTCCAGCCATTGCAGCAGGTTATCCACCAGCGTGACGCTCGATTGCTCACTCAAGTGCTGGAGAACCTGCGGCGGCACTTGCCACCACGGGCTTGGCTTTGCCGCTCCCACCGTTGTGACGGCTACCTCAAGCTGGCGACCATTGATCCAGTAGCGACTGAACACCGGGAGCAACGCCTTTGCCTGCGGCCCCAGTGCCTGCAAAACAGGCAGTACATAGGCGCCGTCCCAGAAGCGAAAGAACACCGCCTGCCCTTCCGGCAACATTACCTTGGTCAGGCTGCGCAGATGCTCGACGACGGTTTGTACGGGACAGGACGACACAGCCAACCATCCCCAATCAGTACCTTCGCATTCGTCGGCCCATTTCAGAAAAGCACTTTCAACGGCAACCACCGCAACGTAGGGCATGACTTCATCCCATGCCGCATATTCGCTGTCCGCCCAGACTGGACTGAGCGAGCTACCACTGGTACGACGCCAGGCTTCAAGCGGCTTGCAGTCGCTGGCATTACCCAACACCGCAAACAACTGCTCACCCGCCTGCAATGGTGCAGACGCCAACCATTGCCCTGGAGAAATCATGGCGCACCTCCGGCCAGTGATGCGTTGCGGTGCAGAGGCCTGTCACACACGCCATTCCTGCAGCGCTCGCACTCTTCACAAAAGGGCGCACTGCGTTTCAGGCTGAACACCTGCACGGCACTCAGCGGTGCCGGTATCACCGCCAGCAACTTTTCCTGTAGCCCCGCCATCAGAGGCGCTGCCACCGATGCCGGCGAGCCGCCAACCTGAACCTCTGTGCTGCTGAAAATCCCGTCTGACGAAACGTTGATCCAGTGCCCGCCAGCCTGAAGGGTCACGCTGGCGCCCGCGTCGATAACGATGCTTTGCCCGGCGCCAATTCGAATGGTCATGCCGGCACGCGTTTGCTGCGAGCCGGCGATCATCAGGTGATCGTCCTGCTTGAGTTCGGTCAGGCGGTTGCCGTGGGTGGTGCGCTGTTCTTCGCCCTGAAGGTCATGACGATCGAGACCTTTCACAATGACATTGCGCTGATTGTCGACCCGCACGTGCTGGTCATGGAGTACGTGTTGGGTCCAGTTGCGCTGGGCACGCAGGTAGATTTCCTCGGCGCCCTTGCGGTCCTCGATGCGTAGCTCGTTGTAGCCACCGCCGCCGGGGCTGGTCTGGCTACGAAAGATGCTGCGGGTCTTGTCGGCCGGCAGGTCCAGCGGCACTGGCGTCGCCGCATTGGCCAGGCAGCCGACCACCAGTGGCGTGTCGGCGTCACCATTGACGAAGCCCACCAGCACTTCCATGCCCACCCGTGGAATCAGCACCGCGCCGTAATGTTCATGGGCCCAGCCACTGGCCACACGGAGCCAGCAGCTGGAATGTTCGTTGTGCTCCCCGGCGCGATCCCAGGCCAGTTGCACCTTGACCCGACCGTATTCGTCGCAGTGGATTTCACTGTCGACGGGGCCAGTGACAACCGCGTTCTGATAACCGGATAGGGGGGTGCGTACCGGCGGCAGGTCGGGGCGAAAAACCGTGTCCCAGGGCGTGGCGACAAAGGTGTTGCTGTATCCCTGGAGCGCCCCATCGCCCATAGACTCCTCAAGTACTTGAGGCTGACTGCCGCGGTGAGCGACCCGAGTCACCAGCCAAAGATCATTCCATTCCTCGCGGGGGTGCGCTGCCATCTTGAAAAGCTGACCACTGACCAACGACGGTTGATCGCCACTGCCATGGGCCTGTCGATAGTCGCCGCGATGTCGCTCAAGAGCCCGCTGCGCCAAGTGCTTGCCGTGGGCCCGATCGGTGAAGTGGCCGGGATAGTCGTGATCTTCCAAGGACGGAAGCTGCTCGCCGAGTACTTCACTTTCCAGCTGCAGTCGCGGCTTGCGAAAGTCGTAATCGCGCAGGTTTACACCCGTCGTGCGGGTTTCCAGACGCACCGAAAAACGCTTGATCACGGGTGCATCGGCGACCATCCCGGTGCCAGGCACATAGTCAGTCGCCTGCTCACCCTGCGCGAACACCGCCTGGTCATCACCAAATACCAGGAGGTGCCCGTCGGGACTGTGCTGGAAATGGTAGTGAATCCCCAACTCGGCACACAGGCGCTGGATAAACCCCAAATCGCTTTCACCAAACTGCACGCAGTACTCACGCTCGGGATACACGCCCGCCAACCTGAATTCGAAAGCATCGCCGTGGATGCCCTGCCCTTCCAGCACCCGCTTGATGATCTGCGGCACACTCTGGTGCTGGAAAATACGCTGGTGGCTGCTGTGTTGCAGGTACGCCAGGCGTGGCACCAGGCTGATCTGGTAGCGGGTCAGGCGCCTGCCGGAATCGCCCTGGGCAACGCGGTAGATTTGGCCGTGAATGCCATTCCCCTGAGCATCGAAGCTCAAGAAGGCCTGGCGGTGCAGCAGGCTTTCAAGGTCGAGGTCTGGCTGGTCGCTGACCAGTTCAAGGTCGAAGCGATAAGGCTCGCTGATGGCTTCGTTGCCCTTGAACTCAAAAACCTTGAGATCACTGGGCACGCCGTCGAGGGTCAGGGTAAAGGCACTTTGATTGGCAGGAGCGAACATCCGGTGTTTCTCTGCGAGTAGTGGGTGGCCGATTCTGCACCAGCTGTTTGCCGAGCTGAGTGCGCTGCAGGCAAATCAGTAAATCCCTACGCCGTGAGCCCCCTGTTCCTATCCACCCCCCTTGAATGCCGCCCATAAAAAACGGCCCGTCATCCATGGGATGCGGGCCGTTTTCACTTCAGCGGGCATTCAAGCCCCCGCCGATTACTTGTTGAGGTTGTAATCCGCCTCGGCCGCGTCAAACCGCTGAACCATGCCAGCCGTCGGAGCGCCCAGCTTGCTCACGAAGTAGATCGCCAGGCTGGCAAAGATGAAGCCCGGGATGATTTCGTACAGGCCCAACAGGTTGAAGTGCTTCCACACGATCACGGTGATCGCCCCCACCAGGATGCCGGCCAGTGCGCCATTACGCGTCATGCCTTTCCACAGTACCGAGATCAGCACCACAGGACCGAATGCAGCACCGAAACCAGCCCAGGCGTAGCTCACCAGGCCCAGTACGCGGTTTTCCGGGTTGGCGGCCATGGCGATGGCGATCAGCGCCACCAGCAGCACCATGGCGCGACCGACCCACACCAGCTCAACCTGGGAGGCGTTTTTACGCAGGAAGGTTTTGTAGAAGTCTTCGGTCAGGGCGCTGGAGCACACCAGCAACTGGCAGCTCAGGGTGCTCATCACGGCAGCCAGGATGGCCGACAGCAGCACACCGGCAATCCATGGGTTGAACAGCAGCTTGGCCAGTTCGATGAACACACGCTCGTGGTTCTCTGTCACGGGACCGGCGACTTCCGGGTGCGCCGAGAAGTAGGCGATACCGAAGAAGCCCACCGCCACGGTGCCGCCCAGGCACAGGATCATCCAGGTCATGGAGATACGACGTGCATTGGCAATCGATTTCACCGAATCCGCCGCCATGAAACGCGCGAGGATGTGCGGCTGGCCGAAGTAACCCAGGCCCCAGCCCATCAGCGAAATGACGCCGATGAAGGTGGTGTTTTTCAGCATGTTGAAGTTGTCAGGGTTCTGCGCTTCGATCGCCAGGAAGGTGGTGTCGACGCCACCGGTGGCCAGCAGCACGATGATCGGCGTGAGCAACAGGGCGAAGATCATCAGCGTGGCTTGTACGGTGTCAGTCCAGCTCACCGCTAGGAAACCACCGACGAAGGTGTAGGCAATCGTCGCGGCAGCACCGGCCCACAGCGCAGTCTCGTAGGACATGCCGAAAGTGCTTTCAAACAGGCGGGCGCCGGCCACGATGCCGGAAGCGCAGTAAATGGTGAAGAACACCAGGATCACCACCGCAGAGATGATCCGCAGCAGGCCGCTTTTATCTTCGAAACGACTGGAGAAGTAATCCGGCAGGGTCAGGGCGTCGCCGTTGTGCTCGGTCTGCACTCGCAGGCGGCCGGCAACAAACAGCCAGTTAAGGTAGGCACCGACGATCAGGCCGATGGCGATCCAGCTTTCCGACAGGCCAGACATGTAAATCGCGCCGGGCAAGCCCATCAGCAACCACCCGCTCATGTCCGAGGCGCCGGCCGAGAGCGCGGTGACCACGCTGCCGAGGCTGCGACCGCCCAGAATGTAGTCGGAAAGGTTATTGGTGGAGCGATAGGCCATAAAGCCGATCAGCACCATGGCAGCGATATAGATCACAAAGGTGATCAGGGTAGGATTACTTACGCTCATTGAGTTACGCCCTGGCATTGTTTTTATGTAGCGGCGGTCTGTCCGGACGGCCACCCACTAGCTAGTGGATAGACGAAGCCTGGCGCCGCGCATTTATGACTGACGTTTCCCCAGGAAAGCCATCAGCCGATGAACCGCCGGTAAGAGGTTGCACCTTGGGCGCGAATGCTATTCAACAAAGTAAATAAGGTGCAACCAGTTTCTTGAGAATAAGTTGCACCTTGATGTGTTTTCCGGAAAACACCGTGTTTTTGCTCCTTTTCGGAGCAAGCACAGCCAAAGTCAGAAGCAAATGTACCAAGACGCAGCCGATTCGGCTGTGGCGATAATTTTTCCCGATCAGCATCAAAAATTTCATGGATAAAAAGGGTTGCACCCGGTTGCACCTCTCTCGGCGCAAAGCTAATCTTGCCGCCAGCTGATGCCACGCAGTAGTGGCACCCATGAGGATAAAAAGATGGCTACGACCACCCTTGGGGTCAAACTTGACGACCCGACCCGCGAGCGCCTGAAGGCGGCCGCGACCTCCATTGATCGCACGCCGCACTGGCTGATCAAGCAGGCGATTTTCAATTACCTGGAGAAACTCGAGGGTGGTGCAACCCTGGCCGAGCTCAACGGCATGGGCAGCAAGGACGCAGAAGAAGCCGGCGAGGTCCAGACCGACCACGCCCACCAGTGCTTCCTGGAGTTCGCCGAGAGCATCCTGCCGCAATCGGTACTGCGCGCGTCGATCACCGCCGCTTACCGTCGCCCGGAACCGGAAGTGGTGCCGATGCTGATCGAGCAGGCTCGCCTGCCTGCGGCAATGGCCGAAGCCACCAACAAGCTCGCCTCTTCGATCGCCGAGAAACTGCGCAATCAGAAAAGCGCCGGCGGACGTGCAGGCATCGTCCAGGGCCTGCTGCAAGAATTCTCCCTGTCGTCCCAGGAAGGTGTAGCGCTGATGTGCCTCGCCGAAGCGCTGTTGCGCATCCCGGACAAAGGCACCCGCGACGCGCTGATCCGCGACAAAATCAGCACCGGCAACTGGCACCCACACTTGGGCAACAGCCCGTCGCTGTTCGTCAACGCCGCCACTTGGGGCCTGCTGCTGACCGGCAAACTGGTCGCCACCCATAACGAAGCCGGCCTGACGTCGTCCCTGAGCCGCATCATCGGCAAGAGCGGCGAGCCGATGATCCGCAAGGGCGTCGACATGGCCATGCGCCTGATGGGCGAGCAGTTCGTCACCGGCGAAACCATCGCCGAGGCCTTGGCCAATGCGAGCAAGTTCGAAGCCAAGGGCTTCCGCTACTCCTACGACATGCTCGGTGAAGCCGCGCTCACCGAACACGACGCCCAGAAATACCTGGCCTCGTACGAACAAGCCATCCACTCGATCGGCAAAGCGTCCCACGGTCGTGGGATTTATGAAGGCCCGGGCATTTCCATCAAGCTCTCGGCCCTGCACCCGCGTTACAGCCGTGCGCAATACGAGCGTGTGATGGACGAGCTGTACCCGCGCCTGCTGTCGCTGACCCTGCTGGCCAAGCAATACGACATCGGTTTGAACATCGACGCCGAAGAAGCCGATCGCCTGGAGCTGTCGCTCGACCTGCTGGAACGCCTGTGCTTCGAGCCGCAACTGACGGGCTGGAACGGTATCGGCTTCGTGATCCAGGCTTACCAGAAGCGTTGCCCGTATGTGATCGACTACGTGATCGACCTGGCACGCCGCAGCCGCCATCGCCTGATGATCCGTCTGGTGAAAGGCGCGTACTGGGACAGCGAAATCAAGCGCGCCCAGGTCGAAGGCCTGGAAGGCTATCCGGTCTACACCCGCAAGGTGTACACCGACGTTTCCTACATTGCCTGTGCACGCAAACTGCTCTCGGTTCCGGAAGTTATCTACCCGCAGTTCGCTACCCACAACGCTCACACCTTGTCGGCGATTTACCATATTGCCGGTCAGAACTATTACCCCGGCCAGTACGAGTTCCAATGCCTGCACGGCATGGGCGAACCTCTGTACGAGCAGGTTGTAGGCAAGGTCTCCGAAGGCAAGCTGAACCGTCCGTGCCGCGTGTACGCACCGGTCGGTACTCACGAAACATTGCTGGCTTACCTGGTGCGTCGCCTGCTGGAAAACGGCGCCAACACTTCGTTCGTCAACCGGATTGCTGACCAATCCATCTCGATCCAGGAGCTGGTGGCCGATCCAGTGGCCAGCATCGAGCAGATGGCGACGCAGGAAGGCGGCTTCGGCCTGCCGCACCCGCGTATCCCGCTGCCCCGCGACCTGTACGGTGCCGAGCGCGCCAACTCCGCCGGTATCGACCTGGCCAACGAACACCGTTTGGCGTCGCTGTCCTGCGCCTTGCTGGCCACCGCGCACAACAACTGGAAAGCCGCGCCGATGCTCGGTTGCGCTTCCAGCAACGAAGCGGCTGCACCGGTGTTGAACCCGTCGGATCTGCGTGACGTGGTCGGCCATGTGCAGGAAGCGACTGTCGAAGATGTCGATAACGCGATCCAGTGTGCCCTGAACGCTGCGCCAATCTGGCAGGCCACCCCGCCCGCCGAACGCGCCGCGATCCTGGAACGTGCCGCCGACCTGATGGAAGGCGAGATCCAGCCACTGATGGGCCTGCTGGCCCGCGAAGCCGGAAAAACCTTCGCCAACGCCATCGCCGAAGTGCGTGAAGCCGTGGACTTCCTGCGCTACTACGCAGTGCAGGCCCGTAACGATTTCACCAATGACGCCCACCGGCCCCTGGGCCCAGTGGTGTGCATCAGCCCGTGGAACTTCCCGCTGGCGATCTTCAGTGGCCAGGTCGCTGCTGCACTGGCCGCCGGTAACCCGGTGCTGGCCAAGCCTGCCGAGCAAACACCATTGGTTGCCGCACAAGCCGTGCGCCTGCTGCTGGAAGCCGGGATTCCGGAAGGCGTGCTGCAACTGCTGCCGGGCCAGGGCGAAACCGTCGGTGCCCGCCTGGTGGGTGATGATCGCGTCAAGGGCGTGATGTTCACCGGCTCCACCGAAGTCGCGCGTCTGCTCCAACGCAACGTCGCCGGCCGCCTGGATGCACAGGGTCGTCCGATTCCGCTGATCGCCGAAACTGGTGGCCAGAACGCGATGATCGTCGATTCCTCGGCACTCACCGAACAAGTGGTGATCGACGTGGTGTCCTCGGCCTTCGACAGTGCCGGCCAACGCTGCTCGGCCCTGCGCGTTCTGTGCTTGCAGGAAGATTCCGCTGATCGCGTCATCGAAATGCTTAAAGGTGCCATGGCTGAATGCCGCCTCGGCAACCCGGAGCGCCTGTCGGTGGACATTGGCCCGGTGATCGACGCCGAAGCCAAAGCCGGTATCGAGAAACACATCCAGGCCATGCGCGACAAAGGCCGCAACGTTTACCAGGTCGCGATTGCCGATAGCGAAGAGGTCAAGCGCGGCACGTTCGTGATGCCGACCCTGATCGAACTGGAAAGCTTCGACGAACTGCAACGGGAAATCTTCGGCCCGGTGCTGCACGTGGTGCGCTACAAGCGCAAAGAGATCGACCAGCTTATCGGCCAGATCAATGCCTCCGGCTACGGCCTGACCCTGGGCGTGCACACTCGCATCGACGAGACCATCGCCAAGGTGATCGACAACGTCCATGCCGGTAACGTCTACGTTAACCGCAACATTGTGGGTGCCGTGGTCGGCGTGCAGCCGTTCGGCGGCGAAGGTTTGTCGGGTACCGGCCCTAAAGCCGGCGGTCCGCTGTACCTGTACCGTCTGCTGTCGACACGTCCTACGGATGCCATCGAGCAATCCTTCGTTCGCGGTGATGCCGTGACAGCACCGGATGTTCGCCTGCGGGATGCCATGAGCAAGCCGCTGACGGCACTGCAAGCCTGGGCCGACAGCAACAAGCTCAGCGACTTGAGCGCCCTGTGCGTGCAGTTCGCCGCGCAATCCCAAAGCGGTATCACCCGCCAACTGGCCGGCCCGACCGGCGAGCGCAACAGCTACGCCATCCTGCCCCGCGAGCACGTGTTGTGCCTGGCGGAAGTGGAAGGCGACCTGCTGACGCAACTGGCGGCGGTACTGGCAGTCGGCGGCTCGGCGGTATGGCCGGAAACTGAATTGACCAAGGCCGTGCTCGCACGCTTGCCGAAAGAGCTTCAGGCGAAGGTCAAGCTGGTGGCTGACTGGACCAAGGATGAAACCGTATTTGATGCCGTACTGCATCACGGCGATTCCGACCAACTGCGCGGGGTTTGCCAGCAAGTGGCCAAGCGTGGCGGGGCGATTGTCGGGGTTCACGGTTTGTCTTCCGGCGAAACCGGGATTGCCCTGGAACGCCTGGTGATCGAGCGGGCGTTGAGCGTCAACACCGCTGCGGCGGGTGGTAACGCCAGCCTGATGACCATCGGCTAACTGAAGAAACGCGGTCAAAATGTGGGAGCGGGCTTGCTCGCGAATGCGGAGTGTCAGTCACCGGATGTACTGACTGATCCACCGCATTCGCGAGCAAGCCCGCTCCCACATTAACCGCGCTCCACCTTCGAGCCGCGTTTTGCCCCTCCATCACCCAGATCAATCTTGCTATCCAGCCTCTATTTGCGCACTTAGACTCGGCCCATTCCCACACAGGTAAGCCGCCATGTCCGAGACGCTGCTCAGTTCCCGCAATCTGGCTTTCGAGCTGTACGAAGTCCTCGATGCCGAGGGCCTGACCCAGCGCGAGCGGTTTGCCGAACACAACCGTGAAACCTTCGACGCTGCCATCGGCACCGCCCGCAGCATTGCCGAGAAGTTTTTCGCCCCGCACAACCGCAAGGGCGACGAGAACGAACCCCGCTACGAGAACGGTCAGGCGATTCTGATTCCTGAAGTGAAACCGGCGGTGGATGCCTTCCTTGAAGCCGGCTTTCTCAACGCCGCCCGCAGCTTCGACGCTGGCGGCATGCAATTGCCAACCCTGCTGTCCCAAGCCTGTTTCGCACACTTCCAGTCAGCCAACGCCGCTTCCACGTCCTACCCGTTCCTGACCATGGGCGCCGCCAACCTGATCGAGAGCTTCGGCACCGAGGAGCAGAAACAACGCTTCCTGCAACCGATGATCGAAGGCCGTTTCTTCGGCACCATGGCCTTGACCGAGCCCCACGCCGGTTCGTCGCTGTCGGATATTCGTACCCGCGCAGAGCCGGCGGCTGACGGCAGCTATCGCCTCAAGGGCAACAAGATCTTCATCTCCGGTGGCGATCACCCGCTGTCGGAAAACATCGTGCACATGGTGCTGGCCAAACTGCCGGATGCGCCCGCCGGGGTGAAGGGCATTTCGCTGTTTATCGTGCCCAAGTTCCTGGTCAACGACGACGGCAGCCTGGGCAAACGCAACGATGTGCTGCTGGCTGGGCTGTTTCACAAGATGGGTTGGCGCGGCACCACCTCGACCGCGCTGAATTTCGGCGATAACGGCGAGTGTGTCGGCTACCTGGTGGGCAAACCGCACCAAGGCCTGAGCTGCATGTTCCAGATGATGAACGAAGCGCGGATCGGCGTGGGCATGGGCGCGGTGATGCTCGGTTACGCCGGCTACCTGTACTCCCTGGAATACGCCCGCGAGCGCCCGCAAGGCCGCCTGCCGGACAGCAAGGATCCGAACACCGCGCCGGTGTCGATCATTCAGCACGCCGACATCAAGCGCATGCTGTTGACCCAAAAAGCCTACGTGGAAGGTGCCTTCGACCTTGGCCTGTACGCCGCACGCCTGTTCGACGACACCACCACCCTGGAAACCGAAGCTGCGCGCAAACAGGCCCACGAACTGCTGGATCTGCTGACGCCTATCGTCAAATCCTGGCCATCGGAGTTTTGCCTGAAGGCCAACGAACTGGCGATCCAGATCCTCGGCGGCCACGGCTACACCCGTGAATACCCGGTGGAACAGTACTACCGCGACAACCGCCTGAATCCGATCCATGAAGGCACCCACGGCATTCAGTCGCTGGATCTGCTCGGGCGCAAGCTGGCGCAGAACGGCGGTGCGGGCTTGAAACAACTGATTCGCCTGATCGCCGAGACCGGCGCGCGGGCACAGCAATACCCGTCGCTGACTGCCTTGCGGGAACCGCTGGAACAACTGGTAACGCGCCTGCAAGAGGTCACCCTCGGCCTGCTGACGGATCTCGCCCAGGGCAAGGTCAACAGCAGCCTGGCGAATTCGGCGCTGTACCTGAAGGTGTTCGGGCATACGGTGATTGGCTGGCGCTGGCTGGAACAGGCGATTCGCGCCGAGGAAGGGCTGGCCAAAGGCAATGCTGCCGATGTCGCCTTCTATAAAGGCAAGCTCCAGGCCGCCCGGTACTTCCTGACGTGGGAAATACCGGGCTGCCATCATGAACTGGCGATTCTCGAGGCACGCGATGACACGTGCCTGGGGATGCAGGATGAGTGGTTCTAAGGCGTTCCGATCGCCTTGGAAATCACTTCGACCGTGGCGCTGACTTGCTCTTGGTAACGGTCGAGTTCCTGCTGGTGGTGCTTTTGCATTTCGATCTGCTCGGCGCACAGGTTCAGCGCCGCCAGCACCAATAGCTTGTCACCGATCAGCGTCGGGTACTTTTTCTTGGTGGTGGCCAGGGATGCCTTGAGCATCGTCACGGCGCTCATCAGGGTGTTGTCTTCCCCTTCCGGTGCCTTGATCGAGTAATCCTCACCGAGAATCGAAACGACCTTTATCCCTTCATTCATGCGCTGACAGGACCTGCGCTCACACGCTCAACCAACGCCTGGATACGGGCGGCGGTGGCGCCCTGCTTTTCTTCCTGTTCCATCAGGTTGAGTTGCAGGCTGTCGTTCTCATCCTTGGCGCGAGCCAGTTCGGCCTTGAGGGATTCGTTGGTGCCCAGCAGATCCTGGTTCTGCTGTACCAGGTCACTGACCAGTTGTTCCAATTGGCTGAGGGATGCTTCTAACATTTTGATTTCTCGGGCTTTTTCAAAGGGCGGTGACGATAAAGAAAAATCACCTCGGATGCCAGGGTTATCCCCGGCGCGGGGCCTTGATTTTACAGGGCAGGCCACGCTTTCGAGCCTTAGTGACTGCATTTATGGCATCTGGTTCCTGAATCCCGTCGGACCGTCCCGACCTGCGACAAAAGCGCGCACCCCCTCAAGACTTTAGTCGTATGACCGATAGGTCATGGACACCCCGCCCAAACCCCGCATGGATCGCGCTTCTCCCCAGGATCACAGCATGTCTCTTCGTAATATGAATATCGCGCCGCGGGCCTTCCTCGGCTTCGCGTTGATTGGCGCGCTGATGTTGTTTCTCGGCGTGTTCGCGTTGAACCAGATGAGCAAGATTCGCGCGGCGACGGAAGACATCACCCTCAGCAGCGTGCCGAGCATTCGCGCCCTGGACGAGTTCACCCAGCTGACCCTGCGCCTGCGGGTGCTGTCCTATCGCCTGCTGACCAACCGCGAGCCCGACGTCCAGCAAAAGACCCTTGAGTCTTTTGACGTGCGCAATCAGCAGATTCGTACGGCCCAGGCGGTCTACGAGAAGTTGATCGACAGCAGCGAAGAACGTGCTGCCTACGATGAATATGTGCGTCTGCTGGCCCAGTACCATCAGATTGAAGAGCGCATGAAGAGCCTGTCACGAGCCAATCAGGTGGAAGAACTGCGCACGCTGCTGAATACCGAGCTGCTGAACAACTCGGATCAGGTCAATGCCGTATTGAACCGCCTGCTGGACATCAACAACAAGATGGCGCTGGCCACCAACCAGCAAGCTGCCGACCAGTACGACCTGGCGTTTGAGCTGGTGGTGATCCTGCTGATCCTCGCCACTGCATTGACCATGCTGTTCGCCTGGCTGCTGACCCGCAGCATTACCCAGCCGATCGCCCAGGCCCTGGATGCCGCCGAGGAAATCGCCGAAGGCAACCTGACGCGCCCGATCAAGGTGGAAGGCAACGACGAAGCCGGCCGACTACTGTTGGCAATGGCCAAGATGCAGGACAAATTGAAGGACACTTTGCAGCGCATTTCCGGCTCGGCCACCCAATTGGCCTCCGCCGCGGAAGAGCTGAATGCCGTGACCGACGAAAGCGCCCGTGGCCTGACCCAGCAAAACAACGAAATCGAACAGGCCGCCACGGCGGTGAACGAGATGACCAGCGCGGTTGAAGAAGTGGCCCGCAACGCGGTCAGCACTTCCGAAGCCTCGAAGAACGCCACTTCGTCTGCGGGCGATGGCCGTGATTTGGTGCAGGAAACCGTCAGCGCCATTGAACGCATGAGCAGCGACGTGCAAGCCACCGCGACCCTGATCGGCAACCTGGCGGAAGAGTCCCGGGACATCGGCAAGGTGCTGGACGTGATTCGCGGCCTGGCCGACCAGACCAACCTGCTGGCCCTGAACGCAGCGATTGAAGCAGCGCGTGCCGGTGAAGCCGGGCGTGGTTTTGCGGTGGTGGCGGATGAAGTGCGGGCCCTGGCCCATCGCACCCAGCAGTCCACCAGCGAGATCGAGCGGATGATCGGCAGCATCCAAGCCGGTACCGAGCATGCAGTGGATTCGATGCGCAACAGCACCGAGCGTGCAGAGTCGACGCTGAATATCGCCAAGGGTGCGGGGATGTCGCTGGACACCATCAATACCGCCATCGTTGAAATCAACGAGCGCAATCTGGTGATCGCCAGTGCCGCTGAAGAGCAGGCGCAGGTGGCGCGGGAAGTGGATCGCAACCTGGTGAACATTCGCGATTTGTCGGTGCAATCGGCGACCGGCGCCAGCCAGACCAGTGCGGCGAGCAGCGAGCTGTCGCGGTTGGCGGTGGATTTGAACGGGATGGTGGGGCGGTTCAGGCTTTAACTGACACCGCATCACTAAAATGTGGGAGCGGGCTTGCTCGCGAATGCGGTGTGTCAGTCACCTTAGTGGTTGGCTGACACACCGCATTCGCGAGCAAGCCCGCTCCCACATTAGATATGCGCTAGCCATTCAAACCTTTTTGACAGCACAGCAATTCAACAGGTTAGAATCGCTGGCACGCAGACTGCATGGTCAGTTTGCGCCTCGTCTTTCCCGCTCATGGAGTACTGCCTTTGAATGCGACGACCATCAACAGCCTGTTCTTGATCGGCGCGTTGCTGGTAGGTGCGAGCATTCTGGTGAGTTCTCTTTCGTCCCGCCTGGGCATCCCGATCCTGGTGATCATCCTGGCCGTGGGCATGATCGCCGGCGTCGACGGCGGCGGCATCATCTTCGATAACTACCCGACTGCCTACCTCGTGGGCAACCTCGCCCTGGCCGTGATCCTGCTCGATGGCGGCTTGCGAACACGGGTGGCGAGTTTTCGCGTGGCGCTCTGGCCCGCGCTGTCCCTGGCGACGGTCGGGGTACTGATCACCACCGGACTCACCGGCATGGCAGCCGCCTGGCTGTTCAACCTCAACATCATTCAAGGCCTGCTGATCGGCGCCATCGTCGGCTCCACGGACGCCGCAGCGGTGTTCTCGCTGCTGGGCGGCAAGGGCCTGAACGAACGGGTCACCGCCAGCCTGGAAATCGAATCCGGCAGCAACGACCCGATGGCGGTGTTCCTTACCGTCACCCTGATCGACATGCTTGCCAGCGGCCAGACCGGCCTGCACTGGAGCCTGCTGGGCCACCTGATCCGCGAGTTCGGCATCGGCGGCATCATTGGCCTGGGCGGCGGCTGGTTGATGCTGCAGATGGTCAACCGGATCAACCTGGCCAACGGCCTGTACCCGATCCTTGTGATTTCCGGCGGCCTGTTCGTGTTTGCCCTGACCAACGCCCTGCACGGCAGCGGCTTCCTCGCGGTTTACCTGTGCGGTTTGGTGATCGGCAACCGCCCGGTGCGCAGCCGACATGGCATTTTGCATATGCTCGACGGCATGGCCTGGCTCGCGCAGATCGGCATGTTCCTGGTGTTGGGCCTGCTGGTCACGCCCCATGATCTGCTGCCCATCGCGCTACCCGCCCTGGGCCTGGCGCTGTGGATGATCCTGTTTGCCCGGCCGCTGTCGGTCATGGTCGGCCTGCTGCCGTTCAAGGCCTTCCATGGTCGAGAGAAAGCCTTTATTGCCTGGGTCGGCTTGCGCGGCGCGGTCCCGATCATTCTGGCGGTGTTCCCGCTGATGGCCGGCCTGCCCCACGCACAGCTGTACTTCAACCTGGCGTTCTTTATCGTGCTGGTGTCGCTGCTGGTGCAAGGCACGAGCCTGCCATGGGTGGCCAAGCTGTTGAAAGTGACCGTACCGCCCGAGCCCGCCCCAATCTCCCGGGCGGCCCTGGAAGTGCACGTCACCAGCGAGTGGGAGCTGTTCGTCTACCGCCTGGGCGCCGAAAAATGGTGCATCGGCGCCGCCCTTCGGGAGCTGAAAATGCCCGAAGGCACACGGATCGCTGCGCTGTTTCGTGGCCAGCAACTGCTCCATCCGTCGGGTAGTACGGTGCTGGAAGTCGACGATTTGCTCTGCGTGATCGGCCATGAACACAACTTGCCGGCCCTCGGCAAACTGTTCAGCCAGGCACCACAACGGGGCCTCGACCTGCGCTTCTTCGGTGACTTCGTCCTGGAAGGCGACGCCCAGCTGGGCGCGGTTTCGGCGCTGTACGGGCTCAAGCTCGAGGGCATCGACCCGGACATGCCACTGAGTCGCTTCATCACCCAGAAAGTCGGCGGGGCACCCGTGGTCGGCGACCAGGTGGAATGGAACAACACCATTTGGACCGTCGCCGTCATGGACGGGAACAAGATCGGCAAAGTCGGCGTCAGATTCCCCGAAGGAAGTCGCCCGGGCCCCGGACTCTTCCTCTAAACTGCGGGGCGACGGCGCGCCAGTCGATGTCGGGACGCCCCCTATTTATCACCTTGCTCGACCGGTCTCTATGACAACCCTGCGCACTTTTCTCGCTACTGCCCTGCTGGGCCTGACTCTCTGCGTCGGCACCGTGCACGCCGCCGACCCGCCCAGCATCGACTCCGTCCAGCAAACCCTGGACAAGCTGCCAGACCGCAAGCTGCCCGACGCCGACATGAAGGCGCTGCAAAGCATCCTGCAGCAGACCCTCACCTTCCTCGGCAACCAGCAGGATTACCAGCAGCGCCTGGTCGACCTCAAGCGCCAGCTGGAAGACGCGCCGCGCCAGAGCGCCGAGAACCAGCGCGAGCTGACCCGACTCAAAGCCACCAAGGTGATTCCGGTCGCCCAACGCTACGCCACCTTGCCGGTGCCGCAACTTGAACAACTGCTGGTGCAGCGCACCACCCAGCAAGGCGACCTGCAAAAGGACCTGGCCGACGCCAACAGCCTGAGCATCGCCGCCCAGACCCGCCCGGAACGCGCCCAGACCGAAATCAGCAGCAGCCAGACGCGCATCCAGCAAATCAACTCGATCCTCAAGGCCGGCAAAGACAATGGCAAGGCCCTCAGCGGTGACCAGCGCAACCAGCTGAACGCCGAGCTGGCCGCCCTCAATGCGCTGATTCCATTGCGCCGCCAGGAGCTGGCCGGCAACAGCCAGTTGCAAGACCTGGGCAACAGCCAACACGATCTGGTACTGGAAAAAACCGCGCGCCTGGAGCAGGAAATCCAGGACCTGCAAACCCTGATCAACCAGAAACGCCTGGCCCAGTCCCAGGAAACCGTGACCCAGCAGTCCATCGAAGCCCAAAAGGCCGGTGGCAGCAGCCTGCTCGCCACGGAAAGCGCCGCCAACCTGAAACTGTCCGACTACCTGCTCAAAAGCACCGACCGGCTCAACGAACTGACCCAGAAAAACCTGCAAACCAAGCAGCAACTGGACAGCGTGACCCAAAGCGACTCGGCGCTGGACGAACAGATCAACGTGCTCAAGGGCAGCCTCCTGTTGTCCAAGATCCTCTACAAGCAGAAGCAGGCCCTCCCGCGCCTGACCGTGGACCGAGACCTGGCAGATGACATCGCCAACATTCGCCTGTACCAGTTCGAGGTCAATCAACAGCGCGAACTGATCAGCACCCCGAGCACCTACGTCGACAACCTGCTGGTCAACCAACCGGCCGACCAGGTCACACCACAACTGCGCCGCACACTGCTGGAACTGGCGATCACCCGCAGCGACCTGCTGGAGCGCCTCAGCCGCGAGCTGAGCGCACTACTCAACGAATCCATCACCCTGCAACTGAACCAGAAACAACTGCTGAGTACCGCCAGCACGTTGCGGGCAACCCTCGACGAGCAAATGTTCTGGATTCCCAGCAACAAGCCGCTGGACACCGAATGGCTGGAAACCGTACCGGCGCACCTGAGCAAGCAGGTCACCACCTTGCCTTGGGCTTCCAGCGTCAGCGAACTGTATGACGGCCTGACCCAGCGCCCGCTGCTGTTCCTGCCCCTGCTGCTGTTGATCGGCGCGCTGCTGTGGCGTCGTAGCTACCTGTATGAGCGCCTGAAAAAAATCCACCAGGACATCGGCCACTTCAAGCGCGACAGCCAATGGCACACGCCGGTGGCGATCCTGGTGAATATCGCCCTGGCAATGCCGGTGGCCCTGGGCCTGGCGCTGTGCGGTTATGCGTTGCAGATCGATGCCCGCGGGCAAAACGCCAACCTCGGCGCAGCCTTGCTGCAGATCGCCCAGGCGTGGCTGGTGTTCTACACCGCCTATCGGATCCTCGCGCCCGGCGGCGTCGCCGAGCTGCATTTCCGTTGGGAAAAACCCCAGGTCGAATTCCTCCAGGGCTGGATACGCAAGCTCGGGCTGGTGGTGCTGGCGTTGGTGGCCGTGGTGGCCATCGCCGAGCATCAGCCAGCGGCGCTGGCAGACGACGTACTGGGCATCGGCGTGGTACTGACCTGCTACGCACTGATGGCATGGCTGCTCGGGCGCCTGCTGCTCAATAGCCCGACCCACGAAAAAGCCTCGCTGTTTCGCAAAGCCGTCGGCCTGATGTTTACCGCGCTGCCGGTCGCGCTGTTTATTGCCGTGTGCTTTGGCTACTACTACACCGCCCTCAAGCTCAGCGACCGGTTGATCAACACCCTGTACCTGCTGATGTTCTGGCTGGTGATCGAAGCCACCTTCGTCCGTGGCCTGGGGGTTGCCGCACGGCGCCTGGCCTACGCGCGGGCCCTGGCCAAACGCCAGGCCGCCAAGGAAGCGGGGGACGGCGAAGCGGTTATCGAAGAACCGACCCTGGACATCGAACAGGTCAACGAGCAGTCGATGCGACTGATTCGCCTGGCGCTGCTCGGCGGCTTTATCGCCGCGCTGTATTGGGTGTGGTCTGACTTGATCTCGGTATTTTCCTACCTGGACAACGTCACCCTTTACGAATACACCAGCGGCACCGGCGCCAATATCAGCATGGTGCCCATCAGCATCGGCGACTTGCTCGGCGCTTTGATCATCATCGGCATCACCTTCGCCCTGGCGCGCAACCTGCCCGGCTTGCTGGAGGTGTTGGTACTGTCCAAGCTGGACCTGGCCCAAGGCAGCGCCTATGCCACCACCACCTTGTTGTCCTACGTGATTGCCGGCGTGGGTTTTGTCTCCACCCTGTCGACCCTCGGCGTGAGCTGGGACAAGTTGCAATGGCTGGTGGCCGCGCTCTCGGTGGGATTGGGCTTCGGGATGCAGGAAATCTTCGCCAACTTCATCTCCGGCATCATGATCCTGTTCGAGCGCCCGGTACGGATCGGCGACACCATCACCATCGGCAACCTGTCGGGCACGGTGAGCAAGATCCGCATCCGCGCCACCACCATCACCGACTTCGACCGCAAGGACATCATTGTCCCGAACAAGACGTTCATCACCGGGCAACTGATCAACTGGTCGCTGACCGACACCATCACTCGGGTCACCCTGAAACTGGGCGTGGACTACGGCTCGGACCTGGACCTGGTGAAGGAACTGCTGCTCAAGGCCGCCTCCGAAAACCCGCGCGTCCTGAAGGACCCGGCGCCCCATGTGTACTTCCTCAACTTCGGTGAAAGCACCCTCGACCACGAACTGCGCATGCATGTGCGCGACCTGGGCGACCGCAACCCGGTGATCGATGAGGTCAACCGCTTCATCAACCGCGAGTTCAAGAACCACCACATCAACATCTCGTTCCGGCAGATGGAGGTTTACCTGAAAAACCTGCATGGCCAGGAATACAAACTGGTGCCGGTGGAAGAAGAAAAAAGAACCATCCTGCCGCTCGCCAAGGACCAGGACCTGCCCGAGCCGCCGCCCGCCAAACTCGACTAAACGCGCTATCCCCAGCAGAATGGTCGGACATTCTGCTGGGAGATGGCCGTTGAAAGCCCTCGACGAACTGACCTTCGACAACCGCTTCGCCCGCCTGGGCGACGGCTTCTCAACCCACGTGCTGCCCGAACCCATCGACGAACCGCGTTTGGTGGTCGCGAGTGAAGCGGCCATGGCGCTGCTGGATCTCGACCCTGCCGTGGCCGAAACGCCGGTATTTGCCGAGCTGTTCGGCGGGCACAAGCTGTGGGCCGAGGCCGAGCCGCGCGCGATGATCTATTCCGGGCATCAGTTCGGCTCCTACAACCCGCAACTGGGTGATGGACGTGGATTGCTGCTGGGCGAGGTTTACAACGAAGCCGGCGAACATTGGGACCTGCACCTCAAGGGCGCCGGGCAAACCCCGTATTCGCGCATGGGCGATGGGCGTGCGGTGCTGCGGTCGTCGATTCGCGAGTTTCTGGCGTCCGAAGCGTTGCATGCACTGGGCATTCCCAGCAGTCGTGCACTGTGTGTTATCGGTTCCACCACGCCGGTATGGCGCGAGAAACAGGAGCGCGCCGCCATGGTGCTGCGCCTGGCCCATAGCCACGTGCGCTTTGGGCATTTTGAATATTTCTACTACACCAAGAAGCCCGAATTGCAAAAGCAATTGGCGGAGCACGTGCTGTCCCTGCACTTCCCCGAATGCATGGAACAGCCGGAGCCGTATCTGGCGATGTTCCGAGAAATTGTCGAGCGTAATGCCGAGTTGATCGCCAAGTGGCAGGCCTATGGGTTCTGCCACGGAGTGATGAACACCGACAACATGTCGATCCTCGGCATCACCTTCGACTTCGGACCGTTTGCGTTCCTGGACGATTTCGACGCGCAGTTCATCTGCAACCACTCGGACCATGAAGGGCGCTATTCCTTCAGCAACCAGGTGCCGATCGGGCAGTGGAACCTGAGCGCGCTGGCCCAGGCGTTGACGCCGTTTATCAGTGTCGAGGCGCTGCGGGAAACGCTGGGGCTGTATCTGCCGTTGTTCCAGGCCCACTACCTGGACCTGATGCGCCGCCGGTTGGGCCTCACTACCGCCGAAGATGACGATCAAAAACTGGTAGAGCGCCTGCTGCAACTGATGCAGAACAGCGGCGTCGACTACACCCTGTTCTTCCGCCGGCTGGGGGATGAATCCGCCGCGTTGGCCGTGGCGCGGTTGCGCGACGACTTTGTCGACCTCAAGGGGTTTGATGAGTGGGCCGACCTGTACAAAGCACGTGTCGAGCGGGAAGCCAGTGGCACAGAAGAACAGCGACGTGAGCGGGTGCATGCAGTGAATCCGCTTTATATCCTGCGCAACTATTTGGCGCAGAACGCCATCCAGGCGGCAGAGCTTGGGGATTACAGTGAAGTGCGCCGGTTGCACGAGGTGCTGACCAAACCGTTTGAGGAACAGCCGGGGATGGAGCAATACGCTCAGCGGCCGCCGGATTGGGGGAAGCATTTGGAGATTAGTTGTTCGTCGTAGGAGTTAAACCCGAGCGACATATAAAGAAATAAATACCGGACGCGCCTGACATCATTAAACATCTCTTCGGCCTAGGGTTGGCCTGTTGCAATCACGCAACAAACCTAAGCAGATATAAAATGGAGGTGCGTCATGGGCGTCGATGTTCCAAACCTGGAATCGGTGTGCGATCACGCTACACCCGAGAAATATTCCGCTGTCCGTCTACACATGGACTTGTCCTTCCCTCACCACGACCTTTCCCAGGTCAATGCCTGGCTGGAAAAGCGGGCATGGAAGCCACTTGAGCTGTTTTTGGTTGAGCGATATCCACAGCACAAAGAAGTAATAGCGCTGTGGCTCGAAGGGAGCCAAGCCAGGGCCGAGGCGAATGAGCCTGTCGCCACTCTGCGCGCAGTGAATACGTAAGCAGTGGTACAGAGGAGCTGGAGCATCAGGCCGTGACCCCAGGCCTTAGGGTCGTGGTGGCCAGGACGCTGGTCAGTGCGGTTGTTTTCGACGCTCTTGTTCCTCTTTCTCCGTTAATCGCTCAGGACTTGAGTGTTTCTCCGGCATTCTTTCAAGGCATGCTCGGCTTGTGCCTGATGGCTTTCGCATTCAGCCAGTTGTTTTCAACGCCGTTGGTCAACCGACTGGGAACCAGCGTCAGCCTGGCCGGTGCATCGGTGCTGATCGCGCTGCTATGTGTCGCAGTGGCGTTATCAACAAGCGCTCTCATGCTATCGATCATCTTTACTTCCATGTTCATCGCCAACGCGGTGGCAGCAACCTCTTCACGCCTTTGGCTACTTCAGCGACTTGGGCAAACTACCTTCCAAAGCACAACGGCTTATCTCTTGGGTACGATTAGTATCCTTGCAGTGCTGAGCCCGCCGACTCTGCTGGCAGCAGCCTCGGTTTGGGGTTGGCGATGGGTATTTGGCGTACTCGGTTGCCTTCTTTTATTAATCTGCTTTGGACTTCTGGCCACATATGACGGCAAGGCGCCCGAACAAGGCCAACTGCCTGCAACCGAAACCCAATACCTGCTGTGGAGACGGCCGAAATTCATCTGCGGTTTACTGCTTGCACTCCTGATACAGAGCGCCTTCACACAGTTGAACCTCAGCAAGGCGTTTGCCCTGCAGGGAGTTTTTCATCTCTCACCACAAGCAACGGGCATGGCTCTTTCAGGCTGGGCAGCGCTGGTGGCGGCAGGTTTTTTCTTTTCAGGAAAAGCCGTCACACGATTCAGTGACGCCCAACGCCTGAATGCAGGAGTGGTCTCTCAGTGCCTCGCCGCGCTCTTGATGGTAGCGGCATGGCTACATGTCGATATCTACCTTTACCTGGCAGCTGCAGCAGCAACCAGTATTGCCTTCTGTATTTTGTTGCCCCTTGCGACCGGCTGGGCACTGGATATCGACGCGTCTCACCAAGCCAAAGCTTCTGCGGTTTTCGGATGCATCACTGTGGCCGGGGCAGGATTATTAACCTGGCTAGGGTCTCAATGGAATGCACCACTGCTTTTCACTCTGATGCTGGTGATTGGGGGTTGTGCTGTGGGCAACGTGTTTGCCTGCCAGCTGGCACGAAAGAAGATTGCACGCTGACGGCTTGTGTTGTTCCTTGATAAACCCCGACGGCGGCTCCAAATAGAACCCATTGGCCACTTTCACGGAGCCCAGCATGTCCGACTCTCTAGTAATCCCCTGCCCCCACTGCAACGGTCTCAATCGCATCCCCAACGAACGCCTGGGCGATGCGCCGAAGTGCGGGCGCTGCAAGCAACCGGTGCTGCTGAGCAAACCCTTTGAGCTGAAACAGGGCGATTACGCCAGCCAGATCAAGGGCGACCTGCCGTTGCTGGTGGATGTGTGGGCCGAATGGTGCGGGCCGTGCAAGTCGTTTGCGCCGGTGTTTGAGCAAGCCGCCGGGCAGTTGGCCGGGAAGTGCCGATTGGCCAAGCTCGATAGCGAGGCCAATCAGCAGTTATCCGCTCAGTTGGGGATTCGCTCGATTCCCAGCCTGATCCTGTTCAAGAATGGCCGGGAAGTGGCGCGTCAGAGCGGTGCGTTTCCGTTACAGCAGTTGATGAGCTGGCTGCGCAGTCAGGGCGTTTGAGGTAACGGGACACCCCGGTCCATCACTTGCCCCATCAGCATTACGCCCAATTCGCTCAATTGATGAATGGCCAACGCGACATCGCGCTGCTTGCCGGTGAGGTCATCGGAAAGGTCGAGCAAGAGGGTGGTGACTGAGGAGAAGGTTTCGTAGGAGTTGAGGATCAGGGTTTCGGTGGCTTGGCCGGGGCTGACTGTAAAAAGGTAAGACGGGGGATTTGGAGTAGCTTTAAACATGGTCGACATTCCTGATTGGAGCCGCCATCTGATCGCTACTAAACGAATTTGGGTGGCAGCTGTACGCAGGTTAGTAGACCGGGAAATGTCGAAGCCGGCGCGCCCGAAGACGCCCTACGCACAGCTACCATCAAGCACAGACTCAGCGTTTGAAAGATGAAGCTTATGCACTTAACGACAAACACTCGGGCTACTAAACCCGATCACTGAGAATTCAGCGACCGAGCAACCTTAGAGACGCCCATCCAGACGCACAAGCCGGCGGATTCTGGCGTAACTGTAGGCAACGGCGCAAGACGACAGGCTCTTTGTAGGAGCGAGCTTGCTCGCGAAGAACCCGAGAGCGCCGCGTTCATCCAGGCAGCCCGCGTTATCGTTGACGTCTTTCGCGAGCAAGCTCGCTCCTACAGGGGGCAAACGCCTGCTGGATCACGCGTTTTCCAGCAAGTTATGCAACTCCACAAACTGCTGTGTCAGCTTGTGCCGTGGGTCCAGGTGGATCAGCGGCATGTTCGCCTGGTGCGATTCACGCATGCGCACCGAGCTGGTCAGGTACACCGGCAGTACCGGCAACCCTTCGGCAATCAATTCATCCAGCATCTGCTGCGGCAGGCTCGCCCGGGCCTGGAATTGGTTGACCACGATCCCTTCCACTTCCAGCCCTTCGTTGTGGTCTTCCTTCAATTCTTCAATCTCTGCCAGCAGGCCATACAGCGCCTGCCGGGAGAAACTGTCGCAATCGAACGGGATCAACACACGATCAGCGGCAATCAGCGCTGAAACGGCATAGAAGTTCAACGCCGGTGGCGTATCCAGGTAGATCCGGTCGTAGTCTTCGCTCAGTTCATCCAGCAGCTTTCGCAGCTTGTTGATCTTGTGCTTGGCCTCAAGCTTGGGCTGCAAGTCCGCCAGTTCCGCCGTGGCGGTGATGACGTGCAGGTTGTCGAACGGGGTTTCGTAGATATCCACTTGGTTCTTCTTCGAAAACGGCCCGGAAGACAGGGTTTGCTTGAAGAAGTCGGCGATTCCCATGGGGATATCGTCGCCGGTCAGCCCGGTGAGGTACTGGGTTGAATTGGCTTGGGCATCGAGGTCCACCAACAGGGTTCGATAGCCTTCGCTGGCGCTGACCGCCGCCAGGTTGCAGGCAATGCTGGATTTGCCAACACCGCCTTTTTGATTGAACACCACGCGCCGCATGGAAAAACCTCCGTGTATCAATGAATGACCGAGTGTAGAGCGCAAAAGCGCCGGTTAGCTACCTCGTTTGTTCCTGTACTACAGCATCAGAGGCTCTATCTCGCACAACATTTTCCCGTCTGTCCGACAAAGCAGGAATTGCCTGACACCTGCTGCCCCACTTCCATGACGGACAATTCGTAATTCTTTCCAGCGAATTTGTAATCAGTCGTGAACAATTCTTTACCAAAGTTTGCTAGAACCCCGCAGCACCGGGATAATGCGCGCCATTCGGCGATTGCACCCTGTCCCGGTATTCGGGGCCAATGGCCGCACAAGGAAGCCCGCAGGGGCGGGATAACTTCTCAGTGATCAATTTCAACATCGCCCAATGGCGTGCCTGGGCTCCCGGGCTCGAAAGCGCGGACGACTGGCGCACCTGGTGCCAGCAGCCGACAGTGCTCCCCCGAAGCGACTCGGCCCCCGACGTGTCGTTCCTGCCGGCCATGCAGCGCCGACGCCTGAGCCGCCTGGCGCGCATGGCCTTCAGCGTGGGCTGGCCCTTGGCCGAAGGCCTGCAACAACTTCCGCTGGTGTTTGTCTCCCGTCACGGCGAAACGCCGCGCACCCTCGACATTCTCAGCGACCTGGCCAACGACGAGCCGCTGTCGCCGACCCAGTTCAGCCTGTCGGTGCACAACGCGGTGATTGGCCTGTGGTCGATCCTGCGCAATGAAACCAGCGAAATGACCGCCCTCGCCGCTGCCGGCGACGGCCTGGAACACGGCATGCTCGAAGCCGCCGCCCTGCTGAATGAAGGCGCACCGGCTGTGTTGCTGATCATTACCGAAGAGCAGCCGCCAGAGACCTACGCGCGCTGGATCGACGACGTGCCCTTCCCCTACGCCCTCGGCCTGCTGCTGACACCGGGCGACGAGTGGCAACTGGAACTGAATACAGCCGCTGTCCAACCCACCACCAAAGCCCAGTGGCCCCACGCCCTGAACCTGCTGCGCACCCTGCTGAACGAACAGGGCGCCTGCCAACATGCCTGGAAGAACCGAGTATGGAACTGGCAACGCAAGTCCTGACCGAAAAGCCTCGGAAGGCCTACTACTGGCGCCTGTTCGCCACTGCCACCGCCTTCGCCCTGTTTGGTCTGGGCGGCCTGTGCCTGCGCGTGCTGGTGTTCCCGCTGCTCAGTTGCCTGCCGGGTGACGCCAAACAGCATCAACGGCGTGCTCGCCACACCATCAGCTGCCTGTTCTGGCTGTTTATTCGCATGATGTATCGCCTGGGCATCCTGACCTACAGCGTCGAAGGCGCGGAAAAGCTCGGCCGCCCGGGCCAGATGATCATCGCCAACCACCCGTCGCTGGTGGACGTGGTGTTCCTGATCGCCCAGATGCGCCAGACCAACTGCGTGGTCAAGCAGAGCCTGTGGCAAAACCCGTTCACCCGCGGGCCGGTGCGCGACGCCGGCTACATCAGCAACGATGGCAGCGCCGACATGCTCGACGCCGCCGCCGATGCCCTGCGGGACGGCCAGACCCTGATCATTTTCCCGGAAGGCACCCGCACCTCACCGGGCCAGGCGCCGACCTTTCATCGCGGCGCCGCCGCCATTGCCCTGCGCGGTGCGAGCATCATCACTCCGGTGGTGATAACGGTAAGCCCCACCACCCTGACCAAGGCCGAACCCTGGTATCGCATCCCGAATCGTCGCTTTCACTTCAGTTTGCGCGTAGGTGCCGATATAGAACCACAGGCGTTTGCCGCACAAGGGCCCGCGCCCCAGGCTTCACGCAAGCTCAACGATTACCTGCACCAGTATTTTATTAAGGAGCTCGCCGAAGATGAGCAACCCACACAGCCTTGAGCACGACATAAAAAAGCTGATTATCGAGGCCCTGGGCCTGGAAGACATCAGCGAAAGCGACATCGGCGACGAGCAAACCCTGTTCGGCGAAGGCCTTGGCCTGGATTCAGTCGACGCCCTGGAGTTGGGCCTGGCGATCCAGAAAAAGTACGGCATCAAGATCGATGCCGACGCCAAGGACACCCGCAATCACTTCACCAACGTGGCCAGCCTCGCGGCGTTCGTCACGGCCCGACAGGCAGCTTGAGACCGTACCATGCAAACTCGTGACGATATTTTCAACACCTTGCGCGCCGCCCTGGTGGAACTGTTTGAACTGGAACCTGAACGCGTCACGCTTGACGCCAACCTGTACCAGGACCTGGAAATCGACAGCATTGATGCGGTGGACCTGATCGACCACATCAAGCGCCAGACCGGCAAGAAAATCGCTGCCGAAGAGTTCAAGGCCGTGCGCACCGTGAACGACGTGGTCGAGGCGGTGTACCGTCTGGTTCAACCGGCCGCATGAGCCGGCTGATCAGCCTTGGCCTGTTGCTGGCGGGGCTGCTGTACCCTTTTGCGGTGTACTACGGCACGGAGCACTTTGCCCCGTGGCAATTTGGCCTGCTGCTGGGCAGCCTGTGGCTGTTGCGCGCCATGACCGGCGCCAGGCGCCCGGGCAGCCGCTGGATGGCGGCGGCGATCATCGTCTTTTGCCTGTTGCTCGCCTGGTTCGACAACCCGCAGATGCTGCGCTGGTACCCGAGCCTGGTCAGCGCGTTCATGCTGGCGCTGTTCGGCCTGAGCCTGAAATACGGGCCGCCGATGGTCGAGCGCCTGGCCCGCATGACCGAGCCGCAACTGCCCGAAAAAGCAGTTGTGTACACGCGCAAGGTCACCGTGGTGTGGAGTGTGTTTTTTCTGTGTAACGGCCTGCTCGCCGCCGCCCTCACCCTGTGGGCGCCGCTGAGCTGGTGGACGTTGTACAACGGCATGATCGCCTACGGGCTGATGGGGCTGTTGTTTGCCGTGGAATGGCTGGTACGACAAAGGGTTCGAGGCCGCGTATGAATTGGTTGAATCTTGAGCACTTGCTGCTTGAGCCTGTAGGTCAGCGTTTGGTCACCACCGAACCTGCCCTGGATCACCCACAACTGTGGGAGAAGTCCCTGAGCCTGGCCGCCGGGTTGCAAGCCCGGGGCATCCAGCGCCTGGCGCTGCACCTTGAGGATGCCGGCTTGCTGGCGATCGCCCTGCTGGGTGCGTGGCGCGCCGGCGTCAGCGTGTTGTTGCCCGCCGACCTGCAACCACAAACGCGCCAACGCTGGGACGATGCCGTCGATGCCTGGCTGACCGAAGCCGGCGACTTGGACGCGCTGTATCAAGCGCCATTAGGCGCCGCGGCCCTGGACCTGGACGCCAGTTGCCTGAGCCTGTGCACCTCCGGCTCCAGCGGCGAGCCCAAGCGCATCGACAAAACCCTGCGCCAGATGGCCAACGAGGTCCAGGCGCTGGAAACCCTGTGGGGCGCCGACCTGGGCGAGGCCTGCATCATTGGCAGCGTCGCCACCCAGCATATCTATGGCTTGTTGTTCCGGGTGCTGTGGCCGTTGTGTGCGGGGCGTACCTTTGTGCGACAGCAGTTGGCATTCCCCGAAGACTTGCAGCGCGCCAGCCGTGAGCATTCGCAATTCGCCTGGGTCGCCAGCCCGGCATTGCTCAAGCGCATGGGCGACAACCTCGACTGGCCGGCGCTCACGCCGGTCAAGCGGGTGTTCTCCTCCGGCGGCGCCCTGCCCCTTGAAGCCGCCAGCAGCCTGCACCAACGCTTGCAGCAATGGCCGACGGAAATCCTCGGCAGCTCGGAAACCGGCGGCATCGCCTGGCGCGAGGGCGAACAACCGTGGCAGCCGTTTGCCGACGTGCAACTGAGCCAGGACGCCGAAGGGGCGCTGCGCATTGCCTCGCCGTACCTGCCCGCCGGCCATATCGAACAGACCGCCGACGCCGCCAACATCCACACCGACGGCCGCTTCGAATTGCTGGGCCGCCTGGACCGCATCGTCAAGCTGGAAGAAAAACGCATTTCCCTGCCAATGCTCGAACAAGCGCTGATGAACCATGCCTGGGTCGCCGAAACGCGCCTGGGTGTGGTGCAGGAAAACCGTGCTTCCCTTGGTGCTCTCGTCGTGCTCAGCGCTGAAGGTTTGCACGCCCTGCGCAACCAGGGCCGGCGCACCGTCACCCAAACCCTGCGCCAGCACTTGAGCCAACACTGCGAAGCCCTGGCCCTGCCCCGCCGCTGGCGCCTGCTGCGCCAATTGCCACTGAACACCCAAGGCAAGCTGCCCCAGGCCGACGTCGAAGCCCTGCTGCTGGCGCCCCGGCCGAAAGCGCCGGAAGTGTTGGAACAAGTCGAAACCAATGGTGAATGGACCCTGCAACTGGCGATCCCGCCGGACCTCGCCTACTTCAGCGGCCACTTCCCGCAAACCCCGGTGCTGCCGGGCGTGGTGCAGGTGGATTGGGCGCTGAACCTGGGCCAGCAACTGCTCAACCTGCCGGGGCAATTTGCCGGGATGGAAGTGCTGAAGTTCCAGCAACTGGTGCGCCCGGATGACCGGATCGAGCTGCACCTACGGTTCGATCAGGAGCGCGGCAAGTTGTACTTCGCTTACCGCAATGAGGCGGCAGCCTGCTCCAGTGGGCGCATTCTTTTGGAACTGGCGAGTGAATAAGCTTCTGTTGTGGCGAGGGAGCTTGCTCCCGCTGGAGTGCGCAGCACTCCCAACCCAGGCACTGTGGTTTATCAGGCAAATCGGTGTCGCCTGTATTGGGGCCGCTTCGCAGCCCAGCGGGAGCAAGCTCCCTCGCCACAAAAAGCGCTTCTGCCAATGGGGTGCCTGTTATGCATAAGCCCTGCGCCCTCATCCCGGTCTACAACCACGAAGCCGCCGTGCCCGCCGTGGTTCATACCGTGCTGGCCAGCGGCCTGCCATGCCTGTTGGTAGACGACGGCAGCAGCGCCGCCTGCGCCGCTGTCCTGGCGCAACTGGCAACCCTCGACAACGTGTCCCTGCTGACCCTGCCCACCAACCAGGGCAAAGGCGCGGCCGTCATGGCCGGCTTTCGCGAAGCCGCGCGCCTGGGCTTCACCCATGCCCTGCAAGTGGACGCCGACGGCCAGCACGACCTGCGGGAAGTCAGCACCTTCCTCGACGCCTCCCGCGCCCACCCGAATGCAGTGATCTGTGGCTACCCGGAATACGACGACAGCGTACCCAAGGGCCGCCTATACGCGCGCTACCTGACCCACGTGTGGGTATGGATCAATACCTTGTCGCTGCAAATCCGCGACTCCATGTGCGGCTTTCGCGTGTACCCACTGCCACCGACCCTGGCCTTGATGGACTCGGCCAACATCGGCAAACGCATGGATTTCGACTCCGACATCCTGGTGCGCCTCGCCTGGCGCAACCAGCCGATGCGCTGGTTGCCGACCAAGGTGCACTACCCCGCCGACGGCCTGTCGCACTTTCGCCTGTTCCACGACAACGCGCTGATTTCCTCGATGCACACCCGGCTGTTCTTCGGCATGTTGGTGCGCGCGCCGATGATCCTCTGGCGCCGGTGGCAGGCATGACCCAGGACACCAAGCACTGGGCTGACCGCGAAGAACGCGGCAGCTTCTGGCTGATGAAATTCACCGCCTTCGCCGCCAAGGTCCTCGGGCGCCGGCTGTTGAGCCCGCTGCTGTATGGCATCGTTCTGTACTTCTTCCTGTTCGGCCGCACGGCCCGCCAAAGCGCCTGGCAGTACCAGCAACGCCTGGCCGACTGGACCCAGCGCGACGACCTGCGCCCTACCCACAGAAAAGTCTTCGGACAGTTCATGGCGTTCGCCGATGCCTTGCTGGACAAGCTCGACGTATGGAACGGCAAGTTGCGCCTGGAGCAGATCGAAATCATCGACCCGGCTCAACTGCGCGGCCAACTGCGCAGCGAGCGCGGGCAGATGCTGGTCGGCGCGCACCTGGGCAACCTTGAAGTGTGCCGCGCCCTCGCTGAGCTGGGCGAAAAGGTCACGATGAACGTGCTGGTACACACCAAGCACGCCGAACGCTTCAACCGCATATTGGGCGAAGCCGGGGCGACCAATTTGCGCCTGATCCAGGTCAGCGAACTCGACCCGGCGGTGATGATGATGCTCAGCCAGCGCCTCGACGACGGCGAGTGGCTGGCGATTGCCGGCGACCGCGTACCGCTGCATGGCGGGCGTACGGTGCGCGTGGATTTTCTCGGCCATGACGCCGCCTTTCCACAAGGCCCATGGCTGCTGGCCGGCCTGCTGAAATGCCCGGTCAACCTGCTGATGTGCTTGAAGCATCAAGGCCGTTATCGCCTGATCATCGAGCCGTTCGCCCAGTTGATCGAATGGAAACGCAGCGATCGCCAGCAGGTGATCGCACAATGGACCGCCCGCTACGCCGAGCGCCTGGGCCAGTTCTGCCTGGAAGCGCCCCAACAATGGTTCAACTTTTACCCTTTCTGGAAGACCGATGACGACGCATCTTGAGCCGGTAACCTTCGGCGAACTCCCTTTGCGCATCGAAGACGTGCTGGCCCTGGCCAACCGTCACGCGCCGACTCAACTGCAAGCTGATGCCAAGTACCGCCAGCGTATCGCCAAGGGCGCGCAGTTCCTCGATTCGTTGCTGGACAAGGAAGGCGTGATCTACGGCGTCACCACCGGCTACGGCGACTCGTGCGTAGTGGCGGTGCCGCTGGAGCACGTCGAAGCGCTGCCGCGTCACCTCTACACGTTCCACGGCTGCGGCCTCGGCAAGTTACTGGACGCGCAAGCCACCCGCGCGGTGCTGGCGGCGCGGTTGCAGTCGCTGTGCCATGGCGTTTCCGGGGTACGCGTGGAGTTGCTGGAGCGCCTGCATGCGTTCCTGGAATTCGACGTACTGCCGCTGATTCCGGAAGAAGGCTCGGTGGGCGCCAGCGGTGATTTGACGCCGCTGTCCTATGTGGCTGCAACCCTGTCTGGCGAGCGCGAAGTGATGTTCCGTGGCGAACGTCGCCAGGCCGCCGACGTGCATCGCGAGCTGGGTTGGGCCCCGCTGGTTCTGCGCCCGAAAGAAGCCCTGGCCCTGATGAACGGCACTGCCGTGATGACCGGCCTCGCCTGCCTGGCCTTCGCCCGCGCCGACTACCTGCTGCAACTGGCCACGCGCATCACCGCGCTGAACGTGGTGGCGCTGCAAGGCAATCCTGAGCATTTCGACGAGCGCCTGTTTGCCGCCAAGCCGCACCCGGGGCAGATGCAGGTCGCCGCCTGGTTGCGCAAGGATTTGGCGATTGATGCACCGACCGCGCCGCTGCATCGCCTGCAAGACCGTTACTCGCTGCGCTGCGCGCCCCACGTCTTGGGCGTGTTGGCCGACAGCCTGAACTGGCTGCGTTCGTTCATCGAGATCGAACTCAACAGCGCTAACGACAACCCGATCATCGACGCGGAAGAAGAGCGCGTGCTGCACGGCGGCCACTTCTACGGCGGCCACATCGCGTTCGCCATGGACAGTCTCAAGACCCTGGTGGCCAACGTCGCCGACCTGCTGGACCGTCAGCTCGCACTGCTGGTGGACGTGCGCTACAACCACGGGCTGCCGAGCAATCTGTCGGGCGCGCCAGCCGAGCGGGCGATGATCAACCACGGCTTCAAGGCCGTGCAGATCGGCACCAGCGCCTGGACCGCCGAAGCCCTGAAAAACACCATGCCGGCCAGCGTGTTCTCGCGCTCCACAGAGTGCCACAACCAGGACAAAGTGAGCATGGGCACCATCGCCGCCCGCGATGCGATTCGTGTGCTGGAACTGACCGAACAAGTCGCTGCCGCCACCTTGCTCGCCGCCAACCAGGGCGTATGGCTGCGGGCCCAGGCTGAAGACGCGCGCCCGCTGCCCCCGGCACTGGCCGCCATGCACATCGAGTTGGCCAAAGACTTCCCGCCGGTCATCGAAGACCGCGCCCTGGAGGGCGAACTGCGCCTGTGCCTGAAGCGTATCGCCGAGCAACACTGGAGGCTGCATGCGTAGCCCCGGCGTGTTGCACTGCGACACTGAAATCCTCGTGCCGTTTTTCGACATCGACACCATGAACGTGGTGTGGCACGGGCACTACGTGAAGTACCTGGAAGTCGCCCGCTGCGCCTTGCTGGACAAGCTCGGCCACAACTACACGGCGATGCTGGAAGCGGGCTACGCCTGGCCGGTAATCGACATGCAGTTGCGCTATGTACGCGGTGCGACCTTCGGCCAGACCCTCAACGTGCGCGCCAGCCTGGTGGAGTGGGAGAACCGTTTGAAGGTCAATTACCTGATCAGCGACAAGGCCACGGGCGAGCGCCTGACCCGCGCCAGCACCGTGCAAGTGGCGGTGGAAATTGCCAGTCGCGAAATGCAGTTGGCATCGCCAAAGGTGTTTGTGGATGCAGTCGAGAGGGCCCTGCAATGACCTCCCCTGTAGGAGCGAGCTTGCTCGCGAAAAACGTCAACGATAACGCAGGCCGCCTGACACCCCGCGGCGCCCTCTGGTTCTTCGCGAGCAAGCTCGCTCCTACAAGGGTCGCGTTGATGCTGTTTTTAGGCATTCCAGGCCTGGCCCAGGCTTTCGACCTGCAACAACTCAGCGATCAGCTTGCAAAGCCAACGGTGATCCACGGCAACTTCATCCAGGAAAAACACCTGCGCGCCCTGCCGCAACCGCTGACCAGCAAGGGCACCTTCGTCCTGGCCAAGGACCACGGCTTGCTTTGGCTGCTGAAAACCCCGCTGCAACAGGACTACCGCATCAGCGCCACCGGCATCGCCCGGCGTGATGCCAACGGCTGGCAGTTGCTGCCGAACAAGAGCGCCGGAGCCGAACAAAATCGTTTGTTCCTCGCGGTATTGCAGGGCGACAGCAGCGGCTTGCAGCGTGACTTCGAACTGCAACTGCAAGGCGAAGCCACCCAGTGGAAACTCACGTTGATCCCGCGCTCTCTGCTGCTCAAGCAGGTGTTCAACCAGATCAATATCGACGGCGGCGAGCGGGTGCAAAAAATCGAGCTGCTGGAAACCCAGGGCGACAGCACCGTACTGCGCATGCAGGACAGCACCAGCAGCCAGCCCCTGAGCGACGCGGAGCAACACGACTTTGCCGAGTGAACGCTGGTTGCCGCGCCTGTTCCTGATCCTGCTGGTGGCCGTGTTGGCCCTGGCGGGTTGGCAATGGCGCCATGGCGCGCCGCTGTCGGCGAACCTGATGGAACTGGTGCCCGGCACTGCACCCGATGCGCTGGAGCTGCGCGCCGAACAGCGCATGCAGGAACCACTGAACCGCGAAATGCTGGTGCTGGTGGGGCATGCCGATCGGCAAAAAGCCGTGGCCATGGCGACGCAATTGGGCGAAGCCTGGCAAGCCAGCGGCCTGTTTGAGAAGGTCCAGTGGAACCTGCAAGCGGACCTGCCGGCCCTGCGTCAGCAGCTGCTGCAAGGCCGGCTGGCGATGCTCTCGGCCAAGGATCGCGAGCAACTGATCGACGAGCCCCAAGCGTTTATTCAGCAGCGGGTTCAGGCGCTGTTCGACCCATTCACCGGCTTCAGCCTGGTGCCGAGCCAGGACGATTGGCTGGGCCTCACCGGGCGCATCCAGAACAGCCAGCCGCAGCACGGTTCGGTGCAGCTGGATATCGGCAGCGGCGCGTTGATCGCCGACGCCGACGGCAAAAGCTGGGTGCTGCTGCGGGCGCGCACCACGGGCAATGCCTTCGACATGAAACTGCCGCTGCAAGTGGCTGAATTACTCAAGGCCAGCCGCGAGCAGGCCGACCAGCAAGGCGCGCAATTGCTCGCCGCCAGCGGCCTGTTGTACGCGGCCAACGGTCAGCAACAGGCGACGCGGGAAATCACTTGGGTCGGCGGCGGCGCGACTGCCGGGATCCTGTTATTGCTGCTGTTGGCGTTCCGCCGCTGGCGTGTGCTGTTGGCGTTTGTGCCGGTGCTGGTGGGCATGTTGTTTGGTGCGGTGGCCTGTGTGGCGCTGTTCGGGCATATGCATGTGATCACGTTGGTGCTGGGCTCGAGCCTGATCGGCGTGGCGGTGGATTACCCGCTGCATTACCTGTCCAAGAGCTGGAGCATGAGCCCTTGGCGCAGCTGGCCAGCCTTGCGCCTGACCTTGCCGGGCCTGAGCCTGAGCCTGGCCACCAGTTGCATCGGTTACCTGGCCCTGGCCTGGACGCCGTTCCCGGCGCTGACGCAAATCGCGGTGTTCTCTGCCGCCGGCCTGGTGGGCGCCTATCTGTCCGCCGTATGCCTGCTGCCGGCCTTGCTCAAGGGCGTCGAACTGCGCCCGGCCCAATGGCCGCTGCGCATTGCCGAGTTCCTGCTGAGCGTGCGCGAGTCGCTGCTTAAGCGCCTGCCAAGTCCGGTGTTATTGGTACTGGTATTGGTGTTTTGCGCCGGTGGGCTGTGGCACCTGAACAGCAAAAACGATATCCGCCAATGGATCGGTGCACCGCCGCAGTTGCTGCAGGAAGCCCAGGCCGTCGCGCGAATTACCGGGTTCCAGCCCACCAGCCAGTTCTTCCTGGTGCGGGCGGACAACCAGCCGCAATTGCTGGAGCGCCAGGCCGCGCTGAGTCAGCGTCTGGATCAGTTAGTGAACATGGACAAGCTCCAGGGTTACCTGGCGCTCAATCAGTTGGTCAGCGCGCCAGCCGAGCAACAACAACTGCGTGAAGCCCTGAACCAACTGCCGCAGTACTGGCAGCCATTGCTGGACCTCGGCGTGCCCGCCGCCGCACTGCAAGCCGAGCTGGCCCAGTTGCAGGCACTGCCCACCGAAGACATCGATGCCGCGCTGGTCGGCCCGCTGGCTGAGCCGTGGCGCACACTGTGGCTGGGGAATGTCGACGGTGGCGTGGCAGCGATGGTGAGCCTGCAAGGTTTGAACAACCCGGCCTTGCTGCGGGTACAGGCCCTGGATTTACCCGGTGTACAGCTGGTGGATCGCCTGGGCGACTTGAACCAGGTGTTTGCCGCGACGCAAATCAGCGCCGCCGAATTGAAGTTGATGTCGTGCGTGTTGATCGTACTGTTGCTGATCCTTCCGTTCGGCTTCGGCGGTGCCCTGCGCATCGTCGCCCTGCCGCTGCTGGCGGCGCTGTGCAGCCTGGCCAGCCTCGGTTGGCTGGGGCAGCCGCTGACGTTGTTCAGCCTGTTCGGCCTGCTGCTGGTGACCGCGATCAGCGTCGACTACGCGATCCTGATGCGTGAACAAATTGGCGGCGCCGCGGTGAGCCTGTTGGGCACACTGTTGGCGGCCGTGACTACTTGGCTATCGTTCGGCCTGCTGGCCATTTCCAGCACGCCGGCGGTGAGTAATTTTGGGCTATCGGTAAGCTTGGGGCTGGCATTCAGCTTCATGCTGGCACCGTGGGCCGCCCCGTCCGGGACAAGGAAGAAACGATGAGCAGCCAATACCTCAGCAAGAACTACGTCGAAGAAACCAAATTCGGCTTCTGGTTCCTGCGCAGCCACACCTGGCAGCACCACGTGCTGCGCGTGGCAATCAACGACCTGCGCAGCCTGTTCAGCGACCCGCTGCCGGTTGCCCCGGTGCTGCTGGACGCCGGCTGTGGCCAGGGCAAGTCGTTCCAGTATTTGCAGCAGGTGTTCGCCCCCGAACGCCTGATCGGTCTGGATGCTGACCCACACAGCCTCGACCTGAGCCGCGCCGAAGCCGCACGCCAAGGTATCGCCATCGAGTTGATCGGCAGCGATTGCGCGACCCTCGACGTGGCCGACGCCAGTGTCGATGTGCTGTTCTGTCACCAGACTTTCCATCACTTGGTAGAACAACATCGCGCCCTGAAAGAGTTCTATCGCGTACTCAAGCCGGGCGGCTATCTGCTGTTTGCCGAATCCACCGAGGCCTATATCGACACCTGGGTAATTCGCTGGCTGTTCCGTCACCCGATGCATGTGCAGAAAAGCGCAGAAGAGTACCTTGAGATGATTCGCGAGCAGGGCTTTGAATTCGGCCCGCAGAACGTTTCATACCCGTACCTGTGGTGGAGCCGCGCCACTGATTTCGGCCTGCTTGAGCGCTGGGGCCTGCGCCAGCCAAAACCGGCCGGCCAGCGCGAAGAAACCCTGGTCAACGTGGTTGCCCGCAAACCTCTGGCGAGCGCTGAAACATGATCCGAATGCTGTTGATCGGCTGCCTGTTGCTGCTGAGCGCCTGCGCCAGCCAGCCGCCGCTGCCGTCGAAAAACCCGGTGCTGAGCCTGCCGTTGCAACTGCATGTGCAGCGCGAACAGGATGGCCAGCGCCAGGACTGGCTGCTGGTGATGCAACGCGAAGGCGGCGGGATTCGCTGGTCGATGATGGACCCGCTGGGCATTCCCCAGGCGCGGCAGAAGTTGATCAACGGTGCCTGGCAGGCCGACGGTCTGCTGCCGCCCAATCCCCAGGCGCGAGAGTTGTTTGCCGCGCTGTTGTTCGCCCTCACCTCGGCGGATGAAGTCTCCAAGCTGTACCCCGGCACCCAGGAAATGGACTTGATCCGCACCCTGCCGTCCCGCTGGAAGATCACCTATCACTCCTCCCTGGTGTTTCGCGTGGACGTGATCGGGCAACACCTGACCTACCGCATCTCGCCGCTTGAGGCCACCCGATGACCGCCTACCTCAATGCCCTCGGCGTGATCTGCGCCCTGGGCCGCGACAAGCGCGAAGTCAGCCGCAACCTGTTTGCCGGCGACTGTTCCGGCATGCGCGCCGAAAGCGGCTGGGTGCCGGAGCGTGTGTTGCCGGTGGCGGGCGTGCACGGTGAACTCGCGGCGATCCCGCCCGGGCTGGAATCGCACCACAGCCGTAATAATCAGTTGCTGCTGGAAGCGGCGTTGCAGATTGACGACGAGATCCGGCAAGCGATCCAGACGTTCGGTGCGTCGCGCATTGGCATCGTGCTCGGCACCAGCACCTCGGGCATTGATGAAGCCAGTCGTGGCATCGCCCACTACCTGCGGGAAAAAAACTTCCCCGGCGACTACGACTACCTGCAACAGGAACTCGGCGCGCCGGCCAATTTCCTCGCCGACTGGCTGCAACTGAGCGGCCCGGCCTACGTGATTTCCACCGCCTGCACCTCCAGCGCGCGGGCGCTGATGAGTGCCCAACGCCTGTTGGACCTGGGCGTGTGTGATGCGGTGATTTGCGGTGGCGTCGACACCCTGTGCAAGCTGACTCTCAATGGTTTTTCGTCCCTGGAAGCCGTGTCGGCACAGCGCTGCAATCCGTTCTCGGCGAACCGCAACGGCATCAATATCGGCGAAGCTGCGGTGCTGTTCCTGATGAGCAAAACTCCGGCGCCGGTCGCGCTGTTGGGCAGTGGCGCCAGTTGCGATGCCCACCATATTTCTGCACCCGAACCCACCGGCAAGGGCGCCTTGCAAGCGATGCGCAAAGCCCTGGCCAGCGCAAAACTGACGCCAGGGCAGATCGGTTACCTGAACCTGCACGGCACCGCCACGCAGCACAATGACGCCATGGAAAGCCTGGCGGTCGCGGCCCTGTTCCCGGACGGCGTAGCCTGCTCGTCGACCAAACCCATGACCGGCCACACCCTGGGCGCCGCCGGCGCGCTGGAAGCCGCATTCTGCTGGCTGAGCCTCGCGGAAAGCGTGGTGCCGCCCCATGTCTGGGATGGCCAGGCCGACCCCGACCTGCCCGTATTGAAGTGGGCGCTGCCCGGCGACCCCCTGGAAAAACGCTGCCTGATGAGCAACTCGTTTGCCTTCGGCGGCAACAACGTCAGCCTGATTATCGGAGACGCCCCATGACCCATTGGCCGCTCGCCGAACTGCTGCCCCACGCCGGTGACATGATCCTGATCGATCAGGTCCTGAGCTTTGATGAAGAACAGATTCAGACCCGCCTGACGGTCACGCCCGGCGGTCTTTTCAACCGCGCCGACGGCAGCCTGCCCGCGTGGGTCGGCATTGAGTTGATGGCGCAAAGCGTCGCGGCCTACGCCGGTTGTCGCGCACGCCAGAAAGGTGAAGCCGTGGAATTGGGCTTCCTGCTGGGCACGCGCAAATTCGAGTGCAACGTCGAGCATTTCCCCGCAGGCGCCGAGTTGACCATCCACGGCCTGCGCTCTCTGGAAGACGACAACGGCATGGGTGTGTTCGAATGCCACCTCACCGGTGACGGTATCCAGGCGAGTGCACGCTTGAACGTATTTCGACCGCCCCAGGCGGCCAACTATTTAGATGAATCGAAGGACACCACGCCATGACTGAATCCGTACTGGTTACCGGCTCCAGCCGTGGCATCGGCCGCGCTATCGCATTGCGCCTGGCCCAGGCCGGGCACGACATCGTGCTGCATTGCCGCAGCGGGCGCGCCGAGGCGGATGCGGTGCAGGTCGAAATCGACGCCCTGGGGCGCAAGGCCCGGGTGTTGCAATTCGATGTGGCGGATCGCGCCAGTTGCAAAGAGATTCTGGAAGCCGACGTGGAAGCACATGGCGCCTATTACGGCGTGGTGCTCAATGCCGGGCTGACTCGCGATGGCGCGTTTCCTGCGCTGTCGGAAGACGATTGGGACGTAGTAATGCGTACCAACCTCGACGGGTTCTACAACGTGCTGCACCCGGTGATGATGCCGATGATTCGGCGCCGCGCCGCTGGGCGGATCGTGTGCATCACGTCAGTGTCCGGGTTGATCGGCAACCGTGGCCAGGTCAACTACAGTGCATCCAAGGCCGGTTTGATCGGCGCCGCCAAGGCCCTGGCCATCGAGCTCGGCAAACGCAAGATCACCGTCAACTGCGTGGCTCCCGGGCTGATCGACACCGCGATGCTCGATGAAAACGTACCGGTGGAAGAATTGATGAAAATGATCCCGGCCCAACGCATGGGCACCCCGGAAGAAGTCGCCGGGGCGGTGAATTTTTTGATGTCGGCGGAAGCCGGCTACATCACCCGCCAAGTGCTGGCCGTGAATGGAGGCCTGTGCTGATGAAGCGCGTGGTGGTCACCGGCATGGCCGGCGTTACGTCCCTGGGCTGCGATTGGGAAACCATCGCTGCCAACTTCCGCGCCAACCGCAGCGGCATTCGGCGCATGGACGAGTGGGAGCGCTTCACCGAACTGAACACGCGGCTGGCCGGGCCGATCGATGATTTCGTGGTGCCCGCCCACTGGACCCGCAAGCAACTGCGCAGCATGGGCCGGGTTTCGCGCCTGGCGGTATGGGCTGCGGAACAGGCGCTGAAAGACGCCGGCTTGCTGGGCGACGAGTCGATCAAGGACGGGCGTATGGGCGTTGCCTGCGGCTCGTCCACGGGTAGCACCGACGAGATCAAGGCCTTCGGCAATATGTTGCTGAACTCGGTGGCCGAGGGGCTGAACGCCAACTCCTACGTGCGCATGATGCCCCATACCACGGCGGCGAATATCAGCATCTTCTTCGGCCTCACCGGCCGACTGATCCCGACGTCCAGCGCCTGCACCAGCGGCAGCCAGGGCATCGGCTACGCCTATGAGGCCATCAAGTTCGGCCGCCTTCCGCTGATGTTGGCGGGTGGCGCTGAAGAGCTGTGCCCGACCGAAGCCATGGTGTTCGATGCGCTGTACGCCACCAGCCTGAAAAACGATGCGCCGCAAACCAGCCCGCGCCCCTATGACAGTGGCCGCGACGGCCTGGTGATCGGCGAAGGCGGCGGCATCCTGGTGCTCGAAGAACTGGAACACGCACTGGCCCGTGGCGCACACATCCACGCCGAAATCGTCGGTTTTGGCAGCAACGCCGACGGCCAGCACACCACACGCCCGGAGCAGACCACCATGCGCCGCGCCATGGAACTCGCCCTGGAAGATGCGGGGCTTTCGCCCGACGTCATCGGCTATGTGAACGGCCATGGCACCGCTACCGACCAGGGCGACATCGCCGAAACCCTGGCCACCAGCAGCCTGTTCGGCAGCCGCATGCCCATCAGTTCGCAGAAGAGTTTCCTCGGCCATACCCTGGGCGCATGCGGCGCATTGGAGTCGTGGTTCAGCATCGAAATGATGAACCGCAACCAATACGTGCACACGTTCAACCTCGACGAGGTCGACCCGCGCTGCGGCGAGTTGGACTACGTGCAAGGCGAGTTCCGCGAGCTGCACAACGACTACGTGATGAACAACAATTTTGCCTTTGGCGGCGTCAACACTTCGCTGATTTTCCGCCGCTGGGCGTGAGTTTTTTTACTGACTGGAGAAATGGAATGTCTTCCCTGCTACGCGCAACACTGGTCGCTTTGGCTCTGCTCACCACCGCTGGCTGCACCAATAAACCGGTGCTCAACACCCAGCACGACTTGCCGGCAAACCCGCAGGTCAACGAAGAAAAGATGAAGCAGACCATTATCGCGGCCTTGAACAAACGCGAATGGGTCGTACAGCGCCTGAGCCCGCGGTTGGTGCAGGCCGAGATCAACGTGCGCAACAAATTCCACGCTGAAATCGACATCCGCTACACCGCCACCAGCTACGCCATCACCTACCGCGACAGCCGCGACCTGGGCTACAAGGACGGCAAGATCCACCGAAACTACAACCGTTGGGTGAGCATGCTGGACCGGGACATCCTGGCGGCGTTGCGCACCAATGGTGTGAGTGACAACGGGTCGGCGGCGCAGTTGTTTCAGCAGACCGGGACTTCGAAGCAGAACTGAAACACCCGCTCCCTGTGGCGAGGGAGCTTGCTCCCGTTGGGGCGCGAAGCGCCCCTAAAACCTGCTATTGAGGGTTGTCTGGTAAAACTCAGTCGTCGGGTTTTGGGGCTGCTGCGCAGCCCAGCGGGAGCAAGCTCCCTCGCCACAGGTTATACGTCGGTCATACCAACGCTTTACGGGTCAGCAACTCGACAAACGCCTTGGCCATAGGCGTTTGCTGGCCCTTACGCTGCACCAGCCACACCGCCGTCACCGCTTCCTGGTCCAACAGCGTGCGATACACCACGCCATCAATGCGTATCCGCTGATACGACGCCGGCAACACCGAGACACCCAACCCCGCTGCAACCAGGCCAATAATGGTCATCGCCTCCCCGGCCTCCTGGGCGAAGTGCGGGCTGAAGCCGGCATCACGCGCCAGGTTCAGCAATTGGGCGTACAAGCCACTGCCGTAAGTCCGCGGGAAAAATACAAACGGCTCTTCAGCCAATTGCGCCAGGTGCAAACCACGCTCACTGCCCTCCACCAGCGGATGCCCGGCGTTCAGCACGGCCACCAAGGGCTCGCGCATCAGTTCCACGACACTCAGGGAATCAGGCAACGGCAACGGCCGCATCAGCCCCACCTGTATCGACTCATCCACCAGCGACTCGGCCACTTCCGTACTGCTCATCTCCTGCAAATTCAAATGCACCGCCGGGAACGCCTGGCGAAAGGCAAAGATCGCCTGTGGGATGCTGGAGTTGAACGGCGCGGAAGAGGTGAAGCCAATCTTCAACTCCCCCAGTTCACCTAACTGCGCCCGACGCGCCACGTCCGCCGCTTTATCCACCTGCGCCAGCACCAGACGCGCCTCTTGCAGGAACAACCGGCCCGCCTCACTCAGCTCGACCCGACGATTGGTACGCTCGAACAACCGCGCCCCAATCTCCTGCTCCAGCGCCTGGATCTGCTGGCTCAGCGGCGGCTGGGAGATGCCCAGCACCTGCGCGGCGCGGCCAAAGTGCAGCTCTTCAGCCACGGCGATGAAGTAACGCAGGTGGCGCAATTCCATGAAAACCTCATTAGGTCGTAAAAGCTCTTAAACAGGTCGAACAATATATTGGAAAGAATCATTAGCGAGCTATATTCTTTTTTGCATTGTCAGCCCTGGCAGTCTTTCCTCCCCGAGGTCCCGCGTGAAATCTGCTGTCGCTCCGCTTGCTCAAGAAGTACCGCCCACCGCCCTCGATGAAGTGGTGGCACAGCTCAACGAGCAGTACATCGAAAAAGGCACCCCGATGTTCATGCGCACGGTGCTGGCGCTGTTTTCCGGCGGTTTTGCCACCTTTGCCCTGCTCTACTGCGTACAGCCGATGATGCCGGCGCTGTCCCACGAATTTTCCATCAATGCCGCACAAAGCAGCCTGATCCTCTCGGTAGCCACCGGCATGCTCGCCATTGGCCTGCTGATCACCGGGCCGATTTCCGACACCTTTGGGCGAAAGCCGGTCATGGTTGCCGCGCTGTTCTGCGCCGCGCTAGCCACCATCGCCAGCGGCCTGATGCCGACTTGGGAAGGCATCCTGCTGATGCGCGCACTGGTAGGCCTGTCCCTCAGCGGCCTGGCGGCGGTGGCCATGACCTACCTGAGCGAAGAGATCCACCCGCAACACATCGGCCTGGCCATGGGCCTGTACATCGGCGGTAACGCCATTGGCGGGATGAGCGGGCGCTTGATCATCGGCGTACTGATCGACTTCGTCAGCTGGCACACGGCGATGCTGATCATCGGCGCCCTGGCGCTGATCGCGGCCACGGTGTTCTGGAAAATCCTGCCGCCGTCGCGCAATTTCCGCGCAAGCCGCCTGAACCCGCGCAGCTTGCTCGATGGTTTCACGATGCACTTCAAGGACGCCGGCCTGCCGTGGCTGTTCCTCGAAGCTTTCGTGCTGATGGGTGCCTTTGTGACGATGTTCAACTACATCGGCTATCGCCTGCTGGCCTCGCCCTACGAGCTGAGCCAGGCCGTGGTAGGCCTGCTGTCGCTGGTGTACCTCTCCGGTATCTACAGCTCGGCGAAAATCGGCTCCCTGGCCGACCGCCTGGGCCGCCGTCGCGTACTGTGGGCAACCATCGTGCTGATGCTCGGCGGCATCGCCCTGACGCTGTTTACCCCGCTGTGGCTGGTAGTGCCCGGCATGCTGATCTTCACCTTCGGCTTCTTTGGTGCCCACTCGGTGGCCAGCAGCTGGATCGGCCGCCGCGCACTCAAAGCCAAGGGCCAGGCGTCGTCGCTGTACCTGTTCAGTTATTACGTCGGGTCGAGTATTGCGGGGACGGCGGGTGGTTTCTTCTGGCACTACGCCGGGTGGAACGGGATTGGCGGGTTTATCGTTGCGCTGCTGATCGTCGCGTTGCTGGTGGCGTTGAAACTTGCGAAATTGCCGCCGTTGGCCAAAGGCTAGAGCATCACCAACCGCGCCTCCAGCAAGCTGCCGCGCTTTTCCAGGGTCAGCATCTGCAAGGTGCCGGCCTCCCGTTCCAGGTTTGCCAGCCACATCAACAGCGTTTGCGCCTCGCCGCTGATGGTCAGGCGCAGCTGTTCGTCTTCAAACTCGATCTGCTGCAAGTCCAGGCCCGCCGCCGCTGCGCTGGCACTGACCCTTGAAGACAGAGGTTGCGCGGTCATCGTCTGGGCCTGTTGCGGTTGGGCGCTTTGCACCTGGCGCGCCAGGGTCAGTTGCTGCTGGTAGTGGCGCTCGGCGTTGGCCAGCCGCTGATGCGCGGGCTGCCAAAGGAGCTGGTAGGCCAGCGCCGTCGATAAAAACACCGCCAAACCCTTGAGTAAAAATCGGTCGCGCGCTGGTATCGCCTGCCAGGTGTTGAGCGCTGACTGGATCCTGATGTTCATAGCGACTCCTCCAGCATCAGCACCGCCTGCACCCGACGCCCCTCTTTGCTCGCATTGCCGATACGTACCGGCATCCCGCTCTGCTGGCCACGCTCGCGCAACTGCTCCAACTCGCTGAAACTGCTGGCCGTCAGCTGGATTTTCCAGCCGTCACCGGCCCGAAACTCCAGGCGCTGCACGTCGACATCGCCGCCGCCAATTACCTGTTCAGTCAGGCTGACCAGGCGCGACAGCGGTGTCGGTGCGTGGCTGACACCCTGGCCCTGTATTGCCTTGAGTTGCGCGGCAAGGTCGACGATTCGAGTCTGTTGCGGATACAACGCCTGGAATCGCTCTACGCTTTGCCGGTAAAGCTGCTGCGCTTGCCCTTCGAGATATTGAATACGGACTTCCTTGAAGCCCCAATCCAGCATGAGCAGCACACCTGCCGCGATGGCAAAAATCGACCATGGCCAGGCACGCTTGCCCTGGCGAAACTCGCCTTGCAGCAAATCAATCGGCGGGCTCTTGCGCGCCCATAAGGCGTGCTCGATAACGGCCTGACTGGCCGACTCATCCAGCCATCGCAGTGGCTCGCCCAACAGTGCCTCAACGGCCTTCAAGGCCGAGGCAGGCATCGCCAAGCGCGTCTCGCCGCCCAGCACTCGGCGCCCGAACCACTCCACGGCGCCCGGGTTGTCAGCGGGCAGCAGGTCGGCATCCACCTGCACACTGCTCACCTTGATTCCCAGCGTCGCCAACAGTTGCAGCAATACCTTGAAGCGTTCCTTGTGCGTGACCAACACCGAGTAACATCCCTGCCGGTCGCGAACCCCTGCACAGACATGCAAGGCATCCAGGTCCTCGGCCAATTGGTCCTCGATGGCGAAGGCAATCGCCTGTGGACTCGGCCGACGCCTTGAGGGCCATTTTTCGCTGCGAAAGCCGCTGCACATTTCCATCGGCAGCAGCAGATGAATCGCCTGTCCCGCCAGCAATTGGGCAGCCTCACCCAGCAGCAAGTCCTGGCTGTCGCCAGGCGCCCGCCAAACACAACAGGGCCATTGGGCCGACGGTGCAGCCAGGCCATCGGCGCTCAAATGGAGCCAGGTTTTCATCACGGAAATGCACTCAAGAGAGGAGGAAGGAAACGCCGCTGCACCACCTGCAGACGCCGGGACTTACGATCGCGTTCAACCTCACTGGCCAAGCGCAGGCGGCTGGTGCCAAGGCTGACGTCAACGTTGATCCGAAACCAGCGACTGCTGACACCAAGCCCATGGCCGCTCAGTTCGAGACCGGCAATCAAAGGGTCACGCATGAATGCCTGGACGCTGGCATAACCATTAGCAGGCCGTTGGCTGACCAACGCTTGCGCCACCGGCAACGACACACCTTCAAGCATCGCCAGTACCGGCGCGGTGGCGGTGTTGATGTTCAAGCTGGCCTCTCTCGGCAACACGGCAACCCAAGGTTCCAGACGCCGCAACGTTTCACCGTCGATGCGCGGCAGCAGCCGTAACTGGCTGAGCTCGCGCAACGGGCCTGAGCCCGCCAACGGCAATGGTTCCAGACCCTGGGACGCCAACAACCGGGACCAGCGCTGTCGGGTGACCTGATCAACCTGCCCGTCAGCCAACAGCACATTGAGATTGAAGCGTCCCGACAGGTCTTCGACCTGAATGCCGATGTGCGCACCGTCCGCGTCAAAAGGCCAGGCGAGCCGCGCCCACGCCTGCGCCAGGTGCACCACCTGTTGCTCATCGTTACCGACCTCCTCGAGCGCCAACAGGGCCCAGGCTTCTGCCGACAACGCCAACTGGCGCAGCTGCACTTGATGCACCTGCCGGGCGCTGCTTTGCAGCATCACGTAATGGCTGCGCAGCATGCCTGCCGTCAGCAGCAGCGCCAGGCTCATGATCAACAACACACTGAGCAGCGCGACCCCACGCTGGTGGTCTTTCATGGCCGAACCTGCGGCAACGGCACGACCCGTCGAATCTGCTGGAAGCGCCCGGCAGACAGCACGACTTCAAGCGCCTGCGGCGGTGTATTGGCTGCGCCCTTGCCGACCGGCCAGACGCTGCTCCAGCCGTGTTCGCCGCCATACAAACGCCAACTCAAGAAGCCGACATCCTCGAGCAACTTCTGCCGCACCATCGTCGGCGATTCCAGGCCACGGCTTTCACGCCACAGCACTCGGTTGTCCACCCGGTAGGACACTTGCTGACGCTCACTGCGCGGCAGGTCTTGCGGGTTACGCCAGTGGGTGCGCACCAGTTGCAGCGCCGTGGGGCTAAGCACGATGACCGATGAATCCACTTGCAGCGCATCCCGCTCGATCACCCCGACCGCTCGTTGCAGTCTGCGCAGGTCCTGTTCATGGCCTGCCGTGCTGCGCTGCACACGCACCACCGTGTCAAACAGGCGCCAGCTGGCGAGCCCCAACAAGGCGAAGATGGCCAGGGCGATGACCAATTACAGCAAGGTGAATCCGGACTGCTTATTCATCCCGGGCCGTTACCCAGCCAGTGGTGTGATAGACCGGCTGTTCACCGTTACTGCGGCTGACGCTGATATCGACCTGGAGCATGCGCGGGTCGGCGGCGGGGGTGATGGTCTGCTCGATAACCCAGTCACGTCGGTCGAAATGTCGCAGCAGTTGCTGCCGCCCAGGCGATGCGGGCAGCAACCGCAGTTCACTCAGCTGATTGTCAGCCACCCACGCACACTGCACCTGCTCTTGCAGCCTGGCGTTCTGGCGCAACGCGTGTTGGCTGGCCGCCATCACCGCGCCCGCCAGCGTGGCGAAAATAACCAGGGCGATCATGACTTCCAGCAAGGTAAAACCCCGGCTCTTCAGCGGGCGATTACGCGCGCGGCGTTTTTTAGCCATCGATCAACAACTCCCCGACACCGTCACTGACAAGGCTCAACCAGGACTGCTCTACGGACACGAACGACAGCACAAACTGGCTGACTTCATCGCTGCTGAGCATGAGCAACTGTGGCGCCGCAATGGCCCCGTCGAGACTCAGGCGCTGGCCTTCCTGCTCCAGGCGCATCCGCAAACCATTGGGCAACGAATGCGCTGACCCGGCGGGCCGCCAGCCCAGTGACTCAAGCCGGAACACCTGATACTCGGCCCCCGACAGGCGCACACCGTATTCACGCCCTTCCATCACCGCCTGCTCGCGCAATTGATGCATCAGTTGCAGCAACTGGCCAGCCTCTTGCCGGGCCTGTCGCCCCGGACTTTGCCCAGCCGCCAGCCCCACGGCACCGAGCACGATGCCGGTCAGCGCAATCACCACCATCAGCTCCAGCAAGGTAAATCCACGACAACGCCTGGGCACGCCCTTACTCCGCCCAGTTGCCGATATCGCCGGCATGGCCTTCGCCCCCGGGCACGCCATCGGAGCCCAGGGAATAGAGGTCATAACCCCCATTGCCGGAGCGTACGCCGGGGTTCAGGTATTGATACGGTGTGCCCCACGGGTCCACCGGCACACTTTTCAGGTAGCCCTGGGGGTTCCAGTTTTTCGCCGTCGGGGTTCCCGCCGGGCGTTTGCTCAGCGCCTCCAGGCCCTGCAAGGTGGAGGGGTAATGCGTGTTGTCGAGGCGATACATCTCCAGGCTGGTGGCGATCGCCTGGATGTCGGTCCTGGCTGCCGTGACCTTGGCCTGGTCCGGCCGACTCATGAATTGCGGGACGACAATCGCCCCCAGCACGCCGATGATCACTACGACCACCATGATCTCGATCAGCGTGAAACCACGTTGGCCATTGGGCCTTTTTGCAGGAGCGGATTTGCGCACTCAGTTCACCAATTGATTAAGGCTAAGGATCGGCAAAAGAATGGCCATGACAATCAGCAACACCACGCCGCCCATGACCACCAGCATCGCCGGTTCGAACAAACTCACCACCAGCGCGATCCGCGCAGCGAGGCTTTTTTCCTGTTGCTCGGCAGCGCGCGCCAACATCGCGTCCAGCTCGCCGGCGCGCTCGCCACTGGCGATCATGTGCAGCATCAGCGGAGGAATATCGCCACCGGCTTCCAGGCCACGGGTCAGGGTCCCGCCTTCGCGCACAGAACGCGCGACCTCCCTCATGCGTGCGCGGATGGTCACGTTGCCAATCACGGCAGCGGCAATTTCCAGGGCGTCCACCAAAGGCACGGCGCTTTTGCCGAGGATCGCCAGGGTGCTCGCGAACCGCGCCGCTTCCATGGCGCGAAACACGCCCCCCAACAGCGGGACGCGCAACGCCAGGCGGTGCCAATGCCAGCGCCAACGCGACTGGCGAAGGCTCCAGTGCAGCAACGCGACGGCCCCGAGCACCATCAGCAACAGGACCAGGCCATAGGCTCGCAAGCCATGACTCAGCGCGATCATTACCTGTGTCAGCACCGGCAGTGGCTGCCCACTGTCGACGAAGATTTTCACCACGTCCGGCACCACGTAACCCAGCAGGAAACCGACAATCACCACACAGGCAAACATCAGCAACGCCGGGTAGACCAGTGCCAGCTGAATCCGCTGGCGCGACGCCTGGCGTGCTTCGGTGTACGCGGCCAATTGCTCAAGCACTTGGCCCAAGTGGCCCGAGCGCTCACCAGCCGCCACAGTGGCCTGGAACAATTCCGGAAATGCTCGCGGAAAAGTGCCGAGTGCGGCCGCCAGCGACTGCCCTTCCATCACACGCCCGCGAACCTGTGAGAGCAGGCTGGTGATGCGACGTTTCTGGCTTTGTTGCGCGACGGCTTCCAGCGCTTCCTCAAGGGGCAACCCTGCCTGAACCAACGTCGACAACTGCAAAGTCAGCAATGCCAGCTCACCGGCACTCAAACCGGCCCTGCGGCCCTGCCCCTGAGCGCTGCGCTCGGCCGTCACTTGCACTTGGCTCGGTAACAAGCCACGCTCGCGCAACAGTTGCCTGGCGTGACGCAGGCTGTCGGCCTCTTGCTGGCCCTTGCACCGGCGGCCATGGCGGTCCTGGGCGCGGTAGTCATAAGTGGGCATGCCTAATTCTCCTGAGTGACCCGCAGCAGCTCATCGACACTGGTCAGTCCGTCAAGAACCAGCCGGCGGCCATCCTGAAACAGACTGGGAGACGCAAGGCGCGCCTCGGCCAACAGCGCTTGCTCGCTGGCGCCCTGATGAATCAGCGCGGACAGCGCCGGTGTCACGCTGACCAGTTCATAGATGCCAATGCGCCCGCGATACCCTTGCTGGCAATCCCCGCAGCCTCCGGGCCTGAACAGCTGGGGCGACTGCCCCGCATCGAGCCCCAGGCGCTGGCACACAGCGGCGTCCGCCATAACCGGAACCTTGCAGGCCGGGCACAGTGTGCGCAGCAGCCGCTGGGCCAACACCCCCACCAGGGATGAAGCGAGCAAGTAGGCATCAACGCCCATGTCCACCAGCCGGGTGACGGCGCCGATGGCGCTGTTGGTATGCAGGGTCGACAGCACCAAGTGCCCGGTGAGCGAGGCCTGGACCGCAATTTCAGCGGTTTCGCTGTCGCGAATTTCGCCGACCATCACCACGTCCGGATCCTGGCGCAGGATCGCGCGCAAGCCGCGGGCAAACGTCATCTCGACCTTCGGATTGACCGGCGTCTGGCCTATGCCCGGCAAGTGATACTCGATCGGATCTTCGACGGTGAGGATGTTACGAGTCTGGTCATTGAGGTGGGTCAGCGCGGCATACAGGCTGGTGGTTTTGCCCGACCCGGTGGGGCCGGTCACCAGAAAGATGCCATGGGGTTTGCCCAGCAGAAAATGCAGCCCGGCCAGGGTCTGCGGCGACATGCCCAAACGGGTCAATTGCAGGCGGCCTGCGTGCTTGTCCAGCAGGCGCAACACCACCCGTTCACCGTGAGCCGAGGGCAGCGTGGAAACCCGCACATCCACTTCGTGGCCCGCCAGGCGCAGGGCCATCCTGCCGTCCTGGGGGACACGCTTTTCGGCGATATCCAGGCGCGCCATGACCTTGATCCGCGACACCAGCAGCGTCGCCAACTCGCGCCTTGGGCGAAGCATTTCCCGCAGTTGCCCATCCACTCGCATGCGCACCGACAACGTGTGCTCGAAGGTTTCCAGATGCACATCCGAGGCCTTTTCTCGCACCGCCTCGCTGAGCAAGGCGTTGATCAGCCGGATAATCGGCGCGTCGCCTTGCTGCTCGAGCAAGTCGGCGGTCTGCGGCACCTGGTCCACCAGGCTGAGCAAGTCCAGCTCATCGTCGAGCCCTTGGGCTACTTGCTCGGCGGCGCTCTGCCCCTCGCTGTAAACCTCGGCCAGGCGTATCGCAAACGCTTCGGCGGTGATGACCTGCAGCGGCAGCTCGCGCCCCATCAGGCGACGGACTTCGGCCAGGGCCGACAACGGCGCGTCATTGCGAACCAACAGGTGCTGTTGCGGCGCCACACCTTCGAGCAACACGCCGAAACGCCGGGCAAAGCCGAAGGGCAACCGCTTCATTGCTCCGCAGCTTCCTGCTGACGCAGGTCGAATAATTGTCCGGCGTCGTCGGGCAACTGCAGCGAATGATTTTGCCGTGGCGTCGGCCGGCTCAGTTCCCGCAGGTCCTGATAACGCTGCTGGCTGATGCCGGACAGGTCCTGCCCACTGCGCACGATGGTCGGGCGCAGGAATACCATCAAGTTGCTTTTCGTCTGGGTGTCCCTGCTCCAGCGAAACAACGCCCCCAGATACGGAATATCGCGCAGCAACGGCACGCCGCTTTGCTGGGTGCGCACGCTGTCCTTGATCAAGCCACCGATCACGATGATCTCACCATCATCGGCCAGGATCGTGCTCTTGAGCGCGCGCTTGTTGGTGATCAGGTCCGAGGAGTCGACGCCGGAGACCGCCGGTGCAATATCGGAGACTTCCTGCTCGACCTCCAGGCGCAGGGTCGAGCCTTCATTGATATAGGGCTTGATCTTGAGGCTGATGCCAACATCCTTGCGCTCGACCGTGGTAAAGGGATTGTCTGCACCGCTGCTGTTGGTGGCATAGGAGCCGGTCTTGAACGGGACGTTCTGGCCGACGATGATTTCCGCCTGCTGGTTGTCCAGGGTCAGCAGGCTGGGAGTCGACAATAGGTTGCTGCGGCTGTTGCTCGCCAGGGCCGTCACCAATGCACTGAAATGATCGCCTCCCAGCTTGAGCACGGCGCCTTCTGGAACGATGGTTTTTTCGTCAAGCTTGAGGCCCCCGACAACCGGCAATCCGGTACCGGGGAAGTTGATAAGCCCCGAGGATTTGTTGCCGTTCAATGCCCATTGCACGCCGAGTGCTTCGGAAATATCCCCGGAGATTTCGACGATGGCCGCGTGAATCAACACCTGGGCCCGTGGCTGGTCCAATTCTCGGACGATCCCCTCAAGGGTACGTAACTGCGCAGGCTCGGCAACGATAACCAGGGCATTCTGGTTTTCATCGGCGCGCACCATAAAGGGCGTGGCACCGGCGCTGTCTTTCAGGCTGGTAGAAGTGGGTTGCTTCATGCCTTGGCCCAGGGTGTCGAGCACGTCGGCCAATTGTTTGGCGTCGCTGTAGCGCAGGCGGATCACCCCGGCATTGTCCAGCCGCGCCGGGGCCAAGGTGTCCAGGCCGCGGGCCAGTTGCACCAGGCGTTGGCGCACAACCGGCGGGCCGACGATCAGCAGTCGGTTGCTGCGGGTATCGGCCAGCACCTGAATCCCGCTGTCGGCATTTTGCTTGCCGATGGACGCCTCCATCAGCTGTGCGATGTCTGCCGCCACGCCGTGGCGCACCTCCACCAGCTCATGGGTATTCCTCGCGCCCGAGTCCAGCTGCCGGACGACCTCACCAATGCGACGCACGTTAAATGCTGTGTCGGTAACCACGAGTGCATTGGCCGATACCGACGGGCCAACATAGCCGTTGGGTGAGATCAGCGGTCGCACCAGGCCGGCCAAATCAGAAGCATTGCTGATGCCCAGCGGCATAACCTGCGTGATGAACTGCGCAGAGGCAGGTGTGCGCCCATTCTCAGTCCCGGATCGCGACTTGGCGTGTGCGACCGGGACAATAAGGATCTGGTCACCCTGATCGATCACGCTGAAGTCATGGGCATCCAGCACGCTGTAGAACAGCCGCCGCACGCCTTCGCGGTCCAGCGCCTGACGGGACATGACGGTAATTCGGCCCTGGACTTTCGGGTCGAGGATCACCGTAGTGCCGAGAATGCTGGATATTTCCTCGACCACATCGCGCAATTCGGCATTGTTCATCGTCAACTGCCAGCGTTGTTCCTGTGCCTGCACTGCGCCCAGGTTGAACAAGGTGGCGATACAGGCCACGCCGACAATGCAGCGCATGACGTGACACCTCAAGGTGTTCATGGGCTTAATCACTCCTGGGTTGTTCGGCCATTGGCCTTAGATGACGTGCAGTGGGGTCCGGGAGTGCCTCTGCAGGCGGCGACTCGAGGACCTGGAGAAAACGCTCGCCAACGGGCCGCAGCCTCAACACCTCTTCACGCCCCTGCCGCCAAAGCACTACGTGCCCCGGCTCAACGCGGCGCAACAGACTGCCTCCGGGCAACCGCTCGCCGGCCCGGTAAAAACGTTCACTTTCAGGCCCGGCCAGCAACGCACGGGACTCGCTGTCACTGGCTATCAAAGTGCCGCGCAAGGTCAGCGGTTCGGCGCTGTTCAAAAGGCTGCCGTGGGCTGTCATGCCCAGTACAGTCGCTACGGCCAGGGTGTTGAGGGGGGCGGGCACCTGCACGGTATTCACGGGCACAGGCGCCTGGACGACCGCCGCCTGCCCTTGTCGAAACTGCCATTCCTGCCACGCCAACATCAGCCCGTAGCCACTGGTCAGGGTCATGGCGAGCACCTTGAGCAGGAGAAAACGTGACATTGAATGCTTCACCACGTTGTCACTTGTAGCTCGACTAACGAAAAGCCATGTTTCTGAGCACCCGAAGACCGAACAGGGCGTGCTTGATCACCGCACCAATGAGCAGGGTCACCAAGATCAACAGCACGGGAGCGTTTACTGCCAAGACACGAGCCGCCTTGAAAAAAAGAACAGTAAAGCCCCACAACTATTGGAATATATAATGTAGCCAACGCCCCATTAACAAACTCTGCCCGCTGCGCAGTTAAGCATTCAACTGTAAGTTGCGAGACATAAGGCCCGAAGAACAATAGCCACACGACAACAACAGCCGACAGCCAATGAAGTGCAGTCTGAGCCTTTGAATAACCAAAACTCTTCATCTGCTGAAACCCAATATTCATCAACTACCTGTTCAGCAAAAGCTGCCCAGGGCAAGTTCAAAGCAACTTGCCCTGGGCCTGTTCAGCACAACGTTTAGATGGGGTCCCAGGCGGTTTGCCAGTGATGGCCTACACCCGGTTCAAAACCATTTGCGGTTGGAATGTATTGCTTGCAATAGCCCGATGCCGGGAACGGCTTGCACTCATAGACTTCACCGGTTTGCGGGTGCAGTACACGGGTGCCGGCTTCATAACTGGCCAGGCCGTCAGGGAATACAAAGTGATAGTCCTTCGCGCCACCCTCACCTGTCAGGTTCACCGGCTGGGTGTCTTGGCGAGTGGTGCGGCCATCTTCGGTAGTACCCAGCAGTATCATGTGGTGAATGCCAGGCTCACTGCGTACATCCATTTCAAGCCAGTTGCTGTTGCCCTTCGCCAGGGTCTTGATCGTGCCTACGGGCTTGTTGCTGGTATTGAACAAGGTGGCTTCGATATTCATGTCGCGGTTGGCGATCATGGCAAAGCGCATCTTTGTCAGACCCTTTTCCAGGACGTACTCGCTGGCAATCGCCGACAATGCCATACGGGCTTCGGTGTCTTCCTTAACGTCCAGCGCCAGTTCGTAGCGGACTACGCCACTGTCTTTCTGTGCGAACAGATTATTCTGACCTTTGACCGGGGCAATGCCGCCCTGCTCGTTGCGTATACCCGCTTGAATCAGGGTCTGGGTGGCGTTGATTTTTTCAGCCAACTTGAACGCCCAGTTCTGCGGTAGGCCTTCCTGCGCATTGTCGATACCGATTTCCACGGTGTGCGCAGCGCTCTCGCCACTGGTCGTGAACGCCCGCGCCTTGACCTTGTCGCCCGGGAGCAAGGTAGCCGAGGGACTGATGCTGCCCACGTTCGTCCAGCCACCTGGCAACTCTGGCTCGGCGAGGATATTCACGTCGACCACGTTGTAAAACGCAGCATCGGTGTCGCCAACGGTCCAGACCCCCAGGATCACGTGTGACCCGTTCTTGTCTTGCGGGATTACACACGCTTGCCTCTCACCGGAAACCGGCAGGACATTGCCGCCATCCTTGGTGCAGAAAGGTGTGCTCTCAAACGAAGCACGCTTGAGCGATTCGTTCGGGTTCCAGCCATTTTTTGTGATGAAGTACTCGTGCTTGGTGGCCGGATGGGCTGCGGTGTAGTGCCAGGAGAACGTAATGTTTCGGTCTTTTATCTCGGTCTGGTGCCAGCGGGTTGCGGACTGCGCGTCCATGGCCGAGAACAGGCCGATGCCGCCGCTGGCGATCTTGCCGTCAACCGGTCCCTGCAAGGGCGCCCCGCCTGCACCGGCTGGAAAGCCCTTGAAGGTTTCACCGACGCTTTGCGGTTCGTACTGAGCACCGCCGCAGTCCTTGTTCAAGCCTTTCTGGCAGAGAAACGCCCGCGACGGAGGATCATTCAAGTAACCATGAGCCAACGCGGTTTGCGCGGGCATCAGCAATACACTCAGCAAGGCCAACGAAGATAAACCACCCCACTGCAATACGTTTTTTTCATTCATAAAATTCATACTCTTCATCACTATTCAACAAAACCCGTGCTAAATGAAACGGACTGCGTTTTCTTAATACTGATTGATCGAGAGGGAATTTTACGGAGCACAAATAAAACTTATGTAGGATAAATCTATTTAAACCATTTGAAAGTTCCTAAACTAACAATGTACTACTTAGCCGAAAGATAACTCTTACAACACCCTGCATTTATAACCCAAAAAACACACGCACAAAACTCCGAAAAGAATAACTTTCCGAAGAATAACGCAATAGATAAATATTGATTCTGAAAGATCACCCTCTTGCTAAAAAGAGGGTGATCTCATTCATGCGGGGAGATTACTCGTGATATTGCGCCGACAACTCATGCACCGCCCGCAGGAATGCGCCCGCGTGCTCCGGATCAACTTCAGGCGTAATGCCGTGGCCAAGGTTGAATACGTGACCGCTGCCTTTGCCGTAGCTGGCGAGGATGCGCCCCACTTCAGTACGGATGGCTTCCGGCTTGGCGTACAGCACGGTCGGGTCCATGTTGCCTTGCAGCGCGACTTTGCTGCCCACGCGGCGACGGGCTTCGCCGATGTCGCAGGTCCAGTCCAGGCCCAGCGCGTCGGCGCCGGCGTCGGCGATGCTTTCCAGCCACAGGCCGCCGCCCTTGGTGAACATGATGACCGGCACTTTGCGGCCTTCGTGTTCGCGGATCAGGCCGCTGACGATTTTGCGCATGTAGGCCAGGGAGAATTCCTGATACGCCGCCGCCGACAGGTTGCCGCCCCAGGTATCGAAGATCTGCACCGCTTGGGCGCCGGCCATGATCTGGCCGTTCAGGTAGGAGGTGACCGACTGCGCCAGCTTGTCCAGCAGCAGGTGCATGGCTTGCGGGTTGTCGTAGAGCATGGCCTTGGTCTTGCGGAAGTCTTTCGACGAGCCGCCTTCGACCATGTAGGTGGCCAGGGTCCACGGGCTGCCGGAGAAGCCGATCAGCGGCACGCGGCCGTTCAGCTCGCGGCGGATGGTGCTGACGGCGTCCATCACGTAACCGAGGTCTTTGTGTGGATCAGGGATCGGCAGGGCTTCGATGTCGGCCAGGGTGCTGACGACTTTCTTGAAACGCGGGCCTTCGCCGGTTTCGAAGTACAGGCCTTGGCCCATGGCGTCAGGGATGGTCAGGATATCGGAGAAGAGGATGGCCGCGTCCAGCTGTGGATAGCGGTCCAGCGGTTGCATGGTGACTTCGCAGGCGAACTCCGGGTTCATGCACAGGCTCATGAAGTCGCCGGCGTGGGCGCGACTGGCGCGGTATTCCGGCAGGTAGCGACCGGCCTGGCGCATCATCCACACAGGGGTGACGTCCACAGGTTGCTTGAGCAGGGCACGAAGGAAACGGTCGTTCTTGAGGGCAGTCATGTCGGCATCCGCAAAAAAAGTGCGGGCATTTTCTCAGAGCGCGACGCAAAAGGCACGGCAAGAGCCGTGCCTTTTGTCTATCGGGTCAATTTGTCGCGGATATGAAAGTGTCGCAAAACAAATGTGGGAGCGGGCGTGCTCGCGAAAGCGGTGGGTCAGCCAACACATCTGGTGACTGATATACCGCATTCGCGAGCAAGCCCGCTCCCACATTTTGATCCCATTTCAATCCGGGATCGGGGTCAGACCTGCAGGTAATCCAGGATACCTTCGGCGGCGTTGCGGCCTTCGAAGATGGCCGTCACCACCAGATCAGACCCGCGAACCATGTCGCCACCGGCGAAGATTTTCGGGTTGCTGGTCTGGTGTTTGTACTGGCCTTGTTCCGGGGCTACCACGCGGCCCTGGCTGTCGGTCTGGATTTCGAACTGCTCGAACCACGGCGCCGGGCTTGGGCGGAAACCAAAGGCGATGACCACGGCGTCTGCCGGGATGATCTCTTCGGAACCCGGGATCGGCTCAGGGCTGCGACGGCCACGGGCGTCCGGTTCGCCGAGACGGGTCTCGACCACTTTCACGCCTTCGACGCGGTCTTCACCGACGATAGCGATCGGCTGGCGGTTGTAGAGGAATCTCACGCCTTCTTCCTTGGCGTTCTTCACCTCTTTGCGCGAGCCCGGCATGTTGGCTTCGTCACGACGGTAGGCACAGGTCACCGACTTGGCACCCTGGCGAATCGACGTGCGGTTGCAGTCCATCGCAGTGTCACCACCGCCCAGCACTACGACCTTCTTGCCTTTCATGTCGACGAAATCTTCCGGCGACTTTTCAAAGCCCAGGTTGCGGTTGACGTTGGCGATCAGGAAGTCCAGAGCGTCGTACACGCCCGGCAGGTCTTCACCGGCAAAGCCGCCCTTCATGTAGGTGTAGGTGCCCATGCCCATGAACACGGCATCGTATTCTTCGAGCAGTTGTTCCATGGTCACGTCTTTGCCGATTTCGGTATTGAGGCGGAACTCGATACCCATGCCGGTGAAGACTTCGCGACGATGGCTCAGTACGGTTTTTTCCAGCTTGAACTCGGGGATGCCGAAGGTCAGCAGGCCACCGATTTCCGGGTTCTTGTCGAACACCACCGGGGTCACACCGCCACGTACCAGCACGTCGGCGCAGCCCAGGCCCGCAGGGCCCGCGCCGATGATCGCGACGCGCTTGCCGGTCGGCTTGACCTTGGACATGTCCGGGCGCCAGCCCATGGCGAACGCGGTGTCAGTGATGTACTTCTCCACCGAACCGATGGTCACCGCGCCGAAGCCGTCGTTGAGGGTGCATGCACCCTCGCACAGACGATCCTGCGGGCAGACCCGGCCGCACACTTCCGGCAAGGTGTTGGTCTGGTGCGACAGCTCGGCGGCGGCGAGGATGTTGCCCTCGGCCACCAATTTGAGCCAGTTCGGAATGAAGTTGTGCACCGGGCACTTCCATTCGCAATACGGGTTACCGCAACCCAGGCAGCGGTGGGCCTGATCGGCCGAGTGCTGGGGTTTGAAGGGTTCGTAGATTTCCACGAACTCTTTCTTGCGTTGACGCAACAGTTTCTTCTTCGGATCTTTGCGCCCGAAATCGATGAACTGGAAGTCGTTATTCAGACGTTCAGCCATGTTAAAACCTCATCAAACTCTTCAGGCGCATATCACTGCGGGTTGGCACGGATGCTGGAAAGCAACGATTTCAGGTTGGCAGCCTTGGGCTTGACCAGCCAGAAACGACGCAGGTAGTCATCGAGGTTTTCAGCGAGGTTACGACCCCATTCGCTGTTGGTTTCCTCAACGTATTCGTCCAGCACATGCTGCAAGTGGTTGCGATAGGATTCCATCGCTTCGCCGCTGATCCGCTGGATCTCCACCAACTCGTGGTTCACCTTGTCGACGAAGGTGTTGTCCTGGTCGAGCACGTAGGCGAAACCGCCGGTCATGCCCGAACCGAAGTTGTAGCCAGTCTTGCCCAGCACCGCGACAAAACCACCGGTCATGTATTCGCAGCAGTGATCGCCGGTGCCTTCAACCACGGTGTGGGCACCGGAGTTACGCACTGCGAACCGCTCACCGGCCGTACCGGCAGCAAACAGCTTGCCGCCGGTTGCGCCGTACAGGCAGGTGTTGCCGATGATGGCACTGTCTTGAGTCTTGTAGACGCTACCGACCGGCGGAACGATCACCAGCTTGCCGCCGGTCATGCCCTTGCCCACGTAGTCGTTGGCGTCGCCTTCGAGGTACATGTTCAGGCCACCGGCGTTCCACACGCCGAAGCTCTGGCCAGCGGTGCCCTTGAAGCGGAAAGTGATCGGCGCCTTGGCCATGCCCTGGTTGCCGTGCTTGCGCGCGATTTCGCCGGAGATACGTGCGCCGATGGAACGGTCGCAGTTGCAGATATCCAGAGCGAATTCGCCGCCGCTTGCGTCGTTGATCGACGAAGTGGCCATCTCGACCATCTTCTCGGCCAGCAGGCCCTTGTCGAACGGCGGGTTGCGCTCAACCTGGCAGAACTGTGGCTTGTCCGCCGGGATGTGATCGCTGCCCAGCAGCGGCGTCAGGTCCAGGTGTTGTTGCTTGGCGGTCTGGCCTTCGAGGATGTCCAGCAGGTCGGTACGGCCGATCAGCTCTTCCAGCGAACGCACGCCCAGCTTGGCCAGCCACTCACGGGTTTCTTCGGCGACGTAGGTGAAGAAATTCACCACCATGTCGACGGTACCGATGTAGTGGTCCTTGCGCAGCTTCTCGTTCTGGGTCGCCACGCCGGTGGCGCAGTTGTTCAGGTGGCAGATGCGCAGGTATTTGCAGCCCAGGGCGATCATGGGCGCGGTGCCGAAGCCGAAGCTTTCGGCGCCGAGGATCGCGGCCTTGATCACGTCGAGGCCGGTCTTCAGGCCACCGTCGGTCTGCACCCGGACTTTGCCGCGCAGGTCGTTGCCGCGCAGGGTCTGGTGCGTTTCAGCCAGGCCCAGTTCCCACGGCGCACCGGCGTACTTGATGGAGGTCAGCGGCGAAGCGCCAGTGCCGCCGTCGTAGCCGGAGATGGTGATCAAGTCGGCATAGGCCTTGGCCACACCGGCGGCAATGGTGCCCACGCCGGCTTCTGCGACCAGTTTCACCGAGACCAGGGCCTGCGGGTTGACTTGTTTCAAGTCGAAAATCAGCTGCGACAAATCCTCGATGGAGTAGATGTCGTGGTGCGGCGGCGGCGAAATCAGGGTCACGCCCGGCACTGCATAACGCAGCTTGGCGATCAGGCCATTGACCTTGCCGCCTGGCAGTTGCCCGCCTTCACCCGGCTTGGCGCCCTGGGCAACCTTGATCTGCAGCACTTCGGCGTTGACCAGGTATTCCGGAGTTACACCAAAACGGCCAGTAGCGACCTGCTTGATTTTCGAGCTCTTGATGGTGCCGTAGCGCGCCGGGTCTTCACCGCCTTCGCCGGAGTTGGAACGCGCACCCAGGCGGTTCATGGCTTCGGCCAGGGCTTCGTGAGCCTCAGGCGACAAGGCGCCCAGGGAAATACCGGCGGAGTCGAAACGCTTGAGGATCGATTCCAGTGGCTCGATCTCGCTGATGGCCAGCGGCGTGTCCAGGGTTTTCACCTTGAACAGGTCGCGGATCATCGACACCGGGCGGTTATCCACCAGCGCGGTGTATTCCTTGAACTTGGCGTAGTCGCCCTGCTGCACGGCAGCTTGCAGGGTGCTGACCACGTCCGGGTTGTAGGCGTGGTATTCGCCACCGTGGACGAACTTCAGCAGGCCGCCTTGCTGGATCGGCTTGCGCGCGCTCCAGGCTTCGGCTGCCAGGGCTTTCTGCTCGGCTTCGATGTCGACGAAACGTGCGCCCTTGATGCGGCTTGGCACGCCACGGAAGCTCATGTCGCAGACTTCTTCCGACAGGCCGATGGCTTCGAACAGCTGTGCGCCACGGTACGAAGTGACGGTGGAGATGCCCATCTTCGACAGGATCTTCAGCAGGCCCTTGGTGATGCCTTTACGGTAGTTCTTGAACACCTCGTAGAGGTCGCCCAGGACTTCACCGGTACGGATCAGGTCGCCGAGTACTTCGTACGCGAGGAAAGGGTACACCGCCGAAGCGCCGAAGCCGATCAATACCGCAAAGTGATGCGGATCGCGGGCTGTGGCGGTTTCAACCAGGATGTTGGAGTCGCAACGCAGGCCTTTTTCGGTCAGGCGGTGGTGCACTGCGCCGGTGGCCAGGGAGGCGTGGATCGGCAGCTTGCCCGGGGCAATATGACGGTCGGTCAACACGATCTGGGTACGACCGGCGCGCACGGCTTCTTCAGCCTGATCGGCGACGTTGCGCACAGCGGCTTCAAGGCCGAGGCTCTCGTCGTAGTTCAGGTCGATGATCTGCCGGTCGAAGCCCGGGCGATCCAGGGTCATCAACGAACGCCACTTGGCCGGGGAAATCACCGGCGAGCTGAGGATCACGCGGGAAGCGTGCTCAGGCGATTCCTGGAAGATGTTGCGCTCGGCACCGAGGCACACTTCCAGGGACATCACGATGGCTTCGCGCAGCGGGTCGATCGGCGGGTTGGTCACCTGGGCGAACTGCTGACGGAAATAGTCGTACGGCGTGCGCACGCGCTGGGACAGCACGGCCATTGGCGTGTCGTCGCCCATGGAACCGACGGCCTCGTAACCCTGCTCACCCAAGGGGCGCAGCACCTGGTCACGCTCTTCGAAGGTGACCTGGTACATCTTCATGTACTGCTTGAGCTGGTCGACGTCGTAGAAAGCCGAACCGTGGTCGTTGTCTTCCATGGTTGCCTGGATGCGCAGGGCATTCTTGCGTAGCCATTGCTTGTACGGATGACGAGACTTCAAGCGGTTGTCGATGGCATCGGTGTCGAGGATCTGACCGGTTTCGGTGTCCACGGCCAGGATCTGGCCCGGGCCGACACGGCCTTTGGCGATCACGTCTTCCGGCTTGTAGTTCCACACGCCGATTTCCGACGCCAGGGTGATAAAGCCGTTGGTGGTGGTCACCCAGCGCGCCGGGCGCAGGCCGTTACGGTCGAGCAGGCACACGGCGTAGCGACCGTCGGTCATTACTACGCCGGCCGGGCCGTCCCACGGTTCCATGTGCATCGAGTTGTACTCATAGAACGCCCGCAGGTCGGGGTCCATGGTCTCAACGTTCTGCCACGCGGGTGGAATGATCATGCGCACGCCACGGAACAGGTCGATGCCGCCGGTGACCATCAGTTCGAGCATGTTGTCCATGCTGGAGGAGTCGGAACCCACGCGGTTGACCAGCGGGCCGAGCTCTTCCAGGTCCATCAGGTCGTTGGCGAACTTGGTGCGACGGGCTACGGCCCAGTTGCGGTTGCCGGTGATGGTGTTGATCTCGCCGTTGTGGGCGAGGAAGCGGAATGGCTGGGCCAGCGGCCATTTCGGCAGGGTGTTGGTGGAGAAGCGCTGGTGGAACACGCAGATTGCGGTTTGCAGGCGCTCATCGCTCAGGTCTGGATAGAAGGCGGTCAAATCCGCCGGCATCATCAGGCCTTTATAGATGATGGTCTTGTGGGAAAAGCTGCAGATGTAGTGGTCGGTGTCGGCGGCGTTGGCCACGGACGAACGACGACGCGATGTGAACAGCTTGATCGCCATGTCCTGGTCGCTCAGGCCACTGCCTGCGATGAACACTTGTTCGATCTGTGGCAGGCGCTCCAGGGCCAGGCGGCCAAGTACGCTGGTGTCGATCGGCACTTTGCGCCAGCCGACGAGTTGCAGGCCGGCGGCCAGGATCTCGCGGTTCATGTTCTCGCGAGCGGCTTCGGCTTTTACCGGGTCCTGGTTGAAGAACACCATGCCCACGGCGTATTGCTTGGGCAAATCGGCGCCGAAATGCTCCTTGGCGACTGCGCGCAGGAACTGGTCGGGCTTTTGAATCAGCAAGCCGCAACCGTCACCGGTCTTGCCGTCGGCGTTGATCCCACCGCGGTGGGTCATGCAGGTCAGGGCCTCGATGGCCGTTTGCAAAAGGGTATGACTGGGCTCGCCCTGCATATGGGCTATCAGGCCGAAACCGCAGTTATCCTTGAATTCATCGGGTTGGTACAGACCTGCTTTCATAGACACTTTCTCACCAGGCTGCCTCTTATTTCGAGGCAAATTTCTTTTCAATTCAACCGGTTACCTTCCACGCCGAACGTACGCCGGCTTAGCGGGGGCAAAAGGGAGGTCATTGTACACACCGACACAGACGCTCACAAATTTAGCGACGAAATGTCGCAAATCTATGTCGCATTTATGAAAGGTTTAAAGCGATATGCTGTGCTAGTCAAAACTTTTTTAATTCTGACCGCTACGACTCAAAAGCTACTGTGACGCAGACACCACAAAGCGCGCGGCCTTCAGGGCTGCACGCTGTGTTGTTTTTTTTGAGGTGCCGAGAGGGCGGCCTGGGTAAGGCCGCCGGATCTTCAGCGAGTTGTTGCCAGTTCTTGTTGGACGCTGGCGACAGTGCGAGGCCAAGGTTTACCAGCCTGAACCTTCGCTGGCAAGGCCTTGATAGCGGATTCAGCTGCTGCGCGGCTGGAGAAGTTGCCGTAAGTGATCACGAAGAGAGGCTTGCCGTTGAGCACTTTCTTGAAATAACGGTACTCGCCGCCCTGCTCTTTCACGAACGCCTGGGCGTTGGCTTCGGAGCTGGTACCCAGGATCTGCACCACGAAGTTACCGGTAGGCTGGCTGGTGTACCAGCTGCTGCCGGCGGCACCGGCCTTGGCCACGGTCACAGGTTTTTCAGCAGGCTTGGCGGCAGGCGCTGGTTTGGCCACCGGCGCCGGGGCTACTGGCTTCGCAACTGGCGCTGGCTTGGCGGTAGCGACTTGAGCCGGCGCAGGCGTCGGAGCCGGTGCTGGCTTGGCAGCTGGCTGACCCGCCGGCACGCCCGCAGGTGGCGCGGTGGTGGTCACGGTCGGCGGCGTGGCGCTGGAGCCCTCTACCGGCACGCCGTCGTCGCCTTCGGAAATCCCGCCGGCTTCTTCGGCGAGCGGGCCGCGCATCACTGGCTGGCCAACCATCGGCAAGTTGGTCGGTTGGCCGGAGTTGGCGAACTCAACGTTCGGTGTTGGCTTGCCCAGTGGCAACTGCGCCTGTTCGGTTGGCGCGCCAGCGGTGGTCGGGGCCTTGTTGCGACCTGGAATCAACCAGGCGGCGGCGACAGCGACCACGACAACGGCAGAAATTGCCAATACGTGCTTCTTAGGCATAGTGAACCCCATCTTTGGACGCTTGACCGCAGAGCGGCTGGCAATCATGGCTTCGATCATGGCATCGCGGGCAACCTGGTTGATGGTGCCAGGCCAGCCGTCGGAGCTTTCGTGAATATCAGAGATCTGCGAAGCAGAGAAAAGTTCGATGCCCTGCCCTGCGCCTTCCAGCCGTTGGGCGAGGTATTCGCGGGTTTCTTCTTCTTCGTAAGGCTGCAGTTCGATGACGTGGAACAGCTCCTGCTCGCCGCTGATCTGCTCAAGTTCGGCAATCAGCGAAGACTCGCCGAACAGGAACACATGCGGACGACCTTCAGGCGTACCGGCCGCCAGGGCCAGCAACGCTTCCAGGGCGGATTCGTCGAGCTGCTCGGCGTCGTCCACCAGCAGGTAGACTTCCTGGCCGGTCAGGCCCAGTTGTACCACTTGCTTGAGGATCGCATTCGGCTCGGCAGAGGACACGTCCAGGGCCTGGGCCACTTGGCGCAACACGCCCGCCGCATCACCGGCACCACGGGCGGAAACCACCACGCTCTGCACAGACTGCTTGTTGGTGCTGGCCACCAGCGCCTGGCGCAGCAAAGTCTTGCCGCTGCCCAGAGGGCCGGTAACCACCAGCAACAGCTGGCTGTAGCGCGCGAGGTGGTGCAACTGCCCGAGCACCGGCTTGCGTTGCGCAGGGAAAAATTTGAAACCAGGCACCCGTGGAGCAAAAGGGTCGTGGCTTAACTGGTAATGGCCGAGGAACGCCTCGTCGGCATGCAAACTAGTCATCGGGATCTTATTAACCTTTAAGCTGGGCCAGGGCGCGGTAATCCGCTCCCAGCGTGGCCTGTAAAATCTCTTTCGGATAATCGTCGGTCACTACCGCTTCGCCCATTCGGCGCAACAGCACCAGTCGCAGTCGACCGTCGATCACTTTCTTGTCTATTGCCATATGTTCGAGAAAATCTGCCTCAGTCATCTCCTCGGGAGGAATGACCGGCAACCCGGCGCGCTGGAACAGGCGGATCCCGCGATCACGCTCCTGGGCACTGATCCAGCCCAGGCGTTGCGACATCTCCAATGCCATCACCGTGCCAGCCGCTACGGCCTCTCCATGCAACCACACACCATAGCCCATGTGAGTCTCGATCGCATGGCCGAAGGTGTGGCCGAGGTTCAACGTAGCGCGTACGCCCGACTCACGTTCGTCGGCATTCACCACCAACGCCTTGGCAGCGCAGGAGCGGGAAATCGCTTCGGTCAGCGCCACCTGGTCGAGGGAGCGCAGGGCGTCGACATGCTCTTCAAGCCAGGTCAGGAACGGCTCGTCGCAGATAAGGCCGTACTTGATGACTTCCGCCAGGCCCGCCGACAGCTCTCGGGGCGGCAGGGTGTTGAGGGTGGCGGTGTCGATCAGCACCACATTCGGCTGATAGAACGCACCGACCATGTTCTTGCCCAGCGGATGGTTGATGCCGGTCTTGCCGCCCACCGACGAATCGACCTGGGACAGCAACGTGGTCGGCACCTGGATAAAGTCCACGCCGCGCTGGTAGCAGGCGGCCGCGAAGCCGGCCATGTCGCCGATCACTCCGCCACCCAGCGCTACTACGGTGGTGCGACGGTCATGACGGGCAGTCAGCAGGCCATCAAAGATCAGTTGCAGGGTTTCCCAGGTCTTGAAGGCCTCGCCGTCGGGCAACACCACCGAGATCACCGAATACGCCGCGAGGCTGCGGCTCAGACGCTCAAGATACAACGGCGCGACCGTTTCATTGGAGATGATCGCCACTTGCCGCCCGGCAATATGCGGGGCAAGCAACTCGGGCTGGTCCAACAAACCTTCGCCAATATGGATCGGGTAGCTGCGCTCGCCAAGATCGACCTTAAGTGTCTGCATGTGTCCCCGCGTTGAAGATGAAAGCAGGCGTATTGCCCTACGTTAACGTTGTCGGCAACGTCGGGATCTGACGCTGCCTGATGGCTCTACGCCACAACTCGGACGGTCATGACGCGCCGCCGAGAATAGCGCATTTCGGCTCTGGCTTTAACGGGGTGGCAACTGCGCCAGGCGCTCAAGAATGTCGAGAACGACCATTCGTGGCGGCCGCTCATCGGTTTCCACCACCAGATCGGCGATTTCCCGATACAGCGGATCGCGCAGCGTCAGCAGGTCCCGCAGGGTTTTTGCCGGGTCGGCGGTACGCAACAACGGGCGATTGCGATCGCGAGCGGTGCGGCCCACCTGCTGTTCGACAGAAGCATGCAGATAAACCACGCGACCTCCGGCATGCAGTGCCCGACGATTCTCATCACGCATCACCGCGCCGCCGCCGGTGGCCAATACCACGCCGTCACAGCCACACAGCTCGGCAATCATCGCCTGCTCGCGGTCGCGAAAGCCCAGTTCGCCTTCCTTATCGAAGATCCACGGGATATTGGCACCCGTGCGCAATTCAATTTCCTTATCGGAGTCTTTGAATGGCAGGCGCAGCTCTTTGGCCAGCAAACGGCCGATGGTGCTTTTTCCAGCCCCCATCGGTCCAACAAGAATCAAATTTCGCACAGAATCAACGACTCACAGCAATCGCCTGGTTATTCATAATACGCGGAGTCAGGAACACCAGCAGCTCGGATTTTTTCTCCGAAACCACATCCCGCCGGAAAAGGCGGCCAAGATACGGCACATCGCCCAAAAATGGCACTTTATCTACCACTTTGCTTTGAGTATTGGAGAAAACTCCACCAATCACGATGGTCTCGCCGTCCCTCACCAGCACCTTGGCGTTAACCTCGTTTTTCTTGATCGGCGGCACGTCATTGAGTTTGTTCAGGTAGTCAGGCTCGTCCTTGGTGACCTTGACCTCCATGTTCACCCAGCCGTCCGGGGTGATTTGCGGCGTTACCTCCAATGACAGCGAGGCCTCCTTGAACGACACCGAGGTAGCACCGGTGGAGCTGGATTCCTGGTAGGGAATCTCGGTGCCCTTGAGGATTCGTGCGGTTTCCTTGTCGGAAGTGACGACCTTGGGCTGCGAGACGATTTCACCGTTACCGGTTTTTTCCATGGCGGTGAGCTCCAGGTCCAGCAACAGGTTGTCGGTGATAAAGGCGATGCCCAGGCCGGCACTGCCGTTGACCGTACCCAGGTCCACAAACGGCGAGCTGGGCGGGTTTTCAGGCGGCTCGGCGCCTTCGGCCAGCGGTTTCCTGATCCCGCCAGCGCTCCAGTTACCCCGATTGACCTGCCCACCCCAGCGCACGCCAAGGCTTTTGTCGTAATCCACATTGGCCTCAACGATCCGAGCCTCGATCATCACCTGCCTTACCGGAATATCCAGTTGCGCCACAATCTTGCGCAGCTCCTCCAGCCGCTCCTGGGTCTGGTAGGCGATGATGTTGTTGGTGCGATCATCCACCGCCACCGAGCCGCGCTCATCGGTGGCACCTTCCAGGCCCACGGCCGACTGAAACAGCTTGGCCAGGTCCGAAGCCTTGGCGTAATTCACTTGCAGCAGCTCACGTCGCAGCGGTGCCAGCTCGGTCATTTGCTTGCGCGACTCCAGCACCAGCAACTCGCGGGCGGCCAACTCCTCGGCCGGCGCGACCAGCAGCGCATTGGCCGTCACACGTTTATCCAGCCCCTTGGTTTGCAGCACCAGATCCAGCGCCTGATCCCAAGGCACGTCCTTGAGGCGCAAGGTGATCGAACCCTGCACGTCGTCGCTGGCCACCAGGTTGAGGCCGGCAACGTCGGCAATCTGCTGCAACACCGCGCGCAGTTCGATGTTCTGGAAGTTGAGGGACAGCTTGTCACCGGTAAATGCCACGCGCTCGGTACTCAGGGGCGTATTACCAGGTGGCGGCAGGTGAATCAGGTCGATTCGATTGGGCACAGCCATGACCATCGGTGCCGTGAACGCTATCCATAGCGCCACACCGAAGGACGAAAAAGTCCTTTTCATTGTTTGTTTCCGTTATGAGTTCACGTTCAGTGCAAGGGTTTGCAAGCGTTCCAACCAAGCGCCCTGGCCATCCGGGAAAAGCTCGGCCAGTTCGACATGGGAGTCGTGGATTGCCGTGATGCGCCCGTGGTCCGGCCCCAGGTAATCGCCGATTGCCAACCGATAGACAGACGACGCGCCGCGCAGCAGCACGAAGGTTTGTGTACCAAGGGACAAGGTTCCAACCATTTCAAACTGATCCAGGGCGACGCTTTCAAGAACTCCGCGCGGCCGGTCGAAATCAGGTCCAGCGGCCGGTTGCCCAGCGGGCCGCACCCGCTGACGAGAGGGCGACTGAAAAGGATCGCGCAAGGATGAAAAATCGTAGGCAACTGGCTCGGCGAGCGCCGGCGACGGTTGGTGCAAATCAGCCTCCAGATCATCATCCGCTTGACGGTTGTAGCGATAAGTCTTCGCTACCAGGCTGAGGCGCAATCCTGAGGGATCAACATGGCTGAACGCCAAGTCATGCACCGTGACGATCCTTGGCATGCCCGCCATGCCGCTGATGAACGCCGCCAGATCGTGAAAGGCTCCGGTGACACCTATCTGCATGGGCGACTCGATGTACAGGGTGCGAGGCTGGTCATCCAGCAGGTCGATGGCTTCCAGCACCAAGCCATTGGTGGCACTCAGGCGGCCAATGTCTTCAAGCAGGCCGGGCACTTCGGTATCGGCAGGCAGTTGCCGCAACAGGTTGGTGAAACGGCCTTGCATCGTTTCGAGGTCACGGGCCTGAGACTCCAGTCCGGCCACCTGAACGGTCTTCAGCGCAACCTGCTGCTCAAGCACCACTTCCTGCGCCTCCAGCTGGCGCAATTGCTCTCGTGCCCCGCTCAAGTAGAAGGTGTTGCCCGCTACCCACAGCAGGCAAACCACCGCGCCACCCAGCAAAGCCTTGCCCGGCAGCGGCCAGTCGGCGGCGTTTCGGTAGAGCTGGGCGATGTCGAGTTCCGTCAGCCTTGGCAGGCCTGACGCCCCTCTCATTGGCCTGCCTCATCCGAATGACCATGGCGAACCGTCAACTGAAAGCCATTGCCGTCGCCCGCTTGCGCGCCGCGAACCCGTTGAAGCCGGGGCGACTGCAAGGCGTCGGCAGCCTCGAGACCACGCATGAACTGAGCAACGTCCTGGTTCGATTCGGCAGTGCCGCTGATCGAGACAGAACCACCATCAACGCTGACTTCACGCAATTGCACACCTTCCGGAACGGCACGGGCCAGTTGATCCAACAACTGAGCACCCGCCGAACGGTCGTCCTGCAAACCCTGCACAACTTTCATCCGCTCCATCAACTGCTGGCGTTGCTCATGCAGCTCGTCGATCGCTTTCATTCGCGAGTCGAGCCCGGTCACGCCCTGGCTCAACTGGCTGTTGCGGGCCAATTGCCGATCAATTGCGCGATCGATCACCTGGTCTGCCAGCCATACCGCAGCCAGCGCCACAACCGCAGCACCCAGCAAGAACACCAGAAAATACTTGCGCCGCCGCTCATTCCGTTCTGCGCGCCACGGCAGCAGGTTGATTCGTGTCATCAGTCGAAACTCCTCAGGGCCAACCCGCAGGCCACTCCCATTCCCTGGGCATCCACGGCCCATTGCGCGCCATCGACACGACGGCCCGGCGTGATGCTGTCCGAAGCCTGCCTGCCCGCGCGAGCCAATGCAAATGCTTCGACATCCACGATCCGCGTCCCCAGGCCCGCCAGGTCCAAAACCGCCTCACGGGCCTCGACCTGTTCCTTGAGGCAGGCGACAAGCAGCACATCGACGCACTGAGGATCACGGGACGAAGGGCCCTGCACCTGAAAGTCGATGGCCACATCCTCCAACGGATAAGGAATGTACTGGTCTGCTTCCGAGTAGATTCGACGCACCATTTCAGCCTCAGTGAGCCCTGCGTCCATCTCGAGCACACGGGTAATCACCGAAGGCCCGGCGACGGCGACGGCGGCATGTCGGAGCGAGGTATGCGCCTGTACCAGCGCCCTGGACAGTGCCTGTGCGACGGCATCGAAATCCATCACGCTGCTGTCGACCACCGCATGGGCCGGCAACTGCTGCGTGGCGTAACCCCGGACGCTGAAGCCGACGCCTGAAACCTCCAGTTCCACCAGCTTGATGCCGGCGTCATTGATGTCGATACCCAGGACGGCATCGGCTTTTCGCCTGAAAAATCCCTTTCTCATAAAACTCCCCAAAACTTTCCCTGTCTTACGGACTGATTGTTGCCAGGCTTCCTGCATTCGGTCGGCTTGTGTGAGCGGCACGAATGACGCCCGAAGCCGAAAAATGCTTTAATGCCCAGCGTTTTTTCCCGCGTTTATCTGCTGGCCGGGTCGATCCACCGCTTGCCGTGCATGCCCCGACGCCTAACCCATTCTTTTCCTTGGAAATCCAAAAGCCTTGATTCGTCTGCTGAAGTTTTTCGGGTACTCCATTGTCGCGATCGTCTGCGGGCTGATGCTCGTGCTCAGCGGGGCCTATCTCTACCTTAGTCCGGGTTTGCCCTCCGTAGAGGCCCTGAGAAGTATCCAGTTGCAGATTCCTTTGCGGGTCTACAGCAGCGATGAAAAACTGATCGCGGAGTTCGGCGAAATGCGCCGCACCCCGATCCGTTTCGCCGACATTCCACCCAATTTCATTAACGCCCTGCTGTCGGCTGAAGACGATAATTTCGCCAACCACTATGGCGTTGACCCAAGCAGCCTGGTGCGCGCCGCCACGCAGTTGGTAAAAAGCGGACACATTCAGTCCGGTGGCAGCACCATCACCATGCAGGTCGCGAAGAACTTCTTCCTCACCAGCGAACGCAGCTTTTCCCGCAAGGCCACGGAAATTCTCCTGGCGTTGCAGATCGAACGTCAGCTGACCAAGGACGAGATCCTTGAGCTGTACGTCAACAAGATCTACCTCGGCAACCGTGCCTACGGCATCGAGGCGGCTTCACAGGTTTACTACGGCAAGTCGATTCGTGATGCCAGCCTGGCGCAGATGGCCATGATTGCCGGCCTGCCCAAGGCGCCTTCGCGCTTCAACCCGCTGGCCAACCCGGCGCGCAGTAAAGAGCGCCGCGACTGGATCCTGGGCCGCATGTACAAGCTGGGCAAGATCGACCAGGCCGCGTACGAAAGTGCCGTGGCAGAGCCGTTGAACGCCAGCTACCACGTGCCGACGCCGGAAGTGAACGCACCTTATATCGCCGAAATGGCCCGTGCCGAGATGGTCGGCCGTTATGGCAGCGAGGCGTACACCGAAGGCTTCCGCGTGACCACGACGATTCCTAGCAACCTGCAGGAAATCGCCAACAAGTCAGTACACGATGGCCTGGTCGCCTACGACCAGCGTCACGGCTACCGCGGCCCCGAATCTCGCCTGCCGGGCAAGACCCTCAGCGCCTGGACCGTTGAGCTGGGCAAACAACGCCCGATCAGCGGCCTTGAGCCGGCCATCGTCACCCAGGTGAAGAAAGATGGCGTGCAGGTACTGACCCGCACCGGCGAAGAACATGTGTCGTGGGACAGCATGAAATGGGCTCGCCCGTTCCTGAACACCAACAGCATGGGTGCGATGCCCAAGCAGCCGTCGGACGTGGCCCAGGTCGGTGACTTGATTCGCGTGCAGCGCCAGAAGGACGACAGTCTGAAGTTCAGCCAGGTGCCCGTGGCACAGGGCGCCCTGGTGTCCCTTGACCCGCAGAACGGTGCGATTCGCGCCCTGGTCGGCGGGTTTGCCTTCGAGCAGAGCAACTACAACCGCGCCACCCAAGCCAAGCGCCAGCCGGGCTCCAGCTTCAAGCCGTTCATCTACAGCGCCGCCCTGGATAACGGCTACACCGCCGCCAGCCTGGTCAACGATGCACCGATCGTGTTTGTCGACGAGTACCTGGACAAGGTGTGGCGCCCGAAGAACGACACCAACACCTTCCTCGGCCCGATCCGCGTCCGCGAGGCGCTGTACAAGTCGCGTAACCTGGTGTCGATCCGCCTGCTACAGGCAATGGGCGTCGGCAAAACCATCGACTACATCACCCGCTTCGGCTTCAACAAGTCGGACCTGCCGCCCAACCTGTCGTTGGCACTGGGTACCGCCACGCTGACGCCAATGGAAATCGCCACCGGCTGGAGCACCTTTGCCAACGGCGGCTACAAGATCACGCCGTACCTGATCGACAAGATCGAAAGCCGTAACGGCGAAACCCTGTTCACTGCCAACCCGCCACGGGTACCGGGCGACGTGGTCAATGGCGTCGCAGCCACTGACGGCCAGGCAGCACCGACCAACGGCGGCATCACCATCGAGCCGACGCCAGGCGAAGCCCCGGCAGCGGGTGCACCTGCCACACCTGCCGCGCCGCAAGCGCCTGCCGTGGCCGAACGTATTGTGGATGGCCGCACCACCTACATCCTCAACAGCATCCTGGAAGACGTGATCAAGAAGGGTACCGGTCGTCGCGCCCTGGCCCTGGGCCGCGCGGACATCGCCGGCAAGACCGGTACCACCAACGACTCCAAGGATGCATGGTTCTCTGGCTACAACGCCGACTACGTGACCACGGTATGGACCGGTTACGACCAGCCGGAAAGCCTCGGTCGCCGGGAGTTCGGCGGCACCGTCGCGCTGCCGATCTGGATGAGCTACATGGGTGCTGCGCTGAAGGATATGCCGCCGCATACCCAGCCGGAGCCGGAAGGCATTCTCAGCTTGCGGATCGACCCGGTCAGCGGTCGTGCGGCAGCGCCGAGCACGCCGAATGCGTACTTTGAGCTGTTCAAGAGCGAGGACACGCCGCCGTCGGTCAACGAGTTGGGCAATGGTGTTGCACCGGGCAGCCCGCTGCCGGCGGATGAGGCGGCACCGATAGATTTGTTCTAACCCTGATCCGCGGGATGAACGCAGATCCAATGTGGGAGCGGGCTTGCTCGCGAAGGCGGAGTATCAGGCTCATATGGGCCGACTGACACACCGCCTTCGCGAGGCAAGCCCACTCCCACAGTTGGATCACCGCAAGGCACGAGCTAATTGCCAGCCACAAAAAAAGCCCCGACTCGCAAGAGCCGGGGCTTTTTGTTGGTGCGCTACAACGGCTTAGCCGTTGAACACATCGTCCACGCTTTGCAGCGGGTAGTTCTTCGGATACGGCAGGGTAGCCACACCGGTCTCGATCGCAGCTTTAGCCACGGCATCGGAGATCAGGGTGATCAGGCGCTTGTCCATTGGTTTCGGGATGATGTACTCACGACCGAATTCCAGTTTGGCGCCACCGTAGGCATCACATACATCCTGAGGCACTGGCAGCTTGGCCAGTTCGCGCAGGGCGTTGGCCGCAGCTACTTTCATCTCTTCGTTGATGCGCTTGGCGCGAACGTCCAGGGCACCACGGAAGATGAACGGGAAGCCCAGTACGTTGTTGACCTGGTTCGGGTAGTCCGAACGGCCGGTGGCCATGATCACGTCGTCACGGGTGGCGTGGGCCAGTTCCGGGGAGATTTCCGGATCCGGGTTGGAGCACGCGAACACGATCGGGTTGGCTGCCATGGACTTGAGGCCTTCGGCGCTCAGCAGGTTCGGGCCGGACAGGCCAACGAACACGTCTGCACCGTCAAGGGCGTCAGCCAGTGTACGCTTGGAGGACGGATGCGCGAACATCGCCTTGTACTGGTTCAGGTCGGTACGCTCGGACTGAATCACGCCCTTGCTGTCGACCATGTAGATGTTTTCCAGCTTGGCGCCCATGCTCACGATCAACTTCATGCAGGAGATGGCCGCAGCGCCGGCGCCCAGGCAAACAATCTTGGCTTCGCCGAGGGTTTTGCCAGCGATTTCCAGGGCGTTGATCATGCCGGCCGCGGTAACGATCGCGGTGCCGTGCTGGTCATCGTGAAATACCGGGATGTCGCACTGTTCGATCAGGGCCTTTTCGATCTCGAAGCACTCAGGTGCCTTGATGTCTTCCAGGTTGATGCCACCGAAGGTGATGGAGATGCGCTTTACGGTGTCGATGAAAGCCTGCGGGCTTTCGGAATCAACTTCGATGTCGAATACGTCAATGCCGGCGAAGCGCTTGAACAGCACGCCTTTACCTTCCATGACTGGCTTGGAAGCCAACGGGCCGAGGTTACCCAGGCCGAGGATCGCGGTGCCATCAGAGATCACTGCAACCAGGTTGCCTTTGCCGGTGTACTTGTAGGCCAGTTCAGGATCCCGGGCGATTTCACGTACGGGCTCGGCAACGCCAGGGCTGTAGGCCAGCGACAGGTCGCGGGCGGTGGCAGTGGCTTTGGTGAGCTCTACACTCAGCTTTCCTGGACGAGGATGGGCATGATATTCGAGAGCGGCAGTTTTCAAATCAGACATATCGGCATTCCGCTTTTACTGTTGGTCGACGGACCGCCGAGGATACGCGTGTCGCAAAGTCCCTACAAGACTGGGCAGTCACAGGTGTCAAGAGCCCTGCCCTACGACTTTTGGCCAAGAGCCACGGGATACAAGGGCTCAACTGTTCACAATCGCACTAAAAAATGTCTACAATTTTTTTCTTACGGCACCCGCTGAAGCATGCTTGGATCAGTCAGTGGCAGCAGCCAGCGCGCCTGGTCATTTTTCAGGGCGCCGCGCCGGGAACGGTCCTGCACCCAGCCGCGCGCTTCGATGGACTGACCCTGCAAACCCTTCAACAGCGTGCTGTCGAACGTGGCCATCAGATTGGGTGCAATGCGTAATACCAATGAGCCCCGCAACTCAATCCAGACTCCGCCGCGATTGCGTTCGACTTTGCTCACCTGGCCGCTGACCACGGCAAAGCCCGAGCGCCGGATCTTCGCCGCGTCTACCACGGGCGACTGGCGCCACACCCCCAACCGGGCCTGGCGGGCGCTGCGTTCGGCGGCTTGCTGGCAGGCGACCAGTTCCACATTCGGCGCGACTGCCACCTGGAAACCCAGGCCTTCGGCGAGCAACTGCGCCTCCAGATTTGCGCCATTGGCGCCGTAAAGATGGGCCAGGGTGCGACCGTAACGGTCCTTGCTCTCCCGGCCAGGCACCACGCCAACTCGCCCGCCGTTCGCGTCCACCAGGCTTTGCAAGCGCTCGCGGGCGGCCACGGCGAAAGGCTCGTCAGTGCGTCCCTTCTTGCCGGTTTCCGGGGCATTAACGCCGATCATGCGTACGCTGCGGCCATCCTTGAGGCGCACCGTGTCGCCATCCACCACTCGCTGCACATCGAAGGTAGCGACATTGCCGGGCGCCGGGCAGAACACCTCGGCCTGGGCCGGCGCCAGCCAAATCGCAGACACAAAAAAGGCGCCCACAAGGGGCGCCTTTTTTATCAACAAAGAAAAGCCAAACAGGCTTTTCAAGCCGATCGCCTTACTCAGCTTCTGGAGCTGGAGCAGCAGTTTTAGCTGCGCCGAAAGCACCGAAACGGGTCTTGAAGCGATCAACACGGCCGCCAATATCCAGAGTCTTCTGCTTACCGGTGTAGAACGGGTGGCACTCGTTGCACACGTCGATTGGCAGAGCTTTGCCGAAAGTCGAACGGGTTTCAAACTTGTTACCGCAGCTGCAGGTAACGTCGATGGCAACATAGTTTGGATGGATATCGGCTTTCATGGTGTATTCCTCAGGCTAGCGTGCCGCCAATCAACACTATTGTTGAATACCGCACGTAATTAGGCCGCGGATTCTACCAGACCTTTTTAAACGCGCAAGAAGCACCGCGGCCCCTTTCATCAGAAAAGCGCGGCATACCCAACACCCTGTGGGAGCCGGGCTTGCCCGCGATGCAGGCGCTGCGGTGCCTCAGGTGCACTGTGTCGATACTATCGCGGGCAAGCCCGGCTCCCACATCCACCGCCGGTCTGCTAGGCTCCCGCCCTTCTTCGCCGCCCGTCATATGAGAACCCCCGCGTGCCCGACGCCATTTTGCGCCTCGCCCTGCCCTCGCCCCTGCGCCGCCTGTTCGATTATCGGGCTCCTGCCGGTGTATTGCGGTCGCAGTTGCAGCCCGGCATGCGCGTGCGCGTGCCGTTTGGCCGGCGGGAGATGATCGGCATCCTGGTGGAAGTCGCCGATCACAGCGAAGTGCCCGCCGAGAAGCTCAAGCCCGCCGTGGCGATCCTCGACGCCACGCCGCCGCTGCCACCCGCGCTGTTCAAGCTGTGCCTGTGGACCTCGCAGTATTACCAGCACAGCCTGGGCGACACCTTGAGCTGGGCGCTGCCGGTGTTGTTGCGCCAGGGCGAGTTGGCCGAGGCGCGCCAGGAGCGTTTCTGGTCGATGGTGCCCGGGGCGCGCATGGATGACCCGCGCATCGCCCGCGCCCCGCGCCAGCGTGAAGCCTTGGCAACCCTGGCCCAGCATCCCCACGGCGTCGCCCATCAGCTGTTAAGCAAGCTGATGCTGAGCAAGGACAGCCTGGACTTGCTGCTCGCCAAGGGTTTGGTGCAGGTGGAGATCCGCAAGCACGCCCCCGGCGAACGCCACGAACACTGGCTGGCCCAGCCGGAGCTGCCGCTCAACCCCGAACAACGCGCCGCCTGCGAGGCGATTCGCGCCGGTTTCGACAGTTTCCACGCGTTCCTGCTGGCCGGCGTCACCGGCAGCGGCAAGACCGAAGTCTATTTACAGCTGATCCGCGAAACCCTCGAGGCCGGCAAACAGGCGTTGGTGTTGATCCCCGAGATCAACCTCGGCCCGCAAACCCTGGCGCGCTTCGAGCAGCGCTTCAACGCGCGCATCGCCCTGGTGCACTCGGCGGTCAACGACCGCGAGCGCCTGGAATCCTGGCTTGCGGCCCGGGACGGCGAGGCCGACATTATTATTGGAACACGCTCGGCGCTGTTCACGCCGATGAAAAATCCCGGGCTGATCATCATCGACGAAGAACACGACGGCTCCTATAAACAGCAGGAAGGCCTGCGCTACCACGCCCGCGACCTGGCGCTGGTACGCGCCCGCCAGGAAAACATCCCGATTGTGCTGGGTTCGGCCACGCCCTCCCTCGAAAGCCTGCACAACGCCTACACCGGGCGCTACGGCCTGCTGCGCCTCAACGAGCGGGCCGGCGGCGCCAAGCAACCACGCTTCCTGCGCCTGGACGTGAAAAGTCGCCCGCTGGACAGCGGTATTTCCGGGCCCATGCAACAAGCCATCGGCCAAACCCTCGCGGCGGGCCAGCAAGTGCTGGTGTTCCTTAACCGCCGGGGTTTTGCGCCGACGTTGCTGTGCCACGACTGCGGCTGGATGTCCGAGTGCAAGCGCTGCGACGCGCGAATGACCGTCCACCAGCGTTCCGGCGAGCTGCGCTGCCATCACTGCGGCCATGTGGAACGGGTGCCACGTCACTGCCCGCAGTGCGGCAAGGTCGACTTGCGCCCGGTGGGCGCAGGCACCGAGCGCGCCGAGGAGCGGCTGGGCATTCTGTTCCCGGATTACCCGGTGCTGCGGGTCGACCGTGACAGTACGTCGCGCAAGGACGCGATGAATCAGCTGTTCGCCACGATCCAGAAGGGCCAGCCGTGTATTTTGGTGGGCACACAGATGCTTGCCAAAGGGCATCACTTCCCACGGGTGACCCTGGTGTCGATCCTGGATGCCGACGGCGGGTTGTTCTCCGGGGATTTCCGCGCCAGCGAACGCATGGCACAGCTGATCGTGCAGGTCGCAGGCCGTGCCGGGCGGGCTGAAGAGCCAGGCAAGGTGATCATCCAGACGCACCTGGCCGACCACCCATTGCTGATTCAACTGACAGAACAAGGCTACTTTGCCTTCGCCGAGCAGGCCTTGAGCGAACGCCGCTCGGCCGGCTTGCCGCCGTTTGCGCATCTGGCGCTGCTGCGGGCCGAGGCGCACAAGCCGGGGCAGGCCGAAGGTTTCCTGGATGAAGCGTGCAGCGAGGCTGAACGTTTGCTGGGGGAGCTGGGTCTGACCGGCATCGAGCTATTGGGCCCGGTGCCAGCACCGATGGAACGCCGCGCCGGGCGTTACCGAGCCCAGCTACTCTTGCAAGCCAGTGCCCGCGCCCCGCTGCATCGTCTATTAAGCAGCTGGTTACTTGCGCTGGAGCAAATGCCCAGTGGTCGCCAGGTGAGATGGTCGTTGGACGTAGACCCGGTAGATTTGTACTAGACCCCTGTGGCGAGGGAGCTTGCTCCCGCTGGGCTGCGAAGCGGCCCCAAAAAAGCCGGGAGCGCTACGCACTCCAGCGGGAGCAAGCTCCCTCGCCACAGCAAGCTCCCTCGCCACAGGTTAATCGTCCGTCAAGGTCCAGCGAAGGTTGGCAAGCCCGCCCTCGCCACGGATAATGCCCAGTTTTTCCACCTGCGCATCGCGCGCCACCGCTTGCGGTCGAAAGAGAACACCATGAAAGACACCATTCGCCAGCTGATCCAACAAGCCCTCACCCAACTCGTCAACGAAGGTGTGTTGCCTGAAGGCCTGACGCCGGCGATCCAGGTGGAAAACACCCGCGACAAGACCCACGGTGATTTCGCCAGCAACATCGCGATGATGCTGGCCAAGCCGGCTGGCCTGAAGCCTCGCGACCTGGCGGAAAAAATCATCGCCGCGCTGCCGGCCGACCCGCAGGTGACCAAGGCTGAAATCGCTGGCCCAGGCTTTATCAACTTCTTCCAGAACACCCAGGCCCTGGCTTCGCGCCTGGACGCGGCCCTGGCGGATGCCAGAATCGGCGTACGCAAGGCTGGCCCGGCACAGCGCGTGGCTATCGACCTGTCGGCGCCGAACCTGGCCAAGGAAATGCACGTAGGTCACTTGCGCTCCACGATCATCGGTGACGGCGTGGCGCGGGTCCTGGAATTCCTCGGCGACGACGTGATCCGCCAGAACCACGTGGGCGACTGGGGCACCCAGTTCGGCATGTTGATGGCGTACCTGCAGGAAAACCCGATCACCAGCAACGAGCTGTCGGACCTGGAGAACTTTTACCGCGCCGCCAAGAAGCGTTTCGACGAATCCGAAGAATTCGCCGACCGCGCCCGTGGCCTGGTGGTCAAGCTGCAAGCCGGCGATGCCGAATGCCTGGAACTGTGGGGCCGCTTCCGCGAGATCTCGCTGTCCCACTGCCAGGAAATCTACGAACTGCTCAACGTCAAATTGACCATGGCCGACGTGATGGGCGAAAGCGCCTACAACGATGACCTGATCAACGTAGTCAACGACCTCAAGGCCAAGGGCCTGCTGGTTGAGAGCAACGGCGCGCAGTGCGTGTTCCTCGAAGAATTCAAGACCGCCGACGGAGAGCCGCTGCCGGTGATCATCGTCAAGGCCGATGGCGGCTACCTCTACGCCACCACCGACCTGGCCGCCGTGCGCTACCGCAGCGGCGTGCTGAAAGCCGACCGCGCCCTGTATTTTGTTGACCAGCGCCAGGCCCTGCACTTCCAGCAAGTGTTCGAAGTGGCGCGCCGCGCCGGTTTCGTCACCCACCCGATGCACATGGAACACATGGGCTTCGGCACCATGAACGGCGCCGATGGCCGCCCGTTCAAGACCCGTGATGGCGGCACCGTGAAGCTGATTGACCTGCTGAACGAAGCCCAGGACCGCGCCTACAACCTGGTGAAGGAAAAGAACCCGGAGCTGGCCGAAGCCGACCTGCGCAACATCGCCCGCGTGGTGGGCATTGGCGCGGTGAAATACGCCGACCTGTCCAAGCACCGCACCAGCGACTACAGCTTCAACTTCGAGCTGATGCTCAACTTCGAAGGCAACACCGCGCCGTACCTGCTGTATGCCTACACCCGGGTGGCCGGTGTGTTCCGCAAGCTGGGCAAGGACTTCAGTGAAGTCGAAGGCCAGATCAACCTTGAAGCGCCGCACGAGCAGGAACTGGCGGCCAAGCTGGCGCAATTCGGCGAAGTGCTGAACAGCGTCGGCGAGAAAGGCACGCCGCACATCCTCTGCACCTATTTGTACGAAGTCGCCGGTTTGTTCTCCAGCTTCTACGAGAACTGCCCGATCCTGACCGCAGACGACGAAGCTCAAAAGCAGAGCCGCCTGCGCCTCGCCGCACTGGCAGGACGGACCCTCAAGCAAGGCCTGGAATTGTTGGGCCTGGAAACTCTGGAGCGTATGTAAGTTGGCTGCCAAGAAAAAACCTGCACCCAAGCGCGGCGCCAGCCGCTACCAGGCACCTGCGAAGAAACCTATTCCGGGCTGGTTGTGGATGGCGATCGGCCTGACGGTCGGCGCGTTTGTCGTGTTCCTGATGAAGCTGGACCCGGGCAAGGGCGATGACGTCAAACGGGTCAAGCAAGAGCAGCAGAGGGCCACGAAAATGGCCGAAGCGAACAAGACCGTCCCGAGCCCGACTGCGCCGGTGAAGCCGAAGTACGACTTCTACACATTGCTGCCGGAATCGGAAGTGATCGTGCCGCCGGATGCCGTGCCGGAGAAAACCCTGCCGACGCCGCAGCCTGTGCCGACTACACCGGTAACACCGGCGGAAGCGGCGAAAATCGACACTGCACGGGCCCAGGCGGCATTGGCCGGGATTACCCCGCCGCCACCGCCACCCGTTGCCACGACCAAAGCAGCGCCGGTGACCAAGTTCTTCCTGCAGGCGGGCTCGTTCCCGAAACAGGCGGATGCGGACCGCGTGCGTGCGCAGATCATTCTGCTGGGGCAGGCGGTGACGGTGGAGTCCGGGACGGTTAAGGATGCGACCTGGTATCGCGTGCTGGTAGGGCCGTTCAGCAACCGTGAACAGCTGACCGTGGCGCAGAAACAACTGGCGGGTGCAGGGTTTAGCAACCTGTTGTTACAACAACGCCAAAGCCGCTGATTGCGAGAACATAGCAGTACCCATGTAGGAGCGGGCTTGCTCGCGAAGGCGCCAGATCAGTCAATATTTCCAGTGACTGACACACCGCATTCGCGAGCAAGCCCGCTCCCACATTTGATTTTCATCGCCGTCAGGACCGAGACCGACACATAAACACCACTCGTCCGCCCTCCCGTCCTACAGTTGAAATCCCCCCCGCCACCCCCATATGAGTTCCATCAGGGCATTTTCGCCCCGCAGCGTGGAGACTCTCCCCTTGACCACCATCGTTTCAGTTCGCCGCCACGGCAAAGTCGTCATGGGCGGCGACGGCCAGGTTTCACTTGGCAATACCGTGATGAAAGGCAACGCGAAAAAAGTCCGTCGCCTGTACCACGGCCAGGTCCTCGCCGGTTTTGCCGGCGCCACCGCTGACGCCTTTACCCTGTTCGAGCGCTTTGAAGGCCAACTTGAGAAGCACCAGGGCCACCTGGTCCGTGCCGCCGTCGAACTCGCCAAAGAATGGCGCACCGACCGCTCCCTCAGCCGCCTCGAAGCCATGTTGGCCGTCGCCAACAAAGACGCCTCGCTGATCATCACCGGCAACGGCGACGTGGTTGAACCCGAAGAAGGCCTGATCGCCATGGGTTCCGGCGGCGGTTACGCCCAGGCCGCAGCCAGCGCCCTGCTGAAGAAAACCGACCTGTCGGCCCGGGAAATCGTCGAGACTGCCCTCGGTATCGCTGGCGACATCTGTGTCTTCACCAACCACAACCTGACCATTGAGGAGCAGGACCTCGCCGAATAAGCCGCAGGCTTATTCCCGCTTGAGGACCGCCAATTACTATGTCCATGACTCCCCGCGAAATCGTCCATGAACTCAATCGCCATATCATCGGCCAGGACGATGCCAAGCGCGCCGTTGCCATCGCCCTGCGTAACCGCTGGCGCCGGATGCAACTGCCCGAAGAATTGCGCGTTGAAGTAACCCCCAAGAACATCCTGATGATCGGCCCGACCGGTGTCGGTAAAACCGAGATCGCCCGGCGCCTGGCCAAACTGGCCAACGCTCCGTTCATCAAGGTCGAAGCCACCAAGTTCACCGAAGTGGGCTACGTGGGCCGTGACGTCGAATCGATCATTCGTGACCTGGCCGACGCTGCTCTGAAGCTGCTGCGCGAACAGGAAATGACCAAGGTCAGCCATCGCGCCGAAGACGCCGCCGAAGAACGCATCCTCGACGCCCTGCTGCCACCGGCACGCATGGGTTTCAACGAAGACGCGGCACCGAGCTCGGATTCCAACACCCGCCAGCTGTTCCGCAAGCGCCTGCGTGAAGGCCAGCTGGACGACAAGGAAATCGAGATCGAAGTCGCCGAAGTGTCCGGCGTCGACATCTCCGCACCGCCTGGCATGGAAGAAATGACCAGCCAGTTGCAGAACCTGTTCGCCAACATGGGCAAGGGCAAGAAGAAAAGCCGCAAGCTCAAGGTGAAGGAAGCACTGAAACTGGTGCGTGACGAAGAGGCCGGGCGCCTGGTCAATGAGGAAGAACTCAAGGCCAAGGCCCTGGAAGCGGTCGAGCAGCACGGCATCGTGTTTATCGACGAGATCGACAAGGTGGCCAAGCGCGGTAATTCCGGCGGCGTCGATGTCTCCCGCGAAGGCGTGCAGCGCGACCTGCTGCCGCTGATCGAAGGCTGCACCGTCAACACCAAGCTGGGCATGGTCAAGACCGACCACATCCTGTTTATCGCTTCCGGTGCGTTCCACCTGAGCAAGCCGAGCGACCTGGTGCCGGAGCTGCAAGGCCGTCTGCCGATTCGCGTTGAGCTGAAAGCGCTGACGCCGGGCGACTTCGAACGCATCCTCAGCGAACCGCATGCGTCGTTGACCGAGCAATACCGCGAACTGCTGAAAACCGAAGGCTTGGCCATTGAGTTCCTGCCGGACGGTATCAAGCGTTTGGCCGAGATCGCCTGGCAGGTCAACGAGAAGACCGAGAACATCGGTGCCCGTCGTTTGCACACCTTGCTGGAGCGCCTGCTGGAGGAAGTTTCCTTCAGTGCCGGCGACATGGCGGGCGCGCAGAATGGCGAGGCGATCAAGATCGACGCCGACTACGTCAACAGCCACTTGGGCGAATTGGCGCAGAACGAAGATCTGTCTCGTTATATCCTGTAAGGCTTACGCAGGAACCGCTCTGCTTTAATGTGGGAGCGGGCTTGCTCGCGAATGCGGTGGGTCAGTTAATGCAACTGTGACTGACACACCGCATTCGCGAGCAAGCCCGCTCCCACATTTTAAAGCCGGTTCCTTCAGGATCATCTCTGAGCGGTTCCCCAAATGACCAAACTGCCTACCGCGATCAACCTGCACAAAGCCTCCAAGACACTGGGCCTTACCTACGGTCCTGACGAGGTGTATCAACTGCCCGCCGAATTTCTTCGGGTGCACTCCCCCTCCGCCGAGGTCCAGGGCCACGGCAAACCGATCCTGCAATTTGGCAAGCTCAATGTCGGTTTGACCAAGATTGAACCCGCCGGCCAATACGCACTGAAATTGACCTTCGACGATGGCCATGACAGTGGATTGTTCACCTGGGACTACCTCTATCAACTTGCCGTGCGTCAGGACGCGCTGTGGGCTGACTATCTTGCCGAACTGAAAGCCGCCGGAAAAACCCGCGACCCGAACCAGTCGGTCGTGCGGCTGATGCTCTAGCTCAGGCCTCTTGCTCATTAGTGGGCATTTTCTAATTTCATCTGCTTGAATGCCCCTCTGTCGTGGCCAACGATTGGCCCGCTTGCGAAAAAAATTAAACTCGGGTAACCAATGGAACTGGCAAGTTCCCTGCATTTGACGATGCGGTATTAACGGTCACCCGAGCAGTAGTACCAGGCTGTGCTGTGTGGCAAGTAGTGGTACACAGCGGTACCCGGTACTCGTCTGTCGGACAATGGAGCGTCGTAGATGAGTAACAAGAACAACGATGACTTGAAACGCCAGGCCTCGGAAAACACCCTGGGGCTGAACCCGATCATCGCGTTACGGAAAAAGGATTTACTGGCATCCGCTCGGATGGTGCTGACCCAGGCCATCAAACAACCGTTGCACAGCGTCAAGCACGTCGCCCATTTCGGCGTCGAATTGAAGAACGTGGTGTTCGGCAAATCACAGCTGACACCCGAGGCCGACGACCGTCGTTTCAACGACCCGGCGTGGACCCAGAACCCGCTCTACAAACGTTACCTGCAAACCTACCTGGCGTGGCGCAAGGAGCTGCACGACTGGATCGGTGACAGCAACCTGTCGGAACACGACATCAGCCGCGGCCACTTCGTCATCAACCTGATGACCGAAGCCATGGCGCCCACCAACAGCGCGGCCAACCCGGCGGCGGTCAAACGCTTCTTTGAAACCGGCGGCAAGAGCCTGCTGGATGGCCTGTCCCACCTGGCCAAGGACATGGTGCACAACGGCGGCATGCCGAGCCAGGTCAACATGGGCGCCTTTGAAGTGGGCAAGAGCCTGGGCACCACCGAAGGCGCCGTAGTGTTTCGCAACGATGTGCTGGAGCTGATCCAGTACCGGCCGATCACCGAGCAGGTGTACGAACGCCCGCTGCTGGTGGTGCCGCCGCAGATCAACAAATTCTATGTATTCGACCTGAGCCCGGACAAGAGCCTGGCGCGCTTCTGCCTGCGCAATAACCAGCAGACATTTATCGTCAGTTGGCGCAACCCGACCAAGGCCCAGCGCGAGTGGGGCCTGTCGACCTATATCGAGGCGCTGAAAGAAGCGGTCGATGTGGTGAGCGCGATTACCGGCAGCAAAGACATCAACATGCTCGGCGCCTGCTCCGGCGGCATCACCTGCACCGCCCTGCTGGGCCACTACGCGGCGCTGGGCGAGAAGAAGGTCAACGCCCTGACCCTGCTGGTGAGCGTGCTGGACACCACCCTGGACACCCAGGTGGCGCTGTTCGTCGACGAACAGACCCTTGAAGCAGCCAAGCGCCATTCCTACCAGGCCGGTGTGCTGGAAGGCCGCGACATGGCCAAGGTGTTTGCCTGGATGCGCCCCAACGACCTGATCTGGAATTACTGGGTCAACAACTACCTGCTGGGCAACGAACCGCCGGTGTTCGACATCCTCTTCTGGAACAACGACACCACCCGCTTGCCGGCCGCGTTCCATGGCGACCTGATCGAGCTGTTCAAGAACAACCCGCTGATACGCGCCAACGCCCTGGAAGTGTGCGGCACGCCGATCGACCTGAAGCAGGTCACCGCCGATATCTATTCCCTGGCCGGCACCAACGACCACATCACGCCGTGGCAGTCCTGCTACAAGTCGGCGCAGCTGTTTGGCGGCAAGGTCGAGTTTGTGTTGTCCAGCAGCGGGCATATCCAGAGCATCCTGAACCCGCCGGGCAACCCCAAGTCGCGCTACCAGACCAGCGACACGATGCCGGGCAAGGCGCTGGACTGGCAGGAGAATGCCACCAAGCACACCGACTCGTGGTGGCTGCATTGGCAGGCGTGGCAGGCGGAGCGCTCGGGCAAGTTGAAGAAGGCGCCCGCAAGCTTGGGTAATAAAGCGTACGCAGCGGCTGAAGCGGCGCCGGGCACTTATGTACATGAACGATAAAGCACACACACTTTTGTGACTGGAACTCGGTCAATGTGGGAGCGGCGGTGCGACGATTCGACTTGCTCGCTCCCACACTGACTGAGTTCAGACAGGGAATAGCGCGCCATTTTGCAGGGTAAGCCCATGCCGCAACCGTTCATCTTCCGTACCATCGACCTGGATGGCCAAGCCATCCGCACAGCGGTACGCCCGGGCAAGCCTCACTTGACGCCGCTGCTGATTTTCAACGGCATCGGCGCCAACCTTGAGCTGGTGTTTCCGTTCGTCCAGGCCCTGGACCCGGACCTGGAAGTGATTGCCTTTGATGTGCCGGGCGTCGGCGGTTCGTCGACCCCCAGCCGGCCTTATCGCTTTCCCGGCCTGGCCAAGCTCACCGCGCGCATGCTCGATTACCTGGACTATGGCCAGGTCAACGTGGTGGGCGTTTCCTGGGGCGGGGCGCTGGCGCAGCAGTTCGCGTATGACTACCCGGAGCGCTGCAAGAAGCTGATTCTCGCCGCCACCGCCGCCGGCGCCTTTATGGTACCGGGCAAACCGAAAGTATTGTGGCTGATGGCCAGCCCCCGGCGTTATATCCAGCCGTCCCATGTGGTGCGCATTGCCCCGATGATCTACGGCGGCTCCTTCCGTCGGGATTCGAAGCTGGCCGCCGAACACGCCAGCAAAGTGCGTTCGGCCGGCAAGCTGGGTTACTACTGGCAACTGTTCGCCGGGCTTGGCTGGACCAGCATCCACTGGCTACACAAGATCAAGCAACCGACCCTGGTGCTGGCTGGCGATGACGACCCGCTGATCCCGCTGATCAACATGCGCATGCTGGCCTGGCGCATACCCAACGCCCAACTGCACATCATCGACGACGGTCATCTGTTCCTGATTACCCGGGCCGAGGCTGTGGCGCCGATCATCATGAAATTTCTCCAGGAGGAACGCCTGAGGGCGGTGATTCACCCGCAACCCGCACTTTAGACGGCGGCGGTCAGGACGACCGCGCCGCGCAACTTGGCCAGAACCGACTATGGTTCTGAATTGGCGTGCTTGTTGATGGCTTGACGAAGGAGTGTTGGCGCATGCGAGAAAGACCCGTATCGAACCCGGTGCCCACACCCGCCGCGTTCATCAATGCACAAAGCGCGATCACCGGCCTGCGCGGCCGGGATTTGCTCTCGACTCTGCGCAGCGTTGCCGCACATGGCTTGCGCAACCCGGTGCACACCGCCCGCCACGCCCTGAAGTTAGGCGGGCAATTGGGCCGTGTGCTGCTCGGAGAAACGGTGCACGAGCCGAACCCGGCCGACAGCCGTTTCGCCGACCCGACCTGGCAGCTCAACCCGTTTTATCGGCGCAGCCTGCAAGCCTACTTGAGCTGGCAAAAACAAACCCGCCACTGGATCGACGACAGCAACCTGAGCGCCGACGACCGGGCCCGGGCGCAATTTGCCTTTTCCCTGCTCAACGATGCAGTGTCGCCGTCCAACACGTTGCTCAACCCGCTGGCGATCAAGGAGTTGCTCAATTCCGGCGGCAACAGCGTGGTGCGTGGCGTCAGCAACTTTTTCGATGATCTGCTGCACAACAATGGCTTGCCGCGGCAGGTCACCAAGCAGGCCTTTGAAGTCGGCAAGACGGTGGCTACCACGCCCGGCTCGGTGGTTTTTCGCAACGAACTGCTGGAGTTGATCCAGTACAAGCCCATGAGCGAAAAACAGTACGCCAAGCCGCTGCTGGTGGTGCCGCCGCAAATCAACAAGTACTACATTTTCGACCTGAGCCCGAACAACAGCTTCGTCCAGTTCGCCCTGAAAAACGGCCTGCAAGTATTCATGGTCAGCTGGCGCAACCCGGATGTACGCCACCGCGAATGGGGCCTTTCCACCTACGTAGCGGCTTTGGAAGAAGCGCTGAACGTGTGCCGCGCAATCACCGGCGCCCGCGAGGTCAACCTGATGGGCGCCTGCGCCGGTGGCCTGACCATCGCTGCGCTGCAAGGCCATCTGCAGGCCAAGCGCCAGTTGCGCCGCATCTCCAGCGCCAGCTACCTCGTGAGCCTGCTGGACAGCCAGATTGACAGCCCCGCCACCCTGTTCGCCGACGAACAAACCCTGGAAGCCGCCAAGCGCCGTTCCTATCAACAAGGCGTGCTCGACGGCCGCGACATGGCCAAGGTGTTCGCCTGGATGCGTCCCAACGACCTGATCTGGAATTACTGGATCAACAACTACCTGCTGGGCAAGGAACCTCCGGCGTTCGACATCCTGTACTGGAACAATGACAACACCCGCCTGCCCGCCGCGCTGCATGGCGACTTGCTGGACTTCTTCAAGCACAACCCGCTGAGCCATCCCGGTGGCCTGGAAGTCTGCGGCACGCCCATCGACTTGCAGAAGGTCACGGTGGACAGCTTCAGCGTGGGCGGGATCAACGACCACATCACGCCGTGGGACGCGGTGTACCGCTCCACCCAACTGCTGGGCGGCGACAAGCGCTTCATTCTGTCCAACAGCGGGCATATCCAGAGCATCCTCAACCCGCCAGGCAATCCCAAGGCGAACTACGTCGAGAACCTCAAGCTGAGCAGCGACCCGCGTGCCTGGTACTACGACGCCGCTCATGTCGAGGGCAGTTGGTGGCCCAATTGGCTGGCGTGGATCCAGCAGCGCTCCGGTGTGCAGCGCGAAACCCTGACCGCCCTGGGCAACCAGAATTACCCACCGATGGAAGCGGCGCCGGGCACGTATGTGCGGGTCCGCTGAGCCCAACCTAGACCTTAAGAAGACTGGATGAAGACCCGCGACCGTATCCTTGAATGTGCCTTGCAGTTGTTCAACCACAAGGGCGAGCCGAACGTGTCGACCATGGAGGTGGCCAATGAAATGGGGATCAGCCCCGGCAACCTCTATTACCACTTCCATGGCAAGGAGCCGCTGGTGCTCGGGCTGTTCGAGCGTTTCCAGGCCGAGTTGGCGCCGTTGCTCGACCCGCCCGAGAACGCGCAACTGGCGGCCGAGGATTACTGGCTGTTTCTGCACCTGATCGTGGAGCGCATGGCGCACTACCGGTTTCTGTTCCAGGACTTGTCGAATCTGGCGGGGCGCTTGCCGAAACTGGCCAAGGGTATTCGCACCTTGCTGACGGCGCTCAAGCGCACCCTGGCCTCGTTGCTGGCCAGGCTCAAGACGGATGGGCAATTGGTCAGTGACACCCAGGCGCTGGGGCAGTTGGTGGAACAGATCACCATGACCCTGCTGTTTTCCCTGGATTACCAACGGATTCTCGACCGTGCAGGTGAGGTGCGGGTGGTGGTGTACCAGATCATGATGCTGGTGGCGCCGCATCTTTTGATGCCGGCGAGGATGGCGACGGAGCGGTTGGCGCTCAGGTACCTGGACGACGCGGACTAAAATGTGGGAGCGGGCTTGCTCGCGAAGGCGGCGTGTCAGCCAATACATAAGCTGACTGATACACCGCCTTCGCGAGCAAGCCCGCTCCCACATTGGATTTGTGTCGTTCTGTAGATTCCATAAAAAACGCCCGACCTTTCCAGGCCGGGCGTTTTTATGTGTCCTGCAAAAATCAGGACTGACTGGTAGGCGTCGGGGTTGCCGGCGTTGCAGTCGGGGTAGCGGCAGCGTGGGTCGGTGGGGTCACCGAGTTGGTCGCTGGCGCCGGGGTTGCAGGCTTGGCCGCTACCGCTGGCTTTGGCGCTGCTGGCTTTTTGGCTACGGCAGGCTTCTTCGCCGCGGCCGGTTTGGCAGCCGGCTTGGCAGCTACAGGTTTTGCAGCCGCAGGTTTCGCGGCGGGTTTTGCAGCGACCGGCTTGGCTGCAGGTTTCGCAGCGGCTGGCTTGGCAGCAGGTTTAGCGGCAGCGGTTTTAGCCGCTGGCTTGGCTGCGGCTTTTGCTGCCGGCTTGGCGGCTGGTTTTGCCGCAGGTTTTGCAGCTGCTTTAGCGGCCACTGGTTTAGCGGCAGGCTTGGCGGCCGGTTTAGCCGCTGCGGTTTTAGCCGCAGGCTTGGCAGCCGGTTTTGCAGCAGCTTTGGCCGGCGCTTTAGCGGCTGGCTTGGCTGCCGGTTTGGCGGCGGCCTTGACCAGCGGTTTAGCGGCGGTTTTTGCAGCAGGTTTGGCCGCTGCAGTTTTCGCGGCCGGCTTGGCAGCCGGTTTAGCCGCTGCGGTTTTAGCCGCAACGGGCGCAACTTTCACGCCGGTGAGTTTTTCGATTTGCTTGGTCAATGTATCGACCTTGCTGTGCAGCGCTTTCACTTCAGTACGGCTAGGCACGCCCAGTCGCGAAATGGCACTGTTCAGGCGCTTATCGAAAGCCCCTTCCAGTTCGCCCCACTTGTCGCTGATACGCGATTTGGCAGAACCGGCGGAAGCTTTTGCCGCATCGACTTGTTTACCCACTGTGCTCTTGGTCAACTTCTCGGCCTTCTCGCCGTCTTTAACCAAAGTCTCGAAGTATTTACCGCCGTCACTGCTCACCTTCGAGTACACGCCTAAACCGGCCAGCCAGATCTTGCGGGAGTATTTTTCAACTTCCCCGATCCACGAGCTGCCTTCTTTATCAGTAGTCTTTTTACCAGCCATCCCGTTGTCTCCTTAGTGTTTACGCGCGACACGTTCGAGCAATGCCGTTAGCTCATCGAGCTTAGCAGAGAGTGTCTCCACGTCATGTTTAGACGGAATGCCGATCCGATTCAAGGCACTTCCAACACGACTATCAAAAGCGCTTTCAACTTTATCCAGTTGCACTTCGACTCGACCTTTGACGCCGAAGAGTTCGCTCTTGACTTGATCAATCTGACTGTTGGCCGCACCAAGTTGTTCAATCACAACTTTTTTGCCTTTACTTTCAACATGTTGACCAGTCTTAACGAGTTCCTTGAAGTACTCGGCGCCCTCGCTGCCGACCTTGGCATAAGCCCCCAAACCGGCCAGCCAGATCTTGCGGGCATAGGATTTAACGTCGATCAGGGCGTTAGTTCCGGTAGCAATTTTTTTCTTCAAAATAACTTTGGCCATGGTGCACCTCACGCATAAAGGGGGGAGGAACTGCCCACAGAAGTTGAGGGCTTGGGCACAAAGTAGGCAGAAAAATTAGAATCGGCACCCTAAGAAGGACGAAAATCAGGCCAGGGCTTTATCCAGCGCCTTCTCGATTTCGGACTTTATGGTGCCACTCATGGCGGACATCAACAGGCCCAGTTCGACTTCGATGCGCAGGGAATCCTCAGCCACTTTCACGGTGCCTTTAACTCCCGAGCGTTTGAGATTCAGTGTGTCGCCGACCCACGAAGACTCCAGGCCATATTGATCCTTGAGTTTGCTCGCCAACTTGTCGGCTTTTTCGCGGGCAGCGTCTTTACCCAGTGTGTGGGCACGTTCAACCTGTATACGGGCCATTTGAATGACTCCTCGTTATAGAGACTTGTCGACCCGCCATGCGGCAAAAGGTCTCGGTGGCCACCTATCTTACCTTCAGCCTTGCCAAGACAAAGCATGCCTTGGGGATTAGAATGCCCCCATTCTCTTTTGGTGACAGCGATATGACTGATCAGCGCAAAGGCAGCGATGCCGAACCCACCACTCACTTCGGCTTCAAGAACGTCCCGGAAAGCCAGAAAGCGGAAAAAGTCGCCGAGGTGTTTCACTCGGTAGCCGCCAAGTACGACTTGATGAACGACGTGCTGTCCGGCGGCATGCACCGCCTGTGGAAGCGCTTCACCATCGAGTTGTCGGGTGTACGCACCGGCAACCGGGTGCTGGATATCGCCGGCGGCACGGGCGACCTGGCGGCCAAGTTTTCCAAGCTGGTGGGCCCGACTGGCCAAGTGGTATTGGCCGACATCAACGGCTCGATGCTCAAGGTCGGTCGCGATCGCCTGCTGGACAAAGGCGTGGCGGGCAATATCGAATTCGTCCAGGCCGACGCTGAAAAGCTGCCATTCCCGGACAACCATTTCGACTGCGTCACCATCGCCTTCGGCCTGCGTAACGTGACCCACAAGGAAGACGCCCTGCGCTCCATGCTGCGCGTACTCAAGCCCGGCGGTCGCCTGCTGGTGCTGGAGTTCTCCAAGCCGACCAACGCATTGATGTCCAAGGTCTACGACACCTACTCGTTCGCCTTCATGCCGTTGATGGGCAAGCTGATCACCAATGACGCCGAAAGCTATCGCTACCTGGCCGAATCGATCCGCATGCACCCGAACCAGGAAACCCTGAAGTCAATGATGGTAGAGGCCGGTTTCGACCGCGTGACCTACCACAACATGACCTCGGGCATCGTTGCCCTGCACCGCGGCATCAAGCCCTGATGTTGTTCGCAGGCCTTCTCGCCAGCGTCGAACACGGCCTCAACCGTGTGCTGCGCCTGGACAGCACCGCCCTGGCACGGTTGGCGCACCTGAACGGCAGGATCATCGCCGTCGATTGCACCAGCCCCGCCTTGCAGCTGTTTATCCTGCCCAGCGATGAAGGCCTGTTGCTGGCGTCCCATTGGGCCGCCGATGCCGACTGCACCCTGCGTGCTTCCGGCTCAAGCCTGCTGCGCCTGGCCCTGAGCCGGGACAAGACGGCGATCCTCCATGGTCCGGACGTGGAACTTGAAGGCGACAGCGCGGTGCTGATGGACCTGGCCGCCGTGCTGCAAGACCTGGAACTGGACTGGGAGTACGAGCTGTCCCGTTGGCTCGGCCCGGTGGTCACCCAACTGATCAGCGGTCACCTGCGCAGCCGCACGCGCTGGTACCAGCAGGGTTTCGCCAGCCTGAACCAGAACCTCGCCGAATACCTGAGCGAAGAATCGCGCACCTTGGTCGGACAACGGGAAGCGGAAGCGCGCTTTCGTGAACTCGACCAGGCCAAACTCGACCTGGAACGACTTGAGGCGCGCTTCGAGCGCCTGAGCCGCTCCCTTGATTCAAGCGATAACGCATGAAGCTGCTCGCCGTCCGCCGTTTGTTTCGTATCCAGCGCGTCGTAATCCGCTACCGCCTCGATGACCTGCTGTTCGCCCTGCCGCTGCCGTGGTTCCTGCTGGCGGTGCGCTATGTGTTGCCGTGGCGCTGGTTCCCGCGCAAAACCCTCGAACTGAGCCGTGGCGCGCGCCTGCGCCTGGCGTTGCAGGACCTGGGGCCGATCTTCATCAAGTTCGGGCAGATTCTCTCCACCCGCCGCGACCTGTTGCCCGAAGACATCGCCGACGAGCTGATGTTGTTGCAGGACCGCGTGCCGCCATTCGACTCGCAACTGGCGGTCACGTTGATCGAGGAACAGCTGGGCAAGAAGATCAGCGAAGTTTTCAGCCGCTTCGACATTGCGCCATTGGCTTCGGCCTCGGTGGCCCAGGTGCATGCCGCGCAGTTGAAAAGCGGCGAAGAAGTAGTGGTGAAGGTGATCCGCCCGGGTCTCAAGCCGATCATCGGCCAGGACCTGGCGTGGCTGTTCATCCTCGCCCGCGCCGCCGAGCGCTTCTCGGCCGACGCGCGCCTGCTGCACCCGGTTGACGTAGTGCTGGACTACGAAAAAACCATCTACGACGAACTCGACCTGCTGCGCGAAGCGGCCAATGCCAGCCAGCTCAAGCGCAACTTCGAAGGCTCGCAGCTGCTGTACGTGCCGCAGGTCTATTGGGACTGGTGCCGCCCGAAAGTGCTGGTGATGGAGCGCATCTACGGCGTGCAGGTCACTGACCTCGCGACCCTGGCCGACCAGCGCACCGACATGAAAATGCTTGCCGAGCGCGGTGTGGAGATTTTCTTCACCCAGGTGTTCCGCGACAGCTTCTTCCACGCCGACATGCACCCCGGCAACATCTTCGTCAGCACCGTAAACCCGTGGAGCCCGCAGTACATCGCGATCGACTGCGGCATCGTCGGCAGCCTGACCCCGGAAGACCAGGATTACCTGGCGCGTAACCTGTTTGCCTTCTTCAAGCGTGACTACCGTCGCGTGGCGCAGTTGCACATTGATTCGGGCTGGGTGCCGGCTGAGACCAAACTCAACGAATTCGAAGCGGCGATCCGCACCGTGTGCGAGCCGATCTTTGAAAAACCGTTAAAAGATATTTCCTTCGGTCAGGTGCTGATGCGCCTGTTCCAGACGGCGCGGCGCTTCAATATGGAAGTGCAGCCGCAGCTGGTGCTGTTGCAAAAGACCTTGCTGAACATCGAAGGCCTGGGCCGCCAGCTGTACCCGGACCTGGACCTGTGGAACACCGCCCAGCCGTTCCTCGAGCGCTGGATGCGTGACCGTGTCAGCCCGAAAACCCTGCTGGGCAACCTGCAAAGCCAAGTCGAGCAACTGCCGCACCTGGCCAACATGACCCGCGACCTGCTGGAGCGCATGTCCCAGCCCCACGCCAACGACCCGCCGCCGCCGTGGCACAAGCGCAAGGACGACTGGTTCCTGCGCCTGTTGGGCGCCGCGCACCTGGTGGGCGGCACGATACTGGCCGCCGGCGGTCCGCTGAACGAACTGGGCCACTGGCCGGCTGGCATCATGGTCGCCGTGGGCGTGTATCTGATCGTGCGTCGATAGCCAATCCGGTTATACACTGTCGCAAATTGCCGGAGCCGAAAATGAAAGACTGGCTGGACGAGATCAAGTGGGACAGTGACGGCCTGGTGCCGGCCATTGCCCAGGACTACAAGACCGGGCGCGTGCTGATGATGGCCTGGATGAACCGCGAGGCCCTGAGCCTGACCGCCGCCGAGAACCGTGCCATTTACTGGTCACGTTCCCGTGGCAAACTGTGGCGCAAGGGCGAAGAGTCCGGGCACGTGCAAACCCTGCATGAGATGCGCATCGACTGCGACGCCGATGTGGTGATCCTCAAGGTCGAGCAGATCGGCGATATCGCCTGTCATACCGGCCGTCACAGCTGCTTCTACCGCGTGTTCGAAAACGGCGAGTGGAAGACCGTCGAGCCCGTGCTCAAAGACCCGCACGCTATTTACTCGGCAGGACACTGAACATGACCGATACCCTGAACCGCCTGGCCCAGGTGCTGGAAGACCGCAAAGGCGCGGCCGCCGACAGCTCTTATGTCGCCAGCCTGTACCACAAGGGTCTGAACAAGATTCTGGAAAAACTCGGCGAAGAGTCCGTCGAGACGATTATTGCTGCCAAGGACGCGCAAATCAGCGGCGACTGCAGCGACGTGATCTACGAAACTGCCGACTTGTGGTTCCACAGCCTGGTCATGCTCGCCCAACTGGGGCAGCATCCACAGGCAGTGCTTGATGAACTGGACCGTCGCTTCGGCTTGTCCGGGCATGCCGAAAAGGCCTCGCGCCCGTCCGCCTGACCAACTTTTACAGAGGAATTGCAGCATGGGCATTTTTGACTGGAAACACTGGATCGTCATTCTGGTAGTGGTTGTTCTGGTGTTCGGCACCAAGAAGCTGAAAAACCTCGGCACCGACGTCGGTGAGTCGATCAAGGGCTTTCGCAAGGCCATGAACGACGACGAAAAGCCTGCCGACCCTACCGTGAACCCGGTGCCACCGGCGCAGCCTGTGCACCCGCAGGCCACTCAGCCGATCACTGAACGTCGCACCTTCGACGTACAGGCCGAGCACGTCAAAGAGCAGAACCAAAAAGACTCGTGAGTACTGAATAATGTTTGGTATCAGCTTCTCTGAACTGCTGCTCGTCGGCCTCGTGGCCCTGCTGGTACTGGGGCCGGAACGCCTGCCCGGTGCCGCGCGCACGGCCGGCCTGTGGATCGGGCGCCTGAAACGCAGTTTCAACGCCATCAAACAGGAAGTTGAACGGGAAATAGGCGCCGACGAGATTCGCCGGCAACTGCACAACGAGCACATTCTGTCGTTGGAGCAAGAGGCACGGAAGATTCTCTCGCCAGTGCAGGAAACGCCCAAGCCGGTTGAGCCTGTGGCCGAGCAATCGATTGCACCGCCCGCCGCACCTGCACCTGCACCTGCACCGGTCGTTGAGCCCGTGCATGCCGCCGAGCCTGCGCCCGCCGCGCCAGCAACCCCGACCGAACCCGCGACGACGCCTGCCGTGTCGCCCGCGCCCCACGACCCTACATTGCCGCCGCGAGCCCCATGAGCGCTGATAAACCGGAAACCGACCAGCACATGCCACTGGTCTCGCACCTCACCGAGTTGCGTACCCGCCTGCTGCGCTGTGTGGCGGCGATCTTCATCATCTTTGCCGGGCTGTTTGCCTTCACCCAGCAGATCTACACCTTCGTCTCCACGCCGCTGCGCGACTACTTGCCGGCTGGCGCGACGATGATCGCCACCGACGTGTCGTCACCGTTCCTCACGCCGCTGAAGCTGACGATGATGGTTTCGCTGTTCCTGGCGATCCCGGTGATCCTGCATCAGATCTGGGGTTTTATCGCGCCGGGCCTGTACAAGCATGAAAAACGCATCGCCGTGCCGCTGCTGGTGTCGAGCATCCTGCTGTTCTACACCGGGATGGCCTTCGCCTACTTCCTGGTGTTCCCGCTGATCTTCAAGTTCTTCGCCGCTGCTACGCCGGCCGGTGTGGAAATGATGACCGACATCACCAGCTACCTCGACTTCGTGATGACGCTGTTCTTCGCCTTTGGCGTGGCCTTCGAAATCCCGGTAGCCGTGGTGCTGCTGGTGTGGATCGGCGTGGTCGACGTCAAATACCTGAAGAAGATCCGCCCGTACGTGATCATCGGCTGCTTCGTGGTCGGCATGATCCTGACCCCGCCGGACATCTTCTCCCAGACCCTGCTGGCCGTACCGATGTGGATGCTGTTCGAGATTGGCATCCTGTTTGGCAGCCTGGTGAGCAAGCGTGGCGATCACCCGGATGACCAACCCGCCGACGACGACCAGCCGCCAGCGACCCAGCCGTGAACCTGTTGCTGCTTGAGGAGGCCGACTTTATCGCGGCCGACCGGGTGGTGCTGCGTGATCGGCGCCTGGTGCATATGCAGGAAGTCCACCGTGCCGCCGTAGGCGATAGCCTGCGGGTCGGGCGCATTGGCGGGTTGATGGGCAATGCGCAATTGCTGCGCCTGGAAACCCAGGAAGCCGAGCTGGAAGTCACCTTCGACCAGCCGCCGCCGGCCAAACTGCCCCTGACCCTGCTGCTGGCCCTGCCCCGTCCGAAAATGCTCCGCCGAGTGCTGCAAACCGTTGCGTCCATGGGCGTGCCGCGGGTGGTGCTGGTGAACAGCTATCGTGTGGAAAAGAGCTTCTGGCAAACGCCATTCCTCGAGCCGGAAGCCATTCGCGAGCAACTGATCCTCGGGTTGGAACAGTCCCGAGACACGGTGCTGCCCGAGATTGTTATCGAAAAGCGCTTCAAGCCATTCGTCGAAGACCGCCTGCCCGCCCTGGCGCACGGCACCCTCGGCCTGATTGGCCACCCGGGCGACTATCCGCCCTGCCCTCGTGGCCTGGATGAACCGGTCACCCTGGCCATCGGTCCGGAAGGCGGCTGGATTCCCTACGAGGTGGATCTGCTGGCCAAGGCCGGGTTACAACCGGTGCAACTGGGGGCCCGGATCCTGAGGGTCGAAACCGCCGTCACCGCCTTGCTCGCCCGCCTTTTCTAACACCGCTCTCTCCCGTAGGAGCGAGCTTGCTCGCGAAAAACTCAAGGACACCGCGTTCATTCAGAATGCCCGCGTTACCGTTGACGACCTTCGCGAGCAAGCTCGCTCCTACAGAATCCTGCTGACCTGCCGATACGCTCTGAATAAGTCCAAGCCTTGTTCCAGGGGAGTTCGCAGCATGTATCGTTGGTTAGCCGAGAAACTGGGGAATGTCAGCGTCAACCGCAAGCTGAGCATAGGCTTCGGCCTGGTATTGGTCCTGACCCTATTGATCACCTTCACCGGCTGGACCGGCCTCAGCGGCGTGATCAGCCGTGGCGACAAGCTGGGCTATATTTCCAGCCTCAACGGGCTGTCCAAAGACCTGCGCCTGGCGCGCCTGGACTTCGAAATGCGTCGCGGCGAACAAGGTACCGGTGCGGTCAACGACTTGATCACACAGCTGGACAGCGGCCTGAAAACTGCCGCAGAACTGATCGAGCAACCCGCCGACAAGCTCGTCGTGGAACAACAACAGGACGCCTTGGGCCAATATAAAAAAGCCTTCGGCGCCATGGTGCAGGCCGGCCTCAAGCGCGAAGGTGCCCGCAGCAAACTGGGGGATACCGCCGACAACGCCGTGGCAAAAACCAACGAAGTGGAAAAATCCCTGCTGCAAGGCGACAGCGTCACCCTGTTCAACAGCGTGGTCGACCTGAGCAAGCTGATCCAGCAAGCGCGCTTCCAGGTGCGCGGCTACACCTACAGCGGCAAGGTCGAAGCCGAACAGCCGGCCCTGGATGCCATCGACAACGCCCTGAAAAAAATCATCGACCTCAGCGACCAATTGCCCGAGCAATATCGGGCCAACCTGCAAGAAGCCAGCGTCTCGCTGCAGGCCTACCGCGCCGCCGTCAGCCAGTACCGCGATTCCCAGGTGGCCACCGCTGCCGCGACGAAAATCATGGCCGAGCAAGGCGACCTCCTGCTCGACCACAGCGACAAACTCACCACTTCGCAAACCGTGGTGCGCGATACCGACACGGCCCGCGCCAAGAACCTGTTGCTGCTGGCCACGGCCCTGGCGTTGGCCTTCGGCATACTCGCCGCCTGGGCCATCACCCGCCAGATCGTTATCCCGCTGAGCCAAACCCTTAAAGTAGCCGAGCGGGTAGCGGCTGGTGACCTCAGCCACAACCTGATCTCCGAACGCCGCGATGAGCTGGGCCAACTGCAGCGCTCCATGCAGAGCATGACCGTAGGCCTGCGGGAACTGATCGGTGGCATCAGCGACGGCGTCACCCAGATTGCCAGCGCCGCCGAGCAACTGTCGGCCGTCACCGAGCAGACCAGCGCCGGGGTCAACAGCCAAAAGGTCGAGACCGACCAGGTGGCCACCGCCATGAACGAAATGGCCGCTACCGTGCAGGAAGTCGCACGTAATGCCGAGGAAGCGTCCGAAGCGGCTGTAGCCGCCGATCAGCAGGCCCGCGAAGGCGACAAGGTGGTCGGTGAGGCCATTGCCCAGATCGAGCGTCTCGCCAGTGAGGTGGGCAACTCCACCGAGGCCATGGGCCATCTCAAGCGCGAGAGCGACAAGATAGGCAGCGTGCTGGACGTGATCAAGTCCGTGGCTCAGCAAACCAACCTGCTGGCCCTCAACGCGGCCATCGAGGCAGCGCGCGCCGGTGAAGCCGGGCGCGGGTTTGCGGTGGTCGCCGATGAAGTGCGCAGCCTTGCTCAACGCACCCAGAAATCCACCGAGGAAATCGAAGAGTTGATCGTCGGCCTGCAAAGCGGCACCCAGCAGGTGGCGACCATCATGGACAACAGTCGCAGCCTCACCGACAGCAGCGTCGAGCTGACTCGCCGGGCCGGCAACGCCCTGGAAAACATCACCCGCACCGTCTCGACCATCCAGGCGATGAACCAACAGATCGCCACCGCCGCCGAGCAACAGAGCGCCGTGGCCGAAGAGATCAACCGCAGCGTGCTCAACGTGCGGGATGTTTCCGAACAGACCTCGGCGGCCAGCGAAGAAACCGCTGCTTCCAGTGCCGAACTGGCGCGGCTGGGGATTTACCTGCAAACCCTCGTGGGTCGCTTCAAGGTCTAGCCATCTCGCGGCGGCCATCAGGCCGCCATCCTGACAACTTGTGAAATTTCCTACGCGTTTTTCAGGTCGTGGATCACACACCTGGCGCCGAATAAAAGTAGCGTTTCAACTCCCCTGACCGTTGTCGGCCGGACGCTTGAAACGCTCCTTTTGATTCGTTGGAGGTTCACCATGTTTCGTCCACTGACCCGCCTGCTTGGAAACATCAGCATCAGCCTCAAACTTGCCCTGGGCTTTGGCCTGGTGCTCAGTCTCAGCCTGATCATCGCGTCTACCGGCTGGCAAGCCTTGAGCGCATCGCTCGATCGCTCACAAAAACTTACGATCCTTTCGCAATTGGCGGTCGTCGGCGAAGAGTTGCGCGCTGATCGCATTATCTATCGCACCCTTAACGACCCCTCCAACCTGTCCAAGATAGGCCTGCACATGGACAGGATCGACCAGTTTCTGGTTGAGCTTTCCCCACGTTTTTCCGACCCGGTCAACCAACAACAATTGCAGGAAAGCCGACGTTTTGTCACCCGCTTCAAAACCGCCTTCAGCAGCCTGGACGGGCTGATCAAACAACGCGAGAACGCCCGCGAACAGCTCAAGCGCAGCTCAATACAGAGCAGTGACAGCCTTTCTGAACTGTCCAGCAACCTGCCCAATCAAGACGATGAAAAGGCCCTCGACGCCGTAGAACAATTGCGCCAGGCCATGGAACAAGCCGAAGACCGCGCCCAAAGCCCCGCTTGGGCTGCGGCGTCATTGGACGCGTATGCGAACGGCATAAATGACGCGCTACTGGCTCTGGATGGCGCCCAAGCGGTTGTGGGCGCATTGCCGGTTGATGCAAGCGCCCTGAAAAACGCCCTGCTCGACTTTCGGATTCACCTGACACGCCTCAAGGACGCCCAACTCAACACCGAGGCCATCCAGAATCAGCTTGAGCAATGGCTGGATCAGTTGCTCAAGGAAAGCGACCTGTTGAGCCAGGACCAGACCGCCAAGCGTGACAAGGACGCAAGCCTGGCTCGCACCCTGCTGCTGAATGTCACTGGTGCGGCGCTGTTATTGGGGGCTCTGGCTGCCTGGTTGATCGCCGCGCAAATCGTCGCACCCTTACGCCAAGCCCTGTCGACCGCAAACCGCATTGCGGCGGGCGATTTGAGCCAGGATATCCAGACCTCGCGCCGGGATGAACTGGGGCAACTGCAGCGCAGCATCGGGCAGATGACCGTCAATCTGCGAGGCTTGATCGGTGGCATCGGCGACAGCGCCCGGCAGATCGCCAGCGCCGCCGAGCAACTGTCTGCCGTCACCGAACACACCCGTGCCGGGGTCGACGGCCAGAAACAGGAAACCGAACAAGTCGCCACCGCGATGAATCAAATGCTCGCCACCTCCCAGGAGGTCGCGCGCCATGCCGAGCAAGCCTCGCTTGCCGCCACCGAGGCCGACCAGCAGGCAAGCGCGGGGGATCAGGTGGTGGCCGAGGCCATTGCGCACATTGAGCACCTGGCCCGTGAGATGGCCCGGTCAAGCCAAGCCATGCAAGGATTGCAACAGGAAAGCCGGAAGATCGGCAGCGTGCTGGAGGTGATCAAATCGGTCTCTGAACAGACCAATTTACTGGCCCTCAACGCCGCGATCGAAGCGGCCCGCGCCGGCGAGGCTGGCAGAGGCTTTGCGGTGGTCGCCGACGAAGTGCGCAGCCTGGCGCAACGCACACAGCAATCGGCCGAGGAAATCGAGGAACTGATCAGTGGCCTGCACCGAGGCACACAGCAGGTCGCAGACATCATGGACAACAGTCGCAGCCTCACCGACAACAGCGTGCAACTGACCCGCCGGGCGGGTGATGCGCTGGCTGGCATCACCCGTACCGTGTCCGTGATTCAAGAGATGAACCCGCAGATTGCCGCTGCCGCAGAGGAGCAAACGGCCGTCGCGGAAGAGATCAATCGCAGCGTGCTGAAGGTCAAGGACGTATCGGAACAGACCTCGGCCGCGAGTCAGGAGACTGCGGCGGCCAGTGTCGAACTGGCGCGCCTGGGCACGGATTTGCAGGTGTGGGTGGGCAAGTTCAAGGTCTAGCCGTTACAACACCTGGCGCAGGAACGCTTGGGCCCGGGGGTCTCTCGGCGCGTCGAAGAACTGCGCCGGGGCGGCGTCCTCCAGCAGCTTGCCGTGATCGAAAAACAGCACGCGATCGGCCACTTCCCGGGCGAAACCCATTTCATGGGTAACGCAGACCATGGTCATGCCTTCCAGGGCCAGGGTCTTCATCACGTCCAGCACTTCGCCGACCATTTCCGGGTCCAGGGCCGAGGTGGGCTCGTCAAACAGCATCACCTTGGGCTCCATCGCCAGCGCGCGGGCAATTGCCACACGCTGCTGCTGGCCACCGGAAAGCCGCGACGGGAACTCGTTGGCTTTCTGGGCGATGCCGACTTTTTCCAGAAGGGCCAGGGCCTTGGCTTCGCGCTCTTTCTTGCCCCGTTTGCGCACGACTTTTTGCGCCAGGCAGAGATTTTCCAGCACGGTCATGTGGGGGAACAGGTTGAAGTGCTGGAACACCATGCCGACTTCGCGACGGTAGGCGTTCACGTCGGTTTTCGGGTCTGCCAGTTGCAGGCCGTCAATGCTCACCGAGCCGGAATCGAACTCTTCCAGGCCGTTAAGGCAACGCAGGAACGTCGACTTACCGGAACCGGACGGGCCGATCACCACCAGTACTTCACCCTTGGCCACTTGGGTGGTCACGTTGTCCACCGCGCGCACGACGTGGCCACGGGTGTCGAAGACTTTTACCAGATCGCGGACTTCAATCACTTTGCGCGAGCCTCCGCTCAAGCCGGCTGGCGATTTTCGACAGCGGCAGGTTGATCAGCAGGTAGAGGCCTGCGACGCAGAACAGGATTTCAAACGGTGAGAACGAGGTGGTGATGACCTCGCGGCCGCTTTTCAGCAGTTCGGTAATCGCGATCACCGACACCAGGGAGGTGTCCTTCACCAGGCTGATAAATTGCCCGGCCAGAGGCGGCAGCACACGCTTGAAGGCTTGCGGCAACACCACATGACGCATCGACTGCCCAGCACTGAGCCCCAGGGAACGTGCCGCTTCATTTTGGCCACGGGCAATCGACTGCACGCCGGCGCGGATGATTTCCGCCACATAGGCGCCGGTAAACAGCGACAGCGCAGCGATCCCGGCGAACTCCCGGGACAGGTTGAGCACCGTGCCGATAAAGAAATAGAAAATGAAGATCTGCACCAATAGCGGCGTACCGCGCACCAGTTCGACGTAAATCGTCGACAAGTCGCGCAACGTCGGGTTATTCGACAAGCGACACAAACCGGTCGCCAGGCCGATCAACAGTCCCAGCACCCCGGACACCACCGACAGCCACAACGTAGTCCACAGACCCCACAGCAACGGGCCCGCAGCCCAATGCCGGGTAACGCCGACCACATCGCCCTCGGCCACGTCATCGCCCTTGGCCACTTGCAGGCTGTTCTCGGCCACGGTCAGGTGCTGTTCGTTGCCCTCGTCATTACGCAGGGTGACTTCAGCCACATCGGCCTTGCGCACCAACTCGCTGACGGTAGAAATGTCCGCCGCCCGCTGGGATTCTTCGGCCTGGTAGACGAAGTACTGCGGCACACGGTTCCAGCGCCATTCGTAGGACATCAGCGAGGTGGCGTAATACAACGCGCCGGCCAGGCCGACCAGCACCAGCACCGTCAGCAGGTGCCAGGGCCATTGGGCTTTTTTCTGTTTCATTTCAGGTTCCGGGATGTGTATCGCCTGGCAGGCCCTATTCGCGAGCAAGCCCGCTCCCACATTTCGACCGCGATCTAATGTGGGAGCGGGCTTGCTCGCGAAGGGCTCGACTCGGTATTAAGCCAACCTTATTCCATGTCCTTGAGCCACTCGGAGCTCTTGAACCACTTGTCATGGATGCGATCGTAGGTGCCGTCGTTACGGATCTGGTGCAGGAAGTTGTTGATGAAGTTGATGCTGTCGTAGTCGCCCTTCTTCAGGCCGAACGCCAGGGGTTCAAAGGTGAACGGCTGGTCGAGGAACACCAGCTTGCCGGCGCCGACCTTGTTCACGGCCACCACGTTGTACGGCGCGTCATAGACGAAGGCGTCAGCCTTGCCGTTGACCACGTCGAGCACGGCTTCCTGCTCGTTGTCGTAGCCGTGGTACTTGGCCTTGGAGATCAGCTTCCTGGCAACCATTTCGCCGGTGGTACCGAGCTTGGAGGTCAGGCGGTATTTCTCGTCGTTCAGGTCTTTGTAGGACTTGATGGTGCCTTCCAGCTCCTTGCGGATCAGCAGGGTCTGGCCGACCACGATGAACGGTTCGCTGAAGTTCAGGCGCAGGTTGCGCTCCTGGGTCAGGGTCATGCCGCTGCCGATCATGTCGAACTTGTTGGTCAGCAGGGCCGGGATGATGCCGTCATAGCCGGTGGAGATCGGCTCAAACTTCACGCCCATGGACTTGGCCATGGCCTTGAGGATGTCGACTTCAAAGCCGATGATTTCACCGCGCTTGTTGGTCATCTGGAACGGCATGTAGGTCGGGTCCATGCCGACTTTCAGCGTGCCGCGCTTGACCGCATCATCGATGGCGCCGGCGTGGGCCGCGTTGACCGCCACCAGTGCGGTGACGCCTAGCAGCAGCATCGAAAGATACTTTTTCATCATCAAGTCCCCTGAACTCATTTTATTGTGAGATCGGCGCGCAAAAGGGCTGCACCATTTCGGGGTGCGATCCTAACTCACTCACCGCCCGGTACAAAGGTTTCGCCGGGATTTGTTGCCAAGGTATGACAGAAAAGCCCCACAACCGTGCAGAGAACGCCGCAGCTAGACACTTCAACCCACAGGTCGGCCAATTGCTTGATGTGTAAGTAGTTATGACTACCAGTCCACCTCCGCCATCCAGTCCGAGTCCTTGAACCACTTGTCATGCAGCCGATCGTAGGTGCCATCCTGGGCCACCTGATTGAGGAAGTGATTGATCCAGTTGAGGCTGTCGTAATCGCCTTTTTTCACGCCGAACGCCAAAGGCTCGTAGGTGAAAGGCTGCTCCAATGCCAGCAACGCACTGTTCTGGGGCTTGGTGATTGCGATCAGGTTATAGGGCGCATCGTGGACGAAAGCGTCGGCCTTGCCCTCCACCACCTGGCGCACGCCTTCTTCAGGGGTTGGAAAACTGCGCAGCTGTGCAGCGCCGAGAAACCTTTTCGCCGCCGCTTCGCCCGTGGTGCCTTCGGCCGCCACGATCCGGTAACCGGCCTCATCAAGGTCTTCGATGCTCTGGACCTGATTAGCCAACTGCGGATGCAGCAGCACGGTCTGGCCGACGATGATGAATGAGTCGCTGAAGTTAAGGGTGAGGTTGCGCTCTTGCGTTACGGTCATGCCGCTGCCGATCAGGTCGAACCGGCTGTCCAGCAGGCCGGGGATCAGGTCGGTATAGGGCACCGAAACCAGCTCCAGCTTTACCCCAAGCGCTTTGCTCATCTCCCGCAGCAGATCAATTTCAAATCCGACAATACGGCCATTCTTGTCGGTCATCTCGAAAGGTACGTAGGTCGGATTGGTCCCGACTTTCAGTACGCCCCGATGGACGGCCTCATCGATGGCCCCCGCGTGCGCCAGGTAACCGTGGGAAAACGCGACGATGCCGAGCAGCAGCATCGACAAATACCTTTTAATCATGAAAAGCCCCTATTCCGTTAAACACACGCGCACCCGGCCACGCGTCAGTCCGCGTAGACCAGAGGTATCGAGTCAGATTTGGGGGGCGATGCTAACCCACTCGCAGGCACGGCAATACGCCTCGGCGAAGGGTCTTTTGTTTCGAAATAACAAGGAGTTAGCGAAATGAAACAGAAGGGAAAAACAGCGTAGGACGGTGGCAGCAAACGCCCCCGAGGCGTTACCTCGGGGGCGTCTGAATCAGGCTGGTTGAGCCTGGGACGACAGTGGTTTCAATGGCAGCAACGGCGCATGCGGATCAGCCTTGACCGATTCGCGCCAGGCGTTGAGCCATTCAGCATGGCCTTCACCCCAGACCTGCTCGTGCAAGCGTGCCAAGGCGACCGGGTCGCTGAGCAAGGCCAGACGCTCGCCGTTGTTGAGGCCGGCCGGGCCGACTTTCAACGCGTGGCGAACACGCTCAATACGCAGCCATTCGATCGGCTCCGCTTGGCCATGACGGGAAGTCGCCAGGGCACACGCCAGGGCGTTCTGTTGTGGATCGACCACCGCCCGCACAAACCCGTCATTCAGCGCATGCCAACGGTTTTCGTGGGTGTATTTGTCGGTCGACAACAGCGCCTGGGGCGGGTTGTATTCCTCAGGGATCAAGAACAGGCTCTCGTCGCGAGACTTGAGGCCCAGCTTGACCCGGCTGGAAATAACCGACACCGGAATCGACAACATCAGCGAACCGACGATCGGCACCAGCCACCACAGGAAGCTTGGGTTCAACCACACCACCAGCAGTGCCCAGAAGAAGCCGAGCAGAGTCTGCGGGCCGTGGCGCTTGACCGCCTCGCTCCATGGCGTGGAGTCGTCGTCACGTTGCGGCGAATTCCAGGTCGCAGCCCAGCCGAGGAACGCGGCGAGTACGAAACGGGTGTGGAAGATCATCCGCACCGGCGCCAGCAACATGGAGAACAGCATCTCCAGCAGCATCGACAAGGTCACCTTGAACTTGCCGCCGAACTCTTTCGCGCCTTTGGCCCAGATCAGGATGATGCTCAGCAATTTAGGCAGGAACAGCAGCACGATGGTGGTGGAGAACAGCGCCACCGCCTTGTCCGGATGCCATTGTGGCCACAGCGGGTACAACTGGCGTGGCGCCATGAAGTACTGCGGCTCCATCAGCGTGTTGACCGCCAGCAAGGCCGTCGACAGCACCAGGAAGAAGAACCACAACGGTGCCGACAGGTACGACATCACGCCGGTCAGGAACACCGCACGGTGCACCGGGTGCATGCCTTTGACCAGGAACAGGCGGAAGTTCATCAGGTTACCGTGGCACCAGCGACGGTCGCGCTTGAGTTCGTCCAGCAGGTTCGGCGGCAGTTCTTCGTAGCTGCCCGGCAAGTCGTAGGCAATCCACACGCCCCAGCCGGCACGGCGCATCAGCGCAGCTTCAACGAAGTCGTGGGAGAGGATCGCACCGGCAAATGCGCCCTTACCTGGCAACGGCGCCAGGGCGCAGTGCTCGATAAACGGCTTCATGCGGATGATCGCGTTGTGGCCCCAGTAGTGGGATTCACCCAACTGCCAGAAGTGCAGGCCGGCGGTAAACAGCGGGCCGTATACGCGAGTGGCGAACTGCTGCATGCGCGCATACAGGGTGTCCATGCCCGACGCACGTGGCGCGGTCTGGATAATCCCGGCATCCGGCGTGGCTTCCATCAGGCGTACCAGGCTGGTCAGGCAGTCGCCGCTCATCACGCTGTCGGCGTCGAGGACCACCATGTACTTGTAGTCACCACCCCAGCGACGGCAGAAGTCGTCGAGGTTGCCGCTCTTGCGTTTGACGCGACGGCGACGGCGGCGATAGAAGATCTTGCCGAAGCCACCGGCTTCGCGGCACACGTCGAGCCAGGCTTGCTGCTCGGCGATGCAGATGTCGGCCTCGTTACTGTCGCTGAGGACGAAGAAATCGAAGCGATCCAGGTTACCGGTGGCAGCCACCGATTCGAACGTCGCGCGCAGGCCGGCAAATACCCGGGGCACGTCTTCGTTGCAGATCGGCATCACCAAGGCGGTGCGGGCGTCTTTCGGAATCGGCTCGTCACCGGCACTTTTACCGGAGATACGGTACTTATCGTGACCGGTCAGCAGTTCCAGGAAGCCCATCAGCGCGGTCCAGAAACCGGCCGAAACCCAGCAGAACAGAATCCCGAACAGCACCAGGATGCTGGTTTGCAGGGCGTAAGGCAGAACCTGGGTAGCGGTTTGAAGCAGGGTCTGGTTGCGGATCTCGTCAAAGTCGACGAAGGACCAACCCTGGTACGGCATGATGCCTTTCATGTACCAGCCAGCGACGATCGTCTGGCCGAGCATCAGCACCAGCAGGATATAACGACGGATCGAACCGACGGTGCGCCAGCGGGCAGCCGGCAGCACGCGCTCATCCTTCGGCGGTGCCGGAGGATTGGTGCGACCGGTCAGGCGGCGCCAGCCACGCACCAGGATATTGGTGCGCCATGGCTCAGGCACAACCTTGGTCCGGCGGATCGGCGGCGTGGCCTTGAGGCAAACCCGGCCGCTGGCGTCGAGCGCCAGCATTTCGGCGTCTTGCAGCTCTTCGGCGGTGTTGAGGGTCAGTCGGGCGCCGACCGACGCTTGGGCAGCGTCGGCAGGTGCGTCGAACGTGGACGATGACAGGCGCTTGTGCAATTCACTGAAGGACTCGCAGCCCGCCAGTTCGGCGCGCTGCTCATCGGTCATCGGTAGATGCGCCAGGTACTCGGCAAGAGTCTCTGGCTGGACTTGAGAATTACTCATCGGCAGGCAACTGATAGCTCCAGGTTTCGGTCAGGACTTGCTCTGTCTTGGCCGGCTCCGGTGTGGCTGGGGCAGCCGCTTCCGGCTGCTTGGCGTCCTTGTCCTTGGCGTCTTTCTTGGCCGCTTTCTCGTGCTGCTTGGCCAAGACCTTGTCGGCTTTAAGCACTTGAGTCGAAACCTTCTCCGGTTCCGGCTGCACGATGTCCTGGACCAGGGCTGCGCGCATTTCAGTCGGCTTGCCTGCGTCCTTGATCTTCATACGCAGGGTCAGGCGCCAGCCTTGGGTGTGCGGGTTGTAGCGCACGCTGTTTTCAACGATTTCGGCGTTGTCGCCCACGCTGACCTGGCTGCGAACGGGTGCGTCAGCTGGCAGCTTCTTCAGGGACGGGCCCTCGAAGTCCACCAGGTAAGCCACGCTGCCGTCTGGCTGACGGATCAGGTTGGATTGCTTGACGTCGCCGGTGGAACGCAGGGTCTGCTTGACCCAGGCGCTTTCAGGCGAATGGAACTCGGCGTCTTTCAATGTCCAGTGCAGGCGGTAGGCAACGTCCAGTGGTTTGCCTGGCTCCGGCAGTGTTTCCGGGCTCCAGAAGGCAACGATGTTGTCGTTGGTTTCATCGGCGGTCGGAATCTCTACCAGGTCGACGGAGCCCTTGCCCCAGTCGCCTTCAGGCTCGATCCAGGCGCTTGGGCGCTTGTCGTAGTTGTCGTCGAGGTCTTCGTAGTGGCTGAAGTTGCGACCGCGTTGCAGCAGGCCGAAACCGCGCGGGTTTTCCACGGTGAAGTTGCTGACCGACAGGTGTTTAGGGTTGTTCAGCGGGCGCCAGATCCACTCGCCGTTGCCGGCATGGATCGACAGGCCGCTGGAATCGTGCAGCTCGCGACGGTAGTTAAGAACCTTGGACGGCTGGTTGGCGCCGAACAGGAACATGCTGGTCAGCGGAGCGATGCCCAGCTTGGTGACCTTGTCACGCAGGTACATCTGGGATTTGACGTCGACGATGGTGTCGGTGCCAGGACGCAGGATCAGGCGATAAGCGCCGGTTGCCCGTGGCGAATCCAGCAAGGCGTAGATCACCAGCTGCTTCTCACCCGGCTTTGGACGTTCGATCCAGAACTCGGTGAAGCGCGGGAACTCTTCGCCGGACGGCAAGGCAGTGTCGATCGCCATGCCACGGGCAGACAGGCCATAGACCTGATCTTTACCCACGACGCGGAAATAGCTCGCGCCGAGCATGGTCATGATCTCGTCTTGCTTGTCGCCCTTATTGATCGGGTACAGCACACGGAAACCGGCATAACCCAGCTGTTCAGTGGACTTGGGATCAAACTTGACGTCGCCGAAATCGAAGCGGGACGGGTCGTACTTGATTTCCTGGACGCTGTCGGCAGTGACTTCGTTGATTTTCACCGGTGTATCGAAGTGCATACCCTGGTGATAGAAGGACAGCTTGAACGGGGTGTTTTGATCGGCCCACTCGGCTTTTTCGTTGCGGAAACGAATTTTCTGGTAATCAGCGAATTTCATTTCGCGGAATTCGTTCGGCAAATTGCTGCGCGGAGCTTCGTATTTCTGCCCGGCCAGCTCTTTAGCCTTGGCCGACACATCATCCAGACTGAATGCCCACAGTTGACCCGCGCCGAACAGGCAAAACAGGGCAGAGCCCGTTACCAGTGCGTTTCGTAACCGTTTGGCAGACAATTTTGGTGCATTACAGGGACTAACAATCACGAGCAACCCTCGCCGAAAACAGATCAAAAAACCAACGGCCAGCTATCTATATGCCAGGTTGGCGAGCATTGTTCCGACTCCCATGGGGCTAAATGATTCCCCAACAGCCATCGGACAAGTCTCTACCTAAGTCAAAAATGGACCAATCAACGCTGATCCCCGTAGCGCGCGATTATCTAGTAGCCCGCGTGACAACGCATCAGGGTCAGCGAAGTATTTGTAGCGAAAACCCGGTTTTTTGGGCATTACAAGTCGTTTTCAGTACATTCACGTCTGTAACAGGAAGGTGACCGGCCCGTCATTGACCAAATGCACCTGCATATCCGCGCCAAAACGCCCCGCCGCTACCGTGCCATGCAATTGTTGCGCTTGTAACAACAGGTAGTCGAAAAGTGCCTCGGCCACCGCCGGCGGTGCCGCCGTGGAGAAGCTGGGACGCAAGCCGCTCTTGGTGTCTGCCGCCAGGGTGAACTGCGACACCAGCAGCAAACCGCCGCCAATGTCTTTCAAGGACAGGTTCATCTTGCCCTCGTCATCGCTGAACACCCGATAGTTAAGCAGCTTATGCAGCAGCTTGTCGGCGCTGGCCTGGGTATCTGAAGGCTCGACGGCCACCAGCACCAGCAAACCCTGGTCTATCGCACCCACCACCTGCCCTTCTACCTCGACCCGGGCGCCGCGCACCCGTTGCAAAAGCCCCTTCATGCTTCTTCAGGCGGCAAATCAAGCAGGCGCCGTGCCATTTCACTCGCCGCACGCACCAGCGCATCGGTGATTCCGGGTTCGGACGCCGCATGGCCGGCCTCGCGGATGATCTGCAGCTCACTGTTGGGCCAGGCCTGATGCAGCTCCCAGGCGTTATCCAGCGGGCAGATCATATCGTAGCGGCCATGCACGATTACGCCAGGCAGGTGGGCGATCTTGTGCATGTCGCGAATCAGCTGGTCGGGCTCAAGGAACGAGTTGTTGGTGAAGTAATGGCATTCGATACGGGCAATCGACAGGGCGCGCTGGGGCTCGGAAAAGCGCTCGATCAACTGCGGGTTCGGGCACAGGCCCAACATGCGGCCTTCCCACGTGGACCAGGCTTTGGCAGCGTGCATCTGGGCGATCTGGTCGTTGCCGGTCAGGCGCTTGTGGTAGGCGCTCAGCAGGTCGTGGCGCTCTTCCTGGGGGATGGGCGCCAGGTAGTCCTGCCAGTAATCCGGGAACAGGCGGCTGGCGCCAGCCTGGTAGAACCATTGAATATCCTGGGGGCGCGCCAGGAAAATGCCCCGAACGATCAAGCCGTGCACGCGCTCCGGATGGGTTTGCGCGTAGGCCAGGGCCAGGGTCGACCCCCAGGAACCGCCGAACAACACCCATTTTTCGATGCCCAGGTGCTCGCGGATCCGCTCAAGGTCGGCCACCAGGTCCCAGGTGGTGTTGTTTTCCAGGCTGGCCCGTGGGGTGGAGCGCCCGCAGCCACGCTGATCAAAAGTAACAATTCGGTAGAGATTTGGATCGAAATAGCAGCGGCTATTGGCGTCACACCCGGCGCCAGGGCCGCCGTGGATGAACACAACGGGCAAGCCTTCCGGGGAACCGCTTTCGTCGACGTACAGGACGTGGGTTTCATCGACGGCCAGATCGTGCCGGGCGTAGGGTTTGATCTGCGGGTACAAAGTCTGCATTGCGCGCTCCGTAAGGGGTCGAGTTCATCCCTGGGGGGACGTCTATTATTTTGCCGTCTGGCATCATAAACCCGAATTGTGCAATGAGCATGTCCTAGCAGACTTAGAGCTGTGTCAGCAAAACACCACGCAGATAATCCAGCAGATAAACGTAGAGCCGATCGACCTCCGCCACCTGGCCCCGGGCCCGTAGACAGCCGTGGATCAGGCCTTTGCCGGGATACAGCGTGGCCGCCACCCCGGCGGCCTGGAGGCGCTCGGCGTAGAGCATGCCGTCGTCCCGCAACGGGTCGAACTGGGCGACAGCGATCAGCGCCGGTGGCAACCCGCTGAAATCCACGGCCAGCAATGGCATGGCGTAGGGCGACGGCTTGCCCGGCCCACGCAGGTAAAGGGCGAGATAGCACTCGGTGTCGGCGGTACTGAGCAACGGCGCGTCGACGCAGTCGCGGCGGGACGGCAGGTCGGCGGGGCCGCCCAGGCCGGGGTAGATCAGGATTTGTGCCAAGGGCTGCGGTTGATGGTCATCCCGCAGACCCAGGCATAACGCGGCCGCCAGGTTGCCGCCGGCGCTGTCACCAGCCACCACCAGGCGTTGCAGGTTGACGGGGCAAGGTGCTTCACCCGCCTGAATCGCCTGCCAGACTGCGCGACAATCATCGAAGGCCGCCGGGAACGGGTGTTCGGGTGCCAGTCGGTAGTCGATGGCGATCACCAGCACCTGCAGCGAGTCGGCCAGTTCACCGCAAATGAAGTCGTGGGAATCCAGCCCGCCCACCACCCAGCCGCCACCGTGCATATAAAGGATGCATGGCCAGCCGCCATCAGGGGTTGGCGTCGCCGGTTGATAAATGCGTACGCCTACGCCGCTCAGGGAAACGTCTGACACCTGCACCCCTTCAGGGCGCGCCGGGGTGAACGCTTGGCACATTCGGTCATAGCTCCGGCGCAATCCGGCCAGCGATGTGTCGTCGCTGGTGAAGGATTCGGTTTTTTCGACGAAGGCGCACATCTGCGGGGAAATTGGGTAATGGGACATTAAAGGATCGTCCTGAAGATAAAGATTTAATAGCCGCCACGAATCCAATGTGGGAGCGGGCTTGCTCGCGAATGCGGTGTATCAGTCAATACATGTGTGGCTGACCCACCGCATTCGCGAGCAAGCCCGCTCCCACATTTTGATCTTCATTTGCTCAGGGTTTGAGGCTGGCCTGCACCGCCGCCACGCCGTCTTTTCCATCCAGGGTCGTTACACCCGCCAACCAGCGCTGCAAATCCTCGGGGTTGTCCCGCAACCATTGTTTGGCTACCTCCTGCGGCGTCTTGCGGTCCATGATCGGCACCATCAACTGGCTTTCCTGGGCCGCGGTGTAGGTCAGGTTTTCCAGCAGGCGGGTCACGTTGGGGCAACGCTCGGCGTAATCCGGCGCCGTCACCGTGGAGACCGTGGCCATGCCTTCGTTGGCGCCGAACACGTCTTCACTGCCGGTCAGGTAAGCCATTTTCATGTTGATGTTCATCGGGTGCGGGGTCCAGCCGACAAACACCACGAACTCCTTGCGATTCACTGCGCGCTGCACGGCTGCCAGCATGCCCGCCTCGCCGGACGCCACCAGCTTGAAGCCGCCGAGGCCGAAGCGGTTGCTGTCGATCATTTTCTGGATATCGGTATTGGCGCCGCTGCCCGGTTCGATGCCATAGATCTTGCCGCCCAGTTTGTCCTTGAAACGGGCAATGTCGGCAAAGGTCTTCAGGCCTGCGTCCGCAACATACTGCGGCACCGCCAAAGTCGCCTGGGCGTCGGCCAGGCTCGGTTTGTCGAACACCTTGACCTGGTTGGCCGCGAGGAACGGTGCGATGTTGTTGTCCATCGCCGGCTTCCAGTAGCCCAGGAAGATATCCAGGCGCTTGTCGCGGATGCCGGCAAAGATGATTTGCTGCACGGCGCTGGTTTGCTTGCTGTCATAGCCCAGGCCATTGAGCAGCACGTCGGCCATGCCGCTGGTGGCGATCACGTCAGTCCAGCTGACCACGCCCATGCGCACGACCTTGCACGAGGCCGGGTCGGCGGCCATCGCATTGGCGCTCAGGAGTGCGGCGCCGGTGAGAATCAACAGACAACGGTTGAACAGTCTTTTCATCGATGCGGTCTCACTCGGCAGTTTTTATTGTGGGAGTGGCGTCTGACGCGCCGTGCCCAACACCTTACCCAGCGAGACCTCGATAAAAGCGACCTGTGGCGACTGTGAGTTGCACTCAGGCGACTTGAGAGGTGTGTGGCTGTGAAGCCCTCTTCGCGAGCAAGCCCGCTCCCACATTTGATTGCATTTCGACTGCAGAAACTCGGTCGAATGTGGGAGCGGGCTTGCTCGCGAAGGCTATCTCAGCAGCGACGCCAATCAGGAGTAATGCCGCTTGCCCCACGCCAGGAACCCTTCCAGCAGCTCCTTCAACACCACTCGTGTCGGCTCGGCCAGGTCGGCGCGATAACGAAACGGTTCAAACTCTTCCATGTAGGTGCACTGCCCCAACTCCAGTTGCACCGCATGAATGTTCTCGGCCGGGTTGCCGTAGTGCCGGGTGATATGCCCGCCTTTGAAACGCCCGTTGAGCACATGGCTGTACTGCGGGTGGCCGGCGCAGATGGCTTCCATCTGGCTGGCGAGTTGCGGATCGCAGGACGCGCCGTTGAAGGTACCGAGGTTGAAGTCCGGCAGCTTGCCCTCGAACAGGTGCGGGATCACCGAGCGAATCGAGTGCGCATCAAACAATAGTGCATAGCCGAACTCGGCCTTGAGCCGGGCCAGCTCGTCCTGCAGGGTGCGGTGATACGGCGTCCATATCTGTTCCAGGTACGTGGCGCGTTCGGCCTTGGACGGTTCCAGGCCTTCGCGGAACAGCGGCACACCGTCGAACAGCGTCGCCGGGTACAGGCCAGTGGTAGCGCCGACGTACAGCGGCTTGTCATCGGACGGCCGATTCAGGTCGATGACAAAACGCGAATATTCGGCCGCCAGGGTGCTGGCGCCCAGCTCTTCGGCGAAGTCGTACAGCGTGGGAATGTGCCAGTCGGTGTCCGGCAGGCTTTGCGCCTCGGGGATCAGCCCGGCTTGCACCGTCGGCGTCAGGCGCAGGCCCGCGTGGGGCATGCTGATCAGCAGCGGCACACGGCCTTGTTTGAAGCTCAGAACCTTATCCACAGCAGTACTCCTTAAACGGTGACATCGACGCCGTGGCGCACGACGCGTTTATCCAGCTCGCCACCCAGCCAGTAGGCCAGGTCAGCGGGACGATCAATCTGCCAGGCGACAAAATCCGCGACCTTACCCACCTCCAGCGAACCGTGGCTGTCCCCCAGACCCAAGGCGGTAGCCGCATGTTGCGTGGCGCCGGCCAGGGCTTCTTCCGGGGTCATGCGAAACAGCGTGCAGGCCATGTTCAGCATCAAGCGCACCGACAATGCCGGTGACGTGCCCGGGTTGAGGTCGCTGGCGATGGCGATCTTCACACCGTGCTTGCGCAGGGCGTCCATCGGCGGCAGCTGGGTTTCCCGCAGAAAGTAGAACGCCCCCGGCAGCAACACCGCGACGGTGCCGGAAGCGGCCATGGCGATGGCGTCTTCCTCGGTCATGAATTCCAGGTGGTCCGCCGACAGCGCCTGATAACGCGCCGCCAGGCTGGAGCCGTGCAGGGACGACAACTGCTCGGCGTGCAGCTTTACCGGCAAGCCGAGCTTGTGTGCAGCGATGAAGACGCGCTCTACCTGCTCCGGCGAGAACGCCAGGTATTCGCAGAAGGCGTCGACCGCATCCACCAGACCTTCCGCTGCCAGTGCCGGGAGCATTTCAGCGCAGATGTGCTCGATGTAAGCATCGGCACGGTCCACGTACTCCGGCGGCAACGCGTGAGCTGCCAGGCAAGTACTGCGTACGCTGACCGGCAGCTCGGCGCCGAGGCGACGGATCACCCGCAGAATCTTGCGCTCGCTGGCCAGGTCCAGGCCGTAGCCGGACTTGATCTCCACAGTGGTCACGCCATCCCGCAGCAAACTGCGCAGGCGTTTGCGGCTGCTTTCAAACAGCTCATCTTCGGTCGCCGCCCGCGTGGCGCGCACGGTGCTGGCAATACCGCCACCGGCCGCTGCGATCTCGGCGTAACTCACTCCTTGCAGTCGCTGCTCGAACTCGCCGCTGCGATTACCGCCGAACACCGTGTGGGTGTGGCAGTCGATCAGCCCCGGCGTGACCCACGCCCCTTGCAGGTCATGGGAGGTTACGTAGTCCGCCTTCGGCAGTTCGGCGCGCGGGCCGATCCACTCGATGAGCGCGCCCGAGGTCACGATGGCGGCATCCTCGATGATCGAGTATTTGCCCTGGGCCATGGTTGCGACGTGGCAGTGTTGCCAAAGCGTTTTCATCAACGCCTCCGTTGGGTTATCGATGAGACAAAGCCGGGTCGTAATGAACCTTGGCTGCTTGCCCGGCGGAGGGTTTGACCCACAGCAGATAGGCAACGATTAGCAAGACGATCCACACGGCACCGACCATAAGGGCGGCCTGGGTGTCCGGGAAATAACCCAGCACGCCGAAGATAAACAGCATGAACACGATGGCGGCCGCTGGCGCGTAGGGCCAGAACGGCACCGGGAATTTCAGCTCGGCAATCTGTTCCTTGGTCATCGAGCAACGCATGGCGACCTGAGTGACCAGGATCATCAGCCACACCCACACCGTGGCGAAGGTCGCGATCGAAGCGATGACCAGGAACACGTTTTCCGGGATCAGGTAGTTGAGCACCACACCGCCGAGCAACGCGGCGCCCATCACCACCACGGTCATCCATGGCACGCCCTGGCTCGACAGTTGGGCAAAGCCTTTGGGCGCCTGCCCTTGCTGGGCCAGGCCGTACATCATGCGACCGGCGCCGAAGATGTCGCTGTTGATCGCCGAGACGGCGGCCGAGATCACCACGATGTTCAGGATGGTCGCCGCCGAGCCTATGCCCAAGTTGCTGAAGATCTGTACGAACGGGCTGCCCTGGCTGCCGATCTGTGGCCACGGGTAGATCGCCATCAGCACAAACAACGTCAGCACGTAGAACAGCAGGATGCGCAGTGGCACCGCGTTAATCGCCTTCGGGATCACCCGCTGCGGATCCTTGGCTTCGCCGGCGGTGATGCCGATGATTTCGATGCCGCCAAACGCAAACATCACCACCGCGAAGGACGCGATCAAGCCACCCACGCCGTTAGGCATGAAGCCGCCGTGGGCCCACAGGTTGCTGAGGCCGGTGGCCGGCGCTTCGCCCGCCGAGTGAATGCCGAACAGCATGATGCCGAAGCCGCCGAGGATCATCGCGACGATGGCGCCGACCTTGAGCAGAGACAGCCAGAACTCCATTTCGCCAAAGACTTTGACGTTGCACAGGTTCAGGCCGCCGATCAGCAACACGATGCCGAGCACCCAGACCCAACGCGCGACTTCGGGAAACCAGAAGCCCATGTAGATGCCGAAGGCGGTGACGTCGGCGAGGCAGACGATGATCATTTCAAAGGCGTAGGTCCAGCCGAGGATAAAGCCGGCCATTGGGCCCAGGTAGGTGCTGGCGTACTGGCCGAAGGAGCCGGACACCGGGTTGTGCACGGCCATTTCGCCGAGGGCGCGCATGACCATGAACACCGCGGCGCCACCGATCAGGTAGGCCAGGAGTACGGCCGGGCCGGCCATCTGGATGGCGGAGGCAGAGCCGTAGAACAGCCCGGTGCCGATCGCGGAACCGAGTGCCATGAAGCGAATATGTCGGGCGGAGAGCCCGCGTTTTAGCGTCTTTTCTTGCTGGTGCATTTCTCGTCCCTATTTGTTTTTATTTTCTGTAGGAGCGAGCTTGCTCGCGAAGGTATTCCAGGCGCATCGCTGCGGTGGATGTACTTTTTTCGCGAGCAAGCTCGCTCCTACAGGGGGCATCCATCCCTTAGAGGCTCGGCAGCAAATTCGCCGACACCAGCTCATTCAGGCAACGCGTCGCCAACAACTCACTGGCGGCATTGATGTCCGGCGCGAAGAACCGGTCCTTCTCATAAAACGCCACTTTGCTGCGCAGGATCCCGCGAGCTTTTTCCAGTGCCGGCGAGGTTTTCAAACCATTGCGCAGGTCCAGGCCCTGGCAGGCCGCCAACCATTCCACCGCCAATACACCACGGGTGTTCTCGGCCATTTCCCACAGGCGTTTGCCCGCAGCCGGCGCCATCGATACGTGGTCTTCCTGGTTCGCCGAAGTCGGCAGGCTATCCACGCTATGGGGATGGGCCAGCGCCTTGTTCTCGCTGGCCAATGCCGCCGCAGTCACCTGGGCGATCATGAAGCCGGAGTTCACGCCGCCGTTGCCCACCAGGAACGGCGGCAGTTGCGACATGTGCTTGTCCATCATCAACGAAATACGACGCTCGCTCAGGGAGCCGATTTCCGCGATGGCCAGCGCCATGTTGTCAGCGGCCATGGCCACCGGTTCCGCATGGAAGTTGCCGCCGGAAATCACGTCACCTTCAGCCGCAAACACCAGCGGGTTATCCGACACCGCATTGGCTTCCACCACCAACACTTCGGCCGCCTGGCGGAACTGGGTCAGGCAGGCGCCCATGACTTGCGGCTGGCAACGCAGGGAGTACGGGTCCTGGACCTTGTCGCAGTTCTCGTGGGATTGGGACACTTCGCTGCTTTCACCCAGCAGGGCGCGATACGCGGCCGCAGAGTCGATTTGGCCACGCTGGCCACGGGCAGCGTGAATGCGTGCGTCGAACGGCGAGCGCGAACCCAACACGGCTTCCACCGTCAGGGCGCCACAGGCCAATGCACCGGCGAACAAGTCTTCACCTTCGAACAGACCACGCAGAGCGTAAGCGGTGGAAACCTGGGTACCGTTGAGCAGCGCAAGGCCTTCCTTCGCCGCCAGGGTCAACGGTGTCAGGCCGGCGACTTTCAGCGCCTCGGTGGCTTCCAGCCATTCACCTTTATAGCGGGCCTTGCCTTCGCCCAGCAGCACCAGCGACATGTGGGCCAATGGCGCGAGGTCACCGGAGGCACCCACCGAACCTTTCAACGGAATGTGCGGGTACACCTCGGCGTTGATCAGGGCGATCAGCGCGTCGATCACCTGCCGGCGAATCCCGGAGAAACCACGGCTCAGGCTGTTGACCTTGAGCACCATGACCAGCCGCACCAGCGCATCGCTGATGGGCTCACCCACGCCAGCGGCGTGGGACAGCACCAGGGAACGCTGAAGGTTTTCCAGGTCTTCGCTGGCGATGCGGGTCGAGGCCAGCAGGCCGAAACCGGTGTTGATGCCGTAGGCGGTGCGGTTCTCGGCGAGAATCTGCTCCACGCAGGCGACACTGGCTTCGATCTGGGCCGAGGCGCTGTCATCCAGGCTGAGGGTCACCGGCTGCTGGTAGATGGCCCGCAGTTGGGCAAGGCTCAGTTGGCCTGGAATCAGGTTTAGCGCAGTCACATTCATGCTCCTTTTGAGAGTGTTGTTAACTACCAGTCGCTCCGGATGCTTCCGTTATCCGCCGCTGTGCTCGTTTAGAGGATCAGTCGGCTTGGCACGCTGGTTATTGTTGGGAAAAGGTCAGTGCAAATTCGGTAGCGTGTGTTGCAGCAAATCGGCGTTCTTGAGCAACGCTGCGGTGGCCGCGATATCCGGCGCCAGCCAACGGTCCTGGTCGTAGGCCGGGACGTGTTCGCGCAGCAAGCGCCAGGCGGCGTCGGTACCGGCGCCGAAGCGTTGCTCCTGGAGAAACTCGAACGCCTGGGACGCCAGCAGGTACTCGATGGCGAGGATCTGGGTGACGTTTTCCAGCACCGAATACAGCTTCAGCGCGGCGTTGGTGCCCATGCTCAGGTGGTCTTCCTGCAGGCCCGAGGTGACAAAGTTGTCGAGCACCGCCGGTTGCGCCAACTGGCGGTTCTGCCCGCACAGCGAGGCGGCGACGTACTGCACGATCATCATCCCGGAGTTGACCCCGGGGTTGCTCACCAGAAACGCCGGCAAGCCACTCACGTGCGGGTTGATCAGACGGTCCAGGCGGCGCTCGGCGATGGAGCCGATTTCCGCCATGGCGATGGCCAACATGTCCGCCGCCAGGGCCACGGACTGCCCGTGAGGGTTGGCCTGGGACACCACGCGGTAGTCGTCCGGCGTGCCGAGCACCAGCGGGTTATCCGTGGCGCCGTTGAGTTCGGTTTCGATCTGCCGAGTCGCATGTTCCAGCTGGTCGCGGGCCGCGCCGTGCACCTGGGGAATCGAACGGATGCTCAGGGCGTCCTGGGTGCGAATGCCTTTGCTGCTGGCGATCACTTCACTGCCGTCCAGCAACGCCCGCAGGTTGATGCCCACTTGCTGCATGCCCGGGTGCGGCTTGAGCGCGATGATTTCTTCGTCGAAGGCGTCGATCTGGCCGCGCTGGCCTTCGAAACTCATGGCACCGATTACGTCGGCCCATTGCAGCAGGCGGTGCGCATCGGCCAGGGCCAGGCAGCTGAGGCCGGTCATGCACGGCGTGCCGTTGACCAGGCACAGCCCGTCCTTGGCACCGAGCACCACCGGCTGCAAACCTTCTTCGGTCAGCGCCTGGTGCGCCGGAACGATACGGCCCCGGTAGCTGACGTCGCCGACGCCGAGCAAGGCGACGCCAATGTGCGCCATGTGGGTCAGGTAACCCACCGAGCCCTGGGACGGCACTTGCGGCGTGATGCCATGGTTGAGCAGGCCCAGCAGCGAATGCACCACCTGCGGATGCAGGCCGGATTTGCCGTGGCTGTAATTGATGATTGCCGCGCAGATAATCGCGCGGGTTTGCTCCACGCTCAGTGGCGCGCCGACGCCGCAGGCATGGCTGAGCAAGGTGTTGCGCGACAGCCGGCTCAGTTGTTCGTCCTTGAGCGACACGTTGCACAAGGCGCCCAGGCCGGTGTTGATGCCGTAGGCGCGCTCGCCGCTGCTGACGATGCGCTGGACGATGGCCTGGGCATTGTCGATGCGAGCCCAGGCCTGGCCCGAGAGCTCGAGGATCGCACCGTGGCGGGCCACGGCTACCACGTCCTGCCAACGCATTGGCGCGTCGGCGATGATGATTTTTTCAGCCTGGGACATCGTTGTACCTTCTTCAATTCTTGTGCAGCCTTACCGGCCTCTTCGCGAGCAAGCCCGCTCCCACATTTGAAATGCATTCCCCTGTGGGAGCGGGCTTGCTCGCGAAGAGGCCAGCCGGCTCACCACAAGATCCGGATCAGACCACCGCAGCACGCCGCTGAACAAACCGGTCCACATACTCATCGGCCGGCGAGTGCAGGATTTCCCGGGGCGTGCCGACCTGGATCAGCTTGCCGTCCTTGAGGATCGCAATGCGGTTGCCGATGCGCACGGCCTCATCGAGGTCGTGAGTGATAAAGACGATGGTCTTGTGCAGGGTCTTTTGCAGCTCCAGCAACTGGTCCTGCATCTCGGCGCGGATCAGCGGGTCGAGGGCGCTGAACGCTTCGTCCATCAGGATGATGTCGGTGTCGGCGGCCAAGGCACGGGCCAGGCCCACTCGCTGACGCATGCCGCCGGACAGCTGGTGCGGGTATTTATTTTCGTAGCCTTTGAGGCCCACGGTTTCGATCCAGTGCAACGCACGCTCGGCGCACACTTGCTTGGTTTCGCCGCGCACTTTCAGGCCATAGGCGACGTTGTCCAGCACGCTCTTGTGGGGCAGCAGGCCGAAGCTCTGGAACACCATGCTGATCTTGTGCCGGCGAAATTGGCGCAGGGCTTCCATGTCCAGTTGCAGGATGTCTTCGCCGTCCACCAGAATCGCGCCGCTGGTGGGGTCGATCAGGCGGTTGAAGTGGCGCACCAGGGTCGACTTGCCGGAACCCGACAGGCCCATGATCACGAAGATCTCGCCGGTGGCGATGCTCAGGGACAGGTCGTTCACACCCACCACGCAACCGGTCTCGGCCAGCACCTGGTCCTTGGTCTTGCCCTGGCCAATCAGCGCCAGCGCCTCCTTGGAACGATTGCCGAAGATCTTGAATACGTTTTTGACTTCAATCTTGCTGACGGTAGTCATTTGCTCGCCTCATGCCGTGGACGACCATAGGCCTGGGTAATGCGGTCGATGACCACTGCGAGAATCACGATCGCCAGACCGGCTTCAAGGCCACGTCCGACGTTAAGCGTCTGGATACCGACCAACACATCTTCACCCAGGCCACGGGCACCGATCATCGAGGCGATCACTACCATCGACAGGGCCATCATGGTGGTCTGGTTGATCCCGGCCATGATGCTCGGCAGGGCCAGCGGCAGTTGCACGCCGAACAGTTGCTGCCAGCGGTTGGCACCGAAGGCGTTGATCGCTTCCATGACTTCGCCGTCTACCTGGCGAATACCCAGGTCGGTCAGGCGAATCAGTGGAGGAGCGGCGTAGATCACCGTGGCGAAAATCGCCGGGACCTTGCCCAGGCCAAACAGCATCAGCACCGGGATCAGGTACACGAAGCTGGGCATGGTTTGCATGATGTCCAGCAGCGGCATCAGCACCGAACGCAGGCGATTGCTACGGGCCGACAATATTCCCAGGGGAATGCCGATCAGCACCGAGATCACCGTGGCCACCATCATCAGCGCCAGGGTTTGCATCAGCTTGTCCCACAGGCCAACGGCGCCCACCAGGAACAGCAAACCGACGATCACCGCTGTAGTGACGACCTTGCGCGTGGCGTGCCAGGCGATGCCGCCGACAATTGCCAGCATCAGCCACCAGGGTGCTGCGCGCAGCACACCTTCAAGATTGACGATGGCCCACAACAGGGTGTCGGAGATGTGCCGGAACACATCGCCGTAGTTGGTCACCAGCGAATCAACCCAGCTGTTGACCCAATCGGCGATGGAAAACGTAAAACTCTCAGGAAACATAGTGTGCTCTCGATCCAGTGGGTTGTGGCCGTGCGTCCGGTTGCCGGCGAGGGCAACCGGAAACGCTCAACCTACAAGGCCGCGTCGATTTTCTTGGCTGCGTCGTCGCTCACCCATGCGTGCCAGACTTCAGGATGTTCCTTGAGGAAAATTTTCGCCAGTTTTGGTGATTCAATTCGCTCTTTGGCCATGCGGCCCAGGTTCTGGTTCAGCAGGTCGATGGGCAGGTTGACCTTTTCCAGCACGGCCACCAACTCCGGGGCTTGCTCGTGGAAGGTCTTGGACAGACCGACCTTGATGCTCACGCTTTTATCCACACCGGGCTTTTCTTCCAGCTTCACCAGGTCGACCTGACCCATCAACGGGGTTGGCGACCAGTAATAGAACAGGATCGGCTCGCCACGCTTGTAGCTCGACAACACCGCCGCATCCAGCGCCGGGCCTGTGCCTGGGCGGAAGTTGGTGTAGGTGCTTTCCAGGCCATAGCTCTTCAGCATCTCGCTGTTGTCCAGCTCACAGGTCCAGCCGGCCGGGCAGTTGTAGAAACGGCCCTTGGACGGCTCTTCCTGGTCCTTGAACACCGAGGCGTATTTGGCCAGGTCGGCGATGCTTTTCAGGTCCGGTGCCTTGGGTTCCAGCTTGCGCTTGGCGTCGCCTTCGATCACGTAGCGCGGCACGTACCAACCTTCGACAGCACCCACCACCGGAGCACCGACACCCACGACTTTGCCGGCCTTCTCAGCCTTGTTCCAGACTTCGCTGCGGCCTACCCACTCCTCGGCGAACACCTGGATGTCATTGCTGCTCAGGGCGTTTTCCATGGTGATGGAGTTACCCGGCAGGCTGTCGGTTTTGCAGTCATAGCCTTTTTCCAGCACGGTTTGCAGGATGTCGGTCAGCAACATGCCGCTTTCCCAGTTCAAACCGGCAAATTTCACCGGCTTGCCGGACTCACACCAACCGGCCGCCTGGGCGCCAGCAGAAGCCAGCAAGCCTGCCGAAAACAAAGTGGCCAACAGGGTCTTATTCATTTTCATTGTTGTGACGCTCCCAATCTTGAAATGGATTACGGCAGTCAGTAGGCATCCTGCCCTGTCCACGTCCCATCAGGCCTGTGCAGCCAGCCCGTTTGTCGTTGGTGCAGCGCCCTGCTCTACCGGCAGGATCAGGTGTTCAGGCGTCGGGCTGTGCCATTTTCTGGCAGCCCAGTAGTACAGCGCAGCCGGCACCACCAGGCCGATGATCCAGGAGATATCGGTGTCGCCGAGGCTGGCGACCAGTGGCCCGGTGTAGAAATGCGTGGAGATGAACGGCATCTGAATCAGCACGCCAAACACGTAGATGCTGATGCCCATCAGGTTCCAGCGACCGTAGCGGCCGTCGGGATTGGACAGCGCCGGGATGTCGTAGCGTTCTTTGGTGATGCAGTAGAAATCCACCAGGTTGATCGCACTCCACGGCGTGAAAAAAGCCAGCAGGAACAGGATGAACGCGGAGAAATCCTTGAGGAACGAATCCTTGCCCAACAACGCCAGCGCAGCGGCAAGCGACACCATGACGAAGATGTACAGCAGGCGCGTGCCACTGCCGATATGTCGGCTGCCACGGAAGCCGCTGATGATCGTCGCGATGGACATGAAGCTGCCGTAGGCATTGAGGGTGGTCACGGTGACCTTGCCGAAGGCGATGCTGAAATACAGCAGCGCCGCGACGATCCCGGTGCCGCCCAGGCCGACGATAAACGACACTTCGTGGTGAGCGAATTGCGAACCGGCCAGGGCCGCCGCGAACACCCCAAACACCATCGAAGCCTGCGCGCCGATCACCGAACCCAGGCCCACGGCCCAGAAGGTTTTCGAGGCTTGCGTGCTGCGCGGCAAATAGCGCGAGTAGTCCGCCACGTAAGGGCCGAACGCAATCTGCCAGGACGCCGACAGGGAAATCGCCAGCAGGAAACTGCTCAGGGAGAAATGCTTGTTGCCCAGCAACGCGCCGATGTCGTTACCGGCCAGCAGCTTGTAGAACAGGTACACGAAGGCAACCACACCCAGCACGCTGGCGATGCGACCGATACCGTGGATCACCCGGTAGCCGAAGATCGTGAACACCATAATCAGCCCCGCGAACAACACGATGCCGACCCAGTCTTCGACATGGAGCAACTGCGCCACCGCCTGCCCCGCCAGCAACGAACCGCTGGCGGAAAACCCGATGTACATGAGGCACACCAACACCAGCGGGATCACCGCGCCATATACGCCAAACTGCACGCGGCTGGAGATCATCTGTGGCAGGCCCAGTTGCGGGCCTTGCGCAGCATGCAGCGCCATGACGCCGCCACCCAGCAGTTGACCGATCAACAGACCGATCAACGACCAGAACACATCACCACCCAGCACCACGGCCAGGGCCCCGGTGACAATCGCGGTGATTTGCAGGTTGGCACCCAACCACAGGGTGAACTGACTCAATAGACGGCCGTGTCTTTCCGCTTCCGGGATGTAGTCGATCGAACGCCTTTCGATCAACGGGGTGGTGCTTGCACGAGCGTCATTTACAGCCATTTATGTTCAACCTCTGATGGATTGTTTTTGGGTGAAACGCAGATCAAATGTGGGAGCGGGCTTGCTCGCGAAAGCGATGGGTCAGCTAACGACTTCGGTGACTGATACACCGCATTCGCGAGCAAGCCCGCTCCCACATTAGTTATTTGATCATCGGGAGGTTGAGGCCCTGCTCTTTGGCGCAGTCGATGGCGATCTGGTAACCCGCATCGGCATGCCGCATCACGCCGGTGGCCGGGTCGTTGTGCAGGACGCGAGCGATTCGCTCGGCCGCTTCGTCCGTACCGTCGCAGACGATCACCATCCCGGAGTGCTGGGAGAAGCCCATGCCGACGCCGCCGCCGTGGTGCAGCGAAACCCAGGTCGCGCCGCTGGCGGTGTTGAGCAAGGCGTTGAGCAGTGGCCAGTCGGACACGGCGTCGGAGCCGTCCTGCATCGATTCGGTTTCACGGTTGGGGCTGGCCACCGAGCCGGAGTCCAGGTGGTCGCGGCCGATCACGACAGGCGCCGACAGCTCGCCGCTGCGCACCATTTCGTTGAACGCCAGGCCGAGCTTGGCGCGCTGGCCCAGGCCAACCCAGCAGATACGTGCCGGCAAGCCCTGGAAGCTGATGCGCTCGCGGGCCATGTCCAGCCAGTTGTGCAGGTGGGCGTCGTCCGGGATCAGCTCTTTGACTTTGGCGTCGGTCTTGTAGATGTCTTGCGGGTCGCCGGACAGTGCCGCCCAGCGGAACGGGCCGATGCCGCGGCAAAACAACGGGCGGATGTAGGCCGGTACGAAACCCGGGAAGTCGAAGGCGTTTTCCACGCCCATTTCTTGCGCCATCTGGCGGATGTTGTTGCCGTAGTCGAAGGTCGGCACGCCCATTTTCTGGAAGTCCAGCATCGCCTGAACGTGCACCGCCATGGATTGCTTGGCGGCCTTGATCACCTCGGCCGGTTCGGTCTTGGCGCGGGCGCGGTATTCGTCCCAGGTCCAGCCAGCCGGCAGGTAGCCGTTGAGCGGGTCGTGGGCGCTGGTCTGGTCGGTGACCATGTCTGGGCGCACGCCGCGCTTGACCAGTTCCGGGAGAATTTCCGCCGCGTTGCCCAGCAGCGCAATGGAGATCGCCTGGCCGGCCTTGGTGTATTTGTCGATGCGCGCCAGGGCGTCGTCGAGGTCGGTGGCTTGCTCGTCGACGTAGCGGCTGCTCAAGCGGAAATCGATGCTGACCTGCTGGCATTCGATGTTCAGCGAGCACGCGCCGGCCAGGGTGGCGGCCAAAGGCTGTGCGCCGCCCATGCCGCCGAGGCCGGCGGTCAGTACCCAGCGGCCCTTGAGGTCATCGTTGTAATGTTGGCGGCCGGCCTCGACGAAGGTTTCGTAGGTGCCTTGGACGATGCCCTGGCTGCCGATGTAGATCCAACTGCCGGCGGTCATCTGGCCGTACATGGCCAGGCCTTTGGCGTCGAGTTCGTTGAAGTGTTCCCAGCTTGCCCAGTGCGGCACCAGGTTGGAGTTGGCGATCAATACGCGCGGGGCGTTGCTGTGGGTCTTGAACACGCCGACGGGTTTGCCGGATTGCACCAGCAAGGTTTCGTCGTCGTTGAGGTTGGTCAGGCTTTCGACGATCTGGTCATAGCATTCCCAGTTGCGCGCGGCACGGCCGATGCCGCCGTACACCACCAGTTCTTTCGGGTTCTCGGCAACCTGTGGGTCGAGGTTGTTCATCAGCATGCGCAGCGGCGCTTCAGTCAGCCAGCTTTTAGCGGTGAGCTTGTTGCCACGGGCAGCGCGGATTTCAACGTCACGGTACTTGGTAGGCTTGGTCACAAAAAATTCCTCAACGATCAATGCGCGAACATGATTGGTGCGAAGAGGATACTCATGGACTCTTACGCACACATCTTTACTTGTACATACAAGCATATGCAATCAAGCGGCCAACTTGGCGGAGGGCAGTTGCAGATTTTTCGCGAACGGGAGCGCAAGCCTTTAAGAACAAGGCTTGGCAGCTTGATGAATTTTCTTGCAGAAGGTTTTTACAGCGAGGGAGGCTCGTTACTCAGGCAGGCTTTTGCGCCATGCTGGGGCATTCGGTAACAAGTTGGTGCGGGAAGTGGGAACAGTTTTTGTAGGAGCGAGCTTGCTCGAAAAAGGTACATTCAACGTAGCAATACGCTTGAAATACCTTCGCGAGCAAGCTCGCTCCTACAGTGGTTTAGCGTGCAGTCAGTTCGATGACGCAGCAACGGCCAGTGATGCTGACGTCCAGCAAGCCAGTGTTACCGTCCAATTGCAGGCAGTCATGACGGTTCAGCCGCTCACCGAGCACCTTCACTTCATCCGCCACGCTGAACACCACTACGGTGTGCGCCGCACTGAAGAAACGCTGCGTACCGTCCATCCACTGCAACCGCGCCTGATAGCGCTGCGGCGAATAGATGAGGTTGAAATCGCGGATCGGCCCACCGATCAAGCGGCAGGACACCTGGCTGTCACCCTTGAACGGGAACGGTTGCAGCGGCAACAAACCACGCTGTTCCTCGCCGTCCACTGTCAGCACCATGCCCGAACCTTGCAGCACGGTGATGATGCGCTGGTACCCGGCAAAGGTTGAGAACCCGCCCGACTCGGCGATATCGGCAATCGACAGGCGCCAGCCGAAACCGTCCAGGCCCTCGCCCGCGTCACGGGTGATTTCTTCAGTGCTGCCGCCGCCGTTTTTCCACGGCATGCGGACGTAATCGGCGGCGCGCCAGACTTTCATCGAACTCATTTACTGAAACGTCCTTCCAGGCTATGACGGGAACCGGGGTGAATCAAACGCGCTGCCGTGACCGGCTGGCGGCCGGACCAGGTACGACGGCGAATCAACAGGCACGGCTCGCTGGTTTCGATTTGCAGCAACTTGCATTCGTCGGCGTCGGCCAGGATCGCTTCGACCACGTGCTCGCCTTCGGTCAGCGGCGCCACCTGGTTGAGGTAGGCATAAGGCGTTTGCTGGGTGAAATCCTGCTGCAGGTATTCCGGCGCGACCAGGGCGTTGACGAAGCGGTCTTCGATTTGCACCGGGATGTCGTTTTCGTAGTGCACGATCAACGAGTGAAACACCCGCCCGCCTTCGCGCATTTCCAGGGCGACGGCGCGCTCGGAACCGGCGGCTTCTTCGCCGAGAGTGATGACTTTGCACGTATGCCGATGACCGCGAGAGGCGATCTCATCGGCAATGTTGTGCACTTCAAACAGCGCCGACTGGCTCTTCGGCTCGGCGACAAATGTGCCCACACCTTGCATGCGCACCAGCAGGCCTTCAGCGGTCAACTCGCGCAGGGCACGGTTGATGGTCATGCGGCTGAAGCCCAGTTGGTTGACCAGTTCGCTTTCCGACGGCACGCGATAATGCGGCGGCCAGTTGCCGTTGAGGATCTGCTGGCTGATCATCTGTTTGACGCGGGCGTACAAGGGCGCCGGACTTTCGTCCATGTGGGCAGCCAGTGGAGACTTGGCGGGCGGAGTCGGCACAGGAAATCCTTGCAGGTGAAAAAGAAGCATAGCTTGCCGGAGTTTACCGAGCAGGCAAACGTCTGTATATGTATATACAAATAAACACACGACCGGGGTGCCTGAATCATGTCCGCTTTCTTTGCCGAACGCGCGCTGCTGCCTAATGGATGGGCCAATGATGTACGTCTTGAAGTCAGCGCCGACGGCCTGCTGACCAAGGTTGAGCCCAACGCCAGTGCAGACGGTGCCGAACGGCTCAGGGGCCCGGTGCTGGCAGGCATGCCGAACCTGCATTCTCACGCGTTCCAGCGGGCGATGGCCGGGCTGGCGGAAGTGGCCGGCAACCCGAATGACAGCTTCTGGACCTGGCGCGACCTGATGTACCGGATGGTTGGCAAGATCAGCCCCGACCAACTGCAGATCATCGCTCGCCAGCTGTACATCGAAATGCTCAAGGCCGGCTACACCTCGGTGGCCGAATTTCACTACGTGCACCACGACGTCAGCGGCCAGCCTTATGCCGACCCTGCGGAGCTGTCCCGGCAAATCAGCCAGGCCGCCGCCAGCAGCGGTATCGGCCTGACATTGCTGCCAGTGCTTTACAGCCATTCCGGTTTTGGCGGCCAGGCACCCAATGAAGGCCAGCGGCGCTTTATCAACAGCACCGAGCATTACCTGAACCTGCAATCACGCCTGCAACCGATTCTGGCTGCGCAACCGGCGCAACAACTCGGCCTGTGCTTCCACTCGCTGCGTGCGGTAACCCCGCAACAAATCAGCGAAGTGTTGGCCGCCAGCGACAAGGCGTGCCCGGTGCATATCCACATCGCCGAGCAGCAGAAGGAAGTCGACGACTGCCTGGCCTGGAGCGGCAAGCGTCCGCTGCAATGGCTGTATGACCATGTTGAAGTGGATCAGCGCTGGTGCCTGGTGCACGCCACCCACGCCAACCCGGAAGAAGTGACGTTAATGGCCAAGAGCCGGGCGATTGCCGGGCTGTGCCTGACCACCGAAGCCAACCTGGGCGACGGGATTTTCCCGGCGGTGGACTTCCTGGCCCAGGGCGGGCGCATGGGGATTGGCTCCGACAGCCATGTATCACTGAGCGTGGTGGAAGAATTGCGCTGGCTGGAATACGGCCAGCGGCTGCGGGACCAGCGGCGCAACCGGCTGTATCGCAGTGATCAGCCGATGGTCGGGCGGACGCTGTTCGATGCCGCGTTGGATGGCGGTGCCGAAGCGCTGGGGCAGCCGATCGGGCGCCTGGAAGTCGGCAAGCGTGCGGACTGGCTGGTGCTGGATGGCAACGATCCGTACCTGGCGACGGCGAACGAAGACGGGATTCTCAATCGCTGGCTGTTTGCCGGTGGTGATCGCCAGGTGCGCGACGTTCTGGTGAACGGGAAGTGGGTGATTCGCGACGGGCATCACGCCGCCGAAGAAGACAGCAGCCGGGCGTTTACCCAGGTCTTGCGGGATTTGCTGGGCTAACAGACGATACATAACAAAATGTGGGAGCGGGCTTGCTCGCGAAAGCGGTGGATCAGTCAACACATCGGTGACTGTCACACCGCCTTCGCGAGCAAGCCCGCTCCCACATTGGATTGGCGCTGTTTTGTATTACTGCGAAGTCTTCGCCATCTGCTTGTCCGACGTACGCCAGATCAAGCGCGTGGTGTCATACCCCTGTTGCCGCGCCCTGCTCAGCAGGTCTTCGCGGGTGTCGGCGCTGACTGTCGGCGTGCGGGACAACAACCACATGTAGCGCCGGCTCGGGCTGCCGACAATGGCGGTCTTGTAGTCATCGCTGACGTACAGCACCCAGTAATCGCCCTTGGCCACGCCCGGCAACAGCGAGGTAAACCAGTTATTGAATTCGACCCACAGCTTGTCGGTCTTGCCGGCGACCTGCGGCGTGGCCGTGCCCTTGGCTTCTTGCCATTCCCACTCAGGCGTCAGGCAGCGGTTGAACACCGACATATTGCCATCGGGCAGCAGCGTGTAGCGGGCTTCGGACTGTGCGCAATTGCGCTGGAAGTACATCGGCAGACGGGCCAACTCATACCAGGTGCCCTGGTAACGCTTGAGGTTGACGCTGCCGACAGTCTTGGGTTGCAGATCATCGCCAGAATGGCTGGCGCAGCCCGCCAAAAACAGGCTGGCGCAGAGGTATAGAACGAAACGCATCATGTTGTTTTTCTCCCGCAGGCTTTCGCCCCGGTTTACTTCAGGCCTTGCCCGGAAAAAATCAGTACTTTGTCACCGGCATATTGCACGCTGATAAAGCTGTTTTTATCGCCCCAGGTGCAACTGGACATACCCAGTGCGCCAGAACAATCAGTCGGCTTACCCAGCAACGACTCCACTTCGGCCTTGGGCATGCCGGCCGACAGTTTTGCGTAATTTTCTTGAGTGACCTTGCTGCAAGCGGCCAGAAGCACGCAAAACGACAACAGGGCGAGACGGCGTAACGACATGGAATAACTCCTGGAGAGACGAAGCAGCTTGGGGGTCTGCCAGAAGCTTAGAAGGGAAAAGGGGTGTCTGGTTCCCGACGAGCGAAAACAAAAAAGCCCCGAAAACGCTGAAACGTTTCGGGGCTCAATCAAGCGAATCAAATCACTGTAGGAGCGAGCTTGCTCGCGAAAAACGTTCAGGCGGCGCGGGCAACCAGGCAGCCCGTGTCATCGTTTACGCTCTTCGCGAGCAAGCTCGCTCCTACAGGTCACCAGGCTTACGCCTTGTGGTAGCCGGTCACACGCTCAACTTCTTCCTTCGAACCCAGGAACACCGCCACGCGCTGGTGCAGGCCTTCAGGCTGGATGTCGAGGATGCGCTGGTGGCCGTCGGTGGACGCACCGCCCGCCTGTTCAACCAGGAACGACATCGGGTTGGCTTCGTACATCAGGCGCAGCTTGCCCGGCTTGGACGGCTCGCGGCTGTCACGTGGGTACATGAACAGGCCACCACGGGTCAGGATGCGGTGCACGTCGGCAACCATCGCCGCTACCCAGCGCATGTTGAAGTTCTTCTTCAACGGGCCTTCTTCGCCTGCCATCAACTCGCCTACATAGCGGGTAACCGGCTCTTCCCAGTGGCGCTGGTTGGACATGTTGATTGCAAATTCCTGGGTGGACGCAGGAATGGTGATGTCTTCGTGGGTGAGCACGAAGCTGCCCATTTCACGGTCCAGGGTGAAGCCTTTGACGCCGTCGCCCAGGGTCAGTACCAGCATGGTCTGCGGGCCGTAGATCGCGTAACCGGCAGCTACCTGCTCGGTGCCTGGCTGCAGGAAGGCCTTTTCGTTCAGGGCTTCGTTCTGGCTCAGGTATTCGTTCGGGCAACGCAGTACCGAGAAGATGGTGCCGACCGGCGCGTTGATGTCGATGTTCGACGAACCGTCCAGCGGGTCGAATACCAGCAGGTACGCGCCTTTCGGGTATTTGCCCGGGATCTGGTAGGCGTTGTCCATTTCTTCGGACGCCATGCCGGCCAGGTGACCGCCCCATTCGTTGGCTTCGAGCAGGATTTCGTTGGAAATCACGTCGAGCTTCTTCTGCACTTCGCCTTGTACGTTTTCAGTGCCCATGCTGCCCAGGACACCACCCAGCGCGCCTTTGGAGACGGCATGGCTGATTTCCTTGCAAGCACGCGCCACCACTTCGATAAGGAAGCGCAGATCGGCAGGCGTGTTGTTGCTGCGGGTCTGCTCGATCAAATAGCGACTCAGGGTAACGCGGGACATGGAAGGCTCCGGAAATTGGGGGCTAAAAACCCGCGCAGTTTAACGCGAGTCGGGGCGTATTTCCTCCTATCAGAGGATTTAAACCCAATAGAGTTCATGGACTTTATTTAACGTGCCACCGGCGGCTTGCGCAGCAAACTGTAGGCCATGGCTCCAAGTGCCGCCACACCGAGCAGCAGCACGGCCCAAAGGCCGAGCTTTTTCCAGTTCGGCCCGGCATCGACAGGGGTCGCAACCGCAGGCGAAGTCACTACCGCCCCGCCCGCCACTTTGGCCTGCCCAAGCGCAGCCAGGCGTTCGGCGCTGTAATCCGGGATCAACGTCGACAGCGGCAAGTTCGCGCCCTTCACCGACGGATTGCCCAACGCCAAAGTGAACGGTGGCTCGCCCCGTGCCAGGAACACCAACTGCGTGGCCCGCACTGCAAAGCTCAAGGTCGGTGCCTCAACACCCAGGCCACCGCCGCGTTCGTCCACGTTGAGCTTGAGTTGCGCAACGGCCTGGCCGGGCAGCTGCAATTCGTTTTGTAAAACGTCCTGGCCATTTTGCGTCAGTCGATAGAGCAAGCCACTGCTCAAAGGCTGCCAAGCCTGATTGCTTTCCCGGCGGCCCGACAGAGTGACCGGTGCGAGGCTGTTGGGTTGGCTCAGGTCGATACGCAGACGTTCGACGTTCAGCGCGCTGGGCAACTGCCAGCTGTATTCACCGGCCTTGAGCCGGCTACCCGACAGTGGCTGCGACCACACCAGCGGCAACGGCAAGCTATGGGCACTGACACTCTCCAGCTGCGCCGACGTCAGCGTCGGTGCCGCCTGGCCTTTCCACAGCAGGCGCAGATACCGCGCCGACTGCCCCGGCAGACTCACTTCATGCTGCTCGACGCGTTCGTCGGCAAACGACAGCCGCGCCACCTGCCCTTCGCCCCAGGAGCGCCAGTGCTGCAAATCATCACTGGCTTCGATGCTGAAGCGCTGGAAGCCGTCGCGCTCGCTGGTCCAGTCGAGGATCAGTTGCTGCAGCGGCGCCTTGATCCCACTGGCATCAAGCAACCAGCCGCGCAGCACTTCTTCGCCGGCCTCCAGTTGGCTCGGCGGCTGCACCTGCACCAGTGTGCCGGTCGCTGTGGATTGCACGCGCACGCTGGGCACTGCTTCAGCGGAGTCGGCCGCGGCGTACAGCGGGAACCACTTCACATTGGCCAGGCTGCGGCTTTCGGTGCTTTGCGCCGACTGCCGCGCCAGCGCATAAGCCTGAGGTTCGCCGGCTGAGTTGAACACCCGCACATCACTCAGGTCGGCCTGACGGGCACTCAATTGCACCGCCAGCGGCAGCTCCAGGCGATACCAAGGGCCTTCACCGCTGACCGTCAGCGGTACCCGCGTGGTGAAATCGGCGGGCGTTTCCTGGGCCCAGGCCGACAACGTTGTGCACAACCCCAACAGCGCCACACTCAACTTGCCCATCAAGAGGCCACTCCTTCAGTTTCAACCACCGGATCGGGACGCTTGGGCGGCAGCGGAGCGAAATAGCCCACCACCAGCAACAGCCCGCCCACACCGATAAACGATACGATCCGCGCCAGCCCGCCGCGGTTGCTCAATTCGACGAAGAACAATTTGGCGACCACCACGGCAATCAACGCTGCACCGATCAACCACACCTCACGCCGATGACGCAGATGGCCACCGATCATCAGGCTCAGGGCAATCAGGGTCCAGACGATCGACAGCCCGGCTTGCACCAGCATCGACTCCAGCAGCGCATCCAGATGGAATGGCACGCCGCCCCAATGGTGAGCCGTGCGCATCACCAGGGCGGTGAAGAAGGCGAACAGCGAAACCCCGGCAACCCCCTGGGCGATCAGTTCGGCGCGCGGCCCGCGTTGCGGGGCGGCACTGCGGGACCACAGGTACACACCCAGCAGCGCGAACAACAACCCCAGATCCAGCGGGTTAAGCAGCGGCACATACGGCAGCGGCTCGGCGGTGCCGTCGCTGAAGATATTCGCCAGCCAGAACCAGCCGAGCATCAGCACGGCCAGCGGCAGCGCGGCATACAACCGATACTCGCGCGGGTACGTCGACACCGGCCACGACCAACTGCGCGGCGCAGCGGCGAGCACCAGGTACAGGCTCGGCAGAATCGCCCAGCCCAACCAGCGCCAGGCGTTGTATTCCTCGGACAACAGCAACAGGCCGTAGCGCAACTCCAGCGCCAGCACGCCGATCAGCAGCCAGCAACCGAGCACATGCGCGGCGCTCAGGGCTTTCTCCGGAATGACCGAAGCCAGGCGCCGCAGCGACACGAAGTGCACCGCAAACACCGCCGCCCACGCCAGCCAGGCAAAATTCGCTGCCGGGTGATAACGCGAGCCCCACGCGCCCAGCAACACCACGCCCACCGCCGGCATCAACAGCGTGCACAACACGCCCAGCGACGCCCATTGCAGGCGCAGGGCCAACACTGCCCAGATCGCCACACTCACTGCCGCTACTGCCAACAGCCAAGTGCCTTGCAGCATCGACGGCGCAAAACGCAGCACTTCGCTGACCAACGCCAACGTCCACCAACCCGCGCCCCACACCAACAGCACGTCGGACAGCCGCTGCAAACTCAACGCTTCGAACACCGGCGCATGAGGCCGACGCTGCAAGCGCCAGGCACCGACCAGCGCTGCCAGCCCGAGCACCATCGGCGTCCAGAAGCCGCTATGACCCAAAGGACGCAAGCCTTCGCTGGTCAGCGGCCCGAGCAGGTCCGGCACCGCGATCAGGAACGAAGCGCCACCGATCACTTGCAGCAACAACCCGAAGACAAAACTGACGCGCTGTTGCAGATACAGGCTCAGCCAGATGATCAACAAACCACTGGCCGCCCACACGCCGCTGGCGGTCTCCCAGGGCAGCACGAACAGCACCGCGAGGTTGATCAGCACCAGCCCGGCCAACAGCACCACCGACAGGCCACGCAACAAACGCACATCGCTGCGCACCATCGTGTCCCGCGCTGCCAGCAACATGCCGCCGACCAACGCCAGGCCAATCAGCGAGGCGGTGAGCAAGCCGCTCCAGCCTGCACTGAACACCGCACCCGAATCAGTGCCCGCTTGAAGGCGCAGCAGGAACAGCGCCCCACCCAGCAGTTGCACGGCAAACGCGGTGAAGAGGAACGTGCGCGAGCCGATCCGCAGACCGACCAGCAAGGTCGCAAGGCCCGCTATCGCCCAACTGATGGCGGTACCTTGGGTCGACAGCAGCAGCGGTGCGAGCAGGTACAAGAAGCCCAGGCCGACACTGGCCAATACCGGCAAGCCACGACGTTCCCACTGCGCCGCCTGCTCAGTCGGGGCTTTGCGCAACTGGAAGAAACTGAACAGCAATGCCGCACCGAGCAGCAATGCACCCAACGGTGCACCCTCCAACAGACTGGTCTCGCCAACCCCCAATTCGCTGAGGAACGCCAGCGCCGAGCCGACTTGCAACAGCAAGCCAAAAGCCCGTGCCAATGGCCGTTGCTGGCGCAGGCCAAGCCAGAAGATACCGGCGCCTTCCACGGCCCAGGCGGCCGCGGTCCAACGTGCGTCGAGGCCCAGGGGAATCGCCAGGCTGGCAAAGATCACACCCAGGGCCAGGCAGGTTTCCGCCAGCAGCAAGGCGCGACCGCCGCTCAACAAACGGGCCAGGCCCATGTAGATAATGCCCAGGGCCAGCGCGCTGAACGCGGCGGCAAATTCCAGGTGCTGCACCAGCGCAAACTGCAACCCGAAGCCCACCAGCGGTGGGCCGAACAGCATGCTGCCGTCGACATAGTCGCCCTTGGCCGCCGACCAGCGCAGCAATGCACCACGGCTGTCATCGTCCGGCGCGTCGCGCATCTCCAGCAACTTGCGCCGGGCGAACAACAGGCCAATGCCCAGGTACATCAGGAAAAACACAATCAGGAACGGCTCGGTACTCCACAACAGCTCCGGCGTATAGGAGCGCATGCCCCAGGCGAAGCCGATACCGAAGGTGCCGACAAAGCCGATCAGGTTGAGCAGGCGCCAGGCCTTGAACCAGGCGATGGCAAGAATGCCCGTGTTAAGCAGGGCGAAATAGCTGAACAGCGCCACATGGTTACCGGCGCCGGTAGACGTGAGGATAGGTGCGGCAAAACCGCCGAGTGCGGCGGCACAGGCCAGGCCGAGGGCGTCCTGGGTAATCGCCAGGATCGCCGAGAACACCGTGACAGCCACCAGCAAGCCTAAGGCCGCGCCGGGATCAAGCAGCGGATGCAGGCGCATCGCGGCGAACACCGTCAGGTACAACACGGCGATGCCGGTGCCTTGCAGCATCAATCCGTAATTGCTGTTGCGCAGCCGCAGCCACCACCCCAAACCCAGCAAGGCCAGTGCACAGCCGGCAACGCCCGCGTAACGCAGCTCGATCGGTACCACCATGCCTTCAGTGGCATAACGCAGCAGGAACGCCAGGCCGAGGAACAACAGCACCACGCCGACCCGCAGCACGGTGTTGCCGCCGAACAGCCAGTTGCGCGCGCCACTGATGGCGCGTTCGATGAAGTTGGGGCCGCGAGGTGTCGCAGGCGTAGCAGGTTGTTCAGGGATTTTTTCGCTCGGCTCAGCCCTCCAGACGTCAGCTGGCAATGGCTGGCTGGGCTCGGCCGCCACGGTGGCGTAGGCAGGTTCCAGTTCAGCGGGCAATTCCCAGACGAGTTCGGGCGGCGCCGGTACCGGCAGCGGTTCTTCGACAAAGACAGGTTCGGGGGTTTCAACGGCACCCGGTCTTTCCAGCAAGGCCAGGCGTTGCTCGACTACTTTAAGGGCGCTCCTGGCAGACTCCAGCTGACGGCCTTGCTCCTCCGTACGCGAGGCAAGCATCGACAGGCGAATCGCCTGGCCAATGCCCAAACCGAGCAGCGCTCCAATGCCCGCATCACTGAACGACTCATCGAGCGTCCAGCCGAGCACCAGGCCAATCAGCATGAAAATCCATTGCATGGTCGATATCCCTAAGCAGCCCGAAGCGGGCAAAGGCGATGCTCAGTATATCGACACGGACCCCATGTGGGAGCGGGCTTGCTCGCGAAGGCGGTGGATCAGTCACAAATTTGTCGACTGACACTGCGCTTTCGCGAGCAAGCCCGCTCCCACATTTTGTATTGCGGTGTCTAATCCAACGCTTTCCAGATTTCCGTCGCATATTCCCGGATAGTCCGGTCCGACGAGAACCAGCCCATGCGCGCGGTATTGAGCACCGCCGAGCGCCACCATTCCTTGGAATCGTGCCAATGAGCCTCGACCCGCGCCTGGGCATCCCAGTAGGAATCAAAGTCGGCACAGACCAGGAAGCGGTCGTAGTCGATCAGCGAATCCACCAACCCGGCATAACGGCCCGGATCATCCGGTGAGAACACGCCGCCGCGAATCGCTTGCAGTACGTCGTTCAAGCGATGGGATGCGGCAACATCCGGCCCGGCATTGAATTCACCGGCATGTTTGCGCGCTTCCACCTGTTCGGCGCTGAGACCGAAAATGAACATGTGTTCGGCGCCCACGCGCTCGTGCATCTCGACGTTGGCGCCGTCCATGGTGCCGATGGTCAACGCACCGTTGAGGCCGAACTTCATGTTGCTGGTGCCCGACGCTTCAAAACCGGCGGTGGAAATCTGCTCCGACAAGTCGGCCGCCGGAATGATGCTTTCCGCCAGGCTGACGTTGTAGTTGGGCAGGAACACTACCTTGAGCAAACCGCGCACGGTGGGGTCGTTGTTGACGGTGCGGGCGATGTCGTTGGTCAGCTTGATGATCAGCTTGGCCTGGTGATAGCTGGCCGCTGCCTTGCCGGCGAAGATCTTCACCCGCGGCACCCAATCGGTGCCCGGCTCGGCACGGATCGCCTGGTACAGCGCGACGGTGTGCAGCAGGTTCAACAGCTGGCGCTTGTACTCGTGGATGCGTTTGACCTGCACATCGAACATCGCCGCCGGGTTGACTGAAATCCCCAGGCGCTCGTGAATGATGTCGGCCAGTGCCCGTTTACTGTGCAGCCGCTGCTCGGCGAAGGCTTTGCGGAACGCTTGCTTCTCGGCGAAGGTTTCCAGCTCAACCAAACGGGTTTCGGTGTTGTCGAGAATGTCCGGGCCCAGCGCTTCCACCAGCATCGCAGTGAGTTTTGGATTCGCCTGGAACAACCAGCGGCGGAACGTAATGCCGTTGGTTTTGTTATTGATGCGGTCCGGGTAGAGCTTGTGAAGTTCGGAGAACACCGTGCTGCGCATCAGTTGGGTGTGCAGGCCCGACACGCCGTTCACGCTGTGGGAACCAAGGAACGCCAGGTTGCCCATGCGCACGCGGCGGCCGTTGTCTTCTTCGATCAAAGACACTGCGCGCAGTACGTCGAAGTCGTGAATGCCTTTGGCCCGCAGCGAGTCGATGTGCTGGGCGTTGATCAGGTAGATGATCTGCATGTGCCGCGGCAGCATGCGTTCCATCAAGCCGACCGGCCAGGTTTCCAGCGCCTCCGGGAGCAAGGTGTGGTTGGTGTAAGACAGGGTTTCGACGGTCACGTCCCAGGCGGCATCCCAGGGGATGTCGTGCAGGTCCACCAACTGGCGCATCAACTCGGCCACCGCAATCGACGGGTGCGTGTCGTTGAGCTGGATGGCCGCGTGTTCGCCCAGGCTCAGCACCGAGCCGTGCATGTTTTTGTGGCGACGCAGCAAGTCCTGCAACGAGGCGGAAACGAAGAAGTATTCCTGGCGCAGGCGCAGTTCCTGCCCTGCTTCGGTGCTGTCGGCCGGGTAAAGCACTCGGGAGATGCTTTCGGCGCGAGCCACTTCGGCGACAGCGCCCAGGTGGTCACCAGCGTTGAAGCGTTCCAGGTGCAGGTCTTCCACGGCACGGGCACGCCACAGGCGCAAGGTGTTGACGCTTGCACCACGCCAGCCGACGACCGGGGTGTCATACGCTACTGCGCGTACGGTTTCATTCGGTGACCACACCTGAATCGACTTGCCGGAAGCATCCAGCAGGGTTTCCACGCCACCGCCAAAGCCGATCGGGTAGATCACCTCGGCGCGCTCGAACTCCCACGGGTTGCCGAAATCCAGCCAGCGTTCGGTTTGTTCCTGCTGCCAGCCATCGACAATCGCCTGGCGGAACAAGCCGTGCTCATAACGAATGCCATAACCGTGGCCGGCAATGCCCAGGGTCGACATGCTTTCCATGAAGCACGCCGCCAGGCGACCAAGGCCACCGTTGCCCAGGGCCGCGTCGGGCTCCAGCAGGCGAATGCGCTCCATATCCACGCCCAGCTCGCTCATGGCCTCACGGGCCACGTCCAGCAAGCCGAGGTTGCTCAGGCTGTCGTAGAGCAGACGGCCGATCAGGAATTCCAGCGAGAGGTAATAGACCCGCTTCTGTCCCTTGCGGTAGATGTGCCGCGTGTGGTCCATCCAGTGGTCGACCATATGGTCGCGGGCGGCCAGTGCGATGGCTTCGAACCAATCGTGGTCGAAGGCGTGATCGGGGTCCTTGCCCACCGCGTAGGTAAGTTTGGTCAAGACGGCATCGCGAAATGCGGCTACCTCTGCTTCTCGTACAAGCGGTTCCTGAGACATCAATGCGACCTCGGGCGAGATAGAAGGAGTTGCTAGAGCCTAGACGGTCTGACAGACGGTAGACGCTCTGGTTCGGCAGTTTTTTAACTCATTCACCTTTGCGTGATTTAGATGCAGGGGCCGTGCCCGTTTGTGGCCCGACGCAGCCTTCGAGCTGAAACCTGGAAGATATTGTTCAAAAAATCACCAATTCCGGTATGATCCCGCGCCGGATAACACCCCTCTTGGAAACCTGATGAAGCCTCAACTGATCGCCGCCGCGGAACTCGACCGTCTCGAGACCTGGCAGAAATACTCAAGCCATATGTGTGGCGGCTGTGTGTCGAGCTGCTGCACCCTGCCGGTTGAGGTGAAGATCAAGGACCTGATCCGCATCGGCATCGTCGATGAGTTCGAGCGAGGCGACCCGCCGAAGAACATCGCCAAGCGCTTGCAGAAGGAAGGCATCGTCGAGCGCTTCAATGCCAAATCCGAGATCTTCACCCTGCAGCGCATGAGCAACAACGATTGCCTGTATCTGGATCGTAAGAGCCGCTTCTGCACTATTTATGACAAGCGCCCGGATACTTGCCGCAATCACCCGAAAATCGGGCCACGGCCGGGGTATTGCGCGTACAAGCCGAAGGAAGTGGTTCGCGAGACCAAGTTGCGTACGCTCGATAAGTTCTGATCCGAATGCTTTATTGCTTGAACTACCGCTTTCGCGAGCAAGCCCGCTCCCACATTTGAAATGCATTCCAAATGTGGGAGTGGGCTTGCTCGCGAAGAGGCCGGCACGGTCACCACACAATCCCCAGACAAACAAAAACGCCCCCGACCTTGCGGTCGGGGGCGTTTTTTTGCAGCTAACTAAAAGACTTAGTTACCGGCTTTTTTCGCAGCGCGGGTACGCTCGCTTTCGCCCAGGATCTTCTTACGAAGACGGATGGACTTAGGAGTGACTTCGCACAATTCGTCTTCTTGAACGAATTCCAGAGCCTGCTCCAGGGTGAAGCGGATAGGCGGAACCAGAGCGATGGTTTCGTCTTTACCCGAAGCACGCATGTTGTCGAGCTTCTTGCCTTTGGTTGGGTTAACGCCCAGGTCGTTGTCGCGGCTGTTGATGCCGACGATTTGACCTTCGTACACGTCTTCACCGTGACCCAGGAACAGTTTGCCGCGAGCTTGCAGGGTTTCCAGCGAGTAAGTCAGAGCCTTACCGGTAGCAACCGAAACCAGCACGCCGTTCTGACGGCCGGACATGTCGCCGGACTTCATCACGTCGTAACGGTCGAAGATCGAGGTCAGGATGCCTGCACCGGAGGTCAGGGTCAGGAACTCGTTACGGAAACCGATCAAGCCACGCGCCGGGATGTTGTACTCAAGGCGCACACGGCCCTTGCCATCCGGAACCATGTTGGTCAGGTCGCCTTTACGGATACCGATCTGTTCCATGATCGAACCTTGCGATTCTTCTGGCAGGTCGATGGTCACGTTTTCGTACGGTTCGTGCTTGACGCCGTCAACCATGCGGATGATCACTTCCGGACGACCAACACCCATTTCGAAGCCTTCGCGACGCATGGTTTCGATCAGTACCGAGAGGTGCAGCTCACCACGGCCGGAGACTTTGAACTTGTCGGCGGTGTCGCCTTCTTCAACGCGCAGGGCAACGTTGTAGAGCAGTTCTTTGTCCAGACGCTCTTTGATGTTACGGCTGGTGACGAACTTGCCTTCACGGCCGCAGAACGGCGAGTCGTTAACCTGGAAGGTCATCGAAACGGTTGGTTCGTCAACGGTCAGCGGCTTCATCGCTTCAACGTTCTGTGGGTCGCACAGGGTGTCGGAGATGAACAGCTGGTCGAAGCCGCTGATGCAGACGATGTCGCCGGCAGCTGCTTCTTCAACGTCTACACGGTGCAGACCGTGGTGACCCATCAGCTTCAGGATACGGCCGTTACGGCGCTTGCCATCAGCATCGATCGCCACAACCGGAGTGTTCGGCTTGACGCGACCACGAGCAATACGGCCAACGCCGATGATGCCCAGGAAGCTGTTGTAGTCCAGTGCGGAGATTTGCATCTGGAACGGACCATCGCGGTCGACTTTCGGCGCAGGTACGTTGTCGACGATCGACTGGTACAGCGGGGTCATGTCTTCAGCCATGTCGGTGTGTTCCAGACCGGCAATGCCGTTCAGGGCCGAGGCGTAGACGACTTTGAAGTCCAGCTGTTCTTCGGTGGCACCCAGGTTGTCGAACAGGTCGAAGATCTGGTCCAGAACCCAGTCCGGACGTGCGCCTGGACGGTCAACCTTGTTGATGACCACGATTGGACGCAGGCCGGCTTCGAAAGCCTTCTTGGTCACGAAACGGGTTTGCGGCATAGGGCCGTCTTGAGCGTCAACCAGCAGCAGAACGGAGTCAACCATCGACATTACGCGTTCAACTTCGCCGCCGAAGTCGGCGTGGCCCGGGGTGTCCACGATGTTGATGTGGTAGCCGTTCCAGTTGATGGCGGTGTTTTTCGCCAGAATGGTAATACCGCGCTCTTTCTCCTGGTCGTTGGAGTCCATCACGCGCTCGTCGTTGAGCTCGTTGCGCTCCAGGGTGCCGGATTGACGCAAGAGTTTGTCTACCAGGGTGGTCTTACCATGGTCAACGTGAGCAATGATGGCGATGTTGCGTAGATTTTCGATCACTTGTGTATCTCGATCAGAGGATTCGGTGTGCTGACAGGTCGTGGCAGCGATTAACAGTAGAGTCAGGCCTTGCCGTTACAGCTTGACGGCAGAGTCGGGGGGCCGGTGACGCAGGCCACAGGCAAACAGCCCCGGGCTCTTAGCTCGGTCGATAAACGCGCACATTGGCATGCCCCTCACTGAGCAAATGGTGGGCATGCAGGCGACTCATCACGCCTTTGTCGCAATACAACAGGTACTGACGGCTGTCATCCAGTTCCTTGAAACGCGCATTCAATGCATAGAACGGCAGCGTTTGTACGTCGATGCCAGCAATTTCCAGCGGCTCGTCTTCAGCGGCATCCGGGTGACGGATGTCGATGATGATCTGACCGGCCAGAGCCTCGCTGACTTCTTCGATTTGCAAATCCTGGCCCAATTCGTCAATAACCCGATCGATCGGCACCAGTTTGGCGTTCTCAAGCGCTCGCTCGAGAACTGCCATGTCGAACTGTTGTTCTTCGTACTCCACGCGGTTGCGTTTGGCGTGGGTCTTGGGGTTCACCGAGATGACCCCGCAATATTCCGGCATGTGCTTGGCGAAATCCGCCGTGCCGATCTGGGTCGCCAGGTCGATGATGTCTTGCTTGTGACTGGCGATCAGCGGGCGTAATACCAGCTTCTCGGTCACAGAGTCGATCAACGACAAGTTCGGCAGGGTCTGGCTGGACACCTGGGAAATCGCTTCACCGGTGACCAGTGCGTCGATTTCCAGCCGATCCGCGATTCGGGACGCAGCGCGCAACATCATACGCTTCAATACTACGCCCATATGACTGTTATCGACTTTCCCGAGAATTTCTCCCAGGACTTCCTCGAACGGTACGCTGACAAACAGCACCCGTTGCGAGCTGCCATACTTCTTCCAGATGTAATGCGCGACTTCCATCACGCCCAATTCGTGTGCACGCCCGCCCAGGTTAAAGAAGCAGAAGTGGCTCATCAGCCCGCGGCGCATGATCTGGTAGGCCGCAACGGTGGAATCGAAACCGCCGGACATCAAGACCAGGGTCTGTTCCAAGGCACCCAGCGGGTAGCCGCCGATGCTGTCGTGCTGGCTGTGGATCACAAACAACCGTTGGTCGCGAATTTCCATCCGCACTTCAATTTGCGGCGCTTTCAGTGAAATTCCGGAGGCGCCGCACTCGCGACGCAGCTTGCTGCCCACGTATTTCTCGACATCCATGGAGCTGAACGGATGCTTGCCGGCACGCTTGCAACGCACCGAAAAAACCTTGCCTGCCAGTACATCGCCGTAGTGCTGTTTGCACTTTTCGGTGATGTCGTCGAAGTCACCCAACGGGTACTCGTCGACCTGCAGGAAATGCGCAATGCCCGGCACGCAGCTCAGGCGCTCGGTCATGTCCTTCAAGGCCTTGGGGTCTGTGAGGCGGGTTTCCAGCTCGAGATTGTCCCACACACCGTTCACCACCACAGCCGGGTCCAGATCGCGGAGCACGGCACGGATGTTCTTGGCCAATTGACGGATGAAACGCATCCGTACCGGTCGGCTCTTGATGGTGATCTCGGGGAAGACTTTAACGATTAATTTCATGAAAACAGCGCGCGCAGGCCCAGCCGAAAAAGGGGGGCGCGGATTATAGCGGAAATCGCTCAAGGTTTAACCAGTTAATATGCACCGGACCTTTCGCGCACCAAAACGGGTCATAAACGAAAATTCGCGCTACATTGCGGTGCGCATTTTCTTCCGCTTTAGCGGATTGCACCTTTATAGGGGCGTTTTTGTGGCAAAAAACCCATGTCGGGGCACTGGCATGCAATTTGCTCTCTTGTGAGGCAGGTTGCCTTGGTCGAGTATTCGCGCCGGCATCACCCACATTCTAAGGGCTACTCCACTACCCCAGCCCGAAGCCACCCGGAGGACACTATGTCGAAGTCGGTTCAACTCATCAAAGATCATGACGTCAAATGGATTGATCTGCGCTTCACGGACACCAAAGGCACTCAGCACCACGTGACCATGCCGGCTCGCGACGCGCTGGATGACGCCTTCTTCGAAGAAGGCAAAATGTTCGACGGCTCCTCCATTGCTGGCTGGAAAGGCATCGAAGCTTCCGACATGATCCTGATGCCGGACGACAGCACCGCCGTACTCGACCCGTTCACCGAAGACCCAACGCTGATCATCGTCTGCGACGTGATCGAGCCTTCGACCATGCAAGGCTACGACCGTGACCCACGTGCGATCGCCAAGCGTGCCGAGGAATACCTGAAGTCGACCGGTATCGGTGACACCGTATTCGTAGGTCCGGAACCAGAATTCTTCATCTTTGATTCGGTCAAGTTCAAGTCCGACATCTCTGGCTCCATGTTCAAAATCTTCTCCGAACAAGGTTCGTGGATGTCCGACCAGGACATCGAAGGCGGCAACAAAGGCCACCGTCCAGGTATCAAAGGCGGCTACTTCCCGGTTCCTCCGTTCGACCACGACCACGAAATCCGTACCTCCATGTGCAACGCCATGGAAGAAATGGGCCTGGTCATCGAAGTTCACCACCACGAAGTGGCGACTGCCGGCCAGAACGAAATCGGTGTGAAGTTCAACACCCTGGTTGCCAAGGCTGACGAAGTACAGACCCTGAAGTACTGCGTACACAACGTGGCTGATGCCTACGGCCGTACCGCTACCTTCATGCCTAAGCCTCTGTACGGCGATAACGGTTCGGGTATGCACGTTCACCTGTCCATCGCCAAAGATGGCAAGAACACCTTCGCTGGCGAAGGTTATGCCGGCCTGTCCGACACCGCCCTGTACTTCATCGGCGGCATCATCAAGCACGGTAAGGCCCTGAATGGCTTCACCAACCCGTCGACCAACTCCTACAAGCGTCTGGTCCCAGGTTTCGAAGCGCCAGTGATGCTGGCCTACTCGGCTCGCAACCGTTCCGCTTCGATCCGTATTCCTTACGTGTCCAGCCCTCGCGCTCGCCGTATCGAAGCACGGTTCCCGGATCCGGCAGCCAACCCGTACCTGGCCTTCGCTGCCCTGGTCATGGCCGGCCTGGACGGTATCCAGAACAAGATCCACCCAGGCGACGCCGCCGACAAAAACTTGTACGACCTGCCGCCTGAAGAGGCCAAAGAGATCCCACAAGTGTGCGGCAGCCTGAAAGAAGCCCTGGAAGAGCTGGACAAGGGCCGTGCGTTCCTGACCAAAGGCGGCGTGTTCAGCGACGACTTTATCGATGCCTACATCGCCCTGAAAAGCGAAGAAGAAATCAAGGTCCGCACCTTCGTACACCCACTGGAATACGAGCTGTACTACAGCTGCTGATCCGGTAGCGCTGCTTAACGTGGCGTGATGAAAAAAGGCCTCCTTCGGGAGGTCTTTTTTTTGCCCGCAAAACCCTGTGGGAGCGGGCTTGCCCGCGAAAAATCCAAAGGCGCCGCATTTCTTCAATATTTACGCGTTATCGTTAACGACCTTCGCGAGCAAGCTCGCTCCTACAGAAGAGGGTTCTGCCTTGAAATTCAAATTCGCCTTCATCTTGCTGGCCATTAGTGCCAGCGCATCCGCCGCGCCGCCCACCCTCGCCCCACTGCTCGACAGCATCGCCGAACGCCTGGCGATTGCCGACCAGGTGGCCCTGAGCAAATGGGACAGCCACAAGCCCGTCGAAGACCGTGCGCGGGAGCAGGACGTGATCGCCAGCGTCGTCGCCCAGGCGCCGAGCTACAAACTGGCACCGGCCCAGGCCGAGCAGTTTTTCTCGGCCCAGATCGAAGCGAACAAATTGGTGCAGTACGCCCACCTGTCCGATTGGCAGTTGCAAGGCAAGGCACCCAATGACCCACGCCCGGATCTGGTCGGCCAGATTCGTCCAAAACTGGACCTGCTGCAAAAACGCCTGCTGCAACAGCTGGCGGACTTCACCCCGGAGCGCACCAACCCGCAGTGTCCACAATGGCTGGCCCAAGCCAATCACACGGCTGCACATGACCCGCTGCACCAACTGGCGATGATCCGCGCCACCGCCGAGCTGTGCCTCTATAAAATCTAAAATTGCGAACCCCATCAAAATGCGGGAGCGGGCTTGCTCGCGAAGGCGGTGTGTCAGTTGATATATGCATGACTGACACGCCGCCTTCGCGAGCAAGCCCGCTCCCACAATTTAGATCCGACCCATTCAGTCAATCAGTCGTTGCCACCAGCTTCCTGAACAGATTTTTCAAAACCGCACTATATTGGTGCGATACGCTGCACCCTTCCCACTTACTCAACCCATTTTGGTTCGAAACTTCCCGCTCAAGCTGGCAGAACGCCACAGTTTCGCGCCTTAACCCCCCATTTCAGGGCTTTAACGCTTCTTTTCGGAGCTTTGGTTTGTTTTTTGCATTTTCCTTGTATCAGCGCATGCCTCAAGGCCGCGCCTTGCTCCAAAAGAGGTCCTAATGACCATCAGCGACGCCCTGCACCGCCTGCTACTCGACAACCTGACCACCGCGACCATTCTGCTCAATGACGAACTGCGCCTTGAGTACATGAACCCGGCGGCGGAAATGCTGCTGGCCATCAGCGGACAGCGCAGCCATGGGCAATTCATCAGTGAGCTGTTCACTGAGTCGGCCGAGGCCTTGAGCTCATTGCGCCAGGCCGTGGAGCAGGCGCACCCGTTCACCAAGCGCGAAGCGATGCTCACCGCCCTCACCGGCCAGACCCTGACCGTCGATTACGCGGTAACGCCGATCCTGAGTCACGGCGCGACCCTGCTGCTGCTGGAGGTGCACCCCCGGGATCGCCTGCTGCGCATCACCAAGGAAGAGGCGCAATTGTCCAAGCAGGAAACCAGCAAGATGCTGGTGCGCGGCCTGGCCCATGAGATCAAGAACCCGCTGGGCGGGATTCGCGGCGCCGCACAGTTGCTGGCCCGAGAGCTGCCGGACGAGAACCTCAAGGACTACACCAACGTCATCATCGAGGAAGCCGACCGCCTGCGTAACCTGGTAGACCGCATGCTCGGCTCCAACAAGCTGCCGTCGCTGGCGATGACCAACGTCCACGAAGTATTGGAGCGGGTTTGCCAACTGGTGGAGGCCGAAAGCCAGGGCTGCATCACCTTGGTGCGCGACTACGACCCAAGCATTCCCGACGTATTGATCGACCGCGAGCAGATGATCCAGGCGGTGCTCAATATCGTGCGCAACGCGATGCAGGCCATCAGCAGCCAGAACGAACTGCGCCTGGGCCGCATCAGCCTGCGCACCCGCGCCTTGCGCCAGTTCACCATCGGCCACGTGCGCCATCGCCTGGTGACCAAGGTCGAGATCATCGACAACGGGCCGGGCATCCCTGCCGAGCTGCAGGAAACCATCTTTTTCCCAATGGTCAGCGGCCGCCCGGACGGTACCGGACTCGGCTTGGCCATTACCCAGAACATCATCAGCCAGCACCAGGGCTTGATCGAATGTGAGAGCCATCCCGGCCACACCACCTTCTCGATCTTTCTGCCACTGGAACAAGGAGCCCCATCGACATGAGCCGTAGTGAAACTGTCTGGATCGTCGATGACGACCGTTCTATCCGCTGGGTCCTGGAGAAAGCCTTGCAACAGGAAGGCATGACCACCCAGAGCTTCGACAGCGCCGACGGGGTGATGAGCCGCCTGGCTCGCCAGCAGCCCGACGTGATCATCTCCGACATCCGCATGCCCGGCGCCAGTGGCCTGGACCTGCTGGCGCGGATTCGCGAGCAGCACCCGCGCCTGCCGGTGATCATCATGACCGCGCACTCGGACCTGGACAGCGCTGTCGCGTCCTATCAGGGCGGCGCCTTTGAATACCTGCCAAAACCGTTCGACGTGGACGAAGCGGTGGCGCTGGTAAAACGCGCCAACCAGCACGCTCAGGAACAACAGAATCAGGAAGCCCCGCCTGCCCTGACCCGAACCCCGGAAATCATCGGCGAAGCGCCGGCGATGCAGGAAGTGTTTCGCGCCATCGGACGCTTGAGCCACTCCAACATCACCGTGCTGATCAACGGCGAGTCGGGTACCGGTAAAGAGCTGGTGGCCCACGCCCTGCATCGTCACAGCCCACGGGCGGCGTCGCCGTTCATTGCGTTGAACATGGCGGCGATTCCGAAAGACTTGATGGAATCGGAACTGTTCGGCCATGAAAAAGGCGCGTTCACCGGCGCAGCCAACCTGCGCCGTGGCCGTTTTGAACAGGCCGATGGCGGCACGTTGTTCCTCGATGAAATCGGCGACATGCCGGCCGACACCCAGACGCGCTTGCTGCGGGTACTGGCCGACGGCGAGTTTTACCGGGTAGGCGGGCACACGCCAGTCAAGGTCGACGTACGCATCATCGCGGCGACCCACCAGAACCTCGAAACCCTGGTGCATGCCGGGAAATTCCGCGAAGACTTGTTCCACCGCCTGAACGTGATCCGCATCCACATCCCACGGATGTCGGACCGCCGCGAAGACATCCCGACCCTGGCCCGTCACTTCCTCAGCCGTGCCGCCCAGGAGCTGGCCGTCGAGCCGAAGCTGCTGAAAAGCGAGACCGAGGAATACCTGAAGAACCTGCCATGGCCGGGCAACGTGCGTCAGTTGGAGAACACCTGCCGCTGGATCACGGTGATGGCGTCCGGGCGCGAAGTGCATATCAGCGACCTGCCGCCTGAGCTGCTGAGCCTCCCGCAGGATTCGGCACCGGTGACCAACTGGGAGCAGGCACTGCGCCAGTGGGCCGACCAGGCCTTGGCACGTGGCCAGTCGAACCTGCTGGACAGCGCTGTGCCGGCTTTCGAGCGGATCATGATCGAAACCGCTCTCAAGCATACCGCCGGCCGTCGTCGCGACGCCGCCGTGCTGCTGGGCTGGGGCCGTAACACCCTGACGCGCAAGATCAAGGAGTTGGGGATGAAGGTCGATGGTGGGGATGATGACGAAGGTGATGAGGGCTGATTGCCTTCTCACAACCACCGAAAAACCCATGTGGGAGCGGGCTTGCTCGCGAAGGCGGTGTATCAGTCACTGGATATGTAGACTGGCACACCGCCTTCGCGAGCAAGCCCGCTCCCACATTTGGACCTCCACAAAGTTTCAGCACCGTGCACCGCTTCAATGCACCACGAACCGGCATCGCGCACTTATCCGACCCCTGAAACACATGCCTTGTTAAAAAAATATTAAAAGCTGAAAACGCCAAAGCCCCGTATTCCGGGGCTTTGCGCTTTCTGAAGAAATTTCTTGGCACAACTTTGCAATTCTGGCACGCGCCCTGCAATAACCCTGTTACTACCCAGTTTCGGGGACCTTGGTACAGGCAGGCCGAGAATCCCCTCTTTACACCCGGGGTGCTTGATGCGGATCGCGTCGCGCCCCACACCCGTTTCGGGAACCTCGGTACAGGCAGGCCGGGGATTCCCTCTTTAACACCGAAGCCTTTGGCTTCACCCCGTTTTGGGAGCCCTGGTACAGGCAGGCCGGGAACTCCCTTCTTTACACCCGGGGCTTATGAGGCAACGCGCCCATAGCCCCAGCCCGTTTTGGGAACCTTGGTACAGGCAGGCCGGGGATTCCCTCTTTTATTGCTCCTGGAGATGGATCTCCACCCGCCAGCGCCCCTCGACCTTCTCCCCCGACCACGCCCCACGCAACGGCCGAGCCGCCACCAGGTTCAGCAGCAAACCGCCATCGGTCTTGCGGATGCGCCAGTTCACATCCTTGTCGTTGACCTTCAGTTGCCCGCCCTGAGCCTTGCCCAGCGCGTCGAACAGCAGCGCCACCGTGCCGTCGATATGCTCGCCGTGCAGCTTGGGCTCGCTGTTGAACCACACCACCAGGCCATCGGTGGCAGGCTCTACCTGCTGCAGCTCGACCGGGTCTGGCGTGGTCAGCCGGCCGATCATCAGGCCCACCATCAAGCCGACAATTGCCAACGAGCCTAAAACCCGTGGCAATAGCTTCGGCCTGGGGTCTTCTTCAGGGGTAGAATGCAGCGCATCTTTGCCTTCGGAGCCGTGCATGTTTCACGTCATCCTTTTTCAACCAGAAATTCCGCCGAATACCGGCAACGTTATCAGGCTGTGCGCCAACAGTGGCTGCCACCTGCATTTGATCGAGCCCTTGGGTTTCGACATGGACGACAAGCGCCTGCGCCGCGCCGGGCTGGACTACCACGAGTACGCCACCCTGCAACGCCACGCCGACCTCGCCAGTTGCCTGGAAAGCCTGAACCACCCGCGGTTGTTCGCGTTTACCACCAAGGGCTCGCGGCCGTTCCATGATGCCAGCTTTGCCGAAGGCGACGCCTTCCTGTTCGGCCCGGAAAGCCGCGGCCTGCCGGCGGACGTCCTCGACGCCCTGCCCGACGGCCACCGCCTGCGCTTACCGATGCGCGAAGGCTGCCGCAGCCTGAACCTGTCCAACACCGTGGCCGTCGCCGTGTATGAGGGTTGGCGCCAACTCGGTTTCAAATAGCGCACATAACCAATGTGGGAGCGGGCTTGCTCGCGAAAAACGTTAACGATGACGCGGGCATCCTGAATGGACACAGCGCTCTCAGGTTTTTCGCGAGCAAGCTCGCTCCTACAGGGGGCTCGCCCAATAAAAAAGCGCCTGTTACGGCGCTTTTTTATGCAGCAACAGCTTACTGAACCGTTGGCGAACCTTCCTGTTGCATGCGCTGCAGCTCTTGCGCATACAGGGCATCGAAGTTCACTGGAGCCAGCATCAGCGCCGGGAAGGAGCCACGGGTGACCAGGCTGTCCAGAGTCTCACGGGCATACGGGAACAGGATGTTCGGGCAGAACGCGCCCAGGGTGTGGCTCATGGACGCTTCGTCCAGGCCCTGGATCAGGAAGATACCAGCCTGTTGCACTTCAGCGATGAAGGCTACTTCTTCGCCGTTCTTGACGGTAACCGACAAGGTCAGCACGACCTCGTGGAAGTCGCCTTCCAGAGCCTTTTGACGGGTGTTCAGGTCCAGCGCAACGCTCGGGGTCCATTCCTGACGGAAGATGGCCGGGCTTTTCGGCGCCTCGAACGACAAGTCACGCACGTAGATACGCTGCAGGGAAAATTGTGGGCCTTGAGCTTCTTCTGCTGCCGCTTCGGTGTTCTGTTGGTCAGTCATCGCAGATCCTTCGTGATCTTGGGGTCTTTTAGGGGTTAGGAGTCAGACGTGAAGCAGCGCATCCAGTTTACCGGCGCGCTCGAGTGCGAACAGGTCATCGCATCCACCGACATGCTTGTCACCGATCCAGATCTGCGGCACGGACGTGCGTCCCGCTTTCTTGGTCATCTCGGCGCGCACCTGGGGCTTGCCATCAACCTTGATCTCTTCGAAGGCAATGCCCTTTTTCTCAAGCAGGGCCTTGGCCCGCATGCAATAAGGGCAATAATCGCTGGAATAAACGACAACCTGGCTCATATCACTTCACCAGCGGCAGGTTGTCGCCACGCCAGCTGGAAATGCCACCCGACAGTTTGGCGGCGTTGAAGCCGGTTTTCAGCATCTCGCGGGCGTGGGTGCCGGAGTGCTGGCCTTGGGCGTCGACCAGGATGATGGTCTTGCCCTTGTACTTTTCCAGCTCGGCCAGGCGCGAAATCAGCTTGTCCTGGGGAATGTTCAGCGCGCCGACAATGTGACCGGCGGCGAAATCCTTGGCGGGACGAATGTCCACCACTACAGCCTCATCCTTGTTGACCAGGGCGGTCAGCTCGGACGTGCTGAGGCTGCGGCCACCGCGGCTCATTTCATGAGCGATCAGCAGCGCCAGCAGGACGACGAACGCACCAGCGAGCAAATAGTGGGTAGTGGCAAATGCAATCAGGTGATCAACCATCAAGGAGGTTCCAGGGCGTTAAAATGGCGGTAAGTATACACAGCCGTCATGGTCGGCCAACCCCCGTAAAGCGGTGACGTGGTCGGAACTTCGCTTTAAACTGCCACTCCCTTTTCAATTGCCTTCATTCATTACCGCCGCGAGAGGATCTATGACTACTACGCCTAAACCTTTGGTCCTGATAATTCTCGATGGCTTCGGACACAGTGAAAGCCACCACGACAACGCTGTGTACTCGGCCAAGAAGCCAGTACTGGACCGTCTGAGCGCTACCGTACCGAACGGCCTTATTTCGGGCTCGGGCATGGATGTTGGCCTGCCGGATGGCCAAATGGGCAACTCGGAAGTCGGCCACATGAACCTCGGTGCCGGACGAGTGGTATATCAAGACTTCACCCGCGTGACCAAATCGATCCGCGACGGCGAGTTTTTCGAGAACCCGACCATCTGCGCGGCGGTGGATAAAGCAGTCAAGGCCGGCAAGGCCGTGCACTTCATGGGCCTGCTGTCCGACGGCGGCGTCCACAGCCACCAGGACCACCTGATCGCCATGGCCGAACTGGCCTTCAAGCGCGGCGCCGAAAAAATCTACCTGCACGCCTTCCTTGACGGTCGCGACACCCCGCCGAAAAGCGCCCAGTCCTCCATCGAACTGCTGGACGAAACCTTCAAGACCCTCGGCAAGGGCCGCATCGCCAGCCTGGTCGGCCGTTACTTCGCGATGGACCGTGACAACCGCTGGGACCGCGTAGCCCAGGCCTACAACCTGATCGTCGACGGCCAGGCCGAATTCAACGCCGCCACCGCCCAGGAAGGCCTGGAAGCCGCCTATGCCCGTGGCGAGAGCGACGAATTCGTCAAGGCCACCACCATCGGTGAACCGGTAAAAGTCGAAGATGGCGACGCCCTGGTGTTCATGAACTTCCGCGCCGACCGTGCCCGCGAGCTGAGCCATGTGTTTGTCGATGACGGTTTCAAGGACTTCCAGCGCGCCCGCCAGCCGAAAGTCGAATTCGTGATGTTGACCCAATACGCCGCCAACATCCCGGCCCCGTCGGCATTCGCCCCGGGCAGCCTGGAAAACGTGCTGGGCGACTACCTGGCGAAAAACGGCAAGACCCAGCTGCGCATTGCCGAAACCGAGAAATACGCCCACGTGACCTTCTTCTTCTCCGGCGGTCGTGAAGAACCGTTCCCGGGCGAAGAGCGCATCCTGATCCCGTCGCCGAAAGTCGCTACCTACGACCTGCAGCCGGAGATGAGTGCCCCGGAAGTCACGGACAAGATCGTCGACGCCATCGAACACCAGCGTTACGACGTGATCGTGGTCAACTACGCCAACGGCGACATGGTGGGCCACAGCGGCAACCTCGAAGCGGCGGTAAAAGCCGTGGAATGCCTGGACCTGTGCGTCGGCCGCATTGTCGACGCCCTGGACAAGGTAGGCGGCGAAGCGTTGATCACCGCCGACCACGGCAACTGCGAGCAAATGTCCGACGAATCCACCGGCCAGGCCCACACAGCCCATACCACCGAGCCGGTGCCATTCATCTACGTCGGCAAACGCGACCTGAAAGTGCGTGACGGCGGTGTACTGGCCGACGTGGCGCCGACCATGCTGATGCTGATGGGGCTGGAGAAGCCGAAAGAGATGACTGGCACTTCGATATTGGTTTAATAGCAAAACCGTCCGATTAAATCGCCCGAAATGGCTTTTTATGACGAACGCCTCAAAGCAGTTGGCTTTGAGGCGTTTTTTTTGCAGCGCTTGGCGGGCATACTAGGCCGTCCCTTTCCCTGGTGTCGCCCGCCTCTATGCTTCGCGCCTTGATTACCCTTGCTCTTGTCTGCCTGCTTCAACCGGCGTTTGCCGATGAGCGCGCACAAACCCAACAACAGTTGGACGCTACGCGTCAGGACATTACCGAGCTCAAGAAGCTGCTCGGCAAGCTCCAGGAAGAGAAATCCGGTGTGCAGAAAGACCTGCGCGGCACGGAAACCGAGATGGGCAAGCTGGAGAAGCAGGTCCAGGAGCTGCAAAAAGAATTAAAGAAGAGCGAGTCGGAACTGGAGCGACTCGACGCTGAGAAAAAAAAACTCCAGAGCGCCCGCGTTGAACAGCAACGCCTGATCGCGATCCAGGCCCGCGCCGCCTACCAGAACGGCCGCCAGGAATATCTCAAGCTGCTGCTCAACCAGCAGAACCCGGAAAAATTCGCCCGCACCCTCACCTATTACGACTACCTGAGCAAGGCCCGCCTGGAGCAACTGAAAAGCTTCAACGAGACCCTGCGCCAGTTGGCCAACGTCGAAACAGAAATTGCCAACCAGCAATCGCAGTTGCTCGACCAGAAAACCGCCCTCGACAGCCAGCGCGACGAGCTGGACAAGGTTCGCAAGGAGCGCCAGCAAGCGCTGGCCAAGCTGAATGACGACGTGAAGGCCCGTGACGCCAAGCTCCAGGCCCGCGAGCAGGATCAGGCCGACCTGGGCAAAGTCCTGAAAACCATCGAGGAAACCCTGGCGCGCCAGGCCCGTGAGGCAGAGCAAGCGCGGCAAAAAGCGCTGCTGGCCCAGCAGGAAGCCGAAAAAAAGCGCGAGCGTGAGGCCGCCGAGGCAGTCGCCACTGATGCCCCGGCCCCGCGTAAACCGGCGCGTGCAGCGCCTGGCCCATTGGTTTCCAGCTCCGGCGAATCGTTTGGCGGACCTTTTGCTTCAGCTCGGGGCAAACTTCCATGGCCAGTTGATGGTCGATTACTGGCACGCTTTGGTGAAACCCGTGGCGATGACACCCGCGCCAAGTGGGACGGTGTGATGATCAGTGCCGGTGCCGGCACCCAGGTCCACGCCATTCACGGCGGCCGTGTGGTGTTCGCCGATTGGCTGCGTGGCGCAGGTTTGTTGGTGATTCTTGACCACGGTAATGGCTATTTGAGCCTTTACGGCCACAATCAAACTTTGCTTAAAGCGGCAGGTGATGTTGTAAAAGCCGGTGAATCCATCTCCACTGTCGGTAACAGTGGTGGCCAGGACACCCCGGCGCTGTACTTCGCTATTCGTCAGCAGGGCCGCCCGAGCGACCCGGCACAATGGTGCCGTACCCAAGGATAAGGGTCGCATCTACATTAGGAGTTCGTTCGACATGCTGCATTTGTCCCGCCTCACATCGCTGGCCCTGACGATCGCCCTGGTGATCGGCGCGCCTTTGGCATTCGCCGACCAGACCGCCCAGTCAGCCACGGCCGCGACCACCAAGGCCCCGCTGCCGCTGGACGAGTTGCGCACCTTCGCCGAGGTCATGGACCGGATCAAGGCGGCCTATGTCGAACCTGTAGACGACAAGACCCTGCTGGAAAATGCCATCAAGGGCATGCTCAGCAACCTTGACCCGCACTCTGCCTACCTGGGCCCGGAAGATTTCGCCGAGCTGCAGGAAAGCACCAGTGGTGAATTCGGTGGCCTGGGCATTGAAGTCGGCGCCGAAGACGGCCAGATCAAAGTGGTCTCGCCGATCGATGACACGCCAGCTTCCAAGGCCGGGATCCAGGCGGGCGACCTGATCGTCAAGATCAACGGCCAGCCGACCCGCGGCCAGACCATGACCGAAGCCGTCGACAAGATGCGCGGCAAGCTCGGCCAGAAAATCACCCTGACCCTGGTACGCGACGGCGGCAACCCGTTTGACGTGACCCTGGCGCGCGCCACCATTACCGTCAAGAGCGTGAAGGCCCAACTGCTGGAGTCGGGCTACGGCTACATCCGTATCACCCAGTTCCAGGTTAAGACCGGCGATGAAGTCGCCAAGGCTTTGGCCAAGCTGCGTAAAGACAACGGCAAGAAACTCAGCGGCATCGTGCTCGACCTGCGCAACAACCCAGGCGGCGTGTTGCAGGCGGCGGTGGAAGTGGTCGACCACTTCATCACCAAGGGCCTGATCGTCTACACCAAGGGCCGTATTGCCAACTCCGAACTGCGCTTCTCGGCCACCGGCAACGACCTCAGCGAAGGCGTGCCGATGGTTGTGCTGATCAACGGCGGCAGCGCCTCGGCTTCGGAAATCGTCGCCGGCGCCCTGCAAGACCAGAAACGCGGTGTGCTGATGGGCACCACCAGCTTCGGCAAAGGCTCGGTGCAAACCGTGCTGCCGCTGAACAACGAGCGCGCCCTGAAGATCACCACGGCGCTGTACTACACGCCGAATGGTCGCTCGATCCAGGCCCAGGGCATCGTGCCGGACATCGAAGTGCGCAAGGCCAAGATCACCAACGAAGCCGACAGCGAGTTCTACAAGGAAGCCGACTTGCAGGGCCACCTGGGCAATGGTAACGGCGGCGCCGACCAGCCAACCGGCAGCGGCTCTAAAGCCAAGCCGATGCCGCAGGACGACGATTATCAACTGGCCCAGGCGCTGAGCCTGCTCAAGGGCTTGAGCATTACGCGCAGCCGTTGATATGCGTTGTGGACTGATCATCGCGTTGCTGTGCTGTCTGGCGGGAGTTGCCCACGGCAACCCCGCCAGTGCAGCCCCCGCTGAACACAAAGCCTACCTGACCCTGATCATCGACGACCTTGGGCAAAACCTGCCCCGGGATCGTCGCGTGCTCGCGCTGCCCGGCCCGGTGACCACGGCGATCATGCCCGACACACCCCACGCCGCCGAATTCGCCCGCGAAGCCCATAAGGCGGGCAAGATCGTCATCTTGCACATGCCTATGGACCCGGCCACCGGCCCCTTTGCCTGGCACCCCGAGCTACCCATCGAAGAGTTGGGCAAACGCCTGGACGCAGCTTTCAAGGCTGTGCCCTACACCGCCGGCATCAACAACCACATGGGCAGCCGCATGACCGCCCAACCGGAGGCGATGGCCTGGCTGATGGGTGAGTTGCAACGGCGCCACAAGTTCTTCGTCGACAGCCGCACCAGCGCTAAAACCGTCGCCGCCGCCGAGGCGCAGAAGATTGGTTTGGCCAGCGTCTCGCGGGACGTGTTCCTCGATGACGAACGCACTGAAGCGGCCATCACCACTCAATTGCAGACCGCAATCAAGCTGGCCCACAAACAGGGTTCTGCGGTGATGATCGGCCATCCTTATCCACAAACGCTGGCGGTGCTGGAACGGGAGCTGCCCAAGCTCAAGGCCCAGGGCGTCGAGTGGATCGATATCAAGTTGATGATCAGCGTGCGCAGTAACCAGGCCATGGCCGGCCACGGTAAAAACGGCACCTATCGCTAGCGCTACATAGCTACTGCCCATCACCCGGCAGGCTCTCCGATAGTGGATCCCTGGATCAACTGGAGAGTCTCCTCATGAACGCACTGCAATACAAAGACCTGCTTATCAATTTCACGTCCGAATTCATCCCTCTGTGGAATGACCGGGGATCGGGAGTTTACAAGTCCATAAGCTTTTGGCGGCCGGCCACTTCAGCCGACCCGTTGAGCCAGTTTTTCTCGCTGGGTGACATCGCGGTAGAAGGTTATCGCAATATCAACCAGCAGAAAGTCGTCGCCGTCGTCAGCGACGCGAATAAGGCCGGCGGCACCGCACTTCGCTCACCCGATGAGTTCGAGCTGGTGTGGAAAGATGCCGGCTCGGGTGCACGCACCGACTTTTCCCTCTGGCGCCCATTGCCACCTGAAGGCTATGTATCCATGGGGCTGGTGTGCGGCGTGGGCTACGACAAACCGTCGCGCAATGCGGTGCGCTGTGTGCGGGAGGATCTGGTCATGGCCGCGCGGACCGGGCAATTGATCTGGACCGACAAAGGCAGTGGTGCGCCAATGGACTTCAGTGCCTGGGGCATCACGCCAGCCGACGCAGCCCCTGGTGAAATCAACCTGGCCCCCGGCACGTTTATCGGTACCGCCAGCTATGCCAAACCGACCACCGCCAGCTATTCGTTGCGCCTGCCGTTGACCGCCGATCTGAAGGAGTTGCCTGAGCCGCCGCCGCTCTCCGGGTACGCGCCACCTGCGGCACTGCACACACTGGAACAACCTCAGGTGTGCCAACTCCCCTGGTTTGCGGTGAAAGACCCGGACCTGAGCCCCATCGAACAATTGCAAACCTGCCCGATGTATCGACTGGAAAGGATTGATCATTACTTGTTCGTCGGCTTTGGACACAACCAAACGGCCACCAGCCAACCATTCATGTGGACCGCCACCAAGGGCGAGACCGGGAGGCAGTCAAGGGCCCTCACCGCGACCACCAGCATTGAGCTATGCAGTGAATGGCCGTCGGATAACCGCGCATTCGAATTGAGCTTCTCCGCGCACCTGAACCAGGAATTCACCCATTGCCAGCGTTCGGCGAAGGGCTGGGGAGATTTATCGACTCTGGAAATCATCAGCTATATCCCGGCCAACAAAGCCGTCGCGGGCTACATCATTCAGAGTGAATATCGCTTGTTGCGTGAAGATGGCAGCCAGGTGACCGGCACCGTCACCTATACCAACGGCGATAACGTATACGTGAGCGAGTATCCCGCCTCCGAGCCGGAGCGCATTGGCGAGCCGCCAGTCGAGCAGGCCGTGGAACCAACCCAGGCCGAGCCCAACCTAGAGATAACGCCCCATGATTTCATCGACGACACCCTCCTGCCGTAACTGATCCAGGGCTGCCTGAAGCTTGGCCACCGTCTCGTCCGGTACGTTCTTGTTCAGCGCCAGGTACAGCTCGGCACTGTTGAAACGCAGCACGGTCTTGAGCCCGGTCACCCCGACCTGGCGCGCCAGGTAACGGCCCGCCGGGTCGCCGGTGGCCCACAGGTCGATCTGGCCATCGAGCAATTTTTGCGCGTTGTCTTGATCCCGCAGCACGATCACCGGCTTGAGGCCCTGCTTCTCCAGGCTCTCGGCGATGGCATCACCCTTATAGGCGCCGATCTTGTAGCGCCGAGCGTGCTCAAGGTCGGTCAGCTGGATCTTGCTGTCGGCCTTGGCCAGCAGCACCCAATCGTCCGGGCCGATGGGGCCGACCCATTTGAACAGCGCCTCACGGTCCGGCAGGCGTGCCATCACGAACACGCCATAGCCGGGTTTTTCCAGGGCGAGTTTGTAGATTCGCTCCCAAGGGAAGCGCAGGGTCAGGTTGTAGGAGATGCCGGCACGCTTGAAGGTCTCGCGGACGATGTCCACGGCAATACCTTCGATGTTCTCTTCCTTGGCGAAATTCTTGCCGTTTTTCGCCATATTGTAGGGCGGGAAGTTTTCCGTCAGCAGCACCAGGGAAGCGCCGTCGGACGGCTCATCGGCGTGGGCCGAACCCGTCAATAGAACGGTGGTACTGGCGAGGGCGAGCAGCAGGTCTCTGAACATGAAAGTTACCGGAATCCATGGCAAGCCCAGAGAGTGCCGCGAGCCTGCCATGGTGTCCAGTGACGTTTAGCGAACGACGATACCGCGTGCCGCCATGTAGGCCTTGGCCTCGGGAACGGTGTATTCGCCAAAGTGGAAAATACTCGCCGCCAACACTGCACTGGCATGGCCTTCGATCACGCCGTCAGCCAGGTGCTGCAGGTTGCCGACGCCGCCGGAAGCGATTACCGGGATGCCCAGCGCGTCGCTGATGGCACGGGTCACGCCCAGGTCGAAGCCGTTTTTCATGCCGTCCTGGTCCATGCTGGTCAGCAGGATTTCACCGGCGCCCAGGGCTTCCATCTTCATCGCCCACTCCACGGCATCCAACCCGGTAGGCTTGCGTCCGCCGTGGGTGAAAATCTCCCAGCGCGGAGTTTCGCCCGGGCCGGAGACTTTCTTGGCGTCGATGGCGACGACGATGCATTGAGAGCCGAAGTGCTGCGCAGCTTCGCCGACAAATTCCGGGTTGAACACGGCGGCGGTGTTGATCGAGACCTTGTCCGCGCCGGCATTCAGCAGGTTGCGAATGTCCTGTACGGTGCGCACGCCACCGCCCACGGTCAGCGGGATAAACACCTGGCTGGCCATGCGCTCGACGGTATGCAGGGTGGTGTCGCGACCATCGACGCTGGCGGTGATGTCGAGAAAGGTAATCTCGTCAGCACCCTGTTCGTCGTAGCGACGGGCGATTTCCACCGGGTCGCCGGCGTCACGGATGTTCTCGAACTTGACGCCCTTGACCACGCGACCGTTGTCGACGTCCAGGCAAGGGATGATGCGTTTGGCCAGCGCCATGGTCAGTCCTCAGCCGTTGTAGGCGTCGCAGTAAGCCTGGGCTTCAGCGACGTCCAGGGTGCCTTCATAGATCGCCCGGCCGGTGATGGCGCCGATGATCCCTGGCGCCTTCGCGTCCAGCAGCGACTTGATGTCGCCCAGGTTGTGGATGCCGCCGGAAGCGATCACCGGAATCTTGGTAGCAGCGGCCAGCGCAGCGGTGAACGGTACGTTGCAGCCCTGCATCATGCCGTCTTTGGCGATGTCGGTATAAACGATGGCGGAGACGCCGTCGGCTTCAAACTGCTTCGCCAGGTCGATCACCTGGATGGTGCTGATTTCAGCCCAGCCGTCGGTGGCGACGAAACCGTCTTTAGCGTCCAGACCCACGATCACCTTGCCCGGGAACGCGCGGCAGGCTTCGGCAACGAAAGCCGGATCTTTCACGGCCTTGGTGCCGATGATCACGTAGCTCACCCCCGCTTTCACGTAGTGCTCGATGGTTTCCAGGGAGCGTATACCGCCGCCGATCTGGATCGGCAGGTTCGGGTAGCGCTTGGCGATCGCCGTCACCACTTCGCCGTTGACCGGCTGGCCTTCGAAGGCACCGTTCAAGTCCACCAGATGCAGACGACGGCAGCCGCCTTCCACCCACTTGGCAGCCATGCTCACCGGGTCATCGGAGAACACCGTGGAATCTTCCATGCGGCCCTGGCGCAGACGCACGCAGGCGCCGTCCTTGAGATCGATAGCGGGAATAATCAGCATCTGGCAAACCTTATTCGATATTCAGCGTTGCTCGGGAAATCAGGGTTTCTCGAGCGCCCACAAGTCGCTTTCGATGCTTTCGAACCTTTCTTTAAGGTGCGTCTGCACATCGAAAATCGCCCTGTTGTAATAGTGCGGAGCAATTTCAGTGGTGAACAATTCGAGAATTTCTGCAACCTCGAACGAGCCGAGCTTGAGCTCGAAGCGGTCTTCCATGAAACGCTTGATCTTGTCGGTGGCCTCACTCTCCTGCTGGGGAGTGAGGTTCAAGATCGGCGGCTTGACCTTCTTGGCCATTACCAGCGCCCGTCCCAGGCGGCGAAGTTCTGCAGCAATTGCAGGCCATGGGTATGGCTCTTCTCCGGGTGGAACTGCACGGCAAAGCGCGAACCGTCGGCCAGGGCCGCGGCGAAGTCGACGCCATAGTGCCCGCCACCCACCACCTGGCGCGGGTTACCGGCGGCAATGTAGTAGCTGTGCACGAAGTAGAAACGCGCCAGGTCCGGCACGTTGTGCCACAGCGGGTGATCCACGGTCTGGCGCACTTCGTTCCAGCCCATGTGCGGGACTTTCAGGTGTTCGCCGTCTTCGTGCAAATCCTTGCCGAAAAACTTCACCTGGCCGGGGAACAGGCCGATGCAGTCGACGCCGGCGTTCTCTTCACTGCTGTCGAGCAAGGCTTGCATGCCCACGCAGATGCCGAGGAACGGCCGGTCCTGGCTGACTTCACGCACCAGGCTGTCGAAGCCCAGGCGGCGAATCTCAGCCATGCAGTCGCGAATCGCGCCAACCCCCGGGAAAACCACCCGGTCGGCTTCGCGAATCACGTCGGCATCGCTGGTGATCAGTACCTTGCCGGCGCCTACGTGCTCAAGGGCCTTGGCCACCGAGTGCAGGTTACCCATGCCGTAATCGATAACCGCGACCGTCTGCATTACAGGACGCCCTTGGTCGACGGCATTTGCCCGGCCATGCGGTCATCCAGCTCTACGGCCATGCGCAGGGCGCGACCGAAGGCCTTGAACACGGTCTCGATCTGGTGGTGAGTGTTGGTGCCACGCAGGTTGTCGATGTGCAGGCTGACCAGCGCGTGGTTGACGAAGCCCTGGAAGAATTCCTGGAACAGGTCAACGTCGAAGCCGCCCACGGTGGCGCGGGTGTAGGGCACGTGCATCTGCAGGCCTGGGCGGCCGGAGAAGTCGATGACCACACGCGACAGCGCTTCATCCAGCGGGACATAGGCGTGGCCGTAGCGACGGATGCCTTTCTTGTCGCCGATGGCTTTGGCAAAAGCCTGGCCCAACGTGATACCGACGTCTTCCACCGTGTGGTGGTCGTCGATATGCAGGTCGCCCTTGCTGACGATATCCAGGTCGATCAGCCCGTGACGGGCGATCTGGTCCAGCATGTGCTCAAGAAAAGGTACACCGATATCAAATCGGGCCTTTCCGGTGCCATCCAGGTTAATCGAGGCTTTGATCTGGGTTTCCAGAGTGTCGCGCTCGACGGACGCCTTACGTTCGGCCATCACCAGCTCCGCAAAATCATTGGGCGAAAAAGGCAGCCATTATAGGGGCGCGGGCGCTAAACAGAAACATCGGAGGGGATAAGACTGATGGAGTGTCGAGGATAGACATGTCAGTACAAGTGTGGGAGCAGCTTTGCGTGGGAGCGGGCTTGCTCGCGAATGCGGTGGGTCAGCCAATACATGTGCTGACTGATCCATCGCCTTCGCGAGCAAGCCCGCTCCCACACAAGCCCGCTCCCACAAGGTTTACGCGGTGTTAGTGGAACAGTACTGCGGTTTTCTGCAGGGTGACCCACACGCCCCACGCCAACGGAATACCCACCACCAGCCAGGCGGCAACCGCCAATGGCACACTGCCGGAGGAGGCTTTCCATTCCAGCACGGTGCTGGAATCGGCGCCCTTGTCGTGGCCCAGCGCCTGTTCGGCAGCCAGTTCCGCGTCGGTCATGAAGTACTTGTCTGCCACCGGCCGTACCAGCAGGTTGCAGATAAAGCCCAGCACCAGCAGGCCGGCGAGGATGTACAAGGTGATGTCGTAGGCCGCAGCGCGTTCAACGCCGATGCTCAACTGGTACTCACGCAGGTAGTTCACCAACACCGGGCCCAGTACGCCCGCCGCTGCCCATGCAGTCAGCAGACGACCGTGGATCGCACCCACCATTTGCGTACCGAACAGGTCTGCCAGGTAAGCCGGTACGGTCGCAAAACCACCGCCGTACATCGACAGGATGATGCAGAACGCCGCCACGAACAGCGCGACGTTGCCCAGGTGACCCAGGTTAGGAATCAACGCGTACAGGGCAAAGCCCAAGGCGAAGAACACGAAGTAGGTGTTTTTACGGCCCAAGTAGTCGGAGAACGACGCCCAGAAGAACCGGCCACCGATGTTGAACAGGCTCAACAGCCCGGTAAAGCCGGCTGCGATGGCCGCGATGGAAGCCAGTTGACCGGCATCCAGTTGGCCAAACGTCAGGCCGTTACCCAGCAACTTGCCGCCGAACACTTCCTGCAGCAGCGGCGAAGCCATGCCGAGGATGCCGATACCGGCAGACACGTTCAGGCACAGCACCAGCCACACCAGGCGGAATTGCGGGGTTTTCCAGGCCACGTTCACGTGCACGTGACGGTGGGTAATCATCGCGTTGCTGGCTTTTTTCGCCGGGGCAGTCCAGCCCTCAGGCTTCCAGCCGGTGGGCGGAACGCGGTAGGACAAGGCGCCGCCGATCATGAACACGAAGTAGATCACGGCCATGACCACGAAGCTCTGCCACACGCCAACGCTGGTTGGCGAGGCGAAGTGGCCCATCAGGGCGGCTGCCAACGGGGCGCCAACCATCGCGCCGCCGCCGAAGCCCATGATCGCCATGCCGGTAGCCATGCCGCGCTTGTCCGGGAACCACTTGATCAAAGTCGAGACCGGCGAGATATAGCCCAGGCCCAGGCCGATACCACCAATGACCCCGGAGCCGATCCACATCAGCCAGATCTGGTGGGTATAGATCCCCAACGCAGAGATCAGCAGGCCGCCGCACCAGCACAAGGCCGACACGACACCGGCTTTACGTGGCCCGGCATGTTCCAGCCAGCCGCCCCAGATCGCTGCCGAGCAACCCAGGAAGATGAAGAACAGGGTGTAGATCCAGCCCAGCATGGAGATGGGCCAGTCGCATTGCGACGAGAAGACCTGGCTGATAAAGCTCATGTCCGGCGCACAGGCGACCGGTGCGGTGATACCCAGCGCCTTGGACAACGGCAACCAGAACACCGAGAAGCCGTAAGCCATGCCGATGCAAAGGTGAATGGCCAGGGCGGCCGGTGGTACCAGCCAACGGTTGAACCCGGGCTTGGCGATAATGCGTTCCTTGGAAAGGAACGCAGGCTGTGCAGCAGTATTACCCGCCGCAGTGCTAGTGCTCATTGGTGTTTCCCCCAGTTATTAGTATGTGTCCGTCGGGCGCTCTCTCCCTCGGCCTTACACGCAAGGCGTGGCCGTTTTTTTGAGTAAAGCTCCATTTTGGCGCGACGTTTAGCCGCAGAAGGCGGACGAACATGCAGAGATTAGCATCTGTGGATGACAGAAAAACCAAACTGCCATCACCTTTTCCAGGTTATCTGTCTTTTTTGACGCCAAAAACCCGTTTTTCCGACCGTGGATACAATGTAACTATCCGCGAACTGACGTAAGCCTTCGGGCGTTATACTCTGCGGCTAAATTTTAAAATCGACATACAAGGACTCGCCCATGAAAGCGTTCGGCAAAATCCTGGGTCTGGTACTTCTCGGGCTGTTGCTGATCATTGTGGCTCTAGGCTTTGCCCTGACCCATCTCTTCGATCCCAACGACTACAAAGACGAGATTCGCCAGATTGCCCGCGACAAGGCCCACATCGAGCTGACGCTCAATGGCGACATCGGGTGGAGCCTGTTCCCCTGGCTCGGTCTTGAACTGCACGAGGCCAGCGTTGCGACCCTGACCAACCCGACCCAACCGTTTGCCGATCTGCAGATGCTCGGCTTGTCGGTGCGCGTCCTGCCGCTGCTGCGCCGTGAAGTGCAGATGAGCGATGTGCGTGTCGAAGGCTTGAACCTGCGCCTGAACAAAGACGTGCATGGCCACGGCAACTGGGAAGACATCGGCAAGAATGTGCCCGACGCGGGCACTCCCGCCACAGTACCCGCCGTCACTGAAGCGGCCACGCCGCCCAAGCCTGAAAAGCCGCCGCAGCCGATCCGCCTGGACATCGACAGCCTGACCATCAACAACGCCCGCGTCGAATACAACGACGAGCAGACCGGCAAGCAGTTCAGCGCCGAAAGCATCCAGTTGAGCGCCGGCGCCGTGCACGAAGGTGCAAGCATCCCGGTGAAACTCACCGCATTCTTCGGCACCAACCAGCCGCTGATGCGCGTCAAGACCGAGGTCAACGGCAACTTGCGCATTCAGCGCGCCCTCAAGCGCTACCAGTTCGAAGACATGAAAATCACCGGTGAAGCCACCGGCGAGCCGCTGCAAGGCAAGACTGTGAGCTTTTCGACCCAAGGCCAATTGCTGCTGGACCAGTCCGCCAACATTGCCGAATGGACCAACATGAAGCTGTCGCTGAACCAACTGCGCGCCCTGGGCGAGCTGAAGGCCAACGACCTGGACAAGACCCCGCAACTCAGCGGCGCCCTGTCGATTGCCCAGTTTGACCTGGCCAAATTCCTCGACAGCGTCGGCAATCCACTGCCGCCGATGGCTGCAGGCAGCCTGAGCAAGGTCGAACTGGTCAGCCGCCTCAAGGGCACCCCGACCAGCCTGGCGCTTGAAGACCTCAACCTGAAACTCGACGACAGCACCTTTACCGGGCGCGTGGCCGTGGATGATTTCGCCAAGCAGTCCCTGCGAGTGCAGCTCAAGGCCGACACCTTCAACGCCGACAACTACTTGCCGGCCAAGTCCGAAGCCGCCAAAGGCGCCGCAGCCGCGCGCCAGGCTGAAGTACAGAACAGCGAAGCCGGCGCCATGGCGGCCGGCGGCACCACACCGCTGCCGGATGCACCGACCAAGGCCGCATGGAGCACCGACAAGTTGCTGCCGTTGACCCGCCTGCGCACCCTGGACGTGAACGCCGACCTGTCCTTCGGCCAATTGACCCTGAGCCATTTGCCGATTCAGAACGCCGCCCTGAAAGCCTCCGGCCTCGATGGTCAGCTCAAGCTCGATACCCTGAGTGGTGGCCTCTACAACGGCACCTTCCAGGCCAACGGCAACCTTGACGTGCGCCAGGACATCCCGCTGCTGGCGCTGCAAACCCGCATCAAGCAAGTGCCGATCGAACGCATCCTGCAAGCCCAGGGGCAGAACCCGCCGGTGAAAGGCCAGCTCACCCTTGACAGCAACCTCACTGGCCGCGGCAATAGCCAGAAAGCCCTGATCGACAGCCTCAACGGCACTGCCAGCTTCGCGATCAACAATGGCGTTCTGCTCAACGCCAACCTTGAGCAACAGCTGTGCACCGGCATCGCCCTGCTCAACCGCAAAACCCTCAGCGGCGACCAACGCGGCAAGGACACCCCGTTCCAGGAGCTCAAGGGCAACCTGACCTTCCGCAACGGCGTGGCCAGCAACCCCGACCTGAAAGTGCGCATCCCGGGCCTGACCGTCAACGGCGACGGTGACGTCGACCTGCGCGTTCTGGGCATGGACTACCGCGTCGGTATCATCGTTGAAGGTGACCAGCGCGAAGTGCCGGACCCGGCTTGCCAAGTGGGCTCCAACTTCCAGAACATCGAAGTCCCGCTGCGCTGCCGTGGCCCGCTGGAACTGGGCGCCAAGGCGTGCCGCCTGGACAAGGACGGCTTGAGCCAGGTCGCGATCAAGGCGGCGGGCAACAAGCTCAGCGAGAAACTTGAACAGAAGCTCGACAAGGTTAATCCACAGTTGAAAGACGCTTTGAAAGGCCTGTTCAAACGATGAGAAACGAGCAGTTTTCAACGGCGGTGCTTGACTGGTACGACCGCCACGGTCGCCATGACCTGCCCTGGCAACAGGGCATCACGCCTTACCGGGTGTGGGTCTCGGAGATCATGCTGCAGCAGACCCAGGTCAGTACCGTGCTGAACTACTTCGATCGGTTCATGGCGTCATTGCCAACGGTCGAAGCCCTGGCCGCCGCACCGGAAGACGAAGTGCTGCACCTCTGGACTGGGCTGGGTTACTACACCCGGGCGCGCAACCTGCAAAAGACCGCGAAGATCGTCGTTGCCGAATACGGCGGCGAGTTTCCCCGTGACGTCGAAAAGCTCACCGAACTGCCGGGTATCGGCCTGTCCACCGCCGGTGCGATTGCCAGCCTGAGCATGGGCCTGCGGGCGCCGATCCTCGACGGCAACGTCAAACGCGTGCTGGCGCGTTTTACCGCGCAAGAGGGTTACCCGGGCGAGCCGAAGGTCGCCAAACAGCTGTGGGCCACCGCAGAGCGCCTTACGCCACACGACCGTGTCAACGCCTACACCCAGGCGATGATGGACATGGGCGCCACCCTCTGCACCCGCAGCAAACCCAGTTGCCTGCTGTGCCCACTGGAAAAGGGCTGCGAAGCCCACATGCTCGGCCTGGAAACCCGCTACCCGATCCCCAAGCCGCGCAAGACCGTGCCCCAGAAGCGCACGCTGATGCCGCTGCTGGCCAATGGCGAGGGCGCGATTCTGCTTTACCGCCGCCCTTCCACGGGCCTGTGGGGCGGTTTGTGGAGCTTGCCGGAGCTGGATGACCTGGCAGACCTGGAACACCTGGCCAACCAGCACTCGCTGGCGCTGGGCAAGCACCAGGAACTGCCGAGTCTGATTCACACCTTCAGCCACTTCCAACTGGCTATCGAACCCTGGCTGGTCCAGGTCCAGGAGTCTGCCCACCACGTGGCCGAGGCTGACTGGCTCTGGTATAACCTCGCCACCCCGCCGCGCCTGGGCCTTGCCGCCCCGGTAAAGAAACTGCTGAAGCGCGCGGCTGAAGTATTGAACGCAGGAGTTCCGTCATGACCCGCACCATCATCTGCCGCAAGTACCACGAAGAATTGCCCGCCCTGGAACGCGCCCCGTTCCCCGGCGCCAAGGGCCAGGACATCTTCGACAACGTCTCCGCCAAAGCCTGGGCCGACTGGCAAAAGCACCAGACCCTGCTGATCAACGAAAAACGCCTGAACATGATGAACGCCGAAGACCGTAAATACCTTCAGGGCGAGATGGACAAGTTCTTTTCCGGCGAAGATTACGCCAAGGCCGACGGCTACGTTCCACCTGCTGAATAATTGATCAAATGTGGGGGTTGGCCCGTAAGCGACGGTAATAATTAAATATTTTTTGAAAACTTGCTTGACGACCCCCTGAAAAACCAGTTTAATGCGCCCCGTTGCCCAGATAGCTCAGTCGGTAGAGCAGGGGATTGAAAATCCCCGTGTCGGCGGTTCGATTCCGTCTCTGGGCACCACTAATTAGTTTCAGGTGGTGCAAACGTCATCTGAAACACACAAGAAACCCGCCTAGTGCGGGTTTTTTGTTGTCTGGGATTTGTGGTCGCTCACTTTCATCCAATTGCGAAGGGCCAAGAGCCTCTCCAGCCCCAAGCCATAGACAGGCCTGAGGCTGATCGCCAGCCGCCACCCCGCACTCACTTCACCAAAAACACCAGCAGCGGGTTGTCATTCAACCGCCCATTGAACACCGGCGCCATATGCTCCAGCGGCGTGCCGCTCAGCAATGCGGTTTGCTTGCGCTCCACAATAACCCAGGCGGGTCGCGGCAGCGTGTCCACTAGCAACGGTTCGTTGCGCCCAATAAACAACGGCTTCTCGTCGTGATCCAGGTTCATGATGTAGCGAATCGCCCAGGTGTCTTTGGCCAAATCGACAAATACCAACGTTCCGGGATTATCGGCACGCAGCGCCTCCACCGCGCCAACGAAGTTTTTGGTGTCGAATTGCAGGTCCTTCGCCGGCTCCACCACCTTCACCAGCACCAGCCATTGGGTCGCCAGTGCAATCAGGCTGAGCACCACCAGGCGCTGGCCGAGACTGCCCTGCAACCGGCGCCAGGCAATCACGGCAGCCAGTTGCAGCACAATCAACACACCCACCAACGCCGGCACTGAAACCTCGGGCCAGTAACCGTGCTTGTGCCACAGGTGCCGGCAGACAAACACCACGACGATGCCGAGCACCGGCAGGATGGCCACCAACCACTCATAGCCACGACGCACGCCAAGCAGCCAACCTTGCGCCTGGAGCAGCCCATAGGCAGCCACCGCGGCAAACATCGGCACCATGGGCACGATGTAATAGGCGCGCTTGAAGTGCGGGATGGACAAGCCCAGCAAAATCATCAGCCCGCAGCCAGCCAGGCGCAGCATCAGTTGCACGTCGGCATCTTCGTTACGCGACGACCATTTGTGGCGCAGGGCAATCATTGTCGCCAGCGCCAGCGGCACCACCGGGAAATAGCGGTACAGGCTCAACTTGAAGTAGAAGTAGAACGGCTCGCCCGTCTCGTCGAGGCGCCCGGCGAATTGCATCCGCAGCACATCATCGACGAAGGCATCCCCGCCGCTGATCCGCGCCAGCTTCAGCAATACCCACCAACAGCCGGCTAGCAGGACCAAGCCGACCACGCCGTGGGCTATCACCTTTTTCAGCAACGAAAACCGCTCTTCCCGCGTACGAGCCGTGCCCAGCGCCCAGTAGACGCAGGCCACCCCACACACCTCGATCAGCCCCAGCGGCCCGCGAATGGCAAACGCCACCACGAACAACGGAAAGATCGCGTATTGGCGTAACCGCGAGCCCAGGCGCTCGCCGGTATGCAGCAGGTAGAAGCAGCCCAGGCACAGCAATGAGATCATCTGGTCCAGGCACACCGAGCGCGACTTCTCCAGCAATTGCGCGGTCAATGCGGTGAGCAGCACCGTCAGCAGCGCCCACGCCCGGCCCGACGGCACCAGCAAGCGGTAGATCAGCGCCATGACCCCGGCAGACGCCAGGGCGGTGGGCATCACGTTGGCCAGGTCGTTGGGCGCGCCGAACAAGCGGGCAAAGAGATAACTGAGGTAGGTCGCGGTGCCCGGGTAGTCCGGGTACGGCTCACCGTAGGTGGTAGGAAACAGGCTCGCGCCGTGGCGAAACATCTCTTGCATGAACACGGCCCAGCGGCCGTCGAAGCCTTGCGGCTGCTGGTCCCAGATGCCCAGGGTAAACAGCAGCAAAGCGATAAGGAAAATGCCCAGCGATTCCATTCGAAAGCGATTGTGTTGATCCATTATTCAGCCTGTCAGGTGGGGTAAACCGGTCCATGTTGCCGAACCCCACGCTGAATGCCCCCTGAACGGAATCAAACATTCATCAGCCTAACGACGAGCGGGCCAGATCAGCAGCGGCATCAGCCGGATGTAGAGCAGCTCTCCCACCAGTTCCACGAGGGTTTGCGTGATCACCGCTGCGGCGGCGAGCCCGCGGATGTCTTCGGGCAACGCCAGTGCCAGCGGCAGTACCACCAGGGAATTGCGCGTGGACGCGCTGAAGGTGACCGCCCGCGCTGTGGTCGCCGGTAGCTTGAACAGTCGCGAAGCCAATGCCCCCATCAGCGGGGCCAGCAACAGGAAGCCGATATACACCGGGATCACCGGCGCCAGCAGGCCGATATCGCGGACCACAGCAGTAATCTGCGAACCGATCACCACCATCAGCACCAGCGCCATGGCCGGTACAGGCAGCCAGGCCCACGCATCATTCCAGGCGCTGACAAGGCCTGATCGCCGGGACAAGGAAGTCGTCAGCACCGCCAGAATCATCGGTGCAACGATCAGCAGCAGGAACGCCTCGACAAACGGCCCCACCGCCACCACCACCTGCGACTGCGCGCCCAGGATCAACCCCAGGTACACCGGCAACAGCAGCAGCTGGAGCAGCAACAGGATCGGGGTCGCGGCCAGCATCAACCGCGAGTCGCCCTTGCCGATGTGGGCGAACACCACCACGTAGTCGATGCATGGCGTCAGCAGCACCAGTAACGCGCCGATCAGAATCGCCGGATGATCCACCAGGCCAAGGGTCAACGCCCACACCAGCAGCGGGATCAGGATGAAGTTGGCCAGCAGCAATGCGGACATGAAGCGTTTGTTGCCCAAGCTTTGGCGCAGGTCCAGAAACGGGATTTGCAAGAACATCGCGTACATCAGTACGGCGATGGCAGGTGTCACCAGGATGCCCACGCCTTGGGCCATGGATGGCGCCAGCAGACCGAAAACGACGGCCAGCAGCACGCTCGCGAAGTAGAGGGGGATCTGGTTTTGCTCGAGGGTGTCGCGGGTCATGAGCTGGCTCTGGTGGGGCGAAAGGGTCTAAGCCTAGGCATCTGTACGGCTTAGGTCGAGCATCAGAAAAATCCCCGGAGTGTTCTTAGCGGAAATTTGTTAGCTTCGACCTCTTATAAAACTGCGCACGGGCCTTTGACGCCCCATCGAAAGCGCAAGCACCGAGCCCGCTCATGAACCTGCCAACCCGCCCCCAGCCTGAAGCCTTTCGTGAACCTGCTGCCGATGGCCATCCCATTGGCGGCTTCACCTGGCGGCACATCCGGACTGATCCCGATCGCCCCGTAGTGATCATCAACGCCGCCACCTCCGTACGCTGCCGGCACTATTCGCGTTTTGCCGATTACCTGTTTGCCAATGGCTTCGACGTCATCACCTACGACTACCGCGGCATCGGCGAATCCCGCAGCGGCTCGCTGAAGGGGTTCAAGGCCTCATGGACGGATTGGGGCGCGCTGGACTTCGAAGCGATCCTGCAACGGGCCCAGCGGGAGTTTGCCGGCCAGCCGATAGATGTGGTCGGGCACAGTTTTGGCGGGTGCGCGGCGGGACTCGGGGCTTCCGGCGCAGTGATCCGGCGACTGGTCACTGTGGGCGCGCAGTTTGCCTACTGGCGCGACTACGAGGCGAACGGGCGCTGGCGAATGTTTGCCAAATGGCATCTGGTGATGCCAGTGGTAACGGCGGTGTTCGGCTACTTCCCAGGCAAGCGCATGGGCTGGCTCGAGGATACACCGGCAGGTGTGGTGCGCGATTGGAGTACACCGACGCCGGGTTATGAACAGCGCCCGAGCGGGCGAGCCTTGGGTGAGTTGCCATTTTCTCGGGTGCAGGCGCAGGTATTGGCCATCAGCATTACCGATGATCCGTTTGGCACCGTCGCAGCAATCGAACGCCTGCTGGGTTACTTCGAAGGCAGCGAGCGCACGCATCTGCGGATCGCACCTGAAGATATCGGCGAAAAAGAGGTCGGACATTTCGCGTTCTTCCGCAGCCAGTATCAGGATCGGTTGTGGCCGATTGCGCTGGCTTGGCTACAGCGAGGAGCGTTGGCCAACGACACTCCGGGGCGCCAAGTGACGGATCGCACCTAGAAAGCCTTGGGATTTCCCCAGACCTGCGCTTCAATACCCCACCCCCAGATCCTGACACCAAGGACGTGAGCCCATGGCCTCGCCGAACAAGCAGCAAAAACGCGCCCACCGGGCAAAAGCCAAGGCCAAGCAGAACCGCACCCAACGCGCCGTCGCTACCAAGCCGGACGCCTTTGCCGGCGATGACAGCCGCATTGATCTTGAGTCGGTGGATTTGACCGAGCTGTTCCTGGAGATGCGCACCGCTGGCGAAACCAGCCAACAGACGCTGTGTGCGGTGTTCCTGGCGCACCCGCTGTTGGCGGTGGTGCTGGAGCAGGAAGGTGAAGAGGAAGCGACCGACTTTATCCTCGCGGCGCTGATCGAGTATCGCCAGTGGGCCACGGATACCGAGGATGAAGCGGCAGCGTTGGCGTGGATTGAATCGCCGGAGTTTCAGGCTGATTACGTCGCAGCCTCTCAAGCGCTGGCTAATTCCGAAGACTGATACAAAACCAAATGTGGGAGCGGGCTTGCTCGCGAATGCAGTGGATCAGTCGACATTTGCGCTGACTGACACACTGCCTTCGCGAGCAAGCCCGCTCCCACATTTGATCAACGGTATTCCGACGAAAGGATTCCGTCAGTTAAGCACCGCAGCCCCAACCTTCCGGCCCTTGCGCCGACGCGACACGATCAGCCCCGCTGCAATCACCAGCAAGCTTAGAACCCCGGTGGCCATGATCTCCACCCGATGCGCTTCCTGAAACAGCATGATCGTCAGCACGCCCACGATGAACACGATCACCGCATACGTCAGGCCCGGGAACAGCCACATCTTGAAGGCAATCTTCTCGCCCGCTTCCGTGCGCTTCTGACGCATGCGCAGTTGCGACACGGCGATCACCAGGTACACCAGCAGCGCGATGGCGCCGGAGCTGGCCAGCAGGAATTCAAACACCGCCGCCGGAGCCACGTAGTTGGCGAATACCGCCAGGAACGCCGCGCCGGTAGACAGCAACACCGCCCAGTAAGGCGTGCCGCTCTTGTTGGTGATCTTGGACACCGCCGGTGCATCACCGCGACGGCCCAGTGAGAACATCATGCGTGAAGCGGTGTACAGCGCCGAGTTCAGGCAACTGGTCACGGCCACCAACACCACCAGGTCAACGATCAGCTTGGCATTCGGGATGCCCATGCGTTCCAGCACCGTCTGGTAGGAACCGACCGCTGCCAGCGCAGGATCATTCCATGGCACCAGGGCCACGACGATGAAGATCGACACCAGGTAGAACAAGCCGATCCGCCAGATCACCGAGTTGGTGGCCTTGGAGATCTGCTGGCCCGGGTTCTTCGATTCAGCGGCCGCGATGGTCACGATCTCGGTGCCCATGAACGAGAACATGGTGGTCAGGATCGCCGCCAACACCGCCCCCATGCCGTTGGGCAGGAAGCCTTGGGTGTCGAACAGGTGCGAAACGCCGCTGACCTGGCTGCCCGGCAAGAAGCCGAAAATCGCCAGGACACCGAGGATCACAAAGCCGATGATCGCCACCACTTTGATCAGCGCAAACCAGAACTCGAACTCGCCGTAGTTCTTCACGCTGAACAGGTTGGTCGCGGTCAGCAGCAAAGTGATGATCAGGGTGAAGGCCCAGATCGCCACGTTGGGGAACCAGGCGTGGAGGATGGTCGCGGCGGCGTTGGCTTCCAGCGGAATCACCAGCACCCAGAACCACCAGTACAGCCAGCCGATGGTGAAACCGGCCCAGTGACCGATCGCACGGTCGGCATAAGTAGAGAACGAACCCGTGTCCGGGGATGCCACGGCCATCTCGGCCAGCATGCGCATCACCAACACCACCAGCGTACCGGCGGCCGCATACGCCAGCAGCACGGCAGGGCCTGCAGCAGCAATCGCGTGGCCGGAGCCGACAAACAAACCGGCACCAATAACGCCGGCAATCGACAGCATGGTGACGTGACGCGGTTTGAGCCCCTGTTCGAGGTCATTGGAGCTTTGCGTACTACTCATTGACACACCTTTGCGAGGAATTGCGAATACGGTCCACCCGGCCTGAGGTCTTTCTCGTGAAAAGAAACCAACGGGGCGTTCTTTATTTTTTACGCAAGATTTGCGCCAAAATGTTACAGAGCCGCGATTGACGCGGCCTGTAGGGAAACTCAACAGCTCTCGTAAGTCACTGACACTAATGGCATTCCGCTATAGCGTTACTGTGCGACTCACATGAAGTACGAACAGGCGCACCAAAAACACACACAAATTGTGCGTGACGCTCCATTACAGGGCTGATAAGGACCGTTCGCCGGTTTAACCCTTCCAACACCCGGCCAAAGCTGGCACCATCGCGCCTTTTTTTACGCGAAGCCTGTAGGAATCGGGGTTCAAACGGCTGTTCGGTTGTTGATGGCGCGACACACTGCTGTGCCGATGCGACACCCTGCCGCACACCGTCTGTTTACCGCCTGCAGGGCTGTTGGCTGTCATCCAAACGCTATGCTAGCTTGGCGCCTCGCCAGGAAGGCGGGCCAACAGCAGGAGCGCAATGAACACAATGAGGACCGCACATGGCTGAGGCCACGCCCGCGCTTGAAATCCGCAACTTGCATAAACGCTATGGTGAGCTGGAGGTGCTGAAAGGTATCTCGCTGACCGCCCGCGACGGCGATGTGATCTCGATCCTGGGTTCCTCCGGTTCCGGCAAGTCCACGTTCCTGCGCTGCATCAACCTGCTCGAAAACCCGCACCAGGGGCAAATCCTGGTGGCCGGTGAAGAACTCAAACTGAAGGCCGCAAAAAACGGCGAACTGGTAGCGGCCGACGGCAAACAGATCAACCGCCTGCGCAGCGAAATCGGTTTTGTGTTTCAAAACTTTAACCTGTGGCCGCACATGAGCGTCCTCGACAACATCATCGAGGCGCCGCGCCGGGTGCTCGGCCAGAGCAAGGCCGAAGCCATCGAAATCGCCGAAGCCTTGCTGGCCAAGGTCGGCATCAGTGACAAGCGCCATGCCTACCCCGCGCAACTGTCCGGCGGCCAGCAGCAACGCGCCGCGATCGCCCGTACCCTGGCCATGCAGCCCAAAGTCATCCTGTTCGACGAGCCGACATCGGCCCTTGACCCGGAAATGGTTCAGGAAGTACTTAATGTGATCCGCGCACTGGCCGAAGAAGGCCGCACCATGCTGCTGGTCACCCATGAAATGGGCTTCGCCCGTCAGGTGTCCAGTGAAGTGGTGTTTCTGCACCAGGGCCTGGTCGAAGAGCAAGGATCGCCACAGCAGGTGTTTGAAAACCCGCTTTCGGCGCGCTGCAAACAATTCATGTCCAGCAACCGCTAACGGAGCAACATGCATGCAGAACTATAAAAAATTCCTCCTGGCTGCCGCCGTTTCGATGGCGTTCAGCGCCACGGCGATGGCCGAGACCTTGAAAATGGGGATCGAAGCGGCCTACCCGCCGTTCAACAATAAAGATGCCAGCGGCAACGTCGTCGGCTTCGACAAAGACATCGGCGACGCTCTGTGCGCCAAGATGAAAGTCGAGAAGTGCGAAGTGTATGTCTCGGACTGGGACGGCATCATACCGGCCCTGAACGCCAAGAAGTTCGACTTCCTGGTCTCCTCGCTGTCCATCACCGATGAACGCAAGCAGGCCGTCGACTTCACCGACCCGTACTACTCCAACAAGCTGCAGTTCATCGCGCCTAAAGCCACCAAAGACTTCAAGACCGACGCGGACTACCTGAAGGGCAAGATCATCGGTGCTCAACGCGCGACGCTGGCCGGTACCTACCTGGAAGACAAGCTGCCGGACACCACCGCCAAGCTCTACGACACCCAGGAAAACGCCTACCTCGACCTGACTTCCGGCCGCCTGGACGGGATGCTCGCCGACAAGTACGTGCAGTACGAGTGGCTGAAAAGCAAAGACGGCTCCGCCTACGAATTCAAGGGCGACCCGGTGGTAGAGAGCGACAAGATCGGTATCGCCGTACGCAAAGGCGACCCACTGCGCGAGCGCTTGAACAAAGCCCTGGCAGAAATCAAAGCCGACGGCACCTACAAGAAGATCAACGACAAGTACTTCCCTTTCAGTATCGAGTGATCCTGAATTGCCTGCCCGGCGCGCTCGCTTGAGTGCGCCGGTCCTTAGCAATGCCTTGCGAAACGACTAAACCATGAATTTCGACCTCTACGGATTCGGCCCGGCGCTCGCCGCTGGCGCGCTGATGACCGTCAAGCTGGCGCTCACCGCTCTGTGCCTCGGGCTGGTGCTCGGCCTGGCCGGCGCCCTGGCCAAGACTTCCCCGTACAAGCCGCTGCAATGGCTTGGCGGCGCTTACTCCACTCTGGTTCGCGGCATTCCGGAACTGCTGTGGGTACTGCTGATTTACTTCGGCACGGTCAATTTGATGCGTGCCCTCGGGGAGTTTTTCGGCAACCCTGACCTGTCCCTCAGCGCCTTCGCCGCCGGCGTCATTGCCCTCGGCCTGTGCTTTGGCGCCTACGCCACGGAAGTGTTCCGCGGCGCGATCCTGGCCATTCCCAAGGGCCACCGTGAAGCCGGTGTCGCACTGGGCTTGTCGAAGTTCCGGATCTTCACCCGGTTGATCATGCCGCAGATGTGGCGCATCGCCCTGCCGGGCCTGGGCAACCTGTTCATGATTTTGATGAAGGACACCGCACTGGTCTCGGTGATCGGCCTGGAAGAAATCATGCGCCACGCGCAGATCGGCGTGACCGTCACCAAGCAGCCCTTCACCTTCTTTATGGTCGCGGCCTTCATGTACCTGGGCCTCACCGTCCTGGCGATGACCGGCATGCACTTCCTGGAAAAACGTGCCGCGCGCGGCTTTGCGAGGAGCACGCAATGAGTGGCGACTACAGCTGGCTGTCGCATTTCGACCTCGGCCTGAACTGGGCCGTAATCATCAAGTGGCTGCCACGGTTGGCCCAGGGCGCAACTCTGACCCTGGAGCTGGTGGCCATCGCCGTGATCGCAGGCCTGCTGCTGGCAATCCCGCTGGGCATCGCGCGCTCTTCGCGTCTTTGGTACGTGCGCACCCTGCCCTACTGCTACATCTTTTTCTTCCGTGGCACGCCGCTGCTGGTGCAGTTGTTCCTGGTTTATTACGGCCTGGCGCAGTTCGACGCCGTGCGTGAAAGCTTCATGTGGCCGTACCTGCGGGACCCGTTCTGGTGCGCCACCGCCACCATGACGCTGCACACCGCCGCCTACATCGCCGAGATCCTGCGCGGCGCTATCCAGGCAATCCCGCCGGGTGAAATCGAAGCGGCGCGGGCGCTGGGCATGTCCAAGCCCAAGGCGCTGTTCTACATCATCCTGCCGCGTGCGGCGCGCATCGGCCTGCCGGCCTACAGCAACGAAGTGATCCTGATGCTCAAGGCCAGCGCCCTGGCCAGTACCGTGACCTTGCTGGAACTGACCGGCATGGCCCGCACGATCATTGCCCGCACCTATTTGCCGGTGGAAATCTTCTTCGCTGCCGGGTTGTTCTACCTGCTGATGTCCTACGTCCTGGTGCGCTTCTTCAAGCTGCTGGAACGCTGGTTGCGGGTTGATGCCTGCCAAGGTCGCTGACGCCATGTTGACGGGTGAGCAGTTGCTCGCCCGCTTCCAGGCACTGGATGCGTTCCTCACCGAGCATCAAGGGCTGTGGCGACCACGGCCCTTTACCCACCTGCAATTGCCATGGGAAGCCCAGCATCCCGAGCTGGCCCACTGGCTGCGCGGTCGCTCACTGGCTGAGGCGGAAAGCAGCCATAACCAACCTCATCACCTGCCGGCGCCCGCGCCGTTTCCCGAGCTGGCGGCCCAGTCGCTGAATCTAAGTGTTGTGGATAACTTACCGTCCACTGCGCTACCGGCCGCCCACCACCGCTTAAACGTCGATGTACCCGGTCGCAAATGGCAACAGATAGAAGCCTTCGGCGCCGCCCTGCAATTCTCCAAAACACCCCAACACTGGCTCGACTGGTGCGCCGGCAAGGGCCACCTCGGCCGCCGCCTGCTGCAACCCGGGCAGCAATTGACCTGCCTGGAATATGACCCGGCACTGATTGCTTCAGGGCAAACCCTCAGCGAACACCATCGATTGCCCGTCACCCATCGCCTGCAAGACGTGATGGCCGACGTGCAGATCAGTCGCGACCAAACTCCGGTCGCGCTGCATGCGTGTGGCGACTTGCATGTGCGCCTGCTTCAACTGGCCAGCGCCGCCGGCTGCCAGCAACTGGCTGTGGCGCCCTGCTGCTACAACCGCATCCGCGCCGAGGAATATCAGCCGCTGTCGATTGCGGCCCAGGCTTCATCACTACGTTTATCAGTGGAGGACCTCGGCCTGCCGCTGAGCGAAACCGTCACCGCAGGCGCGCGCGTACGCCAGCAGCGTGATACGTCGATGGCCAGGCGTTTGGGCTTTGATGTGCTGCAGCGGCAGCTGCGCGGTTGCGACGATTACCTGCCGACCCCGTCATTGCCTGCAAGCTGGCTGACCAAGCCGTTCGCCGACTACTGCCGGGAACTGGCGGTGCTCAAGGGATTATCCACAGGTGAACAGGATTGGTCGGCCCTGGAGGCCCAAGGCTGGCAGCGCTTGGCCCATGTGCGAAACCTGGAATTGCTGCGTGGTTTGTTTCGGCGCCCGCTGGAACTATGGCTGGTACTGGACCGAGCATTGTTGCTCGAAGAAAACGGCTACAGGGTTCAAGTCGGCAGCTTCTGCGAAACACCATTGACCCCGCGTAACCTGATGCTGCTCGCCGAGCGCGATTAAAGGGCATTTTGTCGCAGCGCGCCCTGTGGATAAGTCTGTTGATGGAATTCTGGCGCAAGCCCTGGCGGCAAGCTTTACAGGGCAAAATGCTGACTGGTCATTTTTTGTTCACAAAATAAAACGCACGCAAAACAGGCAGTTGCAGCGTGATGAGAACCGCTCCGCAAAATTGCTGTTTCGTGACAGGTTGAACCAACCGATTGTGCATAAGCATCGGGCGTTAGCGGCATAACCCGGTGTTTTCAGCGGGCAATCAACAGGCGGCAAAGCTCGTTGATATCGTCACAGGCCATGCTGGCGGCTTCGTTATCCAGCGGGTCGCTGCCGAAGGCCAGGGCTTCGCTGATCGCCGAATCCCGGTGCACCACTTCCAACAGGTTTTCACCCAGGCGCTTCTTGAACACCTCGACCATGTCGAGGCTGAAGCCGGAGGTCTCATCAAGCTGGTTGATCACGAAGTGGCACCGCAGCGCCGGCTGACGCCCCATATGTGGCGCCAGCAACTGCTCCATCTGCCCCAGAGTGCCAAGGGACGCCGCATCCGCCTGGGCGATAACCAGCACCACATCGGCCACGTTCAGTGCCTGATGCAGGTAAACGTTGTTGCCCGCCGGGGTGTCGATGATCACCGTGTCCTGCTCGCTCAGACCGAGGGCCGAGAGGTGCTGCGCCAACCACTGCGGTTCCTGCTTGAGCCAACGCTGCAAGTCCTCCTGCTGACGGATATCGGTTTCGCCAAAAGTGATCACCTGGCAACCGGCGAAGCCCGAATGAAGGATCTGGCTCCAGCGCTCGTTCTGCAGGCTGGTGCGCCCGATGCCGGGCAAGGTGTGGCTCAGGCCGAAGTGGTGATAGAGAGCGTTTTGCGGGTCCAGGTCCAGCGCTACCACCGGCCGCCCCAGGCGCTGCAAACCGCTGCTCAGCGCCGTGGCCAGGGTGCTGCGGCCGACGCCGCCATTGACCGACACCAGCGCCACCACATTCGCACGGACGGTCGCGGCTTCGCCGGACTGCTCGTTGGCACAGGGGGAATGCCGGAGGAACGACGCGCCGCTGCCCATGTTGAGACTGGCGCTGTCGTCGATGGGCATGTCTTCGAAAAATTGCAGCATCGAATCCATTCCCTGGACATCATTGGCAGTTGTCGTATTAAACAACTCAAAAAGTTCATCAGTACGGCTCATCGCCAACACTCCATCACGACGCATCTTAAAGACGTGAAAGGTCAGCTGTACTGATGCTTACCGCAGGTCTTTTTGTGGGCGCCTTTGTGTACGCATTCTGTGACAAAGGAATGAAAGTGTCATTATTTTGGTGTTTCTGAAGAAATCTTTACGACGAGCGGTAAATGGTCAATTTAATGACTAATCTTCGCCGGATAGGAGCACTTCTGCAAATACCTCTAATGGCAGTGCTCGTGTATCAAGTTGTATGAAATCCACCGCCTATACATGCCGAAGCAAAACCCCGAGGTGCATGACACAGGCCGGATACCTCCCAGGCGCTCAATAGGCTCCAACGCAACACACTCCTATTGAACCTCAGAGGACACCACCATGAACCGGAACACCTTCATCGCCAGCGGCTTGTTTGCCTTGCTCAACATCGCCGCCTTCTCGGCCCAGGCCGAGACCAGCCCCAAGCTGGATATTCAGCAAGTGCTGTCGACCGTCGACGATGGCGGCGCGGCGTGCGGCGTGGTGAATGCGCGGATGACGTACCTGGATTCCCATGGGCAGAAGCAGGTGTTTGAGTACATGAAGTTTGCGGACTCGTGTAACGCAGGCAGCTGATCGGTACACATTTTTTTACGGGCTGACCCTGGATGGCCTTCGGGCTGAGGAAGCCATCCCCAGTGGTCAAAATGAGCTGGATGCGAGAAAACCTCTGTGCCTGCAAAAATAGTCAGAATTCAGGGGTTTACAGAAGCTAACCAATCGCTATAATCGTCGCCCTAACACGCCGGTATAGCTCAGTTGGTAGAGCAACTGACTTGTAATCAGTAGGTCCCGGGTTCGACTCCTGGTGCCGGCACCATACAAAACGAAGCCCTCGCAGAAATGTGAGGGCTTTGTTGTTTCTGGGGTGTCCCTACCGCAGATCCTGATCTGGCAGCCTCACTACTTTCCTGCTGATCACCTACCTGCTCCCACGTCCCTCTGCAAACCTTTCGAAAGCCGCGACTCCTGTAACCACGCTCGCATCGATCTTTGTATGCGAAATTTGGGGTTGAGGCGGAACAGTGCAGAGCGATAAATAAATCCGTCCCCTTTACGCAATTTATTTTCCTCCCCACTGAATTTTCATACACCCATATCAGGTTGCCTCCCCATGCTCCACCCCGCTAACCTCCGCCAGCCGCTGCAAAATCAGCGGCCGGATGTGGAAGTCCGTACTATGGCTAAAGGCGCTCAAACGCCCATGAACACCTACCGGCGTTTTTTTACGCCTGTATTCTTGTGTTATGGCGGCTGTGTGCGGGGCACTTCGGTGCGCCGGGTTCCTTTAGCCCCGGTCTTCCACACCTGCGCACAGCTGCCACCCTCATGTGGAAGTGAGATTGGCAGTTCCTGAATCGCTAAAGGAGCTTCGCCATGTTCAAGGTCACACCTAACCCGCCTCAAGCCCCAACCGACGCCAAGCTTCATGCAGCAGCACAACGGGCGATTGATCATTACTTGCACCCATCAGACGACGCAGAACCTGCGGCGCGTCCATGCGGCAATCTGTTCTCTGTTTCTCCCGATGTGGATACCGAAACGCTACTGGCCAATGCAGCAGAAACCCTCTCGTCGGCTAACGAAATGGTTTCGAACCTGGCATTTGAGCTGGAAGGATCAAAAAGGGCAGTGGCATTGGGAATTCAGCAATTGATCGAGTTGAGTTCACTGCTGGCAGATCGGGCATTGGAGCAGGTTGCCCCTACAACAGTCGGTTGACTGCTTTATACGCCACCCACAAAAACGCCCCGAACCATCACAGTCCGGGGCGTTTTTCGTTCAACCGCGTCGCTTAGTGCCCAGCACTCTGCCCACCGTCCACATGCAGAATTTCCCCCGTCACAAACCCAGCCGACTCCAAATACACAATCGCCTGCGCAATATCCCGCGCCTCACCCATGTGCCCAACCGGATGCAGGCTACCCAGCGCCGCATGCGTCTCTTCGCCATGCATCGGCGTCTTGATAATCCCGGGGCTCACCGCATTCACGCGAATCCCGCGCTTGGCGTATTCAATCGCCAGGGATTTGGTCGCCGAGTTCAGTCCGCCTTTGGTCAGCGAAGCCAGCACCGATGGCACACCCTCAATCGCGTGGTCCACCAGGCTGGTGGTGATGTTGACGATGTGCCCGGCGCCCTGTTTCAGCATCTCGGTAATCGCCAGTTGGGTGATGTAGAAGAACCCGTTGAGGTTCACGGCCAGCACGTTCACGTAGTCTTCGTGGGTGTAGCTGGTGAAGGGTTTGGCGACGAAGATGCCGGCGTTGTTGATCAGGCTGTCGATGCGGCCAAAACGCGCCACGCCTTCGCGGATCACACGCTCGGCGGTGGCCGGGTCAGCGATGTCGCCCGCTACGGTGAGGATGTCCGGATCCGTCGACGGTTTGATCGACCGGGAGGTGGCAACCACGCGGTAATCCAGCTCGCGGTAAGCCTTGACCGCAGCCGCGCCGAGGCCTTGGGATGCGCCGGTGATCACAACGACTTTTTTCGAATTGCTCATGATGAAACCTCTATATAGAAAAGGGGATGGTTCAAGCAGCCGCGGCGGACATTTCCCGCAGCATCTGTTCGTAATCACTGACGGCTTGCGATCCGGAGACCAACTGGCGGCCGTTGAGGACCATGGCCGGTACGGAGTTGATGCCGTGCTCGCGGTAGAACGCTTCAAGCTCGCGCACTTCATTGCCGTAGGCGGCAGAGCCCAGCATCCGTCGTGCGCCTTCGATTTCAAGCCCGGCTTCGGCGGCTAAACGAGCCAGGGTTTCGTGGTCGCTGACGTTTTGGCCATCGGTGAAATACCCACGCAGCAACGCCTTTTTCAGCTCGATCTGCCGCCCTTGCTGCAACGCCCAAAACAGCAACCGATGAGCGTCGAAGGTGTTGTAGAAGTGGCTGCGTTTTTCCAGGTCGAAAGTGAAGCCGATGGCATCGCCGCGCTCCATCAGCATCCTTTTCCCGCTGGCAACTTCTTCAGCGCTGCGCCCGTATTTGCGCATCATGTGGGCGACGGCGTTTTCACCTTCGGCCGGCATGTCGGGGTTGAGTTCGAAGGGTTTGAAGGTCAGTTCAACCTTCACTTCGCCCGCCAGGTTGTCGATGGCTTGTTCCAGGGCAGTGGCGCCCAGGGCGCACCATGGGCAGACCACGTCGGAGATGAAGTCGATGGTGACGGGCGTGCTCATGACGGATTTTCCGCGAGCTGCTTGCGGTACTGGGTGGTGGTGATGCCGGCGTAGCCCCAGTTATCGGTGTCGACTTCTTCGATGACGATGTGGGTCAGGTCGGGGCGTTTGTTAAGGACGCGCTCGAGGGTTTCGGTGATTTCGGCAATGACCTGGGCTTTCTGCTCCGAGGTGACGCCGTCGCGGGTGATACGTACGCTGACAAATGGCATGACAAGGCTCCAGTGACTTGCCCATCGGTGTGGTGGGCAGGCAGTGAGGCCAATTTATGAGGTTGCTTGAGGTGGATAAAGGTGGGGCGGAGTACTTCATTAGTGATGCGGTGTAATCAATAGCCCGGATCGCAGGCATAAAAAAACCCCGACCAGTCGGGGTTTTTTATCGCCTTGAATCAGGCGCGACGCCGAATCAATTAGAAAACGTTGATTGGGTAGTCGGCGAACAGGCGGATCTCGTTACCACCCACGTTGTAGTTGCTGGCGTTGTTGGAAACGCGCAGCCACGACGCACGGGCACGCAGGCTCAGGTCTTTAGCCGGGCCGTTCTGTACCACGTATTTGAACTGGTTGAAGATCTCACGCTCGGTGCCACTGCCGCGGTTGGAACCGTCGTCAATGTTGGTGCCGCGCACGTAAGCGATGTTGTAGGTCAGGCCAGGCACGCCGAAAGCGCTGAAGTCCAGGCCGTAGCCTGCTTGCCAGGAGCGCTCGTCCTTGCCGTTGAAGTCAGACCAGTAGGAGTTGGCCAGCAGGATGGTGTTGCCACCGTCGCCGATGCCGCCTGCGTTGCGATAGCCGCCGTACAGGTAACCGGTGTCACCGGTGCTGCGCTGGTGAGCCACGGTGAAGCTGTGCGGGCCAACGGCCCATGTGGCGCCCAGGCTCCAGATTTTGTTGTCGCGAGCGTCGGCATCACCTTGGTTTTCCAGGGCGAAGCTGCGGTCCAGCTTGGTTTTGTAGCCGTTGAAGTCAAAGGTCAACGATTGTTTCTCTGGCAGGGCCAGCACGTAGTTGACGTTGACGTATTGCTTCTTCAGCACGTCCTGCATGTTGGAAGCGTAGAGCGCTGCCGACAGGCTTTCGGTGAATTTGTAGCTACCGCCGATGTAGTCGATGCTTTTCAGCGCGCCACTGTCGGAACCTTCGGCGCTCTTGCGAGCTTCCTTGGTGAAGTGACCAGCGTCCAGTTGCAGGCCGGCGATTTCTTTGGAAACGATCGAAGTACCTTCGTAGGTTTCCGACAACAGACGGGAGTTGTCGTACTGCAGGACCGGTACGGCTGGCATCTGCTGACCGTATTTGATTACGGTGTTGGAGATGCGTGCCTTGACGGCTGCGCCGCCCTTGGCAAGGTCGTCGGCAGCTGCGCCGCTGTCGCCTTGTTTGAAGAAGTCGATACCACCCGCGCCGCTGCGACCCTTACCACCATCCAGGCGAATGGCGTATTGGCCGATCACGTCCACACCCACACCGACGGTGCCTTGGGTGAAGCCGGATTCGAACTTGCCGATGAAGCCCTGGCCCCATTCAGCTTTGTCTTGCTTGCCGTTTTTGTAGTCGCGGCTGATGTAAGCGTTGCGTGCCGCGATGTTCAGGTGGCTGTCTTCAACAAAACCCTTCGATTGGGATTGGTCATCAGCCATTGCTTGCGTAGCGCTCAAAATCCCCAGAGCGATCAGCCCCATCCGTTGCTTCAACATTTTCTTATATTCCTTATTACTGGTTGAGTACGCTCTGTGACACCAGGCTCCGTGTTGCTTTTCTGGTGTCGACTCTCCCAGATAAAAAAAGGCCCGCGGACGACGTGATATGCCGCGGGCCTTTTTTTATTGGGGAAGTCATGGCGGTTAGCCACAGGCGTTGGGGCGAATCCTATCCGCGCCCTTTACTGTGTGTCAATTTCGTGAATCTTCTGTATTTAGGCTAAAAAAGTCTAAGAGACGTTAAATGGCCATCACCCTCCAAGGCTCTGTCTAGCCTCTCTCGGATCTTCGCACCCCTGCAGGCCACACATTGGTGCACTCGATTGGGTGGGTTTAATCGAAATTGCGACTCTTTGTCTCAGCCACTCAGCAAAGGCTTCGGACTTGCCCAGCCAGGGGCTGATGTCGATCAACTGCAACTGCTCATCCTGCTCCAGGGCCAACGTGGGAAAGCCCTGACCGCCAATTTTTGCCAGCCATTGGCGGCTGTTGTTGATGTGCGCTTGAGTGTCTGCGCCCAGGATTTCACTGAAGGCGGCGTTGAGGACCTGAGGATCCAAACCGATGGATTTGGCGAGTTCCACTAGCACGTCTCGATCAGCGATTCGGCGGCCTTCGACATAGTGCGCGGTTTGCAAACGCGCCAGCAGCTCCAGGCCGCGACCGGCGATTTTTTCGGCGGCCAGTACTGCGGTGATCGGCGGGGCTGAGTCGAACACCGCGTCGTGATCGCGCAGCAGGCCTTCAAAATACGCTTCGCCAAACGGTTGCCCGGTGTACTCGGCGATACGCCGGTCGTGCGGCATGACGTAGTCACGTAACTGCGGCGATACGGATTGGCGATTGGCGCCGGTCATCATCCCGCCGCCGTGCAACTGGATCGGCAACACGCTATGGGCGGCATGCAGCAGCGGCTCGGCGCCGTAACACCAGCCGCACAGCGGGTCGTAAATGTAGTGAAGCGTGGCTGCCGTCATGGCGGACTCCGATGGACGTTGATGCACGGCAGATTAGTCTTACGCACAGTTGGGAAAAACCCTGGATTGGCTTTCAGACTGTTTCGAGAATCGGTCGAATAACCCTGAAAAACATACGCCGTAACAGTTTTCAGAAAGGTACGTTTAGGAATAGATAACCTTCGCAAATAGTAAGCATTACCATTAACGCACTTTTATCCTCCCAACCTTTTTGGATACACACCCCGATGCCTGCCTTCCGCCTGACGCCCATTACCCTTGGGCTTTCTGTCCTGCTGTCTGCCGGATTTGCCTGCGCTGCAACCGTCCTGCCGGAAACCTCCGTAAGTGCCGAAGCCGACGAGGACGACCCGCGCGTCAAGGAAACCAGCACCGCCACCCGCACCGCTACGCCCGTGCGTTATGTACCCCAGGCTATCGACTCGGTGAAAACCGACAACCTGCGCTCTTACGGGACCAATGACCTGGGCCAGGCGTTGAGCGGCGTACCCAACGTCAGCAGCGGCGCCGACACGCGTTTCGACAGCCTGCGCATCCGAGGCTTCGACGCCAGCAACGACTTCTACCTGGATGGTATTCGCGACGACAGCCAATACGTGCGCGACCTGCACAACATCGAGCGCATCGAAGTGCTCAAGGGCCCGGCAGCGGTGTTGTACGGCCGAGGCGGCCAGGGCGGCATCGTCAACCGCGTGAGCAAGCTGCCCCAGGCCGGTCACGCCTCCAGCATCGAGGCCCAGGGCGGCAGCAATGATTTGCGCAGCCTGTATGCCGACCTCAGCACCGACGCCACCGATAACATCAGCCTGCGCCTGAACATGGGCAACGAGGACAACAACAGTTTCCGCGATGGCGTCAGCGGCAATCGCCAGCTGTTTGCGCCGTCCATGAGCTGGCAGCTGACCCCGGACCTGAACTGGCTGGTGCAGTACGAATACAGCCGCTACAACCGCACGCCGGACCGTGGCATTCCCGGGGTCAACGGGCGCCCGGCGGATGTCAGTCGCGGCACTACTTATGGTGACAAGCGCGATTACATCGACGACAAGTCCCAATCCCTGCGCTCCCGGCTTGCCTATGAACTGAACGACAGTTGGCAACTGCGCCATACGTTGGGCGTGTTCACCCTCGACAGCGACTTCGATAACACCTATGCCGTCAGCTACGACCCAAAAACCAACAAGGTCGGGCGCCAGCGCTGGCAGCAGGACTTGACCACACGCAACCTCTTCAACAACGTCGAGCTGGAAGGCGGTTTCACCACCTTTGGCCTGGAGCATCGCTTGCTGACCGGCGTGGAGTTGGGTAACCAGCGCCGTGACCCGAAACTCTATCGAGCGCCCCTCGCCGCTGTGCCGAGCGTGGATGTGTACAACCCCAACACGGACCTGCGCCACTACGGTCGCCTACCGGCCTTCAGCAGCAGTCACACCGAAGCGCAAAGCCAGGGCTTGTATGTGCAGGACCAACTGCGCCTGAACGACCAGTGGCAACTGCTCGCCGGTTTGCGCTATGACCGCTTTGATGTGGAGTCCACCAACAAACTGACCAACGCCTCGGAACAGGTCGTGAGCCACAGCACCAGCCCGCGCGTAGGCCTGGTCTGGACGCCGCTGGAACACCATTCGTTCTATGCCTCGTGGAGCAAGACCTTCTCGCCTACCGGCGGTGGCCTGATCGGCATCACGCCCAACGCGACGGGCAACGCCAACGACCTGAGCCCGGAGCTGACCAAACAGAAGGAAATCGGGGTCAAGAGCGACTGGCTCGACGACCGCCTGAGCACCACCCTGGCGGTGTACGAACTGGAACTCTACAACCGCCGCACCCGCGACCCGCTGGACCCTACCATTACCTTGCTCAGCGGTGAGCAGCGCTCCCGTGGCCTGGAGTTGACCGCGACCGGGAAGATCGTCGGCAACTGGTACGTGCGTGGTGGGGTTGGCGTGCAGGACGCCAAGGTGGTGAAGGACAACAATGGCTTTGAAGGCAAGCGCATCAGCGATGTAGCCAAGCGTAATGCCAGCCTGTTCGTCACCTGGAAACCGGAGATGGGCTGGTATGCGGAAACCGGGCTGACATTGGTGGGTGATCGTTACGCGGATAACGCCAACACAGTGGTGTTACCGGGTTATGGGCGCTGGGATGCACTGGCCGGGTTCCGGCAGAAGGAATGGGATGTGCGGGCGGCGCTGAACAATATCAGCGACAAGACGTACTACGCGTCAGCGACCAGTGCGGCGCAGATTCAGTTCGGCGACCCGCGGAGCCTGGTGGTGACCGGAACCTACAGCTTCTAACAGTTCCTGTAGGAGCGAGCTTGCTCGCGAAAAACCTGAGATCGCTGCGGGGAGTCAGGCTCCCCGCATCATCGTTATCGCCCTTCGCGAGCAAGCTCGCTCCTACAAGGTGCCCATCAACTCACACAACGCCTGCACCTCGTCCTCGCTGAACAGCCCCACCGGGTACCGTTCGCTCATCACCCGGCGCGGGTCGGGCGTCCTGATCTGCCTTGAACCGTTTTCCTTCAACCAGAGCGCCAGCGCATGGATCGCGTCACCGTTCACCCGCAAAGGGTGGAACGTGCGCGTGTACATCAGGTTGATATCGGCATTCATTTCAGCGCTCTCTCCGACTGCATGAGCGGCTAACTTACTCAAGGTTTATGACAGAACTGCTTAGTCATACACCCTGCTCTGTGTCGCAAGATCGATACAAGAGCTATGCCAATGTGCCCGGTTTATCGGCACATGGACGCAAAAAAGCCCACGAACCTGACGGGCCGTGGGCTTGCTGTGAGCGTTCGAACTGCGACGCGCTCAATTGCCGTTCAACCCGGCATCAAGCTGTTACAAGTGCACTCAGTTTTTGTGCGGAGCCGGCTGCTGCTGGGTCAGGCAGTGAATGTTGCCACCCCCCAGTAACAGTTCGCGGCCAGGCACCATCACCACTTCGTGCTGCGGGAACAGGCTCTGCAGAATCTCCTTGGCGCGACTGTCCAGCGGGTCGTCGAAGCTCGGCGCGATGATGCCGCCGTTGACGATCAGGAAATTGACGTAGGAACCGGCCAACCGCACGCTAGGATTGCGCTCCTGGCTGCCGTCTACCGGATCAACGCCTGCACATTCTTCCTCGGTGGCATACAGCGGCCCCGGGATCGGCATTTTATGCACTGTGAACGAGCGCCCCTGGGCGTCGGTGCTGCTTTGCAGCACGTCCATGGCGGCATGGCAGCGTGCGTAGTTCGGATCTTGCGGGTCGTCTGTCCAGGCCAGCAACACTTCACCTGGGCGCACGTAGCAGCAGAAGTTATCCACATGCCCGTCGGTTTCGTCGTTGAACAGGCCATCCGGCAGCCAGATGATCTTATCCACAGCCAGGTTGGCGCTGAGCACCGCTTCGATTTCCTCACGCTGAAGGTGCGGATTGCGATTGCGGTTGAGCAGGCATTCTTCGGTGGTGATCAGGGTGCCTTCGCCGTCGACGTGGATCGAACCGCCTTCCAGCACAAAACCCTCGGTGCGATAACGCGGGCTGCGCTCGATTTCGAGGATCTTGCCGCCCACCTGAGCGTCGCGGTTCCACGGCGAATACAGGCCGCCGTCGAAGCCGCCCCAGGCGTTGAAATCCCAGTTCACCCCACGGACTTCGCCGGTGTTGTTGATCACGAAGGTCGGCCCGGTATCACGTACCCAAGCGTCGTCGCTGGACATTTCCACCAGGCGAATATTCGGCACGTCCAGGCGCGCCCGGGCGTTTTCGTACTGGCCGGCCGAGACGGCCACGGTCACCGGTTCAAAGCGCGCAATGGCCTTGGCCACCGCCACGTGGGCGGCTTGCGCCGGCTTGCCGCCCAGGCGCCAGTTGTCCGGGCGCTCGGGCCAGATCATCCAGGTTTGGGTTTGTGGCGCCCATTCGGCAGGCATGTAGAAGCCGTCGGCGCGGGGGGTGCTGTGCAAAGTGGTCATGAAAAATCTCCTGGGACGGCTGCGTGAGCATGGCGCCTTTATATCGGATAAAAATCGACCTTAAAAGACGATTCTTCTATATCAGACAAAAATTACTGATTTATTGCCGATAACAATCGAAGTTATGACTAACGGTCAAAGGTGCTCATCCAGCACTTTAGCCAGCATGTCGACGAAGAAGTCCACACTGTGCCGGGAGGTGACCATTGGCGGCTTGATCTTGAGGATGTTCAGATAGTCGCCGGTGGGCTGCATGAAGATCCCCAGTTCCCGCAGCCGATCGCACAGCACGGCGGTCTCTTCGGTGGCCGGTTCAAGGGTCTGCCGGTCGCGAACCAATTCCAGCCCGAGGTAAAACCCGGAACCATGCACGGCGCCCACCAATGGATACTGTTGGACCAACGCCTCCAGACGCGCCTTGAAATGTCCGCCTACCACCTGGGCGTTTTCCCAGAGCTTTTCTTCCTCCATCACGTCCAGCACCGCCATGCCGATCCGGCAACTCACCGGGCTTCCTCCCGAGGATGAGAAGAAGTAACCCTCGACCTCCAGCGCCTCGGCGATTTCCCGGCGGGTGATTACCGCGCCCAATGGCTGGCCGTTGCCCATGCCCTTGGCCATGGTGATGATGTCCGGCACCACGCCCTGCTCTTCAAACCCCCAGAAGAAATGGCCCATGCGGCCGTAACCCACCTGCACTTCATCGGCGATGCACACGCCGCCCTGTTCCCGAACAAGGGCGTACACCTGTTGCAAATAGCCGGGCGGCAGGGAAATCCCGCCGGCATTGCCATACACCGGCTCACAGATGAAGCCCGCCAGCTGGCGGTTCTGCGCGGCGATTTTCGCCAGGTTGCGTTCCACGCTACGCACATAGTCCGGGGCACTGTCCTGCCCGCGAAATTCGCCGCGATAGGTATTCGGCGCGGTCACCGGGTGCACCCAATCAGGGCGGCTGCTCAAGGCCTGGGGGTTGTCAGCAATCGAGGTCGACACCGCGTCCGCCGCCACCGACCAGCCGTGGTAAGCCTCCAGCACACTGAGCATGTCGCGCCCGCCGCTGTAGGCCCAGGCCAGGCGAATCGCCAGGTCGTTGGCTTCGGTGCCGCTGTTGACCAGGAACACCCGGTCCATGGAATCCGGCGCCAGCGCCAGCAAACGCTCGGAGAATTCGGCAATCGCTGCATAGTGGAAGCGCGAGTTGGTGTTGAGCAGCGACCATTGCCGTGCCGCCACTTGGGCCATGCGCGGATGGCCGTGGCCGAGCACCGCGACGTTGTTGAGCATGTCGAGGTAGGAGCGGCCCTGCATGTCGATCAGGTGATTGCGCCAGCCGCGCTCGATGCGCGGCGGGTCGACGTAGTAGTGCTTTTGCGAGCGGGCGAAACTGGCGTCGCGCCGGGCCAGCAGGGCTTCGGGGTCCAACTCCGGCTCGGCATCGCACGCCAGCCCCAGCAAAGTGGCCGGGGACGGGCATAACATTTGCCAGGCCGCGGCCCGGGAAGGCGTGCAGAACAGCGGCGGCTCAAGCTCGGCGCGGCACAGTTGCACCGTCAGCGGCGCAACCACTTCGCCGAGTACCTGGCCTTTTACCACTGCGGCGCCGTGCTGCAACAGGGCGCTCACGCCCCACAAGCGAACGCTCAACTGCGCGCTGTGCAGGCACAGCAGGCCGTCGGCGGCGTAGCGCAAGGTGCCGGCGAACGGCGCTTCCACCGTAGCGCCCAATGGCATATGCAGTTCTACGTGAAGCGGGAAAGTCTCCGGTTCCACGGCGCTGTCGAGCTGGGTTCGGGACAGCCGGTATTGACCATAACGGCTGGCTGCCAGCCCATGCACCAAGGCCGCCTCCTCTAAAAGCCGCCGATCAATGCCTTCCTGCTCCCAGTTCCCCGCCTCGAAATGCGGGCTGAGTACGCCCAGGTCGATCAACGCAAATTCACGCCCGACCAACCCCGGTAACAATGGCGCAAAACCCTCGCCGGCAATGGGTGACAACTCGACACCGACACAGCCAAGAATCGCCGCCTCCATCAGCTCAAAAGGCACCGAGGTGGCCACGCGGAAAATTTCCCACTCATGCTCGGCGTTTTTCAACAGGTACGCGTTATCTGGGTCCAGGCTTTGCTGCTGTTCACTGCTCAGCACCAACACGGCGGCCCGCGCGACGATCAGGGGCCACAACGCCTGCAACTCTTGGTGCTGCAACGGGGTAATCGCGTGGCATGCCTGAATCGCCGGCAGAATCGCGAACGGATCGCCCTCGGCGTGGTGCAGCAGCGCGGCACAGGTCACAGACAGGTCGGCAATACGCCAGGTGCGTACCAGATCTCCGAAGTCGATCACACCCTGGACCTGCCAATGCCGCTGGGCATCGCGCTGCCAGACCACGTTGTCATCGGTGATATCCATGTGCACGGCTTGCCACGGCAAGTGATCGGCCAAAGGCCGCACGCGGCGCTCGACCTGCTCCACCACGTGCTCAAGCTCGGCACGATGCGGGAGGTTTTCGAGGGTCGACAGCAAATGGGTGATCAGCTCAAGGGCATGGCGCGGGTCCCATTGCAGGGTGCGTTCCAGGCCCGGATGCTCGAAGCCGGCCAGCGCCCGGCTCATCCGCCCGCAGAGTTCGCCGAAGCCTGCGATCACTTCACGGCCTAAATGAGGCAAGTGAGTCAGCGGTTGGCCGTCGATGTAATCCAGCAGCCGCAGGTGCACGGTTTGACCGGCGACCTTCTCGGTCAGCAGTTCTTCACCCTTAAGAGCCGAAATCACCCTCGGCACCCGTACGTCCGAATGTTCCTGCAGATGCTTGAGGGCGGCGTGCTGGGCCTGCAACTCGACGGCGGCGTAGTCGCCCCGGCAGATTTTCAGCACAAAACGGCCACGGTCGCTGTCGATGCGGTAGTTGAGGTCTTGCTGGCTGCCGAGGGACTGCATCGCCCCACCGAGGCCGTAATGCTGCTCCAGTAGCTGCGCCGCAGGCTCCGGCCCGACTTGCGGGCATGGCAGGCTGGCGCGATGAATCAACGTGGCGAGCAACATGTGACGACCCCTGGTGTCTTTATCAGGCGCTTATATCGCCATTGTTGACGGGGGTTATGCAACCCCTGCAAATGCGGTGTTTCGGCACGCAAATTGCCATCGCCCCTTGCACCGTCTCGCGCCACAACTCAAGCTATGCTCCATTCGCTTAATGTCCGTCTAAGGAAAAGGGCCTCCGACATGCGCATTCTCATCACCGGCGGCGCCGGATTCATCGGCTCTGCTCTGATCCGGCACCTGATTCAACACACCGAGCACGAAGTGCTCAACCTGGACAAACTGACCTATGCAGGCAACCTAGAGTCGCTGACCAGCGTCGCGACCAATAGCCGCTATGAGTTCGTCCAGGCTGACATCATCGACCAGGCCACGGTAAGCGCCGTGCTGGCGCGCTTTGAGCCCGACGCGATCATGCACCTGGCGGCCGAGTCCCATGTGGACCGTTCCATCGACGGCCCGTCGGATTTCATCCAGACGAATATCGTCGGCACCTACAGCCTGCTGGAGGCCGCCCGTGCGTATTGGCAGAAGCTGGAAGAGCCGGCCAAAAGCGCCTTCCGCTTCCACCACATTTCCACTGATGAAGTGTATGGCGACCTGCACGGCGTCGATGACCTGTTCACCGAAACCACGCCCTATGCGCCAAGTTCGCCTTACTCGGCCAGCAAGGCCGCGTCCGATCACCTGGTCCGCGCCTGGCAGCGCACGTATGGCCTGCCGGTATTGCTGACCAACTGCTCGAACAACTACGGGCCGTTCCACTTCCCCGAGAAGCTGATCCCGCTGGTGATCCTCAATGCCCTGGCCGGTAAACCGTTGCCGGTGTATGGCGATGGACTGCAAGTGCGCGACTGGTTGTTCGTTGAGGACCACGCCCGCGCGCTGTTCAAAGTGGTGACTGAAGGCGTGGTAGGCGAGACCTACAACATCGGCGGTCACAACGAGCAGAAAAATATCGACGTGGTGCGCAGCATCTGCGGCCTGTTGGAAGAGCTGGCGCCTCAGCGTCCAGCCGGCGTTGAAAAATTTACCGACCTGATCACCTTCGTCAAGGATCGTCCGGGCCACGACCAGCGCTACGCGATCGACGCCAGCAAGATCGAACGCGAACTGGGCTGGGTGCCCGAAGAAACCTTTGAAACCGGCCTGCGCAAAACCGTGCAGTGGTACCTCGATAACCTGGAATGGTGCCGCAGGGTCCAGGACGGCAGTTATCAGGGCGAACGACTGGGCAATACCGACCTTAAGGATCTGATCGCATGATGAAGGGAATCGTACTGGCCGGTGGCTCCGGCACCCGTTTGCACCCCATTACTCTGGGCGTTTCCAAGCAGCTGTTGCCGGTGTATGACAAGCCGATGATCTACTACCCGATCTCGGTACTGATGCTGGCCGGGATCAAGGACATTCTAGTGATATCCACCCCGGTGGACCTGCCGCAATACCGCAATCTGTTGGGCGACGGCAGCCAGTTTGGCGTGCGCTTCACCTATGCAGAGCAGCCGTCCCCGGACGGCCTGGCACAGGCGTTTTTGATTGGCGAAGAGTTTATCGGTGATGATCCGGTGTGCTTGATCCTGGGCGACAACATCTTCCACGGCCAGCACTTCGGCGACCAACTTCGCACCGCTGCCGAACGCCCATCTGGCGCCACGGTATTCGGTTACTGGGTCAAGGACCCGGAGCGTTTCGGCGTGATCGACTTCGACAGCCAGGGCCGCGCGCTGTCCATCGAGGAAAAACCAGCCAAGCCAAAGTCGAGCTACGCGGTGACCGGCCTGTATTTCTACGATAACGACGTGATCAAGATCGCAAAGGCAGTCAAGCCATCGCCACGCGGCGAACTGGAGATCACCGACGTCAACAACGCCTACCTCAATCGTGGCGACCTGCATGTAGAACGCTTCGGCCGTGGTTTCGCCTGGCTCGACACCGGCACCCACGACAGCCTGCTGGAAGCCTCCACGTATGTGCAGACCATCGAGCACCGCCAGGGTTTGAAAGTGGCATGCCTGGAAGAAATCGCTTACGAGAACGGCTGGATCGACCGTGATCACCTGCTTGAGCGCGCCAAGTATTTCGGCAAGACCGGCTACGGCCAATATCTGTATTCACTGGCCGGGGAGCAAAAATGAAGGTCACCGACACGGCGTTGCCGGGAGTACTGATCATCGAACCGAAAGTGTTCGGTGACGAGCGCGGGTTTTTCTACGAAAGCTTCAACGCCCGAGCCTTCGAAGAGGCCACCGGGCTCAAGCGTGATTTCGTGCAGGACAACCACTCGCGCTCGCAAAAAGGCGTGCTGCGCGGTCTGCATTACCAACTCGAACACACCCAAGGCAAACTGGTGCGCGTCACTGCCGGCGAAGTGCTGGATGTGGCCGTCGACATTCGCCGCAGCTCGCCCAATTTCGGGCAGTGGGTGGGCGTGCGGCTTTCAGCCGACAACCATCGCCAGCTGTGGGTACCGGAAGGTTTTGCCCATGGCTTTGTGGTGCTGAGCGACTACGCCGAATTCCTCTACAAGACCACTGATTATTACCAGCCGAGTGCCGAGCGCTGCATCCTCTGGAACGACCCGACGCTCGCCATCGACTGGGAACTGACCGAGGCGCCCCAACTGTCCGCCAAGGACCAGGCCGGTAAAAGCCTGCAAGAGGCCGACCTGTTCCCATGACCGCGCCCCTGAAAATCCTCATCAGCGGCCAGCACGGCCAGGTCTCCCGGGAGCTGCAACAGCGCCTCCAGGGCCTGGGCGAGTTGATCGTGCTGGGTCGCGACCAGCTGGACCTGAACCACCCCGAGCAGATACGCCAGCAAGTGCGCGCCCATCGCCCCGGCCTGATCATCAATGCCGCCGCCCATACGGCGGTGGATCAAGCCGAGAGCGAACCGGACGTGGCCTTCGCCATCAACGCCACCGCGCCCGGCGTTTTCGCTGAGGAAGCCAAGGCACTGGGCATTCCGCTGATCCACTACTCCACCGACTACGTGTTCGACGGCAGTAAGGCCGCGCCCTACAACGAAGACGACGCCACCCACCCGCTGGGCGTCTACGGCGCAAGCAAGCTGGCCGGTGAACAGGCGATCGCCGCAGTCGGCGGTGAGCACCTGATTCTGCGCACCAGTTGGGTCTACTCGACCCATGGCAAAAACTTCCTGCTGACCATGCAACGCTTGCTGCAGGAAAAACCGCAGATGCGCATCGTCGCCGACCAGATCGGCGCGCCAACCTGGGCCGGGACCATCGCCAACAGCACCCGTGCCTTGATCGAACGCTGGCAAGCAGGCCAGGCCGGAGACTGGGGTGTCTATCACCTGACCGCCCAAGGCGAGACCTCGTGGTTCGGTTTTGCCCAAGCCATCGGCGAGCAACTACGGGCCAGCGGCCGTGCCTGCGCCGAGCTGGAACCGATTCCCTCCAGCGCCTATCCGACCCCGGCAAAGCGCCCGCTGAACTCGCGCCTGGATTGCAGCCGCCTGCAACAGCAGTGGCACGTCTCGCAACCGCAGTGGCACGACGCATTGCGCGAGTGTCTTGCCGAGCAGCACTAGGCATAATGCGCCTGTACCCACAGGCGCATGACTCCCATGACTCCACCCCTTCCGCGAAGACCCCGCTGGCGCAGCCTGGCGTTGCTGGCGCTGTGCCTGGCACCGTTGTTGTGGCCGCTGGAGCACTTGGCCGAGCGCTATTACCGCAGCGAACTGGCCGGCCAGAACCGTCAGACGCTGGACCTGTACGTCGCCAACCTGCTGGGCACCCTGCACCGCTACGAAGTGTTGCCACAAATTCTCGGCGACCTGCCGGCCCTGCGTACCGCCATCGACGCACCCCAGGTCAGCACCAACCTGGTCAACGCCAACCACCTGCTCAAGGACGTCGCCGCTCAGGCCGGGGTGGAAGTGATGTACCTGATGGACACCACCGGCAAAACCCTCGCCGCGTCCAACTGGGACAAGCAGGACAGCTTCGTCGGGCGTAATTTTTCCTTCCGCCCGTATTTCAGCGAAGCCATGGCCGGGCGCCTGGGGCGCTTTTTCGGCCTGGGCACCACCTCGGCCAAGCGCGGCTACTTTTTCGCCGCTGCCGTGCGCGATGGCGACAGGATCATCGGCGTGCTGGTGGTAAAGGTCGACCTGGACCACACCGAAAGCTTGTGGGGCAACACGCCGGAACAACTGCTGGTGACCGACCACAACGGCGTGGTGATCCTCACCTCGCGCCCGCAATGGCGATTCCGTGCCACCCGGCCGCTGACTGACGAAGAACGCCAGGCCATCATTGCCATCCAGCCCTACCCGACCCGGGACCCGCAGCCGCTAAGCCTAAGCCCTACGGCGTGGGTGCGCCAATCCACGGACATCGCCGAAACTGGCTGGAAAGTCGAGATTCTCGCGCCCCGTACCTTGATCAGCCGCCCGGTGCGTACCGTAGTCGCTGTGGGTGGCGCAACGTTGCTGGTGCTGATGCTGCTGCTCGGCCTGATGATGCAGCGCCGTCGTCACTACCTGGAACGCATCGCCTTCGAAGCCAAGGCTCGCCGCGAGCTGGAGATGCGCGTGATCGAGCGAACCAGCGACCTGGAAGGCCTCAACCGACGCCTGAAGCAGGAAGTGCTGGAGCGCGAGCACGCACAGCAGGAATTGGTGCGGGCTCAGGATGACCTGGTGCAGGCGGGCAAGCTTTCCGCGCTGGGCACCATGTCGGCAAGCATCAGCCACGAGCTCAACCAACCGCTGGCGGCGATTCGCAGCTACGCGGAAAACGCCGAGATCCTGCTGGACCACCAACGCACCGACGACGCCCGCGGCAACCTCAAGCTGATCAGCGAGTTGACCGGGCGCATGGCCTCGATCATCGCCCACTTGCGCGCCTTCGCCCGACGCGACCGCCACGCACCGGAAAGCGTGGCCCTGCAACCGGCCCTGGATGATGCGCTGGCGCTGCTGGCCAAGCGCAGGCGGTCCATGGAAGTCGAGTTGATCCGCGATTTGCCCGAAGCCACCTTGTGGGTCGCCGCCGGCGAAACCCGCCTGCGCCAGGTATTGGGCAACCTGCTGGCCAACGCCTTGGACGCCCTGACCGAAAAAGGCCCGCCGCGCAAACTCTGGTTGAGTGCCCAAACCACCGAACAGGGCGTCAACCTGTACATTCGCGACAACGGTCCGGGCTTCTGCATGGAAGCCCTGGGCCGCGCCAGCGAGCCCTTCTACACCACCAAGACCCGCACCCAGGGCCTGGGGTTGGGCCTGGCGATCTGCGACACCCTGATGCGCGCCTTTGGCGGTGAACTGTTGTTCGCCAACCACAAGGAAGGTGGCGCGCTGTTAACCTTGAAACTGCGCGCCGGAGCACCGGGTGTCAGTCTGCAACCGTCCGAGGACCGCAGTGTATGAGTATCGATAACCAGATTCAGGTGGTGTTGATCGACGATGATCCACACCTGCGTCAGGCCCTGTGCCAGACCCTGGACCTGGCCGGGCTGAAAGTCCTGACCCTCGGCGAAGCCCAGGGCCTGACCGCGCGCCTTTCCCGGGACTGGCCGGGGGTTGTGGTGAGCGACATCCGCATGCCCGGCATGGACGGCCTGGAACTGTTGAGGGATCTCCACGCCCAGGACCCGGAACTGCCGGTGCTGCTGATCACCGGCCACGGCGACGTGCCACTGGCGGTGCAAGCCATGCGGACCGGCGCCTACGATTTCCTGGAAAAACCCTTCGCCAGCGACGCCCTGCTCGACAGCGTGCGCCGTGCCCTGGCCTTGCGCCGCCTGGTACTGGACAACCGCAGCCTGCGCCTGGCGCTGAGTGACCGTCAGCAATTGAGCACACGCCTGGTGGGGCACTCCCCGCAAATGCTGCGCCTGCGCGAGCAGATTGGCGCACTGGCGGCGACCAAGGCTGACGTGCTGATCCTCGGCGAGACCGGCGCCGGCAAGGAAGTGGTGGCGCGTGCGCTGCACGACCTGTCGAACCGCCGCACCGGCCCGTTTGTGGCAATCAACGCCGGCGCCTTGGCCGAGTCAGTGGTGGAAAGCGAGCTGTTCGGACATGAGCCAGGCGCCTTCACCGGCGCCCAGAAACGGCGCATCGGCAAGTTCGAATTTGCCAACGGCGGCACGCTGTTTCTCGACGAAATCGAAAGCATGAGCCTGGATGTGCAGGTCAAGCTGCTGCGGCTGTTGCAGGAGCGTGTGGTGGAGCGGCTGGGGGGTAATCAGCTGATCCCGCTGGATATCCGCATCATCGCCGCCACCAAGGAAGACCTGCGCCAGTCCGCCGACCAGGGCCGCTTCCGCGCCGACTTGTATTACCGCCTGAACGTCGCACCCCTGCGCATTCCGCCGCTGCGCGAACGGGGTGAGGATGCGTTGATGCTGTTCCAGCACTTTGCCGACGAAGCCAGCACCCGCCACGGGCTACCGATGAAGGAGCTGCAACCGGGGCAACGCGCATTGCTGTTGCGTCACAGCTGGCCAGGCAATGTGCGCGAGCTGCAAAACGCCGCCGAGCGTTTTGCCCTGGGCCTTGAACTGGCGCTGGACAACACCCCGGACAGCCCTTCTGCCGGCGTACTGACCAGCACACCCGGCGGCTTGAGTGAACAGGTCGAGCAGTTTGAAAAAAGCCTGATCGCCGCCGAACTGGCACGCACCCACAACTCCATGCGCAGCCTCGCCGAGGCCCTGGGCGTGCCGCGTAAAACCCTGCACGACAAACTGCGCAAGCACGGGCTGAATTTCGCCGACAGTGGCAACAGCCACGCTGACGACGAATGACCCTTTTCCACCTGCCACGAGGCCACCATGAGTCGCGATAGCCGTTACCTGGAATCGATCCTTCACCACGACATTCCCCTGACCCGGGAAATGGGCCTCAAGGTACTCGACTGGCAGGACCGGCAACTGCAACTGCGCTTGCCGCTGGACGCCAACATCAACCACAAGAGCACCATGTTTGGTGGCAGCCTTTATTGCGGCGCCGTGCTTGCGGGTTGGGGTTGGCTGCATTTGCAATTGCGTGAGGAAGGGATCGAAGACGGGCATATCGTGATTCAGGAAGGACAGATCAGTTATCCGCTGCCGGTGACCACGGATGCCACGGCGATTTGCCAGGCACCTGATGAGAAGGTGTGGAAACGATTTTTAGCGACCTACAAGCGTTATGGCCGGGCGCGCTTGGCGCTGGAGACGTGGATCGTCAATGAGGGCAGTGAAGAGCGGGCCGTAGCCTTTACCGGCCAGTACGTCCTGCACACATAACAACTGTGGGAGCGGGCTTGCTCGCGAATGCAATCTGTCAGTTGATGCATCTGGCACTGAAAGACCGCTTTCGCGAGCAAGCCCGCTCCCACATTTTTGATCGATGTTGTGTTTAAGACCGGGCCAGGGTCAGCAACCGCTCACGCCACTCCGCTTTAGCCGGCAATGCCAAAAAGAACGGGTTCAATAGCGACTCCCGCGCAGGATAGCTGAACGGCTGCCCATTCAATTCCAGCACCTCACCACCCGCCCCTTCCAGTACGCCCTGTGCCGCAGCGGTGTCCCACTGCGAGGTCGGCGCCAGACGCGGGTAGCAATCTGCGCTGCCTTCGGCCAACAGGCAAAACTTCAGCGAACTGCCGATATTCGCCAGCTTCAACTCACCCAATCCGGCGCTCAAGCCTGCGAGCAAGCGGTCCTGTTCAGGGCTCGTATGGCGACGACTGGCAACCACGGTAAACGCTTCACCCGTCGCCGGTGTCTGGCGCACCTGGATTTGCTTGGGCGCAGCACTCACATCGGAACGCCAGGCACCCAGCCCGGCACCACCGAAGTAGCACCGACCGCTGGTAGGCATCGACACCACACCAAACACCACGCGACCCTTTTCGATCAGCGCGATGTTAACGGTGAATTCCTCGCTGCCAGAGATGAATTCCTTGGTGCCATCCAGTGGGTCTACCAGCCACCAGCGCTGCCAACCGGCGCGTACGCTCTGGTCGATATCCGCGTCTTCCTCCGAGAGCACCGGAATGCTCGGGTCCAGCGCAGTCAGCCCGGCGAGGATCAGATGATGAGCCGCCAGGTCGGCGGCCGTCACCGGCGAATCATCGGTCTTGGTAGTGACGGCCACATCGGCGCGCCAATACGGCATGATCACCTCGCCGGCCTGGCGGGCCAATTCAATCACGGGGGCAATAAACGGGTGACCCAGGAAAAGTTCGCTCATGGCTGGAACGCTCCACGTTGAGTCAACAGGTCGCGCACCAGATACAGCGCCGCCAAGGCGCGGCCCTCGCTGAACTGCTCGTTCTGCGCTAACTGCGAGAGCTCCCGCAGGTTGACCCGGTCGACGCGCATCGGCTCCGGCTCGTCGCCTTCCAGGCGCTCTTCGTACAGCTCGGTGGCCAGCACCACCTGGATTTTCTGGCTCATGTAGCCGGGAGACAGCGAAAGCTCGGTGATGTGCTCCAACTGGTGGGCACCAAAACCGGCTTCTTCCTTGAGCTCGCGGTCTGCTGCTGCCAACACATCCTCGCCCGGCTCAATCAAGCCCTTGGGCAACGACAGTTCATACTCATCGGTGCCGCCGCAATATTCCTCGATCAACAGCGCGTGGTCCGAGTCGATCATCGCCACGATCATGACCGCGCCATAACCGGCCCCTCTACCCACCAAGCGCTCGTAGGTCCGCTCCACGCCATTGGAAAAGCGCAATTGCACTTCCTCCACGCGGAACAAACGGCTACTGGCGACTATTTCGCGGGCGAGGACGGTGGGTTTCTGGCGCATGAGCGGCTCCTTGGCGTGATCGGGTTACTATACCGTGGCTTTTCCGATTGTCTGTGTCGGATATCTTTTCTTACATGAGTGTTCTTTATGCCTCCACTGCCCTGGCACGCCATCGACACTGTCCTGCTGGACATGGACGGCACCTTGCTCGACCTGCACTTCGACAACCATTTCTGGATGGAGCACCTGCCCCAGCGCTATGCCGAGTTGCATGGTGTGAGCCGGGCGATGGCCGAGATGGAGTTGCAACCATTGTTCGAGCGTAACGCCGGACAGTTGCAATGGTATTGCCTGGATTTCTGGAGCGCAGAACTCAAGATCCCGGTGCGCGAACTCAAGCTGGAAACCGCGCACCTGATCGCCTTGCGCCCGGATGCCGATACTTTCCTGGCCGCGATCAAACAGGCCGGCAAGCGGGTGATCCTGATCACCAACGCCCATCGGGATTCGCTGTCGTTGAAGCTGGAACGCATCGAGTTGGCGCCTTATTTCGAGCGACTGATCAGTTCACACGACTATGGTTTCGCCAAGGAAAACCCACAGTTCTGGGACGCCCTGCACGCCGACATCGCCTTCGACCCGGCCCGCAGCCTGTTTATCGACGACACCTTGCCGATCCTGCGCAGTGCCCGGGATTTTGGCGTGGGGCACTTGCTGGCCGTGAAGGAACCGGACAGCCGGAAGGGGCCTAAGGACACGGCGGAGTTTGCGGCGGTTGGGGATTACCGGGAATTGATTGTTGGGCTGTAACTGTAGGAGCGAGCTTGCTCGCGAAGAACCCGAGAACGACGCGGGGTGTCAGGCTTCCCGCGTTATCGTTGACGACCTTCGCGAGCAAGCTCGCTCCTACATGGGTACCGCTTACACAGGAATGCGCAGCGTCTGCCCTGGGTAGATTTTGTCCGGATGGGACAGCAGCGGCTTGTTGGCCTCGAAGATTTTGTTGTACTGGTTGGCGTTGCCATAGACCGCCAGCGAAATAGCGCTCAGGGTGTCGCCCTTTTTCACCACGACAAAGCGGGCCGCCGCGACAGCAGGACCGGAAACAGTAATCTGGTCATCAACACTGGCAACGCCGGCAATATTGCCCAGCGCCAGCAGTATTTTCTCTTTCTCTTCCTGGCTGGCGACTTCACCTGTCACGGTCACCTTGTCACCGTCGACGGTGGTTTGCACATTGGGGTTACCCAACCCGACCTTGGCCACGTGATCTTTTAACTGCTCGCTCGCGTTGGCATTACCCGGCGTCAACAGATCAATCAACTTCTCGCCTGCTTCCTTAACAAAGCTAAAAATACTCATGGTGCGCTCTCCTTGGGATTTAATTTCCAGATGCCAAAGACTAGACCAGTCCTACAGAATTGGGTTCCACCCTGACCAACGACTCAAACACGCTAGAATCCCACCGCATTGGAATAAGCCCGGAGCGAAGATGGACATCAAACAGCTGAAATTCCTCATCGCCCTCGACGAAACCCGTCACTTTGGCCAGGCGGCGGCGCGCTGCCACATCACCCAGCCGACCCTGTCGATGCGCCTGCGCAGCCTGGAAGAAGAGCTACAGCTGCCGCTGGTCAATCGCGGCCAGCGTTTCGAAGGCTTTACCGCCCCCGGCGAACGCGTGCTGGCCTGGGCACGCACGGTGCTGGCCGCGTATGACGGTTTGCAGGCCGAGGCGGCGGCGTGTCGCGGCAATCTGGTGGGCACGTTGCGCCTGGGCGTGGTGCCGTTGTCGAGTTTCGATCCGCTGGCGTTGATGCAGAAGCTGCATAAGGAACACCCGAGCCTGCGATTTGAGTTGTCAGCGCTGAGCTCCGAACAAATTCTTGAACAGCTGGCGAGCAACCGTCTGGACCTCGGCGTGTCGTACCTGGAGCGCCTGGACGCCGAGCGCTTCGACTCCCTGGCCTTGGGTGAAACCCGCATGGGCCTGCTGTACGACCAACGGTTTTTCAGCTTCGGCGACAAGCCCCTGAGTTGGGAAGCGCTGATCGAACTGCCCTTGGGCATGCTCACCAGCGGCATGCACTTTCGCCAGTCCATCGACCACAACTTCCACAGCCGCGGCCTCAACCCACAGCCGCTGTTGCAGACAGATGCCGTCCATCAATTGTTACAAGCCGTGCACGGCGGCCTGTGCTGCGCGGTAATGCCACTGGACGGCGGCCTCGACGCCCTCACCGAGCACTTGCGCCTGCAACCCATTGAAGACGCTCACACACTGGCCCGCCTGGGGCTGATCATGCGCCGCAGTGCGCCGCGTTCGGCGCTGGCAGAAGCCTGTTTTGCGCTGTACCAGAAATCGCTGCTGGAACCTTGATCGACGTCATCTATCGGTAGATCAGTACTGACGATTAGACGCGACCCTTTGTCGCGCCTAGTCTTACAGCTGAATACTTCCGGTGGTAATGCCCAATGAACGCCCAGCGCCCAGTCTGCGCGGCGCCCGCCCTCGAAACGCCCGCGCCCGCCGCCAGCCAGAGTTATCAGTTTTGTAATCTCGAACACACCGAATCGGCCAGCACCGCGCTCGCCGAGGAAGTTGCGTTGGCGATTGCCTATAACGACATCAGCCAGGCAGTGATGCTGGTGACGCCAACCGACCTTGAAGACTTTATCGTCGGATTCAGTATCGGTAGCGGCATTATCGAAGACGTTAGCGACATTTATGATCTGAAAATCAGCGGCTCGGGTTCGACCCAATACGCTCAGGTGCAGATTTCCAGCCGCGCTTTCTGGAATATGAAGCAGCAGCGCCGGCAACTGGCGGGTACAAGCGGCTGTGGACTGTGCGGCGTGGAAGCGGTGGAACAGGCGCTGCCCAACCTCAAAGTGCTGCCCGGCGCGCCTTTGCCGCCTGCCGACTGGCTGGACGGCCTGCGCCAGCGCATCAGCGCGTTCCAACCGCTGGGCCAGTACAGCGGCGCGGTGCATGCGGCAGTGTTCATGAACAATCAGGGCGAATTGCTGCTGGGCCGTGAAGACATCGGCCGGCATAACGCTCTCGACAAGCTGATCGGCGCGCTGATCCGCCAAAAGATTCCGACCGACGGCGGCCTGGCGATTGTCACCAGTCGCTGCAGCCTCGAACTGATCCAGAAAGTATTGCGCGCAGGCATCCAGACCCTGGTCAGCCTGTCGTCGCCCACCGGCCTGGCCCTGCAATGGGCCCGTCGGCACAACCTCAATCTCATCCACCTGCCGCAGAAAAGTGCGCCGCGGGTCTATAGCCCTGCGATGGAGAATCAAGCGTGAGCACTCATCATCAAGCCGACGACAAACCTACCCCGCGCTACAAGCCCTACAAAGGCCCGGCCGGTGGCTGGGGCGCACTGATCAGCGTGGCGCAAGCCTGGCTGACCAGCGACAACGCGCTGAAAAACATCCGCATGATGCTCAAGACCAACCAGAACGGCGGTTTCGACTGCCCGGGCTGCGCCTGGGGTGATTCGCCGGAAAGCGGCATGGTCAAGTTCTGCGAGAACGGCGCCAAGGCGGTCAACTGGGAAGCCACCAAGCGCCGGGTCGATGCCGCATTCTTCGCCAAGCACAGCGTCAGCGCGCTGCTGGAGCAGAGCGATTACTGGCTGGAATATCAGGGCCGCCTGACCGAGCCGATGAGCTATGACGCCGAAACCGATCGCTACAAGCCCATCAGTTGGGAATCGGCTTTCGACTTGATCGGCAAGCACCTCAATGCGCTGCCAAACCCGGACATGGCCGAGTTCTATACCTCGGGCCGGGCCAGCAACGAAGCGGCTTACCTGTATCAACTGTTCGTGCGTGCCTACGGCACCAACAACTTCCCGGACTGCTCGAACATGTGCCACGAAGCCAGCGGCGTCGCCATGGCGCAAAGCGTGGGCGTGGGCAAAGGCACCGTGACCTTCGATGACTTCGAACATGCGGACGCAATTTTCGTCTGGGGCCAGAACCCCGGCACCAACCACCCTCGGATGCTGGAGCCACTGCGCGAAGCGGTCAAACGCGGCGCTCAGGTGGTGTGCATCAACCCGCTGAAAGAGCGTGGCCTGGAACGCTTCCAGCACCCGCAACACCCGCTGGAAATGCTCACCAACGGTGACAAACCGACCAACACCGCCTACTTCCGCCCGGCGCTGGGTGGCGACATGGCCATCCTGCGCGGCATGGCCAAATTCCTGCTGCTGTGGGAACGCCAGGCTCAGGCCGAAGGCAAAGAGGCCGTGTTCGATCACGACTTCCTCAACGAACACACCGCCAACGTGCTGGATTACCTGGGCAAGATCGACGACACCTCATGGGATGAAATCGTCGAGCAGTCTGGCCTGACCCTGGTGGAGATCGAGCAAGCCGCGCGCATGTATGCCAAAGGCAAGAACGTGATCATGTGCTGGGCGATGGGCATCACCCAGCATCGCCACTCGGTGCCGACCATCCAGGAAATCGCCAACCTGATGCTGCTGCGCGGCAACATTGGCCGCCCAGGCGCCGGCCTGTGCCCGGTGCGCGGCCACAGCAACGTGCAGGGCGACCGCACCATGGGCATCAACGAACGGCCACCGGTGGCGTTCCTTGACTCCCTGGAGCGTCGTTTCCAGTTCCAGGTGCCGCGCGACAACGGCCACAACGTGGTGGAAGCAATTCACGCCATGCTCGAAGGCCGCTCCAAGATATTTATCGGTCTGGGTGGCAACTTCGCCCAAGCCACGCCGGACAGCCCGCGCACCTTTGAAGCCCTGCGCAATTGCGACCTGACCGTGCAGATCAGCACCAAGCTCAACCGCAGCCACCTGATGCACGGCAAGGACGCACTGATCCTGCCATGCCTGGGCCGCACCGACATCGACATCCAGGCCGAAGGCCCGCAAGCCGTGACCGTGGAAGACTCGTTCAGCATGGTTCACGCCTCCAATGGCCAGCTGCAGCCATTGTCGAAACAGATGAAATCCGAGCCTGCGATTCTGGCGGGCATTGCTGCCGCTACATTGGGCAGCAAGCCGGTGGACTGGAACTGGCTGGTGGCCGATTACGACCGCATTCGCGACCTGATTGCCGACACCATTCCCGGCTTCAAGGACTTCAACGAACGCCTGAAAAACCCGGGTGGTTTCTACCTGGGCAACTCGGCCGGCGCCCGTCGCTGGAACACCCCTTCGGGCCGCGCCAACTTCCGCCCGAACATCCTGCCCAAGGACCTGGTGCACGAACGCACCCGCAACACCGGGCAATTGCCGGACCTGATCATGCAGTCGATGCGTTCCCACGATCAGTACAACACCACGATTTATGGCCTGGACGACCGCTATCGTGGGGTCAAGGGTCAGCGGGACGTGCTGTTCGTCAACGAAGCCGACATCATCCGCCTGGGCTTCAAGCCAGGGCAGAAGGCCGATATCGTATCGATCTGGGATGACGGGCGTGAGCGCCGCGTGAAGGGCTTTACCCTGCTGGCGTTTGATATTCCGGCGGGGCAGGCGGCGGCTTATTACCCGGAGGTGAACCCACTGGTACCGCTGGAGAGCACGGGGGATGGCAGCCATACGCCAACGTCGAAGTTTGTAGCGATTCGGCTGGAAGCAGCGAGCGCGACCGGACTGATCATGGCGAAGTCGGCCTAAGCGACACCTTATTGTGGCGAGGGAGCTTGCTCCCGTTCGGGTGCGTAGCGCCCGTAGAAATTTTGGGGCCGCTGCGCAGCCCAACGGGAGCAAGCTCCCTCGCCACAGACAGCACCTGAGCTTTTTTACGGGCACAAAAAAGGCCGCTTTTGCATAAAAGCGGCCGTTCAGAAGTAAGTAAAGACTCACAAAAACAACTTAAGTTCCGTATAAAAAACAGCAACTTAGAGAATTGTATACAACCCATACCACTGGTCGGGTTTCGATTGTCACCGTCTCGATACAACCTCAGGATCGCGCCGTCATCCTCTTGAGGTTCCTCTATGAAGTTCTCCTCGATTCTCTTGTTGTCCCTTGGCCTGGTCAGTGGCGCAGCCATGGCCGGTGGCACCACCGAAGCCGGTGTGGGCGGCGCATTGGGCGGGGTTCTAGGTTCAGTCGTAGGTCAGCAGTTGGGCGGTAACACCGGTTCAGCCATCGGCGCGGCACTCGGCGGCGCAGGCGGCAGTGCGGTCGGCGCAGACAAGCGTAGCCGCGGCGAAGCTGCCATTGGCGGCGCATTGGGCGCAGCCGGCGGCAACGTGGTGGGTCGCAGTGTCGGCGGCAGCACCGGCAGCCTGATCGGCGCAGCAGCCGGCGGTGGCGCTGGTGGCGCGCTGGGCAACTACATGGGCAACAAGAGCGATGACGATGATCGTCGTTACCGTGGGCGTGATAACCGCCGTTATGACCGCGATGATCATCGCGGGCGCGGTCATGCGTATGGGCATCGCAAGAACAAGCATCACTATCGCCACCGCTAAGGCATTCCACCTGTAGGAGCGAGCTTGCTCGCGATGGTCGTCAACGATGACGATGGAAACCTGACACGCCCTTGCGCTCTCGGGTTTTTCGCGAGCAAGCTCGCTCCTACAGTGCCAAGCGCTGCAAGGCCTCTCGCAGCGCTGGCGGAATCGTCACCGGCTGGTTCGACGCCCGATCTACAAACACATGCACAAACCTCCCCGCCGCACAGGCCTCATCCTCCCCGGCCTTGAACACCGCCAGCTCATACTGCACTGAACTGTTGCCCAACTTGCCCACCCGCAGGCCAATCTCGATGCGGTCCGGAAAGGCAATCGAGGCGAAGTAGTCGCACGCCGAACTCACCACAAATCCCACCACCTCACCGTCATGAATATCCAACCCGCCCTGCTCGATCAGGTAGGTATTCACCGCCGTGTCGAAAAAGCTGTAGTAGGTGACGTTATTCACATGGCCATAAACGTCGTTGTCGTGCCAGCGCGTGATGATTGGCTGGAAGTGGCGGTAATCGGCGCGCAGTGGGATGGCATTGGTCATCGATAAAGCCCGGGTAAGAAGAGGCTATCTTGATACTGGGTTCAAGCCCTACCCGCAAGCCTAGGTTGGGCTTTGCTCAACCGTTTCGTGGACACACCCCATACGCTTGAGAGCTTGATCCGTCTCAACCGAATGCTGCAGGCACTGGCGGTAAGCAGCGATATACGCCTCGATTGCAGCACTGGCCTGCTGCGGCGTGACCCGTGCCAGGTACTCCACGAACGAACGCCGGCCAATCTGGAAGTGCTGGTAGTCCAGTGGAAAATCCCAATAGCCGCCCCATGTCAAAAAGCCGTGCTCGGCAAACAGGTCAATCACCTCCTCTGCCCGGCCAGGACGCGCAGGCTTGCCAGGGCGAGCATCCAGGCGGTTAACGGCAGTCACAGTACTCGCCTTGGGCTCAACGGTGGCCTGCCCGGTGAATTCGCCTCCCGGGCTACGCCGGAATAGCACAAACGGGTTTTGCAGCGGGTTTAGATCAATTGCAGCACCGTAGGCATGCAGCGACCACCCCAAAGCCCCACTGATCTGCCGCCCGTTAAAACCACTGGTATTGTTGCGGGCCATCGACACCTTGTCATTGCCTCGATAGGTTTCCAGTGTGACCGCCTGGTTCACCGGAAACCGGCGCTGCAGCAACTGATTGAAGATCTCCTCCACATGGGGGGCGATGACATCCAGCACCACAAGTTGCCCGTTGTTATGCAGCACTCCGTCAAAGTCCACATAGCTGAACGTGACTCGTGCGAGGCGTGCACAGGGCAGCGGGTTGGAGGTGGTGATGGTGTTGCGAAGCTGCATTCGCCGACAGTCATTGACGCTCAACGGTGTGACGGACGCCATCGTACTTTGGGCGACCAGCATCCCGACGAACAGTACGGCTCCGTGGACAACACCACGAGAAAAACCAATAGTCATGGGCAGTTCCTTTGCAGAAGAAGTGGAGCATCAAACCTTCTCACCTGCGGGCAAAGCCTAGCTGTCGGCGGCGTCTGCCAATGGGTGGGAAATCACGACCCCAGGCCCGGAAATCAGAGCGCTTCCAAACCCGCCTCTGCCCACTCACGCACCTCAGCGTAGGGATACTCCTCCAGCACAGCAAAACCTGGAATCCCTTTCGCCTTCAATTTGGTAAACAAAGGCACGCTGATCCCGCCCAGAAACCGCGTCAAACGCTCAGCACCCGGCAGGTGTCCGTTGTATTCATGATGCCTGTGGATAAATTCACCGCACAGTGCCAGGAAGTTTGTATCCACAAGCGGCGGCAAGCTCGGCGGCGCCGGCAAGTGGGCGACGTTGCCGTGGCACACCGAGCAGTGCCCGCACTGCCGGGGCGCGTTTTCATCCCCGAAGTAATGCGCCAGGCGGTAACCCAGGCACTCCTCCGTCGCGAACAGATCCAGCATGGCGTGAATCCGCGCCACTTCCGTCACCTCATGCTGCTTGAAGCCTGTGTATAACTCCGTGCTCAGTACCTGTGGATCAAAGTCGGTATTCAGCAGGGCGTAGACCTCGGTCATCTGCTTGCTTTCCATCTCGATCAGGCCCTGCTCCTGGAAATAATCCAGGGCCTTCACCACACGATTGCGCTCGGCCTGATGCTGTTGATACAGCGCGTCGAAATCCACCGTCGCCCAGGTTTTTGCCCTTTTACAGACCTGGATGATCGCCGCGACAAACTGCTGCCGCTCACCGGAAAAGCGCGCCAGTAGTGCTTCAGGTTCAATCAGATACTTGAAGCGGTATTCGGCATAAAACGCATAGCGCGGCGCGATCACACCTTTGAGTTCAAGCTGCACCAGCAACGTCTTGAGCGGTAGCTCGCGGATGTTGCTGAGGTCCGAAAGTGAGCGGAGTAGAAACTCCCATTGCCCATCACCACGAGCGGCCTGTATTTCTTCCAGGACGCGGCGAATACCTTCCTGTTCCGGCGTGTCGCCGTACACAAAGTTTTCCAGGATATTCAGGCTGTCGCGGTTGGCCAAAACCAGACAGTCAGATGGCTGCCCGTCACGCCCGGCACGGCCGATTTCCTGGCTGTAGTTCTCGATGGATTTGGGCAGGTCGAAATGCACGACGTTACGGATATCGCTCTTGTCGATGCCCATGCCGAAGGCGATGGTAGCGACGATGCAATTGGATTGGCCGCCCATGAACCGCTTCTGAATGCCCTCGCGTTTATCGTGGGCCAAGCCCGCGTGATAAGCCTCGGCCTGGATGCCGTTGCGATTCAAATGCTCGGCAATGTGTTCAGCGGTTTTCTGCAGGGTGACGTAGACGATGCTCGGCTGATTGGCCCGCTCCTTCATCCATTCCACCAGGCGTCGGCGCTTGTCCTGGCCGCTGACCGGCTCCACCAGCAGGTTGAGGTTGGAGCGGTAGAAGCCGGTGGTGATCACATCGTCCGGTGCAATGGCGAACTTGGCCTGCATGTCAGCGATCACCTTGGGCGTCGCCGTGGCTGTCAACAGCAGCGCCTGGGGGATCCGGAACTCGCGCTGGTAGTCCGGCAGCTTCAAGTAGTCCGGACGGAAGTTATGGCCCCACTCGGAAATACAGTGGGCTTCGTCCACCACCAGCAGCGAGATCGGCACGCTTTGCAGGAAGTTGCGGAACCGCTCGTTCTTCAGGCGCTCCACGGAAACCATCAGGATTTTCAGCTCACCCGAACGCGCCCGAGCCATGACGTCATTGGCGTCATCGCGGCTCTGGGCCGAATCGATACTGCCTGCCGAGATACCGTGGCGCTGCAAGAAACCCAACTGGTCCTGCATCAACGCCAACAGCGGCGACACCACCAGCGTCAGGTGCGGGAGCAAGACGGCGGAAAGTTGATAGCACAAGGACTTGCCGGAACCGGTGGGGAAAATCGCCGCCGCCGAACGGCCGGCCAGCACGGCACTGATCGCCGCCTCCTGGCCCAAACGAAACTGTGGATAACCAAAGACCTGTTGGAGGGTGTTGTGCATAAGCTGTCACTCCATTGACCGCTGAACGAGCCCAAAACATAGACCAGCGCACTCAGCGAATCGAGAAAGGTCGCAATGAAAAAAGAGACAGGATGATACACAGCCTGGGCAATGGAGTAGGTACCAGTAGGAAACGTCCAACCTTAAGCAGGACGCATCTCGAAACCCATTGCGCTACAATCAACGCTTGCCATAAGAGGACGCTGTAATGAGCGAACTGACGTTTGAGCAAAAGCAGGATCACTACGACAAGATCCGCCGTTCCAACTACCTGGCCAGCCTGCGCCTGGAAGGGTTCGACACCCAGCCCGCCGATGTCGACAAACCCCTGCCGACCCGCGAAGCCGTCCTCGCCAAGTACCGCAACACCCCACGCTGATGCTCGACAAATATGGCGTGGGCCAGGACCCGTACTGCTACCCCGGTAGCAGCGTCCTGCGCAACCGCCTCGATTTGTTCGACGAAGAACGCCTGCACCAGGCCGAGCGGGAACTGTCTGAAATTGCCGTAGGCAGCCTTCCGCTGTATCCCCCGCCCTACGACCTTGAACGCCTGCAACACATCCACCGCACCCTGTTCGGGGACATCTACGAATGGGCCGGGGAACTGCGTACAGTCAACATCCAGAAAGGCGACACGCTGTTCTGCACGCCGGAGCGTATTCCCCCCGAGGCGGCCAAGATCATCCACCACATGGCGCAGGCTAACTGGTTTGTCGGGGTGACGCAGGCCGAGTTGGTGACGCAAATCGCCGAAGCTTATGGCGACCTCAACGTGATCCACCCGTTTCGCGAAGGGAACGGCCGGGCGCAGCGGATTCTGTTCGAACAAATCATCGTCAATGCCGGGTTTTCAGTGAATTGGTGGCTGGTGAAGAACGCGGCGTGGATACCGGCGAATATCGATGCGGTGGCGTGTGATTATCGGGGATTGGAGGCGATTTTTGAGCGGTGTATCAGTACCCCGCGCTAGTCCCTGATCGCTCCCTACGCGCGGGAACGATCTGAACGAATGTGGAGCTGGCTTGCCTGCGATAGCGGTGTGTCAGAAAACACTGCTGCCACTGACACACCGCCATCGCGGGCAAGCCCGGCTCCCACATTTGCCCAGTTTCGTTTGAAGGATCGCGGCACCATCGATAAAGTCAGTCGCCTCCACCAACTCTCGCGTAACCACCATGAACCTGGCCCCCAACTTTCCCGAAGACCTTGCCATGCAGCAGCTCCTGCAACTGCTGCATGAAGAAATTGGCTTGCCTGAACATAAGACGCTGCGCCTTGAAACCGCCATCAACCTCGACCTGGACTGCGACGGCGCTGAGGCCAATGAATTGATGGAAGCGCTGGAGCAAGGCTTCGCTGTCGACTTGAACGACTACGACGCTTATCGTTACTTCCAACCTCCCGTATTCGACGTCTTCCTGAAGCACAGGGCCAAAGGTCGCGGCGACAAAATCCCGCTGACCATCGGCATGCTTTACCTGGCCATCAAGGCCCAACGCTGGGACACGCAAACCCTGGAAAACCTGTAGGAGCGAGCTTGCTCGCGAAAAATTTGAGAGCGCCGCGTCAAACCTGGAAGCCCGCGTTATCGTTAACGACCTTCGCGAGCAAGCTCGCTCCTACAACTAAGGACCTTACATGGACGTACTAATGGGCCTGCTGGCCGCCCTGCTTTGGGGTGGCACGGACTTCCTCGTGGGCCTCAACGCCCGAGCCGTCGGCGTCAAACGCGCGGTGTACTTCGGCCAGGCCCTGGGCTTCCTGATCATGACCCTGCTGCTGGTCATATTCCCGGCCTTCCTCGTCAAATCCCTAGCAGCACCCTTGAGTGTCTGGCTCCTGGGCGCCGCAGCAGCCCTGCTGACCGTCTCCGGCGCCCTCGCACTGTCCAAGGCCTTCGCCCTTGGGAAAGCGGCCATCGTCGCGCCTCTGGTGACGTCCTACGGCGTGGTGACTACTTTGCTGTCATGGGCCAGCGGCGAACACATCAGCCTGATCCAACTCGGCTGCATCGCCTTGTGCGTGGTCGGGGTGATCCTCTCCAGCATCCACAAGGACAACGGGGTCCCTCACAACAGCTCCACTCGCTCGATCGCCTACGCGATGCTCGCGGCACTTCTTTACGGCACCAGCTTCTGGATGCAAGGCCGCTACACGCTGCCGACACTCGGCCCGGTCACGATGCTTTGGCTTGGTTATCTAGTCGGTTTGTGTGTACTGGTGCTGATGGTGCTTAAAGTCAAAGACGGCCTGAAAATCCCACCGCTGAAAAACTGCGCAACGCTGACCGGCGCGAGCCTGATGAACCTCGGCGGGTTTTCGGCGTTCTCGTGGGGCGCAATGGCTGGGTCGGTTTCGGTAGTGACCGTGATCAGTACCTTGTCCGGCGGGATCGCCGCGATTCTGGGGTTTGTATTTTTCAAGGAACGACTGTCGGCAGTGCAAGTTACCGGTGTTGTGCTGGTGTTGGTCGGAGCCGTGGTTTTGCACCTCGTCGACTAATCCCTCGCCCACAAAAAAGCCGCCCACAAAGGGCGGCCTTTTCACAACGGCCGAATCTTACAACTTCGGACCCGCAGCCTTGATCGCATCGCTCACTTCAAACTTCTTGAAGTTCTCAATGAACAGACCCGCCAGCGCCTTCGCCGCTTCATCATAAGCAGCTTTGTCAGCCCAGGTGTTACGTGGGTTCAACAGGCCGGTATCAACACCCGGCACAGCCAACGGCACGTCCAGATTGATGGTGTCGAGGTGTTCGGTCTCGGCACCAATCAACGCACCGCTCTGGATTGCTGCAATCACGCCACGGGTAGTCGGGATGTTGAAGCGCTTGCCAACGCCGTAGCCACCGCCGGTCCAGCCGGTGTTGACCAGGTAGACCTTGGAGCCGAAGCCGCGGATGCGCTTGATCAGCAGCTCTGCGTATTCGCCGGCCGGGCGCGGGAAGAACGGTGCGCCGAAGCAGGTGGAGAAGGTCGACTTGATGCCGGAGCCCGAGCCCATTTCGGTCGAGCCAACCAGTGCGGTGTAGCCGGACAGGAAGTGGTAGGCCGCTTGTTCTTCGCTGAGGATCGAGACTGGCGGCAGTACGCCGGTCAGGTCGCAGGTCAGGAAGATCACCGCGTTTGGCTCGCCACCGAGGTTTTGCTCGGAGCGCTTGGCAACGTGTTCCAGCGGGTAGGCGGCGCGGCTGTTCTGGGTCAGGCTGACGTCAGCGTAGTCAGCGTGCTTGGCGTCGTCGATCACGACGTTTTCCAGCACGGCGCCGTGCTTGATGGCTTTCCAGATAACCGGCTCGTTCTTCTCGGACAGGTCAATGCACTTGGCATAGCAACCGCCTTCGATGTTGAACACAACACCTTCGCCCCAGCCGTGTTCGTCGTCACCAATCAGGTAACGGCTTTCGTCGGCGGACAGGGTGGTTTTACCCGTGCCGGACAGGCCGAAGAACAAGGTCACGTCGCCTGCTTCGCCGATGTTGGCTGCGCAGTGCATCGGCAGTACATCGGAGGCTGGCAGCAGGAAGTTCTGCACCGAGAACATGGCTTTTTTCATCTCACCGGCGTAACGCATGCCAGCGATCAACACTTTTTTCTGGGCGAAGTTGAGGATCACGCAACCGTCGGAGTTGGTGCCGTCACGCTCTGGCACGCATTCGAAGTTGGCCACGTTGAGCACTTGCCACTCTTCACGACCGGCCGGGTTGTACTGGGCCGGGTTGATGAACAGGCAACGACCGAACAGGTTCTGCCAGGCAGTCTGGGTGGTCATTTTCACGGCCAGGTAGTGGTCTTCTGCAGCCCCTACGTGAACGTGGGAAACGAAATGCTCTTGCGCGTTGTTGAATGCCTCGACGCGAGCCCACAGGGCATCGAACTTGTCGGCCGGGAACTTGCGGTTGATCGGGCCCCAGGCAATGGCAGCCTGGGTGGAAGGCTCTTCAACGATGAAGCGGTCGACCGGAGAACGGCCGGTACGATGACCGGTTTCTACGACCAGCGCGCCAGTATCGGCAAGCACGCCTTCACCGCGCTGCAGGGCTTCTTTGACCAGATCGTCAACACTCAGGTCAGTGTATACGGCGTTATTGGCTTGCGTCATGAGGTTCCCCGTCGGCCTATGGCCGAGTGCTCCAAACGTTTTGTAGTAGAAAGTTGCGCACTACTACCGCGAAAAAAGTGGGCCGGATTATGCCAGAAAAGCCCAAAAAGAGTAGGGCCCTCCGGTCAGAACGGCGGAAATCCGGCGTTTGTCAGGTGATTTACCTGTGCTTAAACGTTTTAGTGGCGGGTGCCTGAAGGGGTGTCTACGCCGGCGCCGGCGAATAATTGAGCGATATCGGCGGCGTCGAACAGGTAGCGCTGGTTGCAGAACTGGCAGTCGATCTCGATGTTGCCACCGTGTTCCACCACCAGATCCTGCGCATCTTCCAGGCCCAGGCTGACCAGGGCAGTGGCCGAGCGCTCGCGGGAGCAGCTGCAGTGGAAACGCAACGATTGCACGTCGAACAGGCGTACGGCTTCTTCGTGGTAGAGGCGGTGCAGGATGGTTTCGTTGTCCAGGCCCAGCAGTTCTTCGGTTTTCAACGTGCCGGCCAGGGCGGTGATGTGTGCCCAGCTTTCGGCGCGGTCTTCTTCATCCTTGATGCGGTCGGCCGGCAGTTGTTGCAGCAGCAGGCCACGGGCGCGCTTACCGTCGGCGTTGAGCCAGAAGCGGGTGCCCACTTGCTGGGACATCACGAAATAGTTGGTGAAGCAGTCAGACAGGGTTTCGCCGTCGAGGTCGACAATGCCCTGATAACGCTGGCCGACAGTCGGGTCGACGGTCAGCGCCAGTACGCCGTCAGGCATCAGGTCGGCCAGTGTTGCATCGGCGGCGATCCGATCGGCGTCGTAGCGGGCCAGGCCACGGATTTCGCGGGCGCTGGAGCATTCGATCATCAACAGCGGGATCGGGCCTTCGGAACGGGCCTGCAGGATCAGCAAACCATCGAATTTAAGGGTGCCTACCAGCAGCGAGGCAGCCGCCATCAATTCGCCGAGCAATTGCGCAACCGGCTCCGGATAGGGGTGCTTGGCAAGGACTTCGGCGTAGCTGCGCTCCAGGGCGACCAGTTCGCCGCGGGCGTCGCTGTCGTCGAAGATGAAGCGTTGGGTGAAGTCGGTATCCGGTAGATCAGTCATAGGTCTGGGTATCTGAATTGATGACAAAAAGATGACAACGTTTATAGAATTACACGCTTTAGCACCGTTTTGGTGCGGCCTTCTACGGAAAAACGAAGCGCTTTAAAGCAAAGAGGAAACAGTTTATGAACAATCCGGGTTTGTTCCAAGCCAAGTGGAACCTCGGGCGATTGGCCCTGTGCAATTTATTCGCTGTGGGGCTGCTGTGTTTTTGGCTCTGGCCAGCGGGCCAGGCGCTCTGTGTGGTTTTCGACGAGTGGCTGTTTCATCTGCTTAACGACCCCTTGGCAAGCAGCTCGGCGTGGCTGCATGTGTGGGCGGTAGCCAGTTTGCGACCGTTTGACGCGGTGGTCGGGGTGATTCTGCTCGCACTGTTGATCCGCGGCGACTGGGTGTTCAAGGCGATGCAGGTGCGCCAGGCGTTTTTCGGATTCCTGGGCATTCTGCTGCTGTTGCTGTTTATCCGCATGCTGTTTTCCAAGCTCGCGGCCCAGATGGGCTGGCAACACCATAGCCCGTCGATGGTGATCAGCGGGGCGATTCAGATGAGCGACTATTTCCCGGGCCTTGAGAAGACGTGGGAATTGAAGGACCGCTCCAGCCAGAGTTTCCCGGGGGATCACGCGTCGGTGTTGTTGATCTGGGGGATGTTTATGACGGTGTTTGCCAAACGTATCAGCCAGATTGTGGTGATTTGGGGGCTGGCGCTGCTGTTCATGATGCCTCGGCTGGTGGCCGGCGCGCATTGGGGGCAGGACGATTACATCGGCGGGGTGTTGCTGGCGCTGTTGGCGTTGGGTTGGGGTTACTACACGCCGTTTGCGGCGAGGTTTTCCGGTGGATTGGTGCGGGTGACGACGCCGCTGCTGGATTGGTTTCAGCGGGTACCGTTGGTCAATCGCTTGAGCGTTATCCGCAGCGTTTGAGTTGAAGTTGCAGGAGCCGCCTGGCTCCTGCGGTTTTCCGGTTAATCATCATTGCCACTGCCGCGAAACTTGAACAGGTCGCGCCGCTGTTTCTTGCTCGGCTTGCCGTCGGTGGTCATGCCCAAGGAGCCAGCCTTGCGCATGGCCGCCGCGTTTTCGCGCTTGGCGATGCTGGCTTCGGTTTCGGTATACAACGCCTGCGCCTCGGGAGCGCCCTTTCGCACAATTGAAAGCGCCTGGACCACGACGGTTCGCTCATCAAAACCGGCACGAATCTGGAACTCATCGCCAATGCGCGGCTCCTTGCCGGGCTTGCAACGCTCACCGCGCCAATGCACCTTGCCACTCTCGATCGCCGCCTTGGCCAAGGCGCGGGTCTTGAAGAACCGTGCCGCCCACAACCACTTGTCCAAACGAACTTTTTCTTCCTCTTCCTGCTTCTGAGCCACTTGAATTCCTCGCTCTGAAAAATGTCGCAACTTTACCGTTGAAGCCCTTCAACGCATAAACCCTTGAGCTCACCTAAGATACGCCAGGTAGCATCCTGTTTTCGCGAGGTTAACGTGTGACCGACTTTCCTGTTTCACTCACCTCACCCAAACAGGGCTGTGCGGGTTGCCAGCAAAGTGAACCGCTGGGCTTTGAGTTTGCCTTTGCGTATCAGCCTATCGTGGACCTGCGGGACCAGTCGATCTTTGCCCATGAAGCCTTGGTGCGGGGCGTCAATGGCGAGGGGGCGCTGTCGGTGCTGGATCAGGTCAGCGACAGCAATCGCTACCGTTTCGACCAGCAATGCCGCACCAAGGCGATCGCCACTGCCTCGACACTGGGCATGCAGACCTACCTTTCAATCAACTTCATGCCCAACGCGGTCTACCGGCCAGAACTGTGCATTCGCAGCACGCTGGAAGCGGCCCGTGAGCATAATTTTCCGCTGGATCGGCTGATTTTCGAAACACTGGAAAGCGAGCACGTAGATAACTATCGCCATTTGACGAATATTCTGCGTGAATACCGCGAATTCGGCTTCAAGACCGCCATCGACGATTTCGGTGCGGGGTATTCGGGGCTGAATCTGCTGGCTGATTTCCAACCCGACTTGATCAAACTCGACATGGCATTGATCCGCGATGTCGACAGTGATCGTGTCCGTCAGGTGATCGTCCGGGGGATTGTCACAATCTGTGAGCAGTTGGGCGTTACTGTCATCGCCGAGGGCATCGAAAGTGCCGGTGAGCGGGACTTTCTCGCCGACTGCGGAATATTCCTGATGCAAGGCTACTGGTTCGCCAAGCCTGCATTCAAAGCCCTGGCCGAGGTATCACCCGACGCCTGGGCGAATTAATTGCTGGTTATTCATATTGAAGACATTTGACCATTTGACCGTTGTGGGTCTGCGTGAGTGGGTGGCACTTCCCGACCTGGGAGTGGCTGGCCTGCGCGCCAAGATCGACACCGGCGCCAGTACCTCAAGCCTGCATGCCACCGAAATCGAGCCGTTTGAGCGCGACGGTGCAAAGTGGGTACGCTTTACCGCGCACTTGGGCAGCGTGGTGCAGTTGCGTCACCGGCGCTGTGAAGCGCCGCTGGTGGCGATGAAAACCATTAAAAGCTCCAACGGCCAAGCCCAGGTGCGATACGTGATCAGCACCACCCTGGCCCTGGGCGATCGGGTATGGCGGGTAGAATTCACCCTCGCCTGCCGCAAAGCGATGCGGTATCGCCTGTTGCTGGGTTCCAAGGCGCTGATTGACGGCCAACTGGTGGTCAACCCCGGCCTCAAATACGTTCAAGACAAGCCGGTGTTCCCGGTCTCTACTACCTCTGCCACAGGTGTTGCATGAAGATCGCTGTGCTGTCGCGTAACCCGCGTCTGTATTCCACCCGTCGTCTGGTCGAGGCCGGCACCGAACGTGGCCATGAGATGGTTGTGATCGATACGTTGCGCGCCTATATGAACATTGCCAGTCATAAGCCGCAGATCCACTACCGGGGCAAACCGCTGGAAGGCTTCGATGCGGTGATCCCGCGTATCGGTGCTTCGGTGACGTTCTATGGCTGCGCAGTACTGCGCCAGTTTGAAATGATGGGGGTGTTCCCCCTGAATGAATCCGTGGCCATCGCCCGTTCGCGGGACAAGCTGCGCTCGCTGCAGCTGCTGTCGCGTCGTGGCATTGGTTTGCCGGTGACCGGGTTTGCGCACTCCCCGGATGACATTCCCGACCTGATCGACATGGTCAATGGCGCGCCGCTGGTGATCAAGGTGCTGGAAGGCACCCAGGGCATCGGCGTGGTGCTGTGTGAAACCGCGACAGCGGCCGAGTCAGTGATCGAGGCGTTCATGGGCCTCAAGCAGAACATCATGGTGCAGGAGTACATCAAGGAAGCCGGCGGTGCAGATATCCGCTGCTTCGTGGTGGGCGACAAGGTGATTGCCGCGATGAAGCGCCAGGCCAAGCCGGGTGAGTTTCGCTCCAACCTGCACCGTGGCGGCAGCGCCAGCCTGATCAAGATCACCCCGGAAGAACGCATGACGGCCCTGCGGGCGGCCAAGGTCATGGGGTTGAGTGTGGCGGGCGTGGATATCTTGCGTTCCAACCACGGGCCGCTGGTGATGGAGGTGAACTCCTCACCAGGTCTGGAAGGAATTGAAACCACCACCGGCAAGGACGTGGCGGGGATCATCATTCAGCATCTGGAGAAGAATGGTGGGCCGAATATGACGCGCACCAAGGGCAAGGGTTAACAACAAGCATCAAGGCAACGCAGAACGAATGTGGGAGCGGGCTTGCTCGCGAAAGCGGTGTTTCAGTCACGGGTATATTGACTGATCCACCGCCTTCGCGAGCAAGCCCGCTCCCACATTTGCTATTCGTTGCTGGTTAGACCGCGTCTCTAGGCAACATAAGCCCCAACGGCAAACGCACTCGCGCTTCCAGGCCGCCGTCCGGCCGGTTACGCAATTCGACATTGCCGCCATGCATCGAAGCAATCCGTCGCACAATCGCCAGCCCCAGGCCCGTACCTTTGCCACCTCGGGCACGATCGCCACGGGTGAACGGGTTGAAGATGCCTTCCAGCTCTGCCGGATCGATCCCGGCGCCACGGTCCATGACACTCAGCACCACGTAAGGCGCACTGGTATCCCCGGAGACATACGCCGCCACTTCCACATCGGAACCGGCGTGATGCAGGGCGTTGCCAATCAGGTTGTTCAGCAAGCGCTTCATCGATACCCGACGCAACGCAAACGGCTGGATCGGCTCCAGGCGCATGCGCACCTGCTCGCCGTTCTGGTTGTAGGGCGCCACCACCTCACGTACCAGGTCCGTCAGGTCGACTTCTTCCACTACCTCGTCGCGACCGTCGCGGATAAACGCGAGGAACTGGTCGAGAATCGCGTCCATGTCCTCGATATCGCGGACCATATCGTCGGTAAGGTCGGTGTGGTTGCCCATCAGTTCCAGGGAAAGCCGCAAACGCGTCAATGGCGTGCGCAGGTCATGGGACACCCCCGCCAACATCAGCTCGCGCTCGCGCCCCGCCTGTTCGACATCCTCGGCCATCTGGTTGAACGCGCTGTACACCTCGGTCATTTCACTCGGCGTGTCGCTGATGGGCAGCCGCACGCTACGGCCCTGACCGAGCTGGCGTGCAGCAAACACCAGGCGTTTGAGCGGCTGGTTGAGCTGGCGCACGAAAATCCAGGCAGACGCGGTGGAAAGCAAACCAATTGCCAGGAACCAGCCCAGCACGTTCCAGATCTTCTGCCCACGCAGTGGATGCGGGTACAGCGGTACTTTCAGCCAGTCCTCGCCCAGGCTGGGGGCCCGCACCCACAGCGCCGGCGACACATGCATGCGCAGCCGTACCTCGGTGTCTTCACCCAGTTCGGCCTGCATCTGTCTTTGGTAGATTTCACTGTAGGGCCAATGTTGCTCGCCCTCGGGCACGCCCGCGCCTGCGACCCGGACCAGGGTGGCAGCCTTGGCGATCTTCTCGCGGTTCTCGGGGTCTGCGGCCCAATAGGCGCGCAAGGTCAGGGCGACACCGTGGCTGTACTGCCGGTCCACCAGCACGTCTTCGTTCATCAACAGATAAACCAGTGTCAGGGCCTTGGAAAAGAGTACGACGATGAGCACCAGCCAAAGGGTGCGTGAGAAAAAACTTTGGGGGAACCACAACGGGGTTTTCATAAAAGACAGCTAGACACCTTGCAGGAGCGAGCGAGGCTCGCAGAATTGCAAACGCCGGGCAACCGGCTGACTCTTATCGAGTCAACACCGGCAAGCCCGCTTCTGCAAATCATCGGTCACTTGGTTGCAGTGCCATCCGGCACAAACACGTAACCCACGCCCCACACCGTCTGGATATAACGCGGCTTGGATGGATCGGGTTCGATCATCCGGCGCAGACGGGATATCTGTACGTCGATGGAGCGCTCCAGGGCGTCCCACTCGCGGCCACGGGCCAGGTTCATCAGCTTGTCACGGGTCAGCGGCTGGCGAGCGTTCATCACCAGTGCCTTGAGCACGGCGAATTCGCCGGTGGTCAGCATGTGCACTTCATCGCCACGCTTGAGCTCACGGGTGGCCAGCGACAGCTCGTAGTCACCGAAGGTCACGCTTTCGTCTTCGCTGCCTGGGGCACCCGGTACCGGGGCGGCCTGGCGACGCAGTACGGCCTTGACCCGCGCCATCAGCTCATCCGGGTTGAACGGCTTGGCCAGGTAATCGTCAGCGCCCAGTTCCAGGCCCTTGATACGGCTCAGCTCATCGCCCTTGGCGGTCAGCATGATGATCGGGATCTGATTGTTGGCGCCGCGCAGGCGTTTGCAGGCGGTCAGGCCGTCTTCGCCGGGCAGCATCAGGTCCAGAACCACCAGGTTGAAGACTTCACGTCCCAACAGGCGGTCCATCTGTTCGGTGTTTGGCACCGCGCGTGCGCGATAGCCCTTGGAGTTGAAGAAACGCTCCAGCAGGCTGCTTAGCCCCGGATCGTCATCAACGATGAGAATTTTTTCGCCTTCAGCAGTTTGTGCAGTGCTGCTCATTAGATGCTCCTCTTATCTCGGCGCGCATTATGGCGTAGCTGCCGTTATACGCACCGTGTGCATTGTTAGCAGATTTTTCCTCTACCGCCAGCTAACCCGCGCCCTACAACCTTGGCCGCAATCCCCCCAAGGGCGGAACGCTGGTTATAATGCGGCGCCTTTGTGCAGGGCAACGTCAGTTCGTTACCGTTTACTGCCAGGGGATTTTTTTCACCCGCTTGTAGTGATTTTTTCGATTTCGAGGGTCAATAGGCTGCCTCTTGACCCAGGCAGCGGCGCCAGTCGGGCCGCTCAACCAGCCTCGCAAGCCTTGTTTTCCGGGCCTGCGAGCCTGCTTTCAGAATTTCAGGTGGTTTTATGGACAGCATCAACAGCCGCATCGCCGAGGAACTCGGTGTACGCCCACAACAGGTCGAAGCGGCCGTCGCTCTACTGGATGAAGGCTCCACAGTGCCCTTCATCGCCCGTTACCGTAAAGAAGTCACCGGCAGCCTCGATGATATCCAGTTGCGGCATCTGGAAGAGCGCCTGCGCTACCTGCGAGAACTCGACGAACGGCGTATCAGCATCCTCGCCAGCATCGAAGAGCAAGGCAAGCTGACCCCGCAACTGGAACGCGACATCAAGCTCGCCGACACCAAGACCCGCCTCGAAGACTTGTACCTGCCGTACAAACAGAAGCGCCGCACCAAGGGCCAGATCGCCCTGGAAGCCGGCCTCGGCGAGTTGGCCGACGGTCTGTTCAACGATCCGTCCCTGGCTCCGGAAAGCGAAGCTGCACGTTTTATCGATGCCGAAAAAGGCGTCGCCGACGTCAAGGCTGCCCTCGAAGGCGCCAAGTACATCCTCATGGAGCGCTTCGCCGAAGACGCCAACCTGCTGGAAAAACTGCGCAATTACCTGAAGCAGGAAGCCACCCTCAGTGCCCGCGTGATCGCCGGCAAGGAAGAGGAAGGCGCCAAGTTCCGCGATTACTTCGAACACGACGAGCCGCTGAAAAGCATGCCGTCCCACCGCGCCCTCGCGATTTTCCGCGGTCGCAACGAAGGCATCCTGAGCTCCGCGCTGAAAGTCGGCGACGAGCTGCCAGGCACCATGCACCCGTGCGAAGGCATGATCGGTCAACAATTCGGCATCCAGAATCAGAATCGTCCTGCGGACAAGTGGCTCAGTGAAGTCGTGCGCTGGACCTGGAAGGTCAAGCTCTACACCCACCTGGAAACCGACCTGCTGGGCGAGCTGCGCGACGGCGCCGAGACTGAAGCCATCAGCGTTTTCGCCCACAACCTGCACGACCTGCTGCTGGCCGCGCCAGCCGGCCCGCGTGCCACCCTGGGCCTCGACCCGGGCCTGCGTACCGGCTGCAAGGTTGCCGTGGTCGACGCCACCGGCAAGATGCTCGACCACGCCACGGTTTACCCGCATGTGCCGCACAACAAGTGGGACCAGACCATCGCCATCCTCGCGGCCCTGTGCGCCAAGCACTCGGTGGACCTGATCGCCATCGGCAACGGCACCGCCAGCCGCGAAACCGACAAGCTGGCTGCCGAGCTGATCAAAAAATACCCAGGCATGCAGATGACCAAGGTAATGGTCTCCGAGGCCGGCGCCTCGGTGTATTCCGCGTCTGAGCTGGCTTCCAAGGAATTCCCGGACCTCGACGTGTCGATCCGTGGCGCAGTATCCATCGCTCGCCGCCTGCAAGATCCACTGGCCGAACTGGTGAAGATCGATCCGAAATCCATCGGCGTCGGCCAGTACCAGCACGACGTGTCGCAGCTGAAACTGGCACGCGGCCTGGATGCAGTAGTGGAAGACTGCGTGAACAAGGTCGGCGTGGATGTGAATACCGCCTCCGTTGCGCTGTTGGCCCGGATCTCCGGCCTCAACGCTACCCTGGCACAAAACATCGTGACCCACCGCGATGAAAACGGTGCGTTCAAGACCCGTGCAGCGCTGAAAAAGGTCGCACGCCTTGGCGAAAAAACCTTCGAACAAGCCGCCGGCTTCCTGCGCGTCATGAACGGTGACAACCCGCTGGATTCCTCGGCCGTCCACCCGGAAGCCTACCCGCTGGTGCAACGCATTGCCGCTGAAACCGACCGTGACATCCGCTCGCTGATCGGCGACGCCGCGTTCCTCAAGCGCCTGGACCCGAAAAAGTACACCGACGAAACCTTCGGCGTACCGACCATCACCGACATCCTGCAAGAGCTGGAAAAACCTGGCCGAGACCCGCGTCCCGAGTTCAAGACCGCCGAGTTCCAGGAAGGCGTCGAAGACCTCAAGGACCTGCAACTGGGGATGATCCTCGAGGGCGTAGTCACCAACGTGACCAACTTCGGCGCGTTTGTGGATATCGGCGTGCATCAGGACGGTTTGGTGCACATCTCTGCACTTTCGGAGAAGTTCATCAAGGACCCGCGCGAAGCGGTGAAAGCCGGTGACGTGGTCAAGGTCAAGGTCATGGAAGTCGACATCCCGCGCAAACGCGTCGGCCTGTCGATGCGCATGAGCGACACCCCGGGCGAAAAAATCGACGGTGCCCGTGGCGCACGCCTTGGCTCGGCGCCACGCCAGTCCCAAGGCAGCGCACCCCGCAAGGAAACCGCTGCGCCAGCCCCGGCCAATAACGCCATGGCTTCGCTGTTCGCCAATGCCAAACAACTGAAGAAACGTTAATGGAACTGCCAGCCGGTTTGACCCACAGCGCTTTCAGCGAACTCATTGGCTGCCGCCTGCAACGCCTGGAAACCGGTGTTGCCGAGGTGGCCATGACCCTGGAACCGCAACTGCGCAACCGCGCTGGCAAGCTCCATGGCGGGGCGATCTTCAGCCTGGTGGACATTGCCATGGGGCTGGCCTGTTCCAGCTCCCATGGTTTCGACCAGCAAAGCGCGACCATCGAATGCAAGATCAACTACATCCGCGCCGTTTCCGACGGCGACGTGCTATGCACTGCCCGGGTGATTCACCCCGGTCGGCGCACGCTGGTGGTCGAGGCGGACGTGTACCAGGACGAAAAACTGGTCGCAAAAGCACAAGGCACCTTCGCTGTCCTATAGCTCCCTGTCATCGATTTGAGTTAATTTCGGCGCTGCGAAAGTTGCGCCGAACTTTTCCTCGTGCGCGATAGCCAGATTCAGGGACGAAGGCGGCTCTTTCAGAGTGGGTCAATCCGGCTCAAAAACCAGGCGATAACGCCAGTTTCCACTTCACCCTTGTAGACCGTCCTGCCCACCCCCATATTGGGGCGACTGACGCGTGAAGGAATCCAACTTGAGCGAACTTCTCAACCGCCGCCTGGCCCTGCTCGGCAAGCACGAACACCTCTCTTTGCTCGAGCAATGCCTGCACGGCATCGAGCGTGAATGCCTGCGCGTCACCGGTGAAGGCCGACTGGCACAAACGCCGCATCCCGAGGCCTTGGGCGCTGCACTGACCCACGAACAAATCACCACCGACTATTCCGAGTCGCTGCTTGAGTTCATCACCCCGGCGTTGCCCAACCCGGCCGATACCCTGAGCAGCCTCGACAAGATCCACCGTTTTGCCTACAGCAAGCTCGGCAACGAGTACCTGTGGAGTCCATCGATGCCGTGCCCGTTGCCGGCCGAGGAAGATATTCCGATTGCCTACTACGGCACCTCCAACATCGGACAGCTCAAGTACGTATATCGCAAGGGCCTGGCCCTGCGGTACGGCAAGACCATGCAGTGCATCGCCGGGATCCACTACAACTTCTCCCTGCCGGAAGCGTTGTGGCCGCTGCTCAAGCAAGCCGAAGGCTTTGTAGGTACCGACCGCGACTACCAGTCCACGGCTTATATCGCGCTGATCCGTAACTTCCGCCGCTACAGCTGGCTGCTGATGTACCTGTTCGGCGCGTCGCCGGCCCTGGACGCGGGTTTCCTGCGCGGTCGCTCGCACCAGCTGGAAGTGCTGGACGCCGACACTCTGTACCTGCCGTACGCCACCAGCCTGCGCATGAGCGACCTGGGTTACCAGAGCAACGCCCAGGCCGGCCTGACGCCGTGCTACAACGACCTGGCGAGCTACACCGACAGCCTGCGCGAAGCGGTGGCAACGCCCTACGCGCCGTACGTCGAAGTCGGCACCCATAAGGACGGTGAGTGGGTGCAGCTCAACACCAACATCCTGCAGATCGAAAACGAGTACTACTCCAACATCCGGCCCAAGCGCGTGACCTACACCGGCGAACGGCCGATCCAGGCGTTGATGGCTCGTGGCATTCAGTACATCGAAGTGCGCTGCCTGGACATCAACCCGTTCCTGCCGATGGGCATCGACTTGCAAGAGTCGCGCTTCCTCGACGCGTTCCTGCTGTATTGCGCCTTGAATGACAGCCCGCTGTTCGCTGATAACGAGTGCGGCAACGCCAGCTCAAACTTCCTCAGCGTGGTCAAGGAAGGTCGCCGTCCGGGCCTGCAATTGCAGCGCCGTGGCGAATCGGTGGACATGAAGGAATGGGCCGCCGAGTTGCTGGAGCAGATTGCTCCGCTGGCAGCCTTGCTGGATCAGAGCCAGGGCATCAATGAACACAGCCAGGCACTGGACGCCCAGTTGGCGAAGGTCAAGGATTCGTCCCTGACCCCGTCGGCCCAGGTGCTGGCGGCGATGAGCGAGCGTAAAGAGAGCTTTGCGCAGTTCTCGCTGCATCAGAGCCAGGTGCACGCCGAACACTTCCGCAGCGAGCCGTTGAAGGCTGAGGAACAGGCGCGTTTTGAAGAGCTGGCGCGTAATTCGCTGGCGCAGCAGTCGGAGCTGGAGCAGAACGAAGTGGGCGATTTTGACGTGTTTGTCGGGTCGTACCAGGCGAGTATCCTCGCCATCAGCAACTAGCCAGTCGCAACCTACTGTAGGAGCGAGCTTGCTCGCGAAAAACCTGAGAACAACGCGTTCACCCAGACAGCACGCGTTATCGTTGACGTTTTTCGCGAGCAAGCTCGCTCCTACATAATAAGCTAATTCGAAAATGTTATTTATTTTCGGATTCTTAGATCATTTAGTCTTCTCACACGCCGACCTCCGGCCGCCTGATGAGGACTTCCCCCTTGAAACTGCACTTCCCCCTTCGCCTCTTGGCGGCGTTGTCCCTGGCCGGCGCCAGCCTGTTTGCCCAGGCCGCCGATGTGACCATCGCTTACCAGACCACCGTTGACCCGGCGAAAGTCGCCCAGGCCGACGGCGCCTACGAAAAAGCCACCAACGCCAAGATCGACTGGCGCAAATTCGACAATGGTGCCGACATCATCGCCGCCATCGCTTCCGGTGACGTGCAGATCGGCTACCTAGGTTCCAGCCCCCTGACCGCTGCCGTGACCCGCAAGGTCCCGGTGGAAACCTTCCTGATCGCCACCCAGATCGGCGGTGCCGAAGCCTTGGTGGCGCGCAACGGTTCCGGGATCAACAGCCCGCAGGACCTGATCGGCAAGAAAGTCGCCGTGCCGTTCGTTTCCACTGGCCACTACAGCCTGCTGGCCGCACTGAAGCACTGGAACATCGACCCTTCGAAAGTGACCATCCTCAACCTCGCCCCGCCAGCCATCATCGCTGCCTGGAAGCGCGGTGATATCGACGCCACCTACGTATGGGATCCGGCTCTGGGCGTAGCCAAGGAAAACGGCAAAGTGCTGATTACTTCCGGCGAACTGGCCAAATTTGGCGCACCGACTTTCGATGCCTGGATCGTGCGTAAGGATTTCGCCGAGAAGCACCCGGAAATCGTCACGGCCTTTGCCAAAGTCACCCTGGATGCCTACGCCGCTTACCGCAAAGACCCACAAGCCTGGCTGGCTAACCAAAGCAACGTCGACAAACTGGTGAAACTCTCCGGAGCCAAGGCCAGCGACATTCCATTGCTGCTGCAGGGCAACGTCTACCCGCTGGCGGCTGACCAGGTCACCCTGCTCGGCGCACCCACCACCAAGGCTGTCACCGACACCGCCTCGTTCCTCAAGGAACAGGGCAAGGTCGACGCCGTTCTGCCGGACTACGCCCCGTACGTCAGCCCGAAGTTCATCACTAACTGATACCAGGAGTTCACCGCGATGGCCTTGCTACAACTGGAGCGCATCAGCGCACAGTACCCAGGCAGCCCGGAGCCCGTACTGGCCGATATTTCCCTGAGCCTTGGGCCCCAGCAATTGCTGGTAGCCCTCGGCCCTTCCGGCAGTGGCAAGACTTCGCTGTTGAACCTGATTGCCGGTTTTGTCGAACCCAGCGCCGGGCGCATCACCCTTGACGGTGTGCCCGTAAAAGGACCGAGCGCCGAACGCGGCGTGGTGTTCCAGGACGACGCCCTGCTGCCCTGGCAGGACGTGCTGGCCAACGTCGGCTTCGGCCTGGAGTTGGCGGGCGTGTCCAAGGCCAAGCGCGAAATCCGCGCCCGGGAAATGCTCGCCCTGGTGGACCTCGCCGGCTTCGACAGCCGCCGCATCTGGCAACTCTCCGGTGGCCAGAAGCAACGTGTGGGCCTGGCCCGCGCGTTGGCTGCTGACCCGCGCGTACTGCTGATGGACGAACCCTTCGGCGCCCTCGATGCCTTCACCCGCGAACAGATGCAGGAGCTGTTGCTGCAAGTCTGGCGGCGCACAGCCAAGCCGGTGTTCCTGATTACCCACGACATCGAAGAAGCCGTATTCCTCGCCACGGATCTGATTCTGCTGGCGCCCAACCCAGGCCAGATCGTCGAGCGCCTGTGCCTGGACTTCGGCCAGCGCTACGCCGCCGGTGAGTCGGCACGGGCGATCAAGTCCGACCCACGTTTTATCGAAACCCGCGAACACGTGCTGGGCAAGGTGTTCTCCCAACGGCAGGTGTCCGCATGAGCAGTTATGAATTACCGGCAACCCGCACCGCGCAAACTCCGGTGGTGCCGGTACGCCGCAGTCTGAGCACCCGCTGGATCAGCGTGCTGACCCTGGTGACTCTGGTCGCTATCTGGTGGGCCGTGACCGCCAGCGGGCTGATCGAACCGCTGTTCCTGCCACCGCCTTCCGCCGTGCTGCAAAAAGGCTGGCTGCTGGCGACCACTGGCTACATGGACTCCACCCTGTGGCAGCACTTGGGCGCGAGCCTCAAGCGTATCGGCCTGGGCCTCGGCTTTGCCGTGCTGACCGCCGTGCCGGTGGGCATTGCCATCGGCTCCAATCGCATCGCCCGGGGCATTCTGGATCCGCTGATCGAGTTTTACCGCCCGATTCCGCCGCTGGCTTACCTGCCGCTGATCGTGATCTGGTGCGGCATCGGCGAGCTGTCCAAGGTGCTGCTGATCTACCTGGCGATTTTTGCGCCGATCGCCATTGCTACCGCCACCGGCGTGCGCACCGTCGACCCGGCCAAATTGCGCGCCGCGCAGTCATTGGGCGCCACACGGGCACAGCTGATTCGCCACGTAATCCTGCCGAGCGCCCTGCCCGACATCCTCACCGGCGTGCGGATTGGCCTCGGTGTGGGTTGGTCGACGTTGGTGGCCGCAGAATTGATCGCCGCCACCAGCGGCCTGGGTTTCATGGTGCAGTCTGCGGCGCAGTTTCTGGTCACCGACGTAGTGGTGCTGGGGATTCTGGTAATCGCGCTGATCGCCTTTGCGATGGAAATGGGCTTGCGTGCCCTGCAGCGCAAACTGGTGCCGTGGCATGGCCAGGCACACTAAGCAATTTTCGACGAGAATCCCATGAGCAGCCTGACCGTAACGCCTCTCAGCACCGCCCTTGGCGCCCAGATCAGTGGCGTCGACATTACCCAACCGCTGAACATCGAACACCGCGACGCCATCGAACAGGCGCTGCTCAAGCATTCGGTGCTGTTCTTCCGCAACCAGCCGATCAACCCGCAGCAACAGGCGCGGTTCGCGGCGCATTTCGGCGACCTGCACATTCACCCGATCTACCCCAACGTGCCGGAACAGCCTGAAGTGCTGATCCTCGATACCGCCGTGACCGATGTACGCGATAACGCCATCTGGCACACCGACGTGACCTTCCTGCCCACGCCGGCCCTCGGCGCGGTACTCAGCGCCAAGCTGTTGCCGGAGTTCGGTGGCGATACGTTGTGGGCCAGCGGGATTGCCGCGTATGAGGCGTTATCGGAGCCGTTCAAAAAGTTGTTGGACGGTTTGACCGCGACCCATGATTTCACGCGTTCTTTCCCGCTGGAGCGTTACGGCAATACACCGCAAGACCTGGCGCGCTGGGAAGAAGCCCGGCGCAAGAATCCGCCACTGTCCCATCCGGTGATTCGCACGCACCCGGTGAGCGGGCGTAAATCGCTGTTCGTCAGTGAAGGGTTCACCAGCAAGATCAACGAACTGGAGCCGGCGGAAAGCGAGGCGGTGTTGAAGCTGCTGTTTGCGCACGCGACACGGCCGGAATTCACCATTCGCTGGCGTTGGCAGGAAAATGACGTGGCGTTCTGGGATAACCGCGTGACCCAGCATTACGCGGTGGATGATTACCGGCCGCAACGGCGGGTGATGCACCGGGCGACGATTTTGGGGGATGTGCCGTTCTAGCAGGCACACCACAAATCAAATGTGGGAGCGGGCTTGCTCGCGAAGGCGGTGGATCAGTCGACATATACAGTGACTGACACTCCGCTTTCGCGAGCAAGCCCGCTCCCACATTTGGTTGGGGATGATTCAGGAGTTGGGGACTACCGCTTACTCAGCGGTAGACGGCTTTTCCCACAAGTTAATCCCGCCTTCCTGGGCAAACCGATCAATCTCCGCCAGCTCTTGCGCGCTGAAGCTCAAATTCTGCAACGCCCCGACGTTTTCAATGATCTGCTCCGGCCGGCTCGCGCCGATCAGGGCACTGGTGACCCGCGGATCACGCAACGTCCACGCCAACGCCATCTGCGCCAGGCTCTGGCCACGACGCTTGGCAATTTCATTCAGCGCACGGGCGTGGGCGATGTTGGCCTCGGACAAATGCTTGGCCTGCAACGAACCACCACCCGGGCGATTCACCCGCGCATCCGCCGGTACGCCGTTGAGGTATTTGTCGGTCAACAGTCCCTGGGCCAATGGCGTGAACGCAATCACCCCGGCACCGAGTTCTTCGGTGACGTCCAGCAGGTCTTTTTCCACCCAGCGATTGAGCAGGTTGTAGGCCGGCTGGTGGATCAGCAGTGGCACTTTCCACTCCTGGAGCAGCGCCGCAATTTCCCGGGTTTTCACGCCGGAATAGGACGAAATCCCGATGTACAACGCCTTGCCCTGTTGTACGGCGGTGGCCAGTGCGCTGGCGGTTTCTTCCAGTGGGGTGTCGGCATCAAAACGGTGGGAGTAGAAGATGTCCACGTAGTCGACGCCCAGGCGTTGCAGGCTCTGGTCGAGGCTCGCCAGTACGTACTTGCGCGAACCGCCGCCCTGGCCGTAAGGGCCTGGCCACATGTCCCAACCCGCCTTGCTGGAGATGATCAGTTCATCGCGGTAATGCTTGAAATCTTCCCGCAGCAAACGGCCGAAGTTGATCTCGGCGCTGCCGTACGGAGGGCCGTAGTTGTTGGCCAGGTCGAAGTGGTTGATACCCAGGTCGAACGCCGTACGCAGGAGCGCGCGCTGGGTGTCAATCGGGGTGCTGTCGCCAAAGTTGTGCCACAGCCCCAGGGACAGTGCCGGCAGCACCAGTCCGCTGCGACCTACGCGGCGATAAGGAATAGATTCATAGCGGTTTTCGGCAGCAATGTAAGTCATCGAATCCTCTCTTGGACTTGGGGCAAATAAGGCCCGGGAATAAGCATATTCCCGGGCCTTTTAAGCAGCTGAATCGCTTAAGTCTGCCTTTCCCTTTTACAGCAAAGTCCTACCAAAGTGGAACGACATAGCTCACATACAGGCGGTTTTCATCTTGCACGGTGGCGCCAGTAATATCCGGGCTGGCGTGGGCATTTCGCCACGTCACGCCGAGGCCTTTGAGGGTGCCGGTGGGCACTTGGTAAGCCACCGTGACGTTACGTTCCCATTCGCTGGTGGTGCCCTGGGTGGTGCGGATGTCATCACCGTGTGCGTAGGAAGTGGCGAACGTCAGGCCATTGAGGCCGAGCTTGCCGAAGTCATATTTGTACTGTGCCAGCCAGGTGCGTTCGCCGGCGTGCTGGAACTTGTTCAGTTGCATGTTGGTGAGTGCCGGGGTGTCGGCGCCCGAGCCCGGGCCCTGGTTGCTGGCACCGCTGTTCAGGCCGGAATCCAGGTACGGGAAGTCGCTGTCGCCGCTGTTTTTCTGGATGCCCAGGCCGACGGTATGGCCGTCCAGGCTGTAGCTTTCCAACAGGCTGACGGTGGACTGGTTGATGCGACCCTTGGAGGTGCCGTCGCCATAAAGACCGGCTGCGGAATAGTCCTTGTCGCCATCGGCGTTTGCACCCACACCCAGGCTGCGATACAGGCGCACGTCGGTGTCGATCGCACCCACAGGCAAGGCGTCATGGCGCTTGGCACCGAGGAAGAACTGCTGGTAGTAATCCTCGAGGTTCGAGTACCACAGGCTGACGGTGGTGTCCGGCAAACCCTTGTAGTCCGCGCCGCCGTACAAGAAACGATCGCTCTCTTTGGTGCCGCCGGCGGTGATCATGCCTTGGTCGCCGGTTTCGTTGCGGATCTTGGTCTTGAGGATGTCACCGGCGGTGAAGGTGAAGTCGGTCAAGTCCTTGGAAACCAACTGCACGCCAGTGTTGGTCTGCTGGAACAAGCGGCCGTCGGTGTTGGCCAGTACCGGGTTGTTGCCGTAGAGCGTACCGACGCGCAATTCATCCTGGGCGAAGCGCATCTTGAAGGTCGGGCTGAGCACGCCGAACTGGTCGGCGGATTTACCGTCATCCAGCGGGAACATGCTGCCGGGGTAACGGCCCTGGTGATCCTTGTCATTGAGGTCGCCACCGGAATCCAGTTTCAAGCCGTAGAACGCCTGCAAGTCCAAGCCAAAGCCCACTGGGCCATCGGTGTAGCCGGACTTGAAGTTGAACTCAAAACCCTGGCCCCAATCACGGATGCTATGGGCCTTGTTATTGCTGTTCACCACATCGCGCCCCTGCTGATTGAGGTAGCGGTTGAGCAGGGTCACATCGGCGTGGCTGTCATCGATAAAATCGGCGTGGGCGGACAGCATAAAGCTCGCCATGGCGGCACCTACCATGGGGCTCAATAACGTCTTCATTGGTACCGGTCTCCGTCACTGTTCTGAAATGAAAGCGTCAAACGCTTCACACAATTAGGCGATGGCCATGTGACAGTTCGGAGTCAAAACACCCTTTACCCGGATGAAATTAAATTTAAGGAACCCTTCAAGCACGGGGCTTTGCGGGCGCTGGCGAGCGCTTCGGCGCGCCAGTGATGGTGGGATCTGGAGGAGAAACAAAGAACGAAAAAGGCCCTGTTCGAGGTATTGAACAGGGCCTTTTCGTTTAGCGAACCAGGTGCAGGAACTGCATATGCCGTTCGTACTGGTCGAGGATGTCGTTGATGATCTGCTCCTTGGTGTAGCCCACCAGATCGTAGTCCTGGCTGCCCTCACTCAAGTGCACTTCCGCGCGGTAGTAGCGGCGGTTGTTGAGCTGCTTGGAACCCATGCCGCCCCGTGCAAATGACGGGGTGAAATAGCCACGCATCTGCACCTGATACACGAACGGATGCTGTTCGCCGTGGCCGATTTCCAGGCTGACACTGTCGTTGGCCGGGTCCGGCTGGGCGACCACGTTCAGGCCTTTTTCGACAAACACTGCCGTCACTTCTTCGATCGCCGGACGCACCGTGGTCTCAAGGAAACGGTACACCTCATCCCGTGACGGGAAATGCACCGCCTGGCTCAAGCGCTGGCGCCAACCGCCCGTGCCTTTACGTGAGCCCGACACCGGCGCGAGGGAATGCATCTGCGCAATCTGCTTCTGGGATTCGAGGTAGAACGCCTTGTGCAGCCCCCACATCATCAGCAGCAAGATCATCGAGAACGGCAGCGATGTCAGCACCACAGCAGATTTGAGCGAGTCGATGCTGCCGGCAAACAACAGCGCGCTGGTCACCAATGCGGTCATCGCGCCCCAGAACACTCGCAGCCACTTCGGACCGTCTTCATCGGCGTTGCCGCCTTTGGCCGACAAGGTCGAGAGCACCACGGTGCCGGAGTCGGCCGAGGTAACGAAGAACACGAAGCTGATAAACACCGTGACGGCGATCACCGTCTTGCTCCACGGGTAGGTTTCCAGCAGCAGGTAGAGGCTCATCGACGGATCATCGATGGCCGACTGACCGAGCGCCGTGAGGCCGTGGTTGAGTACCTGGTCGATGGCGCTGTTGCCGAAGATCGACATCCACGCCAGGGTGAAGCCCAACGGGATCAACAGCACGCCGAACACGAATTCACGGATGGTGCGGCCGCGGGAAATACGCGCGATAAACAGGCCCACAAACGGCGACCATGCGATCCACCAGGCCCAATAAAACACGGTCCAGCCGCCCAGCCAGTCGCTGGGTTTGTCGTAGGCGTAGAGGTCGAAACTCTTGGTCGGCAAGGCGCCGAGGTAGTCGCCGATGTTCTGGATCAGGGTGTTGAGCAAGTGCTGGGTGGGACCCGCGAACAACACGAATAGCAGCAGCGCACAGGCCAGCAGCATGTTGATGTCGGACATCACTCGCACGCCCTTGTCGACGCCCGAGACGGCGACAAGAATTGCCGCGCCCATCATCAAGGTGATGAGGCCGACCTGGATCCATTGGGTGTGAGCCACGCCGAACAGGTAATCAAGCCCGGAGTTGAGGTGCAACACGCCAAAGCCCATGTCGGCGCCAAGGCCGAACACCGTGGCGATGATGCCGAAGCCGTCCACGGCATAACCGATGGGGCCGTTGATGCGCTTGCCGATCAGCGGGTACAGCGCCGAACGCAACGCCAGCGGCAGGTTATGCCGGTAGGCGAAATACGCCAGGGCCATGCCGACGAAGGCGAACACACCCCAGCCATGCAGGCCCCAGTGCAGAAACAGGATCTGCATGGCCTGGCGCGCCGCGTCACCGTTCAGCGCCTCGCCCTGGGGCGGTTGCACCAGGTGAGTCAACGGTTCGGAAACGCAGAAGAAAAACAGCGTGATGCTGATCCCGGCGGCGAACAGCATGCCCGCCCAGGACAGGTAACTGAATTCGGGCTCGTCGTGGTCGGCACCGAGTTTGATCTTGCCGTAGCCCGATAACGCGGTGACCACCACGAAGACCAGATACAGGGTCATCGCCAGCATGTAGTACCAGCCGACCGTATTGGCCGCCCAGTTTTGTGCGGCCAGCAGCCAGGCGCCGGCTTGTTCGGGAATCGCGATGACGGTCAGGCCGAACAGCAGGATGAAGCTCGCGGCGAAGTAAAACACCGGCGGGTTCATGCGGACCTGACCGCTTGAAGGTATGGACGATGCACTCATAAAGGGTGCACCTCAAGGGTGTGGGATGTGGCTGTAAAAAACGGACTCAGCAAAGGTAAGCCTCCTGTTGTGAGCGGGCAGCGAACCACCGATTTAACTTGAACGAACAGTCAAGTTAAACATGGATAGGGGTTTGAGGACTAATCGCAGGGCCGAGTGGTAGGTGTTTCCTACACTAGCTCAAGGAATTGTATGACGTATGGGGATGACGAAACGTTCAGCGATTGCTGAGCGAAATACGGCTCGAATCTGGCTAATGCGGCTCAAATTTGGAATACAGACAAAAATGTGGGAGCGGGCTTGCTCGCGAATGCGGTGGATCAGTCAACTGATGTATTGGCTGACACTCCGCATTCGCGAGCAAGCCCGCTCCCACATTTGATCTGTGTGATCTTGAGAGAGGGGTTCTACTTTTGCGTCCCGTCGTCATGCTGCAAATTCGCCTGGGTCAGGTTCGCTCCCGCCGGCACGCTCCGCGTCAGCCACACGTTGCCGCCAATGGTCGAACCCTTGCCAATGGTAATCCGCCCCAGAATCGTCGCCCCGGCGTAGATCACCACATCATCCTCGACAATCGGATGCCGCGGATGGCCCTTCTGCAATTGCCCGTCTTCATCCGCCGGGAAACGCTTGGCGCCCAAAGTCACGGCTTGATAGATCCGCACCCGCTCGCCAATGATCGCCGTCTCACCAATCACCACACCCGTCCCGTGGTCGATAAAGAAGCTCGGGCCGATCTGCGCGCCCGGGTGGATATCAATTCCGGTCGCCGAGTGCGCGATTTCCGCACTGATCCGCGCCAGCAACGGCAACCCCGCCCGATACAAGTGATGCGCCAGGCGATGGTGAATCACCGCCAGAATCCCCGGGTAGCACAACAGCACTTCATCCACGCTGCGCGCCGCCGGGTCGCCGTGGTAGGCGGCGAGTACGTCGGTGTCCAGCAGGCTGCGCAAGGCTGGCAATGCCAGGGCGAAATCCTGGATCAGGTGGATGGCATGGGCGTCCACCTCACTGTCATCCTGGCCGCCTTGCCGTGCGGCATACCGCAGTTCCAGCCGCGCCTGGGCGAGCAACGCATTCAGCGCCACATCCAGGGTATGGCCGACGTAGAAATCTTCACTTTCTTCACGCAGGTCCACCGGCCCCAAACGCATGGGGAACAGCGCGCCGCACAACGCCTCGAGAATCTGCGCCACGGCTTCCCGTGAAGGCAGCTCGCGACCGCCCTGCTCGCCGCTGACCCGGCCATTGCGGGTGCGCCACTGGTCCCGGGCGCTGCGCAGCTGGCTGACGATGGTCTGTAATTGCCAATGACTGGAACGCTCACTCACGGTCTTCACTCCTGACGAAATGCCCACCACTTTACGGCAAGGCACCTGAGCGTCCTTAAGAACCAATAGTGCAATGCTAATAACCCACAGACATAAGCGATTGGCGGTTGCCCCCTGAAAAGTGCCTGCCTATAGTCGGTGCATCTCTGACCACCCGTGCGTAGCCATGATCAAACAACAGCTCGACCGCTTTAACCGTCTGGAACTGCTGGGCGGCGCCACCGCCCTGGAAAAACTCGAACGGCTGTCGGCCTGGCTGGGGCGTGACGTCTACGTCAAACGTGACGACACCACGCCGCTGGCCCTGGGTGGCAACAAGCTGCGCAAACTCGAATACCTCGCCGCCGACGCCCTCGCCCAAGGCGCCGATACCCTCGTCACCGCCGGTGCGATCCAGTCCAACCATGTGCGCCAAACCGCGGCACTGGCCGCCAAGCTGGGCCTGGGCTGCGTCGCCCTGCTGGAAAACCCGACGGGCACCGAAGACCCCAACTACCTGGCCAACGGCAACCGCCTGTTGCTGGAACTGTTCGACGCCAAGGTCGAGCTGGTAGAAAACCTGGACAACGTCGACGACCAACTCAACGCCGTCGCCGACCGCCTGCGCAGCAACGGCAAGAAGCCGTACCTGGTGCCCATCGGCGGCTCCAACGCCCTCGGCGCCCTGGGTTACGTGCGCGCCGGACTGGAACTGGCCGGGCAGATTGAAGACAGTGGCATCCAGTTCTCCACCGTGGTCCTGGCCTCCGGCAGCGCCGGCACCCACAGCGGCCTGGCACTGGCACTGGCCGAAGTACTGCCGGACCTGCAAGTGATTGGCGTCACGGTGTCCCGCACCGACGAAGCCCAGCGCCCCAAGGTGCAAGGCCTGGCCGAACGCACGGCCGAATTGCTCGGCGTGCCGGTGCCCGATGCGTTCAAGGTGATCCTGTGGGACGAGTACTTCGCCCCCCGTTATGGCGAACCGAGTGCCGGCACGCTGGCGGCGATCAAGCTGGTGGCCAGCCAGGAAGGCTTGCTGCTGGACCCGGTCTACACTGGCAAAGCCATGGCCGGGTTGCTGGACGGCATTGGCCGGCAGCGCTTTGAAGAGGGGCCGATCATCTTCCTGCACACCGGTGGCGCACCCGCCTTGTTCGCGTATGATTCGAGCTTTTGATATTCCATAAAGAAATATCAATCTTATTTTATATTATTTTCAAGTCTTAAAACCTGGCTTTATAGTCGCGCCGTAGGCGAATCTGCTGGCGATGCCCACAACTCGGTAAAAACTTCACCACCGAGTTGATGCATTCGCGAGCAAGCCCGCTCCCACACACCGCGCTTTTAAGGCAGGATACGACTACCGCGTCACCTGCATCGCTCAACATAAAAACACAGGGGCTCTTCATGACTATTTCCGTATTCCGTCGCACGTTACTGGTTGGTACGTTGGGGCTGGCGCTTGGCGCCGGGTGGCTCGGTCAGGCAGTTGCCGGCGAGCAGTTGGACAACATCAAGAAAGCCGGCGAAATCAAGATTGGCCTGGAAGGCACCTACCCGCCGTTCAGCTTCGTCGATGAAAGCGGCAAGCTCAGCGGTTTCGAGGTCGAGTTGTCTGAAGCCCTGGCCAAGAAGCTCGGCGTCAAGGTCAAGCTGCAAGCCACGCCATGGGATGGCATCCTCGCCGCCCTGGAATCCAAACGCCTGGACGCAGTCGTCAACCAGGTGACTATCTCCGACGCGCGCAAGGAAAAGTACGACTTCTCCAAGCCGTATACCGTCTCCGGTATCCAGGCGCTGACCCTGGCGAAAAACGTCGACACCATCAAGACCGCCGACGACCTGGCTGGCAAGAAGATCGGTGTGGGCCTGGGCACCAACTACGAACAATGGCTCAAGGAAAACCAACCGAAAGCCATCGTCAAAACCTATAACGATGACCCAACCAAGTTCCAGGACCTGCGCATCGGCCGTGTCGACGCGATTCTGATCGACCGCCTGGCGGCGCTGGAATACGCCAAGAAAGCCAAGGACACTGCCGCTGCAGGTGCTGCTTTCTCCCGTCAGGAAGCCGGTATTGCCCTGCGCAAAGGCGAGCCTGAACTGCTGGCTGCGGTGAACAAGGCCCTCGACGAACTGCGCGCCGACGGTACCTTGAAGAAACTGTCCGAGAAGTACTTCAACGCTGACGTTACTCAATAATGGAAGCAGGTTTCCAACTCGCGCTGGACTCCGCGCCCTTTCTGCTCAAGGGCGCGTATTTCACGGTAATTCTTAGCCTTGGCGGGATGTTTTTCGGCTTGCTGCTGGGCTTCGGCCTGGCCTTGATGCGCCTGTCGCGCTTCAAGCTGTTGAGCTGGACCGCCCGAGTCTACGTGTCGTTCTTTCGCGGCACGCCCTTGCTGGTACAGCTGTTCCTGATCTACTACGGCTTGCCGCAAGTGGGCATCGAGCTGGATCCGATCCCGGCAGCCATGATCGGCTTCTCGCTGAACATGGCCGCTTATGCCTGTGAAATCCTGCGTGCCGCCATCGGTTCCATCGAGCGCGGCCAGTGGGAAGCTGCGGCCAGCATCGGCATGACCCGTGCGCAGACCCTGCGCCGGGCCATCCTGCCGCAGGCCATGCGCACGGCCTTGCCGCCGTTGGGCAACAGCTTTATTTCCCTGGTCAAGGACACCGCCCTGGCCGCCACCATCCAGGTGCCGGAACTGTTCCGCCAGGCGCAATTGGTCTCGGCCCGTACCTTCGAAATTTTCACCATGTATCTGTCCGCCGCCTTGATCTACTGGATTCTTGCCAGCGTTCTGGCGCACGTGCAAAACCGCCTGGAAGCACGAGTCAACCGGCATGACCTGGAGTCTTGAAGCATGATCGTGGTTGAAAAACTGACCAAACAATTCAAGGGTCAGGTGGTGCTTAACGGGATCGACCTTGAGGTCAAGGAAGGCGAAGTCGTCGCCATCATCGGCCCCAGCGGTTCCGGCAAGACCACCTTCCTGCGCTGCCTGAATTTCCTCGAAGAACCCACCAGTGGCCGGATCAAGGTCGGTGACATCGAGATCGACAGCAGCCGCCCGCTCAACCAACAGCAAGGCCTGGTGCGGCGCCTGCGCCAGCACGTGGGCTTTGTGTTCCAGAACTTCAACCTGTTCCCGCATCGCACCGCCCTGGAGAACGTCATCGAAGGCCCGATCGTGGTCAAGAAGATGCCCCGGGCCGCCGCGGACGCCCTCGGTCGCAAGCTGTTGGCCAGGGTCGGCCTGGCAGGCAAGGAAGACGCCTACCCCCGGCGCCTGTCCGGCGGGCAGCAGCAACGGGTAGCGATTGCCCGGGCCTTGGCAATGGAACCGGAGGTGATCCTGTTCGATGAACCCACCTCGGCCCTGGACCCGGAACTGGTAGGCGAAGTGCTGGCGACCATTCGCAGCCTTGCTGAAGAAAACCGCACCATGGTCATCGTGACCCATGAGATGAGTTTTGCCCGGGATGTTGCCAATCGCGTGATCTTCTTCGACAAGGGTGTAATTGTTGAACAAGGCGAAGCCAAGGCACTGTTTGCCAACCCGAAAGAAGAACGTACCCGGCAGTTTCTCAGCAAGTTCATCAACAACTAACTTGCGCCCATCGGATGTAAGAAACTTCGCTTTATAGAGTTGCCGTAAGGCAACTCGCCTCTTAGGTGTTTTTTGGGAAAAACCCTTTATTCATTGGGTAAAAGTCACCTTGAAACACACACTTGCAGCGCCCCGCCAGTAAGACCCTTCTGAATATTCCATAACCCCCTGTTTGCCCCGCCCAGCCTCTTGACGCCAACTAACCGAGCCTCTTATCTAGAGCCAAGATAATTGGATCCATTCCGGTTTTTCATTAAATCGTTCCTTTCGGACTACGCCGCCTGCACGCGCCCAATGTCCGGGACGATTGCTGTTGGCTGCATCAAGGAGATTATTTATGAAGCGTATTTCCACTCGGGCGTTGCTGTGTGCCCCGACCTTGCCCCAAGCGCATCGAAAAGGCATCAATGCCCTCGCCGCGACAGACTTGCAGGTCGATATCGCGCCTTACTGCGGCATGGACGAAGGTGATCTGATCGAGCTGTTCTGGAACAACTGCTTTGCCGCTTCCAGGCGCGTGACCGCCGGCAAAATCGGCATGTCCACCAGCCTTCGAGTGCCGGAAAGCTTTGTGCAAAATGGTCCGGCGCGAATTCATTATCGGGTCATGCAAGTCGGCCACGGCCCGGCGCGTTCAGCCATCACCCGAGTGCAGATCAAGACCGATTATCCCGGCGGCATGCCCCTGGCACTGAGCATCGATGAAAACCAGAACCTGGCCGCCGTCAGCCTGCCCGAGACCATTCGCCGCCACGGCGTCAACAGCAGCCAGATCCGTCGCGGCGTGCCCCTGACCATCGAGCCCTACCTGAACATGGCGACCGACGACGAGATCACGCTGCGCTGGGGCGACGTGCGCCTGGACCTGCCAAAAATCCAGGCCAGCGATGTCGGCAAGGCGGTGCACGTGTGGGTGCCGTCGACGATCATCGTCGAGGCCGGGGATGACCATCGCCTCGAAGTGACCTACTGCATTCGCGACCGGGTCGGCAATAATTCACGCTGGGCGCCAGCCCGCACCTTGCGCATCGCCACGCACGTCCCCAAGGCCCCGACCAGCCCTGCCAAGCCTGCGCTGGTCTACCAACCCCGCCGCCCCGGTTCGCCCTGTGAGCCGGGGTGACAGACCTTCTATGCATATTCCTAAAAGTTAGTTTATTTAAAAATTTAACACGCTTAGGGTATATGCACCGGACCACCGGACATTCCTGATTTTTTATCTTTTCAACGGATGTGAGGTAGGTATGGTCAAAATTACCCCGGTGCGTAACGCCAGGGCATTACGTGCAGCCAAGGAGCGGCGCTGATGTCTAACTTGGCACAAACACCCCCCCAGAGTGATCTGGACGTTGCCCCGCTGTTGTTGCCCGCCAAGGTGCTGCGCAACGACGCCGAGGCCCTGAGCGCGGCTCATGAGCTTGCCCAGGCTGCGCGCCTGCAAGCGGCCAGGCGCGATCAGCAACGCAAACTGCCCTGGGCTGAAATCGAGCATTTCACCCGCAGCGGCTTGGGCAGTATTTCCATTCCTCGTGAGTACGGCGGCCCGCAAGTGTCCTTTGTGACCCTGGCCGAAGTGTTCGCGATCATCAGCGCGGCCGACCCGGCGCTGGGGCAAATCCCGCAGAACCATTTCGGCATCCTGCACGTGCTGCAAGGTGCGGCCAGCGAGCGCCAGAAGAAGCAGCTTTTCCAGAGCGTGCTGGACGGCTGGCGCATCGGCAACGGCGGCCCGGAACGCGGCACCAAAAACACCCTGGATCTCAAGGCACGCATCACTGCCGAAGGTGACGGCTACGTCATCAGTGGCCAGAAGTTTTATTCCACCGGCGCGCTATTCGCCCACTGGGTGGCGGTCAAGGCGTTGAACGATGAAGGCAAAGTCGTCATGGCGTTCGTGCGCCGTGGTACCGAAGGCCTGCGTATCGTCGATGACTGGTCAGGCTTTGGCCAACGCACCACGGCCAGCGGCACAGTGCTTCTCGATCAGGTGGCGGTGGACGCCGAACTGGTGGTGGAGACCTGGCGCCTCGGCGAAACGCCAGGTATCCAGGGCGCCGTTTCGCAATTGATCCAGGCGGCCATCGACGCCGGCATCGCCCGTGGTGCACTCGAAGACACCATCAGTTTTGTACGCGAACGTTCACGGCCATGGATCGACGCCAAGGTCGAGCGGGCCAGCGATGACCTGTATGTGATCGCCGATATCGGCAAGCTGAAAATCGAACTGCACGCTGCTGAAGCGCTATTGCGCAAGGCCGGCCAGGTACTGGATCAAGTCAGTGCCGCGCCGATCACTGCGCAGTCAGCCGCACGCGCCTCGATTGCCGTGGCCGAAGCCAAGGTGCTGACCACCGAGATTTCCTTGCTTGCCAGCGAAAAGCTGTTCGAACTGGCCGGCAGCCGCGCGACCCTCGCCGAATTCAACCTCGACCGCCACTGGCGCAACGCCCGGGTGCACACCCTGCACGACCCGGTGCGCTGGAAGTATCACGCGGTGGGCGCCTATCACCTCAACGGCACTTTACCTGCCCGACATTCCTGGATTTAACCGACCAGACCTCTGGAGAATACGCATGACCCTTTCTCACCACGTCGCGGTTATTACCAGCGATGAACAAGCCCTTATTGTCGCCAGCGACCTGGCCGAAGACTTCCGCCGCGACAGCGCCTTGCGTGACCGTGAACGCCGCCTGCCCTTGCCCGAACTGGACGTGTTTTCCCGCTCCGGCCTGTGGGGCATCAGCGTACCCAAGGAGTTCGGCGGCGCCGGCGTTTCCAACGTCACCCTGGCCAAGGTTACGGCACTGATTGCCCAGGCGGATGCATCCTTGGGGCAGATCCCGCAGAACCATTTTTATGCCCTCGAAGTACTGCGGGTAAATGGCAGCCCGGCGCAGCAAAAACGCCTGTACGCCGAAGTCCTCGCCGGCCAGCGCTTCGGCAATGCGCTGGCGGAACTGGGCACCAAAACTGCCCATGACCGCATCACCAAGATCACCCGCGACGGTGACGGTTTCCGTATCACCGGCCGTAAGTTCTATTCCACCGGCGCGATCTACGCCCAACGCATTCCCACGTCTGTGGTGGACGAAAACGGCGTGCAGCAACTGGCTTTTGTCACCCGTGACAGCCAGGGCCTGACCGTGATCGACGACTGGAGCGGCTTCGGCCAGCGCACCACCGGCAGCGGTTCGGTGGTGTTCGATAACGTTTGGGTCGCGGCCCAGGACGTGATCCCGTTCCAGAGTGCCTTCGAACGCCCGACCACCGTCGGCCCGCTGGCGCAAATCCTTCACGCCGCCATCGACACCGGCATCGCCCGCGCGGCCTATGAAGATGCGCTGCACTTCGTGCGCACCAAGACCCGGCCCTGGATCGACGCCACCAGCGACAAGGCAACGGAAGACCCGCTGACCCTGAAAAGCTTCGGCCACTTGAGCATCCGCCTGCACGCCAGCGAAGCCCTGCTGGAGCGCTCCGGTGAATTCCTCGACCGTGCCCAGGCCGACAGCAATGCCGACACCGTCGCGGCCGCGTCCATCGCCGTCGCCGAAGTGCGCGCACTCAGCACCGAGGTTTCCCTGGCCGCTGGCAGCACCCTGTTCGAACTCGCCGGCAGCCAGGCCACCCTCGCCGAACACGGCCTGGACCGCCACTGGCGCAACGCCCGGGTGCACACCCTGCACGACCCGGTGCGCTGGAAGTACCACGCAGTGGGTAATTACTACCTCAACGATGAAAACCCGCCGCTGCGGGGGACTATCTGATGGCCCTGCCTTTGAAACCGAAAAAAAAGATCCTGCTCAATGCCTTCAACATGAACTGCATCGGGCACATCAACCATGGCCTGTGGACCCATCCACGGGACACTTCGACTCAATACAAGACCCTCGAATACTGGACCGAACTGGCACAGCTGCTGGAGCGCGGACTGTTCGACGGGCTGTTCATCGCTGACATCGTCGGGGTGTACGACGTCTACCAGAATTCGGTGGATGTGCCGCTCAAAGAGTCGATCCAGCTGCCGGTCAACGACCCGTTGCTGCTGGTCTCGGCCATGGCGGCGGTGACCAAAAACCTCGGCTTCGGCCTGACCGCCAACCTCACCTACGAACCGCCGTATCTGTTCGCCCGGCGCATGTCGACCCTCGACCACCTGAGCCGTGGCCGGGTGGGCTGGAACATCGTCACCGGCTACCTCGACAGTGCCGCCAAGGCCATGGGCCTGACCGAGCAGGTCGAGCACGACCGGCGCTACGACCAGGCCGACGAATACCTGGAAGTGCTCTACAAGCTTTGGGAAGGCAGTTGGGAAAACGACGCGGTGATCAACGATCCGCGGGCGCGGGTGTATGCCCAGCCGGAGAAGGTGCACAAGGTCGAGCACAAGGGCGAGTTCTATCAGGTGGAGGGATATCACCTGTGCGAGCCGTCACCGCAACGCACGCCGGTGCTGTTCCAGGCGGGCAGCTCGGACCGTGGCTTGCTGTTCGCCGGGCGTCATGCCGAGTGCGTATTCATCAGTGGGCAGAACAAAGCCTCGACCAAAATCCAGGTGGACAAGGTGCGCGCCAGCGCCGTGGAAGCCGGGCGTAACCCGGACGACATCAAGGTGTTCATGGGGCTGAACGTGATTGTCGGCGCCACCGAAGAAGCCGCGTGGGCCAAGCACGCCGAGTACCTGAGCTACGCCAGTGCGGAAGCCGGCGTGGCGCATTTCTCGGCGTCCACGGCGATTGATTTTTCCCAGTACGAAATCGATGAACCGATCCAGTACGTGAAGAGCAACGCCATCCAGTCCGCGACCAAAAACCTGCAAAACAACGACTGGACCCGGCGCAAATTACTGGAGCAACACGCCCTCGGCGGCCGCTACATCACCCTGGTGGGCTCGCCGGCACAGGTGGCGGATGAACTTGAATCATGGATCAGCGAAACCGGCCTGGATGGCTTCAACCTGACGCGCATCGTTACCCCGGAAAGCTACGTCGACTTTATCGAACTGGTGATACCGGAGCTGCAGCGTCGGGGCTCGTACAAGACCGCGTATGACACCGGGACGCTGCGGGAAAAAGTGTTCCGCAACTCAGCGCACTTACCTGAACAACACACCGGCTCCACCTACCGCCACTGAACCCTGTAGGAGCGAGCTTGCTCGCGAAAATCGTCAACGATAACGCGGGGCACCTGACACCCCGTGGCGCATTCAAGTTTTTCGCGAGCAAGCTCGCTCCTACAATTGGAAATCCAATATGAAAAAAACATTGCTCAGCCACCCAGTCAAAGCACTGGCCCTCGCCCTCGGACTCTTCAGCTCGGCGGTATTCGCCGCTGACGCTCCTTTGAAAGTCGGCACCACCGCCGCCTTCGCGATTCCCCTGGAGGCCGCCGTCGAAGAGGCCGGCAAACAGGGTTTGAAAGTCGAACTGGTGGAGTTCACCGATTGGATCGCGCCCAACGTCAGCCTGGCGGCCGGCGATATCGACGTGAACTACTTCCAGCACATCCCGTTCCTGGAAAATGCCAAGGCCGCCGCCGGGTTTGACCTGGTGCCGTTCGCCCCGGGGATCATCAACAACGTCGGCCTGTATTCGAAGAAGTACAAAAACTTCAACGACCTGCCTCAAGGCGCAACGGTGGCGATTGCCAACGACCCGATCAACAGCGGCCGCGGCCTGCAGTTGCTGGCCAAGGCGGGCTTGATCACCCTCAAGCCGGGCGTGGGCTACAAGGCCACCGAAGAAGACATCGTCACCAACCCGAAGAAGATCAAGATCCTGCAAGTGGAAGCCGTGCAACTGGTGCGCGCCTATGACGACGCCGACCTGGTGCAGGGCTACCCGGCCTATATCCGCCTGTCCAAGACCTTCGATCCTGAGTCGGCCTTGCTGTTCGACGGCATCGACCACAAGGAATACGTGATCCAGTTCGTGATCCAGCCGAAGAGCAAAACCGACCCGCGCCTGATCAAGTTCATCGACATCTACCAGCACTCGCCGGTGGTACGCGCCGCCCTGGATAAATCCCTTGGCAAGCTCTACCAAGTCGGCTGGGAAGGCTGAATATGAGCGCCGCCACAGCACAACGACGCGAGACGCAACCACCGCACCTGGACGCGCAGCAGACCGAGCTGCATCCGGCGCTGAACCATGCCCATGTGCGATTCATCAACCTCGGCAAGACCTATGACGGCCAGGTCGTGCCCGCCCTGCAAGGCATCGACCTGGCAATCCAGCGCGGTGAAGTCTTCGGCATCATCGGCCGCAGCGGCGCCGGCAAGTCGTCGCTGATCCGCACCATCAACCGCCTGGAACAACCGAGCAGCGGCCGGGTGTTGATTGACCAGGTAGACATCGGCGACTTCGACGAAGACAGCCTGGTTGCCCTGCGCCGGCGCATCGGCATGATCTTCCAGCACTTCAACCTGATGTCGGCCAAGACCGTGTGGCAGAACGTCGAACTGCCGCTGAAAGTCGCGGGCGTGCCCAAGGAGCAGCGCGAGAAAAAGGTGCGCGAGCTGTTGGAGCTGGTGGGTTTGCAGGACAAGCACAAGGCCTATCCGGCGCAGCTGTCCGGCGGGCAGAAACAGCGGGTGGGCATTGCCCGTTCGCTGGTGCATGACCCGCAGATTCTGTTGTGTGATGAAGCCACTTCGGCGCTTGACCCGGAGACCACCCAGTCGATCCTCGGCCTGCTGCGGGAGATCAACAAACGCCTGCGCCTGACCATCGTGTTGATCACCCACGAAATGGCCGTGATTCGCGAAATCTGCGACCGCGTCGTGGTGCTGGAACACGGCCACGTGGTCGAGCAAGGTCCGGTGTGGGAAGTGTTTGGCAACCCGCAGCACGACGTCAGCAAGACCCTGCTGGCTCCGCTGCAACACGGCTTGCCTGAAGAGTTGCAAAGCCGCCTGCAGGCCAATCCGACCTCAAAGGACGCCGCCGTGGTGCTGCGCTTGCAACTGACCGGCACTGCCGAAGACGAGCCGGACCTTGCAGCGCTGTTCAGCGCCCTCGGCGGGCGCGTGCGTTTGCTGCAAGGCGGCGTGGAGCGCATTCAGGGCCATGCGTTGGGGCAATTGCTGCTGGCGGTGAGCGGCTCGTCCCTGACCGCTGAAGAACTGCGCACCCGCGCCGGGCGCTGGGCACAACAGGTGGAGGTGCTGGGCTATGTGGTTTGATCGTTTATTGCAGGGCGCCATCGACACGCTGTTGATGGTCGGTGTGTCGTCGCTGATCGCGTTGCTGGTGGGGATTCCGCTGGCAGTGTTCCTGGTGACCAGCGACAAGGGCGGCATCTATCAGGCGCCCGCGTTGAACCGGGTGCTGGGGGCGTTCGTTAACCTGTTCCGCTCGATTCCGTTTCTGATTCTGATGGTGGCGCTGATCCCGTTCACCCGGCTGATCGTCGGCACCACCTATGGCGTGTGGGCTGCGGTGGTGCCGTTGACCATCGCAGCCACGCCGTTCTTTGCGCGGATCGCCGAAGTCAGCTTGCGCGAAGTCGATCACGGCTTGATCGAGGCGGCGCAGGCCATGGGTTGCCGACGCTGGCATATCGTCTGGCACGTGCTGCTGCCCGAGGCGCTGCCGGGGATTGTTGGCGGATTCACGATTACCCTGGTGACGATGATCAACTCCTCCGCCATGGCCGGGGCGATTGGCGCCGGTGGGCTGGGAGATATTGCCTACCGCTATGGTTATCAGCGCTTTGATACGCAGATCATGCTGACGGTGATTGTGCTGCTGGTGATTCTGGTGGCGGTGATTCAGTTGGGCGGCGATCGGTTGGCCAGGGTTCTGAACAAGAGGTGAGGTATAGTCAGGCCCTCTAAGCGCCCGGTATTGCCCGCCATGAAACTCGCCCCCGACGACCTCGACCAGATCACCTCCACCACCCTCGGCCACTACAACAAAGTGGCCGAGGATTTTCGTGAAGGCACCCGTGACCACGACGTGAGCCAGAACATTGATGCGCTGCTGCGGCATATCCAGGGTGAAGCGCCGTTTACCGTACTGGATTTCGGCTGCGGGCCGGGCCGGGATTTGCAGACGTTTACTCGCATGGGCCACATCGCCGTGGGGCTCGATGGTTCGGAGCGCTTCGCGCAGATGGCCCGGGAAGACAGCGGCTGTGAAGTGCTGCAACAGGATTTTCTGAAACTGGATTTGCCCACCGGGCGTTTCGACGGGATCTTCGCCAATGCGGTGCTGTTTCATATTCCCAAGCAGGAGCTGCCGCGCATTCTTGGACAGCTTCACGGAGCACTGAAAGTCGGTGGCGTGTTGTTCAGCTCAAACCCTCGGGGTGAAAACCAGGAAGGCTGGAACGGGCCGCGGTATGGCTCGTATCACGACTTGCAGGCCTGGCAGGCGCTGCTGACGGCGGCGGGTTTTGTGGAATTGGAGCATTACTACCGGCCCGCCGGGTTGCCTCGGGAACAGCAGCCGTGGCTGGCGAGTGTGTGGCGCAAGCTGTAGTTCTTTGTTGTTTGGGCTTACGCCTTCGCGAGCAAGCCCGCTCCCACATTTTGGAATGCATTCCCCTGTGGGAGCGGGCTTGCTCGCGAAAGACTCACAGCCACCCCTAATCCACCTGATACACCACGGCCTGAGCGCCAGGCACAAAAGCCGTAATACGCCCCTCAGCAAAATTCGCCACCAACCGCGTCCCATCGGCAAATGTGGTCTGCTCCCACATTTTGGAATGCATTCCCTGTGGGAGCGGGCTTGCTCGCGAAAGACTCACAGCCACCACTAATCCACCTGATACACCACGGCCTGAGCGCCAGGCACAAAAGCCGTAATACTGCGTTCAGCAAAATTCGCCACCAACCTCGTCCCATCGGCAAACGTGGTCTGCTCCCACATTTTGGAATGCATTCCCCTGTGGGAGCGGGCTTGCTCGCGAAGGACTCACAGCCACCCCTAATCCACCTGATACACCACGGCCTGAGCGCCAGGCACAAAAGCCGTAATACGCCCCTCAACAAAATTCGCCACCAACCGCGTCCCATCAGCAAACGTGGTCTGCTGCACCTGTTTATCTTCGGTCAGCCAGCGAAAATCCGTCATGGCCTGAGTCGCCAACCGCTCATGCAGCGGCCGGAAGAACCCATCCTGGCGCTGAATCACCGGCAAGCGCTGCTTCACCGTCGCCGCACTCAGGTGATACAGCGGCGGCACGTTGTAGAGCAGTTGCGTCAGCTCGTTCTCGGCCCGCACGTTGCTCAGTTTCAGGCTGTCGAACAGCCAATGGTGGGTGGTGATCACCGAGCCGTGGAATACCGCCTGATACAGCGGCAGGCGCATCGCCGGGTCAAAGTAGACCGTGCGAAACGGCTCTTTCAACGGCACCGACTTGAAGAACACCGCCGGCTGTTCCGGCGGGTACCAGGCCCCGACGTAATACGGCGATTGCTTGTCCTGGGTCATCTCCCGATCACCCCAGCCCAACACCGGTGTTTGCATACCGTGGGCAAACAGGATGCCTCGGGCGGTGATCGCGTTGCCGTCTTCGGAACCTGCCGGCAACTTGAGCACCGTACTGATCCAGCGAGATGCATCGATATTGCCTTCGGCGTTTTGGGCCTGGGACATGCTGGCGCCCGTGCGGTAACTGTCGAACAACATGCTGGTGGCGTAGGCATCGAGAAACCAGGCGTTGAACCCGGACTTGGCCTGCACCGCCTTGATCCGCGCCTCCAGCAATGGCCGTACGCAACGCGGGTCGGTGTAGTGGCCGGACTTCTGGAAGCCAGTCTTCAACTGGCCGCCCTTCAACACGATCGCGCACTCGCCGTAAGCCTTGCTGCCCAGGTGCGCGGTGGTCCAGTCGGGGTTTTCAGTGGCGGACAAGGCCGTTTCATAAGAGTCGTAGGGCGCCATCAGGTAACCGGCATCGACACCGGCCTTCACGGCCTCAGGATGCCAGAGCCCGCCTTCCCAGCCTTCGCCCTGGGTCACCAGCAGGCGCTTGAGACCGGCGCCTTTCAGCGCGTTGGTGACGGACAAGGTGTTGCCCCAAGTCTCAGGGGTGGCGCTCAAGGCACCCGCAAAAGCCACGGCCAACTCGCGACGCAGCGCACCATAGCCGTCAGCGAGTTGGGTCATATTCGGCTCGGTGGAGGGCTGCCAGGCCTGCCGGGCTTTTGTGTTGATCGCCGCGTTCAGGCCGCGCAGCAGGACAGCCTGCTCATACGGTTTCTTGACCTGTCGAACCTGCGCCGCCTCTTTGTCCAACAAGCCATTCAACTCAGCTGCCAGCCCTTTGCCGCTGCGCAGCAGTTTGAGCAGCTGAGGCCAGTCCCGAACATCGCGCGAGGCCAGCAGGTCATTGCCCCACAGGTAGATATGGCTGGCGCCCAGCAGTTTTTCCGCTTCCGGGGTTTGCCGCAGTTTGTCTGCCAACGGCTCATAACGTCCCTGCTCCACCAGCCACTGGCGATAACGCTTGGCGCCGGCCAACGGGTCGCTTTCGCCCAGGTGCAACAGCAGGGTCATCGGCGCGGCGGGGTCCAGCGTGGTGAATTCATGGAAGGCGGACAACGCCAGCCCTTTACCGTCGGCCTGCCAGTGCAACCGGTTGTTGTAAGGATTGGTCATCAGCCAGTTGAGGGTGAACGCGCCGTGGTCTGCGCCCCACAGCGGCAAGCTGAGGTCCTGGGTGGTGTTGACGTCGCCCTGTTCCAGCAGGAAGTTCTGCCATACAGCATTGCCCGCCGGCACGTAATGCCCTTCGGCCAGGGGCCAGATCAGGCCGTTGCCCATGGCGCTGGCGGGTTGCCGCAGGATCGCCAACTCACCGGCATCACGGGCGGTGATCGTCAGGGCGAGATCCCGTTGATCGAGGGTGGCGCTCAGGCGATAGGCGCCATCGTCCCATTGCCAACTGGCTTGACTGGCGCTTTGGGAGAGCTGGTTGACCCTGTGCGCAGGGACTCCGCTTGAAGCCTGCACGGCGGTCTTGTCGCTGGGAGTGACATGGATCGCGAGAGTCGCCGGGTCCAGCTCAACCCGCCACAGGGCGTTCTCCAGCACCGTGCCGGCAAGAGCCATGGGCGACAGCAACAAGGTACAAACCAGCAGGAAACAACGCATGGGGCAGGCCTTGGCAAAGGATCAGGCCCGGAGGGTAAAACAATTGACCGGGCGCCAAGTGCAAAAAAATGTTTCAGGAAACATTCCCACGTCCATGTAGGAATGTCGGCGCAGTGGCTGTCAGGCGTTTTCTTTCTTCGGCTCGCGAATCTTGTACCAGGCCACATACAGCGCCGGCAAAAACAGCAGCGTCAGCAAGGTGGCGATGATGATCCCGCCGATCATCGCATAGGCCATCGGCCCCCAGAACACTTCCCGGGCAATCGGGATCATGCCCAGGCTGGCCGCCGCCGCGGTCAGCAGGATCGGCCGGCGCCGGTGTTCGGTGGCTTCCACCACCGCGTCCCACGGCGTGTAGCCGTCGCGCTCGTAGGCGTCAATCTGGGTCACCAGAATCACCGAGTTACGGATGATGATGCCGATCAGCGCGAGGATCCCGAGGATCGCCACAAAGCCCATGGGCGTGCCCGTGGGAATCAGCGCCAACACCACGCCAATCAGCCCCAACGGCGCGACGCTGGCCACCAGGAACATTTTCTGCACGCTGTGCAGCTGGATCATCAGGAAGGTCGCCATCAAGAACAGCATCAGCGGCACCACCCTGGCAATCGGCCCCTGGGCCTTACCGCTTTCTTCCACGGTGCCGCCGGTGGCGACCTTGTAGCCCACCGGCAACGCGGCGCTGAACTTGTCGATTTCCGGCTTGAGCTGTTTCACCAGGTCGGTCGGTTGCATGTCGTCGCGCACCGCCGCCTTGATGGTGATGGTCGGTTTGCGGTCGCGACGCCACACCAATGGCTGTTCAAGCTCATAGCGCACGGTGGCAAACGCCAGCAGCGGAATCGAGGTGCCGTTGGGCGTGACGATCTGCAGGTTCTGCAAAGTCTCCGGCGTACCGCGCTCGGCATCTTCGGCGCGGCCAACCACATTGATCAGGTAGATATCGTCATGCACCTGGGTCACCGACGCACCGCTGACCACGCTGTTCATCAACTGCGCCACGTCCTCCGACGACAGCCCCAATTGCCGCGCCTTGTCCTGGGCGATGTCCACCCGCAGGACTTTGCCGGGCTCGTTCCAGTCGTAGATGATTTCGCCCATGTGGGTGTTTTTATCGAGCATGGTCGCCAGTTCGATCGCGTGTTTGCGCACTTGGTCGATGTCCTTGCCAGACACCCGATACTGGATCGGACGCCCCACCGGCGGCCCCATTTCCAGCGGCTGCACGAAGCTGCCCACGCCGACAAAATCTTCCCGCAGGCGTTTTTGCAGGCGCGCAATCAAGGCTCCACGCTCTTCTAGGCCCTTGCTGACGATCACCAGTTGCGCGTAGTACGGGTTCTCCAGTTGCTGGTCCAGCGGCAGGTAGAAACGGATCGCGCCCTCGCCGATATAGGTGCTCCAGCGGGCGATGTCCGGGTCATCCTTGATGATCGCCTCAAGACGGTCGACGGCCTTGCGGGTCTCGTTGATCGAGGCGTTTTGCGGCAGGTTGAGGTCGACGAGAATTTCCGGACGGTCCGAAGACGGGAAAAACTGGTTCTGCACGAACTGCATGGAAAACACCGACGCCACAAACAACAGCACGGTAATGCCGATGGCCCACCAGCGGTTGCGCATCGCCCACAGCATGCCGCCATTGAACGCCCGGCCCACCCGGCCCGGCTCGGCGTTATGAGGTTTTACCTTGCTGCTGAGGATATGCACCCCGAGCACCGGCGCGAACAACACCGCGACCACCCACGACACCAGCATCGCCACGGCAATCACCGCAAACAGCGTGAAGGTGTACTCACCCGCCGAACTGGCATTAAGGCCAATCGGCACAAAACCGGCGACGGTCACCAGCGTACCGGTCAACATCGGGAACGCCGTAGAGGTGTAGGCGAAGGTCGCCGCCTGCTCCTTGGTTTCGCCTTTTTCCAGGCGCGTGATCATCATCTCCACGGTGATCATCGCGTCGTCCACCAACAAGCCGAGGGCGATGATCAAGGCACCCAGCGACACCCGCTGCATGGTGATGCCGCTGTATTCCATGAACACAAACACCAGCGCCAGCACCAGTGGAATCGAGCACGCCACCACCAACCCGGCACGCACGCCGAGGCTGATAAAGCTCACCACCAGCACGATGATCACCGCTTCAAACAACGCGCTGGTGAAGCCGCCGACGGCCTCTTCCACCACTTCTGCCTGATCGGAAACCTTGTGCACACCCACACCCACCGGCAGGTCGGCGGTCAGCTCGTCCATGCGTTTGTGCAGGGCCTTGCCGAAGTCCTGGATGTTGCCGCCCTTCTGCATGGCGATGGCCAAGCCGATGGCGGGCTTGCCGTTGAAGCGGAACATCGGCGTCGACGGGTCGACATAGCCACGGGTGATTTCCGCCACATCGGCCAAGCGATAGAAACGGTCATTGAGCCGCAGATTGACGTTGGCCAGGTCCTTCTCCGAGGCGAACTGCCCGGAAGTGCGCACCGAAATCCGCTCCGGCCCCGCCTCGATCACACCAGCCGGGGTCACCGCGTTCTGCGATTGCAGGCTCTGCACCACCTGGCGCTGATCAATCCCCAGAGCCGCGAGTTTGCGGGTGGAGAAATTCAGGTAAATCACTTCGTCCTGCTGGCCGATCATCTCGACCTTGCCCAGCCCCGGCACCGAACGAATCTCGGCGCGCGCTTGCTCGACGTAGTCGCGCAACTGGCGCATCGACAAGCCATCGGCGGTAAAGGCGTAGATAGAGCCGAATACATCACCGAACTCGTCGTTGAACGCCGGCCCCTGTAAACCCTGGGGGAAGCTGCCGCGGATGTCGTCGATCTTCTTGCGTACCTGGTACCAGATCTCCGGGATCGCCTTGGCGCTGGTGGTGTCCTTGAGGAACACAAACACCGTCGACTCACCGGGCCGGGTGTAGCTTTTCACGTAGTCGAGGGAGTCCAGCTCTTCGAGTTTTTTCTCGATGCGGTCGGTGACCTGCTTCAGGGTCTCTTCCTGGGTCGCGCCTGGCCAACGGGTCTGGATCACCATGGTCTTGATGGTGAACGACGGGTCTTCTTCGCGGCCGAGGTTCATGTACGAGAACACGCCCATCAGCAGCGCGACGAACATCAGGTACCAGACGAAGGACTGATGCTTGAGGGCCCAGTCGGATAAGTTGAAGCTCCCTTTCATCGCGGGCTGTCCTCGTCGATTTTGACTTTTTGCCCGGGCTTCAGGCTGTTCACGCCGGCACTCACCACGCGCTCGCCGGGTTTGACGCCAGCGTTGAGCAAGGCGCTGTCGGCGTCACGGCTGACGATGGTGACGTCACGGGGTTGTACGGTCTGGCTTTGGGTGTCGATCACCCAGATGCGGGTCTTGCCATCGGCTTCCTGCAAAGCGCTGAGGGGCAGTTCGATACGCGGAGCGATGGCTGAGCTCAAGGTCACACTGATGGCGGTGCCGAGGCGAAACGCAGGCGGCGTTTCGGCCAGGGTCAGGCGGGCGCGACGGGTGCGGGTGGCGCTTTGGGCCTGGGGTTCGATCTCGCGCACGGTGGCAGTCGTGCTGATGTTCGGGTCCATTTGCCCGGCGACCAGGAACACCACATCCGGCGGCAGGCGCTCGGCGAGGCCGGCGGGCAAGTCGATGACGGCCTCCTTGATGTCGGGACGCGCCAGGGTCACCACTTGCTGACCGGCGCTGACCACCTGGCCGGCCTCGGCATTCCACGCGGTGACGATGCCCGCGTGGTCGGTGCGCAGTTCGCTGTAGTTGAGCTGGTCCTTGGCCTGGTTGACCGAAGCCTTGGCTTGGTCGAGGGAGGCCTGGGTGGTTTTCAGGTCGGTCTGGGCGATGTCCAGTTGGGCCTGGGCGCCGACGCCACGGCTGAACAGTTCCTGCTGGCGGCGGGCATTGGCCTGGGCGTTGATCCACTGCGCCTGCACGCGAGCCAGGTCACCCTGGGCAGCACGCAACTGGTTCTGTTGATCGGTGGGGTCGAGCACGGCCAGCAAGGCGCCCTGCTCCACTTCGGCACCCACGTCGACCGCGCGCCGGGCAATGCGCCCGGGCACACGGAAACCCAGGTTGCTTTCATAACGGGCCTGGATGGTGCCGGCGAAGCGGCCGAGGTTTTCCTGGTCTTCGGACTTCACTTCAATCGACAGCACCGGGCGCACCGGTTCCGGCGCAGGTTCTTCCTTGGAGCACGCCATCAACAGCAGGCTGGCAGCGAGCAATACCGTCAGCCGCTTCATGGCTGCACTCCTTGGGCCTGAGCCTGATCCGGCGGCTGGGCGATTTCCACGATCATGCCGGGGTGCAGCAATTGGCCGCCGGCCACCACGACTTTTTCACCGCCCTTGAGGCCGTCGCTGATGATCACCTTGCCGGTGAGATAACGCGCGACCGTGACCTTGTGCAGTTGCGCCTTGCCGTCGCCGTCAATCAGCCAGACAGCCGGCGCGCTGATGTCTTTGGTCAAGGCAGCCCACGGCAACTCGATGCTGGCCTTGGCCGGCCCGTTGGCGGTGGCGCTGACCACCGAGCCCAGTTGCATGCCCTTGGGCAGCGCGTCGAGGGCGATTTTGACTTGCACCGTGCCGGTATTCGCAGCCACGGCCGGGGTGACTTCGCGGACCTTGCCCACGGCGGTAATCTGCGGATTTTCCAGCAGGCTGACGGTGATCGGTTTGTCCGGCGGCGGCTCTACCAGCAGCGACTCATAGACGTTGAACACCGCATCGCGCTCACCATCCCGAGCCAGGCTGAAAATCGGCACGGTGGCCTGCACCACTTGGCCGACCTCAGCCTGGCGCGCGGTGATGATGCCCGGCGCGTCGGCGATCAGCGAGGTGTAGCCCAACTGCTCACGGGCATTGGCCAACTGCGCCTGGGCGGCAGTCAACGCGCTTTGACTGCTGCGCAACGCGGCCTGGGCGGAGTCGTATTCGCTGCGGCTGGTGTAGCCCTTGGGCAGGAGTTTTTCCTGGCGCACAAACGCGGCGGCAGTCTGTTTGACCCGCGCCTGTTCGGCGACCACCTGGGCCTGGGCGGAGTCGACGTTGGTCTGCAAATCTTTCGGGTCGAGCTTGGCCAGCACTTGCTTGGCGCTGACGCGGTCACCGACATCCACCATGCGCTGGATGATCTTGCCGCCAACGCGGAACGACAGATCGGTCTGCACCCGCGCCTGGATATCGCCGGTCAAGGTCACGGCGGCGGCAAAGTCGGTGGACTTCACGGTCTGCACGAACACCCGGGAATGTTCCTTGGGTTCGGCTTTTTCCTGGCCGCAACCGCTCAACAGCGCCAGCAAGCCAAGGCCGAGAATAATAAATGTGGAGTTGGGACCGCCCATGCAGGCTCCTTTTGCGTGATGCCGCCGTGCCAGTGTCTATGCGACTGTGAGCTTAGAACAGGGTTCCTTATCTGCATGGAGAATCCCATACTCCAATGGTTCCCTCGCCGATAATTTTTCCCATGCTCAAGACCCTCGCGGTGGCCAATTACCGCTCGATCAACAAATTGGTGGTGCCGCTGGATCGGTTGAACCTGATCACCGGCCCCAATGGCAGCGGTAAATCCAACCTGTACCGCGCCCTGCGGCTGCTGGCGGAGACGGCACAAGGCGGCGTGATCAACGCACTGGCCCGCGAGGGTGGGCTGGATTCAACCTTCTGGGCCGGGCCGGAAAACATCAGCCGGCGCATGCTCAGCGGCGAAGTCCCGGTAGAGCCCGTCGTGCGCCAGGGCGCCAAGCGCTTGCGCCTGGGATTTTCCGGGGAGGATTTCAGCTATGCGATTTCCCTGGGGTTGCCTGAGCCCGGCGCGTCTTATTTCTCCCTGGACCCCGAGATCAAGAAAGAATGCATCTGGGCCGGGCATGTGTTTCGCCCGGCGAGCCTGTTGGTGCAGCGCTCCGGCCCGATGGTGCGCGCCCGCGATGGCCGAGCCTGGGATGTACTGGCCCAGCACACGCCGAACTACCACAGCCTGTTCGACCAGGTCGGCAGCCTGCGGGGGTCGCCGGAGGTGTTGCTGCTGCGCGAAAGCATTCGTGGCTGGCGCTTTTATGATCACTTTCGCAGCGACGTCGACGCTCAGGTGCGCCAGCCGCAGCTGGGCACGCGCACGCCGGTTTTGCATCACGACGGTCGGGATTTGGCGGCGGCGTTGCAGACCATTCGCGAGATTGGCGACCCGGAAGCCTTGCAACGGGCGATCAGCGATGCGTTTCCCGGCGCGCGGTTGAATATCCAGCCATTGCAAGGCGGACGCTTTGCCATCGAGTTTTATCAGGAAGGATTGCTGCGGCCGTTATCGGCGGCGGAGCTGTCGGACGGGACCTTGCGCTATTTGCTGCTGGTGGCGGCGCTGCTGACGCCGAGGCCACCGACGATGATGGTCCTGAACGAACCGGAAACCAGTTTGCACCCGGACCTGTTGCCGGCGTTGGCGCGCCTGATCATCCAGGTGTCGCAGCAGTGCCAGGTGTGGGTGGTGTCCCATGCCAGCCGCTTGATTGCGGCGTTGCAGCAGGATGAAGGGTGTAATTCGATCGTGCTGGAGAAGGTGATGGGGCAGACGCAGGTGGTGGGGCAGCGGGTGCTGGATGAGCCGGCGTGGCATTGGCCCAGCTAGGCGGTGCCTGTGAGGGCCTCTTCGCGAGCAAGCCCGCTCCCACATTTGTCCGCATTCCAAAGGTGGAACTCGGCCGAATGTGGGAGCGGGCTTGCTCGCGAAGACGGTAGATCAGTCACTCAATAGCTAACTGATCAGCCCTGCCACTTCCCGCCTTCAACAATCACACTCTCAGGCTTGGTGTCATCGCTCAGTTCCTTGCGAACATACTGGTCATACAGCTTGAGCAGATACTTCTCCTCGCCCAGCTTGGCCAGCTCGGCATTCACCCAATCCCGCAGTTCGATGTTGCCCTTCTTCACCGCCGGTGCAATCGGTGCCTCGTCCCCCAGTTTCTGCTCCAGCACACGGTAGCCCGGGTTCTGCTTGGCCCAGCTGAACAGCACCAGGTTGTCTTGGGCATAGGCATCACCACGGCCGGCCGACAGCGCTTGCAGCGATTCGGAGTTTTTCTCGAACTTCAGCAGTTTCCAGTCCGGGTGGTTCTTGGTCAGCCAGATATCCGCGGTTGTACCGGTGGTGACGATGGTGGTGCGGGTCGCCAGGTCGTCCAGGTCTTTCACCGGGCTGGCGTTGGCCACCAGTGCCTGCACTGCCACTTTCAGGTTCGGGTTGGTGAAGTCCACCGCTTCCTTGCGCTCAGGCGTCACGGTCATGTTCGCGAGGATCAGGTCGACCTTGTCGCTTTGCAGGAACGGGATGCGGCTCGCCGGTTCCACGGCAACGAATTCAACCTTGTTCTCGTCGCCCAGCAGGTCCTTGGCGAAGCGGCGGCCGATGTCGGTATCGAAGCCGACGTAGCGGCCGGACTCATCCACAAAACCAAACGGCGGCTTGTCGGTAAACACGCCGACGATCAGCTTGTCCCGCGCCTTGATCTTGTCGATGTAGCTCACCGCAGCCGGTGCCGGAGTGGCCGCAGCGGCCGTCTTGGCGGGCTCTTCGGTTTTATTGCAGCCGGCCAGCAAAGCGAGGCCGAACAGGGGGAATAACAACTTGGCAGTTTTCATAGCAGCTCCAATTCCTTGGTTCTTTTGGGCAGTGTTGAAACGAAGGAGAACTTCTCCAGGAACTGCTGCGCGCGTGCGGTTTGCGGGTTCGTAAAGAATGCCTCGGGGGTGTTTTGTTCGAGGATGCGGCCAGCCTCCATGAACACCACGCGGTCGGCGACGGCGCGGGCGAAGGCCATTTCATGGGTAACGATCAGCAGGGTCATGCCGTCCCGGGCCAGGCCCTGGATCACTTCCAGTACTTCCTTGACCATTTCCGGGTCGAGGGCAGCGGTGACTTCGTCAAACAGCATGACCTGAGGGTTCATGCACAACGAGCGGACGATGGCGATGCGTTGCTGCTGGCCGCCCGAGAGCTGGCGCGGATAGGCGTCACGCTTGTCTGAGAGGCCCACCCGTTCCAGCAGCTTTTCGGCTTGAGTACGGGCCTCACGGGGCTCGCGTTTTTGCACTTTCAACGGGCCGAGCAAAATGTTGTCGAGCACGCTCATGTGCGGAAACAGGTGATAACTCTGGAACACCATGCCCACGTCCTGGCGCACCTGGCGCCAGTCGGTGGCCTTGTCCAGCAGCTCCTTGCCGGCAAAACGCAGGCTGCCACTGTGGGCCACTTCCAGGCCATTGAGGCACCGCAGCAAGGTGCTTTTGCCGCAACCGCTGGGGCCGAGGATCACCACCACTTCGCCGCTTTGTACGCTCAGGTCGATGCCCTTGAGCACCTGCTGGTCGCCGAAGTATTTGTTGAAACCCTGAAACTCGATCAATGCGCTCATGCTTGGGCCCAGCGCCGTTCCAGCACCTTGGAGGCGGCCGACAACGGGTAGCAGATAAAGAAGAAAAACAGGAACAGCGCGCCGTAGATCAACACTGACTCGTAGGTGCGCTCGATGATTTGCTGGCCAACCTTGATCACGTCCACCACACCGATCAGCACCGCCAGGGAACTGGTCTTGATGATGCGGGTGTAGACGTTGATGGTCGGCGGGGTCATGCGTTTCAGGGCCTGGGGCAGCAGCACGTAGCCGTACAGCTGCGGGTCCGACAGGCCAATCGACAGGCCGGCTTCACGCTGGCCACGGGGCAACGAATGCAAGGCACCGCGCACCACTTCGCCGACTTCACTGGCGCCCCACAGCGACAACACCAGCACCGCGCACCAAAAGCTCGGGATACTCAGGCCAAAGAAAATCGGCAGGCCGAAGAACAGCAGGTACAGCCACACCAGCACCGGGATAGCGCGGAACAGCTCCAGGTAAATTCGCAGCACCAGGTTGATCGCTTTTGAATTCAGCGTGCGCAGCACGCCATACAACACGCCGCCGACGGTACTGAAGGCAATGCTCAAGAATGAGATCGACAGGGTTTGCGCAGCGCCCTTGCCCAGTTGCGGCAACGACACCCAGAGTAACTCAAGACCCGAACTGGCCATGCTGGAGCCTCCTTTCAAGGCGGCTGAGCAGCAGCGACAACGGCAGGAATAACAGCACGCAGATCAGCGTCAGCACTGCGAGCATTTCGTAGGTTTTGTAATAGAGGGCGATGTAGCTTTTGGTGGTGTAGAGAATTTCCGGCACCGCCACCGCCGACACGATGGTGGTTTCCTTGAGCAGGAAAATGAAGTTCGCAAACAGCGCCGGCAGGCTGAGGATCCCCGCCTGGGGCAGGATCACATGCCGCAGCAGCTGCCAGTGGGACAGGCCGATGGACTTGCCCGACTCGATCTGCGCCAGCGGCACCGCCTCGACCCCGGCGCGCAGCACTTCCGTGAGGTAGGCGCCGCCGAGAAAGGTCATGGTGATGATCGCCGCCCAGAACCCGGAAATGTTCAAGCCCAGGGCCGGCAACGCGAAGTAGACGAAAAACAGTTGGATCAGCAGCGGTGTGTTGCGCGCCAGTTCGACGTACAGCGCCACCAGGCGCCAGACGTAGGGCGTGCGAAATACCAGCAGCGCAGCATTGATCAAGGCCACCACTAACGAGGTGCCGATGGCGATCAGGCCGACTTGCAAGGTCACGCCCACGGCCTTGAGAAACGCAGGCAGCGTGCTGAGGATAAATGCGTAATCGAAGGTCATCTGAAATCCCTGACGCCGCAGGGGTAATGCGGCGTTGGTGCGGTCCGGTTCAGCGTGGGTAACGCCGAGTAGCGCCGACTTTAAAGGTATAAAAAGTAAAATTTAAATACCGAAATAGCATATTGATATCACCCAAATAGATAACCGGCGGATTCGCGGTGCAGGCGGATGACAGCTACTGTTCCCGGGAAGGTAGGAAGCGTCTTTTTATCGGTGCTGCACTTCAGGGATAGGCAGCGCATGGCCAGACTGAGGGCCAATCAACAGGCGAGGGAATGAGCGATGACAAAAGCAAAACCGATTGATCCGCAGGAGCTGGTGAAGTGGCTGGTGGCGCTGCGCAGGGCCATTAACAGCCGAAATATCTGAGCTGACGCTGTACCCAATGTGGGAGCGGGCTTGCTCGCGAATGCGGTGTATCAGTCAGCAGATGTGTTGGCTGACCCAGCGCATTCGCGAGCAAGCCCGCTCCCACATTTCGATTGCATTCCAGCCATAAAAAACGCCGACGCTGTAGAAGCCGTCGGCGTTTAAACCTTGAAGGAGGTTTTGGGGCTCGATCAGAACGCCGGCACGACGGCGCCGTTGTATTTCTTCTCGATGAAAGCTTTTACTTCAGGGCTGGTCAGAGCTTTGGCCAGCTTCTGGATCGCGTCGCTGTCTTTGTTGTCCGGGCGGGCAACCAGGAAGTTCACGTACGGCGACTTGGCGTCTTCGATGATCAGTGCGTCCTTGGCCGGGTTCAGGCCCGCTTCCAGGGCGTAGTTGGTGTTGATCAGGTCCAGGTCAACCTGGTCCAGTACGCGTGGCAGCAGCGCCGATTCCAGCTCTTTGAATTTCAGGTTTTTCGGGTTGCTGGCGATGTCTTTCGGCGTGGCCAGGGCGTTGGTTGGATCTTTCAGGGTGATCACGCCAGCCTTTTGCAGCAGCAGCAGGGCACGGCCGGAGTTGCTGCCTTCGTTCGGGATGGCCACGGTGGCGCCATCTTTCAGCTCAGAGATATTTTTGATCTTTTTCGAGTAACCACCGAAGGGTTCAACGTGCACACCGATGACGGTGACCAGGTTGGTGCCTTTACCCTTGTTGAAGTTTTCCAGGTACGGCAGGGTCTGGAAGTAGTTGGCGTCCAGACGCTTCTCGGCCACCTGCACGTTCGGCTGCACGTAGTCGGTGAAGACTTTGATTTCCAGGTCCACGCCTTCTTTGGCCAGGGTCGGCTTGACCAGCTCAAGGATCTCGGCGTGCGGGATCGGAGTGGCCGCGACCACCAGTTTCTCGTTGGCCTGGGCGAAGCTTGCAGTCAGGGCAGCCGCCAGTGCGGTAAACAACAGAACCTTTTTCATGCAGTGTCCTTATCGAAAATCCGGGTCGTCTGGGACGGCCGCTTTTTTAGTGGATGCCAGCGAAGTGCTATCGCGGCGTGGAGCGGACAATACCGAGGTTTTTTATTCCAGAACAATACTTTTTATTCACTTTGATATTCCATTTTGCTCATACAGATCCCAACCCTTTCAATAGACGCTTCAGCGCATCACGTTCGGCCTCGGTGCCGCTGCTGAGGATCTGTCGCGCCTGGTGTTCGATCTGCGCCACCGACGGCAGCGGCAGGTTCAAATGCTCCGGCAAAATCTCGTCGCCACTGCTGACCAACAGGGCAAAGTGAATCACGTTCTCCAACTCCCGGGTGTTTCCCGGCCAGGTGTGATGCTCCAACACGCGCTGGGCCTCGTCGCTGATCAGCGGCACCGGCAGGTCGAGGCGCTGGCTGTAGATGCCAAGGAAATACTCGGCCAGTGACAGGATATCGCCCACCCGCTCGCGCAGTGCCGGCAACTCCAACTGGCCTTCGCTGAGGTAATGGAACAAGCGCTCGTGAAACTTGCCGGCCGCTACGGCCTGGGCGAGGTCGATACTGGTGGCCGCCACCAGCCGCACATCCACCGGGCTTGGATGATGGGCCCCGACGCGAGTGACTTCGTGGTTTTCCAACGCCGCCAGCAACTTGACCTGGATTGGCAACGGCAGGTCGCCGATTTCATCCAGGTACAAGGTGCCGCCGTTGGCCGAGCCAAACCAGCCGGCACGGCTACTGGCTGCACCGCTGTGGCTGCCTGCGGCATAGCCGAACAACTCGGCGTCGGCGTAAGTCGGGCTGATGGCGCCGCAATTGACCGAGACAAACAAACCGGTACGGTCGCTGCCACGGTGGATATGCCGCGCGAGCAATTCCTTGCCGCTGCCGGTTTCACCGCGGATCAACACGGGCAAGGCACGGGGGGCGAGGTTTTCGAGGTCTTCGCGCAGTTGCCGCGAACGTGGGTCGACAAATACCAGCGCCTTGGCACGAATGCTCAGGGGGCTTTTTTCGGCGTCGGGGAAGGTCAGCAGGGGCTGACCGAAGGTTTCATGCAGGCTCATGGCAGACTCCCGCCCCATCCACGAAGGGGAAGGGGCGTTTAAAAAATTTTATGCACGGCGCCGGGAGTGATGTTCCAGGCGATTTTGCAGGCGATAGAGGTAGGCGAAACCCTGTTCCCAGCGTTGATGGCCGGACTTCACATTGATATGCCCGGCCCCTGCGAGAATCCCCGCTTCGGCGCCCCAGTTACGCGCCAGTTCCAGGGCGCGGGTGGCGCTGACGGCGCTGTCGTTGTCGGAGCTGACAACCTGGCTTGGGAACGGCAGCAGGTCACTGGGGATGGGCGCAAAGTTACGCAGGGCGGGAGCGCAGGCAGGGCGTTCGACATCGGCCGGGGCCACCAGCAGAGCGCCGCGTACCTGACGCAGGAACTGCACCGGTGCGGTGGCGGCCCAATGGGCGACGGTGATGCAGCCCAGGCTATGGGCGATCAGAATCACCGGGGTGCTGTCGGCGGCGATGGCTTCGGCCAGTGCGGCCACCCAGTCTTCGCGGCGCGGGGTGAGCCAGTCGGCCTGCTCTACGCGCGCGCTGTTGGGCAGGCTGTTCTGCCAATGACTTTGCCAATGATCTTCTGGCGATCCTTGCCAGCCCGGCACGATCAGATAACGAATCGACTCGCTGTGCATGGGTGTGCCCTCCTGCAGCGTTTAACGTTGTGGGTCAGTATAGGCACGGGGTATATATTCGTTAAGGAATAAGAAGCTATTTATTAATAACCAAAATGGTTGTTTGAGGAGGGTGGGGGGGATTTAGGGGGTTGGGGGTACATATCCGTTATTAAGGTAACGGCTTCGATTGGTTCCGCTCTTACAGCGGCTCACTTTTGAAAAGCGCAAAAGTAAGCAAAACGCTCTTGCCCCACCACTCGGCACCTCGCTTGGGCTCGGTGTGCCCGCACTCCGGCAGCACGAAGCGGGCCGCCGCGACGGGGCGTCCCTGCCCCGTCGCGGCTAAACCGGCGTCCTGCCGGTTTACCCGCTCCGTACTGCCTGCGTTCGGCCAGCGTGGTTTAACGGGGCGCCTAAGATCAAGATCAAAAGCAGATCAAGGGCACAGCGGCCTACAGGCCGGCTTGAGTGTGGTGAAGCAACAGCAACAGCAAAATCAGAAGCTAAAGCGGGCACGGTTCAAATGTGGGAGCGGGCTTGCTCGCGAAGGTCGTTAACGATGACGATGGCATCCTGGTTCAACGCGGCGTTCTCAGGTTTTTCGCGAGCAAGCTCGCTCCTACAGAAAAGCAGCTTTGCTTTCGCTTCTACCACTCAAGCCGGCCTGTAGGCCGCTGTGCTCTTGCTTTTGATCTGCTGTTGATCTTGATCTGCGGGCCCCGTCAACCACGATGGCCGGAGTGCGGGCATGCCGAGCCTAGGCGAGGCACCGAGTGGTGGGGCAAAGACCTTTTGGTTACTTTTGGCTGGGCCGGCATTCCGGGCGTTTGCCAAAAGTGACCCGCTGTAAGAGCGGAACCATAAGTAGCCGTTACCTAAATAACGGATATGCCCCCCTGGATCCTGACAACCCCCGCCGCACTCGTTCAGCGAACGACATGGAGCTTCAACCCGCGCAACAACAACTCCAACCCATGCAAGGCTTCTTCCAGCCGCGCCCCCGGGTCTCCATCCTGAGCGATCCACAGCGATGCGCTTACCAGGCTGCCATTGATCAGCCTCGCCAGCGCCTGGCTGCACGCCTGCTCGACGAGGCCCGCCTGCATCAGGTCATCGAGCAAACGGCGCAGCGAGTCCACGCATTGCTGCTGGTCAGTTGCGCCCAGCACTGCCGGGGCATCCTGCAATACGATGCGCTGGACCTCGGGATCCTGAGCCATGCGCAAATAAACCCGGCAGCGCTGGCAAAACCCTTCCCAAGGATTAACGGCCTGTTCCGAGATACGCTGCAGGCTCGCGTCCATTTCACCGTCCAACTGCGCAACCACCGCCGCCAGCAAGCCTTTCTTGTCGCCAAAATGATGGTACAACGCTCCCCGGGTCAGGCCGGCGCGCGCGGTGAAATCGTCCATCGACGTTTGGGCGTAGCCTTGTGTGGCGAAGGCCTGGCGGGCGCTGGCGATCAGGCGGGCGCGGGTGTCTTCGATCATGTCGGCACGGGCTCGGCTCATGGGTAAGGCTCGCAATAGGTGATTGACATACGGTGCGTATGTTACGCATGATTTATCACATACGCACCGTATGTATTTTGCCCTGAAAACCTCGAATAGCAAGTTTCAGGGCGCTCAGGAAGAGGTTACACACATGGCAAACCCCTACGCCGAGCTGTTCCAGGCGCCAGGTTCCAGGGCTTTTGTATTGGCGGGCATGCTCGCCCGCATGCCGATCTCCATGACCGGCATCGGCTTGATCACCATGCTGTCGCAAGTGCACGGCGGTTACGGTTTGGCCGGTGCGGTGACCGCTACCTTCGCCCTGGCCACCGCGTTTTGCGCCCCCCAGGTCTCGCGGCTGGTGGACCGTTACGGGCAGGGCCGGGTGTTGCCGGTGGCCGCTTCCATCGGCGGCGGCGCGCTGTTGCTGCTGTTGCTCTGCACCCGCTTGCAGGCGCCGACGTGGACGCTGTTCATCTTCGCCGCCCTGGCCGGTTGCATGCCCAACATGTCGGCCATGGTGCGGGCGCGCTGGACCGAGTTGTATCGCGGTCAGCCCAAGTTGCAAACCGCGTTTGCCCTGGAGTCGGTGCTCGATGAGGTGGTGTTCATTGTCGGCCCGCCGGTTTCGGTGGGCTTGTGTGTGCTGCTGTTTCCCGAAGCGGGGCCGTTAATTGCGGCACTGTTTTTGGCAGTGGGCGTGACCGCCTTTGTGCTGCAACGCCAGACCGAACCACCGGTGCATGAACACCACGCCGAACACGGCCGTTGGCTGATCGCCTCGCCCTCGGTGTTGATCCTGATGGTGCTGTTGATGGCCATGGGCGTCATCGTCGGCGTGGTGGATGTGGTCAGCGTCGCCTTCGCCCAGCATCAAGGCCAGCCAGCCGCCGCGAGCATTGTGCTGTCGGTGTACGCCATCGGTTCGTGCCTGGCCGGGCTGGCGTTTGGCGCGCTCAAGTTGAAAGCACCGCTGCCTCGCCAGTTCCTGTACTGCGGCGTGGCCACCGCGATTACCACGTTGCCGTTGCTGCTGGTGACGAACATCCCCGGGTTGGCGGCGGCGATCTTCATCTCCGGGCTGTTCTTCGCCCCGACGCTGATCGTGTCCATGGCCTTGGTGGAGCAAATCGTCCCGCCGAGCCGCCTGACCGAAGGCATGACCTGGCTGATCACCGGCCTGAGCATCGGCGTGGCCATTGGCGCCGCCAGTTCCGGCTGGATGATCGACAACTTCGGCGCCCCCAGCGGGTTCTGGGTGGCGCTGGCGGCGGGGGCGGTGGTGCTTGGGGCGGCGCTGTTGGGGTATCGGCGGTTGGGCTGATTACCCTGCAACGAGTGCGCCGCGATGTTGCAGGAATTCGTTCAACGCTTGCCGTGTGAGGTCGTTCAGCGTGACTTTTTGCCGGGTCGCCGCGAGGGCGGCGGCTAAATGGAGGTCGTGGCCGACACGGACGTTGAACGAGCCCTTGCAGGGCTTTTCCGGTGTTTGCCCAAGGCCTTCGCAGGTCGCGATATAGTCGTCTACCGCGTTGCAAAAGGCCGCGTCCAGTTCGGCGACGGTTTTACCCTCATAGCTGACCAGTGCCTTGATGAAAAGCAGCTTTCCGAACAGGCAATTGTCTTCGATGCTGGCTTCGATGGAGCCGATGTAGCCTTTGTGTTTCAGCTGATTGTTCACTGAATCAGTTCTCCTGATTTCAATTGTTCGATGATTTGGCGCCGAATGTAGTGTTTCAGTTCGTTGCCGGGGTGAGGCTTGTGCAGGGTGATCATTGCACAGGGGTCGCCCTTGTCGAACCTGACCCGGCTACCCGCCCCTTCGATTTGCGTGTAGCCCAGGCGCCCCAGCAGCGTGACGAGTTCGGGCCAGGTAAACGCTGATTGCTCATTGAGCAGTTTGGCCAGCAGCTTTTCATTTTTCGACACGGCGATCCTTGCCTGTAACTAAATGTAGTTGCAATTGATGGGTTGAGTCAATGATAGGACAGCCTCGCCGAGCCACTCGGTGTTTGATGTAACCCTTGATGACACTGCTGCCTGCGCAACAAATCCCCCGCTAATTTTTCCCCTCCGGATTCGTTTTATAGGGACGACGTGCCTTTGGAGCCGAGCCACATGAACGTACTGCTGGAATTCAATGCCTTCCCTTTGTTGAGTGAGCGGGGCAGCTTGCCATTGTTGATTGAGGCCCCGGAGCCTGGTCTCGGGTTGATGGATGTGTTCAATGAGCTTCAACCGCTGGTTGAACAGCTTCTGCCGCAGGCGGGTGGCATCCTGTTTCGCGGCTTTGAGGTGGGCGGTGTGGACGCGTTTCGCCAGTTTGCTCAGGCATTTGGTCATCCGTTGCTCAATTACGAGTTTGGCTCCACACCGCGCAGCAATGTCACCCAAGGCGTCTACACCTCGACCGAATACCCTGCGCATCAGAGCATTCCGTTGCACAACGAGCAGGCCTACACCCTCGAGTGGCCAATGAAAATCTGGTTCTACAGCGTGATTGCCGCGCAGACCGGCGGTGAAACGCCGATTGCCGATAGTCGGGAGGTGTACCGCCGAATGCCGGAGTATGTTCGCCAGCGTTTTATCGAGAAGGGCCTGATGTATGTGCGCAATTATGGCAATGGCCTGGATGTGGGATGGGAGCAGGTATTCAACACCGAAGATCGGGGTGTGGTAGAGGCCTATTGCCAAGCGCACGCCATCGAGTGGGAGTGGAAAGACGATGGCGAGTTGCGTACTCGCCAGACCTGCCAGGCGGTGGCCCGGCACCCGTCGACCGGCGATTGGGTGTGGTTCAATCAGGCGCACTTGTTCCATGTCTCCAACCTGCCGGACGAGGTGCGGGAAACCTTGCTGGACATCGTCGATGAAGAGGACCTGCCCCGTAACGTTTATTACGGTGACGGCTCGCCCATCGAGGCCGAGGTGCTGGACGAGGTGCGTCGGGTACTGGACGAGTGCGCTATCCGTTTTCCCTGGCAGGCGGGGGATGTGCTGATGCTCGACAACATGCTCGCCGCTCATGCGCGTTCGCCCTTTACCGGGCCCCGGAAGGTGGTCGTGGCGATGGCACAAGGTTATAGCGAGCAACCTCGCTGAACCCTTACTTGGCGAGCCCAGGCGCAGCGCCCAACGGCGTTGCGTGCAGGTGATCGGCCTGCGGCTTTCCTGGCTAAATTAGCCTCTCCCTTGCTCGTTCTACTGGAAACGCCTTGGCCCGCAGGCCAGGCCGCAGATCAGTAAGGACGGAATGCATGAACGCTCAAGATTCACTTAGACTCGCTCGTCGTTTTATCGAGTTGCCTGCGCCGAAGCGGCATTTGTTTCTTGAGGCCTTGAAAGCGGAGAACGTCGACTTTTCGCTTTTTCCCATTGCGTCCGATGTGCAGGTGGCGGAGCGGGACGCCTTGTCCTATGCGCAACAGCGTATGTGGTTTGCCTGGCAATTGGACCCGCGTGGCAGTGCCTACAATCTGCCCATGGCCGTGACGTTGCTGGGTGAGGTGGATCAGCAAGCGTTGCAGCAGGCTGTCGATAGTCTGCTGGACCGTCACGAAACCTTGCGTACGGTGTTTCGCGAGCAGGATGACCAGGTGCTTCAGCACGTCCTTGATGCCGGGGAGGTCACGGTCGAATTCATCGACTTTTCAGCGTTCGAAGACGCTGAGCGCGACGGTCGGATCGACACAGTCACCCGTGCCGAAGCCCTTGCCCCGTTCGATCTGATTCAAGGGCCTTTGCTGCGTATCAAGTTGCTGAAGAAAAACCATGACGAACACCTGTTGCTGGTGACGTTGCACCACATCGTCGCCGACGGTTGGTCGATGGGGGTTCTGATCGATGAACTGGTGCGGCTCTACGATGCTGCCAGCTCGGGTGAAACGGCGACGTTGCCGGCCTTGCCCATTCAGTACCGCGATTACGCACTGTGGCAGCGCAGTTGGCTGGAAGCGGGTGAGCAGGCACGGCAACTGACGTATTGGCTGGACAAGCTCGGTGACGAGCATCCGGTCCTCGAATTACCGGCCGACCGTCCACGGCCTGCGGTGCCGGGGCATCGTGGCGAGCAGTACGCCGTGGATATCGATCCGCAATTGGCAGCCCAACTGAGGGGTGTCGCCAGAAAACACAATGTCACCCTGTTTATGCTGATGCTGGCTTCCTTCAGTGTGTTGTTGTACCGCTACAGCGGGCAAAACATTCAGCGCGTCGGGGTGCCGGTTGCCAATCGGCAGCGTACTGAGGTCGAGGGGTTGATCGGGTGTTTTATCAATACCCAAGTGCTGCACACCCACATTGACCCATTGATCGATACGGCTGAGCTGTTGCGCCGGGTCAAGGCCAGCGCGCTGGAGGCACAGTCCTTTCAGGACCTGCCGTTCGAGAAACTGGTGGAGGTGCTCAACCTTGACCGCAGCACCGCCCACAGTCCTTTGTTCCAAGTGTTGTTCAACCACCAGGCGAACGTGACGGACGTCCAGACCATCAAGACCCGCTCCGGGCTGGTGCTGGAAAAATCCCCTCAGCCCAAGACCACGGCGCGCTTCGACCTGGCCCTCGATACCGTTGAAAGTGACGGGCAGTTGCAGGCGGCGTTTACCTTTGCTGTCGACCTGTTTGACCGGGCGACCATTGCCCGTCTGGCTGAGCATTGGGTGCAGGTGCTGCGGGGCCTGGCGCAGGAAACCGTACTGCCCATCGGTGAATGGCCCTTGGGTGATCAATTACGGCCTCAGGACGGGCTTACCGTCGAGCCGGACACCTGCGTGCACAGCCTGATTGAACAGGTTGCCCGGGATTTCCCCGAGCGTGTGGCAGCGGTCCATGAGGGCCACACCATCAGCTACGGCGAGCTGAACCGCCAGGCCGGGCAGTTGCAGCAGCAGTTGCAGGCGGCAGGGGTTGTGCCTGAGCAGGCAGTGGGTGTGGTGGCCGACCGGTCACCGGGCATGCTGGTGGGCATGCTGGCGATCCTCAAGTGCGGTGCAGCCTATGTGCCCCTTGAGCCTGACCAGCCGGCCCAGCGCCTGGCCTTTATGCTTGAAGATGCGGGCATTGTTCACGTCCTCGCCCCCTCGAATTGGGCGCAAACGTTGCCGGTGGGCATACAGTCGATCGCCTTCGACCGCATCGCGGATCTGCCGGGTACGGCACCTTGCGTTGAGGTTGCGCCGGGTAATCTGGCTTACATCATCTACACCTCCGGCACCACTGGCACGCCCAAGGGGGTCGCGGTCTCCCATGGTGCGCTGGTCAACTACGTGCAGGCTGTTTCACGGCGCTTGCCGATGGCCGACATCCAGAACCTGGCGATGACTTCCACCCCGGCTGCGGACCTTGGGCACACGGTGTTTTACGGTGCGCTGTGCAATGGCAAGACTGTGCACCTGTTGAGCAAGGAACGGGTGCTGGATGCGGATGCATTTGCGACCTACATGACCGAACACCGGATCGATGCGCTGAAGATCGTACCGTCGCACCTGGACGCCATGCTTTCGGCCAGTGGCAGCGGTGCAGTGTTGCCCCGCGAGTGCCTGGTTCTCGGTGGCGAAGCCTGCTCCGAGGCTTTGCTGTCGCGGATTGCCGGGTTTTCTCCAGCGCTTGCGGTCATCAATCACTACGGGCCGACCGAAGGTACGGTGGGGGCGCTGACGGCGCCGCTGGTCGCCGGGCAACCGCTTCATTTGGGTGGCCCGCTGGATAACGTTCGGATACAGGTACTGGACGCGAGCCTGCTGCCAACACTCGGCGGCGCCAAGGGTGAATTGCACATCGCGGGCGTTGGTCTCGCGCGCGGTTACATTGCTCGTCCGGGGCTGACGGCCGAGCGCTTCGTGCCGGACCCGCACGGCCCTGCCGGCTCGCGGATGTATCGTACCGGCGACTTTGTGCGGCGTGACCCGACTGGCGCTTTGCGGTTTATCGGGCGCATGGACCATCAGGTGAAAATTCGCGGTTATCGGGTGGAGCCGGGCGAAGTCGAGCAGCGCCTGCAAGACCTGCCGGGCGTCAGGAAGGCGCTGGTCCGGGTCACCGGTGTGCCCGATGCGCTGCAACTGGTTGCGTACGTGGTTGCCAGCCAGGCGCCACAGGATGAGGCGGCCCTGAACGCTTCAGGCGTCGAGCTGCAAAAGGCTCTCAGGGGCTTTATGCCCGAGCACATGATCCCTGGGCAGATCGTGTTTCTTGATGAAATGCCCCTCACTGCCAATGGTAAGGTCGACGCCAGCCGTTTGCCGGCCCCAGGCGCTACGAGTGATGAGCGGCAGTACGAGGCTCCCGTCACCGACCACGAAAAACTCATGGCCAACATCTGGGCAGAGGTGCTCGGGGTCGAGCGTGTGGGGTTGGCCGACAACTTCTTTGCACTGGGCGGACACTCGTTGCTGGCCACGCAAATCGTCTCCCGGGCGCGCCGTCAATTGGGGCTGGATATCCCGTTGCGATTGCTGTTCGACACCCAGGACTTGCGCAGTTTCTGCGCCGAGATCACCGGCCAGGCCGGCGCGGATGACGCGCCGTTTCGAATCCTTGATCGCCAGCAGAACCTTGCGGTGTCTCATGCCCAGCACCGGCAATGGTTGTTCTGGAAAATTCACCCGCAGAGCTCGGCCTACAACACGCCAATGGCCGTGCGAGTCAGCGGTTCCCTGGACAAGCTGGCGCTGCGCGCGGCATTCGATGCGCTGGTGGCACGCCATGAAAGCCTGCGCACGGTGTTTGTCGAAGAGCAGGGCGTGCCCTGTCTGAAAGTCCTGCCGAGCCTTTCGGTGCCCCTCGCCGAGGAATGCATCGGTGCGTTGCAGGGCCAGGCTTTGGAGCTCAAGTTGCAGGAGGAGATCCAGCGCCCCTTTGACCTGGCGAACGGCCCGTTGCTGCGTATCAAGCTACTGCAAGTCGGGGCCGAGGAGCATTTGCTGTTGCTGACGCTGCACCACATCGTTTCCGATGGCTGGTCCATGAGTGTGATGGTGCGTGAGTGCATCGCCAGCTACAACGCCCGGGTTTCGGGGCAGCCACCTGTCGCGCTTGCGCCGCTGGCTGTGCAATACGCGGACTATGCCACGTGGCAGCGCGAGCGCCTCAACGACGGGCAGATGCAGGCCCAACTGGACTACTGGAAAGCCCGCCTGGAAGATGACTTCAGCGTGCTGGAGCTGCCCGCCGACCGCGTTCGGCCGCAGGTCCAGAGCTACCGTGGCGGGCGCATTGACGTGCGCCTGCCCGCTGAACTGGCGGCCGGTTTGCGCCGCTTGGCGGTGAGCGCCAATGCCACCTTGTTCCACATATTCCTGGCTTCTTTCGGCTTGCTGCTGGCGCGTTACAGTGCCACTGAAAAGATCAACGTCGGTGTGCCGGTGACCAACCGCAACCGCCTGGAACTGGAAGGCCTGATTGGCTTTTTCGTCAACACCCTGGTGGTGCGGGTCGGGGTGGATTTTACCGCGACCTTCAATCAGCTACTGGCCCAGGTCAAGGAAACCAGCCTGCAGGCCCAGGCCAACAAGGACATCCCCTTCGACGTGCTGGTGGAGGAGTTGGCGCCGGAGCGTGGCCTTGGCCATAACCCGTTGTTCCAGGTGATGTACAACCACATGCGCGACCTGGGCGAACAGGTCACCGGGCGGAGCCTGATCGGTGCGGATGTGCAGGAGCTCGACCTGATCGAAGGCACCTCACAGTTCGATTTGTCGCTCGATACCGTGGAGCGTTCGGACGGTGTACTGGCGACGTTTGTGTACGCCAGCGACCTGTTTGACCACGCCCGCATCGAACGCATGGCCGAACATTGGTTGAACCTGTTGCACGCCCTGGCTGCACAACCCCAAGTGAGCGTCGACCGGTTGCCGTTGTTCTCGCCGCCGGAACAGGTACGCCTTGAGCGCGACTGGTGCCAGGGTACACAGACCACCCACTTGGCCGATACCGCCGTGGCGCGCCTGTTCGAAGCGCGTGTGCACGAGCAGCCCCAGGCACCGGCGCTGCTGATGGGTGATGAGCAACTGAGCTACGCCGAGCTGAATCGCCAGGCCAACCGCCTGGCCCATAAGCTGCGTGAACTGGGTGTGGGGCCGGAAGTGTTGGTTGGGGTTGCCGTTGAGCGCAGCCTGGACATGGTGATCGGCCTGCTGGCCATCCTCAAGGCCGGCGGCGCCTATGTACCGCTGGACCCGGACTATCCCCGTGAGCGCCTGGCCTACATGATGGAGGACAGCGCGATTGTACTGCTACTGACTCAGACGGCCCTGCAGTCCCGGCTGCCGATTCCGCCGGGGCTGCCCAGCCTGTGTCTCGACCAGCCGGGCGACTGGCTGGCCGCCTACAGCGCCGACAACCTGGCTGTGCCTGTCGACCCGCAGTCCCTGGCGTATGTGATGTACACCTCGGGTTCCACCGGGCGGCCCAAGGGCGTGGCGATTAATCAGGGCTCCCTGAGCCTGCACGCCCAGGTATCGCTGGGGTTCTTCAACCTGTCGGCGAGCGACCGGATCCTGCAATTCGCCACCTTCAACTTCGATGGGTTTGTCGAGCAGTTGTACCCCGCACTCACGTGCGGCGCCTCGGTGGTGATACGCGGGCCGGCGTTGTGGGACAGCGAAACGTTCTACCGTGAATTGATCGACAAGGACATCAGCGTGGTCGACCTGACCACTGCCTACTGGTTCATGTTGGCCAAGGACTTCGCCGCCAAGGGGCCGCGCGATTACGGGCGCCTGCACCAGTTGCACGCAGGTGGCGAAGCCATGCCGCCGGAGGGTGTCGTGGCGTGGAAACAGGCAGGCCTGGGCCATGTACGGTTGCTCAATACCTATGGGCCGACCGAAGCGACTGTTACGGTCACCGCTCATGACTGCACGGCGTTCGCGGCGCCAGACAGTTCGGCACCGCCGGCGTTGATGCCTATCGGCAAGGCCTTGGGCGGGCGCTCGATTTACCTGTTGGATAACGGTGCGGCCCTGACCGCTCCCGGCGCTATTGGTGAGCTGCAGATCGGCGGCGGCCTGTTGGCGCGCGGCTACCACCATCGCCCTGCGCTGACGGCGGAACGTTTTATCCCCGACCCGTTCAGCGAACATCCTGGAGGTCGCCTGTACCGCACGGGCGACCTGGCACGCTACGTTGAAGACGGCGTAATCGAATACGTCGGCCGCATTGATCATCAGGTGAAGATTCGTGGCTTTCGCATCGAACTTGGGGAAATCAGTGCGCGGCTGTTGGAGCACCCGGCGCTGGGCGACGCCTTGGTCATCGATATCGATGGCGTGCTCGGCAAGCAACTGGTGGGCTACCTGGTGCCGACCGATGCGGCCATCCTGCATGCCGACGCCGAGGTCCAGGCCGCGTTGCTGGGGCGCATTCGCGAGGACTTGAGAAGCAGCCTGCCGGACTACATGGTGCCCGCGCACCTGATGTGGATGGCCGAGCTGCCCCTGACCCCCAACGGCAAGCTCGACCGCAAGGCCTTGCCGGCCCCGGATGCCCGTCAGATGCAGGCCCATTACGTGGCCCCGGCCACGGAGCTTGAGCAACAACTGTGTGACATCTGGGCCACGGTGCTGCGCATCGAGCGGGTCGGCATGCACGACAACTTCTTTGAGCTGGGCGGCCACTCCTTGCTGGCGGCCCAGGCGATTTCCCGAATCAACACCCAACTGGGCATCGATATGCCAATTCGCCAGATCTTCGAGACACCTGTCTTGAGTGAGTTTTCACGAACCCTGGAAAGTGCCGGCCAATCGCTGACTGAAGCGGGCTTGTCCGATATCGAGCAACTGATGAACGAAATGACGGAGGCTTGAACATGGATAAGACTACAGCTGAACGGATTGCCAAGCGCTTCGTTGGCCTGCCACTGGAGCAGCGCCGCCAGATCCTGGAAAAAATGCAGGCCACCGGCCAGAGCTTCAAGCTGTTGCCGATTGCGGCTACCCGTCATGACGTGGCACGCATCCCGCTGTCGTATGCGCAACAGCGCATGATGTTCCTGTGGCAACTGGAACCCGACAGCTCCTTCTACAACATCCCGATGGCCGTGAGCCTCAAGGGCGAGCTGAGCCTCGACGCGTTGAACCAGGCGTTAAGCCAACTGGTGCAGCGCCACGAAACCCTGCGGACGCGCCTGGTCTCTCAGGACGGCGAGTTTTACCAGGAGATCCTCGAACACCCAAGCGTTGTCCTGGAACACGAAGCTGTGGACGACCGTGCAACGCTCGACAGCCTGGTCAAGCAGGAGCTGAGCCGTCCGTTCGACCTGCTCAGCGACCCGCTGCTGCGGGTCAAACTGTTCCGCCTGGAGGCGCACGAGCATGTGTTGACGGTGTGCATGCACCATATCGTCAGTGACGGCTGGTCCAGCGAACTGATGGTCGAGACCTTCGTGCAGTGCTATGACAGCCTGGTGACCGGGCAGGCGATAAACCTGCCGCCGTTGCCGATCCAATACGCCGACTACGCCATCTGGCAGCGCGCCTGGCTGGAAGCGGGCGAGGGCGAGCGTCAGTTGCAGTATTGGCAACAACAACTGGGCAGTGAGCAACCGGTGCTTGAGTTGCCTCTGGACCACCCGCGTCCAGCCCAGGCCAGCTACAAGGGCGCCGTGCTGCGGGCGGATATTGCGCCGGCCTTGTCAGCAAGCCTCAAGGCGCTGGCGCAGAAAAACGGCCATACCCTGTTCATGCTGATGCTCTCGGCATTGGCCGTGGTGCTGTCGCGTTACAGCGGGCAGTCAGATATCCGCATCGGCGTGCCCAACGCCGGGCGCAATCGCAAGGACCTGGAGGGGCTGATCGGCTTCTTCATCAACACCCAGGTCATGCGTGTTCAGGTCGATGAATACACCACCTTCCAGGCGCTGCTTGAGCAGGTAAAACACGTGGTGGGGGGCGCACAATCCCATCAGGAATTGCCATTCGAGCAACTGGTGGATGCCCTGGCGCCGGAGCGCAACCTGAGCCACAACCCGCTGTTCCAGTTCAAGCTCAACCAGAACGTCGCGGGCGAAGCCAGCAGCGCAGGCGCCCGCAAGACGCTGAGCGGGTTGAGCGTCGAAGAGTTCCCCTTGAGCGGTGCTGACGCACGTTTTGACCTGGCGTTTGACTTCAGCGATAGCCCCAACGGTATCGAAGCCTGGTTCACCTACGCCACAGACCTGTTCGAAGCGCCGACCATTGCGCGTATCGCCCAGTCATTGCAGCAGTTGCTGCAGCAATTGGCACAGGCCCCGGACAGTCGCTTGCTCGACCATCCACACGCCGCCCCGGCTTCCCTGGAAGGTGACGTGCTCGCGTTTGCGCACACCGATTTTCTCAGCCTGTGGCAGCAATCGCTGGAAATGGCGGGTGACACGCCAGCGGTGCGGTGTGGCAAGCAAATGCTCACTTACCCTCAGCTGGAGCGCCAGTCGAACCAGTTGGCGGCTTACCTGCGTCAGCAGCAGATCGGCGCCGGCAGCCTGATTGCCTTGTGCCAGGAGCGCTCTGTTGAGTGGGTCATCAGCATTCTTGCGGTGCTGAAAACCGGGGCGGCCTTTTTGCCGCTGGACGGCGCCCAGCCAACCGAACGCCTGCAAACGCTATTGGTCGACAGCGCTGCGGCCTTGCTGATTCGTCCTTCTGGCGATGAGCTGTTGGGGCAACTGGACGCCTGCCCGGTACTGGCCTTTGAACCGGCTATCTGGAGTCACTGCGATGACGCGGCCGTGAGCAGCGACGTATTGCCCCAGCATACCGCCTATGTGATCTACACCTCGGGCTCCACCGGCCAACCCAAGGGCGTGGTACTCAGCCACCAAATGCTGGCCAACTATGTGCAAGGTGTCCTGGAGCGCTTGCAGGTACCGGCGGGGGCGAGCATGGCCATGGCATCGACCGTGGCGGCGGATTTGGGTCACACCATGCTGTTTGGCGCATTGGCCAGCGGCCGGTTGTTGCACCTGCTGACCAAGGACCATGCTTTCGACCCGGACAGTTTTGCCAGCTACATGAACGAGCATCAGGTGGATGTGCTGAAAATTGTGCCCAGTCACTTGCAGGGGCTGCTGCAGGCCGCCGACGCGGGCGCTGTGCTGCCTCGGCGCCTGCTGATTGTCGGTGGCGAGGCGTGCCCTTGGTCATTGGTCGACAAGGTGCGTCAACTGCATCCGGATTGCCGCGTGGTCAACCATTACGGGCCAACGGAAACCACCGTGGGGATACTCAGTCATGAAGTGCTGGAAAACCTCGAGGGTTATCGCACCGTGCCGGTGGGCCGGCCGCTGGCCAACAGCCGGGTGCGGGTGCTGGATAGCGGGTTGAACCCCGTGCCTGAACGGGTGGCGGGTGAGTTGTACCTGGGCGGGCAGGGCGTTGCCCAGGGTTACCTGGGCCGCGCGGCACTGACCGCCGAGCGTTTTGTACCAGACCCGCAGGCGCGTCACGGCGAGCGCCTGTATCGGGCAGGCGACCGGGCACGGGTCGAACAGGGCCGGGTGGAGTTTTTGGGCCGTGCCGATGAGCAAGTCAAAATTCGCGGTTACCGGGTTGAGCCTGGGGAAATTGCCGAGCTGTTACGCACCCTCGAGGGTGTGCAGGATGCGGTGGTCCTGGCGCAAGCCCTGGAAAGTGATCCGAGCCGTCTGCAACTGGTGGCTTACTGCGTGGCGGCCCCCGACATCAATGCTGCAACACTGGCCCCGCAGTTGCAGGCACGCTTGCCGGACTACATGGTCCCGGCCCATATCCTGCTGCTCGAGCGCTTGCCGCTGACCCTCAATGGCAAGCTCGACAAGCGTGCCTTGCCCCAGCCTGAAGTGGTCAGTCGCGAGTACGTGGCACCGGTGGGCGAGATTGAAGAGAAGCTCGCGAGTGTGTGGGCCGATGTGCTCAAGCTTGAGCAGGTGGGCACCACGGATAACTTCTTCGCGTTGGGCGGCGATTCAATCCTCAGCTTGCAAATCATTGCCCGGGCCAAACGCCAGGGCATCAAGATCACCCCTAAGCAACTGTTCGAAAAGCAGACCGTTGGTCTGTTGGCGCAAGTGGCCAAACGGGTTGAGGAAAAACCTCGCACCACGGCACCACAGCCGGTGCAGGAAGCAAATGGCAGGGTCCCGTTGTTGCCGATTCAGGCGCGGTTTTTCCAGACGCCTGTCGATCAGCGGCAGCGCTGGAACCAGTCAGTGCTGTTGACCCTCGCCGAACGCATGGCCCCGGCTGCCCTGGAAGCCGCATTGCAAGCGCTGGTGCAGGCCCATGATGCGTTGCGCATGAGTTTCAGCGAGCAGCAAGGCCAATGGCGTGCGGAACTCCGGGCGCGTGCGCCTCAGCCCATCCTTTGGCAAAACACCCTGGATGACCTTGCGCACCTGCCCAATGCAGCCGATGAAGCCCAAGGCAGCCTCGACCTGAACGAGGGCCAGTTGGTGCGTGCGGTGCTGTTCGATCTGCCGGACGGCCAGCAACGTGTGCTGCTGGTGATTCACCATCTGGTGGTGGACGGTGTTTCCTGGCGCGTGCTGCTGGAGGACCTGCAAACCGCCTATCGACAGGCTGACCAGGGCGTCGCCATCACCCTGGACGCCAAGACCAGTTCACTCAAACTGTGGGCCGCGAATCTGCAGCGCTATGCCGGCGATGAAGCCCTGGCGGCTGAACGTGATTATTGGCTCAACGCGCTGGATCAGGGGAGCGCGGCGTTGCCGTGTGACTTCGTCGACGGTGCGCTGACCAATCGTCAGGCCGCCAACGTCTCTTCACGCCTGGACAAGGACCTGACCCACAAACTCCTCAAGTTGGCGCCCGTGGCGTATCGCACCCAGGTCAACGACTTGTTGTTGACTGCCCTGGCCCGCGTGCTGTGCCAGTGGAGCGGGCAGCCGGCGGTGAGCATTGCCCTGGAAGGTCATGGTCGCGAAGACCTGTTCGACGACATCGACCTGAGCCGCACCGTCGGTTGGTTCACCAGTTTGTTCCCGGTCAAGCTCACACCCCAGGCCTCGGTTGGCGAGAGCATCAAACACATCAAGCAGCAACTGTGGCAGGTGCCCAACAAGGGGATCGGCTACGGCGTGCTGCGTTACCTCGGTGCCGAGGCGTTTGCCGCTCAACTGCGTGCGCTGCCCGAAGCCCGGGTGACGTTCAATTACCTCGGGCAGTTCGACGGCAGTTTCGCCCGGGACCAGGGCGCTCTGTTCGTACCGGCCAGCGAAGGCACCGGCAAGCGTCAGAGCGACGATGCGCCGCTGGGTAACTGGCTGAGCATCAACGGCCAGGTGTATGACGGCGAGCTGACCCTGGATTGGACCTTCAGCCGCGAGATGTTCCGCGAGGACACGGTGCAGCGCCTGGCCAGTGCCTACGAGCAGGCACTCAAGGAGGTGATCGAACACTGTCTTGACGAGACCAGCCAAGGTGTCACGCCGGGGGACTTCCCGTTGGCCGGCCTGACCCAGCAGCAACTGGACCGCCTGCCGGTGGCTGCGCGGGACATCGAGGACATTTACCCGCTGTCGCCGATGCAGGAAGGTCTGTTATTGCACACCTTGCTGGAGCCCGGTTCGGGCATTTACATGATGCAGTACTGCTACCTGGTGGAGCACGGCATTGACGTGCCGGCCTTTATGCAGGCCTGGAAGCTCGTCGTCGGACGCCACGAAGTACTGCGTACCTCATTCTGCTGGGATGTCAGCGAGCGCATGGTGCAGATCGTTCACAGGCGACCGGAGCCGGCCATTCGTTTCTACGATTGGCAGCACGTCGACAGTGCCGATTACGAAAGCAAACTGGCTGCCGAGCTGGCGGATGAGTTGCACCAGGGCTTCGATCTGGCCAGGGAAGTACCGTTCCGCCTGCGCCTGATCCAGCTGGCGCCGGAGCGCTTTGGTTTTGTCTTCAGCAACCACCACGTGCTGTTGGACGCCTGGTGCCGAATGGGCATTGTGGATGAGTTCTTCAAAATCTATGACGGTTTGCTTAAGGGCGTGCCGGTGCAACTGCCGGTGCCTTCGCGCTACCGTGATTTTATTGCCTTGCTCGAAGGATGGGATCAGGGTGCCTCCAAGCAATTCTGGACGGACAACCTGCGTGGCTTCGAGCGGCCGACGCCGTTGCCGTTCGACCACACCGTCAACCGTGAACAAGGCGAGGCGACGGTGGGCGACCGGATCGTCTACTTCAGCCGCGAGCAGAGTGCCGCATTGGCTCAGAAGGCGCAGAGCGCGCAATTGACGGTCAATACTTTGGTGCAAGGTGCCTGGGCGATGCTGTTGCAACGTTACAGCGGCGAACGGGACGTACTGTTTGGCATCACCGTGGCGGGGCGGCCCATCGAGTTCCCGGAAATGCAGGCGACAGTAGGGCTGTTCATCAACAGTATTCCACTGCGCGTAGCCGTGCCGGGAGCGGAGTCCACGCAGAGTGCCAGGGCGTGGTTGCAGTCACTGTTCGAGCATAACCTGGGGTTGCGCGAGCATGAGCACCTGCCGTTGGTGACTGTCCAGGGTTGCAGTGAAGTCGGCGCCGGGCAACCCCTGTTCGACAGCCTGTTCGTGTTCGAAAACGCGCCGGTGGAATCCAGCGTGGGGGTGCAGGCGGCGAGCATGAAAGTCCAGGCCGGGACCTCTCGCACCCACACTAACTACCCGATCACGGTGGTGGTGTACCCGGGTGAAGTGCTGGGCCTGCATTTGTCCTATGACCAGCGTCTGTTCGACGCGGCGACCATCGAAACCTTGCTGGCTGATTTCCAGGCCACGTTGCTGGCGCTGGCCGAAGGTCTGGATCAACCGTTCCATCAACTGCCGGGCCTGAGCCACAGCGTGTCCGAAGTCGATCAACTGCCAGCGTCACTCAACGAGGGCTATGCCCGGTTGTTCGGCGCAACCGTTGCGGACAACCGCCAGCGTATCGCCGCCAGTTGCCAGGGCCGTAGCTGGACCTATGACCAACTGGACGTGCAGTCCACCCAATTGGCCCGGGTCCTGCAATCGGCAGGCGTCGAGGCCGATGGCCTGGTCGCCGTGCTGGGTGAACGCGACCTGCCGTTGCTGGGCATGGTGATTGGTACCTTCAAGGCGGGTGCGGGCTACTTGTCCCTGGACCCGAACCTGCCGCTGAAACGCCTGACGGATGTACTGGGCCTGAGCCGTGCGTCGGTGCTGGTGTGCGACAGTGCGTGCCACACCCTTGCCCGGCAATTACTCGAGGGACTTGAGCAGCCACCGGCCTTGCTCGTATGGGAGCAGGTGCAGGCGCAACCGCCGCTGACCAACCCCTTGCGCGCACTGCCGATGGATGCCGGGCGCCTGCTGGCGTACGTGATCTTCACCTCAGGCTCCACCGGTGTGCCCAAGGGCGTGATGGTGGAACAGGCCGGTATGCTCAATAACCAATTGAGCAAAATTCCTTACCTGGGCTTGAGTGCGGCGGATGTGATTGCCCAGACGGCGTCCCAGAGTTTCGACATCAGTGTGTGGCAATTGCTCACCGCCACCTTGTGCGGTGCCAGGGTGCAAATCATCCCGGATGCCATTGCCCAGGATCCGCAACAGTTGCTGGAGCATGCGCGCACCACGGGCGTGAGCGTACTGGAGTGCGTCCCCGCGATGATTCAGGCGGTATTGGAGCTGCCCGCAGTAGCGTTGCCCGCCTTGCGTTACCTGCTGACCACGGGGGAGGCCATGCCGCCCGCACTCGCTGCACGCTGGCTGGAACGCTACCCGCAGATCGAGTTGATCAACGCCTATGGTCCTGCGGAATGCTCCGACGACGTGGCCCTGTACCGCGTCCGGGAGCCCGCTGGGCAAACGCACTTGCCGATTGGCACGCGCACCGATCACAACCGTTTGTATGTGCTGAATGATTTGCTCGAGCCGATGCCGGCACGGGCCACGGGTGAGCTGCACATTGCCGGTGTGGGAGTAGGGCGCGGCTACCTGGGTGACCCGGTGCGCACCGCCCTGAGTTTCGTTCCTGACCCGTTCAGCATCCATCCCGGCGGGCGCTTGTACCGCAGCGGCGACCTGGCCCGGCAACAGCCCGGCAGTGAGGTGCTGGAGTACATTGGCCGAGCCGATTTCCAGGTGAAGATTCGCGGTTATCGCATTGAACTCGGAGAGATCGAGGCGCGCCTGCAGGCTCACGAGGCGCTGCTGGGCGTGGTGGTTGTGGATGTCGAAGGTGTCGGTGGCAAGCAATTGGTTGCGTACTGCGTGCCTCGCGCCCCGGCGCTGATCGAGGCCGGCCCGCAGGTGCTGGGCGAGCTGCGTACCGCGCTGGCGGAGCATGTACGTGCCAGCCTGCCGGGCTACATGGTGCCAGCGCAGTGGGTGATGCTGCCTGCCTTGCCGTTGACCGCCAACGGCAAGCTGGACCGCAAGGCACTGCCGCAGCCCTCTGCCAGCCAGTTGCAGGCGGACTATATAGCGCCGGTGACTGAGCTGGAGCAACAGATGGCCGCCATCTGGGCTGATGTGTTGAAAGTGCCGCAGGCAGGCCTGGGTGACAACTTCTTCGAACTGGGTGGCCACTCGCTGCTGGTGGTGCAAGTGGTGGTGCGTGTGCGCGAGCAGTTATCGATCGAGGTCAGCCTGCGCGAACTGTTCGAACATCCGACCCTGGCCGCGTTCAGCAAGGTGGCTGCCGGCAAGCAGGACCAGAGTCAGACGATTCACAGCGAATTGGCTAAATCTTTGGAGGCCCTCAAACGTCTTACTACAGAGGAAATTGATGAGCTGACTTCGTAGGAGGGAGAGGGACACCTGACTCCCACATTTCAGCATTCAAGGAGCCGGACATTGTCCGGCTCTTTCATGTGTTCAACACCCCCGCGTGCCCCCGGGCGTTGAGCCGGTATTGGTGTAGGAGAGGTTCAAGTGCAAGCATTGCTCGATTCCGTAGAGTCACTGTCACCCAAGGAACGCAAGGCGCTGGCCACCTTGCTCAAGCGACAGGGCGTCAACCTCTATGGGCTCACCCCGATATTCAAAAGGGCCAGTGCCGAGCTTCCTTTGCTTTCCTACGCGCAGCAGCGCCAATGGTTTCTCTGGCAACTGGCACCGGACAGCAGCGCCTACAACATTTGTGCCGCGCTGCGCCTTGAAGGTGTGCTGGATGTGGATGCCCTGCGCGCCAGTTGCCAGGCATTGGTGGAGCGCCATGAAGTGCTGCGCACCACCTTTCGTCAGGAAGACGACCAGACCGTGCAGGTGGTGCATCCGACGGGAGGCTTCACCTTGCAGGTCGATCCGTTGGCGGGCGCCGACCTCGACTGGCAGATCAAGGCGTACGTGCAGGCACAGACCGCCCAGCCGTTCGACCTGGAGCAAGGCCCGCTGCTGCGCATGAACTTGCTGCGGGTGAGTGAGCAGGACCATGTGCTGGTATTGACGGTGCATCACATTGTTGCTGACGGCTGGTCGATGCCGATTCTGGTCAACGACCTGGTGCAGTTTTACGCCGGCCACTGCCAGGGCCAGGCGGTGACGCTGCCTGAGTTGCCGATCCAGTACGCCGACTATGCCCTGTGGCAGCGCAACTGGATGGAAGCCGGCGAGCGTGAGCGTCAATTGGCGTATTGGCTGGAGAAGCTGGGGGGCGAGCAGCCGGTGCTGGAACTGCCCGCCGACCGCATGCGCCCGACGGTGCCCAGCGGCGCCGGTGCGCGCGTGGCGATGGATCTGGACGTGGCGTTGCTTGGATCGCTCAAGGGCTTGGCGCAGCAACACGGCGTGACCTTGTTCATGGTGCTGCTGGCGTCCTTCCAGGCGCTGTTGCATCGCTATTCCGGGCAGCGCGAAATCAGGGTCGGCGTACCCATTGCCAACCGTGCCCGCAGTGAAACCGAAGGCCTGATCGGCTTCTTCGTCAACACCCAGGTGTTGAAGGCCGAATTCGATCCGCAGCTGCGATTCAGTGACTTGCTGCAACAGGTCCGGCAAACCGCGTTGGATGCCCAGTCCCATCAGGACCTGCCCTTCGAACAACTGGTGGAGGCGCTGCAACCCGAGCGCAGCATGAGCCAAAGTCCGTTGTTCCAGGTGATGTTCAACCACCAGACCCAGGTTGCCACCACCAGCCGTAACTTGCCGGGCCTGACGGTCAGTGGGCTGGACTGGCAAAGTCATACCACCCAGTTCGACCTGACCCTCGACACCACCGAACACGCTGCCGGCCTGTCGGCCTCCCTGACTTACGCCGTCGACCTGTTCGATGCCCGTACCATCGAACAGCTCGGTCGGCACTGGCACAACCTGCTGACTGCCATTTGCCAGCAGCCTGCGCTGCGGATCAACGAGTTGCCGCTACTCTCCGCCGACGAGCGCGAGCGCATCGTTCAGGACTGGAACCGCACTGCGGCGTCCTATCCCCGCGAACAGTGTGTGCCGCAATTGTTTGAAGCGCAGGCTCAAGCCACTCCGGATGCCTGTGCACTCACCTTTGCCGGGCAGTCGCTGACCTACCGGCAGCTCAATCGACAGGCCAACCAACTGGCGCACAAGCTGCGTGCCCTGGGTGTCGGCCCGGAGGTGCTGGTGGGCGTGGCGCTGGAGCGCGGGCTGGAGATGATTGTCGGCCTGTTGGCGATCCTCAAGGCCAGCGGTGCTTATGTGCCCCTGGACCCGAACTACCCTCGTGAACGCCTGGCGCACATGATGAGCGACAGCGGCCTGAAACTGCTGTTGACCCAAGGCAGCCTGGTGGAACAACTGGCGGTGCCGGCCACGGTCAGCAGCTTGTGCCTGGACCAGGCTCCCGGCTGGTTGGGTGACTGCAGCGAAGAAAACCTGCCGGTGCTGGCTTTGCCGGCGAACCTGGCCTATGTGATCTACACCTCCGGCTCCACGGGTTTGCCCAAGGGCGTGACGATTCGCCACGATGCCTTGGTCAATTTCCTCTGGACCATGGCTGAACGTCCGGGCGTCGACGCCGGCGACCGTGTGCTGTCCCTGACCTCGTTATCCTTCGACATCGCAGGCCTTGAGCTGTACCTGCCGCTGCTGCGGGGGGCCTGTGTGGTGCTGCTGCAAGACCAGCAGAACCAGGACCCCCACGCGCTGCTCAAGGTGATCGACGAGCAAGCCGTCAGCGTGATCCAGGCCACCCCCTCCACCTGGCGCATGCTGCTGGATGCCGCTCCCCCGCAGGCACTGGCTGGCAAGAAAGTCCTCAGCGGCGGCGAAGCCCTGACTGCCGAGTTGGCCGAACGCCTGATCGCCCAGGCGGGCCATGTGTGGAACCTGTATGGCCCGACGGAAACCACCATCTGGTCGGGCGTGCACTATGTGCAGCGCAGCAGCGACGTCTGGCTGGGACGCCCTGTCGGCAACACCACGTTCCATGTGCTGGATGGCAACTTCGATGCTGTCCCGGTGGGCGTCAGTGGTGAGCTGTACATCGGTGGAGAGGGCTTGGCCCGCGGGTATCTGCAACGTCCCGGGCTGACCGCCGAGCGCTTTGTGCCGGACCCGTTCGGTAACGGCCGTCTTTATCGCACGGGTGACCTGGTGCGCTACCGCCAGGAGGGCGTGCTTGAGTACATCGGCCGTCTCGACCACCAGTTGAAGATTCGCGGGTTTCGTATCGAGCTCGGCGAAATCGAATCGCGCCTGCAGGCTCATGAATACGTGCGCGAAGCGGTGGTCATCGACATCGACGGGCCGTTGGGCAAGCAGTTGGTGGCTTATCTGGTCAGCCACGACCCAAGCGCCCACCAGGCCGATGACGACACCCAGAATGCCTGGCGACAAACCCTGAAAACCTGCCTGAAACAGCAGTTGCCGGACTACATGGTGCCGACCTACCTGGCCTTTGTAGAAAAGATGCCGCTGACACCCAATGGCAAACTGGACCGCAAGGCCTTGCCGCGGCTGGACGCCAACAGTGCCCCGCAAGCGAGTTATGTGGCGCCGCACACCCCGCTGCAAATGGCGCTGGCTGAGATCTGGGCGCAGGTGCTGAAGGTCGAGCAAGTTGGCCTGAGTGATAACTTTTTTGAGCGGGGTGGCCATTCCCTTCTGGCAACGCAGATGATCGGCCGTATCCGTCAGCGCCTGGGCCTGGAAGTGCCGCTGCGCCGGCTGTTCGAGGCCCAGGACCTGGCCGGCTTTGCCGAACTGGCGGGGCGGGCAGCGAGTGCTGCCAGCGTGCAGGCGATTACCCCGGTCGACCGCAGCCAACCCATTGCGGTGTCTTATGCACAGCAACGGCAGTGGGTTCTTTGGCAACTGGAACCCACCAGCGCCGCCTACAACATCAGCGCGGCCTTGCGCCTGAGCGGGCCTCTGGACAGCGAAGCGCTGCGTCGTGCGTTCGAAGCATTGATCAGCCGCCACGAAACCCTGCGTACCACGTTTACCCAGGACGGCAATACGCCGTTGCAGGTCATCCATCCGGCCGGCGAGTTTGTGCTGCCAAAGGAGACCCTGGCCGGGCAGGCGCAGTTGGCTGCGCGGGTCCAGTCCCTGGTGCAGCAGCCGTTCGACCTGGAGCACGGGCCGTTGCTGCGGGCACGCTTGCTGCACTTGAGCGACGAGGAGCAGGTGCTGGTATTGACGCTGCACCACATCGTGACTGACGGTTGGTCGACACCGATCGTGGTGGACGAACTGGTGCAACTCTACGCCGGCTTCAGCCAGGGCCAGGCGGTGGACCTGGCCCCGTTGCCGATCCAGTATGCCGACTACGCCGCCTGGCAACGCCAATGGATGGAGGCCGGCGAACGCGACCGGCAGTTGGCGTACTGGACGCAAAAACTTGGCGGCGAGCAGCCTGTGCTGGAGTTGCCCACCGACCGTGCGCGCCCGGCATCGCCCAGTCGTGCCGGCGCCCAAGTGGCGGTCACCCTCGAACCTGCGTTGATCAATGACCTGAAGGCCCTGGCCCAGCGCCAGGGTGTCACGCTGTTCATGCTGTTGCTGGCCTCGTTCCAGTCCTTGCTGCACCGCTACTCGGGGCAGGCCGAGGTGCGTGTCGGGGTGCCGGTGGCCAACCGTACACGGGGGGATATCGAGCGATTGATCGGTTTTTTCGTCAACACCCAGGTGCTCAAGGCCGAATTCGAACCGTTGGTGAGCTTTGCCCAGGTATTGCAACAGGTCAAACAGACAGCGCTGGAGGCCCAGGCCCATCAGGACTTGCCCTTCGAGCAATTGGTCGATGTGTTGCAGCCCGAGCGCAGCCTGAACCACAGCCCGTTGTTCCAAGTGATGTTCAACCACCAGACCGATGCCAAAAGCAGCCGTCAGCCATTGCCGGGGCTTACCGTCGAAGGCCTCGACTGGCAAGCCCACAGCACGCAGTTCGACCTGACGCTGGACACCGTCGAGCATCAGGATGGCCTGTCGGCAGCGTTCACCTACGCCAGCGAACTGTTCGACGCCGGCACCATCGAGCAGTTGGCGCAGCATTGGCGCAATGTGTTACTGGCGGTCATCGAGCAACCCTCGCAACGGGTCGAAGATCTGCCGCTGTTGGACGACGCACAACGCCGTAAAATCGTCCGAACCTGGAACCGCACCGAAGCCGTCTACCCCGGTGAGCGCTATGTCCATCGTCTGTTTGAGCATCAGGCACGCCAGCAGCCTCATGCCACGGCATTGCTGTTTGCGGAGCAAACGCTGAGCTACGCGCAACTCAACCACCGTGCCAACCGCCTGGCGCACAAACTGCAGGCGCTGGGCGTCGGCCCGGAAGTGTTGGTGGGTGTGGCCCTGGAGCGTAGCCTGGAGATGGTGATCGGCTTGCTGGCGGTTCTCAAGGCGGGGGGCGCCTACGTGCCCCTCGACCCGGATTACCCGTCGGACCGCGTGGCCTATATGTTGGCTGACAGCGGTGTGGGCTTGCTGTTGACCCAGAGCGCGCTGCTGCAACAAATACCGGTCCCCGAGTCGGTGCAAACCGTCTGCCTGGATCAGGACGGAGACTGGCTGGAGGGCTACAGCGACCGTAACCCCGAGCCGTCGCTGGCAGCGGGCAACCTGGCCTATGTGATCTACACATCGGGTTCCACGGGCCGGCCAAAGGGGGCAGGCAATACCCATGAGGCGCTGCTTAACCGGCTGCACTGGATGCAGAAGGCCTACGCCTTGCACGCCGATGACACGGTGCTGCAAAAAACCCCTTTCAGCTTCGACGTCTCGGTGTGGGAGTTCTTCTGGCCGCTGATGGCCGGCGCGCGACTGGCTATTGCCCAGCCAGGAGAACACCGCGACCCGGAACGCCTGCGCGATGCAATCTTGCGTTACCAGGTCAGCACCCTGCATTTCGTGCCTTCGATGTTGCAGGCCTTCATGGCGTGTGAAGGGGTGGAAGCCTGTCGTGGCATCCGCCGCGTAATCTGCAGCGGCGAGGCGCTGTCCAAGGCTCTGTCGGAGCAGACCCGTGCCCGTCTGCCTGGCGCAGCCTTGTACAACCTCTATGGTCCGACCGAAGCAGCCATCGACGTCACCCACTGGACCTGCGGCGAAGAGCATGGGGTCAGCGTGCCGATCGGCAGGCCGATCGATAACCTCAAGACCCATATTCTTGAGTCGAGCCTGAACCCCGCGGCACGCGGTGTCAGCGGTGAGCTCTACCTGGGGGGCATTGGCCTTGCCCGGGGCTACCACCAACGTGCGGCCCTGACCGCCGAGCGTTTTGTACCCGACCCTTTCGACCCGGTGGGCGGTGGCCGCTTGTACCGCACCGGCGATCTGGCGCGTTACCGGGAGGGGGGCGTCATTGACTACGTCGGGCGTATTGACCACCAAGTGAAAATCCGTGGCCTGCGCATTGAATTGGGCGAGATCGAGGCGCGGTTGATGGAGCATCCGCAGGTTCGCGAAGCGGTGGTGCTGGCGGTAGACGGGCCTTTGGGCACGCAACTGGTTGGCTATTTTGTACCGGTGAACAGTGCCCCGGGCCAGGCTGGCGATGCGTTGCGCAGCGAGCTGGCAAGCTTCCTCGGCCAGGGGCTGCCGGACTATATGGTGCCTGCGCACCTGATCAGCCTTGATGGCATGCCCGTCACGGCCAACGGCAAGCTCGCCCGCAACCTGTTGCCAGCGCCGGATGTCAGCCAGGCGTTGGTTGACTACGTTGCCCCGCGTTCGGCGATTGAGCGCCAATTGGCGGATATCTGGCAAGACGTGCTGAACCTGCCCCGGGTAGGGATTACCGATAACTTCTTCGCCTTGGGCGGGGATTCCATCATCTCGATCCAGGTGGTCAGTCAGGCACGGCAGTCGGGTTTGCAGATGGCGCCCAAGGATCTGTTCCTGCAACAGACCATCGAGAAACTGGCCGCCAACGTGACCCCGGTTCATGCCCAGGTCAATACGCAACCGGTCACCCTGCATGGGTTGAGCGAACAGCAGGTGCAAGCCTTGCCCCTTCCTCATGGGCAGGTCGAGGCCGTGTACAGCCTTTCACCGATGCAGCAGGGCATGTTGTTTCTGGGGCTGAACAGCAACCCTGAAGACGAGCTGTACATCAACCAGCTCAACGTGTCGGTCGACGGCTTGCACGTAGAGCGCTTGCGCCAGGCCTGGGCCGACGTGGCGCAACGGCACGACGTGTTGCGCACCGGGTTCCTCTGGCAAGACCTGGACGAGCCGCTGCAATTCGTCCTGCGCGACGTTGCCCTGCCGATGACGGAACTCGACTGGCGCCATGAGGCGGCCACGGACGGGTTGATCAAGGACATGGCACGGGGCGAGCGCCTGCGGGGCTTCAACCTCGACCAGGCGCCGTTGCAGCGTGTGGTGCTGATCCGCCTGGCGGATGACCGTTATCAACTGATCTGGACCTATCACCATATCCTGCTGGACGGGTGGAGCACGTCCCAGTTGATGGGCGAAGTGTTGGCCCGATATTCCGGGCAAACCCTGGACCCTGTGGTGCCGTATCGCAATTACATTGGCTGGTTGCGTCAGCAGGACCGCGTGATCAGCGAAACCTTCTGGCGTCGCCAGTTGGCCGAGTTCCAGGAGCCGACTTACCTGGCGGATGCCTTCGCCAGCGGCGAGCGCGAGCATGGGCACAAGGCGTTGTACAGCCGCTTTACACCCCAGGTGACCCAGGGTTTGAAGGTGTTTGCCGCCGCGCAGCGCATCACCCTGAACACATTGGTACAGGGCGCATGGCTGTTGTTGCTCAGCCGTTACAGTGGCCAGCGCAGTGTGTGCTTCGGGGCTACCGTGGCCGGGCGTCCGAGTGCCTTGCCGGGCGCGCAGAGCATGTTGGGGCTGTTCATCAACACGTTACCGGTGATCCACGACGTCGATCCGCAAGCCCGTGTGGGCCAGTGGCTGCAGGCTGTGCAGCGGGTCAATCTGGAGCTGCGCGACCATGAATACACCCCGCTGGGGGATATCCAGCGATGGGCCGGGCGTTCCGGGCAGGCATTGTTCGACAGCATCATCGTCTTTGAAAACCAACCGCTGGATCGCACTTTGCGGGAGTGGAAGGATGATTCGCTGCGTTTTGGCGACGTCGGCGGGGCGGGCCTGACAGACTTCCCGATGGACCTGATGGTGACCCTGGAAGACTACCTGGCGATTGAGTACATGTACCTGCGCCAATGCTTCAGCGATGTGGCAGTGGAAGGGATCCGGGCCAACATGGAAGCGTTGCTGCTGGCACTGTCCGCGAACGCCGACCAGCGTGTTGGCAATCTCGGCCTGCTGCACACGCCGGCCGTGTACACCCCGCCCCCTGTCCAAAACCTGCCGCAGCCTTTGGTCCACCAACGCATCCAGTACTGGGCCGAGCACCAGGGCAGCGCAACGGCGGTCAAGGTCGGCAACCGAAGCCTGTCGTTCGCCGAGCTGGAATCCCGCGCTAACCAACTGGCCCATCAACTGATCGCCGAAGGCGTGGGCCCGGAAGTACGGGTCGGCGTGGCGTTGCCTCGTAGCGAAACCATGATCGTGGCTTTGCTCGCGGTGCTCAAGGCGGGGGCCGCCTATGTGCCTATCGACGCCGCTTACCCGCGTGAGCGCCTGAGCTATTTGATCCAGGACTCCGGCATCGCTTTACTGTTGACCGATTCGCGGCTCGCCGCCAGCCTGCCAATCAGCCCGGCGTTGCATGTGCTGGAGCTTGACCGCCTGGACGGCAGCCAGTGGCCTGTTACCGCGCCAGCGCATCGGGTGCACGAGGAAAACCTCGCCTACGTGATCTACACCTCCGGTTCTACCGGCCAGCCCAAAGGCGTGGTGGTCAGTCATGGACCGTTGGCGATGCATTGCCGTGCGGTGGGCGAGCGCTACGAAATGAGTCCCGCCGACTGCGAGTTGCTGTTTATGTCATTCGCCTTCGACGGTGCCCACGAGCGCTGGCTCACGACGCTCACGCACGGCGGTTGCCTGTTGCTGCGTGACGACGAGCTCTGGACCCCCGAGCAGACCTACGAGGCCATGCACCAACACGGCGTCACTGTGGCAGCGTTCCCACCGGTGTACCTGTTGCAGTTGGCCGAACACGCACGGCTCGATGGCAACCCGCCGTCGGTGCGGATCTACTGCTTTGGCGGTGACGCAGTGCCAGAGGCCAGTTATGCCCTGGCCCGAGAGGCGCTTAAACCGCAGTACATCATCAATGGTTACGGGCCGACGGAAACCGTGGTTACGCCACTGATCTGGAAGGCTGCTGAAGGCCAGGCGTGTGGGGCGATTTATGCGCCGATCGGCGAATGTGTGGGCCAGCGCAGTGCCTACGTCCTCGACATCGACCTCAACCCGCTGCCGGCGGGTGTCGCGGGGGAGTTGTACCTGGGCGGGGAGGGTGTTGCACGGGGCTATCTGAACCGTGCCGCGCTCACGGCCGAGCGCTTCGTGGCCGATCCGTTTACCCCGGGCGGGCGCCTGTACCGCACCGGCGACCTGGTGCGCCAGCGCGAGAGCGGTACGTTCGACTACCTCGGTCGCCTGGATAACCAGGTGAAAATTCGCGGGTTCCGTATCGAGCTTGGAGAGATCGAGGCCCGCCTCAATGCGATGCAAGAGGTCGGGCATGCCGCCGTCGTGGTGCGCGAGGGGCCTGGCGGCAATCAACTGTTTGGGTACGTCACGCTTAACGGCGATGAGGGCGGAGGAATCGTTGAGCAACTGCGCGAGCGCTTGAAGCAGGCGCTGCCGGAGTACATGGTTCCGGCGCAATTGATCGTGCTCGACCGGCTGCCGCTCAACCCTAATGGCAAGCTGGACCGCAACGCCCTGCCGATGCCGGATGCACGCAGTGAATACGTGGCACCGCGCAACGAGCTGGAACAGGCCATGGCGGATATCTGGCAAACCATTCTCAAAGTGGAGCGGGTCGGGGTAACGGATAACTTCTTTGAGCTGGGGGGTGATTCGATCCTCAGCATGCAAGTGGTGGCCAAGTCCCGCAGCCTGAAGAAGTTCGGTTTCACCCTGCGCCTGCGGGACCTGATCCAGAAGCCGAGCATTGCGCAGCTCACCGCCGTGCCTGGCAAGAACGTGCCGCTGCTGGCCCTCAATGCCGAGCTCGGTGCCACGCCTGCGTTGTTCTGTGTACATGCCGGTTTCGGCACGGTATTCGACTATGAGCCGCTCGCACGCCGTCTGAACGGCAAGTGCTCGGTGATCGGTATCCAGGCCCGACAACTGCTGGACCCGAGCTGGCAGGATCAATCGCTGGTGGCCATCGCCCGGGACTACGTCGGCTATCTGCGGAACAAACAGCCCCAAGGCCCTTATCGCTTGTTGGGCTGGTCCTTGGGCGGCACCTTGAGTCTGCTGATGGCGGCTGAGCTTGAGCAGCAGGGGCAGACGGTCGAGTTTGTCGCGTTGCTCGACAGTTTTGTGCCGTCACCCGCCAACGCCGAACAGCAGGACCATTGGCTGGATGATTTGAGCGAGCTGTTGCGGGCGACGGCACCCGACGCGGGGGCCGTGGATGTCAGCGATACCCGCCAGGAAAGCCCGCAGCTTGCGCGTGCCCTGATCAGTGAGGCCCTCAGCCAACGGCCGGCCACGCATGGCCTGGGGGTGGATGAGCTGGCGCAGGTATTTGCCTGCGCCCGTACCCTCAAGCGGCTGTCCCGCGAGCTGGATTATTGCCCGAAAGTGACGGCGCGCCCCCTGAGCTGGTGGGTGGCGGGGCGTGAAGATGAACAACGTGAGCTGGCCCGGCAGATCGGTTGCCCCGACCTGCCTGGCCTCCCGCTGACCTGCGGGCACTTTCAGGTGCCCAGGGAGCTGTCGGTGTTGCTTGAACTGGAAGACGCCCTGGATGGTTTGACCATCGTCGCCGAGCCTTCCTGAACCTTGACCTGTGTCGACAGGCGCCGCCACCGGCGGCGCCTGTCTGGAGAAACCTTGCCCATGCCCCTTAATCCTGATCTCGCCGCCTACCTCCAGTTGGTGGAAAGCGGCCGCCGCAGCGGAAAAGCGCTGCCGATGCACCAGCTGCAACCGGAAGAAGCCCGTCGCCAGTTCGATCAATCCTCGGCACTGATGGACCCGGGTGCCGATGAGCCGGCGTTTATCGAGTCGCGTACCTTCACGGCCCGCGATGGTCACCGTGTAGAGGCCCGGTTGTACCGGCCGCCCGAACTGGACGCTAGCCAACTGAGTGGCGCCGTGCTTTACCTGCATGGCGGGGGTTATGTGGTGGGCAGTCTCGACTCCCACGACGCCCTGTGTTGGAACCTGGCTCAGGAGTGCGGGTTGCCGGTGTTGTCGGTGGGTTACCGGCTGGCCCCGCAGTGGCGGTTTCCGACGGCATTCAATGATGCCCAGGACGCGTGGCAATGGCTGGCGCTCAATGCGCGGGAACTGGGTATCGATGCTGAGCGCATGGCGGTCGTTGGCGACAGCGTTGGCGGTAGCCTGGCGACGGTGCTTGCCAGCAGCCTCGCTGGCCAGGAGGAGCTGCCTCGCCCGTGTCTGCAGGTGCTGATTTACCCGGCGACCGATGCCAGCCGCATCAGTGCTTCGGTGGAGCGCTACGGGGTTGGGCACTTGTTGGAAAAAGACACCCTGGAGTGGTTCTACCAGCAGTATCAGAACGATCCGGCCGACCGCCTGGACCCGCGTTTCTCGCCGCTGCTCGGCGAGGTGAGCGCTCACGTGGCGCCGGCCTTGCTGATCGTGGCCGAGTGCGACCCGCTGCATGATGAAGCGGTGGCCTACGCCCGGCATCTCGAGGCTGGGGGCGTGCAGGTGCAACTGGAGGTGTTCGAGGGCATGTCCCATGATTTCTTGCGCATGGGCTCTATCGTTGATGAAGCCGATGTCGCTCGGGAGCGTATTGTCCTGGCGTTGGCCGAGCGCCTGGGCTGACACACCGGTTTTACGGTGGGCATAAAAAAACCGCATCCCCAGGGATGCGGTTTTTTTTACGCCGTTTAACCGCTATCAGAAGGTGTACTTGGCGGTCACGGTGAAGTTGCGTGGGTCACCGTAGACGTCATACGGGCTCCAGGTGGAGTTGCTGGCGATGCCCTGGTAGTACTTTTTGTCGAACACGTTGTTGACGTTCAGTTGGGTGTCCAGGTTTTTGGTGACCTGGTAGCCGGCCATCAAGCCAACGATGGCATAGGCGTCCTGCTCGACGTGGAAGTTTTGACGCTGGCCGTTGAAGGTGCTGACGCCTTTGTTATACGTACCGCTTTGGCTATAGACGTTGGCACCGATACGCAGTTTGTTCAGGTCACCTTGCAGGTGGTACGTGGTATTGGCCTTGAACAGGTGGCGTGGTACGTCGGTGTCGAACAGGGTGCCTTCCTTGTTCTTGTCGGCATCTTTCTCGTACAGCGCCTGGGCGTAGGTGTAACCGGCACCCACTTGCCAGTTCGGCGTCAGCGCACCGTTGATCTCCAGCTCGATACCCCGGCTCCTGACCTTGCCCGCGGCTTCATAGCAAGCGTAGCTGCCGGTCGGGATGACCTTGCAGCTGGTGTAGTCGGCCACTTCAGCAGCGCGGTTGAGCTGGTCGATCTGGAACAACGAGGCGCTGGCGTTCAACGCGCCGTCAAAGTATTCGCCCTTGATACCCACTTCATAGTTCTTGCCGGTGATGGGCTTGATACTGGCACCGAGCTCGTCCTTCTCGCTTTGTGGCTGGAAGATATCGGTGTAGCTGGCATAGAGCGAGTAGGTGTCGTCCAGGTCATAGATGACACCGGCATAGCGGGTCAGGTTACGCACCACCTTGGTTTTGCCCGAGGTGTAGTACTGGTCGCTGATCTGGTTGTAGACATCATTGGAGTCGTACCAGTCCAGGCGCGCGCCGAGAATCACCTTCAGCGGATCGGCCACATTCCAGCGAGTCGTGACGTAGAGGCCTTCCTGGTTGACCTTTTCGCTGAGGGAGTAAACGTCTGGAACGGTTGGTTTTGGCTGACCTTTGGGGTTGAAATTGTTGATGTCGACGTTGTTGAAGAAGATCGTGCCGCCGGTGGCTTCGGTCTTGAGCTGGCGCTTGCTGGCGCCCACCACCAGTTCATGCTGGCGGCCGAACAGCGCAAACGGGCCACTGGCGAAGAAGTCATAGGTGGACTGGTCGTAGTCGCGGCTCTGGTTGAACACACGTTGCCGGTAGGAGTAGTCGCTGTTGCGTTCCAGCACTGCACCCAGCAGCTTGAAGTCGGACCAGTTTTTCGACGCGCCAAAGTGCAGGCGCCAGTCGTTGTCGAGGCGGTGATCCAGTTCGGCGAACACGGTTTTGTTGTCGATGTCCTGGTGCGACCAGTTGTAGCCGAACGTCTGGGAGCGCGAGAAACCCATGCTGCTGCCGTCGGGGTTCACCGGCAAACCACCCCAGTTGATGTTGTTATTGTCATTCTGATCAGACGCGCCCACGGTCAGGGTGGTGCTGTCGTTGAGGTCAAATTCGGTGATGCCGTAGAACACGCCGCGCTCGCGACCGGCGTAGTCCTGGTAGCTGTCCTTGTCCTGGTAGGCGCCGACGAAGCGACCACGCACGGTGCCGCTGTCATTGACCGGCCCCGACACATCCAGCTCGCTGCGGTAGTTGTCCCAACTGCCGGCGCTGCCGGTGACGCTCGCCTGGAACTCCTTGGTAGGACGCTTGCGCACCATGTTGATGGCGGCCGAAGGGTCACCGGCGCCTTGCATCATGCCCGTGGCACCGCGTACCACTTCGACACGGTCATACGGGGCCAGGTCGGCGGTGGCGACCCAGTCGGCGGAATAGGTCGTGGGCAGGCCATCGAACATCAGGTTGTTGATGGGGAAACCGCGGGCGAAAAACTCACTGTTGGCCGGTCGCGCCGCGGACAGGCGAAGGCCTGGTGCCGCCTGGACCACATCGTCGAGGCTGCGCATGCCCTGGTCGTCCATGCGCTGGCGAGTGATCACCGTCACCGCTTGCGGGGTTTCACGCAGGGACAAGGGTAACTTGGTGGCCGTCTGCATCGCGCCGGTGGTGTAGGAACCGCTGTTTTCAGTGGTCGACCCCAGTGTCTGGCCATTGATGGTGGTCGCGCCCAGTTCCAGCGCGCCGCCCGCCGAGGCACTGACGGTCACCGCAGAGCCTTGCACCTGGAAATGCACGCCGCTGCCCTGCAGCAAGGTGGCGATGGCGGCAGAAGGGTCCAGGTTGCCATGCACGGCGGTGCTGCGCTTGCCCTCAAGGTCCTGCGGGCTATACAGCACTTGCAGGTTGGATTGGGTACCGAAAGCCTGCAACGCACTGCTCAACGACTGCGCCGGAATGTTGAAGGGCATTTCCTGGGCGTGTACCAGCATGGGCAGAAGCCCTGCCAGGCCAGCCGCGCAAACGCGCAGATTTGGCGTGAGCGCGTGGCGAATCATCATGGCCAGGACGTGGGGGCGAAGTCGATGTGCAGGCATTATTGGAGTGCTCTTAAGGGTCAACGATCGAGAGATCTTAGTGAGATTACTTCTCAGTTACCAAGTGAGACGCACGTCATCGGCAAAACCGGAAATTAAACCTCGGCAATTTCCTGTTGTTGTGCCGTGACCTTGCCCGAGCGCATGTGCACCAGTTGGTCGGCGACGTCGAAATAGCGGTCGTCATGGCTGATGACGATGATGGTTTTGCCCAGGCGCTTGAGGTCCGGCAGCAGTTCGGTATAGAAAATCCGGCGGAAGGTCGGGTCCTGGTCAGCCGCCCATTCGTCAAACACCAGCACCGGCCGTTCCTCCAGCCAGGCATTGACCAGGGCCAGGCGTTTGCGCTGGCCGGTGGAGAGGTCGGTGGTGGTGAAGGCGCCGTCCTTGATGCTGACCTTGTGGGCGATCTCCAGGCGTTGCAGGTATTGGTTGGCGGTGTCGGGGATGTGCAGGTCGTCGCGTACCAGATCATCGAACAGGTAGTAGTCGGCGAAGATCGTGGTGAACAGTTGGCGATAGTCGTCGCGGTTCTCGGCTGTGATGGCGTGGCCGTTGAGGCGCACCTCACCCTGTTGTGGTGCGTAGAGCCCCAGCAACAGTTTGATCAGCGTGGTCTTGCCGCAACCGTTCTCGCCGACGATAAAAATAATGTCGCCTTGCTTGATGTTCAGGTTCACGGGGCCCAGGCGGAAGGGTTCGCTGCCTTCCACGGGAGGGAAATCAAAGCGCACGTTATTCAGCTCAAGGTTGTGCACCACGGTTTTCGGTGCTTCGGCGTCGCTGAGCAACAGGTGTGGCTCCGGCGAAGAGAAACGCTCCGACAGATCGGCAATGCGCCGGAAGGCAATTTGAGCGCGGCTGACGATGGGCAGTGTGCCGATCAAGTGCTCAAGCGGGCCTTTCATGTACAGCAGCACGAGGACGAAACCGCTCATGACGGTCTTGTCGGCACTCGGCCAGTAAGCCTGCAAGGCCAGGGCGAGACCGATGACCACGAAAAACAGCATCGAGCCGAATGTCTTGGCAATGATGAAAATATTGACCGAACGTACCTGGGTGTCGCAGATGCTATTGGCCGCCGCCTGGATGCCGTCCACGTTCATGCGATGGCGACGGGGGCGGTGAATGCGCAACTCCTTGGCGCCGGAAGCAATCGCGGTGTAGTGCTTTTGCAGCTCTTCTTCCTGCTCCCGTGCTGCGTAGAAACCACTCATGCCGCGCGCCCGGGCTATGTACTGGGCAACGCTGCCGATGACGATGGCAATCAGCATGATCAGGAACATTGGCCACGAGAGCATCGCCAGGTAGCCCAGGCAACCGAGGGTTACCGTCAGGGAAATGGCCAGGGGCGCAAAGGCGAAGGAGAAGTCGCTGATGGTGTCGATGTCGTGGGTCAGTACCGGTATGAGCCGGTGATTGCGGTAGCGCTCGATCTGTTCGATGGGCGCCGACAGGACTTTTTCGCCGAGCTCCTTGCGCAGTCGCGCGATGATTTTCTGGCCCACATAGTTGGTGCCGATATCGGAAAAGATCGAGCTGGTCAGCGCCAGTACACACAGGCCGGCGAACAGCAGGACCACGCCTTGGGTCAAGCCTTCGTCCGAGTGCAGCGAGGTGTTGATGGTCGCCAGCAGGGTCGTGATGGCGAGGCCACCTACCATGCCCAGCACAATCGAGAGCGTCACAATGGGCCAGAAGGGTTTGAGCAGGGCGAACAGTTCGCTGATGGCGCCGCGTGGTTGGCTGGTCATGAAATCTTCCTGTGTGTGGGGATGCCCGGCAATTGCGGGCCGAAACGGGCAGGCACGAACGATCCGCAAGGCAAGCCTGGAGGCTTCTGGCCTGCTGGGTTCTTAGCGAATAGACGAAGGGAGTGGTGCGGGATTTAGGGCAGCATCGCGCGGCGCACGCGCAGTGGTGAGGGGCGGGCGCCCTCACCACATGGTTTTGAGGGTCAGAGTTCCCGTGCGACGCGGAACCCCAGGAAATCACCTCTTACATTTTTCTCGCGGCTGTTACGGTTTCCCGATCGGGAGAATACCGGCGCTTCGCCCCAGTCGTTGCCACGGATGTGGGCGTCGTTGCAGTCACCACCGGTCAACCAGGCGCTGCCATCGGCAGGTGCCCCTTCGTAGTTGGGGTGCCAGCAGTCGGCAACCCACTCGTAGACGTTGCCGTGCATGTCGTACATGCCGAACGCGTTGGGCGGGTAGCTGCCTACCGGTGCGCTATAGGTATAGCCATCCTTGGGGCCGTAGGTGTTGGCATGTTTGCTGATCTGGTATTCGCCCTCGTCATCGAACGGGAAGGGGAATGATCCGGTGCTGCCGGCGCGAGCGGCATACTCACGTTCGGACTCGCTGACCATGCGGTACTTCTGTCCGGTTTTTTTCGACAACCATTCGGTGTAGGCCTGGACCTCGAAGTAGTCGATGCACACCGCCGGCTGGCGCGGCCCTTGTTTGTAGCTGGGCTTGCTGGCCTTGCACAGGCGGCCCGGACGCGTATCACCGTCCTTGATCACTACGCCGGTTTCGCGGATGTAGGCGTCCAGTTCGGCGGCGGTGACATGGAAGCGGCTCATGGCGAAGGGCTTGGCGAACGTCACGGTGTGCTGCGGGCCCTCGTCGCCTTCACGGCCGATCTCGTCTTCCGGCGTGCCCATCAGGTAGCTGCCGGCGGGCAGCACCACCATTTCCGGGCAATTCTTGCAGTCCTTGAACACCTTGCCCGGGGCTGGAGCGGTTGCCGCGTGTGCAGTCAGGGGCGCCAGGTTGGCGAGCAGGGTCGCCAGGCACAGCATCAGCAGCGCTCGCAACGAACGGGGCTGGCGGGTAGGGAGCGGGGCACTGTTCATGTGTCGTCTCTATAGGGGAAGGGAAGTGGCGGGTTACAGGGTCTTTTCGAGCACGGTCATGAAGCGATCAATCTCGCCTTCATTGTTCAGCAGCCCGGGAGCGCTGCGCACCACCGGGCCGGCGTCGCGATTCACGGCATCGACCACGACGCGGTTGTGCATCAGGTAGGCGGCGACCTTGTCGCTGTCCTGGCCCTTGACCCTGAAAAACGTAAACCCGGCTGACAGCTCAGGGCTGCGGGGCGTGACCAGCTCGATGGACGAGTGGGCCTGCAGGCGGCTTTTGAGGTAGTCATTGAGTTCATGGATGCGGGCCTGGACTTGAGCCTTGCCCAGCTGCAAATGCAATTTGAAGGCTTCATCCAGGGCCCAGCGGTGTTCGAAAGCGTGATAACCGCCGGGTGTCATGGTGGTGGCGAAATCCGTGTCCTGGGAAAAGGTCGGCTCGGTGGGGGTGACGTCCTTGAGCTCCTCGGACCGGGCACAAATAATCCCCGTGCCTCGGGGGCCAAACATCCATTTATGGGTGCCGGCGATAAAAAAGTCGCAGTGCATGTCCGGGAACGCCAGGTCTTCGACACCAAATCCGTGCACGCCGTCGACCACGTAGAGGATGCGATCCTTTTCATCGCGATCGCGGTTGTGCTCATCCACCAGTTTGCCGATCTCGCCGATGGGCAGCTTCACGCCGCTGCCCGACTGCACCCAGGTCATGCCCAGCACGCGGGTGTTGGGGCGAATGCCCTTGGCAATCGAGCCAAGCACCTCATCCACCGACACCTGGTGGGCGTCATCGAAGAGTTTGATCTTGCGCACCTGGGTGCCTTGTTTCTCGATGCGGAACTGCAGGCTGTTGCGCGTCGAATAGTGTTCATGAACGGTGGTCAGAATCTCCTGGTCAGGCCGTACATGAATACCGCCATAAATCATCGCCAGGCCTTCGGTGGTGCTGCCGGTGAGTGCGATCTGCCCGGGCTTGGCTTGCAGATAGCGCCCGGCCCAGTCCCGCACCTGGGCTTCGCATTTCCAGGTGTGCTGCAGGTCCCAGTCCATGGCCAGCGCGGGGTTGCGGTCCAGCTCGGCCCGGTGGCGTTCAATGGCCTCGCGCACGGGTTTGGGATGGGACGTGATCAGGAAGTTGGAGAAGTGCAGGTAGTCCGGGTCCTGGGTAAATAGTTGTCGCAGTTGCGCCCATTTATCGGGATTGACGACGGGCACGGGTGCTGTGCCAGCCCGGGCCTCAAGGGCTGCGCCCAGGGGCAGGCTGGCAGCCAGAATGCCTGCATGTTTGAGAAAGGTGCGGCGATCAGTCATGGCGGCAGTTCACTTGGCAGAAAGGGAGGCGACGGGTTTGGCTGCTTGTTGGACCTGGTCCCAGACCCGCAGGAAGTTGCCGCCCCACAGTTTGGCGATGTCCGCTTCCGAGTAGCCTCGCTGCAACAGTTCAGCGGTGACGTTACGAATTTCGCTGACGTTGTCCCAGCCCTGCACGCCGCCACCGTCGTTGAAGTCCGAAGCAATACCGACGTGATCAATACCGATCTTGCGCACGGTGTAGTCGATGGCATCTCCCAGGTCCTTGAGGGTTGCCTTGGGCTCCTCGTCGAGGATCGCGTACAGGCTGCTGGCGTACTGGCCGAATTTCTGCTCGGGCCAGGCGGCGATTATCGGGTCGCCGGGCATCAGCGCGACATGCAGGTTAGGCAGGGGAGGCAGGTCGAACCGTGCGCGCAGGGCATTGAGTTTGTCCTGGGTCTTTTGCGTCAGTGGGCGCAGGTAGGTGCCGAACCCGACCACCTGCACGACGCCGCCGCTTTGCTTGATCAGCTGCATTTCCTTGTCGCTGAGGTTGCGTGGAATATCCACGGCCGCCCGAGGAGCGGAGTGGGAGGCAACCATCGGCGTGCGGCTCAGTTGTGCAACCTGCTCCAGGGCCTTGGTCGACATCTGCGACACATCAATGATCACCCCCAGATCGTTGAGGCGCTGCACGGCCTGCTTGCCGATATCCGACAGGCCATCGAGCGCGTCCGGTGAGTCATTGAAGAAGGGCAGCGGGCGGGATGAGTCGGACCAGCTGTTGTTGCCGACATAGCTGAACCCGAACATGCGCATGCCACGGGCCGTCCACAGGTTCAGTTGGTCGAGGTCATCGCCCAGGGGATAGGCGTTGAGCATGCTGATGAAGATTGCGAACTTGCCTTCACCGTGCAGGCGCCGGAAATCGTCCGGGGTGTAGGCGATGCCCACCTGGTTGGGAAAGTCGCGAACCATGCCCGTGATGATTTTGTAGCGCACTTCCTGTTGGTTGCGGGCCTCATCGACGAACCCGGCAGTGGGCTTATGGGGGGCGTTGTTGCCGTTCCACATTTCGGGCCAGCCAAATATGGTCAGTGCAGCGCCCGACAGGCGTCCACGATTGGCCTTGGCGAGGTCGAATTGCCGTGGGCCGTCCTTGTCGGCCTCGTTGCCCTCGGTGCCGAACGTCAAGGGCACGGTGATATGGCTGTCGAAGGAAATGATGCGGTCCTGCAACTCCGTCGCCTGCTTCATCACGTTGACGGGATAGCCGGAGGAGTAGCTCCAGACAAGCCAGGCCGCGCCGGCGGCCACGGCTACCAGCAGCGGGAGGCCGATATACAGGGCTTTTTTCGAACGAGGTTTAATCATCGCCATCTCAGTCAGGTCTACCGTCGAAATGCAGGCGCAGGGGCCTTTGCTATCTGGGAAGAACGAGCCGCGGGCGAAAAAATTTAGCCGCAGGGGCGCGGCTTAAATTTTCTCGCGCCATGAACGTTCTAGCTTGGATAAAGCCTGCTTCAGGGCTGACACAGGTAGGGCAATGACGATTTCTCGACGATGGTTCATGGCGGGTCTGGCGCTGACCGGAGCAGCCGTTCCGGCAGCGTTCTATGGGCGTCGCGAGCTATTGCGCCAGGCGCATCCCGAAACCCCGGGAGAGGCGACGGTCGAGTTGGCGGACACCGCCGGCCAGCATTTGGCCAATAGCCTGCGCGGGGTTTGGGACATTCAGTTTATCGGCGCCGATGGTGGCCTGGAGGGTTTGCCGGTCGAGGGGCTGGAACTGTTTCTCGACATTGCCCCGCGCGGGCGTGGCCTGGTAGGCGTCCTCGACACCGCCGAGGCGTTGCGCAGTGATGCCGAGCCGCGTTACCAGGTGGTCGGCGACCTGGCCCCGGGCAACGCGGCCCAACTGTATTGGCGAGTGGGGCGCAGCGATGCGGCCGATGGCGCACCTGGCTACGAATTCAAGGCGAGCCTGGACGAAGTATGGGCGGCCTATGGCAACGCCGGGCCCGGCACCCTCAGCGGATCTGTACAGCGATTGGATCGCGCCCTGGCGCTGCCCGAGCTGGACCTGCGCTTTGTGGCTGTCAAGCGCCGCTTTCCCGAGGCCCGTGAGCGGATCGGACTGAACGATACCTTGCTCGCCTGGCTGATCGCTCCACAGCATCGGCTGTTCCACCAGTTGTGGCACGCCTCGCGGGACAAATGGCACAAGTTGCCGGAGGACAAGCGCGGTGCCCTGCGCGGTATCGGCTGGCAGCCGGGCCCCAGGGACCAGGAGCGTGGCGCACGCGGGCCGGACAAGGACCGAAACGGCTCCGGGATCGACTTTTTTTTCATGCACCGGCACATGCTTGCCACGGCGCGTTCGATGCAGGCACTGCCCTCCTGGCGCTACTTTCCTTTGCCACAGCCTGAGCTGTTGCGCGATCGACTGGGGTTTGCCCACTATTTCGATAACCATGACGGGTTTGCGTTACCGCCAACCTGGCTGGCGGAAGGGGACGACACCTATAGCCAGTGGGTCAGTGACATCAAGTCCGCCGAGACCTACCACAGCAACTTTCAGGTCTGGGAATCTCAGTACCGGGACCCCCGTTATTTGTCGAAACTGACCCTTGGCCAGTTCGGCTCCGAAATCGAGTTGGGCCTGCATGATTGGTTGCACATGCGCTGGGCCTCGGTGCCGCGTGACCCGTCCAACGACGCGCCGGTACCCTTTGCCAGGGGGCAGGCCGATTTCTCGCCGCGCTGGTATATCGCCGAAAACGACTTTCTGGGGGATCCTTTTTCTTCCCATGTGAATCCGGTGTTCTGGCATTTTCACGGGTGGATCGACGATCGGCTGGAAGATTGGTTTCGCGCTCACGAGCGCTTTCATCCCGGTGAACTGACGCGCATGGAGGTCAATGGCGTGCCCTGGTTTGCGCCGGGGCGCTGGGTCGAAGCGGGTGACCCTTGGCTCGGCCCCACCACGCACGGGTGCAGCACGACACCCGGGCTGCAGGTGGGTACCTCGGTAGAAATGGATCCGGAGACCATGAAGCTGGCGCTGCGCATCATTTTCGAGGCGGATGAGAGTATGAAGGACCTGTTCCGTCGAGTGCCGCAACGCCCATGGTATGCACGGCACCTGTCCCTCGGACGTTCCTTCTGGGACTGATCGGTTAGCCCTGCGGCAGGCATGGCTTCACTGTGCCTGCCAGCCTCCCCCCAGAGCCTTGTACAGCGCGATACTCGCCTGCATGCGCGCCAGTCGTAATTGCACGTTCAGGTCCTGCGCTGCATACAGTGTGCGTTGAGTCTCCAGCACCGTCAGCAAATCCTCGGCACCTGCTTCATAGCGACTCTGGGCAATCTCAAAAGCCCTCTGCGCCTGGTCCAGCTCTTCACGCTGCCACTGCCGCTGCTCGTCGAGGCCGTGGATGCTGTTGAGGGCTTTTTCAACGTCGGCAAACCCGTTGATGATCGCGCCCCGGTAGAGTTGCAGGAGCTCATCCTGGCGGGCCAGGGTTTTGTCGCGCTCGGCCCCCAGGCGCCCGTTGTCGAAGATGGGCGCGGTGAGCCCGGCGGTGAGGTTGTAGAACGGGCTTCGCAGAATGTCTGACGCGGTGCTGGCGCCCGAGCCGATGCTGGCACCCAACAGGACGGTGGGCAACATGGCCGCACGGGCCACGACCACGTCGGCCTGGGCTGCGGCAAGTCGGGCCTCGGCGCTGGCAATGTCAGGGCGGCGGCTGAGCAGTTCACTGGGAATCCCGGCGGCGATGCCCGGCCAGTTGATGTGTTCGAAGCGTTGTTGCCCCAGGTCGAGCTGTTGCACCGGTACACCGAGCAGGGCCGCCAGGGTGATTACCGCCTCCTGCGCCTGTTGCTGCACCTGCGGCAATTGCCTTTGCTGTGCCGCCACCAGGCTCTTTTGCTGGGCCAGCTCCAGGGCGGTGGCCGAACCTGCGGTGTAGCGTGCCTGGACCAGGTCAAGCACGTTGCGCGCGTTGGCCAGGTTCAGCGCGGCGATACGGTTTTGCTCCTGGAGTGCCAACGCTTGCGTGTAGCTGTTGGCCACGCCGCTGAGCAGGGTCAGTTCTACGGTGGCTTGATCGAATTCGCTGGCACGCACCCCAAGTGTTGCGCTGTCACGCGCGGCGCGGCGGCCACCCCAGAAATCGACTTCGTAGCTGGCGGTGAGGCTCGCGTCAAAGCTGTCCACGGCCTTGTTGTCATCGTCGACATCCAGTTGGCTGTAGCCCTTGCCGCGCAGCAGTTTCTGGCGGCTGGCATTGACGCCGCCCACCACGGAGGGCAGCAGCGGTGCACCGGCGATCACGGCACTGGCTTGCGCCTGATGTACCCGGGCGATCGCGGCAGCCAGGTCGTAACTGCCAAGCTGGGCTTGGCTCACCAGCCGGTCGAGGGCCGGGCTGCCGAAGGTGCTCCACCATTTTCGGGTGTCCTGGCGTGGGGTGTCGGGGTTGGGTGACTGCCAGGCGGCGGGCGCATGCACACCACTGTCTACGGGAGGAGCCAGGTTGCTGCAGGCCGCCAGCATCAGGCTGACGGCGAGGAGGGACAATTGCGCTTTCATGGGGCGATCATTCACTGGTAAGGGCCGTGACCGGGTCAAGGCGAGCGGCTTTGCGGGCTGGCATAAAGCCGAAAACGACACCCGTCACCAACGCGCAGGCGAACGCGCCGAGGCCTGCCGGGAAGGAAAAAGCAACGGCGATATCGCTGAGGGTCAACACACCACCGATGAGCAAGGCCAAGACAATTCCGGTCACGCCGCCTACCAGTGAAAGCATCACGGCTTCAGTCAGGAACTGACGCAGGATGTCCCGCTGGCGGGCTCCGGTGGCCATGCGGATGCCGATTTCCCGGGTGCGTTCCCGTACGGTCATCAGCATGATGTTCATCACGCCGATGCCACCTACCAGCAGGGAGATGGCGGCAATCGCACCCAGCATCAGCGACAGGGTGTTCTGGGTACGGGCTTCGGCCTGAATCATCGCAGCGTTGTTGGTCAGTTCGTAATCGCGCTTGCCGTCATGCAGGTGCAGCATCAATTGGTCGATGGCCTGTTCAGCGTCTTTGACATTGCGCGCATCGGCGGCGGCGATCGCCACGTATTCGGGATTGCGGCTGCCGAACAGTCGGATGCTGGCGGCGGAATAGGGCACGGCAATCCGGTCGTCGCTGTCCTGGTCGCCAGAGCTTGCGCCCTTGCCGGCCAGTACGCCGACCACCTGGAAGGGCACGTTTTCAATCAGGATGTACTGGCCGATGGGGTCGGCAACGTCTTTGAGCAGGGTGTCCCGGACCTTCTTGCCGATCACCGCCACGGCCGAGGCTGCTTGTTCATCCGCTTCGGTAAAGTAGCTGCCTTCGACCACCGGCCAGTTGAAAATAGTCGGGAAGTTGGTGTCGTTGCCACCCACGTAGGCGGCGTGGTCAAGGTTGCCGAAACGTACCGTCGCCCGCGCGCCGTTGACGGGCATGATGCGTTGCACCTGCGGCAAGTCGGCAAGGGCAGCCACGTCATCCAGGGTGATGATGCCAGGCGGTGAGCGTGGGTTCGGCGTGTGGCCGCTGAGGTAAATAATGTTGGAGCCGAAGGCGCCCATCTGTGCCATGACTTGGCGCTTGCTGCCTTCACCCACGGCCAGCATCACCACCACTGACGCCACGCCGATAACGATCCCCAGCAACGTCAGCGCCGTGCGAAACCGGTTGATCCACATCACCCGCCAGGCTGCGCGGACCGCGTCCACCAGTTCACCTTTCCAGGCGCCGGTGTGCTCGCTGCCCAGGGCCAGGCGCTGGCGCAGGTCCACCGCCTGAAGGGCGCCTGTGGGGGCATCGGCAGCGGTGGCGTGTCGGGCGGTATCGCTGATGATCTGGCCGTCGCGGATTTCAATGATGCGCTTGGCGCGGGCGGCGACTTCCCGGTCGTGAGTAATGAGAATGACCACGTGCCCCTGGCCTGCCAGCTCATCCAGCAGGGCCATGACCTCCGCGCCGCTCTGGCTGTCCAGGGCGCCGGTGGGCTCGTCGGCGAGGATGATGTGCCCGCCGTTCATCAAGGCCCGTGCAATGGACACCCGTTGCTGTTGGCCGCCGGACAATTGATGGGGGCGGTTGCCGGTGCGGCTGGCCAGGCCCAGGCGGTCCAGCAGTGCAGCGGCACGGGCGTGACGCTCGGCTGCCGGCAGGCCGGCGTAGATGGCTGGCATCTCGACGTTTTCCTGGGCCGAGCCCGACGGGATCAGGTGATAGCCCTGGAATACAAAACCGAAAGCTTCCCTACGCAACCAGGCCAGCTCATCGCTGTCGAGTTGGGCGACGTTTTCGCCGGCGAACAGGTAGTCACCCTGACTGGGTCGGTCCAGGCAGCCAAGGATATTCATCAGGGTCGATTTGCCGGAGCCCGAGGTGCCGACAATCGCGACAAACTCGCCCGCATGAATCGACAGGTCAATGCCTCGCAGCACGTCGACCTTGGGGCTGTCGTCACCGCCGTAGGACTTGCGAATATCGCGCAGTTCGATCAGAGGCGTTTGCATTCAGCCGTCCTTGCCGTCGGACGTGCCGGTCAGCAGGTGATCGCCCTCGTTCAAGCCCTCCAGTACCTGAATGTGGCGCCGGTCGCTGATACCGGTGCGCACTTCGAGGCGTTTGATCGTGCCATTGGCCGCCACCACCTGGGCGATGTGCCGGTCTGGAGTGGGGCCGCTGCGCAGTGCTGCGATGGGCGCCGTGAGGGTGTTGTGGGCTGCACTGGCGACAAAAAATACCTGGGTGGTCATTTCGGCCATCAGCGCATGGTCGGTGTTTTCGACATCCAGCAACACCGTATAGAGCACCACCCGGCCGCTGCCGCTTTTGCTTGAACTGGCAGGGCTGCCGCCGCCCTGGCTGGTTTCGTTGAGAGGCTTTGGCGGGATCGGCAGGATCTGCCGCACCGTGCTGGTCCAGCGCCGTGCTCCACCACTCAAGGTGGTGAAGTAGGCGCTCATGCCGGGTTTGACGTGGCCGATATCGGCCTCCGACACCTCGGCCCAGACGGTCATGGGCGAAAGCTTGGCGATACGCATGATGAGCGGCGTCTGCTGCTGAGCGTTGAGGGTCTGGCCAACGCGAGCATCCACGGCCACCACTGTGCCCGACATCGGTGCGTAGATGCGGGTATAGCCCAGTTCGGCTTCGTCGCTGCGCAGGCTGGCCTGAGCCTGGCGGATCTGTGCCTGGAACATGTCAACACGCGCCTGGGTGGCGCTCAGTTCAGCCTTGGCGGTCTGGACGTCTTCCTCGCGCGTGGCGTTACTGGTCACCAGCCGTTGCTGGCGCTGATACTTCTGTCGCGCCAGTTCGTGCTGGGCCCGTTGCTCCTGCAACTGGGCCTGCAGGTTTTCAATTGCATAGCGACTCGCGTCCAGCTTGGCTTTTTGCGTGGACGGGTCGATCTCCACCAGCAGTTGGCCTTCCTTGACCTCGTCACCCGCCTCGACGTGGATCTTCTGGATCTGTCCGGACGCCTGGGCACCCACGTCTACATAGCGCCGGGGCTGAAGGGTGCCTAGCGCAGTCACACTGCTTTCGATATCACCCCGGGTCACGGTGACGGTCGTCAGGCGGTCCCGGCCCGGTGGCAGGACCTGCCAGGCAGCGACAGCAATAACAGGAATCAGGCACGCGACCACAAGCAGGGCGCGTCGGGCAGGTCGAGGGCGTTTCATGCTTAGGTTCCAGCCAGGAAAGATCGGGCCGCAGGTGCGGGAAGCTGTCAGGTAAACGAGAGAATTGGCCGAAGATTTAGGCCGTTACATATGTGGTTACAGCTCTTGTCGAAGAAAAAATGGCCTGTCGATGCAAGTCTTCTTTAAAACTAGATGAGAATTACTATAAATTACACGCGCCTCAAACTGCCATCATCGAGCAGCGTCACCGAAACGGCGGTTATCTTCGATTTCAAGGACCTAATGCCGCTCTCCAAGCGGTTGGGAGTCATGTTGGAAAACTACTATCGCGAGCTGGTGTGTTTCCTTAATGCCAGGCTGGGCAACCGTCAGGTGGCCGAAGATGTGGTGCATGACGCTTATGTGCGGGTGCTGGGGCGCGCCAGTGAGGTCCCGATCGAGCAGCCCCGGGCGTTTCTTTATCGCACGGCGCTCAACCTGGTGATTGATGGTCACCGGCGCAACGCCCTGCACCAGGATGAACCCCTCGAAGTACTCGACAGCGAAGAGCGTTTTTCGCTGTCCTCGCCCCACCACAGCCTGGATCACGGCCAGCGCCTGGAGATGCTCGAGCGCGCCCTGGCCGAACTGCCGCCGCTCTGCCGTGACAGCTTCCTGCTGCGTAAGCTCGAAGGCATGTCCCACCTGCAAATCGCCGAACGCCTGAGCATTTCCCGCGCGCTGGTGGAAAAACATATCGTCAATGCCATGAAGCATTGCCGGGCACGTATGCGTGAGTGGGATGCGCACTGATTCCAGCGGTAGCTAAATTTTTTTTCATTGTCCTCGTCTTCTATCAACACATGACCTGTTGCTGTGCCTTCAGGTCGCTGAGGCTTTCCCGCCCCCAACGCCACGGGGCTTATCCAGAGGACACTGGAATGACACAGGCAATTGCATCGCCCGCGGTTCACGACCTGATCGGTATCGGTTTCGGCCCTTCGAACCTGGCGCTGGCCATTGCCTTGCAAGAGCGCGAGAAAGCCCAGGGCAAGCTGGACGTGCTGTTTCTCGACAAGCAGGCTGACTACCGCTGGCACGGCAACACCCTGGTGGCCCAGAGTGAGTTGCAGATTTCCTTCCTCAAGGACTTGGTGACCCTGCGCAACCCCACCAGTCCGTATTCTTTCGTCAATTACCTGAAAGCCCACGGGCGCCTGGTAGATTTCATCAACCTGGGCACCTTCTATCCGTGCCGCATGGAGTATAACGACTACCTGCGCTGGGTCTCCGGGCAGTTCCAGGCGCAAAGCCGTTATGGCGAGGAAGTGCTGGCCATCGAGCCGATCCTGCATCAGCAGCAGGTTGAGGCGTTGCGGGTGATCTCACGGGATGCCCAGGGTGAGCAGCACGTACGTACGACCCGCTCGGTGGTGGTCAGCGCCGGTGGTACGCCGCGTATTCCGTCGTCGTTCAAGGCGCTCAAGGACGACGGGCGGGTGTTCCATCACTCCCAGTACCTGGCGCGCATGGCCCAGCAGCCGTGTGTCGACGGCAAACCGATGCGCATCGCGATTATCGGTGGCGGCCAGAGCGCGGCCGAGGCGTTTATCGACCTCAACGACAGTTTCCCTTCGGTGCAGGTGGACATGATCCTGCGCGGTTCGGCGCTAAAACCTGCCGATGACAGCCCGTTCGTCAACGAAGTGTTCTCGCCGGAGTTCACCGACCTGGTGTTCCAGCAGAACGGCAGTGAGCGCGAGCGCTTGGTCAACGAATACCACAACACCAACTATTCGGTGGTGGACCTGGACCTGATCGAGCGCATCTACGGGATTTTCTACCGCCAGAAAGTCTCCGGCATTGCCCGTCACGCGTTCCGTACCCTGACCACCGTGGAAAAAGCCACCGCCGGGCCGCTGGGTGTCGAGTTGGCATTGCGCAACAACGCCACCGGCGAGACCAGCCTCAACCATTACGACGCCGTGGTGCTGGCCACCGGTTACGAGCGCCAGATGCACCGCCAGTTGCTGGCACCGTTGGCGGAATACATGGGCGACTTCGAAGTCAGCCGCGACTACCGCATTGTCACTGACGAGCGCTGCCAGGCCGGCATCTATATGCAGGGTTTCAGCCAGGCCAGCCATGGCTTGAGCGACACCTTGCTGTCGATCCTGCCGATCCGTGCCGACGAGATTGCCGCGTCGCTGTACGAATACGATCGCAGCCGCGGCAAGGGCCGTTCGGTGCAGGATCTCTTGTTCGCGACCGCTAGCTGAGGACTGACCGCTGCCCATTGTAGGAGCGAGCTTGCTCGCGAAGGTCGTCAACGATGACGATGGAAACCTGATACCCCGCAGCGCTCTCAGGTTTTTCGCGAGCAAGCTCGCTCCTACAGACGGCACTTGAACCCCGGGGCTTGCTGCTGATACTGTACAAAAAACCAGTATCGGTAGAAGTCCCATGCAGTTGATCGAAAAACTCAGCATCCTTGCCGACGCCGCCAAGTACGACGCCTCCTGCGCCAGCAGCGGCGCGCCCAAGCGCAGCTCGGAAGGCAAGGCGGGGCTGGGTTCCACCGATGGCATGGGCATCTGCCACAGCTATACGCCCGACGGTCGCTGCGTCTCCTTGCTCAAGGTATTGCTGACCAACTTCTGTCTCTACGACTGCCAATACTGCGTCAACCGCCGTTCCAGCGACGTGCCCCGTGCACGCTTCAGCCCGGAAGAGGTGGTGACCCTGACCCTCGATTTCTACCGACGTAATTGCGTAAGCGGGCTGTTTCTCAGCTCCGGCATCATCCGTTCGGCCGACTACACCATGGAGCAGTTGGTGCGGGTCGCGAAACTCCTGCGCGAAGAGCATGACTTTCGCGGCTATATCCACCTCAAGACCATTCCCGAAGCCGACCCGGCGCTGATTGCCGAGGCGGGGCGGTATGCCGATCGCCTAAGCGTGAATATCGAGTTGCCGACAGACAAGAGCCTGCAAACCCTGGCGCCCGAGAAGCAGATCGTCTCGATCAAGCAGGCGATGCAAACCATCTACACCGGTGAACAGACCGTGCTTAACGAACCCCGCGCGCCGCGTTTCGCGCCGGCCGGGCAAAGCACGCAGATGATCGTCGGTGCCGATGACACCGACGACAGCACCATCCTCCACAGTGCCGAGGCGTTGTACGGCAATTTCAAATTGCGCCGGGTGTATTACTCGGCATTCAGCCCGATTCCCAACAGCCCGAAAAGCGTGCCCCTGGCCGCGCCGCCGCTGATGCGCGAGCACCGCTTGTACCAGGCGGATTTCCTGTTGCGCAGCTATGGGTTCAGCGCCAATGAACTGTTTGAAGGGCCGGGCGACCTGGCCCTGGATATCGACCCCAAGCTGGCCTGGGCGCTGGAGCACCGCGAGGTATTTCCGCTGGATTTGAACCGCGCCGAGCCTACGCTTATTGCGCGCATTCCCGGAATTGGCCTGCGCACCACCCAGCGGCTGGTGGACCTGCGTCGCCAGCGCAAGATCCGCTTCGAGGACCTGGCGCGCATGCGTTGCGTGCTGGCCAAGGCCAAGCCGTTTTTCATCACCAGTGACTACCATCCGCAACAGGCGGAAAGCACCAGCGTGCTGCTGCGCGAACAACTGCGCGACCGTCCGCAGCCGCAGCAAATGGGGCTGTGGGGATGATCAGCCTGGAATGCGACAACCTGTTCAGCACCTGGCGCGAGCAGGCGCGCTGGTTGCTCAGCCATCAGATTGACCCCAGCCACGTGAGTTGGGGCGTGGCCGAGGTGGCGGACCTGTTTGCCACCGACGAGCAGTACCCGGCGGAGTGCGGGCCGTACCAGGCGCGGATTCCCAAGGCGCTGCTGGAGCTGCTGGAGTCTGCCGCGTGTTATCACGGTGAACAGCGCTGGAGCCTGTTGTACGAGGTGTTGTGGCGCGTCAGCCATGGGGACCGCACGGCGATGATGTCCGGGGACAAACTGGGCAGCGAGTTGCAACGACGGATCAAGCAGGTGCAGCGCGAGGCACATCACCTGCATGCGTTTGTGCGGTTTATCGCGTTGCCGGCAGAGGCGGGGCCGGAGTTGCCCGAGTACGTGGCTTGGCATGAGCCGGCCCACGACATCTTGAAGGTTGCCAGCCAGCATTTCGTCGGGCGCATGGGGCGTCATCGCTGGATGATCGCCACGCCGCTGGACGGGGTTTATTACGACGGGGAGCAGTTGATTCATCGGCGGCAATGCCCGGTGGAGTGGCAGGCGTTGGCACAGAATGTCGAGGATCCCCACAGTGCGATGTGGCTGACGTACTACAGCCATATCTTTAACCCGGCGCGGTTGAATCCCAAGGTGATGGAAGGGCATTTGCCGAGTCGGTTCTGGAAGAATCTGCCGGAGGGCAAGTTGATTCCGGGGTTGATCAGCGAGGCGCGTACGGGCAAGCAGCGGGATGGGCAGGCGAAGATGATCGGGGCGCGTCCAGGCAAGCGGATTTCAAGCGGGCACGGTTAAAGGTGGGAGCGGGCTTGCTCGCGAATGCGGTGTGTCAGCAGCACATCCAGCGACTGATACACCGCATTCGCGAGCAAGCCCGCTCCCACATTTGATCTCTATTGCCTGGAGGGGCGGGTTCAGGCCAGTTCGGTCGCGGTGTTTTTTACGACCGCCAATTCCGGATGCGCCACCAACTTATCAATGTGCAATTCATCATTGTTGAGCCAGGTTTCCGTCAACACCCTGTAGTGCTCCATGTCCCGGCAGCGCATGCGCAGGCTGTAGTCGAATGGTCCGCTGATCAACTGGCACTCGAACACTTGCGGGCAGGCTTTTACGCACGCTTCGAACGCCTTCTGCGCCGAGCGCCCGCTCTGGTTGGAGAGGGCCACCAATACCAGCAGTGACAGCCCCGGCGAAACCATCTGCACGTCGATGATCGCCCCATAACCCCGGATGACCCCGCGTCGCTCCAGCTTGCGCACCCGTTCCAGGCACGGCCTGGGTGTCAGGTGCACCAGCGACGAGAGTTTTTCGTAGGTGATGCGTCCCTGGTGCCGTAACACGTCGATGATGGCCTCATCGATGCGGTCCAGCACAGGTGAGGCGTTCGGTCCGGTGGCCTTGGTATCCATGGTGTGTGGTGTTCACTTCAATCGGTTGGAAAGAAATTGCTGCAAGCGTTCGCTGTTCGGCTGGTCGAGGATTTCGGCTCCGCCTTGTTCCTCGACGCGGCCCTGGTGCAGGAACAGCACTTGGCTGGACACCTGGCGGGCAAAGCCCATTTCGTGGGTGACCATGAGCATGGTACGACCTTCCTCCGCCAACGTCTGTATGACTTTAAGGACTTCTCCTACAAGTTCGGGGTCGAGGGCCGAGGTGGGTTCGTCGAACAGAATAATCTCCGGTTCCATCGCCAGGGCCCGGGCGATGGCCACGCGCTGTTGCTGGCCACCGGAGAGGAAGGCCGGATATTGATCCGCCACCCGGCCCGGCAGGCCGACCTTATCGAGGTACAGGCGGGCGCGTTTTTCCGCCTCGGCGGCGCTTACGCCGAGCACCCGGCGCGGGGCCATGGTGATGTTTTCCAGCACGGTCATGTGGCTCCACAGGTTGAAGTGCTGGAACACCATGGCCAGGCGGGTGCGCAGGTTCTGCAATTGCGCCTGGTGCGGCGCGCGGGTGCCGGCGCGGCCTGGCTGCATTTCGATGCTGATGCCGTCGAGGGTGATGACCCCGGCGTCCGGCTGCTCGAGGAAGTTGATGCAGCGCAGCATCGTGCTTTTGCCTGAGCCGCTGGCGCCGATCAGGCTGATCACGTCGCCGTTGCGTGCGTTCAGCGAGACGCCCTTGAGCACCTCATGTTCGCCATAGCGTTTGTGCAGGCCTTCGACCTGGAGTTTGACGTTGGCGTTTTCTGCCACGGCCACCGGTTGGGTAGCGGGGCGTACATCGGTGGGATAAGTGGCCAGGGCCTGCGCGGACTGATTCATGGGTTAGCCTCGGGTAGGAACAAGAAAACGCATCCAGCGACGTTCGGCCAGTCGAAACAGGCCCACCAGTGCAAAGGACAGCAGCATGTACAACAGGGCCGCGATGCCGAAGGCCTGGAACGTCAGGAACGTCTCGGCGTTGGCATCGCGGGCCACCTTGAGGATGTCGGCGATGGTGGCGGTAAACGCCAGGGAGGTAGCGTGCAGCATCAGGATCATTTCGTTGCTGTAGGCCGGCAGTGCACGGCGCAGTGCGGCGGGCACCACCACAAACAGATTCAGGCGCCAGCCGTGCAGGCCGTAGGCCTTGGCAGCTTCGATCTCGCCGTGGGGAATGTTGCGAATCGCCCCGGCAAAGATTTCCACGGTATAGGCGCAGGTGTTCAGCACAAACGCCAGCAGCGTGCAGTTCAGCGCATTGCGGAAAAACTGGTTGAGCAGGGCGTTGTCCTGCACCACGTCCAGGCCATAGAGGCCGGTGTAGCAAATCAGCAACTGGATATACAGCGGCGTGCCACGAAACAGGTAGGTGTAGACCTCCACCGGCCAGCGAACCCAGAAGTGCTCCGAGACCCGCGCGATCGCCAGCGGGATCGACAGGAAGAAGCCCAGCACCACCGAAATAATGAACAGCCACAGGGTCATGGCCACCCCGGAAAAGCCGTTGCCGTCGGTGAACAGGTAGGCCAGGCCGTATTGCTGGATCAATTCGATCATCGCGCCATCCCCTTGATGCCCACGTTGTAGCGCCGTTCCAGGCGTTTGAAGATGCGGTTGGAGAGGGTGGTAATCACCAGGTACACCAGGCCCGCGAGGATCAGGAAATACAGCGGGTCATTGGTGGTCTTGCCGGCGTTTTGCGCGGCCTTGACCAGGTCCGAGAGGCCGATGATCGACACCAGCGCCGTGGACTTGAGCAGCACCAGCCAGTTATTGCCCAGGCCCGGCAGGGCAAAGCGCATCAGTTGTGGGAACAGCACCAGGCGAAAGCGCTGCCAGCGGCTCAGGCCGTAGGCGGTAGCGGCTTCGAGTTGGCCGGCGGGCACGCTGAGAATCGCCCCGCGAAAGTTCTCGGTGAAATACGCACCGTAGATAAACCCGAGGGTGATGACACCGGCGGTGAACGGGTCGATTTCGAAGTAAGCCCAGCCGAGCATTTCACTCAGATCGTTGAGCCACAGTTGCAGGCTGTAGAAAATCAGCAGGATCAGCACCAGGTCCGGCACGCTGCGAATCAGCGTGGTGTAAAGCGTGGCCGGAACCCGCAGCAGCTTGACGCTGGAGAGTTTGGCAGCCGCGGCGATCAGTCCCAGGGACAGGCTCAGCAGCAGCGCCAGGAACGCCAGCTTGACCGTCATCCAGGCACCCTGAGCCAGCAACGGGCCGAAGCCTTGCAAGTTGAGGAATTCATTCATGGAGGAGGAGATCTCTCATAGGTAGGAGCGAGCGTGCTCGCGAAAAACTCAAAGGCCCCGCGTTTACTCTGGGTTCACGCGTTATCGTTGACGATTTTCGCGAGCAAGCTCGCTCCTACAGGGGATTTTTGCCAGGCTTGGGCATCACTCGTTGTAGATATCCTGATCGCCGAAGTATTTCTTCTGGATCTGTGTGTAGGTGCCATCGGCCTGGACGGCGGCGATGCCCTTGTTGATCAGCTCCACCAACTCCTTGTCGTTCTTGCGCAGGCCCATGGCGATGTCGAGCGGCAGGGTCGGGTCCTTGAAGGCCGGGCCGGTCTTGAAGTCGGCGCCTTCAGGCTTGGACAGGAAGTTGAGCTGGGCTTCGAGCTTGTCGGTCAGGGTGGCGTCCAGGCGACCGTTTTGCAGGTCGGCGTAGTTCTGCTCCTGGGACTGGTAAGCCTTGATCTGCGCGCCCAGCTTGGCCAGGTGTGCACGGGCGTAGGCTTCTTGCAGCGAGCCTTGCAGCACGCCGACCTGTTTGCCTTTCAGGGATTCGGGGGTGTCGCCGAAGTCGGCGCTTTTGCGGGTGATCACCGAGGTCGGGCTGAGGAACAGGCGGTCGCTGAAGTCGATGACTTTCTGGCGGGCCGGGGTGACGGCCATGGAGGACATGATGGCGTCGAACTTGCGGGCGCGCAGGGCCGGGATCATGCCGTCGAATTCGTTGTGGACCCACACGCATTTGACTTCAAGCTTGGCGCAGATGGCGTTGCCCAGGTCGATGTCGAAACCTTGCAGGCTGCCATCGGCGGCGACTGATTCAAACGGTGGGTATTCGGGGAAGACCCCAAAGCGGATTTCTTTCCATTCCTGAGCCTGGGCAGCAGTTGCGGCCAATGGCAGGAGCAGCGCAGCGAAAAGTGATCGGAGCGGAGTCATGTGTATTCCCTATATTTTGTAATTGATGTCAGGGCAGTAGAAAACTGAACGCTAAGGTGAAGAGGCTTTTTGTGGCGAGGGAGGTTGATCCCGCTGAGTTGCGTAGCGGCCTCAAACTCCTGGGAGCGCTACGCACTCCAGCGGGAGCAAGCTCCCTCGCCACATTGGGCTGCCTCACCACATTGGGCTGTTTGTTGTCAGAGAGAATGCTTCAAGATGGTGCGTTTTTTGTGTCGTTTACCCCTGCCGCGGCGCGCGGAATGTGCTGTTAAAACGCGAGCTACAGCGGAAACGGCTGTCGCACCCGCTAAATCGGCTTGCCGGTTGGGTTTTTCCGGCCTGCTGCTCACGCAAAACAGCAGGCCAGAGCGGTTTCAGGCGCGCTTTTTCTGCTGTGCGGCCGGTGCTTGTGCCAGGCGGGCAAACAGGTCCTTGGGGTCGGCCAGGTCCGGTACCAGTTCCAGTTCGCTGCCCACGTCCAGCGCCTTGGCCACGTCCAGCACGTAACGCAGGGCGGAGTAGTCTTCGATGGCAAAACCCACCGAGTCGAACAGGGTGACCTGGCGCGCATTTTCACGGCCCGGGGCCTGGCCGTTGATCACTTGCCACAGCTCGGTGACCGGCGAATCTTCCGGCATGTGCTGGATTTCGCCTTCGATGCGGCTTTGGGGTTCGTACTCGACGATCACGCGGGCACGTTCGACGATTCGTCGGTCCAGCTCGGTCTTGCCCGGGCAGTCGCCGCCGACGGCATTAAGGTGCATGCCCGGCTCGATCATCTCGTCCGTGAGGATGGTGGCGTAGGCCTTGTCGGCGGTGACGGTGGTGACAATGTCGGCACCTTTCACGGCTTCGGCCACGCTGCCTGCCAGGATCACTTTGATCGCCGGGAAGGCTTTCAGGTTGGCCGCCAGTTTGGCGGTAGCCTTGGCATCGATGTCGAACAGGCGGATTTCAGTGATGCCCAACATCGCGTGGAAGGCCAGGGCCTGGAACTCGCTCTGGGAGCCATTGCCGATCAACGCCATGCTGCGGCTGTTGTCCCGCGCCAGGTAGCGCGCTACCAGGGCCGAGGTGGCGGCGGTGCGGATCGCGGTGGTCAGGGTCATTTCCGCCAGCAGGACCGGTTTGCCGGTGTCCACATCGCCGAGTGCGCCGAAGGCCATGACGGTGAGCATGCCGCTCTGGGTGTTTTTCGGGTGGCCGTTGACGTATTTGAAGGCGTACAGCGAGGCGTCGGACACCGGCATCAACTCGATCACGCCCTCGGGCGAATGGTTGGCCAGGCGTGCGCATTTTTCAAAGTCCTGCCAGCGCAGGTAGTCGGCGCGGATGTACTCGGCCATCTCGGTGATGCAGGTTTGCAGGCCTTTTTGCGAAACCAGGTAGCTCAAGTCGTTGACGTCGATATAGCGGGTCATGGGAAGACTCCTTATTGAAATGAGGGGCGGGTGGGCAGATGCACTTCCGCCAACATGCAGCGGGCACTGCCGCCGCCGATGCGTTCGATGTTGTCGATGTTCACCACCACCGGGCGGGTGTGGCGTTCCACATGCTGGCGCTGGGCCGGCTTGAGCGAGCCCCAGGCGCTGGCCGACATCACCAGCAGCGGCTGACCGTTGCGGTCATGGATTTCCAGCATGTTGCCGGCGAAGGCTTCCAGTTGGTCGAAGTCCAGGGCGACGATGTCTTTGCCGGTGTCCCGCAGGGAGCGTTCCAGGGCCTGGCGCTCGTGGTCGTCGGGCAGGGCTTGCAGGCACACCACGGAAAGGTCGCGGCCGACGCTCATCATCACGTTGCTGTGGTAGATCGGCGCGTGGTGGCGGTCGACGGCGTGGAATACGCAGAGTTGGTAGTCGAGGCGTTCGGCGAACTGGCGCAGGGCGTCCTGATGGGTACGCCCGGAATGGCAGGCGTAGCTGATGCGGTGCTGGCGGTCGAGGACCATGCTGCCGGTGCCTTCCAGGAACATGTTCTGTTGTTCAAGGTGGCTGAAGTCGATGGTGTTGTGGATCGCGAAGCGCTGCTCCAGTACTTGCAGCACGCCTTTGTCGCGCTCCAGTCGTCGGTTCTGGCCTTCCATCGGGTACAGCACCAGGCTGCCGTCGGCGTGGCTGCTCCACCAGTTGTTGGGGAAGATCGAATCCGGGGTGTGGGGAGCGGGGGTGTCTTGTACCACCAGCACTTCCACGCCGTGGTGGCGCAGGGTATCGACGTAGCCGTCGAACTCTTCCAGCGCTTTCTGCTGTGCAGCCAATGGGTCGAGAGGCACGCGCTGGAAGCGGTTGTTGATCGCGGTGTCCGGGTTAAAGGCGAAGTGCGCCGGGCGGATCATCAGGACGGTGTTGGTGGTTTGCATGGGTGCACGGGTCCATGGGGTTGGGCAGTGAAGCTATTTTGTGCGGTGTGAAGGAAGAATCCCGGCTGAAGTGAGGGGGTGGCTCAGCCGGGAAAGCTGAAAAGTGGGGTGGGGCAGCCGAATCGGCTGTGGAGGTGAGTGAAGATCGAAATGTGGGCTTGCTCGCGAAAGCGGTGGGTCAGTTAATAAATTCGGTGGCTGATACACCGCCTTCGCGAGCAAGCCCGCTCCCACATTGGTATTGTGTTGCCTGAGGTATTTTTGTCTGGATGGAGAAACCATGCCCACTGAAGTTCGTCTCGCCCAAACCACCGATGCCGAGGGCATCAGCCAGGTCATTCTGGCGGCCCTGCATGACAGCAATGCCCGGGATTATCCGGCTGATGTGATTGCGCGGGTGGCGAGCAACTTTACTCCCGAGGCTGTCGTGGCATTGCTCGCGCGTCGAACAGTGTTGGTAGCCATTCAGGACGACGTGATCGTTGCCACGGCGGCGCTTGATGCCAACGTGGTGCGCTCGGTGTTTGTCAATCCGGCGCTGCAAGGGCAGGGCATCGGGCGTTTGCTGATGATTGAAATCGAGCTGCGGGCGCGGGAGGCCGGGGTGACGACGCTGAATGTGCCGTCTTCGCTGACGGCCGAGCCGTTCTATACCAAGCTGGGGTTTCATACGGTGCGCGATGTTTACCATGGTAATGAACGCACGCTGGTGATGGAGAAGTCGCTGTCATCGCGCCATCCCATTGGCGCCTATCGCGACCGGCCGCATCGGGCGCAGGTGGTAGCGCTGTGGCAGGCGGCGTTTGGTTATGACGCGGCGCACAACCTGCCGGGCCTGGCGATCGATAAGAAGCTGGCGGTCAACGATGGGTTGTTTTTTGTGGCCACTGACAAGAAAGCGGTGATCGGCACCATTCTCGCCGGCTACGACGGGCATCGTGGCTGGCTGTATTCGGTGGCGGTGCATAACGATTATCGCCGTCAGGGCCTGGGCGCTTCGCTGGTGCGGCATGCGGAACAGGCGTTGACTGCGTTGGGCTGCATGAAGATCAACCTGCAGATCACCAGCGGCAATGATGCGGTGATGGGGTTTTATGAGGCGTTGGGTTATGGCGCCGAGCCGCGGATCAGCATGGGCAAGAAGATCCTGGAAAACATCCCGACGGATAAAGCCTGAACTTCGGTTTTCCAAACACTGAAATCAAATGTGGGAGCGGGCTTGCTCGCGAATGCGGAGTATCAGTCAATAAATCTGTCGACTGACACTCCGCTTTCGCGAGCAAGCCCGCTCCCACATTTTGGTTTTGCAGTGTTGCTTAGACCTTGACGATCCAGCCCTCAGGCGCTTCTACGTCGCCGGACTGTACGCCAGTCAGCTCTTTGTAGAGCTTCTGGGTGACCGGGCCGACTTCTTTTTCGCTGTAGAACACGTGCAGCTGGTCTTTGTACTCGATGCCGCCGATCGGGGTGATCACGGCTGCGGTGCCGCAGGCGCCGGCTTCCTTGAAGTCCGACAGCTTGTCGATCAGCACGTCGCCTTCAACCACTTCCAGGCCCAGGCGGGATTTGGCGAGCTCGATCAGCGACAGGCGGGTGATGCCTGGCAACACCGACGGCGACTTCGGGGTGACGAACTTGTTGTCGTGGGTGATCCCGAAGAAGTTGGCCGAGCCGACTTCTTCGATTTTCGAGTGGGTGGCCGGGTCGAGGTAAATGCAGTCGGCGAAGTTGGCTTTTTTCGCCAGGGAACCGGGCATCAGGCTGGCGGCGTAGTTGCCACCGACCTTGGCTGCGCCGGTGCCGTTCGGCGCGGCACGGTCGTAACCGGAGATCAGGAAGTTGTGCGGGGTCAGGCCGCCCTTGAAGTAGGCGCCCACCGGGATGCAGAAGATCGAGAAGATGAATTCCGGTGCGGTGCGCACGCCGATGTTGTCACCGGTGCCGATCACGAACGGGCGCAGGTACAGCGCGCCGCCGGTGCCGTAGGGCGGGATGAACCGCTCGTTGGCGCGGACCACTTCCTTGCAGGCTTCGATGAAGGCGTCGGTCGGCACTTGTGGCATCAGCAGGCGACCACAGCTGCGCTGCATGCGCGCGGCGTTCTGGTCCGGACGGAACAGGTTGATCGAACCGTCCTTGCAGCGGTAGGCCTTGAGGCCTTCAAAGCATTGCTGGCCGTAGTGCAGGGCGGTGGAGCCCTCGCTGATGTGCAGCACGTTGTCGTCGGTCAGGGTGCCTTCTTGCCAGGCGCCGTCCTTCCAGGTCTGGAGGAAACGCTTGTCGGTCTTGATGTAGTCAAAACCCAGCTTGTCCCAATTGATGCTTTCGTTACCCATGACACCCTCTATCTTTTGTCAACCGCCTGGTCGAAGGCAGGCTTATGGTTTATTTCTGGATGGGCGCAACAATACTTCATTCCCCGGTGCGTTCGCACCCCCTGTAGGAGCGAGCTTGCCCGCGAAGGTCGTGAACGATGACGCTGGAAACCTGGTGCCCAGCGGTATTCTCCGGTTTTTTCGCGAGCAAGCTCGCTCCTACAGTTGGGAGTTGGGTGTGATCGCCCGTTACATGTGCAATGCGTGCCCCAGGGCCCGCAGCGCTGCTTCCTGCACCGCTTCGCCGAGGGTTGGGTGGGCGTGGATGGTGCCCGCCACGTCTTCCAGGCGTGATCCCATTTCCAGGCTCAAGCCGAAGGCGGTGGACAATTCCGAGACGCCCACACCGACCGCTTGCCAACCGACGATCAGGTGATTGTCGCGCCGCGCCACTACCCGCACGAAGCCGGTTTTCGACTCCAGGGTCATCGCCCGGCCATTCGCGGCGAACGGGAAGCTCGAGACGATGCAGTCCAGGCTTGCGGCCTTGGCCTCGTCCGGGGTCTTGCCGACTACCACCAGTTCCGGGTCGGTGAAGCACACCGCCGGGATCGCAGCCGGGTTGAATTCGCGGGATTTACCGCTGATCAGTTCGGCAACCATTTCGCCCTGGGCCATGGCGCGGTGGGCGAGCATTGGCTCACCGCTGAGGTCACCGATGGCCCACACGTTGCGCATGCTGGTCTGGCAGCGGCTGTCGATCTTGATCGCCGAGCCGTTCATGTCCAGGTTCAAGGCTTCGAGGTTCCAGCCCTGGGTGTTGGGTTTGCGACCAACGGCAACCAGCACCTGGTCGGTTTCCAGCGACAGCGTCTCGCCGCTGGGGTCACGCACTTGCAGGGTGTTGTTTTCAAAACCGGTGACGCTGTGTTTCAGGAACACCTTCACCCCCAACTGCTTGAGGGATTCGGCCACCGGCTGGGTCAGTTCGGCGTCGTAGGCCGGCAGGATCCGGTCCTGTGCCTCAACCACGCTGACGTCGGCGCCGAGCTTGCGATAGGCAATCCCCAACTCCAGGCCGATGTAACCACCGCCCACCACGATCAAGCGTTTAGGGATGCGTTTCGGCGCCAGGGCCTCGGTGGAGGAGATGATCGGCCCGCCAATCGGCAGCATCGGCAGGTTGACACTTTTCGAGCCGGTGGCCAGCAGCAGGTGTTCACACTGAATGCGCTGGTCGCCGACGTCGACGGTCTTGCCGTCCACGACCTTGGCCCAGCCATGAATGACCTGGACCTTGTGCTTTTTCAGTAGCGCGGCAACGCCGGTGGTCAGGCGGTCAACGATGCCGTCTTTCCATTCCACGCTTTTGCCGATGTCCAGGGTCGGCACATCGACTTCGATGCCCAGCGGCGAACCCTGGCTGTGGTGCACGGTTTGCTGGAACTGTTCGGCGACATGGATCAGTGCCTTGGACGGAATGCAGCCGATATTCAGGCAGGTGCCGCCCAACGATTGACCTTCCACCAGGATCGTCGGGATGCCCAGTTGGCCGGCGCGAATCGCTGCCACGTAACCGCCAGGCCCGCCGCCGATAATCAGCAGCGTGGTGTGCAATGTTTGAGACATGGGTTACTCCAGGAACAAGCTGGCGGGTTGTTCGAGCAGGCCACGGATGGCCTGGATGAATTGCGCCGCGTCCATGCCATCGACCACCCGGTGATCGAAGGAACTGGAGAGGTTCATCATCTTGCGGATTACAATCTGGCCCTTGATCACCATCGGCCGCTCGACAATCCGGTTGACTCCGACGATGGCCACTTCCGGCAGGTTCAGCACCGGGGTGCTGACGATCCCGCCCAATGCGCCCAGGCTGGTCAGGGTAATGCTCGAACCCGACAGCTCATCGCGACTGGCCTTGCCATTGCGCGCAGCATTCGCCAACCGATTGATTTCTTCCGCCGTGCCCCACAGGTTGCGGGCTTCGGCGTGACGCACCACCGGCACCATCAGGCCGACATCGCTCTGGGTGGCGACGCCCACATGCACCGCGCCGAGGCGGGTGATGACCTGGGCTTCGTCGTCATAACGCGCGTTGATCTGCGGGTAGTCGCGCAATGCGACGACCATGGCCCGCACCAGGAACGGCAGCAGGGTCAGCTTGCCGCGGGTGGCGCCGTGTTTCTCGTTGAGGTGCACGCGCAACTCGTCGAGGGCCGTGACGTCGATCTCCTCCACGTAGCTGAAATGCGCGGCGCGTCGGGTGGCGTCCTGCATGCGCTGGGCGATCTTGCGGCGCATGCCGATCACCGGGATTTGCTGTTCGTCGTTGCGTTCGGCGTACGGGTTGGAGGCACCGGTATTTTTCGCCGGACCCTGGAGCAAGTAAGCGTCCAGATCTTCATGCAGAATCCGGCCGGCCGGGCCGGAGCCCTGGACCAGTCGTAGCTGGATGCCAGCATCCAGCGCATGTTTGCGCACGGCCGGGGAGGCCAGCGGGCGGTCATCGGCCTCGCGGGCGACGGGCGCTTGCGCAGCCGCCACTGCAGGTTTGGCTGCCGGCTTGGGCTCAACCACCGGCGCGGCCTTGGCTTCGACTTTCGGTGAAGGAGCCGGTGCAGGCGCGACCTCTTCAACCACCGCCGACAACGCCGACTCCCTGGTATTGCCTGCGCCTTCCACTTCGATACTGATCAAAATACTGCCCACTGCCATGACTTCGCCCGGCTCGCCGCCGAGGGAAATCACCTTGCCGTGCACCGGCGAAGGAATGTCCACCATGGCCTTGTCGGTCATCACATCCGCCAGCACCTGGTCTTCTACCACCAGGTCACCGACCTTCACGTGCCATACCGACAATTCAACTTCTGCGATGCCTTCGCCAATGTCCGGCATCTTGATAACGTGCGTGCCCATTCAGACCTCCATAACCCGATGCAAAGCCGCGCCCACTCGGGTCGGGCCAGGGAAATACGCCCACTCTTGCGCGTGCGGGTAGGGGGTGTCCCAACCGGTGACGCGCTCGATTGGCGCTTCCAGGTAGTGGAAGCAATGCTCCTGCACCAGCGCCACCAGCTCGGCGCCGAACCCGCAGGTACGGGTGGCTTCGTGGACGATCACGCAGCGGCGGGTTTTCTTCACGGAATTGACGATGGTTTCCAGGTCCAGCGGCCACAGGCTGCGCAAGTCGATGACTTCAGCATCGATGCCGGTTTCTTCGGCGGCGACTTGCGACACATACACCGTGGTGCCGTAGGTGAGGATGGTCACGTCCTTGCCCGGGCGGGCGATGGCGGCCACGTCCAGCGGCACGGTGTAGTAACCGTCCGGTACTTGCGCTTGCGGATGCTTCGACCACGGGGTTACCGGGCGGTCGTGGTGGCCGTCGAACGGGCCGTTATACAGGCGCTTGGGTTCGAGGAAGATCACCGGGTCATCGTTTTCGATGGACGCGATCAGCAAGCCCTTGGCGTCGTACGGGTTGGATGGCATCACCGTGCGCAGGCCGCAGACCTGGGTGAACACCGCTTCAATACTCTGGCTGTGGGTCTGGCCGCCGTAGATGCCGCCGCCGCAGGGCATGCGCATGGTCAGCGGTGCAGTGAACTGGCCGGCCGAACGGTAACGCAGGCGGGCCGCTTCGGAAATGATCTGGTCGGTGGCGGGGTACACGTAGTCGGCGAACTGAATCTCGGCCACCGGCCGCAGGCCATAGGCGCCCATGCCGACGGCCACGCCGACGATCCCGCTTTCGGAGATCGGCGCGTCAAACACCCGCGAGGTGCCGTATTTGTTCTGCAAGCCTTCGGTGCAACGGAACACGCCGCCGAAGTAACCGACGTCCTGGCCGAACACCACCACATTGTCGTCTCGCTCAAGCATCACATCCATGGCCGAGCGCAAGGCCTGGATCATGGTCATGGTCGTGGTGGTCATGGCGGTTTCCAGCTCGATATTGTTGTTGTGATCGTTCATGTCAGACCCCCAACTCTTGACGCTGGCGCTTCAAGTGCTCCGGCATCTCTTTATAGACGTCTTCGAACATGGTCGCGGCGCTTGGAATCTGGCCACCGGCCAGGGTGCCGTACTGTTCGGCTTCTTTCTGGGCCTTGATCACTTCGGCTTCAAGTTCGGCACTGACCGCCGCGTGTTCCTCTTCGGACCACTGGTTGATGCGGATCAGGTGCTGCTTGAGGCGGGCAATCGGGTCGCCCAGCGGGAAGTGGCTCCAGTCGTCGGCGGGACGGTATTTGGACGGGTCGTCTGAAGTGGAGTGCGGGCCGGCGCGGTAGGTTACCCACTCGATCAGGGTTGGTCCCAGGTTGCGACGGGCGCGTTCGGCGGCCCAGGCGGAGGCGGCGTACACCGCGACAAAATCGTTGCCGTCCACCCGCAGGGAGGCGATGCCGCAACCTACGCCGCGTCCGGCAAAGGTCGTGGCTTCACCGCCGGCGATGGCCTGGAAGGTGGAGATCGCCCACTGGTTATTCACTACGTTAAGGATCACCGGCGCCCGGTACACGTGGGCGAAGGTGAGGGCGGTGTGGAAGTCGGATTCAGCGGTGGCGCCGTCGCCGATCCAGGCCGAGGCAATCTTGGTATCGCCCTTGATCGCCGAGGCCATGCCCCAGCCCACACCCTGTACGAATTGGGTGGCGAGGTTGCCGGAAATCGTGAAGAAGCCGAAGTCTTTTACCGAGTACATGATCGGCAACTGGCGGCCCTTGAGCGGGTCGCGCTCGTTGGACAGCAGTTGGCAGATCAGGTCTACCAGCGGCACTTCGCGGGCCATCAGGATGCTTTGCTGGCGGTAGGTGGGGAAGCACATGTCGTCGATGTTCAACGCCAGGGCCTGGGCGCTGCCGATGGCTTCTTCGCCGAGGCTTTGCATGTAGAACGACATCTTTTTCTGACGCTGGGCGACCACCATGCGGTTGTCGAAGATCCGCGTCTTGAGCATGGCGCGCATGCCCTTGCGCAGAATCTCGACCGGCACGCCTTCAGCCCACGGGCCGAGGGCCTGGCCCTGATCGTCGAGCACGCGAATCAGGCCTTTGGCCAGGTCGGCGGTGTCGGCGGGTTCTACGTCAATTGGGGGTTTGCGCACCGTGCCTGCGTCAGTCAGGCGCAGGTAGGTAAAGTCGGTCTTGCAGCCTGGGCGGCCCGAGGGTTCGGGGACGTGCAGGCGCAGTGGTTCATACTGCTGAGTCATGGCTTTCTACGCTCTATCTTGTGAATTTCTTGTAGTGGGCGCGGTAGCTGACAGTCCGTCTTCGGGTAGAAGAAATCTTGTCCTACAACAATCATAGGCTCGGGGCAGGAGAATATTTATCTCTGTTTCATTGCGTTGGAGATCATTTGGGGATAAAAAAACTGCATAAACATAATAAACAGGTGGTTTTGTCTCATGCGCAAACTGGACCGTATCGATATCGGCATTCTGAACGCCCTTCAGGAGAACGCCCGCATCACCAACGCCGACCTGGCCCGCTCGGTCAACCTGTCGCCCACCCCGTGTTTCAACCGGGTCAAGGCCATGGAAGAGCTGGGGCTTATTCGCGACCAAGTGACACTGCTGGACGCCGACCTGCTGGGGCTGCACGTCAATGTGTTCATCCACGTCAGCCTGGAAAAACAGAACGAACTGGCGTTGCAGCAATTTGAAGGGGCGATTTCGGATCGTCCCGAAGTGATGGAGTGCTACCTGATGGCCGGCGATCCCGACTATTTGATTCGGGTGCTGGTGCCGACCATCCAGTCTTTGGAGCGCTTCATGATGGACTTTTTGACCAAAGTCCCGGGTGTCGCCAACATCCGCTCCAGCTTTGCCCTCAAGCAAGTGCGCTACAAAACCGCACTGCCACTACCGGCGAATGGCATCAACCTCGGTTAATGAGCGACACAAAACAAATGTGGGAGCGGGCTTGCTCGCGAATGCGGTGTATCAGTCTATATCTTCGGTGACTGACACTCCGCATTCGCGAGCAAGCCCGCTCCCACATTTTGTAATGCGTTTCACAGTTGGTTGAGCGGAATCTTCAGATACACCACCCCATTCTCCTCCGCCGGCGGCATCACCCCGGCCCGCACATTCACCTGAATCGCCGGCAGCAACAATGTAGGCATGCCCAACCCGGCATCCCGAGTGGTGCGCATCTCGACAAACGCCGCCTCATCCACCCCGTCATGCACATGAATATTTCCCGCCCGCTGCTCAGCCACCGTGGTCAGGCACTTGGCGGCGCGCCCTTCAGGCGGGTAGTCATGGCAAACATACAGGCGGGTCTGCGGTGGGAACGCCAACAACTTGCGCATCGACGCATACAGCTGACGCGCATCCCCACCGGGGAAATCGCAGCGCGCCGTCCCCACATCCGGCATGAACAGCGTGTCGCCCACCAGAATCAACTGGTCATCAATCAGGTAAGCCATATCCGCCGGCGTATGCCCCGGTACATGTAGCGCCTGGGCCTTCAGATTACCGATGTGAAACACCTCATCCGGCGCAAACAGGTGGTCGAACTGCGACCCATCTACCCGAAACTCCGGTTCCAGGTTGAACAGGTTCTTGAACACCCCCTGTACCTTGCTGATGGACTCCCCAATCGCGATCTTGCCCCCCAGCTGCCGACGCAGATACGGCGCCGCCGACAAGTGATCCGCATGGGCATGGGTTTCCAGCAACCACTGCACCTGCAAGCGATGCTCGCGCACAAACGCGACCACCTTGTCCGCCTGGCCGGTACCGGTGCGTCCGGAGGCCGGGTCGTAGTTGAGCACCGAATCAACGATGGCGCATTGGCCACCGTCCGTTTCATAGACGACGTAGGTGTAGGTCGACGACGCCTCGTCCAGAAAGGATTGAATCAACGCTGACATGACGGGTTTCCCAGATAGCTAATGGCGACTTACATTCAGTTAGGTTTCCACATAACCTTGTGAGCTTAAGTGAATTAAAGGACCCGAGGCAAAGGATGGCATCGTGGTGGCAAACAGCTAGGGCGTGATGCCATACGGCAACGACCCTTGCGTGCATTAACTAAAAAAGGCCATAGACCATGAACGACCAACACTGGGGACCTACCATCAGTGGCGATATCGTTGTCATCGGTGGCGGCTCGGCGGGCATCGGCCTGTTGGCCAGCCTGCTCAAGCGCGACCCGCACCTGAACATCATCCTGATCGAACCCAGCGACCACCACTACTACCAACCGGCCTGGACCTTGGTGGGCGGCGGCGCCTATGACGTTACCAAGACCGTGCGCCCCATGGCCGACGTGCTGCCCAACGGCGTCACCTGGATCCAGGCGGCGGTCAGCGAATTACTGCCCGACGAGCAAACCTTGGTGCTCGACAGCGACCAGCGCGTCAGCTGGAAAAACCTGATTGTCTGCCCGGGCCTGCGCCTGGCCTGGGAAAAAATCGAAGGCTTGCCAGAGACCCTTGGCCAGCATGGCGTAACGTCCAACTACAGCTACGAACACGCCGCCTACACCTGGCAACTGGTGCAGCAACTCAAGCATGGCACGGCGCTGTTCACCCAGCCGGCCATGCCGATCAAATGCGCCGGCGCCCCGCAAAAAGCCATGTACCTGTCGTGCGATCACTGGCTCAGGCAGGGTGACCTGAAAAACATCAAGGTCGAATTCAACCTGGCCGGCGCTGCCTTGTTTGGTGTACCGACCTTCGTGCCGCCGCTGATGAAGTACGTTGAAAAGTACTCGGCGCAACTGGCGTTCAACTCCAACCTGGTCAAGGTCGACGGCCCGGCGCGCAAGGCCTGGTTCGAGATCAAGGACGCCGAAGGCAATGTGCGCGTCGAAGAGAAAACCTTCGACCTGCTGCACGTCGTCCCGCCGCAAGTTTCTCCGGACTTCATCCGCCAAAGCCCCCTGGCCGATGCCGCCGGCTGGTGCGAAGTGAACCCCCAGAGCCTTCAACACTTGCGCTACCCGCATATCTTCGGCCTGGGCGATGTGTGCTCCACCACCAACGCCAAGACCGCCGCGGCGGTGCGCAAGCAAATCGTGGTGGTGGCGGAAAACCTGCTGGCCCTGCGCAAACAGGCACCGATGCCGCTCAAGTACGACGGCTACGGTTCCTGCCCGCTGACGGTGGAGAAGGGCAAGGTGGTACTGGCCGAGTTCGGCTACGGCGGCAAGCTGCTGCCGACCTTTCCCCTTGACCCGACCGTGGCACGGCGTTCGGCATGGTTCCTCAAGGCGAGTTTCCTGCCGTGGTTCTACTGGAACGGCATGCTCAAGGGCCGCGAGTGGCTGACCCGACTGGCCAAGGTGGATTGAGGCAACCCTATGCTGCTGGCAAGTTTTTTTGGCGTGTTGATGGGGTTGGTCATGGGCTTGACCGGTGCCGGAGGCGGCATCCTTGGCGTCCCGGCGCTGGTGTTGGGGCTGGGTTTGACCATGACCCAGGCCGCGCCCGTGTCGTTGTTCGCGGTGGGGGCCGCCGCCGCCGTGGGGGCTATCGATGGCTTGCGCCATGGCCTGGTGCGTTACCGCGCGGCGCTGCTGATTGCGCTGCTCGGCGCGCTGTTTTCGCCGCTTGGGGTGTTCTTCGCCCATCAGATGCCGGAGAAGGTCCTGATGGGCCTGTTCAGCGCGCTGATGGTGCTGGTGGCCTGGCGCATGCTGCAACGCGAGAAGCTTGAAGCCGGGCCGAGCGACCACGGCACCGCATCCTGGGGCCAGAAGAATTGCATGCTCGATCAACAGACCGGACGCTTTTCCTGGACCGCCAAATGCACCGCCACCCTGGCGGCCCTGGGCGCGGTGACCGGTGCGGTCTCGGGCTTGCTCGGTGTGGGCGGTGGCTTCCTGATCGTACCGGCGTTCAAGCAACTGACCGATGTGCAGATGCGCGGCATCGTCGCCACCTCGCTGATGGTGATCAGCCTGATCTCGTTGATCGGCGTGATCGGCGCGTTTCATGCCGGGGTCAGGATCGAGCCGATGGGCTGGGTGTTTATCGGGTCGAGCATTGTCGGCATGTTGGCGGGGCGGCGCCTGTGCTCGGTGATCAAGGCGCGCACCTTGCAGGTTGGTTTTGCCACGCTGTGTGTGCTGGTGGCGGCGGGCATGCTGTTTCGGGCCCTCATTCAGGTGCCTTGAAATGCGCTCAACATCCCGCTCCTACGGGTATTGCGGTATCAGCGCCGTAGGTAGGAGCCGAAGTCGATGTCCCCGGCACTGAGAATCGCCTGCACCCGATTGTGCACATTCAACTTGCGCAGGATCGCCGAGACATGGGCCTTCACCGTGGTCTCGGCAATCTCCAGGCTATAGGCAATTTGCTTGTTCGAGTCGCCCTTGGTCATCCGCTCCAGCACCAGCAATTGCTTGCGGGTCAGGGCCTGCAGCAGTTCCGGCGCAAGCCCCAGGCAATCATTCATGCGCCGTTGCCCGCCGATTTTCTGGCTGCGAATAATCTCCGGCGGCAAATACACATTGCCGTTGAGAATCTGTTGGATCGCCTCGGTCATCTGCAGCCTGGGCGAGGACTTCGTGATAAACCCCACCGCGCCATAGGTGATGGCTTGCAGCACGACCTGCTTGTCCTGCTCGGCAGACACGATCACCACCGGAATCGTCGGCGACTCGTTGCGCAGGTTGATCAGGCCATTGAGGCCGTGCATGCCGGGCATGTTCAGGTCCAGCAGGATCAGATCCAGGTCATCGTGCTCCTGGCTCAGGGCCAGGGCGCTGTCCAGGTCGCCGGTTTCCATCACTTCGCTGCCCGGGAACCCGTCGCTGATGACGTTGTGGATCGCTTCGCGAAACAGTGGGTGATCGTCGGCAATCAGAATTTTGTACATGGCCGTTCACCTTATTATTTTTGCTTATTTAAGCAGGTCCCATCCATAGGGGCATGCGCCCATTACATGCCAGTCTCGATGCCTTGGGAATGCGACGATAGAGAGGGGAATCAGTACCAAAGTAGTAGATCGTGCCGTGCGTCGCGGTTTCAGCGCTACCCATTGGTCTGATTGCATTCAGTGCCGGATGGGTTAGTGTGGAGTGCATCTTCCAGAATAATAAAAACAGGCTTACCAATGAGCCCGAACCTGAGTCTGCTGCGTAAATTCGTTTCCCCTGAAATCATCTTTGGCGCTGGCTGCCGGCACAACGTCGGCAACTACGCCAAGACCTTTGGCGCGCGCAAGGTGCTGGTGGTGAGCGATCCCGGCGTGGTGGTTGTCGGCTGGGTGGCCGATGTCGAGGCCAGCCTGCAAGCCATCGGCATCGACTACTGCCTGTACACCGCCGTCTCGCCCAACCCCCGGGTTGAAGAGGTGATGCTCGGCGCGGAGGTCTACCGTGAAAACCATTGCGACGTGATCGTCGCCGTCGGTGGCGGCAGCCCGATGGACTGCGGCAAGGCCATCGGCATCGTGGTCGCCCATGGCTGCAGCATCCTCGAGTTCGAAGGCGTCGACACCATCCGCGTGCCGAGCCCGCCGCTGATCCTGATCCCGACCACCGCCGGCTCCTCGGCGGATGTCTCGCAGTTCGTGATCATTTCCAACCAGCAGGAGCGCATGAAGTTCTCCATCGTCAGCAAGGCGGTGGTGCCCGATGTATCGCTGATCGACCCGGAAACCACGGCGAGCATGGACCCGTTTCTCTCGGCCTGTACCGGCATCGATGCGCTGGTGCATGCCATCGAGGCCTTCGTGTCCACTGGCCACGGCCCGCTGACGGATCCCCACGCGCTGGAAGCCATGCGTCTGATCAATGGCAATCTGGTACAGATGATCGCCAACCCCGGCGACATCGCCCTGCGGGAGAAAATCATGCTGGGCAGCATGCAGGCCGGGCTGGCGTTTTCCAATGCGATCCTCGGCGCGGTGCATGCCATGTCCCACAGCCTTGGTGGCTTTCTCGACCTGCCCCATGGCCTGTGCAACGCAGTGCTGGTGGAACATGTGGTGGCGTTCAACTACAGCGCAGCACCGGAGCGTTTCAAGGTGATTGCCGAGACCTTCGGCATTGATTGCCGGGGCCTCAACCACCGGCAAATCTGCGGCCGGCTGGTGGACCATCTGATCGCCTTGAAGCACGCGATCGGCTTCCATGAAACCCTCGGCCTGCATGGGATTCGAGTGGCGGACATTCCATTTCTGTCGCAGCACGCCATGCACGACCCGTGCATCCTCACCAACCCGCGCGAATCCAGCCAGCGTGACGTCGAGGTCGTCTATGGCGAAGCTCTCTGACGATCAGCAACGGGCACTCGCGGGGCTGCTGGGGCTGGGCAACCAATCGGCGCGCAAGAGCCATTACCCCGAACTGACCGCGCGCCTCGATGAGCTGGAGGCCGAGCGCAAACGCTACATCCGCCTCAACGACGAATTGGAACAGCGGGTCGCGGCGCGTACCGACGAGTTGCTGGAAGCCAACCGCAACCTGCAACAGCAAATCGCCCAGCGCGAGAAGATCGAGCAGGACCTGCGCGATGCCCGGGATGCCGCACAGGCCGCCAACCGCAGCAAGGACAAATACCTTGCCGCCGCCAGTCATGACCTGCTGCAACCCCTCAACGCCGCGCGCTTGCTGATCTCCACCCTGCGCGAGCGCAACTTGCCCAGCGTCGAACACGTGTTGGTGGAGCGCACCCACCAGGCCTTGGAAGGCGCCGAGGATTTGCTCACCGACTTGCTGGACATTTCCCGACTCGATCAAGCGGCGGTCAAGCCGGACATTGCCCTGTACCGTCTCGACGAACTGTTCGCACCGCTGGTCTCGGAATTCCAGTCGGTGGCCGCGGCGTCCGGGCTGAACCTGCGGGCGCGTACAGGCCATTACGCAATCAACACCGATCTGCGGCTGGTGACGCGGATCCTGCGCAACTTTCTCAGCAACGCCTGCCGCTACACCAGCGCCGGCTGCATTCTGCTGGGCGCCCGCCGCCGGGGTGAGCGGTTGCGCCTGGAGGTGTGGGACACCGGGCGCGGAATTGCGGCGGACCGTCTGCACTCCATCTTCCTGGAGTTCAATCAACTGGACGTGGGGCGCGCCGCCGACCGCAAAGGCGTGGGACTGGGGTTGGCGATTGTCGAGCGCATCGCCGAGGTCCTCGGTTATCCGGTGGCGGTGCGTTCGTGGCCGGGGCGCGGTTCGATGTTCAGCATTGAAGTCCCCATCAGTGAGGACATGCCGCTGCCCATCAGTGTGGTGGCCGCGCAACCGAGCACCGGCAACCCGCTGCCGGGGAGGCGCCTGCTGGTGCTGGATAACGAAGTCAGCATCCTCGACAGCATGAGCGCGCTGCTTGGGCAGTGGGGCTGCGAGGTGGTCACTGCTACCGATCAGGCCGGCGCGCTGGTTGCGTTGCAGGGCAGGGCACCGGAGCTGATTCTCGCGGACTATCACCTGGACCATGGCGTGGTGGGCTGTGAGGTAGTGCGCCAGTTGCGCGAGCATTTTGGCCGCAGGATTCCGGCAGTGATTATCACCGCCGACCGCACCGACCAATGCCGCCGTGCATTGCAGCGGCTGGACGTGCCATTGCTGAACAAACCGGTCAAGCCCGGCAAGTTGCGGGCGGTGTTGACTCAGTTATTGGCCTAGCCACTTGATACCCGTCAACACCGGGCGTGACGCTTTGCCTCATGCTGCGGGCCTGATTTAAAGGCCGACGGAGAACCCCATGAGTGCCCCCGCAACAACTGCTGCTTCATTCAAGTTGCCCCTGGGCCTGGTGGCCGGCGTGCTGGTGATGGTCGGCGTGCTGCTGTTGCCGCTGCCGGCCGATTTGCCGGTGGCCGGGCACCGGATGCTGGCGATCCTCGCGTTTGCGGTGGTGGTGTGGATCACCGAAGCGGTCTCCTATGAGGCCAGCGCGATCATGATCACGTCGTTGATGGCGTTTTTGCTCGGCACGGCGCCGTCGCTGCAAGACCCCACGCACCTGATCGGCTCCAGCCCGGCGATCAGCATGGCGTTGACGGGGTTTTCCAACCCGGCATTGGCGTTGGTGGCGGGTGCGTTGTTTATCGCGGCAGCCATGACCCATACCGGACTGGACCGGCGCATTGCGTTGGTCACCCTGACCCGCGTGGGTACCAGCACCCGGGGGATTCTCGTCGGGGCAATTGCCGTGACCATCCTCCTCAGCCTGGTGGTGCCCAGCGCGACGGCGCGCAGCGCGTGTGTGGTGCCGATCATGATGGGGGTGATTGCGGCGTTCGGCGTGGACAAGCGCTCCAATATCGCAGCGGGGATCATGATCGTCGTGGCTCAGGGCACGAGCATCTGGAACGTCGGGATTCAGACGGCGGCGGCGCAGAACCTGCTGACGGTTGGCTTCATGGACAAGATGCTGGGGCAGCGGGTGTCGTGGATCGATTGGTTGATTGCCGGGGCGCCGTGGGCGGTGATCATGTCGGCGGTGTTGTTGTTTTTGGTGTTGAAGCTGCTGCCGCCGGAAAGTGACAGCATTCCCGGGGGCAAGGAGGCGGTGGCGCAGTCGCTGGTGGATATCGGGCCGATGACGGGGCCGCAGAAGCGGTTGCTGACGGTGTCGGTATTACTGCTGCTGGCGTGGGCGACCGAGGGACGACTGCACAGCTTTGATACGACTTCGACGACCTACGCCGGGTTGGTGTTTTTGCTGATGCCGGGGATTGGGGTGATGACCTGGAAGGATGTGCAGTCGCGGATTCCGTGGGGCACGGTGATTGTGTTTGGTGTGGGTATCAGCCTGGGTACGGCGTTGCTGACGACCCAGGCGGGGCAGTGGCTGGGGGCGCAGGTGGTGGCGCATACCGGGTTGGATCAGGTGGGGCCGCTGGGGGTGTTTGCGATCCTGGGGGCGTTTTTGATTGTGATTCATTTGGGGTTTGCCAGTGCCACGGCGTTGACCTCGGCGTTGTTGCCGATTTTGATTGCGGTGTTGCAGACGTTGCCCGGGGAGTTCAGTCGGCTGGGGATGACGATGTTGCTGGGGTTTGTGATGAGCTACGGGTTTATCCTGCCCATCAATGCTCCGCAGAATATGGTGTGTTTGGGGACCGGGACGTTTACGGCTCGGCAGTTTGCCAAGGTGGGGATTTTGGTGACGCTGGTGGGGTATGGGTTGATGTTGGTGTTTGCTGCTACGTATTGGAGTTGGTTGGGGTGGGTTTGAGGTGGGGGGCATATCCGTTATTTAGGTAACGGCCGCTTAGGGTTCCGCTCTTACAGCGGGTCACTTTTGAAAAGCGCAAAAGTAACCAAAACGCTCTGCCCCGCCTGTCGGCGCCTCGCCTAGGCTCGGCGTTCCCTCACTCCGGCATTGCTCCGCGGGCCGCCGCGACGGGCCATCCATGGCCCGGCGCGGCTAAACCGGCGTCCTGCCGGTTTACCCGCTCCGCAATACCTGCGTTCGGCCTCGGGCTTATTGGGGCAGTCAGATCAAGATCAAAAGCAAGAGCACAGCGGCCTCCCGGCCGGCTTGAGTGTTAAGAGCAAAAGCAAAGCTGCTTTTCTGTAGGAGCGAGCTTGCTCGCGAAAAACCTGAGACCGCCGCGTTCATCCAGGATGCCAACGTCATCGTTAACGACCTTCGCGAGCAAGCCCGCTCCCACATTTGGACCGTGCCCGCTTCTGATCTTGCTGTTGCTGTTGCTTCACCACACTCAAGCCGGCCGGTAGGCCGCTGTGCCCTTGATCTGCTTTTGATCTTGATCTTAGGCGCCCCGTTAAACCACGCTGGCCGAACGCAGGCAGTACGGAGCGGGTAAACCGGCAGGACGCCGGTTTAGCCGCGACGGGGCAGGGACGCCCCGTCGCGGCGGCCCGCTTCGTGCTGCCGGAGTGAGGGCACACCGAGCCCAAGCGAGGTGCCGAGTGGTGGGGCAAGAGCGTTTTGCTTACTTTTGCGCTTTTCAAAAGTGAGCCGCTGTAAGAGCGGAACCAATAGCGGCCCTGACCGCAGCAATGGATATACACCCCCAACCGCCCAAACCCCTCCCAAGATGGCAAGTTGAACTCCACTCAGGTTTACTACTCCCTGAGTAACCGTTCCACCGGCCCCAAACGCCGGTCATCAAGGCCACCGAATGGACAAATACACCCCCCACACCTGGCAGCCCCACGAACGCCCGAGCCTGCCGGGCTCGCCGTCGACGCCGCTGCATTCCACCCGCAAACGCTGGGCATACGCCCTCGTCGGCGTGCTCGTGGCAATCACCGGTGGCCTCGGCAACTCGTTGGTGATCGCCAACCTTGTGTACCTCCAGGGCGCCCTGGGCGCGACGACGGCCGAGATGGCCTGGCTCCCCGCCGCCTACGTCATGACCAACGTCTCAATGAACCTGCTGCTGGTAAAATTCCGCCAGCAATTCGGCCTGCGTGCATTCACCGAAGTGTTCCTGGTGCTCTACGCCCTGGTCACCTTCGGCCACCTGTTCGTCAACGACCTCAGCTCGGCCATCGCCGTACGCGCCGCCCACGGCATGGTCGGCGCCGCCCTCAGCTCCCTGGGCCTGTACTACATGATCCAGGCCTTCCCCGCAAAATGGCGGATGAAAGCCCTGGTGCTCGGCCTCGGCACTGCGCAACTGGCATTACCCCTGGCCCGATTGTTTTCCGAAGACCTGCTGCAAATCGCCGAATGGCGTGGCCTGTACCTGTTCGAACTGGGCATGGCGCTGACCTGCCTGGGCTGCGTATTCCTGCTCAAGTTGCCCCCGGGCGACCGCTTCAAGACCTTCGAAAAACTCGACTTCCTCACTTTCGCCATCCTCGCCACCGGCGTCGCCTTGCTCTGCGCGGTACTGTCCCTGGGCCGTATCGACTGGTGGCTAGAAGCGCCGTGGATCGGCGTGGCGTCGGCCTGCTCACTGGTGCTGATCATGGCCGGCCTGGCCATCGAACATAACCGCTCCAACCCGTTGCTGATGACCCGCTGGCTGGGCAGCGGGGTGATGATTCGCCTGGCGCTGGCGGTGGTCCTGATTCGCATGGTGCTTTCGGAGCAGTCCACCGGCGCCGTCGGCTTCATGCAAATGCTGAACATGAGCAACGAACAGATGCGCACGCTGTATTGGGTGATGCTGGCGGGGGCGATTGCCGGCCTGGCCACCAGCGCGCTGACCATCAACCCCTCGCATTTGCTGATGCCCTTGATCATCTCCCTGGCCTTCATGGCCACGGGTTCAGTGATGGACAGTTTCTCCAGCAACCTCACGCGCCCGCAAAACATGTACGTCAGCCAGTTCCTGCTAGGCTTTGGCGGCACGTTCTTTCTTGGGCCGACCATGGTTTTAGGCACGAAAAACGTGCTGACCAACCCCAGGAACCTGGTGAGTTTCTCGGTGCTGTTCGGGATCTGCCAGAACCTCGGCGGGCTGATTGGCGCGGCATTGCTGGGCACGTTCCAGATCGTGCGGGAGAAATTCCATTCGAGCATGATCGTCGAACACCTGACCTTGCTCGACCCGCGTGTGGCGGCGCGGGTGGCCAGTGGCGGTTCGGCCTATGGCGGGGTGATTGCCGACCCCGAGTTGCGTAACCTGATGGGCATTCGCAGCCTGGCCACCGCGGCCACCCGTGAGGCGAATGTGATGGCCTATAACGATGTGTTCATGCTGATCGCGATCATCGCCATACTCACCATGATCTGGATTTTTATCCGCAGCCTCTGGCTGATAAGTACCACTAAAGCTGCCGCCAGTGCAGCGCCTCCCGTTCAACCCAGCGGCGCACTTTCTTCATGACCGAACCGACGACGACCACCACCAACGCCATCGCTTCCACGCCGGAAGGCACCGCACCGCCGAGCATGCAGGCTACCGAGCCGCGCTCCTTGCGGGTGCGCATCATCTCCTCCATGGGCTTTGCCGCAATTGCGATTACCGGCGTGCTGATCGTGCTCTACGCCTGGCAGTTGCCGCCCTTCAGCAGCGCCGTGGAAACCACCGAGAACGCCCTGGTGCGTGGCCAGGTGACGATCATCGGGCCACAGCTCAGCGGCTACGTGTATGAAGTGCCGGTGACGGACTTCCAGTACGTCAAGGCCGGGGATTTGCTGGTGCGCCTCGATGACCGCATCTACAAGCAGCGCCTCGACCAAGCCCTGGCGCAACTGGCGGTGCAGCAGGCGTCCCTGGCCAATGTGGTGCAGCAACGCAACAGCGCCGAGGCGACCATCAAGCTGCGTCAGGCTGCCTTGGCCGACAGCCAGGCCCAGGCGCGCAAGAGTACCGCTGACCTGCGCCGCAACGAAGCGTTGATCAGCGACGGTTCGGTGTCCAAGCGTGAGCTGGACGTGACCCGTGCGGCCAATGCGCAAACCATCGCTGCCGTGGCCCAGGCTCAAGCCAGCCTGGAAATCGCCCGGCAGGATTTGCAGACGGTGATCGTTAATCGCGGTTCGCTGGAGGCGGCGGTGGCCAATGCCGATGCGGCGGTGGAGCTGGCACGTATCGACCTGTCGAACACCCGCATCATCGCCCCGCGTGACGGGCAACTGGGGCAGATAGGCGTGCGCCTTGGGGCCTACGTCAACAGCGGCGCGCAGTTGATGGCGCTGGTGCCGAACCAGCTGTGGGTGATTGCCAACATGAAAGAAACCCAGATGGACAACGTGCAGGTCGGCCAGCCAGTGACCTTTACCGTGGATGCCCTGGACCATCGCAAGTTTAACGGCACGGTGCAGCGTATTTCACCAGCGACCGGCTCGGAGTTCAGCCTGTTGCAGGCGGATAACGCCACCGGCAACTTTGTGAAGATCGCCCAGCGGGTGCCGGTGCGGATCACCGTCGACCCGGGGCAGGAGCAGAGTGAGCGGCTGCGGCCGGGGTTGTCGGTGGTGGTGAGTATCGACACGGCGGGGCGCCTCAAAAACACCCCGCCCTAAGCCACAATGGAGATCAAAATGTGGGAGCGGGCTTGCTCGCGAATGCGGAGTGTCAGTCGCAGATGTGTTGACTGATCCAGCGCATTCGCGAGCAAGCCCGCTCCCACATTGGTTTTGTGTTGCTAGAGGGGGTTGTATTGCAGGCTGAAGCCGAGTTCGGCTGATTCGCTTTGCTCTAGCAGCTTTAGCCCCGGCCTGCCCGGCAGGTGATGGGCATTCACCGGATGGCTCACCGGCTCGAAGCAGAAAAAATCCAGCCCCGGCGGGCAATACAGCAGGAAGTAGTCGCTGCCGCTGGCCTGGCATTCCAGGGTGTAACCCAGGTCTGGCTGCTGGATGACGCAGCGCCCGTCCCATTGGCAAAAACCGTTATCCACCAGCGTCTCGGGCAACGATTTGAGCTGCTGGAAATCCCACTCGACGGGTACGGCAGCCAGCCCCGTAGGTAATTTCGATGCATCACTCATCCACACCTGCCCAGCCTTGGCCTGCAACTGTGTGCCGGGCCTGCGCGGCAGATACGGATGCAATCCCAGCCCATGCCACGCCGCTTTTTCCGCCAGATGGGTGACGCGCAACGTGATGCTCAACCTGCCGTCTTTCAACTGAACCCGCTGCTCGGCGCGATACGCAAAGGGTGTGCTGCAGTCCAGTTGCAGCACCACCTCATCCACCGACTGGCTGACCACGTGCCACGCCTGCTGCCAGGCGCTGCCATGAATCGGCAGCGGGTCAAGCGGGCTGTTGGGTTCGAGTGCCAACCACCCAGACGGGTTATCGAAGCCACCCTCGGCAATCCGGTTCGACCAGGGCGCCAGTGGGAAACACCCCAGCTTGCCCGGTAGGCCGCCGGCCAACGCCTGTTGATCGGTGTGGCGCAGCAAGGGCTGGCCGCTGCTGCGCACGGTCCAGTTGACGAGGCTGCCACCCAACGCTGGCGAGAGCGTCAGGTGGGTGAGGTTGTCTTCGAGTTCAAGCATCAGCGCACCCTTGATCGTTCCCACGCTCTGCGTGGGAATTCATCCTGTGACGCTCTGCGTCACGGTTTTAAGAGCGGACGCAGAGCGTCCATGGCGGCGTTCCCACGCAGAGCGTGGGAACGATCAGTTCATAGCCATTTATAACACCAGCCCGGGCAGCCACAACGACAACGCCGGAATGTAGGTCACAGCCATCAGCACCAGAAACAGTACGCCATAAAACGGCAGCAATGCCTTGACGGTCTTCTCGATACTGACCTTGCCCACCGCCGCCCCCACAAACAGCACTGCGCCCACGGGCGGGGTGATCAGGCCGATCCCGAGGTTCACCAGCATGATCATGCCGAAGTGCACCGGGTCGACGCCGATGCCCAGCACGACCGGCAACAGGATCGGCGTGAGGATCAAAATCAGCGGCGCCATGTCCATCACCGTGCCCAGCAACAGCAACATGGCGTTGATGCACATCAGGATCACGTAGCGGTTGTCCGACAGGGTCAGGAACATCGTGGTGATCTTCGCCGGGATCTGCATCAGGGTCATGATGTAGCCGAAGCTGGCGGCGAACGCGATCAGGATCATCACGATGGAAATGGTGCGCACCGTGCGATGCATCAGCTTGGGCAACTCGCTCCATTTGTAGTCGCGGTAGATGAACATGGTCACGAAGAACGCCCACAACACCGCAATCGCCGCCGACTCGGTGGCGGTGAAGATGCCCGACAGAATCCCGCCAAGGATGATCACCATGGCCATCAGGCCCCACAAGGCGTCGGCGCAGATTTTCAGTGCCTGTTTCAGGGGAATCACTTCGCCTTTGGGGTAGTTGCGCTTTTTCGCGAAGATCAGGCACAGCACCATCAGGCACGCGCTCATCAGCAGGCCCGGGACCACGCCGGCCATGAACAGCGAGGCGATGGATACGGTACCGCCGGCCGCCAGGGAGTAGAGCACCGAGTTGTGGCTGGGAGGCGTCAGCAAGGCCTGCACCGAGCCGCTCACGGTGACGGCGGTGGCGAATTCACGGGGATATCCCTGGCGTTCCATTTCCGGAATCAGCACCGAACCGACGGAGGCCGTATCAGCCACCGACGAGCCGGAGATCGCCCCAAAAAACGTCGAGGCCATGATGTTCACCAGGGACAAGCCGCCGCGGACAAAACCCACCAGCACCCCGGCAAACGCCACCAGCCGGCGGGACATGCCGCCCTCGGCCATGATCGCCCCGGCCAGTACAAAGAACGGAATCGCCATCAACGAAAACTTGTTCACCCCGCCAGCCACCTGAATCATCAGGGCCTGGAACGGAATGTCGATCCACCACGCGCCGATCAGCGCAGAAAGCCCCAGGGCGTAAGCCACCGGCATGCCAATCAGGATCAAGGCGATAAAGCTGCCCAACAGAATCAATGCGTCCATTCAGGCAGCCCCTTCACTTTCTTCAACCAGGTCGAAGCGCACGACCCGACGGTTGCTCTGGTCACCCAGCAGGAGTTTTTCCAGCACAAAAATCAGCGTCAGCAAGCCGCCAATCGGGATCGGCATGTAGGTGATGCCCACCCGCAAGGTCGGCATGGCGCTCATGAACTGGTTCCAGGTGGACAGGCACAATTTGCTGCCCCAGATCGTCATGAACAGGCAGATGGTGCCCATCAGCAATTGCGAAATGATACCGACGATTTGGCGCTGGTCAGGTGGCAGGCGGTCGGTGACCATGGCCACCGACATATGCGCCCCGGCGCGGTAACTGGCGGCGGCGCCGACAAAGGTGAACACCAGCATCAACAGGATGGCGGTGGGCTCCGGCCAGCTGGAACCGGTGCCTAGAATGTAGCGGGCGAAGATGCCCCAGGGGATGATCAGCGCGACGCCGAGAACGGCGAGGCCGGCGACCCAGATGCAGCTCATGTAAATGCGGTCGTTGATGCGCAGCAGTAAATTCTTCATGGCGTTCACCGTGACCGGGCGCATCGATATCGACCGCGCCGGGCCTTTTCTATGAGAGGCGGGTGGTTTACTCAACGGCTTCGATGCGCTTGATCAGGTCGGCGTATGGGGCGCCGTACTTGTCGCGGATCGAAGCGGTGGCCTCATAGAACGGTTTCTTGTCGATGTCGATGAACTCCACACCGGCGGCCTTGAGTTTGGCTTCACTGCTGGCGGACTTGGCGTCCCACAGCTCGCGCTCCTGGATCTGCGCGGCCTTGGCGGTGTTTTTTACCAGCACCTGTTGCTCGGGGGTGAGCTTGTTCCAGGTGATTTTCGACATCACGATGGGCTCGGGCAGGATCAGGTGGCCGGTCAGGCTGTAGAACTTGGCGTTCTGGTAGTGGTTGTGTTCCAGCAGGGTGGGCGGGTTGTTCTCCGCGCCGTCGATCACCCCGGTCTGCAGGGCGCTGAAGATCTCGCCGGTGTCCATGGCAATGCCGTTGCCGCCCATGGCGTTGATGGTTTCGATGAAGATCGGGTTGCCCTGCACGCGAATCTTCATGCCCTTGAGGTCTTCGATCTTGCGCACCGGTTTCTTGGTGTAGATGTTGCGCGTGCCGCCGTCCATCCAGGCCAGGGCCACCAGGTTGAATTCGGAGTCGGTGATTTTGGCGAGGATTTCATCGCCGATTTCGCCGTCTATGACCTTGCGCATATGCACCTGGTCGCGGAACACGAACGGCATGTTGAACACGTTCACGTCCGGCACCACCGGCCCGACGATGCCGAGGCTGACCCGGGCCATTTGGATCGCGCCGACCTGAGCTTGTTCGACCACTTCCTTTTCCGAGCCCAGCACGCCGCCGGGGAACATCTTGAAGGTCAGGCCGCCGTTGCTTTCGGCGACCAGGGTTTTACCCAGTTGTTCTTCGGCGACGACGGTGGGATAGCCGGCGGGGTGGATGTCGGCGAACTTGATTTCCAGTGCGTGGGCGGTGTTGCTGAGGGTGAACACGAACGGGAGTGCAGCGGCGAGCAAGGTGCGTTTGAAGTCCATGGGGTGTCTCTCCAGTCTTGTTATTGTTTTGTTCAAGGCACAGCGATGCAGCTAGAGGATGAACTGCGGTTCGGGCATTCCCTGTACGCCAGGGTTCAGGGCAAAGACGCCGCCGGCGAGGGAGTGCGGGCTGTGGTCGTCGCGGATCGAGGTGACGAACAAGGTGTCCAGGCGGCTGCCACCGAAGGCGCACATGGTGGGCTTTTTTACCGGTATGGCCAGTGAACGGTCGAGGCGACCGTCGGGGGTAAAGCGGTGGATCAGCCCGGCGTCGTTGGCGCAGATCCAGTAGCAACCTTCAGCATCGACGGCCGCTCCATCGGGGCGGCCGAGGAACTGGTGCATGTCGACAAACAGCCGGCGGTTGGACGGCGTGCCGCTGTCGATGTCGTAGTCGAAGGCCCAGACCTGCTGGATCAGCGGGTGTGAGTCCGAGAGGTACATCGTGCGCCCGTCGGGGCTGAAAGCCAGGCCGTTGGGGGTGATGAAACCGTTGAGTGCGGCGTGAACGGGCTGACCTGTTTCGTAGCGGTACAGTGCCCCGTCGGCGGCATTCGCGCCCATATTCAGCACCATGCTGCTGGCCCAGAACCGGCCCTGGCGATCACAGCGGCCATCGTTCAGGCGCATGTCCGGGCGGGCGTGCTCGACGCTGGCCAACGGCGTGGTGTCGAGGCTGCCATCGTTGCGGGGCGTCAGCTGGAAAAAGCCGGTTTCCATGCCCGCGACCCAATTGCCCGCGCGGGTGCGCGCCATGCAGGCGAGCATCTGCGGGGCTTTCCAGGCATGGACATGGCCGCTGGCGGCACTCCAGCGTTGCAGGCCGCCGTTGGGAATATCCACCCAGTACAGGGCATTTTCCTCAGGCACCCACACCGGGCATTCACCCACTGCGTTGCGGGCGTCGACAATCAATTCTGCTTGCATGGCCACTCATTCCCTTGGGTTGGTCTGTGGTCAGTCACCGAATGGGCCGGCGGCACAAAACGCGCCGCCCTGGTACACCCGCGCCGGGTCGTCGATGGCAGGCAGCGGCTGGGCTTCCACCTGTTTGCGGAACACTTCGGAGGTGTCTCGCGGGGTGAAACCCAGGTGGGCGGCGAAGCGGTTGTCCCACCAGACGTCGAGGTTATCCGACATGCCGTAGACCACGGTGTGGCCGACATTCGGTGTGTACAGCGCACGCTCGAGCAGTTGGGTCAGGTCGTCGAAGCTCAACCAGGTGTGCATCATCCGGCGGTTCTGCGGTTCCGGGAACGAGGAGCCGATGCGGATGCTGACGGTTTCGATGCCATAGCGATCGAAGTAGAAACTGGCCATGTCCTCGCCGTAGGATTTGGACAGGCCGTAGTAACTGTCCGGACGGCGCGGGGAGTGGGCGTCGAGGGCTTCGTCCTGCTTGTAGAAGCCGATGACGTGGTTGGAGCTGGCGAAGATGACGCGCTTGACCCCATGGCGGCGGGCGGCTTCGTAGATGTGGAAGACCCCGCAGATGTTTGCGCCCAGCACTTCCTCGAACGAGCGCTCCACCGATACGCCGCCGAAATGCAGGATCGCATCGACGCCTTCCACCAGTTGGTGCACGGCCTGTTTGTCGGAAAGATCGCAAGGCAGCACTTCTTCGCCGTCGTCAGCGGCCGGGGCCATGTCGGCGATATCCGACAGGCGCAGTACCTTGGCGTAAGGGCGCAGGCGTTCACGCAAGACTTTGCCCAGGCCACCAGCGGCGCCAGTGAGCAGCAAGCGGTTGAACGGGGTAGGGGCTGTTGTGGTGGTCATGGTGGTCCCGTTATTGTTGTAGGTTGTCGTATGACTAATCCGAAGTATCGTTAGGGTTTCCTACACTTGTCAACGGCCTTGCTGACGACGCCGGTCAAATGTGGGAGCGGGCTTGCTCGCGAAAGCGGTGGCCTCAGATACAGGTGCATTGACTGACACTCCCCCTTCGCGAGCAAGCCCGCTCCCACACTGGTTTTGTTGTGCCTGTTGGACCCCGGTTCAGCTCTGGAAGCTACAACAACGAAATCGGGTAACTGATGAATATCCGGTTTTCATCAAACTCGTTGGTACTGAAATCCCGGCGCATTGTTGCGTTGCGCCAGCGCACATTCAGGTCCCGCAGTGGACCGCTTTGTACCGTGTAGGCCAGTTCCGACTCGCGCCCCCATTCCTTGCCGTTGGTGATCGCCCCGGTGTGCACGTTATCGCCGCTGATATAGCGGTTCATCATGGTCAGGCCGGGAATGCCCAGCACCACGAAGTTGAAGTCGTGCCGCACCTGCCAGGATTTTTCCTTGGCGTTGTCGTAGCTGGCGTTGTAGCTGTCGTTGGCCAGGGTGCCGCCGCTGGTGCCGTTGACCCGCATCCAGGCGCTGTCACCGGTGAGTTTCTGCAGGCCGATATAGAAGCTGTTGCCTTTGTATTTGGCCGAGAGCAGGGCGAACGCGGTTTTGTTGTCGAGGTCGCCCGCAAGGGCCTTGCCGTCTTCCTTGCCGGTGAAGAACCCGAGATTGGCGCCCAGGGTCCAGTCGCCCACGGGCTGGCTGTGGGTCAGGTTGAAATACTGCTGCTGGTAGATGTCGCTGAGTTCGGCGTACCACACGCCCACTTGGGTGCGCTTGTCGTTGAAGGTGTATTCGCCGCCGCCGAAGTTGAAGCGGTCCGAGGTGAATGCGGCTTTGCCGTTGAGAAACATGTCATCCATGCTCGCGTCGTTGCGCGGGCTGTTGCCGCGGAACTGGCCGCCATACAAGGTCAGGCCGGCGATTTCGCTGGAGGTGACCTGGCCACCACGGAAGGTCTGCGGCAGGGAGCGGCCGTCATCCGAGCGCAGGATCGGCAGCACCGGCATCCATTCGCCGACTTTCAATTCGGTGTTCGACAGTTTGGTTTTCAGCGCCACGCCCAGACGCCCGAAATTGTCGGCGGGGCGGCCATCGCTGCGGGTCGGCAGCAATTGGGTGCCGGAGGTGCCTTTGCCACCGTCGAGCTTTTGCGAATACAGCCCCAGCACGTCCAGGCCGAAACCGACGGTGCCTTGGGTGAAGCCGGACCGGGCATCAAGGATGAAGTTTTGCGTCCACTCCTCGGCCTTGCCCTGGGGATAAGCGGGGTTGGTGAAGTTGCGATTGAAGTAAGCATTGCGCAGGTTAAGCGTGGCTTTGGCGTCGTCGATGAAGCCCTCTGCCGAGGCGGTGACGGGGAGGGCGAAGGCCAGGCTGCTCAAGCCGATGGCGGCAAAACGGGCGGTGCAGGAGAAATGGCGGACGTGTTGGCTCACAGTGACGCTCCGTTGTCTTTTTGTTGTTTTTATTTTTTGTTATACGTTGTCGTACAACATTGGAGGCGATATTTGCGAGGTTTTAGGGGCTTGTCAATCGAAAGTTATACGATGACTCCCCGTGTGAAGGGAGCCACTGGAGGAGGGATTATCCTGCTGCAACCATGGGCGGCAAGGTACCAAGCAGGGAAACGGCGGCCACCGCTGAAATACCTAGTAACCATTCAATCATCACGCTGGCCTTCAACGCAGGTAACCGCTGCTCACAGTTGTGAATCCGCAGGCGGTTCAACAGTGCCAGGGCGAGCATGCCGAATACCAGCAACACCTTGATCAGCAGGATCAGGGCGAACCCGCTGAACAATGGCGTGGGCCAGAACTGCCCGGTGAGCACTCGCACGTTAATCAGGCCGGTCACCAGCAGCCCCGTCACCAGGCCATAACCGATGCCACTGAAGCGCTTGAGGATCGGTTCCAATGGATAGCGGGGCGATTGCCTGAGGATCAACACCAGCATCAGCAATCCGCCCAGCCAGGCACCGACACACACCAGGTGCACCACCTGATTGAGGATCAGCAGTTGCCCGGCCAGGCCATTGAGCATGGCGCCATGGCCCACCGGTGCCAGCGTCGCCAGCAGTAGCGCACAGAGCGGCAGGCGCAACGCCTTCCACGGCGTCATTAAGCCGAGCACCAGCAGTACGTTCAGCACCAGGTGCCAGGTCCAGACCTGGCCGAAGAAGGTTTTACCCAGCACCAAGTGCACCGTCGACAGCTCCAGCGCGCCCAGCCCGACCCCGGCCATGCTCGCGCTGATCAACAGCAACCACGCCACCCCCGACACCAATGCCAGCCACGCCAAGCCTTGGGTGATGCGCGACAGGTGTCGGTCCAGCACCGGTTGCGGCCCTGCTCCCAGCAACCAGGGCCTCAACACACAGGCCCCGAACATCAACAACACCACGATGAAATGCAGGAAGCGGCACAGCACCAGCAGGGTGGCCATGAATTATTGGCCGACCTTGAAGCTGTATTCACCGTTGCTCTTGTGGGTATCCACCGAGACCGCGTTCCACACCACTTTGTAGTTACCGGCGGCCAATGGAGCGGCCGGAGTCACCACCAGAACCTTTTTGTCGGCGTCCGGGGTTTCCAGGCCCTTGATCGCGACTTCGGTGCCGTCCTTGCTCAGGGACACCTTGGTGAAGGTCGCTTCAACGCCTTCGGAGAACGTCAGGCGCAAGTCCTTGGGCGCGGCGACGCTGCTGTCGGCGGCAGGCTCCGAGCTTTTCAGGTGGGCGTGGGCAAAGGCGGCGGAGGCGCCCAGCAGGGAGGCGAGCAGGGCGACGGTGGTGAGGGTTTTCTTGATCAACATTGTTCAATACCTTCAGGTGAGAGTCAGTTGTTCGGCAGAGCCGCAAGCACCGGGCCGTCGCACGCGTCTCGCAGTCGAATCGTCGTGAAGATGATCCTTCGAGGGGATGGCGATGCTAACCAATCCGCTATCCACGGGGAAGGTGCTTGTACGAAGTTTCACAGTGGCGTGTCGCCGCGGTCTAGAGCGGATGGTAGTCTTGAAGCCATGTTGTTGTCAGGGAGCCCTTATGGGCAATCACAAGATCGGTATTCGTCGGGTCAACGTCGAAAAAATTCTGCTGGCGGCTGAAAAGGTCTTCGCCGAGAAGGGCTATGGCAGCACCGCCATGGCCGACATCGCCGAAGAAGTGCAACTGCCGCGCTCCAACCTGCATTACTACTTCAGCACCAAGAGCGAGCTGTACAGCGCGGTGTTGTTCGACCTGCTGGAAGTGTGGAAGCAGGACGCCTTGTGCTTCGAGATGTTCGACGACCCGCGGGTGGTGCTCAGCAGCTACATCCGCGCCAAGATGCAACATTCCCGCAGCCGGCCCTATGGTTCCAAAGTCTGGGCCAACGAAATCATCCACGGCGCACCGACCCTGGGTGAGGCGCTGGACGTGAGCCTGTACGACTGGGCCAAGATGAAGGAAGCGAAGATTCGTCAGTGGGTGGAAGACAAGCGGATCTTGCCGGTGGAACCGTCGAGCCTGCTGTATATGATCTGGGCGTCGACCCAGCACTATGCCGACTTTGATCATCAGGTGAAGATCCTGAATGATCATCAGCCGTTGTCGGATATGCAGTTTGAACGGGCAGTACAGACGGTGACGAGTGTGATCTTGCGGGGGATTGGGTTGGAGCCGTAGATCGTTCCCACGCGGAGCGTGGGAACGATCATCCAGGGCTACACGGCTTCCCGGTAGGGATTCCTCGGATCCTGTGTCCAGTTCAAAAACGGCTTCCCGGTCTCCACCGGCACCATCTCGATACAGTCCGCTACCGGGCAGGTGATCTGGCACAGGTTGCATCCCACGCATTCATCATCGATCACCTCGTACTTATGCGTCCCATCCGCCTGCCTCAAGCTGGCAATCGCCTGGTGTGAGGTGTCCTCGCAAGCAATATGGCAACGCCCACAGCCAATACACGCCTCCTGGTCAATCTTGGCGATCACCTGGTAATTGATATCCAGGTACTTCCAATCCGTCGTATTGCCCACCGCTCGCCCGGAAAATTCCTGCAGGCTGCTGTAACCCTGGCTGTCCATCCACCGCGACAGCCCGTCCTTCATCTCTTCGACAATCCGAAACCCATGCAGCATTGCCGCCGTGCACACCTGCACCGCGCCGCAGCCCAGCGCAACGAATTCCGCTGCATCGCGCCAGTTGCCAATCCCGCCAATGCCGCAGATCGGCAAGCCCTGTGTCTGTGGATCCCGGGCAATCTCCGCCACCATGTTCAACGCAATCGGCTTCACCGCCGAACCGCAGTAGCCACCGTGAGTGCTTTGGGTGCCCACCATCGGCAGGGCGACCATGCGCTCCAGGTCGACACTGGTGATGGAGTTGATGGTGTTGATCAGCGACACCGCATCTGCGCCGCCGCGATAGGCCGCCCGCGCCGCCACGCGAATGTCGGTGATGTTCGGCGTGAGCTTGACGATCACCGGCAGCGAGCAATAGGACTTGCACCAGCGCGTCACCTGTTCCACGTACTCCGGCACCTGGCCCACCGCCGCGCCCATGCCGCGTTCCGGCATGCCGTGGGGGCAGCCGAAGTTCAGCTCGATGCCGTCGCAGCCGGTGGCTTCCACCAGCGGCAGGATGTGTTTCCACGACTCTTCAACACAGGGCACCATCAGCGACACAATCAGTGCGCGGTCCGGCCAGTCCTTTTTCACCTGGGTGATTTCCCGCAGGTTGATCTCCAGGGAGCGGTCGGTAATCAGCTCGATATTGTTGATGCCGAGCACTTCACGGTTGGCGCCAAAGTGTGCCGAGTAGCGCGATGAGACGTTGACCGCGGCCGGGTCTTCGCCGAGGGTTTTCCAGACCACGCCGCCCCAGCCTGCTTCAAAGGCGCGGACCACGTTGTAGGCCTTGTCGGTGGGCGGCGCGGAGGCCAGCCAGAACGGATTGGGGGCTTTGATGCCGGCGAATACAATCGAGAGATCGGCCATTACGCAGCCTCCACTTTCAGCATTAGTTGAGCGTGCATGGCTTCAGCGGCCAGCTTGCCGTGTTGCACGGCCTGGACGGTGAGGTCCTGGCCGAGGCTGACGCAATCACCGCCGGCATACACACCCGGGATGCTGGTGCGCAGCTGTTCGTTGACGAAGATGCGATCGCCCTGGCGTTGCAACTGGTGGGCCAGCGGGTCGTGCAGCGCCGCGTCGTCGAAACCTTGGCCGATGGCCTTGAAGATCGCGTCAGCGGCCAGTTCGAAGGTTTCACCGGTGGCCTGCAGGCGGCCATCGACCATGCGGGTGCGGGCGAAACGCATGCCGCGAACATGGCCCTGATCATCGAGCAACACTTCCTCCGGTTGAGCCCACGTCAACAGGCGTACCTGGTTGGCCTTGGCGATATCTTGCTCGTGGCCGGTGGCGCCCATTTCAGTCAGGCCACGGCGGTACACCAGGTTGACGTCACGGGCACCGAGGCGGGCCATTTGCACGGCCATGTCGATGGCCGTGTTGCCGGCGCCGAGGACAATGCAGCGGTCGGCCAGGGGCAGTTGGCTGAGGTCATCGGCCTGGCGCAGTTCACGGATGTAGTCGGTGGCGGCGAGCAGGCCGGGGGCGTCCTCGTGAGGCAGGCCGAGTTGTTTGCTGGCGGCCAGGCCGAGGCCGAGGAACACCGCATCGAACTGGTGGTGCAGCTCGCTCAAGGTCAGGTTGTCGCCGAGACGCTGGCCGTGACGGATTTCGATGCCGCCAATTTGCAGAAGGAAATCCAGTTCCTTTTGCGCGAAGTCATCCACCAGTTTGTACTTGGCGATCCCGTATTCATTCAGGCCGCCGGCTTTTTCCCGGGCTTCGAAAATCACCACGTCATGGCCGTGCAAGGCGCTGCGATGGGCGCAGGACAACCCTGCAGGCCCGGCGCCGACCACCGCGATGCGCTTGCCGGTGGGCGCGGCGCGCTGGAACGGGTGTTCGCTGAAGTGTGCGTTGTCCACCGCGTACCGCTGCAACAGGCCGATCAGCACCGGGGCGCATTCCTCGGCGTTGTTGCGCACGCAGGCTTGCTGGCAGAGGATTTCTGTCGGGCAGACCCGGGCGCAACTGCCGCCGAGGATATTCGCCGAAAGGATCTTCTGCGCGGCGCCCTGGACGTTTTCGGTGTGGATATTGCGGATGAACGACGGGATATCGATCTCGCTGGGGCACGCGTTAACGCACGGCGCGTCGTAGCAGTAGAGGCAGCGCGACGCTTCCAGTTGGGCTTGCCGAGCATTGAGCGGCGGCGCCAGGTCGGTGAAATGCGCGGCGAGGGCCGCCGCATCTTCATGGGGGTGGGGAAGATGGTTCAGGGTCTGGATCACGGTATTGGCCTCACGGTTTTTGAGGTGCTGCCTCTGGTGGGCAGTGGTTTTTTTGTTGCCTGTACCGGCCTCTTCGCGAGCAAGCCCGCTCCCACATTCGACTGCATTTATCCTGTTGGAATGGGGGCGAATGTGGGAGCGGGCTTGCTCGCGAATGGCGGCCTCAGCGTTTCACAGCAACCGGCCTGGAACGCTCCGCCCGCTTGCTCAACTGCTCAAACACCGACGGATACGCCGGCCGTTCGATGTACCGCCCCGCACCTCGCTCGGCGCGCAAATCCCCATCTGCCCAGACCAGCTTGCCCTGGCTGATGGTGTGGCTCGGCACGCCGCGTACGGTCTTGTCTTCGAAGATGTTGAAGTCGACTTTCTGGTGGTGAGTCTTCGCGGAAATGGTCCGTGTGCCTTGCGGGTCCCACAGCACCAGATCAGCATCGGCCCCCACGCGGATCGCACCTTTGCGCGGGTACAGGTTGAAGATCTTCGCGGTGTTGGTAGAGGTCAGCGCAACGAACTCCTGCATCGACAAACGTCCGGTGTTCACGCCTTCATCCCACAACAGCGCCATGCGGTCTTCAATACCGGCGGTGCCATTGGGAATCTTGCTGAAGTCATCCCGCCCGGCGGCCTTTTGCTCGGCGCAGAAGCAGCAATGGTCGGTGGCGGTGGTGTGCAGGTTGCCGGATTGCAGGCCATGCCACAGTGCCTCCTGATGCCCGCGTGGGCGGAAGGGCGGGCTCATCACGTAGCCGGCGGCGGTCTGCCAGTCGGGGTGTTGATACACGCTGTCGTCCAGCAGCAGATGCCCCGCCAACACTTCGCCGTATACCGGCTGGCCCTTGCTGCGGGCGTAGGTGATTTCATCCAGCGCTTCCTGGGTGGACACGTGCACCAGGTACAGCGGCGTACCGATGGTTTCGGCAATCCGGATCGCCCGACTGGCCGCTTCGCCTTCCACCTGCGAAGGCCGCGACAGCGGGTGCGCCTCAGGCCCGGTAATGCCCTGGGCCATCAGCTTGCGTTGCAAGTGGTACACCAGTTCGCCGTTTTCGGCATGCACCGTCGGCACCGCGCCCAGTTCCAGGCAGCGTTCGAAGCTCGCTACCAGGGTGTCGTCAGCGGCCATGATTGCGTTTTTGTACGCCATGAAATGCTTGAAGCTGTTGATGCCGTGATGGCTGACCAGCTCGGCCATTTCCTCGCGGACCTGCTCGCTCCACCAGGTAATGGCGACGTGAAAACCGTAGTCGGAAGCCGACTTCTCGGCCCAGCCGCGCCACTGGTGGAAGGCTTCCAACAGGGATTGCTGCGGGTTGGGAATCACGAAGTCGATGATCGACGTGGTGCCGCCCGCTAACCCGGCAGCCGTGCCACTGAAAAAGTCTTCACTGGCCACGGTGCCCATGAAGGGCAATTGCATATGGGTATGGGGATCGATGCCGCCGGGCATCAGGTATTGACCGCTGCCATCGAGTATCTCGGTGCCAGCGGGAATATCCAGATCAGTGCCAATGGCGCGAATTAGACCGTCTGCGCATAAAACATCGGCTCGATAACTTTCATCATGGGTAATAACGGTAGCGCCACGGATCAACAGCGACATGTCGAGTTCCTCACAGGCTTGACCGGCTTGTGCCAGTTCTAAGTGTTGTAATACATCGCGCCGCTGGAGAATTAATTCCTGTCAGCGGTGACAGGAATAGAAACTAGCCCGAGTTTTTCGAATGAGCAAGGATATTTTTCATAAGCTTATATTCGTATTAACTGATTGATTTTAAAAGATAAAAAATCAAAATCACCAAAATGTAGCGGCCTCTCACCATTTTGACGCACTTGACAGGTTCCAAATATGAGCAACATTTCTTATTGCAAATCAGACGCTTGAGACATGCCTCTTGACGGGGCCGGTAAATAAAAATAATTGTGTTGCACCAGATTGAGTCCTGATGGTTCGGACAGCTTCTGCGTTATTTGGCCTGAGTAACGCTGAAAGTAACGAGGGGCTCTTCGGTCGACACAATAAAGCTGATAAACATCAGCGAGTTATATAAGCGGTGCGGGAAGGGCAACGGTTTACGGCACGGTTATTGAGTGCGGTGGCGGTTGGCCGGGTCCCGGATGTCATGTTGTCAACGAGGTACTCCGGCCATCCCGTGCACGTCACGGGGTGAGCAAAAATAATTCGAAAAAACCGTGGAGCGGCCATGCAACAGAACAGATCGCAAGTCATTGAGCGCAACGGCCTGTACGAACTCGACGCCGGCCCCGACGTCCTCGACAGCCCCCGCTACAACCACGATATGGCACCGACCAAGGTGCACGAGCGTACCTGGAACAAGTGGCACATCACCGCGCTGTGGATCGGCATGTCGGTGTGCGTGCCGACCTACACCCTGGGCGGCGTGCTCACCGCGTACTTCGGGTTGTCGGTGGGCGAGGCGCTGATGGCGATCCTGCTGGCCAATATCGTGGTGCTGATTCCGCTGACCCTCAACGCCTTCCCCGGTACCAAGTACGGTATTCCGTTCCCGGTGTTGCTGCGCTCGTCCTTCGGCGTACTTGGCTCCAACGTGCCGTGCCTGATTCGCGCCCTGGTGGCGTGCGGCTGGTTCGGCATCCAGACGATGTTTGGCGGGTTGGCGATTCACCTGTTCCTGGGCTCGATTTTCGAGGGTTGGAAGTCCCTCGGCGGCACCGGTGAAGTGATCGGCTTCATGATCTTCTGGACGCTGAACCTATGGGTGGTATTGCGCGGCGCAGAGTCGATCAAATGGCTGGAAACCCTGTCGGCACCGCTGCTGGTGGCCGTGGGCATCGGGCTGCTGGTATGGGCGCTGCCGAATGTGTCGCTGACCGAGTTGATGGCGATCCCGCCCAAGCGTCCCGAAGGCGCCAGCCTCACCGGCTACTTCATGGCGGGCCTGACGGCGATGGTGGGTTTCTGGGCCACCTTGTCGTTGAACATTCCCGACTTCAGCCGCTACGCCAAGAGCCAGAAAGACCAGATACTCGGGCAGATTTTCGGCCTGCCGCTGACCATGTTCCTGTTCGCCGCCCTCGGCGTGATCATGACCGCTGCCTCGGTGAAACTGGTGGGCGTCAGCGTCTCCGACCCGGTGACCCTGATCGGCCATATCCAGAGCCCGGTGTGGGTAGCCGTGGCCATGGCGCTGATCATCATCGCCACCTTGTCCACCAACACCGCGGCGAACATCGTGTCGCCCACCAACGACTTCCAGAACATCGCGCCCAAGCTGATCAACCGCACCACGGCGGTGGTCCTTACCGGCTTGGTGGGCCTGGCGCTGATGGCCCATGAACTGCTGAAAAAGCTCGGGCTGATCATCTCCGACGTGAGCCTGGAAACCGTCTACTCCAACTGGCTGCTGGGTTACTCAAGCCTGCTGGGGCCGATTGCCGGGATCATGGTGGTGGACTATTTCATCATCAAGAAACAGCAACTGGACCTTGCCGGCTTGTACCGCGATGACGTGTACCCGGCGTGGAACTGGCATGGCTTCCTGGCGTTTGGCGTGCCGGTGGTGCTGACGCTGTTGTCCTTGGGCAGCGACGCGTTCAGTTGGTTCTACAGCTATGGCTGGTTCACCGGTTCGGCACTCGGCGGGTTGCTGTATTACGCCCTGTGCATGAAGCGCGGGGCTCGCGTGGTCGCCGTGAAAACACCGCTCTAATCGATGTGCAATGCGATCAAATGTGGGAGCGGGCTTGCTCGCGAAGGCGGTGGTTCAGCTAACACATCTGGCGACTGACACACCGTATTCGCGAGCAAGCCCGCTCCCACATTTTTGATCGCAGTCCGCCAGTGAGAGCCTGGTCAAATTCATAAGAATTACTGTCTGAGGAGATCCCCATGAACGCTGCCATAGACGTTCTGCAATCCACCCATCAGCACATCAACCGCGATCGCCTGTGGCTGTCCCTGATGGAACTCGCCAAGCTCGGCGCCACCCCCAAGGGCGGCGTCTGCCGCCTGGCCCTGACCGACCTCGATCGCCAGGCCCGCGACCTGTTTGTGAAGTGGTGCGAGGAGGCGGGCTGTACCGTGACCATCGATGGCGTCGGCAATATCTTCGCCCGCCGGCCGGGGCGTAATCCCAAGTTGCCGCCGGTGATGACCGGCAGCCATATCGACACCCAACCCACCGGCGGCAAGTTTGATGGTTGTTTTGGGGTGTTGGCGGGAGTGGAAGTGCTGCGAACCCTCAATGACCTGAAAGTGGAAACCGAAGCGCCGCTGGAAGTGGTGGTGTGGACCAACGAAGAAGGCTCGCGCTTTCCGCCATGCATGATGGGGTCCGGGGTGTTTGCCGAGAAATTCACCCTGGCCGATACGCTGGCCAAGACGGATGCCGACGGCGTGACCGTGGGCGATGCGCTGAATGCTATTGGTTATGCCGGTACGCGGCCAGTGAGCGGGCACAAGGTCGGCGCATATTTCGAAGCGCATATCGAACAAGGCCCGATTCTTGAGGATGAAAAGAAAACCATCGGCGTAGTGCTGGGCGCCCTTGGCCAGAAATGGTTCGACCTGAAATTACGCGGTGTCGAGGCGCACGCCGGCCCAACGCCCATGCACCTGCGTAAAGACGCATTGGTAGGCGCTGCTGCTGTGGTCGCCGCCGTCAATGCGGCTGCGTTGGGTCATCAGCCTCACGCCTGTGGCACCGTCGGTTGCCTGCAAGCGTATCCCGGTTCACGCAACGTCATTCCTGGCGAAGTGCGCATGACCCTGGATTTCCGTCATCTGGAACCGGCACGACTGGATTCGATGATCGCCCAGGTGCGCAAGGTAATCGACGAGACCTGCGCCAAGCACGGCCTCACGTTCGAGATGACACCCACAGCTGACTTCCCGCCGCTGTACTTCGACAAAGGCTGCGTGGATGCCGTGCGTGATGCGGCCAATGGGTTGGGGTTGTCGAACATGGACATTGTGAGCGGGGCAGGGCATGACGCAATTTTCGTCGCAGAGCTGGGGCCGGCGGGGATGATCTTTGTGCCATGTGAAGGTGGCATCAGCCATAACGAAATCGAGAACGCCGCGCCGGATGATCTGGCGGCGGGCTGTGCGGTGTTGCTGAGGGCGATGGTGGCGGCGTCGGTGGCGATTGCCAGCGGCAAACTGGCTGCATAAATCACGGCCCTAGAAACCTACTGTAGGAGCGAGCTTGCTCGCGAAAAACCTGAGGGCGCCGCGTACATCAAGGCTGTACGCGTAATCGTTGACGTTTTTCGCGAGCAAGCTCGCTCCTACAGTTATGGGTCAGCGCACGGCTACCGTCGCATCCACCACCCGATCTACAAGCAACTGCACGCCCTCCAGCATCCGACACATCCCCAGCACCACACTGCGCTGTGAACCATCAACCTCAAAGGCCAAGTGCGCGGCGATGGCATTGATGGATTCCAGATCCTGAGAGGCATTAAGCAGCAGGGTTTCGGTATCGAGACCAGGGCGGAGGGTGAAGAGCAGGTTCGAATCGGAAGGAGGATTTGGACTGTCTTTGATCATGATGCAGTTCCTGGAGAGTTAGAGACTACCACCAGGTTTTTCTCACGAACGAAGGTGGCAGCTGTACGCGGAGTGAGAAAACCAAGACCCCAGGAGCTTGGCCACGCCGAAGCGTGCCCGCGCACAGCCGCCATAACAGCGAGCACAGAAAAAGCGCCTGCACTGTATACGGAGGGCGCTTTTGCGCCAATGGAGTCTTCGGATTTCTCACGTCCGGTCGCTGAATTGGCAGCGACTGGCGAAGACTAGTGGTGCCCGTTCCGACCAGCAACCCGAAAGAAATGTAGGAAATATGTCGCTTCGAGGATGGGTTGTAAGGCATGTCCTGCACCTATGTACGAAGTCTCTTTTGTTCTTCGTACCGCTCATTATTTCGGGCTTCCAGTGTTAGGTTCCGTCACGCAAAAACCTAATGCAGAGGAAGCATTTGATGGCGAACCCTATGCCACCACCCGGCGTATCGCTCGACGAAAATATGGCCGCCGCGTTCCACAAAAAGAATGTGCTGAAGGCTGGTTCCGCGTTTATGTACTCTTGGTTTTATACTCAGGTCCGCAATCGCGGTCCTTGGGACTACAAGAAGATTTCTAAAGAATATGAAGCCTTTGGAAACTTTCATTATGGCGCCGTGGGGACAGCTGCTGGTTTCAGCGAAGAAGTGCTTTTGCGCGCAGCGGGGCTTGCTCAAAGCAGAGCGGGCACGGATAAACCCGAGTTCGGCCGTTGGTGGGGAGAGGCACCTTTCGGTGATGATCCGGTCGACCAATATTGGATCAAGGAAGGAATCAGGTATGCCAGGTTCAGGGACTACTAGAAAGTCAGTTTATTCAGTTGTCACTACTATCCTATTGGCGTGTTGCCTGGTGTATATCGGCGGTGATTGGCTGCTTTCGCCGGGTCGCCCGCAATTGACAGAAGTTGTAATGAGAGTGCCACTTGGCACTGACGGGGCCATCTATGGCGTCAAGGATGACCGTGGAGGGTCAACTGTTCCGTTCAGCTATCGATATTACGTTTACCGCACCTTGGAGGACGACAGTGAAGTATTGGCTGCGTTGAGGGATGCCAGTCCATTTTTAATTACGCGTGACGCATCGGCAAAAGTCGATGTTCAGGGCCGTACCATCACTGTGTCGGTGGCGGGGGACGTATCCGACTATCACAGCAGTACGCTATATCGACATGCCAATGGCAGTGACTACACAGCGGTGAGCGTTTTTCTGAATAGTCGGCCGGAAGATTGAAATTGGCGGTGGCTCAGTCTAGATGTTTGACTGACCCACCGCCTTCGCGAGCAAGCCCGCTCCCACATTTGATCACTGTCGTTCTTGAGACAGGTGCGATCGTTCCCACGCTCTGCGTGGGAATGCATCCCGTGACGCTCTGCGTCACCACTGCGCATGACTTTAACCTTGCATCGCCAGTTGGACGCAGAGCGTCCGAGGCGGCATTCCCACGCAGAGCGTGGGAACGATCATCCAGTGGGCTCGAGATTTGTGTCAGGCTTCCAACCGCCGCCGAGTGCTGTCACCAAACTCACACTCGCCTGCAACTGCCGTGTCTGCACCGCTTGCAACGTGCGCTGTGCCTGCAACGCCGCGGTCTGTGCCGTCACCACATCTAGGTAACTCACAGCCCCTGCCTGATAACTGTTCATCGCCAGCGCTTGGGTGTGCTCCGCAGCATTCGCGGCGGCCTGTTCATCCATCGCCTCCTGCTGCAAATCACGCAGTTGCCCAAGGTTGTCTTCCACCTCACGCACGGCTCTTAACACCTGGCTACGATAGTGCGCCGAAGCCTCTTCAAACTCCGCCTTGGCCTGGCGTTCATTGGCGCTCAGCCGTCCGCCATCAAAGATCGGCAGGTTGACCAAGGGCCCCAGCGCCCAGTACCGATTGGCCGCCGAGAACAGGTTGCCGACGCCTTGGGTCTGCCCGCCAATCAACCCGGTCAAACTGAAATCCGGATACCACGCGGCCTTTGCCACGCCGATATTCGCGTTGGCCGCAAACACCCGTCGCTCCGCCGCCGCAATATCCGGCCGGCGTTGCAGCAGATGGCTCGGCAGCTGTTGCGGAATCCCCGGCAACGCAATCAATTGCCGGCTCGGCGGCAGCTGGAATTCACTGGCCGACACACCCACCAATTCACCAATCGCATGCTCGGTGAGATTGCGCTGACCGCGTACATCGTCAAGCTGGGCCTCGGCTTCAGCCAGCTGATTCTGTGCGCGGGTCAGGTCGAGTTCCGAGGCGATCTGTCCTTCATACCGGCTGCGGGTCAGTTGCAGCGCCTGGCCAAAATCATCCAGCGAACTGCTGAGAATCCGGCTCTGCGCATCCAGCCCGTTGAGCTGCACGTACAGCGTCGCCAACTGATGCTGCAAGCTCAGGCGTGCCACCGCCAAATCATCCCCGGAGGCTTGGGCCTGCGCATCGCCAGCCGCCACTTGGTTGCGGATTTTGCCCCACAGATCCAGGTCAAAACTCAGTGAAAACCCTGCCGTGTTGCTGTTGTACACCGAAGGCTGGGTATCGCCCCGCAGCGGCCGGGAGTCCGATTGGCGCTGACGCAACGGCTGTGCGCTGGCGGTGATTTGCGGGAACAATCCGGCATGCAACTGGCTGGCATACGCCTGGGACGCATCGAAATGCGCCAGCGCCGCCGCCAGGTCCGGGTTGGCCTTGAGCAGTTGTTCCTGCAGGCCGTTCAAGCGCTGGTCCTGGTAAAGCTGCCACCACTTCGGCGCCAGTTGGTCGGAGGGTTGTGCGCTGTGCCACGGACCGTCGCTGGTCTGTTCGCGGTATTTGGCCGGCAGGTCAATGGTCGGTGCCTTGTAGGTGGGCGCCAACGAGCAACCGTGCAGCGCCAGCAACACCAAGGCTGCGAGGGGTTTAAGCCTTGGGTGCATGGGCACCTCCGGCGTCGGCCAGTTGCACGGCGTCGCCTTCGCGCAGGGCGTCGGGCGGGTTGTCGACTACGCGATCGGCGGGTTTCAGGCCTTGATCGATGACCAGGCGTTCGCCGAGGTCGAGGCCGATGTGGATGTCTTGCAGGTGCACATGGTTCTTGGCGTCCAGAACCGCGACCTGGGTGCCTTGGGCGCGGAAGATCAGGGCGCTGGCCGGGATGCTCACACCATGGGTGTCTGCCGGAATCGCCAGGGTGGCTTCGGCGTAGTCGCCGGGCAGCAACTTGCCGTCCGGATTGTCTGCCACGAACTGCGCGAGCAGGGTGCCGGAGCGTCGGTCGATGGCGGTGGAGTCGCCCATCAGCTTCGCGCTGAAGTGTTCGCCGGGGTGCTCGGGTACCGTCAGTTGGGCGGCCAATCCGGGATGAATCACCGCCGCATAGTTCTGCGGCACCGGCACATAGAGCCGCAGTTGGTGGGTGTCGGCGATGTCGAACAGTTCCGGATCGCTGTCGCTGTCGGCCTTGATCAATTGGCCGATGTCGGTATTACGCGCGGTGATTACGCCAGCGAACGGCGCGCGGATGGTCTTGTAGTCTTCCAGGGCCGACAGCCGCGCATAGTCTGCCTCTGCTGCCTGGGCATTGGCCTTGGCAGCCAGGGCGTTGGAGGTTTTTTCATCGGCCTCCTGGCGCGATACCGAATGGCTGTCCAGCAGGTTTTTCCAACGGGTGGCGGTGGTTTCCGCCAGTCGTGCGTTGGCCTGTTCCTGCACCATGCGCGCGTGGGTTTGTGCCACTTGCTGGTCGAGGTCGGGGCTGTCGATCTCGGCGAGGATTTGCCCGGCCTTGACCTGGGTGCCGATGTCGACCTTCCAGTCTTTGAGATAACCGCTGACCCGCGCATGAATCGGTGCCTTGCTCCAGGCTTCCAGGTGTGCGGGCAGGCGCAGGGTGTCGCCGGCCGCGTTCTGCTTCGGCTGGAACACCAGCACCTGCGGCACTGCGGCGGTTTCGGTCCAGGCGGTGACGGATTTTTCATGCATCGTACGGGCGTGCAGGCCGTTGGCGACCAACAGGGCAGCCAGTGTCAGGCCGCCGACACCCATGAACATCAGACGCTTGCGCGAGGGTTTGTGATCAGACGACATGTGGGGTTTCTCCAGCAGCAGCGCGAGTAGGGTGACGACCGTGGACCAAACTGAAGACCACGGGTACAAACAGCAAAGTGGCAGTGGTGGCGAGGATCAGGCCGCCGATCACGGCACGTCCCAGCGGCGCGTTTTGTTCTTCGGACAAGGCCAGCGGCAACATGCCGATGATCATCGCCAGAGCGGTCATGCACACCGGGCGGAAACGTGTGTAGCCGGCTTCCAGTGCGGCCTTGAGTGCGTCGCCATGTTCGGCCAGGCGCTCTCGGCAGAAACTCACCACCAGGATCGAGTTGGCGGTGGCCACGCCCATACAGAGGATGGCCCCCGTGAGTGCGGGCACCGACAGCGAGGTGCCGCTGAGGAACAGCATCCACACGATGCCCGCGAGGGCCGCCGGCAGCGCGGTGATGATCACGAACGGGTCAGTCCAGGACTGGAAGTTGACCACGATCAGCAGGTAGATCAGCACCACTGCGCCGAGCAGGCCGAAGCTCAAGCCGTTGAACGCTTCATGCAGCGCATCGATCTGCCCGTGCAGGCTGATGGTCGCGCCTTTGGGGCGCATCGGGGCCATGTCATTCAGCACCTTTTGCACATCGCTGGCGACGCCGCCGAGGTCGCGGCCCTGCACGTTGGCGTACAGGTCCAGGGTCGGTTCGATGTTGTAGTGGGTCACCACCGCCGGGCTTTGTACCCGTGAAATCGTCGCCACGCCGCCGAGGATTTGCGACTGCCCATCGGCACCGGTCACCGGCAGCGCTTCCAGGGACGGCAGGCTGTCGAGGCGATACTGCGGGGTGGCAGCCACGATCGAATACGACACGCCATTGGCCGGGTTCAGCCAGAACGTTGGTGCGGTTTGCGAGCTGCCGGCCAGGGACGCAACCATGCTGTTGGTCACGTCGCGCTCGGTGATGCCCAGGCCGTTGGCGCGCATCCGGTCTACGTTGACTTGCAGTGACGGGTAGCCGGTGGACTGCTGGATACGCAGGTCGGCAATGCCCGGTACATGTTTCAGGCGACGTTCCAGTTCCACGGCGTAGGCGCGGTTTTCTTCATCGCTGCGCCCGGAGATTTTCACATCCAGCGGGGCCGGTGAACCGAAGTTGAGGATCTGGCTGCTGATGTCGGCCGGCAGGAAGGCGAACTGGCTGCCGGGGAAACTTTCGGGCAGGGCTTCACGCAGCTTTTTCACGTAGTCAGCAGTTGGCGCGTGGTCTTTTTTCAGGGTGACCTGGATATCACCGTCCTGTGGGCCGATGGTGCCGCTGCTGCTGTAGGCCATGTCGATGCCGCTCAGCGGAATGCCGATGTTGTCGACGATAGTGTCTAGTTCGTCGGCCGGAACGATCTCGCGAATCCGCGCTTCGATCCGGTCAAACGCTGCGGCGCTTTCTTCGATCCGCGTGCCCAGCGGCAAGCGCACATGCAGGGCCATGGCCCCGGCGTCGGTGGCCGGGAAGAAGTCCTGGCCCAGGCTTGGCAGCAGCAGGAACGAGGCAAGAATGCAGGCCAGGAAGCCGACGATGAAACGCTTGCGAGCACCCAGGGCCAGGGTCAGCAGGCTGTGGTAGACGTCGCGCACGTTGGAGAAGTGACGCTCGAAACCCTGCTGGAAATTCAGCACCGATTGCAGCACGGCGTTGCGCTGGGGTTTGTGCTGGTCGCCCTCGTGATGGTTGATGAATTCATCTTCCGGGTGATGGCCCTGGCCTTGCTCCGGCACGTGCGGCTTGAGCAGGAACATCGCCAGGGTCGGCACCAACGTTCGCGACAGAATGAACGAGCTGGCCATGGCGAAGATCACCGCCAACGCCATCGGGCGGAACAGATAACCGGCGATGCCTTGCAGCATGAACATCGGCACGAACACGATGCAGATACACAGCAGGGACACGAACGCCGGGCCGACAATCTGCTTGGCGCCGTCGAGGATCGCGTCTTTCACCGCCTTGCCTTGTTCCAGGTGCCAGTTGATGTTCTCGATGGTCACCGTGGCGTCGTCCACCAGAATCCCCACCGCCAACGCCAGCCCGCCGAGGGTCATGACGTTGAGGGTTTGCCCGGTGGCTGCAAGCAATGCGATCGCCGAGAGCACCGCCAGAGGAATCGACGCGGCGATGATGATGGTCGAGCGCCAGCTGCCGAGGAACAGCAGGATCATTGCGCTGGTCAGCAACGCCGCGATGATGCCTTCCTGGGCCACGCTGCCCACCGACTGTTTGACGAACACCGAGGCGTCGCCGAGCAGTGAGGTCTTCAGAGAAGGCGGCAACGTTTCATTGATGCGCGGCAGCATCTGGCGGATGCCGTCGATAATCGACAGGGTGGAGATGCTGCCGTTTTTCAGGGCCGGCATCAGCACCGCACGGTGGCCGTCAACGCGCACGATGTTGGTCTGCGGCGGCGAGCCGTCACGCACGTGGGCCACCTGGCCGATGGTGATGATCGCACCGTCGACCGTCTTGATCGGCAGGTCGTTGAGCTCGTCAATCGCCTTGGGGCTGTTGTTGAGCAAGATCGTGTATTCGTTGGGGCCGAGTTTGGCGGTACCCACCGGGATGATCTGGTTCTGCAAGGCGAGAGCGTTGCCCACGTCCTGTGCTGACAACCCTTTGGCGGCCAGCGCCTGCGGGTCGAGATCGAGGGTGATCTGGCGTTGCTTGCCGCCCATTGGCGTGGGCATGGCCAGGCCGGGCAGGGCACTCAGGGGCAGGCGGATATTGTTCTGCACCAGGTCGCGGATTTTCGCTTCCGACAGGCTGGGGCTGGAGAACGCCATCTGCAGGATCGGCACCGTCGAGGCGCTGTAGTTGAGGATCAGCGGTGGGGTGATGCCCGGTGGCATCTGCTTGAGCACGGTTTGTGACACCGCTGTTACCTGGGCGTTGGCGGTGCGGATATCCACGCCGGGCTGGAAGAAAATCTTCACGATGCCCATGCCGGGTAACGACTGCGATTCAATGTGTTCGATGTCGTTGACGGTGGTACTCAGGGAGCGTTCGTAGGTGTAGATCACGCGACCGGCCATGGCGTCCGGGGACAGGCCGTTGTACTGCCAAACCACCGCGACGACGGGGATGCCAATGTCGGGAAATACGTCAGTGGGGGTACGCAAGGCCGCCATGGGCCCAATGATGCAGATGAATATTGCCAGCACGATAAACGTGTAGGGCTTGAGCAGTGCGGTCTTTACCAGCCCGAGCATGCCGTAACCTCCAAAGGAGTGGGATTGCAAACCCCGGCAGTCTTGCCCGACCCACCTAACACGCACCTTTCAGCCAGGTGAAGGAAGATTTAGTTAACGGCTGAAGATCCTTTCATATGTATTCATTTGTTCAATAATGGTGACAGTACCAAGCTGGATACCGATCGAACGGGAGCTGTTTTGCCCCTTCACTCTTTATCCATTTGGAGTTCTGCCATGTCTCTTAAACCCTTGTTGTTGATCCCGGCCTTGAGTGCGGTCCTGCTGTTGTCGGCGTGTGCCGGCCCGATGCCGAAGGCGGACCCGAGCGAAGCCTGGATCGGCCTGCAAGAGGAGGCGCCCAACGACCTGATGGCCGAGCGGGTAGACGGTAAAAACATTAATGATGGCCGCTACTTCGAAGTGAAACCTGGCGCCCATCGCCTGGATGTCACGTTGTTTGAAGAAGAGGCGGGGGATGACAACCAGCAGGATTGTCGCGGGCATGTCACGTACGGCAACTTCAAGGCCGGTGAACATTACACCTTGGTGGAATCCAGTCTGGGTACCACGGTGCGTGCCGAGTTAAAGGATAGCCACGGCAAGGAATTGGCGCAGACCGATGACTTCAGTTGCATGCCTGGCTAAGGCGTCAGGCGTGGTGCCCGGCAGGTTTGTGCAGTTTGTCGGGCGCTGCGGGTTTTACCTGTGGGTGATGGTGCCGGCGGGTTACGCGCATCACGCCCCAAAGCATGGCGGCGGCGACGGCCAGCCAGCCACAGATCAAAAGTAGAATCGTTGTTGTCAGGCTCATAAGTGCCTCCTTTGCCCGGTACGGGGCACACACTGTCTTCTCAATGGACAGTCTAGCTATCCGCAGGTTGCCTGCTATTGACCAATGGTCGTGTGCATCCAACTTGTTTGCTCTATGGCGGGCCCTTTACTGCGGTACAAGGCTATACCCGCGCCCCTGAGCGTCCTATGATCAGGGCCCACGTCGGCAGTTGATCAAGTGAGTGAAGAAGTTGCGGTTTCCCTTGAACATTAAAACCTCCTGGTGGGTCGCAGCCTGTTTCATGGGGCTGGCGGCCTGCACCTCGCACCCTAAACCCACGAGCATCCCGGGCTTGCCGGAGAGCGTCGAGCTGAAGGGCGTGCCGGCGTTTCGCGGCGAGACTTACCTCGGTGGCCCGGCCGCTCTGGCCAGCATGCTGTCCCAACAAGGCATTGTGATTACACCGGGCCTATTGGATAAGCCTCTGCATCTGCCGGGCGCCGAAGCGGACCTTGAGCGCAACATGCAGGTGTTGGCCCGTGAATACGGGATGCTGGTGTACCCGCTGGAAGATCAACTGCCGGCGCTGCTGGCACAGGTCGCGGCCGGGTACCCGGTGATGGCGCGTATCACCCAGGGCGCGACCTTCTGGGCCGGGCCGCGGTATGTCGTGGTGGTGGGTTACAACAAGCAGAAGAGCATGGTGTTGCTGCGTTCGGGCTTGGAGCGACGCATGTCGATGGATTTCAGCGCGTTTGAGTCGGCGTGGAAAGACGGCGGCAAGTGGGCGGTACTGATTCAGCGGCCCACCCAGTTGCCGGTCAAGGTCGACGCCCAGCGCTGGCAGCAGGCGGCAAGCGCCACGGCCCAGGCCGGGCAGGAGCAGGCCGCGGCCCAGGCGGTCAAGACGCTGGCCAGTCAGGCCAAATAAAAAAACGGCGCTCAAGGGCGCCGTTTTTTATGGGGTTATTTAGCTGTCAGCGCGACTCGGTGACCTGGACATTTGCCCGTGGGCGGTTCTTCAGGTTCTTGTCAGCCTTGTAGCGCAAGGCGACGTCCGGCACCGAGCCACTCTTGCCGGTCTCGACCCAGCTGCGGATGCGACTGGCATCGGCAAAGTGAGTGAACTTGCCGAAGGCGTCCAGGATCACCAGCGACACCGGGCGATTACCCATGCTGGTCACCAGCACCAGGCAGTGGCCGGCCTGGTTGGTAAAGCCGGTCTTGGTCAGCTTGATGTCCCAGTTGGCGCGGTTGATCAGGTGGTCTGTGTTGGAGAAACCCAGGGTGTAGTTGGGCTTGCGGAACGAGACGGTCTTTTCCTTGGTGGTACTCAGCTGGCTGAGCATCGGGTATTTGCGCGCGGCGGCCAGCAGCTTGCTCAAGTCGCGGGCGGTGGACACGTTGTGGATCGACAGGCCGGTGGGTTCTACATAGTGGGTGCTGGTCATGCCCAGCGCCTTGGCCTTGGCGTTCATCGCCGCGATAAAGGCCGGGTAGCCGCCCGGGTAGTGGTGGGCCAGGCTGGCGGCGGCGCGGTTTTCGGAGGACATCAGGGCAATCAGCAACATCTCTTTGCGCGGCATCTCGCTGCCGATCTTGACCCGGGAGAACACGCCTTTCATCTCCGGCGTGTCCTTGATGTTGATGTCGATGTATTCATCCATGTTCTGCTTGGCTTCCAGCACGATCAGGCCGGTCATCAGTTTGCTGACTGAGGCGATCGGCACGATGACATCCGGGTTGCTGGCATAGATGACTTTGTTGGTCTGCAGGTCTACCACCATCGCACTGCCGGAGGCGATGTGCAGGGTGGACATGTCGCGGGGGGCCATAGTGGTTTCGCCGGCGTTCGCGAAGGTGCCTGTAAATGCAAAAAATAGGCTGATGATGGAAAGATGAATTTTCACGCGGATGAACTCGCTAAAAAAAGTAGGGATATACCGTTTTGCACGGACTTTCTGATAAATGCCGTTACATTTTAGGAGTATGGATCAGAAACTGTCGAATGTTCATCTGAAAACAGATGAAAGCCCTTAAAAACTAAGAAAAAAGTACTTTTTATCCGGCCAATAAAAAGCCCTGCGATAAGGCAGGGCTTTTTCAGAGCAGCTGGTTATTAGCTGTGCAGGGTTTCGGCTGCGTACAGGGTATTTTCCAGCAGGCAGGCGCGGGTCATCGGGCCAACACCACCCGGTACCGGGGTGATCCATCCGGCGCGGGGCAGGGCTGTTTCGTACACCACGTCGCCCACCAGCTTGCCGTCGTCCTGGCGGTTGATGCCTACGTCGATAACGATGGCGCCTTCCTTGATCCACTCACCCTTGACCAGGCCCGGTTTGCCGGCAGCAACCACTACCAGGTCGGCGCGGCCAACGTGGCCAGCCAGGTCCTTGGTGAAACGGTGGGTGACGGTCACGGTGCAGCCGGCCAGCAGCAGTTCCATGGCCATCGGGCGACCGACGATGTTCGATGCGCCGACAACGACGGCATCCAGGCCATACAGATCGACGCCGGTGCTTTCCAGCAGGGTCATGATGCCCTTCGGAGTGCACGGGCGCAGCAGCGGAATACGCTGGGCCAGGCGGCCGACGTTATAAGGGTGGAAACCGTCGACGTCTTTGTCCGGGCGGATGCGTTCAAGCAATTTCGACGCGTCCAGGTGCTCGGGCAATGGCAGTTGCAGCAGGATGCCGTCGATGGCCGGATCGTCATTGAGGCTGTCGATCAGGTCGGTGAGGGCCTGCTGGGTGGTGTCGGAATCCAAGTCGTAGGCTTTTGAGATAAAGCCGACCTCTTCACAGTCTTTACGCTTGTGCGAGACATAAACCTGAGAGGCAGGATCGCTGCCGACCAGGATCACCGCGAGGCCCGGCGTGCGCAGGCCTTGTTGGCTGCGCTCGGCGACTCGTTTGGCGATCTGCTGGCGCAGGCTGGCGGCGATTGATTTGCCGTCGATAAGTTGTGCAGTCATTACGCGTGATTAACCATCGAGAGGGGGAAGAAAAGTGCGCGCATTCTCGCATGCCATGGCGCGAGGGCAAAGGCGCTTGGTCTGCAAATTCCCCTAACCCCTTAAATAAAATGAATTTTTTATAAAAAGGATTTGACGGGTTTCGGGTGCATCTATACTATTCGTCGCACTTGTCGGGCACAGCCTAGCACTGGTTAGTTTGTAATCCTCCAAGAGTACAGATTAATAAGGCGCCCGTAGCTCAGCTGGATAGAGCATCCGCCTTCTAAGCGGATGGTCGCAGGTTCGAGTCCTGCCGGGTGCGCCATTAGGCAGCTTTGGCACAAGTAGCGCAATATGGTGGGCGTAGCTCAGTTGGTAGAGCACGGGATTGTGACTCCCGTTGTCGAGGGTTCGATCCCCTTCGTCCACCCCATATTTAAAAGGCGCCAGATTAATAGTCTGGCGCCTTTGCTTTAAAAGCTTCAAGCGCGGATGTGGTGGAATTGGTAGACACACTGGATTTAGGTTCCAGCGCCGCAAGGTGTAAGAGTTCGAGTCTCTTCATCCGCACCAAATAAAGCTTCATGAAAAGCCTGCTGGCTTTCCTGAGGCTCAACAAATAGCCATTTTGACGGGCTTTTTGGTCACGCAATATGGTGGGCGTAGCTCAGTTGGTAGAGCACGGGATTGTGACTCCCGTTGTCGAGGGTTCGATCCCCTTCGTCCACCCCATATTTCGAAAGGCGCCAGATTAATAGTCTGGCGCCTTTTTTGTTTCAGCGGTTTGAGTTTTAACGCAGTCGCAGGTGCTGGGCTGCAAGGGCAGGGCGTTTCGTCGTATTTATGTTTCGCGATGATGCCGCACTGCTCGCTGGCCTTGTCCGCAGGGTCGGTTGTCAGGGAGATGATTGGCAGCTGCTTCTATATATAGAAGGGTTGGCGCAGAGCCCTGGCGTGATGGGATGTATTTGCTACCGGGGCGAGCTGCACTCGTGCATTCGTACCTATAAATTGCCCGCTGTTTTTTTACCCGTTTTCAGTAGGGTGACTTCTTGAGTTTGACCCACTAGAATGCATGCCCTTGATTCTGGGGTCGGAAACGGCCAGCTAACGTCTGTGCAACGAGGAATATCCATGCAAGTTTCTGTTGAAAATACTTCTGCTCTTGAGCGCCGCATGAGCATCACCGTGCCGGCCGAGCGCATCGAGACCCAGGTCAACAAGCGTCTGCAGCAGACTGCCCAAAAGGCCAAGATCGCTGGTTTCCGTCCAGGCAAAGTGCCAATGAGCGAAATCAAGCGCCGCTTCGGTGCTGATGCACGTCAGGAAGCAGTAGGTGACGTGATCCAGGCTTCCTTCTACGAAGCCGTTGTCGAGCAAAAGCTGAACCCGGCTGGCTCGCCTTCCATCGAGCCTAAGTCCCTGGAAGCAGGCAAGGATCTGGAATACGTTGCAATCTTCGAAGTGTTCCCTGAATTCGAAGTTGCCGGTTTCGATTCGATCGCCATCGAGCGCCTGAGCGCTGATGTTGCTGACTCCGATCTGGACAACATGCTGGAAATCCTGCGCAAGCAGAACACTCGTTTTGAAGTGGCCGATCGCGCTGCCCAGAACGAAGACCAGCTGAACATCGATTTCGTTGGCAAGGTTGACGGCGAAGTGTTCGCTGGCGGCTCCGCCAAAGGCACTCAGCTGGTGCTGGGTTCCAACCGCATGATCCCTGGTTTTGAAGACGGCCTGGTTGGCGCCAAAGCTGGCGAAGAGCGCGTTCTGAACCTGACTTTCCCGGCTGACTATCAGAACCTGGACCTGGCTGGCAAAGCCGCCGAGTTCACCGTGACCGTCAACACTGTTTCCGAGCCTAAGCTGCCAGAACTGAACGAAGAGTTCTTCAACCAGTTCGGCATCAAGGAAACTGGCATCGAAGGTTTCCGCACCGAAGTTCGCAAGAACATGGAGCGTGAGCTGCGTCAGGCGATCAAATCCAAGGTCAAGAACCAGGTGATGGACGGTCTGCTGGCCGCCAACCCGATCGAAGTGCCTAAGGCCCTGCTGTCCAACGAAGTTGATCGTCTGCGCGTGCAGGCTGTTCAGCAGTTCGGTGGCAACATCAAGCCTGACCAACTGCCGGCCGAGCTGTTCGAAGAGCAAGCCAAGCGCCGCGTTGTACTGGGTCTGATCGTGGCTGAAGTGGTCAAGCAATTCGACCTCAAGCCTGACGAAACCCGCGTTCGCGAAATGATCCAGGAAATGGCTTCTGCCTACCAGGAGCCTGAGGCTGTTGTGTCCTGGTACTACAAGAACGACCAGCAGCTGAACGAAGTGCGTTCGGTTGTGCTGGAAGAGCAAGTTGTGGATACTGTTCTGCAGAAGGCTAAGGTGACCGATAAAGCGGTCTCTTACGAAGAAGCAGTCAAGCCGGCTGAAGCAGCACAAGCCGACTGATCGCTCAACTCGTTTGAAAATACACCCATAAGCCAGCCTCGCGCTGGCTTATGCGTATTCAAGACATGACTATTTGGGAGTAACTGCAGAGCATGTTCCGTAATTCGTATATTCAGCAGAACTCTGATATCCAGGCCGCTGGCGGCCTGGTCCCGATGGTTGTCGAGCAATCTGCTCGTGGCGAACGCGCCTATGACATCTACTCGCGCCTGCTCAAGGAGCGAGTGATCTTTCTGGTTGGTCCGGTAGAGGACTACATGGCCAACCTGATCTGTGCGCAGCTGCTGTTCCTTGAAGCGGAAAACCCGGACAAGGACATCCATCTCTACATCAACTCCCCGGGCGGTTCGGTAACGGCTGGCATGTCGATCTACGACACCATGCAGTTCATCAAGCCGAACGTATCGACCACCTGTATCGGTCAGGCGTGCAGCATGGGTGCTTTCCTGCTGACCGCTGGTGCTGAGGGCAAGCGTTACTGCCTGCCGAACTCTCGCGTGATGATTCACCAGCCACTGGGCGGTTTCCAGGGCCAGGCATCGGACATCGAAATCCATGCCAAGGAAATCCTCTTTATTCGTGAGCGTCTCAACACGCTGATGGCCAAACATAGCGGGCATACCCTGGAAGAGATCGAGCGCGACACCAACCGTGACAATTTCATGAGCGCCGAAGCGGCTCGTGAATACGGGTTGATCGACGCAGTGATCGAAAAGCGCCCCGCTTAATATAAGCAGCTCAAAATAGGGCTGGTCGGCAGGTCCGACCACCAGTGGGCTTGAAAAAGCCCTCAATAGCCTTCATCTTGTGTTGCAAGCCTATCGGATTTGGATCGAACGAATGACTGACACCCGCAACGGCGAGGACAACGGCAAGCTGCTCTATTGCTCCTTCTGTGGCAAAAGCCAGCATGAAGTACGCAAGTTGATTGCCGGCCCCTCGGTCTTTATCTGCGACGAGTGCGTCGACCTGTGCAATGACATCATCCGTGAGGAGGTGCAGGAAGCCCAGGCCGAAAGCAGCGCGCATAAATTGCCTTCGCCTAAAGAAATCAGCGGCATCCTTGATCAGTATGTGATTGGTCAAGAGCGTGCAAAGAAGGTTCTGGCCGTAGCGGTGTACAACCACTACAAGCGTCTGAACCAGCGTGACAAGAAAAGTGACGACGTCGAGCTCGGCAAAAGCAACATCTTGCTGATCGGTCCTACAGGCTCGGGTAAAACCCTGCTTGCAGAAACCTTGGCTCGCCTGCTGAACGTTCCCTTCACCATCGCCGACGCAACCACTCTTACCGAGGCCGGTTACGTAGGTGAAGATGTCGAGAACATCATTCAGAAGTTGCTGCAGAAATGCGATTACGACGTGGAAAAGGCCCAGATGGGCATTGTCTACATCGATGAAATCGACAAGATTTCGCGCAAATCCGACAACCCGTCGATCACCCGGGACGTTTCCGGTGAAGGCGTGCAGCAAGCGCTGTTGAAACTGATCGAAGGTACAGTTGCTTCCGTACCGCCACAAGGCGGCCGCAAGCATCCACAGCAGGAATTCCTTCAGGTTGATACGCGCAACATCCTGTTCATCTGTGGCGGTGCGTTCTCCGGTCTGGAAAAGGTTATTCAAAACCGTTCCACCCGTGGTGGCATTGGCTTCAGTGCAGAAGTACGCAGCAAGGAAGAAGGCAAGAAAGTCGGTGAATCCCTGCGTGAAGTCGAGCCTGACGATTTGGTCAAGTTCGGTCTGATCCCGGAATTCGTTGGCCGTCTGCCGGTCCTGGCGACGTTGGACGAGCTGGATGAGGCTGCGTTGATGCAGATCCTCACCGAGCCGAAAAACGCCCTGACCAAGCAATACGCCAAGCTGTTCGAGATGGAAGGTGTGGACCTCGAGTTCCGTGCTGACGCGCTCAAATCGGTGGCCAAGCGGGCACTGGAGCGCAAGACCGGCGCCCGTGGTTTGCGCTCGATCCTCGAAGGCGTACTGCTCGACACCATGTATGAAATCCCCTCGCAGTCCGAGGTGAGTAAAGTGGTGATCGACGAAAGCGTTATAGAAGGTAAGTCCAAGCCACTGTATATCTACGAAAACAGTGAGCCGGCTGCCAAGGCTGCGCCAGACGCGTAAGCGTTGCACCGCCGAGCTGTACAAAATAAAGGGGCCTTAACGGGCCCCTTTGTTTTTACTGCGTTTAACTGATGCCATTACGCTTGTTTTTTTTGCAGGCAGCCCCCATCTTGGTTTCAAGTTACTTTCATCTGTCATAGAGGCGAAATCATGAAGACAACCATCGAATTGCCTCTCCTGCCGTTGCGTGATGTCGTCGTCTATCCGCACATGGTTATCCCGCTGTTCGTGGGGCGCGAGAAGTCTATCGAAGCCCTCGAGGCCGCGATGACGGGCGACAAGCAGATCCTGCTGCTGGCCCAGAGAAATCCTGCTGACGATGATCCGGGCGAAGATGCCCTGTATCGCGTTGGTACCGTTGCAACTGTCCTGCAACTGCTCAAGCTGCCTGATGGCACCGTCAAGGTGCTGGTGGAAGGTGAGCAGCGCGGTGCGGTCGAGCGCTTCATGGAAGTGGACGGCCACCTGCGTGCCGAAGTGGCGCTGATCGACGAAGTCGATGCCCCTGAGCGCGAATCCGAAGTGTTCGTTCGCAGCCTGCTGTCCCAGTTCGAGCAATACGTACAACTGGGAAAGAAAGTCCCCGCAGAAGTCCTCTCTTCCCTCAACAGCATTGATGAGCCAAGCCGCCTGGTCGACACCATGGCCGCGCACATGGCGCTGAAAATCGAGCAGAAGCAGGACATTCTCGAAATCATCGATTTGTCTGCCCGGGTCGAACACGTCCTGGCGCTGCTGGATGCCGAAATCGACCTGCTGCAGGTCGAGAAGCGCATTCGCGGCCGTGTCAAAAAGCAAATGGAGCGCAGCCAGCGCGAGTACTACCTGAATGAGCAGATGAAGGCCATTCAGAAAGAGCTGGGTGACAGCGAGGAAGGCCACAACGAAATCGAAGAGCTGAAAAAGCGCATCGATGCCGCCGGCCTGCCAAAAGACGCCTTGATCAAGGCCACTGCCGAGCTGAACAAGCTCAAGCAAATGTCGCCGATGTCGGCCGAAGCCACCGTGGTTCGCTCTTATATCGACTGGCTGGTGCAAGTGCCGTGGAAGGCCCAGACCAAAGTACGCCTGGACCTGGCCCGCGCCGAAGATATTCTGGACGCCGATCACTACGGCCTCGAAGAAGTCAAAGAACGCATCCTCGAATACCTCGCCGTGCAAAAGCGCGTGAAGAAAATTCGTGGCCCGGTGTTGTGCCTGGTCGGTCCTCCTGGTGTGGGTAAAACCTCGCTGGCTGAGTCGATTGCTCACGCAACAAACCGTAAATTCGTACGCATGGCCTTGGGTGGTGTGCGTGATGAAGCGGAAATTCGTGGTCATCGCCGGACTTATATCGGTTCGATGCCAGGAAGATTGATTCAAAAGATGACAAAGGTGGGTGTGCGCAACCCGCTGTTCCTGCTTGATGAAATCGACAAAATGGGCAGCGACATGCGTGGCGATCCGGCCTCTGCCTTGCTGGAAGTGCTCGACCCCGAGCAGAACCACAATTTCAACGACCATTACCTGGAAGTCGACTACGACCTGTCCGACGTAATGTTCCTGTGCACCTCCAACTCGATGAATATTCCGCCAGCCTTGCTGGACCGGATGGAGGTGATTCGTCTGCCGGGTTACACCGAAGACGAGAAGATCAACATCGCTGTCAAATACCTTTCGCCCAAGCAGATTGCGGCCAACGGCCTGAAAAAAGGCGAGATCGAATTTGATGCCGACGCGATCCGCGACATCATTCGTTTCTACACCCGCGAGGCCGGTGTACGGGGCCTTGAGCGTCAACTGGCGAAGATCTGCCGCAAGGCCGTGAAGGAACATGCGCTGGAAAAACGCTTCTCGGTGAAGGTCACCGCTGAGCTGCTGGAACACTTCCTGGGCGTGCGCAAATTCCGTTACGGCCTGGCTGAGCAGCAGGACCAGGTGGGTCAGGTCACGGGCCTGGCGTGGACTCAAGTGGGCGGCGAATTGCTGACCATCGAGGCCGCTGTTATCCCGGGCAAAGGGCAATTGATCAAGACCGGTTCCCTGGGTGACGTGATGGTCGAATCCATCACCGCCGCGCAGACCGTGGTGCGCAGCCGCGCGAAGAGCCTGGGAATCCCCCTGGACTTCCACGAGAAGCACGACACCCACATCCACATGCCGGAAGGGGCGACGCCGAAAGACGGCCCTAGCGCAGGCGTAGGCATGTGCACGGCACTGGTATCAGCCCTGACCGGCATTCCGGTGCGCGCCGATGTTGCCATGACTGGGGAAATAACCCTGCGTGGGCAAGTGCTGGCCATTGGTGGCCTCAAAGAGAAATTGTTGGCTGCACACCGTGGTGGTATCAAGACCGTGATCATTCCTGAAGAGAATGTTCGCGACTTGAAGGAGATTCCTGACAATATCAAGCAGGATCTGCAGATTAAACCGGTTAAATGGATTGACGAGGTCCTGCAAATTGCGCTGCAATACGCGCCGGAGCCCTTGCCGGATGTGGCTCCGGAGATAGTTGCAAAAGATGAAAAGCGCGAGACTGACTCTAAGGAAAGAATTAGCACGCATTAATACGTTTAAGCCTGGGGGCTTCCTTGACAGCTTTTTAGAGCCCTTGTTATAAAGCGGCTCTTAAGTGTCTGTAGGCCATTCAGCACTGGTTTTTGCTTTCACCAAAAAACTTAGAATCATACTCAATAGATATAAGGGGACTTAGAGTGAACAAGTCGGAACTGATTGATGCTATCGCTGCATCTGCTGATATCCCGAAAGCCGCTGCTGGCCGTGCGCTGGACGCAGTAATCGAATCCGTCACTGGCGCTCTCAAGGCCGGCGACTCTGTGGTACTGGTTGGTTTCGGTACTTTCTCTGTGACCGACCGCCCAGCTCGCACTGGTCGTAACCCACAGACTGGCAAGGCTCTGCAAATCGCCGCTGCCAAAAAGCCAGGTTTCAAAGCCGGTAAAGCCCTGAAAGAAGCCGTTAACTAAGCTTCGCTCAAGCCTTACCCATCCGGGTCGGACGCAGGTCTGACCTGGCAGCGGAGCGGCAGCTGACCCAAGTATCCATCGGGTCGCCACGCCGGGGGTGTGGGTTCAAACCCCCGTCCGCTCCGCCAGTTACGAGAAGGCGCATCCTCGGATGCGCCTTTCTTCTATCCGGACTCTACCCACGCTCCACGGTTGCCTAATTTTGAAGTTCAACCGTTTCTGGGGGACGCATGCTGCAGAATATCAGGGACAATTCACAAGGCTGGATTGCCAAGACCATTATCGGGATCATCGTCGCATTGATGGCGTTTACCGGTATCGAGGCTATTTTTCAGGCTTCGACCAACAACAAGCAGGACGTGGCCAAGGTCAACGGTGAAGAAATCACCCAAAGTGAACTGGGCCAGGCCGTCGACATGCAACGTCGTCAGCTGATGCAACAGCTGGGCAAGGACTTCGATGCTTCCTTGCTGGACGAAAAGCTGCTGCGCGACGCCGCGCTCAAGAGCCTGATCGATCGCAAACTGCTGCTGCAGGGCGCGGCCGATTCGAAATTCGCTTTCTCCGAAGCCGCGCTGGATCAAGTGATCCTGCAGACACCGGAATTCCAGGTGGATGGCCAGTTCAACGCTGAGCGTTTCGACCAGGTGATCCGTCAGCTGGGCTATAGCCGTATGCAATTCCGCCAGATGCTGAGCCAGGAAATGCTGATCGGCCAGGTTCGTGCTGGTATTGCCGGCAGCGGTTTTGTGACTGATGCCGAAGTGCTGGCTTTTGCCCGTCTGGAAAAACAGACCCGCGATTTCGCCACCGCCAGCGTCAAGGCCAACCCTGCGGCGGTGAAACTCACCGACGACGAGGTCAAGGCTTACTATGACCAGCACGCCAAAGAGTTCATGACCCCGGACCAGGTGGTCATCGACTATCTGGAGCTGAAGAAGGCTTCCTTCTTCGACCAGGTCGCGGTCAAGGACGATGAGCTGCAGGCTCTCTATCAGAAAGAAACCGCCAACCTCGCTGAACAGCGTCGCGCGGCGCACATCCTGATTGAAGTCAACGACAAGACCACCGACGAGCAGGCCAAGGCCAAGATCGAAGAGATCCAGGCACGCCTGGCCAAAGGCGAGAAGTTCGAAGCCCTGGCCAAAGAGTTCTCCCAGGATCCGGGTTCTGCAAACAACGGCGGTGACCTCGGTTTCGCCGGCCCTGGCGTCTACGACCCAGCCTTCGAAACAGCGCTGTACGCGTTGAACAAGGACCAGGTTTCGGCGCCGGTGCGTTCGAGCTTCGGCTGGCACCTGATCAAGCTGTTGGGCGTTGAGGCACCTGAAGTGCCATCGTTCGCCAGCCTGAAAGACAAGCTGACCCGCGAGCTCAAGACCCAGCAGGTTGAACAGCGTTTCGTCGACGCGACCAAGCAACTGGAAGACGCTGCATTCGAAGCTTCCGACCTGGCCCAACCGGCGTCGGACCTGAAGCTGACCGTGCACACCTCCGCGCCATTCGGCCGTGAAGGTGGCGAAGGCATTGCTGCCAACCGTGCCGTGGTGACCGCTGCATTCAGCCCTGAAGTACTGGATGAAGGTGCCAACAGCACCGCCATCGAGCTGGATCCGGAAACCATCGTGGTGCTGCGTGCCAAAGAGCACTTGAAGCCTACTCAGCTGCCGCTGGAAAGCGTTGCCACTGCCATCCGTGCCCAGTTAACCAAGGAGCGCGCAAGCGCTGCGGCGAAGACTCACGCGGACGAGCTGATTGCCAACCTGCGTGATGGCAAGACACCGCTGAATCAGCCGGTGGATGGCCAGGCCTGGAAAGTCACCGAAGCGGCCACCCGTGGCCAGGAAGGCGTCGAGCCAGCCGTGCTGCAAGCCCTGTTCCGCATGCCAAAGCCTGCGGCCAAGGACAAGCCAACCTTCACCAGCGTGACTCTGCCAGACGGTAGCCTGGTGATCGTGCGCTTGAACGCAGTCAACGAAGCCGCTGCCCCGACCGATGACGAGAAGGCTCAGTACCGCCGCTTCCTCGCGTCGCGTGTGGGCCAGCAAGACTTCGCCGCGTATCGCAAGCAGTTGGAAACCAAGGCTGAGATCAAGAAGTTCTGATCTCGTTACTGCCTGAATAAAAAGACCCCGGCCTGAAGAGGCCGGGGTCTTTTTTTATCCACTCAAGCAGCTGACTGAACCAGTCCTTGATTCAACGCGCAAACTTGAGCTTGCCCCAACTCAAGCCAATCACAGCCGCCAGGGTCGAAGCGCTCAGCACACTCAGCTTGGCAGCCGACAGCAGCGTCGGATCGGAGAAGGCCAGCGACGAGATGAAAATCGACATGGTGAAACCAATCCCGGCCAACAGGCCGACCAGGGCGACGCCGTTCCAGGTCACGCCTTCCGGCAGTTGGCAGATGTTCAGTTTGACCAGCACGAAACTCGCCAGCATCACCCCCAGCGGCTTGCCGAGCACCAAGGCCAGGATGACGCCCATGAACACGCCGTGGGGCAGCGGGTCGTCCAGATTGAACCCTTGCAGGCTCACCCCCGCGTTGGCCAGGGCAAACAGCGGCATGACGCCGAAGGCTACCCACGGGTGTAACCCGGCTTGAATCCGCTGCACCGGCGGCAACATTTCCCGCTGGGCCTGTCTCAACTGCTGCAACGGTTTGGCCACCTCATGAGCGCTTTCAGCGGGATGCGAAAGCCGGTCCATCAGTTCGTTAAAGGTGCGACCGATGGTGTCCAGCGGGCGTTCACGGGTGGGCCTCGAAATGACAGGCGTCATCAAGCCAAGCACCACGCCGGCGAGCGTAGGATGTACACCTGTCTTCAGCAGCCCGAACCAGACAATCGCCCCGGGCAGCAGGTACACAACCGCCTTGCCAATCCCCATCCGCTGAAAAATCAGCACCAGTGCCAGCCCGCAGGCCGCGATCACCAGGCCCATGTAGTCCAGGCTCGCGGTGTAGAAGATCGCAATGATCAGGATGGCGACGATGTCATCAATGATCGCCAACGCCAGCAACAGAATGCGCACGCCGGCCGGAATGGATTTACCCAACAGCGCCAGCACACCTACGGCAAACGCGATGTCGGTGGCGGTGGGCACCGCCCAGCCGCTGGCCGCTTCAGTGCCATGGTTGAGCAGGGTATAGAGCAGCGCCGGCATCAGCACGCCACCGAGTGCAGCGCCCAAGGGCAGGGTGGCCAGTTTCAGGTTGGCGAGTGCACCGTCCCTGATCTCCTGGCGAATCTCGGCGCCCACCACCAGGAAGAAGATGGTCATCAGCCCGTCGTTCACCAGGAAGTGCAACGAGCGCGAGACCGTGAAGTCTCCCAGCCCGATAGTGAGTTGGGTGTTCCAGAAGTGTTCGTAGGAATCGGCGATGGGGCTGTTGGCCCAGATCAGCGCGACAATCGCCGCCAGCAGCAGCACGATGCCGCTGACGGCCTCGATGCGTGAAAACCGCTCCAATGCAGACAGGGCGCCTTCGACCAAAACCTGGGGGCGAGGAATAGCAGGGTGTTTATCAGGCACGACAAGTCTCCATTGGCGGCCCGACCAATGCTTATCCTTTAACCTGCGCTGTGCCGTATGCAGCAGCGCACCCAGGGCGATCATAAGAGTTAAGAAACATTACGTCACGTTTCGTTTAAACATCGGTTAAACGCAGCGTCGCCATCAGGGCCAGCACGACCAACGCGACGACCGCCCACGGAAACGCTGTCACGCCCCAACCCTGTAGCAACATGCCGCCGAGCAGTCCACCGCCGGCGATGCCCAGGTTCCACACCGTCACCAGCATCGACTGCGCGGCATCGGCTGAATCCCCGGCCGACTTGGCCAGCGCTGTTTGCAGCAATGCCGGCAGGCCGCCAAACGCCAGCCCCCATAACGCCACTGTGGTGTAGATCACGGTCGCCGAGGTGATCCAGAACGCCAGCGCCAGGGCCGACAGTGCGAACATTGCGCAGCTGATCACCAACAACGCACGCAGCCGCTGATCAATCAACGCGCCGACAATCCAGATGCCCAGCAGCGCCGCCAGGCCAAATACCAGCAACACCTGATCGATGTCCGCCGCAATCCCGGCAGGTACCAGGAATGGCGCTATATAGGTGTAGAGAATGTTATGGGCCAGCACGTAGGTAAGGGTCACAAACAGCACCGGACGAATCCCGGGCAGGGCCAGCACCTGGCGTAGCCCCAAGCGTTTTTCCGCCCGCTGCCCGGCAAAGTCCGGGACCTGCCAGCGCACCCAGGCCAGCAGCACAACCGTAAGACCGGTCATGATCGCAAAGCTCAGACGCCAGCCCACCGTGGTGCCCAGGAATGTCCCGGCGGGCACGCCCAGTGACAGCGCCAACGGCGCCCCAAGCATGGCCACGGCAATCGCCCGGCCTTGCAAGTGTGGCGCAACCATGCGGCTGGCGTAACCGGCGAGCAGCGCCCAAAGCAACCCCGCGAACACCCCGGCGAAGAACCTCGCCACCAGGGTCAGCAGGTAATCGCTGGAAAACGCTGTCACGCTGTTAACCAAGGCAAACCCGCCGATGGCAATCATCAGCAACGGCCGCCTGCGCCAGCCCCGGGTGGCGATGGTCAGGGGAATCGCGGCCAGCAGCGAACCAAGGGCGTAAAGGGTCACCAACTGGCCCACCAAGGCGTCGGACACCCCGAGCCCGGCGCCCATTTGCGGGAGCAAGCCCGCTGGCATGGCTTCGGTGAGGATGGTGATGAAGCCGGCGGTTGCCAATGCCAGCAAACCGCCCAGTGGCAGGCGTTCACGGCTCGCCGCAAGGGCCGGGGAGGGTAAGGCGTTGTCGCTCATGTTTATTGGCTCCGGGTTTCAAACGAAAGGGCAGGGAGCCAGAGTAGGGTGCTGCGCGGTGTAGAAAAACAGGCTAAGGTTCCGAACTTATCGGACGCCAACGTCCGCAATCCTCGGGAGCGAGACGATGGACAGCCTCGGCAGTATTTCAGTGTTTGTGCAGGTGGCGGAAACCCGCAGCTTTACCGAGGCCGGGCGCCTGCTGGGAGTGTCGTCCTCGGCGATTGGCAAAAGCATTGCGCGCATCGAAGAGCGCCTGGGTGTGCGCCTGTTCCATCGCAGCACCCGCAGTATCACGTTAACCAGCGAGGGCGCGCTGTTTCTCGAACGCTCCCGACGGATCCTGGCCGAAGTCGAGGCCGCAGAGCAGGAGCTGAGCCAGGCATCCGCCACACCAAAAGGCAAGCTGCGCGTCAGCCTGCCCCAAGTGCGGGGCCTGTTGATGCCGGTGCTGACGGACTTCATGCGGGCCTATCCCGAGATCGAACTGGACGTGGACTTCTCCGACCGCATGGTGGATGTGATCGAGGAAGGCTTCGATGCGGTGATCCGTACCGGCAAACCCGAGGATTCGCGCTTGATGGCACGCCATCTCGGGTATTACCGCCTGGTGCTGGTGGCGTCCCCGGAATACCTGCGTCTGCACGGCACACCGCGCCAGCCCCGGGACTTGAATGACCACGCCTGTTTGCGCCACAAGTTCTGCGCCACCGGCAAGCTGGAAGCCTGGCCATTGCGCCCCGAACCTGGCCTGCCGGAGCCGGTCCTGCGAGCGCCGCTGGTCTCCACCACCATCGAATCGCTGATGTACGTGGCCCATGCAGGCCTGGGGATTGCCTGCCTGCCGGACTTCATGGTCCGCGAGTCGGTTGAGCAGGGCCGGCTGCAACGGGTGCTGGACTATTACCTGGACCACAGCGGCAGCTTCTGGATGCTCTGGCCATCAAGTCGCCATGCTTCGGCGAAATTGCGCGTGTTTATTGACCATATGGGCGAGCGGCTTTTTCCCGCAGACACCGTCCCATAAGGCTGTGACGTTTTACCGACAGGAATTCGCGCGCCAAGGCCACGTTCTGTTGCACAATACCGCCCTGACTGTTTTCCTCAGGATTTTCGATGTCGACATCATTTCACTTGCGTAGCCTCGGGTTGGCGCTGGTGCTGGCGGGCGCTGCGGGCTGCTCGTCACCCAAGACCGCTATTTATGAACATGAGAATTTCGACGACTCCGGTACGTTTTCCCGGGATTACCCGGTCAGTGATACCGCCGCCTGCGAAGCGGCGCGGCGTGCGCTGTTGAGCCAGGGTTACATCATTACCAGTAGCGATCCAAAGCTGGTGGCAGGTAACAAGAGCTTCCAGCAGACCGGCGAAACTCACCTGCAGATCAGTTTCAACGTGGTGTGTGCCGACGATGGCAGTGGCAATCATCACTCGACGATGTTCGCCAACGCCTTGCAGGATCGCTACGCGCTGAAGAAGGTCAACAACTCCGCGAGTCTCGGCGTGGGTGTGTTGGGCTCGGTGTCGATGCCGATTGGCTCCACCGATGACTCGATGGTCAAGGTGGCCAGCGAGACGGTGTCTGCGCCAAAGTTCTATGAGCGTTATTTCGCGCTGGTGGATGTTTTCCTGCCCCAGGAAGTGAAAAAGGCTGCGCATATTCCAGAGAAGCCCAAGGCTGACCTGGGCATTCCAGAACCGAAGGCAGCTCCGGTGGCCGATAAGGTGGAGGCGCCTAAAGAAGCGCCGAAAGAAGTGCCCGCCACCCCGGCTGCCCCCGTGACGCCGGCGGTTGAGCCAGCGGCATCGGAGCCGGTCGTACCGCCGGCAGAACCTGCACCGATTGCGCCAAAGGAAACCCCGGCACCTGCGCCGGAGGCTACCCAACCAACGCTGCCGGCGCCGACCGAAGCGATTCCGCCTCTGCCGACGCCTGCGCAGTAACTACACCGCTACGGGGTTGGCCTTGTCGACGTTGATCTCGTAGCGGCTGATCGCCTCCGCCACCTTGGTGCGGCTGATCAGGCCGTCATCCGCCAGCGCCTTCAAGGCCGCCAGTGCAATGAAGTAACGGTCCACCTCGAAGAACTCGCGCAAAGTTTCGCGGGTATCCGATTGGCCGAAGCCATCAGTGCCCAGCGCCACAAAGCGCCGGCCCGGCACGAACGGGCGGATCTGATCAGCAAATATCTTCATGTAGTCGGTAGCGACCACCACGGGCCCGGCCTGGCCCTCAAGGCACTGTTCGACATAGCTGGTACGCGGTTCGCTTTCCGGGTGCAACAGGTTCCAGCGCTCCACGGCATGGCCTTCCCGGCGCAGCTCGGTCAGGCTGGTGACGCTCCACACATCACTGGCCACGGCGAAGTCATCCCGCAGCAAATCAGCGGCGGCGATGACTTCCCGCAGGATCGAACCGCTGCCCATCAGCTGTACCCGTGGTTGCGGGGAGTCTTCAGCCGCCTTCAACCGATACATGCCCTTGAGAATTCCATCCTCGACGCCGTCGGGCATCGCCGGGTGCGGGTAGTTTTCGTTGAGCAGGGTGATGTAGTAGTAAATGTCCTCTTGCTCGACGTACATCCGGCGCATGCCCTCGCGAATGATCACTGCGAGTTCGAAGGCAAAGGTCGGGTCGTAGGAAATGCAGCACGGGATCACCGATGACAGCACATGGCTGTGGCCATCGTCATGCTGCAAACCTTCGCCCATCAAGGTCGTGCGCCCGGCGGTGGCCCCCAGCAGGAAACCCCGTGCCCGAGCATCGCCCGCGGCCCAGGCCAGGTCACCCACTCGCTGGAAGCCGAACATCGAATAGAAGATGTAGAACGGTACGGTCATCAACCCGTGGTTGGCGTAGGACGTACTCGCGGCGATCCACGAGGAAATGGCGCCGGATTCATTCAGGCCTTCCTGCATGATCTGTCCGTCCTTGCTCTCCTTGTAGTAGGAAAGCTGACCGGCATCCTGTGGGGTGTAGAGCTGGCCGACCGCGGAGTGAATGCCGATCTGGCGGAACAGGCTTTCCATGCCGAAGGTGCGGGACTCGTCCGGCACGATCGGCACGATCAACTTGCCCAGATTCGGGTCCTTGAGCAGGGTGCCGAGGATGCGCACGAAGGCCATGGTGGTTGAAATCGAGCGCTCGCCGGTGTCCTTGAGCTGGGTGGCGAAGGCTTCCAGTTCCGGGATCTTCAACGACTCGACCGCGCTGTGGCGAGCCGGTACGTAACCCCCTAACGACTGGCGGCGCGCGGCGAAATAGCGCGCTTCTTCGCTGTCGGCAGCGGGTTTGAGATAAGGGATTTCGGCCAGTTGATCGTCGGCCACTTCCAGTCCGAAGCGGTCGCGGAAAGCTTTGACGGCTTCAGCGCCCATCTTTTTCAATTGGTGGTTGATGTTCTGGCCTTCGCCGGCCTCGCCCATGCCGAAGCCCTTGACGGTTTTCGCGAGGATCACTGTAGGCTGGCCGCTATGGCGCACGGCGGCGGCATAGGCGTTGTAGACCTTGTCCGGGTCATGGCCGCCTCGTGAGAGTTTCCAGATATCGTCGTCGGACATGTCCGCCACCAGCGCCAGCAACTCCGGGTATTTGCCGAAGAAGTGTTCCCGCACGTAGGCGCCGTTTTGCGATTTGTAGTTCTGATAGTCGCCGTCCACACACTCCATCATGCGCTGGCGCAGCAAGCCGCTTTTATCCTTTTCCAGCAGCGCATCCCAGCCGCCGCCCCAGATCACCTTGATCACGTTCCAGCCGGCGGCGCGGTACAGGCTTTCGAACTCCTGGATCACCTTGGCATTGCCACGCACCGGGCCATCGAGTCGTTGCAGGTTGCAGTTGACCACGAAGATCAGGTTGTCGAGTTTCTCGCGCCCGGCCAGGGAGATAGATGCCAGGGATTCCGGCTGATCCATCTCGCCATCACCGAGGAATGCCCACACCTTTCGGCCCTGGTGTTGCTTGAGGTCGCGGAACTCCAGGTAGCGCATGAAGCGCGCCTGGTAGGCGGCGGTGATCGGTCCGAGGCCCATGGATACTGTAGGAAACTGCCAGAAATCGGGCATCAGCCGTGGGTGCGGATAGGACGATAAACCGTCGCCGCCGGCTTCCCGTCGGAAGTTGTCCAGTTGCGCTTCGCTGATTCGGCCTTCGAGGTACGCACGCCCGTAAATGCCCGGCGCCGAGTGGCCCTGGATGTACACCAGGTCGCCATCGAACCTCTCGGTACGCCCACGGAAAAAGTGGTCGAAGCCTACGTCATACAGCACGGCAGCCGACGCGTAGGTCGCGATATGCCCACCCACGCCGGAATGTTTGCCGGCGCGCAGCACCATGGCCATCGCGTTCCAGCGAATAAACGCATTCAGCCGCCGCTCGGTGGCCAGGTTGCCGGGGTAGGGCAACTGGCGGTCCACCGGGATGGTGTTGACGTAAGGCGTGGTCACCCGCCCGTAGAAGTCGCCATGCCGCGCCACGTCGAAATCCAGCAACTGATCAATCAGGTAATGCGCGCGCGGGCGGCCTTCGGTGGACAGCACCGATTCGATGGACTCCAGCCATTCGCGGGTTTCCTGTGGATCGTCGTCGAGGCGTACTGCAGTGTTCGGGGTCATGTCAGGCTCCAGGGTGGACGGGTTTCAGCGTGTGGGCTCCTTGTGGGAGCTTCGCGAATGTAGTTGCAATTGCAACTACATGACTGAATCTAGCGCGGGATGAGCTACTATTGCAACCTTCTTGAAATTCCCCGGATGGTGTTGCATGTCGTCGAAAGAGCCTGATGTCTGGTTCCGTTTTGTTCGGGCCCACAGGACGGTCATCCGTGAAATCGAGCGGCGCCTGGCCGATGCCGGTCTGCCGCCGTATGCCTGGTACGACGCTTTATGGGGCCTGGAAAGTGGCCCCGATGGCACCCGGCGCATGCATGAATTGGCCGATGTGCTGGCCATCGAACGCTACAACCTGACGCGCCTGGTGGACCGCCTGGAAAAGGACGGCCTGGTGGTGCGTTCGCGCTCCGACGGTGACGGTCGTGCAGCCTTTGTATCGATCACCGATGCGGGCCGGGTGTTGCGTAAAAAGATGTGGAAAATCTACGAAAGCAGCGTGGATGAGTTGTTTTTGTCGCAGCTCGACAGCGAGCAACGCCGGGGCTTTGCCGAGGCGCTGGAACGCACGGCGGGGCTGGCGATGGAGGCGGGCGTGCAGACCCGTGGGCGGCGTAAGACCTGAAGCAAAGACTCCAGGCGACGAAGATCCAGTGTGGGAGCGGGCTTGCTCGCGAAAGCGGTGTGTCAGCAACAGAAAGATCAACAGGCACACCGACTTCGCGAGCAAGCCCGCTCCCACATTTGATCTGTGATGGATTACAGATCGTCATTTCAGGTGATATCGATTCAGGGCGGCTTCTACCTGTTCTGCTTCGATAAGGCCGTCATCCGCCAAAGCCTTCAATGCCAGCGCCGCGATCCAATATCGACCGGGTGCTGACGCCTCTATCGAGCCCGCGCCTAACGCCACAAACCGCGCATCCACATACCCCGCCAACTGATCGACGATCGGCTGCGGATACCCGGTGACCGCGACCACCGGCGCGCCATCCCCAGCCAGGCAATCCCTTAGATGGCAACTGCGCTTCGGTGCCAACGGGTGCAGGCGATTCCAGCGTTGCGCCGCCTCCGCCTCGCGGGCCAGCCGTGTGTAGCTGGGGCAGCTCCACAGTTGCGTCTCGACGTTCCACTCCGTTTCTAGCAACCGCGCGGCGTGCACGACTTCTTCAAACGCTCGACCCGCGCCCAGCAACCGCACCTTCAACTCGCTCGTGTATGAGCGTCGGACCCTGTACGTGCCCCTGAGCGCATGGTCACAATCCTGCGGGCTCAACCTCGGCCCGTCGTGCTGGTCGTGCAGTGCCAGGTAGTAAAACCCCGACTGGCCGTCGACATACAGCGCCTGCAAACCTGCCAGCACAATCGCCCGGGCTTCCTCGCCGGAGGCCGGGTCATAAGGTGTGCAGTGGGGATTGCTGGCCAGCCATAAGGGCAGTGAAGGGGAGGGCCGGGTTTCATTGTCGTTGCACAAGATGCCCCGCTGGCGGGTTTCGCTGGACAGTGCGCGCAACTGCGCCGATGACGCGGCCGTGTGCAGGTACAACATGGGCTTTTCCCCGGTGTTGCGCGCGAACCACGTGGGCCAGCTCATCACCCGGCGAGAGCGCGACTGGCCGCGAATCACCCACGCCTGCCGGCTGGACTCCAGGGTGTTAGCCATGGTCATCACGCTATACAGCGGCGAACAGCGGGGCTGCTGCATTGCATTCAGGGCGTCGATACAGATCAGGGCAGAGCGTGCGGTGCTGGCAGTCATGAGCAAGGTCGCTTGGCAACGGGTGCCCTTACCCTAATGGAATTCGGTTTGTGATTGCAATTGCAATGATTGCAGTTGCATCTAAAATTCATCCGGCTAAATCAACCCAACCCTGCTACGTTTAATCTTGAAGTGCAGGAACGTCATGCCACGGACATTTTTTCGTCATGACGGCACTTTAGGCTGGTTGTGCAGGTCACTTAGCAACCCCTTTTCATAAAACAAGGAGTCAACAATGGACGATTACCAGGAAGAATTGCTGGAGTACCACGCCTTCGAACTGGATCCGCTGGATCCGGCCGATGATGCAACCGAGCTGTAAGACAGACGTCAGGCGGAATGCCGCTGACTGCGGCGAAATTCCCCTGGGGTCTGGCTGTTCCAGCGCTTGAAGGCCCGTTGAAAGGCTTCCGCTGAGGCAAAACCGAGTAAATAGGCAATTTCACCGAATGCCAGTTCGGTATCGCGAATATAGGTCATGGCCAGGTCGCGGCGAGTGTCATTGAGAATCGCCCGGAACTGAGTCCCTTCTTCCGCCAGCTTGCGCCGCAAGGTCCAGGTCGGCAGTTTCAAGCGTGCCGCCACTTCTTCCAGGTCGGGTTCCCGGCCACCATTGAGCATCGGCCCGAGCAACCGGGTAATACGCTCGCGCAGGCTGCGGGTGCGCGTCAACTGCTCCAATTCCCGTTCACACAACTGCACCAGTAATTGCCAGGTACTCGGGCAATGTTCCGGGTTGCGCATGGCCAGGGTTTGCTGGCTCAGGCGCAGTTGATTGTGCTCGGCGCCAAACTGGATCGGGCAGTCCCCCAGCACGCTATAGCGTTCGCTGTAGTCGGGGGCCTCGAATTCGATTTCGATGCGCTGCGCCTGCACCGGTTGCAAGCTTATGCTCGACAATTGATGCAGCCAGCCGGCGATGATCGAGTCCACCACGAAGCGGTTGTACGCGTTGTACGGGCTGATGGAATAGAAGCGCAGCCAAGCGCCGTCAGTGTCCTCGTGAAAGCTCGACTGGCCTCGATAGTTGGAGCCGTACAAGGCTTCGAAGCGCGTCAGGGTGCGGGCGGCTTCGCGAACGGTGGGCGCTTGGGCGGCGGTGACACCGGCGAGGCCGGCCTGGCTCAAGCGGCTGAGCTGGCCCATGCGCAGGCCCAGGCTGGAGTCGCCGGTCAGCTGGATGGCGGCGTGGCCCAGGCGCATATAACGCGGGATCGACAAGCGAGCACCCGCCTCGGCCAGGCGCGCAGGGTCAAAGCCGTATTGCAGCAACAACGGTTGCGGGTCCAGGCCATGGCTGTGGATCGCATCGGCCAAGGTGTGGACAAAACCCACCGACAGGTCCCCAAGCCGCACCGGTTTCATCGCGTTACAGCCACACGTTCAGCAGGCGTGCGCCACGGGCATTGCCGTCGGCGAACACCTGGCCGTTGCTGCTGAGGAAGCTTTGCCCGGCGCTGCCCATGTCGAAGAATTGCCCACGCAGGAACACGCTCATGCCGGCGGTGGCCTGGCTGATGGGTTGCTGGCTGATCAGGGTCAGGCGGTGCCAGGCTTCGCCTTCGCTGAGTTCTTCCGGCTTGAGGCTTATCTCCGGTGGCGTCGACACGCTTTTGAAACCGCGCCACGGTTTGTCCCAGGTCTCGCGGCCAATCACGAAGGCCGGTACCGCCACCAATTGCGCGCCTTGCTCGTTGAGCTTGCGGTAGTTGTCCGGGTACCAGCTGTCACTGCCGATCAGGATGCCCAGGCGCCCGGCCGGGGTGTCGACCACGCTGACGGTGTTTTCATCGCCGGGCTCGATAAAGCCGCGTTCATCGAAAATCGGATACAGCTGGCGTTGCGGCTGGCCCACCGCCAAGCCATCACGGTCAAAGACCACGCTGGTGTTGTACAACGCGCCGTGGCCGATCTGCAGTTGGCCCTGGCTGACGCTCGGGTTGGGCAGGGCAATGGAGCCGGCCACCAGGGTCACGCCGAATTCCTTGGCCAGGCCGCCGAACAGCACCTGATAGTCGCGGGCCATTGCCGGGGCCTTCATGCGCAGGTAGGCGTCGTCGATGCGGTCATCACCCTTGGCGCTGATCAACGCCCGCACGAACAACAACGGGTTGCTCGCCGACAGCCAGTTCATCGCTTCCTTGAGGTTGGTGGCCTGGTACAGCTCGTTCTTCTCGCCACTGACCATCAGCCAGGTGCCGATATGTTCCGGCAGCACCACGATGGTCTTGTCGTTGATCAAGCCCTGGTCGCGGGCCTTTTGCAGGTAGGCCGCCAGCTTCAGGTGCAGGCGTTCCAGGCTCTGGTAGTCGGCGGGGAACAGTTCCGGCTGGATGCCCAGCAGGTTGCCGCGGTCGGCGGGTACGCCTTGGTCGACGGCCAGGTTGATCCGCAGGTCGGACAGGTAATGGCCCACTGGGCGTTCCTGGGTCCAGACCAGATAGGCGGAAACGGCGGCGACCAGGGCCATGATGAGGGTGAATCCAAGAAGTTTACGCATGGGAAAAAGACAACGGACCGGGTACAGGGTTCGGTACCTAGGGTAGGGCTCATGTACGCAGTTGCCAAGGGGCGCTGCGCATTTGGATCAATAACTTGTCAGTTACAGTCATTGAGCGGCAACCGGCAGCCTCTTAGTCTGTGGGACATAAACCGATGGAGTGCCATTCGAGCGCTCCACGTCCCGTGATGATCCGTTGTGGAGCTGTACCATGACCGCTGCTGCCTACCCGCACCTGCTGGCCCCGTTGGACCTGGGGTTTACCACCCTGCGTAACCGCACCCTGATGGGCTCGATGCACACCGGCCTTGAAGAGAAACCCGGCGGCTTCGAGCGCATGGCGGCCTATTTTGCCGAGCGCGCCCGTGGCGGCGTGGGCCTGATGGTCACCGGCGGCATTGGCCCGAACGATGAAGGTGGGGTGTATGGCGGTGCAGCCAAACTGACCACCGACGAAGAAGCGCAGAAGCACAAGATCGTGACGAAAGCGGTGCACGAGGCGGGCGGCAAGATCTGCATGCAGATTCTCCACGCCGGGCGTTATGCCTACAGCCCGAAACAGGTGGCGCCAAGCGCAATCCAGGCACCGATCAACCCGTTCAAGCCCAAAGAGCTGGACGAAGAAGGCATCGAAAAGCAGATCAATGATTTCGTCACCTGTTCGGTACTGGCCCAGGTCGCCGAGTACGACGGCGTGGAAATCATGGGCTCCGAAGGCTACTTCATTAACCAATTCCTCGCGGCCCACACCAACCACCGCACCGACCGTTGGGGTGGCAGCTACGAAAACCGCATGCGCCTGCCGGTGGAAATCGTGCGCCGGGTGCGCGAAGCCGTAGGCCCGAATTTCATCATCATCTTCCGCCTGTCCATGCTCGACCTGGTGGAAGGCGGCAGCACCTGGGAAGAGATCGTGCAGTTGGCCAAGGCCATCGAGCAGGCGGGTGCAACGATCATCAACACCGGCATCGGCTGGCACGAAGCGCGGATTCCGACCATCGCTACCAAGGTGCCACGCGGTGCGTTCAGCAAGGTCACCGCCAAGTTGCGCGGTTCGGTGCAGATTCCGTTGATCACCACCAACCGGATCAACACCCCGGAAATCGCCGAGCAGATCCTGGCCGAAGGCGATGCCGACATGGTCTCGATGGCGCGCCCATTCCTGGCCGACCCGGACTTCGTCAACAAGGCTGCCGAAGGCCGCGCCGATGAAATCAACACCTGCATCGGCTGCAACCAGGCGTGCCTGGACCACACCTTCGGCGGCAAGCTGACCACCTGCCTGGTCAACCCGCGTGCGTGCTACGAAACCGAACTCAACTACCTGCCGGTCAAGCAGATCAAGAAAATCGCCGTGGTGGGTGCCGGTCCTGCGGGCCTGGCGGCCGCCACCGTTGCCGCCGAGCGTGGGCATCAAGTGACGCTGTTTGATTCGGCCAGCGAGATCGGCGGCCAGTTCAACATCGCCAAGCGCGTGCCGGGCAAGGAAGAGTTCTTTGAAACCCTGCGCTACTTCAAGCGCAAGTTGCAGACCACCCACGTCGAGCTGTGCCTGAACACTCGGGTCGACGTTGAGCAGCTTGTTGCGGGTGGTTACGACGAGATCATTCTTGCCACCGGCATCGCGCCGCGTACGCCGGCCATCCCGGGTGTGGAAAACGCCAAGGTGCTTAGCTACCTGGACGTGATTCTGGAGCGCAAGCCAGTAGGCCATCGCGTGGCCGTGATCGGTGCCGGCGGTATCGGTTTTGACGTGTCGGAGTTCCTCGTGCACCAGGGCGTGTCCACCAGCCTGGACCGCGAGGCGTTCTGGAAAGAGTGGGGCATCGACACCCACCTTGAAGCCCGCGGCGGTGTGGCCGGGATCAAGCCCGAGCGCCATGCGCCGGCGCGTGAAGTGTTCCTGTTGCAGCGCAAGACGTCCAAGGTCGGCGACGGCCTGGGCAAGACCACCGGCTGGATTCATCGCACCGGCCTGAAGAACAAACAGGTGCAGATGCTTAACAGCGTCGAGTACCTGAAGATCGACGACGACGGCCTGCATATCCGCATTGGCGCCGAGGGTGAGCCGCAGGTGCTGGCGGTGGACAATATCGTCATCTGTGCCGGCCAGGACCCGCTGCGGGAATTGCAGGATGGCCTGGTCGCAGCCGGGCAGAACGTGCACCTGATCGGCGGTGCGGATGTGGCGGCCGAGCTGGATGCCAAGCGCGCCATCAACCAGGGTTCGCGCCTGGCGGCCGAGCTGTAAACACTCAAAAGGGGCGGTGGTAGACTACCGCCCCTTTTCTTGTGCAGAACCGCCCTAATGGGTCCTTTCGACTGGCTTCCCCACGCGCCCCTTGAACCCCTGAAGCTCGACTGGATGGGGCCGGTGGAAGTGGCCGTGCTGCGCCTGGATCGCATCGACCCGCTGATCAGCGGCAACAAGTGGTTCAAGCTCACCGAGCACCTGGCGCAAGGCCGGGCAGTGGGGGCCAGCGGGATCATCAGCCTGGGCGGGGCTTACTCCAATCATTTGCATGCACTGGCGGCGGCCGGGAAACGCTTCGGGTTTCCTACCGTTGGCTTGCTGCGTGGCCATCCGCAAGACACGCCCACGGTGCTCGACCTCAAGGCCTTCGGCATGCAACTGCATTGGTTGGGGTATGGCGGCTATCGCGCGCGCAATGAGCCGGACTTCTGGCTGCCCTGGCGCGAGCAGTATCCGCACCTGCACCCGGTGCCTGAAGGCGGTGGTGGCGTGGCCGGTGCGTTGGGCTGCGGGGTGTTGGTCCGTCAGGCGCAGGCGCAGTTAGGTGGCCTGGGCTGGGCGGATTATCACGGTTGGTGGCTGGCGGCGGGTACCGGCACCACGCTGGCGGGATTGGTGCTGGCCGAGGCGGGCGCGCATCCGGTGTATGGCGCGCTGGCGGTGCCCGACGACCATGGGGTGGCGCAGCAGGTACACACGCTTGTGCAGGAGGGTTATGAATTGCTGGAGGCCAGCCGGGGCGGCTTTGCCAAGGTCGATCCGGAGTTGCTGGCCTTTATCGACACCACCGAGCAAGCCTGTGGCCTGCCCCTGGAGCCGCTTTACACCGGCAAAGCGTTATTGGCGTTGAAGCAGCAGATTGAAGCCGGAAGATTTTCCCCCGGCACCCGCCTGATCTTCGTCCACACCGGTGGCCTGCAAGGCCGCCGGGGCTTTCTGTAGGAGCGAGCTTGCTCACGAAAAACGTCAACGATAACGCAGCGCTATCAGGTTGCCCGTGTCGCCTATTCGTTTTTCGCGAGCAAGCTCGCTCCTACAGTCATCCATGTTTTCGCTCGCGCCCCGGCATCATTCGCAGCGCTGTAGTATCGCGCAGGATGTAATGGTGAACGATCGCAGCCAACGCATGCAGCCCGATCAACCAGTAACCGACCTTGCCGAACAGCACATGCCAGCTTTCAATCTCCTTGGCCAACGCCTTGTTTTCGGCAATCAGCGGCGGCAACTCGATGCCGTAGAACATCACCGAATGCCCCTCGGCGCTGACGATCAGCCAGCCGGCGATGGGCATGCCGATCATCAAGGCATACAACGCCATGTGCATCAGGGTGGCCAGCAAGGATTGCCATTGCGGTGGGGCCGGCACGATCTTCGGCGCCACCCCCAGGCTGCGGGCGAACAACCGTAGCCACACCAGCACAAACACCGTCAGGCCGAACATGAAGTGCATTTCCACGATCAACGTACGTGCGCCGCTGCCTTTGGGAAACTGCCCGCGTAACTCAATGCAGGCGTAGACCACCGCCAGCAGCACCACCATCAGCCAGTGCAACGCAATCGACATGGTGCTGTAACGCGTATCGGAATTTTTCCAGGGCATCGCTTTCTTCCTCACTCATCAGGGCAAACCTCCGTTCTTTCGCGACGGAGTCCTTCCAATGTAAGCCTGTTTTACGAGGTTTGCCCGTGAGAGGAGGGTGTATAGGCGATCTTTTGATCTCGATCAGTTGCCCTGCGGCATTTCACCCCGTGCCAGGCGCTGGTTGATGTCGGCGATCACCGCAGGCAGGTCGGTGATGGTGTCGATCATGTAGTGCGGGCGCGAGCCTTCGAACATGGCCTCGATGCGTGTGCGTTCGCTGGCGAGCGTGCCGGCATCGAGGGCGCGGAACTGCTCGTAGGTCAGGCCCAGGGCGTTGCCCGAACAGGTCAGCGCCACGGTCCACATCCCGGCGCGACGGCCTTCGAGAATGCCCGGCACGGTGTCGTCAATCTTCACGCAGGCCGCGACATCATCAATCCCGAGGGCGATCACGTTGGCCAGAGCCTGGGCTGGCCATGGGCGACCGTTGGGTACTTCGTCGGTGGCGACCACGTGGTCGGCAACGTAGCCGTTGGTGGCGGCCAGTTCGACGACTTTGTCCATTACCTGCTTGGGGTAGCCGGAGCACGAGCCGATCTTGATCCCTTGCTTGCGCAGGTTGGCGATGGTGTCCAGGGCGCCGGGGATCAATGCCGAGTGCTCGGCGATTTTCTCGATCTGCAGCGGCATGAAGCGTTGGTAGATGGCGGTCACGTCATCGTCAGTCGGCGTGCGGCCAAAGGCCTTGCGATAGCGCTCGGCCACTTGCGGCTGGTCGCACAGGGTGCGGATGTGGTCCCACTTGCCCATGCCCATCGGGCCACGGGCTTCTTCGATGGAAACCTGCACGTCGAATTCAGCGAAGGCTTCGACAAAAATCTGCGTGGGGGCGAACGAGCCGAAATCGACCACGGTGCCGGCCCAGTCGAGGATCGCGGCTTGAAGCTGGGTTGGGTTTGCGTAGTTCATGGTTCAGATCCTGTTTAAAAGCGGATTTATGTAGGAGCGAGCTTGCTCGCGAAGGTCGTTAACGATGGCGTTGGCATCCTGAATGAACGCGGTGCCCTCGGGTTTTTCGCGAGCAAGCTCGCTCCTACAGGAGGCAATTCAGTTTTATATTTCGAGCACGTTCATTTCTTGCAGCACCTCGGCCACCGCCGCGACAGCGGCTTGCATCTCGGCCTGGTTTACATGGCCGATGCAGCCCACGCGGAAGGTTTCCACCTGGGTCAATTTGCCGGGATACAGGATGAAGCCCTTGGCCTTGACCCGTTCGTAGAACTCCTTGAACTGGTAGCGCGGGTCTTTCGGCGCATGGAAGGTGACGATGATCGGTGCCTGGATCGCGGCAGGCAGGAAGCTGCGCAGGCCCAGTTCGGCCATGCCGTCCAGCAGCGCCTGGCAGTTGTTGGCGTAGCGCTGGTGCCGGGCGGGCAGGCCGCCTTCTTCGTTGTATTGCAGCAGCGCTTCGTGCAGTGCGGCGACCACGTGGGTCGGCGGAGTGAAGCGCCACTGGCCGGTCTTGGCCATGTAGCTGTGCTGGTCGAACAGGTCCATCGCCAGGGAATGGCTGTTGCCTTGGGCAGCGGCCAGCGCCTGCTTTTCAGCGAACACAAAACCCATCCCCGGTACGCCTTCCAGGCACTTGCCGGAGGCGGCGATCAGCGCGTCGAATGGCACCTCGCGGGCGTCGATCGGCAGCGCGCCGAAGGAACTCATGGCGTCGATGATCAGGCGCTTGCCGTGGCGGGCGATGACCTGGGCGATCTCGGGCAGCGGGTTGAGAATCCCGGTGCTGGTTTCGCAATGGATCAGTGCGACGTGGGTGATGCCCTTGTCGGCGTGCAACAGGCGGTCGACGTCGGCGGCGGTGGTGGGTTCGTCTTCGGCGGTTTCAAACGTACTGAACTCGCGGCCGAGCACTTCGCAAATCTTCGCCAGGCGTTTGCCGTAGGCGCCGTTGATCAGCACCAGCACCTTGCCGTCCCGTGGGACCAGGGTGCCGATGGCCGCTTCCACGGCGAAGGTGCCGCTGCCTTGCAACGGCACGCAATCGTGGCTGTGGGTGCCGTTGACGATCACCAGCAGCTGCTCGCAGAGGCTGGCGGTCAGTTGATTGAAGCGGTCATCCCATGAACCCCAGTCGACCATCATGGCCTGGCGGGTACGGGCCGAAGTGGTCAAGGGCCCGGGGGTCAGCAGGATCGGCGCGGCAGTGCTCATTCGTGTGTCCTCGCAAAACAATGGGATGAACTTACGGCGCCTAAATTGCAGTTTGGCTTGTCATCAATCAAATTGTTTGTTGTTATGCGAGCTATCAGTGAGGCCGATAGCTATGAACCTGTTTCAACTGCGTGCATTTGATGCCGTCGCCCGCGAGGGCAGTTTTACCCGGGCGGCCGAGCGCCTGTTCATCAGCCAGCCGGCGGTGACCGGGCATATCAAGGCGCTCGAGGAGCACTACCAGATTGCCTTGCTGCGGCGTACCGCGCGACGGGTGGAGTTGACCGAGGAGGGCACCAAGCTGGCGGCGATCACCCGGGCGATCTTCGGCCTGGTGGAGGAGGCGCAGACCTTGCTGGAGGCCAACCGGCAACTGCTCACCGGGCGCCTTGAAGTAGCGGCGGACGGGCCGCACATGGTCATGCCGATGTTGGCCAGCCTGCGGCAGCGGTATCCGGGGATTACCGTCAATTTGCGCCTGGGCAACGCTCAGGAAACCCTCGCGGCGCTGTTGTCTGAGCGGGCTGATGTAGCGGTGTTGACGGAGGTGGAACCGCGCAAGGGCCTGCATTTGCAGCCGTTGATCGAGTCCCGGATTTGCGCGTTGGTGCCGGCCGGCCATCCGTGGTTGGCGGAGCCTGCGGGGATTCGGCTGGAGCAGTTGGATCAGGTAATCATGGTGTTGCGTGAGCCCAGCTCGATTACCCGACGCACTTTCGACGATGCCTGCGCCCAGGCCGGTGTGCAGCCCAGGGTGTTGCTCGAGTTGGACAGCCGTGAGGCGGTGACGGAAGCGGTGGCAGCGGAATTGGGGGTTGGGGTGGTGTCGTCGATGGAGGTCAGCCGGGATCCGCGGGTGCACGCGATTCCGATCCAGGGTGAGGGGCTGGTGAACCGGCATGTGATCGGGTGCATGGAGCGGCGGCGGGAGTTGCGGTTGATTCAGGCGTTTTTCGAGTTGGCGCCTTAGAGGGTGTTGGCTCAAGGTCTAGTTGGCCCCTTCGCGAGCAAGCCCGCTCCCACATTTGACCGCATTCCATGGGTAGAACTCGGTCAAGTGTGGGAGCGGGCTTGCTCGCGAAGGGGCCCTCAAATTCACCGCAAACTTTCCCGCACAATCTCCAGAAAAGTCGCCACCACCCGCCGTGAACTCTGCTCTTTCAAACACACCAGGGTTTCCTTCATCCGCTGCGTACAATCACGGATCGGCATCGCGTACACCCGTGAGTCCGCCCCAAACTCCGCAGCCGACACCACCCCCACGCCAATCCCCACCACCACCGCTTCCCGCGCGGCTTCGCGGCCTTCCACCTGGATCGCCGGGCGAATCCGCAGCCCGGCCTGGTGCATCTCCTGTTCCAGGGTCTGACGGGTCACCGAGCCGATTTCCCGCAACACCAGCGGCGTATCGTCCAGGTCCGCCAGGCAGATCGACTCGCGCCCGGCCCACGGATGGTTGCGGGCGACAAACGCGAGCAATTGATCATCGGGCAAGCGCAGTGACAGCAGCCGCTCGTCGTCCACATCGCGCCCCAGCAGCGCAAGGTCGGCCTGATAGTTGTAGAGGCGAAACAGCGATTCATCGGTGTTGCCGGTTTCGATCTTCACGCTGATGCCCGGATATAACTGGCAGAAGCGCGCGATCTGCGGCAACACATGCACGGGCGCATCCACCGCGAGCGTCAGAGTGCCGGTTTGCAAGGCGCGGGAATCCTGCAGCAGCTCTTCGGCTTCCGCCGCGACGGCAAACAAGCGCTGGGTAATACTCAGCAGGCGCTCTCCGAGGTCGGTCAATCGCACCGAGCGTTTGTTGCGATGAAACAGCAGCACGCCGAAGCGTTCTTCGAGTTTGCGCACCTGGTCGGAAATGGCCGGCTGGCTGAGGAACAAGCGCTCGGCGGCGTGGGTAAAACTGCCGTGCACGGCCACCGCATGGAAGGCTTTGAGTTGGGCGTGGGACACCGACATCGCGAATCCTCTTACAAGCTCAGCTTATATTTGAAATACGATAAATCGATTTTACCTATTAGTCAGCCATTGCTTTTATAGCCCCAGTCGCCGTAGGTCGAGTCCTACACCTTTGGCGGCCATGGGTCTTTTGCGTGTTTACCAGCAGGACTCATCTGACCAGCACCGCCGCCTCCCAGGCGCCGGTACTGCAGTGCTCAACAATAAAAATACAGGCGTTTGCTTTTCATTCTGCCGGCACACTCACACCCGAGGTCAGAACCACCATGAATACTCCCTTGAGTAGCATCAAGCGTTGGCGCGTGCAGATTTTCGCCATCACCTGGCTGGCGTACGCCGCCTTCTACTTCACCCGCAAAGCCTTTTCGGTGGCCAAACTGGGGATCGTCGACGACCCGAGTTTCCCGCTGGACAAGATGATGATGGCCAACCTGGATGGCATCTACCTGGCGGCCTACGCCGTTGGCCAGTTCACCTGGGGCATGCTCGCCGACCGTTTCGGGCCACGTGTGGTGGTACTCGGCGGGTTGCTGATTTCCGCCGCCGCCGCCCTGGTGATGGGCACGTTTGCCACCTTGCCGATCTTTGTCACCTGCATGTTGATCCAGGGCCTGGCCCAGTCCACTGGCTGGTCCGGGCTATGCAAGAACCTTGGCAGTTTCTTCCCGGCGCAGCAGCGTGGGCGGGTGCTGGGGTTATGGAGTTCGTGCTACGCCTTTGGCGGCCTGGTGGCGTCGCCCTTTGCCGGATGGTGGGCGTATACGCTGATCGGCACCTGGCATGCGGCGTTTATCTCCAGTGCCGCTGTGGTCGCCGTGGTCGCGGTGCTGTTTTTCATTTTTCAGCGCAACACGCCACAGGATGTGGGCTTGCCGGCGGTGGAACCGGAGCCGGAACAGACTGCTGCTGAAAAGAACGCCAGTGTGCTGGAGCCGCTGCGTGCCATTTTGCGCAACCGCACGGTGTTGACCCTGGGGCTGGCGTATTTTCTGTTGAAACCGGCGCGTTACGCGATCCTGTTGTGGGGGCCGGTGATTGTGTATGAGCAGATGCCGTCGGTGGGCAAGGTCGGCGCGGCGATTGTGCCGACGGCGTTCGAGCTGGCGGGGTTGCTGGGCCCGATCATGATCGGCATGGCGTCCGACAAACTGTTCGGCGCCCGGCGCATGCCGGCCTGTGTCCTCAGCCTGTTGGCGCTGACGGTGGCCCTGGCGTTGTTCATGGGCGCCTTGCACACCGGCAGTGTGGCGCTGGTGATGGCGCTGCTGTTTGTGATGGGCCTGACCCTGTACGGGCCGGACTCAATGATCAGCAGCACCGCCGCCATCGACTTCGGCACCGCCAAGGCCGGCGCGACGGCGGCGGGGTTCGTCAACGGCTGCGGCTCGGTGGGGGCGATCCTCGGCGGCTTGCTGCCGGGCTACTTCGACACGGTCACAGTGTTCATTGTGTTTGCCGGTGCCGCGCTGTTTTCCTCGCTGGTGTTGATGCCGTACTGGAACGCCAGGCCGGCGGTGCTGGCGCAGGTGGGCGACTTCGTGCCCGACCGTGAGCGCGCAATCAATCCCTTGCGGACCTGAGGGGCATGGCCGGTTTTTTGGTGGATTAGAGTGTTTCAGCGCTATAAACTCTGCCCCCAAAGCGCCGGCCAGTAGACGTCTCGGCGCGATGGACAGAAGAGAGTGAGTCATGGGCGCACAGTGGAAAGTCAAACATAAAGAAGCGGCATCCAATGCCAAGGGCAAGATCTTCGGCAAGTTGGTGAAAGAGATCACCATTGCTGCCCGTAACGGTGCCGACACCTCCACCAACGCACACTTGCGCCTGGTGGTGGAGCAGGCCAAAAAAGCCTCGATGCCCAAGGAAACCCTGGAACGCGCGATCAAGAAAGGCGCCGGTCTGCTCGGTGAGACCGTGCAATACCACCGTGTGACCTACGAAGGTTTTGCCCCGCACCAGGTGCCGCTGATCGTTGAATGCGTGACCGACAACATCAACCGCACCGTGGCAGAAATCCGTGTGGCGTTCCGCAAAGGGCAACTCGGTGCGTCCGGCTCCGTGGCCTGGGACTTCAATCATGTGGGCCTGATCGAAGCCTCGCCGGACAGCCCGGAAGCCGATCCGGAAATGGCCGCGATTGAAGCCGGTGCGCAGGATTTCGAAGAAGGCGAAGAAGAGGGCACGACCCTGTTCATCACCGAGACCACCGACCTGGACGCCGTGCAGAAAGCCTTGCCGGAGCAGGGTTTCACCGTGTTATCGGCCAAGCTGGGCTACATCGCGAAGAACCCGGTAAGCGGTTTGAGCGATGAGCAGATGGCTGAAGTCGAAGCCTTCTTGGAAGGCTTGGACAACCATGATGACGTGCAGGATATGTTCGTCGGGTTGGCGGGTTAATTCTAATCTGATGTGAACTCGGTCCAAATGTGGGAGCGGGCTTGCTCGCGAATGCGGTGTACCAGCCAAGTATGTATTGACTGACACACCGCCTTCGCGAGCAAGCCCGCTCCCACATGGGTTTAGCGGTGTTTAGAAGACTGCAACAGGGTTGTGATTTCCTCTAACCCTGGCCGGGCCAGCACATCCGGCTGGCAGCAGTCATCCCGCAAGGCTTCCAGCGCCGCGCGCTTTTCCTCGCTTAACCCCGTATCAATCCTTTCCAGCAACTCCCCCAGCAAAACCCCAAACGCCCGCACTTCAATGCGCTGCAACGCGCGGGTTTCCTCGCTGTCGACCGTGGCATGAAACGACGCGGCACCAAAGTCCCCCAGCAAACACTCACCGGCCTCATTCCACAGAATGTTATGCCCGTACAAATCGCCGTGGGTGATGCCTTGCGCATGCAGGTGCGCCGCCACCGAAGCGATGCCCCGGGCCATGCGCAACGCCACGTCCGCGCTGAAGCGGGTGGTGGGCTCGTAGATATCCCGGGTGCACGACGCCAGGCTCGGCAGGGCCGCGAGGTTGCGGTAGCTCGGCTCGATCAGTTGCATCACCAGCGCCGCCTGGCCTTGCGGGTGGTCGACGACACGGCCTTCTACCTTGATCAGGTTGGCATGCAGTCCGGCAGCGATGCAGGCGTGCATTTCGTGCAGGGGCGAGCCGTCGCTGGTAATGCTGCCCTTATAGAGCTTGACCGCGACCGCCTTGGCCAGCCCGTTTGGCGGGATCCAGGACGCCTTGCGTATGATCCCGGAAGCGCCTTCGCCCAATACGTCGTCCAACACCAATTCTGACCAGGGAATGTTTGGCGTCGGGTCATGCCGGGCCTCTTCCGCGGCCATTTCTACCGGGTTGCCGGCGTAGGCCAGCCAGGTCAGGCTCGGCAAGGTCAGCAGCCAGTCGGGCAGACGGGTCAGGCGGTTGGAGGCGATGCGGATCAGTTCGAGGTTTTTGCACTGGGCGAGGCTGGGCGGCAACTGCTCCAGGTGGTTGCCGGCCAGCATCAGTTTTTGCAGCAACGGCCGTTCACCCAGCTCGCTCGGCAACTGGCTGATGCGGTTATCAGTGAGGATCAGCCAGCGCAGCAGTGGCGGCAGCGATGCCGCCGGCACACTGCTGATCTGGTTCGACTTGAAGCCAATCATGCTCAACTGCGCGCATTGGCCCAGGCATTCCGGCAGTTCGGTAAAGGCGTTTTCCGAACAGAACAGCACACGCAAATGGGGCAGGCGGTGCAGGTCATCCGGCAGGCTGCTGAGGGCGTTGCCGGTGAGGTTGAGGATTTCCAGGGAGTCGGCCAGGTCGAAGATTTCCCGGGGGAACTCGGTCAGTCCGCAGGACAGGTCCAGGCGTTTGATACCGGCCAATTGGCCGGCCTTGAGTTGGGCAAGGGTATCCATGAACGGCGCGTCACTCGGCAATAGGGGCGTGAATGGCGCTCATGATAGCGGGTTGCGGCCCGATCTTCTGCAATTGCCCCAGGCGGCTGGCGGTGCGGGCCAAGTCGATCGCCTGGCCACTGAGGGATTCTTCCGGCGGCTGCTCGCCGATCAGCACCAAGTGTTTGTCCTGGTCGTAGAGCACGTCCACCAGGTTGATGAACCGTTGCTGGGTGGCAATTGGGCACTCCGCCAGATGCGGCAGGCCGTCGATGATCCAATGGTCATAGTCGCGGCACAGTTGCAGGTAGTCCATGACCGCGGTCGGTTGTTCGCACAGGTCGCTGAAGGTGAAGGCGATGCTGCGGCCCTGATGCCTGCGGGCAATCAGTTGCCGGGCACCGACCGCCAGGCTCAGTGGTGGGTGATCCGCTGACGGCAGGCCCAGGGCCTCGCGTTGCGCAGGTGTGCCGGGCCAGACGAACCGGCCTGCCGTAAAGCGCTGATCGCCATGGGCCTGGGCCAGGCCGCGATAATCCTGGGGGGCACTGACTTCCATCACGTCCATGCGCGCACTGATCAGCTCGATCACCGGCTTGAATCGCTGGTGGTACAACGGGTTCGGCAACAGCCCGGCAGGCGGGTAATTGGAGGTCACCAGCACCCACACCCCGCGCCGGAACAGCGCCTTGAAGAGTCGGCTGATCAGCATCGCGTCGCCGATGTCGTGCACGTGAAACTCGTCGAAGCACAGCACGCGGCAGCCATCGAGCAGTTCATCCAGGGTCACGCCCAGGGCATCGCGCTGCTGGCGATGGGTAAACATGCCGCGGTGCAGGTGGGCGAAGAAGTCGTGGAAGTGCACGCGCTGCTTCTCGGCCATCGGCAGTGCCTGGAAAAACCCGTCCAGCAGCCAGCTTTTGCCCCGGCCCACGGCACCGTGCAGGTACAGGCTGCGGGTAGGGCGCCCGGCCAGCAGGTGCGCGGTTTGCCGGGCCATGGTCTCGATGACCTGCAACTGGCTGGGGCTGAGGGTATAGCCCTGTTGCCGAGCCTTGCCTTGAAAAAAAGCCGCGATGCGAGGGTCGGCGTCGGTGGCCGCAGGTTTACCCAGCAACCGTTTGAGCAGGGGCGGTAAGGCAGCCAATGTCAGTCACTCTGTGTTTCGGTGGTCGCTCACTTTAGAGCGCCGGTTGCGGTTTGACCAATAGAGAAGCACAGGGTGAGCTATCTGGAAAAGGCATGGCTGAATGGATCCAAAACAACGACTTGACTGGCGGATTCCCCTCAAGTGACTAACCTCATACACAGCAGTCACCCCTGTATAAGGATTTGGGGCAGTGAAGGGACAAGCAGTCTTGGCAATCATGAGCGCGATGCTCTGCAACACGGTTTATGGCGCTCAGCTCCAGGTTGAAGTGCGCATCGACGTGCAGCGGGGGTGCCAGTTGGTCGGCACCACGCGCGAAGCAGGTATCGAGCAGCTCGGTGTGCTGGATTTTGGCAGCGGCGCCCGCCTGGATGACCCGGCAGGTCCGTTGAGTGCAGCCTTGATCAGCCAGCGCCAACCACGCCTTGAGTGCAACCCGGACACGCCGTATCAGATGCGTGTCGACGGCGGCCTGCATGGCGGCGTCGGCGAAGTGCGTTACCTGGGCGCCGCAACCCCTTCGATCAAGCCCATCCCCTACCGAATTTATGCCGACGCCGCGCGCCGCATCCCCCTGGCTGTGGACGTGCCGGTGAGTGGGCGCGTGCCCGACTCCGGCACCGTGGACTTGCCGCTCTACGGACGCATCGAACCGCTCAAGCACATTCCCGCCGTGGGCCGTTATTCCGACCTGCTCAAAGTGACGGTGACATGGTAAGCCGCGGCCTGGCCTGCGTGGCGCTGGGCGGCCTGTTGCTGCTGGCCGAGGACGCCCAGGCGGCGGTGGCCGGGCAGATTCATGCACGGCTGGTGATCACCGCCAGTTGCCAGGTGAGCAAGGGCACCGAAAGCGCGCCGGTGAGCCCGGATGGCGGCTCGGCCTTGCTGGATTTCGGCAGCCACGGGCCTACCTGGGACAAGGGCCTGGGCGCCGGCATCAGTGATGGCGACAAGGCGGCGCTGGCGGTGTCCTGCAACCCTTCGGTGGTGAGCAGCTTCACCGTGACCATCGACGGTGGCGCCCATGGCGATGGCACCACCCGGCGCCTGAGCAATGGCCGGCAAACCATACCGTATCGGCTGTCGGCCGACCCCGCAGGCCTGAGCACCTACAGCATCGGCCAGCAACGCAATTTCGTCGTGACCAAGGGCGCACAGGTACCGATCCCGGTATTCGGCTCGGTGGTGGCGAATACCAGGGCCCTACCGGCCGGCATCTACACAGACACCCTGACGGTGACTCTGGATTGGTAAATCATGAGGATGGACATCATGCATGCACTTGTATCTAAAGCAGTTTTTCCATTAATCGCACTGGTGTGGGTGTCGGGCGCCCAAGCGGCCACCACGGTCACCGGGCAGATCAGCTCCACGTTGATCCTGACCAACAGCTGCCTGGTCAACGGCGTGGGCGGCACCACCGGTTTGAACTTCGGTACGATCAATTTCGGCACCACCAACAGCCAGTTCACCACCCAGTCCGGCCAAGTGCTGGGCGGTGGCGGGGGCGCGTTGTCGATCCAGTGTTCGTCGGGTACCTCGCCGGTGATCACCGTCGGCGCCGGCTCCCATGACGGCCAGTCCACCGGCGGCACCCGGGCGCTTTACGACGGTGTTGCCAACTATGTGCCGTATGACTTCTACACCGACACCGGGCATTCGACGCTCCTGGCGATCAACGGAACCATCAACGTAGGCGCGAGCACGGGGGTTGCGCAAACCGTGAATATCTACGGCCAGGCCGTGGGCAAGGTAGGGCTGCCGGCCGGTACCTATACCGATACGGTGTCCGTGCAACTGACGTTCTAGTGCCATGAAACGGGCCTGCTGGGCGGTGCTGGCGGTCCTCACGGGTTGGGGGATGCCGTTGTCGTTGCTGGCGGTGACTACCCAGACAATCCAGGTCAGCGCGACGATTGCCGCAGGCTGCCTGGTGGTGGGCGGTGGCACGAATTACGGCAGCCTGGCGTTCGGCAGCTACTCATCGTTGTCCACCAGCACGGTGTCGGTGGCGCTGAGCGGCGGGGTCACGCTGCAGTGCACGCCGGGAGTCACCTTGAACATGACCGTCGATGGCGGTTTGCACAACGTCAGTGGCCGGCGCATGCAGCTCAATAGCGGCAGTGCCCAAGTGGCGTATCAGCTGTTTCGGGACGCGGCGTTCAGTCAGAGCCTGGGGATCAGTCAAAGCGTCAGCGTGGCCTATAGCAACGCAAACAATATAACCCTGCCGATTTACGGCCGGGTGGTGTTACCGGGTAATCAGCCTGGGGGGACGTACAGCGACGTGCTGCAGGTGCAGCTGTCCTGGTAAGGCGATTGGCATGAGGAGTGGAATCTATGTTTGCAGCTTCCCGGCGGTATTGGGTCGCGGGTTTTATCGGCTTGGTGGCATTGGGCGCCGGGCAGGTCCAGGCCGCCAGCTCGGTGCTGATCTGGCCCATTGACCCGGTGCTGGAAGCCGATCAACAGGCCAGCGCCTTGTGGTTGGAGAACCGCGGTACAGAGACCGCCAACCTGCAGATTCGGGTATTTGCCTGGAGCCAGGGCGGTTTCGACGAGCAATACCAGAACCAGCGCGACGTGATCGGCAGCCCGCCGGTGGCGAAGATCGAGCCGGGGCAGAAGCAACTGGTGCGCCTGACCCGCACGCGAGAAATACCGCCGGGCCAGGAGCTGGCGTATCGGATCATCATCGACGAAATTCCTGGCGCCGTGCCTGAAACGCCTGCCGCCGATGGCAAGACGGCCGCCGCAATCCGCTTTCAGATGCGCTATTCGGTGCCCTTGTTCGCCTACGGCGCAGGCCTGTGGAGCAAGGACGACGCGACCCGCCAGCGCGACCCCAAGGGTGCGGGCAAGCCGGAGCTGAGCTGGAAGAAAGTCACGGTGGGCGGGCGCAACTATGTGGAGATGCGCAACCAGGGCGCCGTGCATGCGCGGCTGACCGATGTGGCATTCAAGCAGGGCGGGCAAACCCGGCCGCTGGTGGACGGCTTGCTGGGCTACGTGCTGCCGGGCGCAACCATGCGCTGGCCGGTGCCGGAAGGTGTCGCGGGCGACCAGCCGTTGCAGGTACGGGTCAATGGCGCAACGCAACTGGAGAACCTTGCACCGGGACGGTAACGCAATGGAATAGGGCATGGAGTCGCCCTTGATCTTAACGGATGGAGATGTCCATTGATGGACACAATGCCTTGGTGAGCCATGAACGGGCTCGTATTCGATGGCGATCGGTGTGGGTGGGTGGCCTGTCTGGCCTGGCGCTTGCGCCGCTTGGCATGGCCGCGCCGCTGCCGCCGCCCCCCAGCAACATGGAGGCTGTGGCCGATGCACAGTTGTTCCTCGAACTGGTGGTCAACCAGTTGGATACCGGCCGGGTGGTCGCCGTGGATCAACGCGCCGGTGGCTTGTTTTTGCCGGCGGCGACCTTACGGGATATCGGCATGAAGCTGCCGGCCGGCATCACCACTGAAGTCGCACTGGACCAGGTGCCCGACTTGCACACCGATTACGACAGCCAGGGCCAGCGCCTGATGCTGACAGTACCGCCGGCGTGGTTGCCGGCGCAGTTCATCGGCAACCGCAATAACTACCCGCGCACCCAGGCGCTCACCAGTTTTGGTGCGTTGCTCAACTACGACGCCTACTTGAATGACACCGATGATGCCGGCACTTACCTGGGTATCTTCAACGAAGTGCGGTTGTTCGACACGTGGGGCACGTTGTCCAATACCGGCCAGTACCGCACCACCTTTGGCGGCCAGACCAGCGGCGGTACCCTGGACAATGGCTACCGGCGCTATGACACCACCTGGCGCTTTTCCGACGATGAACGCCTGCTGACCTACGAGGCGGGCGACGTGATCAGCGGCGCGTTGCCGTGGAGCAGTTCGGTGCGCCTGGGCGGGGTGCAAGTGTCGCGAGACTTCGGTGTACGCCCGGACCTGGTGACTTATCCCTTGCCGCAGTTCGCCGGGGAGGCGGCGGTGCCGTCGTCGGTGGACCTGTTTATCAACGGCTACAAATCCAGCAGCGCCGACCTGCAGCCAGGCCCCTACACCTTGACCAACGTGCCGTTTATCAACGGTGCCGGCGAAGCGGTGGTCGTCACCACCGATGCGTTGGGTCGCCAGGTTTCAACCACAGTGCCGTTCTACGTCACCAGTACCTTGCTGCAAAAAGGCCTGTCGGACTTTTCGGTGGCGGCTGGTAATTTGCGCAGGGACTACACCCTTCGGGATTTTGGCTACGGCCCCGGCGTGGCCAGCGGCACGTTTCGATACGGGGTGTCGGACTACTTCACCCTGGAAAGCCATGCCGAAGCCTCGGGCGACCTGACGCTGGGCGGGCTCGGCGGCAACGTGCGGCTGGGCAACTTCGGGGTGCTCAACACGGCCCTCAGCCAAAGCCAGTTTGACGGCGAGACCGGCCAGCAACTGAGCTTCGGTTATCAATACAGCAACCAACGCTACAGCCTGTCTTACCAGCGGGTAGAGCGCCGCGACCAGTACGCCGACCTGACCCTGGTCGACACCCCTTATGCGAGCCTCAGCAAACGCAGTGAGCAGGTGACCCTGAGCCTGAACCTCAACGATTTCGGCAGCATCGGTGCCGGCTATTTCGATGTGCAGGCGGCCGATGACTCCCGCACCCGGCTGATGAACCTCACCTGGAGCAAACAGCTGTGGCGCAACACCAGTTTCTACCTGTCGGCCAACCGCGAGGTCGGTGACAGCAACTGGGCCATGCAGGCGCAGCTGGTCATCCCGTTCGACATCTACGGCAGCCTGGCCCTGAGCAACGAGCGCAGCCAGGCCGGCGAGAGTCGCCAGCGGGTCAACTACAGCCGGGCGGTGCCGTCCGAAGGCGGCGTGGGCTACAACCTGGGGTATGCCAGTGGCGACGGGCCGGCCTATCGCCAGGCCGACCTGACCTGGCGCATGCAGTCGGTGCAATTGCAGGCAGGCGTGTATGGCAGCAGCGACGCCGAGACCCGTTGGGCGGATGCCAGCGGCTCGCTGGTGTGGATGGACAAGCAAGTGTTCGCGGCCAACCGGGTCAATGACGCGTTTGTGGTGGTGAGCACCGACGGCTATGCCGGGGTGCCGGTGCTCTATGAAAACCAGTTGGTGGGTGAAACCGATCATAACGGGCATCTGCTGGTGCCGTGGAGCAGCGCTTATTACCGCGGTAAGTATGAAATCGACCCGCTGAACCTACCGGTCAACGTGCAGACCCCGAATGTCGAGCAACGCGTGGCGGTGCGTCGCGGCAGCGGCTACCTGCTGGAGTTCCCGGTGCGCCGGGTGATCGCGGCCAGTATCACCCTGGTGGATGCCCAGCATCAGGACCTGCCCCTGGGCAGCCAGGTGCGCCATGAGCAGACCGGGGCGCGGGCGGTGGTGGGTTGGGAGGGCCTGGTGTACCTGGAGAACCTGGCGGCCCACAACACCTTGCAAGTCACTGTGGGTGAGGGCCGTACCTGCCAGGCAACGTTTGATCTGGATATCAACGAGGAGCAGGTGCCGCTGATCGGGCCGCTGGTTTGCCAATGAAATAAGGAGTGTGAGTGTGAGGGGCAAGGAATGGATAGTTGGACTGCTGGGGCTTGTGGGGCTGGGGTTTTCGGCACAGGGTATGGCCGCGTGTTCGGCGCCGGGAGCTACGTCGCCGGCCAGTTTTGGCTCGATCAGTTCGATGACGGTGCGCACCGCGCCCCAAACCAGTTCCACCACCAACGCAGGCTTGAACTGCGGGGCCACGTTGATTTCGCTGCTGGCAGCGAGTGATCACTTCTATGCAACCATCACCTCGGCCACCAGCGGCATGGTCGGCCCTACCGGGGATGTCATCGGTTATACGATTTACGGCAACAACAGCACCAGTTACCCGATCAACCGTGGCACCCAATTCGATTTCGGCGCGACGGGCATTGCCCAAAGCGTTGGCCTGGTTTCCGGGCCGGGCACGAAGACCTTGCCGCTTTACCTGAGCTCGATCACCGGCAGCAACGTGGCGGCCGGCCTCTACACGGAGACACTCAGCATCGCCTGGGTCTGGAACTATTGCTCGGTGCTGGGGGTTGGGTCGCTGTGTGTCTTCCGGGATTCCGGCTCGGGCACATCTTCCCTGACGGTCAGCAACGACTGCCAGATCACCGCGCCCAACATCAGCTTCGGCAGCGCGCCGGTGATCAGTGGCTTTTCCAGTGTGACCGGGCAGGCCACGATTGCCTGCACCAAGGGCAGCGCCTACACCGTGGGCATCAGCGACGGCCAGAACCCGGTGAGTGTGGGTGGGCAGCGGCGGATGGTTTCTGGCAGCAATTTCCTGAATTACGACATTTTCAAAAGCGCCACGACCACCCGCTGGGGCAGCGTGAGCACCGCCCGGCGCGCCAGCTCCACGGCTGAGGTGAATCCCGGGAATGGCCTGGGCACCGGCAGCCAGGTGTTCAATTACAACGCGGCGATCTATACCAACCAGGCCACACCGCCGGCGGGCGTCTACGTCGACAACGTGGTACTGGATGTAGGTTTCTAAAAGCGCATCGTCTGCTTGAGCATCCGCGTGGTCGACGGGTCTTGCGGGCTGACCATCGCATAGTTGTAGCCCGCGCCCGACCAGTATTCGGCCTGCAGCCCGTCGGCACTGCGGCTGCCACGGGGCAGAAATTTGTTTTCCGGGCCCGGCGGACGGATATAGAAACTGATGCGTCGCCCTTGGGGGTCTTCATACAGCACCATGGCTGCGGCGCCTTGTTCGGTGCTGAGCAGGCGCCCACTGACCGCCTTGAACCCGGCCTGGCTCAGGTCCGGCAGGCGGTAGGCCTGGTTGAAGTAACGGTCGAGCCAGCCTTGCATGTCGCCACCGCCTTGCACGTGATAGTCGGCCGGCAGGATGCCGTCCTGGGCAAACAGGCGGTAGGCCTGCATCGCGTCGCTCATGGGCGCCATGCTCTCGAGGAGGGTGGCCTGGCGGGCCTGCCAGCCACCGAGCCCGCCGACACTGACGGCAATCAACAGCATGGCGGCCGTCGCGAGATGGCGGCGTGACTGGCGTTTGACTCGCTGACGGATCAGGGCCGGGTCCAGCTCAGGGTTGGCCGGCTGTTGCAGCAAGCCGCTCAAGGACGCCCGCAGGTGCTGCGCGTCCTGTTGCCAGGCGTGCACCTGGGCGGCGACGTCCGGGTGGGCTGCCAGCCAGGTTTCGAGCTGGCGGCGGTCAGCGTCCAGGAGCTGGTGATCGACGTAGGCATGCAAATCGCGTTCGCTGGGAGGCAAGCTGATCATTTGAGTATCCGCAGGGCAGGGCTGGTGATTTCGCCGTCGCTGAGCTGGCGCAGGGCCTGGCGTGCGCGGGACAGGCGAGACATCACGGTGCCCAGGGGCACCTCAAGGATGTCGGCGACTTCTTTGTAGCTCAAGCCTTCCACCGAAACCCACAGCAGCAGGGCACGTTGCTCGGTGTTCAATTTATCGAAGGCTTGCAGGGTCGATTGCGCGATGACGGTGCGCTCGACCGACGGCTGCGAATCATCGCGGCCGGTGAAAAATTCCAGCATGCGCGTGTACCGCCGGGAACGTCGATGGGCATCGAGAAACTGCCGGTAGAGGATCGAGAACAGCCAGGCGCGTAAGTCGCCTTCGAGGCGTTTGTCGGCCCAACTGATGATCGCGCGTTCAAGGCTCGCCTGCACCAGGTCATCGGCACTGCTGCTGTTACGCGTGAGGGACACGGCAAATCGCCGCAGCCTGGGGATGAGTTCACGTAACTGTTCGTCGAGTTCGTGCATGGGATTCTGGCTAGTCACTACGCTGGGACTAGGAAGACGTCCGGCGTTGAAGGTTATTCCAGGCCAATAAAAATAAACAGCAGGCCAGGGAATAGAGTGCGCTGGCGTTCGTCCCAAGTGTTCCGACCTTATGTTTCACCCACTCAAGGCCCCTGGCCCTGGAGTTATTTCATGGTAGATCACTCATCACCGCCCCGTCCGCCGCTGAGCACCGCAAGCCTGATAATTCGGTTGGCCAGCATCGGCGTGGTGGTTGCGGTTGTGGCCGGGGCGTTTGCCTACGTTAACGGCAGCCTCGACCCACAACGCTTGCGCCCAAAAACCTTGGTCAACGCCCTGGAAACCAACAACGGCCTGCACCCTGGTTACCGTCGCAACCACGCCAAGGGCGTGTGCGTGGCCGGTTATTTCGAGAGCAGCCCCGAGGCGCGCCAGTACTCCAGTGCCCAGGTATTCAGCGAAGCGCGCACCCCGGTGATCGGGCGCTTTGCGCTGCCCAGCGGTAACCCGTATGCGCCGGACAGCAGCGTGCCGATCCGCAGTTTTGCCCTGCAATTCAGCTTGGCCAACGGCCAGCAATGGCGCACGGGGATGAACAGCATGCCGGTGTTCCCGGTGGGCACGCCTGAGGCCTTCTTTGAGATGCTCAAAGCTGGCGCACCTGACCCGGCCACTGGCAAGCCGAACCCGGCAGGTATGCCGGCGTTCTTCGCGGCGCATCCCGAGACCGCGCCGTTCCTGGCCTGGGTCAAGACCGCCAAGCCTTCCGCCAGCTACGCCACCGAAACCTATAACGGGATCAACGCGTTCTACCTGGTAAACGCCAGCGGTCAACGCCAGGCCGTGCGCTGGGGCGTCGTGCCCCAAAGCCAGGATGCAGCGGGGGCCACGGCGCCCGCCGGCAGCGATTTCCTCGAAAAAGACCTGGCCCAGCGCCTGGTGGCCGGGCCGCTGCGCTGGCAGTTGAACGTCACTCTGGCCAACCCGGGAGACCCGGTGGATGACGCCAGCAAGACCTGGACCGGTGAGCACAAAGTATTGAACGCCGGCACCCTGGTGCTGGAAAGCAGCCAGCCGCAAATGGACGGCGATTGCCGCGACATCAACTTTGATCCACTGGTTCTGCCGAGCGGTATCGAAGCCTCGAATGACCCGCTGCTGGCTGCCCGTTCGGCGGCGTACGCCAGTTCCTACCTGCGTCGCACCAGCGAAGTCAGCCAGTTGCACAGCGCCCCTCAGGAGTCGAAGCCATGAATGCCCAACCCCGGTTTTTCGCTCCACTGGCGCGGCTGCTGCATTGGCTGATGGCGTTGATGATCATCGCCATGCTGTTTATCGGCGCGGGCATGGTGGCCTCGGTATCGGAACGCCACGAGTGGCTGATCCACCTGCACAAACCGTTGGGGATTGCGATCCTGGCGCTGGTGATCGTGCGCTTGGTGGTGCGGTTTTCCACCCGTCAGCCGCCGCTTCCGGCGGACTTGCCGCTGTGGCAAGTGCTGGCGGCCAAGGCGTCCCATGTGGTGCTGTATGCGTTGATGCTGGTATTGCCGCTGTTGGGCTGGGCGATGATTTCGGCGGCCGGTGATCCGGTGATGCTCAGCAACTCGGTGCAATTGCCGGCACTGGTGGGGGCGAATGCGCCGCTGTTTGCGGTGTTGCGCAAGGCTCACGGTTACCTGGCTTATTTGCTGTTTCTGACGGTGCTGCTGCACCTGGCGGCGGCGCTGTTCCACGGTTTGATCCGGCGTGACGGCGTGCTGCAAAGCATGACCGGGACCAAGGACTGAAGCTTTGCCCGACGACGGCAGCCGTGGTGCCGCCGTCGTCGGGGACAGTGGAGGGTTAGCGCAATACGCCGACGATATCCGCCACGCTGCTCAGCACATCCTTGCCCAATTGCATCGAACGTTTGCCCGACCAGCCGGTGAGGGGGTTGGGCGCGTCGTCGTTGTCCTTGAAGGGCATTTCCAGGGTCAGCGACAGGCAATCGAACTTCTCGCCGACGCTGTTGCACGCCAACGTCATGTTGGCTTCGCCCGGCAGGTCGCGGGTGTAGCCGTGCACGGTCTGGAAGTCGCGGGTGAGGCCGCTCAAGTGGCTGCGCAAGTGTTTCTCCAACTGCTCGATGCGCGGTGTGTAGCCGGGGTTGCCTTCACAACCGGCGGTGAACACGTAGGGGATTTCTTCGTCGCCGTGGATATCCAGGAACAGGTCGACGCCGTATTTTTCCATTTGCTGCTGCACGAACAGCACTTCCGGGCTGATCTCCTGGCTCGCACTCTGCCAGGCGCGGTTGAGGTCCTGGCCCATGGCGTTGGTGCGCAGATGACCGTGGAACGCGCCATCGGGGTTCATGTTCGGCACCAGGTAAAGATCGGCGGCGGCCAGCAGTTTTTTCAGCTCGGTGTCACCGTCCTGTTGCAGGCGTTCGATGACGCCTTCCATAAACCATTCGGCCATGTGTTCGCCGGGGTGCTGCTGGGCGATGATCCAGACCTTGCGCTTGCCGGCTTCGCCTTTGCCACGGCGCAGCAGTGGGATATCACGGCCTTCGACACTTTTGCCGGTGGCCAGCAAGTGCGTGCCGGCGCGGTTCAGCGCCTGGTCGATCAGCCAGTCGTGGCGTTCGCGGCTGTAGGGTTCGAAGTAGGCGAACCAGGCTTGTTTTTCACGGGTTTCGAGGGTGATGTGCAGTGTCTCGCCATCAAAGCGGGTGGGCACCCGAAACCAGTTGATATGGTCGTAGGACGCTACTGCGTTGTAGCCACTCCACGCGTGCTTGTAGGAAGAATGGCCCGCGTTGCTCAGGCGGAACGTGTGGGTGTGGCCCACGTGCATGCCTTCGGCCTTGAAGTGGAACCACTGGAAGTGCTGGCTGCGCGTATCGGGCTTGATAGCCAGCAGCAACTGGTGGGCATCACTGGCGTCGAGCACCTGGATATTGCCGCTGTCGAAGTCGGTGCTGATCTTGATAGAGGTCAAGGCCACGGTCATAGTCTGGTTGCCTGAATATGAGTGTTGTGGCGGGCATTTTACACCGGAGCGGGGTAAAGCCTGGATGCAATTTTTGCGGGGAATAGAGGGGGCGTCGTCCTTGACGCCGCAGCAGCTTAGAATCTATGAGATTGATTCTCAAGTGCTATTTTGGGAAGAACCGGCCTAGAGCGCTCGATCGACTTTCTTTTGGCGATGGTCTTTTGCTACCATGCGCGCCATCAAGCAACACAGTCTTCATTAGCCTGAAGCCACGCCAGGAAAAACTGGCAAAAAAAAGACCCGGCCAAAGAGCCGGGTCAAAAACCGTGATTAGCCTGATGAGGAGATATTCCAAGAGTCCGACCTAAGGTCTCTTGGTCTATCGACTGATCTCGCGATCAGCTAGGTCCAATAATAATCATTATCATTTGCAAGTCAAATGTTTTTATCCCTCAGATAGAAATATTTTTCCTTCGCGTCTGTTACATCCTGGCCGACTGTTCGGTGTCCCTCGCCGAAACCCGCAGCGACCGCTCCACCATCACCTTCGCCATATCAATCAAATAGACCACTGAAAACGCCAGGTCCCGGCTATTGCCGTGGGCGCTGTTTGCCGATTCGTATGCGGTAGCCGCCGCGCTGCGCAGCAGGTCGGAGGCGTGGACCAGGGCTTCCTCGTCGCTGATGCCTGGCTTGACCGCGAACAGGGTGTCGTCAACGGCGGGCGGCGTGCCATCCTCTTTTAGGTAATAGTCCAGTGCGCGCTGGGCGGCGCCGCTGCTGCGCATGAACAGCAGTTCGTCTTCATCGCAGATTTCGGGCAGGGAATACGGGGTTGTCGTCATAAAGGTCGGTGCTCTGGGTGGATGTCGAAAGCCTGCAACCGATATTAGTACTAATCGTATTTATGGCGTTTTATTGATTACTACAAACTGTTTATTGTCGTTGTGACTACACAACGTATTGTCAGGCCCCATGGATAAGTGGATAGCGTTGGTCAAGGCCAGCATGAAAGACCGCAAGGTCACGCAGGACCAGCTGGCGTCGCGCCTGGGCATGTCTCAGGGCGGAGTCGGCCACTGGCTGAACAAGCGCCGGGTGCCGAGCCTCGCCGACATGAACCGGGTGATGCAGGAACTGGGCCTCGATTATCTCGAGGTGGCGCTGGTGATTCGCGAAAAAGCGCTTGCACCGGTGGAGCAGGAATTGGAGCCAGTGCCGCACTACAACCCGAATTACCGGTACCCGCTGAGCGACGGAAAGGGAGCGTACCAAGTGCAGGAAGAATCTCGGCCTTACAACGCTGCCCGTTTCCAGATGAGCGACTATCACGCCCGTGGCAAAGCGTTCTGGATGCGGGTGATCGGTGATGCCATGGCTGCCCCCAGCGGCTTGAGTATCCGCGAGGGCATGATGGTTCTGGTGGACCCGGCCATCAAGGCCGAGCCCGGCAAATTGGTGGTGGCCCAATGGGCATTCAATCCCCAGGCCACCTTGCGCAAACTGGTGAAGCAAAGCGGCCAGCTTTACCTGGTACCGCTCAACCCGACCTACCCGAAAATGCTCTTCAGCGAAGAATGCCGGATCATCGGCGTGGTGGTGCAGGCGGTCACGAGGTTTTAGCTCGCGGCTTCCAGTTCCACCAGGGCGCTGCCTTCACCGACCATTTCACCTTCCTGGCAGTACAGCGCCTTGACCACGCCGGCATGGGGCGCGCGGATGCTGTGTTCCATCTTCATGGCTTCCAGCACCACCAACTGCGTACCGGCTTCAACCGTTTGCCCGACCTCCACCAGCACCCGCACGATGCTGCCGTTCATCGGCGCGGTCAGGCCGCCCTGATGGGACTGGCTGGCGTCGACCGCGGCAATCGGGTCGAACAGGCTGACGCTATGCACCTCGCCATCCCAACGCAGAAACACACGGCCGCCCTCGCGGACCGCCAGATGGGAGCGGCGTACGCCTTGCTGGTCGATCAGCAACTGCTCGCCACGCAACTGTGGCGGGTTAACGCAGGCACGCAGCATCACCAGGCGATCCTGGCCGTTGCAGCTCAAATGCAGGGAAACCTCGGCAGGCAACCCGGCGCGAAAGCCGCTCATGTCTGCCCAAGGCGAACTGGAATCACTGCTCGATTGGGTCTGCATGAACGCCTGGCCTGCTGCCTGCCAGAACTCATCGCTCAGATCGCCTGGTGCAGGTAGCAGCTCATCCTGATAACGCGGGATAAACCCGGTATCCAGTTCAGCCGCCGCAAACGCCGGATGGCCGATGATGCGCCGCAAAAAGCCCAGGTTGGTCTTCAGGCCACCCACGGCAAACTCATCGAGCATCCCCAGCAACCGCAGGCGCGCCTGCTCGCGGTCTTCGCCCCAGGCAATCAGCTTGCCCAGCATCGGGTCGTAGAACGGTGAGACGTTGTCGCCTTGCTCGACACCGCTGTCCACCCGGCACCCCGGCCCTGGCGTGGATTCGCGGTACAACGCCAGGTGCCCGGTGGCTGGCAGGAAATCATTGGCCGGGTCCTCGGCGTACAAACGTACTTCAATCGCATGCCCCAGCAGCGGCACTTGCTCCTGAGTCATCGGCAGTGGCTCGCCCTGAGCCACACGGATCTGCCAGGCCACCAAGTCCAGGCCGGTGATTGCCTCGGTTACCGGGTGTTCCACCTGCAGCCGGGTGTTCATCTCCATGAAGAAAAACTCGCCCCGGGCGTCCAGCAGAAACTCTACAGTGCCCGCGCCCACGTAACCGATGGCCTGGGCGGCACGCACCGCTGCTTCGCCCATGGCTTTGCGCTGCTCGGCACTCAGGCCCGGCGCGGGGGCTTCTTCGACGACTTTTTGATGGCGACGCTGGATCGAGCAATCACGCTCATTCAGGTACAGGCAATGGCCGTGCTGGTCGGCAAACACCTGGATTTCCACGTGGCGCGGCTTGAGCAAATACTTCTCTACCAGCATCTGCGCGTTGCCAAACGAGGACAGCGCTTCCCGCTGCGCCGAGGCCAGGGCTTCGGCCAGTTGGCTGACGTCCTCGACCACTTTCATGCCCTTGCCGCCACCGCCTGCCGTGGCCTTGAGCAACACCGGGTAACCGATACGCTCAGCCGCCTGGCGAAAGGTCTCCAGGTCCTGGGCGTCACCGTGGTAGCCGGGCACCAACGGCACACCGGCGGTTTCCATCAGCGCCTTGGCCGCAGATTTGCTGCCCATGGCATCAATGGCCGAGGCGGGCGGGCCGAGGAAGATCAACCCGGCCGCTTCAATCGCGCGGGCAAACCCTGCGTTCTCCGAAAGAAACCCATAACCCGGGTGAATCGCCTGGGCGCCACTGGCTTGGGCCGCGGCGATCAATTTGTCGATTTGCAGGTAACTGTCGGCGGCCTTGCTGCCGCCCAGGTCAACGCGGATATCCGCTTCGCGGGCATGCCGCGCGTCGCGGTCCGTGGCGCTGTGCACGGCCACGGTGGTCAAACCCATGGCCTTGGCGGTGCGCATCACCCGGCAGGCGATTTCGCCGCGATTGGCCACCAATACAGTGGTAAGCGTCTTCATGAACGCGGCTCCTGAGGCTGCCAGTTGGGCGCGCGTTTTTGCAAAAAGGCGCGCAAGCCTTCCTGGCCTTCGGCGCTGACGCGGATCCGGGCGATGGAGTTTTCGCAATAGCGACGCAACGCTGGCGTCAGCGCGCCGTGGCCGACTTCGCGCAACAAATCCTTACTGGCGCGCATGGCTGCCGGGCTGTTGAGCAGCAGGTTGGTAATCCACACTTCGACGTGGACGTCCAAATCATCAGCCGGATAACTTTCCGCCAGCAAACCGATTTCCCGCGCCCGCTGGCCACCAAAGCGATCCGCCGTCAGGGCATAGCGGCGGGCAGCCCGCTCACCGATTGCCTGCACCACGAACGGGCTGATCACCGCCGGCGCCAGGCCAATGCGTACTTCCGAGAGGCAGAACTGCGCATCATCGGCACCAATTGCCATGTCGCAGCAACTGATCAATCCCAAGGCTCCGCCGTAGGCCGCACCCTGAACCACTGCCAGCGTCGGGATCTTGAGCTTGGCGAGGTTGTACATCAGCTCTGCCAGCTCACGGGCATCGTCCAGGTTGGTGTGATAATCCAGCTCGGCCGACTGCTGCATCCAGGCCAGGTCAGCACCGGCGCTGAAGTGTTTGCCGCGCCCACGCAGTACCAGGAAGCGCAGGGCCGGGTCGCCTTGCACCTGGTCCAGGGCAATGATCAGTTCGCGGATCATTTCGGCGTTGAACGCGTTGTTCTTGGCTTCACGACTGAGCCACAAGGTGGCAAAGCCACGCGGGTCGGTGACCAGTTCGAGGGTATTGAAATCGCTCATGTAAGGAGCTCCATGATGATGTGATGCATGTTGTAGGAGCGAGCTTGCTCGCGAAAAACCTGAGGGCGCCGTATTCATCCAGACTGCCCGCGTCAGCATTGACGACCATCGCGAGCAAGCTCGCTCCTACAGGTCACATGCGGAACACGCCGAAGCGGCTCGGCTCGATGGGGGCGTTCAGCGCGGCGGACAAGGCCAGGGCCAGCACGTCGCGGGTCTGCAACGGGTCGATGACGCCGTCGTCCCACAGCCGTGCGCTGGAGTAGTAGGGGTGGCCCTGGGTTTCGTACTGGTCGAGGATCGGCTGCTTGATCGCGGCTTCCTCGTTGCTGCTGAAACCCTGGCCTGCGCGCTCAGCCTGCTCACGCTTGACCTGCACCAAAACGCCGGCCGCCTGTTCAGCCCCCATCACGCCGATGCGTGCGTTGGGCCACATCCACAAGAAACGCGGGTCATAGGCGCGGCCGCACATGCCGTAGTTACCGGCGCCGAAGCTGCCGCCGATGATCACGGTGAATTTCGGCACCTTGGCGCACGCCACGGCCGTCACCAGCTTGGCACCGTGCTTGGCGATGCCGCCGGCTTCGTATTTCTGGCCGACCATAAAGCCGGTGATGTTTTGCAGGAACAGCAGCGGAATCCCGCGTTGACAGGCCAGCTCGATAAAGTGCGCGCCTTTCTGCGCGGCCTCGGCGAAGAGGATGCCGTTGTTGGCCAGGATCGCAATCGGGTAGCCGTGCAGGTGCGCAAAACCGCACACCAGGGTGGTGCCGAACAATGCCTTGAACTCATCGAACACCGAGCCGTCCACCAACCGTGCGATCACTTCGCGCACATCGAACGGTTGCTTGGCGTCAGCCGGGATCACGCCGTACAGCTCCTCGCTGCTATAAAGCGGTGCCAGCGGCGTGCGTTGTTGCAATTGCCCCAGCTTGCGCCAGTTGAGGTTGGCCACACTGCGGCGGGCCAGGGCCAGCGCATGTTCGTCGCTGTCGGCATAGTGGTCGGCGACCCCGGAAATCTTGCAGTGCACATCGGCACCGCCCAGGTCTTCGGCGCTGACCACTTCACCGGTCGCCGCCTTCACCAGCGGCGGGCCGGCGAGGAAGATCGTGGCTTGCTGGCGAACCATGATTGCTTCGTCCGCCATCGCCGGGACATACGCGCCACCGGCGGTGCAGGAACCCATCACCACGGCGATCTGCGGAATGCCCTGGGCGCTCATGTTGGCCTGGTTGAAGAAGATCCGCCCGAAGTGTTCGCGGTCCGGGAACACTTCGTCCTGACGCGGCAGGTTGGCGCCGCCGGAGTCCACCAGGTAGATGCACGGCAGGCGGTTCTGCTCGGCGATGGTCTGGGCGCGCAGGTGTTTTTTGACCGTCAGTGGATAGTACGAGCCGCCTTTCACGGTGGCGTCGTTGGCGACGATCATGCACTCGACGCCTTCCACCCGACCAATCCCGGCAATCACCCCGGCCGCCGGCACGTCTTCGCCATACACCTGGTAAGCGGCCAGTTGGCTGAGTTCAAGGAACGGCGAGCCAGGATCGAGCAAGCGATTGATCCGCTCGCGGGGCAACAGTTTGCCTCGGGACGTATGCCGCTCCTGAGCCTTGGCGCCGCCGCCTTGCTGCACTTGGGCGAGCAGGGTATGCAGGGCGTCGACCTGTTGGAGCATCACCGCGCTGTTGGCGGCGAATTCCGCCGAGCGCGGGTTGAGCTGGGTGTGCAGGGTAGCCATGGTGCGCGCTCCGTTCAGCGGGTTTCGTTAAACAGTTCGCGACCGATCAACATGCGCCGGATCTCACTGGTGCCGGCACCGATTTCGTACAGCTTGGCGTCACGCAGCAGACGGCCCGCCGGGAATTCATTGATATAGCCATTGCCGCCGAGAATCTGGATCGCGTCGAGGGCCATCTGGGTGGCGCGTTCGGCGCTGTACAGGATCACCCCGGCGGCATCCTTGCGCGTGGTCTCGCCGCGCTCGCAGGCCTGGGCCACCGCGTACAGGTAGGCGCGGCTGGCGTTGAGTTGGGTATACATGTCGGCGACCTTGCCCTGGATCAACTGGAACTCGCCGATGCTCTGGCCGAACTGCTTGCGGTCGTGGATGTAGGGCACGATCAAATCCATGCAGGCCTGCATGATTCCGGTCGGGCCCCCGGAGAGCACCACGCGTTCGTAATCGAGGCCGCTCATCAGCACCTTTACACCGCCATTCAATGCGCCGAGGATGTTTTCTTCCGGCACTTCGACGTCATCGAAAAACAGCTCGCAGGTGTTGGAGCCGCGCATGCCGAGCTTGTCGAACTTATTGCTGCGGCTGAAGCCTTTCGAGTCGCGCTCGACGATAAATGCAGTGATACCGTGGGCGCCCTTTTCGAGGTCGGTCTTGGCGTAGATCACGTAGGTGTTGGCGTCGGGGCCGTTGGTGATCCAGGTCTTGCTGCCGTTGAGCACATACACACTGCCGCGTTTATCGGCGCGCAGCTTCATGGAGACCACGTCGGAACCGGCGTTCGGCTCGCTCATCGCCAGGGCGCCAACGTGTTCGCCGCTGATCAGCTTGGGCAGGTACTTGAGTTTTTGTTCGTGGGTGCCGTTGCGATTGATCTGGTTGACGCAGAGGTTGGAGTGCGCGCCGTAGGACAACGCCACCGAAGCCGAACCCCGACTGATCTCTTCCATGGCCACCACGTGGGCCAGGTAGCCCAGGCCGGCACCGCCGTACTCTTCCGGCACGGTGATGCCCAGCAGGCCCATGTCGCCGAACTTGCGCCACATGTCGGCGGGGAAAAGGTTATCGATGTCGATCTGCGCAGCCCGCGGCGCCAGCTCCTTGGCCACGAAGGACTGCACTTGGTCGCGCAGCATGTCGATGGTTTCACCGAGGGCGAAGTTCAGGGAGGGGTAACTCATGGACGGGCACCTTCTAGCGTTGTTTTTGTGTGGTCAATGCGCCGGGGAGGGCGATCACCTTTACGTTAACGTAAACTTGCGTTGCAGGCCTGTCAATCGTAGTTTACGTTTACGTCAACCTACAAAAAAGACAACAGGGGTCGTTATGGATCAATCGAATCAGAGCTACAGCCGTGGCTCTCAGGACAAAGCCCTGCTGGCCATGACTATCGGCCAAGCCTTCGATCACACGGTTTCGCGCTACCCCGACGGCGAAGCCCTGGTCGTGTGCCATCAACCGCATCGCTATACCTGGCGGCAACTGGCAGAGACGGTTGATTTGCATGCACGTGCGTTCCTGGCCATGGGGATGCAAACCGGCGACCGCCTGGGCATCTGGGCCCCCAACTGCGCCGAGTGGTGCATCAGCCAGATTGCCAGCGCCAAGCTCGGCGTGGTTCTGGTCAACATCAACCCGGCGTATCGCAGCAGTGAACTGGAGTACGTACTCAAGCAATCCGGTTGCCAGTGGCTGGTGTGCGCGGGGTCGTTCAAGGCCTCCGATTACCACGGCATGTTGCTGGAATTGAAGCCCGACCTGCGCGGCATCATCAGCCTGGATCCCAGCCCGCCCCCGGGGTTCACGCCCTGGTCGCAATTGGCGGCGCTCGGCGCAGGCATTCCACCCGAACAACTGCACACCCGCCAGGCCAGCCTGCACTTCGATCAACCCGTCAACATCCAGTACACCTCCGGCACCACCGGCTTCCCCAAGGGCGCCACCCTCAGTCACCACAACATCCTCAATAACGGCTACATGGTTGGCGAAAGCCTGGGCCTGACCGCGCAAGACCGCCTGGTGATCCCGGTGCCGCTGTACCACTGCTTCGGCATGGTGATGGGCAACCTGGGCTGTATCACCCACGGCACCACAATGATTTACCCGAATGACGGTTTCGACCCGCTGCTGACCTTGACCGCCGTCGCCGAAGAACAGGCCACCGGGCTTTACGGCGTGCCCACGATGTTTATCGCCATGCTCGATCACCCGCGCCGCGCTGAATTCGACCTGTCACACCTGCGCACCGGGATCATGGCCGGCGCCACCTGCCCGATCGAAGTGATGCGCCGGGTCATCAGCGAGATGCACTTGAGTGAGGTGCAGATTGCCTATGGCATGACTGAAACCAGCCCGGTGTCGTTGCAGACCGGGCCGGATGACGACCTTGAGCGGCGGGTGACCACCGTCGGTCGTACCCAGCCACAGCTGGAAAGCAAGATCATCGACGAGGCGGGTAACACGGTTGCTCGGGGCCAGATAGGTGAGCTGTGTACTCGTGGCTACAGTGTGATGCTGGGTTACTGGAACAATCCTGACAGCACTCGTGAGGCTATCGACGAGGCGGGCTGGATGCACACCGGCGACCTGGCGACCATGGATGAACATGGGTATGTGTGTATCGCCGGGCGTAACAAGGACATGATTATTCGCGGTGGCGAGAATGTGTACCCGCGGGAGTTGGAGGAGTTTTTCTTCACCCACCCGGCGGTGGCGGATGTGCAGGTGATCGGGATTCCGGATGAGCGCTATGGTGAGGCGATTGTGGCGTGGGTCAAGTTTCATCCGGGGCATGTGGCCAATGAGCTGGAGCTGCAGACGTGGTGCAAGGGTCGGATTGCGCACTTCAAGACGCCTAAGCATTTCAAGTTTGTGGATGAGTTTCCGATGACGGTGACGGGGAAGATTCAGAAGTTTCGGATGCGGGAAATTATGATTGAGGAGTTGGGGGAGGGGGGGTGATTGGGTGTATATCCGTTATTTGGGTAACGGCCTCCTATGGTTCCGCTCTTACAGCGGGTCACTTTTGAAAAGCGCAAAAGTAACCAAAACGCTCTGCCCCGCCTGTCGGCACCTCGCTTAGGCTCGGTGTTCCCTCACTCCGGTATTGCTCCGCGGGCCGCCGCGACGGGGCGTCCCTGCCCCGTCGCGGCTAAACCGGCGTCCTGCCGGTTTACCCGCTCCTCAATACCTGCGTTCGGCCTCGGGCTGAATGGGGCAGTCAGATCAAAAGCAAAAGCACAGCGGCCTCCCGGCCGGCTTCCTTCTCTGTAGGAGCGAGCTTGCTCGCGAAAAACCTGAGACCGCCGCGTTCATCCAGAATGCCCGCGTCATCGTTAACGACTTTCGCGAGCAAGCCCGCTCCCACATTTGGACTGTGCCCGCTCTTGATTTCGCTGTTGCTCCTGCTGTTGCTTCACCACACTCAAGCCGGCCTGTAGGCCGCTGTGCTCTTGATCTGCTTTTGATCTTGATCTTAGGCGCCCCGTTAAACCACGCTGGCCGAACGCAGGTTTTGGAGCGTGGGTAACCCGGCAGGACGCCGGGTTAGCCGCGCTGGGCCAAGGATGGCCCATCGCGGCGGCCCACGGTCCAAAGCCGGAGTGCGGGCACACCGAGCCTGGGCGAGGTGCCGAGTGGTGGGGCAAGAGCGTTTTGCTTACTTTTGCGCTTTTCAAAAGTGAGCCGCTGTAAGAGCGGAACCATAGGAGGCCATCACCCAAACAACGGATATACACACAAATCACCCTACCCGAGAAAGCACAAAGGGGACCCGAAGGTCCCCTTTAATTTGTCGTTGCGTGCTCTTTTTTTATTATTGAGGGGCGGTCTGTTGTTGTTTTTGGCAACCGTGGCCCTTTACCGCTGTTTTTGTCGACCCCCATCCGGGGTCAAGAGCAAACGTATTTTTTTGAGCGCTGATCTGCTTCTTCGCACGCGATCCAACCAGTGGGTAGCTACCTGAAGGTAGTTTTGTTCTTCTCTATCCGGTTGCGGGTTTCGGCATCTGCCGTACCCTGCAAAGCACATCTTCTCCAAAAAAATCTGTTAGCTGCGTCTCTGCCGTGTTGTTTTTGTTATGTCAGAGTCGTTACGTCTTATTTTTATTAGGTTTGGTGCTTTTTATTCTTGTTATGCAATAGAGATAGCAGAAGCCGTGCCAACTTTATAAAGTCCTTTAAAATCAATGGTTTGATTTTTAAGTGGGAAATTTCCTTCAGGAAATGCGACAAGATATGTTCCCGTGTTACCCGATGTGTAGCCGCGAGGTAACACATCGTCACAGGCGCGCTACTCAACCGGCGCTACGAGCCTTCGCCACACGCGAACCCGTGGGGCGGCCGAGCACCGTACAAATCTGCTGACCCGCCAGAATCAGCTTGTCCATGTCGATACCCGTCTCGATGCCCAGGCCATTGAGCAGGTACAGCACATCCTCCGTGGCAACGTTACCGCTGGCACCCTTGGCATAGGGGCAGCCGCCGAGGCCCGAAATAGAGCTGTCGAACACTTGGATACCTTCCTCAAGACTGGCGTAGATATTGGCGATGGCCTGGCCATAGGTGTCATGGAAGTGACCGGCCAGCTTGTCCCGTGGCACCTGCGCGCCGACCACCTCGAACATCCGCCGCGTGGCGCCTGCAGTGCCCGTGCCGATCGTATCGCCCAGGGACACCTCATAGCAGCCCATGGCAAACAGCTCGCGAGCGACTACCGCGACGTGTTCCGGTGCGACCTGACCTTCATAGGGGCAACCCAACACACACGACACATAACCCCGCACGCTCACGCCATGCTGCCTGGCCGCGTCCATGATCGGCACGAAGCGCTCCAGGCTTTCGCTGATGGAGCAGTTGATATTGCGCTGGGAAAACGCCTCGGACGCCGCCGCAAACACCGCGACTTCCTTCACGCCCGCCGCCAGTGCATCTTCAAAACCCCGCAGGTTCGGCGCCAGTGCGCCATAGGTCACCCCGGCCTTGCGCTGGATCTGCGCAAACACCTCGGCCGACCCGGCCATCTGCGGCACCCACTTGGGCGACACAAAGCTGCCGACTTCGATGTAACCCAGGCCGGCGGCGCTCAGGGCGTCCACCAATTGCACCTTGTCGGCGACGCTGATGGGTTGCGCTTCATTCTGCAGGCCGTCGCGCGGACCGACTTCCACCAGGCGCACATGAGAGGGAAGGGACATGGCAGCTACCTTTTATGAATGGCCAACCTGGCCCTGAATGGTCTGTTCCAGCGCCTGGGTGCACCGCTCTTCGGCGGTGTCCAGCTCCAGCTTCATCTGTTCGATGTCCAGCAACTGTTGTTCCAGCTGCTCGCGGCGCTCGGCGATTTTCGCCAGCATGCTGTGCAGCTGTTTCTGGTTACCGCTGGTGGGGTCGTAGAGTTCGATCAGCTCCCGGCACTCGGCCAGGGAGAAACCGATGCGCTTGCCCCGCAGGATCAACTTCAGGCTGACCTTGTCCCGGGGCGAGTAAATGCGCTCCTGGCCCCGGCGTTCCGGGGACAGCAGGCCTTGTTCTTCATAGAAGCGAATGGCGCGGGTGGTGATGTCGAGCTCGCGGGCGAGGTCGGAGATGCTGTAGGTCGTGCTCATGGGGGCGCTCAAGGAGTGTCTTGAGCGTTAAGCTAATGGCTGGTTGACGTTAACGTCAAGCGCATTGCCACTGCAACGTTAACGATAACGTGGGCTGTCTGGTTTTTACGCGGCGCTCTCAGGTTTTTCGCGAGCAAGCTCGCTCCTACAGTTTATCCAGCTTCTTCTCATGGGCCGTCACTTGCTGGCATAACTCGATCATTTGCTCGCGCATCCAGCGGTTGGCCGGGTCCTGGTCGGTGCTTTCGTGCCAGTACAGATGGGTTTCCACCATGGGCACATCATTTACCGGCAGGTTGAACCAGTGCAGTTCATGGCGCCGGGCAAACCGCTCCGGTACGGTCATCACCATGTCGGTCTGCTGCAACACTTGCGAGGCCATCAAGTAATGTTGGGAACGCAGAGCGATCTTGCGCTGCAGGCCCATCTTGCCCAATGCCAGGTCAACGTGGCCCAGGCCGTTGCGCCGGCTGGAGATATGAATGTGGGTCAGCGACAGGTAGTCATCCAGGGTGAGCTTGTCCTTGCCCGCCATCGGATGCCCCTTGCGCATGGCACACACGTAGCGGTCTTCCATCAGCTTCACATGGCGTACTTGCGGGTCGGTGTTGAGCGGCGCATCCACCGCAAAGTCCAGGCGACCGGCGGCCAGTTCCTTGGTGGTTTCCCGGCGTTTGGACAGGAAGCTCTCGATCACCACCGTCGGCGCCAGGCGGCGCAGGCGCTGGAACAGTGCGGGCAGAATCACCGCTTCGGTGAGGTCGGTCATGCTGATGCGGTAGGTCTTGGCGGCCTGTTGCGGGTTGAAAATCCGGCTTTCCTGCACGGACACCCGCAGCAACGACAGCGCATTACGCACCGGGCCAATGATGTTCTGGGCCATGGGCGTAGGCACCATACCCTGGGCGGTACGCACGAACAGCGGGTCGTTGAAGGTCTCCCGCAGGCGGGCCAGAGCGTTCGACACCGCCGGCTGGGTAATCCCGACAATCTGCCCGGCGCGGGTCAGGTTGGCTTCGGTGTAGATCGCGTCAAAGACGATGAAGAGGTTGAGATCGACCTTGCTCAAATTCATTTCGCTGCGCTCTTATTGTTAGGTGTCCATACGCCGATCATATATCGGTGATGAATGTTAATACACGCCGAGAATAGGCTAGGTAAATTATCAACGCTGTTCTAGCATCGATTCATGACCTCAACAACCTCCATTGAGAAGGTGCTGCCCATGGATTTCGCCTATTCGCCCAAGGTTCAGGAACTGCGTGAACGCGTCACCGCATTCATGGACGCCTACGTTTACCCGGCCGAGCCTGTATTCGAACGCCAGGTTGCCGAAGGTGATCGCTGGCAGCCCACCGCGATCATGGAGGAGTTGAAAGCCAAGGCTAAAGCCGAAGGCCTGTGGAACCTGTTCCTGCCGGAATCCGAACTGGGCGCGGGCCTGACCAACCTGGAATATGCACCCCTGGCGGAAATCATGGGCCGCTCCTTGCTGGGGCCGGAGCCGTTCAACTGCTCGGCGCCGGATACCGGCAACATGGAAGTGCTGGTGCGCTACGCCAACGAAGAACAGAAACAGCGCTGGCTGGAGCCGTTGCTGCGCGGCGAGATCCGCTCGGCATTCGCCATGACCGAGCCGGACGTGGCGTCCTCCGACGCCACCAACATGGCGGCCCGTGCGGTACGTGACGGCGACGAGTGGGTGATCAACGGTAAAAAATGGTGGACCTCCGGCGCCTGCGACCCGCGTTGCAAGATCCTGATCTTTATGGGCCTGAGCAACCCGGATGCGCCGCGCCACCAGCAGCACTCGATGATTCTGGTACCAGTAGATGCACCGGGTGTGAAAATCGTGCGCCCTCTGCCGGTGTTCGGCTACGACGACGCGCCCCATGGCCACGCCGAAGTACTCTTCGAAAACGTCCGTGTGCCGTACGAAAACGTCCTGCTGGGCGAAGGCCGGGGCTTTGAAATCGCGCAAGGACGCCTTGGTCCGGGCCGTATCCACCACTGCATGCGCTCCGTCGGCATGGCCGAGCGCGCGCTGGAGTTGATGTGCAAACGCGCCGTCAGCCGTACCGCTTTCGGCAAACCGCTGGCTCGCCTGGGTGGCAATATCGACAAGATCGCCGACTCGCGGATGGAAATCGACATGGCGCGCCTGCTGACATTGAAAGCCGCCTACATGATGGACACCGTTGGCAACAAGGTCGCGAAAAGCGAAATCGCTCAGATCAAGGTGGTGGCGCCGAACGTGGCGTTGAAGGTGATCGACCGCGCCATCCAGATCCACGGTGGCGCTGGCGTCTCCAACGACTTCCCGCTGGCCTACATGTACGCCATGCAGCGCACCCTGCGCCTGGCCGACGGCCCGGACGAAGTGCACCGCGCGGCGATCGGCAAGTTCGAGATCGGCAAGTACGTGCCCCGCGAAATGATGCGCAGCGGCCAGTAAAACCGAGGTGTCTTCATCGCAGGCAAGCCGGCTCCCACAGGAGAATGCAGTCAACTGTGGGAGCCGGGCTTGCCCGCGATGAGGCCAGTCCGGGCAATAAAGATCTTTAAGTCCTCAATACACCCAAACCTCCACCCGCCGATTCTTGATCCTTCCCTCATCCGCCGTATTCGCCGCCACCGGCATCTCCGCGCCAAACCCGCGTATGTCCCTCAGCACCACGCCGCTCTTGACCAACTCCCGCCGCACCGCCATCGCCCGCAATTTCGACAACAGCGCCGCCCGTTGCGCATCACTCTTGGCATCCCCAAACCCCACCAGCGTCACCTGCTTGTCCAGCTTGCCGTGGCGCTTTATATAAGCCACCAGCCGCATCAAGTCCTGGCGCGCCTTGTTGTCGAGGCTGGCGCTGCCTTCCTCAAACCGGAAATTCACGGTCAGCCGCTGCGCCTGCCGGGCAATCGCCTGGTAATCCTCGGGCATCGGCGCCCGCGGTTCCACGGTCATGGCTTGCACCTGCTGCGCGATAAAGCCATTGGCGGCCACGATCGCCTGGCCCTTGCTGCTTTGCGCAAAGTCCACCAAGGCCTTGGCCCAGGGATTGTGCTCAATCGGCGGCAAATAGAAAAACAACCGGCGTGACAGCGGGTAATCCTCGGTGGCAATCAGGCTGTTCAACGGCAGCATGGGCTGTGAGTCGCCATCGACAATGGCCACTGCCTTGGCCTGGCGCACATAAGGCAAACCAATAAAACCGATACCCTGCGGGTCATGGCTGACGGCATCCGACAACGCCTCGCTGGACTCGAACCGCTTGGCGCTGGCATCCAGTGCTTTGCCGCGACGGCTGAGCACCAGCTCCTTGAAGGTATCGTAGGTGCCGGACTGATCATCCCGCGCGTACAGGTGAATCTGGCCGCCGATGCCGCCAATTTGCTCCCAGGTCGAAACCTCGCCGCTGAAAATCTGCGCCAATTGCTCGGTGTTCAACCTACCCAACGGGTTGCGCGGGTTGAGGATGATCGCCAGGCCATCAATGGCGATGACTTGTTCAGCATCCGGGCTCTTCAGGTCGCCTAGGGATTCCAGGTCCACCAGTTCACTGTCCTTGATCGGCCGGGAAGACGCCGCAAGATCGGCGCTGGCTTTTTTCAGTGCGCCAAAGCCGGTGCTGGAACCATGGGCGGCCACTTCCACCGTCACCCGCTGGCCCTGGCGAGTCTTGCCGATGATGTGCTGTTCGTTGGCCTGCTCAGATGGCTCGCTGTGCACCGCTTGCAACCCCTGTTGCTCCATCAGTCCCTTGACCAGTGCCGGGCCAAGCGCCGCGCCGATAGTGTTGGAACCCTGGATGCGCAAGGCCGGGCCATGTTCGGGGAAGGGCAGTGGGGTGGAAAAAGCGGCGAGGGGAAATGCGCTGAGCAGTGCCAGCAGGGATAGAACGCGCAGCATCATGCCGGCACCTTCTCAAACCAAAGGGAGTGCCGCGAGATTAAGTCAGGCAGGTTGCATAAATGTGACGAGGGCCGGTTTCCCGACCCTCTGTGCTGAATCAGCTCAATTCCAGCCAGATCGGCGCATGATCGGAGGGTTTTTCCATGCCGCGCAGGTCGTAATCCACACCGGCATCCTTCACCCGGGGCAACAAGCCTTGGGAAGCCAGGATCACGTCGATTCGCAGCCCGCGTTTTGGCTCGTCTTCAAAACCACGGCTGCGGTAATCGAACCAACTGAAGCGATCCGCCACGTCCGGGTTGAGGTGGCGGAAGCTGTCCACCAGGCCCCAGTTCTTCAGGCGTGCCATCCATTCGCGCTCTTCCGGCAAGAAGCTGCATTTGCCGGTCTTCAGCCAGCGCTTGGCATTGTCGGCGCCGATACCGATGTCGCAGTCTTCCGGGGAAATGTTCACATCGCCCATCACGACCACGGCCTGGTCATTGCTGAACTGCGACTCCAGCAAGGTTTGCAGGTCCTCATAGAAGCGCTGCTTGGCCGGGAATTTGGTCGGGTGGTCGCGACTTTCGCCCTGTGGGAAATAGCCGTTCATGATGGTAATCGGGTTGCCGTTGGCATCGGCGAAGGTGCCCCAGATAAAGCGGCGCTGGGCGTCTTCTTCGTCACTGGCGAAGCCTTTATGCAGCGCCTGCGGTTCCTGGCGCGAGAGCAGGGCGACACCGTAGTGGCCTTTCTGCCCGTGGTAATAAACGTGATAACCCAGGGCCTGCACCTCGGCCAGCGGGAACTGGTCGTCGTGGACCTTGGTTTCCTGCAAACCGATCACGTCCGGCTGATGTTTCTCGATCAGTGCCGCCAGCTGATGAGGGCGGGCGCGCAGCCCGTTGATATTGAAAGACACGATTTTCATGGTCGGCGGTCCAGTCTGGCAAAAGGGCGATGCTAGCCGACAAGTCGGACGGGGGCCAGCCTTGTAGCCGCTGCCGAGGCACGAGGCTGCGTTGGGCTGCGAAGCGGCCCCCGGTGGCTACACTGAACGAAACAGTGCCGCAGACGTTCGTAATAACAAGAGCGCAACCTTTTGAGTCAGCGCCCAGGGGAGATTCACTGTTATGCCTGACACCTCGACTGCCATCGCCCAGATCCACATGCTCGACAGCGGCTATTCCCGCGAAGCCCGTTCGCTGTTGTACCAGGCCTATCGCCATGAGCCGACGTTCGCCTACATCTTCGAAGCTGAACGTCCCGGCTACGAACAGCGGGTGCGCGCCACGGTGCGTGAACTGGTCAAGCAACACTTCTTCCAGAAACTGCCGGCCATTGGCCTGTTGGTCAACGACCGGCTGATCGGCATCGCCCTGATCGCGCCACCGACACGCCGCCTGGGCATCACCGAAAGCTGGGCCTGGCAGTTACGGATGTGGCTGAGCACCGGTGTGCGCGGCACCCGGCGCTACCTGGAATACCATCAGGCGGTGCTGGCGTGCCTGCCCTCGGATTCGGTGCATGTGCTGCCGTTGCTGGGGATTCACCCGCAATTCCAGGGCAAACACTACGGTGAGCAATTGCTGGAAGCGGTGCACAACTGGTGCGCCGAAGACCCGCATTCATCCGGCGTGGTGCTGGACACGGGGAATTCTCGCTATCTGGAGTTTTATAAGCGTCAGGGCTATGAAGAGATTGGCGAGGTGGCTGTAGGACCGGTTCTGGAACACGTGTTCTTTCACGCAAATCCGCAAGTGTTACAGGCTGCAACCCTTTAGGTCAGAATTATTCAGACAAATCAGGGTTCTAAGACGCTCCCTAGCTCGTGTAGCATCCCGGCCTATGAAGTTTCCAGGAAGATTTACCAGCGGCTTGATTCTGCTGTTCACGAGCTGCGGCGCCTTGGCGCAAAGCGAATTGGATGTGCGCATCAAGCCTTCAAACGACGCGTTGAAAGCCAATATCGAAGGCTATATCGGCGGGGTCGGCGATCGTGACGAAGAAGCCCTGCTGCGCTTCAGCCGTGGCGCTGAGGAGCAGGCCCGCAAGGCCGCCCAGTCGCTGGGTTTCTACCAACCGCAGATCGCCAGCGATGTGAAGGGCGGCAAGAACCCGCGCCTGATCCTCACCATCGATCCCGGCGAACCGGTGCATTTGCGCAATGTGACGATTCGGGTCGATGGCCAGGCCGCCGACCTCAAAGCCTTTCGCGTGCCCGCCAGCGACCAACTCAAATCCGGCGCCGTGCTCAACCACGGCAACTACGAAGACGCCAAGCGTGTCATCCAGAACCAGGCGTCACGCTTCGGCTTTTTCAGCGGGCGCTTTACCAGCCAGAAACTCTCGGTCGACCCCAAGGCGGGTGTGGCCGATATCGAACTTATCTATGACAGTGGCCCACGCTACACCTTGGGCAAGGTCAGCTTTGCCGGCGACACGCCGTTTGATGAAGACCTGCTGCAACGCATGGTGCCGTTCAAGAGCGGCGCGCCTTACGACTCCGAACTGATCGCCGAACTCAACCAGAACCTGCAATCCAGCGGCTTTTTCGAGGGCGTGCGCGTAGACGCTGCCCCGGCCGCCTCGACCAATGACGTGATCCCGGTGGCCGTGCAACTGGAAACCCGCAAGCCCCGCACCATGGGCCTCGGCCTTGGTTACTCGACCGACGTCGGGCCGCGGGGCAAGGCCAACTGGACGCGCCACTGGGTCAACCCCCAGGGCCACAGTTATGGCTGGGAAGCCGAGCTGTCGGCGCCGCGGCAGAACGTCGGGCTGTGGTACGACATTCCCATGGACCCGCCACTCACCGACAAACTGCGTTTCGCCGGCGGCTACCAGAATGAAGAAATCGCCAACACCGACACCCTGAGTAAATTGCTGACCCTCGGCCCCGAGTGGCACAGCAAGTTGCCCAGCGGCTGGACGCGGGTGATCTCGCTCAAATGGCAGCGTGAAGAATATCGCCTCGGCAACGACTCGGGCCTGAGTACGCTGCTGATGCCCGGTATCAGTTATTCCTACTTGCGCAGCGACAACCGCATCGACCCGCACAACGGCTATCGCCTGCTATTCGACGCCAAGGTCGCCAAGGAAGGCCTGGGCTCCGACACCAACCTGCTTTACGGCACGGCGACGATCAAGGGCCTGACCACCCTGTGGGATAACCATCGTTTCCTGGCTCGGGCGCAGTTTGGCGGCAGCGCCACCAACGGCTACAAGTCCGTGCCGCCGTCGTTGCGCTTTTTTGCCGGTGGCGACCAGAGCGTACGGGGTTACGAGTACCAGACCCTATCGCCGGAAAACGATCGCGGCGACCGCATCGGCGGCCGCTACATGGTGGCCCTGAGCGCCGAGTACCAATATTCCATCGCCGAAAAATGGCGGATCGCGACCTTTATCGACCAAGGCAACTCGTTCAACACCCTGGAAATGCCGAGCCTGAAAACCGGTGTGGGTGTGGGCGTGCGCTGGGTGTCGCCGGTTGGCCCGATCCGTCTCGACCTGGCCCATGCCCTTGAAGATCCGGGCGGCATTCGTTTGCACTTTTCCATGGGGCCTGAGCTGTGATGCGTGGTTTGAAAATAGCGGGGCTGGCCATTCTGGCGGTCTTCGCGGTGATAGTGCTTGCACTGTGGACGGTGCTGGGTACCCAAGTCGGCAGCCGTTGGGTGCTGGGCCAGGTGCCGGGTTTGACCGTGGAGAATTTCCAGGGTCGCCTGGGCGGCCAGTGGAGTGCCGACCATCTGTTGTGGCAGCAAGACAGCAGCCGCGTGGAGCTGCAGGCGCCTAAGTTCGACTGGTCGCCGGCCTGTTTGATGCGCATGACCTTGTGCATCAACCAACTGGATGTAGAGCAGGTGAGCCTGCAATTTCCACCCAGCACCGAAGAAAGCAGCGGGCCGATTACCCTGCCGGACTTGAAACTGCCGGTCGCCCTTCAGTTGGGCGACATTCGTGTCGGCAGCCTGCTGTTCAATGGCAGCGAAGAACTCCGGGGCCTGCAACTGGCGGCGCACTGGACCGCCGCCGGGATGCAGATCGACTCGGTGCACCTGCAACGGGACGGCCTGGTACTCGACCTGTCCGGCCTGCTGCAACCCACCGGCAACTGGCCGTTGGCCGCCAGCGGTAACCTGAGCCTGCCTTACGCTCCGGGCGGTGCGCCCTGGACGCTGGCGCTCAAGGTCGATGGTGATTTGCTCAAGACCCTCAAGCTCGATGCCGACAGCAGCGGCTACCTGCCCGCCAAGCTCAGCGGCGAGTTGCAACCCCTGGTGGAAAACCTGCCGGCGCAACTGCACATCACCGCCGACGGCTTTAAACCCAGCGCCGATTTGCCCGATACCCTGCAACTCAATCAGTTGGACCTGACGGCCAAGGGCGACCTGAGCAACGGTTACCAGCTGCTCGGCAAAGCCGTCCTGCCAGCGGAAAAAGGCCCAGTGGACCTGCTGCTGCAAGGCAAGGTCGACGCCAAGGGCGCGCAGATCGCCGGGCTGGACCTGAATGCCGGCGACAAGCAAAACCTCAAGCTCAGTGCCAATCTGGACTGGCAGCAAGGGTTCAGCGCCGACGCGAAAATCGACTGGCTGGATTTCCCGTGGCATCGCCTGTACCCGGTGATCGACGAACCCCAAGTCGCCTTGCGTACCTTCAATGGCGAAGTCTCCTACAAGGACGGTAACTACCTGGGCAACTTCAAGGCCGACCTCGACGGCCCTGCGGGCAAGTTCAGCCTGGCCAGCCCGTTCAGCGGCGACCTCAAGCAAGTGTTCCTCCCCGAGTTGAAACTCGCCGCCGGCCAGGGCAAGGCCGAAGGCCACCTGAACCTGCAGTTTGCCGATGGCATCGCCTGGGACACGGCGCTGGACCTGTCGGCCATCAACCCGGCGTACTGGGTCGCGGAACTGCCGGGTACTCTGGCCGGCCCGCTGCGCAGCAAGGGTGAAATGAAGAACGAGCAACTCAAGCTCAGTGCAGACCTCGACCTCAAGGGCCGTTTGCGCGGCCAACCCGCGGTGCTCCAGGCCAAGGCCGAAGGCGCAGGCGAGCAGTGGACCCTCGGCGCCCTCGACATCCGCCTCGGCGACAACCGCGTCTACGGCAGCGGCAGCCTGCAGCAACGGCTGGCTGGGCAGATCGACATCAAACTGACGCGCCTCGCCCAACTCTGGCCGCAACTGCGCGGGCAGATGAACGGCCGCCTCGACGTCGCGGGCACTCTGCAGGCGCCCCAAGGCAAGCTGAACCTGGTGGGTCAACAACTGGCGTTTGAGGACAACCGCCTGCAAAACCTGACCCTGGACGCGAACCTTGATAACGCCCAGCGCGCCAAAATCGACTTGAAGGGCAGTGGTATCCAGGCCGGTGAAACCCAGCTCGGCACCTTGACCGCCAGCGCCCAGGGCGATATCAAAAGCCAGAAAGTCCAGCTCGACCTGGCCGGCCCGCTACTCAAGCTGGCCCTGGCCCTGGACGGCAATCTCGACAAAGGCAACTGGCGCGGGCGCCTGGCCAGCGGTGATGTGCAAGCCGGTGGCCAGGACTGGAAGCTGCAAGCCCCGGCGAAAATCGAGCGCCTGGCCGACGGCAGACTGACCTTTGCAGCCCATTGCTGGGTCTCCGGCCCGGCGAGCCTGTGCGGCGAAGACCAGCGCCTGATGCCCGAGCCGAAGCTGCGTTACCACCTCAAGCAGTTCCCCATCGACAGCCTGGCCCAGTGGTTGCCCAAGGATTTCGCCTGGCAGGGCAAGCTCAATGCCGACGTGCAGCTTGACCTGCCGGCCAGCGGCCCTAAAGGCGTGGTCTCGGTGGATGCCAGCGGCGGCACCCTGCGGGTCAAGGACAAGGACCAGTGGCTGGACTTTCCGTACGACACGCTGAAGCTGGAAACCACCCTCAACCCCACGCGCATCGACACCCAGCTCAACTTCCGTGGCGGCAAGCTCGGCGAGTTGCTGTTGCAGGCGCAGATCAATCCGCTGCCGAAGAACAAACCGGTCACCGGCAATTTCACCCTGACCGGCCTCGACCTCGCCGTCGCCCGGCCCTTTGTACCCATGGTCGAGAAACTCAATGGCAAGCTCAACGGTAGCGGGCGAATCGGCGGCAGCCTGCTGTCGCCCCAGGTCAATGGCAGCGTCAACCTGGTCGGCGGCGAAATCTCCGGCCCGGAACTGCCCACCAGCTTCGAAGGCCTGAATATCCAGGCATTGATTGCCGGCGAAAGCGTGCAGCTCAATGGCGGCTGGCGCAGTGGCAAGGCCGGGCAGGGCACCATCAAGGGCCAGATCGATTGGGGCCAGGCCCTGGCGGTGGACATCGCCCTGCAAGGCACGCAACTGCCGGTCACCGTGGAGCCGTACGCCGACCTGGAAGTGGCACCCGACCTGAAAATCAGCATGAAGAACGACAAGCTGGCGATCTCCGGCAAGGTGCAGATTCCCAAGGGCGAGATCACTGTGCGCGAACTGCCGCCATCGACGGTCAAGGTCTCGGATGACACGGTGATCGTCGGCAGCCAGACCGAGGAGGGCAAGCCGCCGATGGCCATGGCGATGGACATCGACGTCGAGGTGGGCAAGGACAAACTGAGCTTTGCCGGGTTTGGCCTCACCGCCAACCTGCAAGGCCACGTACACATCGGCGACAACATGGACACCCGTGGCGAACTGTGGCTCAACGACGGCCGCTACCGTGCCTACGGCCAGCGGCTCACGGTGCGCCGTGCGCGGCTGCTGTTCGCCGGACCGATTGACCAGCCCTACCTCGACATCGAAGCCATCCGCCAGACGGATGACGTAACCGCCGGGATTCGCCTGAGCGGCAGCGCCGAGCAGCCCACCACGCAGATCTTCTCGGAACCGGCGATGAGCCAGGAGCAGGCGTTGTCTTACCTGGTACTGGGTCGACCGCTGAGCACCACGGGCGAAGACAACAACATGCTGGCCCAGGCAGCGCTGGGGCTGGGGTTGATGGGCAGTGCCGGAGTGACATCGGACATTGCCAAGAACCTGGGCATCCAGGATTTTGAACTGGACACCCAGGGCAGTGGCAACAACACCGCCGTGGTCGCCAGCGGCAAGATCTCCGAGAAGCTCAGCCTGCGTTATGGCGTCGGGGTTTTCGAACCGGCCAACACCATTGCCTTGCGCTACCTGCTGAGCAAGAAGGTGTACCTGGAAGTGGCCAGCGGCGTCGCCAGCTCCCTGGATATTTTCTACAAGCGCGATTTCTGATCCGTACACGTTAATGGTGGGAGCCCGGCTCCCACCTTTTATCCGCTAATTACCAAGCAACCTAACTATTCGTTTGACATTCGCTGCCTAGGCAGTAACATCGTGTCACACATTCACTGCTTAGGCAGTTAATAGGCTGGTCACGATGAAGCACTTCACCCCCGAAAACTTTCACAACTGCCACCTCGGCTTGCTGCTGGGCCGGGCTGCGCTGCTCAAAGACAAGATCATCGACACCCATATGGAACCCCACGGCATCACGGCCGCGCAGTTCAAGGTGTTGATCATCATGGCCCAGTACGGCGTCGACACCCCGGCCGAACTGTGCCGCAACCTGTCCCTGGACAGCGGCTCCATGACCCGCATGCTCGACCGCCTGGAACAAAAGGACCTGCTGGCGCGCAAGCGCTCCGAACAGGACCGGCGCCAGGTGCAGTTGGTGCTGACCGCGGAAGGCCAACGCGTGGCGGACATGTTGCCGCACATCGGCGCCCAGGCCTTGAACCAACTGGCAGGTGCGCTGGAACCGGGTGAACTGCAAACCCTGGAAAAAATCTTGAAGAAAATTCTTATAGCTGCGGGTGACCCCATCACCATTCAGCGGGTAGGTGGTGCATGAACAATCGCTCCTTGCGTGCCGGCCTCAGCCTTGTGCTGGTGGCCATGACTATGGCCGGTTGTGCCAATTTCAGCGGCTTGAACACAGAAGGCAAACGCCTCGAAGCCAATAACCTGCAAACCGGCAAGTCTCTCAGTGGCGTGACCCTGTCCGCCGCCGCCTGGCCCACCGCCGATTGGTGGAAAGGCCTTGGCGACCCACAGCTCGATGGCCTGATCCAGGAAGCCCTGCAAAACAGCCCCGACATGCAAGTGGCCAGCGCCCGCGCCCACCAGGCCGAAGCTGCGGCTTATGCCGCCAATGCGGCGCGCATGCCGACCCTGGATGCCAGCGCCGGTGTCAGCCGTTCGCGCCTGGCCAAGGACCAGGACCCGCGGGGCGAGGGCGATGCCTACGCCACCGTGCGCAACATCGGTGCCAGCTTCAATTACAACTTCGACCTGTGGGGTGGCCAGCGCGCCGCCTGGGAAGCCGCGCTGGGCCAGGCCCGCGCCGCCGAAGTCGATCAACAGGCCGCGCGCCTGACCCTGGCGGCCAACGTCGCCAAGGCCTACAGCGACCTGGGCCAGGCCCATATCGTGCGCGACCTGGCCAACGATGACCTCAAGCGCACCCGGCAAATGCTCGACTTGGGCCAGCGTCGCCTGAACTCCGGGATCGACAGCCAGTACCAGTACCAGCAAACCGAGAGCCTGGAAGCCAGCTCCCAGTCGCAACTGATCGATGCGGAAAAACAACTGCAGAGCGCCAAGATCGCCCTCGCCGTGTTGCTCGGCAAAGGCCCCGACCGTGGTGGCGAACTGGTACGCCCCAACGTGCTCAAGCCCAGCGCCGTTGCCGTGCCTTCGGTGCTGCCTGCCGAGCTGGTGGGCCGTCGTCCGGACCTGATCGCCGCACGCTGGCGTGTTGAAGCGGCGAGCAAAGATATCGCGGCCAGCAAGACCCGTTTCTACCCCAACCTCAACCTGAGCGCGAGCGCCGGGGCCGAGTCGTTGCTGGGGGATGCGATGTTTGGTTCGGCCAGCCGTTTCTTCAGCATTGCGCCGACCATCTCGCTGCCGATCTTCGACGGTGGCCGCCTGCGTGCCGACCTCGATGCCCGCGATGCCGACTACGACCTGGCCGTTGCCCAGTACAACAAAACCCTGGTGCAAGCCTTGGGCGATATCGGCAACACCCTCGTGCAATTGCGCGAGACCGGCCGGCAGATCCAGGCCCAGCAACACGCCGCTGACATTGCCCAGCAGTCCTACGACACCGGCGTCCAGCGGTACAGCTCAGGTATCGGTAATTACCTGGACGTGCTCAGCATCGAACAGCAATTACTCCAGGCCCAACGTCAGTTGGCCACCCTGAATGCCGAGCAAATCGATCTTTCGATTCAATTGATGCAGGCCCTGGGCGGCGGTTTTCACGCCGATAACGTGGCCTCGACCACCCCAGCCACGCGCACTGAATAATTCAAGGTACTTGTCATGGCCACTGCCGAAACCAGCAACAACGCTCCTGAAACAAAAAAGCCTGAACAACCGTCCACCAGCAACCCGCGCAAACGCAAAATCATGCTGTTTGTCCTGGCGCTGATCGTCATCCTCGGCGCCGTGGGCGTGTGGGGTTGGTACGAACTGTATGGCCGCTTCAGCGAAAGCACCGACGACGCCTACGTCAACGGCAACGTGGTGGAAATCACCCCGCTGGTGACCGGCACCGTGGTGAGCATCGGTGCCGACGATGGCGACCTGGTTCATGAAGGCCAGGTGCTGATCAACTTCGACCCCAACGACGCCGCCGTCGGCCTGCAAAGTGCCCAGGCCAACCTGGCCCGCACCGTGCGCCAGGTGCGTGGCTTGTACAGCAACGTCGATGGCATGAAAGCCCAGGTGCTGGCGCAGAAAGCCAACGTGCAAAAGGCCCAGGACAACTTCGCCCGTCGGAAAAACCTGGCGGCCGGCGGGGCGATTTCCCAAGAGGAACTGTCCCACGCTCGTGATGACCTGACCTCGGCACAAAACGCCCTGGCCAACGTTGAGCAGCAGTTCAAGACCACCAGCGCGCTGGTGGACGACACCGTGATTTCGTCCCACCCGGACGTGCAAGCCGCCGCCGCGCAGTTGCGCCAGGCCTATCTGACCAACGCCCGCAGCACTCTGATTGCACCGGTGACCGGCTATGTGGCCAAACGTACCGTGCAACTGGGCCAGCGGGTTCAGCCGGGCACTGCGCTGATGGCCGTGATCCCGCTGGATCAACTGTGGATCGACGCCAACTTCAAGGAAACCCAACTGCGGGATATGCGTATCGGCCAGCCGGTGGATATCGAATCTGACATCTACGGCAGCGACGTGAAATTCAGCGGCACCGTCGACAGCCTCGGCGCGGGCACCGGCAGTGCGTTTGCCTTGCTGCCGGCGCAGAACGCTACCGGTAACTGGATCAAGATCGTGCAACGGGTACCGGTGCGTATCCATGTGAACGCCGATGAGCTGGCCAAGCACCCGCTGCGCGTGGGCCTGTCCACCGTGGTCAACGTCGACCTGCACGACCAGAGCGGCCCGGTATTGGCCCAGCAGGCGCCGCAAAAGGCCTCGTTCACCACCAACGTGTACGACCGCCAGTTGGCCGAAGCCGACGCCATGATCACCCAACTGATCCATGACAACAGCGTTGCCGCTCCCAAGGCTGCCCAGCGCTGATTCGCCAATCCATCAGCTACGGCCCCGGCGGCCGTAGCGCCAATCATGTTGCACAGGATTCGCGATGAGTAACGCTAACGCCTCCTTCACGCCGCCCAGCTTGCTGATGGCCACCATCGGCCTGTCCCTGGCGACCTTTATGCAGGTGCTCGACACCACCATCGCCAACGTGGCGTTGCCGACGATTTCCGGCAACCTCGGTGTGAGTTCGGAGCAGGGCACCTGGGTAATCACCTCGTTTGCGGTGAGCAACGCCATCGCGCTGCCGCTGACCGGCTGGTTGAGCCGTCGCTTCGGCGAGGTGAAGCTGTTTCTGTGGGCCACCATCCTGTTTGTTCTGGCCTCGTTTCTCTGCGGCATCTCCACCTCGATGCCCGAGCTGATCGGCTTCCGGGTGCTGCAAGGCCTGGTCGCCGGCCCGCTGTACCCGATGACCCAGACGCTACTCATCGCGGTCTATCCCCCCGCAAGGCGAGGCATGGCCCTGGCGTTGCTGGCGATGGTCACGGTGGTGGCGCCGATTGCCGGGCCGATCCTCGGCGGCTGGATTACCGACAGCTACAGCTGGCCGTGGATCTTCTTTATCAACGTACCCATCGGCATCTTTGCGGTGATGGTGGTGCGTTCGCAGCTGAAGAAACGCCCGGTGGTCACCAGCTACCAGCCGATGGACTACGTCGGTTTGCTCAGCCTGATCGTCGGCGTCGGCGCCCTGCAGATCATCCTCGACAAGGGCAACGACCTGGACTGGTTCGAGTCGAACTTCATCATCATTGGCGCGGTAATCTCGGCGATTGCCCTGGCGGTGTTCGTGATCTGGGAAATGACCGACGAGCACCCGGTGGTCAACCTGCGGCTGTTTGCCTACCGCAACTTCCGCATTGGCACGATTGTGTTGGTGTTGGGGTATGCCGGCTTCTTCGGGATCAACCTGATCCTGCCGCAATGGTTGCAAACCCAGATGGGCTACACCGCCACCTGGGCGGGCCTGGCGGTGGCGCCGATCGGGATTCTGCCGGTATTGATGTCGCCGTTTGTGGGCAAGTATGCGCACAAGTTCGACCTGCGCTTGCTGGCTGGCCTGGCGTTCCTGGCGATTGGCTTGAGTTGCTTCATGCGGGCTGGCTTCACCAATGAAGTCGACTTCACGCACATCGCCCTGGTGCAGCTGTTCATGGGTATCGGCGTGGCGTTGTTCTTCATGCCGACCTTGAGCATCCTGATGTCCGACCTGCCCCCGGCGCAAATCGCCGACGGCGCAGGCTTGGCGACCTTCCTGCGGACCCTGGGCGGCAGCTTTGCAGCCTCGTTGACCACCTGGATCTGGATTCGCCGGGCGGACCAGCACCATGCCTACATGAGCGAAAACATGACCACCTACGACTCGGCCACCCGGGACGCCTTGCAGGCGCTCGGTGGGGCAGGGCACAAGGCGTATGCGCAGCTTGATCAGATACTGACGAGCCAGGCGTACATGATGTCCACCGTGGATTACTTCACGTTGCTGGGGTGGATGTTCATGGCGTTGATCGTGATTGTGTGGCTGGCGAAACCGCCGTTTGCGGCGAAGGCCGGGCCGGAGGCTTCGGGCCACTGATGTTGCTTATGATCGTTCCCACGCTCCGCGTAGGAATGCCGCTTTGGACGCTCTGCGTCCGCTTGTGAAGGTCGTGACGCAGAGCGTCACAGGATGCGTTCCCACGCAGAGCGTGGGAACGATCTGGGTCAAGCGCCGGGCAGTGCCAACTGTGGGTTGACGAAGTCAAACGCCGCCAGTTGGAACCCTTGCTCATCCACCTGCAACGCCCACCCTTGCTTGTCCCAATCCCCCAGCACAATGCGCTTGGCCGCCTGCTCGCCAATCTGCAGCTTGTGAATCGCCGGGCGGTGGGTGTGGCCATGCACCAACGTACGCACGCCAAACGCCTGCATCACCCTCGGCACTTCCTCAGGCGTCACATCGACAATATCGTTGGCCTTCATCCGCACCTGGGCGCTGCTTTCACTGCGCAGCTTGCGCGCGAGCTTGTGCCGCGTGCGCAAAGGCAGGTGGCGCAGGATGAACAGGGTGATGGGGTTGCGCAGGATGCGCCGCAGCTTCATATAGCCAAGGTCGCGGGTACACAGGCTGTCGCCGTGCATCAATAGCACGGGCTCGCCTGCGAGCTGCACCACACTCGGGTCCTTGAGCAAGGTTGCGCCTGCGGCTTTGCAGAACGCCTTGCCGATCAGGAAATCCCGATTGCCATGCATGATGAAAATCTGGGTGCCGCTGTCGCTCAGCTCGCGCAGAGCCTCGCAAATCGAGCGCTGGAAGGGCGTCATCCCATCGTCGCCAATCCAGGCTTCGAAGAAGTCCCCCAGAATGTACAACGCCTGGGCGGAACGGGCGCGGCCGTTCAGTAAATCCAGAAACGCCCGGGTTATGTCCGGGCGCTCCTCTTCCAGATGCAAATCTGAAATCAGCAATATCACTCAACGATCTCGGCTTTCTCGACGATAACGTCTTCTACCGGTACATCCTGGTGACCTGCCTTGCCGGTGGTTTGCACACCTTTGATCTTGTCGACAACGTCGGTGCCGGCGGTGACTTTACCGAATACCGCGTAACCCCAACCCTGCACGTTCTTGCCGCTGTGGTTCAGGAAGGCGTTGTCGGCAACGTTGATGAAGAACTGCGCGGAGGCCGAATGCGGCTCCATGGTACGGGCCATGGCGACGGTGTACTTGTCGTTGGAAAGGCCGTTGTCCGCTTCGTTCTGGATGCTAGGACGCTTGTCTTTCTTTTCTTTCATGCCAGGCTCGAAACCGCCGCCCTGGACCATGAAGTTGCCGATGACACGGTGGAAAACAGTGTTTTCGTAGTGGCCGGCTTTAACGTACTCGATGAAGTTGGCGACGGTGATCGGCGCTTTCTCGGCGTTCAGCTCGATGACGATGTCACCGTGGTTGGTGGTCAGTTTGACTTGAGTCATGTTCACTACTCTTTCAAGGAATTCGTGGGTTTGGGCGTTTTGCGCCTTACCTGCTTGGCAAAAACGGCAGCCAAGGCGCGCAGTTTAGCGTGACCTGCGGGAATTTCGAGGTGGTTTTTTACCGCCCGTGCAATAAATGCAGCAGTTTTTGGCCACGCTCTGTCAGGGCCTTGACAGCATCGGCTATGATAAGCCCTTTGTTTGTCGGCCTCACCCGGCCAAGTACTTCGTCTGTTCAAGGATCCTATGAGCAAGCCCACTGTCGACCCTACCTCGAATTCCAAGGCCGGACCTGCCGTCCCGGTCAATTTCCTGCGCCCGATCATCCAGGCGGACCTGGATTCGGGCAAGCACACGCAGATCGTCACCCGCTTCCCGCCTGAGCCCAACGGTTACCTGCACATCGGCCACGCCAAGTCGATCTGTGTGAACTTCGGCCTGGCCCAGGAGTTCGGTGGCGTCACGCACCTGCGTTTCGACGACACCAACCCGGCCAAGGAAGACCAGGAATACATCGACGCCATCGAAAGCGACATCAAGTGGCTGGGCTTCGAATGGTCCGGTGAAGTGCGCTATGCCTCCAAGTACTTCGACCAACTGTTCGACTGGGCGGTGGAGTTGATCAAGGCCGGCAAGGCCTACGTCGACGACCTGAGCCCGGAACAAGCCAAGGAATACCGTGGCACCCTGACCGAGCCGGGCAAGAACAGCCCGTTCCGCGACCGTTCGGTAGAAGAGAACCTGGACTGGTTCGCCCGCATGAAAGCCGGCGAATTCAAGGACGGCGAGCGCGTACTGCGGGCCAAGATCGACATGGCCTCGCCGAACATGAACCTGCGCGACCCGATCATGTACCGCATCCGCCACGCCCACCACCACCAGACCGGTGACAAGTGGTGCATCTACCCGAACTACGACTTCACCCACGGTCAGTCGGACGCTATCGAAGGCATCACCCACTCCATCTGCACCCTGGAGTTCGAAAGCCACCGTCCGCTGTACGAATGGTTCCTCGACAGCCTGCCGGTACCGGCGCACCCGCGTCAGTACGAATTCAGCCGCCTGAACCTGAACTACACCATCACCAGCAAGCGCAAGCTCAAGCAACTGGTTGATGAAAAGCACGTATTCGGCTGGGACGACCCGCGCATGTCGACGCTGTCGGGCTTCCGCCGTCGCGGCTACACTTCGGCGTCGATCCGCAATTTCTGCGACATGGTCGGCACCAACCGTTCCGACGGCGTGGTGGATTTCGGCATGCTCGAATTCAGCATCCGTCAGGACCTCGACGCGAACGCACCGCGCGCCATGTGCGTGCTGCGTCCGTTGAAAGTCGTGATCACCAACTACCCGGAAGACCAGGTCGAAAACCTCGAACTGCCGCGTCATCCGCAGAAAGAAGAACTCGGCGTGCGCAAGCTGCCGTTCGCCCGTGAAATCTACATCGACCGTGATGACTTCATGGAAGAGCCGCCAAAAGGCTACAAGCGCCTGGAGCCGAACGGCGAAGTGCGCCTGCGCGGCAGCTACGTGATCCGTGCCGACGAAGCGATCAAGGACGCCGATGGCAACATCGTCGAACTGCGTTGCTCCTACGACCCGCAAACCCTGGGCAAGAACCCGGAAGGCCGCAAGGTCAAAGGTGTCGTGCACTGGGTGCCGGCCGCGGCCAGCATCGAATGTGAAGTGCGCCTGTACGATCGCCTGTTCCGCTCGCCTAACCCCGAGAAGGCTGAAGACAGCGCCAGTTTCCTGGACAACATCAACCCTGACTCGCTGCAAGTTCTCACTGGTTGTCGTGCCGAGCCATCGCTTGGCGACGCACAGCCGGAAGACCGTTTCCAGTTCGAGCGCGAAGGTTACTTCTGCGCGGATATCAAGGACTCGAAACCCGGTGCTCCGGTATTCAACCGTACCGTGACCTTGCGTGATTCGTGGGGCCAGTGATCTAAGGGATTCATCGTGCTAACGATCTACAACACACTCAGCAAAACCAAAGAAGTCTTCAAGCCGCTGGATGGCAACAAGGTGCGCATGTACGTGTGCGGCATGACCGTGTACGACTACTGCCACATCGGCCACGGCCGCAGCATGGTTGCCTTCGACCTGGTGACCCGCTGGTTGCGTTTCAGCGGTTATGACCTGACGTATGTGCGCAACATCACCGACATCGACGACAAGATCATCAATCGCGCCAACGAAAACGGCGAGTCGTTCGACGCGCTGACCGAGCGCATGATTGCTGCGATGCACGAGGACGAGGCGCGCCTCAACATCCTTAAACCGGACATGGAACCGCGCGCCACGGACCATATCCCGGGCATGCACGCGATGATCCAGACCCTGATCGACAAGGGTTACGCCTACGCCCCGGGCAACGGCGACGTGTACTACCGCGTCGCCAAGTTCATGGGCTACGGCAAGCTGTCGCGCAAGAAAATCGAAGACCTGCGCATTGGTGCGCGGATCGAAGTCGACGAAGCCAAGCATGACCCGCTGGACTTCGTCCTGTGGAAAGGCACCAAGCCCGGCGAGCCGAGCTGGGAGTCACCTTGGGGCGCCGGGCGTCCGGGCTGGCACATCGAATGCTCGGTGATGTCCACCTGCTGCCTGGGCGAGACCTTCGACATTCATGGCGGCGGCAGCGACCTCGAGTTCCCGCACCACGAAAACGAAATTGCCCAAAGCGAAGCGGCCACCGGCAAGACCTACGCCAACGCCTGGATGCACTGCGGCATGATTCGCATCAATGGCGAGAAGATGTCCAAGTCCTTGAACAACTTCTTCACCATTCGCGACGTGCTGGAGAAATACCACCCGGAAGTGGTGCGCTACCTGTTGGTATCGAGCCACTACCGCAGCGCGATCAACTACTCGGAAGACAACCTCAAGGACGCCAAAGGCGCCCTGGAGCGTTTCTACCACGCGCTGAAAAGCCTGCCCTCCGTGGCACCTGCGGGCGGCGAAGCGTTCGTTGCGCGGTTTACCGAAGTGATGAACGACGACTTCGGCACACCGGAAGCCTGCGCGGTGCTGTTTGAAATGGTGCGTGAGATCAACCGCCTGCGCGAGAGCGATCTCAACGCAGCGGCGGGGCTTGCCGCACGTTTGAAAGAGCTGGCGAGCGTGCTGGGCGTACTGCAGATGGAAGCCGATGACTTCCTGCAGGCAGGCGCTGAAGGGCGTGTGGATGCCGCTGAAGTTGATGCGCTGATTCAGGCACGTTTGACTGCCCGAGCCAACAAAGACTGGGCGGAGTCTGACCGTATCCGTGACCAACTGACCGCGATGGGTGTGGTGTTGGAAGACGGGAAGGGTGGGACGACGTGGCGGTTGGCTGATCAGGCTTGATGGGTGAATGCTGAATGAAAACGCCCCGATTGGTTCGGGGCGTTTTTTTTGGTGCATAACTTACAACGAGTCGCTGACCGGACCCCTGTGCGCAGACATAGTTGACACATTCAAGTGCAGGCAAAGCCTGCTCGAGTTCAAAAACAAAGCTGCTCATCTGTAGGAGCGAGCTTGCTCGCGAAAAACCTGAGAACGCCGCGTTCATCCAGGATGCCAACGTCATCGTTAACGACCTTCGCGAGCAAGCCCGCTCCCACATTTGGACCGTGCCCGCTTCTGATCTTGCTGTTGCTGTTGCTCCACCACACTCAAGCCGGCCGGTAGGCCGCTGTGCTCTTGCTTTTGATCTTGATCTTAGGCGCCCCGTTAAACTACGCTGGCCGAACGCAGGTATTACGGAGCGGGTAAACCGGCAGGACGCCGGTTTAGCCGCGACGGGGCAGGGACGCCCCGTCGCGGCGGCCCGCGGAGTAATACCGGAGATGAGGGCACACCGAGCCTAGGCGAGGTGCCGAGTGGTGGGGCAAGAGCGTTTTGCTTACTTTTGCGCTGTTCAAAAGTGAGCCGCTGTAAGAGCGGAACCCATATCTGCCCTGACCAAAAAAACGGATATGTACTCGATTCAACCCACTCGCTCAATGAGCATCAGCGCTTGCCACTGACCTCATACAGGCTTTGAACAAACCCATTATCCGACGCATACGTGCCGATATGCCGAAGCTCATGCTCGCCACCCGACTGGCTGAACAAGGGAATCCCCTGACCCAGCACAACCGGAATACGCGTGATGATCATCTCGTCAATCAACCCCGCCTCAAGAAACGCCTGAATCGTCTGGCCTCCATCGATATACAGGTGTTTCATCCCGCGCTCGGCTAACGCTGCCACGAGGCTGGTGACATCCTGGCTCACCACCTCAACCTTGCCCTTCAACTCCGCAGGTATCTCAACCGATTGCCGAGAGAGCGCTATAACCGGCATACCCTCATAGGGCCACTCCGGGAAGGACAACACTTTCTCCAGGGTCTTGCGTCCCATCACCAAGGCATCAACCGTGCCAATGAAGTTTTCATAGGTCACACCGCTCAATTCGGCCCCGTCGTACTCCGGCCGATGAAGCCACTCGATATCCCCGTCAAGCCGGGCAATAAAGCCATCGACGCTGGCTGCGATAAAGACCGAGCATTTGATATCCATGGGGCGTGAAACTCCTTTTCTGTGGGCTTGAAAACACCGGCTGTGATTGGCCGGTAACGCTAATGTTAATTTAATCTTCCGATGCAATAAGCGACCATTACCCAAAATAACCATGGGTTGCCTGGCGCAGGCCGACACCCCTTTTTTTTGCAGTGCGAGGATCTATGCGCCGTTGGTTAATCCGCTACCGTTACGCAATCATCTTCTGGCTGTGCTTCGGCGTTTTCCGCACGTCCCTGGCCGACTGGAACCCCATCCCGTCCGGCTCCATGCGCCCGACGTTGCTAGAGGGCGACGTGGTACTGGTCAACCGCGTGGCATACGACCTCAAGTTGCCCCTGACGGACATATCCCTGGCCAAACTGGATAACCCCCAGCGCGGCGATGTAGTCACGTTCTCCTCACCCAAGGACGGCATCCGTTTGATCAAACGCATCGTCGGCATCCCCGGCGACACCCTGGAAATGCGCGATGAGGTGCTGTGGGTCAACGGCACACCGGCCACCTACAGTCATGGCCAAGACATCAGCGAGCCTATCGCACCTGGCCAGACCGTCCCAGGGATCAAACTGACCGAGCTTGCGAACAACAGCCAGCGCACGATTCAGTTCATGCCGACAGTACGGGCGTTACGAAACTTCGGCCCGGTGGTGGTGCCCGCCGACAGTTACTTCATGCTGGGCGACAACCGCGACAACAGTGATGACTCCCGATACATCGGGTTCGTGCCGCGTCGGCTGTTGATCGGACACGCCCACCATATCCTGGCGTCAGCGCAGATCCTGGACCATTGGATGCCACGATTGGGCCGATTTGGCGCGCCGATACTGTAGCGGGCTGATCACGCTTTCGGACCCAGCGCCCTTAGCGCGAACCATCAGCCGGGGCCGTGAAAAAACACGCTCGCAGAAACTACGCTAAGCGCTCGCAGCACGGGGTCGCGGTCGAATGTTGGGGGGCTTGCCACGGTTACCTCGGTTATTTCAAATCGCTGTAGGTCAACCTGAACTCCGACAGGGCCGGATGATCGGCTTTCCACTGGCGGCCATACGCCTTGGCGGTTTCTATTTGCTCGGCGCTCAATTCGGTGCCCAGCTGTTGCAGGCAGGTCGCAGCCTCACGATGCCGGGCATTTTGCCGGGTGCTGTCCATGACCAACCAATACAGGCCATAGGCATGGGTCAGGTTGATGGGATAGTAGTAGCGGCTGGTCTCTTCGACATTGATACCGGCAAGCGCCGCGGCGTAGGTCATCACCCCGTCGAGTTCATTGAGGGCCAGTCTTTTTTCAAGGTGAATGCGCTGGTAGGAGAGGTTGCGGTAATAGGTTTGCATATTCCCCAGCCACGTCATCGCGGGTGGAAAATCCTTGAAGGCCGCATACCTCAACATGGAGTCGCGATTGTCACTGGCCTGGTTTTTGTCAAACAGCAGCGCGGCAATGTAATAGGCCTCTGCGCAGCCTGCATCACCTGCCTTGACAAGCCATGAACGGTCTTGGGTCAGCTCGTACAGTTGCAGCATCGCCTCACCGTCGCCTGCGTCGGCACGCGACTGGGCGAGGGTCTTGGCTTTGGCCAGGTTGGTTTCGCCACCCAGGCGCATCAGGGCGTACACATGATCCTGGTCGGCAGCCAGGCGATACCACGCCTGGGCCTCGGGGCTGACACTGCCGACCCGGCGCCGAATGGCTTCGCCCAAGGCGTATTGGGAGGGGGCATCGCCGGCCAAAGCGGAGATGGTCAGGTGAGTTTCGCACTCTTCGAATTCACCGAGTTGATACAACTCGAGACCTCGCTTTTTGGCGGCCTGTTGCTGGGTGGTCAATTGTGAAATCAGCGCGTTCAGCGAGTTGAGTAAATCAAACAGCGTGGTCAGTGCATCGGAATGGGTATACATGGTCTTTACCTGTATCGGAAAGGTAGGTTGTCCGATAAAGGTACGAGGGGGAGTCATGGCCGGGGTGACAGATAGTTATCTGTATTTTCAGCTGCCGCTGTCGGTCCCACGGCTACTGACTTCAGCCGGTACATCATCCCCCGCCATGCGCTTGCGAAACAACGCGGTACGCGCCAGTAACAAGGTGGTCACCGGTACCGTGATCGACAGCAGGATCGGAATCAACCAACCGTGCAACACCGGCCCGGACTTGAGCACCGAAAAGTAGATGATCGAGGCCAACGCCACACACCACGCCCCCAGCGTCGAGGCCAGTGCCGGCGGGTGCATGCGCTGAAAGAAGTCCTTCATCCGCAACAGCCCAATCGCTCCAATCAGCGCAAACAGGCTGCTAAGCACCAATAAAACCGCGACGATCACTTCAACCCACAGCGGTAACACACCCACATTGATCATTCGATCACCTCCCCACGCAGCAGGAATTTCGCCAGGGCAAACGACCCCACAAAACCAAACAGCGCAATCAACAATGCCGCTTCAAAATACGTGTCACTGGCATACCGAATGCCCAGCACCAGCATCATCAGCATGGCCAGGATGTACAGGTAATCCAGCGCGAGGACCCGGTCCTGGGCCGACGGGCCTTTGAACAGGCGAATCAACGTCAGCACCATGGCCAGGGAAAACAGGAACAGGCTCAACAGGATCGCATTGGAGAGCAGAGCGCTCATTCGAAGATCTCCATCAGGGGCCGTTCGTAGGCGTGTTTGAAGTGCTCGATAAACTGCGCTTCGTCATCCAGGTCGAACACGTGGATCAGCAGGATGCTGCGGTCCAGGGCCAGTTCCGACCACACGGTGCCCGGTGTCACGCTGGTGATCATCGCCAGTACGGCCAGGCCGTTTGCATCCCGCAGGTCCAGCGGGATCTTGATAAAACGCGAGCGCGGAGGACGCGAACTGCAGACCAGGATGCCCCAGGCCACTGCAAGATTGGAGATGATCACGTCACGGCCCACCATGAAGAACAGGCGGATCATCACGCCCGGGCGGCGGATGCGGATCGGCAACGGGCGCAGCGGCGCCATCATCAGCGGTGCGGCAAAACCGAGAATCGCACCCAGCAGCAGGTTGCCGGGGCTGACGGACAGGTTCAACACCAGCCACAACAACCACAGCGCCAACGACAGCCACGGGGCAGGGAACAGACGCTTCATGGCTGCATCTCCAATGCGGCGGCCTTGGCTTCAGGGCTCGGCACCGGGCGCGTCGCCATGACCGCCATCACATAATGCTCCGGGTTGTTCAGGCTTTCGGCGGCGGCCTGGGTGTAGCGCATCAGCGGCTCGGCCTTGAAGGTCAGGACGATGCTCAGGCCCAGCAGGAAGAAAATCGGCACGCACTCGAAGCGGCGCAACAGCGGCGACGGGCGTTCTTCCGGGGTCCAGAAACGCTGGATACCGAGGCGGGCGAAGGCGATCAGCGAGGCCAGGCCGGAGAAGATCAACAGCGCCACCAGGCCCCACGCCGCCGGGCGCACCGGTTGGTCGACGGCATTGCCCAGCCCCATCGGGTTGATCAACGCGCTGAGCAGGCTGAGCTTGCCGATAAACCCGGACAGCGGCGGCATGCCGATGATCAGCAGGGCACAGGCGATAAAGCTCAGGCCGAGGAACGCTACGGTCCAGGGAATCACCTGGCCGACTACGGCTTTCTGTTCATCGTCGAGGTTGGTGCCGGGCGGTGGATGCAGGGATTCCATGGCCTTGGGCAGGGCTTCGATTTCATCGTCCAAGGGCATGTCGTTGGCCGAGCGCGAACGCTCGATCAGCTCGGCCAGCAGGAACAGCGCGCTCAGCGCCAGGGTGGAACTGACCAGATAAAACAGCGCCCCGGCGGTCAGGCTTGGCTGGGCAAACCCCACCGCCGACAGCAGGATCCCGGCGGACACCAGAATGCTCAGGCTGGCCATGCGTTCCAGGCGTTGCGCGGCGATCATCGCCAGCGCCGCGCAGACGATGGTCGCCATGCCACCGTAGATCAGCCAGTCACCGCCAAACAGCGCCGAGGCGCCCGCCTGGCCGGAGAACAGCAGGTTCCACAGGCGCAGTACGGTGTACACGCCGACCTTGGTCATGATCGCAAACATCGCCGCCACCGGCGCACTCGCCGAAGAGTAGGCAGGCGCCAGCCAGAAGTTCAGCGGCCACATGCCGGCCTTGGCCAGGAAGGCGACGGCGAGGATGCCCGCACCGGCGTGCAGCAGGCCGCGATCGGCCTCCGGTACCAGGGGGATTTTCAGGGCCAGGTCGGCAAAGTTCAGGGTGCCGGTGACGCCGTAGATCAGCGCTGCGCCAATCAGGAACAAGGTCGAAGCCAGCAGGTTGATCGAGATGTAATGCAGCCCCGATGACACCCGCGCCCGACCGGAGCCGTGGAGCATCAAGCCGTAGGACGCCGCCAGCAGCACCTCGAAAAACACGAACAGGTTGAACAGGTCGGCGGTCAGGAAGGCGCCATACAGGCCCATCAACTGAATCTGGAACAGTGCATGGAAGCTGGTGCCGGCACGGTCCCAACGGGCCATGGCAAACAACAGGGCGCTGACGCCGATGATCCCGGTGAGCACCAGCATCATCGCCGACAGTTGGTCCACCACCAGCACGATGCCGAATGGCACCTGCCAGTTGCCCGGCAGGTACACGCCGATGGAGCCGGGGCCGCCTTTTTGGGTCCAGTACAGCAACAGCACGGCGATGCCGAGGCCGACCATGCTGGAGAACAGGTTGATCCGTGCCTTGAGCGGGCGGTGTTTCTCGCCGAGCATCAGCATCAGCGCGGCGGTCAGCAACGGCAGCAGGATCGGCGCGATGATCAGTTGATTCATCCAGGTCATTCCTTGGGCTCCCGGCCGTCCACATGGTCAGTGCCGGTCAGGCCCCGGGACGCCAGCAGCACCACCAGGAACAGCGCGGTCATGGCGAAGCTGATCACGATTGCCGTCAGCACCAGGGCCTGGGGCAGCGGATCGGTGTAGTTGAGCAAGTCTTGCGGCACGCCGTCCTTGATGATCGGCTCCTTGCCGATAAACAGGCTGCCCATGCTGAAGATAAACAGGTTGACCCCGTAGGAGAGCAGGCACAGGCCCATCACCACCTGGAACGTTCGTGGCCGCAGGATCAGCCAGACGCCGGAGGCCGCCAGGACCCCAATGGCAATTGCGATGACTTCTTCCATCAGGCGGCTCCTCCTTGGCTGGCAACGGCTTTCGCCTGGTTGCTGGGTTTATGGGCACGCACCGATTGGTGGCCCAGGGCGGTGAGCATCAGCAAGGTCGAGCCGACCACCATGGCGTACACGCCGACGTCGAAGAACAGCGCGCTGGCGACGTGGATGTCGCCCAGCACCGGCAGGCTGAAGTGCCAGGTGTGGGTAGTGAGGAACGGGTAGCCGGCAAACAGTGCGCCAAGCCCGGTCAACGTTGCCGACAGCAAGCCAAAGCCCATCCAGCGCATCGGCCGCAGGCTCATCTGCGCCTCGACCCACTGGGTACCGGCGACCATGTATTGCAGAATGAACGCGACGGACATCACCAGCCCGGCGACAAACCCGCCGCCCGGTTGGTTGTGGCCGCGCATGAACAGGTAGAACGAGACAACCAGGGCAATCGGCAGCAGCAGACGCACCAGCACGGCCGGCACCATCATGAAGCCCAAGGCGGTGTCGCTGGCCTGGCGCGGGTTGACCAGGTCGGTGGCTACGTCGGGTGCTAGCTGGCGCTGTTGCGCGGGCAATTCCATGCTTTCTTTCGAAGGGCGGAAGCGGCGTAGCAGGGCGTAGACAGTCAGCGCCACGGCGCCGAGCACGGTGATTTCGCCCAGGGTGTCGAACCCACGGAAGTCCACCAGCATCACGTTCACCACATTGCTGCCGCCGCCTTCGGGCAGGGCGCGGCTGAGGTAGAAAGACGAGATATCGTTGGGGGTCTGGCGGGTCAGCATCGCGTAGGAGAGCAGCGCCATGCCGCCACCGACCACAGTGGACAGGAGGAAGTCCCGCAGACGGCGGATGCGTGCCTTGCGCAACGAGCTTGGCAGTGGCGAAACTTCTTCGATCCGCCGTGGCAGCCAGCGCAGGCCCAGCAGGATCAGCACGGTGGTGACCACTTCCACCACCAGTTGGGTCAGCGCCAGGTCCGGCGCGGAGAACCAGACGAAAGTCACGCAGGTCATCAGGCCGCACACGCTGACCATGGTCAGGGCCGCCAGCCGGTGGTACTTGGCTTGCCAGGCGGCGCCCAGGGCACAGGCGATCGCCAGCAGCCACAGGGTGACGAACACGATGGAGCCCGGGATCTTCGGCCGGTCGCCCCAACTGATACCGCTGTAGAGCATCGGGATCAACCCGGCGATCACCGCCGCCAGCACCAGCAGGAACAACTGGGTTTGCAGGCGCTTGGTGCTGATGCGTTTTTCGATCTTGCGCACCCCGCGCATCATCACCACCAGGCAGCGCTCGAAGCCGCGCTTGCCGTTGAAGTAGCTGATGATCGGCGGGTATTTGAAGCGGCCCAGCTTGAGCTGCTTGCGCAGCAGCAGATAGAGCACGACACCGCCGGACATGGCCACCAGGCTCATGATCATCGGCGCGTTCCAGCCATGCCAGATGGCGAGGCTGTACTCCGGCAGCTCGCCGCCGACCACCGGCAAGGCGGCAGCGGCGAGTATCGAACCGACCACCTGGGCCGGGAAAATCCCCACCAGCAGGCAGGTAAATACCAGCAACTCCACCGGCGCGCGCATCCAGCGTGGTGGCTCGTGCGGAGTGTGAGGCAGGTTGGTGGCTTTAGGGCCGAAGAACACATCCACGGTAAAGCGCAGGGCATAGGCCACGCTGAAGGTACCGGCGATGGTCGCGATGACCGGCAGGGCGATTTCCACCCAAGCGGTGGCGGAGATGAACACGGTTTCGGCGAAGAACATTTCCTTGGACAGGAAGCCGTTGAGCAGCGGCACGCCGGCCATGGACGCACTGGCGACCATCGCCAGCGTCGCGGTAAACGGAATCAGCTTCACCAAGCCGCTGAGCTTGCGAATGTCACGGGTGCCGCTTTCGTGGTCGATGATCCCCGCCGCCATGAACAGCGACGCCTTGAAGGTGGCGTGGTTGAGGATATGGAACACCGCGGCGACGGCGGCCAGCGGGCTGTTGAGGCCCAGCAGCAAGGTGATCAGCCCGAGGTGGCTGATGGTGGAGTAGGCCAAAAGGCCCTTGAGATCGTTCTGGAACATGGCGCAATAAGCGCCGAGCAGCAGGGTAATGGCGCCGGCACCGCCGACAATCCAGAACCACTCTTCACTGCCGGACAATGACGGCCACAGGCGGGCCAGCAGAAACACGCCGGCCTTCACCATCGTCGCCGAGTGCAGGTAGGCCGACACCGGCGTCGGTGCAGCCATGGCGTGGGGCAGCCAGAAGTGGAAGGGGAATTGCGCGCTTTTGCTCAGCGCGCCGATCAGCACCAGGGCGAGCATGATCGGGTACAGCGAATGGGCACGGATCTGATCACCGGCAGCCAGGACCTGGTCCAGGTCGTAGCTGCCGACGATATGCCCGAGCAGCATCACCCCTGCCAGCAGGCACAAGCCGCCTGCGCCGGTGACCATCAGCGCCATATAGGCGCCACGCCGGGCATCGGCGCGGTGGTGCCAGTAGCCGATCAACAGGAACGAGAACAGGCTGGTGAGTTCCCAGAAAAACACGATCTGGATCAGGTTGCCGGAAATCACCAGGCCAAGCATGGCGCCCATAAACGCCAGAAAAAACGCGAAGAAACGCGGCACCGGGTCTTCCGGCGACATGTAATAACGGGCGTACAGCGACACCAACGTCCCGATGCCCAGTACCAGCATCGAGAACAACCAGGCAAAACCGTCCATGCGCAATACGAAGTTCAGCCCGAGGCTGGGCAACCACATGAATTCTTCACGTATCACGCCACCGTGGGCGATCTGGGGGTAGAGCAGGGCGACTTGAACCGTCCCGACCAGGGCAACTAGGCCGGCCAACAGGGACTCTGTATTACGTGCGTTGTGCGGCAGCAAGGCCGCGAGACAGCTGCCGATAAAGGGCAGAAGCAGTAGAACTATCAGGGACATAGGCTTCTAATCTGCGGGAGTTTGGGATGCATCATACGTGCCGGAATCTTGATCACCAAACGGCAAGATGTGGCAGGATCCTACAAGGTAGGCTGAAAAAGACTGTTTGGCATTGTTTCAATGCCTGTATTCAGGGCAGGTATGCTGTTCAAAGGTTTTTTTCAGCCTGTTGCATAAGGACGTGTGATGACCCAACGATTGCTTCAACTTGACCATGTCGCCTACAGCCTGCCGGACGGGCGCATGCTGTTCGACAACCTGAACCATGCCTTCAGCGCCCGGGCGACCGGCCTCGTGGGGGCCAATGGGACTGGCAAGTCCTTGTTGGGCGCAATGCTCGCGGGCACCTTGCAGCCCACTCGCGGGCATGTGCGCCGTGAGGGCAGTGTGTACGCGGTGACGCAACTGCTGGAGCCCGAGCGCTATCCCACCGTAGCGGCGCTGGCAGGTGTCGACCAAGTGCTGGCGGCGTTGGCGCGTATCACCGAGGGCAGTCTGGACGAGCACGACCATGCACTGGCGGTCGATCAATGGGATTGCGCGCCTCGACTGGCGGCGGCCCTTGAACACATAGGCCTGGGGCACTTGGCTGCCGACTCGCCTACCGCGGCCCTCAGTGGGGGCGAACGCCAGCGCGTCGCTTTGCTGGGCGCCTGGTTGTCCAGGGCAGACTGGTTGATCCTCGATGAGCCCAGCAACCACTTGGACATTGATCAGCAACACAAGCTTGCCCAGCAGATTGATCGGTGGTCCGGCGGCCTGGTGCTGATCAGCCATGACCGTGGGTTGCTGGAGCACGTAGACGAGATTGTCGAACTGTCGCCCAAGGGCTTGGCGGTGTACGGCGGTAATTACAGCCACTATGCGGCGACACGGGAGCAGGAGCAGCAAGCGTTCCAGTCGGCGTTGCAGGGGGAGCGCGCGCACGCCAGACGTGAGCAGCGTGAAGCGGTCATCCAGATGGAGCGTCAGCAGCGCCGCAATGCCCGGGGTGACCGCCAGGCCCGGGATGGCAATCAGACCAAACTGATCACCAACGCCCAGAAAGAGCGCAGTGAAAACAGCCAGGGCAAGTTGCGCCTCAATCAGCAGCTGGCGCGTGATCAGCAACAGCAGCGGATCGCCGAGGCGCGTGCACGGTGTGCGCCCGAGATCCAGCGCATGATGCTGTCGCCGGAAAGCGTGGTGCCTCAGGGCAAGCTGGTGTTGCAACTCAACGAGGTGGTGCTGCCGTTTGGCAGCCGCGCACCGATCATCTCACCCTGACCGGCCCGATGCGCATGGCGATCCTGGGGGCCAATGGCAGTGGCAAGTCGACCCTGCTGCGGGTGATTGCCGGCCAGTTGCCGGTGGCTGCCGGTGAGTTGGCGCGCAGTTGCCATATCGGCTGGCTGGACCAACACGCCGGGCTGGAGCACCCCGAACGCACGGCGGTGCAATGGCTCTACGAAAGTAATCCGCTATTGCCGCAAAGCGAAGCGCGTACCCGGCTGGCGCAAATGGGCATTGATGCTGACCGCGCGATGCTCGACACCTGCCAACTGAGCGGTGGCGAGCGCCTGAAAATTGCCCTGGCCGCACAGCTCTACGCCCAGCATCCGCCGCAATTGCTGTTGTTGGACGAACCCGATAACCATCTGGACTTGCCCAGCCGGATTGCCCTGGAGCAAATGCTCAATCAATACCAGGGGGCATTGATCGTGGTGTCCCATGACGAGGCGTTTCTGCAATCCATTAACCTGGACGGCGAGTTGCGCCTCTGAGGCGTTTAACCCTGCTTTTCGTGTTCCAGTTCGATCTCGTGTTCGGCGAGCCGCTGCCGGCGGGTTTTCATCTCACTGACAATCACCGCCGCCACAATCAACGCCGCGCCCACCATGGCAATCGGTGGGAAGCGCTCGCCGGCAATCCGCCCGACCACGCCGGCCCACACCGGCTCCCCGGCATAAATCAGCGTGGCGCGAGTCGGCGAGACGCTTTTCTGCGCCCAGTTCATCGCCACCTGAATCACCGCGCTGGTGAGTCCCAGGCCCACCGCGCTGAACAGCAGCAACCAGGAAAACTCCGGCAGCGCCTCGCCCATCGGCACCACCATCAGAAACGACAGCACTGAAGCCGTGGCCAGTTGCACCACCGTCACCCGACGCACATCCACCTGCCCGGCAAAGGCGCTGATCAGGATGATCTCGGCGGCAATCGCCACCGCACCGATCAGCGTGGCGATTTCACCGGGGCTGAAATTCAGTGATGCCCCGGCCGGGCCGGTCAACAGCATCAACCCGGTAAACGCCAGCATGATGCCGATGCTCGGCATCAACCCCGGCCGCCGTCCCAGTACCAGCCATTGCAGCAGCGGCACGAATGGCACATACAGCGCAGTAATAAATGCCGACTGGCTGCTCAGGATCGTCTGCAAGCCAATGGTCTGCAAACCGTAGCCAAACATGATCGCCACACCGATAAAGCACCCGGCCTTCAACTCAAACAGCGTCAGGCCTCGCAGGCTGCGCAATGAAAACGCCCCGACGATCACAGCCGCCGCCGCAAACCGCAGGCCGACAAAAAACATCGGGCCGCTGACGGCCATGGCGTGCTGCACCAGCAAAAAGGTGCCGCCCCAAAACATGGTGATCACCACCAATACACATTCGGCTTTGCTGAAACGGGAAAACAATGGGGAGGTGGTCATGGCGGCTCGGTCTTGCACAGTAGGGGCGCGGACCGCACAATGCGCCGCAAGCTGGGCAGTATACTGCGCAACCCCACCCTGTGAGCAATATAGTGCACAAAGAAAATCCACAACGGGCCTCGGTCCTGCAACACGTCAGCCAGAACGTTCGGCGTTTGCGCCATGCGGCCGAATTGAGCCAGACGGCGTTGTCCGAAAAGTCCGGCGTCAGCCGGCGCATGCTGGTGGCAATCGAGGCGGGGGAGAAGAACGTCAGCCTGTCGACCCTCGACCGAGTGGCCGAAGCCCTGGACGTGGCCTTCAGCGACCTGATCCAGGCCCCGGATGCCGCTGATCACAGCCGTATCAACGAACTGGCCTGGGCCGGTGACATCCCCGGCAGCAAAGCCGTGCTGCTGGCCAAAGCCACCGCGCGTCGCGAGGTGGAACTATGGGAGATGCGCCTGGAGCCCGGCGATCGCTACATGCCCGAACCGGACCCCGAGGGCTGGAGCGTGCAGTTGTTTGTGTTCGAAGGCACGCTGACGCTGGTGCTGGGTGACGAGGAAAAACACGTCGCCACCGGTGAGTTCCTGATGTTCGCCAGTCGCCACCTTCACGCCTATCGCAATGACGGCGAAGTGGCGGTACGGTTTGTGCGTAACGTGGTGATCTAACTGTTGGCAGCGCAACAGTGGTTGGACACTTTGCTGTTTTGAACCGCCAACGACTTCCCTGACTTACCGGCAACCCGCTGATTTCATTGATCATTGGATTCAGGCACGACTCCTGCAATTACCCCAGTATCTCTCTGGAGCCTGGAGTCGGCCCATGTCAGCCCAACCCCTGCAACCTGCCCACATCATTCGTTCAGACGCCGAAGCCATTGCCGTCGCCACCGAGCTGGCCAAGCGTTTTGCCGTCGAGGCCGGTGTGCGTGACCGCGAACGACGCCTGCCGGTAGCCGAGCTGGATGAATTTTCCGCCAGCGGCCTGTGGGGCATCACCATTCCCAAGGCCTACGGTGGCGCCGGCGTGTCCTATGTGACGGTGGCCGAGGTGATCAAGCTGATCTCCGCCGCCGACCCGTCCCTGGGGCAAATTCCGCAGAACCACCTGGGCGTCGTCGACATCCTCCTGCAAACCGCCAGCGAGGAACAAAAACAGGATTACTTCGCCAAGGTCTTGCAGGGTTATCGCTTCGGTAATGCCTTCTCCGAGGCCAAGAGCAAAAACGCCGGTACCTTTGATACGCAAGTGCGCTTTGACGGCGACAGCGCGTACATCAATGGCGAGAAGTTCTACTGCACCGGCGCACTGTTCGCCCATATCGTGCCGACTGTGGGCGTCAACGAAAAAGACCAGGCCTTCATTGCCTTTGTCGAACGCGACGCGCCGGGCCTGCAAGTGATCGACAGTTGGGACGGGTTTGGCCAACGTACCACGGCCAGCGGGGGCGTGACCCTCGACGGCGTGAAGGTGCCGCTCAGTGCGGTGATTCCCGCCCACCAGGCGTTCGATCAGCCCACCGCCAACGGCCCGATTTCGCAAATCATCCAGGCGGCCGTCGACACCGGCATCGCCCTCGGTGCCCTGGAACAAGCCAAGATTCATGCCCGCCAGGCCCGGCCCTGGATCGACAGCCAGCAGGATCACGGTTGGCAAGACCCGTTCACCATTGCCGCCATCGGCGACCTGGAATGGCGGGTCCACGGCACCGAAGCGATCCTCGCCAAGGCAGGCGTTGCCGTCGACCAAGCCCTCACCAACCCTAACGAAGACACCGTGGCCAATGCCTCGCTGGTGGTCGCCCAGGCCAAGGTGTTGTCAGCCGAAACCGCGCTGCTCGCCAGCAGCAAGCTCTTCGAACTGGCTGGCACCCGCTCGGTGTCCGGCAAGCACAACCTCGACCGCTTCTGGCGCAACGCGCGCACCCACACCCTGCATGACCCGGCCCGCTGGAAATACCACCTGATCGGCAACTTTGTGCTCAACGGCGTCAAGCCTGCACGCCATGCCTGGAACTGAGGAGCTTTATCCATGACCGCACTGAATCAGGCGCGCCAACTGCTGGAAAGCACCCGGCGCTTTGTCGAGAAAAGTGATGACCCCTACGTGATCAGCCGCTTCGGCGATTTGCAGATCCGCGTGGAAGTCGCGGCTGCTTTGTTTGAACGTGCCGAAACCCACCCCAGCCCGGTTGCCCTCACCGAAGCGCAGATCGCGGCGGCCGAAGCTCTTATCGCCGCCAGCAACGCCGAATTCGAACTCACCGGCCAGCGCACCGCACTGCCACCCACCCTTGATGATCCCTTGCGCTGGAAATACCAGATTGTCGGCAACTACCACCTCAACGGTGTCGCCCCCCGGAGTACTGTTTAATGCCTCGTGAAATCCGCTTGAATGCCTTCGACATGAACTGTGTCGGCCACCAGTCGCCGGGCCTGTGGGCGCACCCGCGTGACCGCTCGTGGCAGTACAAAGACCTGGAATACTGGACCGACCTGGCGAAAATCCTCGAGCGCGGCAAGTTCGACGGCCTGTTTATCGCCGACGTGCTGGGCATCTACGACGTCTACAACGGCAACGGTGACGCGGCGATTCGCCAGGCCACCCAAGTGCCGGTCAACGACCCACTGTCGCTGATCGCACCGATGGCGCTGGTCACCGAACACCTGGGCTTTGGCCTGACGGCTTCACTGTCCTTCGAACACCCGTATCCGTTCGCCCGGCGCCTTTCCACCCTCGACCACCTGACCAAGGGCCGCGTCGGCTGGAACATCGTCACCTCGTATCTGGAAAGCGGCGCGAAGAACCTCGGCCAGAAAGCCCAGACCGAACACGATGCGCGCTACGACTACGCCGAGGAATACCTGGAGGTTTGCTACAAACTCTGGGAAGGCAGCTGGGAGGAGGGCGCCGTGTTGCGCGACCGCGAGCGGCGGATTTTCAGTGACCCGAGCAAAATCCACGAGATCCGTCACGTCGGCAAACACTTCCAGGTGCCCGGCATTCACCTCTGCGAGCCTTCGCCACAACGCACCCCGGTGCTGTACCAGGCCGGCGCTTCCAGCCGGGGCAAGCAGTTCGCCGCCGAGCAGGCCGAATGCGTCTTCGTCGCCGCACCGTCGAAAGTGCTGCTGAAGAAAACCGTTGCCGACATCCGCCGGCGTGCGGCTGAGGCAGGCCGTGATCCGAAGAAAATCCTGATCTTCAACCTGCAAACGGTGATCGTTGGCGAAACCGACGCCAAGGCCAAAGCCAAGTTTGAAGAGTACAAATCCTACGTCAGCTACGAAGGCGCAATGGCCCTGATCTCCGGCTGGACCGGTATCGATTTCAGCCAGTTCAAGCCCGATGAACCCCTCAAGCATGTGCACACCAACGCCATTCAATCGGCCGTGGAAGCCTTTTCCACCGCAGACCCGAACAAGGTCTGGACCCCGAATGAACTGGCAGACTGGGTTGGCATCGGCGGCTTCGGCCCGTTGTTTGTCGGCGGCCCGGAAACCGTGGCCGACCTGTTGCAGGAATGGGTTGAAGAGACCGACGTGGACGGCTTCAACCTGGCCTATGCATTGACCCACGAGACCTTTATCGACGCGGTCGAGTTGCTGGTGCCTGAGCTGCAGAAGCGAGGTGTGTACAAGACTGAGTATGCCCAGGGCACCCTGCGGGAGAAGTTGTTTGGAGACGGCGCGCGCTTGGCGGATAACCATCCTGGAGCCCGCTATCGTGACCTGAAGGCCACTGCGATCTAACGGGAGAAACTGAATCAATGTGGGAGCTGGCTTGCCTGCGATAGCGGAGTATCAGCCGGTAGAGATGTAAGCTGACTCACCGCCATCGCAGGCAAGCCAGCTCCCACATTTGATCTTCATCGATCCAACGATTTCAGCCAGCGGACCACCGCATGCTTGTGTCACCAATAGGAGCATCACCCTATGAGCGTGCATGAACTCGAACTTCCGCTGGATGTGGAATGGCCCGCCGAACGGGTCACGATGTTGCCCAAGGCATTGGCGCAACTGCGCCATTGGGCACAAGTGACCCCGTTGCACAGCGCCCTGCGCCACAAGCGTGACGGCCAGTGGTACGCCTGGCGCTGGATTGATGCGCTGCGAGATGTCGAGCGCCTGGCCGATGGCTTGCGTCAGCAGGGTTTTACCGAACAGTCGCGGCTGGCCCTGAGCGGTGCCTTCGAACCCGGTTTGTTGCTGCTGGCCCTGGCCGCCCAGGTGATCGGTGGCCAAATCCTGACCCTGGCGGACGACCTGGAGCCCGCCGCCTTGCAGCAACAGGTGTGGCGCATTCGTCCTACCCACGCATACATCCAAGGGCTGCAGCCGGTGGCGCTTGTGCAACAGGTCGGCCCCGTGGACACCTCGCAACGGCTCTGCCGTTGGTGGCAGCCATCCGGCAAAACCCAATTGTGGAGCGAGGAGAGCACCCACTGGCAAGGCGGCCTGGCGACGGTGCTGGCGCAATGGCTGAGCAGCGGCCAAAGCCTGGGCTTCCCACAGTCGGGCTGAACTAGGCGTCCCGGGTCGATGTGCTGGATACTGCACGGGGCGATTTTTACCACAACCATTCAGGCAGACAGTAAGGGCGCAATTTCATGAGTGAAACCGAACGCGGACAGGCGACGAGCGCCATTCGCAACGCTGATGTGCTGATTGTCGGCGGCGGCCTGAGCGGGACGATGCTGGCGGTGCAACTGCTGCGCCTGCCGGGCAAGCGGCAGATCCTGGTGATCGAACCGCGTCAGGAACTGGGGCGCGGCGAGGCCTACAGTGCGGTGGAACTCGGCCACACCCTGAACGGCAACGCCGCACGTATGAGCGTCGACCCGGACAACGCCGATGACCTGACCCAATGGCTGACGGATTACATTGCCAAAGGCGGTTGGCCGGAGTCGGACCAACAACACGTGCCCATCAGCGAACTGTTTCCGCCCCGCGGAATTTTTGGCTTGTATGCGCAACAACGGCTGGCGGAGGCCAGGGCGCTATCGGCGTCGACCGTCGAGCATGTCCGGGCTGAGGTGACAGACCTTGAGGTGGATGAACACGCCACGCTGCTGACCTTGAGCGACGGTCAGCAACTGCGCGGTGCGTTTGCCGTATTAGCCACCGGCATGTTCCCGGCAGCGCGTACACCTCAGACCGAATCCAGCGGCTTGAATGCCGCGGCGGTCGACCCGTGGGATGTGCAGGCCATGACCCAATTGGACCCGCACTCCACGGTGCTGATCATCGGTTCCGGGCTGACCATGGTGGATGCCGTAGTCTCACTGGAACAGGCCGGCCATCGCGGGCCCATCGAGATTTTTTCGCGCCACGGCCTGCTGCCCCACGTGCGCCGGCAGCCGCCGGCCTGGGTCGATTTCCTGGGAGAAGACCACCGCTTGCGCAGCCCTCGGCAATTGCTGCGGGAAGTACGCCGCCAATGCAAGCTCGCGCTGGAGCAGGGGATTGACTGGCAAGCGCCGCTGGACACCGTGCGCGCCAATATCGGGCGTTTGTGGAGCCAGGCCAGCGAGGCCGAGAAACGCCAGTTCGTGCGGCATATTCGGCCTTGGTGGGAAAGCCATCACCACCGCTCGCCGCCCCTGAGTGCCGAGTTGGTAGCGCGGTTGCAGGGGGAAGGGCGGTTGCGGATTCGGGCAGCTTCGTACAAGGGGCTGGTGCCTTCGGCGGGTGATGTCACCATCCGGCTGCGCCCTCGTGGCGAGCAGGAAGTCGTCCAGGTGTCAGGGGCGGCGCTGATCAACTCCAGCGGGATTGAATATGACTGGCGGCGGGTGGCCAGGCCGCTGCCCCGACAGTTGCTCAAACGTGGGTTGATTCAACCGGGGCCGTTGGCCTTGGGGATTGCGGCGGATGTGTCGGGTGCCGTGCTGGACGCCCACGGCCAGGTCAGCCAGCGACTGTTTGCCATGGGCCCACCGTTGCGCGGGATGTGGTGGGAAAGTACCGCAGTGACGGATGTGGCGATCCAGGCCAAGGCCCTGGCCGCAAGGTTGGCACACCTCTAAATCTAATGTGGGAGCTGGCTTGCCTGCGATAGCGGTGGGTCAGCTGCATCATTATCAACTGACAGATTGCTATCGCAGGCAAGCCAGCTCCTACAGGTCGGGGTTCATGGCCCGACCTTCACAAACCCCGGCTTCAACCCAAACACCTCCACCCCCTGCGCCGTCGACTGCCCGGTTTTCACCGTCACTCGCTCCATCGGCTTATCCATCGCCGCGCGATACTCCACAGTCGTCACCCCATCCCCGCGACTGATCGCCTGGGCCGGTACGACAATCGCCTGGTCATTGTTGTAGGTCACGATGGTCAACCGCGCACTCATCCCCAACCTTACCCGTTGCAGCTGCTGCGGCGTCAGCTTGGGAATCGACAGGGTTACCGGAAACTGCGCGCTGCCCTGGCTGTCGCTGGCAATCGCCAAGCCACTGACCACACTGACCGACCCTGTCAGCCGTTCCCCGTCAAACCCGTCGCCCAGCACCTCCACCGCCTGCCCTTGGTGCAACTGGTTGATATCCAGCTCCGAGACCTTGGCGACGATTTTCAGCTTCTCGATGTTCGCCAGGCCAAACAGCACCTGGCCCTGGCTGACCTTGCTCCCGGCCTGCACCGGCGTGTTGTTGTTCCCGCCACCCTGGGCCGATGAGTTACTGCCCGGCGCCGGCACCACAATGCCGGAGAACGGTGCCTTGACCTCCTTGCCATCCAGCAAGGTGCGCAGGGCGTCATATTTCACCGTGGCGTTGGTCAGCTCCATATCGGCGATCTGTCGGTATTCGCCCTTGCCTTGCTCCATCGCCTGTTGCAGTTCGCCACGGGCGGCCACCAGGTCCAGCTGTTGCTGGGTGGCCTGTTGCTTGAGGTCATCGAGTTCGTTGCGCGGGATGATCCCGCGCTTGAACAGGTTCTCGCTTTCGGTGAGTTTGCGCTGGGTGTTGCTGGCGGTCATCTCGGCGGTGCGCAGGGTGCGGCGGGCGCGCCCGACTTGCTGGCCGCTGTCCCAGTCCTGCATTTCCTGCACGGTGCGTCGGGCCTTGAGCTGCGCCGAGAGGGCGTCGCGCAGTTGCACTTCAACGGTGGCCGGGTCCATGCGCAGCAGCACCTGGCCGCCTTCCACCCGCTGGCCCTGTTCCACCAGGTTGGCCTGCACATTGCCGTCGAACGGTGCGGTGAGGGTGATGGTGGTGTCAGGCTCGATCTTGCCCACCAGGCCGATCTGATGCACCAGCGGGTCGACTTTCACCTCCAGCCACTGTTCGGCGTTGTCGGTCGGGTTGGCGGCCGGGCTTTGACGGCTGAGCAGCGTGATGCCGACACCGGCCACCAGCACAATCAACACGGCACCCACCAGGCGTTTTTTATTAGTAGTCATTGAGGGCGATTTCCCAACTTTCCAGCGTCATGCCCAGGGTCAGGTCGAACTGAGTCTGGGCGTTCAAATAGGCAATCAGTGCATTGAGTCGCGAGTTTTCAGCGTTGCGCAGGTCGGTTTCGAAACTCAGTACCTGGAAGTTGGTGGAGCGCCCGGCGCTGAGTTTTTCCCGTTCGATTTCGATCTTGCGCTTGGACAACTCCACCGCCCGCTGGGAAATTTCATACTGACGCCAGCGGGTGCCCAGGTCGCGCACCACGTCGTTGACGTCGCGCTCCAGTTGCTGGCGCGCGTCGGCGATGATGATCTCCTGGTTTTCCACGTCGACCCGTGCGTGCACCTCGGCCTGGCGGGTGCTGATATCACCGATGGGAATCTGCACCTGCACACCGGCGTAGCTGTCCCAGCGCCGGTTATTCGAAGAGCCGTTGTCGTTGTCGGTGGCGGCCCGAATCTGGTTGGCGCCGGCCACAAGGTCCACTTGCCAGCGTCCGGAGTCCTTGGCGATCACCAGGTTGAGGTCGGCCTGCTGGCTGCCGAGCAGGGTGGCGAGGTATTCCGGTTGCTGGTTCTGCGCCAGGAGGAAAGCCTGGTGCTTGTCGATGTCCATGCGCTTGGCTTCAAGGGCTTCGGTAGCACGGATAGGTGTCGACAGGTCCAGGGCCAGCAGGCGCAGCAGGGCCAGGCGGCTGGTGTCCAGTTGGTTCTGGGCTTCTTCCACTCCCAGTTGCTGGGTGGCGATATCGGCTTCGGTCTGCACGATCTCGAATTCGGCCATGCGCCCGGCACTGATCAGCGCCTTGTTCACCTCCAGCAAGGTGTCGGAGCGCTTGAGGGCGTCCTGGACGATGCTTAACTGTTCCTGGGCCCGCAGCAGTTCGCGGTAGGTGGCGATGATATTGCTGATGGTCTGCGCCACGTTGGCCTTGAGGTTCAGGCGGTTGGCCTGCTCCGCCAGGCGTGACAGGCGCAGCGGCGCGGTGGTGGCGTTCCAGCCGGCGCCACGCATCAGGGGCTGGATCACCGACAGGTCGAGGCCGTCGCTGCGGTAGCGCCCGGCGCGATCGGCATTGTTCAGTTGCTGGGTCCAGTTCATGCTCAGCCGCGTGCCGTACTCACTGAGCAAGGTGGCATTGGGCGCGAGGTTAGCGTTGCGGGAGCTGTCTTCAGTGCCTTTAGTGGTGCGGTAGTAGCTGTTCAGGGTCAGCTTGGGGTTGAAGGTGTCTTCGGCCACCCGCAGGTCGAATTTCTGCGCCACCCGCTGCAGGTAGGCGCTGCGAATCGCCGGGTTGTTGCGCAGGCCCAGGTACACCGCATCCCCCAGGGTCAGTGTGGTGGACTGGGCATTCAGCGACACACTGCGTTCGTAGCCACTGCGGGTGGTACTGGGCGCGGAGGGGCGAATCACCACGTCGGCGGCCACGCTGTGCAAGCTCACCAGGGCGATCAACAACAGCAGCCGTTTATTCATCGCGCAGGGCCTCCACCGGCTGCAGCCGCGAGGCGGAGACTGCCGGGTAGATCCCGAAAAACAGACCTACCAGCAACGTACTGCCCACCCCCAGCGGCAGCGCGGCCACCGCCAGGGAAAACTGCCAGCCGGACAGCCAGGCATACAGATACGCGGCGGTCATGCCCAGCACCGCGCCGCACAGTGCCCCCACGGCAGTCAACGTCACGGCCTCCAGCAGGAACAGGTTGCGAATGTCTCGTTGGCGCGCGCCGAGGGCCATGCGAATCCCGATTTCCCGGCGTCGTTCCGAGACGTTCATCAGCATCACGTTCATCACCCCGACGCCGCCGCCCACCAGGGATATCGCGCCCAGCGCCAGCAGCAGGTAGGCGAAGGTGCGGCTTTGCCGGGTCATGCCGTCGATCATTTGCTGGGGCACCTGGATGTCGACATCGTGATCGGTGAGTTGATTGCTCAGCGCCACGGTCGCCTCTTGGGCAACACGTTCCATATCCTGGCCGGGGGTGGCGCGGATAATCACATTGCCGACTTGCGGACTGGCGTAGATCCGGCGCATGCCCGGTGCCGGCAAGAACAGCGATTCGTTGGCCTGTACCGGGATCAGCATCGCCCGGGGCTGGCTGTGCAGAATGCCCACCACCAGGAACAGGTAATCGTTGATGCGCACCCGGTCGCCCAGTTGCAGCGGGTCGCCGGGCGCGCTCAAGGCCTGGACGATCTGGTCACCGATCACCACATAGGTTTCGCCCGCATCGAAACTCGACAGGAAACGCCCGTCGCGCAGGGATAGGCGCATCGCGTCCTTCAAGTCTGGCGTCGTGCCAACAAAGCTTGCGTTGAAGGTGCGGCCATGGAACACCACTGGCCCGCTGAACAGCGAGACCGAGGCGATATGGGCGATGCCGGGCACGCTGCGGCGCACGGCTTCCAGGTCGAGGCTGGCGGGCATCTGTGCGTTGCTGGCGCCTTTGGGTGGAAATTGCGCCACCAGGGTGTCGGTGCCCATGTCCTTGAAAATCATCGCCGCGTCCTCGGCGGCGTTGTGCCCGATATTGATCAGTGCCACCACTGAGGAACTGCCGATGACGATACCCAACAGGGCCAGGATCGAGCGCTTGCCCAGGGTGCGCAGGCTGACAAACGCCTCGTGCAGCAACTGGCTCAGGCTTTGTTCGATCCGCAGGCTCATAGGCGCCCGGCCTCTTGCACCACGCCATTGCGCACCAGGATCTTGCGATTCAGGCGCTCGGCGATATGCGGGTCGTGGGTGACAATAATCAGCGTCACCTGCTGCTCGCGATTGAGCGCCAGCAGCAGGTCCATGATCTCTTGGGCGGTGGTGCTGTCGAGGTTGCCGGTGGGTTCGTCGGCGAGGATCACCGACGGGTTGCCGACCAACGCCCGCGCGATGGCGACCCGTTGGCGCTGGCCGCCGGAAAGGTCGGCCGGGCGATGGTGAGCGCGGTCGGCCAGGCCCACCTGGTCGAGCATGCGCAAAGCCTGTTCCACCGAGTCATGGCGTGATACGCCGCGATAGCTCAGGGGCAGGGCAACGTTGTCCAGCGCACTGAGGCGTGGCAGCAAGTTGAAGCTTTGAAAGACGAAACCGATCTGCTGATTGCGGATCGCGGCCAGTTGGTCGGGGCTGGCGCTGAAGATGTCATGGCCGGCAAAGCGGTACTGGCCACAGTCGGGCAAGTCGAGCAGGCCGAGGATATTGAGCAGGGTACTTTTACCGGAGCCGGACGCGCCGAGAATACCGCAGCTGTCGCCGGTTTCGATGGCCAGGCATACATCGTTGAGAATCGACAGGTGTTGCCCGGCCAGCTGATAGCTTTTGCCGATGCCTTGCAGGGAGATGAAGCCTGGGTGCGCGGGGGTATCTGTCATCGTGACTACGCCTGCAGCCTCGACAGCGCCGTGCTTCCCCCGAAAATCCTTGTAACAAGTTCAGGAGCTGCCTGGTACGCGTCACGGACTGGTTTTATTTCTTGTTTTTAAAATATTGTTTGAATACTAACCGCGATCCAGCTGTTCCGCCAGCCATGGATATAGAGCGGTTTTACCCTTTGAAACGATTCTTGAAAGAGGCATTTCAAGCGCTTAAAAAGTCCTTCGACTACCCTCAACGAGCCCGTCGCTGTTGGCTTTGAATAGTATGGCGCAGTGTCACTACTTGCTTTCGGGCAGCGGCCCCGGTATAAAAAATCAAATTATTTTTTAAAACAATATTTCCGCAGTGGAACCCCACCCCCTATGGTCGCGAAGAAACTCAGCGCTCCAAACGTTACCAAGACTCGATTGCTGGATGCGACAGAGGCTCTTTTCATCAAGTACGGCTATGACGCGGTTTTGTTGCGGCAGATTACCGAGAGGGCTCAGGTCAATCTCGCTGCGGTGAACTACCACTTCGGGGACAAGGATTCCCTGATGAAAACCCTGCTGATGCAGCGCCTGGAGCCGCTCAACGAGCAGCGCCTGGAGTTGCTGGCAAGGTGCGAAGCCGAATCCGACGGCCCGCTGGATTGCGACACGTTGCTCGGCGTGCTGTTCGCGCCGGCCATGGGCCTGGAGCGCAGCGATCCGGCCAGTGGGGAAGGGCGTTCATTCATCCGCTTCCTGGGACGGGTGTACAGCGACACTTCGCCGTTTATCCAGGAATACCTCAAGGTGCATTACCAGCCGGTGTTCCAACGCTTCTTTGAAGCATTCGCCCTGGCCTTGCCGGACTTGCCGCGTAATGAGTTGGGGGTGCGCCTGCAATTTGCCCTCAAGGCAATCTCCGGGGTAATGGCCGGTACCGAGCTGCGTTTGCTGATGAATTCCATGAGCCTGGGGCGGCCGGCAACGGACGCCGAGGTGATGGCCAAGCTGATCACCCTGGTGTCGGCCGCGATTCGCGTGCCGCAGCAAAGCCCCGAAGCTGAAACGGCCCTGGCGCGGGTGCTCGACACTCAGCGTGCTATTCGTGAGCAAGCGTCGTCGCCTGTCAACAAGGTTGCTCGCTGACACATCAAGGCCGGCTCGCAATGAGCCGGCTTGCTTGATCCCACCTGTACACATCCTTGCGAACACTCAAATCCCGGGCAAAAAAAAGCCCGCTGGGGCGGCGGGCCTTGATGTGCAACGTTTGTAACGGATGAGGCTTTACCCTACGTCTCTGGATGTGAATAAAACGTGAAAAATATGTAAGAGAAAGTGTGAAGCCTAATGGCTTGTGTAAACCCGACAAATGGCTGTCAGCGCTGACAGTGAACCCGGCCAATAAAGTCCAAAAGGTACTCACTCACCCGTTCCGGTGCATCCTCCATCAGAAAATGCCCGGCGTTTTCCACCACGTGCAGCTCTGCCCCACGAATGTCCTGTTGCAAGCGATGTGCATAAACCAGCGGCTGCCATTCATCTTCAGCGCCCCACAAAATCTGCACCGGCATGTCCAGGCCCGGCAGGCGCTCAGCGAAATCGGCGGTATACCGCGAGTCGTAATGCGCCACCTGATGCTGGTAGAACGCCGGCTGGCCGATAACGCCACTGATCGGCGCCAGGTATTCCTCCAGCAGCGCGCCCTGCATCACGCTCTTGTCGGACACGGCCATGGCCAGTTGTCGGATCATCAACGTGCGGTGTTCATCCGGCGCCATGCGCGCATGTTCGGCAAATCGCTGATGAATCCCGCGCCAGGTGGGTGATGGCCACGAGTCATAGCTGGGCGCGTCGGCAACCGTCAATGAGTGCACCCGCTGTGGATGGTCAAGGGCAAACAGCAGCGCGTTGACGCCGCCGATGTCATGGCCCACCAGGTGCACACGTTCGAGCCCCCAGTGGTCCAGCAAATCGCCAATCAAGCGGCTTTGCACAGCCACCGACGTATCCCCCTGGAGTGGACGCTCCGAAGCGCCAAAACCCAACATGTCGAACAGGTGGACCTGCATGCCGGCGGCAGTCAGGCGTGGCACCACCTTGCGCCAGATGATGGAGTGGGCGGGCGTGCCGTGCAGCAACAGCACCGGCAGCCCCTCGCCATGGCGGCCAGTGGCAATGCGCCAACCGTTGATCAGAGCGGTTTCGTTAAGCAGGGCAGTCATGACAAGTCCTCGCAGTGAATGAAGGCTTTACCCTAAAGCGCAGCTGGTCATGACACCAATGACAACTTACTCTCTACCAATCCTGTTTTTGTCATAGGTGTTGATCATGAACCAGCGACTGCCCATCGATGTGCTGCGTGCCCTGCAAACCGTGGTCGAAACCGGCAGCGTTACCCGTGCAGCCGAGCGCCTGAACCTCAGCCAGTCGGCGGTCAGCTGGAAGATCAAGCGCCTGGAGAAACAGCTTGAGCGACCGCTGATCCAGCGCGACGGCCAGCGCTTGGTGGCCAGTGACGACGGCGCGCAGTTGTTGATTCATGCCCGGCGCATCCTTGAAGCCCATGACGCAGCATTGGCGCATTTCAATCCGGTGCAATTGCAAGGTTCCATTCGCCTGGGCGCCACCGAACAGGTGCCGATGGCCGAATTGTCGAACTTGCTCGGTCAGTTTTCTCGGCAGCACCGCCAGCTGGATGTGCGGATCGTAGTGGAACAGAGCCACGTACTGCGCCAGGCCCTGGTGGACCGTGAGCTGGACCTGGCGCTGCACCAGGATTTCATCCCGCGTATCGAAGCGCGGGATCAATTGCTGTGGACCGAACAGGTGCACTGGTGCGCCCGGCCCGGCTGGCAGTACACCGCTGATTCTTGCGTGCGGCTGATCACCTTCGGCCCCGGCTGCTTTTACCGGCAACTGGCGCAGGAACGCCTGAGTGCAGTGGGGATTCGTTGGCAGGTGGTGGTGGAGTGCGGGTCGGTGGAAGGCGTGGTATCGGCCATCGCCGCCGGGCTGGGCGTCGGCCTGCTCAGCAGCGACCACCTCGACAAGCGTGTGGAAGTGCATCGCCCCTTCGACCAGCAGATGCCGTTGCCCGAAGTGGCGAACGTGTTGCGCTTTGCCGAGCACAGCCCCGAGCCCCGGTTGCAGGCATTGCAGCAACTGTTGGTACAGGCGCTGCACCGGGGCTGATCAGATTTTCCAATGGCTGGCGGTTTTAGCCAGCCGCTGGCGCATGCCATCAATATTGGCCGCCAGTTGCAGGGTCAATAACCGGTAACCATCCAGGGCGTTGACCACCGGCACTTCAAAGGTCTGCTCGTGGGTCGGCGTATTACTCGGCCGTTCCAGCCGGTCGGTCGCCCCGGATTGCAGCGCCCGCGCCATGCCGATCAACTGCACCCGAATCTGCCGATGCTCGGCCTTCAACCCCACCTGCATCCGCGCCAGGGCTTCCTTGTCCCGCGGATCGGGCCGGGTGTTGCCGAGAATCTCCAGGGTGCTGATGCACATCCGCAAATGCCGCTGCAGGGTGTCCAGCTCGGTCATGGAAATCCGCACTTCCTTGGACACCGACGGCATCAACGAGCGCAATTGCAGCATCGCCGCATTCAGTCGATTCAGCAGCTTGAGGTGCTCATCATCGGTGACCGACTGGCCGCTGATGATCCGGCTATAAATCGCTGCGCAATCGCGCAAGGCACTGGCCAGGTTGTAGCGCCAGGAATACACCGCATACAGCGGCAGTGCGAAGGAAAACGCCAGGGCCAGCACGATGCCGATCAGAATGTCGACGGTGCGCCACAACCCGTCCGACAACGGATTGTCGCCATGGCCGGCGACGATAAACACGGTGATTGCCGACAACAACGCAATGTACCCACCCTTGCCGATGGCGTGATAGGAAAAGAACCCGCACACCACCGACATCAGCAAATAGGTCAACAGCGGCTGGCCCAGGTACGTCTCCTGCACCACCAGCAGCAAACCGACGCTGGCACCGATCAACGTCCCGTAGGCGCGTTCGACGGCTTTTTTGCCGATATTGCCGTGGTGCTGCAAGCCGCCGATCACGATCAACATCGTCACCGAGGCCCACTCACCGTGGGGCAGATTGATGCCGGTGGTGAGCAGGATCGTCGCGAGCAACCCAATGGAAACCCGTACCGCATGGATCAATTTGGCGTGACGGTAGCGCCGATACGGGTCCAGCAGAGGGCGCAGCAAGCGGCGCGCGAAGAGGGGCAAGTGCAGGTTCATCAATCTGGATGTGGCCTCGTCAATAAGGATTCACACGGTCCAAATGTGGGAGCGGGCTTGCTCGCGAAGGCGGCGTGTCAGTCAATACATCCGGCGACTGAACCACGCCTTCGCGAGCAAGCCCGCTCCCACATTTTTAGATCGGTGTAGAGCTTAGAAAATATAGTCAGTGGTCAAGAAGCTCGACGTGCGCTCCTGCAGGATATCGCTCACTAGCTCCTTATTGCTCGCCTGGAACTTGGTCGCCACCAGCGTACGGATCGAAAACACCCGCAACGCATCATGTACCGACAGCGTGCCCTCGGCCGAGTTCTTGCGCCCGTTGAACGGGAAGCTGTCTGGCCCACGCTGGCATTGGGCATTGATATTGATCCGGCCCACCTGGTTGGCGAACGCGTCCACCAGGCGTCCGACTTCACCCGCGTCGGTGCCAAAGATACTCAGTTGCTGGCCGAAGTCCGATTCCAGCACGTAGTCGATCACCGTCTCAAGGTCGCGGTAAGGCACGATCGGCACCACCGGGCCGAACTGCTCCTCGTGGTACACGCGCATCTGCGGGTTCACCGGGTACAGCACCGCCGGGTAGAAGAACGAGCCACGGCTGGCGCCGCCATTTTCGTTCACCACCTTGGCGCCGTGGGCCAGTGCGTCGGTGACCAGGCCGCCGAGGTAATCGACCTTGCCCTGCTCGGGCAGCGGCGTCAGCGACACGCCGTCTTCCCATGGCATACCGGGCTTGAGGGTCGCCAGCTTGCGGTTGAATTTCTCGATAAAGCTGTCGACCACATCTTCATGCACAAACAGGATCTTCAACGCGGTGCAACGCTGGCCATTGAAAGAGAGCGAACCGGTAACCGCTTCGCTGACCGCATTGTCCAGGTCGACCTGAGGCAGCACGATCCCGGGATTCTTCGCATCCAGGCCCAACGCCGCGCGTAGGCGGTGCGGTTTCGGGTGCAGTTTCTTCAAGTCACTGGCGGCCTTGTTGGTGCCGATAAACGCAAAGATATCGATCTTGCCGCTGGCCATAAGCGCGCTGACCGTCTCGCGGCCGCTGCCGTAGATCACGTTGATCACGCCGGCCGGGAAGCTGTCGCGGAACGCCTCCAGCAACGGGCGAATCAGCAGCACGCCGAGCTTGGCCGGCTTGAACACCACGGTGTTGCCCATGATCAGCGCCGGGATCAACGTGGTGAAGGTCTCGTTCAGCGGGTAGTTGTAAGGCCCCATGCACAGCGCCACTCCCAGCGGCACCCGGCGGATTTGCCCGAGGGTGTCCTGTTCCAGCTCGAAGCGGCTGGAGCGGCGGTCGAGTTCCTTGAGGGCATTGATGGTGTCGGTGATGTAGTCGCAGGTGCGGTCGAACTCTTTCTGCGAGTCCTTGAGGTTCTTGCCGATCTCCCACATCAGCAGCTTGACCACCGCGTCCCGTTGTTCACGCATGCGCCGCAAAAACGCTTCGACATGCTGGATGCGATCCACCACGCGCATGGTCGGCCACGCGCCCTGGCCACGGTCGTAGGCGGCCACGGCGGCGTCGAGGGCGGTCAAGGCCGTGTCGGCGTCCAGCAGCGGGGTGCTGCCGATGATGACCGGCGTGTCGCCGTCGGCGCCGCGCAACTGCACCGGGCTGCGCACTTCGGCCAACGGGCCGTTCCACACATGCAACTGGCCGCCGACCAGGTAATCACGTTGTTCAATGGGCGCCGCGAGCCGGAATTGCTCGGGAATCTCGGCGGCAGTGGGAAACAGCTGGGCGAGCAGGTTGTCGGTGGTCATGTCGCTACCCCTGGAATGGTTGCAAAACGTGACTAGAGATTCACCCATCAACGCCCCGCGTGGCAAGGGCTAGACGCATTACGCCCACAAGTGGCCCGCCAACAGGCCGCCGAAAAGCGCCACCCCCAGCGCCGCGCCCACCTGTCGGGCGGCGTTGAGGGTACCGGCGGTAATGCCCGCGCGGTGCTTGTCCACGGCGCCCATCAAGGCACTGGTGGCGGCGGGGGTGATCAACCCGGCGGCGAGGCCGATCACCGGCATCGGCAGGGCGATCCACAGGTAGGATGTGGTGGGGCCGTAGAGCAACATCGGGCCGAAACCCGCCAGGTATAAAAGCAACGCGACGCCAATCAACCGTTCGCTGCCCCAGGCTCGGACCAGACGGCTGGCGACCAGGCTGCCCAGGCTCACCAGCGCGGTCAGCGGCAGAAACGCCAGGCCCGTCCATAACGGGGAGTAGCCCAGTACTCGTTGGAAATACAGGCTCAGCAGAAACACCAGGCCGTAGAGCATCAGTGCCGATATCAGCGACACCGCGACACAGGCGCTGAACACCGGGTTGGCGAACAACTTGAGCGGCAGCATCGGCTGCGCCTGGCGGGTTTCAATCCGCAGGAAGGCGATCCAGGCCACAACGCTCAGCAGGCTGGCCAACAGGATCGGCGTGGAAGACCAACCGCGCACCGGGCCTTCGATCAGCACGCCGATCAACGTTGCCAGTGCCAGGATCGCGCTCAACTGACCGCGCAGGTCCAGCGCCCTTGGCGAGCGCTCACTGGCGTTGAGGCGGGCACTCAAGGCAATCGCAATCAGCCCCAGCGGCAGGTTGGCGAGGAAAATACTGCGCCAGCCAAACAGCTCGATCAGCACGCCGCCCACCAGCGGCCCGGCCGCCATCGCAATACCGCCGCAACCCGCCCACACCCCGATGGCCGTCGCGCGTCCGGCCGCGTCGTTGACAAACGCCTGGTTGATCAGCGCCAGCGAACTGGGCACCAACAGCGCCGCCCCCACGCCTTGCAACACCCGCGCTGCCACCAGGGTCATCCAGTCCCCGGACACACCACACAGCAACGAGGCCAGGGTAAACAACAGCAACCCCACCAGATAAAGGCGGCGGGCGCCGAAGCGATCCCCCAGCGCGCCGCCACTGAGCAACAGGCTGGCAAAGCTCAAGGTATAGGCGCTGACCACCCATTGCAGCCCGCTGATGCCGGTGTGCAACGTGGTTGCGATGCGTTCCAGGGCGACATTGACGATGGAGGTGTCGAGTATCACCAACACATAACTCAGGCTGGTGGCGGCCAGTACCCGGCGTTGTGCAAGAAGAGGAGAAGGCATTACGGATCATCCTTGAAGAACCAGGCGGCGAATCTAGCGTGAGCGCCCGGGCCGATGCTTCGACGGTGATCGAAGCATGGCGTCGTCCGGTGCGCCTATACTGGCGCGGTCCTGCTGGAGACCTGCCATGCCCATTGCTGCCAACTTTTCCGACGTCGCTGCCCTGATCGCCGAGCCCGCCCGCGCGGCGATCCTGTTGGCGCTGTTCGACGGCCGCGCGCTGCCCGCCGGTGAACTGGCGCATGCCGCTTCCGTCACCCCGCAAACCGCCAGCACCCACTTGGCCAAGCTGTTGGCCGGTGGTTTGCTGACCTGCGAAACCCAGGGCCGGCATCGTTATTACCGCCTGGCCGGTGCGCACGTGGCGCGGGCCATCGAGTACCTCAGCGTGATCACACCGGTGCCGGCTAAACCCCTGGAGCGCCAGGCACAGGGCCTGCGATTTGCCCGCTGCTGCTACAACCACCTGGCCGGGCAAATGGGCGTCGCCATCACCCAGGCCCTGGAGAACGGCGGCTATATCCTTGCGGTGGAGGACAAACGCTACGAACTCCTTCCGGCTGGGGCGCAGTGGTTTGCCGGGCTCGGCGTCGACGTGGCAGCTCTCAAGCCCACGCGGGAGGGTTTGGCGCGCCAGTGCCTGGACTGGACCGAACGCACCCATCACCTGGCGGGTCCCCTGGGCGTTCAACTGCTGAATGCCCTGTGCGAAGCCGACTGGCTGCGCCGCTCGAAAACTTCCCGCGCGGTGCTGGTCACGCCCAAAGGCTGGGCGCAACTCAAGGCGCAGTTGAACCTCGACCCGCGAGCCCTTGAAAACCTTGAGCACAACCGGGCGCTCGCCGGGTAAACTGCGCGGCTTTCTTGAAGGAGTTCACATGAGTCAGTACCAGCCGGGCATTCTTGCCGCACCGGTGCCGTTGCAGGCACGCCATCTGTTTTTTGCCATTGAGTCGCTGGACGCCGTGCCTGCCGCACTGGATGCGCTGGTGCAACTGGTGGACGCGAATGCGGTGGTCGGTTTTGGTGAGCCGCTGGTCAATGCCCTCGGCGCCCGGATTGACGGGTTGCGGGCGTTTCCTCATGTGAGCGGGCCGGGGGCGGAGAATCCGTCGACCCAGCAGGCGCTGTGGGTCTGGTTGCATGGTGTGGATCGCGGTGAGTTGCTGTTGCGCAGCCGGGCGTTTGAGAAGGCCCTGGCGCCGGGGTTTGGTCTGGTGCAGATGACCGAGGGGTTTCGCTACAAGACCGGGTTTGATCTGACTGATTATGAGGATGGTACTGAGAATCCGCATGATGATGCGGCGGTGGTTGCGGCGGTGGCGCCGGGTGGTGCGAGCTTTGCGGCGATCCAGCAGTGGCAGCATGATCTGGATGGGTTTGCGGCGTTGCCGGCTCTGGAGCGGGATCACATTATTGGTCGGCGTCATGGTGATAACGAGGAGCTGGAGGACGCGCCGGAGTCGGCGCACACCAAGCGTACGGCTCAGGAGAGTTTTACCCCTGAGGCGTTTGTGGTGCGGCGGTCGATGCCATGGGCCGAGAATGGTCAGGCGGGGTTGATGTTCCTGGCGTTTGGGCATTCGTTTGATGCGTTTGAAGCGCAACTGCGGCGGATGAGTGGGCTTGAGGATGGGATTGTTGATGGGTTGTATCGCATTAGTAAGCCTTTGACTGGTGGGTATTACTGGTGTCCGCCGGTGCGTGATGGGCGGGTGGATTTGAGCTTGGTGCTCTGAGGTTTTTGTTCTGGGTACATATCCATTATTTAGGTAACGGCCACCTATGGTTCCGCTCTTACAGCCATCCCTTTCAAGGTCTTGGTTTAAAATCCCCTAACCAATCCAGTCAGGGCGACGAAACTATGTGGGACAAGGTTTTAGAACGGTTTGAAAAACTAGCACCAGCCAGTGTCATGACCAAGTTGGTCTTAGAGCAGGCGGTAGATGCCGAGTGGGTTGACAAGGTGTTCGATGATCACCGCCAACGGCAGTACTCACGTGAGCTTTTATTTTCAACCGTTGTTGAGCTGATGTCCCTTGTTTCATTGGGCTTGAGGCCGTCGTTACACGCGGCGGCGCGCAAGATGGAGGGCCTTTCGGTCAGCGTTTCGGCGCTCTACGACAAGATCAAACGAACCGAACCCGAGCTACTCCGCGCCCTCATTTCGGGCAGTGCCGAGCGTTTGATACCTACCGTTGAAAAGCTCGGCCATTCATCGATCTTGCCCGGCTGGCAGTTGCGTATTGTTGATGGCAATCACCTGCCGGCCACTGAAAAACGTCTAGGCGCTCTGCGCAATGAGCGCGGCGCAGCGCGCCCAGGATTTTCAGTAGTTGCCTACGATCCGGATCTGGATTTAGTCGTTGATCTTCAGCCGTGGGAAGATGCCTACGCCAGTGAGCGAGTCAGTGTTTTACCGCTACTGGCCCGCGCATGCGCGGGCCAGTTGTGGATAGCTGACCGGCTCTATTGCACGTTGCCTGTCCTGCAAGCCTGCGAGGACACGGGGGCTTCGTTCATCGTTCGCCAACCCAGCAAGCATCCGCGCCTGGTCCAGGAAAGTGAGTGGCAAGACTCAGGAACGGTCGATAGCGGAGCCGTTCGCGAACAAATCATCGAAGTGACGGGTGGCCGCCGCTGGCGACGCGTTGAGTTGAGCCTGCAAACGGCGAATGACTCAGGTGATTTGGTGATGTGGTTCTGGAGCAATTTGCCCGACACCATCAGTGCCCAGCAGATAGCCGATTTATACCGTCGTCGCTGGAGTATTGAGGGGATGTTTCAGCGCCTTGAGTCGGTACTGGACAGTGAAATTAAGAGCCTTGGCAGCCCGAAAGCCGCGCTATTGGGCTTTGCCTCGGCGGTCCTGGCTTACAACGTTTTGTCGGTTCTCAAGCGTAGCGTTGAGCAGGCGCACCGCGAAACGCAGCCTGAGGGTTGGGAGGTTTCGATTTTCCACTTGGCGGTGCATGTTCGCAGTGATTATCAAGGCTTGCAGATCGCATTGCCTGCGGAAAATTTCCCTCTTGAAAAGACCCCGCAAGGGCTGGCAGAGCGGTTGCTGGCCCTGGCGAGGTTGATCAAACCCAAGTCCGTCGCGAAAAGCCCTCGCGGTCCTAAAGTCGCCAAGCCCAAGGAATGGCTTGAAGGTAAGGCGGCACGGGCGCATGTCTCAACAGCTAGGGTGCTTAAGGCGGCCAAGTCGGATAAACGGACTTAAACATGTTTTTAAACAAGGCTTTAAACACAGACCTTGAAAGGGATGGCTCTTACAGCGGCTCACTTTTGAACAGCGCAAAAGTAAGCAAAACGCTCTTGCCCCACCACTCGGCACCTCGCCTAGGCTCGGTGTGCCCTCACTCCGGCTTTGGACCGTGGGCCGCCGCGATGGGCCATCCTTGGCCCAGCGCGGCTAACCCGGCGTCCTGCCGGGTTACCCACGCTCCAAAGCCTGCGTTCGGCCAGCGTGGTTTAACGGGGCGCCTAAGATCAAGATCAAAAGCAGATCAAGGGCACAGCGGCCTACAGGCCGGCTTAAGTGTGGTGAAGCAACAGCAACAGCAAGATCAGAAGCTAAAGCGGGCACGGTCCAAATGTGGGAGCGGGCTTGCTCGCGAAGGTCGTTAACGATGACGCGGGCATCCTGATTCAACACGGCGTTCTCAGGTTTTTCGCGAGCAAGCTCGCTCCTACAGAAAACAGAAAAGCAGCTCTGCTTTCGCTTTTAACACTCAAGCCGGCTGGTAGGCCGCTGTGCTCTTGCTTTTGATCTGCTGTTGATCTTGATCTGACTGCCCCATTCAGCCCGAGGCCGAACGCAGGTATTGCGGAGCGGGTAAACCGGCAGGACGCCGGTTTAGCGCGCCGGGCCATGGATGGCCCGTCGCGGCGGCCCGCGGAGTAATGCCGGAGTGAGGGAACACCGAGCCTAGGCGAGGTGCCGACAGGCGGGGCAGAGCGTTTTGGTTACTTTTGACTGGGCCGGCATTCCGGCTTTTCAAAAGTGACTCGCTGTAAGAGCGAAACCATAGGCAGCCGTTACCTAAATAACGGATATACACACCTACCCCAAAAACCAAAAACTACCCCCCACAATTCCCACCAATCACCTCCCCCGCAAACGCCTTACGCACAAACGGCGTCGAGTCCCCCAGCGAACCATTGACCGTCGCAGAATGATCAAGCTCAGGATAAAAATGCCATTCGATCCGGTCCCCCGCCTTGCACGCATCCCTGACGAGCGCCTTTTGCCCCGGCACAAACACATCCCGATCCTGGCCACCCGTGCCCACGAAAACCGGAATATCCGTCTTCAACGTCGGATACGCCGACTCACGATAAACCTTGTTGAGTGCCGCTTTCGGCGAGCGCTTGAAGCTGTCATTGAACGTAAGCCCATCCGCCACCACCCGCTGCTCAATGGCATGCAAACAATCCCGCTGGCTGCTCTCAAACGCAGGCATCGCGCGCTCGCTCAAATAGTCGGCAGGCACGAACGAAGGATCAAACAAGGTCGCAGTACTCAGCCGCAGCAAGTTGTAGGCAAAGGTCGGCACCACCGAACGGCGTGCCTTTTCCAACTCGGCACTGTCACCCGTTTTATGGGCCGCGGCGTAAGGCGTACCCGTCGCCACCACACCGACGATATTCAACTCAGGCGCATAGTCTTTCCAATAGACCGCCGTGGCAAACGCAGCACGTGCTCCCTGTGACTGGCCGAACACCACAACACGCCTGGAGAGCCCGAAATCACCCGCCATCACCGCACGAATGCTGTCGAGCACACCATAAGCGAGCGGACTGGTCAGCCCATATGGGTGCAGGCCGGGTGTCCCGAGCCCTTGGTAATCAGTGGCGACGATGGCGTAGCCCTGGGCCAGCCAATAATTGAGATAGCGCGTATCCCGTGGGCTACGACCGGCAAACGACGGCGCACAGATATCGGCGCTGCCTACCGTGCCGTGAGCCCACGCCATCAGCGGCCAGCCACCCGGCGGCGGTGTACCCTTTGGCAAGAACAGCGCACCGGAAACGACAACCCGTTTGTGGGTGTCGAGACCGTCGGTGGACGTGTACAAAATGCGGATATTCTTCCCTGCATCGGCAAGGCTTTGCTGGCCGGTCAACGGCTCGCTGCGCAGCATCTGCCCAGGTGATGCAGGCAGCTTGTCGGTCCAGGTATAAAACGCAGGAACACCACCATCACCAACAGGCGTTTGCCCGGCACTCACACCCGTGCATCCCGCAAGCAAAATCGCCAGCGCAAGCGACACCCGACGCGACATCACCAGCCCTCTTTCAACATCCGCAATTCAAGATACTGCAACAGCATGATGGTCTTGCCGTCGACGATCTCGGCACTTTCTACCATGGCCAGCGCGGCCTCAAATCCCAGCTCCAGCACCTCGATATCCTCGCCCTCATCTTCGAGCCCGCCGCCATCACTGACCCGATCACTCGGCTGATATTCGCCGATAAAGAAGTGAATGCGTTCAGTCACCGAGCCTGGACTCATGAAGGCCGAGTAGATTTTTTCTACATGGCCCACACGGTAGCCCGTCTCTTCTTCGGCTTCCAGGCGAATGCGTTCCTCGGGGCTGGCGTTGTCCAGCAAGCCGGCGGCGGACTCGATCAGGTAGCCGTGGTAGCCATTGACGAAGGTCGGCATGCGGAACTGGCGAATCAGCAACACCGTGCGCCGTTCGCGGTTGTACAGCAGGATGGTCGCGCCATTGCCCCGGTCATAGATTTCGCGGGTCTGGGACTGCCAACTGCCGTCGCGGCGGCGCAAGTCGAACGTGTACTTTTTCAGCACATACCAGTTATCCGAGAGCAGTTCCTCGGTGTGAATACGAACGGGGCTGTTTTCCATGGCCGGGCCTTTTTGTCTTGTGTTATTCAGCATGTCGTGCAAAATCGTGCACAGTCAAGAAAAAACGTGCAGGAAGCTACCAATGCTGACCCAACAACGCAAACAACACCTGCTGGATACATTGCACCGCGACGGCCGGCTGATTGCCAAGGAGTTGAGCCAGGCATTGGAGGTGTCCGAGGACACGATTCGCCGCGACTTGCGGGAAATGGCCAAGGAAGGTTTGCTGCTGCGGGTGCACGGCGGTGCCTTGCCGGCTTCGCCCGCGATGGCTGATTTTTCGGTACGGGAACACTTGGTGCCCGAGGAAAAGATCGCCATTGGCCGCACGGCGGCGCAACTTGTGCAACCCGGCCAGGTGGTGTTTATCGATGGCGGTACCACATGCCTGCAACTGGCCCATCACTTGCCAGCGGGCCTGAACGCCACCGTGGTCACCCACAGCCCGTCGATTGCCATGGCCTTGGTGGATCATCCGCAGATTGAAGTGATCATGCTCGGCGGCCGGCTGTTTCGCCACTCACTGGTGGGGGTTGGCGCGGCCACGCTGGAGGCCATCGGCCGGGTAAACGCCGACCTGTATTTCATGGGGGTTTGCAGTGTGCACCCGAGTGCCGGGCTGTCTACCGGCGATTATGAAGAGGCGGTGGTGAAGCGCGCGCTGTGCCACGCCGCGGCTGAAACCATCGTGCTGGCCACCTCGGAAAAGCTCAATACCGCATCGCCCTACCAGGTGGTGGAGCTGGAACATGTCAGCGCGATCGTCGCATTGGCCAGTACGCCGCCGGCACTGCTGCAACCCTATGAGGCCCAAGGGCTGACGCTTTATCTTGCGTGACCGTCAACACTCCTTGATGGCCTCCCATGATGCGGCGACTTGCATAGCGTCCGAGGCTTTGACCCGCGCCAGATCAACTGGATACTCGACATGCGGGTTCTCAAAGAACCGCGTGGCGGTGAACTGGCCGTTACTGGCCCGCAGGACGTAGCCGCTGTCCAGGCACGACGCCGAGGCCAGGAAGATCACCCCAGGGGTTACCCACTCCGGTTTGAGGTTGTCCGGCTCGCCGCTCACGCCCCACATGCGCGTCTTGGCTACCGGCGAGATGGCATTGACCAGGATTCCATCCTCGGCCCCTTCGCCACTCAACGCATTCATGATCCCCAATTGCGCCATCTTGCCGGCGCTGTAGGCCACGAGTCCCGGCTGGGCATAGTGCGTGTACATCGCTCGGTCCGAGGTGGTCAGCACGATGCGCGGCGCGGTGGAGTGCTGGAGGTGCCGCCAGGCGTGTTTGCACAGCCAGATAGGCGCGTAGACATTGATGTCCATTGCCCGCCGGATAAACGCCGCGTCGGCGGCCTCGATCGGCTGATAACCGACCCAGCCGGCATTGTGGATCAGGATATCGAGCTGCCCGAAATGGGTGATCGCGCACTCGATCAGTTCTCGGCAACCCGCTTCACCGGACAGGTCACCCGCGTGGCCAACCACCTGTAGGCCTTCGCTCTGAAGCGCCAGCGCAGCCGCCTGGACCACCTGTGGATCCGCACCATCGCCGAGGGTGTCCGCTCCGATATCACTGATCACCACCTGCGCGCCGAGGCCTGCCAACTCACGCGCATAGCTGAAGCCCAAACCACGGGCGGCACCGGTCACAATTGCGGTTTTACCTGTAAAGTCCATCGTTGCGTTCTCCTCATAGGCGCCCCACCCTAACAACTCGCAACCGCACTGTTTAATACTGAAAAACAGCGATATTGATACCCGCCGCGTATCAGGCCATGCAGGGCCATTCACCTGAAGGAACAGCCGAGATGATCGAAACCCGCCTACTGCGCCAGTTCATTGCCGTTGCCGAAGAGCTGCACTTTCACAAGGCCGCGCTGCGCCTGCATATGGCGCAGCCGGCGTTGAGCCAGGCGATCAATCGCCTGGAGCAGAAGTTGGGGTTTGCCCTGCTGCAGCGGGACCGGCGCGGAGTGCGGCTACTGCCGGCCGGGGCGGCGTTTCTTCAGACGGCTTATTCCGTCCTCGGGCAATTGCAGCAAGGTGTCGAACACGCCCGGCAGGTGTCCCAAGGCGTCGCCGGCACACTCACCATCACCTCGGTCTCGATCGCCGGTTATCCCTGGCTGCTCGATGCCCTCAAGCAGTTTCGCCTGGCGTTTCCCGAGGTACAGCTGGTGATCAAGGAAATGCCCTCTGCCAGCCAGGCCAAAGCCCTGATAAGCGGAGATGCGGATATCGCCTTTTTGCGCTATCTGCCGGGTCAGGCGGATAACATCGCGTCCCGGCTGCTGCTCGACGAACCTATCCTGATGGCACTGCCCCTGGACCATCCCGATGCCGGAAATGCTGCTATCGAGCTTAGGGATTTTGCGGGCGCAGACTTCGTGTTTACCCCCCAGGTATTGGGCAGTGGTTATCACCACCAATTGATCGACTTGTGCGAGGCCGCAGGCTTCTATCCGCGCGTGGTCCAGGAAGCCGATCAATTGCACACCCTGATTGGCCTGGTGGCATGCGGGTTCGGCGTGGCACTGGTCCCGGAGTCGATTGCCCTTTCCATCAGGAGTGACAAGGTGGTGTTTCTTCCCCTCTGCGCCTCGCCTTCCACCATCGGGCTCTACCTCAATTGGAGCACCGACAATCCTTCCCCATTACCCGGGCACTTCTTCTCAGTACTGGAAGGAGCGCTGTAATACTTTGCAAGCAATGCCCAGTGACGACTGTCTAAATATTTCCTGTGGGGCCAAGGCATCTGTTAAAAACCGTGCTTCGCCTCTTTCCTGGAACCTTCATGTCTTCACGTTTGCTGTCCCGCCTCGGCCTGCGCTGGTTTCCCCTGCTGTGCATGGCCGTCTTGATCATCGGCCTGCCAGTGGGGTGTGCGGTGCTGCAACACAAGGAGCGCGAGCTGCTGTTTCGCGTCGAGCCGGGCACTGCCAGCTGGTACAGCGGGTTGCCGCGCGATGTGCAGGAATTCGACCTGAAACCTTCGAGTTTCAAGTCAGGGCAAAACATTCATGGCTGGTGGTGGCCCGCTGCACAGAAGGACGCGCCGGCGATTCTCTATCTGCACGGCGTGCGCTGGAACCTCACCGGCCAGCTGTTTCGCATTGAGCAACTGCGGGCCCTGGGCTTCTCGGTGCTGGCCATCGACTATCGCGGCTTCGGCCAGAGCCAGGGCGACCTGCCTTCGGAAACCAGCGTGTACGAAGACGCGCGCATCGCGTGGGAACGCTTCCAGGTGCTGCAACCGGACCCCGCCAAGCGGCTGATCTACGGGCACTCCCTGGGTGGCGCCGTGGCCATCGACCTCGCGGCGGAACTGGGCAAACAGGCAGCGGATAATCATGTGCCGCCGCCGGTACGCGGGCTGGTGATCGAGTCCACGTTCACGTCACTGGCGGACGTCGCCACGGCGGTGGCAAAGACTTCGTTGCCGGTGCGCTGGTTGCTCTCGCAGAAGTTTGATTCGATCGACAAGATCGCCGATATCCACATGCCGCTGCTGGTGGTTCACGGACTCGCCGACGCCTTTGTGCCACCGCGTTTCAGCCAGCAACTGTTTGACGCGGCACAAGAGCCCAAACACCTGTTGCTGGTGCCCGGTGCCACACATAACGACAGCATGCGGCTGGCTGGGCGCACCTATCGCCAGGCCCTGGACAGCCTGATGCAATCGAAGCGTCCAACTCAGGTGGCCGGCCCCTCCACAGGGCGCCCGAACAACTCGTAAATCTGCATTTCGGCACCGGTTTCGTCGGTGCCTGTCAAGGCGAAAAGCCTGCCCATACTGGCCATAAACAGCGACTGATCAAATATTAACCGCAGGTTAAATCGCCATACCCGCCGGGCTCAAGGGAAGTTATCCACAGAGATACCCACGGTTTTCGTGGACAACTCTTTTTACTTTTTTACGATTTTTTTGCTCAGCAATGCCCTGATGGAAAGCTTCCCGGCAGCAAAATCTCCTGCGTCCCCTCGTGAATCAAAACCCTGGTGCCGGGTACCGAGCATGCCCATGGCCCAGCGCGGTTTCGTCAGGCTGTTCAGCACATCTTGCAGGGCGTCGTCAGAGCAACGACCCATTGCGTTTGCGCCTAATGCTGATTAATCTCGCACAAACACGCATTAACGAGCACAAACATGCATAACACCCATGCCGCCGTCGACCTGCCCTCCCTGCGCAAACAGAAGATCCTGTTGCTGCTGGAGCGCGACGGTAAAGTTACCGCCTCGGAACTGGTGGAACATTTCGCTGTTTCCCAGGACACCATTCGCCGCGACCTTGGCGAACTCGCCTCTGCCGGCCTACTGCAACGTGTGCACGGCGGTGCACTGCCGCGGCCCAAGGACACCGGCAAGGACTTCTTCACGCGTTTCGGCGAAACCACCGCGACCAAACGCCACTTGGCGCAACTCGCCGCCGACCGTGTGGAGGATGGCCAGATCGTGCTGTTCGACTCCGGGACCACCACCCTGCAAATCGCTCAGTCGTTGCCGCATTCCATCAAGCTGACCGCCGTCACCCACTCACCGATGATTGCCATCGCGTTGTCCGAACACCCCAATGTGACGGTGATCCTCGCCGGTGGTCAACTCAACCCGGTGACCATGGCGGCCAGCGGGCACGAAGCGTTGCGGCTGATCCAGGGCATCAAGGCAGACCTGCTGTTCACGGGCGTGTGCGCCCTGCATCCTCAGGTCGGCATCAGCTCGCTGCACTTTGAGGAGGTGGCGGTAAAACGAGCTATGCTCGACAGCGCCTCCCACGTGGTGGCCGTCACCCTGGCCGACAAACTGGGCGCCGTGGAGCCATTTGTGGTGGCACCGTGCAGCCGCATTCACACCCTGATTACCGAGTGGCATGTGCCGCCGGGCAGCGTCGAGGCTTACGAATGCCTGGGGCTGGAGGTGATGCAAGTGGATGCCTGACAAGCCCCCCATAAAGGCCCGGTAGCCTTCGCAGAGGAATATTCACATGGCGTTTCCCGTGCTGATCCTGGATGCCCCCAACCCTCCCCTGCTCCATGATGAGATCGAACGATGCCTGGCATACCGCCTGGATATCACCCTCAACCTGCACTACTTCACCGACCCGGACAGCATCAAAACCCGTTACGCCGGGCGTGTTCAGTTCGTGGATATCAACTGCCACGACACACCTTCGCTGATCAGCGCGGTGGTTAAAGCTGGAGGCTACAGCGTACTCAAGACCCGCTTGAACATTCCCCTGGGCACGGCGCTGCTCAACGCTGCAGCTTCGCCTGATCTAAGTAACCCGTTACAGGCAATCGCCCAGGCCGGCGTCGGGCTGAACCATATCGACTTGCAGACGGCCGCCGAGCGTGGCGTGACCGTACTCAATACCCCGGGTTCCAACGCAACGGCAGTGGCTGAATATGTGCTGGCTCAAACGCTGTTTCTGTCTCGGGACCTCAATCTCTACAACGCTAAAACCCATCAAGGCCAGTGGTCAAAGGGCCTGCTTGCACCCACGCTGCAAATCGCCGAGTTGACGCTGGGACTGGTGGGCACGGGCAGAATCGCCCAGGCGCTCGCCCATAAGGCCCGCGCTCTGGGCATGCAAGTGATTGCCACCGGCTCCGAGCGATTCACCCGACAGGCCGCCGCCAACCTGGGCCTGCAATGGCGCGCCACACTTGGCGAATTGCTGGATGAGGCCGACGTCGTATCCATCCATACGCCGCTCACCGCGCAGACCAAAGGTTTGTTCGACAACACAGCGTTCACGCGGATGAAACCGGGTTCGATCCTGATCAATACCGCCCGTGGCGGAATCGTCGACGAGGGCCAACTGGCAAGCTTCATCACGCGCTTTCCCGGCCACATCAAGGGCGTCGCCATCGATACCTTTGCCCGGGAAAAAGATCAGTTCGAATCGCCGTTGACTGGCATTGCCAACGCGATACTCACGCCGCATATCGCAGGCAATACCCGTGCGGCGATCAGCGAGGCGTCAACCCAGATCATTGACCACATTCATGCCTATTACCAAGCAACGCTTGAAGGCTAAGGGCATCCGCAACCGCATGGCCACTGGCGGTGTTGTCAAAGATGCACCAGGTGGGAACCCCCTCGGCTGATGACCGTTGCACGGCCGCGCACAAGGCCTGCAGTCGATCCATTTCGTAGGCGCTGTGGTAGATACGCGGCGAACCGTGCAGGCGCCAATAACGCACGCCTTGCCAGCCTTTCGGTACGTCACCTTCAGCGATTACCGGTGGGTCGGCAGCCACCCGGCCTATTTGGTACTCCTGCAACATGCCTTCGGCATGCACCCAACTGGCATGCCGCGGCTCCAGCACCACATTGCCGGCGAAGCGTTGGCGCAAGGCCGTGAAGAAACCGGCAGCGACGGCTGCCTCATAGTTCAATGAAGGCGGTAATTGCACCAGCAAGCAGCCCAGGCGATCGCCCAACTGCAGGCACTGTGCAAGGAATTCATCCAATGCCGTACCACAGTCATGCAGACGTAATTCATGGGTTATATGCCGAGGCAACTTGACCGAAAAACGAAAGCCGGGCGGCACCGATTGGGCCCATCGCTCATAGGTTTGCGGGCGATGGGGACGGTAAAAGGAGCTGTTGATTTCAACCGCATTCAAGCACGACGCATAACGCTGCAGATGGGTGCCGTGCGGGGGGAATCGTGGCCATTGCTCACGAGGCAGGCTCCAGCCGGCACACCCCAGAAAAATCGGCATCAGAACAACACCGACGCTGCATCCCTCATGAAAATCTCCACCGTCTTCGGCCCGACGCCCTCGAACGCGTTCAGGCGCTTCTCAAACTCCTCACGGTCGGCGCTGGCATCGTGTATCTGGCTGATCTTGCCCGCGTGCTCTGCGTTCAACTTGCTACTGAGGTCCAGCAGGCGCTGCGCGGTGCTTTCGTCGTAACGCACGTAATGCGCCTCGCCGAGCATGGCCACCAACTCGCGGGAGGTGCAGTGCTGCAATTTGCGCGGGGTGTCACGGCCATGCTTCACCACAATTACCTGATAGGCCTGGGCCGCGATCTGCGCCTGAATGCGCTTGCCCATCAAGAAGCTTGCGATAAACCACTTGAACAACGCGTTGTCATCGCCGGGCCTGAGTTCAATACCCAGCTCACCGGCACTGATGGATCGGCCCATGACTGCCTCCGGTATTCACTTGCCCAGCTTGCGCTCGGCCTTGGCCGCTTGCTCGTTGATCTGGTCGGTTTGCCGTTGCGTGTCCTTGATGGACGTCGGCGTGATCACCTTATCAACGGTTTCAGTCTTGGGGTTGGGGCGCTGTAAAGAGCCGTCCTGATCGTCCACCTGGCGACCTTTCTGCGCCTGTTCGGAGCTGATTGCATCGGGGGTTTTGTCGGCGGTTTTTTCAGTGCCCATGGTGATTCTCCTGCTGTTAAAAGATCACGCTCAAGCGCGGAGCCGTTATGCAGCAGAGCCCATGGTTTTTTGATAGTTCAAGGAAATTGCGTGGGCTGCGGCCCGGAGAAATAAGCGCAAATTAATTTAAACCTTTTGCGCAGGCGCCCGCTCAACAGTCAGGTAACGGCATCGCGCCATTCTTCAGGAGAAGCATCATGAAGCACTTGCTGATGAAACAAATGGGACTGACCTTTGCACTGGCCGCGGGCTCGATTGGCGTAGCCATGGCAGCCTCCTCCAATGACTTCGTCGACGCCGCTGCCCAAGGCGGAATTACTGAAGTGGAGGCCGGCAAACTGGCGTTGGAAAAGAGCGGCGCTGCTGATATCAAAGCGTTTGCCCAGCACATGATCACCGACCATACCAAGGCCAACCAAGAGCTGACTGCCCTGGCGACGAAGCTTGATATCAAGGTACCGGATGACGCCAGCCTGACCGACAAGGCCAAAAAAATGATTCTGGAGATTCGTGAAGAATCTTTCGACAAGGCTTACGCCGACAACCAGGTCAAGGCCCATGAAGACACCGTGGCGCTTTTCAAAAAAGAAGCCGCGTCTTCGGACAACGCCGAACTGAAGGCGTTTGCCGAGAAGACGCTGCCGACGCTCGAAACCCACTTGAAGATGGCCAAGGAGCTGCAATCCCAGCACGCCAATTAATCATCTACCCACTCAGGAGACACTCGACCATGAGTTCGCAACTGCACGGCAAGAAGATTCTGATCATCACCTCCAACACTGGCATCGAGCGCGACGAATTGCTCAAGCCGCTGGAAGCCCTGCGCGGTTTTGGCGCCACGGTAACCCACGGCTCGAGCAAAGGTGGCAGCACCCAGACCTTTCTCCAGGACACCGAGAAAGACAGGACAGTGGAGTCCGATGCCAAGCTTTCGGACCTGCACGGCAGTGATTTTGATGCACTGGTCATCCCCGGCGGCACCGTCAACGCTGACACCCTGCGTCAGGATGCCGATGCCTTGAGACTGATCAATGATTTCGTCAAGGCCGGTAAAACCGTCGCCGCCATCTGCCACGGCCCTTGGGCCCTGATCGATGCCGGCGTGATCGAAGGCAAGACCCTCACCTCCTACAAAAGCGTGCGCACCGATCTGGTGAATGCCGGCGCAGCCAACTGGGTAGATACGCAGGTGAAAGAATGCCCGGCCAATGGCTGGACGTTGATCACCTCACGCACGCCTGATGATTTGCCGGCGTTCAACGAGGCGATTGCCAAAACACTGGCGGCTTGAGGCCAGCCAATGCAAACAGGCGCCCTTGGGCGCCTGTTCTTTTTCGATTCTGTCTTAGCTTTTGCCGTGCTCAGCAGCGTGCGTCGCGCGGTTCACACCCTTGGGCCCAAACAGCGCCCAGAGGATCAGCCCCAACAGCGGCATGAAGATCAGTACCACCAACCATAAACCCTTGGTTTCCCAGCCACTGCCACTGCGCAGCACGCTATTGATCGCCCACAGTTCCAGCAGCACCAGAATCACCGCCAAGCCAATCCAGACATATTCGATTTGCATGATTCATCCTCCTGAGGTCGTATGCGTTAGGTCAAGCAACACGCCCGAGGGTTCATTAAAATTACAATGGATGGCTCTCGCCCAACGGTTGCGGCACATGCGCCGTAACCTTCTAGACTCAACTGCACGTCACCTCTCACCCCACGGAGGCCCAGGATGACCGAGCACATCATCCACTTTCACTGCCAGATCGATCAGGGCACCACCGAGCGCTTTCGTGATTGTTGCCTGGAGGCGATCGAGCAAGGTGCCAGCTCGTTGCTGTTGAACCTGTCGACCACCGGTGGCAGCACCAATTTCGGCTTTACCCTCTACACCTTTCTCAAATCGCTGCCGGTGCCGCTGTGTGCGATCAATGCGGGCAATATCGAGTCCATGGGCATCATCATGTTCCTGGCGGCCGGTCGCCGCATCACCACGCCCCACTCACGCTTTTTGATCCACCCGATGAACTGGTACTTCAGCCAGAACTCCGTCGATCACCAGCGCCTGCGCGAGTACCTTTCGAGCCTGGATAACGACCTGGCGCGCTACGTGAAAATCTATGAACTGGAAACCGCCACGGCGGAAACCCACCTGGACATCTTCAAGTGCCTGTCCGCAGAAGAAAAAGTGATTGCCGCCCACGAGTCATTGGCCTACGGAATTGCCCATGAGTTTGAACAGATCGTGTTTGCGGACGACGTCAAGCACTGGAAAGTCAGCGGCGGATAGGCATTGTTTAATGCATGCAAGCCAATACCTGACCGTGCAACCTGCACGACCCGCGTCGATTTTTATTAAACATAAGCCATTGATTTATAAGTGAATAATTATTCTGTTCAACTTGGTACAACTCATGCTGTAGAGCTTTGGACGAGGCGGGCATTTCGACCCGCCCTTTCACTACCCGTGAGGTGTCACCCATGAATGCCATTGACCTTCTCAAGGCCGACCACGAACGCGTCAAAGCCATCCTGAACCAACTGAGTGAGTCCACCGAGCGCGGCGTAAAAAAACGCACTGAGCTACTGGCCAAACTGGAGATGGAAATCAGCCTTCACACGCGACTTGAGGAAGAGATCCTCTACCCGGCATTTCGCAAGGCGGGGGGTAAGGATCAGGAAATCATGTACCACGAAGCCAAAGAAGAACATCGCACCGTCGACTCCCTCGTCCTGCCGGACCTGAAGCAGACTTCGCCCTCCACCACCGAGTTTTCCGGTCGCGTGAAAGTCGTCAAGGAACTGTTGGAACACCATATCGAGGAAGAGGAAAGCGAGATGTTCCCACAGGCCAGGAAGCTGTTGGGCAAGGCCTTGCTGGAAGAGCTTGGCGCGGAGATGGAAGCGATGAAAGCCGCGCACAAGAAAGCACCCGGCGCGAAGCCAATGGCCGCTTGATGCCCATTCGTCGCATGCCTGGAAACTATTTCAAACTTTGATTTGGCTGGAGGATTCCCAATTAGGCAACACCATTGATTCGCTCATCATTGAGGGTTTTCAAAATGGCTAATAGCGGAAAAACCACCCCAGGTGCTGGTCACAAGGACCAGCAAGACACAAACCGTAAAAGCGGCGGCCAGGGTTCAGGCGGCAACTTCGCCAATGACCGCGAAAAGGCTTCTGAAGCGGGCAAAAAAGGCGGGGCTCATAGCCACGCTCCAGGCTCCAAGAAGTCTTGATTGAGGCGTCGCCGAAGCCTGGATGTGTTCCGGGCTTCGGTCCCCATCGCCAAGAGGGATTGAGTCATGAAGACCAGCATTTCCCAAAGGATCGTACTTGCCGCCAGCTTGACGCTCGTACTGTATGCCCCTGCCTACGCCGCCTTCGGCGACAACACCGCACCCGAGACGCCCGCCTTGAGCGGCAACAGTATCCCAGGCTCGGCACTGCCGCCGGGCACCTATCCCAGCAGCCCATCAGCGGCCGACAGCAGTGGCCGCAAGGACACTGAAACCAAAGCGCCCGCGCCGTCAAAAAGCGTGAAGAGCACGCGCCACAAAGGCTCCTCGACTCAGCACCCGGCCAGCAAGAGTGGCAAGAAAACCGCGCCTGCATCGGGAAGTTGAGAAACTAGAGCTCGCTTGGACCACCGATAAAGTCCAGGCGCAGATTTAACCACTGCCGAACGATTTCCCGGGACGCTTGCCGGGCATCAACTGCAGAGAAGCCGCGCTCGCGCTGCAACCAGTCGCTCGTCGCTTGGCGCGTCGGCTCAATGGCCGCCAGCGCCTGCTGGCGTTGCTTGGCGGGCCACTGTTTATCGGCGCCCCAGTTACGCAGGGTTAATTCAGGATCCTGGCCCTTCCCTGCGGCGCCTGGCTGGAGAAACAGCCGAGGTGACGCAGTGGCCTTGAGCGAAAGAGCGCTCCAGTCGGCATAGCTGGCGAAGCGGATCGTGCCCTCGTTCTGCGAGGCCGTGGACAAAGGCTCGGTCAAACTATCGTCCAGCCGCTTCCACGCCGGCTGTGAAAACAGATCACCTAGGGGGGCACAGATCGGCGCAAAGCTGTCGCGGGTGGAGCCGTACAACGACCCGAACGACTCATACGCGACCTCGCCCTGCCGGCTGAAGACAAAGCAGTGCACATACGGGCGCTGGTCGGCGAATAACTCATACTGCTGACGTTCAATCATCATGCGCAGCAAGGTCAACATCACCCGGTCACGACTGACGGCGGGATCGTTTTGCAGGTCCTGCCAAATCGACCAGGGAAAACTGTCTTCCTTGAGCGCAACGAGGACCTGCTTGCGATTCTCCTCGGCCTCATTCTCCGTAACGCCACTGTCAGGCTCGAAACGCTGCAGGTAGACCAGCCATGCAGCAGCCAGATCGTTCATCGGGTAACGTCTGAGCCCTTCTGTTGCTTGGGCCGGATGGTAAGGAATACTGGCGATAATTGCGTCAAGGGCCGCCGTATCCTTGTGGGTGATCGTGCCTACCTCAACCACTCTCTGGCTCAGTTGAGATTGCAGGCAGCTTGGGAGCGAGCCCAGGGCACCGGCACACGCGTTGCGAGCCTGCAGCCAGGTGCGCTGGCCACGGCGCAGTTCGTCACGCGGGTCAGGTGCCAATTTGGCCATTGCCTGGCTGTAATAAACGCCCAACGTGCTGTCGAGTTCGCTTAATTCGGGACTGGCGCAAATCGCCTTTTCCACCGGTGTAGCGGCCTTTTTACAATCGAAGGACGCGCCACTGGCAGGCATCCCTGCGCCCATCAGCACGCCAGCGAGCAACGACATTGGGTAGGCAAAATTAATACGGCGGGCCATGGCTTTCCTTGGGTGAGTTCCTTTCAGGCGCTTATTGTGCCGACGCGCTTGCCAATGTCCAGCCTGTCAGCACAGTGCTACGAAGCACTTGCCATGGAGGGGCGGTCACTTGCCAGCTCACGCTCAATCTGTTCGATGCTGGGCAGGCTGGTTTGCAGCTCTGCCGGCAGGGATTCCACCAGTTGATACTCGGCAACCCCAATAGGACGGGAGCTGTCACGCAGAGCGTATTCGGCCACTACTTCGTTCTTGCTCTTGCACAGCAGCAGGCCAATGGTGGGGCTGTCCTGCGAGTGCTTGAGCTGGGCGTCTACCGCCGCGAGGTAAAAGCCCAACTGCCCCAGATGGTCGGGTTTGAATTTACCGGCCTTGAGTTCGATTACCACATAGCACCTCAGCTTGAGGTGATAAAACAGCAGGTCGACGAAAAACTCCTCGCCCCCTACGTCCAGCAATACTTGCCGTCCCACGAAGGCAAAACCGGCGCCCAGCTCCAGCAAAAAATCGGTGACATGTTTGACCAGGGCGTTTTCGATTTCACGCTCCTGCGCGTCAAGGGTCAGGCCCAGGAAGTCGAAACGGTAAGGATCTTTAAGTGATTCGCGAGCCAGGTCGGATTGGGCTTTGGGCAGCAGTCCCTCGAAGTTGCTGACCGCATTGCCGCTGCGTTCCAGCAGGCGACCCTCGATTTGCATCACCAGGATGTTGCGCGACCAGTTGTGTTCGATGGCCTGTGCGATGTACCAGCGACGGGTTTCAGGGCCGGGCAACCTGTCCAGCAACACCAGATTATGGCCCCAAGGCAATTGTGCAGCAGCCTGTTGCACAAATTCGGAATCTGGCCACGCCTCCGCAAATGCACGCATGTATTTCAGGTTGCGCGGCGAAAAACCCTTCATCTCCGGAAACGCTGAGCGCAAATCCTGCGCCAGTCGCTCAATCACCTTGGTGCCCCAGCCCTGCCGCGCTTGCCGGGTCAAAATATCCTGGCCGATTTGCCAGTACAGCAACACCAGCTCGCGGTTTACCGCCAGGGTGGCGCGCTGTTGGGCGGAGTGGATTCGACCCTTGAGATCAGTCAGCCAGTCGCTGTATCCCTCGGGTGGTGTGATCAGGCTATCGGGGGTCTCACTCATTCCTTTTCCCTCGTGGGCTTGGCAGGCGGCCGATAGTAGCGAGGGAAAAATGCATGATGGGCCAGCAGAATGCTTTCGATACAAATCAACTGGAACCCTTCACGAGAGAGCCTTCATGCAGATCAAAAGGTGCCCCGCCGGGCCCGCTGTGGTCAAATGAGCCGGTCACTTCCATGGTTATTCCTGATCTATGAACGCCACACCCACCGACGACAGCCAGGCATCCACCGGGGACCGCATCCTGTTCCTGCTCAAGACCCGTGGCCCCTTGAAAACCACGGACCTGGCTGCGCTGCTGGACATCACCTCCGAAGCCGCTCGCCAGCAGATCCAGAAGCTGCAGGTCGCGGAGTTGATTGTCGGTGTGTCGGCCCCGATCTCGGGTGCCGGTCGGCCATCCCTGAAATGGACGCTGACCGAAACCGCCCAGGGCAAATTCCCGGATTCCCATAGTGTTCTGACCTTGCACCTGATCGAGTCCATCGAAGGGATTTTTGGCAGCGAAGGCGTGGAGAAAGTCATCGCCAGCATGGAGGCGACCGCCAAGCATGAATACATCCAGGCTTGCTCCGTCGCATCCAGCTTGCAGGAGAAAGTCGAGATCCTGGTGCAGATTCGCGAGCGCGCCGGGTATATGGCGCAGATGGAGCCGCTGGACAATGGCTGGCTATTGGTGGAAAACCACTGCCCTATCTGCGTGGCCGCCCGTAAATGCCAGGGGTTTTGCCGCTCGGAGTTGCAGATTTTCCAGGCAGCGCTGGGCGATGAGAATGTGGTGGAACGCTGCGAGCATTTGATCTCCGGGGATCGACGCTGCGCCTACAGCATCCAGCCTCGCCGCCCGTAAGAAAGAGGCTGCGATGGGCTGCGCAGCAACCGCAATTCCAGCGCCGCAGTGTCCCGGATACACCAACGGTTCAGGACTCACAATTGCTGCGCAGTCCATCGCAGCCTAAGCCTCAGGCCGAAGTCAGGCCCATTGCAGGTTGAACAGTGCGAACGCCAGTAGCGCCCAGATCGCCAGCACCAAGTGCGTCAGCTGCAAGCCCTCCTGGCGAATCCAGTAGCCAAACCACAAGCCACCCAGCAGCATCGCAAACACGAAAGCCGAGAAGCCGCTGAGGGCGAGATTGAGCCATGGCCGGGCGGCCGAGAGGCCATCACCGAGGATCAACTGGTAGCTGCCGGTCCATGCCGCCACTGCCGCGATAACTTGCAGCGCCAACACAATCAGCAGGGCCAATTGATGCAGGCGCGGGGAACGCACAGCGCGCCTCAACAGAGGGATGTCGATGGCCGGAGCCTGGTGCAGTGGCGCCATGGCCATGGTCGCGCCCACCGCACCGACCGAGCTGCGAAAAGCCTGCCCGTTGTTGACCACGGCGAGGGTCAGCCAGACACTCAAGCCTAAAGCCTGCGTACCTAGGAACAACCCGGCAGAACCACCCGGCAGCCATGCCTCTTCGCTCATCCAAAACTCCTTGTTCGCCGACAGCGAAAATCAGGTCTTGGGCCTATATCCAAGAACATATTTGGATAATACGTAACGCCGCCTTAATTAAACAAGCTAATACTTTCTTAATTGATCAGTCCACACCCTGATCACGGCGCCTGCTCAGCATCGAACTGCTCCCGGGCACGCCTGAATCCGTTGGCGTTTTCCACCACCCACGTCCACAACGGAATCATGTGCACCAGCAGCTGTTTGCCCAGCTCCGACAGCTGGTATTCAACCTTGGGCGGCATCTCCTGAAAGTCGTGGCGCAACACCAGGCCATCGCGCTCCAGCTGGCGCAACGTGCGCGTGAGCATGCGCTGGGTAACGCCCTCCATGCGGCGGCCAATCTCGGCGTGACGCAGGCGCCCGTTGACCCCTAGCAGATGCACGATGCCCAACGACCAGCGGTTTCCCGCATGGGTCAGCACCTGGCGCTTGAGCCCGTCTTCATCGGCGCTAAGGGCTTCGCAGGCGGCTTGTGAGCGCCTGATGATCTCGTCGTTGTCCACCTTCTACTCCCGGTATCACTGGTGTGCCTTCTTATGCCCCGTCGGCAATTCTGCAAGCATGGCATGACTTTCAACCGAATCGAGAACCCTATGACTGCTTCGATCCTTGTACTGGGCGCCGGCGAACTGGGCCTGGCGGTACTGCGCCAACTGTCACGCCTGGCTGCACCGCAAAATTTGCCTGTGACGGTGTTGCTGCGCCCCGCCACACTGAACTCCCCCGACCCCGCCAAACAGCAGGAAATCACCGAGCTGCGCGCCCTGGGCATTGAGCTGCTGGCCGGTGACCTGGCAAACGGCTCCGAGGCCGAACTGGCAACGGTGTTCGCCGACTATCAAACCGTGATCAGTTGCATCGGCTTTGCCGCAGGCCCCGGCACCCAGCGCAAGCTGACCCGCGCGGTCATCGCAGGCGGCGTGAAGCGTTATGTACCGTGGCAGTTCGGCGTGGACTACGACGTGATCGGCCGCGGTTCGGCCCAGGACCTGTGGGACGAACAGCTTGATGTGCGCGACTTGCTGCGTGACCAACAGGGCACGCAATGGGTGATTGTCTCCACCGGGATGTTCACCAGCTTCCTGTTTGAGCCGTCCTTCGGCGTCGTCGACCTGGCGCAGAATACCGTGCATGCACTGGGAGACTGGGAAACCGCTGTCACCGTCACCACCCCTGAGGACATCGGCCTGCTGACGGCGCGCATCCTGTTCAGCGAGCCGCCGATCACCAATCAGGTGGTGTACACCGCCGGCGACACCCTGACCTACGGCGAGCTGGCAGATACCGTGGATGCGCAACTGGGGCTCACGCTCAAACGCGAACGCTGGTCGGTGCCGTACCTGGAAGCGGAACTGGCCGCTGCACCCGAGGACAATCTGATGAAATACCGGGTGGCCTTCGCCCAAGGTAACGGCGTGGCCTGGGACCCCGCCGTCACCTTCAATGCCCAACAGCAGATTGCCGTAACCAGCGTTGCCCAGTGGATCGAGCAAAACCTCAAGGCACCGGCAACCACTCGCTGAACCGTCCCTGGCTATCCAGCGCGCACCAGGCGAAATCCCAGGGCAACGGTGGCAGCGTTTGCAGCGGCCCGCCACTGCCCGGCTTCCAGTCCACCACCTGCAGGGGTGAACCTTGCCACGCCAGGACCACCCCCCGCGCTTGGCTGGTGTCATCGCTGACCCAACGGGCTGCCGCCGCCGTCATGAACGCTTCGATGGGTTCTTCATCGATCTGCGTGCGATACACCGAACCGAGCAACCAACGGCACACACTCACGTGGTAGGCCCAGTTCAGGGAGGGACGGTTGCGGTAAGCCCAGGTCATGAAACTGCGAAACAGGTTCAAGCCCTCCGGTGGGTCGAGCTTGAGCAAACCGGGACAGATGTCGAACAAGGTGTGCCAGTACGGCAGCAACCGTGCGTCCAGGTGGACGAAACAACGGGCGTTACTCGGGTATTCGACAGACGGCAACAACACGTTGCCGCGCGACGGACGGCGCGACGCCTTGCTGACCAGGCGGGCAGCGCCGGAAGGCAGGATAGAGCTCATGGAACGCACTCACACTCGTGACGATAGAACGCCTCCTGGTAACAGGAAGCCCAAGGCACACGTCAGAATGCAGGGGAAGCGCGAGGGTTGGCCGAGGGCCAGGAATACCGCGGAGGCGCCTTGTTACGCTGCTCATGGGCCGGGCGCGGCTTTTGCCCCAGGCCCAACAACCAGGCCAGGCAAAACAGGAAGACGATGCCCAGGGTCACGGCGGAGCACACCGGGCAGGCGAAGAAGTTCGACCAACTGCTGGCCGTCGGATTACCCAGGCCGGCATCCGAGGCCGGCGCCTTGGTGCCCAGGCTTGAACAGAACTGCCCGCCCAGGCCATTGAGCTCCAGGCCCATCATCTGCCCATGGCCCAAACCGCAGACGAACACATTGAACAGGACGCAAAAATACAGAGTCCAGGCAATGAGCGAACGGTCCGGGCGGGTCAGTTTCATGGCGGCGACTTTATCACAGCTCCGACATTTGGCCTTGCCCTGCCATGCCTGTGACAGAACGTCGCAGATTACGCCCGCAGCCCCAGGTTGTTAGAATGCCACGCTCTCCTCGCCTGATTTAACGCTTCGTGGTACCCAGGCGCTTCACAGGATGCACAGTTGATGAGTACGTTATTCACCCGCCGCAAAGTCCTCTCCGGCATGGGATTGCTGGGACTGGGCCTGCTGGCCGGCTGTGACAACAGCCCGAAACTGAACTTCAAGTACGGCAAGGATCTGAGCGACAAGATCATGGGCCGTACCTTCAAGCTCAAGAACACTGACGGCGAAACCGTCACCTTGAGTTCCTTCCGCGGCTTGATGCCAGTGGTGTTCTTCGGCTTCACCCAATGCCCGGCCGTGTGCCCGACTACACTGGCGCGCATGGCCCAGGCGAAAAAACTGATGGGCCGCGACGGCAAGATCATGCAGGTGGTGTTTATCACCCTCGATCCGGAACGCGACACACCCGAGATTCTCGACGCCTACGTCAAGGCCTTCGACCCGAGTTTCGAAGCGCTGTACGGCACCCCGGAAGAAATCGCTGTGGCTGCCAAGGAATTCGGGATCTTTTATGAAAAGATCCCCGCCGGCGACAGCTACACCCTCTCCCACACCGCCACCAGCTTTGTGTTCGACACCCGGGGCACCCTGCGCCTGGGCCTGTCTGCCTCGCTTAACGCCAAAGAGTGCGCAGAAGACCTGCTCACCGTCATGGAGGTCTGCTAATGACTGCCGTTCAACACCTCAAACGCTTCGCCCTCGGTCTTTCCCTGCTGGGCCTCGCCGCACACGCCAGCGCACAGGCAGTGGTCACCGACGCCTGGGTACGCGCCTCGGTACCGGGCCAGCCGTCCAGCGGCGCGTTCATGACCGTTACGGCCGACACCGACAGCAAACTGCTCAGCGTGGCTTCGCCGATCGCCAAGACCGTGCAGATCCATGAGATGACCATGAAGGACGACGTGATGCGCATGGGCCCGGTGGACTCGGTTGCGTTGCCTGCCGGCAAGGCCGTCAAGCTCGACCCGGACGGCTATCACGTGATGCTGATCGACCTCACCGCCCAAATCAAGGAAGGCGACCAGGTGCCGCTGACCGTCACCGTGGAAAATGCCAAGGGTGAAAAGCAGTCGATTGAAGTGAAGGCTGAGGCCCGTGCATTAAATGCAATGGAGACGATGGATCACAGCAAGATGCACTAAGGCGCAGATCAAAATGTGGGAGCGGGCTTGCTCGCGAATGCGGTGTGACAGTCACCGGATGTATTGACTGATCCACCGCTTTCGCGAGCAAGCCCGCTCCCACATTGGCCCTTCAGTGTCTGAAAAATCGGGCGTCCACTTCATATTTTTTTCGTCTCGCTTCAACACTTTCTATATATTTTCAATCTGCAAAACAACTCGTTAGCCTGCGCAAGCCGGACGCGTCTCCCTGTCGCCGTCCGGCCAGATAATTCTAAAAATAAGCAGCAGACAACGGGAATAACAATGAACAAATCCCCCATTACCCTGGGCCTGACTTCGGCCACCCTCGGTTTGACCCTCGCCTTCCCAACCTTTGCCGAAGCTGACTTTTTCAAAGACAGCAAGGCCGACCTCGAATTTCGCAACTTCTACTTCAACAGCGATTACCGCCAGGACAACGCCAGCCAGTCCAAACGTGACGAGTGGGCTCAAGGCCTGATTCTCAACTACCAGTCGGGTTACACCGAAGGCCTGGTGGGATTTGGTATCGATGCCATCGGCCTGCAAGGCCTGAAACTCGACTCAAGCCCAGACCGCCAAAACAGCGGCCTGCTCCCCGTCGGCGAGAATGGCGCACCGGACAGCTACAGCCGAATGGGTGTCACCGGCAAAGCGCGCATCTCCAAAAGCGTACTTAAATTCGGCACGCTGATCCCCAAGCTGCCGACCGTGCTGCCCAACGACGGCCGGCTGCTGCCCCAGACTTTTCGCGGCACGCAACTGACCAGTCAGGATATCGCCGGCCTGACCTTCGACGCCGGGCGCCTGACCAGCAACACCCTGCGTAACGACAGCGGCCATGCAGACATTGAAGTCGACGGCAAAGGCATAAAGGGCGCCGTGCCCAGCGATAAATTCGACTTCGCAAGTGCCAGCTACGCCTGGACCAAAACCTTCGTCACGGGCTACCACTACGCCAACCTCGAGAACAACTACAAGCAACACATCTTCAACCTGGTCCACACCCTGCCATTGGGCGACGCGCAGTCGTTCAAGACCGACCTGCGTTACGCCGACTCCAGCAAGGAAGGCAACAGCAACATCGACAACCAGGCCTTCGGTGCCAAGTTCACCTACAGCCTCCACGGCCACTCGTTCGGTGCCGCCTACCAGCGCATGAAAGGCACCACCGGCTTCCCCCACCTGGACGGCACCGACTCCTACCTCGTCAACTACGTGATGATCTCGCCGGACTTTGCCAACCCCGAGGAAAAATCCTGGCAGGCGCGCTACGACTATGACTTCGCCGCCCTCGGCATCCCCGGCCTGACCTTCATGACCCGCTACCTCAAAGGCGACAACTTCGTACGTACGCGCACCCTGGAAGGCACCGAGTGGGAGCGCAATACCGATATCGGCTACGTATTCCAGAGCGGCGCCCTGAAGAACCTTGAAGTGAAATGGCGCAATGGCACGTATCGCAGCAATGGCAGCGGCAGCGATATCGACCAGAACCGCTTTATCGTCAGCTACACCCTGCCCTTGCTGTGATTTTTCCCGGAGCGTTGCACATGAATACCCATAAAAGCCTGATCCACCTGGCCATCGCCTTTGCCCTGTTCAGCAGTTACGGCGCCTATGCCGCCGATACCGGTGCGCTGCCCTGCAAAACCACCGAAGAATGCGCGGCCCAGGCGGCCAAAGTCGGCGCCACACCGGGCTCCTCGCAAACGGCCCACAAGGCCAAGGGCGACCCGACCCAAACCCAGTTCGCCTGGTTGAACCGCATCAACAAAGCCTCGATCGTGATGCTCACCGAAGAAGGCATCGTTAAGCCGGACATGGGCCACAAGATCGCCGGCGGCGTGCGCTTTGCCATCGACCAGGCCGATCAGCCCGACGGCAAGCGCCCGGAAGATGTGCTGCAGCTGGAAAAAATCATGACCGACAAGATCGGTCCTGAAGCGTCCCTGATCCACTCCGGCCGCAGCCGCCAGGACATGCTCGCCACCTACCGCCTGGCCAAGTTGCGCGCACAGGTGCTGGCCTACAGCGACGCGCTGAACGCCACCCGCCAACGCATCCTTAACATCGCCGAGAAGAACGTCGACACCCTCATACCGGCCTACACCAACGGCGTGCAGGCCATGCCTATCAGCTATGCGCACTACCTGCTGGCGTTCGAAGCGGCGTTTGATCGCGATGGCCAGCGTATTCGCGAACTCTACACCCGCCTCAACCTGAGCCCGATGGGCACCGCGGTGCTGGCGAATTCCGCCTACCCGCTGAACCGCGAGCGTTTGGCCGAACTGCTGGGCTTTGATGGCGTGCGGGAAAACTCCCTGGATTCGAGCCAGGTGTCGACCTATGACATTCCTATCGAAGCGGCGAACCTGGCGGCGTCTTCGGCGATTCGCATCGGCGCGATGATTGGCGATATCCACACCCAATACCATCAGATCCGCCCTTGGCTGCTGCTGGACGAAGAGTCCACCTACACCAGCAGCGCGATGCCGCAAAAACGCAACCCGGGGCTGTTGATGCGCACCCGGGAATCAGCCTCGGACGTGGTCGGCCTGGCGCAGACCGTGACCTTGCGCGCGCACAACGTCACTACCGGGATGACCGACTACAAGTTTGCGTTTGATTCCCTGGGGCTGTTCCAGTCCACCGACGAAATGTTCAAAAGCATGGACGCGGTGCTGGATGCGCTGCAAATCAATCCGCAGCGGGCGCTGGATGAGTTGGAGTCCGAGTGGACGACTTCGATGGAGTTGGCCGACACCCTGGAGCGCCAGTTCAAGGTGCCGTTCCGCATTGGGCACAGCTTCGCGTCGCTGATCGTCACCGAGGCGCGCAGCAACGGCACCACGCCGAAGACCTTCCCGTACGCGGACGCGCAGAAGCTGTACACCCAGGCGGCGGACAAATACAAATGGACACCGAATACCTTGCCGCTGGATGAGGCCGGCTTCCGTGCTGCGCTGTCGCCGACGGCGATGGTCAAGACCCGTAAAGGCACGGGTGGGCCGCAGCCGGAAGAGGTCAAGCGGATGTTGGTGGAGGCGCGCAAGAACCTAGACACGGACCAGAGCTGGTTGAAGGAACGTCGTGAGAAGCTGAAAGGTGCTGAAGGCAACCTGGACAAGGCGTTCGACAAGTTACTCAACGCCAAGGGCTGAAATGCGATCTGAATGTGGGAGCGGGCTTGCTCGCGAAGGCGGTGGATCAGTTAGCAGATTTATTGGCTGACCCACCGCATTCGCGAGCAAGCCCGCTCCCACATTTGACCGAGTTTGGGTCTGGAAATGGTGTTCGGTTCAGCGACTCAATTCCCGCTTCAATACCTCGCGATCAATCGACTTCTGCCACCCGCATATCGCCAGGCAGGCCACACAATTGCCCAGCACATTGGTCAACGACCGGCACTTCATCAGCCGCTCCACCCCCAACAGCAACCCCACCCCTTCCAGTGGCACCAGTTGCAGGATGTTCAAGGTGGCAATCAGGGTAAACAGCGCCGAGCCCGCCACGCTGGTAGACCCCAGCGAGGTAAACAGGCAGATCACCAGCACCGCCAGCAATTCGGGAACGGCAATTTCCACCCCGGCCAGATGCGCCAGAAACATGATGGCGGTGGTCAGGTAAATATTGGTGCCGGCCAAGTTGAACGTATAGCCGGTGGTCAGCACCAGGCGCACTAATTGGCGATCACAGCCCAGCGCCTCAAGTTTGCTGACACAACCGGGAAGTGCTGCCACTGATGAGCCGGTAAACGTCACCAACAACAACTCTTCTTTTAAATAAATAATTAACCGAGTCAATTTAACGCCGACCAGGCGCGCAATCGTCGCAAACACTAAAATCACGAAAACCGCGCACGCCAGGTAAATAACCACAATAAACTTCAACAGCGGTAAAACAGAACTTAAACCGTACTTCCCCACCACAAACGCCATCGCCCCAAAAGCCGCGAGCGGTGCAAATTTCAAGATAAAGCGCAACAGCAAGAACAGCCCGGCGACTGCTGCTTCCAACCAGCCGAGACAGCGGTTGCCAACCTTACCGCCACGCCCCAGCAGCAGCCCGCACAGCACCGCCACCAGCATCACCTGAAGCACCAGACTCTGGGTAAAAACCCTGTAAAGACTGGATGAAATCGAGGTCATGGACAGCTCATGCAGGAGCGCTTCCGGCGCAACAGGCGGCGTCAGGTGGTCAAAATCCAGGTTAGCCACTGCCGTGTGATCCAGGCTGAACAGCCACCCCGTCGACATTCCCAACACCAATGCGGCAAGGGACATCAGCTGGAAATACACCACGATCCGCCCCACTACATGCCGATGGGACGGCTCGCGCTTGATACCTGCGACACCCGTCGACACCAGCACAAACAACAGAAACGGCATCAGTAATCCGACCACTTTTATAAAAGCGTCACTGAGCAATTTCATCTCGACCGCCACGCCCGGATAAAACAGCCCCAACACCATGCCAAGTGCAATGGCAATCAAAATAGGCAAAGTGGCGTTAGTGGAAAATCGGGCTGGCATCAATGCTCCATGGTCTTTTTATTTATTGTTATTGTCGGATCAGGCCACTTTCGGCATATTGGTCGCCAAGGCGCATTCAGGCCACAAATAATAAAGTCTTGTCACGGGATATACCACCATGGAACTTCGCCATTTACGTTATTTCATCATGGTGGCCGAAGAGCGACATTTCACCCGTGCCGCCGCTCGCCTGAACATGCAGCAACCGCCACTAAGCCAACAGATTCGCGCTCTGGAACAAGAGCTGGGGTTCGACCTGTTCAAGCGCCACCCCAAGGGCGTTGACCTGACGGCCGGCGGCCTGGTGTTTCTCGATGAAGCGCGGGCCATCCTCGCCCGCGTCGAACAAGGCTCTCTCAAGGCCGCCCGCGCCGCCCAGGGCATTGAGGGCACACTGGTCATCGCCTTCACCAGCTCTGCGGCTGCCCACCCGCTGATCCCGCGCATCATCCGCGCCTACCGCGAGCAATACCCGGGCGTGGAACTCTCGATCAACGAAGGCAGCGCCCGGGAAGTCACCGAAGACACCATCGAAAAACGCATCGATATCGGCATCGTCCGCGCCCCGGTCGGCGACCACCAGAGCCTGACCTTCCACCGCCTGCTCAACGAAGAAATGCTGCTGACCTTGCCCGTCGGGCATCCGCTGCTCAAGGGCGCCGAGCCAAAAATCACCATGGCCGACCTCAAGGACGAACGCTTCATCCTGGTCCGCCGCCCCGGCGCGCCGGGGATGTACGCCAACCTGATCAAGGCCTGCCAGAACGCCGGTTTTGAACCGAAGATTGCCTTTGAAGTGGAGCGCATGCTGACCAACGTCAGCCTGGTGGCCGCCGGTGAAGGCATCTCCGTGGTACCGGCGTCGATGCGCGATGTGCACCGCGAAAGCGTGGTGTATTGCCGGATCAGCGATGCACGGCCACGATTATTGGCGCCGATTACCCTGGTGCGGCGCACGTTCAATCCGTCGGCGCCGTTGCAGAATTTCATTGGGTTGGCGCGGGAGTTGGCGGGGGTTTATCGCAAGGGTTGAGTCATCGCGTGAAAACTCTCGGTGAGCAGTTCCACCGCCGCGCGGATGCTGTCGCTTTGCCGTGGAACGGCGTACAGGCCGTAGTTGACACTCAAGATAGGCCCATCGCTTTCAGCCAAGGAAATGATGCGCATGGTCTCCGGCCGAATATTCTCCGCCGGCAGCAAGGCCACACCCAATCCACCCTCCACCGCTGCGGTGATCACGCCAATGTTCGGGCTGGTCACCGTGACCCGAAAATCCCGCCCGGCGTTCAGCAAGGCATCAAACATCAAGCGCCGCCAGGCACAGGGTTCGGCATACACGATGACATCCAGCGGCAGCGCCGCATCGATTTCTTCATCAATCGCGCACACCCAGTACAGCTCGACGTTCCAGGCGTGCACAGGGTCGGCGTTGAACGACGAGCTGACGCCAATGGCAACGTCCAGCTCGCCGTCATTCCAACGATCAGCGAGCGCGTCGCCGTGATCAACAACAACCTCCAGGTGCACATGCGGGCAGGCGCGCCGCAGCCGGCCGAGCGCTGCCGGCAACGCCGATACCGCCACGTCTTCCGAGAGCCCCACGCGCACATTGCCCATCACCGTGCGCTCTTTCAGACGCGCTGCTACCGTCTCGCCCAAGGCCAGAATGCGCGTCGCGTAGGTGAGCAGCAGTTCGCCTTCGGTAGTGGGCACCACGCCCCGACCTGTTCTGCGCAACAGCCGCTGGCCCAGCAATTCCTCAAGCCGGCGGATTTGTGCGCTGAGGGCCGATTGCGCCCTGCCCGCCTGCTGGGCTGCACCACTCAGGCTGCCGTGCTGGCATACCGAGATAAAGGTTCGTAGCAGATAGGGTTCAAACGCGTCAGATATCATGTTTGGGTTAACTCTGAATCAACAGCTATCACCCTACCTCGATAGCTTGAGCATGACTACTCTGCTGGAACCTTATCAACCAGGAAGAGCCTCATGACCCAGCTCCAGAACCAACGCATCGTACTGGCCGCCCGCCCCGACGGGCGCCCGCAACTCAGCGATTTTCGCCTGGAGTACAGCGCGATTCCCGAGCCTGCCGAAGGCGAAGTGTTGCTCGAAAATCTTTACCTTTCCCTCGACCCCTACATGCGCTGGCGCATGAGTGCGGCCAAATCCTATGCCGAGCCAGTGGGCATCGGCGAGGTGATGGTGGGCGGCACGGTCGCGCGGATCAAACACTCACGAAACCCGTTGTGGCAAGAGGGCGACATCGTGCTTGCCTATGCCGGCTGGCAGCGTTTTGCGCTCTCGGACGGCCTTGAGCTGCGGCTTCTGGATCCGGGCATCGCCCAACCCAGCACAGCGCTGGGAGTTCTTGGAATGCCGGGGTTCACCGCTTACTCGGGGTTGCTCACTATCGGCCAACCCAAGCCCGGTGACACCGTTGTAGTGGCGGCGGCGAGTGGCGCAGTGGGCTCGGTGGTCGGCCAGATCGCCCGCATCAAAGGCGCACGCGCCGTGGGTATCGCGGGTGGGCCGGAGAAATGCGCATTCGTGAAAAATGAACTCGGGTTTGATGCCGTCATCGACCATCGCGCACCGGATTTTGCCCTGCAGTTGGCCGAAGCCTGCCCCAATGGAATTGACGTTTACTTCGAAAATGTCTCGGGGGCGGTTTGGGATGCCGTGAGGCCGCTGCTCAATGACTTTGCGCGGATACCCGTATGTGGGCTGATCGCGCATTACAACGACCGCTCGGTGCCTGGGCAACAGGTCGACCGACTGCCGGCGACTATGCACGACATCCTCGCCAAGAGCCTCACCGTGCGCGGCTTTATCCAGACCGAGTTTGTTGATGAGCAGCAGGACAACTTCCTGCAGGAAGCCGCGCAGTGGATTGATCAGGGCAAGCTGAAGTGGCGCGAAGACATTGTCGAGGGCCTGGAGCAAGCGCCTGAGGCGTTTATCGGGCTGCTGGAGGGGCGCAACTTCGGCAAGTTGATTGTGCGACTGGCTTGACGCTTCAATCCACCACGAACAACTTCGCCCCGACGGTAGTCGATGACCGATGCCCTTCCATGTCATTGCCCACCTGATAACTCATCCCGGCAGTCAGCGTGAACTGCCGGCCATCCTCCAGCTCGGTGTGCAACTCACCTTCCAGGCACAGCAGGATATGCCCGCGCCAACACCAGTGATCGGCCAGGTAACCGGCGCTGTATTCGACCATGCGCACGCGGGTCGAGCCGAACTGACAGGTGCGCCAATACGCGCTGCCGGTTTCGCCGGGGTGCAGCACCGGTTCGAGGGTCGACCAGTCGGTAGTGCCAAAAGGAATTGCGGTCAGGTCCATGGTTTTCTCGGCATTGAATACGTGTGGATGAACCGTACCGATAAGGTGAATGCCGCGATAGAGACAGATCCGCTGCATTTGCGGGATACAGGGCAACAACTCTTGGTATCCTGCCAACCCTCTTCGCATGGAAGCCCGTCGATGAAGATCGATCCATCCTTTGTTGTGCATGAGACCGAGCATTGGCTGCTCAATCATCACCTGTCATCCTCGCTGCCGGGCTATCTGATGCTGGGTGCCAAGGCGCCTATACACTCATTGGCTGACATGCCCGATGCGGCGCTCGCGGAGCTGGGCGGGTTGCTGGCCAAAATCCAGCGAGTGATGGAAGCGCAACTGAAACCCAAGTGGCTTTACATCAGCCGGTTCGGGCATATGCCGGGCTTCCCGCTGCACTTTCATTTCATACCAGTGTATGGGTGGGTTGAAGCGCTGTTCTGGCAGGATGAGCGCTATCGGGTGTTGCAGAATTTCGGGACGCAGCAGAAGGCAACCGACGGTGCGGAGCTGACGCTTTTTATCTGGCGGGAGTTTGGTGAGAGTCCTACGCCGCCGGTGGTTCAAGGAGCTTCGGTGAGCGAGGTGATCCAAGGTTTACGTACCGCATTCAATACCGAAGGCGGCACATAACCTGTGGTGAGGGGGCTTGTCCCCCGTTGGGCTGCGCAGCAGCCCCAAAACAGTCACTGAGTTCTGCCTGCAAGACAGCGGCAGCCTGATTGGGGCCGCTTCGCAGCCCAACGGGGGACAAGCCCCCTCGCCACAGCAAGCCTCCCTGCCACAGTCTTTTTGTCGTGTCAGCGGACACTGTGCAGGTGTTTACGCATAGGAATACAGGCCAACTGCAACCCCGACGGCGAATGATAGATCGCCTGCTCATCGCCCACATACCCACACCTCCGATAAAAATCCGCCGCGTTCAACGTCGCGTCCAGAATCACTTCCTCAATCCCCAACTCCCGCGCCAACGCCTCCAGATACACCAGCACCTGCTTGCCAATCCCGCGTCCGGTAAACCCTGGCAACACAAACAGCGCACCGATTTCGTTGTTCGCCAAATCCAGCATCCCCGTGGCCACAGGTTCACCGTTCACGCAGCCCAGGTAAAAATGCTTGTCCATCAGCGTGTCGTAACCGTCCTCGGCGGCGCCCCGGGTCCACAACATCATCTGCTCGGACGTATAGGCGCCGATGCATTGGCTGCGTATGGCCAACAGGCGAATGTCGAAGGCTGTCTGTGCATCTTCCAGCGTGGCGCGTCGTATCTCGAGCATTTGTCCCTCCATGGACGTCAGGCGTTCTCGTCACCCGGTCGGGTAAACGAATAGCGGTCAATATCGGTCCTCAGTTGCCAGCCCTGACCCTGCCAATAACGGGCGGCGCTGTCATTGGTCTTGAACACATCCAGGTGGCATTTGCGGATGCCCAACTGCGCAAGGCTGGTGAGGCAGCGCTCCACCAACGCGTTCGCAATGCCCTGGCGCCGATACTCAGGCAGCACCAGCAGATGCTGCAAATAACCGCGCCGGCCATCGTGCCCACACATCACGCACCCACCCAGTACCCCGTCGATCTCGGCCACGAAACTCATGCCCGGATTGCGCTCCAGGTAACGCGCGGTGGCCTCGCGGGAGTCGGCGTCGCGCAGGGAGATGCCAGGCGTGTTCTGCATCAGTTCAAGCACCGCGTCGTAGTCGGCAGCGCTCATTACGCGAATAGTGACCATGGTGTTCAAAGCCCTCTGAGTTCGCGTTGAGTTTGCCTGCACTTGTGCCGGTCGCGCACGCATAAATACACGACCGGGTGACAGCCTTGAGTTAACGCAGCTGAAACCAGGTGGTTTTCAGTTGTGTGTACTTGTCAAAAGCATGCAGAGAAAGATCACGCCCGAACCCGGATTGCTTGCCGCCACCAAAAGGCACCGCCACATCCAGGGCGTCGATGGTGTTGACCGAGACCGTTCCGGCATTCAGGGCACGGGCCACACGGTGCGCGCGGTTGAGGTCATCACTCCATACCGAGGCCGCCAGGCCGTAGAGGCTGTCATTGGCTTGCTGGATCGCCTGCTCTTCCGTGTCGAAGGCGCTCACCGCGAGCACCGGGCCGAACACTTCATCACGGGACAGGGCCATGTCGTGTGTCACGCCGGCAAAAATGGTTGGCTGGATGAAGTTGGAGGAGCCATTGATGATCAGCTGTTCGCCACCGCACAACAGCCTGGCGCCCTCCCCGTTGGCCCGACTGATGGCGTTCATGATGCGCGCGGTTTGCTCACTGTCGACGATTGCACCGGCGGCACTGCCAGGGTCCAGCGGGTCACCCGGCATCCAGGCGCGCGACTTGGCGATCAGGCGCTCAACGAATTCGTCATGGATGGAGCGTTGCACGTAGAGGCGGGAGTTGGCCGAGCACACCTCGCCCTGGTTGAAAAAGATGCCGAAGGCCGCCTTCTCCGCAGCGAGGTCCAGGTCCTGGCAGTCGTCAAACACCAGGTTCGGGCTTTTGCCACCGCACTCCAGCCACACCTGCTTCAGGTTGGACTGGGCGGAGTACTGCATAAAGTACTTGCCCACCTGAGTGGAGCCGGTGAACACCAGGCAATCCACGTCGTTGTGCAGCCCCAGGGCCTTGCCGGCACTTTCGCCGAGGCCGGGCACCACATTCAACACGCCTTCCGGGATACCCGCTTCCAGGGCAAGCTGGGCCAGGCGCAGGGCAGAAAATGGCGACTGCTCGGCAGGCTTCAACACCACGCTGTTACCGGCCGCCAATGCCGGTGCGAGTTTCCAGGCAGCCATATCAAGCGGGAAGTTCCACGGCACCACTGCCGCAATCACCCCCAGTGCCTCGCGCGTAATGGTTGCCAGCGCATTGTGCGCGGTGGGCGCGACTTGATCGTATAGCTTGTCGAGGGCTTCACCGTACCAGGCAAACACATTGGCAGCGCCGGGCACGTCAACGTTGTAAGCGTCCATCACCGGCTTGCCCATGTTCAGCGAATCGAGCAGCGCCAGCTCTTCGCGGTGGGTCATCAGTAACTCGGAAAGCCTGATCAGGATTTTCTTGCGCTCCACCGGCGGCATCCGTCGCCAAGGGCCCGTATCGAAGGCCTGACGAGCGCTGCGCACAGCCAGGTCAACCTCTGCGTCACCGCAGGCTGCAACCCGTGTTAGCAGTTGCTGGGTGGCCGGGTTGATCGCATCAAAGGTGGCCCCGGACTCCGCACTCACTGAGCGGCCACCGATCAGGGCGGTGTTGATGAACGTCTGGCGGGCAACACGCTGTTGCCAGTAATTAAGGTCAAACACGTTGTACTCCCAATGAATGGCGATAGAGAAACGGAGGATTCACTCGGCGATCTGTAGCTCAGGCATCTTCACGCTCAACCCCCGCGTGATACCCAGCAAACAGATGAGGCCAAGCCCCATCCAGCACAGGCCGATGGTGAATGACAGGCTGGACAGGCTGGTCCACAGCCAGATCGTGCTGAGGAACCCCAGCGCCGGCACAACGGCGTACAGCAGGTAGTTCTTCGTGCCGCGTAACTTCTGGTCGACCACGTAATGCTTGATCACCGCCAGGTTCACCGCCGAGAACGCAAACAGCGCACCGAAGCTGATCATGTTGGCGACGGTATCCAGCGTGATGAACAAGGCAATCAGCGAGAACAGGCTGACCAGCACGATCGCCGTGGCGGGCACGCGTTTTTTCGTCACCAGCTTGCCGAGTACGCGGGGCAACGCGCCGTCACGTCCCATGGCGAACAACACCCGCGACACGCTGGCCTGGGAGACCATCGCCGAGGCGAAGCAACCGGCGACATAGGTCGCGGTAAAGGCGGTCACCAGCAGTTCGCCGCCTACCCGGCGCATCACATCCACCGACGCGGAATCCGGGTCGACGAAGCTGTTCCATTCCGGGAACACCATTTGCGCGAAATACGAAACCAGCAGAAACAGCAGGCCGCCGAACAGCGACACCACCATGATCGCCAGCGGGATGGTGCGTCGCGGGTCGGGGGTTTCCTCGGCCATGGTCGACACCGCATCAAAGCCGAGAAAGGACAGGCACAACACCGCGGCACCCGCCATGATCAGCGGCGCGCTGAAGCCTTCGTGGTGGAACGGCGCAAGCAGCGACACGGGTGTGGACTGTTCGCTGAGGGTGTTCACCGATAACGCCACGAACACCACGATGAACACCAACTGGGCAACGATGAGTATCCAGTTGACCCGGGTGATGGACTCGATGCCCACCAGGTTAAGTACCGTCACCAGGGCAATCGAGCCGAGCACCCACACAGCGGTGGGCACTGCGGGGAAGTATTCGGACATGTAGATGCCGATCAGCAAATAGCTGAGCAGTGGCAAGAAGATGTAGTCCAGCAACAACGTCCACCCGGCGATGAAGCCGAAGTAAGCGCCAAACGCTTTGCGGGTATAGGAGTAGACCGAGCCTGAAAACGGGTGCGCCTGGACCATGCGTCCATAGCTGTAGGCCGTCAGCAGCATCGCGGCGAGGGTCAGCATGTAGGCGGTCGGCAAGTGGCCCTTGGTCATTTGGGTCACCAGGCCATAGGTGGTAAACACCGCCAGCGGCACCATGTACGCCAAGCCGAATAGCACCAACCCGACCAGGCCGAGCGGCTGACGGAACCGGCGGGACGAAGCGGTTTTGGGTGAGGGTTGATGAGCGGGCGTCGCGGTCACGTTTGTTATTGTATTCATGGGTGACTCCTGGATTTGGGATACGGGCCGTCGCGGCATGCGATCACATCGATGCCGTTCAAGCGTTGCCTGATGGAGGTTGCGCACCACCCCTCGCCTGGGGTGGTGCGCTGGTCACTTCAGAGTTTTCCCGCGATCCGTGCGGTGCGATCTACGGCGATGCGGGTCTTTTCAACCAGCTCGTCCAGCTCCGCGCGCGTGGCCACCAGTGCCGGCGCCATGATCATGCGGCCGAGCGTGGAGCGGATGATCACGCCCTCTTCGAAACCAAAGGTGCGACATTGCCAGGCCAGGTCGTTTTCATTGTCGAAGCGTTTGCGCGTGGTCTTGTCTTCGGCGAACTGCAAGGCCGCAAGCAGGCCCGTGCCCTGGATTTCGCCGATCATCGGGTGACCGCCGAACACTTCCTGCAGGATTTTTTGCAGGTACGGCCCGGTGTCGTCCTTCACCTGGCGCACGATGCCTTCATCCCGCAGCGCCTTGAGGTTGGCCAGCGCCACTGCCGCCGCCACCGGGTGCCCGGAATAGGTCAGCCCGTGGGCGAACACGCCGCCGTGTTCCACCAGTGCATCGGCCATGCGCTTGCTCAGCACCAGGCCGCCCATCGGCAGGTAACCGGAGGTCAGGCCCTTGGCGATGGACAGGGTGTCCGGCTCAAAACCGAAGTGTTGATGGGCGAACCATTCGCCGGTACGGCCAAAGCCACCAATCACCTCATCGGCGCACAGCAGCACATCGTATTGACGGCAAATGCGCTGGATCTCGGGCCAGTAGCTTTCCGGCGGGAAGATCATGCCGCCCGCGCCCTGGAACGGTTCGGCGATAAACCCGGCGACGTTTTCAGCCCCCAGTTCGAGGATTTTTTCTTCCAGCTGCAACGCGCAGCGGCGGCCGAACTCGGCGGGCGTCAGCTCGCCGCCATGGGCGTACCAATAAGGTTCGTCGATGTGTGCAACGTCGGGAATCAGGCCGCCCATCTCGTGCATGAACTTCATGCCGCCCAGGGCAGACGCGGCCAGGGTGGAGCCGTGATAGCCGTTCCAGCGGCCGATCATGATTTTTTTCTGAGGCTGGCCGACCACCTGCCAGTAGCGGCGCACGGTTCGGATCAGTACTTCGTTGGCCTCGGAGCCGGAGTTGGTGTAGATCACGTGGCTGTAGTGGCCAGGCAACAGGCTGAAGAGCAACTCCGACAGCTCGATCACCGCCGGGTGGGTGGTGTGGAAGAACATGTTGTAGTACGCCAACTGGTCCATCTGCGTGGCAGCGGCCGCAGTCAAATCCCTGCGGCCATAGCCCAGCTGTGTGCACCACAGGCCCGACATACCGTCCAGGTAACGCTTGCCTTCGCTGTCCCACAGGTAAAGGCCCTCACCGCGCACCATCACCCGCGGGCCTTCGGCATTCAGCGCTTTTTGATCGACAAAGGCATGGATGTGGTGGGCCGCATCCGACTTCTGGTAGTCCTCGGTCAGGCGGTTCAGTTGGGCGGGTACGTTCATGGTATTTCTCTCTTATTAGTAGTGACGCAAGGGCGAGCAACGCCGCTCAGCGGTGCTTGCTCATGTAGCTTTCGAGGGGGTCTTTGCTCAGGACGCCCTGGGCTTCGGCCAACGAGTCGATAAACAAGGCAAACAGTTCTGATTGCGCGCCGATATCGAGCTTGGTGTAGATGTGTTTGCGGTGGGACTTGATGGTGTCTTCCGAGACGTCGAGGCGCTCGGCCAACGAGCGGGTGGAATGCCCACGCAGGATCAGTTGGGCGATCCGGCATTCACGCTCGGTCAATATCGACGACCCGAAGTTGTTCAGCGCCGAGTGAATGCGCTGCTCCAACAGGTTCTCGAAACGCGCACCGTGGGCATCCAGGCCTACGAAATGCTTGCCCAGCACGGCCAGCACCCACGGGGCGATGCGCTTGAACTGCTGGGTGGTGGCGGCGTCGAGCTTTTGCGTAAAGGCCAGTGACACCGCCAGGCTCGAGCCGTTGCTCGACTGCAGGATGTAGTTCAGCTCATCTTCCAGATGGGAGTGCCGGTAAAACGACTGGAAGTACTCGCTGAGTTCGAAGTGATCGGGAGCGACGTCGGCCAGGTCGTAGCACCCGGAGCTGACGCCTTCCACGCAGGCCCCGTAAAACGGGTCGAGCAAATAGAACCCCGACAGGTACTGGCGCACATTGCCTTGTGGCAACCATGGCCCTTCCAGCTCAAACAACGCACTGGGCATGCCGCCTCGCGGGTAGAAATACAGCGTCGTGGCCTGAATCGGCTGGAGATAACCGAGGGCCTCGAACAAGGTCGCGGCGAACCCCGATTGCCCGATGCTGTCGGTCACCCGGGCCATCTGTTCGAACCATTGCGCAGAAGAAAGCCGGTCGTTTTCCACTTCAAACACTCGCTGAAAGAACTGCCAGGATGGTTACACACCCGCCCCATCCTCGAAATCACCCGATAGGGTGAGCCTGCATCCGATATTTATGCTCACTTCCCAGCTTAATAATATTTTATTAAAAACCGCCCTCCCCCTAGCCTTGAACCCATGCCCAAGCTGAATCCAACTGCATTACGCAAGGACAGACACATGACTCAAGCAATAACAAAAATAGACACGCTGGTAGTGGGAGCCGGTCAGGCTGGCGTCGCCATGAGCGAGCACCTGAGCAAACAAGGCGTGCCGCACCTGGTGCTGGAGCGCAGCCGTATCGCCGAGCGCTGGCGCACCGGCCGCTGGGATTCGCTGGTCGCCAACGGCCCGGCCTGGCATGACCGTTTTCCGGGCCTGGCCTTCGATAACGTCGCCCCCGATGGCTTTGCGCCAAAAGAGCGCGTGGCGGACTACTTCGAAGCCTATGCACGCAAGTTCAACGCACCGATTCGCACCGGCGTGGACGTGACCTGCGTGGTGCGCAATGTCGGTCGTCCAGGCTTTACCATCCACACCAGCGAAGGCGTGATCGAAGCCAACCGTGTGGTGGCGGCAACCGGGCCGTTCCAGAAGCCGGTGATTCCGGCGATTGCGCCTAAAGACACTGCGCTGCACCAGATCCACTCCGCCGACTACCGCAACCCCGCGCAACTGCCGGCCGGCGCTGTGCTGGTGGTGGGCGCCGGCTCCTCCGGGGTGCAGATCGCCGATGAACTGCAACGCTCCGGGCGCCAGGTGTACCTGTCGGTCGGCGCTCACGACCGACCACCACGCGCCTATCGCAACCGCGATTTCTGCTGGTGGCTCGGGGTGCTGGGCGAGTGGGACCAGGCCGCGATGAAACCCGGCCGCGAACACGTGACCATCGCGGTGAGCGGCGCCCACGGCGGCAAGACCATCGACTTCCGCGAGCTGGCCCAGCAAGGCATGACCCTGGTCGGCCTGACCCAGTCCTTCGACGGCAGCGTCGCCCGCTTCCAGCCCAACCTGGTGGAAAACCTCGCCCGCGGTGATGAGAACTACCTGGCCCTGCTGGATGCAGCGGATGCCTACATCGAACGCAACGGCCTCGACCTGCCGCCAGAGCCCGAAGCACGTCGCGTGTTTCCCGATGCCGAGTGCATCAAACGGCCGATTCTGGAACTGGACCTGGCCAAGGCCGGTATCACTTCAATTATCTGGGCCACCGGCTTTGCCGTGGATTACAGCTGGCTGAAGGTCGACGCATTTGACGCCGCCGGCAAGCCGCAGCACCAGCGCGGCGTGGCCAGCGAGTCGGGCATCTACTTCCTTGGTTTGCCATGGCAGTCGCGCCGGGGCTCGTCGTTTATCTGGGGCGTGTGGCATGACGCCAAGTACGTGGCCGACCATATCGCCATCCAGCGCCAATACCTTGAGTACCGCGAACCCGCACCGGTTTCTCACACCTCACCTGTCAGCGCCTGATCACTTTTTTCTGGAGTTTTTTTGATGCCTACTCACACTCGCATCCGCATGTTCAACACCAAGGAAACCTACCCGAACCAGAGCCTGGACAATGACCTGTGCCAGGCCGTACGCGCCGGCAACACGGTGTATGTACGTGGCCAGGTGGGCACCGATTTCGACGGCAAGCTGGTGGGCCTCGGCGACCCGCGCGCCCAGGCCGAACAGGCGATGAAGAACGTCAAGCAACTGCTGGAAGAAGCCGGCAGCGACCTGAGCCACATCGTCAAGACCACCACCTACCTGATCGACCCGCGCTACCGCGAACCGGTGTACCAGGAAGTCGGCAAGTGGCTCAAGGGCGTGTTCCCGATCTCCACCGGGCTGGTGGTGTCCGCCCTGGGCCAGCCACAGTGGTTGATGGAAATCGACGTGATTGCAGTCATCCCCGAGTAACCCAAGGAGGCACGACATGACCTTTTCAATCGTCGCCCGCTGCGCGGAAACCGGCCAGATGGGCATTGCCATCAGCTCCTCAAGCATCGCCGTGGGCGCCCGCTGCCCCTGGCTGCGGCCCGGCGTGGGTGCGGTCTCGACCCAGAACATCACGCTGCCCGCCCTGGGCCCGGATGTACTCGACCTGCTGGAGCAAGGCCTGGAGCCCGCCGACGCGGTGGACAAGGCACTCACCCGCAACGGCTACAGCCAATACCGGCAACTGACGGCGATTGACCATCTGGGGCGCACCGTGCATTTCAGCGGCAGCGAAACCCTCGGCACCCATAACGCGGTGTCGGGTGAACAGTGCGTCGCGGCCGGCAATATGCTCGCCGACCGCTCGGTGATCGAGGCCATGGTCAACGCATTTGAACAGGGCGAAGGCCAACTCACCGATCGCCTGCTGGCCGCCATGCATGCCGCCATCGCCGCCGGTGGCGAGGCCGGCCCGGTGCATTCGGCAGCGGTTGTGGTGGTGGGCGAACTGACCTGGCCGATCATCAACCTGCGGGTGGATTGGGCCGATGAGAACCCGATAGGCGAACTGCAGAAGTTGTGGGACGCCTATCGCCCACAGGTGCAGGACTACATCGACCGCGCCCTGGCCCCGGACCGTTCACCGGGCTACGGCGTGGCCGGAGACGAACGATGAGCAACAGCCGCGAATTGCTGCAGACGCTGGTGGGGTTTGATACCACCAGCCGCGAGTCCAACCTGCAATTGATCGAGTGCGTGCGCGACTACCTGGCGGGTTTCGGTGTCGCCAGCGAGCTGATCTACAACGATGAGCGCAGCAAAGCCAATCTGTTCGCGACCATTGGCCCAGCGAATGTGCCCGGGATTGTGCTGTCGGGGCACACCGACGTGGTGCCGGTGGACGGGCAACCCTGGACACTGCCCGCATTTGCCCTGACCGAGCGCGACGGCAAGTTATATGGCCGCGGCACGGCGGACATGAAGGGCTACATCGCCTGCGTGCTGGCGCTGGTGCCGTCGCTGGTGAACGCAGACCTGCGGATGCCGGTGCATATTGCGCTGTCCTACGACGAGGAAGTCGGCTGCCTTGGGGTGCGTTCGCTGCTCAAGGTGCTGGAGCAATGGCAGGTGAAACCGCTGCTGTGCATTATCGGCGAGCCCACCGAGCTGAAGCCGGTGCTGGGTCATAAAGGCAAGCTCGCCATGCGCTGCGAAGTGCATGGCGAGGCGTGCCATTCGGCGTATGCGCCTCAGGGCGTGAACGCCATCGAATATGCGGCGGAGTTGATTGGTGAGCTGGGGCGGATTGGCCAGCGCCTCAAGGTGCATCAGGACGAGCGCTTTGACCCGCCGTTCAGCACCGTGCAAACCGGGGTGATTTCCGGGGGCAAGGCGCTGAATATCGTCCCGGCGGATTGCCGCTTCGACTTTGAAGTGCGCGCCTTGCCGTCGATGGACCCGGGGGAAGTGGCTGAGGAGCTGCAGGCGTATGCGATGCAGCAGGTGTTGCCGCGTATGCAAGCGGTGAGCCGGCAGAGTGCGATTCGGTTTAGTGAATTGTCGGCGTACCCAGGGCTGGCCACCGACCAGCGTAGCCAGGCGGCAGAGCTGATTGCGGCGTTTTGCGGCTCGCGGGAATTTGGCACCGTCGCGTTCGGGACTGAGGGTGGGTTGTTTGATGCGGCGGGCATCCCCACCGTGGTGTGCGGGCCTGGGAGCATGGACCAGGGGCATAAGCCGGATGAGTTTGTGAGTGTGGAGCAACTGAAGGGTTGCGATGCCATGTTGTTGCGCATGCTCGACTCGATTCGCGCCTGAAACGCGGGCCAAATGTGGGAGCGGGCTTGCTCGCGAATGCGGTGTGACAGTCACCCGATGTATTGACTGATCCAACGCTTTCGCGAGCAAGCCCGCTCCCACATTTTGCTCTGTGTTTTACCCAAGTAACCGCGCCAGCTCTTCCCGGCAATACTCCACAAACAACTGCACCGGCTTGGTCAACGGCGCCCGCCGCAACCACACCGCCGACAACCCCGACCCCGTCACCGTCTCCGCCAACGGCACACACACCAGCTTCTGCCCGTCATAGGAGTACTCGGAAAACGGCTTGGTCACCAGAATCGAAAAGCCAAACCCGCGCCCCACCATCCCGCGCACCATCTCGATCGACGGCGAACTGAAGACAATATTCGGCGTCAGCCCACGCTCTTCAAAGATGCTCACGAAGTACGTCCGGCTCGGCAGCACATCCAGCAGAATCATCGGCTCCAGCACCAAATCCGCCAGCGACACCTTGGCCTGCTGCGCAAACCGGTGATCCGCCGGCAACAACGCGTAGGGCTGCTGCGGCGGCATCAACGGTGTGGTCTCGATGGCGCTGCCCAGGTCATGCTCAAACAGCATCGCCACATCGATACTGCCGGCGGTCAGCGCCTGCACCAGCTCCTGCTGTTCACCGTCCCGCAGGCGGATTTCCACCCCCGGCCAGCGCTGCTTGAAGCCGGCAATCAAACGCGGCAGATACAGCGGCGCCACCGTCTCGAAGCACCCGATATCGATCTGCCCCGCCACCACGTCGTTGTCTGCCAGAGCGTTCTGCTCGAATTCATGGGCCACCCGCAGCAGCTCCAGGGCCTTGCGGTAGAACCGTGCACCACTGGGCGTCAGCGACACCCCTTGGGCGTGATGGCGGATAAACAGCTGCACGCCAAAGCTGTCTTCCAGCTGCTTGATGGCGGTCGACACCGACGGTTGAGCGATATAGAGCTTGCGCGAGGCCTCGGCCACGCTGCCGCACTCGGCGGTGGTTACAAAATATTTGAGCTGGCGCAGATTATAGGCAGCCATCGGGACCTCCGGAAACGTGGGATTTCGCCCCAAACACGTGCAAGAACAGCCGCTTTTTTTGACGATTCAAGTCCATGCAACATACCGGAGCAAAAAACGCCGCGAGATATTATTTTTAAGGTCTATAGCAACAAACTTACTAATTTACCTACCCGTGACCATTGCACATGATCACTCCAACAACAAAAGCGACGCACACGCGCCGCCCAGCGAAGTACGTCAACGTACTCACCTTGCCTTGGAGCTCGTCATGGTTACCACTGCAACATCCTCCGCCCCGCTTATCGAAAAACACACGATTGGATACGTGCCCCCGGAAGATCGCCACGGAAAGGTAAGAGACCTGTTCACCCTGTGGTTCGGCGGCAACATCGCGCCGTTGCCCATCGTCACCGGCGCGCTGGCCGTGCAACTGTTCGGCCTGAACCTGGTGTGGGGGATCATCGCCATCCTCGTCGGCCACCTGGTCGGCGGCGTGCTGATGGCGCTGCACTCGGCCCAGGGCCCGCAAATGGGCATCCCGCAAATGATCCAGAGCCGCGCCCAGTTCGGCTCCCTCGGTGCACTGCTGGTGGTGGTAATCGCCGGCGTGATGTACATCGGCTTCTTCGCCTCCAACATCGTGCTGGCGGGCAAATCCCTGCATGGCGTGGTCGACGCGATCCCGGTGCCCGTCGGCATCGTCATCGGTGCCATCGGCTCGGGGATCATCGGCATCATCGGCTACCGCTTCATCCACGTGCTTAACCGCATCGGCACCTGGGTGCTGGGCGCGGGCATCGTGCTGGGTTTCGGCTACATCTTCACCCATGTGCAGACGGCCGACTTCCTGACACGCGGCAACTTCAACATCTCCGGCTGGCTGGCCACCGTGTCGCTGGCCGCGCTGTGGCAGATCGCGTTTGCGCCGTATGTTTCGGACTATTCGCGCTACCTGCCGGCGGATGTGCCGGTGGCGTCGACCTTTTGGACAACCTATCTGGGCACCGTACTCGGTTCCAGCCTGTCGTTCATCTTTGGTGCGGTTGCGGTACTGGCTACCCCGGTCGGCATGGACACCATGGACGCAGTCAAATTGGCGACCGGCTCCATTGGCCCGCTGATGCTGTTGCTGTTCCTGCTCAGCGTGATCAGCCATAACGCACTTAACCTGTACGGCGCCGTGCTGTCGTTGATCACCCTGGTACAGACCTTTGCCTACCGCTGGATCCCGACCGCCAAGGCGCGTGCCGTGATCTCGGTGCTGGTGCTGGCGGCGTGTTCGATTGCGGCGGTGTTTGCGTCGAAGGATTTTATCGGGCACTTCGTGGACATGGTGTTGGTGCTGCTGGTGGTACTGGTGCCGTGGACGGCGATCAACCTGATCGACTTCTATGCGATCCATAAGGGCAAGTACGACATCGGTTCGATCTTTCGCGTGGATGGCGGGATTTACGGGCGGTACAACCCTCAGGCGTTGGTGGCGTATGCGGTGGGGATTGTGGTGCAGATTCCGTTTATGAATACGCCGCTGTATGTCGGGCCGATTTCGGCACACATCAATGGGGCGGATTTGTCCTGGTTGGTGGGGTTGGTGGTGACGTCGCCGTTGTATTTCTGGTTGGCGAGTCGGGACAGTGCGTATAAGCGCCGGTTGGAGGGGGGGAAGTTGGTGGGTGGGGTTTAAAAGAGCCTGGCTCAGTTACGAGAAAACCCGCATTTGCGGGTTTTCTCGTTATAGGGCTTGGCGAGTCTTGGTCGTGTCAGGAAGGCCGCCATCGCGGCCTCGCTAAAGCTCGACGGCTCCCACAGGGGGGCGGGGGGGGTGCGTGGGTTTTGTGTTCGGCGGTGCTGTCGGGGTGTTCTTTCTTTATCATGGAGGCCGTCGTTCAATTTCTCCGGTAACCCAATGCCCGCCCTCACCTTCCGTAACGCCAACCACGCCGACGCCAACCGTTGCTACGAGATCGAAATCTCGGCCTACGAAGGCGACGAAGCCGCCACCCTGGAAAAGATCGCCACGCGCATCGCGCTGTACCCGCAAGGCTTTCTGGTTCTGGAGGCGGATGGCGTTGTGGTCGGCTTCATCAACTGCGGTTGCGCCGATGAAGTGGTGATGTCGGATGAGGCCTTCAAGGAGTTGGTAGGGCATTCAGCCGACGCGCCGAATGTGGTGATCATGTCGGTGGTGGTGGATCCCGCCCAGCAAGGCAAGGGCTACTCGACGCGCTTGATGGAGGCGTTTATCCAGCGCATGCAGGCGATGGGCAAAAAGACCATCCACCTGATGTGCAAGGACCGCCATGTGGAGCTGTATAAGCGCATGGGCTATCGCTATGTGCAGCCGTCGGCGTCTGACCATGGCGGGATGGCGTGGCATGAGATGGTGATGGATATCTAGTATTGGCTGCTTCAGAAAAAGGATTTTGCTTATGTTCATCGGACGACTCGCCAAGCTCACAGGCTGCACACCAAAAGCTATCCGGCTGTATGAGCAACTGGGGCTGATCAATGAACCCCAGCGGGAAGGCCGGTACCGCCTCTATAACGCGCACCATCTGCAAATCGTGCACCTGATCCGCAAGGCGCAGGTGGCCGGTTTCAAGCTGGCAGAGATGGGGCCGCTGATCGCCGCCAAGAATCGACTGAAGGCTTTTCCGTTAGCGCTGGCAAATGAGGCGGTGGATTTGAAGCGCCAGCAAGTCCAGGAAAAGATCGCGCAGTTGCAGGCGCTGGATCTGCATCTGGTGGCGCTCAAAGGTGAGATGAACGCACTGTTCGACGTTGCAGGTAAGCGAACGCCGACCGCAATGCCGCTTCAGGCGGCCGAGGGTTGAAACCCAACTCGGTTTTTGCCTTGAGGATGCTGTATTCCTGGCGAACACCCCGGAACAGACGAACCTGGCTGAGCAGCAACTGCGCAGGCATTCCTGTCCATTGCGCCCGTCGCTCCTGAAACCACGCAACCGCCATCAGTAGCCAGCGAGGCGCGGATGGAGGTCGGCGGTAGTCGCTCGCAAGCACATCAAGCAGATCTGCCAGTGACGATGAGTGCTCGTTGGCCAGGATATAGCGCTGACCCGGGCGCCCCTTCTCCGCCGCCAGGATCAATCCGTCGGCCACGTCCCGCACATCCACGAAGTTGAAATGAAAGCCCGGATCCAGCGGCAGTTTGCGTTGCTGTACCGACTGCAAAAAACCCATGGTGTCGGTCAACCGTTCCGCATTTGGCCCGACCATCGCGGACGGCAGCACCGAGACCATCCACAGGCCCAATGCTTCAGCTGTTTTCCAGGCCGTTTGTTCGGAGAGAATCTTGGAGAGGTAGTAGGCATTTTGCGCCTCGTCACTCCAGCATTCCTCGTCCAGTGCAGTGCCGTCATGGCCAACCGCGGCCACAGAGCTGACATACACCACCCGCTTGACGCCCGCCTGGGCAGCGGCCTCCAAGACACAACGGGTGCCCTGGACGTTGGGTTCGATGATTTCAAGCGCCGGGTTTCGGGCCCAATGCTTGAACACCGCTGCCACTTGAAACAGCACCTCGATACCTTCCAGTGCCTTGAGCAGGGAAGCTTGATCCTGCAACTCGGCGTAGACCAACTCGCAATCAAGCCCGGCGAACGGTGCGCGATTGTTTGTGTTGCGCACGCCGGCGCGCACGGTGTGACCCTGTTCCAGCAGTGCCCTGACTAGATTATTCCCCAGATGCCCGTTCGCGCCCGTCACCAGACATCGCATACCGAATCTCCATTTCGCGGGAGGATTGCACTCCTCCTTCGCCTGGAAAACAGCCTAAAGTCTGCCCCGCGGGACACAGTCAAGCAGGCGAGAGGGAACAAACGTTGATCAAACAACGCTGACGCCAGCAATGCCCAGGCGCTATGCTGTGCGCCTATTTACGCGCCCCCGGCGCCTCCCCCGAACGGACTCAACGGAGACACCCGTGCAACGCCTGATCCTGCCCCTCGCCTGCCTCGCCCTGAGCGCCTGCTCCACCCCCACATCCCGCGTCAGCCATGGGGATGTCACGACCCATAAACTGCCCGACATCAACCCAGCCGTGATCAAGAGCATCGAGCAGTTGCAGATGCCGGCGCCGAGCAAGGCGCTGAGCTACCTGGATCTGACAGGCACCTCTACCTACCTCAAAACCTCGAAACCAGAACGTATCGAGTCGTTTATAGCGCCCGACCCGGCGACTGGCCAGTTGGCGATCAACTACACCGAGAACGGTCACAGCGGGCGTCAAATCAGTTGGCGCGGCCTGCTGACGCTCTCCAGCAGCGAGTCGAACAAGAGTGCGCAAACCACAACCCTGGTCGGCAGCCTGAATTTTGAAGGCGACTGGAAGCAATTGAACGTGGGCAGTCAAGTCAGCTATACCCGCCGGCAAACCCTCAGTAACAACTACCTCGGGACCTTGATGGATAGCACATGGAAGACGGTTTGCACGATCGACAGTGAGGTTTCTGCCAGTCAGTTAAACCCCAGCTTGAGTGGCAACGCCAAGGCCCTGAGCTGCCGCCAGCCCCGTGAAAACCTGCCGCCGACCCCGATGCAGCATTACTACTACCTGGTTGACTATGGTTTTTTCTACCACGCCAGCACCGACCAGAGCGACGACATTGGCAAGCAGATGACAATCATGCAGGTGAGGTAATCCCGCGACCTGTTTGAAGCGTGACATGCCCCAAGGAGTACAACGTGATGACACCGCATCTGATTGAAGTAGGTGACCAGCCGAATGCCGAGGCCGAGCGCATCCTCGGCAGCGGCCTTGCCGCCTTCAACGAACACATCACCGGTTCCAATGATCGGCGCCCGCTGACGGTGCTGATAAAAGATCCCGACACCGGTGAAGTCCTCGGCGGGATCACCGGCAAAACCACTCTTGGCATGGCCTTTCTCGATCTGTTTCATCTGCCCAAGGCGCTGCGTGGCTCAGGCCTGGGTACAACGTTGCTGAAGGCATTCGAAGATGAAGCCCGTCACCGTGGCTGCCGCTCGGCGGTGCTGTACACCATCAGTTTCCAGGCCCCGGAATTTTACGAGAAGAATGGCTGGGTGCGTTTTGGTGAGATCCCTTGCAACCCGGAAGGCAGCAGCCGGGTGTTCCTGAGCAAAACGCTCTGAGGGACTTACTTCACTCGATCACGAACATACGCTCAATCAGCTTTATCGCCTGACGTCCATCCGCCGCATATAACCCGGCTAGCGCTTGTTGATCCGAAAGCCGGTGCAAGTTGAAGTGGTTGTAGAACGCTTGGCCGGTGCGCTGATGCGCAAAATGCCCGGTTTTCAGAAGGCGCTGAAATTCCAGATAGGCCACCTTTTCGAGTGCAAATCCCTCAGCCATCATCCTGCTCCTCCAATGGAAAATTGCTCACTCGATCTCTGGCGGCTAAACCCCAAGCCTTTTACCAAACAGCCGGTTTTCATGGGTTTCATTCTGGAACGTGTAAGTCGGTGCGCCCAGCAACTCATAACCACGCCGCGGATAAAACCCCAGCGCCCGCTCGTTGCCGACCCACACCGTCGCCCACAACAACGATGCACCGCCCTCCCCGGCACGCTGCTCAGCCGCTTGCAGCAAGCGGTACCCGAGGCCCAGGCCGGTAAACCGTTCCTGGATGTAGAGTCGCTGCAACTCGGCCGCTTTCGGGGTTGAGATCAGCGCATGGCCGGTGTCCATCGCCACCTGGGCAAACCCCACCAGATGCCCATTGGATTCAGCGACGATAATCGCCGTGCCCGGCTGGGCGATCAGCGCGGCGATCCCTTGGGGCGAAAACGCTTGCAGCGCCTCGGCCGCGATTGAGTCGCGGATGCCTTCGGTGGCGTAGGTATCGAGAAAAACCTGCATGCCCAGCACGCCAATGCATAACGCATCTTCAGGGAATGCATCGCGGATAAGTATGTCGGGGAGCATTCGATGGGCGCTCTCATCATCAGGAAGGGCAACGTTTTAACACAACGGCACATCAGTTCTACGCGGGCTTCAGTTTCAAGGGTTGGATTGCCTACAAGCCCGCCTAGCTTCCGTGGGAGTCTTACCAACTCCCCGACGCCCCACCACCGCCGCTGGAACCCCCACCACCCGATGAGCTGCTGCTGGAACTGGAGCTCGAACTGGAGGAACTCGATCCCCCGCCCGAACTCGACCCCGATCCCGACCCGCCGCCAATACCATGGGCAAAGATGAACAGCGCCGCAAACGAGGCGAATGGGAACGCCAGCAGCCATCCCGTGGTGCCCTTGTCAATCAATGCCCCGACGATCCCGTACACCACCAGCACCGCCACCAGCCGCACGACAAAGCTAACCTGGCTCTCTTGCCACATGCTCTTCATCACCAGGAACAGGCCGAGATACAGGCCCAGGACCAGCAACCCTGCGAATGGATAAGCCAGCCAGTGAATAAGGGATATCTCGCGCACGAAGTTATCGGTCAGCTGCACGCCGGCGATATAGCCCAACAGCACCAGCACGCTGTAAAACGCCGCCCTCGCCTGCCACAACGCGCCGAAAGTAGCGCCACCGATCAACATGCACAGTGGCAGCAACAGCAAATAGACCGGCCAGTCTTTGCCGCCCGCCACCGCGACCAGCACCACGGTGACAACGACCACCGCCATCAGGGCCCGGCGCCAAGGGAGTTTTTCGGCCCCCATCAATACCCCGACCACCCCGCCAAAAATGAACGCCAGGAGCACCGCATACGCTTCAGGCGGAAAACCGGCCTTGGCCACCTCGGGCAAGTTGCCGCCGTCCACCAGTAGCGTCAGGTCATCCACCGCCTGCTGCACGCCGCCTGCGTAATCGCCCTGGCGAAACGCCGGGGTGATGTGTTCTTCGATGATGCGGTGGGCCAGCAGGTCGGTGACCACGCCTTCCAGGCCGTAACCGACTTCGATCCGAACCTTGCGATCGTCCTTCGCCACCAGCAGCAGGATGCCGTCGTTGACGTCCTTGCGCCCCAGTTTCCAGGCACGGAACAGTTGGTTGGCGAAGTCCTCAATGCCCACGCCATCGGTGCTCGGCAGCAGCATCACCGCCATCTGGGTGCCCTTGCGTTGTTCCAGGCCAGCGAGTTGCGCCGTCATGCGGGATTGAGTGGCGGAGTCGAGGGTGTGGGTCAGGTCGATCACGCGCTGGTCCAGGGGCACCTTGACCAGCGCGGGTGGCGCAGTGTCTTCGGCGTGGGCCGAGACCATGCAGAACCAGCCCACCAGAAAAACGACCAACAGGCCGAGCAAGGATCGCCGTGGAAATATCACCATGTGTGGGTTACCCAAACCATTCATCCTGAAAGCCCTGACTCTAGATTATCTATCACGCCCGCAACGAGCGGGTCATCAACACACTCAAGTAATTGGTATGCGGCCGCCAATCCTGCTCGCCCACGATCTGGTAGCCCCATTGGCGGTACAGGGCAATCAATGGTTTGGCCGGCGCGGCGGTATCCAGTGCCATGCGCCTGGCGCCGTTCGACAACGCTACCGCCAGTGCATGTTCATGCAGGGCGAGCCCAATGCCACAGCCTTTGTGTGACGGCGCCACAGCGAACTGGCTGATGCTCCAGGTCTCGGGATCCCGATAAAGCGCGGCCGGTGATTCAGGTTGTGGCGGGCGCAAGGTGATGGTTCCAGCGATCTGCCCTGCCACTTCGGCGACAAAGCCAAGTCCCGAGGCAAATCGGGTGGCGGTGTCGGCTGCAGTTTGATGGGTGCCCCAATAACGCAGGCCTTGGGCCGCATGGGGCGCATACGCCTGGTGAATCAGGGTGGTGAGCATCTGCAGGCTGTCGTCGGGGTTAAGGGGGCGAACAGTGACGGGGCTCATGAGATTTCGTGCGCTAGCGTCTGCAAAAGCTGATCGGCAACGGTGCCGTGAAGCGTCGTTTGTACGGCGCCGGTCAGCACCACACCACCACTGCCATCCCAATGCACCGTCACGGTACCGCCATCGCATTGCACGTCGACGGTGTCATCCAACAGCCCACGACGAATCCCGTTGACCACAGCACCACAACAGCACGAGCCCGAGCCCTGCGGGATGCCGCCGCCACGCTCCCAGATCCGCAGACGAATATGGCTGCGATCCAGCACTTGCACGAAATGCACGTTGGTCTTGCTGGGGAACAACGGGTGGGTTTCCAGTGACGGCCCAAAAGCGGCAATATCGACGGTCGCCAGATCATCGACAAAGAAGGTGCAATGCGGGTTACCCATGCTGCACGCCGCCGGGTCGCCCTTCAGCGGCAAGCATTCGGTGGCCATCGCTTGCGCCAGCGGAATCTCTTCCCAGCCCAATGAAGGGCGCCCCATGTCCACCGACACTCGCTGTCCTGATTCGCGCACGCAGGTCAGCAGCCCCCGGTTGGTTCGCAGCACGATGGTAGCGGTGCCGGCTTCGCGCATCAGCATGTCCGCGACCCCACGGGTGGCGCTGCCGCAGGTGTCGAGCGGCGTGCCGTTGGGGTTCCAGAATGTGATGCGGGCGGCGGCGTCAGCACAATCGAGCACCACGGCCAATTGATTGAAGCCAATGCCGCGATGGCGATCCCCCAGGCGGCGGGCGATGTGCGCGGTGATCGGGTCATCCTGGCCGCGTCGGTCGATCACCACGAAGTCATCACCGTGGGCGTGCATTTTCACGAACTGCAAGGTCATGGGGCGTCCTTTTCTAGACCGGGCAAGCCCTGCAAGGATAGAGGGCTGGCGGGTATTTCATCAAATACTCGTCACGGGCATGGTAGCGTGACTTTGCCCCGCCCGGGTCAATCCATCCCTGAGGAACAGCATGCTACAACGCCCTCTGAAAGCCGTGGCCCTGGCCGCGCTGCTCGCCTCGTTCGCCCAAGCCGCCTCTGCTGCGCCCCAGGTGCTGAGTGCGTGCCAGCCCGCCACCTCGAATCCGACCTCCAAGTCGCTCCTGGCCGTCGCCCAGCGCCACCTCGGTGACCAGCCCGACGCCCTGCCCCATCTGCACACCGAAGGCACGCTGCCCAACCACGGCATTCGCGAGCAAAGCATCACCGCCGAGAAGGATTGGCCATTGATGCGCCAAGCCGCCCTGGCCTGGCGCTTGAGCCGCGACACGCGCTACCTCAAGCAAGTGGATGACTACCTCAGCGCGTGGGCCAGCACCTATCAGCCGGACTTCAACCCGATCGACGAAACCAACCTCGACATGCTGATGAACGCCTACGCCCTCACCGCGAGCGACCTGCGCCCCCAGACCCGCGACGCCACCCGCGCGCTGCTGACCAACCTGGGCAATGGCTATATCGAACGCATCAAGCAGTTCCATGGTGCCAAGAAGGCCACCAACACCAATAACTGGCAAAGCCACCGCGTGAAGCTGGTTACGGTAGCCGCCGCCGCATTGGGCGACCGCGAGATGCTGGAAGAGGCCTTCAAGCTGTTCCAGCAACAGATCACCGACAATGTGCTGCCCGACGGTTCGGTGACCGACTTCCACGACCGTGACGCCCTGCACTACGTGGTCTACGACCTGGAGCCGCTGGTGCAGGCGGCGCTGGCGGCCAAGCCCTACGGCATTGGCGGCAACTGGCTGGACTTCACCGCGTCCCACGGCGGCTCGCTGAGCGAGGCACTGGACTGGCTGGCGCCATATGCCAAAGGCCAGCGCAGCCACGAAGAATTCGTGAACACCCACGTGCAGTTCGACAGGGACCGTGCCCGCATCGGCGAACCGGGCTACAGCGGCGAGTGGAACCCCAAGAGCAGCAATACCCTGTACTGGCTGGCAGCGCAGTTGGACGCGCGGTATTTGCCGGTGGCCGAACAGCTCTCACCCAAGCCTTCGGACTGGATCAGCGCCTGTTATTTGAAGTGAGTGACCCGTTAGACTGGCCCGCCCCACCCATTCGAAGGATCGACGATGCTTATTGTGTTCAGCGGCCTGCCCGGCACCGGGAAGACCACGATTGCCAAGGCCCTTGCTGTGCAGACCGATGCCGTTTACCTGCGCATCGATACCATCGAGCAGGCCATCCGGGATGCCGGGGTTCTGGAGCAAGGCGTGGGCAGCAGCGGCTATCAGGTGGCCAATGCGCTGGCGTTGAGCAATCTTCTGCTGGGCCACACGGTTGTCGCCGACTGCGTGAACCCGGTGGCTGAAAGTCGCCAGGCGTGGCGCGACACCGCTCTACGCGCCGGTAAGCCGCTGGTGAATATCCAGGTGATTTGCTCCGACACGCCGGAACACCAACGCCGCGTGGAATCACGCACCAGCGACATTCCAGGGCTTACGCCGCCCAGTTGGCAGTCTGTCCTGGCCCATGAATACGAGCCATGGGCCGAGCCGCCCTTTACTGTCGATACCGCGCACTTGTCGCCCGATCAGGTGCTGACGATGATCAACCCGCAGCTGAGTGCTTAGAGCGCACTCTCCATCGCTTTCATCAACACCGGATCCCGCCCGTAAATATCCGGCGCGTACAGCAATGCGCCCTGGCCATCGACCTGCACCGTCCAGTACCCCAACAACACTGGCACTGGTGTCGCGAGCCGGAATTCGTGGGTGGTTTCCGTCGCCAGCAGTTCTTCGGTGCGGATCTTCTCCGCCGGGCTCACCAGTAAGTCCCGCAGCAGCAGTGGCTGCTCAACCCGCACACACCCCGAACTGAAGGCCCGCGGGCCCTTGGAGAACAGCGGTTGGCTCGGTGTGTCGTGCAGGTACACCGAATACGGGTTGGGGAAACGCAGCACGATCCGGCCCAGCGGGTTGCGCGGGCCGGCGCCCTGGCGCAGCAGGATGTTGCCGGGGTGCGACCAGTCGACCTGCTCCGGCGCCAGTGGGTTGCCCTGGCTGTCGAGCACTTGCAGGTTCTGTTGGCGCAGGTATTCGGGGTTGAGGCGGATCGCCGGCAGCTTGTCCTCACGCATGATGGTGGGCGGGATGGTCCAGGTGGGGTTCAGGGTCAGCCGGGTGATGCGCGACTTCAGCAACGGCGTCTGGCGGTCGGCGCGGCCGACTTGCAGGCGGGTTTGCCACACGGACACACCGCCTTGGTAGAAGCTCAGTTGCGCCGCCGCCACGTTCACCAGCACACCGTCGGGCTCCATGTCCCGGGACAACCAGCGAAACCGCTCAAGGTTGATGCGCAGTTGTTCGCGGCGAATCGCCGGGCTGATGTTCAATTCGGTGACGGTGCCGGGGCCGATCACGCCGTCGGCTTGAAGGGAATGGCTTTGCTGGAAGGTCTTGACCGCGTTGACCAGCTCGCCCCGGTATTGCGTCCCCGAAGAAGGGCTGGCCAGGTAGCCGCCATTGACCATGCGGCGCACCAGTTGCGGCACCCGCGAATCGTCCATGCCCGGACGTAACAGCGGGCCGCTGGCTACTGCCTCCCAGTGCTGCAACGGTTGCTGGCGCAAGGCGGCATAGGCGCTGCGCAGGCTGAGGTACAACGGCGCGCTCGGGCGGGCCTGGTCGAAGGCTTGGGCGATGTCCTGCAAACCGGGCCCGGCCAACGCCAGCAGCTGGGTGTCGGGGTCAAGGGCCGGTGGTTGCGAATGCCAGACGGGCTCGAAGCTCGACTGCTGCAAGCGACCGAAATGCAGATCCTGCAGGGCTTGCAAGTATTGCTGGCTGGTGCCGATGTCGCTGCACAGCACGTTCCCCGTGGCATCTACCGGGGGCAGTCTATAGTGAGCGGGGTCGAGACCGTCATCGGCCAGCATCAGCAATTGGGCTTGCAACGCGCTGCGGCGCTCGCCCTCGGACCAGAGCACCACGTCGCCCTGCTGCTGATAAAAAGCCTGCAGGCGCGCCTGGGAAGGGGCATCAATTTGCCCGGTAAGGCCTGGGCAAACGCTCGGCAATTGCGAAAGCGCCAGTTGCACCGGGGCCGGCGAGACCACCAACAGGTCTTCGGCTGTCGCGACCAGCGGTGCAACGAGCAGGCAAATGCTCAAGTAACATGCGTGTTTTTTGAACAATCGCTTAGCTCCCATCCACGGCGGAGATGCTCTATACATGCTGACCTTTTGCTGCCGACTCGGCCTGATCATCTCGACCTTTGCCTCGCTGAGCACCGTTGCGCTCGCAGACACGGGTAAACCTCTTACTCTGTATAGCAGCCTCGCCCACGCCGCTCCAGAACTCAACCCCGACGTATTGAAAAGAGCCTTGAGTGCCATGCAGTGCGCGGTGGGCAATGGCATCGAACAGTCCGACCGGCTGGCGGTTATCGACTATTCCCAACCTTCGACCGCTCGTCGCCTATGGATCTTCGACCTGCGCAAGAAGACGTTAGTGCTGCGGGACCTGGTGGCCCACGGACAAAAATCCGGGGAAAACTTCGCTACCCAGTTCTCCAACCGTGAAGGCAGCTACCAATCGAGTATCGGGCTGTTCCGCACCCAGGAGAGCTACGAAGGCGCCCATGGCTACTCGTTGCGCATGGACGGCCTGGAGCCGGGCTTCAATGACCGTGCGCGGGACCGTGCCATCGTGATTCATGCCGCCGACTACGTGAGCCCCTTATGGAGCAAGCGCGAAGGCCGCATCGGCCGCAGCCAGGGCTGCCCGGCGGTGCGCCCGCAAGTGGCGCGCCAAGTGGTGGATAAGCTCAAGGATGGCCAGTTCATGTTTTCCTGGTACCCCGACCAGCGCTGGCTGAAGTCCTCGGCGTACCTGAACTGCAAGCCACGCCAGATGGCGAGTGCCGGTACCGTCAAAGGCGGTTGATGGTCTCGCCGTTGCCGTGCACCATGCGGCTCATGCCACCAGGAACTCCACCGTGTTCCTGGGCTTGATGAGAGAGAGAACCTGAAATGCTTTTACATCAATCCACCTGGATCGAGATTGGCCAGTTTCTGGAACGCAGCCGCAGCGTCGTGATTCCCATCGGCTCCAACGAGCAACACGGCCCCACCGGCCTGCTGGGCACCGACTGGATGTGCCCGGAAATCATCGCCCATGAAGCGCAAAAGAATGCCGACATCCTGATCGGCCCGACCTTCAATATCGGCATGGCCCAACACCACCTCGGTTTCCCCGGCACCATTTCCCTGCGCCCTTCGACCTTTATCGCCGCGATCGGCGACTGGGTGCGTTCGTTGGCGGGCCATGGTTTCGAGAAGATCCTGTTCCTCAACGGCCACGGCGGCAACATCGCCTCGATCGAAGCGGCGTTCTCCGAGCTGTACGCCGAAGCCAGCTTTACCGGTCGCCCGTCAGGTTATGCGCTGAAGCTGTGCAACTGGTGGGACCTGGAAGGCGTGAGCGAGCTGGCGCACCAGCAGTTCCCGGTGGGCCATGGCAGCCATGCCACGCCGTCAGAGATCGCGGTGACCCAATGGGCCTACCCGGATTCGATCAAGTCGGCTGACTACTCGCCGCAAATCGCCAACACCGGCCCGATCCGCGAAGCCCGCGACTTCCGCGCACGTTTCCCGGATGGGCGCATGGGTTCGGACCCGGCACTGGCCACCCCGCAAAAAGGTGGTGAGTTGGTGGCGTTGGCGGCCAAGGGGTTGGTGAAGGCTGTCGATACGTTCAGCAGTGAGCCAAAACCGAGCTGACTTACTCGCTCAAAACAATGAAGATCAACTGTGGGAGCTGTCGAGCTTTAGCGAGGCTGCGATGGGATCACCTCGGTGTCACTGTCAGACCGCAGCGATGCCATCGCAGCCTCGCTGGGGCTCGACAGCTCCCACATTAGATCCACACCAGCCGACAGACCGGCGCCAGTCGATTACAGGCAATCCCGCGCCGCATGCTCGAAACGCGAAGGCTTGAACGGCGACGCCACCGGCTTGCGCTCATACAAGAACACCTTGCCGCCGTCCTGCGCTTTGTAGACTTCCAGAATGTTGTCGGCGGCGATCTTGCTGCTCACCACGATCCGCGCATGCCGAGAGTTCTGCGTGACCGTGGAGGTCATGCCGTTTTTCTCGAACTTGGGCACCACGCACTCAACGTACGCATCAGGAGACTTGCTGGTTTGCAGCGTCAAGGTCGGTGCGTTGGGGGCAGACGCGCAGCCCGCCATCAATAAAGCAGCAGAAGCCATCGCTGGCACGAACAACAAGCGCATAGAAATTCCTGAAAAATAAACGAAGTGGGCGTTAGCCTGCGGCGACGAGCGCCTTGAGCGAGGCATCGAACTGTTTCAACGCATTCAGCTGAACGTCGCGCTGCTGCCCAATCTGTGCAGCGATCTGGGGCGCCGTTTTGTCATGTACCCACACATTAGGCAAGTGCATTTGCATCGAGCCCTCGGCTTTGGCGATGTATTGCAGGTCAAGGTCATAGAATTTGGCCACGAACCGCGCCTCCACCAAATCATTATGCTGAGTCAGCAACTGGTTGTAGGTGTCGAGCATCACCACCACATCCGGGTGGGCCTGCAACAGCGCATCCAGGTTGTCGTAACGGGTGACTGAAGCAAAGGTGTGCCGCAACGACGTCATCAGCCAGTCAATCGCCAGGTCCGGGTCGGAGCTGTCGACGAAGGCCTGGCGGATTTGCTCGTCCAGTTGGCCCTTGGCACCATTGACCGCCATGTCGTGATAGCGCCCCAGGTACTGCAGGTTGTCGAGAGTGTTGTCGCTGTAAAGCACGCCGACCGATTGCGAACGCTGCAAACCGACCGGGCTGGCGACGATTGGCGCCAGATGGCTGGCTTGAAGCCCGCCCGCCACTGCCGACGCGGAGGCAGCCATTGAGCTCATCAGCAGCGCCATCAGCGCCCATCCGGTAAAAGTCCTCATCGCAGCGTCCTTACACATCATGTTCAATGATGGCAATTGTCCTCCTTTTTCAGAAAAACAGAACTCGCAATACTTGATGGTGACTATTATCTAGAGCAATAGTGTCGTGCAGGCCGCCTCACACAAAATGATAAGGAACGCCTATGAAGCCCCACCAGAAAACCTTCGATCGCATCCGTGAAGCCGTGCTGCCGGAGTTTCGCGAGCGGGTTGCCGATTACCTGGTCGATTATGAGGACGTGCTGCTGGATAACGCCGCAGAACCTGAAGTGATCTACGCCATCGCCCAGCAACTACGCGGTTACTTGCGCGGTTTGAACACCACCCGGGTGCTGGGCATGGCCGACTGGGAAGACCTTGACCGCCGGGTGGTGCAGACCTGGTTGGTGCTGCTGGAAGCCGAATAGCGCCGCGCTACCCGTTCAGCGAATATCCACGCGGTAACGGAAATGTTCGGCGTGGCCACGACCGCGTCGCAACTCCAGGGGTTGACCAGCGTAATCCCGGGCCAGCCGTTCGATCACCATCACCGGGCTGCCCACCGGCACCTGCAGCCAGCGCGCCCACACGTCATCGATGGACTCGGCGGTAAGGGCTTCCTCGGCAGACGCCACGACTTGCCCGCAGACTTCTTCGTAGGTCGGGTACAGCAACAAGCCCTGCCGGGTCAGGTCCACGTCCAGCAGTGCCTGGAACCGGGCGCGGGGCAGCCAGATTTCTTCGGCCAGCACTGGCCCCGTGTCCAGTACGTGCACGCGCACGATGCAAATCACCGGCGCATCCGGGGCCAACCCCAGCACTTCGCTCACCGACAACGGCGCCTTCACCGGTTTGACCGACAGGATCCGGCTCTGCGGCAACTGGCATTCGCCGCCCGGGCCCTGGAAGCGGAAACACCGGAACAACGACGACTGAAACTTCGGACGGCGCACAAACGTACCCCGGCCTTGCTGACGCTCCAGAATGCCTTCACCCACCAATGCCTCGATCGCTTTACGCACGGTGCCGGTGGACAGTTGGTACTGGGTGGACAGCACCGCTTCGGGAGGAATGGCCGCACCGGCACGCCAGTGATTGTTGGCAATCTGCTCAATCAGATGATCCCGAAAACGCTGATACAACGGCAGGCGGGAGTCACTCGACAGTATATTCATGGACCAGGATTCACTTAGTAATTGAGAAGGTGACTACAGCGACGGTCGTGCCTGCTTGACCCATTCCTGGACCGAAGGCCGTTGCCATTGGCGCTGGGCGTACGCCACCAGGTTGGCGGGCACGCTGTCACCGTTAAGGATCAGCCGGTTGAGCATCACGGCCAGGTCCACGTCGGCAATCGACCACTCGCCGAACAGGTACTCGCGGCCGTCGGCCAACAGCGCCTGTGCCGCACTGATCAACTTGTGGGCCGCCGCTTCAGCCACGGGCGACAGCGGTTCGCCCTTGAGCCCGTAAAACACCACCAGGGTCGAGCGCTCCTGCCGAATCGGCATCAAGTCACTGCGCAGCCACGCCTGCACCTGCCGCGCCCTCGCCCGCTGGCGGGGTTCGGCCGGGTACACCGGCACCTGCGGGAACACCTCTTCCAGGTACTCGGTAATCGCCGACGACTCGGACAGCGCAAACTCACCCTGCACCAGGGTCGGTACGCGCCCGGTCAGTGATAACTGAGCGAACGCTTCGGTCTGGTTCTCGGCCGTGTCGAGGTTCAGGGTGAGCAGTTCAAATTCAAGGCCTTTTTCCCGCAGGGTCACGAACGCCGACATCGCGTAGGGACTGGTGAAGTGGACGTCAACGTACAGGCTCAGCGGGCGATGGTTCACGGCGACATCTCCTTGGTGGGAGCACCACACTACGAGATCGCACCGCGCAAATGAAATGCGCGGTTTTTATGGGGGCATTCCTGGCTGGAATACCATCGATAATGGCAATACTATGGCCCTTTGCACCCCGCCCGTAACGCTCCGAAAAACAGATCAAGGAACGATCAAAAGATGAAACAAGCGGTAGTCGTGATTCACGGCATCGGCGAGCAGCGCCCGATGGACACCCTGCGCGGCTTCGTGGAAGCAGTGATCCCGACGGACACCCCCGAGGCGACGCCTTTCTACTGGAGCAAACCCGACCGGTTTTCGCGCAATTTCGATTTGCGCGTGTTGAAGTCGGCGGGCCGCAACACCACCGATTTTTATGAGTACTACTGGGCCCACAAGATGCAGGGCACCAAGGTCGGGCATCTGCTCAGTTGGCTCTGGGACATTTTCAAACGCCCGCGCCGGGACATTCCAACCGCTATAGTGCCAATCTGGCGCGCCACCCGCTGGACCTTTCTGGCCCTGCTTGGACTGCTGGTCAGCGGCACCCTGGCGACGCTGTATGGCCGGTTCCCCCACAGCGACAACCCCTTTGCCCTGATCCCGGTGCTGCTGGCGGTGATCGGCCTGGCCCTGAAGTACTCGGCGCTGTCGTACCTCGGCGACGCCGCCCGCTACCTGAGCCCCAACCCGCAAAACGTGGTGGTGCGCGAACAGATCCGCGCCGACGGCGTCGACCTGCTGCGCGCCCTGCACGACAAGGGCGATTACGACCGCATCATCGTTGTCGGCCACAGCCTGGGCAGCGTGATTGCCTACGACATCGTCGGCTATCTGTGGCATGAGCATCACGACCAGTTGCACCCCAACAACCCGGAACTCGCCGCCCGCTACGCCAACCACGAGCGACTGCAGCCAGTGGTGCAGGACACGCTGCCAAAGGCCGGAAGCGCCCTCGATGGCCGCCTCCAAAGCCTGCTCAGGTTTCGCGAGCAGCAGGCCGAGGCCTTTATCGAACAACGCAACCTCGGCAACCCGTGGCGCATCACCGACCTGGTCACCCTCGGCAGCCCGATGGCCCACGCCAGCCTGTTGCTGGGCCGCAGCGTGAGCGACTTCAAGCGCCGCATCGAGCGCCGCGAAGTCCCTGCGTGCCCGCCTACGCTCGACGAAAAGGGCTACGGCTACAGCGGTCGGCTTCCGTTCACCGTGGGCGGTCGCCCATTTTCACCCCTGTACTTGCACCATGCCGCGGCCTTCGCCGTGACCCGCTGGACCAACCTCTACTTCCCCGCGCCCCTGGGCCTGTTTGGCGACATCGTCGGCGGCCCGGTCAGCCCGGTGATGGGGCCCGGTGTGCTGGATTTGCCGGTCACCGTGGGCAGATGGAAAGGCTGGCTCGCCAGGTCCTGGCTCAGCCACACTCACTACTGGAGTGAACGCGGCGGCAAGCAGGGCTACCTTGGCAGACTGACCACCGATGAGGCAGCGATTACCCATGGCGAACGTCCGTCAGCGACTGAAGCGCTGCGTTGGGCGATTGACCTCAAGGGCGTTCGACGTTTTCGTCAGGCGGGCGTCAGAGACTTAGTGGCTGAACCCGAGGCCTAGCCCGAAAATCCACCGTCCTCCAGGAACGCCCGCTCCTCTTCTGTCGTGGCTCTAGCCAACACCTCATTACGATGAGGAAAGCGCCCGAACCGCTCGATGATGCGGGCGTGCTCCTTGGCCCAGCGATAGGTATTGGCATCGAGATCCTTGTTCAGCGCCATCGACAGCTGTTGGTCCTCGGGGTCTTCAGAATGCTCGAAGGGCAAATAACAAAACGCCCGCAGCGGGGTTTCGATCAACGTGTCCATCCCCGCCTCAACCATCTGCCGTGCGTACAGACGCGCCAGCGGGTCGGTGGCGAACATATGCGCCGTGCCCCGGAAGGTATTGCGCGGGAACTGGTCCAGCAGCAACAGCAACGCCAGCGCGCCTTCAGGTGATTGCATCCAGCCCTCCAGTTCGCGCCGGGCCGCCTGCAAATGCGCGGTGTAGAAAGCCTCGCGAAAACGCCGGTCAAACGTTTCATCCTTGGCAAACCAGAGCTTGGGCCCCGCCTGTTTCCAGAACTCAATAACAGCCAGCGCTCCATTTTCGATAGTCGTCACAACCCTCTCCTCACCTGTCTGAATGTTTTCACCGCATAAGGTAGTGTTGATGATCCTACGCCTTGCCCAGGTTTAAGGGGTCGCTCTGGAGCTTTATCGGCGCGCTGAACGACAGCTTCGGGATGCTGGACTACCTGATCCTCGGGATCTTTGTAGCCAGTTGGGCGATCTCGGCGATGCTGGCAATTTCATGATTTTTATAACGCCGGAGACCCAATGTGGGAGCGGGCTTGCTCGCGAATGCGGTGGGTCAGTCAACCTCTCCAGCGACTGATACACCGCATTCGCGAGCAAGCCCGCTCCCACATTTTTGATCTTCACCCGGCGTTTGATTCCGGGTGTTTGGATCAGGCCAGTTCGGCCCGCAGTTGACGTGCTGCAGTCACCATGTGTATCAGCGCCGCTTCAGTCTCCGGCCAGCCACGGGTTTTCAAACCGCAATCCGGGTTGACCCACAAACGGTCAGCCGGGATACGCTTGGCCGCCTTGCGCAGCAGGTTGGCCATTTCCGACGCATCCGGCACCCGTGGCGAGTGGATGTCGTACACCCCCGGGCCAATGTCGTTCGGGTAAGCGAAGGCTTCGAATGCCTCCAGCAGCTCCATGTCCGAGCGCGAGGTTTCGATGGTGATCACGTCAGCATCCATCGCCGCGATGGACTCGATCACATCGTTGAACTCGCTGTAGCACATGTGGGTGTGAATCTGGGTTTCGTCACGCACGCCGGAGGCGCACAGGCGGAACACTTCAGTGGCCCAATCCAGGTATTCCTTCCACTGCGCCTGGCGCAACGGCAAGCCTTCACGGAACGCGGCTTCGTCGATCTGGACGATCTTGATGCCGGCGGCTTCCAGGTCCACCACTTCATCACGAATCGCCAGGGCCAGTTGGCGAGCCTGTTCTTCGCGGCTCACGTCTTCACGGGGGAACGACCACATCAGCATGGTCACCGGGCCGGTCAGCATGCCCTTCATTACCTTTTTGGTCAGGCCTTGAGCGTAGCGGATCCACTCCACGGTCATGGCGTTCGGGCGGCTCAGGTCACCGAAAATCACTGCGGGTTTCACGCAACGGGAACCGTAGCTCTGCACCCAGCCGAAACGGGTAAATACATAACCGTCCAATTGCTCGGCGAAGTATTCGACCATGTCGTTGCGTTCGGCCTCACCGTGCACCAGCACGTCCAGGCCAAGGTTTTCCTGCACTTCTACAGCGTGACGAATCTCACTGTGCATGGCTTCGACGTATTCGGCTTCGCTTAACTTGCCGGCCTTGTACGACTGGCGCGCCAGGCGAATCGAAGCAGTTTGCGGGAACGAACCGATGGTGGTGGTCGGGAACAGCGGCAGATTGAGGCCGGCCCGTTGTTTCTCGATACGCTGGGCAAACAGCGAGTGACGCTGGCTGTCCTTGGCGGTGATCGCCGCCACGCGGGCTTGCACCGCGGGCTTGTGGATACGCGGGGAAGCGGCACGGGCAGCTTGAACGGCGCGGCTTTGAGCCAGGGCGGCGATCACGTTTGGCGCTTCAGGTTGATTCACGGCCTGAGCCAGCACCGCCACTTCTTCGCACTTCTGTACGGCAAACGCCAGCCAGCTTTTCAGCTCGGCATCCAGCTTGTCTTCACGGCCCAGGTCCACCGGGCTGTGCAGCAAGGAGCAGGACGGCGCCACCCACAGGCGATCACCCAGACGCTCATGAGCGTGCTGCAAGGTGGCCAGGGCTTTTTCCAGGTCGCAGCGCCATACGTTACGGCCGTTGACCACGCCCAGGGACAGCACCTTATAAGCCGGCAGGCGATCAAGGATGGTCGGGTACTGATCCGGCGCACGCACCAGGTCGATGTGCAGGCCGTCCACCGGCAGGTTGGCTGCCAGGCCGAGGTTCTCTTCCAGGCCGCCAAAGTAGGTGGCCACCAGCTTCTTCAGCGGGTCACGCTGGATCAGGTTGTAGGCACGCTCAAACGCATTTTTCCAATCCTGCGGCAGGTCCAACACCAGGATCGGCTCGTCGATTTGCACCCACTCCACGCCCAGGTCCGCCATGCGCTGGAAGATCTGGCCGTACAGCGGCAGCAGTCGGTCCAGCAGGTCGAGCTTGTCGAAATCGCCGCCCTTGGCCTTGCCCAGCCACAGATACGTCAGCGGGCCGATGACCACCGGCTTGACGGTGTGGCCAAGGTCACGGGCTTCCTTGACCTCTTCGAACAGTTGATCCCAACCCAGCTGGAACTGCTGGTCGGCGCTGAATTCAGGCACCAGGTAGTGGTAGTTGGTGTCGAACCACTTGGTCATCTCCTGGGCGTGGGCACCGCCGCAGCAGTTGTCGCTGACGCCACGGGCCATGCCGAACAGGGTGTGCAGGGTGGCTTTGCCATCGGCCGGGCGGAAACGCTCAGGGATCACGCCGAACATCAGCGAGTGAGTCAGCACCTGGTCGTACCAGGCGAAGTCACCGGCGGGCAGCAACTCGATGCCGGCTTTCTTTTGCAGGTCCCAGTGCGTCTTGCGCAACTCACGACCTACGGCGCGCAAGCCGGCTTCGTCGAGTTCACCCTTCCAAAACGCTTCCTGCGCTTTTTTCAGTTCACGATCGCGACCAATGCGCGGGAATCCAAGGGAATGGGCAACAGCCATGACGTAAAGCTCCAATGTGTGTGTATGGGAGCTATTGTCGGGATCAGGCGATGGTGAGACAAACTCATATTATTCCGGATGATCACAAGTTCTACTCATGATGATCGAACGATGCGATATGCAGACTACTTCGCGACTAAGCAGCGATGGCAAGTCGACGGGCGCATCTCAGGCTAAAGTAGCGCGACCCGAACAAAAACAAAGGTAGCTCCGGTGATCCATACAACGCGCGACTTTTCGATACGCACACTCTCAGCGCTGACCGAAGAACTCCTGACACTGGAAGCAGAAGCCATCGCTGAAGGCTTCAGGTTTCTGACGCGCCTGATTGCAGAGTGGAAAAGCGGCGCCAACCGTTTTGATCGACCCGGCGAATGTCTTTTGGGCGTATTCAATAACGGGCAGTTGATCGCCATTGGCGGGCTGTCCTATGACCCTTATGCAGGTACGGAGGTTGGCAGGCTACGCCGGGTGTACGTCGCACAGGCATCAAGGGGATGCCATGTGGGCAAAGCATTGGTCAGTCAGCTTCTGAAACACGCTGCGCAGCAGTTCGGTGTTGTGCGCTTGTCTACCGACACCCAAGAAGGTGCCGCCTTTTACCTGCGCTGCGGGTTTGAGCCGGTACAGGACAAACATGCAACTCATGCAAAATCGTTAATTGATCAGGAGGCTTAATGCAGGTGACCAACGACAACCGGCCTGAATACATTAAACGGCTTGAACATCTTCTGTATGGCAACAACTATCAGGTCTCGTTGGACGTCTACGGCCCTCTGGATTCGGGCGCCCCGTTGATAGACATCCTCAAGTCTGCGGTCAACTCATCCTGCGTGGTGAGTCGCTGTGCTCAAGTCAGTCTCGACGACGTTCGCGAGCAAGTGCTTGAGTGGCTGCTCTACCCTGGCGACCTCGGTTCAGGCCCGCTAGACCTCGACATCAAACACGCAGAAATTCGGGCATTGGCCGAACAACTGTTGCAGGGAGCACAACTCGATAACGCTGATGCAGCCTATGATTTCTATCTCGCCAACGGCCATCCAGGCTATCCCGTGTTCTGGGAGTTCGCCTATGACATCCATGCCTCGGGCAAGCGCTGGATCTTGCTCGGCAGCAGCAGCGATTAGTATCGGAGCGCCACCGCGCAAGAGATAAACCTACGGCAAACTTCAGTCAATCAATCCATGAGCGTCATAAAACGGATACGGCCCCGGGTAGTCCCCGAATACGCCGTTGTGGCTGATCAACCCTTGCTGCTCATCCCAGCGGTGCAAGAGATAACCCGCCGGTTCCAGGTTGAAATGCGCCGGAGCAGCCTCCTGTAGATCCAGCACGATTTGATGGGACGTGCCCGGGCATACGCAGCTCACACTGCCGCCGAAACGGCGCTGCATCGGCCGGTGCAAGTGCCCACACAGCAGGCGTTCCACCTGAGGATGACGGGCGATGACCTTTTCCAGCGCGGCGGCGTTACGGAACGGCTCGCGGTCCATATGGCCGATGCCGCTGATAAACGGCGGGTGATGCAAGATCAGCAGGGTCGGCACGCTCGGATGCAGCGCCAGTTGTTCATCAAGCCACTGCAATTGGCTGTCCAGCAGCTGGCCGCCATGGGCATCAGGGATCGTCGAATCCAGGCCGATCAGCCGCACCGGATAGTCGTCCACCACCCAGTCCAGCGGGCCGTCGGCGCTCGCCGGCAAATAGCGATGATCATGAAACGCATCGAGCAAATGCTGGCGGTTGTCGTGATTGCCCGGCACCAGGTAGCAAGGCATCTGCAAACGGGCCAGCTCGGGGTGCAGCACGGCGTATTCATCGGCGCGGCCAAAGTCCACCAGGTCGCCGCTGATCACCACGATATCGGGCCGCGGGTAACTGGCATTCAGGTGGTCGACGGCACGGCGTAATGCACCGAGAGTGTCGACCACGCCGTAAGTCAGGCGTTGCCCGGCTTTAAGGTGCAGGTCGCTGATCTGCGCAACAAGAAACGGACGGTTCAAAATAGGCTCTCTGAAGTCAGGCATGCAGGGTGAACAGCTTGTGTGGGGCGATGGCCAGGGCAATCGGCGCGCCGACGGCGTGAAGCTGGTTGTCGCTGCTGTCCACCAGCAGCGGTTGCGGGCCACCGACATCCACCAGCAGGCGGCTTTGGGCGCCCTGGAAAAACTGCGCCAGCAAATGCCCGTGCAGGTGCCCTTCGCTCTCCATCACCCGCAGGTGCTCGGGGCGGCAGTACACGGTGGCCGGCAGATGGGGCTCGTGCCACGGCAGTTCGCCGCCACACACTTTCAAGCCATGAGCCGTGCGATCCACCACCGAAAAGGCATTCAGGTTGCCCACAAAGCCTGCAACAAACGCGTTGGCCGGCTGCTGGTAGATCTCCCGCGGGCTGGCCAGTTGCGCGATACGCCCCTGCTCCATCACCAGGATGCGATCTCCCAGGGCCATGGCTTCTCCCTGATCGTGGGTGACGAACACCGAGGTGATGCCCAGGCCGCGCAATAGCTGATCCAGCTCGCTGCGCAGGCGCTCACGCAACTGTGCGTCGAGCGCTGCCAACGGCTCATCCAGCAACAGCACTTTGGGCCGAGGCGCCAAGGCGCGAGCCAGTGCCACACGCTGACGCTGGCCGCCGGACAGTTCATGGATGCTGCGCTTGCCATGGTTCTGCAGGCCCACCAGCTCCAGCAGTTCGTCACAGCGCTTGTTGCGCTCTGCCGGCACGACGCCGCGAATTTTTAGGCCATAGACGATATTGCCGGCCACATTCAGGTTGGGGAACAAGGCGTAATTCTGGAACACCATGCCCACATCACGGCGCTCGATGGGCAGGCGCGTGACGTCGGTGTCACCGAAAAAAACCTGGCCCACGTCGGGACGCTCAAGGCCGGCGATCAAGCGCAAGGTGGTGGTTTTGCCACAACCGGACGGGCCGAGAATGGCCAGGGTTTCGCCGCCCTCGATGGTCAGGTCGAGGTTCTGCACAGCAACGGTGCCGTCGGCGAATGCCTTGCGGCAACCCTTCAGGCGAATGGTGATAGCGGTCATCGACGCTCTCCACGAGACAGACGAGCACTGATGGCCTGCAACGCAATCAGCAGCGGTACGATCATCAGCAAAAAGATAAGGGTGTAGGCGCTGGCGATTTCCAGGCGGGCCGAGGCATAGCTGTCAGCGAGGCCGACGGGCAAGGTCTTGGTCATCGGCGTGTGGAGCATCCAGGTCAGGTTGAACTCCCCCAGCGACAAGGTAACGACCATCAGCACTCCGGCGAGAATCCCCGCCCGGCAATTAGGCACTACCACACTGAAAAAGCGTCGAACGGGGCCTGCGCCCAAACTGGCGGCGGCCTCTTCCAGAACCGGCAGTTGCTGGCGTTGCATCACCGCCATCACCGGGCGCACCAGGAACGGTAAGGTGAACAACACATGCCCCACCAGGATGAACAACCAACTGCTGCGAAACCCGCCGAACTGGCCGTAGGTCAGCAACAACGCCAGGGCACTGGCCAGGCCGGGCATGGCCACCGGCAGCACCATCAATTCCTCGAAGGCGCGGCTGAAGCGGTTGTTCATGCGCACCAAGGCATACGCCGCCGGTACGCCGATCACGCAGACGCTTACTGCGCAGGCCAGGGCCAATTGCAGCGAGAGCCAGACCGTCGGCGAGTAGGCCTGCCAGACCTGGATCAACCAGTCGAAGGTCAGGCCGCTGGACAGGCCGACAAAGAAATTGCGCGTCAGCCCCGCCAGCAAAGACATCAATACCGGCACCAACATGAAGGCGCAGACCAGCAAGGTAAACAGCAACTGGATGAAAAACAGCGATGAGCGCTTCACAGGACGGTCCCCGCGTTTTTCACCAGGCGCCGCGTCAGCAACAACACGGCCCAGGTCACCGCGCCGAGCACCACGGAGAGTGCCGCTGCTACCGCAAAGTTGGCGTAGTTGGTGAACACGTTATAGATAGCGACGGGCGTCACGTTCAGCCGCGTGCCCAGGGTGAACGCCGTGCCGAAGGCGCCCATGGACGTGGCAAAACAGATCGCCCCGCAGGATGCCAGGGCCGGCGCCAGGCCCGGCACGATCACGTCGCACACCACACGCCAATGCCCGGCCCCCAGTGAATGGGCGGCTTCCTCGAGGCTGCGGTCGAGGCTTTCACACGCCGCCATTACCGTGAGGATCACCCGAGGAATCGAGAAGTACAGGTAGCCGACAAACAACCCTGCCAAGGAATAGGCAAAGATCCAGCGTTCACCGGCCAACTGAAGCCCGAGGGCGGCAAACAAGCCCTGGCGGCCCGCCAGCAGGATCACCAGGAAGCCCACCACCACACCGGGGAACGCCAGGGGAAACGTCAACAACGCTACCAGCGCCGAGCGCCCGAAAAATTGCTGGCGGGCGAGAAACACACCCGTAATGCCGCCCACCAGCAGCGCCGCCAACGTCACCAGCACCGCGAGCACGCAGGTTTGCGCCAGGCTGCACAGGTATTGCGCGCTGCTCAGCACTTGCCAGTAACCGCTGCCGTGGCTATCGCGGCTTTCGCCGCCCAGCACTATCAAGTGCGCCAGCGGCAACAGCCAGAACGCGAGCAGCACCGCAAACGCCGGGGCCAGCGCCCAGGCGGGATTTGGCCGCAAAAGTGCCTTCACCTACTTGACCTCACTCAGGTAACGCGCGGCGAAGGCTTCCTGCACGGCGGCCATTTTTTGGTAATCCACCACGCCGGCGCGGGCGTAGTCGCTGTCCGGTAGAAACTGCGCGGCGACTTCCGCCGGCATCTTCATTGGCCGCACCGGACGCAGGTAGGCTTTGGCCCAAAGTGCCTGGCCCTCATCGGACAGAACGAAGTCCAGGACCTTTTCACCGTTGGCGCGATGCGGTGCGTTTGCCACCAGGCTCATCACGTACGGCACGCTGATGCTGCCTTCCTTGGGAATCACGAAGGCGACGTTCGCGTTGTCTTTGTAGCGGGCGCGATAGGCGTTGAAGTCGTAGTCCACCAGGATCGGCAACTCGCCGGAGAGCACCCGCGCATAGGCGGTTTGCTTGGGCACGATGGGGGCGTTTTTCGACAGCTTCTGAAAGTAGTCGATGGCCGGGGCGAAGTTATCGAGGTCGCCGCCCATGGCGCGGTTGATCGCCACCGCCGAGACGTAGCCGACGAAAGCGCTGGACGGGTCGAGGTAACCGACCATGCCTTTGTACTCAGGCTTGAGCAGGTCGGCCCAGCTTTGCGGCACCGGCAGCCCGCCCAGCGCGTCGACGTTGACCATGATGCCGAGGGTGCCGGAGTGAATCGCGAACCACTGGCCGTCCGGGTCTTTCAGGCCGGCGGGAATCTGTTCCCAGCCTTTGGGTTTATAGCCCTCCACCACCCCGGCCTTCTGCGCTTGCAGGCCGAACGTCACGCCGTAGTAGACAACATCGGCCACCGGCGCGGCTTTCTCGGCCACCAACTGCGCCAGGGACTGGCCGGAGTTTTTGTTGTCCAGCGGCACCTGCACACCGGTGGTCGCCGCGATGGCCTTGAGTTGCGAGCCCCAGTCCGCCCAGTCTGGCGGGCAGTTGTAGCAAATCGCGGTGTCGGCGGCCTGGGCCAGGCTGGCCGCGCCGCACAGCAGCAATGCCGCCAGGGTTTTACTGAGCATGCTCATTAAGCGTCTCCTTTATGTGGTTGGGTACTTTCGCCCGGCCGGATATGGCACGGCAGGCAGTGGGAAATCGGAGCGTTGCCGGCGATTTGCGCCAGCAGTTGGTCGATCACGGTGCTGGCCAACAGCGCGATGGGCTGCACCACGCTGCACAGCGTCGGGTGCATCTGGGTGCCGAGGGAAATGCCGTCAAACCCCATCACCGAGAGTTGTTCGGGCACGTTCCAGGCATGGCGGCGCAGTTCGGCGATCAGGCTGATGGCGAGAAAATCGTTGGAACACACCAGTGCTGTGGGGGCCTGGGGGCCTTGCAGGAAGGGTTCGATGGCGGCGAACTCGGCTTGGGTGTGGGCCGGCATTTCAATCACCGGTTGGCTATCGAGGCCGTACTCGCCCATGGCATCGCAATACCCGGCGTAGCGCAGGCGGGCCCGGTCGGACTGCAACGCGGGGCCGGCGACCATGGCGATCCGGCGATGGCCGGCTTCCAGCAGATAACGAGTAGCGAGGGCCATGCCGGCGCGGTTGTCCACCGAGACGGCGCTGTAGTTGGGGTTGTCGGGTTGGTGGTAGGCCAGCACGAACGGCGTTTCTTCCGTGGCCAGGCTGTGGAGCACGCTGTTGCTTTCGGCGTCGGTGACGGTCAGCACCAGGCCGTCGACGCGCTGGCGCAGCAGTTCTTCCACCACGCTGCTTTCGCGCTCGGCGCTGTAGTCGGTGGTCGCCAGCAACAGGTTATAGCCACGCAGGCGTGCGGCGCGCTCCATGGCCTGGAACTGCTCGGCGAACACCGGGTTAAGCAGGTTGGGCACCACCACGCCGATCAGGTTGGTGGTTTGCAGGCGCAATTGGCGGCCCAGCAGGTTGGGCCTGAAACCCAGCTCGCGGGCGGCGGCGAATACCTGTTCACGGGTGGCCGGGCGCACTTGTTCCGGGGAGGCAAAGGTGCGGGCGGCGGTCGCGCGGGATACGCCGGCCAGCCGCGCTACGTCTTTCAAATCAGTCATTGTCACTCGCTTGAGATCGATCTCATTGGCGAGGACAGTAACGGGGGAATGTGGCAGTCAGGCGATGGGGAGATGACGGTTTGATGTCAGTGCGGGCGGGGGTTTACTTGATGATCGTTCCCCACGCTCTGCGTGGGAACGCATCCCGTGACGCTCCGCGTCACCACTGCGCAAGACGTGAACCTTGCATCGCCCGATGGACGCAGAGCGTCCGAGGCGGCATTCCCACGCAGAGCGTGGGAACGATCACCATGGCGGTGTGTCAGGCAACCAGGTTGTCGTCTGTGCCGCCGCCTTCGCGGCCTCGCTAAAGCTCGACGGCTCCCACAGGGGATGGGGGGTGCTTGGTGGTTTTGTGTTTCAAGGCGGGGTCACGAGCCCTTGCTTGGTTGCATTGGCGAGTATGTCTTGGGCGGGCACGTTGACCCATGTGGCGGCGTCCACGTCGCCCTGCGTTGCCAGCCAGGCCTCCACCATCTGGTAGCCGAGCGTGTACCCCAACCACCTTGCCCGCGCGCCGGTACCAAAGAACCATTCGCTGTGGTCGTAATACGTGGCCTCGAGAAGCTGGCGGTCTACCGGGGAACTCAGCAGCTCCTGTGGTGCAAGCGCCCTTTCCCACAACTCCGGCTCACTGCCCAGCACCCGTCGCACAAACTGCCCGGCCAGGCCTTCACTGATCATCGCCTCCCCCAGCGTCCAGCCATAGCCGGGCCCTGCCATGCGCAGGCAATGATGCACTTCATGCACCACATGTCGGCGCAACGCGCCGCTTTGCAGGCTGGCGAGAAAATTCGGATTGTCGGGGTCAAGGGTCATGCTGAACAGGGTGCTGCGATAAGCGCGCCCCACCAGGCCCAGTTCCGGGAGGGTCTCCCCCGGCAATCGCTGGATCAGAATGTCCAGGCGCGGCGGCGGCATCAGCTGCGCAATGGCCTCGTAGGCGACTTCAAATTCACGGATCAGCTCAGGGCGAAACTGCGCCAGGCTCCCCGAAGCTTCCAGCCAATGCAGCGTCCATGCGTCCATTCTCACCTCTCGTCGCCAAAGCCGGGATGCGTTATCAAAGCGGCTCATCATACCGACGGGCTGTCATATTCACAGGCCAGCTTATAACCGGGCCAGCAAATTCCGCTGACTAACCTTTCGATCTGTCCCAAGTGCGGGCACAATGCGTGTCCTTTTTTGGCAGGCACCGCCGCAGGCTCTGAAAATGATCAAAACGCCGTACTACCTCATCGACAAACAGAAGCTTCTGGTCAACATGCAGAAGATCGCCTACGTGCGCGAACAGTCCGGCGCCAAGGCTCTGCTGGCCCTCAAGTGTTTCGCCACCTGGTCGGTGTTCGACCTGATGCAGGAATACATGGACGGCACCACCTCGTCGTCGTTGTACGAGCTGAAGCTGGGTCGCCAGAAGTTCGAAGGTGAAGCTCACGCCTACAGCGTGGCCTGGGCCGACGATGAAATCGAAGAGATGCTGGATAACTGCGACAAGATCATCTTCAACTCCATCAGCCAGCTGCAGCGCTTTGCCGAACGCAGCGAAGGCAAGACCCGCGGCCTGCGCGTCAACCCGCAAGTGAGCAGCTCCGACTACCTGCTGGCCGACCCGGCGCGCCCGTTCAGCCGTTTGGGCGAGTGGGACCCGGTTAAGATCGAAGGTGTGATCGAGCAGATCTCCGGCTTCATGTTCCACAACAACTGCGAGAACGGTGACTTCAACCTGTTCGACCAGATGCTCAACACCATCGAAGAACGCTTCGGCGCGCTGCTGCACAAGGTCAACTGGGTCAGCCTCGGCGGCGGCATCCACTTCACCGGTGAAGGCTATGCCATCGACGCCTTCTGCCAGCGCCTCAAGGCGTTCTCGCAGAAGTACGACGTGCAGGTGTACCTGGAACCCGGCGAAGCAGCGATCACCAACAGCGCCTCCCTGGAAGTGACCGTGCTCGACACCCTCTACAACGGCAAGAACCTCGCCGTGGTAGACAGCTCCATCGAAGCCCACCTGCTGGACCTGCTGATCTATCGCCTCAACGCCAAGCTGGCGCCAAGCGACGGTGAACATACCTACATGGTGTGCGGCAAGTCGTGCCTGGCCGGGGATATTTTCGGTGAGTATCAATTTGATCAGCCGCTGGCCATCGGCGATCGACTGTCGTTCATCGACACGGCAGGCTACACCATGGTCAAGAAAAACTGGTTCAACGGCCTGAAAATGCCGTCCATCGTAGTGAAACAACTCGACGGTACAGTCGAAGTGGTTCGTGAATTTGGTTACGACGACTACCTGTCCAGCCTTTCGTAAAGCGGACAGATAAAGGAGAGATAAAGCAATTGAAAAAGAACGTTCTTATCATTGGTGCAGGAGGTGTCGCCAAGGTGGTGGCCCACAAGTGCGCGCAGCACAACGACGAACTCGGTCGTATTGCTATCGCGTCGCGCAACATCTCCAAATGCCAGGCCATCATCGACAGCGTCAAGGCCAAGGGTAGCCTCAAGGTACCCGCCCAGATTCAAGCCTTTGCGCTGAACGCTTTGGACGTGGAAGCGACCAAGGCACTGATCCGCGAAACCGAATCGCAGATCGTCATCAACGTCGGTTCCGCGTTCCTCAACATGTCGGTACTGCGTGCCTGCATCGACACGGGCGTGGCGTACCTCGACACCGCCATCCACGAAGAGCCGGGCAAGGTCTGCGAGACCCCGCCGTGGTACGGCAACTACGAATGGAACCACCTGGAAGAGTGCAAACAGAAGAACATCACGGCCATTCTCGGCGTGGGCTTCGACCCGGGTGTCGTCAACGCGTATGCCGCGCTGGCGCAGCAAAAGCATTTCGACCGCATTGATTCGATCGACATTCTGGACGTCAATGCCGGCTCCCACGGCAAATATTTCGCCACCAATTTCGACCCGGAAATCAACTTCCGCGAATTCACCGGACAGGTGTGGAGCTGGCAGAACAGCCAGTGGACCAGCAACACCATGTTCGAAGTCAAACGCACCGACGACCTGCCTGTGGTCGGTTCGCAGAACCTGTACCTGACCGGCCACGATGAAGTGCACTCGCTGTCGAAAAACCTCGACGTGCCCAATGTGCGTTTCTGGATGAGCTTCGGCGAACACTACATCAACGTGTTCACCGTGCTGAAAAACCTCGGCCTGCTCTCCGAAAAACCGGTCACCACCGCCGAAGGCCTGGAAGTCGTGCCGCTGAAACTGGTCAAGGCCGTGCTGCCTGACCCGTCGTCGCTGGCACCGGGCTACACCGGCAAGACCTGCATCGGCGACCTGGTCAAGGGCACCAAGGATGGCCAGCCACGCGAGCTGTTCATCTACAACGTGGCCTGCCACGAAGAAGCCTTTGCCGAAACCGACAGCCAGGGCATCTCCTACACCGCCGGCGTGCCACCCGTGGCCGCAGCGCTGCTGGTTGCCCGTGGCGAGTGGGATGTGAAGCACATGGCCAACGTCGAGGAACTGCCGGCTGAGCCGTTCCTGAAAGCGCTGGACGTGATGGGGTTGCCGACTCGTATTAAAGACGAGAATGGTGATCGTGCTTGGGATGCGATTGCCTGATAGGCGAAAGTTGACCGAACAAAAAAATGCGCCCGAAGGGGCGCATTTTTTGTTGGGGCTCACACCCATCTCCAAGAATGATGAAGATCAAAATGTGGGAGCGGGCTTGCTCGCGAATGCGGTGTGCCAGTCACTGCATCTGGCGACTGATACACCGCATTCGCGAGCAAGCCCGCTCCCACACTTGAATCTTTAGCGTCACTACTGCTCAACAGCTCGGATTGAAGTAACTTCCTGCGGGGGTAGTAACCAATGCCGCGTCGTTGTCCATCCCAGAAAAACTCTCGCACCATCCTCAGTTGGAGCGCGCTGAGGCAATACTTCGCCAGCACAAGCCTTGCGCAAGCCGCTCATCAACGGCAGGAATCTTTCTCGAAAAGCCACTGGCTGAATGGCGAAATAAGCCTCAATAGACGCCAAGGCTTCTCTGCGATCATCTTCATCGAGCATCGCCAGGTAGAACACCATCTGGCGCCAGGCATAGGCGGTATTTTTGAGCATTATCAACCGAGCATGATAATGCTCGATCTTCATCTGATGCCGTCTACATATCCACTCAAAACACGCCTGCACCATGCTGCCTAATTTAGACCGTAGCAAAACCTTCAACCCAAGCGATTCAAACAATACCGCAAGGTTCTGCGTGGTTAAAATCTGCTGCTGCTCAAGAATGGTGCCATTGGTTGCCGGATGCCAAGTGCCTAACTCAGCTCCCGCACGCCCCGCGCACAAGGCCGCGAACGCATCGCTCGCCACTCGCGCTTGTCGCCGCCCTCGGGTGACGAGGCCGGCCAGCTCGTCGGTATCAATGGCGTAGTAACGTATATAAAGTGACCCTGCTATCACCGGCCCCGTTCGCCTGGCAGCGTCAGCGAACTTACTGGAAAACTGCCCCATGAAGATATCTGCAGCGACCTCTTCCACGAAGGGAAGATCTAGTTCCGCAGTGTCCGCCAGTGCTCCATATTCCTTGAGAAGCTTGTTAGGAAGGATAGCGTAAGGGAAGGCATGAAGCGTTAATGCCGCTGACTCAACGAGGGATTGTCTGGCGACACTGGCTGCACCAATGCCTGACTGCCGGTCGCGCTCAATTGCAGCAATCCAGGGCAACTCACTCAGGCCAACCTGACGCTCAAGATTCAACAGTAATAATGAACGCCGCCGACGGAACGCCCGGTAGGTCGAGGCGTAGACCATCCTCAACGCTTCGTCCCGCAACCCCGAGCTACTAAGCTGAGCGGTCATCGCCGGCAGCACCCGTGCGACTGTGTCACCCGAAGTGATCAGCCCATGCTTGATCAGTTCGCTAATCGTCCCGCTCCGACAGCGTTGAATACGGCGCAGGATCGCCGTTGGTATCGCGACACCCTCGGCCTGCGCACATTCCGATGCCTCCGCAGCAGTGAGCGGCGCGGCCAAATCGACAAAATCCGAAATGCCACTTTGCGCTGGATACTTGGACAGACGCTTTGCCACGACACGCGCAATTAGATGATGCTCTGGCCCCGCCACCTGGCGAAGCTGGTTCGCGCGGAACGCTAAGTGAGAGGCAGAGTCCGGAGTGCCATGTTTGCGCACGAAGTCATCGACAATTCGTCGTATACGACCTACCTGACGCCCTGTGAGCGATTCGGCATTGCGGGAGCATTGCTCCAGTAAAGAAAACAGTTCCGCCAAGCGGTCAGGTGAGCACCTGTCGATGCCAAGTTTTTTATAATTTTCCTCCAGTTCGGCCGCCTGCTCGTGCCACTGAGGTGGGTAATGACGGCAAGGCCAGCCAGCCTGATAAGTCAGGAGGAAATGTGCGATGGCCGAATCATAAAGGGGTAACCGTCTTGTGATCGCCTGTTTCTGCACAGCGATCTGAGTCTGAGCAGGCAAGGTTATAAGAGACTGCTTCACCTCACCCGCGTCAACGACATGTACCTGCGTGGCGGAGATCGGAAGCTGCGTAGAGATCGACGGAAAGAAACGCAATCGGTCAAAAAAAGGAACAATGGCCTCTATGAGGGCACGCGCCTCGTCAGTACGCCGCTGGCCTGACAACCAAGCCACGGTCAGTAACGCTGCCTCTTCCGGCACATCAACTCGATAGTCACAACTGGCCAGAAGCTGCTGCAGCGCATCAAGACCGTCATCTGTGAGATGCCAGGAATTGATATCCAACCGCTCAAACCCTCGACGAATCCCCGGGAGGGAGGCGGCCAGTTCACGCTCATAGTCGGTCAATTCGCCACCTGCCAACAGATTACCGGTAGCGAACCCCCCTGTAGTAACTTCCAGCGTAACCCAGGCGGAAACCTCAGCAATCGGGGTACGAGAGCCATACTCTGCGGTGCTTTGCAGAATGTGCGCAATAACCTGTTTCCAGCGCGAGATGCGTCTGCGGGCATTAAAACGGGCGAGAGGGCTACAAGTTTGATCGTGCGCAAGCAGTGCCCTGGACAGCTGGAAGACTGCATAACCTGCATCCATGCTAGTCACTCCGTGTGATCTGGAAGTATGTCCAGACTGCTGTGTAATGGATGGGTCCGGAGGCTGGATTCGAACCAGCGCCCACCCGGTTAAGAGCCGAGTGTTCTACCGCTGAACTACTCCGGAACAGTGGGCGCATTGTCGAGCAATGCCTTGAGAATGTGAAGGACCCCTACCCTTATTAAGATTTAACTGACGTAGATGGTTGCTTTCCTACAAGCACCCATAAATTTCAAAGAGTACTGAAGATCAAAATGTGGGAGCGGGCTTGCTCGCGAATGCGGTGTGCCAGTCACTGCATCTGGCGACTGATACACCGCATTCGCGAGCAAGCCCGCTCCCACATTTTTGATTTGCTGTGTTCTTGAGAATGGGGCTATTCAAGGTTGCGCGCCGAATTGCTCAACGCCCTTGAACACTGCAACAACGCCGGCGCCAACTGCTTCTCCGCATCCGCCCTGCTCCACCGACTGGTGGGCGCCACCACATGCACCGCCGCCACCGGCCGGCCATTCGCGCCCAACACCGGCGCGCCGATGGTCATGTCGCCCAGGAACAGCTCCTGGCCATTCACCGCATAGCCCTGCTCGCGCACCTGCTGCAACGACGCCATGATCCTGTCGACTTCAGTCAACGTTTGGCTGGTATGCGCCACCCGCTGGCTGTTCTCAATCAACACCAACGCCTCATCCTGCGGCAACGCACTCAAATACGCCCGGCCCGACGCCGTGCAGTACATCGGCACCCGCGAGCCAATCGGCATGTGTACCGGCACAAAGCCTGAGCTGACAAACCGCGCGATGTAGGTCATGTCGTAACCCGCAGGCTCGGTCAGGCACGAGGTTTCTCCGGTCAGGCGGGTCAATTCCGAGAGGAACGGGTTGGCCACCTCAATCAACGAATGCGCATCCAGATAACTGAAGCCCAACTCCAGCACCCGCGGTGTGAGTTGGTAATGGCGCGTGCGCGAGTGTTTCCGAAGGTAACCCAGGCTCTCCAGGGTAAATACCATGCGCTGGGCCGAGCTTTTGGTCATGCCGGCGGCCTCGGCCACCTCTGCAAGGCTCATGCTGCGGCGCTGTGCGCTGAATGCCTTGAGCACCGACAGGCCTTTTTCGAGGGATTGGTTGTGCAAGCTGTTGCGTTCTTCAGACATGGCGAACTCGCGGTCAGGTCGATCAAGCGTAGCGATATTTCTACACCAAACTGCGAAATTCGACCACTTAAAATCGCATACCGATACGAATGGTTCATTTTGTCGATTTTCTATACCGCCAAACGATTTTATTGAATCGAAATGGCATAGAGCTTGCGGTTTGCTTTCCAACCGCTTGCGGTACTGACGATCCGTTTTCCTTCTGGAGTAACCCGATGAACAGTCTTTCGCCCTTGTTTCGCCGCCTCGCCTTCGGTATTTGCGCCACCTTTTGCGTAGCAACCGTGCACGCCGCCGGTGCGGCCTCGTACAAAGTCGGTGCAACGGCCAGCGGTTCGCCGTTCACCTTCCTCGACATCAAGAGCAACAGCATCCAGGGCGTGATGGTCGACGTCGCCAATGCCGTGGGCAAGGCCGGTGGTTTCACCAGCGAAATCGAGCAGACCAACTTTGCCGCACTGATCCCGTCGCTCACCTCCGGCAAGCTCGACTTCATCGCCGCCGGCATGCTCAAGACCCCGGAGCGCGCCCAGGTGGTGGACTTCAGCGCGCCGGTGTATGCGTACGGTGAAGGGTTGATCATTAGCGAAGACGACAACGCCGCCTATCCCGACCTCAGATCCCTGAAAGACCAGGTGGTGGGTGTGCAAGCCGGCACGATCTTCTACGACATGCTCAACAAGCTGGGGATTTTCAAGGAAATCCGCACCTACGACTCCATCGGCGAAATGGTCCGCGACCTGAGCCTGGGCCGTATCAAGGCCGCCGTGGGTGACCAGCCTGTGGTGGCCTACCAGATCCGCCAGAAGCTGTTCAAAGGCGTGAAGCTCGCCGCCGACTACAAGCCGGTGAACGTCGGCGAGGTGTGCCTGGTGGTGCGCAAGGGCGACAGCGAAACCCTCGCCCGCCTGAACCAGGCCATCGCCAGCATCAAGGCTGACGGCACCCTGGACGCAATCCTCAAGAAGTGGGGACTTGATGCCCAGGTGCAACCATGAACCCGGCTGAATTCCTGCAAAACGCCCAGGACTTCTTGCCGATCCTGCTTCAAGGCGCCTGGGTGACGATTCAGATCACCGTACTGTCGTTCCTGCTCAGCAGTGCGATCGGCCTGGTGCTGGCGTTGCTCAAGCTGTCGCCGATCCGCGCGCTGTCGTGGGCAGCGAGCACCGTGATCAACGTGATTCGTGGCCTGCCGATCATCGTGCAGCTGTTCTACATCTACTTCGTGTTACCGGACATGGGCGTGCACCTCAGCGCATTCCAGGCGGGTGTGATCGGCATGGGCGTCGCCTACTCGGCGTACCAGGCGGAGAACTTCCGTACCGGCATCATCGCCGTCGAACAGGGCCAGCGTGAAGCCGCCGAAGCCCTGGGGATGCGCTCGGTGCTGATGATGCGCCGGGTGATCCTGCCCCAGGCCTTTCGAATCGCCTTGCCGCCCTACGGCAACACCCTGGTGATGATGCTCAAGGACTCGTCCCTGGTGTCGACCATCACCGTCGCCGAGATGACGCGCCAGGGCCAACTGATCGCCTCATCCACCTTCCAGAACATGACCGTCTACACCCTGGTCGCCCTGCTCTACCTGCTGATGAGCCTGCCGCTGGTGTATGGCCTGCGCCGCATGGAACAGCACCTGGGCCGGAGGAAAAAAGCATGATCGAGATTCGCCAACTGCAAAAACACTACGGCACCCATCGCGTGCTGCACGGCGTCGACCTGGACGTGGCCAAGGGCGAAGTGGTGTGCCTGATCGGCCCGTCCGGCTCGGGCAAATCCACCCTGTTGCGCTGCATCAACGCGCTGGAAGCCTACGACGGCGGCACCATCCGCGTATTCGGCGAGACCGTGCAGCGCAGCAGCAAGACCGTGCATGCCCTGCGCAGCCGCATGGGCATGGTGTTCCAGCGCTTCAACCTGTTCCCCCATCGCACCGTGCTGGAAAACGTGATGGAAGGCCCGGTTTACGTCAAAGGCGAACCGCTGAAACAGGCCCGCGAAGAAGCCCTGGCGCTGCTGGATAAAGTCGGCCTGTCAGCCAAGGCCGATGCTTACCCGGAACAACTCTCCGGCGGCCAGCAACAACGGGTGGCCATCGCCCGCGCACTGGCGATGAAGCCCGACGCCATGCTGTTCGACGAACCCACCTCGGCCCTCGACCCGGAACTGGTGGGCGATGTGCTGGAGGTGATGCGCACCCTGGCCGATGAAGGCATGACCATGATCGTGGTCACCCACGAAATGGGCTTTGCCCGGGAAGTGGCCGACCGCGTGTGCTTCCTGCACGGCGGCTACATCGTGGAGAGCGGGCCGGCCGAACAGGTGCTGGGCAACCCGCAACAACCACGTACCCAGGACTTCCTGCGCCGCGTGCTGCACCCCACCGCCAACACCCGGAGCCTGTCATGAAGTCACTCTGGGCCGCGACCGCGCCCGCTGCACCGCCGACACCCGCGCTGGCTGAGTCATTAAAGGTGGACGTGGCCATCGTCGGCGCCGGGTACACCGGCTTGTCCACGGCCCTGCACCTGGCGGAGCGCGGCGTGAGCGTGTGCGTGCTGGAGGCCAGCGAGCCCGGCTGGGGCGCGTCCGGGCGCAATGGCGGGCAGGTCAACCCGACGCTCAAATACGACCCGGATCAACTGGTGCAGAGGTATGGTGCCGAGCGCGCCGAGCCGCTGATCCATACCGTGTCCCACTCGGCGGACCTGGTGTTCAACCTTATCCAGCGCCATGGCATTGACTGCGCCCCCACGCGCAAGGGCTGGATGCAAGTTTCCTATTCCGAAAAAGGCGTGGCGGGCCTGCATGCTCGCGCCGAACAATGGGAGCGTCGCGGAGTGCCGGTGCAGCGCCTGGATGCCCGCGCGGTGTCCGCCCGCATGGGCAGCCAGGCGTTTGCCGGTGGCTGGCTGGATGGCCGTGCTGGCGCCATCCAGCCCCTGGCCTATGCGCGCGGCTTGGTGCGTGCAGCGCAGGCGGCGGGCGTACGCATCCACGGGCAAAGCGCCGTGACCGCGATGCAACAGGCGGGGGCTGGCTGGAAGTTGCAAACCGCCAGCGGCGCGCAGGTGTCTGCCGGCCAAGTGGTGCTGGCCACCAACGGCTACAGCGGCGACTTGTGGCCCGGCATGGCCCAGAGTGTGCTCGCGGCCAACAGCTTTATCGTCGCCACCCGCCCCTTGAGCGGCACTGCGGCAGAGAGCATTTTGCCCGGGCAGGAAACCGTCTCCACCGCCCAACGGCTGCTGCTGTACTTTCGCAAGGATGCCCATGGTCGCTTGCTGATGGGCGGGCGCGGACTGTTCGAAGACCCCACCGGCCCAGCGGATTTTGCGCACCTGGAACGCTCGCTGGCGTTGTTGTTTCCGCAGCTGGGCAAGCTGGACTTCGAGTACCGCTGGGCAGGACGGATCGCGATCACCCGGGACTTTATGCCCCACGTTCACGAACCTGCGCCGGGCTTGACCCTGGCGCTGGGTTGCAACGGGCGCGGGATTGCGTTGTGCACCAGCCTGGGCCAGCAACTGGCGGGACGTTTATGTGACAGCCGCTCGGACTTTTCCTATCCGGTAACTCCGCTGCAGCGACTACCCTTGCATGGGTTGCAGCGGTTCTACATTGGCGCGGGCGTGGCGTGGTACAGCTTGCTCGATCGCCTCTCCCTGTAGGAGCGAGCTTGCTCGCGAAAAACTCGAAGGCGCCGCGTCTCCTCAGGAGACCTGCGCCATCGTCAAAGCTCGCAGACCTCACCCTCGTCGCCGAAGAAATAGATATTCTCGTGCTTATACCCCCAGCGACCACCTCGCTCGCGAATATGCGGCTCAAAGGTAAAGCACGCCACCTCTTCAAGACGCCGGTGATTGCCCGCTTCGATGTAGAGCCTTTGGTCACGCTGTTCGCAGATGCTATGACCGACGTTGCCAGCGAAATCGAGGTTCTCGAAACCTTCGGATGCGATCAGGTCATTGGCGAATGCGTGGAGGTCGTTGAACGTGGTTTCAGGCCGGGCGAATGTGCGCATCATCGCGTGTAGCTGGTGCTCGACTTCATAGCCCCTGCTGAACTCCGCACCCGTCGGCACCGCCCGGCACACGCCTTCCTCCACATAGAAAGAGCGGGCGCAGTCGCCCCATACATTGCCCGCTCTTGGGCTTAAATCCACCGTGATCAGATTGTGCAAACCAACCGCTTCGTCACTGGGCCGATAGTCGCGCCCCGACACCGAAAGCATACTGCGCGAACCCAGCAACACGAAGGCCGGGCAGTCGTAATACCAGGTCTCCGGATAGCCGGAATCCGCGAGCATCTGCGTCGCCATTTCGGCGATGGAGGCTTCAGTTGACTGTGGCGTGATTCGCGTAACGAGCTGCTGCAGCACCGACTTGGCGGCGGTCTGGACGACACGATTGGGCAACATGGACCGTCTCTGACTGATGGGTGATTGCGTCGATAGTATCAGCAGCAGACCTGACCGCGCGGCTGGCGACAGATGAAGTTCGGGAAGAAACCGCTCTCGGATTTTTCCGACAGCTGTTTCAGGTTGTCGGTCGGACGGGGGCTGATTAACCTTCGCCGTCGCTGCCAATTCAGCGACCGGATTTGACCGTCCGCCTTCCCAAGTACACCTGTGCCAACATCGACTCAGGCGTTTTTTTCACGCCTGTTGTATCGTGTCGCGGCAGCTGTACGCGGGATACCTTCGGGTATGCCGGGTTTCCTTGGGACCGGTCGGTCAACCCGCGTATAGCTGCCACCCTAATTCGTTTGACCGCGAATCGTGGCAGCTCCACTTCCCTTGGAGTTTCACCATGATTAAAGACAGCCCCAATCCCCCTGGCCATTCAGACTTCGACACCAGCACACTGCACGAAGTGGCCTATCGCGCGATCAACCACTACCTCAATCCCGGCAAACCGATACCCGAACCTACCGATGGGCTCTTCACCGTGCGCGCCGACCTGGGCACGGAAACCCTGCTGGTCAACGCGTCCCAGGACCTGGCCTCCATCAGCGATATCGCCACCCACTTGGCCTTTGAAGTCGACGGAGCCCAACGCAATGTGGCGCTGGGCATCTGCCGCATGATCGAAGGCGTTCAATTGCTGGTCGACAAGGCACTGAATGTGACCCACCCAACGGCCTAAAACTTAGGCCAGCGCTCCTACGTAAAGCGTGGGAGCGATCAAGCCCTAGAACACCGACCACCCAATCCGCTCGCTCAACAACTCCAACGCCTTCATCCCCGCCAGCGAATTGCCCGCTGCATTCAACTCCGGCGACCAGACGCACACCGTAAACTGCCCCGGCACTACCGCGAGAATCCCGCCGCCTACCCCGCTCTTGCCTGGCAAGCCAACGCGATAAGCAAAATTCCCCGCCTCGTCATAGAGCCCGCTGGTGGCCATGATCGAGTTCACTTGCTTGGTCTGGCGCGCCGTCAGAATCTGCTCGCCGCTGTGAGTGCACACGCCTTCATTCGCCAGAAAGCAAAACGCCTTGGCCAAATCCAGGCAGCTCATCTGCAACGCGCAGTAGTTGAAGTAGCTGTGCAGCACCGCATCCACATCATTGTGGAAGTTGCCGAACGACTTCATCAGGTACGCCATGGCCGCATTGCGCGCGCCGTGCTGGGCTTCGGATTCAGCCACGACGCTGTTGACCAGAATCTGCGGATTGCCCGACAGCCGCCGCACAAAGTCGCGCATGGACAGGATCGGCACGGCAAAGCGCGATTGGTTGATGTCGCAGATTACCAATGCCCCGGCGTTGATAAACGGGTTACGTGGCCGCCCGCGCTCAAACTCCAGCTGCACCATGGAGTTGAACGGCTGCCCCGACGGTTCGTGGCCCAGGCGCTCCCAGATACTTTCGCCGCCATGGTCGATGGCCTGCACCAGGCTGAACACCTTGGAGATGCTCTGCACGGAGAACAGGGTGTGAGCATCGCCCGCGCAATAGAACGAGCCGTCATTGCCATACACGGCAATGCCCAACTGCTGCGCCGGTACGTCGGCCAGTGCGGGGATGTAGTCGGCGACCTTGCCGAGGCCGATCAGCGGACGAACTTCGTCGAGGATCGACTCCAACAGGGCCTGCATGTTTTGTTCTGGCATGGTTTGGGAATAGTTGTTGAGCGGGGCGCGGAGGATACCTGAAACAACGGGCCCAGGCAGGCCTGCCAACCCTTGAGTTAATAGGCCTCGCCTTCGTCGCCCCGAATATTGGCAGAGAAGGCGCGGGCTATTTCCCTGGCTTTTTCAAGGGTCTCATCGCTGTAGACAAATGCTATCGAGCCGCGACGGTAATCGAAGTAGTACTGCTGCTGCGTCACCGGAGAGGTCCAGAACGCTGTGTCATTACCACTGATGGTAACGGTTTCACCGGTCTTGGGATTAACACCGACTGTCTCACTTTCGAGGTTCATCGATGGGTCATTCGCACAAAACGAATGCCATTCTTCAGGCGAGATTGTGCTGCTTTCGGCTCTCTTGATGTGGATCTCATACGCCATTGGCATCTACTCCGGACAGGTGATTGGGGCACCGACGTTACCAGAAAGTTGGCTCCGCCGGCGCACCTGCAGCGCCTGTCACACCTTCTCCCGCCCCTTGAACGCCACCGAAAAACAAAAAAAGATCAACAACGCAAAACCCGCCGGAAACAGCCAGATGCTGCGCCAGTCATGGCTGCCACCTGCCGCCACATAGTGGTCGGTCACCTGCCCCGCCACCCAGAATCCAATCAGCATCCCCACGCCATAAGTCGCCAGGGTAATCAGCCCCTGGGCCGAACTCCTGAAGCGCTCCGGCGCTTTCGCATCGGTGTAAATCTGCCCCGAAACGAAGAAGAAGTCATAGCAGATGCCATGCAGCGCAATCCCGGTAAACAGCATGAACGCCAGTTCGCCGTTGTTGCCGTAGGCGAACAGCGCATAGCGCAGCGCCCAGGCCAGCATGCCGACCAGCAGCGCGATCTTGATGCCGAACCGCTGGATAAACAGCGGCAACAGCAGCATGAACAGCACTTCGGACACCTGCCCTATGGCCATCTTCGCGGTGGGATTGGTCACGCCGATTTCCGCAAGAAACGGGTTGGCGTTCTGGTAGTAAAACGCCAGGGGAATGCAGATCAGGATCGAGGCGATGAAGAACACCAGGTAGCTGCGATCCTTTAATAACCCCAGCGCATCCAGCCCCAGCAGCTGCTTGATATCGCCACTGCCCGCCTCGGCTTTCAAGGGCGCAGTGCGCGGCAAGGTGAAGCTGTAGAAACCCAGCAACAGTGACGCGATGGCAGACATCAGGAAGGTGTTGCGCAACGCGCCCGTGGTGATCGACTGCTGGGAGTCCCAGGCGAATACAAAACTGATCACCAACCCCGCGACGATCCAGCCCAAGGTGCCCCACACGCGGATGCGCGAAAACTCCTGCGCCGGGTCGCTCATTTGCCGGAAGGCCACCGAGTTCACCAGCGCCAGGGTTGGCATGTAGATGACCATGTACGCGAGCACGTAAGGGTAAAACCCGATGAAGTCCGGCGCGCGGTACAGCTGGTAGAGCAGCACTGCGCCGATCAGGTGCAGCACGGCCAGGATGCGCTCGGCATTGAAGTAACGGTCGGCGATCAGGCCGATGATAAACGGCGCGATGATCGCCCCCCACGACTGGGTTGAAAACGCCATGCCGATTTGCCCACCACTGGCCCCCAGGTTGCTGGCGAGGAAGGTGCCGAGGGTGACGAACCAGCCGCCCCAGATAAAGAATTGCAGGAACATCATGACGCTCAGTCGCGCTTTCATTGGGGTCACCGTTTTATTGTTATTTTGGGTCAGAAGCGGTGTTCAGGCGTCGGGCAGGCCCAGCAGCCGTCGGTTGGAGTGCTCGTCGGACGTCACGCCGGCGAAGTCGTCGAATGCCTTTTTGGTCTTGCGGATCATGTGCTGCTGGATGAACGTCGCCCCTTCTGCCGCGCCTTGTTGCGCATCCTTCAGGCAGCACTCCCACTCCAGCACGGCCCAGCCGCTGAAGTCGTACTGGGTGAGCTTGCTGAAGATCGATTTGAAGTCGATCTGGCCGTCGCCCAGCGAGCGGAAGCGACCGGGACGGTCGACCCATCCTTGATAGCCTCCGTAGACACCGGAACGTGCATCGGGGCGGAACTCAGCATCCTTGACGTGGAACATGCGGATGCGCGCGTGGTAACGGTCGATAAAGCCCAGGTAATCCATTTGCTGCAACAGCAGGTGGCTGGGGTCGTAGAGAATGTTGGCGCGGGGATGGTGATCGACGGCGTCGAGGAAGCGTTCAAAAGAGGCGCCGTCGTGCAGGTCTTCGCCGGGATGGATTTCGTAGCAGAGGTCGACGCCGGCGGCTTCGAAGCAGTCGAGGATCGGCAGCCAGCGCTTGGCCAACTCAGCGAAGCCTTGTTCCACCAGGCCGCTGGGGCGTTGTGGCCAGGGGTAAATGTACGGCCAGAGCAACGCGCCCGAGAAGGTCGCATGGGCCTTTAAACCAAGGCGCTGGCTGGCGCGGGCGGCGAGTTTCAATTGCTCGATGGCCCACTCGGTACGTGCCTGGGGTTGGCCCCGCAGATGGGCAGGGGCGAAGTCGTCGAACAGCGTATCGAACGCTGGGTGAACCGCCACGAGCTGGCCTTGCAGGTGGGTCGACAGTTCGCTGATTTCGACACCGGCGTTGGCACAGGTTGCCTTGAGTTCGTCGCAGTAGGCTTGGCTTTCGGCGGCGCGGGCCAAGTCGATATAGCGAGTGCCGAGGGTCGGCAGTTGGATCGCCTTGTAGCCCTGGGATGCCGCCCATTGGGCGATGTTGGCCAGGGTGTCGAAAGGTGCTTCGTCCGAGATGAACTGGGCGAGAAAAATGCCGGGGCCGCGCATGTTTGTAGTCTCCTTCATGAGTGGGCTGCCAAGGTGGTCCACTTCGCGTCGCCGCGATGGTTGCTGATCACGGCTTCGATAAAGGCCATGCCGCGTACGCCGACTTCGATGCCGGGCACGCCAGCGGCCGCGGTGCCTTGGCGAATGGCCGTGGCAAAGTCGCGGTAGAGGTTGGCCATGGCTTCGAGGTAACCCTCGGGATGCCCGGCAGGCAGGCGCATGCGTTGCAGTGCCGCGTCGCACAGCCAGGGCTGGCCGACGCCGGAACGCAGGACGCGCAGGGGTTGATCGAGGGAGCGATGGATCAGGCTGGCGGGTTCTTCCTGGCGCCATTCCAGGCCACCTTTGTCGCCATAGAGGCGGATCTTCAGCGGGTTCTCTTCACCGGCACACACTTGGCTGGCGATCAGCACGCCGCTCGCGCCGGAGGCCATCTTGAACAGCATGGCGGCATCGTCATCCAGTTGCCGGCCGGGTACGTGGATGCCCAGGCTGGCGCAAAGCTGTTCGATCGGTTGGTCGGCGATGAACTCGGCCAGGGAAAACGCGTGGGTGCCGATGTCGCCGATGCAGCCGCCGAGCCCCGACAGCTCGGGCCGGCCACGCCACTCAGCCTGTTTGCTGCCCTGCCCGGCCACGTCCTGGCTGAGCCAGCCTTGTGGGTACTCGACGATCACTTTGCGCAGTGCGCCGATGACGCCATTGCGCACCATGTCGCGGGCCTGCCACACCATCGGGTAGCCCAGGTAAGTGTGTGCCAGTCCGTAAAGCCCGGCGCTATTTTTGACGACTTCTGCCAGCGCCTGCACTTCGGCAAGGTTCAATGCCGCAGGCTTCTCGCTGAACACATGGAAGCCGGCCTGCAACGCCTGGGTCGCGATGGGTGCGTGCAGATGATTGGGGGTAACGATCACCAGCAGTTGCATGCGCTGCCCGGCCGGGAGCGCCTGTTCGGCGGCCAGCATCTGTTGCCAGTCGCTGTAGCAGCGGGACGCAGGCAAGCCCAGCGCATTGCCGGTGTTGCGATTGTTCTCGGCCTGGCGACTGAAGGCACCGCACACCAGTTCAAAGCATCCATCCAGCCCCGCCGCCTGGCGGTGGGCCTGGCCGATGAAGGCGCCTTCACCGCCGCCAACAAAGCCCATTCTTATTTTTTGCACAGCAGCCGTCATCGCAAGTCTTCTCTTTTTGGGTCATTACCGGCCATGATGTAACCGGTTACATCGTGCCGGAAATTTAGGCCCAGTTGCTCACGGTGTCAAACCCCGACTGCGGTAAACTTGCCGGCTGCTGCTCTGATAACGAGGTTGTCTTGTCCAATATTCGCGAAGTCGCCCGCCTGGCCGGGGTTTCGGTGGCCACCGTGTCACGGACCCTGGCCAGCCCTGAACGCGTGCTCCCCGAGACCCGGGACAAGGTCAACGCCGCCGTGGAACAGACCGGCTACCGGCCGAACCGCATGGCGGTGCAATTTCGCTCGCGGCGCACCGGCAACCTGGTGATTCTGGTACCGGCGATTGCCAACACGTTTTTCGCCCGGGTGATCAGCGGCGCACAGCAAGCGGCGCAGGCGTCGGGCTATCGGTTGCTGTTGTGCGACACCCGGGGCCAGGCTGAAATCGAAAAGCAGTTCGCCGAACTGGTCCACGCCCATCAGGCCGATGGGGTGATTCAGTTGCGCGCATCCGACCCTTTCAGCGATTGCAGCGAATCACCACCGCTGGTGAACGCCTGCGAAGTGATCCAGAACGGCCGTCATCCCACCATCAGCCTCGACAACCGCGGCGCGGCCATGGCCATGACCCAGCATTTGATCGACCTCGGCCACCGCCGCATCGGCTTGATCAAAGGCCCGAAAAGCAGCCCACTGACCCAAGACCGCGTGGCCGGTTATGAAGACGCCTTGCACGCCGCAGGCATCCCCCGCGACCCGGCACTCATCTGCCACGGCGACTTCACCTTGCACGCCGGTTTCGAGGGTGCCGGCAGCATGCTCGACCTGGCCGAACGCCCCACCGCGCTGTTCTGCGAAAACGACGAAATGGCCATCGGTGCCTTGAAGCGCATCAAGCAACAGGGCCTGCGCGTGCCCCAGGATATTTCCCTGGTGGGCTTTGATGACATCCCCTTCGCCGCCTACTGCGACCCGCCGCTGACCACCATTGCCCAGCCTGCCGAAACCTTTGGGCGCAAGGCGGTCGAGATGCTCATCGCCCTGATCGAGAAAACGCCACTGCCAGAACGCCAGGTGGTATTGCCATTCGAGCTCACCTTGCGTGGCAGCACGGCTGCGCCCAAGACTCAATAGTGCGCCACGTCCGACACCTGGGTATCCAGCACGTCCCGCGCCAGTGCCCAAGCCTGATCCGTGGATTCGACTACCAGTAACGGGTAGCCCCACGCCTTGCCAAACATCACCGCAAACGGCTTGAGCGCCAGGCGCTTGGCCGCGCTGGGCTCCACCTGAATCATGCCTTTGACGAAAGCACGCAGGGCCACCTTGTTCTTCTTCATCCAGATAGAAGCGTGTTTGCGTTCTTCGTGGGAGTGCTCGTGAGTGCTTTCGTCCACGGCCTTTTCATGCAGCAGTACGAAGGGTTCTTCGCGCTGCAACAACGCCTCGAACGCCACAAAGGTGTCTTGCGGTGACGTGTCGCTGGGGGCGTCGAAAACGATTTTCACCACCGGGAATGTAGAACTGTCGAGTTGCATGGGAAGCACCTTTAACGAGAATGTTTCTCATAATAGTCATGCCATCACTGGACGCCATTGCACAGAATGGCCAGAATGTTTCGCATTCCAGCCAAGACCCGTCCCCGCCATGTACAACCATCGCCTCGAAACCCGTGACCCGTTGCGCCCGGCCCTTGCCGACGCAATTCCCCGTGCCGTGGTCGCGGTGAGCGCCTCGAGCACCTCCGCCAGTTGGGAGCACGCGCCGCACCAGCACCGCAAAGGCCAGTTGATGTACACCTTGCGCGGGGTGATTCATTGCGTCATCGAACAAGGTATCTGGATCGTGCCCCCCCAGTGCGCACTATGGATTCCCGGCGGCCTTTCCCATGCCGCACGCGGTTCCGGTGCAGCAGATGTGTACTGCCTGCTGGTCGACCCAGACGCTGCCGGCGCCCTGCCACGGCAATGCTGCACGCTGGCGGTATCGCCGCTGTTACACGAATTGATCAGCAAGGCTGTCAGCTTCCCGCCGCTGTACAACACCGAGGGTGCACAGGGCCGATTGGTGGCCACCCTGCTGGACGAACTGGCGCTGGCGCCGATCGAGGCCCTGCACTTGCCCATGCCACGGGACATTCGGCTGCGGCGCTTGGCCGACAGTTTGCTGGCCAACCCCAGCGACAAAGCCACCCTGGGCGAATGGGCGGTGCGCATCGGCATGAGCGAACGCAGCATGACCCGGCTGTTGCTGGAAGAGATCGGCCTGAGTTTCGGCCGCTGGCGCCGACAGTTGCATGTGATCCTGTCACTGCAGCGCCTGGCGAAAGGCGAAAGTGTGCAGACGGTAGCGCTGGACCTCGGCTATGAAAACGCCAGCGGCTTCATCACCATGTTCCGCAAGGCCATCGGCCAACCTCCGGCGCGCTACCTGGCCGACCGCGCGAGCATCTCCCAGCACTCAACGCCCGCTATTGCCTTGCTGGATTATTATAAATAGTCACGTATAAGCGTTTTAGAGCTTAAGGACTAGAAGGGTTAAATCATTTCAGCCAAAAAATATCAACCCGCCTAAAATACTTATCGCACACTAAAAAATTTGCACTAGCATATGAGTACTCCCGCCCAGAAATCCGCTTTCAACACCCGCCTGAAATCCGCCTTACCCCCTGCAAATAACGTGGCGAATGTTAAAATTTGTCACGTTTTGGCGTATTCAATTCGATTAACATCTAAACGCCTGCAGCGATTGAATTGACGGCCTCGCATGCCGGAAAAGGGAGCAACGTGATGCATTTTTCCAACGTCCTCGCTATTGCACGGACCCCATCGAAATCCGAGGACTTCAGCGAGCTTATAGTTCGTACTGTACCGAAAAATCTAAAAGTCGATACACGCTCCTACGGCCAACTAATTGGTCCCTATGAAAGCCATGGACATTACCGTGCCATCATCATAGAGATCGACACCCCCTCTGCCAGCACCCAAACGCTGGACATCATTAAAAAAACCAGATCCGAAAATCCTGGCAGCACGATTTTCCTGGTTGTCACCTTCGCCACTACATTAAGCAAAACCAAATATTATCTCGCGGGGGCCGATTACTGCATAAAGGTGGTCGAGAGCTCGCCCGAGAAAAAACTCGCCCTGTTTGCCGCGTTTCTCAGCGAGACGTACTGGCTAAGTAATACTGATTTGCTACTGGACCAAGACCGCATGTGCATCTACGGAGGAGGCAAGAAGCTCGAAGTCTCCTTCGTTGAAATGAAAGTGCTTGAAGCGCTGATTCATAACCGGTTGCTCAGCCACGATGAAATTGCCGTGGTGATGGGACTTAACGCGCGTTTTTATGATTCCAGGGCGCTCGAAAAATCAATTAGCCGTTTGCGCGGCAAAATCAAGTCGCACTATGGAAGTAATATTATTCAAAGTATCCGGGGTTACGGCTACAAACTAAGCAGAGGGCTGGCTTCGGTTAATCATATTCAACCCGTCAGGGAGCGGCCGAACCGTGAATAGCGGAACTCAATTGCTTGCAGAGTCAGTCGACTTTACATTTTCACGACAAGCGATACTTGAACGAAGTTGTACGCTATGGGGTAGTGAGATCCGGGTTCATACCGAGCATGCTCTACGCAGCCTGCCCGCTGATTCGTGTCCCTTTTACTCTGAACAACTTAAAGACGCCTACAGTGAAGCACTGCGATACACCCAGCCCAATTCGTTCGTTCAAAAAGGAAAACGTTTGCGTGTGGATAAAGGCCCGGGCCTCCACAAGTTTTTCCGAATAGAGCAGTCATTATTGATGAATGAGGACCTGCTCACCGAAATTATCAGCACGTCAAACGCGCTGGAAAAACACAAACAACAACTCATTGTCAGTGTTGAAAACACACTCGACACTCTGCCAGGCCCGGTGGAGCGCCGGAACATGATCCGCCAGCTCTATAGCCTGAAAGACCGAAGCAGCCTGAAACTTGCCTATAACAATTACACATTAGATACAAAAAACACCGACCTGCTGATCGACTTGAGTCTTTATGACTATATAAAAATGCCCTTTCCAGACTCGGCCCTCAGGCTCAGTCTGAACACGCGTTCGGGCCTGTTCGACCGGCTTTACGACCAGATGCTGGGGGTGATGAGCACCACCCGGGTCTCGTTTATCGCCGACAACGTCGAGCACGCCGACAGCGCACTTCTCGCCAGACGCTTGCCTTTTGACTATTTTCAGGGCCCCTACTTTTCCCCTGCTGATAGTTTATGACCCCCCGTACTTTCCTGGAATCGGTGAATGCCATGAGTTCTCTCAAGAAACACACATTTACATCGACATACCCGTCAATCGCACTGCACGATTTCACGCCGAATGTGGCATTTTTACATTACGACGTCGACAGCGGGCCATTGATCGAAACTGCAGAAAAAACACCGGACACTTCGACCAGCGCCTATGCCGTTAACAGCGAGCAAAATTTCAATCTCTGGCTCAGCAACTATGTGGCCGCCAAAAGACTCTACGAGGCCAATAACCGACTGACCCGAAAACTTTACGACGCCTCGAAAAACCCGAAAATCACCGCACTAAAATCAGATATTCCGTACCCGAACTTTAATAACACCACGGCGGAAACTGGTAATGCAACACCCGCCTTGCGCACCCCCGATGTCTGGCTACTTACCCAGCAAGACCGGGCGCTGGTCAAAGGCGGGCTGCGCATTTCGTTGACCACTATTGAGTCGGCGCTGATTAAAAAGATGCTGCACCATGAGGAGCGTGTGGTGAGCAAGGAAGAACTTATTCGCAACATCGGGCGCGAACCCGACCTGTATCGCGGGCTTGAAATGTGCCTTAGCCGCCTGCAGGACAAGTTCAAACGCGTCAACGATGGCGAGCGCCTGTTCCGGGCGGTGCGCAATCGCGGTTATTGCCTCACACAAAAAATAAAAAGTCCGTTGAGCAATCGCAATAACGTCGTCGAACAATAATTATTTCATAAAAATTACAATTCACCCTGCCTATTAAAAACCTCGTTATATCTGCCATTTTATAACAACAAGACCGCGTTATAAGTCGTCAGCCATTGCTCCCTGCCATTCATTACTATCAATACGCACGCCTACGCGTGCGCCTGCCATTTGATAGTCATTAAAACCACGCCTCGCTTTAACCTGCCAGCACGTGAGTGGATACCACAGGGAGCAGAAGTATGCTTAATAACAGAAGGATGCACCGTAATCTTACACCCAAGGGCCTTACCTTTTGGGGGCAGTGGGCTATTGCCTTGAGTGTGGTCGTTGTACTTTTGTTTTCACTGGCACTGTTCAAGACCGGACAATTGGAATCCCACTACCGGATATTGGCGGCCATTACAATACTGGCATCTATCCCCGCTTACATGTTATGTGACGTCTATAGCAAAAAAGATGATTTTTTTGTTGGGCTGGGACGGTTATTTACCGGCTGGTTATTAACCTTGGGCATATTATCGGCGGTTGGCATTGCCTGTAATGCCAGCTCGCTGTTTCCCTTGGAGATCCTGCTACTCTGGGCAGCTGTCAGCTATCCGATACTAGCACTTTGCTACATTCCGATTCACAGTCTGTCCAGGTACTACCATCGGCAACTTCACGAGCGCCAGAAATCGCTGATTATTGGTACAGGTAAACTAGCAACCGACTTGGCCAACACTCTCGCCAAGCAAAAACGCTCACCCTTAGTCGGCCTCGTCGGTCCCGGCACCGCTTCACCTCAGGACAGCACTCAACCGCAGATTCTCGGCGACTTGCCCGACCTTCCCTCGTTGATCCGAAAGCACGGAATACGCCGCCTGTACATCACTCACTCGCTTCAGGAAGCGACGCACATCGAGGCGCTGTACCTCAACCTGCTGGAGATCAGCGTGGACGTGATTTGGGTGCCCGACCTCAACAACATGCTGCTGCTCAATCACAGCGTGGCCGAGGTGGATGGCTTGCCCGCGATCTTCCTCAATGAGAGCCCGTTGACCAGTCGCCCCACGGCGGCGCTGAGCAAGTCGCTGCTCGACAAAAGCCTGGCGCTGTTGGCGATTGTGGTGCTCAGCCCGTTGTTGTTGCTGTTCGCCCTGCTGATCAAGCTGACCTCCCCCGGCCCGGTGATTTTCAAGCAGGACCGTCACGGTTGGAATGGCGAGGTGATCAAGGTCTGGAAGTTTCGCTCGATGCGCGTGCATGACGATCAGGAAGTGCGCCAGGCCAGCCGCAACGACTCACGCATAACCCCCGTAGGTCGCTTTATCCGCCGTACCTCCATCGACGAATTGCCGCAGCTGTTCAACGTGCTGCAAGGGCACATGGCACTGGTGGGACCACGCCCCCATGCGGTGGCCCACAATGACTATTACTCGGGCAAGATTCGCGCGTACATGGCGCGGCATCGCATCAAGCCCGGCATCACCGGCCTGGCGCAAGTCAACGGCTGCCGGGGCGAAACCGAGACCCTGGAGAAGATGCAGCAACGCGTCGATATCGACCTGCGTTACATCAACAACTGGTCGCTGTGGCTGGACATCAAGATCCTGTTCAAGACGCCGTTTACCCTCCTCTCCAAAGACATCTACTGACCCTCCCTTCCCCGCACCGCCCTACCGGCGGCGCGGGGCACCACACGCCCTTAGGGGCGTTGTCCTCACCGCCCCCTCATCATCCCCGCCCGGCGCAAAGCTAACGCCCACAGCAACGCCTGGGCATCCAGGCCTAAGCCAGTCGTATTGAAATCAGAGAGGAATATCGGGGAAGTGTCGCGCGCCGGCATTGCACCTGGCGCTTTACTGTTGCGGCTTGCTCACCGCCCGGCGCATTGAGCACCGGGCCGTGAGTTACCTTGTCGGCAGACGCCGCTACATCACTCAGTGATCTTCTCGAAGTTGTTGTAGAACAGCTCGCTGTCACGCCCGTCGGTCATGGTCTGCAGTGAGTACCCGCGGTTCAGGCGTGCGCCGCCATCCCGGGTCAGGGGTGCCCATACGACGTTGGCGCGACGCATGGTCGAGGTGCTCATCAGCTCGTCGAACGGGACGGAAATGTAGATGCCCTTGTCGAAGCTGCCCTCGCCGTATTCTTCCTTCGAAGCCGTGGTCAGCGTGACCCAGCCACCAAACTTCACGCCGTTCTTGAACTGCCGGGAGATGTCGACAGTGGTGCCCCAGTCCCGTGCCAGGTAACGCCCCACACTGACGGCGGCCAAGGTGTCATACGGCAGCTGCGTGTAGCTGGTGACATGCCCGGTGATGGTCTGGTAATCCCGCAGGCCGAAGCCCTGATTGAAATCACGCTGGCGCACGAAGTTCAGGTCCGCACCCACCGACCAGTGTTTGCCCGCCGGCCGGAACAGCATCTCGCCGCCCACCCCGGCGTACATCGACTCCAGGTAACCGCCGTAGACCATGCCATACAGGTCGCGATCCAGCCGCGCCGCATGGTTGAACTGGAACGTCGGCATCGTCACATCGGACGTCGTCATGTACTGGCGCAGGTCGGTGCGCACCCGCGGCAATCCGCTTGGCGCGTCGTAGCTGAACTTGTCGTAGTTGTTCAGCAGGTTGGCGCTGAGCAAGCCGCTCCACCAGGTGTTGCGGGTAAAACGGTACTCCGCGTCGGCGTCGGCGGTGAACTGATAGAGCAACCCGTCGGGGCCGCCGATGTTCTGTTTATAACCCAGGCCGAGCCCGTAGCTGAACGGCTGACGTTGACCGGTGTAGAGCGTGGTTTCCCGGTGGGCAATCGCCGGGTTGACCTCGGTGGTACGGTGCAGGTCCTTCAACGGCTGATCGTTGTTGACCACCGCGCGGAACGTGTCGCGAGGCACGCTGGTTTCTTCGATGGGCATGTCATAGCGCTTATTCACCAGGGTGAACCAATCGATATCCTGATTGACGCTGTTGTCGAGAATCCGGCTGGCGCGCCCCACGGCCTTGGCTGAATAGAAGTAGCGTTGTTGCTCGCCATACACCATCAGCTCGGAACCGCGCTGGGCAATACGTTCCACTTTGTAGCCGGCATTCTGCTGTAAACGATCGGATACATTGGCCCAGTTAACCTGGTCAGCCGGGGTCGTCGGCATGCGCGTCGGCAAGGGTTCGGCGGGAGGGTCGTAAGTCTTCACCGGCGCCTTGCGGCTGACAAAGTTGGTGTGCAGGGTGATGCCAAACATCGCGGTATTTCCGCGCTCCCAGGCCGCGCTCAGATCGACGCTGTCGGCCAGCTTGTAGACCACGCCGATATTCACCGGCGAGTCCTGCTTGATCGGGTTGTCCAACGGCTCGTGCTTGTAGTCGTTGCCTTCGTATTCGAGTTTCAGGCTCAGGGGTTCCCAGGGCGTTTGATAGGCAATCCCGCCAAACAACGAAGGACGCCCCCTGAAGTAGGCATTGGAGTTCACATCCCCTGCCCTGGCGACGACCGCAGTGCTCTTTGGCCGGTCGTTGAACTTGCTGCCGAACACCGACAGCGGGTTGCCGAAATCGCCCCGATTACCCAGGTAGCCCCAGGCAATACCAAGGCTGAAATCCAGGTTGCCATAACGCTTGTTGGCGACAAAATATTCGCTGGAAAACAAGCCTGTACCACCAATGTCCCGGGCGCCGAAGGCCAGTTGGGGCGCCCAGCGGCTTTCCTCCCAGAGCCGCGCCTTGAAGTCGATGGCCTTGTCTTTGAAGCTCTGGCTTCCGCTCAACGCCTCGGCGCCGTACTTGCGGTTGCTGATGGCGGTGTAACGAAACGAGCCCTCCAGCCAGTCGAACGGCTGCAAGGAAAAACTGTAGCGCGAGTAGGGATCGGTGCGGTTGGCGTTGGCGCTCAACTCACCCACCGGCGCCATGCGTGCGGTGGGGGTCTGGAGCAGGCCCACGCCGCCAAAATCATTTTGGGTGTAGCGGGGTTCTCCGTGAACCAGTCCGCAGGGCAAAAGCAATACAGCAGCAAAACGCAAATTCAAGGGCTCACCTCAGCCAACGGTTGAGTGGCAAAAAACTCGGCCAGTTGTTGGTTGAGATCAGGGGTCGGCGTCTCAAGGTCATCGCTGCGCACCGGCACCAGGATCCGGCTGCCGGGCGCGGCCACGACGCCCTCCTCCCGATTCCAGGCCGCCACGCCCACCCGTCGCACCTGGCCGTCGGGCTGGATCAGCCACAGGTCATCGCGCTCGGCGTCGCCGAGGACGGTGCAGTCGCGAACATAATCCCGGACCTCCTGCATGGCGCGGTACGGCACCTCACAGGGCTGCGCAACGGCCCCGAGCACCTCCACGGTGGACGGTCTTTCGGGGTAAACAAGTTGGTCACCGTCATCGAGCAACGCGTTGCGCGCGAACCCTGCCTCCACGGCGATCGGGTCCAGCAGCGCCACCTGGCGGCCGGTGACCGGCAACTGCTCGACCTGCTGGTACAGACGCGCACTCAAGTCCGCAAGCGAGCGCCGGTCATCCAGCAAGGCTCCCCGTTGCAGCAGTTTCAAATCGAACAAAACCCCTGCCTTCAAACGCGCCTGCTGATCCATCAACGACTGGTGCAACCACGCGGCGCCCAACCAGTAGCTTTCGGCATTCGGTTGCGCCACGCGAATAACGTCCTGCAAGCGCGCCCCTGGTTTTACGTCGTAGGTGCCGGGGCTGCGTACATCGCCACTGACCGTGACAGCTGCCTGGCCGGCGCCGGGGCCGATCAACAACAGGCCCAGCCATAAAAGATTCAAACGCTTCACCGGGCAACCTCCCGATCGGGACGCAACTGCACGATTTTCAGGGACAACCGGGGCGTCAGATGCTGCTCGCTGCGCAGGATGAAACCATCCTGCGGGTCGACCCAATAATGGTTGGTGGCGTGGAAATTCAAGGTGGGAACATCCACCTGCTCGTCGATGCGCAGCAAGGCATGATCCTTGTCCAGAATGCGGAGGGTCTCGATGTCATGGGTGCTGAAACGGCTGTTGACCGCGACCCCGATTCGGTTGCCGTCGTAGACGTCGATCCAGCGTGTGCTGGTGTAGCCATCGGGCAGGTGCTGGAGGCCGCGCTTGAACGGTGATTCGCCACTGAAGCGAGTGCCGTCCAGGGAAACCCCCAGCCCGACCGTGCGTACCACCAGGCCGTCACGCATCATCACCACTTGCTTGCCGGAAGCGACCCAGAATTCCAGGTCGCCCCGGCGGCGTGCCATGGCCATCACCCCCTCGCTGACGGCAGTGGTGACCAGGATCTGCGGGTACGGCACGGCGTCGACCTGGGCGCGGGTCACGTTGATCGGGGCCGGGCCGCTGATGGAGGATTCGAGGGTGTACCAGGACGCCCTCATCAACGGGTTACACCCGCACAACAAGAGCGCCATCGACAGACAGGCGCAGGTAGGCAAAATTTTCACGACGGGATTGAGCCTTATCTGCTGTTGGCTTCGCTGAGGTCATTAAACGATCGGGCACCGAGCCCGATGGCACTGGCGGTCGGCAGCAACTGGCTGATCAGGCGGTTCCAGCGCGTCACGCCGGCCGGCCCGACGTACACGATGTCTTGGGGCTGCAAGTCGAACCGGGTGGCCAGCACCAACGAGGACGGTGATTGGGCATCGAGCTGGAACACCTTGGCCGGCTCGGCTTCCAGGTTGTCCACGCCGCGAATCACGTAGACCGCATTGCCATTGGAGGTGGTCTGGTTCAAGCCACCCACCGTGCCGAGGGCATCGGTCAGGTTGATCGACTTGCCCTTGAAACTCAGGGCTCGGGGCTGATTGACTTCGCCCATGAGGTAGACCCGTTTTTGGTCGTTATAGGGCAAATACAACCGGTCGCCGCCCTTGAGGTAGATGCCTTGCAGTTGCGAGCCCTGGCGATTCAGGCTGTCCAGGTCCAACGTGTATTCACGGCCGTCGCGGGTGAGTGTCAGGCCCGACAGGTCGGCATTCGTCGGGTCGATACCGGCGGCGCCAATGGCTTCGACGGCACTCAATGGCGTGGTAGTGATCGGCTGTTGGCCGGCTTTGATCACCGCACCGGTCACCACCACGGTCTGGCTGGCAAAACGCAGGACGCTGACGTCGACCTGAGGGCTTTCAATAAACTGCGACAAGCGCCCGGCGATGAACGCACGCAACTCTTCGATGGTTTTACCGGCCACCGGAACGTTGCCGATATACGGATAAAACAGCGTGCCGTCGGGGCGAACCAAGCGACCGTTGGCGTCGATCTGCTGTTGCGGCCCGGACGGTGCCGTCAACTCGGGGTGATCCCAGACCGTGATAAACAACAGGTCGTTGGCGCCTACCCGATAGCCACCCGGAACATACGCCAGCAACTCAGAAGGTACCGATTCACGAACGTGCGTGGCGGCATCCATGGCAATCAACTTGGGCGTGATCGGAATCAACTCCACCCGGGTACTTTCGGGAGAACCTTCACTGGACATTTGACTGGTGTCCATGTGTTGACCAGGCGAAAACATGCAGCCGTGCAAGCTGATACTTGCCAGCAAAAGAACAGGTAACCTAGAAATCATAATGGCACTACGCTAGTCGAGGACGAATCTAAAAAAGATCACCCAGAAAGTTCTGAGTGATCTTGTACAACAGGGTTTACGAGGGATTAGTTGGTACCGGTAGTACCGCCTGTGCCGGTTGTACCGCCGGTGCCGGCAGTACCGCCGTTGGAACTGCCGCCCGAGTTGGAAGCGGCTGCCGCAGCACCGACAACCGCCGTGCCGACCCCAACCCCTTCACCGAGCGTCACGCCGCCCACGAGCGGGGTGCTCAACGACAGGGACTCACCTGCGCCAGCGGCCTCGCTCACAGCAGCGCCGGCGACTTCACCCGCCGCCATTGCCGCAGTACTTGTGAAAGCCAGCAAGCCGGCCAACAGTAATTTCCTCATATCAGACTCCTTCTCGATATTTACCCCTTATCAAGACTTTGCAATAAGGGAGTAGTGATGGAACGGAGATAAACAGGCCATGAAAACTGCACAAAGATCCAGTGGGATCACGCACTTAGCCTCCTCGAAATCATCTCACTTGTGGGTAGCTCAAACCACCCATGTTAATAATCGTCAGGTTTAAACAACTGGCCTTACCGACAAGCCGCGACCAATACCGTAATAGTCGAAACCATTGGCTTTCATACGCTGCGGATCAAATATATTGCGGCCATCAAAGATCACTGGCGTGCTCAGTTTTTCTTTAATCAAGTCCAGGTCCGGGGCTTTGAACTCGCGCCACTCCGTCACAATCACCAACGCATCGGCACCTTGCAGCGCGGCCTCCTTGGTCCCCATGAGCAGCAGGTCTTCGTTCATCCCGTAAATGCGCTGGGTCTCGGCCATTGCTTCCGGGTCGAAGGCTTGAACCCTGGCGCCCACGCTGCGCAATTGTTCGATCAGCACGCGGCTGGAGGCTTCGCGCATGTCGTCGGTATTGGGTTTGAAGGCCAGGCCCCAGATCGCAAAGGTCTTGCCCTCCAGTTGGCCGCCGAAGTGATGGTGGATATGCCCGAACAGGTGCTGCTTCTGGCGCTTGTTGACTTCCTCGACGGCCGACAGAAGCGTTGCCTGATAGCCGATCGACGACGCGGTACGCTCCAGGGCCTGTACGTCTTTCGGGAAGCACGAGCCGCCGTAACCGCAGCCGGGATAGATAAAGTCGTAGCCAATCCGTGGGTCAGAGCCAATACCCTTACGAACGGCTTCAATGTCTGCGCCCAATCGTTCGGCGAAATTGGCCATTTCATTCATGAAGGAAATCTTGGTGGCCAGCAGGCAGTTGGCCGCGTACTTGGTCAGCTCGGCACTGCGGATGTCCATCGTGATGATTTTTTCGTGGTTGCGGTTGAAGGGTTCATACAGTTCCCGCATGCGGTCCACTGCGTAGCTGCTGTCACTGCCGATGATGATTCGGTCGGGGCGAGTACAGTCGGCGACTGCCGAACCTTCCTTCAGGAACTCGGGGTTCGAGATGACGTGAAATTCCACCTCAAGCCCCCGGGACGCCAACGCCTCGGACACCTTCGCCCGGACTTTATCCGCCGTCCCCACCGGTACCGTGGACTTGTTCACGATAATCTTCGGCTCGGTCATGTTGAGCGCGATGGTCGCGGCAACGGAGAGCACGTACTTGATGTCGGCGCTGCCATCGTCATCCGGCGGCGTGCCCACGGCGATGAATTGCACCTCACCGTGACGCACGCCTTGCGCGGCGTCGGTGGTGAAATGCAAGCGGCCGGCATCATGGTTCTTTTGCACCAGGGCACTCAGCCCGGGCTCATAGATCGGAATAATCCCGCTCTTGAGGTTCTCGACTTTGGTGGCGTCAATGTCGACGCAGCAGACTTCATGCCCCGCATCAGCCAGCACCGCCGCTTGCACCAGGCCCACATAGCCGATTCCAAATACAGTTACGTTCATTTCAATATTCCTTTAAACAAGCTCGAGGCGGCCATAGCGGTCTTCAAAGCGGATGATGTCGTCTTCGCCCAGGTAGGAGCCGGACTGGACTTCAATCAGCTCCAGCGGGATGCGTCCCGGGTTTTCCAGGGAGTGCACGACGCCAATGGGGATGTAGGTGGATTGGTTCTCGGTGAGCAGCACCTGCTTGTCGGCGATTTGCACATTCGCCGTGCCGGACACCACGATCCAGTGCTCGGCCCGATGGTGGTGGAGCTGCACCGACAGCTTGTGCCCCGGCTTGACCGTGATCCGCTTCACCTGGTAGCGATAACCCTGGTCCACCGAGTCATATTTGCCCCACGGCCGATAGACTTCGCGGTGACTGGCGCTCTCGATCCGGTGGTTTTTTGTGAGCTGGGTGACGATTTTCTTGACGTCTTGCGCATGGTCCTTGGTGGTTACCAGGATCGCGTCGGCGGTCTCGACCACCACCACATCGTTGATCCCCGCCACGGTGACCAGGCGGTGGCTGGCGTGCACATAACTGTTGGTCACGTCTTGCAGCAGCACATCGCCCTGGGTGCAGTTCTGGTTCTGGTCCTTGAGGCCCGCTTCCCACACGGAATCCCAGGCACCCAGGTCGCTCCATGGAGAGTTGAGGATGACCACCGACGCGATGTCGGTTTTTTCCATCACCGCATAGTCAATCGACACGTTGGGCGCGTTCACGAAATCCACCTGGTTGAGCCGGGTGAAATCCTGGTCGTAGGCCGCATTGGAGAGGGACAGCTCTGCGGCTACCATGATCTCCGGGCTCAAGCGCTCGAGCTCAGCCTTCATCACGGAAGCGCGGAACATGAACATGCCGCTGTTCCAGAAGTAGTTGCCTTGGGCCAGGTAGCTTTGTGCGGTCTCAAGGTCGGGCTTTTCGACAAAGGCCTCGACATGTGCGGCGCCGTCGAGCGCAGCGGTTTGAGTACGGATGTAGCCGTAGCCGGTCTCGGGCTTGGTGGGTACCACTCCGAAGGTGACGATCTTGCCCTTGTTGACCTGCACCGTGGCCAGCGTCAAGGCCGCATTGAAGGCGCTGGTATCGCCGATCACATGGTCTGCCGCCAACACCAGCAGGATCGGGTCATCGCCGTCTTGCAGGGCTGACAGTGTCGCGGCGGCGATCGCCGGGGCGGTATTCCGGGCGGTGGGTTCCAGGAGGATTTTCTGCGGTATCAAGTCCAGCGATCGACTTTGCTCGGCCACGATGAAACGGTGTTCTTCGTTGCACACAATGATCGGAGGGCTGACGTTCTCGCCCTCTATCGACAGGTTCTTAATGCGGTCCAACGTGGCTTGAAACAAACTCAAGTCACCGTGCAGCGCTATAAACTGCTTTGGCTTAAGCGCTCTAGAAAGCGGCCACAGGCGCGTGCCTGAGCCGCCAGACAATATCACTGGGATCATAGCGATTACTCGATGATTAAACGTAATTGGAGCGTGTCGACCAACAGCCGAAACTTAGGACGTGAATGACTTCACATAACTGATCAAGCGGTTTCTTTCGGTAAAGTCCAATGGACTTTCCGAACTGCTGTAGTTAAGTGCCGAATCAATCGCCGAAAAGAAGCCGTCTTTATCGTGGGCAATAAACACCGACGGAAGGTCTGAAAAGTTCTCGGCGGTGTCGAACTGATGATTATTGATATGTTCACCTCGCCGACTGTCGCGCGGGACGATAACGATGGGTTTTCCCAGTTCAAGGGAACGAATGATATTGCCCATGCCCGCATGGGAAACGATCACTTTCGACGCATTGAAGTTCTTGGAAAACAGCGGCTCGGCGATGGTCTTGTACGCCGTGATATGGCCCAGGTCATTTTCGTTATTGCCCACTTGGGCCACAATCGGAACCTGCGGGTTTGCATGACTCCACTCATGCAAGTAGCCGAGCATTCTTTCAAAGGGTGCTTGAGTGCCAACGCTGCAAAATATCATTTATACAATCCTCCCTTTATATTGGGCACGGCTGTTTTGCGAAAGCGAGGGCCACTGGGTCAGCAACTCATCGACAAAATAGACAGCGATGCGGCCGGACAACGAGAGTTTCTTGGGATTGGCGATGCTGTCGATCCACAGGGTCTTTTTCCCCATGAGTTTTCCCGCCACCAATCCCAGCAACCCTGGTGCGGCGCCGGTGGAGATCACGTACTTGGCCTTGCTGCGGTAGACGATCGCAAAGATCTGGCAAAAACCCTTGATGATCTTCATCGGCTCACTGCGATTAAAGTCAGGGACTTGCGCAAAAGCATGGGCTGGATACTGCGAGCCAATGCTGATATCCACGGTGGCGATGGTAACTTTCTGACCGTCGAAGGCCGGCAGCAACTTGCTCATTTGCACCCAGTGCCCACCTCCAGAACAAATCAATAAAACATCACTTGATTGACTCATGACGGTTCCCTTCCTGTCAGGTGTAATAGACATCATTAAATAGTGGCGGCAGTTCTTAACTGTTGTGCCTGGCCTTTCCAGCGGGCTATTCGCTTGGTTTTGAGCAAGGCTGATTTCTCTTTATAGATTTCTTGATTGGCGATGAGCTGCGCTACGCCGGCCTTTATGGACAGCGGGTTCATGGTGTCCACGAACACTGCGGCTTCGGAAAACAGCGAGCGCAGTACCGTGGTATTCGAGAGCGCCATCGGCCTGCCGGCGCTGACCGCTTCGTTGGCCACGCTCAACTGCACGTTGTCGCGGGTGGTCAGGCCGAGCACCACATTCGCGTTGCACAGCAGCTGTTCGAACGTCGCTTTGCTGAGGAAGCCGGTCAGCTTGATGTTCGCGGGAAGTGACGCCACGAGCTCTTCGGACAACTTGCCCTGGTGCTTGCCGGTGATCAGAAAGTCGACATCGGGCATTTCCCGGGCGGCGTTGATCACGATCTCTATCGGCTCATCGATATCAAAGGAGCACGGAAACAGCACATAGGGCGTCTCGCGCTCAGTGGCGGCCGCCGCCGGAAAATCACACGGCAAGTCTTCCAGGATAAAAATATTGGTTTCCTTGACGCCAAGGCTTGCTAACTCTTCTTTGACCTTAAAGTTATGCACGACCACTGCATCGATTCTGTTCAACAGGGAAACGGTGCCCGGAAAGCCTATCCACTGTTTGCGCAACAAGCTGTTGTGGGCATCCGCAATAATCTTCAGGCGCCGGTTAAATATAAATTTGTAGGCCAGTGCTATATGCAATACCGGACTCGGCGGCAACTGCACCCACAGCACTTCCGGCGAACCGGCCAACAGCGTTTTGATGGTTTTAAACGACTTGATCAAGTAGTCCAGTGGCCGTGCCGACTTCTTCTTGAACCGGTTGGGCAGATGCAGAATGTCATACGCCCAATATTGCTTCATGGTATCGGCGCGTCGTTGATAGCCAATCCATGCGATCATTAATGATTTCACGTCAGAGTCCTGCATAAATAGAAGGGGCAAGTGAAGGGCTTACACTGCAAACCAAATCGGGAAGTCGGCGCGGTACAGAATATTTTTATTCCTGAAGCGAAGATGTTTGGCCGGGTTGCCGCCCACAATCGAGTACGCTTCAACGTTGCGCGTGACCACACTGCCTGGATAAACCACGGCGCCTTTTCCGATGGTGACGCCTGGCATCACCATCACATTGGGAAAGATCCATGCGTTATCTTCGATCACTACGGGTTTGCCCACCAGGCAACTCATCGGGTCATCGATATCGTGACCCAAGGTATAAATCCGGGCGTTGTGGGAAATATTGACGTTATCCCCAATCTGGATACCCGCCCTGTTGTCCAGGTAGCAGTCGTAATTGACCGTGCAGTTTTTCCCGATGGAGAAGTTGCCGAAGGTGAAAAAGACCACCTTGCGGTGAACCGTGGTTTTTGCGCCCACCCGGCATCCGGTCAGCCTGAGCAGTGAACGCCTCAGGTTGAAAAACAACGCCAGGCTGAGCAGCGAATTAAACAGCGCAACAGCGGCCTTCTTGATATTCAGTTTCAGGTTTTTCACTTAGTCACCCTGCCCTGATGGATCAGTCACGCGCTGGGAACTCATCACAAAATTCCTGAAGCGGATATTGGTGCTGACCGGCGTGGCGAAAGACGGGTTATTCCCACCAAAGAACGTAGAAAACAGCAGGCCATCAATGGTGATGTCCGGCGTGTCTCTGAACGTCAATCCGGTTTCGGAGTGCACCAGTTTTTTGTCGTACCAGATCGAAATCACGCCGTCGGCCTGCCCTGGCGTATTCAACTTCACCAGTTGCTCCAACCTGTGCCATTGGCCGACGGTAAATATCCAGGAGCCCAGGCCTACTGCCGTGCCCCATGTTTTGCTGGTGGGCAAATAGGCATAGATCGCACCGGTGCCCTTCTCTTTCCAGATGTAGCGCGTGGAAAAGCCATCATGGCCGTTGGGTATTTTCCCGCCGGTATTGCCGGTGCCACCGTAGAGACCCGGGAGCTTTCCGCCTTTTACAAAATTGAAGTTCTCGTCGAACTTCAACTCGTACGTCAGCACCAGGCATTCCCTGCCCGGTTGCGGGAGCGGGGATTTGAATTCGATTCCGCCGTAGGGCAATCCGAGCCGAACCATCGAGCCCGGGTCGTACGAGCCGGCGGGAAAATGCACGGCGATGTCCTTGATTTTCTGGCTGTAGGTTTTGTTGGTTAAATTGGCGCGGCCCTTGATGCTGTTTTGCGCCTGAGCACCGTCGAGCACCTGCGACACATCAGGAAGTGACGGATAGATGTTTTTGATGCGTTGCTCGCAGCGGTCGCTTACCTCTGTTGCGCCGCTCGCGGCCACCTGCACAGAGAACGCCAAAGTGAGTAGCGTCAAGGCTGTCTTTTTCACGTCGGTTGCCCCCTCCACTTTATTTTCCATCGACCCATTTCAAAAAATCGTCGACCGCTTTTTGCGCAATGGAAGATCGCTGGGAAATTTCTTGCTTGAGGTGCTCGGCCATTTGCGCTTTCGATTGGCGGAATTCGCTGATGGTGCTCATGATCACGTCGGGGTCCGGGACGCTGACCAGCTTCGTGCCGTGCGGCAGCATTTCATGGACTTTTTTCAGCTTGTTTTCGATCTCAACGGCGATGGTCGGGAAACCCAGGGAAGCCGGCAGGAGTACGCCGTGGGCCCGCGCACTGATGATCACGTCGGACTCAACGATCAGTTTCGCCATGAAGGTTTCAGGCGTATCGCCGGCGGCGTCCCAGCACAACCACTCGAAGGTGTCGTACTTGTCGATCAGGTGCTGGTCACGCTCTTTGTAGAGCGAGACCAGGCGCACCTGCTCGCCACGTTTGGCCAACTCATCAGCGGCCTTGACCATCGCCTTGATGAACTGTTGCCCGTTCGCGTCGTGGGGCCAGTCGCGCAGGATAAAGGACAGGTATTTGCCCTTCTTGAGGCTGCCGATTTCCAGGTCTTTGCTGGAGATCCACAGATCGGAAAGCAGGCTGGGGTCGGTGTACACCTCCACGTCTTTCTTTCCAAAGGTATTGCAATGCTGCTGGCTGGTACCGTCCCGCACGGAAATGTAGTCACAGCGATTGATCACGCTGACGGCACGGGTCAACAGCTTGCCGCCGCCATCAAACGGGCCCAGGCCGATACAGAACGCCGCCAGACGCTGATGGAAATAGATTCTGTCGACGCCGCCCCGCAGCCCGACATACAGGCGTAACAGCGTGGACTTCAGGTCGGTTTGAGCCTTGATGCTCTTATAGGCCTTCGCCAGTCGACCGGTGGTGGCGGTGACTTCTTTGGCCGGCGGGATGAACGAGAAGAACTGGCCGCCGCCGCCCAACACCACGAGGTCAGCCTTGACCGGTTCCTTGATATGCAGCCACTTGATGCGCGGGTTGAAGTTCCTGGCGATCTCCGGATGGTCAACGCCCACCGCAATATCCGACTCTTTAAAGCGCTTTTTCAGAATATTGATCACGCATAGCATTAATACGTCATCACCCAAGTTACCCGGACCGTATGCACCCCGGATATAAACTTTACTGACATTCATGCTGGGCTTCCATTTTCCACGGGGTCATTAAACACGGTATTCAAGGCAAACGTCGTTGCAAGAATGTAGATAAATATCGTCGCCATAATCATCAATCGATACAGCACACTTTCAACGTAGGCGCTGGCTATGAAACTGATAAAAGGCAATGTCCACAGGATCAGGATCCTGGGAGAAATAAGCAGTTCCAAAGGCAGTATTTTCTTATAAACAAAATAAGGCAGGCCCAGCAGGAAGTGGATGAACTGCGAACCGATGAATGCCTTGGCAATCCCGATTGCGCCCTGCTCCCTGAGCCATAACGCGCCGGCGATAAACAGCAGGCCCCATAGAATGTTACTCATGACGCTGAACCAAGCCAGGTTCATCACGATCATCTTTCTTGATATGCCCGACTTGAATGCACTGAGCAAAGATCCGAGGATTACCAGCACCAACGTGACTTCAAAATCCCGCCCGAGGAAACTGCTCCCGTAGAGTTTGGCCAGCAACTCGGGAAACATGATCACCGGCTGTATGATCACCAGCACCACTAACCAGCCTGACAGAAAGTTCAAGGCGTCCAGCTTGCGGTTTTTACCGCCCAGCGCTGCAGCCAGCATCGGAACCAGTACGGAGCCTAATACTACAGAGACATGTGAAAAGATCGCGTTCCATTGCATGGCGGCGGCGTACATGCCCAACGCCGCAAGGCCGTTAGTTGTTTCTGCCAACAACTTGTTGGCGAACCAGTTCATTGGGGCGACCATCAAGCCCGTCAGCAATACCGGCAGGCCCACCGACAGCACGGCATGCTTTTCAGTCATCGCACCTGTGAAGCTCAGCGTGGTGTTCCGGGCCTTGAGTATTTTCCAGCAGGCCAGTGCGCTGAAGAACACGATCAGCAATTGGGAACCGGCCAACCCCAGCAGCGCGCCGTTGAGTCTGAACTTGACCGTGAGGAAGTACGTCGCCGGGATCGCGACAATCGCGATGATTCCATTGATCGTCGCAATCAAGCGGTATTGCCCCCAACCGGTCAGGCAGCCTTGGGTCCACCCCGACAGAATAATGAACGTGATGGTGCTCAATACAATCAGCGACGCCGCGCTCAGGCTGTCTGCGCCCAAAATAACGCTGGAGAAGAAGTGCGGGAAAAACAGCGCTGTCCCGATGATCATCGCGCTGAAAAACACCGAAAATATCAGCGTCAGGGCGATACCCCGGCCGGTTTTCTCGGGGCTGCTTTCTTTGAACTGCCCGATATGCTTGGCCGTTGCCGTGGTGGTTGCTTGGGCGGCAACGTTGGCCAGCATCACAATCGCACTTTGGATCAGGCCGTATTCACCAAAGGATTGGGCGCCCAGTACCCGGGCCACCAATATGCCGGTAATGACCACCGACACCTTGGTAGCGACGGCGGATATAAAGCTCCAGGCCGTACTGGAGACGAATTTTTTCAATACGGTGCTGTTCATCCGGCATTCACCTGTAAGGGCGTGGTTATCCGCGGCAGGCTTGGCTTGAGCAGCTTTTTGCGTTGCCTGGCCGTGTGTTCCGCACAGACGCGCAGGACGATGGCGCCATAAGCGATCCCGATGGCGTAAGGCTGATAAGGCGTGGCCGACACAACGAACATCACGCCCAAAAACACAGCGATCGAGACCGCCACCCGGCTGTTCATGTGCTGGGTAATCGAGGTAATGAACACGTACAACAAGTACAAGCCGATCAGCCCGTACTTCACGAAGTACGTTAAGTAGGCACTGTCGATATTCGAGTTCTTGTCATCGAGGCCACGGTATTCAAACCAGGGAATTTCGAACGGCGTTCCCGCGCCCAATCCGACAAAGTAATGCAGCGGGTTCATGCCCCGGATCAGCTCCAGCGCGGGGCTGAAGCGAGTGGCCAGTTGAGCGGCCATGCCCTGAGACGACAAACCGTCATTGATTCGATCAGCACCGATCATATTGCTGACGCCAATAAACGCCATCAATACAACCGCCCCCGCCAGGGCGACCCCGATCATGCGGGCCGGCTTGGTATATTGGTGAATGATGATCGCCGCAAACACCGACACAAAGATGAACCGCGAGTTGGCGATAAACAGACAGATGAAAGAGGTCGCCAGACAAATTCTTGCGAGCTTTTTTCTCTGTTCAAACAGCCGCGGGTCTATGAAGTAATAAATCAGGTAAGCCACGGCGGCGTACGTACCGCCATCGAGGTACCGGTAGGCGTTCTCTTCATAGTAGACGTCTTGAAACTTGTACAAGCCCAACCGTAACCAAGCGATATCCAGCACGTTGAATGCAGTCATCGCAATCAATAGCAAAAGCACGGTTTGCAGCTTCAGGGTTTTCGCGGCAAGGGTCGCGATGTTTGAGAGCACGATAAACGACAGAATCATTATAAAAGGTCGAACATCCTTCAACAGGTACTTGTTCGAAGACTCCAGCAAGCCGCACGCCAGTAACACCACATAGAGTCCACAGCCAAACAGCAGGCCGCCTGGAACTGTCAGTTGTTTCTTCTGCGAAACCACCTGCCTGACCAGCAGTGCACCCAGCCCACCGACGATGTAAAAGTCAAAGAAGTAGATGCCTTTGAGCGAGATTATTTCGCTGTAGGAGTTACCCGTGGGAATAACAGCCAGCATTATCCCAAACACCACAATTGAGTATTTTGGATTTTTCGCCGCGAGCAAACCCGCTGACAGCGCGATAAGGGATAACAGGTAAAACATGGCTGGGTATTCTTTATGCTGATTTGAATTTGGCACGCTACCGCCCCAGGATTTTTCGTTCATTTCCTGAGAACGTGACCTCTATCCTGCAATGACAGTGGTGAATCAGCTCCGATCAGCCTGGTACTCGTACTGGTAATACCCGTAGTTGCCGTAGCCATATTTGGCCGAGGCCTTCTTTTCAACGCCGTTGAAGATCGCGCCCCTGAGCACGATGCCGTTCTGGGCAAACCGGCGAATGGTGTGCTCGATTTCTTTTGCCGGGTTCAAGCCATAACGCGTAACGATCAGGTTGGTCCCCGACTGCCGTCCCACAATCGCCGCGTCGGTCACGGCCAATAGCGGTGGCGTATCCAGAATCACCAGGTCATAACGTTCGCTGACTTGCGACAACAGTTCGGTCAGGTTGCGATGCATCAGCAACTCCGAAGGATTGGGCGGTATCTGCCCGCGGCTGATGATGTCGAGGTTTTCAATGCCGGTTTTGTGGATCGCGGTTTCAAGGGTGCATTGGTTGGAGAGGATGTCGGAAAGCCCATCCTTGGCCGGCACACCCAGCACTTTGTGCAGGTAGCCACGGCGCATATCCACATCAATCAACAAGACGCGCTGCCCGGTTTGCGCGATGACCGCCGCCAGGTTGACCGAGACGAAGGTCTTGCCCACCTCGGGGCTGGGGCCGGAGATCATGATGCGGTTATTGGGTGCCTCGAGCATCGCGAAGTGCAGGCTGGTGCGCAAACTGCGCAAGGCCTCCACCGCCAGGTCCGTAGGGTGACTGATGGCCAGCAATGACGACTTGGCATCGGTACGTCCACGGCCGCGGGTGATTTTGTCTTCTTCACCTTTTTGCAACGGGCTGTACGGAATCGACGCATACACCGGCAACCCGAGTTGTTCGATAGCCTCCGGGCTTTCCAGGCCACGATTCAGCGCCTTGCGCAGCAGCACCAGCGTCACCGCCAGGAAGCCGCCGAGCAGGGTAGCGATCAGTACGATCAGGATCTTTTTCGGCTTGATCGGCTTGAGGTAATTGACGTCTGCGGTGTCTATCAGGCGCACGTTGCCCACGGTCCCCGCGCGCATCACATCCAGTTCCTGGGACTTGTTAAGCAGTTGGGTATAGATGGCCGTGCCGACCTCAACATCCCGGGTCAGGCTCAACAGCTCCTGCTGGGTCGAGGGCAGGCTTTCTACCCGGCTCGCCAGGCTTTGCTGCTTGCTGGTCAACTCGCCGATCTGGGTCAGCAACGCGCGATACGCGGGGTGCTGCCGGGTGAACTTGCGGTCCATCTCGGCCTGCTGCAACTTCAGCTCGGAGATGCTGGTGTCGAGCCCCACGATCTGGTCGAGAATTGCCTTGGTTTCAAGGGTGATGTCCACCGACTTGCTGCGGGTCTGGTATTCATTCAAGGCCTTGCCGGCTTTTTCCAGGTCCTTCTTGACTTCCGGCAGTTGCTGCTTGAGAAACGCCAGGCTTTGCGCCGCCTCAGCCGAGGTGCGCTCGACGTTTTGCCGCACGTAAATGGCCGCGATCTGATTGAGGATCTTGATCGCCTGGTCCGGGTCGGTGCTTTCCAGCGCCAGGCCGATCATGCCCGACTCTTTCCCCCGCTCGACCACGTCCAGGTTCTCCTGGTAGTCGAGGATGCTGGTCAGGCGTGCATTGCGGATCACCCGGAAACGCGTGCCGGGTTTGGCGCGCAGTTCTTCAATCTGGAACGCGACGCCATTTTGCTCGATCAGTTGCCCTGCCTCGCCGGCCGCCAGCACTTGGTCATCTTCATCCACCAGGGTGAAATGATCATTTTCACCCACGGTCAGGGTCAGCTTCTTGCCCAGTTGCCCGTCGGGCAGGTCCAGCTTGAAAATCTTCAGCGACTCGCCGCCCCAGGCGAAACTGTCCAGGCCCAGCAAGGGCTCGGCGATTGCACCGGGGTTAGTCTTCTGGAAGCGGCGCGCGAGGAACTCGCCGACCATCGGGAAGTACATCGGCTGTACGACGATATCGAGTTTCAGGTTGTCGACGGTTTTGCCAATTACATACCGCGACTGGATCAACTCGATCTCGGTGGCCGAAGGCGACTCCTTGCCGAGCATGCCGCCGATGTCCGAGAAGCCCAGCAAGTCGTTCTTTTTCGCTTCGACCTGCAACAGGGCACTCGCCTGATAGACCGGGGTAGCCAACACCGCATACGCGGCGCCCGTAAGCATAAAGGCGCCGGTAACTGCGGCGATCAACCATTTGTGGTCGATCAGTGTTCCAAACAGACCGAGGAGATCAATCTCCTCGTTATCGTCTTCCCGTACGGTGACTGCTGGCGCTTGCTGCATAAGTCGGATTCTTAGCCTTTATTTCGATTCAAAAAGTCATGGCGATCAGCGTGCGAGACGCTGCGCCCATGCGTTTACGGCTTCTTCGATCAACGCATAAGCGTGCACAAAAGCAGCTTTCCCTTGCCGGTAGGGGTCGCTGATCTCTCGCTCGTTTTGCCATTTCCCCAGCAGCAAGACCTTGCCTCGTGCCTCGGGCGCCATGCTGAGTACGGCGCTGATGTGCTGTCGCTCCATCACCAGGATCAGGTCGGCTTCACTGATCGCCTGTGGCTCCAGCTGGACGGCCTGGTGCTCAATAGCTGGATGACCATGGGCCTCGAGTACCGCACGCGCGGTGGTTTCAATCGGCTTGCCGACCAACGCGGCGATGCCCGCCGAGCTGACCTTGATATCGCAGCGACTCAGTGCGCCACGCAACAGGCTTTCCGCGGTGGGACTGCGGCAAATATTGCCGATACAGACAATCAACACTCTTTTAAACAAGACACTATTCCCCGGGCCATCCATTACCCCACGAAGCCATAACATCAACTTCGCAACTTCGCGGCAGTATTTATTACCATGGAACCCCCACTTCACCCAAAACTATCTCCGGACGAAAAATAACAACACCCCCACCAACCCGACGATTTATAACATTCATGACTTTGCAGTACGCACCGGCTTTAAATTACATGACCGCTGAGTATCGTTTTATATAAACAGAGGAAGTTCCATGAGCGCAAACGCCAACAAAGCCTGGTACCTGGTCCAGTGCAAATCCCGGCAGGACGAGCGCGCCGAGGAGCATCTTCAGCGTCAGGGCTACACCTGTTTTCGATCTACCTATAAACGCGAACGGCTGTTGAAGGGCCAGCGCAGGACCACTCGCGAATCGGTGTTTCCCGGTTATCTGTTTATTCAAATGAGCCTGCAGGACAGCTGGAGCTCCCTGCGCTCGACCCGCGGGGTATCGCGGGTCGTGGCATTCGGCGCACATCCGCTGCCTATCAGCGACGCACTGGTGGGCGAGCTGCAGGAGCGAGACCATCAGGGCGTTGTGGCAACCCTGTTGCAGCCAGGCGAAAGCGTGCGCATCAACGAAGGGCCGTTTGCCGAACTTGAGGCCGTCTTCCTGGCCATGGATGGAGAAGAACGCGTGGTATTGCTGATGAACTTCCTGCAACGGGAACAGCGAATCAACTTGCCTTTAGCGGAAATCAGCCGAGTCCAGATGACTTGCTGACAACCTACTTAGTCAGACGAAAAATAACATCCAGCTTATTAGCAGACTAAAAATAACATCCCCTTACTTTTTCGCCTCTTCAGAATACAGTAATACCTGAATAAACAGCGAGGGACGGCCATGAAAAGTTCAAAGCTATTGGTAGAGCGTATCGGCCTGTTTCCTTCTTCGGGAAACATCCACGTCAAGGTTAATAGTTCAACCACCGTTGTAGAACGCATGCAGGTCTTATACGCCAGCAATTCACTGGACAGCGACGAATCCTGTAGCGGGCTTTCAATGGTCTTTGCCGACTGGCGCTTCAAATTGCAGGTGAGCAATCCCCTGTCCATTTGCCTGTGTGTGGAGAGTCGCGGCGACAGCCACCTGATGCAAATGAAGACGGCCGAGTTACTCGCCAACATCTCCTGCACCGAGGAGCGGCCATGAGCATTTATGAGGACCTGAAACGTGCCTACGCCTTGAAAAGGCTGACGGACGCGTTTGAAGGATTTGTGGGCCTGGCGCCCAACGAACAGCTGCCGGCGGAGCAATATGCGCGCAACACCCAGGTGCTGTCCCACTGGCTGGATCGCTTGCGAGACAACTCACCGCAAGCCATCACCGATACGTTGTTCAAGCAAATGAAGCGCGCTCAGCGCCGTGGCGATGCCCGGCGCTTCAATTGCCAGACGGTACTGCTGGAGCTGCTGGTGGAGAGTAACCTGGCCCTGGACCTGGCCACTTACTCGGCGTTCATCGGCATGGAAGAGGCGCGCCAGGAAGGCTCCTGATGGGCCTGATCGGCGCCTGATACGGCTACCGCGACATGGTTGAGCAGTTTCTCGGCGTTGTACTTGGGCACCATCGCACTCAGCAACAGAATCACCATTCCCCCACCGATCAAGGATGGGGAAACCCGCACGTCAACTACCTCAAGTCGCCATAGAAAAGCGATCGCCGCCATCCCACCCAAGAAGCCACCGGCCAGCGCTTCGTTGAGCGGATGAATATAGGGCGCGACGCAAAAAGCGCTGAACCACGCAGTGATCAACAGCCCGCAGATAGCCGCGGGCCAGCGCCAATCGGGGTTGATGCGACGGGCTACCAGGCTTATCGCCACAGGGACCATCAACGAGGTATTCATGGCGTGACCGCTGAGCACGGCGATATCAAGGTGTTGGAGCGAAACGCCCCAGCCCTTGAACAACAACTTGCTGAACGCCACGATGGAATAGGTGCAGGCGATTGTCATCAGCCACCACTTGACCGCCTGGGGCCGGGAGTACCAGAGCCAGACGGCGATCACCACTGCGGCCGGAATCATGACGGTGATACCGCCATATTGCGCCAGTTCTTCCCGTATCAAGTGCTGTTCCTTACGTGCGATTTTTGCTGGTCCCAATGAGACCTTAGACTTGGGTAAAACACAACGACTTCGGGGCTCGGTGGCCCATTTGGATGTGGACCGAGTACATATCCGTTATTTAGGTAACGGCTGCTTATGGTTCCGCTCTTACAGCGGGTCACTTTTGGCAAACGCCCCAAAAGTAACCAAAAAGTCTTTGCCCCACCACTCGGTGCCTCGCCTGGGCTCGGCATGCCCGCACTCCGGCCCGATTCCGCGGGCCGCCGCGACGGGCCATCCATGGCCCGGCGCGGCTAAATCGGCATCCCTGCCGATTTACCCGCTCCACCGTGCCTGCTTGCGGCCATCGTGGTTAACGGGGCCCGCAGATCAAAATCAAAAGCAAGAGCACAGCGGCCTACCGGCCGGCTTGAGTGTTAGAAGCAGAGGCAAGATCCAGAGCGAAAGCAGAGCTGCTTTTCTGTAGGAGCGAGCTTGCTCGCGAAAAACCTAAGACCGCCGCGTTGAATCAGGATGCCCGCGTCATCGTTAACCACCTTCGCGAGCAAGCCCGCTCCCACATTTGGACCGTGCCCGCTTTAGCTTCTGATCTTGCTGTTGCTTCTGCTGTTGCTTCACCACACTCAAGCCGGCCTGTAGGCCGCTGTGCTCTTGATCTGCTTTTGATCTTGATCTTAGGCGCCCCGTTAAACCACGCTGGCCGAACGCAGGCTTTGGAGCGTGGGTAACCCGGCAGGACGCCGGGTTAGCCGCGCTGGGCCAAGGATGGCCCATCGCGGCGGCCCACGCTCCAAAGCCGGAGTGAGGGCACACCGAGCCCAGGCGAGGTGCCGAGTGGTGGGGCAAGAGCGTTTTGCTTACTTTTGCGCTTTTCAAAAGTGAGCCGCTGTAAGAGCGGAACCAATAGCGGCCATAACCGAAGAAACGGATATGCCCCCTGCCCTCGCTACGGATACAGTCTCAAGCCGCATTACGAACCTTGTGCAACGACCCCGCCACCAGCTTGCCAAACGCATCCACCGGCCCTTGCAGGTTGCCAAGAAAATGCGGATAGATCAGCCACAAGTCCATCACCGGCTTGAAGTCCTTCAACGGCATGACCGCCAATTGATCGCGATGGACACTGCGCTCCAGCAACGGCCGTGGCACCAGCCCAAGGCCCAGCCCGTCAGCCACCAGCCCCAGTTGCAACTCGGTGCCAAAGGTCTCCAGGTTGACCCGCAACGCCAGGCCCTGATCCGCCAAGGTACGTTGCAACCCCGCGCGGAACCCACAGCCATCCGGGTTGAGGATCCAGCCATTCTGGTACACATCCGCCAACTTGCAGGGCTTCTTGGGCAGTTGAGCCTTGCCACACACCACCACCAATTCCACCTTGCCGAGAGACTCGCCAACGATGTTATCCGGGAATATCTTGCCCGCCGGAAACAGCGCCGCCGCCGCGTCCAGCTCGCCACGCTCGATCTTGCCCACCAGTTGGCTTCCCCAACCGGTAGCAACCTGCGCCCGCAGCTCGGGAAACTCACCGCGCAGGTGCTTCAGGGCATCCAGCAACACCACGTCGCCGATGGTCTGCGGCACGCCCAGGCGCAGAACGCCCGTGGGCGGTGCGTCGGTAGCCACCAGCTCGCGCAGGGCGTCCATTTCCCGAAGGATCGAACGGCACTGCTCATACACCCGCGTACCGATCAAGGTAGGCTTGAGCGGCTTGGTGTTGCGGTCAAACAACTCCACCCCCAGCGCCTGCTCGAAGTTCTGCACGCGACGGGTGATGGCCGGCTGGGTCAGCTGCAATGACTCGGCGGCATGGCTGATGGACTGGCAACGAATCACTTCGACAAAGGCATCGATATCGTCAATTTTCATTTGGGCCGCACATAGAGAACAGTCATTAAGATGTGTGAAAAGCATAGTTCCATTACCGGTAGCTGGATAGGCCACCGGGCTGATCGATAACAACCCACACGACTCAGGCCGGTTCTAAATTACTTTCAGCTATAACCTAATCATTAAAAGACAGCATATTAAGCTCAAACATTATGCTTAGATAACGCCATCACCCTGAACCACCCACGATGGAATTGCCATGACCCAGGCCCGACACCCGGAGAGACTCAGAGCATTCATTGGCGCCCTGGCGGAACTGATCGACGGCAACCCTCGCGAAGGCGACCTGCTGCACCGCGGCGGCAAGCTGCTGGCGCAACTGGTCAGCCACGATGACTGGCTGCCGGACGAATTCGCCCAACCCAACCCCGAGCGTTATCAGCAGTTCCTGCTGCACGCCGATTCGCGCCAGCGCTTCAGCATCGTCAGTTTTGTATGGGGGCCGGGGCAAACCACGCCAATCCATGACCATCGCGTGTGGGGGCTGATCGGCATGCTGCGGGGTTCCGAGTATTCCCAGGGCTTTGAGCGTAACGCTGAAGGCGCGTTGATCGCCGACGGCAAGCGCATCCAGCTTGCGCCCGGCCAGGTGGAAGCGGTGTCGCCAAAGATCGGTGACATCCATCAAGTCAGCAATGCCTTCAGCGACCAGGTGTCCATCAGCATTCATGTCTACGGCGCCAACATCGGCGCCGTACGCCGCGCCGTGTACCAGCCGGACGGCAGCGAGAAACTGTTTATCTCCGGTTATTCCAACGCTTTTCTCCCGAACATCTGGGATTTGTCCAAAGACGCCCTGTCCAAAGAGAGCCCTGCCCCATGACTGCATCGAACCGCAGCTTCGCCCAGATCCGCCAGGCCCTGCTGGACCATGAAGAAGTCGCCCTCGTGGATGTGCGTGAGGAAGCGCCCTTCGCTGAATCCCACCCATTGTTCGCCTCGAATATCCCGCTGTCGAAACTGGAGCTGGAGGTGTACTCACGCATTCCGCGCCTGGACACCCACGTGACCGTCTACGACAACGGCGAAGGCCTGGCGCCGATCGCTGCCCAGCGCTTGCAGGCCCTCGGCTATACCGAGGTCAGCCTGCTGGAAGGCGGCCTGGACGGTTGGCGCAACGCCGGTGGCGAGCTGTTTATCGACGTCAACGTACCGAGCAAGGCCTTTGGCGAGTTGGTGGAAAGCCAGCGCCACACGCCGTCCCTCGCGGCTGAAGAAGTGCAGGCCTTGCTCGACAGTAACGCCGACGTGGTGGTGCTCGACGCCCGCCGCTTTGATGAATACCAGACGATGAGCATTCCCACCGGCATCAGCGTGCCCGGCGCCGAGCTGGTACTGCGCGCCCGTGAGCTGGCGCCCGACCCGGCGACCCGCATCATCGTCAATTGCGCCGGGCGTACCCGCAGCATCATCGGCACCCAGTCGCTGATCAATGCCGGCATCGCCAACCCGGTGTCGGCCCTGCGCAACGGCACCATCGGCTGGACCCTCGCCGGGCAAAAACTGCAACACGGCCAGGCTAGACGTTTTGCGCCGACTTCAGAAGAACACCGTCAGATCGCCGCCAAAGACGCCCGCCAAGTCGCCGACAAAGCCCGCGCAGGTCGCGCCACCCTCGCCGACCTGCAACGCTGGCAGCAGGAAGCCGCACGCACCACTTACCTGTTCGACGTACGCACCCCGGAAGAATTCGAAGCCGGCCACCTGCCCGGCTCGCGCTCCACACCGGGCGGCCAACTGGTGCAGGAAACCGATCACGTCGCCAGCGTGCGCGGCGCTCGGCTGGTACTGGCAGATGACGACGGCGTGCGCGCCAATATGTCTGCCTCCTGGCTCGCACAGCTGGGTTGGGACGTGTATGTGCTGGATGACCTGCAACCTGCGGATTTCAGCGAACAGGGTGCGTGGGTCGCTCCCGTCCCGGCGCCGCCACAGGCCGAGCTGATCAGCCCCCAGACACTCGCCGAATGGCAGGCCCATGGCGACACCGTGGTACTCGACTTCACCGCCAGCGCCAACTACGTCAAGCGCCATATCCCCGGTGCCTGGTGGGCGTTGCGCGGGCAGTTGCCCGAAGCCTTGCGCAAGGTGCCTGCTGCCGAACGCTACGTACTGACCTGCGGCAGCAGCCAACTGGCGCGCCTCGCGGTAACGGAAGTCGAAGCGCTGACCGGCAAACCGGTGTTCCTGCTGGAGGGCGGCACCGCCAGCTGGATCGCCGCGCAACTGCCCCTGGAGGAAGGCGAAACCCGCCTCGCTTCACCGCGCATCGACCGCTATCGCCGCCCGTACGAAGGCACCAACAACCCGAGGGAAGCCATGCAGGCCTACCTGGATTGGGAGTTCGGCCTGGTGGACCAGTTGGCTCGCGACGGAACACATGGGTTTTATGTGATCTGATGACGCTGGGTACCTGGCACCCAGCGGCGCTCTCACGCTTTTCGCGAGCAAGCTCGCTCCTACAGTTAATTGAGCAATTTCGGAATGCGCACAAACCCCGGCGGCAGCCCGAACACCTCAACCCCTTGCACGGTGGTTTGCCCGGTGGTGACCACCCGGTTTTCCTCCGGCTGCGACAAGTCTTTGCGATAGGCTACGCGGTGCACGTCGCCCTCCTGCGCAATGGCCGCGGGTGGGACGACAAGCGCCTGGTCATTGCGATAGGTGACGATAGTCAAACGGGCACTCATGCCCAAGCGTACGCGCTGTAGCTGCTCGGGCGTGAGCCGCGCAATCGACAGCGTCACCGCAAACCTGGAGGCACCTTCGTCAGCCAAGGCCAGGCCGTTGACACCCAACACAGAACCGCTCAAACGCTCGCCTTCGAAGCCATCACCGAGCACTTCGACGGCTTGCCCCGGACGCAGTTGATTAACGTCCAGCTCCGAGACTTTTGCCACGACTTTCAGCTGCTCAATGTTAGCCAGGCTCAATAACGGCTGGCCCTGCGCAACTTTGCTGCCGGCTTGTAAAGGCGGCGGCGCTCCAGGCTCAGCGCCCTGTGAGGCGGGCAGCGGGAGCACCACACCATCGAACGGCGCCAGTACCTCGCGGCCAGCCAGTAATTGTTGCAACGCCTCATACTTGACTGTGGCGTTAGTCAGTTCCATGTCAGCGATCTGGCGATGTTCACCCGTGCCCTGCTCCAGCACTTGCTTGAGTTCACCGTGCGCGGCAGCCAGCTCCAGGTGCTGCATCTGAACCTGCTGTTTCAAGTCATCCAGCTCGTTGCGGGCAATGATGCCGCGGTCAAACAACTGGCTGCTTTCCTCGAGCTTGTGGGTCAGGTTGCTCATCAGCATCTGGGCGGTGCGCACTGCGCGGCGCGCGCGCACCACGGCACCACCGTTGTCCCACTCTTCAAGCTCGCGCACCGCACGCCGAGCCTTGAGCTGTACAGCCAGGGCTTCACGTAACTGCGTCTGGACCTGCGCCGGATCAATGCTCAACAAGACTTGCCCGGCAGTCACCTGCTGGCCCTCCTCCACCTGTTTGATCAGTACATTGCCGTCAAACGGCGCCGTCAGGATGACGGTGTGATGAGCCTCGATCCGGCCCGCCAGCGCGATCTGCCGTACCAGCGGACCCGGTTGTACCGCCAGCCAATTCGCATCCGATCCGGCGCTGACGCCAGGCGTGCCGGCGCCGAAGATCAGCCCGCCCGTCACCACCGCCAGTAGAACTGCACCGCCCACCAGTAGCTGTCGCGATACGGAGTTTTTAATAATCATTGAGGGCAATCTCCCAGCTCTCCAACGTCATGCCGAGGGTCAACTCCAGGCGGGTCTGGGCATTCAGATAAGCGATCAGTGCACCCAACCGCGCACTCTGTGCGTTACGCAAATCGCCTTCGAAACTGATGACCTGAAAGTTGCTGGAGCGTCCTGCGCCAAGCTTTTCCCGTTCGATGTCCAGCTTGCGTTGTGAAAGGTCGACAGAGCGCCGGGCGATTTCGTACTGGCGCCATAAAGTGCCCAGTTCGCGCACCACCGTGGTGACCTCGGCATCGAGGGCCTGGCGCGCATCAGCCAGGGCGATTTCCTGGGTCTGTTGATTGACCCGCGCCTGCACCTCGGCCTGATAGACGCTGCGATCGCCGAGGGGAATTTCCAACTGCACACCGGCGTAGCGATCCCAGCGCCGGGTTGCGCCGGTGTCATGGCGGTCGACCCTCTGATTGGCCCCCGCCACCAGCGACAGGTCCCAGCGCGACTGGTCCTTGGCGATCACCAGGTTCAATTCCGCCTGCTGGCCTTGCAGCAAGGTCGCCAGGTATTCCGGTTGCTGAACCTGCGCCAACTGCAGCGCCTGCCGGCGGTCAATGTGGGTCTGGGACGCATCCAACACCTCACTGGCCTGTACCGGAATCGAAAGGTCCAGGGCCAGCAGTCGCAGCAGCGCAACACGGCTGCGGTGCAACTGATTGCGTGCCTCTTCGACGCCCAACTCCTGTGCGGCAATATCAGCCTGGGTCTGTACCACATCAAACTCGGCCATGCGGCCCGCCCGGATCAGCGCCCGATTCACCTCCAGCAAAGAATGAGTGCGCTGGAGTGCCTGCTCGACGATGCTCAGTTGCTCCTGGGCATGGAGCAAGTTCCTATACGTGGTGATGATGCCACTGACGGTCTGGGCAACACTGGCCTTGAGGTTCAGACGCCGCGCCTGCTCCGACAGCCTGGCCAGGCGCAGGGGCGCAGTCGTGACCTCACGCCCGGCGCCACGCAGCAGCGGTTGGATCACCGCCAGCTCAAGGCCGTCACTGCGCATCCGGGCCGCCTGTTCGGAGGTATTCATCTGTCGGGTCCATCCCAGGCTCAGGCGGGTACCGTACTCGCCCAACAAATCAGCGCGGGGTGAAAGCTCAGCGTTGCGCGTACGATCTTCGCTGCCCTGGGTATTGAGGTAGGTACTTTTCAGCGTCAACCTGGGCTTGAAGGCTTCCTCGGCGACCTGCAGATCGAATTTTTCAGCGACACGTTGCAAGTAGCCGCTACGGATACTCGGGTTATTGCGCAAGCCGAGATAAATCGCTTCGCCCAGGGTAAGGCGGGTCATCTGCTCACCGAGGGACAGGCTGAAACTGCCCCGCAAGCTGGGTGCACTGACCCCGTCATAATGTTGCAGCGTGCCGTGTCCCGCCGGACTCAAGAAGCCAAGGAACACAGCCAGTACCACCGGGCCCTTACTCTTCACGCAAGGCCTCCACCGGTTGCAGCCTGGCGGCCGCCATGGCGGGGTATAACCCAAAAAACAGGCCCACCAGCAGCGTACTGCCCATCCCCAACGCCAGCGATGACGCGGCGAGGGAAAAACTCCAGCCAGACAAGGATGAGTACGCCCAGGCACACAGGCCACCCAGCAGCGCACCCAACACCGCGCCCACGGCTGTCAGCGACAGCGCTTCCAGCAAAAACAAATAGCGAATGTCCCGGCGACGAGCCCCCAGCGCCATGCGCACGCCGATCTCCTGGCGGCGCTGGGCAACATTCGCCAACATCACATTCATCACCCCCACTCCGCCGCTCAGTAGGGAAACACCGGCGAGCGCCATCAGCAGGTAGTTGAAGGTGCGGTTCTGGCGGGACATCCCTTCGATCATTTGCTGGGCAATCATGATGTCGACGTCGTGCGGCCCGACTACCGACAATAACGCCTTACGCACAGCGGCCGAAAACGCGTTCATGTCCTGGTCGGTCGTGGCACGGATAATCAGCTCATCCACCTGTGCCTGTGCGTCAACACGGCGCATGCCTGCCAGCGGGATAATCAATGACGAACTGGCTCTGACGGGCGCCATCAACCCGTCCGCACGGTCTTGCAAGATGCCAATGACCTGATACAGGTAATCGTTGAGACGCAGGTGATCGCCCACCCGCAATGGGCTGCCCTCTGCCGCCAGCGCCTGGGCCAGTTGGTGCCCGACAACCACGAAGGTTGCACGCGAGTCAAACTCAGACAAAAAACGCCCTGCCTGCAACTCCAGCCCCATGGCATCAGCCAACTGTGCCGTGCTGCCGACCAACGTCGCGTTCAGGCTGCGCCCTCTGAACACGAACTCCGTACCGGTCTGCGCAATCGGTGCAACGCTGCGCAGATGGTCAACCATCGAACGCAGACCGGCACTGTCAACGTGCAGGCTCGCCCCAACTTCCGGTACATCAGCAAACCGCACCAGCAGTGTGTCGACGCCCATGCCCCGGAAGATTGCTTCAGCCTCTTGAGCCGCATTACTGCCAATGTTGATCAAAGCAATGACTGAAGCACTGCCCATGACAATCCCCAATAGCGCGAGAACCGAACGCTTACCCAAGCCGCGCAGGCTGAAGCCGGCATCACGAATCAGCTCACCGATACCCTGCCCGGCCTTAGCGCTCATGCCAAACACAGCCGGTCCTCCTGCACAACAGCGTCGATGACTCGAATCTGTCGATCCAGGCGCCGTGCGATAGCGGCGTCATGGGTGACCACGACCAAGGTGGTCCCATGCTCCCGATTGAGTGACAGCAACAGGTCCATGATGTCGTGGGCCGTCTGGTGATCGAGATTACCGGTGGGCTCATCAGCCAGGATCAGAGAAGGTTGCCCCACCAATGCGCGAGCGATGGCCACGCGTTGGCGCTGGCCACCCGACAAGTCCGCAGGACGATGGGCAGACCGATCGCAGAGCCCGACTTGTTCGAGCATCGCCTTTGCACGCAACAAGGCCTCACGGCGACCAACGCCGCGGTAGCTCAGGGGAAGGGCGACATTTTCAAGCGCCGTCATCCGCGCAATCAGGTTGAAATTCTGGAAAACAAAACCGATTTGCCGGTTTCGCAGCGCAGCCAGTTGATCAGTACACGCCGTGAGTACATCGTGGCCAGCAAACCGGTATTGACCGCTGTCAGGCAGATCCAACAGGCCAAGTATATTAAGCAATGTACTTTTGCCTGAACCCGATGCGCCAAGGATCGCACAACTTTCCTTGGCGCCGATAAACAGCGAGGTGCCCTTAAGCACATGACACAGTTTGCCGCCCAACTGATAGCACTTGGTGATATCTATGAGCGAGATAAACTTATCCAAATGAATATCATCAAGCTGCGCCACTGCCATCGGGTCTTTATTCAGTTATAGCGCGAGGGTGGCAGTGCAACTCGGATCGTTACCACTCTTATCAAAAATGAATTGAAAATTCGCCGTCCGCCCATTCACAGCCGTACGTGAGAGATCGATCGAGTCAATAGTCCCCCAATTCGTGTGCTGCTTCAGGTTATCCGCAGATTTGTGTTGGCTTCCACTGTCAATACTGAGGTTCAGATTGGCCTTGTTACCGGCATTCTGCTTAATATAATGTTTATAAATGTTATACCCAGTCACCTTGACTGTTTTGTGCCCCGTCGACGAGCGAGTCACCACCCCATACGCCGTCCCTCTAAATTGCGGCTGATAAAAGACGCCGCCAGCGTAATAAGCATTGCCCACATTCTTGGTGCAACTCTGCTGAAATTTTGTCGTTGTGGTTGTCACGGCAGGCATGGGATATGGCTTGATACTAATCCCAGAGTTCGCGGTAGCGGACAAAGAAGAAACCGCACAGGCGGCACACAGTAAAATCGGCGCGATTATTTTTTTCATAAACTAACTCACTTATGATTTTTTCTAATTTATTGACACTTGACACCCTCTATCACTCAACAAAGATGCCAGTCCGGAAAATATAAACTTCACCACCGGGCTGACACGTAGGAGTTTCCTTAGCATTTATTTAGAATCGCTGATCAATCTATAAGTATCCAACCAGCAATCAATAACCGGAGTTATGCCAACGCCAGGCTTTCACGCAAGAACTCAATCAACGCCTGCACCGGCCGTGAGCTTTGCCGGTGTTGGGGGAACACCGCCGACAGGGCCAAGGCTTCAGGGGCAAACGCTTCCAACAGGGGGACCAGGCGCCCGTCGTTCAGGGCTTCGGCGACGATAAAAGTCGGCAGGTAGGTGACGCCCAACCCGGCGATTGCCGAGTCCCGCAGCAACTCACCGTTGTTCACGCGCATGCGCCCGCTGACATTCAACACCAACGGTTTGCCCTTCACCATAAAACGCCATTGCACTTGGCGACTGTGGCCATAGGGCAAGCACGCGTGCTCGGCGAGGTCTTCCGGGGTTTGCGGGGTACCACGTCGGGCCAGGTAGTCGGGGCTGGCGCAGTAGACGCGCTGTACGCTGGCGATGCGGCGGGCAATCAGGGTGGAGTCTTCAAGTGTGCCGATGCGCAGCACCAAGTCATAGCCTTCGCTGATCAGGTCGACGGGGCGGTCGCTGAGGTCGACTTCCACCGACACGTGGGGATAGCGCTGCAAAAACAGCGGCAACAGGCTGCCCAAATGCGCCATGGCAAACGACAACGGCGCGCTCAAGCGAATGGTGCCGCGGGGCTCGGTGTTTTGCCCGGAGATGCCCTGCTCCACTTGCTCGACTTCACTGAGCAGGCGCAAGGCGGATTCGTAGTAACTCTGGCCCAGCGGCGTGACGTCCAGGCGGCGGGTAGAACGGTTGAGCAGGCGTACGCCCAGGCGTTCTTCCAACTGGATCAGGCGACGGCTGACAAATTGCTTGGACAGGCCAAGGTGTTCGGCGGCGGCGGTGAAGCTGCCGGATTCCATGACCTGGCAAAACAGGCGCATGTCTTCGAAGGGGTTCATTGTCTCTGCTCGGTGGACGCTGGGCTGTTTTATAGCCCGCCAGTCGCCACACCACAAATCAAATATCGATACCCATGTGGCGAGGGAGCTTGCTCCCGCTGGGCTGCGTAGCGGCCCCAAAAATCCTGGGAGCGCTTCGCACTCCAGCGGGAGCAAGCTCCCTCGCCACAAGGTGGTTGCTTCGGCCCTGAGGTTACTTGGCCGTCAGCGCCGAGTAGCTGTTCATCAGGTTGCGATAGTTGGGAATGCGCGGCGACAGCAAGTTGGCCAGGCCTTCCATATCGTTGCGCCAGTCGACCTGCAGCTCACACGCCACCGAGAACCAGTTCACCAACTGCGCACCGGCTGCTGTCATGCGTGCCCAGGCGGCCTGTTGCACGGTTTCGTTGAAGGTGCCCGACGCATCGGTAACCACGAACACTTCAAAGCCTTCAGCCAGCGCCGACAGCGTCGGGAAGGTCACGCAGACATCCGTCACCACACCGGCAATGATCAGTTGCTTGCGCCCGGTGGCTTTTACCGCCTTGACGAAATCTTCGTTGTCCCATGCATTGATCTGGCCAGGACGCGGGATGTACGGCGCGTCCGGGAACAGTTCCTTGAGCTCCGGGACCATCGGGCCGTTGGGGCCGCTTTCGAAGCTGGTGGTGAGGATGGTCGGCAGTTTGAAGAACTTCGCCAGGTCCGCCAGGGCCAGTACGTTGTTCTTGAACTCGTTGGGTGAGAAGTCCTGTACCAGCGAGATCAGGCCGGTCTGGTGATCCACCAGCAGTACTACGGCATCATCTTTGTTCAGGCGTTTGTAAGTCATGGGTGAACTCCTTGGGGTTGTATTCAAAAGGCAAAACATGAGCAGCCAAATGCGCCCCAGAAACCCTGGAAGTCGCTGACCGGTACGTTCGACAGACGCGCCCGTTCATGGCTATGGGAATGCACGCCACACGGGCCGCTGCACTGGTGAACCTGGGCCTGGAGCGGCGCAGTCGGGCGCCAGTGGCCCGGCACCTTGGCCACCGGCGACCAGTCCGGCAGCACGGGCACGCTGGGAGGCGCGAAATCTTCAAAGTCGCCGGCGCCGTAGACCACTTTGCCGCCGACCACGGTGAGCACCGATTCGATCCACTTGATGGCTTCCTCGTCGACGCTGAAGAAGTCCGCCGACAGGGCCGCCACGTCCGCCAATTGGCCGACCTTGATCTGGCCCTTCTTGCCCTGTTCGGAGGAGAACCAGGCGCTGCCATGGGTGAACAGTTCCAGGGCGGTCAGCCGGGGCAAACCTTCGGCGTGCAGCTCCAGCCCGCCCACGGTGCGACCGCTGACCATCCAGTACAGCGAGGTCCAGGGGTTGTAGCTCGACACTCGGGTGGCGTCGGTACCGGCACCCACCGGCACGCCCTCGGCGAGCATGCGCTTGATCGGCGGCGTGGCCTCGGCAGCCTTGGCGCCGTAGCGCTCCACAAAGTACTCACCCTGGAACGCCATGCGGTCCTGGATCGCGATACCGCCGCCCAGCGCCCGCACCCGTTCGATGTTCTGCTGGGTGATGGTTTCGGCGTGGTCGAAGAACCACGGCAGGCCGTTGAACGGGATGTCGCGGTTGACCTTCTCGAACACGTCGAGCATCCGCGAGATCGATTCGTTATAGGTGGCGTGCAGACGGAACGGCCAGCGCTGTTCCACCAAGTGGCGCACCACCGGCTCCAGCTCCTGCTCCATGGTCAGCGGCAGGTCCGGGCGGGGTTCGAGGAAGTCTTCGAAATCCGCCGCCGAGAACACCAGCATCTCGCCGGCACCGTTGTGGCGCAGGTAGTCGTCGCCCTGGTGCAGGGTCACGCTGCCGGTCCAGTTCTTGAAGTCGTTGAGTTCTTCCTTGGGCTTCTGGGTGAACAGGTTGTAGGCGATACGCACGGTCAGTTGCTGGTCCTTGGCCAACTGCTCGATCACCGCATAGTCGTCGGGGTAGTTCTGGAAACCGCCGCCGGCGTCGATGGCACTGGTCAGGCCCAGGCGGTTGAGTTCACGCATGAACTGGCGGGTGGAATTGACCTGGTATTCCAGGGGCAGTTTCGGGCCCTTGGCCAGGGTCGAGTAGAGAATCATCGCGTTGGGCTTGGCCACCAGCATGCCGGTGGGGTTGCCGTTGTGGTCGCGTACGATCTCGCCGCCGGGCGGGTTCGGCGTGTCCTTGGTGTAGCCGGCCACGCGCAGGGCGGCGCGGTTGAGCAAGGCGCGGTCGTACAGGTGCAGCACGAACACCGGCGTGTCGGGTGCGGCTTGGTTGAGTTCATCGAGAGTGGGCATGCGTTTTTCGGCGAACTGGAATTCGTTCCAGCCGCCCACCACCCGTACCCACTGCGGCGTGGGCGTGCGGTCGGCCTGGTCCTTGAGCATGCGCAGGGCATCGGCCAGGGACGGCACGCCTTCCCAGCGCAGTTCGAGGTTGTAGTTCAGGCCGCCACGGATCAGGTGCAGGTGCGAGTCGTTAAGGCCAGGGATGACGGTGCGGCCCTTGAGGTCGATGACCTGGGTGCCACTGCCGCGCAGGGCCATGGCTTCGCCGTCGGTGCCCACCGCGACGAAGCGGCCCTGGTGAATGGCGACTGCCGTGGCGCGGGGGTTTTCACGGTCCACGGTGTGGAACTGGCCATTGAACAGAATCAGATCGGCGTTCATAGGGTTTCCTTTACAGAGGCTTCAAGCCAGGGAGCGAACAGGCGGGTAGCCGCCGGCATCAGCAGGTAAACCACCAGGACAACGATAGTCACGGTGACCAGGAAGGTGGCGACGATGTAGTTGGACAAGAACGGATGCAGCCTCAGTACCGGGCCCCAGATGATCGGCACCAGCAAGGTCAGCGGCAGGATCACCAGCAGCGTGACCACCGCCTGCTTCCAGCGCGGCGGCTTGGCAGCGGCATCGGCCAGGGGCGAAAACCAGAACTCGTTGACCGCGCCGACTTCAGTCTGGTCGCCGTCGGCCAGCATCGGTGCTGCTTCGTTGATCAGCTCCAGGCGCTGCGGCGAATCGAGCCAGCGCTCCAGGTCATCGGTGGAGCGGTAACGCAGCACGCAGGTGAACAGCGCCAAGCCGCCCTGCCGGGTGCGCACCACGTCGACGCCGAGATGGCCCGGACGTTCGCCCGCGATACGCACGATGCGCCGCAGCCAAGCTTCATAGTCGGCTTCGTGGCCGAGCTTGATGCGGTGTTTGACCACCAAGGTGACAACCTCGTCCGGGCCGCCTTGTTGCGTTGCTGAGTCCATCGTGCCCCTCCCCTTAATACGTGAGCGATGGCCGCAGTGTGGGGTGTCACGTAGCGGAAAAATTGGATGTACGTGCTCTGTTAGAGCGCCCGCGACATGTGTTCGCCAATCCGCGATCGCAACCAGCGCTCCGCCGGGTCGTTGTCGTGCACGCCACTCCATACCATCGACAGCTCTGCGGCATCGATGCTGAACGGCGGGTCTTCGGCCCGTAAGCCGCTGCCTTGGGTCAACGCGCAGGCGGCATAATCGGGCACCGTCGCAATCATCTCGCTGCCGGCCAACAGGTCCCGCAACCCGCTGAATTGCGGCACCGCCAACACCACTCGCCGGGCTCGACCGATGCGCGCCAGATCCAGGTCGATATTGCCGCTCAAATCACCGGAAAACGAAACCATGGCATGGGGCCGCGAACAGTAGTCATCCAGGGTCAACGGTTCAGGCCGGTCGTCCCCCCGCAGGACCTTGCATGGAATGTCCCGCAGCTTCTTGCGCTTGGCATTGGCCGGCAGCTCGGTGGTGTAGCTGACCCCCACGGAGATCTCGCCACTGGCCAACAATGCCGACATCAGCAAGTAGTTCGCGCGCCGCACCACCACGATGATCCCCGGCGCCTCTTCGCGCAGCTGGCTGAGCAACGGTGGAAACAGCCCGAACTCGGCGTCGTCCGACAGCCCGATGCGAAACACCGCGCAACTGGTGGAAGGGTCGAAGTCCTTGGCGCGGCTGACCGCGCCGGAAATGATGTCCATCGCCGGTTGCAACTCCTTGAGGATCGCCACGGCCCGTGGCGTGGGCTCCATGCCGCGACCATTGCGCAGCAGCAGCGGGTCATCGAACAGGTCGCGCAACCGGCCCAGGGCCGCACTCACGGCCGGCTGCCCCATGAAGAGTTTTTCGGCAACCCGGGTCAGGTTCTTTTCGAACATCAGGGCCTCGAAAATCACCAACAGGTTCATGTCGACGCGGCGCAGGTCGTTGCGATTCATAGGGTTTACCGGAGGGTGAACAGGCCGCCAGCTAAACACGTTCAAGGCGTGCGCAATTGCATGCCTGTGCTGTCTTTTTTCCCCGGACACCTGGCGAAATTAACAACGATTAACTCGCCAGCCAGACAGGCCGGAGCGAAAAATACGGCGGTCTACACTGGATTTTCATTCACCGGGAACGCTCCCATCGACCACGGAATCTGTCATGGCCCGACTCGAGCACATCGCACCTGCCCCGCACTCACGCCCATCCGCCACCGGCGGGCTGTGTGCCCGCCGCGAACGCATGGTCAAGCAGTTGATCCTGGCGAACCTGGGAGAAAGCCTGGAAGTCACGGAACTGGCGCGGGCATGTGCGCTGTCCCGTAGCCATTTCTCTCGCGCCTTTAAGTGCAGTACGGGCCTGTCTCCCCAGGAATGGATCCGCCAACAACGCATCCAGCGGGCCAAGGAACTGATCGTCAGTTCCGCCTTGAGCCTGACTCAAATCAGCCAGGAATGCGGTTTCTGCGACCAGGCACACTTCTGCCATATTTTCAGCCGCAGTGAAGGCGTGAACCCGATGACCTGGCGTAACCACCAACTTCGCGTGATCGCCGCCTAGTGGTGATTGCACCCGGGCGCAAACCTCTGGAATATGCACCACAGACCCCACCCCAGAGCCCGCGCATGAGCAACCCCCACGACCAGGCCATGCATTTCGGCCCCTACCAAATTCACCCGCGCCAGCGCGTGGTGCTGGAGGGTGGCCAGCCGTTGCGCCTGGGCCGGCGGGCGGTGGATATCCTCCTGATTTTGCTGGAGCACGCCGGTCAGGTGGTGAGCAAACAGGAGCTGATCGCCCGGGTCTGGCCCAGGACGGTGGTGGAGGATGGCAACCTGCGGGTGCACATGGCAGCCCTGCGCAAGGCGCTCGGCGACGGCCAGGCCGGGCAGCGCTATATCGTCACGGTGGCCCAGCGTGGCTACAGTTTTGTTGCCCCGCTGAGTGTCGACCCCACAACGTTGGAGGGCGACGCCACTTCGCCCTATCCAGGGCACAACCTGCCGCTGCGCCGCACGCGGATGCTGGGGCGCCAGGCCCTGATCGAAAGCCTGGTGCAACAGCTGCCTCACCACCGCTTCATCACCCTCACGGGTGCAGGGGGTATCGGCAAGACCACCGTCGCGCTGCGAGTGGCTGAACTGCTGATCGGACGTTACCGCGACGGCATCCGTCTGCTGGACCTGGCGCCCCTGAGCCAGCCGTCGATGATCGTGCCCAACCTCGCCGCCCTGCTGGAGCTTACGCCACCGAGTCACGACCCCTTGTCCGGCCTCGCCAGCCTGTTGCGCGAGCGCCAGATGCTGCTGGTGATCGACAACTGCGAGCACCTGCTCGACGATATTGCGCTGATCAGCGAAACCCTGCTGCGCCATGCCCCTCAGTTACACATTCTGACCACCAGCCGTGAAGCGCTGCGCGCCGAGGGCGAGTTCGTGCAGCGCCTGGAGCCTTTGGCATGCCCGCCGGCCACTGGCGGCCGCGCCGAAGCCATGGCGTACCCCGCGCTGCAATTGCTGGTGGAACGGGCGCTGTCGCGCTGGGACGGCTTTGAACTGAGTGACGCCGAGCTGCCCCTGGCCATCGATATTTGCCGACGCCTGGACGGTATTCCCTTGGCGATCGAGCTGGTGGCGGCGCAAATCGAACGCTTTGGCCTGAAGGGCTTGCTGGTGCAGATGGAGGACAACTTTCGCCTGTTGACCCGTGGTCGACGCAGCGCCCTGCCCCGGCACCAAACGCTGCGCGCCACCCTGGAGTGGAGCTTCGATCTGCTGACCGCTTGCGAGCAGGTATGCCTGCGGCGCCTTGCGGTGTTCCGGGGTAGTTTCACCCTGGCATCGGCGGCGGCGGTAATCGCCGGTGAGCACATTGCGCCGATGGAGGTGCTGGGCTCGATCACGCAGTTGGTGGCCAAGTCCCTGCTCAACGTTGAGGTAGGCGACGAAGAGGTGGCCTATCGGCTGCTGGACATCACCCGGACCTATGCCCTGGAGAAACTCAGTAGCGCCTGCGAACTGGAGGCCAGCCGTGAGCGACACGCCGGCCGCTGCCTGACGCTGATGAATCAAGCGCAAGCCGACTGGGAACGAGTGCCCACCCAGCAATGGCTCGACCGTTATGCAGCCTGTCGCGAAGACGTGCGTGCGGCCCTCGACTGGGGGTTGCGCGAGGATGGCGCGCCGTTGCTGGCGATCCGCCTGACGGTCAGTGCAATGCCGCTGTGGCAGGAGCTGTCGCTGCTCACCGAACACGGTTTGTATGTGGGCAAGGCCCTGGCGTTGCTTCAGCAATCGGCAGCACCCTGCCCACACTTGCACCTGCAACTGCAGTTGGCCCTAGGCAGCTTTTCCTATCACACCCAGGGCGCAACCCCGCAGACCATCAATGCCTTTGAGCAGGCACGGCAACTGGCCGAAGCCAGCCACGATGTCGCCGGGCAGCTCAGGGCGGTGTCCGGCCATATGGCCGTGAACCTGTGCAACGGCAACTACCGCCAGGCCCTGCGCCAAAGCCTGCATTTCGACCGCCTGGACCCCAACGCCCAACCGCTGCTGGACTTGAGCGCACAGCGCCTGCGAGTACTGGCGCAACATTTCGTCGGTAACCAGGCCCTGGCGCGGCACGACGCCGAACAGGTGATGCAGCGCATGGCCCACAGCGGCCACCTCAATCGGTTTACCCATGGATTTGGCGTGCAATACGACCAGAGCGTGGCGTCGCTGACGGTGCTGGCGCGCATCCTCTGGCTACAGGGCTTCCCGGAGCGCGCCTGGCGCACCGCCCGACAGGCGCTGGAGCTGGCGCTGCAAATCAATCACGGCACCTCGATCTGCTACACACTGGCCCTCTCGGGCGTCGTCATCGCCCACTACAACGGCGACGACGCGGCGGCAAGGTCAATGCTCGACCTGTTGTCGCAGCAGGCACAGAAGCACTCGGTGTTGCTGTTCGACACCTGGGCCAGGCATTACGCCCTGGCATTGGACGGTGATGTGCCCGAGGACGATCTCGACGGCCTTGGCCTGATCAAGGACATCGTTGCGACCCTGCGCACACGGGACGTGGATGAGGCCTGCTTCGAACGCGCCAGGCAGGGCAAGGCGGGTTGGTGCACCGCAGAAATCCTGCGGGCGCGGGCCGAATCCCTGCTGCTCGGGGCTGACCCGCTCGCGGCGCAAGCGGCTGAAAGGCTGCTGCTGGAAGGGCTGGGGCTGGCTCGTCAGCAGGGAGCATTGGCCTGGGAACTGCGTTGCGCCCTGTCCCTTGCCCGACTATGGCAGCGAGAGGGCCGACAGACTGCCGCACGCGAGCTTCTACAAGCGGTGTATGGGCGCTTCACTGAAGGATTTTCCACGCCGGACCTAGTGAGCGTGCGCCGCTTGCTCGACGAACTGCACCACCCGCTGCCGGCCTGAGAACGGCTCGAGCTCGTAGCCTTGTTGCAACAGCATCACCTGGGCCGGGTCACCCAGGCGGGCCAACGCGTAGGCACGCACGCTATTGAGCAAACGATAACGCCGAAGACCGGGACCGGGTTCGACGGTCAGCAGCGAAGTCGCCACCAAGCGTGCCAGCAGATAAGACAGGTCGGCGTGTTCCAGCTCAGTGCCGGCAACCAGCGCGCCCAGCGTCGGCACGGTCACCGCCATCTTGAACAGGCCCAGTTGGAGGAACAGCCAGCGCTCCGGCAGGCTCAAGCGATCATAGGTCCAGTCCAGCGCGGCGCTCATGGATTGATGGCGTTCTACAGCCGTTCGCCGCCCGCGAGTCAGCACCTGCAAGCCGTTTACCAACTGCGCTTGCAGGCTCTTGACCCCAAGGGCGTCGACCTGGGCCGCCGCCAGTTCCAGAGCCAACGGGATGCCGTCTAAGCGCCGGCAGATATCCCGCAGAGGCGCCAGGTCTTGCCTGCGTAACTCAAAGCCTTGCTGACTGGCCTGGGCCCGGCTGACAAATAGCTGCACCGCAGGCGAAGCCAGCGTCTGCTCGACGTCCGCCAATGCCGACAACGGCGGCAATGCCAACGCGGGTACGCGCTGGGCCCATTCGCCGGGAATATTCAGGGCTTCGCGGCTACTCAGCAGCAGCGTTACCTGGGGCGCCATGCCCCTTAGGGCGAATACCAGGTTGCGGCAAGCGGCCAATGCCTGTTCACACCCATCAAGCACCAGCAGCAATTGCCGTGACGCCAGTTGTCGGCAAAAGCCATGCAGCGTGCCGCCCGGTTCAACCTCAATCCCGAGCACCCTGGACAATTGACGGACCACGTCCGATAACCGACTGATACCGGCCAACTCCACGCGCCACACTCCGTCGCGATAACGCGGCAGCACTTGTGCGGCCAGGTAGAGGGCCAGGGTGGTTTTGCCGATACCGGCGCACCCGGTGAGCGTCATCAGCGTTTGCCCAGGCAAACGCCGGGCAAGGGCATGGGCCAGCGGATCCAGGCCGAACACCGGTACCAGGCGCGCCGGCAGATTATGTTGAGGTAGAGGCTGCGCAGGTGCTGACTGCGTCGGCTGCGTCGCGACAAAACAATAACCGCGTTGCGGCAGGTTGATGATATAGCGCCGCCCGTCCTCGCCATCGGCCAGGGCACGGCGCAAGGCCGCGATGTGCACCCGCAGGTTGTTCTCCTCCACCACACTGCTCGGCCACACCCGTGCGATCAAGGATGCCTTGTCGACAAACTGCCCGGCCTGCTCCACCAGCACCCCAAGAATGTCCAGGGCGCGCCCGCCCAACGGCAGCGGCCGGCCCTCTTCGCACACCAGGCGCTGCTGGGGGTAAAAGGTGAAGGGGCCGAAGCGCACGGCGCATTCCGGTTCAATCGTATGAAGGCTGTTCATGCTCGTCAAAGCGCTGAAACACCCGGCCTTGGGCGCCTGCGCATCCTTTTCCATGAGACTGACGGCTATCTTGCCAGCTACCGGTGACAGAACAATGCCGGCACAGGGATCTACACGGACATTCAGGTGCGCCAGACGGACATCAGCTGAATTGCTGGCGGTATTGGGTCGGGTTCAAGCCGAGTTTTTCACTGAACAGAAACCGCATATGCCGCACGCTGCCAAACCCCGCGTGAAACGCTACGGTCTTGAGTGGCAGGTCGGTACTTTCCAGCAAGTGCCGGGCACGATCGATGCGGGCACCTTGCAGGAAGGCCATCGGGGTCATCTGCACTTCCTTGGCGAACACCCGCGCAAAGTGCCGAGCGCTCATGCCCGCCAACTGCGCCATGGACTCGATGGTAAAGGCCTGGTCCAGCCGCTCCAGCACATGGGTCTGCACCCGGGTAATCGCGGTTTCCTGAGGGGCCACGGCTGCGGTCATCGGGCTGAACTGGGCTTGACCGCCCTGGCGCTTCATCACCACCAACAACACCTTGGCCACATCGACGGCCACCTGCTTGCCGTGGTCCTGGGCAACGATGGACAGCGCCAGGTCGATGCCCGCCGTCACACCGCCAGAGGTGATAAGCCGACCGTCTTGCAGGTAGATCCGGTCGGTCTCGACCATTGCCTTGGGAAAGGCCTTGATCAGCCGTTCGGTGTAATGCCAGTGAGTGGTCACGCGCTGGCCGTCCAGCAAGCCCGCGTACCCCAGCACAAAGGCGCCGGTGCAGATCGAGCCGAATCGCCGGGCGCGGGGCGCAGCTGTCTTGAGCCATGGCAACAACGCGGGATGGCATTCGTTATAGGCGCCGGGGCCGCCCGGGACCAGCAGCAAGTCATAAGCCTCAAGGGCCTGATCCAGCTGCAGATCAGGGTGCACCACCACGCCATTGGAGGCCCGCAGCGCCCCGGGCTCGGTACCGATGGTCAGGACCTGATAGTGGGCTGACGACTCCAGGTAACGATTGGCAATGGAGAACACTTCCAGTGGTCCGGCCATGTCGAGCAGAAGGAAGTCGGGAAACAGCGCCATGGCCACGGTTTTCATTGTCAGGAATTGTCCGTTGAGAGAGATGAACGGGAGCATTATGGCACGCTGATCACTGTCAACTCACACGAGACAGTCATTCCTTTTTCAGCTTCTTAATCAACCTTTCGCTAACCAGTAACCTTCTTCTCACACCGAAGCCCTGCATCTCGCAGCCAAGCTTCCCTTGAGGAGAACACCCCATGCTGACCCTTCGCAAAGCCTCGGAACGCGGCGCCGCCAATCACGGTTGGTTGAAGTCGTTCCACACGTTCTCGTTCGCCAACTACTGGAACCCCAAGGAACAGGGTTTTTCCGACCTGCTGGTGATCAACGATGACCGGGTTGCCGCCGGCAAGGGCTTCGGCCAACACCCGCACCGCGACATGGAGATTTTCTCCTATGTGCTCGAAGGTGCCCTGGAACACAAGGACACCTTGGGCACTGGTTCGGTGATTCGCCCCGGCGATGTGCAACTGATGAGCGCCGGCAGCGGCGTGGCCCACAGCGAGTTCAACCACAGCCACACCCAGGGCGTGCACTTCCTGCAAATCTGGATCGTGCCGCAGGTGGCGGGCGCCGAACCGCGCTATCAGCAGGAGCACTTCACCGAGGCGCAAAAACGCGGCCGGTTGCAGTTGATCATCTCGCCGGAAGGCACCGACGGCTCCCTCGGCGTGCGCCAGGATGCGCGGGTGTATGCCGGGCTATTCAACGGCTTTGAAACCGCCAGCCTGCCACTGGCTCCGGAGCGCTACGCCTACATCCATGTGGCGCGGGGCAGCGTTGAAGTCAACGGCCAACGCTTGCACGAAGGCGACGGCGCCCGAGTGCGCGATGAGCGGGAAATTCACCTGAGCCATGGCGAGGACGCCGAGGTGCTGGTGTTCGACCTGCGCCCTCAGGAACTGCCTGAAATGCCGTGATAGTCGGCGCGATGGCCCGCGAAAACGGGCCATCGCTGGCGTCGATAGTCACCATCAGCCCAATGAAGTTCTCTAAAAAAATCCACCGCGTAACATCACATCCATACCAACCAATGACATCCCGGAGCACACCCTCATGAAACGCCAACTCTTGCTCAGCCTCGCTTTCTCGGTACTTGCTGTAAGCGCCTTTACCCAACCTGCCGTCGCTGAAGGCGGCGCGGATCGCTTGATGGACAGCCGCGTGGCTGAGGGCGGTTCTGACCGTATGCTGGAACGTCGCGTTGCTGAAGGTGGTGCTGATCGTCTTCAAGAAAACCGCGTAGCCGAAGGTGGTGCAGACCGTCTTCAAGAAAACCGTGTAGCTGAAGGTGGTGCAGACCGTCTTCAAGAAAACCGCGTAGCCGAAGGTGGTGCAGACCGTCTTCAAGAAAACCGTGTAGCTGAAGGTGGTGCAGACCGCCTGATGGAAAACCGCGCATAACCCCTGTCGTTCGCGGTTCACCCCCAGCCGGCCTGATCAGCCGGCTTTTTTTCGCCTGCTATTAACTGATCCTCACAAGCGCCACGACCACTGTGGCGAGGGAGCTTGCTCCCGCTGGGCTGCGCAGCAGCCCCAATGAACTCACCGCGCTTCTCCAGGAAGACCCCCGTTGGCAGGTTGTGGGGCCGCTTCGCAGCCCAGCGGGAGCAAGCTCCCTCGCCACACATGCCCTCTCGCCATTAGTGAAGTTCACAATCCAGCCACACCACCGCCTTGCCAATCTGCTGCCGTGCCTCAATCCGCGCGTGCACCTGCTGCACGTCTTCCAGCGCGTAATGCCCTTCGATATCCACTGCCAGCGAACCTTCGAGCATCGCCGCGAACACCGCATTGGCACGCCGTTGCACTGTCGGGCCATCGGCCATGTGGTCGTTCAGACGCGGGCGCGTCAGGAACAATGAACCGGCTTCCCCCAACTCCATCGGGTCCAGATCAGTGATCGAACCCGAGACATTGCCGTAATTGACGATCAACCCTCGCGTGCGGCACGCCCTGAAGCTCTCGCGCAAGGTGGCCTTGCCCACCGAATCGAACACCACATCCACGCCCTGTCCCTGCGTTGCCTCCAACACCCGCTCGGAAAACCCGTCGTATTGCCAGGCCTGATCGGCGCCACGCTGCAGCGCAATCGCGCACTTTTCGGCGCTGCTGCCGGTGGTGAACACCGTGGCGCCGAGCCGGTGGGCCATTTGCACCAGCAACTGGCCGATGCTGCCGGAAGCCGCGTGGATCAAGCAGCGGTTGCCCGCCTGCAACCGCGCGACATCTTCAATCAGGTAGTGAGCCGTGCAGCCCTGGAACATCGCCGCAGCCGCTTGATCGAAGCCGATCGCATTGGGAATTTGCGCCACCCGCGCGGCGGGAACGCTGGCGTATTCAGCAAACGCGCCCCAGGCAATGCACCAAGCCACCCGATCACCCGGAGCCAAATGGCTCACGCCCTCGCCCACCGCCACCACCACACCCGCCCCTTCCATACCCAGAGTGCACGGCAGCCGTACCGGGTAGGTCACCGATTTGGCGTACTTGCCCTGGCGGGTGTGCACATCCATGAAATTGATCCCGGCGCAGGCCACCTTGACCAATACATGGCCGGCGGTCACTTGGGGTTTGGGCACATCAAGGCGCAGTTGAACGACCTCAGGGCCGCCGTAGGTTTCAAGGGTGAGGGCTTTCATCGCGGGACAACTCCGTTTGCGTTGGGAATGCGCCATGGTAAAAGGCAGTACTCTGTACGAGAATTCCCCAATACCTCCCACCCTCCGTGCGGAAATAACCCGATGTTCGACTGGCAGGATCTGTATTTCTTCACCGTGCTGGCGCGCACCCAGTCACTGTCGGCTGCCGCCCGCGAGCTGCAGGTGGAACATGCCACCGTTGGCCGCCGCGTCGATGCCCTGGAAAAAGCCCTCGGCGTCAAACTGGTAGACCGCCTGCCCCGCAGCCGGCCGCTCACCGAGGAAGGCCGGGCACTGGCGAAATTGGCGGCAGGCATGGGCGACATGGCCACCGAAGTGATGCGCCTGTCCCGCGTGGCCTCGATCGAAGTGGCCGGCACCGTGCGTGTCAGTTGCCCGCCGTCGATAGCCATCCACTGCATCGCGCCCCATGTCGCACGCTTCAGAGCGCAGTATCCCAAGCTGAATATCGTGTTGATGTCCTCGACAACGCTCGCCGCCCTCGACAAAGGCGAAGCCGACATTGCCCTGCGCACGGTGCGTCCCGATGAGGAAGCGCTGGTACGCAGAAAGGTCGGCGCCGTGCGCTTCGGGCTCTATGCCACGCCCGAGCTCAAGCAGTTACCCGCTGAACAGTGGACGTTCATTGCCTATGACGCCACCCGCGACCACCTGCCCCAACAGGCGTGGATGCATCAGGTAAGCGGCAACCGCACGATTGCCTTCGCCGCCAGCGACCTGATCACCCAGCAAATGGCCGCCCGGGCCCAAGTGGGTGCGGTGGTATTGCCCACGCTGGTGGGTGATCACGACGCGGCATTGGTGCGCCTGGCAACGAATACCGAAGGCCCGGTTCGCGATATCTGGCTGACGGTGTATCCGGATATGCGCCGCTCGCCTTCGGTGAAGGTGGTGATGGAGTTTTTGGTGAGTTGTATTGAAGGCGAGCCGCAGTTGCGGCGGTGAAGCGGATTACTGCGCCGCGTACTGTGAGTCGCTGACCTGTTCCATCCAGTCCACCACCTTGCCGTCGAGCATTTCGCTAATCGCGATATGGGTCATGGCGGTGTTCGCCGTCGCGCCATGCCAATGCTTGACCCCTGGCGCAATCCATACCGTGTCGCCGGGGCGGATTGCCCGCACCGGCTGGCCCCATTCCTGGACCTGGCCCAGGCCTGCGGTCACGATCAATGTCTGCCCCAAAGGGTGAGTGTGCCAAGCGGTGCGTGCGCCCGGCTCAAAGGTAACGAAAGCCCCGGTGACGCGCGCCGCGTCGGTGCCCTTGAAAGGTGAGTCGACGCGTACGGTGCCGGTGAAATAATCCGCCGGGCCTTTTGCTGAAGGCTGGGAACCGTTGGGCGTGATGGTCAGCATGGGTGTCTCCTGTGCCTGTGAATCGAGTGCCAGTAATGACAATGAAAGCGCGGTGGCGGCGAAGCTGGTTTTCATAGGCCGGTCATCCTTTCCAGGGCTTCGGGATAGCGGTCGCCGTGCACGGCGATATTCGCGGCGGCAGCATCCAGCTCAGTGAGTTCTGTCGCACTGAGCTGCACTTCGACCGCCCCCAGGTTTTCCGTCAGGCGCGAGGTTTTGGTGGTGCCTGGAATCGGTACGATCCATGGCTTTTGGGCCAGCAGCCAGGCGAGTGCTATCTGCGAGGGCGTGGCATTTTTTCGCTGGGCAACCTGACGCAGCAACTCCACCAGGGCCTGGTTGGCCTGCAAGGCTTCGGGCGTGAACCTCGGCAAATTGCTGCGAAAGTCCGAGCTGTCAAAGGTGCTCTGGCTGTCGAACTTGCCTGTCAGGAAGCCTTTGCCCAACGGGCTGTAGGGCACCAGCCCAATGCCCAGTTCCTCCAGCAGCGGCAGCACCTCCGCCTCCGGCTTGCGCCACCACAGGGAGTACTCACTTTGCAGTGCGGCCACCGGTTGAACGGCATGGGCGCGGCGGATGGTCGAGGCACCGGCTTCAGACAAACCGAAATGCTTGACCTTGCCCTCCTGAATCAAATCCTTCACGGCACCGGCCACCTCTTCGATCGGTACATTCGGATCAACCCGATGCTGATAAAACAGGTCGATAACATCCGTCTTCAGGCGCTTCAGAGAGGCTTCAGCTACCTGGCGGATATGTTCGGGGCGGCTGTCGAGACCAGACCATTTGCCGTTGCCGGACGGGTCCAGGGCGAAGCCGAACTTGGTGGCGATCACAACCTGCTCACGCAGCGGCGACAGGGCTTCGCCCAGCAGTTCTTCGTTGATGAACGGGCCATAGACTTCAGCGGTATCGAAGAAGGTCACGCCTTGCTCGACCGCGTTGCGCAGCAAGGCAATCATCTGCTTCTTATCGGCCGCAGGGCCGTAGCCAAAGCTCATGCCCATGCAACCGAGCCCCAGGGCCGAGACTTCGAGTTGGCTGTTACCGAGTGTGCGTTTGCGCATGGTCATTCTCCGGGTAAGGGGACTGAATCCAATCTAACAGTTACGAATTGTGATAATTAGCCGCTAGAATCTGAAAATACTTATGAGGGTGACTCATCAATGCTCAGGGAAAACGCCAACGACCTGCTCGCCTTTCTCGCGGTAGCCCGGGAGCGCAGCTTTACCAAGGCGGCGGCCAAGCTCGGGGTTTCCCAATCGGCGCTGAGCCATACCATCCGCGCCCTGGAGGCGCGACTGGGGTTGCGCCTGCTGACCCGCACCACCCGCAGCGTGTCGCCCACCGAGGCCGGGCAGCACTTGATCGATACGGTCGGGCCGCATTTCGATGAAATCCAGGTGGGCCTTGAAGGCCTGAGTAATTTGCGCGACCGGCCGTCCGGCGCCATTCGCATCAACGCCATGGACCACGCGCTGGAATTCATCCTGTGGCCGGTGTTGAAACCGTTCCTGGCGCAGTACCCGGATATCTCGGTGGAGGTGTGTTGCGACTACAGTTTTGTCGACATCGCCGCCCAGGGTTTCGACGCCGGCGTGCGCCTTGGGGAAGACGTGGCCCAAGGCATGATTGCCACGCGCATCAGCCCCGACATGCGCATGCTGGTGGTGGGCTCACCGGCCTATTTCGCCCAGCGCGCGATCCCCCGCACGCCTCGGGACCTGACCGATCACGCCTGCAACAACTTGCGCTTGCCCACCAATGGCGGCCTGTATGTGTGGGAATTCAAGAAAGGCGACGAAAGCCTGAATGTGCGGGTGTCTGGCCAGGTGACGTTCAATGGCGTGTACCCATTGCTCAAGGCAGCGGTCGATGGCTTGGGCTTGAGTTACGTGCCTGCCGACTTGGTGGCGCCTTATCTGGCGGACGGGCGACTGGTGCAGGTGCTGGATGAATGGTGTGCGCCGTTTTCCGGCTTTCACCTGTACTACCCCAGCCGCCGCCAGGCCTCGCCGGCGTTTGCGCTGTTGGTGGACGCGTTGCGTTATCGCGGGTGAAGGAAATCCGTCAGGGCCGCGCCCAACCCATCGAACACCACGGCGATGCGCGGGACCTTGCGCATGTCCTGATGCATGGCGATCCACACGTCAACCTTGAAATCCACCTGCGCGGGCAACACCCGCACCAGTCCGTGACGTTGTGCCACCTGGGCTGAACACACGCCGATCCCCAGCCCCGCACGCAACGCGGCCAACTGCGCGAGGTGATCGTCGGTGCGAATCACCGTACTGGGCGCCGAACAGTCGAAACCGCGCTCACCCAGGAATTCGATCTCCAGCAAGTTGCGGTCTGGCCCGATCAGCGAGTAGCCGTGCAATTGCGCAACGGTGTCGGGCGTGCCCTGCTCTGCGAGCAATTCTGGCGCAGCGTACAACCCGACTTGCAGGTCGCCGACCTTGCGCGCGACCACGGTGGATTCGACCGGGCGACTGATGCGTACGGCGACGTCGGCCTCTTGCCGGGCAAGCGCCTGCAGTCGATTGGATACGCTCAGCTCGATGGCCAATTGCGGATGATCACGGCGCAGGCTGCGCAACATGGGCGGCAGCACTTCAACGCCCAGCAGCTTGCCACTGGTGAGCCGCACCGTGCCGCCGGCGAGCGCCGTGTCGGCCGAGGCTGCGCGGTTAAAGGCGTTGGCGGCAACAGCCATCGCTTCAACATGGCTGATCAGGTCCTTGGCCGTGTCGGTGGGCAATAGCCCGGCGGGTGAGCGGATAAACAGGCTGACCCCGACGCTCTGCTCCAGGGCCTCGATCCGTCGCCGCGCGGTGGCCTGGGCGATCCCCAGCAAACGGGCTGCGCCCGACAGGCTGCCGGTGCGCAACACGGCGAGCAAGGCGCGCTGGGTTTCCCATTGGAGTTGCGGGGCGTTCATACATTTCCTGTGAGCCGCTGGGCAGTTTTGGCGGATGTTCTTTGTTCGGGGGCTGCGGCATGCTGGCGAGCATAACCGATGGGGCTTTCGCCCTCACTTTGCACAGGATCGTTTTTGATGACACTCACCGGCCAATGTCGCTGCGCCAGCGTGACCTACACCCTCGATACCGACGCGCCGCTGGCGGTGTATGCCTGCCATTGCCGCCACTGCCAGACCTGGAGCGGTAGCGCGTTTGCCCTGCATGCGCTGTTGCCGGCGGATGCGCTGCGGGTTGAAGGTTCGCTGACGGAATATGCCTATGACGTTGACGGGCAACGTTCGGAGCATCGGTTGTGCGGGGTGTGCCATACGCGGATCTGCAACACCACGACGGCCGCGCCGGGGTTGGTTGTGCTGCGGGTCGGGACACTGGATGAGAGCCCGTCCGTGCAGCCGGTGGCGCATATTTGGCTGCGGCACAAGCAGCCGTGGGTGACGCTGGCGGAGGGCGTTCCGACCTGGCCGGAAAGCCCTCCGCCCCAGGCTTTTGCGCAGGCGTTGAGCGTTCCCCTGTAGACATGATTCACACAAACCCTGTGGCGAGGGAGCTTGCTCCCGCTGGGTTGCGCAGCAAACCCAAAAGCATTGACCGACTCATCCTGAAGGACCGCCGCGGCCTACCTGGGGGCGCTTCGCACCCCAACGGGCGCAAGCTCCCTCACCACATTGGGCTCTGTGTCGATGTTGAGACTCAGCACTTCGCCATTGCGCAACTGCCATTCGAAGAAGTCTGAGAAATCATCGCGAACCAATGCGCGAATCGCCTTGGCGACAACCCCATGGGCAACCAGCACCACCACCTGTTGCCCATGGTTCACCAGCAACTGATTCAATCCGCCCCGGATACGCTCGACGAACTGCGAGATTGACTCACCGTCCGTGGGCGCCCGCTCCCATTGCCGGGTAATATTCTGCGCCCAAAGGTCGGGATAATGCTGCGCCGCCTCCGCCTGGGTCAGTCCCTCAAATACCCCCACGCCGCGCTCGCGAAACGCATCCAGCGTATGCAGTTGCAGCCCATCATCCGCAAACACAATGGCCGCCGTTTGCTGGGCCCTGCACAGCGGCGAGACGATGACAGCGTCGATCTGCGCCGGCAATTTTTCCCGCAACTCCTGCGCCTGGAGCACGCCACGTTCGTTGAGATCAATGTCCAGCGAGCCCTGGTAACGCCCCTCGGCATTGGCTTGAGTTTCGCCGTGACGAACAACATACAACTGCATACCGCCCTCCTTCATCCTGACGCTGAAAGGCCGCGAACGGCGCATCCGATAAAGCCCTAAGCTAAGACCGAAAAATTATTTATCGAATAATTTTTAGAACAATAAGCTGACCTTAATCCATTAAGAGTCGAGCACGCCATGCCCCTGTTTTCGCTCCATCGTCTTTTCATCACTGGCCTGGCCACGCTGGGCCTCTGCACCGCCCTGAGCGCTCAGGCCCAGGAAACCGTGCGCATCGGTTACCAGAAATCCTCGACCCTGATCACCTTGCTGAAAACCCAGGGCACCCTGGAAAAAGCTCTCAAAGCCGATGGCATCGACGTCACCTGGCACGAGTTCCCCAGTGGCCTGCCACTGCTGGAAGCGCTGAACGTCGGCAACGTCGACATCAGTGCCGACGTGGCCGACACCGTGCCGATCTTCGCCCAGGCCGCTCAGGCCAAGCTCACCTACTTCGCCCAGGAAGCGCCCTCGCCCCAAGCCCAGGCGATTGTGGTGCGTAAGGATTCGCCGATCCAGCAACTGGCGGATTTGAAAGGCAAGAAAATCGCCGTGACCAAGGCTGCCGGCACTCACTACCTGCTCATCGCCGCCCTGAACAAGGCGGGCCTGGCCTTTTCCGATATCGAGCCGGCGTACCTGACGCCTGCCGATGGTCGCGCGGCTTTTGAAAACAACAAGGTTGATGCGTGGGTCACCTGGGAACCCTTCCTCACCAGCGTGCAGCGCCAACTGCCGACCCGGACCCTTGCGGACGGTACCGGGCTTGCCAGCTACAAGCGTTATTACCTGACGGGTACGCCTTACGCCAAGGCGCATCCCGAGGTGTTGAAAGTGGTTTACGAACAATTGCACCAGGCTGGCGAGTGGGTGAAAAGCCACCCGGGTGATGCCGCGAAAGTATTGGGTCCGTTGTGGGGCAATCTGGATGTGGAAACTGTCGAGGCTGCCAATGCTCATCGTAGTTATGAGGTGCAGCCGGTGGCGCTGGATCAACTGGGTGAACAGCAGAAGATTGCCGATGCGTTCTTCAAGGCGGGGTTGTTGCCCAAGGCGGTGGATGCGCAGGATGTGCAGGTTTGGAAGCCTTGACGGTTCAGTTGCCATTTGGGGGTTGGGGCTGGCTGGGCTGGGCTGGCTGGGCTGGGTACATATCCGTTATTTAGGTAACGGCCACCTATGGTTTCGCTCTTACAGCGAGTCACTTTGCAAAAGCGGCAAAGTAACCAAAACGCTCTGCCCCGCCTGTCGGCACCTCGCCTAGGCTCGGTGTTCCCTCACTCCGGCATTACTCCGCGGGCCGCCGCGACGGGCCATCCATGGCCCGGCGCGGCTAAACCGGCGTCCTGCCGGTTTACCCGCTCCGCAATACCTGCGTTCGGCCTCGGGCTGAATGGGGCAGTCAGATCAAAATCAAAAGCAAGAGCACAGCGGCCTACCGGCCGGCTTGAGTGTTAAGAGCGAAAGCAGAGCTGCTTTCCTGTAGGAGCGGGCTTGCTCGCGAAAAACCTGAGGGCGCCGCGTTCATTCAGGATGCCCGCGTCATCGTTAACGACCTTCGCGAGCAAGCCCGCTCCCACATTTGGACCGTGCCCGCTTGAGCTTTTGATTTGGCTGTTGCTTCACCACACTCAAGCCGGCCTGTAGGCCGCTGTGCTCTTGATTTGCTTTTGATCTTGATCTTAGGCGCCCCGTTAAACCACGCTGGCCGAACGCAGGCTTTGGAGCGTGGGTAACCCGGCAGGACGCCGGGTTAGCCGTGCTGGGCCAAGGATGGCCCATCGCGGCGGCCCACGGTCCAAAGCCGGAGTGAGGGCACACCGAGCCCAAGCGAGGTGCCGAGTGGTGGGGCAAGAGCGTTTTGCTTACTTTTGCGCTGTTCAAAAGTGAGCCGCTGTAAGAGCGGAACCCATTTCAGCCATAACAAAAATAACGGATATACACCCAATCCAAAAAACGTGACCTATCGCCCAGGTCAGCCTTTGCGCGTCGCATCATCCAGCGCCAGGATGGTATGAGCATTGGTCACCGTGGTCGCCAGCGTATTGATCACCCCCGAGCGCAACGCACCAAGCGTCGCCGCCGCCTTGGTATTTTCACTGGCAATCGCCACCACATCCGGAATCCGGAACAGCTCCTGCACCGTCAACCCAATCACCCGCCCTTGAATCGCGTTGACCGCCGGCTGGCCATGAATGTCGATAAAGTCATACCCCATCATGTCCCCCACCGTGCCGGACAACCGCGCCTGGGCGATTTCCTGAGGTGAAAACCACCCCATGCGCACCATGTTGCTGTTTTCACTCATGTCACCGATGCCGATCAGTGCCATGTCGGCACGGCGAGCACGGTCAAGGGTGGAACGCACGGTATCGTTGCTGATCAGTACGCCGCGCAGTTCCGGATTAGCCACCAGCGCCGGGGCGTACAAGCTTTCACTTTCGCCGCCAAAACGCAGGGCCAGGCGCCGGCAGATGTGGTCGGGGTTCATGTATTCGCCCGCCTTGAGCGAACCGCCAATGGCGCACACAAACGTGCAATTGCGGGTCACCGGCAGGAACACGTTATCGGCCACTGCGCCAACGTTACGGCCCATGCCGACCGCAACGATCATGCCGTCGCTGAGGGTTTTGTTCAGGTAGTTGGCCACCAGGCTCGCAACCGCCGAACGCTGGGTGTCGGGGTCGCTGTGGTCCACCGCGATCAAGGCGCGGTCCAGCTGGAAACGTTCCACCAGTGCCTGTTCCAATTCGTTGTTCATCGCCGGATGCTGCAACACCCGCACCTCGACAATGCCTTCATCCCGTGCGCGTTTGAGCAGGCGGCTGACTTTTGCCCGGGACAGGTCGAAGCGCTTGGCGATGGCTTCCTGAGTGACGTTCTCAAGGTAATAGAGCATCGCCACTTCGGTCATCAGGTCGATGTCGCTGGCGATGCGCTGGGTACTGTCACTCATGGGCACGGGCTTCCGTTTCGGTGTCAAAGGCGCATTCTCCCGACTCTTGCCCCGTTCCGTCCACTACTGATGCCCGTCGCGCTCGATCGCGTTGATGCGGTCGACCTTGGCCCCGGAACGCGCAGCTTCGAACTCCGACTCCAGGAACGACTTGACGATGCTCTTGGCCAGTTCCGCGCCGATTACCCGTGCACCGATGGACAGGATCTGCGCATCGTTGCTCTTGCGCGCCCGCTCCGCCGAATAGGTGTCGTGGGCCTGGGCCGCACGAATCCCCAGGACTTTGTTGGCCGAAATGGCCATGCCGATACCGGTGCCGCACACCAGTACCCCCAGCCGCTGCTCACCGGCGTTGATCGCCGTGGCCACCGCCAGGGCGATGTCCGGGTACAACACCGGGGCCGTGGAGTGGGTGCCGAAGTCGGTCACCGGGTAACCCAGCGCCTCGATATGGCGCTTCAACAGTTCTTTGAGCTCATAACCCGCTTCATCGCATCCGATAGCCACCGGGAAAGGTGTGTTCATGGCGTTTGGCTCCGCTGCCGTTTTGGGTACTTTCGAATGATCATATGATCACTCAATGAAATTCCGATCAGTCATTTCTCGGGCATTCCAGGCGCCCTGTCAAGTAGGATTTAGCTGACCCTACAGTCAAAGCCCTCTAAATCGGCACAGTTTGCGCAAAACCACGCATTTACAACTTTTCAGTGAAAGAGATTGACTGATCAGAATTTCATTTGATACACATATGCTCACAGCGAAACATGACTGTGCGACCTAATAAGAATTCACAGCACGAGGACACGCCGATGGCCACGCCATTACTGCTCCAGGCTGAACACGTCGCCAAGGCTTACGCCGGGATCCCTGCCCTGCGTGAGGGGCGCCTCTCTCTGCGGGCCGGCAGCGTCCACGCTCTGTGCGGCGGCAATGGCGCAGGCAAATCGACTTTCCTGAGCATCCTGATGGGCATCACCCAGCGTGACGCCGGGACCATCCTGCTCAACGGTTCACCCGTTCAGTTCAACCGGCCCAGCGAAGCATTGGCGGCGGGGATCGCGATGATCACCCAGGAGCTGGAACCCATCCCCTACATGACCGTCGCCGAAAACATCTGGCTGGGCCGCGAACCGCGCCGCGCCGGCTGCATCGTCGACAGCAAGCTACTCAACCGGCGCACTCGCGAGCTGCTGGAAGGCCTGGAGTTCGACGTCGACGCCACCAGCCCCATGCATCGCCTGAGCGTGGCGCAGATCCAACTGGTGGAGATCGCCAAGGCGTTCAGCCACGACTGCCAGGTGATGATCATGGACGAGCCCACCTCGGCCATCGGTGAGCGCGAGGCCGAAACCCTGTTCAAGGCAATCCGCCGCCTTACCGCCCGTGGTGCCGGCATCATCTATGTGTCGCATCGCCTCAGTGAACTGGCGCAGATCGCCGACGACTACAGCATCTTTCGCGACGGCGCTTTCGTTGAGACCGGGCGCATGGCCGATATCGACCGCGCCCACCTGGTACGCGGCATCGTGGGCCAGGAACTCGTCCGCATCGACCACAAGGTCGGCCGCGAATGCGCCGCTGAATGCTGCCTGGATGTCGACAGCCTGAGCCGCGCCGGCGAGTTCCAGGACATCAGCCTGCAACTGCGCCAGGGCGAAATTCTCGGCATCTATGGGCTGATGGGATCGGGCCGCAGTGAATTCCTCAACTGCATCTACGGCCTCACCACCCCGGACTCCGGCAGCGTGACCCTGCAAGGCAAACCGATGCCCATCGGGCTGCCCAAGGCAACGATCCTGGCCGGCATGTCGCTGGTCACCGAAGACCGCAAAGACAGCGGCCTGGTGCTCAGCAGCAGCATCCTCTCGAACATCGCATTGTCGGCGTACAAGCAGCTGTCGAGCTGGTCGCTGATCAATGCGCGCAAGGAAAACCAGCTGGCCCAGGACATGGTCAAGCGCCTGCAGATCAAGACCACCTCCCTGGACCTGCCAGTGGAATCCATGAGCGGTGGCAACCAGCAAAAAGTGGTGCTCGCCAAATGCCTGTCGACCCAGCCGATCTGCCTGCTGTGCGACGAGCCGACCCGGGGCATCGACGAAGGCGCGAAGCAGGAGATCTATCACCTGCTGGACCAGTTCGTGCGCGCCGGTGGTGCGGCGATTGTGGTGTCGTCCGAAGCCCCGGAATTGCTCCATCTGAGTGACCGTATTGCCGTGTTCAAAGGCGGAAGGCTGGTGACCATCAGCAGCGATACCGCCCTTTCCCAGGAAGCCTTGTTGAGTCTTGCCTCATGAATGCCAAATCACTTTCTACACCTGCAGCCGCCCCCATCACGACCGCACCTCGCAGTCGCCTGCGCTTGTCCCTCGACCGCTTCGGCCTGCCGCTGGTGTTTATCCTGCTGTGCCTGGTGATGGCCTTCGCCAGCGAATACTTCATGACCTGGCGCAACTGGATGGACATCCTGCGCCAGACCTCGATCAACGGGATCCTCGCCGTGGGCATGACCTACGTGATCCTGACCAAGGGCATCGACCTGTCGGTGGGCTCGATCCTGGCGTTTGCCGGCTTGTGCAGCGCCATGGTCGCGACCCAGGGTTATGGCGTGCTGGCGGCGGTCAGCGCCGGGATGTTCGCCGGGGCGATGCTCGGGGTGGTGAACGGCTTTATGGTCGCCAACCTGTCGATCCCGCCCTTTGTCGCGACCTTGGGCATGTTGAGCATTGCCCGGGGCATGACCTTCATCCTCAACGACGGCAGCCCGATCACCGACCTGCCCGACGCGTACCTGGCGCTGGGCATCGGCAAGATCGGCCCGATTGGCGTGCCCATCGTGATCTTCGCCGTGGTCGCGCTGATCTTCTGGATGGTGCTGCGCTACACCACCTACGGCCGTTATGTGTACGCGGTGGGCGGCAACGAGAAGAGCGCGCGCACCTCCGGGATCGGCGTGCGCAAGGTGATGTTTTCGGTGTATGTGGTCTCGGGGTTGCTCGCCGGGTTGGCCGGCGTGGTGCTGTCGGCACGCACCACCTCCGCCCTGCCCCAGGCCGGTACGTCTTATGAGCTGGACGCGATTGCCGCCGTGGTGATCGGCGGCACCAGCCTGTCGGGTGGCACCGGCACGATTGTCGGCACGCTGTTTGGCGCGTTGCTGATCGGTGTGATCAACAACGGCCTGAACCTGCTCGGCGTGTCGTCCTATTACCAGCAGGTCGCCAAGGGCCTGATCATCGTGTTCGCAGTATTGATTGATGTGTGGCGCAAGAAAAAACGCTAGTCGCTTTTCCTCGAAACCGAACTGAACGACCTACAACAATAAGCGGAGTTCTCATCATGAAAGTTGGTATTTCCCTGGCCGCCGTCGCGGCACTCTCCCTGCTCGCCAGCAGCATTGCCCTGGCTGCCGATGGCAAGACCTACAAGATCGGCGCCGCAGTGTACGGCCTCAAAGGCCAGTTCATGCAGAACTGGGTACGCGAGTTGAAGGAACACCCGGCCGTCAAAGACGGCACCGTGCAACTGACCGTGTTCGACGGCAACTACGACGCCCTGACCCAGAACAACCAGATTGAAAACATGGTGACCCAGCACTACGACGCGATCCTGTTTGTACCGATCGACACCAAGGCCGGCGTCGGCACCGTGAAGGCCGCCATGAGCAATGACGTGGTGGTGATTGCCTCCAACACCAAGGTGGCGGACGCCAACGTACCTTATGTCGGCAACGACGACGTGGAAGGCGGCCGGCTCCAGGCCCAGGCCATGGTCGACAAACTCAAGGGCAAAGGCAACGTCGTGATCATCCAGGGCCCGATTGGCCAGTCGGCACAGATCGACCGGGAAAAGGGCGAGATGGAAGTGCTGGGCAAGCACCCGGACATCAAGATCATCGAGAAGAAAACCGCCAACTGGGACCGCGCCCAGGCCCTGGCCCTGACTGAAGACTGGCTGAACGCCCACCCCAAAGGCATCAACGGGGTGATTGCACAGAACGATGACATGGCCCTCGGTGCAGTACAGGCGCTGAAGTCCCATGGGTTGTCGTCCAAGGACGTACCGGTGACCTCCATCGACGGCATGCCGGATGCGATCCAGGCGGCGAAGAAAGATGAGGTGACCACCTTCCTGCAAGACGCCCAGGCCCAGTCTCAAGGCGCGCTGGATGTGGCGCTGCGGGCGCTGGCCGGCAAGGATTACAAGCCGCAGTCGGTGATCTGGGAACGCTACGGCAAAGACGTGAAATGGGGTGACGGCACCGCCAAGAACTACATCCTGCCGTGGGTGCCGGTGACCAATGCGAATGCGGATGCGCTGTACCAGCAGGTGAGCGGTACGAAGTAAGTTTTGACTTGAAACCCGGTCAAGTGTGGGAGCGGGCTTGCTCGCGAAAGCGGTGGATCCTTCAACAGATGTGCCACCTGATACACCGCTTTCGCGAGCAAGCCCGCTCCCACATTGGATCTCCACCGATCTGAAAAATGGAGTCATGTTCATGTCTGGATTCTGGAATCAAGCCTTCGACCTCACCGGCCGCTGCGCCGTGATCACCGGCGGGGCCGCCGGGATCGGTCTGGCTTGTGCCAGCCTGCTGGTGGAACGCGGCGCGCGGGTGGCCCTGCTCGACCGCGACCCGGCCGTGGTCGAAGTCGCCGCCAGCCTCGGTGCCGGGAACATCGGCATCGCCGTGGACCTGCGCCAACTCGACCAGGTGCACAGCACCGTCGACTACGTATTCGATCACTTCAAACGCTTGGATTACCTGGTCAACAGCGCCGGCGTCGCGCTGCTGGACAAGGCCCTGGACGTCAGCGAAAACGCCTGGGACACCACCCTCGACATCAACCTCAAGGCGAGCTTCTTCGTGGCCCAGGCCTGCGCCAAACACATGCTGGCCCAGGGCAGCGGGCGCATCGTCAACCTCGCCTCCCAAGCGGCAGTGATCGGCCTGGACCGTCACGTCGCGTACTGCGCCAGCAAGGCCGCCGTGGTCGGCATGACCAAGGTATTGGCCATGGAATGGGCGCCCCACATCAACGTCAACGCCATCTCCCCGACCATCGTCGAAACCGCCCTGGGCAAAAAGGCCTGGGCCGGCGAGCTGGGGGAACGGGCCAAATTGCAGATCCCGGCGGGCCGCTTTGCCCAGCCGGAAGAAATCGCCGGGCTGGCGTTGTACCTGCTCAGCGACGCCGCACAAATGATCACCGGCGAGAACGTGGTGATCGACGGCGGCTACAGCATCCAGTAATTCATCTTTTGTCGTGAGGTTTATCGTCATGTCTACCGTTACCGAACGCACGCCCGAGCAACTGTCACCCGTCATTCCGAAAACCATGCAGGCCGTGGTCTGCCATGGCCCCGAAGACTATCGCCTGGAGACCGTCGATGTACCGACGCCCGGCCCCGACGAGATCCTGACCAAGGTCGAGCTGTGCGGCATTTGCATGGGCGACATCAAGACCTATCGCGGCGCGCCGTCGTTCTGGGGTGACGCCGAGCAGCCGCGCTATGTGAAGCCGCCGATGATTCCCGGCCACGAATTCGTGTGCCGCGTGGTTGCCCTTGGCCCAGGCGCGGAAAAGCGTGGAGTGAAGGTCGGCGACCGGGTGATTTCCGAACAGATCGTGCCGTGCTGGGGCTGCCGCTTCTGCAACCACGGCCAGTACTGGATGTGCCAGAAACACGACTTGTACGGTTTCCAGAACAACGTCCAGGGCGCCATGGCCCAGTACATGATCTTCACCAAGGAAGGCATCATCCACAAAGTCCCGGACTCGATTGCCCCGGACGAAGCCATCCTGATCGAACCGCTGGCCTGCTCGCTGCACGCAGCGGAGCGAGCCAATGTGGATTTCGACGACATCGTGGTGGTGGCCGGCGCCGGTACGTTGGGCCTGGGGATCATCGGCGCGGTGCGCATGCGCAACCCGAAAAAACTCATCGTGCTCGACATGAAACCCGAGCGCGCCGCCCTCGCCCTGCGCATGGGTGCGGATGAAGTGTGGAACCCGGCCGAAGTGGACGTGATGGCGAAGATTCGCGAAATCACCGATGGCTACGGTTGCGACATTTACATCGAAGCCACCGGGCACCACAAGGCGGTGAACCAGGGCCTGGCGATGCTGCGCAAGCTGGGGCGCTTTGTGGAGTTCAGCGTGTTCAACGACGAGGCCACGGTGGACTGGTCGATCATCGGCGACCGCAAGGAACTGGACGTGCTGGGCTCACACCTCGGACCGTACATGTACCCGCGCGCCATCGACTTTATCGGTAACCGCAAGATCGACATGCGCGACGTGGTGACCCACAAATTTGCCCTGGCGGACTTCAAGGAAGCGTTTGCGGTGATGGAACGCGGGGACAAGTCGCTTAAAGTCGTGCTGGAACCCTGAAACACGCCAAAACCGCTTTTACTGTAGGAGCGAGCTTGCTCGCGAAAGTCGTTAACGATAATGCTCGCGTCCTGAATCAACGCGGCGCTCTCTGGTTTTTCGCGAGCAAGCTCGCTCCTACAGTTGATCAAAACAAAAACAGGAAACCGCGTTATGAATCGAGTGATAAACGATCCGGATCAGGTGGTCGAGGACATGCTGCGGGGCATCTTGGTCGCGCACCCCGAGCTGCGCCAATACGAAACCAATCCACGGGTGATCGGCAAGGCCAAGCCGTCGCCACAGGGCCGCGTGGGCATCGTGACCGGCGGCGGTTCCGGGCATGAACCGGCCTTTCTCGGCTATGTCGGCCCCGGCCTGGTAGACGCCGTGGCCGTCGGCGAAATCTTCTCCTCGCCCACCGCCAAAAGCTTCTTCGACGCCTTCCGCGCCGCCGACCACGGCGCTGGCGTGGCGTGCCTGTACGGCAACTACGCCGGCGACAACATGAACGTGAAGCTGGCAATGAAAATGGCCGCCAGCAAGGACATGCAGATCCGCACCGTGGTCGCCAACGACGACGTGGCCTCGGCGCCCAAGGCCGACATTGCCAAGCGCCGCGGGGTGGCAGGCGAGATCTTCATGTGGAAGGTCGGCGGTGCAGCTGCTGCCCAGCATTACGATCTGGACGGGGTGATTCGTGTCGCCCAGAAGGCCGTCGACAACTGCCGCTCCATCGGCATCGGCCTCACGCCCTGCACCATCGCGGCGGTGGGCAAGCCGAACTTCCAGATTCCTGACGGGCAGATGGAATTGGGCATCGGCCACCACGGCGAGCCGGGCATCGAAGTGATCGCCATCGAATCCGCCGAAGCCATGGCCGCGCGCATGCTCGCGCCGATCCTCGCCGACCGTGACTTCAGCCAGGATGACAGCGTGGTGGTGCTGGTGTCGGGCCTGGGTGCGACGCCGGTGATGGAGCTTTACATTTTCTACGCCGAGGTTGAACGTCAGCTGCAGGCCAGGGGCTTGAAGATTCACCGCTGCTACGTGGGCAACTACTTCACCTCCCTGGAAATGATGGGCGTGACCCTGACCTTGCTGGGCCTGGACGCCGAGCTGAAAACCCTGATCGACCAACCCTGCCGCTCCATCGGCATGACCCAGGCGGAATAAACCATGAGCCAGCATTTCTCCACCCATGACGGCAGCGCCATCGTTGCCGACCTGGTGAGCGTGATCGTTGCCAACCGCGAATACCTGAGCGAAGTCGACGGCGCCATTGGCGATGGCGACCATGGCATCAACATGGCCAAGGGGTTCGCCCATTGCGGGCGTACCATTGAAGGCCGCCAGTTGACCCTGGCCGAAGCGTTGGACGAGTTGACGCTGAGCCTGATGGAAGGCATCGGCGGCTCCATGGGGCCGCTGTATGGCAGCCTGTTTATCGGCATGGCGGATGAGGTGCGGGGCAGCGAAGAGATTGATGCGGCGACCTTTGCGCATTTGCTACGGGGCGGGCTGACGTCGTTGCAGGACATCACCGAAGCCGGCGTGGGTGACAAGTGTTTGATGGACACCTTGATTCCGGCGGTGGAGGCGTTTGAGCAGACCCATGGGTCGGGGGCGTCGTTCAGTGAGGCGCTGGACGCGATGAAAAGTGCGGCGTCGCGGGGGCGGGATTCCACCAAGGATCTGGTGGCAAAAATTGGTCGCGCCAGCCGCCTGGGCGAGCGCTCGCTGGGTGTGCTGGATGCCGGAGCCGTGTCGTGCTGCTTGATACTGACAAGGCTGGCGGATTCGGTTCAACCGAGGTTGGTGTAGCGTCTGAGAGGGCCCTTTCGCGAGCAAGCCGCTCCCACATTCGACCGCATTCCAAAGAGGAAACTCGGTCAAATGTGGGAGCGGGCTTGCTCGCGAAGGCAGCAACACACTTAACCCGCAAAGCACCCAACCCGCCGCGATCAGATCTCCAACTTAGCTCTCTGCCTGACCTGCTCGATATACCGCGCCACCGCCGGGGCCTTTTCAAAACGCCGGTGAATCAGCGACAACCACGACGACGCCTCACTGCCTTCAATCGTGCGGTACACCACGTTCGGCAAGCTCACATGCCCCACCACCGACTCCGGCACCACCGCCACGCCCTGCCCCAGTGACACCAATGCAATCACCGCCACCAACCCGCCCGGCTGCGGCCCCAGCCGAGGCGCATAACCCCCCTGCGCGGCAACCTGCAGCGTGCCGCTGATCTGCTCGGGCAAGATAAAGGTCTCGTTTTGCAGATGCTCGCAACTGATCGCCTTTAATCCCAGCAGCCAGGAATCCTGCGGCAACGCCAACACAAACCCTTCGCTGTTCAAGCGCACCGCCTCGACGCCCTCGGGTAATGTCATCGGCGAGCGGATATAGCCAATATCGAAGCGCCCCTCCGCGACCAGCCCCGGCAACGTCGCCATCGGGCTTTCGCGCACGCTCAGGCTCACGTCAGGGAAGTCCCCACAGAACGACTGCACCTGGCGCTGCAACAGGCCTGAATAGACCGCCGACGCAACGTACCCCAATTCAATGTGACCTATCTCACCGCGCCCGGCACGCTGGGCATTGCGCTGAGCGAATTCGAACTGCCGCACCGTGGCCTCAGCCTCGATCAACAGCGCCGCACCCGCTTCGGTGAGGCTGACTTCGCGCTGCTGGCGGATAAACAAGCGCGTGCCCAGGGCGGCTTCCATGTCCTGGATCTGCCGACTCAGGGTCGGCGGGGCGATGCCCAACTGTTCGGCGGCACGAGTGAAATTGCGTTGCCGGGCAACCGCCAGAAAGTAGCGGAAATGACGTATTTCCATCGCAGGATTAGCTCAAAGGTAATGAAGATCACTGTTACGCCTAATAAAGCCAGGACTCGGCGCGACTAAGCTGGGCGCACGCTCACAGTAGAGAGGCACCCCCATGTTAGTCAAATCCCTGATACTGGCACTCGCGGGGCTGGCCGCCCTGCCCTCGGCAATGGCCGCCGAACCACCTGCCACCATTGCTCACAAGGCAATACTGACCCTGGCTACCGCCCAGCAGATCGCCGCGCAGGCCCGTAAAGCGGCCGCTGAAAAAGGTTGGCCCTGCGCGCTGGCGATTGTCGATGATGGCGGCTGGCCGATCCTCACCACGCGCATGGACGGCGCTCCGGTGGTCGCCGGGATTGAGTTGGCCCAAGGCAAGGCGCGCACCTCGGCGCTGTTCAAACGGCCGTCGGCCGATCTGGAAAATGCCATCAACGGCGGGCGCCAGGCAGCCGTCACCGCCGGTCTGCTGATGATGAAAGGCGCCCAGCCAATCATCCTCGAAGGCCAGGTAGTGGGCGCCATCGGCATCAGCGCAGACACCCCGGCCCACGATGATGAAATCGCCCTGGCGGCGGTGGCTTCGGTGCAACCATGAGCAAGGTCAGCCCACGTGTCACGCTGCTGACTGCCTCCGGGGTGTGTTCGCTGATCGTGCTCGACACCAATATCGTCGCCGTGACCCTGCCGAGCATCGCCCGGGACCTGGGGGCGAATTTTGCCGATATCGAATGGGTGGTCAGCGCCTACATGCTGGCCTTCGCCGCGCTGTTATTGCCGGCCGGGAGCATTGCCGACCGCTTTGGGCGCAAGAAGACCCTGATCTGGGGCCTGAGTATTTTCATCCTCGCGTCCATCGGTTGCGGCGCGGCGCCGAATGCGTTGTTCCTGGATATCGCCCGCGCCGTCAAAGGTGTCGGTGCGGCGCTGCTGCTGACCTCGGCCCTGGCGTCCATCGGCCATACGTTTCACGACGAAGTGGAGCGCGCCAAGGCCTGGGCTTTCTGGGGCGCGTGCATGGGCGTGGCAATGACCGCCGCGCCAACCCTCGGCGGTTTGATCACCCAGTACCTGGGCTGGCGCTGGATTTTCTATCTCAATTTGCCGGTCGGCCTGGTGTTGATGGGGTTGGTGCTGCGCGCGATTCCTGAGTCTCGCGACGCCCAGTCCGCCAGGCTTGATCCCTGGGGCAGCCTGACCTTCAGCGCCAGCTTGCTGTGTTTGATCTGGGGCCTGATCGAAGCCAATCGCATCGGCTGGGACAACCCGCTGACTTACGCGCGGCTGCTGGGCGGTGCGGCGTTGTTGGGTTTGTTTGTACTCGCCGAACGCTTGCAACAGCGACCCATGGTGGACCTGCAGTTGTTCAAGCACCCGCGCTTCATCGGTGCGCTGCTGGGGATGTTCGCCTACGCCGGCTGCGCCCAGGTGATGATGACGTTGCTGCCGTTCTACCTGCAAAACGGCCTGGGGTTCTCCGCGATCGCCTCGGGTTTGGGCATGCTGCCGTTTGCCATGACCATGCTGATCTGCCCACGGATTGGCGCACGCCTGGCCAGCCGCTTTGCCCCGGCAACGATGATGGCGACGGGACTGACGTTGGTGGGATGCGGCAACCTGCTGAGTGCCTGGGCGGTGAATGTCGGGGGTTATCTGCCGTTCGCCCTGGCGATAGCGGTCACCGGGGGCGGTGCCGGGCTGCTCAATGGCGACACCCAGAAAAACATCATGGCCTGCGTGCCACGGGACCGCGCGGGAATGGCGTCGGGTATGAGCACAACCATGCGCTTCAGCGCGATCATGTTGGCCATCGGCGTGTATGGGGCATTGTTGAGCAGCCATAGCGAACAGTTGCTGCACACGAGCCTGGGCTCGCAGTGGCAGGAACAGGTTGCGGGGATTGCTTCACGGGTGGTGGCGGGTGATATGCCGGCGGCCATGGCGCTGCTGCCTGAAACGGCACGAGGGAGGGTGCAGCCACTGGCGCGGCAGGCGTTTGTCGGCGGGTTCAGCGTGGTGTTGTGGGTGGCGGGGTTGTTGGGTTTGCTGGGGGCGCTGGTGGTGGGATCGTTGATGCGGCATCCCATACCGGCGGTGCCGCAGGCCTCACTACTAGCTCGGTAATGTGATCAACACAAAACCAATGTGGGAGCGGGCTTGCTCGCGAAGGCGGTGTGTCAGTCAATACATATGTGACTGACACACCGCCTTCGCGAGCAAGCCCGCTCCCACATTTTGATCTTCGACAGTCAGTTGAATTGTTACCAGAATCGCTGCTGGGTCAGGCGGCTCCACCAGGTCAGCAACACGCGGTCTACCGAGCCGCTGGCCGCCAGGCCTACCCGCTCCTGCAGGCTTTTACGCTCGGCATAGTGCAGGTGGAACACCTCGGCAGTCTTGGCCTTGGTCGCCAGGTATTCGTCGCTGGTTTGCAACTGGTCTACCAGTTGCTTGTCCAGTGCCGCGACACCCAGCCAGACTTCACCGGTGGCCACATCATCAATGGCCAACTGCGGGCGATAGCGCGACACGAAGTTCTTGAACAGTTGATGGGTGATGTCCAGGTCTTCCTGGAACTTCTCGCGGCCCTTCTCGGTGTTTTCGCCAAACACCGTCAGGGTGCGTTTGTATTCGCCGGCGGTCAGCACTTCGAAGTCGATGTCGTGCTTCTTCAGCAGGCGATTGACGTTGGGCAACTGCGCCACCACGCCGATTGAGCCAAGGATCGCAAACGGTGCGCTGATGATCTTCTCGCCGATGCACGCCATCATGTAGCCGCCGCTGGCCGCGACCTTGTCGATGCACACGGTCAACGGCACGCCCGCCTCGCGGATACGCGCCAGTTGCGACGACGCCAGGCCGTAGCTGTGGACCATGCCGCCGCCGCTTTCGAGGCGCAGCACCACTTCGTCCTTGGGCGTGGCCAGGCTCAGCAGTGCGGTGATTTCATGGCGCAGGCTTTCAGTGGCCGAGGCCTTGATGTCGCCGTCGAAGTCCAGCACGAACACCCGAGGCTTGGCTTCGGGTTTCTTCTTGCTGTTCTTCTTTTCGGTTTTGCTTTCGGACTTGCGCAATGCCTTGAGCTGGTCCTTGTCGAGCAAGGTCTGCTCCAGGCGCTCACGCAGGCCTTTGTAGAAATCATTGAGCTTGCTGACCTGCAACTGGCCGGCGGCTTTACGGCGGCCCTTGCTGCGCAGCGCTGCAAAACTGATCAGCACCACCAGAATGGCGACGACCAGGGTGACGGTTTTAGCCAGGAAAGTAGCGTACTCGGCCAGAAAATCCATGTGACTCCTTACAAGTGCAGTGCGCCAGGCGCGGATTGCCCAAGCATACCGACGCCACCGCCATGGGGCCAGTGATCAAACCGCCAGCAACGGGCCTCTAACGAGCTTTTAAAACAAGCGTATGTTTTTTCATTGACAGCTTCCCGGCATCCTCATAACCTCGCCAGACTTTCAACGTACCGGGAAAACGGACGTGGGCAGCATCTACCTGATTCGACATGGCCAGGCCTCCTTCGGTGCAGACGACTACGACGTGCTGTCGCCCATCGGTGTGCAACAGGCGCAAGTGCTGGGCCGCCACCTGGCGGAACTGGGCCTGAGCTTCGACCGCTGCGTGTCGGGCGACCTGCGCCGCCAGCAGCACACCGCTACCGCCGCCTTCGAACAATACAGCGCCCTCGGCTTGCCGGTACCCACGCTGGAAATCGACAGCGCATTCAACGAATTCGACGCCGAGGCGATCATTCGCGCCCTGCTCCCGGATCTGCTGCACAGCGAACCTGAAGCCCTGCACATCCTGCGTAACGCCGCGCAAAACCGTGGCGAGTTCCAGCGCATCTTTTCCCTGATTGTCGAACGCTGGCTGGCCGGCACCTACGACCCGCCGGGCCTGGAAAGCTGGCTGGGGTTTGTCGAGCGTGTCCAGGGCGGCCTGCAACGCCTCCTCGAAGCCGCCGACAACAGTGACAAGATCGCCGTGTTTACCTCCGGCGGCACCATCACTGCCCTGCTCCACCTGATTACCCGAATGCCTGCCGCACAGGCCTTCGAACTGAACTGGCAAATTGTTAACACCTCGCTCAACCAACTGAAATTCCGTGGTCGCGAGGTGGCACTGGCTTCCTTCAACAGCCATACCCACTTGCAACTGTTGAAGGCGCCGCAGCTCATCACCTTCCGATGAATTGCGGCCAACCGTGACCCCAAGGTCACTGGACTCACCATAAAAGGATCGAAACCATGACTGACGTAGCTAAAGCCGTAGAAGCAATGAAAGCCAAATTCAACCCAGCCGCTGCCGACGGCCTGGACTTGGTGTTCGGTTTCCGTATCGACGACACCCAGAACTTCTCGCTGGTCGTGAAAAACAAAACCTGCGAACTGCTGGAAGGTGAAAACCCGGACGCCCAAGTCACCCTGGTGATGGACGGCGAAACCATGAAAGGCATCGTCGACGGCTCCACCGACGGCATGCAGGCATTCATGGGCGGCAAACTGCGCACTGAAGGCGACATGATGCTGGCCATGAAATTGAGCGAGCTGTTCCCGGCCTGATCAAGCCTGCTTTAAATGACAAATCCCGCCAATGGCGGGATTTGTCATTTCAGGGGCGAAGCAAACGCCTAGCGGGTTCCCGCATCGTCCAACTCGTCAAAGGTCTCCAGGTACTGCGGGTCGTTGGCATCCCCCACACGAATCTCTCGCCCCTCGTACTCTGCGGTTATTTCGCCGGTGTTCACGTCCAGGCCAATCATGACCAGGAATTTTTTGCGGCCAACCTGCACGTACATATCGTAAAGATCCCGCGGCACATCCGGAGCCACAAACACGCTGTAGGAGTAGCGCACGCGGCGGGTCAGCACGGGCCACTGCGCCTCAAGCGCGATCACATCCTGCGACTCGCCACCGGCATTGCCCACGCCTCGCAGGGCAGCCTCCATCAACTGGTCGTTATCCTTGGCGGTGAAGACCACCGGCTTTCTGCGGATCATCGTGATCATCGGGTTGGGGACGAGATCCGTTTCAAGGCGATACATCCCATTGCTGAACCACTGGGTCGCGTCAAACGTTTCGCCTTTCTTGCAATCACTGCAATGCATCATCATCATCGGGGCCGCAGCGCCTGCCCGGGAATAAAGGGACGTCATGAAAATACTGGTGGTGATCAGCAACGCACTCAAGAGAGTCGTACTGCTGAATCGCGCAACGACCTTCGCCATTGTCTACATCCTTGTATGAGGGGCGACGAATTTACCCGATTCTGATCATTCCCACCCATGGAAATGTTGCACCCTGTAGGAGCGAGCTTGCTCGCGAAAAACCTGAGGGCGCCGTGTTGAATCAGAAAGCCAACGTCATCGTTAACGACCTTCGCGAGCAAGCTCGCTCCTACAGGGGCTGCAACAACAGCGCCACCAGCGCACTCCATCCCGTCTGATGCGACGCCCCCAACCCGCGCCCCGTCTCGCCATGAAAGTACTCATGAAACAACACCAGATCGCGACTGGCCGGGTCCGCCTCCAACTGCGCATACCCGACCATCGACGGCCTCGAACCGTTCTCATCCCTCAGAAACAAACGCGTCAACCGCTGACTGAGCCCATCGGCAACCTCCTCCAGCGAAGCCAGATACCCACTCCCCGCCGGGTACTCCACCGAGAAATTATCCGCGTAGTACCGATGAAACTCCCGCAACGACTCAATCAACATGTAGTTGACCGGCATCCACAACGGCCCACGCCAGTTGGAGTTACCACCGTACAACCGCGAATCCGACTCCGCTGGCTCATAGCGGGCACACAGGGTATTGCCATTCATCTTCAGCGCCAGCGGTTCCTCGGCAAACGCTTTCGACAGCGACCGCACACCAAACGTCGAGAGAAACTCAGACTCATCCAGCATGCGCCGCAGCAAATCCTTGGTCCGCTCACCCCGCAACAACGCCAGCAACAGTCGATTCCCCTGCCCCGGCTCGTTCCAGCGCGACACCAGCTTGGCCAGGTCCGGCCGATGCTTCATAAACCCCAGCAACCGCTCGCGCAAACCTTCCAGCCCCTCATGCTCACGCTGCTCCAGCACCAGCACCGCAAACAGCGGCATCAGGCCAACGATGGAGCGCAACCGCACCGGCTCACTTTCACCGCCCGGACGATGCAGCACGTCATAGAAAAACTGGTCCTGCTCATCCCACAAGCCTTCGGCGCTGTCGTCCACCCGGTTGATCGCCCCGGCGATATACAGGAAGTGCTCAAAGAACTTCACCGCGATATCCACATACACGACATTGCGCTTGGCCAGTTCCAGACCGATACGCATCAGATCCAGCGCATACGCCGCAACCCACGCCGTGCCGTCCGCCTGGTCCAACTGATAACCCGGCGGCAAATCAGCCGAGCGATCGAACAGCGCAATGTTGTCCAGCCCAAGAAACCCGCCCTGAAACAGGTTGCGGCCCTCGGCGTCCTTACGGTTAACCCACCAGGAAAAATTCAACAGCAGCTTGTGGAAGATCCGCTCCAGGAAATCCATGTCGCCCACGCCGTTCAGCGCCTTGTCCTGCTGATACACCCGCCAGCTGGCCCAAGCATGCACCGGCGGGTTGGCGTCGTCGAAACGCCATTCGTAAGCCGGTAACTGCCCGTTGGGGTGCATGAAACGGTCTTTCACCAACAGCAGCAGTTGCTGCTTGGCGTAACCCGGATCCATCAGGGCAAACGCCACCGCCTGGAAACCCTGGTCCCACGAGGCGTACCACGGGTATTCCCAGGTGTCGGGCATCGAGAGGATGTCGAAATTCGACAGGTGCCGCCAATGGGTATTGCGGATATGCAAACGCTCGGGCGGCGGCGCGGGCTGGGCCGGGTCGCCGTCGAGCCATTGGTTCACGTCGAAGTAATACAGCTGCTTGGACCACAGCAACCCAGCCAGGGCCTGGCGCTGTACGTTGCGCGCTTCTTCATCGGCGATGCCCTGTTGCAGCGCCGCATAGAAATCATCGGTCTCCTGACGGCGTTCTTCGAACAGCTTGCGCGCATTGATCCACGGTGCCTGCGCCGGGGCGAAGCGCAGGTACAGGGTTTTGCTTTCCTGGCCCGCAAGTTCGAGGATGAAACGCGCGGCCACCTTGGTGCCCGAGTCCCGGCGAATCGCCGCTTCTGAACCCGTGGTCACATAGTCGTTGATCCCGTCCTTGAACGGCCCCGGCCCAGGTTGCCCGTCCAGCTTGGGGAAGTTGGTTTCGTTCTCGCAGAACAACCATTCCACACCGTCCTGGCCCCAGGCACTCAGGTGGCGATCAAACAATTCATGGTGCCGCGCCACCACCTGCTCGCCCTCCAGCCGCAGTTCCGGTTTGGGGGCATCGTGGGTCCAGCTCCAGTCGTTGCGCGCCCACAAGTGCGGCAGCACCTGCAAGCGTGTGGGTTGGTCCGAACGGTTGTGCACGGTGATGCGCATGAACACGTCATCGGGCTGGTGCTTGGCGTATTCCACCGTGACGTCGCAGTAGCGGTTGTCTTCGAAAACCCCGGTATCGAGGATTTCGTATTCGGCATCCCCCAGGCCACGCCGGGCGTTTTCGGCGATCAGGTCGTCGTAGGGAAAAGCCGCGTGGGGGTATTTGTAGAGCATGCGCATGTAGGCATGGCTCGGCACGCCATCGACGAAAAAGTACAGCTCCTTGACGTCTTCGCCGTGGTTGCCCTCGGCGTTGTTCAGGCCGAACAGACGCTCCTTGATGATCGCGTCGTGCTCGTTCCACAGCGCCAGGCCCAGGCACCAGCGCTGGGCCTTGTCGCTGAAGCCCGCCAGACCGTCCTCGCCCCAGCGGTAGGCGCGGCTGCGGGCGTGTTCGTGGGGGAAGTAGCGCCAGGCATCGCCGTCGGCGCTGTAGTCTTCGCGCACCGTGCCCCATTGCCGCTCGCTCAGGTAGGGGCCCCAGTCACGCCAGCGCTCGGCGTCATCCGTGGCCAGGCGCTGGCCTTCAATCGTGTTCAGAATGTTCGTCGCAGGCTGTGCCGTCATCGAGTCTTCCGTCGCGTTCAGAGGTGACGGCCAGTGTAGAGCCCATCAGCGGTGAGATGCACGTGAAGCTAATAACATCCAGCTCATTCATTTGCAGAATGAAGTCCAGAGGAATCTTCGTTTGCAAGGCCATGGCGGGCCCAACAAAATCAGGCAACCATGTAGTTCACCTCGACAGCCGCCAGGAATTTTTCTATGCCCACCGCCCGCCATGTCAGCCCTGACGACATTCGCAAAGGCTTCTCCAAAGCCATGTCCGACATGTACCGCGATGAAGTGCCGCTGTACGGCGCATTGATGGAACTGGTGGCCGAGACCAATGCCCGCGTGCTCAACACCGACGCCGGGCTGGCGCACCAACTGCAGCGCACCGGGGAAATCCAGCGCCTGGACATGGAGCGCCACGGCGCCATCCGCCTGGGCACCGCCGAAGAACTGGCGACCATCAGCCGCCTGTTTGCGGTGATGGGCATGCAGCCCGTGGGCTATTACGACCTCACGCCCGCCGGAGTACCGGTGCACTCCACAGCCTTTCGCGCCGTGCATGAAAGCGCGCTGCAAACCAGCCCGTTCCGGGTGTTCACTTCCCTGCTGCGTCTGGAACTGATCGAAAATCCTGAACTGCGCGCATTCGCCGAGTCAGCCTTGGCCAAACGCTCGATCTTCACGCCGCGCGCCCTTGAGCTGATCCAACAAGCGGAAGCCGACGGCGGCCTCGACGCCACCCACGCCGACGCGTTTATCCAGCAAGCCCTGGAAACCTTCAGCTGGCACCACACCGCCACCGTCACCGCCGAGCAATACCAGCAACTGAGCGACCAGCACCGGCTGATCGCCGACGTGGTGGCCTTCAAGGGCCCGCACATCAACCACCTGACGCCGCGCACCCTGGACATCGACCAGGTGCAGGCCGCGATGCCCGGCAAAGGCATTACCCCCAAGGCCGTGATCGAAGGCCCGCCCCGCCGCCAGTGCCCGATCCTGCTGCGCCAGACCAGCTTCAAGGCACTCGACGAGGCAATCGCCTTTACCGATGCCAAAGGCAGCCACAGCGCACGATTCGGCGAAATCGAACAACGTGGCGTGGCGCTGACGCCCAAAGGCCGTGCGCTGTATGACCAACTGCTGAATGCTGCACGGGATGAATTGGGCGCGTTTCCGAATGAGGCCAATGCCCGGCGCTACACCGAATTGATAGAGCAACACTTCCAGGCGTTTCCCGACAATCACCGCGAGATGCGTGAGCAGGAGCTGGCGTACTTCCGCTATTTCGTGACCGAGAAAGGTTTGGCCGCCCAGGACAAGGTTAAAACCCTGGACGAACTGATCGGCGCCGGCCACGTGGACGTAGAACCGCTGGTGTACGAGGATTTTCTGCCGGTGAGTGCGGCGGGGATTTTCCAGTCGAACCTGGGAGATGCAGCGCAGAGTCACTACGCGGCCAACTCCAACCAGGCCGAGTTTGAAAAAGCCCTGGGCCGCCAGACGATTGATGAGCTGAAGTTATACGGAGAAACCCAGCAGCGCTCGATTGACGAATGCACCCGCGCGCTGCTGGCTTGAAAGAGAGAGTTCGCCCGGCCACAGCGCATTCCATGCGCCGTCTAAGAGCCCCAGTGCCGGGCGAACGATTGGCATGATAGGCAGCGGCGGTGCCGCTGTCTTTCAGGCAATTCTGAACAAATGTGGAAATGCAATGCAACGACGGTAATTGCTTTCGCACGACCTACTTAAAAATGAACGGAAAGGGACTACGCCGATTTAGGAAGCCTATGGTTTGATATAAGCCCACATTGATACGATGCTGAAACTGTTCAAGACCAAAACAACGCAAAGCGCAAAGCGCCTGAGAAGTTGGAGGTTTTATGACAGTAACACATAATATCGTCATCGTCGGAGCCGGGCATATGGGCATAGCCATATTCCTTGGATTGAAACAATCAAATCTTGAAACTTCTATACTCATCATCGAGTCTAACAGGCTCCTTCGAAGCAATCTTGTACGTGCAGGGATAAACGCACATGAAAAAATTCCGAAACTAACAGGTTATGAAACTTTAATACTCGCCATCCCGCCCCAGGCATTTTCAGAATTTTCGAAAACCTGCAATTCAGTTCAAAACCATTCAGGACTAATTATTTCCGTGATGGCGGGAATAAAATTATTCGAACTACACAAAACCTTGAGCGCAACACAACTTTGTCGAGCCATGCCAAACATCCCTTGCGCAGTGGCCGAAGGCATTACAGTGCTTTGCTATGCACCGAACCTTAGTAAAGAAAATCGCGAGATCGCTCAACGTCTATTCTCCGGGATAGGTAAATTTCTGCTCGCGGAAGAAGAACTCTTCGATAGCGCGACAGCATTAGTCGGCGGAGGCCCCGCTTACGTTGCCTACTTTGCCAATTCACTACGTGAATACGCTATCTTTTCTGGCTTCAACGAAAATAGTGCGCATCAGATCGTTAATCAACTCCTCCGAGGTACTAGTGCCTTATTGGTTGAAAGCGCGGATCTACCTTTGGATCTGTGTAAAAAAGTGATGACTGCTAAAGGCACCACAGAGCGGGCAATCCAATTTTTTGATGAGCATCAAATGAACACAATCATTGTTGATGGCCTAAAGCAGGCTAGCCAACGCGCGAAGTTATTAGGCGAAGGGAGATAGACATGCTGGGACTAATCGATCATGGCGCCCCTGGATGGCCAAACTCAGTAGGTGATTCATGCTATTCGCACAACCAAGATGAAACGTATGAAACTTACTTCGGCCTAGGGCAAAGTTTAGAACTAATTCATACCCCTCAGATTTTCAATGTAAGTCTCGCAGGATTAAGACTGGGCAGCTATTTAGTCCGCACATCAGATCACTTGACACTGAACAGTAGCTTTCTGGATATGGGGACAGGAAGTGGCATACACGCACTTCTAATGAGAAAGCTGGGCAATGAACACGTTACAGCTACCGACATATCTAAAAGCTCAATTAAACAAGCGAAAACCCATGAATCAATAAACTTCACAGATGAGAAAATATCTTTCCATGTGAGCGATCTATTCGAAAGCATACCGAAGGATAGATTTCACACAATCCTCTTCAATCCGCCGGGATGGCGGACACCTTCCAACTCCCTGCTTGATGAATTGAGAAGTATAAAACAACAAGGACAAATCCCTACACGCGCGATGTTTTATGGTGACGAAGTAGTTACTCGCTTTCTTGATGAGCTCCCCGCACATCTCAGCAAAACGGGACGAGCCATTATAGGGCTGAACTCACTAGTAGGCATACGCGACATATTAAAGAGATATCACGAAAAGCATCAGGGTGTTCCACCGCTGAGCTATAAGCTAATAGAACGACATACATTCCCTTTACTTTACTATTCAGCCCAATGGCGGATGATGAGCCATGCCTTGAAGGATGAATTTGAAAATTGGCGAAAAAAAGACTTAGCAGCTTACTCCACAGATCAGCATGGGAATATCTACTGGTCGTATGAAATTGTCGAATTCTTTCATCGTAAAGTATGAAAAAATGATAAGTCACCCATCACGCCAGTCAGAGAACCATGCGATGGCAATCTGTTTGGGCATAGGAGCCAACATTCTTTTAGGCGCATCTTCTCTTTACTGGCGCGAGCTAAGCGACGTATCACCTCAAACACTTGTAGCTTATCGAATTATACTTTCACTAGTCTTATTGTCACTTATTGTTTATTTGAAGGAAGGCCTATATGAAATTAGAAAAACCAAAATAGAAGCACTAGCCTCACAATGTATAGCCTCCTTATTAGTGGCTGCCAACTGGACAGCATTCATATGGGCCTCTGTAAACGGTTACATCTTAGAAAGCGGATTTGGCTACCTGCTTGCTCCGCTCGTATCAATCGCCATAGGTGTCTTTTGTTATCGAGAAACCCTCCGAAAGACGCAGGTATTATCTATCATAATAGCGCTCTGCTCGTCCGCACTACTTATCCTCTACAGCGACGAACTCAACCATTGGACATACATAGTAATTGCCACGACCTGGGGAGCATACACCTGCTTTAAAAAAACGACACCTTTAAACGCAATAAACGGATTATTTATCGAAACTGCGTTTTTGAGCACATGTCTAATTTTCATTATTATGATATATGACTGGACACCCGCGTGGCCAAACGAACTATCAACTCAATCAAGCTTTATAATCTGGCTGGCTGGCGCAGTATCGATTGTACCTCTTATAATGTTCTCATCAGCGACAAGAAAAATACCACTATCCATGATGGGATTTTTTCAGTTCGTACTACCAACCACCCAACTAACAGTCGCTTTGCTATTTTACAAACAATCAATATCCACAAACTCCTTGATTTTATTCGTCGCGACGATAGGCGCACTAGCACTCCTACTGCTTTATGAACTAATAATCAGCTTAATTCGACCAGAGAGGCTGACCAAATGAAAAACAACTATGACGTTGTGGTAATCGGCCTCGGAATTGTTGGCGCAGCTACGCTTTGGAGATTGGCACCAAACTGTAAAAGAGTGTTGGGAATTGAAGCGGCCGGCCCTACACATTGCTATGGATCATCCCATGGAGGATCAAGAATTTTTCGCAGAGCATACTGGGAAGGTGAAAAATACCTTCCCTTATTGAACCGAGCGGACGATCTGTGGCGTGAGCTTGACCTATACGGAGATAGGCAGCTTCTCTTTCCCACGGGAGGCGTATTCATCGGACCCGAGTCGAGCCGTGTAGTAGCAGGGAGCATTGAAACCGCCCGGAAAGGAGGAATAGAGCACGAGCTCTGGAACACATCGAAAATCCGGCACAATCTTCCAGCATATAACGCCCCTGATGAGATGCGAGCCGTTTATGAGCCCGGCGCCTATGCCATATCTGCGAGCGACGCGAGACTCGGTATGTTGAATGAAGCAGTTCGTCAGGGTGCAGTCACGTTGTTCGGCGAAAGCGTCACCACCCTTGAGAACTTGGAATCAGGAGTGCGCTTGAGGACCAGAAATGGTCACACCTACACCGCTGGGGCGGTAATTATTACCACAGGGCCATGGATCGCTGATCACCTGATGCCGGAACTCAAGACTTACCTGGAACCGCGCCAAGTACCTGTTTACTGGTTCACCCCGAAGAACGGTTCGGAACACCTTTTCTCTCATAAAAATTTTCCAGTATTCCTTTACGAACTCCCGGATGGAGGACTGCTTTACGGCGTTCCGTCGATAAACAGCAGTGAACCTGGCGTAAAAATCGGTTTTCACAACCGGCAACAAAACCCCTCTATTCCTGCCTGGAAGACGGTCCCTGTATCGCCAAAATCTATTGAAGAAATTTCTGCTGCTGTAGCAGCAATATTTCCTAACCTTGATTGTTCGCGGGTGCGAGCGAGGAACTGCTTCTACACAGTGAGCCATGATGAGTCTTTTCTACTAGGCCCTTCCACGAGGCTGAGCTCAGTGTATTTCGCATCTGCGTGCTCAGGGCATGGATTCAAATTTGCACCGGCTATAGGCGACGCATTAGCAAACTTGGCATGCGGGAGCCAGACGAAGATTTCTATTTCGGCTTTTTCTCCGTCAAGATTTGAGGATCATTAGCTCTCGCTTAAACTTATATATGTGTCGAGCGAGCGGTTGCTCGCTCGAGACCTTCGCTTAAGGCGTGTCGCTGATCACAAAAGCTTGGCGATCTCATCTTTAACCAACAAGCGCTTCTCCTTCAATTTCTTCAGCTCATCATCGCTGCCTGCGGCCTTCTCAGCGCTAAGCACCAGCTCATCGACAGTTTTATATCTATCAAACAGCGCGTTCAAATGAGGGTCCTTGGCTCTGCGCCCGTCGACAGCTTCCTTGCTCAAACCCAAGTCCTGATACAGGTCGTGTTTCACTGGCATGGAGTACCTCCGCAAGTTGATCAATGACTGAATGCCCCTTGAAGCTAGCCCATCCGATGGGCTCTTGTCATGTTTGAGATCAACCTGCCGCGTTTGCGTCCCCGTTCGTCGCTGGGCAGACGATTTCATAAAACCTTTGGTCCACCCTGCCCTCCACTGTAGATCGTCACCCGATGGAGAACAGGTTCCATGAATCACGCTGCCAACGCTGTCGACACCCAGTGCATCAACACCATTCGTACCCTCGCCATGGACGCCGTGCAGAAGGCCAACTCCGGCCACCCCGGTACGCCCATGGGCCTGGCGCCCGTCGGTTACACCTTGTGGAGCCGATTCCTGCGTTATCACCCCGAGCACCCCGACTGGCCTAACCGTGACCGTTTCGTGTTGTCGGTGGGCCATGCCTCGATGCTGTTGTATTCGCTGTTGCACCTGGCGGGCGTGGTGGAGATTGACGCCCACGGCAAGCGCTCCGGCCAGCCGGCCATCAGCCTGGACGACATCAAGCAGTTCCGGCAGATGAGCTCAAAAACTCCTGGCCACCCTGAATACCGCATGACCACGGGGGTAGAAACCACCACTGGGCCCCTGGGTCAGGGTTGCGCCAACAGCGTCGGCATGGCGATGGCCGAGCGTTGGCTGGCCAAGCGTTTCAACCGTGACGACCAGGTGCTGTTCGACTACAACGTCTACACCCTGTGCGGCGACGGCGACATGATGGAAGGTATCAGCAGCGAGGCCGCGTCCATCGCCGGGCACTTGAAGCTGGATAACCTGTGCTGGATCTACGATAACAACACCATCAGCATCGAAGGTCATACCGAACTGGCCTTCAGCGAAGACGTGATCAAGCGTTTCCAGGCCTATGGCTGGCACACCTTGCACGTCACCGATGCGAACAACCTGCTGGCCTTGAGCGACGCCCTGAGCACCTTCCAGAAAAACACCGGGGCACCGACGCTGATCGTGGTCGACAGCGTGATCGGCTATGGCTCGCCTCACAAGCACAACACCGCGTCAGCCCATGGCGAACCCTTGGGCGATGAAGAAATCCGTCTGACCAAAGCCGCTTACGGCTGGCCTGAAGACTCAAGCTTCCTGGTACCGGATGAAGCGCGCACGGTCCTGCGGGATGCGCTGCTTAAACGCAGCAAGCCGCTGTATGAGCAATGGACTGAAACCCTGTCCCATCTGGAACGGTACGAGCCGGAACTGGCCGATGAGCTGCGCCGCATGCGTGCCGGCGAGATGCCCGAGCATTGGCAGGAGCAACTGCCAAACTTTGCCGCGGATGCCAAGGGCGTCGCCAGCCGTGCCGCCGGTGGCGAGGTGTTGAATGCGTTTGCGAAACAGATCCCGTGGCTGCTGGGAGGCTCGGCAGACTTGTCGCCGTCCACCAAGACCAACCTGACGTTCGACGACGCCGGGCGCTTCAGCGCCGAGAACTACGGCGGGCGCAACCTGCACTTCGGTATTCGTGAACATGCGATGGGCGCGATTGCCAACGGCATGGCGCTGTCGTACCTGCGGCCGTATACCTCGACCTTCCTGGTGTTCAGCGATTACATGAAGCCGCCGATTCGCCTCGCGGCAATCATGGAGTTGCCGGTGGTTTTCGTGTTTACCCATGACTCGATTGGTGTCGGCGAAGACGGTCCCACTCACCAGCCCATCGAACACCTGACCCAACTGCGGGCCACCCCGGGCTTGTTGACCCTGCGCCCAGGCGACGCAAATGAAACCCTGGAGGCCTGGAAGATCGCCCTGGCCCAGACCCACCGGCCGACCTGCGTGGTGCTGTCGCGGCAGAATCTGCCGACCCTGGATCGCACGAAATACGCCGCAGCCTCGGGCACGTCCCGTGGTGCTTATGTGCTGGCCGGCGCCGAGAAGCCACAGGTGATCCTGATGGCCACCGGCAGTGAAGTCAGCCTGGCCGTGGATGCCTATGAGCAACTGAAGTCTGAAGGCGTGGCGGCACAAGTGGTGTCGATGCCGAGCTGGGAACTGTTCGAAGAACAGGACCAGGCCTACCGCGACAGCGTGCTACCGCCAACGGTGAAGGCACGCCTGGTGGTGGAACAGGCCGGCCCGTTGGGTTGGGATCGCTACGTAGGGCAGACCGGGGCCAAGGTGGTGATGAACAGCTTTGGCGCATCGGCGCCGTTGGCCAAGTTGCAGGCCCAGTTCGGCTTTACCCTGGAGAATGTGGTGAAGCTGGCGAAGGAGCAGATCAAACTCAACAGCTGACCGTGCGCAAGCATGCCTGGCGTGGCCTACCGAAGGAAGCCTCGGTGCCACGCCCTGCTGCTCATTTGCCGCCGGTGACATCCAGGAACGTGCCGGTGATGAAGGATGCCTCGGCGCCTGCCAACCACAGGATCGCCCTGGCCACCTCTTCAGGCTGACCACCGCGCCCCATGGGGATCGAATCCTTGACGCGGTCAACCCGCCCCGGCTCTCCGCCGCTGGCGTGAATATCGGTGTAGATATGCCCGGGGCGGATGCAGTTGACGCGTATTCCCTCCCGGGCAACTTCCTTGGCAAAGCCGATGGTGAAGGTCTCAAGCGCGCCTTTCGATGCAGCGTAGTCGACGTATTCGTTGGGGCTGCCAAGCCGGGCGGATGCCGACGAGATATTGATCACAGAACCGCCCCGCCCATCATGACGAAACGACATGCGCTTCACCGCTTGCTGGGCACACAGCATCGGCCCGATCGCGTTGACCGCGAAAATCCGCTGCATGCGCTCGAACGCCAGGTCCTCGACCCGGGACTGCAACGCGTTGATCCCGGCGTTGTTAACCAGTACATCAATGCGCCCGAACGCCCGATCTATCGCAGCAAATAACTGAACGACCTGCTCCGGGTCTGCGCTGTCTGCACGCACGGCCAACGCCCGGCGCCCCGCTGCTTCTACATCCGCCACTACCGCGAGGGCAGCAGACTCGTCGGAAACGAAGCTGATCGCCACGTCATAACCTTGTGCGGCAGCCAGCCGCGCGGTGGCGGCGCCAACGCCACGACTTCCACCCGTTATCAGAATCAGCGGTGCCTGCGAGACGGTATCCATTGAGCGAACCTTCATGTGGTGGTGGGAAATGCGTGACCTGTTCTCAGCCGATGAGCATGGTGCCGGTGGCAATCACTACACACGCCAGCACCTTGCGCACCGTCAATGCCTCGCCGAGGAACAAATAGCCAATCAGCGCCGCGAACAACACGCTGGTTTCGCGCAGGGCCGACACCGCCCCCATCGGCGCACCGGCCATGGCATAGATGATGATTCCGTAGGCCAGGAGCGACACCAGCCCACCGCCCAGCGCCGTGAAGAACCCGGGCCGCACGCTGAACAAACTCTTTGCCCCACGCAGGCCGATATAGACCGCCGGCATCAACACGCCCCACAGGGCGCACATCCAGACCGTGTAGGCCATCGGGGCACCGGACAGGCGTGCGCCTATGCCATCGGTGACGCTATAGGCGGCAATGAAACACCCGGTGCCCAGGGCGTAGGGCAGGCTGGGCACGGCCACGCGGCGGCCCCTGAACGCCAGTGAAATAATCCCGCCAGACACCAGGGCAATGCCCAGCAGCGAGCTGGCCGAAACGCTCTCCCCGGCAAACACTGCGGCGCCAAGGGTGATCAGGACCGGCGAGGAGCCCCGTGAAATCGGATAGGTTTGCCCCAGGTCGCCCACCTTGTAGCTGCGCACCAGGAACAGGTTGTAGCCAACATGCAGCACCGCTGACAGCACCACATAAAACCAACTGGCTGACGCGGGCGGCTCCAGGAACAAAGCGATTGCGCCACTGGCGATGGCAACTGCCAGGCACATCACCGTCATCGACCAGAGCCGGTCGGCTCCGCCACGCAGCAGCGCATTCCAACTGGCGTGCAGTAAGGCGGCGAACAGGACCAGGAGAATGATGTGATAAGGCATGCGCCAATCCTAAGCAAACCGGCGCGTTAACTGAAACGAAGTCTCCTCATTTGAGAATGAGCAAATCCTCATGCCTCATTCGTAAGCCAGCCCGGCGTTTACGGCCTCCTGCATCAGCCATTCACGAAAGCTGACGATGTGCGGGCGGGTTTCGAGACCCTTGGGGCACACAAAGTAATAGGCAACCGGGGACGGGAACGGCACATCGAACAGCTTGATCAGGCTGCCATCACTCAGTTCTGATTCCACATGCCCACTGCGTGCCAACGCGATGCCCTGGCCGAGCAAGGCGGCCTCGATCGTCATGTTGGTGTCCGCAAACCTGACGCTCTCCTTGAGCGGCGAAATCCCCAGGCCCACGTGTTGAAACCAGACTTCCCATTTCGGTACCAGGTCGGCACCGTCTCGCGTCAGCAAAGGATAGCGCAGCAACTCGGCCGGCGTGCGCGGCATGCCAAAACGGTTCAGAAGATCGGCGCTCGCCACCGGAAAAATCTGCTCCCGGAACAGGAACTCCGAGTACAGAGCCGGGTAATTTCCGTTGCCGAAGCGGATCGCCACGTCAGCCTCCGCGCTGGAGAAGTTGATGGCTTTGTCACTGGAGTCCAGCGAGACCAATATTTCCGGGTGTCGCTGGGCCAGGCTCGGCAGCCGGGGCAGCAGCCATTTCAGCGCGAAGGAATAGGTGGTGCTGACCTTGAGCCGGACCCTGCCCTTTTGCTCCCGCAGGTCGGCGAGTGTAGCCTCAAGGTTCATGAAGAACTCACGCACGATGGGCGCAAGGGCCGCGCCGGCAGGCGTCAGGCTGAGTGACTTGCCCCGCTGGAACAGCTGCAATCCCCAGAGTTCTTCGAGGTGCTTGAGTTGATGGCTGACGGCACTTTGAGTGACGTGCAGCTCTTCTGAAGCCGAGGTGAAGGTTGCGTGACGCGTGGCAACCTCAAAGGCGCGCAATGTAGAGGTAGGCGGCAGGTCTCTCATGGCATTGCTTCCCGGACGGGCAGTCCTTTATGAGTTAAAACTCATGATAGAGCATTCCATTCCCCCGTCGAAAGCTGCGCGCTTATTCACCTGCCAAACACACCTGCTGGAACCACGCCGAGAAATTCGGCCAGCGCTCATTCGTCGGGCCATTGTGCGACCAATACCGAACCTGCCCTGTCTGCGACACGCAGAAGTAGTCGCCGTTTTCTTCAATGAACGGCAGCCACTCCTTTGGCACACCCATTTGGTTCCAGGCGACCTGGGCGATTTCGAACAAGTCGAGATGGCTCGTGCCCGGCAGGATCACAGCCGGTTCGAACGTCGCATTGGCCACATCGCTGCCGCCCTTGAGGAACTCGATGTAGGCCGCAGGGAACGGGAAGTTCAGGTTGCTCGCGGCCTTCTCGATTTCAGCATCGGTTGGAATACGGAACGGATCGGAGGTCATCGAAAAAGTCCCTGGCTCGTCGAATTGGAGCGCGCGTCTTCCGGCCTCATACCACGCTGGCCCGACGAAGGCTGCTGGTGTGCCCGACGCCAGCAGCGTTCAGCCGGCTCACCAGATCTTCCCGTGCTTCGCGGCCACCGGTGCGCACGTATTCCAGCTCGGACGCGGTGATCAATACCACGGGAACCAGCCTGACCGGGGAAAGCGGCATGTCGTCCAGGCGGGTCGGGAAGTCCGGATCAGGGCCGCCCAACAGCACGCCCGTGGCATCGTCCTCGGTCACGAACAGAGGCGGCAGTTGATCGCTCATGTGGTGCGACTTGCTGAACCCGGGCAGCTCCAGGGACAACACACCGTGGCGGTCCAGTTGATGGGTAATGCCGCCGGCGTTCGCAACGGTTTTTGCGACGTGCTCGATCAGCTCAAACGCCCAGCTCTGCTTTAAAGGATCAATCTCCCCTAACACACCACGGGCATGTTCCGGGATATCGGACGTTTCCAGGAACAGCTCCATTTCGAAGCCATTGCCCAACCCCTCGGCGTCATCGAAAGGGTCGGACAGGCCGTCTGTCGCGAGCACGATGGCATGGTCCCGGCGAACCACCCGGTACGCCTGGCGGGTCGACGGCCAATCAGGCCCACCGCTGAAACTCGGGCTGATGATGTACGAGAGCACGTCCCGCTCGACGGTGCCTACCGATTGCCAATGGCGGTCCAGGCATTGCGCACTGGCCATGCAAGCGGCGTGGTTCGCCGCCTCTGCTTCGGTCAGGTCATCGTAATTGAGCTTTTGCGCGGCGGTTTCGGGTGATGCCACGGGCTCGGGCGGCTGGGGCTCAGGCGTGTTCCGTGCCCCGAAGAGCTTCTTGAAGAAATTCATCTGCGTTCCTTGCTGGACTGTAGGGTGCTGAATACCACAGTTTGCCCCGCCAACACACCCTCAACCCAGCTGGAACCGCGCGGTGTTATCGCTCAATGCCCGACTGCCCTTGCTCAACACATCTGCGGCCTGATTCACCGCCCGCGCGCCATCGAGCAAGCGCCCTGCGGCCTGATCAACCTGCTGGATATTGCCGCTCACTTCATCCGCCGTCGCCGCCTGTTCCTCCACCGCCGTGGCGATCTGCGCCAAGGTGTCGGTGACGCTTTGTACCGCGCTGGCGATCTCGCCCAGACGATGACCCAAGCCCGTAACGGACTCGGCGTCGGTTACCGCCTGCTCACACGCCGCGCCCATCAGCGTGACGGCCTGGCTCACTGTCGCACGCAAGCTGTCGACCGTCCCGGCGATCTGCGCCGTGGAGGCCTGGGTGCGTTGGGACAGGCTGCGCACTTCATCGGCCACCACCGCAAACCCCCGGCCCTGTTCGCCGGCCCGTGCGGCCTCGATGGCGGCGTTAAGCGCCAGCAGGTTGGTCTGCTCGGCGATGCCGCGAATGGTGTCGACCACCGACTGGATCTGCTGGCCCTGCTGGCTGACGCGTTCCAATGCATCGGAGGTGTCAGTCAGGCGCTGGTTGAGTTGCTGGATACTGGCGGTGGTGCGTTGGCTGTCGCGGCTGCTGTCCTCGGCAATCTGCCGGGTTTTCTGCGCACTGCCGGAGGCCTGCTCGCAGCTTCTGGCGACGCCCATGGAGGTCGCGGCCAACTGCGTGGCGGCAGCGGCAATCTGGCTGATTTGCTGTTGCTGGTCTTCCACTTCGGTGAGCGTGCTGCCCGATTGCGAATTGAGCGTCAGCACCGCAGAGCCGAGCTGCTGCGTCTCGTGGTTCACTCCCAACAGGCTGGTGCGCAACTGCATCACGGCGACGTTGAGCGCAATACTGATGGCGGCCAGTTCGTCACGCCCTTCCACCGCCACCTCCACACACAGATTGCCGTCACGCAGGGATTCAGCAAGCGTAGTGATGCCGCTGGCGCTGCGGCGGATCGAAGCCTGCAAGCACACGAACAAGTACAGGGCCGCCAACGCCAGCACGCTGAACGTCACCGCCACCGGGATGAATTGCTTGAGCGAGCTGTTTCGGTAGTAACCCAGGCGCGCGTCCAGCGAGGTCAGCGATTGGCTACGCAACGCGCCCAGGGTACCGAGCATGCCGTCGACACTGCGTTCAAAGCCGCTGGTATCGAGCTTGATGGTGCCGCCGAACACTCCCTCGTCCAGGGCTTTCAGCTCGCGGTCCAACAGTTGCACGCTGTCGTCGTATTGCGCGATCCAGGGTTGCAGCCCAGGGTATTGCTTGGCCTTGAGGGACGCGGCAGCCTTGACCAACTGGTCCCTGGCATCGCCGATACGCCCGCGCAAATCACGCATCTGCAAACGGCTTTGCAGGGTGAACTGGCCCGATGCGATGGACGACTGCCCGACGCTCGCCATGCGCCCGATACGTTCGATAAGGTCGGGGGTCTGCTGGGTGGAAATCTGCATCAGCAAATAGGTTTCGAGCCACGGGTCGAGAATCAAACCGGTGTCCATGGTGATCTGCTCGCGCAGGGTTTGCATCGCGCTCAGTGCAGACGTGAAGCGGTCGTAGCCGTCCGGCCACCACCCCACGGTGCGCAGGGCTTGGGAGTCCATGCCGGTGACCGATGCTTTTAGTGCTTCGAAGCGTGCGAGGGTATCAGCGCTGGCGTTCTGGGCTTTCAGAGCCTCACCCAGGGCCTGCACGCTTTGCAGGATCAGCGGGAAATTGGTGTCGACCGCGGTCATTGCGGCTTTGGCGGCGGGCGTCTGATCGTGGAGGATGTCGGCGGCTTTCCAGCGTGCGGCCAGGTTGCGCTGGGCGGTCAGCTGGGCGTCCAGGGCATCCAGGGCCAACAGTTCGCGCACACCGGATTGCTCATTGGAAATCACCGTCTGCTTAGTGCGGTACTCCTGCGCGATCATCCACAAGCTGCCCGCCAGGGGGAGCATGAACAGAAAAAACAGGATCTGGAACTTGCGCGCAAATCCAAAACGTCCGAGCAGGCGGATTCCTGGCGACAAAATACTTTGCATGTCCGACAACTCCTAGAACCACTCGCATCAACCGCGAATCAAGCTTTGAAATGACTGACGGCAAAATGCCATGTCATTGATTAAGCTGGCTCAAGCAAGAAACGGACCGCTGAGGACAGGCCACAGGATAGGCGGGGCGCTGCTCAGAAACCGGAGTGCCGTGCGCGAAAATGGGGCGAAAGCACTCAGTGTCCAGGACGAAACTGTAACCGTGATGCGAGCTGAAAGGCGTGACCGAGTGAATCAATGGCAGGCCGCAAGACCCGCCATAAACAAGCGGCGTCAGCTCAGCACGGTCAACTGGCTCAATTGCTGTTCGGCCGGAAAGCCAACCGTGCGATAGAGAGGCGGGTACACACTGACCGGCGTCAGCAGTTCGCCCAATTTGGACTTAAGCTCGTCCCATTCCACGACATGGACATTCGCGCTCCCGTCATCCTGAATTTCAACAAGCGCGACCCGATCCGTTTTTGGAAGCAGGGTGTCAACGGTTTTGGTCCAACTGCACACCGAAAATGCCTCGCCGTTGCCCCCGGCCAGCTCAAACAGCTGGTAGGTGGCGACGAACACATCGTTTTGTTGCTCGGCATGGATCCTGTCGAGCAGTTCTTTCTGGTCATGGTAGGCGCCGAGCAGCAGTAACTGTTCCAGGCTTGCCAGCCGTGTTTCAACGACGGCGTCCCCGGAGATAAAGGGCACGACCTGTTGATCCTGGTAGGTATAAACCTGGCTAGAAACCACCCGCCCGCTTTCAATCGCCTTGAAGCAGACCTCAACCATATTGCGAATGCCCTGCTCGTCTCTGTCGCCCGTCACCAACAGTACGTCACGGGTCGGGATCATGAACACCGGCAAGCCTTTGATCGGCGCACGCTGCAGCACGTCCGGCAGCAGTACCCGGCTGGTGTCATATCCGTCATTCCAGCGACCGGTGTACACCCCGGGTTCGATTTCTTCGAACGCATCCGGGGTGGCTTCACGCAGATTATCCACGGCAATCGCCAGGGCTTCGTCCATGGTCAACCCCCAGTCCTCCTGCGGCCCCTTCGTCAGGGTAGACGTGGACTCGGGATAGTCGACTGCAAGCAAGGTCACACAGTCTCTACCCAGTGGTTGATAAACCGTTGAATAAGGCGCGTCCCAGCCTAGGGTGCGCGCTTGGTGCAGGCGCACCTCTTCCAGCATCGCGAGATTTCGAATCACCGGGCGCAACAAGGGTCTCACGCGCTCAAAGGTCTGCGGCGCGGTTTGCTTGGCATTGATCAACGTCGAAACGTAGCCGTTCAACACGGAGGGCTTGTGGGCTTTGTCGGCGCTCTGATAGTCACGAAAGGCGTTGTGGAGGTTGAAGTACGCACCATTGTCGTGCAAAAGACGAAACTCACTTGGCCGGTAGTCAAGGGGTCCGCTAAAGCCTGCATCGCGTGCGGCCTTGATGAACAGTTGGGCGAAGCCCTCTTCGGTCACGGGCCGATTGAAGAGTTTGTCGAGCAAGGGGCCGAACATGCGCAGGATCCTCCATGAATGCATGAATGCGAATAGACCCTGATGTTAAGTGAAGACGCCTGGCATGAACACTTTGTTGATGATTAAGGCTGGTTGGTCACACCCGATCACCCATGCCCCAACTCACTTGCTTCTGGATCATGGCAGCACACACACAGCTTGTTGCCATCCATATCCCGAAAATACGCCCCGTAATAGTCGGGGTGATAGTGAGGCCTTAATCCAGGCTCTCCCTCACAAACCCCGCCGAGCGCCAGCGCTGTCGAATGGCTTCTATCGACCGCCTCCCGACTGGGCGCAAGTAACGCCACCATCTGCCCATTCCCCGGTGCACTCGGGTTGCCATCAAACGGCGCGCCGATGACGAAGATTGGCCGAGGTGCAGTTTTGGAAACCCAGCCAGCCCACGGTTTTGCCGCATCACAGAATTTCAACGTGAGGCCCAATTCAGCCATCAGCTGGGAATAGAAAGCGAAGGCTCGATCAAAATCACCTGTACCTAAAAACACATGGGAAATCATGGTGGCTACCCTGGGGCGATGAATGCCAATGAGTCTGGCGCGAAATGATTGCTGGCGAAAGCCTGATGACCTCGCCCAGCAGATGTACGGCTCCCCTCCCCTCATCCGCCCTTAAAAACCGCAATTCCCAACAATCCGCAGGGTGCCGCCCAGCATTTTGCCAACCCATAATGGACTGACAACAATAAAGGGGCTCACCCCGGGGCGCTCAAGCCATGTACAAAGACCATATCGTCAAGACTCGCATGACGGACAGCGCCGTATTCATGGGCGCAGTCGCCGTGGTGATTTTCATCATCACGCTGGCGTGCGGTGTGGGCGAAGGCCGCCTTGCCCACTTGATGGGCCCCATCGTTCTCGACCTGTCGGCCCCGCTGGCGCGTGACATTGCGGTGGGCGGGACGTTTACCCTCACGGTGGTGCTGAACCTGTTCATCCTTGGCCGGTTTCCCTTACGCGCACAGATCATTACGGTGTGGTGCGAGTTGCTAGTGCTGTTCCTGTTGTTCTTCGACACCTTCAACCTTTCCTACAGTTTCATCGCGACCAAAATCGGCTTCATGATTACCCAGGGGGTGTTCACCACCGTCTACGTGTCGGCGATTTCGATTGCGATTGCGTTCGTGCTGGCCTTGTTGGGCGCCACCGCGCGCTTGTCGTCCAACGGCTTCGCGATTGCGATTGCCAGCTTCTACACCTCGTTTTTTCGCGGTGTTCCGCTGCTGATCCAGATCTATCTGATTTACCTCGGCATCCCTCAACTCGGTTATGTCGTCGGGGCCGTTCCGGCAGGGATCCTGGCGCTTTCGCTGTGTTATGGCGCCTACATGACGGAGATCTTCCGCGCAGGGATCAGCAGTATCTCGCGGGGCCAGTGGGAAGCTTCGCGGGCGATTGGCCTGAATCCGTTCCAGACCATGACCCGGGTGATTCTGCCGCAGTCCATGCGCCTGATCATTCCGCCGACGGGCAACCAGTTCATCTCGATGCTCAAGGACAGTTCGCTGGTGTCGGTGATCGGGGTCTGGGAGCTGATGTTCCTGGCGCGAACCCAAGGACGCGCCGAGTTCCGTCACCTGGAAATGCTGATCACCGCCGCCGTGCTGTATTGGCTGCTGTCGATCGTGCTGGAAACCGTTCAGGCCCGCCTGGAAAAGCACTTCAACCGCGCCCATCGCTGAATCAGGAGCATGACGATGAATCAGCCCTCCGTAGTCCCTGCTCCATACCCTGCGATATCGATCCAGGACATGCACAAATGGTATGGCGATTTTTATGTGCTCAAGGGCATCGACCTGCACATTGCCAGCGGTGAAATCGTGGTGGTGTGCGGGCCGTCGGGTTCCGGAAAGTCCACGTTGATTCGCTGCCTGAATCTGTTGGAGGACTTCCAGAAAGGCCACGTGTTTATCGAAGGGACCGAGTTGACCCGTGATGCCGCCTGCGTGGCCGGCATACGCCGCCAGGTCGGCATGGTGTTTCAACAGTTCAACCTGTTCCCACACATGACGGTGCTGGAAAACCTGATGGTGGGGCCGCGCCTGGTGAGCAAGCTCAGCGAGCCCCAGGCGCGCGAACTGGCCCATGAATACCTGGACCGGGTGCGCATCGGGGACCAGGCCGACAAATACCCCAGCCAGCTTTCGGGCGGCCAGCAGCAGCGCGTGGCTATCGCCCGCGCCTTGTGCATGCGCCCGCGCATCATGCTGTTCGACGAGCCCACGTCCGCCCTTGACCCCGAGATGGTCAAGGAGGTGCTGGATGTGATGGGCGAGTTGGCTCAGGACGGCATCACCATGGTCTGCGTCACCCACGAGATGGGGTTCGCCCGGCGGGTCGCCGACCGGATCATCTTCATGGACCAGGGTTGCATCATCGAGCAGGCCAAACCCACCGAATTTTTTGACAACCCGCAGCACGAGCGTGCCCGGGAGTTTCTGTCGCAGATTCTCAGCCACTGAGAAGCATCGTCGGACATCGACCAAAACAACAAAAATCCGCATTCACGATATCTGGAGGCTTACCCATGATCTCGCTCACTCGCTTCGTCGCAGCAGCCGCTGTCGCCACCGCCCTCGCCGGCCCCACAGGCGTTGCCTGGGCGGGCACAACCCTCGACCGCATCCATGAAACCAAAGTGCTCAAAGTGGCCACTTCGGCCAACTGGCCACCGCAATCGTTCCTGGGGCCGGACAATAAGCTGCAAGGCTTTGATATCGATGTCGCCAGCGAAATCGGCAAGCGCCTGGGCAGCAAAGTCGACTTCGTGACGCCCGAGTACGGGATCATCACTGCCGGGCGCTGGTCGAATCGCTGGGACTTGTCGGTGGGCTCCATGACGCCGACCACCGAGCGCACCCGAGTGCTCGATTTTCCCGCGATCTACTACTACACGCCGTATGTATTCGCCGTGCACAAGGACGCCGCCGAGACGAAGTTGGCGGACCTGAACGGCAAGATTATCGGCGTCGAAGCCGGCACGACGTCGGAGGACTATATCAATCGTCGCCTCAAGATCGACGCCGCCGATGTGCCGCCATTTACCTATGACGTCACACCCGGCGAGGTTCGCACCTACGGCGACAGCATGGGCCCGCTGGATGATCTGCGCATGGGTAACGGGGTTCGCCTGGACGCTACCTTGTCTGCGCTTCCAACCATCGTGGCGGCCATCAAGAATGGCTATCCCGTCGTCAGAGTGGAAGGCAAGCCGGCCTACTACGAACCCCTGGCCATCGCCGTGGACAAGGGGGATGCGGCGTTCAACACCGCCTTGACCAAGATCGTCACCGACATGAAAGCCGACGGCACGCTCAAGCAGCTGTCTGAAAAGTGGTACGGCGCCGACCTCACCCAAGTGCAATAAAACAAGCATTGGCCTACCAGGCGCCCGTCCTCGACGTGGCGCGTGGTACGCCTGCGCCGCGAAAAAAGGACGACGGACTTCATGTACACCTACAACAACAATTACTACACCGCCACGATGCGCGACACGACTGAACGTGAGGTGCTGTGTGGAAATGCCCAGGCCGATGTCTGCATCATCGGCGCTGGGCTGGCAGGGCTGAGTACTGCGTGGGAGTTGGTCTCTCGCGGGCAGTCCGTGGTGCTGCTGGACGCGGGACGTGTTGCCTGGGGCGCGTCGGGGCGTAACGGGGGCTTTGTGCTTCAGGGCTGGTCCGAAGGGTTGTCCTCCATCGAGCGGCGCTGCGGTAAACCGACCGCCGCCGCGCTGTTCAAACTGTCCCTTGAAGGCGTCGATATTGTTCGAGACATGATCGCCGGACATCAATTGCCAGGCTGCACGCCAACCCCCGGAAAACTCAGCGTGGTTCGCTACGACGATGGCGATAACCTGCAGCGCATGCGCGACAAAATGGCGGCGGATTTCGACTTTCACCTCGAGTACCTGGATCGCCAGGCGGTGCGCGAAAAGCTCAAGACCGAGCGGTATTTCCAGGCCCTGCGCGACAGCCATGGCTTTCACTTCCACCCGTTGAACTATTGCCTCGGCCTGGCCCGGCTGATCGAGGGCAGCGGCGGGAAAATCCATGAACGGTCGCCCATGATCAGCGTCGAGAGTCGCAACGGGCGACACCGCGTCGCAACCGATCAAGGCACTGTGGATTGTGCCCATGTGGTGTACTGCTGCGGCGGCTATGGCGGGCCGGAGTTCGGCAAGTTACGCCGCGCCTTCCTGCCCATCGCGACCTATGCGGTGCTGACCGAGCATCTGGGTGATCGCCTGGCGGAGGCGGTGCGTACCACCGATGCCGTGGGCGATAACCGCCGGGCCTCGGATTATTACCGCGTCGTCGAGGGCGACCGTCTGCTCTGGGGCGGGCGTATCACCACCCGGAACCTGCAGGATGAAAAACGCCTCGGGCAGTTGCTGACCCAAGACATCCTCGACGTTTATCCGCAGTTACGCGGCATCAAGATCGACAAAGCCTGGTCCGGGCTGATGGGCTATGCGCGGCACAAAATGCCGCACATTGGCCCGCTTGGGCAGGGGTTGTGGACATGTACATCATTTGGTGGCCATGGTATGAACACCGCGCCTATTGGTGGACGCGTCATCGCCGAAGCGATCTGCGGTGAAACCGATCGCTACCGTCTGTTCGATGCTTATGGCCTGGAATGGAACGGCGGCCCGCTGGGCCCGGCGGCCGCACAAACGGTTTACGCCGGCCTGAAGATGATGGACATGTTTCAGGAACGGCGTTCGCAGCGCAGGGCGACTCATAAAAAATGACCCGAGCAAGGTCAAGGAAGTGTCCATGGATACGCAGAATCCCGGCCCATTGTTTAACCTGACCGACAAGGACCGGCAATTGCTCGCCCTCCTTCAGGCCAACGCACGCGAGCCCACCGCGTCACTCGCCCGCAAACTCGGGGTCTCACGCTCTGCGGTGCAGGAACGGATTACCCGTCTGGAAAAGGCGGGGGTTATCACCGGGTACAGCGTGCGCATCGACCAGGACCGGCTGCAGCAGACGGTTACCTGCTTCACCATGACCTCCTGCACCAACAAGAGTTACACCGATGTGATGACCTCGCTTCGCAAGATGGACGCGGTGCAGGCCGTATATGCGGTCTCGGGCGAGTCGGACTTCATCATTCATCTCGCTACCGCCACCCTCAGCGAACTTAACGCCGAGCTCACCCGGATCAACATGATCAAAGGGGTGGCGCACACCGCGTCCCATATCGTGATGGAAACCAAGTTCAGCCGGAAATTGACGGTGTGACGTGCTGCCAGCCTTGGGAAACTCTTCGGCTCCAATAGTGGCTCAACCACCTGACAAGGCCCTTCTTGCAAAACAATACGCCTCGCCTCAATATAACAAGCAATAACTTGGTTAATTAACGCCAACCATGACGCCCATGCCATTCGCCGGCGCCTACACCGCGAACGCATTACAAGGAATCGTTGATGCAAACCCAAGACAGCAGTTGGGGCGAGTTGCTCCGGGGCAAAAACGCCACCCGTTCCATCGCGCTTTCAGGCGGCATCGCGCTGTATGCCACCAACACCTACATCGCCACCACCATCCTGCCGTCGGTGGTCGCAGAAATCGGCGGCCTGGCGCTCTATGCGTGGAGTACCACGTTGTATGTGGTGGCCTCGATCCTCGGCTCGGCCCTCACCTCCAAGCTGTTGCAACGTACCGGACCACGGCAAGCGTATGCGTTAGCCACGCTGGTGTTCATGGTGGGTGTGCTGATTTGCGCATTGGCGCCGAGCATGCCGGTGATGCTGGCGGGGCGCTTTATCCAGGGCCTGGGCGGCGGGGTTCTGTTGGCGCTGTGTTACTCGATGATCCAGCTGGTGTTCGAAGAACGTCTTTGGCCTCGGGCAATGGCTCTGGTATCGGGCATGTGGGGCGTGGCGACGCTGGTCGGGCCAGCGGTGGGTGGCGTGTTTGCGGAAATGGACGCCTGGCGTTTCGCCTTCGGTTCGATGGTGCCGGTGAGCCTGGCGTATATGGTGCTCACCAGCCGTGCGCTGCCCCCACGCGATACCGCAGCGACGGCCACGGCTCGTTTGCCGGTGCCGCAGCTGGTGCTGTTGGCTGGCGCGGTGCTGGCGGTGTGTGCGGGCAGCGTCTCGTCACTGCCGAGCTGGAACCTGTTGGGCATCGCGACCTGTGGGGTGCTGGTGTGGCTGCTGATCCGCAAGGAATCCAACGCCACGGTGCGTCTTTTGCCCAGGGATGCGCTGAAGTTCAGCACTCCGCTCTGCGCGCTGTATGCGACCACATGCTTGTTGGTGATCGGCATGAGCAGCGAGATTTTCATGCCGTATTTTCTACAGCATCTGCATGGCCAGTCACCCTTGGTCGCCGGTTACATGGCGGCGTTGATGGCGGCCGGTTGGACGGTATCGGAAATCCTCAGCTCTGGCTGGACCGGCCGTGGTCCGCACCGCGCCATTATCGCGGGGCCGCTGTTTATCGTGGCCGGGCTGGTGATGCTGGCAATCACCACGCCAATCGCCGGTCACGGGGACTGGGCACTGTTGGCACCTATTTGCCTCGGGTTGTTCCTGGTGGGTTTTGGCATCGGCCTGGGCTGGCCGCATCTGCTGACGCGCATCCTGCAGGTGGCGTCGGAGCAGGATAAGGACACGGCGGCATCGTCGATCACCACCCTGCAACTGTTCGCCATGGCCATGGGCGCAGCATTGGCGGGGGTGATCTCGAACATGGCGGGCATCAATGGCGTGGCGGGCGATGCCGGCGTCGCCAATGCGGCACGTTGGCTGTTCGCGCTGTTTACCCTGGCACCGATGTTGGCGCTGGTCATGGCACTGCGGGCGACACGGACGAAGGCCCGCGTCGGAGAAGAAATAACGGTGTCTTGAGACTGGCTATCCGTTGCTACTGCGCCAATAAACACCCTCCTCTGAAAAAGCCCTGAACCTCAGGGCTTTTTTGCATTTGCTTGCTGGCCCTGATGTGGAAATAACTTCTGCCTAGTGACTTTCATTATGAAACTTACCGTGACATATTACGCATGTAATATTTAGTAACAAGCCAACGGGGCAGCCCTTTCCCCACTCAAACTCAACGAGGTCATTTCGCCATGGACGCTCAAGTCAGCGCTGTGCCCGAACCCACAAAACCATCCCGGCGCAAACAGGCTCTGCGCCTGGGGCTGCTGACCCTGGCTGTGGTGGGCGGCGTCTGGTACGCCAGCCACTGGTGGCTGGTCAGCCGGTTTATCGAAGACACTGACGACGCCTACGTCGGCGCAGACGTAACGGTGATCAGTGCCAAGGTGCCGGGCTATATCAGCGAAGTGGCCGTGCAGGACAACCAGTACGTACGGGCCGGCGATGTGCTGGCCCGTATTGATGTTCGCGACTACCGCACCGCCCTGGCCAAAGCCGATGGCGCCGTGGCCGCGCAACAAGCCGCCCTCGCCAACCTCGACGCCACCGAACAACTGCAACTGGCGGTGATCAACCAGGCCAAGGCGCAGATCGACGCCACCGATGCCGAAGCGCAACGGGCCAGCGACGATCAGACCCGTTACCAGAACCTGGTGCGCAGCCAAGCCGTGTCGGTGGAAAGCGCGCAACGGGTCAGCGCCGTCTGGAAGACTGCCCGCGCCGACCACTCCCGAGCGCAAGCCGGGCTGATGGCGGCGCGCCGGCAAATCGACGTGATTGAAACCCAGCGCGACCAGGCCCGCGCCGCGTTGCAACAGGCCCAAGCCGAACGTGACCAGGCACAGTTGAACATCAGCTACACCGAGCTGCGGGCCCCGGTGGACGGCTATGTGGGCAACCGCCGCGCCCGGGTCGGCGCCTACGCCGCGGCCGGCAGCCAACTGATCTCGGTGGTGCCGGCGAAAGGATTGTGGGTGGACGCCAATTTCAAGGAAGACCAACTCGGCCGCCTGCAGGTTGGGCAACGCGTGAGCATCCGCGCCGACATCCTCCCCGACCGTGAATTCCGCGGGCACATCGAGAGCCTGGCCCCTGCCACCGGGGCGCAATTCAGTGTATTGCCGCCGGAAAACGCCACCGGCAACTTCACCAAGATCGTGCAGCGTGTGCCGGTGCGCGTGCGGCTCGACAGCACCGACGCCGACTTCGGCGCCCTGCGTCCCGGCTTGTCGGTGATGGCGAAGGTCAATACCGATGAAGCGTTCGAGGACCAGGCCAGCGCCCTCAAGGCCCAGCTATGAACAGCCCGTTGCCCGCCCTGAGCACCGCACAAAAGGTCGCGGCCTTCGCCACCATGTGCGTGGGCATGTTCATCGCCTTGATCGATATCCAGATCGTCTCCGCCTCCCTCAAGGACATCGGCGGCGGGCTGTCTGCCGGAGCGGACGATACGGCGTGGGTGCAGACCGCTTACCTGATCGCGGAAATCATCGTAATCCCCATGTCGGGCTGGCTCTCGCGGGTGATGAGCACGCGCTGGCTGTTCGCGGCGTCGGCGGCGGGTTTTACCTTGACCAGCCTGCTGTGCGCGATGGCCTGGAACATCCAGAGCATGATCGCGTTTCGCGCCTTGCAGGGGTTTCTGGGGGGCTCGATGATCCCGTTGGTGTTCACCACTGCGTTCATGTACTTCAACGGCAAACAACGGGTGATCGCCGCGTCCACCATCGGCGCCATCGCGTCCCTTGCGCCCACATTGGGCCCGGCCGTGGGCGGTTGGATCACCGATATTTCCTCCTGGCACTGGCTGTTCTACATCAACCTGGTGCCCGGCCTGTTCGTGACCTTCGCGGTGCCGATGCTGGTCAAGGTCGACCGGCCCAACCCGTCGCTGCTCAAGGGCGCGGACTATATCGGCATGGCGCTGATGGCGGTGTTTCTCGGCTGCCTGGAATACACCCTGGAAGAAGGCCCACGCTGGAACTGGTTCAGCGACAGCACCATCTCGACCACCGCCTGGATAACCGGCATCAGCGGCGGGCTGTTTATCTGGCGCTGCCTGGAAATCAAGGAACCGATTGTAGACCTGCGCGCACTTCGGGATAGAAACTTCGCCCTGGGCTGCCTGTTTTCGTTCATCACCGGCATCGGCATTTTCGCCACCATCTACCTCACGCCGCTGTTTCTCGGGCGGGTGCGCGGGTATGGCTCGCTGGATATCGGCCTGGCGGTGTTTTCCACGGGGGTGTTCCAGTTGCTGGCGATCCCGGTGTACGCGGTGCTGGCCAACCGCTTCGACTTGCGCTGGATTTTGATGTTCGGGTTGTCGTTGTTCGCCCTGTCAATGTGGGACTTCTCGCCCATCACCCACGACTGGGGCGCCAAGGAGCTGATGCTGCCCCAAGCCATACGCGGGTTTGCCCAACAAATGGCGGTGCCGCCCGTGGTCACCCTGACCCTCGGCGCACTGGCCCCCGACCGCCTGAAACTCGCCTCGGGGCTGTTCAACCTGATGCGCAACCTCGGTGGCGCCATCGGCATCGCCGCCTGCGCCACGGTGCTCAACGACCGCACCAACCTGCACTTCCTGCGCCTGGCCGAGCACCTGAACATCCGGAACGAGTCGATGAATGTCTGGCTTGACCAGCTTTCAGGGAATGCCCAGTTGCTCGGGCAAAACAGCCTGGACGCGAGCCAGTTTGCGCTGCATCAGCTGTGGGCGCTGACCTGGCGTGAGGCGCAGACGCTGACTTATGCGGATGCGTTCCTGATGATCATGGTGTGCTTTGTTGTCGCGGTGTTGCTGGTGCCGTTGATGCGCAAGGTGCAACCGCCGAAGCAGCCGACGGCGGATGCGCATTGAAGATGACGGCACCCACGCCACGCAGGGTGCCGCATCATCGTGCCGGTGGCGTATCCGTGCGTGATACGAGCAGTGCAAGCACGCAAGCCAACAGAAGAAACATGCCACTCACGATAAAAGTAGCCTGGTAGCCAGCCCCGTCATACAACACGCCCCCTACCGTCGCGCCGAGGGTGATAGCCAACTGAATGACAGCCACCATCAGCCCTCCTCCGGCTTCGGCATCCTGAGGCAATGTGCGCGATAACCAAGTGAACCAACCCACAGGCGCGCACGTAGCAACCAGCCCCCACACGCCCAGCAAGACGGCTGTAGCCAGCATTGAACTGCCGTAGACCACCAACGCCATGGCAATGCCCGACATCAACAGCGGAATCAGCATCAGCACTCGATAAAGACTGCGGTTCAGCAACGAACCGATCAGCATCGTACCCGCCAACCCGGCCATGCCGATGATCAGCAGCAGCAGGGATAAACCCGACACATCAACACGGGTCACCGCCTCAAGGAACGGGCGCAGATAGGTGAATAGCGCGAACTGCCCCATAAACAAAAATGCCACTGCCGCCATGCCCAGAGAGACGTTGAGGCGACCCAACAACCGAAAGACATCAACAGCAGAGCCGGGCTCATCTTGACCAGGCATTTTCGGCAGGGTGAAGGCTTGCCAACACAGCGCCAGAGCCGCGAGTGGAACCACGCAAAAGAATGCACCTCGCCAGCCGATCAACCCGCCCATAAAACTGCCAATCGGCGCTGCGACCGCCGTGGCGAGTGCGGTACCGCCCTGGATCAACGCGATGGCTTTAGGCACGAAAGGCTCAGGTGCAATCCGCATCATGACCGCGGTCGACATTGCCCAACTTCCTCCGATCGCGATGCCCAAAATGGCGCGCCCCACCATCAGTGTCGAGTAGTTCGGGGCAAAGGCAACGAGCGCGCCGGAGGCGATCATCAAGGCCGTCAGGAAAAGCAAAACAGGCCTTCGGTCAAGCCTGCGAATGACGCTGGAGATGAACAGGCTGGTGATGACCGCGAAGAGGCCGGAAATCGAAATCGCTTGCCCAGCCTGCCCCTCCGTAAGCCCGAGATCGTTCGCAAGCGGCGTGAGCAAGCTCACCGGCAGAAACTCGGAAGTCACAAGGGCGAAGGCGCACAGCGCCATCGCCAGGACTGCTCCCCATACCTGGCGGCTCGCTGTTTGAGTAGGCAAAACGGTGCTGCTCATCGGGTCGGTCACTTCAGGTGGGTCTGGAAGAACGAGGTCAGTTTGGCAAAAGGAATCAGGTCGACTCGGTCGTAGAGATCCACATGGCCCGCACCTGGAATGATCACGAGCTCCTTGGGTTGGCCAGCCAGTCGATAAGCCTCTTCACTGAACTCACGGGAGTGAGCCTGTTCACCGGCGATGAACAGCATCGGGCGTGGCGAGATCGTCTCGATATCGTTGAACGGATAAAAGTTCATGAACTTGACGTTGCTGGTCAGCGTCGGGTGAGTGGTCAGCAGCGGTGATTGGCCTTTGGGGGTGAACTCACCGCGTGGCGTGCGGTAGAAATCGTAGAATTCGCGCTCAATCGCGTTGGATTTGTCCGTCAGTTCATGGACTGTCCCACTGGTGTACTGGGTATCGCCGCCGGTGAACTCGGCATAACGCTGTTCGGCAGCCGCAGCAATGCCTTGCTTCCTCTGCTCGACAGTGACGGAATGCTTCAAGCCGTTTCGGTTGGCTGCGCCCATGTCGTACATGCTGACCGTGGCAATGGCCTTCATTCGCGGGTCGATCTTTGCAGCGCTGATAACGAAGCTGCCGCTGCCACAAATGCCCAGGACACCAATCCGGTTGCGATCAACATACGTCTGCGAGCCCAGATAGTCCACGGCAGCACTGAAGTCTTCAGCATAGATTTCCGGCGACACCGCATTGCGCGGCAGGCCATCACTTTCGCCCCAGAACGACAGATCGATGGCAAGGGTCACGAAACCCTGCTCTGCCAGCTTCTGCGCATACAGGTTCGAACTCTGCTCTTTGACCGCGCCCATGGGATGGCCAACGATGATCGCGGCGTTTTGGCTGCCCGGTTTCAAATCTTTTGGGAAGAACAGATTCCCTACGGTGTTCATCCGGTACTGATTTTTGAAGGTCACCTTCTGCATCGTGACCTTCTCACTTTTGTAGAAATTATCGGCTCCGTCAGACATGTCTGCTCCCAGTGCACAGAGCGACGCCATCAGAAGGCCAAGCAAGGCAACCAGTTTTCTCATGAGGTGCTCCCATCGGTGAATAGGTGCCGGCCAGGACCAGCAAGGGGTAAGGACCACGCCTGTGATAACAGACGAGGCTTGCCCTATTCTCCGTGAGTACGTCATGCTTGATAATCTAATGAAAGCTTGTTGAAGTTATAAGCCAGGCTAATCAATCAAGGTAGGCGACCTACGATGCCAAGACATAATCTGAATGACCTTCTGGCCTTTGTGACGGTCGCCAGGGCAGGCAGCTTTACCCGGGCGGCGGCTCACTTGGGTGTCACACAGTCCGCGCTGAGCCAGGCTGTTTCCGGGCTTGAAAAGCGCCTGGAAATACGACTCCTGACACGCACCACCCGCAGCGTTTCGCCGACCAGTGCGGGTGAGCGCCTGATGCAAACCATCGGTCATCGCTTCGATGAAATTGAGGCCGAGCTGGATGCCTTGACCGAGCTGCGGGACAAGCCCGCAGGCACGGTGCGCATTACCTGTGGTGATTTTGTCCTGAGGACAATACTGCTTCCCCGGCTCACGCCGTTGCTCCTCGAATACCCCGACATCAAGGTTGAGTTTGATATCAACTATGGCTTCCGGGACATCGTTGCGGACCGCTTCGATGCAGGCATCCGATTTGGCGACACCGTTGATAAAGACATGATCGCCCTCCCTATCGGCCCGCAGGTACGGATGGCTGTCGTAGGGGCGCCAGCGTATTTCGCCGGTAATCCTGTGCCAAAAAAGCCACAGGATCTTGTGAACCACCGATGTATCGATATCCGCTATCCAACGCTAGGCGGGCTGGCCGTTTGGGAATTCGAAAAGCGTGGCCGGAAGGTCAACGTGCGAGTCGCAGGCCAAGTCATTCTCAACACCAGCGCACATGTACCGGCTGCGGCCGTTAACGGCTTGGGCATCGCGTACCTGCCGGAAGAAGAATTTGCACCGCATATCGAGAATGGCCGCCTGGTACAAGTCCTGGAGGACTGGTGCCCGTTGTTCTCGGGTTATCACCTGTACTACCCAAGCCGTCGCTTGCCAACACCTGCCTTTACGCTTGTTCTGAATGCGCTACGAGCCGATGGCCCTCTCTAGAACGAGGCATTTAAGCAGTAAGAAACTGGGTGACCTCGTTAACCGCCACACTCTGTGGCGCAGTACTCACTGCGGCTTCCAGACTGCACCATGGGTAATTCAGCCCTGATACCCATTCCATGACACTCTCAAGATCCGCCGCTGGAAGGGTTTTCATATGCTCGATAGTGATGGTGAGCTTTTCAACAAGCCCCGACTCAACACTGAACTGCCACTCATACACCCCACACCCCACCCGGGCTTCACCGGAGTTTTTGTCGGACATCCCCACCAGCCACTTGCACTGATAGGTTTTTGCCCCCGCCTCGGGTGGCTGCCCCAGGCAAAACGTATAGACGTTTTCAAAGGTCTGCCCGAATCGCCGTACCAGCACGTCGCCGATGCCAGCAACCCCTTCAACGTGGGGCGGGAACGAGATGGAACCGGTGCGCACTACCATGTCCAGGGTCGCCTCCGGAACAAACGCCCGGCTGAGCAAATGCGGACGGTTGCCGTCCTTGGCGAGTATGTAGTGCTGAATCGCAAGTTGAGCAGTGTTCATGGTTTTTCCGTCGATTCCCTATCGGATGATGCTTAAGCCTTCTGGATCAGCTCTCAGAAGAAACAACTGACTCATCAGTGGATTCAGTCGCCAGTTTCAACCGGTCAGCTTTACTGATGTACTTGTCCTTGCGGGCGGGTGCCAATTTGGCGCTGGCCTTTTTGGCTTTAGCCTTGAACAGCTGTTGTAGTTTCTTTTGACGATTCATGTTGTTTATCCGGTTTGTAATCAGTGCTTGCCGCTGTGATTATCCATCTTTCATGCCTTTATCGAAGCACATTTAATTCACGGCACTCCACAGCGCCACAGCGGTCTGTCCCTATACGCCCCTATTCTCGCCCAGCGGAGCCACCATGATCATTGTCCACCACCTCAACAACTCTCGTTCGCAACGCATCCTGTGGCTGCTCGAAGAACTCGGCCTGCCTTATGAGCTCAAGCGCTACCAGCGCGACCCGAAAACCAACCTCGCGCCACCGGAACTCAAGGCCATCAATGCCTTGGGCAAATCACCGGTGATTCAAGACGGTCCCCACGTAGTGATCGAGTCCGGCGCCATCATCGACTACCTGATTCGCCGCCATGGCAACGGCCGCCTGCAACCCGACCCAGCCACTGCCACCTATGACGAATACGTGCAATGGCTGCACTTCGCCGAAGGTTCGGCCATGCTGCCGCTGATGCTCAACCTGTATGTCGGGCGCCTGGGTGATGCGGGTGCGCCCTTGCATCCGCGTATCGAATCCGAGGTCGCGAACTACCTGGGTTATCTGGACAACGCGCTGGGGCTTACGCCATATCTGGTGGGCGACGAATTGACCGGCGCGGATATCCAGATGAGCTTCATCGGCGAAATCGCCAGGGCCCAGGGCAAGTTGCAGGCGTACCCGAATGTGGCGGCGTGGGTGCAACGCTTTCAGGAACGGCCGGCGTATCGTAAGGCGCTGGAACAGGGTGGTGAATATGCGTTTGCAAAGTGAAGAACATGACCGGGTTTGACTTCAAGGCACGATTTATATCGTCGCAGCCGCTCGTCCCGCCGGAACTGGACCTGTGTCTAGACGAATTTGTTGTCTACGAGGCTGGCCAGGTCTGTTCCCTCGCCCCACAAGACGCGGAGTTCCTCGTCAAACAGGGGCTGCCGCGCGACGCCGCGCCCTTTTTGAGTTTTGAAGCCTACAGCCCATCGCAAATCGCCCACCGGCTGATGGTGTACGGAATTAGCGAGGACTATTTCCCGCTTGGCCAAAACGGCTCGGGAGACGTTTTGGCCATCGATCGTCGAAGCCGCGAGGTCGTATACTTCAACCATGATTTCGATAACGCGCGCGTTTTCATCAATTCCACCTTGGTGCTGTTTGCGCAGTGCCTGTGCATCTTCCAGGAGCATCTGCGTGACAGTACGCTGGAACGCTGCCTGGCTGAGATCAAGCGGGTTGACTCCGCAGCGGCAGTGCCGGGGGCGATGTGGGCCGACGCGGTCAGCGAAGAGTTTTGTTGACCGGTGCAGTCACACCAGTAGTCCGTGCCAGCGACAACCTGAAGGTTGAAAACAGGCAGATCACCTGGATTGCTTTAACGCTCTGGATGAGGATTACTGTAGGCCGTTTCCAATTCCGAGATGACGCACGATGTTCGAACTGGCCCCCATCCTGACGTACATAGCCGTTGTAATCGGCCTTTTCCTGATCCCCGGCCCTGCCGTGTTGCTGGTGATCACCCGCACCCTCCAGGGTGGCCGCAAGGTCGGGATTGCCACCGGGCTGGGCGTGGCTTCGGGCGACCTTATCCATACGTTGTGTGCGGCGTTGGGCCTTTCCGCCATCCTGATGACCTCGGCCGCGGCATTTAACGTCGTCAAAATCGTCGGCGCCTGTTACCTGATCTACCTGGGCATACGCGCGTTTATGGCCAAGCCTGGCGCGACCACGCGCAAAGACCTGCCCACAGTGACCTCGACCCAGGCGTATTTCCAGGCGGTGGTTGCTGAAGTGCTTAACCCGAAAACCGCGATTTTCTTCCTGGCGTTCCTGCCGCAATTCATTCATCCGGAATCGGGTTCTTCCCTGGCGCAATTCGCGGTGCTGGGTTTGATCTTTTCGGGCCTCAGTGCGGTGTATACCACGCTCATTTCGGTCTCTATTCGTCCTTTGAGCAAATGGATGACGGGCCTTTCAAGGCTGCGCCGCTGGGAAGGAAAGATCATCGGTACTTTGTTTATGGGGCTGGGGCTGAAAATAGCTTTTCAGCAGCGCTAGGGCCTGCGGATACTCAGGGAGGAAACCATTGCGGATCTACATCACAGGCGCCTCATGTGCAGGCGTGACTACGCTGGGTCGTACCCTCGCCTCTTTGCTCAGCCTTCGCCATCTCGATGTCGATGATTTCTATTGGCTGCCCACCAACCCTCCTTTTACAACCAAGCGCCCGCCCGATGAGCGTGTGTCGCTGATTCAGCAACGCTTCGGTGATGACGGTTGGGTGCTCACCGGCTCTTGTATGAGTTGGGGAGATGCACTGATCAACGACGCCGACCTGATTGTGTTTGTGGCAACGCCTACCCCCGTTCGGCTTGAACGCTTGGCAGCACGTGAAAAGGAGCACTTCGGAAATCGGATCGCACCCGGTGGCGATATGCATGAGATACATGTGGCCTTCCGGGCATGGGCATCACAGTACGACGACCCGAGCTTTTCCGGACGCAGCAGGGCGTGGCACGAGCGCTGGATGTCGAAGCAGACCATACCGATTGTCAGAGTTGATGGGTTGAACAGTACCGAAGAAATGGCGGCGGATGTCATTCATGGATTGTCGCAAGGCATCGCAACAGCCCGAAACCAGGAAGACTAAGTCACGGCTCTCAACATGCCTTCGTTATGTGCGCTTTGAGACTCAACTACCGAGAACCGCTGCCGTTCTCGTTGATCCTGCGTAGATTCATAGCGTGCATGTTGGGCTTATTAAGCCCATATTGACTCGATATTCTGATCGCTGTAGGTACGCGCAACCTGATATTGATGAGTTTAGAAAATTCACAGTAAGGGTCAGCATGCCAACACTATGAAGAGGTCCATGAAAAGCATAACGCTCGTGTCTGGTCGGTTAACACCTAAAGCTCTTTCTGTGGGCCTGATCGCTTTCATCCTTTTGGTCTGTGTCATGCTGGTTTCCGCAATTGCCTGGCAGCTAAAGCAATCGGCGGACGAACGATTGGCAAACGCCAAAATTGCTGTCCATAACATTGTTCGGGCTTCCGAGCAGCAGGCTCAAGATACCTTGCGTCAAGCTGAAAACATTCTGAGCGACCTTGCAGAGCGCGTTGAAAATGACAAACTTGGCGACGAACAGAAAGTTCGCTTATCCAAAATAATGGCCAGTAACGTTGAGGCAACCGACGGGATTCAAGGATTATTCATTTTCGACAAGAATGGCGACTGGGTAGTCAATTCGTTCTCGTCAGCGACGGTCGCAAAGAACAATAGCGATCGTTCTTATTTTATCTACCACAAGAACCACCCAGGCACGGCCATCCATGTAGGCCAGGTCATTTTGAGCCGCACCACCGGCGACATGATCATCCCCGTCAGCCGCCGTACTCAATACCCAGATGGCAGCTTCAGCGGCGTGGTGTTGGCGACGTTGCCCGTCGCCTACTTTCAAAGTTTCTTTGAGCGTTTAGACGTAGACAAACAAGGGGTGATATTGCTGGCACTGGACAACGGCGATTTGCTTGCCCGCCGGCCAATGATTGACGCGCTCATGACAACTAATATCGCAAAGGGAGAGCTGTTTAGTCGCTATCTGATCAACAGCAACGACGGGACAGCCAGGCTGACGTCCGTCGTGGACGGGGTAGAACGAGTCTATGCCTACAGCCGCATACGGGGCCTTCCGATCGTCGCTGCAGCAGGATTGTCGTTAGACTCGGTATTTGCAACATGGCGGACGTACGTCTACCAGGCATCGATTATGGTGGTGCTGATAATTGTTGTGCTGACCAGTCTGGGTTTTCTTTTTTACCGACAAATTCAACGTTTGTTAGTGGCAGAAGAAGAGCTGCGTCTTGCGCATTGTGATTTAGAGCATATTGCCAAAACGGATAGCCTGACGGGGTTACCTAACCGTAGGTGTTTCGACGCGACACTGGCACAAGAGTGGGCAAGAGCATGCCGCACTGGAAATAGCGTAGCACTCATACTTATCGATATCGATTGGTTCAAGCAGTACAACGACTATTACGGCCATGTTCTCGGTGACGAATGCTTAAAACAAATCGCAGCGTTGATAGGTAAACCTATAAATCGCCCAGCCGACCTCGCTGCCCGGTATGGAGGAGAAGAGTTTGTAATCCTGCTTCCAGAAACGGAGCTTGCAGGTGCGGTAAAGATCGCCGAGGAAGTGCGTTCAGCCATAGAGGCTGCAAAAATTGAACACAGAGGCAGTTCGGCAGGCATCGTAACCATCAGCGCGGGTATCACTTCCAGCCACCTGCGTGGCGTAGTGGTAGCGATTGATCTGCTGGAAAAGGCCGACAGTCTTCTGTATCGCGCAAAAAAACTGGGGCGCAACCGAGTGGAGCATCAGTTGCGGGAAGTGATCACTCACCCGCAAACCGATCCCTTTTTACCCGATACATCTCCCCATCCGCATGGCTGAGCAGCGTATCGGCATCCTTCCCGTCCGCCGGATAAAACGCCACGCCAATACTGCAGGACGGCATTTTCACCGCGCCAAACTCAGCGCTCAGCGGCTCGGCCATGACCGCGAGTATCTGCGCGACTTTTCCGGAAACGGCGTCCTCCGACTGGATGTCCGTCAGCAACACCGTGAACTCATCGCCGCCCATTCGCGCAACCAGGTCGCTGCCACGCACACAGCCTTCCAGCCGCCGTGCAATCACGCAGAGCACGCGATCGCCTACGGCATGGCCGTGCACATCGTTGATGCACTTGAAGTGATTGACGTCCAGAAACAACAGCGCCAGCTTACTGTCGTGCCGCTGGGCCGCTTGGAGGGCCGCGTCCAGTCGGTCATTGAACAGCGACCGGTTGTTGAGGGCTGTCAGCGGGTCATGATGGGCGAGGAAACGTAGCTCTTCTTCAGCTTGTGTAAGGGCCGTAATGTCCCGCGCGACACCAATCCGCGCGCCTTCGTCTTCAGACCAGAACGCTGCCCACAGTATGTGCACCACGCTGCCATCCTTGCGGATGTAACGGTTGCGGAAGTCGACGTGGGGCTTGCCGTTCATGACCCGCACAATCGAGGCCCGGGTGCGCGCGAGGTCCTCGGGGTGCATGTAGTCGGTGATCGGGGTGCCGATCAGTTCGCTGGCGCGGTAACCGAGCAGCGCTTTGCAGGCATCACTCACAAAGACAATCAGGTTGTCACTGTCGACCACAAACACCGTATCCAACATCAGGTGGATAAGTTTGGGATAGAGGGCTTGCAGGTCAACGGGCATAAGTCATGGCGCGTCTGGTTCATATGGTTTCGATCATAGCCCGATCATCAAGGATGGCAAAAAGGAATCATAGCGGCCCGCAAAATAGCCCAAGGCAATGTTGTTGAACCAAGTGCGTCGCCACCAGCAGGCTGCGCCACCCTTCGAGGTCGTAGGACAGCGCCCGCCAGAGCACCCACAGCGAGTAGTAATAAAGATGGAACACGCCCCCGAGCCTGGCATCCCTTGTCATGTTGATCTGCTCCGAAAATTCAAAGTACCGGGGCTGCCAAACAGCTCAGGTCACCAGGCCACACAGGATCACAGTCACGATCAACTCCCTTGATTCAACGATGGTTCAGACGGCCTGCGATGTCGCGCCAGGCCCTAAGTCACTTCCTGGCGTCTCGCCTTACCCAGCGACCAGCCGAAATTCATGCCGGCCGCCGCCAGCAGGATGGCGGCCGCGCCAACCACCTGCAGCACGCCGAGTGGATGGGCGAAGGCCACCCAATCGACCACGATGGCAACGATCGGATAGATGAACGAAAGCGCCCCCACCAATGCCGTGGGAATTTTTTGAATGGCGCTGTACAGCAGGGTCGACATGAGCCCCGTGTGAACCACGCCAATGATGATCAGGTAAGTCCAGGCCCCATCGATCGCGTCCACCGTGGAGAAATCCACGATCGGCGCCAGCACCAGGACGCCCACCACCATCTGGATCAGCACGATCAGATGCGCGGGCAAATCCTTGAGTCGCTTGGTGATCGCCGCGGCCACGGCGTAGAAGAAGGCCGAAGCCAGGGCCAGGCAAACACCCAGCAGGTAATCGGCGCCGGTGGCCTGGCCGCTGCCCTTGGCGGACACGATCAGCATCAGGCCGGCGAAGGCCACCAGGAGCCAGCCTACCTTGGCGGCATTCAGGCGTTCAGCAAAGAACAGCACACCCAGGCCAACCAGCATGAAAGGCTGAATGTGGTAGACCACCGTCGCGATGGCAATGGAGGAATAACGGTAAGCGCTGAACAGCAACACCCAGTTGAGAATCAACGCCACCCCGCCCAGGCACACCAGGATGAATTGCCGGGCAGTGATCCGGGAACGCCGCAGTACGCCGAGCGCCAGGCACGCCACCAGCATCGCCATGGCGCCAAACAGGCAGCGCCAGAACACGACGGCTTCGGGACTCTGGCCCGACATGATGACAAACCAGCCCACCGTGCCGGAGATCACCATGGCCGAAATCATTTCGAGCGTTCCACGGGCTTGCGACTTCATCACACACTGCTTCCTTGCGGCAGGCATTGCCGTAACCTAAGCCACCTGTTTGCTGGCCAGGGTTCGGCAATACGAACTTTATAATGAACTAATGACCACTATACTGAACAAGGTGTAACAGAGCGTCAACCCATTTTAGGATGATCTATAAAACAAATGAACGACATAACGAACAACCTGTTCAGCAACAATCCGAGTCGAATTGATCTGCTGGCCCTGTCTATCAAGCGCGAACGTCTGGCTGCCGGGCTCTCGTTGACCGAGTTGGCGAAACGCGCGAGCGTGGCGAAGTCGACCTTGTCCCAGCTGGAATCCGGCATTGGCAATCCCAGCATCGAAACGTTGTGGTCGCTGGCCATGGCGATGGGGTTGCAAGTCACCCGGTTCTTCGAACAGCCCCAGCAAAACCTGCGGGTGATTCGTGCCAACGAAGGCATGACCACCTATGCCGAAACCGCCAACTATGCGGCGACACTGCTTGCCGATTGCCCGGCGGGGGTGCGGCGCGATATCTACCGGCTGAAGGTCCAGCCTGGTGAGGTGCGCCTGTCACAGCCGCACCCGGCCGGCACCGTCGAGCACGTGGTGCTGTGCAGCGGCAGCGCGAATATCGGCCCGGCCAATGAGCCCGTGCTGCTATACGCCGGCGACTACATCAGCTACCTGGCGAATGCGCCCCATATGTTTGAGGCGCTTGAAGCGGATACCACCGCGGTGATGGTGATCGAACACCCCTGACGCGCGGGCATGTGCCCTCAGGCATGGATCGGCAGGGCCAACCCGAACAGTACGAAGAACCCGCCACAGACTTTATTGAACCGACGCCCGGTTCGAGCCAGCCAAGGCCGGACCCGGTGCGCAGCGCTCGCCACCAGGTATTCAACGATGAACTCCACCACGGCGTAAGTCAGCGCGATGGTGATCGTCTGCGCGATGATGCTGCGGTGGGAATCCAGGAAAGGTGGAATAAACGCCGTAAACAGCAGCAAGGCCTTGGGGTTTGAAATCGCCGATACCAGCCCCTGACGGAACAGCGACCAGCTCCGCGAGCTGGTCGCGCCGGTCGCCTCAAGGCTGACCGGTGCCGCCCGCCACAGCCCGAAGCCCAACCAGATCAGGTACAGCCCGCCGGCCACCTTCAATGCAAAAAACCAGCTGGCCGACGCCTGGATCAGCGCACCCAACCCCAACGCGCAAAGCGACAGCACGATGGCAAAACCGAGCACGCCACCGGTGATGGTGAACAGCGTCTTCCGATTGCCGTGAAGCGCGCCATGGGTCAGCGCCAACAACGCATTGGGCCCCGGCACCACCGCGATGCCGAAGCAGGTAGCCAGATAAAGCAGCCAGGTATCAAAGGGCATGATCCGATCCAGTAGGTGTGAGCCAGGCCAGAATCTTGCGGGTGAACAAACAGTCATGAAAAGCGCATAATTCACGTCAAAGCCATTCGATTAACGAATAGAGGTAAGCGCGATGCCGGCCAGTGACTTGCAACTCGATTGGCTCAAATGCTTTGTGGCCGTGGTGGATGCCGGCTCCTTGTCGGGCGCCGCCCATGAGGTCAACCGCTCGCAGTCCGCCGTCAGCATGCAGATGAAAAAACTCGAGGCTGCCCTTGGACGGCAATTGTTGAGTCGAGGCCCCCGGCACCTGCAACTGACCGCCGACGGCCAGACACTGCTGGGCTACGCCCGCCGCATGCTCGCCCTCCACGCTGAAACCCAGGCGGCGTTCCACGGTGAAGAGCTGACCGGGCGCATCCGCCTTGGCGTCGCGGAAGACTACGCAGCCAGGTACCTCACGCCGCTGCTCAAGCGTTATTCGCCGCGCTACGCAGGCGTGGAAATCGAACTGACTTGTGAACAGTCGACCACGCTGATCCCGCAGTTGCGCAGCGGCGACCTTGACCTGGCGCTGGTGTCCAGGGACTCGCCCCAGAGCGGTACCTTTCTGTTCAAGGAACCCATGGTCTGGGTCGGCTCACCGCAGTTCGAACTGTGGCGGCGAGACCCGATCCCCATCGCCGTCTACGAAAGTGCAAGCCTGGCGCGGCGGTATGCGGTGAATTCACTGACCCAGCAAGGGCGCGAGTTCAAGGTGGTCTACAACAGCTCCAGCCTTGCCGGCCAGGTGGCTGCTGTCGAAGGTGGCCTCGCGATTGCCGCGATCACGCAATGCACCGTGCAGCCTTCGCTACAGGTCTTGGGTGAGGAGCACGGTTTGGCAGCCATTGAACCCATGGACGTTTCGATTTTGCGTAGCCGGGCCTCTCGCAGCTCTAAAGCGGTGAACAGCCTGCATGCGTTTATCATCCGGGCGCTGAGGGTTCAGCCTTAGTGGAGAGAGCATCACGCTAAATCCACGCCTGAACACCAACGCGAGAGGGTCACCCAATAACCTGTGGCGAGGGAGCTTGCTCCCGTCGGACTGCGCAGCAGTCCCCTCACTGGCCCACTGGGAACTCGCGGGCGACACAGAAGCGACCGCTCTACTCAGGCCGTCTTATCAACGAGACTGATGATTACTATCGAACCGGTCGCCTATTGGCTTACCAAAACCCATTCCTATAATCGCCTCCACTTTCTCCCTCCCGTCTGTCCTCAGGCGAAATATCCTCCCGGAACCCGACACCATGCCAAGCGCAAGCCGGGCCCCTAGCGGCCTCCCCGAACATAATCAACAAACCGTCCTGCAACAGTGGCTGGCGATTCTCTCAGTTGCCGTGGGCGCCTTCGCCCTGGTCACCAGCGAATTCCTGCCAGTAGGCGTACTCAACGACGTCGCCGCCGACCTCGGCATCAGCGCCGGCCACGCCGGCCTGATGGTCACCCTGCCCGGCATCATGGCCGCCCTCGCCGCGCCGTTGCTGTCGGTGGGCATCGGCGCCATGGACCGTCGCTACCTGCTGATCGGCCTGACCCTGATCATGATCATCGCCAACATGGTGGTGGCCTACGCCAGCGACTTCAGCTTGCTGCTGTTCGGCCGCGTATTGCTGGGCATCAGCATCGGCGGCTTCTGGGCCACGGCCATCGCCCTCAGCGGCCGCCTGGCGCCCAAGGGCGTCGGCGTAGCGAAAGCCACCTCGATCATCATGATGGGCGTGACCCTGGCCACCGTCCTCGGCGTGCCCGTCGGCACCTGGCTGAGCGGCCTGATGGGCTGGCGCATGACCTTCCTCGTCACCGCACTGGTGGGCATCCCGGTACTGCTGGCGCAGATGTTCCTGCTGCCCCGCCTCGAACCGGAAAAAGCCATCCGCATCAGCGACCTGCCGGCCCTGTTCATCAACCCACAAGCCCGGGTCGGCTTGATCGCCGTGCTGCTGATCGGCCTCGCACACTTTGCCGCGTACACCTACGTCGCGCCGTTCTTCAAAAACAGCTCCGGCTTCGACGGCCCGACCATTGGCTCGCTGCTGCTGCTCTACGGCGTGGCCGGCGTGATGGGCAACGTCTTCGCCGGCTTCGCCGCCAACCGCAGCGTGCGCCACACCCTGCTGCTGGTAGCCCTGATGATCGGCACCAGCACCGCCCTGTTCCCCTACTTCGCCACCGGCATGAGCGGCGCCGTGATGCTGATCGCACTGTGGGGCTTCGCCTTCGGCGCCTTCCCGGCCTGCGCAAGCATCTGGATGTTCGTGGTGGCGCCCAAGGATGTGGAACGTGGCATGCCGCTGTTCGTCGCGTTGTTCCAGGTGATCATCGCCGTGGGCTCGTTCTTTGGCGGGCAGATTGTCGACAAGATGGGGACGTCGGTGCTGTTGAGTTTGGCGACCGCGTTGGTGGGCGCTGGGTTTGTGACAGTGCTGGTGTTGGGGCGCAAGGTGAGTAATAGCCTGGCGGCGCAACCGGCCTGAGAAAGAAAAACGGGACTGATGGATTTCAGTCCCGTGGCTTGAGGCAGTGAGCACGGCGCCTTGCTCCATTGCCTACAGTTGCGTCAGAATCCGCCGGCTTGTGCACCTGGGTGGGCGTCTCTAAGGTTGCTCGGTCGCTGAAAACTCAGTGATCGGGTTTAGTAGCCCGAGGTCCAACCTAACGTGTGCATGAGCTTCATCTGTCGGACGTCCTTGTCTGTGTTTGATGGTGGCTGTGCGTAGGGCGCCCTCGGGCGCGCCGGTTTTTGTTAGGTTCCCCCGGTCTACTAACCTGCGTACAGCTGCCACCCCCTCGTTTAGTAGCAAAGGGGTGGAAGCCCGAGCAAGGAACTTAACGATGTTCAAGGTAACGCCGAATCCTCCGGGAACTCCCGATTTGAAACTCAACCAAGCCGCGCACCGTGCCTTGGATCACTATCTCAATCCCTCCTCCGCCAAAACCACCCCGCCGTCGGGTGCGCTGTTCAGTGTGGCTGCTGATGCCAGCAGTGAAAGTCTGATCACCAATAGCTATGAAACCTTTGCCTCGGTCAGCGCGTTGCTGCTTGATCTGTCGGACGAACTGAGCGGGAAAGACCGTGATGTGGCGTTGGCTATTCACCAACTGAGTGAGTTGGGGGTGCTGTTGATGGGTAAGCTGATGGATCGAGAAGTGCCTTGTAGGTGAGACTGTACGTAGTCCCGGCTGCTCGCTAGCTCAATAGATTAGTCGCCGAGGCGTTGCAGGCATCTGCAGCGGCTCGGCGAAAATAATTGCCGTGCAATCTCCCGCTAAATGAGTCGTCGCTCGTGCCGCACTCAATGGCGACCTTCGGCCATAAGCAGCCATTAGTATGTGATCGTTATCTACCCATTACTGTCGCTCGCAAGGGGCGGCTATCAGTAACAGACAATAACTCGAAGGTGCCCGCGAGCCCAAGAACGACTCCGTCACAGACGGTCTGGAAACTGAGCTGGTTATGGACACCGAGCTTGGGTTTTTGACACAACGGAACTGGTCTCTAAACCGCAGCTGCCACGACGACTTTGCATGTTTGGCCACCCCGTTTGCTTCAATCGAGTGTCCGTAGTGTTTCAACGATAAGTGACCGCACCCAGCGATGGCCTGCGTCGCGCTGAGTTCGTTCATGCCAGGCCAAGATTTTTCTGAAGCCTGGAATTTCAACAGGCGGCTCTATTGATTTGAGCCCGATGTTGTTCACTGCCAATCGACGCGGCACGACAGCGATTATGTCGCTGTACGTTAGAATTTCTGGAAGTACCAGAAAGCTGGTCACCGACACTGTCACTCGACGTGATCTTCCAAGTTTTTCCAGAGCATCATCCGTCACTCCATGAAAACCGCCCCCTGCCGGGGAAACCAAGGCGTGATCCAATGCGCAGAATCGATCCAGTGAAAGCCTGCCATTCAGCGCATCTGGGTGATCAGTGCGCATTACGCATACATAGCTTTCATCAAAGAGTGCGATAGCATGCAATCCTGGTGTTACCGCTTCAGGGGTAACCAATGCGAGATCGATCTCACCTCGATCCAGCTGATTTTGAAGCTCTTGATGATCCACGGGCTGGACACTAACGCGGATGTTCGGCGCTTGTATTCTTAGCGCGTTGAGAAACGGTACGACCACTGCACGCAATGCATAGTCGGTCGAAGCAATCCTTATCGTCATGCTCGCCGTCAACGGATCAAAGCTTTGCGGCTGAAGCATACCTTCAATATCTGCCAGCAATTTCTTAACCGGCGCTGCAAGCTGCTCTGCACGCGACGTCGGCACGATGCCGCGCTGGGCGCGCACGAACAGCGGATCGGCGAAGCTTTCTCGGAGCCTGCTGAGCATGCCGCTCACAGCAGGCTGGGTGAGCGATAGTCGATTTGCGGCTCGCGTAACGCTGCGTTCATCAAGCAACGCATCCAGTGCTTTGAGGAGGTTGAGATCTAGATTTCTGATATCAGGATTCATGATGCGCAAAATAAAACATAGCGATTGGTCTTATTTCTAGCCTACACCCATCATGGTCTCAATTCATCAACTGAGCGCTGCATAACCATGAATCAGATCATTTGGCCTGAAGGCTACCTGCCAGGTTTTACCGAAAACTTTGTCTCTAACGAGGTCATCATCGCGGGATTGAGTGCCGCTCAGGTATGGCCTCTGCTCACCCAGGCGCAGAGATGGCCGTCGTACTACGCCAACTCGGCAAACATCCAGTTTCATGATCACATCGGGCCGGATCTGCAAGACGGGGTATTTTTCTACTTCGAAACGTTCGGCTTTCCGGTCGAGGCTTTATGCAATGAGTGCGTGCCGCCAACTCTAACCTCTCCAGGACGAATTGCGTGGCATGGCTGGTCGGGTGAGGGTGACGCTCGGCTGGACGTTCACCATGCCTGGCTTATTGAAGACCTATCTGGTGGACGAGTGCGCATCCTGACTCAGGAAACACAGAAAGGTAAACCAGCGGAGAATCTCGCCAAGGCCAAACCCAATCCGATGATCAACGGTCATCAGGAATGGCTGGACGGCTTGGTGGGTGCGGCACGCTTGTCTCCCAGCCTTTAACCTCTGAATTTAGTCTTTAGCCGTGGGCCTCAGATGCGGTCAGATTAGGCATTCTAAGTCCGGCCCCAGAGCATCCGTGTCTCAGCTCTGGGGCGATTCGACAAAAGCCTGACGACTTCCCTGCGTTATCCGCAATATTTGAACTTCATTCCAACGGCAGCGGACGATCAATGATCACGTGCTTCATCACCAACGTCGATGTCAGACGCTGTACGTTGGGTAACCTCGACAGTTCCTCATCGTATAGTTTTTGAAATGCAGGAAGATCTGCTGTCACCACCATCAGCAGGTAATCAGGATCGCCAAAAAGTCTCTGAGCTTGGACGATGTAAGGAATTCGCGGTAAAGCATCTTCAAAATCAGCTACTGCTTTTTGGTGTCCCTCTCGGAGCGTCACGAATACCAGGGACGAGAAATTGAGTCCTAACTCAGTCGCGGATAGTTGAGCTCGATAACCCTTGATCACTCCCAGATCTTCCATCGCCCGAACGCGTCGATGGCATGGAGACAAACTTAGACCTACGCGGTCGGCCAGCTCCGTCAGTGACTGACGGCCATCTTGCTGCAGTTGCGCAAGAATCTTCTTGTCTACACGATCCATTAAGAAAAACCTTCTAATTCGTTCAGCTTCTACAGGTATCTTCGAAAGATAATACCACTTCGCTTTCATTATCCTTCTATCACGGTTTTTCAGGGCCAAGCGGCGCTTTGAATTGATGGAAGAGGAAGGATTTGATCGTGAGTGTTTCTCTGATTGTGGCGTTTTGGGCCGTATCATTTTTGTTTGTTATCACGCCTGGGGTCGACTGGGCCTACGCGATTTCGGCAGGTTTGCAAGGCCGCGTCTTACCCGCCGTAGTCGGCATGGTTTCCGGCCATCTTGTGGCCACGCTGATCGTCGCCGCAGGTGTGGGGGGAGTGCTGGTCAAAATTCCCTATGCATTGCTGACGTTAACGCTGATGGGGGCCGCCTATCTCTTATGGCTCGGCCTTAACATGTTGTTCAAGCCTTCGCTGCCTGCTCAAGGGGCATTCCGCGATGAAGGTGCCGGGATGGCCTGGGCGATGAAGGGACTATGCGTCAGCGGTCTCAACCCAAAAGTCCTATTGTTGTTCCTGGCGCTGCTACCTCAGTTCACTGATGCGTCAGCCGCATGGCCAGTAGGGGCTCAGATTGTCGCTTTAGGCCTGATTCATGGTGTTAGTTGCGGTGTCGTCTATCTCGCGGTCGGCTATGGCGCTGGTGCGGTGCTTGCTTCACGGCCAGCAGCGGCAATAAATGTGAGTCGGATATCGGGAGCCGCAATGATCGTAATCGCTGTGGTTCTAGCTGCCGAGCGGCTGGTCATTTGAATTGAGGAAGCGAAATGTCTGATCAAAATATTGCCCCCTATAACAGCCCGCGTCGCGGTAGGGTACGAATTCCACATTTATGGGATATGAAGGTACAGGGTCAGAAATGGGCCATGTTGACTGCTTATGAGATGTACGCAGCGTCGGTGTTTGAGGCGGCAGGAATTCCAGTGCTGCTCGTAGGCGATTCCGCTGCCAACAACGTGTTTGGACATAACTCGACGTTGGCAATAACAGTTGACGATATGCTTCCTCTTGTCAGAGCGGTTTCGAGCGCTACCGAACGGGCGTTGGTCATTGCCGATTTGCCTTTTGGCTCTTATCAGGGATCGCCTGAGCAATGCTTCCATACCGCAGTGCGCTTCATGAAGGAAGGCGGCGCTCATGCCGTAAAGCTCGAAGGAGGGATCGAGATGCTTGCGCAGGTAGAGATTTTGGTAACCGCTGGCATACCAGTTATGGCCCATATCGGTTTTACCCCACAGGCAGAACATCAGCTGGGCGGATACCGCATCCAGGGCAAAGGCGAAGACGCGCAGCGGTTGATTGACTTGAGCGTTGCCTTCGAGCGTGCTGGGGCGTTTGGCCTGCTGATAGAGATGGTGCCAGGCGATGTAGCAACGAGGATCACCGAGACAGTCTCCATCCCTACCGTAGGAATTGGTGCTGGTAATGGCTGCGATGCACAGGTGCTTGTCTGGCAGGATATGGCGGGACTAAGGGAGGGTCAGTTGCCGCGATTCGTCAAGCAGTATGCGAATATGAGAAAGGTGATGAGTGACGCTGCTCAAGCCTTTGCTAAAGATATCGAATCGGGCTCTTTCCCTGGGCCAGAACATACTTTTTAGAGCATCGGAGATCGCAATGAGCACACTGCGCCAGAAGGCGATAGAAGGCCTTGAGGAAGGTGACACTTTTGAAATCAAACGCACTTTTTCGGACGCAGACATCGCCCAGTTTGAAGCGCTATCGCGCGATCACAACCCAGTGCATTCCAATGCCATGTATGCAGAGGCCAAAGGCTTTGATGGTGTTATCGCTCATGGCTTGCTGACGGCGACATTGATCACAGAGATCGGAGGGCAGTTGGGGTGGTTGGCTACCTCAATGAGTTTGCGCTTCAAGCGCCCCGTTTATATGGGGGACGAGCTTACCTGCGTGTGGAAAATTATGGCGATCGATGAGGGCAATCGGGCTGAAGCCGAGGTAATCGTGACCAACAGTAGCGGCCTGGCTGTCTTGCTCGCGGAGACGACAGGGCTAATTCCCGATGACGCCGAGAGAAAACTACTCGCATCAATGACTGTTGATGAGATCTAGGCTTATCAGGGCGATGCAAAAACGCCTTTTGTAGAGAATTTAAAGATGCATGGCTTACTAAAATTAATTATTCGACCGGAAACGGAAAAGGCAGACGCCGGATTTCTCGTTTTAGCCGCTTTCGTTGGTGGCGCAGCGGGAGTATTGCTGGCCTACAAAGTGTCGCTCTCGGTGGGATTGCCCTTCGCACTTTGTGCAACCGTAATGCTTCATCTCACCTGGCGGACGCCAGGTTTATCCCCAAACGACACAAAAATCGGGCCGTGCTGACGTATAGCATAACGGGAATAGTGGGGCCGTCTGATCGGTGCAATCAATCAAAGACCTGCTAAATGATTCCCCCCTTAATGGGCACTTTTATGAATCGCACATGACCGCTTTTGGCCGACAGTAGCCGCTCATGACAGACCACTTCCAGCCAAGCCATTCAGCCACTTCTACCCTACCGATGAGTAAAACCAAAACACCCCGCACTTCAACCAAAGGCGGGGCGTTCTCTCCAGCATCACTTCACATCAATCACATCGCCGTATGAAAAATCTGCTCAATCTCATCCTGATTGGCAGGACGCGGATTGGTAAAGCCGCAGGCATCTTTCATCGCATTGGCTGCCAGGGTGGGTATATCGTCAGCCTTCACACCCAGCTCAACGAGGCCGCTCGGAATCCCAACATCCGCAGACAGTTTACGGATGGCCGTGATAGCCGCCGCCGCACCCTTCTCCGCATCCAGCTGCTGAGTCTCAACCCCCATCGCATGGGCGATATCCTTAAACCGGGCCGGGCATACGCTGGCGTTGAAGCTCGACACGTGAGGCAGCAGGATCGCATTGCACACGCCGTGAGGCAGGTCGTAGAAACCGCCCAGTTGGTGCGCCATGGCGTGCACGTAACCCAGCGAAGCATTGTTGAAGGCCATGCCGGCAAGGAATTGCGCGTAGGCCATGTTTTCCCGGGCGGTCATGTCGCTACCCTGGGCAACGGCGGTGCGCAGGTTGGCCGAGATCAGTTCGATGGCCTTGAGTGCGCAGGCATCGGTGATCGGTGTGGCCGCGGTCGACACGTAGGCTTCGACGGCGTGGGTCAGTGCGTCCATCCCGGTGGCGGCGGTCAGGCCTTTGGGCATGGCGGCCATCAGCGAAGGGTCGTTGACGGATAACAGGGGCGTGACGTTGCGGTCGACGATGGCCATTTTCACGTGGCGGACTTCGTCGGTGATGATGCAGAAACGGGTCATTTCACTCGCCGTGCCGGCGGTGGTGTTGATGGCGATCAGTGGCATTTGTGGTTTGGCGGATTGGTCCACGCCTTCGTAGTCGCTGATGTGCCCGCCGTTGGCGGCGCACAGGGCAATGCCCTTGGCGCAGTCGTGGGGTGAACCGCCGCCCAGGGAAATAATGAAATCACAGTCGCTGCGGGCCAGCAGTTCAAGGCCCTTCTCCACGTTGCTGACGGTCGGATTCGGTTTGGCGCCGTCAAACAGGGTGGAGTCGATGTCTTGCTGGGCCAACAGGCCAGCGACCTTGGCCGCCACGCCGGCTTTGGCCAGGCCGGCATCGGTGACGATCAAGGCTTTGCGGAACCCGTACTTGCGGATTGCGAGCATCGCCTCGTCGAGGCTGCCAATGCCCATCATGTTCACGGAGGGAATGAAGAAGGTGCTACTCATGATAAATCCTCTTTTTATTATGGAGACACGGGAGTCAGTGAGGTTTTCTACTCATCTCGCAGGTGATGCGGCGCGTCTTGTTGTCATCGTTGACGATCACAAAGCTGAGCCTAAACCTATGGCGTCAGACCGAAATCGTCCTTTAGCGGGCAATGACACCTCCTTTAGTACTGGGAGCAGGGCTTCGCCCATTCCATAGGGGCGGCAGCAAAATCTGACTTGCGCAGACCCCGACCCGCCCGGATGGTTATGATGGTTCGCTGATCAACAGCCCTCACCCATCCTCCTGTGCAGGAACTGCAAAATGAGCATTGATTGGATCAACTTCACGCCTTGGGCTTCATTAGGCGGAGGCGCCTTGATCGGGCTGTCCGTCAGCGTGTTTGTTCTCGCGAATGGCCGAGTCGCAGGTATCAGCGGCTTGCTGGGAAGCGTGATGCGGTTTGGCAGTGAGGGCTGGGGCGAGAAAGCGTTGTTTCTGCTTGGCCTGGTGATTGCGCCATTGCTGTGGGGGCTGTTTAGCGTCTTGCCACAGATCGAGATCACGGCACAGTGGCCGGCCTTGGTGATGGCGGGGTTGCTCGTTGGCTTGGGAACTCGCTACGGCTCCGGCTGTACCAGTGGTCACGGCGTGTGTGGGATCTCTCGATTGTCACCCCGCTCCCTGGTGGCGACCGTGTGCTTTATGACCGCGGGCTTTGCAACGGTGTACCTCATCCGCCATGTGCTGGGGGTTTGAAGATGATGACCAAGTTGAGCGCATTTCTCGCCGGGCTGATCTTTGGTCTGGGCCTGCTCCTGGCCGGCATGGCCAACCCCGCCAAGGTGTTGGCGTTTCTCGACGTGGCGGGGGCCTGGGACCCGTCACTCGCCTTGGTGATGGTCGGGGCCATCGCCGTGGCAGTTATCCCTATGAATTGGGCGCGCAAGCACAAACAATCCTTGCTCGCGGCCCCCATGCAGTTGCCTGTGAGCCGGGAGTTGGACGTGCGCTTGATAGGGGGCAGCGTGGTGTTCGGTATTGGCTGGGGAATTGCCGGTATCTGCCCTGGGCCTGCGGTCGCCCTTCTGTTTACCGGGCACTGGCAAGTTCTCATCTTCGTAGTGGCGATGCTGGCGGGTATGTATGTGTTTTCCAGCCTGGAAGGCCGGCGCACGTCTTGATGGGGTTTGACCCCGATTTTTACTGAACGCAACTCAAGGACGGCTTCATGGAACGACTCCAACCTCATGGCATTGATGCGGACGGTTATATCCTCACCGTGTCCAACGTCGAGATGCAGCCACAGTTTCAGGCTTTGCTGACGGACGTTTGCCTGACGCTCGCGCAGCCGGAACCTGTGCTGGACGGGATTTATCTTTATGGCAGTGTCGCTAGAGGCGACGCCGTGCCGGGGGTTTCCGACCTTGACCTAACCCTTATTCTGCACAGCCCTCCTACGTCGCAGGATCTGGAAATGCTGGAGTCGAAAAGGCGCACGCTGGAAAGTCGGCATGCCGAAGTCACCAAGATCGATTTCGATATCGGTAGTCGTGCTGAAGTATTGGCACCTGACAATCGATTGAGCTGGGGGTATTGGCTCAAGCATCACTGTCGTTGCTTATGGGGCAATGATCTGACCAATCGCTTCGACCGGTTCAAGCCGTCGCGCGATATCGCCATTGCCGTGAATGGTGACTTTGAATCCGTACTGACCCGGTATGCCGACCTTATCGACCAGGCGACCACACCGACGCAATCGCTACGCTTGCAGCGAGAAGCTTCGCGCAAACTCATCCGGTCAACTCAAGTGCTTCGCTCTGAACAGGACCTGATGTGGCCGCAAACACTGGAAGAGCTGGTAGAGCAGTTTGTTCAGCATTACCCGAGTATGAGAATGCAGATCTCTTTTTTCTTGTCCCAGGCAAGAAACCCGGATGCCAAGCCAAAGAAATTTACGACTCAGCTCCATCGTTTTTTGACCTGGATGGTGACAGAAACCGGTTGAATCCATAACGCGCCTATGAAATCAGGGGCGATTCATGTACCTACAGACGGGTTATCACGCATGCCATTACCGCGAAATTCGATATCCATAACCCGTTGGCTGCTCCATGGGGTTACTGAATTGAGTGAGTCACTCTAAGCGTTCCAGGATCCTCATCGAAAGATACGCCTCCAAGCGACAACAGGCCTTGGACCAACTCCCCCTGAATGACCGATACCCCTCTTCTTATTGATGAGTATCAGCCTCCTCTGCGGGGTAAAACTCGCCCTCCTTCCCCATTTTTCTCAGCCGTTCGCGCACAATTACCTCAACGCTGGCTACGGCAGTTTGATCGTCAGGGTTGACCAACTGCAAGCACAGGCGTTGGACATTCTGATCGTGGGTGCCCTCGCTCATCATCTCGTGGGTGAAGACCTGTTCGCCACGCCATAGGCATAGCTGGGTATGCGTCTCGCCAAGCCATATTTCGTTGATTGATCCAAGGTCGGTTGTCTCTAGTTGATCGACGGTGATTGTCTTATCCATTGCGCTGTACCTTACCCATGAGTAGATACAGGTAGACTTACCGGCATAGCGGGTCGTTCCACACGTTGGCAGTTCAACCGGGCTAATGGTGGTTAAGCACGTCCCGGTTGGAACCAGGCCAATTGACGATTGAAGGCGGACAGTACGAGCCGATAAGGGCAATCACGTGACTGATCCTGCTGTTCCACAAGCAAATGGCCGCGCCTGGATCAACCTTGATCTCCCCCTCTCGGGCCGATACTGCCAGCTCAACAGATGGCGTGCAGCTTACGGAACGACCGGCTGCTATCGGCCATGAGTAGACACTCGATGTATCTGTCAGAGCAGACCTAATTAAGTTTGACGCTTTTATCTTCGCTCATTCGGAGCACTGGGTGAAATACTTACTGCCCATCCATAGCCAGAATTTCGTTTTTTGATCTAGCCAAAAAGATAGCGTCATGCCATTATTTAGCGTTGTGTGAATTCGATAAACTTTAACAGGGATAGTATGAGTAAATTAATTAGTGCTCTCGACACTCCGATGACACAGGAACGGTATGCTCAAGAATGGAAAGTCGATGCTGAGCATATTTCGGGTGATGGTCATCATTCTTGGATGACAGATCAGCTTGGGTCGCATAATCTGGTTGTCGAAATTGGGTGCGGTGCTGGTGCAAGCACCTTGGCTATAGCCAAAAAAAGTAGAGTCATATGTATTGAGTCAAATTTGACTCTCGTGGAACTTTGTAAAAATAATCTTATAGCTAATGATGTAAGTGTTCAAGTTGTAAAAATTTCTGAACTAGCAGAAGCAACCAGCCAGGTAGCAATTGTTAATTGCGATATCTTTGACTCCTCAATTGAAAACTACTTGAAAGCCATGAGGCCCGAGGCTATTGTTTGCTGGTTAATTGGCGCAGCCCCAGAAACCATAGCAAAAAATATAGATAAAGATCTTGAGGATTTTACGGGCGTCGAGATGGCGTTTTATCGGAAAAAAGTGCACGAAAGAGCCTATGAGCTTGGTGCGAATATTCTTGAATCAAAGGGCGTAATCCATATTGTAGACCGTGTTGGTATTCGATCCTGGAATGAAAAAGACTCTGCGAGAACAGCCGTCGTAGAAATGCACAACAAATTGGCGAGCGCCGACTATTTAGTCGATAGAAGTAATGCTTACTTGCGACGAACGCCAAATGGTGTGAGTCGGTCGTCTATTTCAATGATGAGCGTAGATAGATTTGATGGAGCAATTGAGGCGCTTTCGTCCATGAAGTCTGTTCGTAGGTGAAAGACGAATCTAATAAGAATATGATGCAGTGGCAATGCTTTGCGCCCTGCATCTTAATATTTGAGCGTTTGAAAAATTTTATATTTTTTGTGAGACGTGTTTGAGATGGGTCTTTCATATTTTGTAGAGAACGTGATCGACCGCTATTGGCCGGTTGCTGCCTTTCACGTCTGACCGCTTTCTATCCATTGCTGTCGTTGGTGATTGGCAGGAATCCACCCACGCAGCCATTCGCGGGGGGCGTCGAACGACCAAAAGGCGTCAGTTTATTTTGAGCTGGGGGTAGGTGTTGCGCGCGATTCTCTACGAGGTTAGCCTTGTAAATCAAGCACATGGTGTGCTCAAGCGTTCGCGAGCTTCGCGAAGCTAGCGCGTTAATATTTTTAAAAATGATTTAGATGTTAATTTATTTGATTGGAACTTAATTTATGGCGCTCAGCTCTAGCTCATTAATTCATTTGACTAAAAGTCGGGAGGCTCTAGACGGAATACTCTCGGATAACTTTAGAATAAAATACTGCAGGGAACGCATATGGTGGGGTATGAAAAGTATGACGCTTCATATCCCCATGGTAAGTTTCTGTGATATTCCTCTATCTCAGATCAAGGATCACCTTTCGCGTTATGGATCTTATGGTATTGGGCTTACAAGAGAGTGGGCAGTCAAAAAAGGCTTAAACCCGGTTCTTTATATACAGCGACAGTCTAATCTTGCGCATAGTTATGAGAATGCTATTTTGCACTATGGGCAAGATGATGCCGATGATGATGATGATGCCAGTGCGGCCTTCAATAGGATTGCGGATATTGCGAGATATACTAAAAACTACGAAGAGATATTGGAGCGAAAGGGTAAATCTTACGGAATGTACCGGTTCTCTGACGAGCGAGAGTGGAGGTATGTTCCTGAAATTGATAGTTCCTGCGAAATGTATTACGTCGAAAAAGACATTAATGAAGAGACTCTAGTGGAAGCAAGTGAAAGTGTAAAGGATTACCGACTAGACTTTGATGCCGATGATATAAAGTACATAATAATAGCTAGTGAAGACGAGGTTCCTAGCTTTGTAGATAGTTTGCGTGACCTCCGAAGGTTTTCATCTCGCGAGGTAGAGAGGATCACTGCTAGAGTGCTAACTGCTGAGCAGATTAAAAGTGATTTTTGAAATTTTTTTGGGCTTGTAGCCGATTCGTTTTTGATGGTGGGATTGCTGGCTTCCGATAGTTTATTGGTTGGCCTAGAGAGTTTCTTGGCTAGGTCTGATAAATGCTGTCTGTATAGTTATGTTGCATAACGCAATTTTCGAGGCGTGCATCGGCTAAGCATCATGGACCTTTGCTGTGGGTCGAGGGGGCAGGCCCTGGATGACAGCCGTCGACCCATAGCTGACATGGATCCAGCCATGAGCCCCTGAAGAGGGAAGCGGCCAGTAGCGTCAGCTGCCTGCTGCCCATTCGAACTCAAAAGCTCGGCCCTACAAGGGTTCAGCCGTAACAACTCGTACATCGCATTTATTTTCAGGTGCGTTGAAGCTCGCATCGACTTGATAGAAATAACCAGGGGCGAGTTCCAGTTCCAAATGGCTCGAAGCTTGTCGAACGGTTTCCCGTGTAACGTCACGGCAAGTAAAGGTCAGGGTCTGACGGCCTGAGGGTAGTACGGCTTCTAACACACCATTAGGTCTCACTCCCGAAACTGATCCCGGTACATTGTCCAAACGAATTTCGGGCCCGAAAGCCTTGCCACGCACCGTCGCGTGTTGTTGGAGACGCAACCCGCATGCCTGATCATCAAAGGGCTCAAGCCTATACAAACGACCGGCCTTTACCTTTATGGGAAGTGTTCCGGCCAGGCCTGTTTTAGCGTCCAGACAATTGAGCCCCAAGACGTGTTCACCCGCAGCAAGCTCGAAATTCAAATAGGCTTTTTCTGCAACGCCATCGACACTGACAACGTGCACCGGACTCTTCATCTCAAGCGTCCTGACCCTGGCCTTGCCAGGCGCCGTTTCCGGCAAAGGCCAGGCGAAATCGCCACCACTGTGGGGTTTGCAGTCACAAGGTACCGCTTGATCGTTCCAATAACAGCGGTTCTTGTCCTCCCCACAGACTTTGCAAACGCCACAGGAAGCGAGTTTAAATGATGCTGCGTCGGCACCGGCAATACGGTAGCCGCTCAGATAGACATTGCTGCGGTCCTTGGCAAACCAGTCATTAATAACCGTGAGCGAGCCTGAGTTCGCCCGTTCCGTGCGCTTCCATCCATTGTTCAGGGCGGAATAGACGGCGTTTTTATCGACATACCAATCATCGCCAACGCGCTGGAAAGACTCAAAATCACACTCATCGCATCGATCAGAAGCGCGATATATCGACTTCGCGTCACGACCTGTCATAGCGTCGATAACACTGAACGATAACGGGTCTGCACCCTCGACCACCTCCTCACCGAAGAAGACGTGGCGTGCGTCTTTCGCAAATAAACCGCCAATGGGGCGAAAGGTGGTTACATCGGCTTCCGATACAAAATTTGGGCCCCAACGTGTATTAAAAACGACGTGATCCCCACTCACTTCATAGCGACTGGTTCGCCCGCAACCGGCAATAATGGCCGAGAAGCAAACAATCAAGAGTAATACCCTCATTGCGTGCTCCAGCGCTGAGGCGCCAACCATGACCTACAAAAAAATACCGAATGGTCGTTAACATTCCCTGTCGCTCTCACTGACCAAACCCCGTTTATTCAGTTATGCCAAATATATGGCTGAAGTGTCCAATATGGAAGTGAGGCCCTAATCACTTGACGGGCTTTCGAAGGGGCATCGTTGACGTTAATATCTTCACCCATTTATCGACTGTCCGCTTCTGGCCGATTGCAGCCAGTCACCAATGGCAGCAATCGGACAAAAGCAGCGAACAACGCCAACCCATCCGGCGTTACTGCACCTTGCATAGCCCTTCTCCAAACACATCCGTAGCCGATGTATTGGGCCAGCCTGGAAAATGTTGGGCCAAGCAACACTGGCCGATTTACAAATGTTCACGCCTTCACGTGGCTATTAGTCTTAGGCTTTGACTCACAAAGTCCGATCGGACCCAATCAGCTTTAAGACGGCTCTACAACCATGAATCTGCACGCCATCGCCGCGACGCTTTTTGCGTTTTTCACGCTGTTTCCTTACTCGGTGCAAGCCGCAACCCCCATCACCCATGTCGCGATCTACCGAGGCCCCGCCGGCTGCGAGGAATGTTCAGAGAAGGTTAAAACAGCCCTGCTGCGCGTCCGCCCGAATGCGCAGATCGACTTTGTAGGTGCAGATGAATCGATCGACATCACGCCGCAAAGCCTCGCTCGTTACGACCTCTACGTTCAACCCGGCGGCGGTCAGGACATCCCTGCGGCGCTTGATAGTTTGGGGGATGCGCGGGTGCAAGCCATTCGTGACTTTGTCGCCCAGGGTGGGCGCTACCTGGGGCTGTGCATGGGCGCTTATCTGGCCGATGACGGCAATTTTGGCCTGATACCCTACGACCTTGATTCAGAGGCGGGCAGGCCTGGGTTTGAGGTCGCGGATATTGCGGACGCAGCGGTGAACGTTGTGTGGGATGGGAAAGCCGATAGCGTCTTTTATCAGGATGGGCCTTACCTTCCCACGCCTGACGCGACCTTGCCTTCTTCAACCATTGCGACCTACCGGAATGGTGATGTGGCGGCAGCGCGTTACACCTATGAAAAGGGGGTAGTGGTTCTGAGTGGCCCGCATCCTGAGGCGGATCGGGAGTGGTTCGAGCAGGCGAATATTCCTTCGAGCGAGATGCCGCGGAGTGAGCTTTTTGGGGCGTTAGTGCGCAGCATTGAAGAGCGCAGGTAGGGGGGCAAACCACCCGTGAGCGAAGATCGAGTCAGAACGGTCATTTGAAATTGTCTATAACCCACAAGCGCTTTAGCATCGCGTGCAAATAACCAATGGTCGACAGGCGCACCGCTATGACGAGCTCTGCACACATTTGCTACAACTCAAAACGGCTGGGTTTGACGTTGTCAGACGTTGCCAGACATCTGCGAGAAAATTCCCCGTGGCACGTCTCGGTGACGGAGTGGAGCGGCTATGGGACGGTCATCCCACAATTGCTGGTCCACACCCCCACTCCATTTCTGATTCAAATAGAGGACGACCCAGACTGGGTACCTGGGGAGATTCAGGAAATTATCGAATGGGAAAACCTCGACCCGAACGCCGAGATCGCGCAAAAAATAGCTGAATGTGACGCGAGGCTGGCCATCCAGTCGACCACGCCAGACCAGGTGATTAATGATGGTTCGTCGATTACCGTCTCTACACTGGGTTCGGCGGTAGACCCTTGCGATTCGGACATTTCGGCTGTGCTGATGCTGTTGTGCCGCAAGCTTGAAGGCGTCATTCACGATTGTGTAAATGGCGGGGTCACCGTTCGCTGATTGAAAAATCGGGGTTATGAAAAATCGAGGTCAGACCACCACAGGTTTAAATGTGGTCCAACCCCCGACTTTGCAATTTTGGACAGGCTACTTGAAATAGCCTGTGCGGCGTATCCGCAGGCTGTAGACCCAAACAGCAATCAGCAAGGCTGCTTGTAGGGCGGCTGGCAGTACGAACCAGGCAACCTGCACATAGTGGCTGGCCGATACCAGGAAAACTTCCGGAAGCATGAGCGGGATTAGCATCAGCCCGAAAAGTAACGAGCCCAATAGAAACCACGAAGATTTTGCACTGCGCAACCACAGCAACAAGCTGCCCACGGCCAACAGAATGCAGGTCAATGCAGCGGGGAGCAGCATGATGATCGAAATATCACCCGTCCTGGCCATACCCCAGCCGTCGCTGACCAACCAGTAGGCAATTTTTATTGTGAGAATCAAGCAATAAGCCACCGAGAATGTGACCATCGCCGGGCGCGAGGGGTTTCTTACCTGAGATGTACTTGTGTGCATAAGTTCCAGATCCAGCGACAGGCCGGATCATCCAGCCAACTGCTGCAGTCTACCGAACGCTCGGGCAATCACGAAGCTGCCGGCGAACCTGGCGCATGTCGAGCAAAACTCAGCCCAACTCGCGCCCCAAAAACGGCGCCGTCCGGCTGCTCTTGCTCTTCGCTACCTTCTGCGGCGTGCCACTCACCACCACCTTCCCGCCTCTATCCCCTGCCCCCGGCCCGATATCAATCACCCAATCACTCTGCGCCACCACACGCATTTCATGCTCCACCACAATCACCGTATGCCCCGCCTCCACCAGATGGTTCAACTGGCTCAACAACCGATCTACATCCCGCGGATGCAACCCGGTTGTCGGCTCATCCAGCACATACAACGTCGCGCCCCGGGCATTACGTTGCAGCTCGGTCGCCAACTTGATCCGCTGCGCCTCCCCGCCTGACAACTCGGTCGCCGGCTGGCCAAGGCGCAAATACCCCAAGCCAATATCCCGCAGCACTTGCAGTGAGCGCAGCACACCCGGCTCTTCGGCAAATACCTCTACCGCTTGTTCAACCGTCAGCCCCAGCACTTGGGCAATGGTCAGCCCTTCCCACTTGATCGCTAACGTTTCCGGGTTGTACCGCGCGCCATGGCACGTCGGGCATGGTGCGTACACGCTGGGCATGAACAGCAATTCAACGCTGACAAAACCCTCGCCTTCGCAGTTCGGGCAGCGGCCTTTGGCGACGTTGAAAGAGAATTGCCCGGCATCGAAATTGCGCTTTTTCGCCGCCGGTGTAGCGGCGAACAGTTTGCGCACGTTGTCGAACAGCCCGGTGTAGGTCGCGAGGTTGGAACGTGGTGTGCGGCCGATAGGTTTCTGGTCCACTTGCACCAGGCGGCGGATGTGTTCCAGCCCGCCGCTGATGCGGCCGCCACTGGTTTGCGGGGCGTCGTCTTCGAGGCTGGGTTCGTCTTCGGTTTCCACCACGCGGCCCAGGACTGCGCCTACCAGTTCCAATAGCGCCTGGCTGACGAGGCTGGATTTACCCGAGCCGGAAATGCCGGTCACGGCGGTGAAGCAGCCCAGGGGGAAGTCCACGCTGAGGTCGTTGAGGTTGTTGCGCGTGACGCCTTCCAGGCTCAGCCAGCCGGTGGGTTGGCGCGGTGGTTGGCTGACCGGGCGCTTTTCGGCGAACAGGTATTCGCGGGTTTGCGAGGCTTCGATCTGCGCGAGGCCGGCGGGTGGGCCGCTGTACAGGACTTGGCCGCCGTGTTCGCCGGCAGCCGGGCCGACGTCGATCAGCCAGTCGGCGCGGCGCATGGTTTCAAGGTCGTGTTCCACCACGAACAGCGAGTTGCCGGCGGCCTTCAGGCGGTCGAGGGCGGCGAACAGGGCTTCGCCATCGGCAGGGTGCAGGCCGGCGGACGGTTCGTCGAGTACGTAGATCACGCCGAACAGTTGCGAGCCCAGCTGGGTGGCCAGGCGCAGGCGTTGCAGTTCACCGGATGACAGGGTCGGTGTGCTGCGCTCCAGGGCCAGGTAGCCGAGGCCGAGGTCGGTCAGGGTGCTGACGCGTTCGAGCAGGTCCTGGGCGATGCGTTGGGCGGCCAGGCGTTTTTCCACGGAGAGTTTTTTATCGCCCTGCCCTTCGGCCACCGGGCGCAGCAGTTCGGCGAGTTGCAGCAGGGACATTTGCGACAGCTCGCCAATGTCCACGCCGGCAAATTTCACCGACAGCGCGGCCTTGTTCAGGCGCTTGCCTTCGCACAGCGGGCATGGGCTGCCTTGCATGAATTGCGACACGCGCTTTTTCATCAGGGCGCTTTGGGAGTGGGTGAAGGTGTGCAGGATGTAGCGCCGGGCGCCGGTGAAGGTGCCCTGGTAGCTGGGTTCGAGTTTGCGTTTGAGGGCGTCGCGGGTTTGGGCGGGTGTGAAGCCGGCATACACCGGGACGGTGGGGGTTTCTTCGGTGAAGAGGATCCAGTCGCGCTGCTTTTTCGGCAGGTCGCGCCATGGGATGTCGACGTCGTAGCCGAGGGTGACGAGGATGTCGCGCTGGTTCTGGCCTTGCCATGCCAGTGGCCAGGAAGCCACCGCGCGTTGGCGGATGGTGAGAGAAGGATCGGGCACCATCAGGGCTTCGGTCACTTCGTACACGCGGCCCAGGCCATGGCATTGCGGGCAGGCGCCTTGGGGCAGGTTGGGGGAAAAGTCTTCGGCGTACAGCATCGGTTGCCCCGCCGGGTAGCTGCCGGCGCGGGAGTAGAGCATGCGGATCAGGCTGGACAAGGTGGTGACGCTGCCCACCGAGGAGCGTGTGCTGGGTGTGCCGCGTTGTTGTTGCAGGGCCACGGCGGGTGGCAGGCCTTCGATGGAATCGACGTCGGGCACGCCGACCTGGTCGATCAGGCGGCGCGCATAGGGCGCCACGGATTCGAAGTAGCGGCGCTGGGCTTCGGCGTAGACGGTGGAGAATGCCAGCGAGGACTTGCCGGAGCCGGACACGCCGGTGAACACCACCAGGGCGTCACGGGGGATGTCCACGTCGACGTTGCGCAGGTTGTGTTCCCGGGCACCCCGCACCCGCACGAAGCCTGGGCGTTGGGTGGTGAGTGAGGTGTCTGGGGGCAGATTGCGCTGGGAAGTCATGGGTAACCTTATCGGGAAGTCAGCACCGAGCGCACCCGTTGCGCCAACTCATCCGGGCTGTAGGGTTTGCTCAGCAGGTGAATATCGGCGCTCAGCAGGTGGTTGCTGGAGAGAATGTCGCGGGTGTGCCCGGAGGTGAACAGCACCGCTATCGCCGGCACTTGCTCACGCGCCCATTCGGCCAGGTCGGTGCTTTTGACCCGGCCCGGCATCACGACGTCGGTAAAGATCAGGTCCGGTTGCAGGCCGCCGTGTAGCATCTGCATGGCCCTGTCACCGTCTTCGGCGGTGAGCACGGTGTAGCCGGATTGTTCGAGCAATTCCACTGCGGCCGCGCGTACGCCTTCATTGTCTTCGACCACCAGAATGGTCTCCTGGCCGCCGCAGTGCTGTGGCGTAAGGGCGACAGGTGCTTCCTGGCTTTCCGGCCGGAGGCTGCGGGGGAAATACATCTGCACCACAGTGCCGCTGCCCTCCACGCTCTCGACCTCCACATGCCCGCCACTTTGGCGCACGAACCCGAACACCATGCTCAGGCCCAGGCCGGTACCGTGCCCATTCGGCTTGGTGGTGAAAAACGGTTCGAAGGCCCGTGCCAGGATCGTCGGTGACATGCCGGCGCCGCTGTCGGCGACGGCCAGGCGCACATATTCGCCGGGGCTGATGCTTTTGCCGGCGCAATCCGGGGGGTTGAGGATGATGTTTTCGCCGGTGATCCGAATCACGCCCTCGCCTTTCATGGCGTCCCGGGCGTTGATCGCCAGGTTGAGCAGTGCGTTTTCCAGTTGGTTGCGGTCGACGTTAATGCACCAGGGATCCTGGGGCAGTTGCACATCCACTTGGATGGTTTCTCCCAGCGCCCGCTGCAGCAACTCACCCAGGCCTTCATAGATGCGCAGTGGGTTGTACACCGCTGGCGACAGCGGCTGGCGACGGGCGAACGCCAGCAGTTGCGAGGTCAGTTTGGCCCCGCGTTCCACTGCCGCGATGGCGGCGCTGACGCGGCGCTGCACCTGGAGGTTGTCCGGTTCATGCCGGGCCAGCAGGTGCAGGTTGCCGGAGACCACTTGCAGCAGGTTGTTGAAGTCGTGCGCCACGCCGCCGGTCAGGCCGCCAATGGCTTCCAGTTTCTGCGACTGACGCAACTGTTCTTCGGCGGAGGAACGGGCCTGCACTTCGGCGGCGACACGCTGTTCCAGGTTGTGGGTGAGTTCCTGGCGCAGGCGCTCGGAGATCACATGCTCGGTGGTCTCCACCACAATCGCCAGGACCCCGGCCGGTTGCTGGTCGTCGCCGGCTACGGGGCTGTAATACAGGTCCATCCACACTTGTTCCGGGCGGCCGTCGCGCAACAGTTCCAGGGGCAGACTGCGGTAGGACAAGGTGCCGCCGGCCAGGCAAGTGTCGACCACGTTACGGTTGAAATCGGCGACTTCCGGCCAGCCCAGCTCTACCGGCACTCCCAGCAGATACGGGTGGCGGCCACCGGCAAACACTGAATAGCTGTCGTTGTAGATCATGTAACCCGTCCGTCCCCACAGCATGACCATCGGGATGGGCGATGCCAGCATCATCTGCACGGCACTGGTCAGGCTGGAGGGCCAGTCACCAATCGGGCCGAGGTCGGTAGTGGACCAATCGAATGCACGAATCCTCTGGGCCATTTCGCCAGCCCAGCCATCACAGCCGTGGTTATCGGATAAAAACTGCATCAGTCGGCTCTGCAAAAGATAAAAGGTGGGCGGTGATGAAAACTTTGAGCCCGGCGGCAGCAGTTGGTTTCATTGCATATTGCTTATGCCGGCATGAAGGGGCAAGGGCCGATTCAGCGAAAATCCCGGCTGCGCACATTGATGCCCGACAGCAGCGGGGTCAGGTCGGTCAGACGCCCGGCGATCAGGTGTCGAACCTCCCCCACTGCCTCCCAGCGCCCATCCACTTTAAGCAACCGCGAGCCCACCAGCGCCTGGCGTTGGCGCTCGGCCAGATCGCGCCAGACCACCACGTTGATATTGCCGAACTCATCTTCCAGGGTAACGAAGGTGACGCCGCTGGCCGTGCCCGGGCGTTGTCGACCGGTGACCAGGCCGGCAACGCTGACGTTGCGTCCATGCTCAACCAGCAGCAACTCCTTGGAACTGCGGCAGCGTCGTGCGCGCAACTCATCGCGCAACAATGCCAATGGATGTGGGCCCAGGGTGGTGCCGACGCTGGCGTAATCGGCATACAGGTCTTCGCCCACTGTCGGCTTCGGCAGTTCCACTACCGCTTCTTCGGGGCTGGCCAAACCGGCAAATAGCCCAAGTTGCTTTTGCACCCCGGCCACCTCCCAGCGCGCCCGGTGCCGATGCCCGGCCAGGCCACGCAAGGCACCGGCATCCGCCAGCAACTCCTGGGCGCGGGTGTCCAATCGAGCGCGCTCGCCCAGGTCGGCAATGTCGAAAAACGCCCGTGCCTGGCGCGCCGTTTCGATGCGCCGGCCATCCTCTTCGCGAAACCCGGAGATCATCCGCAAGCCCATGCGAATCGCCGGCTGTTGGCCTTCGATCGGTTCAAGGCTGCAGTCCCAGTCACTGGCTTGCACATCCACCGGGCGAATCTGCAAATGATGGCGACGGGCGTCCTGCAGGATCTGGTCCGGGCTGTAGAAACCCATGGGCCAGCTGTTGATCAGCGCGCAGGCAAAGGCTGCCGGCTCATGGCATTTGAGCCAGCAACTGGCGTAGGTCAGCAAGGCGAAACTGGCGGCGTGGGACTCGGGAAAGCCGTAGCTGCCAAAGCCCTTGATCTGCTCGAAGATCTGCGCGGCGAAGGCTTCGCTGTAGCCGTTTTTCAACATGCCGGTGCGCAGGCGTTGCTGGTGAGGCTCGAGGCCGCCGTGGCGTTTCCAGGCGGCCATGGAGCGGCGCAACTGGTCGGCTTCGCCAGGGCCGTAATCGGCGGCGACCATGGCGATCTGCATGACTTGTTCCTGGAACAGCGGGATGCCCAGGGTGCGCTCCAGCACGGCCTTGAGTTCCGGCGATGGGTAGGTAGTTTCTTCCTCCTTGTTCCGCCGCCGCAGGTACGGATGCACCATGCCGCCCTGGATCGGCCCGGGCCGCACGATGGCGACCTCAATCACTAGGTCATAAAAGGTCTGTGGTTTGAGCCTTGGCAACATCGACATCTGCGCCCGCGATTCAATCTGGAACACACCAATGGTGTCGGCCTTGCTGATCATCGCGTAGGTCGCCGCGTCTTCCTTGGGCACCGTGGCCAGGCTGAGGTCCTGATTGCGATGGCGGCGCAGCAGGTCGAAGCAGCGGCGAATCGCACTGAGCATGCCCAGCGCGAGAATATCCACCTTGAGCAGGCCCACGGCGTCGAGGTCGTCCTTGTCCCACTGGATAATGGTGCGATCGGCCATGGCCGCATTTTCTACCGGCACCAGAGTGTCCAGCGGGTGTTCGGAAATCACGAAACCGCCGGGGTGTTGGGACAGGTGCCGAGGGAAGCCAATCAGTTGTTGGGTCAAGGTCAGCACCCGGCGCAGCACCGGGCTGTCGGGGTCGAAGCCGCCTTCGCGCAAGCGCTCCAGGGGTGGTGCTTCATCGCTCCAGCGTCCGCAACAGTCGGCCAGGGCGTTGACCTGATCCGGCGGCAGCCCGAGGGCCTTGGCCACGTCGCGCACCGCACCAGCGCCGTGGTAGCTGCTGACCACCGCCGTCAACGCGGCGCGGGTACGGCCGTAGCGTTGGAACACGTATTGCAGCACTTCTTCGCGGCGTTCGTGTTCGAAGTCCACGTCGATGTCCGGCGGTTCATTGCGCTCCCGGGACAGGAAGCGCTCGAACAACATGCTCGTCAGAGTGGGGTCGATCTCGGTGATGCCCAGGGCAAAACACACCGCCGAGTTGGCCGCCGAGCCGCGGCCCTGGCACAGGATCGAACGGCTGCGGGCGAAGCGCACAATGTCGTGCACGGTGAGGAAGTAGCTTTCGTAGCCCAGCTCGGTGATCAGCTTCAGCTCATCGTTGATCTGCCCAAGGGTCTTGGCGTCCACGCCGTGCGGCCAACGCTGGGCAATGCCCTCTTCGGTCAAGGTACGCAACCAGCTCTCAGGCGTTTGCCCTTCGGGCACCAGTTCCCTCGGGTATTGATAGCGCAGCTGGCCGAGGTCGAAGGTGCAACGCCGGGCGATATTCAGGGACTCTTCCAGCAAGTGCGCCGGGTACAGCGCGGCCAGTGCATCGAAGCTGCGCAAGTGCCGTTCGCCATTGGGATGCAGGCGCGCACCGGCTTCGGCCACCGGGACGTGATGACGGATCGCGGTCATGGTGTCTTGCAGGGCACGGCGACCACGCACATGCATATGCACATCGCCGCAGGCCACCGCCGGCAGGTGCAGGCTGGCGGCCAGGTTCAAACGTTGTTCAAGGTGGCGGGCATCGTTCTGGCCGCAATGCAGCTCCACCGCCAGCCACAGGCGATCGGTAAACGTGCTGCGCAGCCATTGGATATGGGCCTGGGTGTCGGTGTCTTCGACCATCCATAACGCCAGCAAACCTTGCACGGATGTGAAGTCTTCCTGCAGCAGGCGGTAGTGACCTTTTTCCGCACGGCGGCGGGCGATGGTGATCAGTCGGCACAGGTGCTGATAGCCCTCCAGGTTCTCCACCAGCAATACCAGCTTGGGGCCGTTTTCGAGGCGCATCTCGCTGCCGATAATCAGCGGCAACTCGACTTTCTTGGCCGCCTGCCAGGCGCGCACGATGCCCGACAAGGTGCACTCATCGGTGATCGCCAGCGCTGCGTAGCCCTGCCGCTTGGCCCGCTCGAACAGCTCGCGGGCACTGGAGGCGCCACGTTGGAAACTGAAGTTGGACAGGCAATGCAGCTCCGCGTAATTCATGCGAACCAGCCTTGCAGCCACAGCGCGCCGCTTTCACCCACGGTGCGGTACGCCCAGCCCTGTTGGCCGGCGCGGGTGCGCACCAGGTAGTAATCGCGGCGCACATCGGCGCCATCCCACCAGCCGGATTCGATGCGCTCCGGGCCCATCAGGATGTGTAGGCCGTGCTCGGCCAGGGGCGTCGGTTCATGCAACAACCAGCCGGGGCGTTGCACGTTGTTTGAGGGTGAGCACGGGCGAAGATCAGCACCGGGTTGCCAGGCGCATTCGGGGCGGTGATCGGCGTGAAAGCGCAGGCCTTGCACCGCCTCGTCTCCAAGCCGCGCCCGCAGGCGTTCGCGCAGTTGTTCCCACGGCAGGGTTTGTTGCGGGCGCTCGTCGAACAGGTCCTGGCGCTGGGGCACAAACACCGGCAGGTCCTGAGCCACCAAGCGAAAGCCACGCACCGGCGAGGTGACTTGCACCTGCTCCAGGCGGCCACGGGCCAGTTCAAACAGCATCGCTGCGTCACGCTCGGCGCTGAGCAGGCCGACCTTGATCACGCTGTCGGGTTCTGCGGCGTGTTCCAGGTGCAGGTCAAAGCGCTGCACGCCACTGTCGCGGCCACACAGGAACGCCGATAAATCGCCGGTCAAACGGCGCAAGGGAAATAGCAAAGCCTGGTGGGACAGCACATCAAAATTCAGCTCGATACGCACATCGAACTGGTCCGGCGGTTGGTAGAACGCCAGGGCCAGGGGCCGTTGCCCGCACAGTGCATCGAGGTGTTTGAGCAGCGCCGCGTCGAAACGCCGGGCCAGGGTATGCCGGGGCAATGCCTGCACCTGGGCCAGGGTGCGCAGGCCCATGCGCGACAACGCGGTGGCGGCTTGCGGGTCGAGGCCGGCGCGATCGATGGGGATCGGCGCCAGGGCTTGTTGCAGGCCTTGCTCATCGGCCACGGCCAGGCCGTCGTAGGCATTCGCCAGAATCCGTGCCGCCGCCGGGTTCGGCGCGGCGACGATGCGGTGGCGAAACCCGAGGTCGGTCAGTTCCTTGCGCAAGCGCGCTTCGAGCAACGGCCAGGGCCCGAACAGGCCCAGGCTCGACTCGATCTCAAACAGTAACGCCCGTGGGTAATACACGCTGACCTGGGAGCTGAAACGGTAGGCCCAGGCGGCGAGAAATTGCTGCCAGTATTCGATCTGCGCCGGGTCGTATTCGGCGCAGGCAAAAGCCTTGGTCAAGGCATGGGCCGCCGTCAGGGATTGGCCGGGGCGCAGGCCGAGTTTGCGGGCGGCCTCATTGACGGTTTGCAGCACCCGCCGCTGGGGCGTGCCGGCCAACAGGGCCAATGGCTGATCCGGTTCGGGGCGCAGACGCAGCACCCCGTCCAGCGCCAATTGCGGGAAGACAATACACACCCAGCGCATGCCAACCTCAGTGCCCAAGCGCAATGGGCGCGGGATGGGCCAGGCCGCCCCGGCACTTGAGCACCCGCACTTGCGCAGGGCTCGCCTCCACCGCCAGGCGCAAGGCGGCCGGTGACGGGTTGATGGCCTCGTTCAAGGAGCGCCAGGCAAAGGCCAGGGTCTGGCCGGTTTCCGCCGCCACCTGCAAGCGGCGCAAGGCCCGGTCATCGGCCTTGCGCGGCCAGCACAGCACTGCGCCACAACTGCCGGAACGCAGGCATTGCTCCACGGCCCACAGGGCGTCACGTTCATCGGCCTGGATCACGGAAAGCTGGCGCACATCCACCCCGGCGTTTTGCCAGGCGTGGGGGTACGGCGTGTAAGGCGGCGCCACCAGCACGATGCGCTCGCCGGCCGCCGCCAATCGCGCCAGGGTCGGCCACACCAGTTGCAACTCGCCCACGCCCTCCTTCGCCATCAGGATTTCGCTCAACGCCGCTTCCGGCCAGCCACCGCTGGGCAGCACTGCATCCAGGGCCGCAAGCCCGGTGGGATGGATGCTGGCAGGCGGCGCGGCGGGCCGGCCTTTCCAGACCCGGCCGCCATTGAACAGCGAGTCCAGTGCAACGACGGCGCCCATCAGCCTTGCCTCACCAAACCGCAAAACACCCCTTCGATGGCCAGGTCCTGATCGGGCCGCACCACGATGGGTTGATAAGCGGGGTTGCGCGGCAGCAAGCGCACGCGCTCGCCGACGTGTTCGAAGCGCTTGATGGTGACTTCACCGTCCAGGCGCGCCACCACAATCTGCCCGTTCAAGGCCTCGGCACTGCGGCGTACACCCACCAGGTCGCCATCGAGGATGCCATCTTCGATCATCGAATCGCCCTGCACCCGCAGCAGGTAATCCGGGGTTTTCGCGAACATGGCCGGGTCGAGTAAGAGGCGGTTGTGCACTTCAGCGTCAGCGCCGATGGGCAAGCCGGCGGCCACCCGGCCGAGTACCGGGATGTCCAGCAGCTCAGGCCGCGCTGGCTGATTGAGCAGGCGAATGCCGCGCGCCTGGTTGGGATTGACCTCGATAAAGCCGCCCTCGGTCAGCGCCAGCACATGCTTGCGCGCCACGCTGCGGGAGGCAAAGCCGAACGCCTCGGCGATCTCGGCGAGGCTGGGAGACTGGCCTTGCTGCGCGATACGGTCGCGGATAAAGGTCAGGATGGCGGTACGGCGGGGCGTTAGATTCGTCATGGAGTACATTTGTACTCCTGTGGGAAATTTCTAGCAATATCCGTCAGTCGCTTCCTATGTGGTCACGGTAGCTGTGTTGGCTCTTGCTCTTCACCACTCATGACTTTTGGTAAAGAGTCCTTTTCGGATTCAGCGGTTTTTCTGAAGGAACGAGGGGTCGATACTCGACTCCATTGTTCACATCACTTCAGGAGTCACTCATGTCTATTCCCGCATTCGGCCTCGGTACGTTCCGCCTGCAAGGCCAGGTCGTCATCGACTCCGTCAGCACCGGCCTGGAGCTGGGCTACCGCGTCATCGACACCGCGCAAATCTACGAGAACGAAGCCGACGTCGGCCAGGCCATTGCCGACAGCGGCATCCCACGGGACGAGCTGTTTATCACCAGCAAGATCTGGATCGCCAATTTCGCCGAAGGCCAGCTGATTCCCAGCCTCAAGGAGAGCCTGCGCAAGCTCCAGACCGATTACCTGGACCTGACCCTGATCCACTGGCCATCGCCGGAAAACCAGGTGCCGGTCGCCGAATTCATGGGCCAGTTGCTGGAAGCCAAGCGCCAGGGCCTGACCCGCCAGATCGGTATTTCCAACTTCACCGTCGACCTGATGAAGCAGGCGATTGCCGCCGTCGGTGCCGAGCACATCGCGACCAACCAGGTCGAGCTGCACCCGTACCTGCAAAACCGCACCGTGGCGGATTTTGCCAAGGCCCATGGCATCCAGATCACTTCCTACATGACCCTGGCCTACGGCGAAGTGCTGAAGGACCCGGTGATCCAGCAGATCGCCGAACGTCATCAGGCAACCCCGGCGCAAGTGACCCTGGCCTGGGCCATGCAACTGGGTTACGCGGTGATCCCGTCGTCGACCAAGCGCGCCAACCTGGCCAGCAACCTCAAGGCGCTGGAGCTGACCTTGAGCGACGCCGATATGGCGCAGATCGCCGGCCTGGAGCGTGACCATCGGCTGACCAGCCCCAAAGGCATCGCCCCGAACTGGGACTAAGCCGCAGGGCTGCGGGACAACTCCCGCAGCCACGGCAGTACCCGCAAGCCACAAGTGGCTGGCGGCGGGTCGATGATGTCCATGAAGTGTTCGAGGTTGACGCTGTCCGGCGCTCCCGGCAGGCGCACCAGCAGTGTCGGTGTGGCGGCCGGCGTGCCCAGGTCGCGGATATCGTAGACCAGCACATGGCGAATCTGCGGGTGCTGTTCCTGATAGGCCAGTACCCCGCCCTCGCTGTCTGCCAACCCGGCATTGATGATCAGCACGTCGAACGGCTCCGTCGGGATGGCCGTGAGGATCAGCACTTCTTCAAAAGTTTGCACCGGGACGATGCGGTAGTAGCCCAATTGGTTGAGCATTTTTTCGATGTACAGCCGTTGAAGGTGCTGTTCATCGGCGATCAGGATGGTCAGTGCTTTGTTTGGCATGGCGATCACCTGAGCAAGGAGCGCTCGTGAGGGACTGGGCGGCCTATTTTCCAGACATATCTCGAAGACTAAATAAGGCTTGTTCCACCTTCATGTAGGAGTTGTCCCAAATAGCTCGAATGACAGCCCTCGCCGGTCAAGTCTGATTGCAATAAACCGACAACCCGTGATGCAGGTGAGCGAGCGCTTCGTCCACGTCGTCGACGGTACCGGCCAGCTCGTTATGCGCTTGCCGTTCACAGACGTTTTCCAGTACCTCACAGCACTCCATCAATGCCTGGGCCTTAACCATGCGCGCGCCGCCTTTGGTTCGATGGGCCAGGTCATGCAGGCCGGCAAAGTCGGCCTTGCGTTGCAGGATCAGCAACTGCCCATGATCGGCTTCCAGGCTCTCGAGCAACGGCGCCAGCAATTCTTTTACCGCGTCGATATTGCCCCCGGTCAGTTTCTCCAGGTGGCTCAAGTCAAAGTCTGCCGATGGCTCATCTGCGGTGGCCGGTGCCACAGAAGGCGTTGCCGTTCGCAGCACCAGAGCCGCATGCAAATCCTCAAGGCCGGTGGGTTTGAACAGGCAGCCATCCATTCCCGCCTGCCGGCAACGTTCGGCCTCCTCGGGCTGGGCATTCGCGGTGAACCCCAACAGCAGGCAAGGCGCCAGGCCACGCTCACGCTCCAGGGTGCGGATATCCCGCGCCAGTTCGTAACCGTCCTTGAACGGCATATTGCAGTCGGTAATCACCCCGTCAAAATGACCGGACAACCACAACTCAAGCCCCTCGACGCCATCTTCGGCAGTGGTGATTCGGTGCCCCAGGAAGCTCAACTGCCGGGCCAGCAGCAGTCGGTTGGCCGGGTAGTCATCCACTACCAGAATGCTCAGTGCATGAACCGGCGGAGTTTCCAAGGCAACGGATACGGCCGGTCTCAGGATCGCGTCGGCGACTTCCAGCTCCAGCGTGACGTCCACCCGGGTGCCCTGCCCCAACAGACTGCTCAATTGCAGTTGCCCGCCCATCATCTCGCACAGGTTGCGGCTGATGACCAGGCCCAGGCCCGAACCGCTGCGCGCCGATTGCGCGGTGTTGTTGCCCTGGATAAACGGGTTGAAGAGACGTTTCTGGTCTTCGACACTGATGCCGATGCCGGTGTCTTCCACCCACAGCCTGAGGCTCAGGTAGCCGTTGGTAATCGCCGACGAACCGGACGCGCCAAGCCGTACCTGGCCATGGGGAGTGAACTTGATTGCATTGCTCAGCAGGTTCGACACCACCTGCTTGAAACGCATCGGGTCCACCAGCACGTATCGGTCAATCAGCGGGTCGAGTTCCACTTTCAATAGCAGGCCCTTGGCCCGCGCCAGCCCATCGAATACCCGTGCTACGGAAGACAGCAACTCGTGCAGGTTTGAAGGTTCAAGGGCCAGGGACAGATGGCCCGACTCAATGCGTGCGATGTCGAGAATATCGCCAATCAACTCCAGCATGCCCCGCGACGCATCAGCGGCCACCTCCAGCGCATCACGGTCGGCCCGATCCTGCTCGGCGGCTTTCAAGGCCAGTTCGATCATGCCGATCACGGCGTTCATGGGGGTGCGTATTTCATGGCTCATGGTCGCGAGGAAGGTGGTCTTGGCGCGATTGGCTGCGTCGGCATCCTCCTTGGCCTCCTGCAACTGGCCCAGCAGGTGCTGCCTTTCGCTGACGTCGACCCAGCCGGCGATCATGCCCACTACCCGCTCATCACCGTCGCGGTACGGCAGCATCCAGTGGTAGATGGTCAGCACCGTCCCGTCCGGCACCTTGAGCACACGGTCCTGGATCTGCGGCTCGCCCCGCTCCATCAGGCGCAGGTAATCCTGATGAAAAGACTCGGCCTGGGGACGATTGCCAGGGTCGGTCTCGACCACGGTTTTACCGGTCACATCCTCCAGCTTGTAATCGAACACATCGAGGTAAGCACTGTTGCATGCCATCAGCCGACCGAGGCGATCCCGCACATAAATCGGATGAGGCGTGCCGTCGATCAACACCCCCATAAAGCGCATCTGATCACTCAGGGCGCGCTCGGCCTGGACTCGTTTGCGGATCAGCTGGCGCAGATAGATTGCCCAACAGAGGGTGATCAGCAACAGCAGTGCCGCGAGGCTGAAGCCTTGAATAATTGCATTGCGGTGCCGCGCCCAGTAGCTGTCTTCAACCAGCACTTCGCTGCGCCAGTGGCTGGCCAACTCGTCCATTTCCTGGGGCGTGATGCTCAGCAGTGCTTTGTCCAGGATCGAATACAACTCCAGTTGGCTGCGGTTGACACCGAAAGCGATGCGGGCCGGCTCAGAGCCGACCGTGCTGGTAACCCGCAACCGGTCACGGTATTCGCGGGCAATCATGTAGCGGGCGCTGATCAAGGTATTGACGGCAGCATCGGCGCCGCCACTGGCCACCAGCGCCATGGCGTGTTCAGGGTTCTCGACGTCCACGAACTTGATGGTGGGATAGTCCCGGGCGATCCCCTCCTGCAGGCTATTGCTGCCAATCAGCGCCAGGCGCTTGCCGGCCATGTCTTCCAGGGTCAGGGGGGTGCCGTCATCAATGCGACTGACCAGCACAAACGGATTGATCAGGTAAGGTCGGGTAATGCGCACCTTTTCGGTCCGCTCGGCGCTGGGCGTGACCACCGCGATCATGTCTGCGCCACCCGCGCTGACCTTGTCGATTTGCTGGGGCATCGAGGTGCCCGGGATGAAGTCAAACTTCAACCCGGTGCGCAAGCTGATGCGAGCCAGCACCTCCGCGCTCAAACCTTCGAACGCGCCCTGCTTGTCGACAAATGAAACCGGCAGGAACTTGTCGAGTGCCGCGACCTTTATCCTGGGGTTCTTGTCCAGCCAACGCTGTTCGCTGGCGCTCAAGCGCAACCGGTCCGCGCCCAGGAACCCAAGATTACCCGCACTCCAGCGCCGCAGGATTTCCATCTGCTCACTGACCGGAATAACGGCCAGCGCCGCGTTGATGATCGACTGCAGGCGCGTGTTGTCACGGGGGAATGCAAACCCGAAGGGATTGACTTCAAGTGACGAGAAATCCGCCATTCGAACGTTGTTCAGGTGGTTTCTGTTGATCAGGTAGTTGGTGCTGATTGCGTCCCCCAGGTAAACATCTGCTTGACCAAACGCCACCGCACCGATGCCCTCGAAGGTCGACGGAAAAAGCTGTAGCCGGGCATGGGGATAAAACGCCTGCACCGCATCAGGTTGCATGTAGTGATAGAACATCGCCACGCGCTTGCCGGCCAGGTCGGCACTCAAGGTCTGGCTGTCGCCTGTGCGGGTTACAAGTGCTGGTTGATCCATGGCGTAGGAGCGCGATAACACAAGTTGCGAGTCTGCTGCTTCGTAACCGTTGGCAGACCCCATAAAGTCCACCTCGCCGCGCTTGAGCGCGCTGATGGCTTCATCCCGATTGTCGTAGCGTCTGACTTCTATGGTGATGTTCAGTGCATCGGCGATCAGCGCCGCGTAATCCGCCGTAATCCCCTCAAGCTCATCGCTGGTGCTCAGCTCGAAAGGTGCGTAATCAGGCGCCGAAATCCCCATCAATAAGCGGCGCCGTTCGCGTAGCCAGCGCCAGTCCGCCTCTTGCAGCTCTACGGTGGGGGTTTCAAGAATGGAGTGCCCCAGCAGGTACAGGGTGCGTGGCTCACCCAGGGCCAGGCCTTGTGTACAAAACACGCCCAGCAGCAGACTTGCACTCAGCCACAAGACCCGGAAGTTGTTCATTTCAGATCAGGTGATTGCGCTGGGCGAACTTGGACAAATGCACCACCGACGACATCCGCAGCTTCTCCTTCAAGCGGGTTTTATAAGTGCTGATGGTCTTGTGGCTGAGCAACATGTCCTCGGCTATTTCCTTGTTGCCAAGCCCCAGTGCCAGCTTCTGCAACACGGTCAACTCACGGTCGGACAGCTCTGCCACCAGGTCCTGCTCGGTGGACTGCAAATCGTCGCGCCGCACCGAGCTGGTGGGCAGGCTCGGAAAGCAGCTGTAGTTGGACATCACGGCCTTGATCGCTTTTTGCAGTTCATCCAGCTCGCCGGTCTTGGCGACAAACCCCATCGCACCGGCCCGCATGCAGCGGGTGGAGAAGAACACCGCCAGGTAGGACGTCAGCACCAGGATCTTGCAAGGCAGGCCCAGCGCCTTGATTCGGCTGATCACCTCCAGGCCGCCCAATTTGGGCATCGCCAGGTCGAGGATGATCAGCTCGGGGCGCTCTTCCCTGGCGATCTGCATGGCATCGGCGCCGTTGCCGGCCTCGAAGATCGTGTCGAAACCTTCCTGCCTCAGCAGATAGCGCACGGTTGCGCGGATAAATGGATGGTCATCCACGATTAAAGCTTTGCTCATAAGGCTCCCCTGGGAGAATTCAGCACCGTTACACATCACACGGGACCTATCTACCTGTGAGAAATGACAGTTCCGACGAACGGCTCTGAACATTCCTACAAGCAATAGCCGGGTCCCTCCACTTGAACCGCGCATAACCATAGGTAAGCGGCACCGGCGTGCCTGGCTAGTCGCAAGCGCGCAACCTTACCAATGGAATGACGCGGCAACTGAAGGGATAGTCCCAGCTCGATGTAGGACTTTTCCTCACTAAAGCATAGTAAAGAGAGGCCTGCCGGGGAGCGGAGGTCGTCTAGTCGGTGGTACTTGGGCTCCAGAACGCCTGTACCACAAGAGTCGAGGTCGAAATACGCGCCACCAGCGCGTCCAGTTCGTCACCGTCTACGGAGGTCACGGCCAGCGTCGCCTCGATTTCCACCTCTTCAGGACCAAAGGGACGTACGTCCACGTCACTGGCCGGGTAGTTGCAGCGCGCAAGCTCGGCTTCGAGCAAGGCCAAGACCGCTTTTTGCTGGGTACGCCGGGCCACCACGTAGAGAATGTTGGTGACCTCGGCCGACACCACGTCCAATGGCTGGCGGTTGATGTTATTGACGATCGGCCGCAGCAAGGTGTTGGCTGCCAGCACAAACAACGTTCCCAGCAGCGCTTCGAGGATCAGGTCGGCACCGGCACACGCGCCCACCGCCGCCGATGCCCAAAGGGTGGCTGCGGTATTCAGCCCGCGCACGTTGCCCTCTTCACGCATGATCACGCCGGCACCAAGAAAACCGATGCCCGAGACCACATAGGCCACGACCCGCACCGCCCCTTCCGCGCCGCCCAGACGGTTGGCCATGTCGACGAAAATCGCCGCCCCCACCGCCACCAGCACGTTGGTACGCAAGCCTGCCGTGCGCTGGCGGTACTGACGTTCGAAACCAATCAAGCCGCCGAGGATAAAGGCTGCGGTGAGGCTCACCAGGGTGTCGATCAGTGAGTTGAGGTTGATGTTGTTGATTGCTTGCATGGTGTGTCACTCCTGCGCGAGGAAACCTTCGGGCAGGTACGACCGTCCGGTGCCGTGGCCGAGTGGCGGGCACGACAGGACAGGCCCGCCTGTCGCAAACGACAGGCGCGTCCGTAGTACCGCGATGCAGGGCATCACGTACTGGTCAGCGTCGATGAGAGGGAACTCGGAATCGGGCCAGGACTGGCCGCTACCGGGATGCCGTTTCTCGCTTTTGGGCGAGACAACGGCATCGGAAAAATGCGCGTTATCTTGCCAAGTATGTGCCGGTTATCGAGACCGGCCGACGACTGTCACTCGAACAAGTACCCACTGAGGGTCTCCGCTATTGATGAAAACGCGCGAAGTTTACGCTCCGATTTAAGGAGAGTAAACCGTAGGAAAGCGCACCCGAAAGGGTTAGGAAGATTCTTCAGGTAGGGTTCAGGTAGGCGCCTCCACCCCTGTAGCAGCTGTCGAGCCTAAGCGAGGCAGCGTCGGCCGCACTGCGGTCATCAAGCCAGACACAGCACCGAGTCGCGCCGAACGCAGCCTCGCCCAGGCTCGACAGCTGCTACGCAAAGGACGGTCGATCACGCTCTACCAGCGCCAAATACTCATTGATCTGCCCACCCGCCAAGGCCTTCACCTGAATGGACACCCGATTCACCTGCCGCCCCATCTCGATCCCATCCCGAGTCCGCACCTGAACATACCCAAGCCGGGGCCAGAACCGCTCGGCCTTGACGTTGCCCACCACCACCGTCAGCCGCAACCAGCGTGCGCCCTGGCTCACCACCCACGTCTGGAGATCCGCATGCAGCTGCCGCGCAAAACCGGTGCCATGCAACGGCGTGGCCACCAACAGCAACCCGATATGCCAAACCCCGGCCGCCAGCAGGTCGGACGCCACATTCACCACCGCAACCAACTGCCCTTCGGCATTGCGATAGCCAATCCAGTACATCCGCGTGTAGCTCCAGGTGTCGGGCAGTTGAAGAGTCAACTCATCCTGCGCCTCCGTGGGCGTGGCAGGCTCACCGTTGACCGCGAGAAAATACTCCGGCGCCGCCTCGAAAAAGCCCTGCAGCTCGGCTTCATCCTCAAGGGTCAGCTCAACCACCCGAATGCCCGCTATCGAACTGCGCGGCAAGGCCATCGTTTCAACAACATCCATGTTCATCCCTTCTCAATCGTCGCGCGTCAGTACTTCCAGCAACTCAATTTCAAAGCGCAGATTACTGTTGGGCGTGATATGCGCGCCCATCGATCGCTCGCCGTAGGCCAGATGCGCCGGTACAAACAACGTGCGAATGCCGCCGACTTTCATGCCCATCAGCCCCTGATCCCAGCCTTTGATAACGCGACCGGTACCGATCACGCATTGAAACGGCTTGCCCCGCTCCCAGGAGGAGTCGAACACCGTGCCGTCTTCGAGGGTGCCGGTGTATTGCGTGGTGATCAGGGCGCCTTTGACCACGGCTTTGCCGTCGCCTAGGCGGACGTCGGTTATTTCAAGTTCGTTGCTCATTTTTTCTCGTTTTGTGTAGTGCGTGGCTCACGCCAAACGGGCGTTTTCCCAGAGTCAAACGCGTTTGGCAAGCCCGGGATTGGAATCACACGCCCCAACCTACAAAAAACCACGAAAACACCCCTATCAAAATCTCCAAACTCCCGATTTACCTTGTTCGGCTCAACGATCAGCCTAACCCCTCCAAAAACATAGAACATCAAGGATGACCAACGTGACAATAGGATCAGATTTCAATTACCCGGCTGACATTGCTACTGGTACCTCTAGAGAAAAGAGGTCTATCAAAAATAAATGGCGAGGCCGCTTTCCCAGCCCACCAGATTTATGCTTCGATTATCGAACCTTAGTTGAGCAAACTGGCGGAATCGCCAGCACGATCGATTTGAATCACAAAATATGTATTATCGGAGCGGGTATAACAGGACTTACTGCAGCACGAGAACTTTATCGCTGCGGCTTTAAAAATATATCGCTATTCGAAAAATCCAAAAGAATCGGCGGTAGGCACCTCACCGTACTTGGCGCCCATCAATCCAACAGCATAGGACGTCCGCCCTTTGAGATGGGCGCAATGCGTATGCCCTTCTTTAATCGATCTGGCGAACAGCCCACTGACGGTAGATCCTTGATGGCCTATTACGCAAAAGAGTTTGAGCTTGCTCATTCAAACTTTCCAAACCCGGGAAGCCCATGGGTCAAATCAACCGGCATCTACCTACGCGAAGGGACTATAGACAATAGCAGCCAGCCCACAATGCTGATCTGGAAAAACAAAGATGGAATAACACCACCGCCCGGCGAAACCCTACGAGCCGTGTCTGCAAAGTGGGAAAGTTTCGCCAAACGCATGACTCAGAAAGTCGCGGAACTCTATGGAAGCGAGCAATGGGAATTACTTTGGGCTGCCATAGTGCAAAAATACGAAAGTATCTCGTTTCGGGATCTAGTAAAAATGCCGGCCATTGAATCTTGGCACAAGGACCGTCCCGGTGACTTCGGGGGTATGGGAATGACGTCACAAGAATCGTCGGTATTCTACGCAATTGGAATAGGCGATGGCAGTTGGGGAGCATTTTATGACATATGCTCGCTCTATCCACTGCGTACCGCGATTTTTGGTTTCAGCAGTCACCTTCAGTTAATTCATGGCAGGGTCAACCTTGACGGCGCGGCCGTACACTCTCCACACTTGAAAAGCGCGGCGGTTTTCGATTCCCGAGGGCTTAAGTTCAACAAACCTAACTACAAAGGCCTCGGCGCCTTGGCAGAGTGCCTGCTCTTTATGAGCCTCCCTGAAACAGGACACTCCGTGTATGAGCATAGCCTCGAGAAAACAAATGGCTTACTGACGGACTCTCCAGTAAAAAAACTGGAAAAACTCAAGAGCGGAAAAACACGAGTTCATTATGAATGGAACTCGAGCAATCCCAAAAAAACTGAAACGTGCTACGAAGACTTCGATTCAGTCATCATGACTCTCCCCTCCTGGCTGATCGAAACACAGATACTACTTGAGGGTTTCGATCAAGAAATGCTTACTTTCGAAACGATAAACGCTTATAAAACCGCTCACTGGGAAACCAGTTGCAAAGTATATGCCCCGTTAAAAAAGTCCTTCCTATCCAAGAATACAAAAATCCCTCAAGCCATAGTGACGGACAGCTTCATCCATGATGTATATACGTATTGCTATGACGAAAGTTACACCTACGACTGCATACTTCTAAGTTATACGTGGGAAGACGACGCAACGAAGCTCTCGTCGTTAAATGATAAAGAACTGGTAGCCAAGTGTATTGAGGAACTGGACAGAATCCTGATTAACTCAACAAATATCCAGGAAAAAATCTCTCCATACATAGGCCACGAGCAGGCTGTAGTGCAACGCTGGATGAATGACAAAAACTCGTTAGGATGCGCAAAGCTATACAGGCCGGGGACTTATTATGAGGCTGTAAATTTAATGAAATATAACAAGGATTTTTCACTGAAATCCGGACTTTACCTCTGCGGTGAATCTTTCTCAGTAGACGCCGGCTGGACAGAGCCATGCTTTAGAGGTGCAATCGATACTGTCATAAATATCTGCAGCCGGACTGGTGCCAAATTCAATGGAGGATTCACCATGAAAGACTATCCTGAATACAAAACTCAACCTTCACACTAATCAACGCCAGCACTCAGTTTAGAGCCTTGGCAGAAGCAAACTACAGCGCTATAGGAACCGTCCGACTTTCATTTAAACATCAGGTCACCTCTTATAAACATCCAGCTATTCCTGGCTGAATAAAAATAAGAGGTCACCCGCAATGAGCGATCCAACAAGCCCTGTCCGCATAGCTGTCATACAGTTCGATCCCCAGGTCGGAATGGAAAACCGGGAACGTAACCTGCGTCATAGCCTTGAGTTGGCAACGGAAGCAGCGGGCGGTGGTGCCAATCTGATCGTGCTGCCAGAGCTCTCGAACTGTGGCTATTTCTTCTCCAGCCGTCAGGATGCGTTTGATCACGCCGAGGCCATTCCGGGCGGACCGAGTGTGCAAGCCTGGATGGATTTTGCCTGTAAACATCAGGTGTATCTGGTGGCAGGCCTCAGCGAAATCTCCGGCATGCAGTTGTTCAACACCGCCGTACTGCTGGGGCCGGACGGTTTTATCGGCAAGTACCGCAAAGCCCATTTGTGGAACCTGGAAAAGCTCTGGTTCAGTCCTGGCGATGTAGGGTTCCCCGTATTTGAAACACCCATAGGCCGCATAGGCCTGTTGATCTGCTGGGACATCTGGTTCCCTGAGGTGCCGCGCATCCTCAGCCAGCAAGGCGCCGATATTATTTGCAGCCTCAACAACTGGGTATGGACCCCGCCTCCGTTGTTCGACGACGCGGGGAAGTGCATGGCGTCGTACCTCACGATGACCGCTGCTCACGTCAACAACGTGTTTATCGCCGCTGCCAGCCGTATCGGAGAGGAACGCGACGCACGTTACCTCGGGTGTTCGCTGATTGCCGGAACCAACGGTTGGCCCATCGGCGCAGTGGCTTCGGCGAATCGGCAGGAGATCCTGTTTGCCGATGTTGACCTCACCAGCGCTCGCAGCGCACCCATCTGGAACAGCCTCAACGACTTGCAGCGGGACCGGCGTACTGATCTTTACGACCAGATGCTCGGGTATACCCAGCACCGCGCCCTGCCACGCTGATCGGAGGGCCCATGATGGAAATCCTTTTAGAAAAACCGTCCCTACACTGCTCCCGAGCCGATAAGACAGTCATCGCCCTGGGCGCTGCCAGTGCATTGCTGATCCTATGGATAGCCCTGACTCACCCTTGGCCGGGCTATGTCGACATGGTGACCAGCCTTCCTCACCCCAGCGCCTGGCTTCGCTGGGTGCTGGGGGATATCAGCGAAGTCGCGTTCTACAAACATGAACTGGCCTCACTCGGCCTGCTTGGCGGCGCGTACCTGGCGTGGTGGGCCAGCCGTACAGGCAAGTCCTGGCAAGGCTTTGCCATCTCGTATGGCACCGGGCTATGGCCCTGGCTGGTGACCAGCTCATTACTCGGTTTACTGCTGAGTAATGCGCTATGGGGATGGACTGTGACTGCAAGCACTTGGCAGCCGACGTTTGCAGCATTTGTTTCGCTGCCGGCGGCCATGGTGCTGATGTTCGGCGGAGGCTGGAAAGTCACCCTCAACGGCGCAGTGCTAGGGGCCTTGCTGGTCACGCCGATGTGTTTGTTGATCGTCAATTACATCTGCGTACCGCTGGGCTTGCCGGTGGTCATCGGAAATGTGCTGGGGATGGCGGTTGGCAGTGTGATTGCATTTGTGTTGTGCCGTCGCGTGCCGATCCTGGTGCGCAGCCACTACATAGCCCCGATAAAGCCTGCGCCCTTGAAGCCACCGAGCTATGGCGTGGTGTGGAGCGCGCGAAGGGTATTGGCAGACTTTTCCGAAGCGCCGTTCTTTGGCAATGAGCTGGCCAGCCTTGGCTTATTGGCTGGCGTGTTACTGGCTTATGCGCTGAACCCGATGAGCCCGGCCTATGGATCTGGCCTGATAGTGCATCTGATCGGCGCGCAAGCGTTGACGTCTGCGCTGGGCGTGGTGATCTGGAGACATCAGTGGATCAAACGTGGTTGGTATCCCACGTATGTTCCGCTGGTGTCGGTGGTCCCGGCGGCCGTGTTGACCTATGGCGGCAGCTGGGTGGTGATGGGTTCAAGTGCATTGCTAGGCGCGCTGGTTGCGCCGCCACTGGCCTGCGCCATTGCAGGACGGCTACCCGCGCACTTTCATCCTTATATCGGCAACGTCATCTCGATGGCGTTGAGCACCTTGATGGTGGTGCCATTGGTGGGATGGTTAGCCGTTTAGCCACCCTCCCTTAAGCCGGGCAATGGAATGCCCGCGCACTCAAAGCCAATGCCAAAACCGACTCCAGAACCCCCGCCCCAAATCATTCTTGCAGCCCGCATATTGCGCCGCATACATCTGCGAACGCGCTTGCACCTTGCTGGCAACCGGCATCAGCCAGGCTTTGCTCGCATAGGTGCGCTGACGATAACCGCCCCAGCCTTCGTGGTAGTTCAGATATTGGCCGTAGGCATCGTATTTGTACACGCCGTTGATGGTGTAGGTCTTGTCCATGTACCAGCCGACAAAATCGATGGCGTCGTCAAAGTCCTCGCGACTGGCGCCGGTGCGGCCGGTGCTTTTCTGGTAGTCGCTCCACACTTCATCCTTGGCCTGGGCGTAGCCGGAGGCGGTGGACACGCGGCCCCAGGGGATGATCCATAACAGGTATTTGCGCGGGGTCTTGGCGTCCTGGCGGAAGCCGGACTCTTGATACATGATCGCGAACGGCACCTGGATCGGCACGCCCCAGCGCGCCTGGGTGACTTTGGCCGCGTCGTACCAGTCATCCTTTTCGCGAAAGATGCCGCAGATGTCGTTGGGGGTGCGGGGCGGCGAGGTTCCGCATCCAGCCAGTAAGGCGGTGAGTAATAACAGCCCTGTGGTTTTTACTGCGTTCAAAAGCCCACCGTCTCATCGTGAGGATAAAAGGCGGGCAGTTTACTCGTTCGGCGGGGTTGATGCAGAGGGGCAAGCGACACTATTCCGGTGGACACACCGCCATGAGTCGTCACCGGCACGTAGTCACCCTTGGGACTCGGTGCCTCGCGTAAATCAGGACGAACAACTCAAGCCAACAGCCTATGTTCATCGCCACCTGTAAGTTCTGACAGTAGCCAGAACTTTTCTTTAAGTATCTGATTGATTTTGCCGAGCCGCCCATAAGCCGGAGCCTATGAATCCCGAGGATCCCATCATGTCCACTCCCCCTGTAGAGATCGATCTTTTGCCAGCCGTAGAGATTCCTGGAATGCAGCCCCCCATTGCGGAGGATATTGACGCCCCTGAAAATCCCGCAGGCCCTGCCGATGGTGGTATTGGTCTGCGGCACGTCGAACATCCCTTGACCGTGCGTATGCAACGCCCCCCTTCCAGTCCTCTCGGCACAGAGTTTCATCTGTTCTGGGGTGACCACCCCATAGCAGTAGCCTCCAACATCATTCACGAGGGTGACGAGGAATTAAGTTGCATACCGTTTACTGTATTCCCACATTACATACGTGAGTTTTGGGCCGATCCGGTATATGCCCAGGTAAAGCGGCCCGGTGGAAATCCGAGTGAGACCAAACCGCTTCGCTTACGAGTCAACCTGCGCCGTCCCGGGGGACGAGATCCCGACGACGATGAGGAAGGCAATCAGAATCTGATATTCGAACTGCCTGAGGATGTGGTGCTGAATGGCGTAAACGATGAGCGCGCCAGATTAGGTGTAGAAATCGTCTGCAGGCATTGGGTAAATATGGCGGCATACGACCTCATCCTCGTCGCCTGGGGATCTCAAACTGTGTCACGCCGAGTTACCGTGGATGAAGTCGACGAAGATATCTCTGTACTCATTGACTACTCGTTGATCGCTCTCGCAGGAAACGGTGACTTCATACCTGTGGCTTTCCAGGTCATTGGCCCGACCGGTAACTACCCGGACGAATGGGCACGTTGGTCGGCGCGAACCAGAGTGGACGTACACCTGAATGTACAACGCCCCAATGCACCTCGTGTAGTATTTCCCGTCATTAAGCATGACGTTATCAGTCTGGCAGAGTTGGGTAGCTGGAATGTGAGGCTCCAGATCGATATCGATGAATCAGATGCTCAGCATTACTTGCTCGCATCCCTCATCTGGGCCGGCAAAGATAGGGATGGGAACTCAGTGCCGGCCACACCGAGCCAGCCTATATCAGAGGCTGGTACCTATGATTTCGAAATCGACAATGCGCTGGTCGTCGCCATTGCCAAAGGAACCGTAGTCGTTCATTACTTACTACAGGCTGGTGACTTACCAGATAAGCGCTCCTACAACTTGCACCTAAGGGTAGTTGGTGAGGTTAGCGAATGGCCGGCGCCAACTATCGATCAGCAGATGGGTAATGAACTGGACCCCAATCTCCCAATAATCACCATTCGTCTTCCCAGGCAAGCAAGCTGGCATCCTTCTGACACGCTGACGATCGCGATGTTGTCAGGCAGCGAAGACGACACTGTCGAATACACTGACAGTCGTCCTGTAGGGGATTCACCACCGCGCAGCGACCTGACATTTGATGTTCCAGGAAATCAGCTGCGGCGATTTCAACAACGTCTTACCGAGGTGTTTTACAGCGTCACGCGAGGCACGGGCTCACCCATGAACTCACTACGCCGCGTAGTACAGGTAGGGAAACTGACGCCAGCACTCAGGGACTTCACGAGCTTCGACAATCGCAACTGGAACAGTTGGGCCAATAAAGTTTCAGTACGGGGGGAACTCGCCATTGATGGAGCGCAAAATGTGTGTTGGCGGGCTTCCAAGACAGCAGCCGAATTGATCGAGCCCGGAATAGAAAAAGCATACGCTGGCTTAAAGAACAGTACCCAGTATGAAATTAGTTTCTATTGCAAGACGACGGGCAGCACCACGCCGTCAAGTATCACGACTGCCTTTGCCGGTGAGACAAGCGTTAAAACGGTCATGCCTAACAGAAACTGGGAAAAATTCAGCCATACTTTTACGACTCCTGCAGTAACTCCTGCGCAAACGCAGAACGCAGTCATCTATTTTTCCGTTAACACCGCCGCTACGTTTTTCCTTGATGAGATCCAGGTTCTGGAACGAAGCGCAAAACGTCATCGGTAAGGTGCTTCATAATTCTTCCCAGCTTCGATCTCTTGGGGAGGGCTATTGCAGCCGTCCCCAAGCTTTTTCGAAAGAAGGCTAGGGAGTAACTAATGTTGCTTTCTGTGGGTCGAGATACTGATTTCTTACATTTCCGCCCCAAAGTACATAGGTGCCATCCACTCGTCGCGCTGCAAACGATGGATCCGGACGCGGGGGAATAGGCGGCGGCGGCGGCGGTACTTGGACATAGGGAAAGCGTTTGATGGAGTACAACTCTGTTACTCCGCTGCGCAGATAAGGCGCAAGCTCGGGGGGAATCTCGCCAGCATCCTCCATTGCCAGAGTTGCCCCCCATACCAACACTGCTCCATCTGTTCCTCCGGCTGTGGTGATGACACCATAAGCACCATTGGTGCAATAAACATCGCGAATCAAGCTTGCCATTAAGACTTGCCGCAGTGCGGGGCTCATTGCCCCTCCATGAGTGTTCAAGCCTGTCACTACAATGGAATTGGTCCGACCATCATCATGGCGACTCAACAGGAAAAAACTGACATCATTGGAATACAAACTTATATTTCCATCAACAGTAGTGACAGTTGAAGAAACGTTGCCATGTCGTCTTGTGGCGCTAGCCTTATCCGAATTACGATTGGGGAAACCAGGTACCGGATGAGTGTCTTTGAACGCAGCTTTGAATTCCCTTTTTATTTGAGAGGTGAGCGGCGCCCCTCCATATCGGGTATCCCCCCAAGCCTCCGCCTGACCATTGCTGTTAACCATCAAAAAGGCCCATCGAGTTGATTTGCAGATAACGATATTTCCCCGCAAAGCCAGTGCAGCAGCAGACGCAGACATATCACCACCTTCGGCAGCTCGTCCCCAACTCACTGCCCTGCGACGGTTCTTGGTTATCGCGCAAAAAGAAGTAGTGGCAGCAATGACCGACTGCACTCCGCCGTCATCCAGAATCCTCTCCAGACGGTCCGCAGCAATCGTACCTCCCCCCGCTGCCAGCCCCCATACCGCAATGTCGCCCTCATCACTGATCGCACAGAATGAAACAGCTGTTGCGACGATTCGCGTGATAAACATCCTATTGAGTTGTGAGCGCACATTTGCTGGAATAGAGCCTCCGTTATTAGCCTGCCCCCAAGCATATACGCGACCTCCCCGGGTTCGTACGGCGAAGGCATCATCGGCGGCGTAAATAGCTTCAGGAGGGTCAAACCACAGTGCCTGCTGAATTTCCAGAGGCACTGTCGAAGCGGGGTTGTTCAGCGGACCTATCGCTCCAATGCTATTCGCACCCGGCACAGGATTGTCATAAATGAAAGCAAAGGCACTGCGTGTGCTGTAAACGGACTTGATTCCCTGAAGCGGAGGTAGAACCGCCGGGATCGTCGCTCCCCAACATAATAACTGATTAGTAGAACCCACTATCACCAATGCAGCAAAGCTGAACTCTGAGGAAAACAACTTGATCGCTTTATTATTTCTTAGAAAGTTTATTATTTCTGGAGGCACCGGCAATCCCCAACCATTCTGACCTTCCAAAAACACATCACCACTGACAGGCTCAAGTAACGCAAATACGCCCCCAGTAGATACAAATATCCTATCTTCAGGTTCTGGCACATGAAACGAAAAGTTACCTCTCTGCTTCAAGTAACACCATTCGTTCTCCTCATCACTTATGCCTTGAAAACCAGAACGTATTTCATAATAATCCGAAAAGGCTTCCACACCTTCAACCCCACCCGAAGCTACAGGCACTACTGAAAACTGCAGAAACCCACCAACATCAGACGCTTTCAACTTAATATCGAGCTGCCCCTCTTCAATTAAGCGAACACCATTTATGTGCCAATAAAAACGAGAGACACCCTCATGATTACCACCGTTACTTTCATAGGTATAGGTACCGTGCACCGTAGCTCTCACTAATGCATCTCCAATAACTTCCAGATTGGAGGCAATGGGGCCCGCCGCGGTTTTTTTGTTAATTATCATTTTGACCTCCCGCCAATTTTAGACAAGACAGGCTGAGCAGAAGCCTTAATGCAAAAAAAACACCAAGGCCGCACGAAAAATGCCAAACACCGCCACTCACTTTATATTATCATTTTGGCAGGATTAATTCGTTGGCCACAAGATTCTTCGCGCCCCAGACAACATAACTTCCATCCACGCGCCTAGCGACGAGAGCGGAGGACAATCGTACAGTAGTGGGTGCTCGTGGCGGCATTTGCTTAATGGAATAAAGCTCTTGAACTCCAGACTCTACATAGGCCTGCAAGTTATCTGGAATCTGCCCTGCTTCGTTCTGATTATTGTTCCCGCCAAAAACAGTTACGACCCCTGTAACACTGCCTTGAGCACTAATGATTCCATACGCACCATTTGAACAATGTATCTTTTCTATTTGACTTGCCATTAGCACTTGTCTGGTCGCTTGAGGAATCGAACCACCGTAACCTGCATTCCCCCACGCAATCAAACTATTAGTCGTACCATCCATATTCTGACCACATAAAAAGAAACTCGTATCATTCGAGGAAAGTGTAATTACTCCAGAAGCAGTGGTTAATCGATACAAACTATTCCCATCATTCCCTGCCGAGTCACACACGCACGCCTGAGAGACGGCCGTTAAGCTTTTTTGGTACCAACCATCCACGTTCAGCGCCTTAAACATTGCCGCGATGCGTGGTTTTTCACCACTTTCGTTAAGCAACTGTTCGGCATCTCTCGGTCCTTCAGCCGCAACACCTAGTGGTGGCGTGGCCCCCCCCATATCGGATCTGCCCCAGGCTTCGGCATCTCCAAAACTGTTAATCATACAAAACGCCCAAGCGGCCCCCTTGCACATCACGATGCCTCCACGCGCGGCAAGTGCCTTTGCCGCCTCAGTCATCAACCCACCGTCCGCTCCACCCCATGCCAATGCTTTACTACGCCGTTTAGTGATCGCACAAAAAGCATTACGACTGGCCACAACTTGGACAACTCCGTCCTGATCAAGAATCTCTTCAATATCTGAAGGATTAAGAACCCCCCCGGTAAGGGTATTGCCCCACGTCACAACACTTTTGATTTTAGGGTCAGAAAATCGCTCAGGGCCAATTGCACAAAATGCGCCGGCAGTACTAATGACTCGCTCAACCTGAATTCGATCCAACTGAGTTCTAACTGTCGCCGATATAAATCCCCCATCATCCCTATTCCCCCATGCGTAGAGACGTCCAGCTTCCGTTAAAACTGTAAAAGACAGCGACGTCGCATAAATGGCTTTGGGCTTATCGAACAATAATGCTCGCTGAATATCATCTGGAACTACGCCGCCATTCGCGGGATCACCAAACGCACCAATAGTATTTTTTCCTGGAGGCGGATTATCATAAATGAAAGCAAAAGCGGAAGAGTTGCCATATACAAACTTTACGTTATTCAACTCCAACCCAGGTGGAATGCTACCGATATTGGCGCCCCATAGTAACAACCGCGTAGTGCTTCCCAACACCGGAACAAGAGCGGCAAAATCCTTCTCGGTCGAATAAATACGGGTAGCCGGATTATTTCTCAGGTACTGTAAAATTTCTGGGGCTGGCGCGCCAGCGTAGGAAGCGCTTCCCTTAACCATAATACTCTGACTGCCCCCATCCATAACCGAGAACGCGCCAGAACTTGAAATAAATATTCGATCACTTGGCTCATTACTATAAATTGAAAAATTCCCACGCTGCTTGATAAAGCTGTTGTTATTTTCCTCATCGGAGATATTTTGATAACCCGTCGCCACTCTATATATATTCGAAACTTCCTCTATCCCAGCCTCTCCTGAATCGGACTTTGGAATCACCGAAAACCGCAGTGTTCTACCCGCCAAATTTGAGCCAATTGGGAAGTCCAATCTTGAGGTTGGTGCGTACGGAACCTCATCAATATACCACCGATAACTGGAGTCTCCTTCAGCAGCTCCCGCACCGTCAAAGAAATAACTGCCGCGTACTGAACCGCCGGGTATCAGCTCACCAATAATAGTTACATTAGTTGCTTTAGGAGCGGCCAATAAAGAATTACTCATCACGTTATCTCCTACCGTTCATCAACTGAAAACAAAAAATCTATTTTCTGAATTGAATTTTTATAAGACATATGTAGTTAAAGGCAATGACTGCCCTCCGTCTACTGTCAGATCTAACAGGTAGGTACACCGTTCGTCTTACGCTAGAAACGTGAAATGAGTGGCTCGTCAGGACAACAATGCGACGCTTTCCAAAACTGCCCTTTCTTTATTCAGACGCTCAAGGCATCAGCCGCGGCGCTCGGTGGAAGAGCGTTGCAGGCTCGGCTGGCTGAGGGGAATCGCCAGGCATTAGAGCAGCTGCAAGTGATCGGCCTGGGCCGCTTGGCGGCGGCGATCGATGTACAGGTCGGGTTAGCTAAAGACTTTTTTGCCAGGAGCAGATGGTGCAGCGGCGCGGAGGCTTCCCTGATGCCGGGGGTCGGTACACGGAGCGGCCGGTTAGCGTCACCGGACAAGTCACGCAAGGCGTAGTGTATGTAGTCGGGGTCGACGTAGGAAGCCACATGGCCTGGGAAAGCATTGTGGCGAGGGAGCTTGCTCCCTCGCCACAGACAGCACCTCACATCATGATCAGGCCAATGGCACCCGACGTGTAGTGATCGCCAGGCGACCTACACCGAAGCTCAACGCCGCACCCAGCAGCAACATCAACAAGGTGCTCCACGCCGCACGGGACAGTTGCTTGGCCGCCACTTCACCGGCTTCGCGGGCTTTCTGTTCAGCCTGTTGCTTCAGCTCGTCAACCTTCTGCACGGCCTGCTGGTAGGCCTGGGCGTAGTTGTCAACGATCTGGGTGGCTTCAGCCTGGCTCTTGCCGGTACGCGCAGCGACGATGTTAACCAGCGCCTGCTTGTCTGCTGCATTCAAGGCGGGCTCACCGGACGCCTTGACGCGCTCGAACCACTGCTTCAGTTCATCGCCCGCCTGGGCTGGGTTGGTCGCCGCATCGTTGGCCGATTGCTTGCCATCCGCAGCGGCTTGATCGGCTTTTTGCTCGACGTTGGCAGGGTCCAGTTCAGGCTTGCCGCTCTGCTTGAGCAACGTGTCGAGCTGGCCTTGCAGGCTGTTCCAGTCCAGCTTGATGCCCTGCTCATTCAGTTGCTGTTTGACGCTGTCGCTGATGCCCGGCGCCACGGCGGCGATACCACTACCGGCCGCCGACAATCCTTTACCGACGACGTTACCCGCGGCACCGACAACGCTGGTGGCCAGCGCAGCGAGCAGCCAGGTGGTGAACAAGGTGGTGATGGTCCAGCTCAACACGCCATGCAGGCCGCCGCGATCCGGTGCGGTACGCCCGGCCACGAATGCGCCGGCACCGATGGCCAGCAACGTCGAGACGAACAGCCAGATCCCGGCACCGGTACCAAAACCGCTCAGCGGGTTACCGGCCGCCATCGGGTTTACAGCACTGGCGCCAATTGCGGTGCCGAGTACGCTCAACACCAAATAGGTCACCAGGGCAATTGCACTACCGGCCAATACCGAGCCCCAGGAGACTCGAAACAGCGAACGGTTGGTTTCATAGACATTGGTCATGTTAAATCCTTTGAACAGTGGGTAGGTGGCCAGTTTGGCGAGGCACCTACCCTTCGGTCTCGGCACAATTGCACTAGGCGCACTGGTGCATTCGCACCCCGCGCCGTGCACTTTCTCTGCACTATCCTGAGCCTCAGGTGTCGTACTTCCTATGCGACTTACCCCAGGAGAAAGCATGAGCCAGGCCGTCCTCGCCAAAGAAACCAACCGCCGCCAACTGCAGCAGATCATCTCCGGCTTGTCCGATGGGGTGATCCTCGCCGAGGCCGACCAGACCATCCTCTGGGCCAATGAAGCCGCGCTGCTGATGCATGGCGTGGATAACGTCGAAGACCTGGGTGCCAACACCAAGGAATACGCCGCGCGCTTTGCCTTGCGGTATCGCAACAATCACCCCCTGGCTCTTGAGAATTACCCGTTAAGCCGGGTGGCGGACGGTGAAGAGTTCAGCGATGTGGTGGTGGAAGTCACGTCTGCCGGCGACGAGGAAAAGACCTGGGTGCACCGCCTGCGCAGCCTGGTGCTCGACGACGCGTCCGGTGAGCCGGAGTTGCTGGTACTGATCCTGAGCGACGCCACCGAATGGGCCAGCGCCGAACAGCGCTTCGAAAAAACCTTCAACGCCAACCCGGCGCCGGCGGTGATTTGCCGCTTGAGCGACCTGCGCTATATCAAGGTCAACCAAGGCTTCCTGGAGATGACCGGCTACAACCGCGACCAGGTGATCGGCCGCTCAGTGTACGAACTGGACGTGTTGGAGCAGGCCGAAAACAAAGACCTCGCCGTGAAACGCCTGGGGGAAGGTGCGACCATTCCGCAGATGCAAGCCGAGCTGAAACTGCCCGAAGGCGGCAGCAAGCTGGTGATCGTGGCCGGCCAGCCGCTGGACATGAATGAGGAAGACTGCATGCTGTTTTCCTTCACCGACCTGGAGCCGCGCCGCAAAGCCGAAACCGCCCTGCGCCAGAGCGAGGAACGCTTCGCCAAGTCCTTCCGCCTGACGCCGGTGCCAACCCTGGTGTGCAACGCCGCCAACCGCCAAGTGGTGGATATCAACGAAGCCTTCATGACCATCACCGGCTATACCAGTGAAGAACTGATCGGCAAATCCATCGAAGACATCGACTTTATCGACAGTCCCCAGGCGAGCACGCAACTGTTCACCACCCTGGAAAAAGCCGGCAACCTCGACGGCCTCGACCTGAAGATCCGCAAGAAAGGCAATGAGCTGATCGACTGCGTGCTGTCTGCCGACACCGTGAGCATCCAGGACGTGCCCTGCTACCTGCTGGTGCTGATGAACATCACCGAACGCAAGCGCTCCGAGCTGGAACTGGTAGCCGCGATCGAGGAAGTAATGCAGGACGCCTCATGGTTCAGCCAGACGCTGATTGAAAAACTGGCCAATGCCAAGAGCGTCAACAGCCCCAATGTACCGAACATTTCCTTCACCGACCTGACCGCCCGTGAGCGCGATGTACTGGGCCTGATTTGCGAAGGCCTGGCCGACAAGGAGATTGCCTCGCGCCTGAAACTGGCGCCCAACACCGTGCGTAACCATGTGGCCACGGTGTACTCCAAGCTGGGGGTGCATAGCCGTAGTGCAGCCATCGTCTGGGCCCGTGAGCGCGGGCTGTTTGCCGGTGAATTGCGGGTTAAAAAACCGAAATAGAGTGCAAATGCACTAGTGCGACCGGTGCAAATTCGCCTTATTGCACGAGGGTGCACTGCTTAACCTTGAAGGGTGGGCACAGGGCTTTGGGTCCTGTGCTGTTGAGATGTCATGCCCTTTAAGGAATCCGTCATGAAAAGCGAACAAGTCAAAGGCGCCGTCGAAAAAGTGGCCGGCAAGGCTCAAGGTTTTCTGGGTGATCTGACCGGTGACGAACGTCTCCAGGCCGAAGGTGTGGCCCGCCAGGCCGCAGGCCAATTGCAGCAAACCTACGGTGACGCGCTGGACACCGTTGGCGACTTTGCCAAGCAAAAACCCTTGGCTACCGTAGCGATTGTCGCCGGTGTCGGCCTGCTGCTGGGCCTGTTGCTGCGTCGTCGCTGAGGAGCGCCCTAATGTTTACGCTCTCCCAACTGCGCAACTGCATTGAAGAGGCCCTGTCGCCCCTGACCTGCGAGTTCACCCTGTGCCGTGACGCCTCGTTGACCCTCAAAGTCTTCGATGCCGAAAGCGGCCGGGTGGACCTGGTGGTCACCGGGATCAGCGTCAACAAGCTGCAGACCCCGCAGGAAGTGGAAAAGATGGTCGACGAGTTGCGTTACGAATTGCAGAGCAACACCGTCGGCAAAGTCAGGCTGGATGACCTGCCGCTACGCCCGCTGTAACTGTAGGAGCGAGCTTGCTCGCGAAAAACGCCCAGGCACCGCGCTCATTCAGGCGTGGCTCATTATCGTTGACGACCTTCGCGAGCAAGCTCGCTCCTACAGTATTTAGCGGGCCTTCAACGACGCCCCGATAAAATAGAACACCCCTCCGCCGACGATAAACGCTGCCAACATGTAGAACATGTAGTGGGCCGGCAGGCTGGCCAGTACCAGCCCGCACAGCACCGGCCCCAGGGCAGCGCCGAGGTTGGAGAGGTTTTGCGCGCCGTAATACATGCCTCGCAGATGGTCCGGGGCGATGCGGTCGATAAACATGTACTCGGCCGGGAACACCACGATTTCACCCACGGTGAAAATCGCCATCGCAAGGATCCACCACCACACGTTGCTCGCCAGGGCAAAACCAATCACCCCCAGCATGAACATGCCCAGGCCGAAGATCAGCCACTGGCTCAGGTAACGGTGGGAAATCCGCCGGCCAATCGCGTATTGCAGGGTGATCACCAACACGGCGTTGGTGGTGAGTACCGCGCTGATAATCGTGTAGGTGTATTCAGCCGTGGTGGTAGTCACCAGGTATTGCGAGAGGTACGCGGTGAACTGGCCAAACACCACGGCACTGAGCAGGCCGCCGATGGTGAAGCACACCAGCCGATGATCCCGCAGCAGTACGCGGCCCACGGCGAGGAATGACACCGGCTTTTGCGTGGTGTCGACGGTGGCCAAGGTGCGGTCGCCCCAACGCCAATACAGCAGGAAAAATCCAAGGCCCAGAACGGCCGACAAGATAAATGGCAAGCTGATATCGAGCTTGGCTATCATCGCGCCAAAAAACGGCCCTACGGCATAACCGATATTGGTCAGGGTGTACTTGATGGAAAACGCTTCGCTGCGTTCATCTTCCGGCAACAGGCTGGCAAACCCGGACTTGATCGCAATGTCGATCACCGCGTACGCCAGGTTGATCAGGATCAGGCAGCTATAGAACGACCAGATTTCCCGGGCCAGCACCGTGCCGATAAACCCCAGGGCAAACACTACGCTCAGGCTGAGCAACAGCCGATAACTGTTGATGCGGTCTACCAGGAAACCGCCGTAGACACTGAGCAGCGAACCGACGATCAGCGAGCTGCCGATCACCAGGCCGACCTGGCTGATATCGAGGGCGAAGTGGTTGGTGAGGTAGATTACGAGGTACGGAAACGTGATGGCTTTGGCCAGCGTGAGGATCAGCGTGGCCGACAGCAGCAGATTCACGGTACGTGGGTAGTTTCTTATTGTGGCAAGCATCCTGCTCTCATTCTGGTCGTGGTAACGGGGCCATTGCAGCCCGCAAGCGGATGTACCTTAACGCAAGATGAGACGAAATAAATGCTGATTTATGCATTTATGCAAAAAATAAATGCAGCGGGATAAGGACTTGGTCGCTCATCCCGCTGAACGCCTTATTTTTTAACCGGCGTGATGTCGAGAATCGTGCCGTTGGTGGTTTTGAGCAACACGTACTTGTCGTTTACCCGAGCCCACTGGCTGTCTTCTTCCGGTTGCTTCAAGCCACGTTTCTTCCAATCGGCAATGGCCGATTCCTTACGCATCAGAATGTCTGGAGCGCGGTCGCCCGTCTTGAGGTCGCGGGTATTGATGTTTGAAGGCTGCACGGTTTTTTGCGGGGTATCCGCGGCCTGGACGGTGAGACTCGCGGCGGACAGGCTCGCGGCAACCAGCAGGCAGGCAACAAGGGATTTGGACTTCATGGGCACTTCCTTCAATGAATGACGCGTAAAGATTCCGACCGCAGCCGTGAAGAATCATTCAGCGAAGTGATTGAAGCGGCGGATGGATGGACGGCCAACGACCGAGGCGACGATTAATCAGATAAGATTGGTTCTTTTTTCCAGCTGCTCAGGAAGTCCAATGACTGGTACCCACGTCATCATCATTTTCGTGACTATTGTCACCTTGCTCGCGCTTTACGTGTTCGGCACCTACCGGGAACTGGTGGCGCTGCTTGATCGTTGCAAAAAAGCCTTCGGCCAATTCAAAGAGGCTGAGCAACAATTGGCCACCGCGCAAAACGCCTCGTCACCCGCCGCGGAGATTACCAGCCTGGAAAGCCGCGTCGCGTTCTCACGGCAGCTGTTCCACGATTCGGTTAACAACTACAACGCCTACAAACACAAGTCGCCGACGTCGGTGGTGGCCGAGCTGCTGGGGCATCGTGATGATGTCAGCCTGTCCGGGTTTGAGGTCAAGCACACGGCCTGAACCTGCCGACACTTACACAGGTGCACGCTGACGCGTCGGCGTGCCCTGATGAAACACCATCTGCCACTGCCCGCCGCTCACGCGCCATACCGAACTGCGCAACGACTCCCCCGCCGCATTGGCCTCAGTCGCCGCCCGCTGACAGCGATACGTCACCAACGCCACGCCTTCGGCCAGCATCTTCAGAGCAAAGTCACTGATACTACGGGCTGAAAACATCTCATCCTGCAGCCCCTCGATCACCTCGGCCTTGCTGGCCCACACATTGCCACTGGCGCCAAATTCGACGAAATCATCCGCCAGCAGCACCGACAAGCGCGCCGCATCTGCACGGGTGGTGCATTGATGCAGCTCCTGTTCCAGGCTGCGTAAATGCTCCGCCAACTCCATACCCATTGCCTCCATGAAATTAATCCTGTAATTTTTCATGAAATTTCTTAATAAGAATTTCACGAAACGCCTATGGACAAGCAAGAAGAACTCGACGCCCTGGCGATCCTGATCCACGACCTGCGCAAGCACAAGAAGCTCACCCTGGCGCAACTCGCGCAAAAGATCGAGCGTTCCGTGGGCTTCCTGTCCCAGGTTGAACGTGGCCTGTCGCGCCCTACCGTGGCCGATCTGACCGCTATCAGCCATGCCCTCGGTGTGCCCACCACCTACTTCTACAGTTTGTCCAAACCGAAGGCCGTGAACTGGGTCACGCGCCCCAATGAACGGCGCACGGTGTATTACGCCAACGGCATCACCGACATCCTGGTGTCGCCGAGCATGCACGGCGCGTTCTCGATGCTCGACAGCCTATTGGCCCCCGGCGCCAACAGTGGCGAACAGACCATGAGCGACCGTGCCGAACAGGCCGGTTATGTACTGGAAGGCGAGTTGACACTGTGGGTTGAGGGCGAGGCCGACTCGGTTACCTTGCGCCCGGGTGACAGCTTCCACCTGGCCAGTTTCGCCCACTGCCGCTACGGCAACCTGACTGACCTGCCAGCCCGCGTGCTGTGGGTCTACAACTGAAGGCACACCAAGGAGCGTCATCCGTGAAAAGCCATTCCTCCACGCTGCTGGCCGAAGTCCGGACCTTTCGCCAGAACCATCCCGATGTGCGTTATGTCGACCTGATTGCCCTGGACATTCCCGGGCATTTCTACGGCAAGCGCTACCCGGTGGACATGCTGGAAAAGGTCGCCGCCGGCAGCCCACTGAAACTGCCGCAGAACGCAGTGCTGCTGGGTGCCCAGGGCGGTTTGTTCAAGATCGGTGACTATTGCTTTCACGACGGTGACCCCGACGCCAACCGCCGCCTGGTGCCCGGCACCCTCAAGCCGGTGAGCTGGGAAGCCCAGCCGCTGGGGCAGATGCTGATCACCTCCGACGGCACCGAAGCGCCCATCGAATTCGAACCCCGAGAAGTGCTGGCCAAAGTGCTGGAGCGCCTGTACCACAAAGGCATTCACCCGGTGGTGGCGTTTGAGCTGGAGTTCTACCTGTTCGATAAAAAGCTCAGCGACGGCCTGCCGCAATTCGCCCGCGACCCGCTGAGCGATGACGCCGACGACCAGCCCAACCTGCACATCGAGCGCCTGTCGCGTTTCGCCCCGGTGCTGGACGACATGGTCGAGACCGCCAAGGCCCAGGGCATCGACATCACGGTGATCACCGCCGAACTCGGCCCCGGCCAGTTCGAAATCAATTTCGGCCACCTGGAAGACGGCCTGCGCGCCGCTGACTGGGCCGCCCTGTTCTGCCGCAGCACCCGTGGCGTGGCCCTCAAGCACGGCTATCGCGCCAGCTTCATGGCCAAGCCCTACCTGCAACATCCCGGCAGCGGCATGCATGTGCATGTCAGCCTGTACGACGCGGCGGGCAATAACCTGCTGGCGGCCCATCAGCAGCAACCGCTGCGCCACGCCGTGGCCGGCTGCCTGGAACTGCTGCCCCATTGCATGCCGATCTTCTCGCCCAACCACAACGCCTTCCGCCGGCTCGGCGGCACGGTCAACGCGGCAACCCGCGCGTGCTGGGGTTACGAGGATCGCGACGCATGTGTGCGAATCCCTGAATCCGACCCGCGCAACCTGCGCATCGAACATCGCCTGGCGAGTGCCGATGCCAATCCGTACCTGGTACTGGCGGCGATTCTGGTGGGGCTTGAACACGGTCTTGAGGCGGCCAAAGAACCCATCGCACCGCTGAACGAAGACCGCAACAGCGGCACGAATTTCCCCCTGGAGATGCTTGAGGCCGTGCGCGCCATGCAGCATCAGCCGGCGTTGCGCGAAGGCCTGGGCGCCGAGTTTGTCGACGTGTATTGCGAAAACAAACGCCAGGACCACCTGGCATTCCAGCAGGAAATTCATGCGCGGGAATATCGCTGGTATCTCTAGACTCTGATGGTTAGCCTCTTGGGCATCTCTGGCTACCCGCGGACTTGCCCATGACCGACCAAAGCGCCCCGGCCCTGAAGGAAATCTTCAACGCCGAACGCCTGCAACACATCGCCACCGAAATGACCGCGGTGTACCCGGCGTTCGACGCCAAGGGCTTTCTCAAACACGCCAAGGCCGGGTTGGCAGACCTATCGGTGATGCAGCGCATGGCCCGGGTCAGCGAAAGCCTGCACGCCGTGATCCCGCTGGATTACCCCCAGACGCTGAAGTTGCTGTATGCCCTGGCGCCCCGCCTGAACAGCGCCTTTGTCAGCCTGTTCCTGCCCCACTTCGTTGCCAGCTACGGCGGCGATGATTTCAAGCGTTCCATTGCGGCGCTCAAGTACTTCACCACCTTCGGCTCTGCCGAGTTTGCCGTGCGGTATTTCCTGCTGAAGGATTTCAAGCGCACCCTGGCGGTGATGCAACAGTGGTCGCTGGATGACAACGAACACGTACGGCGCCTCGCCAGTGAAGGTTCACGGCCACGGCTGCCATGGTCGTTTCGCCTGGCCGAGGTGCAGGCCGACCCGAACCTGTGCGCCTCGATCCTCGACAACCTCAAGGCCGACAGCAGCCTCTACGTGCGCAAGTCAGTGGCCAACCACCTCAACGACATCACCAAGGACCATCCTGATTGGGTGCTGACCTTGATCGAAGGCTGGTCCCTGGACAATCCCCACACCGCCTGGATCGCCCGCCACGCCTTGCGCAGTTTGATCAAGCAAGGCAACACCCGGGCGCTGACGATCATGGGTGCGGGGGCCAAGGCAGAGGTGAAGCTCCATCAGCTGAAAGTCGAACCGGCGGTGATCAACCTGGGGGACCGGATCAACCTGTCCTTCAGCCTGGAATCCATCGCCGACACCTCGCAAAAGCTGGTGGTGGACTACGCCATCGACTATGTGAAAAGCGCCGGTCACAGCGCGTCCAAGGTGTTCAAGCTCAAGGCGTTTACCCTGGGCGCCGGGGAACATCACGCCATCAGCCGTGGCCAACATATTCGTGAATTGACCACACGCAAGCACTATCCCGGCAAGCACGCGGTGCACGTGTTGGTGAACGGCGAACGGCTGGGAAGTGTCGAGTTTGAGCTCGCAAAATAATCCTTAAAATATTAACGAAGGCTCTATCTCGGGCCTTTCAGCGAAAATTATTGTCCGACAATGCTAGGCATTCGTGTTGCGATCCATTATCATCCGGCGCCTTCTCGGTACCCCCTGGGTACTTGTGTCAATGTTCCACCTGAGGCGCCCATGCACCGTTTTTCGTTTTACCGTCCCCTGATCTGCATCAGCTGGGGGCTTGCCAGCCACAGCGCGTTTGCCGCCCTGCAACCGATGGCCGAAGCCCCGCTGGCCAGCGACACCGAGCTGCATTGCCACTTCAACCGCGACGCCAGCGTCGACTGCACCACCCGCTACCACTACACCATCCTCAAGCCGAGCGGCCGGGAAATGCTCTCGCGGATCGACTTCAGCTATCAGGAAGAGGACGGCTTTGAACTGGTCAAGGCCGAGTCCACCCAGCCCGGCGGCAAACCGGTGCCCTTGGATCAGGCACAAATCGACACCCGCACCGCGCCCAATCCTGACCAGGGATTCTCCCGAGAAAAACAGACCTCCCTGGCATTCCCCAACCTGCGGGTCGGCACGCAAATCCGCTATACGGTGCGCGAACACTATCCCGCCAAACCGCTGATGACCGAGTTCTACTACGCCCTGCAGTTCGGCCCCAGCGCTGCACGACGTGACCACTTCAAGGCACGCTTCACCGCCGAGCGGCCCATCGAGTGGCGCAGCGAATTGATGGAGGGTTTCAGCATTACCCCATCGGCCAATCGCAAGACCCTGGACGTGGTGCAAAAGGCTCCGACCTACCTCAGCTACATCAACGAATCCGCCAACGCCTACATTCGTCACGCCCCGCGCATCGAAGTCGGCAGCTCCCTGGATCGCCAGCAGTACTTCGGCAACTTCGCCGAACGCTACAACCAGATCCTCAGCGCCAAGCTACCGCCCCAGGGCGCCGCCGCCGTGGCCGCCGTTCGCGGCCTGCCGCCGGCGCAACAAGTGGCCGGCCTGATGCAGCACATCAACGACCACTACCGTTACCTGGGCGATTGGCGTGCGTCGGATCGCGGCTATGTACCTTTCAGCCTGGCCGAGATCGAACAACACGGCTACGGCGACTGCAAAGACCTTTCGACGCTGCTGGCGGCCATGCTCAAGGCCAGCGGGATCAAGGCCGAACCCGCCTGGGTCAGCCGCGGTGATGTGGTCAACCCGCTGCTGATTCCCGGCACCGGCGCGCCGAACCACGCCATTGTCCGCGCCGAAGTCGATGGCCAGGTGTGGTGGCTGGACCCGACCAACCCGGTCTTCGCCCCAGGCCAGACCCTGCCCGACATCCAGGACCGCTGGGTGTTGGTGACCAACGCCGAGGGCCAGGTACGTGAAGAACACATCCCGCTGCAACCTGCCGCCACCACGTTGATCCTCGACAAGCAGGAACGCTTTGATGCCCAGGGCACCGCCCGCGTCTCAGCCACCGTTGATTTTCGCGGTATGCCGCTGATGCAACTGAGCCTCGCCGACCGCCAGCAAGGCGCTACCGCCAGCGACCAGAACATCTGCGACAACTTCGGCAAACAGATCACCGACTGCCAGGTCAACCGCCCCGCCACGGCGTTTTTGATCCCGGCCAGCTATAAGGTAAGCGCCACCCTGACGGACATGCGGCCCCTGGAGCCCTTAGGCAATGACCACATCTACAACGATGCCTTGCTGCAGGAGAAATGGGACGGGCTGCTCAACTATCGGCGCAACGGGCAACTGGCCGACTTGTATGTAGGCAACCCCGAGATGCTGGATTACACCATCACACTGTCGGGTGGCCAGATCGGCAAGGACATCAAGGCCTGCCAGGTGCACTCGCCGTGGTACGACCTGGACCTGACGGGTGAACGCGTCAAGGGTGAATGGCGTTATCACTACCTCTTGGTGCAGAAGATACGCTGGCTGACTCACGATGAAATTGTCAGCGCGCCGTTTGAAAAGATGATCAATGAAATCCGGGCCTGTGGTGAGCAGGTGCACCAGGTGGTGAAAATCTAACCCTCTCCCAACAAAACCCCTTGCTCCCGCGCGCACAGTTCCACCAGGTAATCCCACAACACTCGCAACCTTACCGACTTGTGCAACTCGCGCCGGGAGCTGATCCAGTAGCTGCGCTGGATGCTCTCCCCCGGCAGCAGCGGCACCAGATCCGGGTCGCTTGCTGCCATGAAGCACGGCAACACGGCAATCCCCAACCCCGAGCGCGCGGCCTGGTGCTGGGCGATCACGCTGGTGCTGTGGAACACCACTTTGGGGTTGCGGCAGAAGCTGCTGAGGAATTTCAATTCCTGGCTGAACAGCAAGTCGTCGACGTAATCGATCCAGGCATGGACGGCCAAATCCTCGCGCTTTTCAATCGGTGGCGTACGGTCCAGGTAGCTGCGGCTGGCGTAGAGGGCCAGGCGGTAGTCGGTGAGTTTGCGGGTCACCAGTTGGTCGACGCTGGGGCGTTCCAGGTGGATGCTGATTTCCGCTTCGCGGTTGAGGATGCTGACGAAGCGCGGCACCGCCAGCAGTTCCACTTCCAGGCCCGGGTAGCGTTCGAACAGGCCGCCCATGCGGCTGGCGAGGAACATCACGCCCAAACCCTCGGCAACACCGAGGCGGATCTTGCCCAGGGGCGCGGCGGAATGGGTCAGTTCTTCTTCGGCCAGCAGTGCCACGTTTTCCATGGCTTCGGCGTGTTTGAGCAGGGCTTCGCCGGAAGGCGTGAGCTCGTATCCCTGTGCGTGCTGCACGAACAGCGCGGTGCCGAGGCTTTTCTCGATGGCCTCAATGTGCCGGGCCACGGTGGCGTGGGTGGTTTTCAAACGTTGCGCCGCCGTGAGCAGGCGTCCGCTACGCTGTAACTCAAGAAAGAACCGCAGATCATTCCAGTCGAACATGCCGCCTCCGCTCTCCACCTCAAAAGCATCGCTGTCTAAAAACGCACAGCAGCTGGGTAAAAACTAACATTTTTAAGACGAAAACTAACAACTAGGATGGAGCCAATAAGAAAAACAAGCGAGGTCACAGATGCATTCTGCAGCTGCTGAATACGATTACGTGGTGGTAGGCGCCGGCCCCGCAGGCTGCCTGCTGGCCAATCGACTGTCTGCCAACCCTGCCCACCGCGTGTTGCTGCTTGAAGCCGGCGGTCGCGATAACTATCCCTGGATCCATATTCCCGTCGGCTACCTGTTCTGCATCGGCAACCCACGCACCGACTGGTGCTTCAAGACCGAAGCCCAGGAAGGCCTGCAAGGCCGTGCGCTGAGCTATCCACGAGGCAAGGTGCTCGGCGGTTGTTCGTCGATCAACGGCATGATCTACATGCGCGGCCAGGCCCGGGATTACGACGGCTGGGCCGAGGACAATCCCGGCTGGGCCTGGAAAGATGTGCTGCCACTGTTCAAGCAAAGCGAAAACCATTTTGCCGGCGCCTCGGAATTCCACAGTGATGGCGGGGAGTGGCGGGTTGAACAACAGCGCCTGCACTGGCCGATCCTCGATGCGTTTCGCGATGCGGCACAGCAGAGTGGAATCGAGAGCATCAGCGACTTCAACCAGGGCGACAACGAAGGCTGTGGCTACTTCCAGGTCAATCAGAAATCCGGGGTGCGCTGGAATGCGGCCAAGGCGTTTCTCAAACCGATCCGCCAGCGGCCCAACCTGACGGTGATGACGGAGGTTGAAGTCGACCGCGTGCTGCTGGAGAACGGGCGCGCCACCTCAGTGGTTGCTCGCCAGCAAGGCCAGGCCGTCACATGGCGGGCGCGCAAGGAAATCATCCTGTGCGCCGGTTCGGTGGGTTCGCCCGGCATTCTGCAACGCTCCGGCATTGGCCCTTCCAGCGTGCTCAAGCCCTTGGGCATCGAGGTGCTGCACGAGTTGCCCGGCGTCGGTGGCAACCTGCAGGATCACTTGCAACTGCGCCTGATCTACAAGCTGGAAAACGCCCGCACCCTGAACCAGATCGCCGGTACCGTGTTGGGCAAGATGGGCATGGGCCTGCGCTATCTGTACGACCGCAGCGGCCCGCTGTCCATGGCCCCCAGCCAGTTGGGCGCGTTCGCCCGCTCCGGGCCGGAACAGACGTCGGCCAACCTCGAATACCACGTGCAACCGCTGTCCCTGGAGCGCTTCGGCGAACCGCTGCACGCCTTTGCGGCCTTTACCGCCTCGGTGTGTGACCTGCGCCCGCAAAGCCGTGGCCGCATCGACATTCGCTCGGCCAACCCGGCAGACGCGCCGTTGATCCGCCCCAACTACCTCAGCCATCCGGAAGACCTGCGGGTGGCCGCCGACGCCATTCGCCTGACCCGACGCATCGTTTCGGCGCCGGCCCTGAAGCAATTCAACCCGGTGGAATACCTGCCCGGCGAAGAACTGCAAACCGACGAACAACTGCAGGAAGCCGCCGCCCGCATCGGCACCACGATTTTCCATCCAGTGGGCACCTGCCGCATGGGCAGCGACAAGGAGGCGGTGGTCGACGCGCAACTGCGGGTGCACGGTGTTCCCGGCCTGCGCATCGCCGACGCGTCAGTCATGCCACGTATTACTTCCGGCAACACCTGCTCACCCACGCTGATGATCGCGGAAAAAGCCGCGCAGCTTATCCTTTCGCCGAACACAAGGAGCCTCGCACCGGAGAAAGAACTGACCTTACCGGCTTGAACTTACCTTACCGGCTAGACCTGTAGGAGCGAGCTTGCTCGCGAAAAACGTCAACGATAACGCGTGCATTCCGGATTAACGCAGTGTCTTTGCATTCTTCGCGAGCAAGCTCGCTCCTACAGTGGAATAGCGGCGCTGAAGCTGGCGCCGACAGTGGAACAACAATAAATAATCACTGTGAGGGCTACCCAATGTCAGAACACGCTCAACCCCTGGACCCGGCGCTCGGCGCACGCTCGAGCAACGACACGCAGAAAGTCATCTTCGCCTCCTCCCTCGGGACGGTGTTCGAGTGGTATGACTTTTTCCTCTACGGCGCCCTCGCGGCGGTGATCAGCAAGCAGTTCTTTGCCGGGGTCAACGACACCACGGCGTTTATCTTCGCCCTGATGGCCTTCGCGGCCGGCTTTGTGGTGCGCCCGTTCGGCGCGCTGGTGTTCGGTCGGCTGGGTGACATGATCGGCCGCAAGTACACTTTCCTCGCCACCATCGTCCTGATGGGCCTGGCGACTTTCTGCGTGGGCCTGCTGCCGACCTATTCAAGCATCGGCATCGCTGCACCGATCATCCTCGTGGCGCTGCGCATGCTCCAGGGCCTGGCGCTGGGCGGCGAGTACGGCGGCGCAGCCACTTACGTGGCCGAGCATGCCCCGGCGGGCAAACGCGGCTTCCACACCAGTTGGATTCAATCCACCGCGACCCTCGGCCTGTTGCTGTCGCTGCTGGTGGTGCTGGCGTGCCGTTATTTCACCGGTGACCAGTTCGAAGTGTGGGGCTGGCGCCTGCCGTTCCTGCTGTCGATCGTGCTGCTGGGCATTTCCACCTGGATCCGCATGAGCCTGCACGAGTCGCCGGCGTTCCTGAAAATGAAAGAGGAAGGCAAGGCCAGCAAGGCGCCGATCCGCGAGTCGTTCGGCAAATGGGAAAACCTCAAGATCGTGCTGATTGCGCTGTTCAGCATCAACGCCGGCCAAGCGGTGACGTTCTATGCCGCGCAGTTTTATGTGCTGTTCTTCCTCACGCAATTTTTGAAGATGGACCCGGCACTGGCCAACATGCTGCTGATCATCAGCGTGGTGATTGGCGCGCCGTTCTTCATCTTCTTCGGCTGGCTCTCGGACAAGCTGGGGCGCAAGCCGGTGTTGATGGTCGGCCTGCTGCTGGCAACCGCATTGTACTTCCCGATCTTCAAGGGCCTGGCCCACTACACCAACCCGGCGATGGACCACGCGAGCCGCCAGTCTCCGATCACGGTGTTGGCGGATCCAGCCACCTGCACCTTCCAGTTCGACCCGGTAGGCAAGGCGCGTTTTGACAGCCCGTGCGACAAGGTCAAGACCTTCCTGGTGAAACAGGGCCTGCCGTACGAAAGCGCAGCCGCCCCGGCCGGCAGTGCGGTGCAGGTGAGCGTGGGTGATGTGCGTATCGATGGTTACGACGAGGCTGCCCTGAAAGGCGCGGTGACGCTGGCGGGTTATCCGCAGTCGGCTGACGTGGCGCAGGTCAACAAAACCATGGTGGTGGTGCTGATCGTGGCACTGATCCTGATCGCCGCCATGTGCTACGGCCCGCTGGCGGCGCTGATGGTGGAGCTGTTCCCGACGCGTATCCGCTACACCTCGTTGTCGCTGCCTTACCACATTGGTAACGGCTGGTTTGGCGGGTTCCTGCCGACGGTGTCGTTTGCGCTGGTGGTGTACACCGGCGATATCTTCTACGGCCTGTGGTACCCGGTGGTGATTACCGGGGTGAGCTTGATCGTCGGGCTGATTTGCCTGAAAGAGACCAAGAACGTGGATATCGACAATAACTAAACGTCGATCCGGCTGACACTGGATATTCAGTGTGGGAGCGGGCTTGCTCGCGAAAGCGGAGTGTCAGTCGCCGGATAGGTTGACTGATACACCGCTTTCGCGAGCAAGCCCGCTCCCACATTGGGTTTAGCACCAGACACACAAATTGCTGTATATCCATCCAGATAAAAGTTGCCCAATTCTGATTTATTGCCCATCCTGCTCCCCATTCAATTTCGTAGCGAATGTGGTGACCATGCGGCTGTTCCTCTGTGAAAAACCGTCCCAGGCCAAGGATATCGCCGCCGTGCTCGGCGCGACCCGGCGTGGCGACGGTTGTTGGCTGGGTTCAGGCGTTACCGTGACCTGGTGCATCGGCCACCTGCTGGAAACCGCCCCGCCCGACAGCTACGACGCCAAGTACAAGCGCTGGGTGCTGGCCGACCTGCCAATCATCCCCGAGAAGTGGAAGATGCTGGTCAAGCCCAAGACCGCCAGCCAGTTCAAGGCAGTCAAGCGCCTGCTGGGGGAAGCCCAGGAATTGGTAATCGCCACCGATGCCGACCGCGAGGGCGAGATGATCGCCCGGGAACTGGTGGAGCACTGCCGTTATCGCGGCCCCATCCAACGGCTGTGGCTCTCGGCACTCGATGATGCATCGATCCGCAAGGCCCTGTCCTCATTGAAGCCCGGTGCGGAAACCTTCAGCCTCTACCATTCGGCCCTTGGCCGCTCCCGCGCCGACTGGCTGATCGGGATGAACATGAGCCGCCTGTTTACCCTGCTGGGCCAACAGTCCGGTTATCAGGGCGTGTTGCCGGTAGGTCGGGTGCAAACCCCGACCCTGCGCTTGGTGGTAGACCGGGACCGCAGCATTGCCGACTTTGTACCCGTCGCTTATTGGGCCATCGATGTGGATTTGCTCCACGACAACATCACCTTCACTGCGCAATGGCGCGCAACCGAAGACGCCTGTGATGATCAGGGCCGCTGCCTCAATCCTCAAGTCGCCCGGGACGCCGCCAACGCCATGAGCAACGCCGCCAGTGCGCGCCTGATCAAACTGCGTACCGAACGGATGCGCGACGTGGCGCCCCTGCCCTTCGACCTCGGCACCTTGCAGGAAATCTGCTCGAAAAAACTCGGCCTCGGCGCTCAGGAAACCCTGGATGTTGCGCAGTCGCTCTACGAAACCCACAAAGTGATTACTTACCCGCGCAGCGATTGCGGCTACCTGCCCCTTAGCCAGCACGGCGACGCGCCGAAAATTCTCGCGGCGCTGGGCCGGGCCGATCCGGCAGTGAACGCGTTGATGCCGCACATGGACCCACAACGGCGCTCACGGGCCTGGAACGACGCCAAGGTCAGCGCACACCACGGCATCATTCCCACCGGCGCCGGCAAGGATGTCGGGCAACTGACCGGCAAGCATCGCGCCGTCTACACCTTGATTCGTGCCCGCTACCTCGCGCAGTTCCTGCCCAACCACGAGTACGACCGTACCCAGGCCGATTTCGACTGCGCCGGTGAAGCCTTGCGGGCTGTCGGCAAAGTCATCGTGGAGCCTGGCTGGAAACGCGCATTGCCGGAAGCATTGGCACCGGCCAAAGGCCGTGAAGTACCTGCGCCGCAGTCCTTGCCAAAATTGGTTCAAGGCCAGGATTACGCCGTGGCCAAGGTCAACCTCAAGGACCTGTGGACCCAGCCGCCCAAGCCCTTCACCGAAGGCGACTTGATCAAGGCGATGAAAAACGTCGCCAAGCTGGTGGAAGACCCGCTGCTCAAGCAAAAGCTCAAGGACACCACCGGGATCGGCACCGAAGCCACCCGCGCCGGGATTATCCAGGGCCTGCTGGATCGCGGTTACCTGGTGAAAAACGGCAAGGCGCTGTCGGCAACGCCTGCCGCGTTCAGCCTGATCGATGCGGTGCCCCGGGCAATCGCCGACCCCGGCACCACGGCCATTTGGGAGCAAGCACTGGACATGGTGCAAAGCGGAGAGATGAGCCTGGAAGAATTCGTCGCCAAACAGGCGGCGTGGATGAGCAAGCAAGTCACCCGCTGCACCGGCATGCGCCTGACCATCAGCGGCCCGGCCAGCCCGGCAGGACGTGGCGCTGCACCGTGGAAAAACAAACGCAAACCGGCCAAGCGCAAGACAGCCACCAGCCCGAAGCGGGCGGCGAAACCGGCAAACAAAGGCTGAGAGGCACTGAAAAGTCGCGTCAATGACGTTTTTCGACGGGATGTATGCCGCTTTGGACCTTGCCCTGCTGCAGGCCATCCAGGATTCTGTAGGGCCTGCTAACCTCCCAACAATAACAACACCGGAGTGGCCTCCATGAAAACCGTTGCCCAAGTGCTGAAGTCCAAAGACCAGCAAAACCAGCAAGTCCACACCATCCCCCACGACCATACGGTATTTGAGGCCTTGATCGTGATGGCTTCGAAAAACGTCGGGGCCTTGCCAGTGCTCCAGGACGGGAAGGTGGTGGGCATCATCAGTGAACGAGACTATGCCCGTAAGGTCATCCTCCATGGATTGTCTTCGGTGGCGACCAAAGCCCACGAGATCATGAATTCGCCGGTGATCACCGTCGACACTCACCAGACTGTCGAGACCTGCATGACTATCATGACTGACCGACATCTGCGGCACCTGCCTGTGGTGGAGAACGGCGAGTTGCTTGGCTTGCTGTCCATCGGCGACCTGGTCAAGGAAGCCATTGCCGAACAGGCCGACCTGATCAAACAGCTGGAGCAGTACATTCGCGGCGAATAATCATTGGGGAACCCATGCTCGATACCCTGCAACATCAGGTCGATGACCACCTCGTTACCTTGCACCGGGCCATGGCCGAACGGCGCTTCCTGGTACTGACGGGTGCGGGTATCAGCACCTCTTCGGGCATTCCCGACTACCGGGACAGCGAAGGCGTGCGCCGGGGCAAGGCGCCGATGATGTACCAGGAGTTCCTCGCGACCCCGGAAGCACGCCGCCGCTACTGGGCTCGGGCGATGCTCGGCTGGCCGAGGGTGCGTGTCGCACAGCCGAACGCTGCGCATATCGCACTGGCCAGCTTGCAGCAGCGCCAGCGCATTACCGGGCTTATCACCCAGAACGTCGACACCCTGCACGACCAGGCCGGCAGCCATGACGTGATCGAACTCCACGGCAGCCTGCACCGGGTGCTGTGCCTGGATTGCCAGCAGACCAGCGAACGGGATCTGATCCAGCGCCAGATGGAAGCTGAGAATCCGTACCTGGCAGGGGTGGACGCGGTTCAGGCGCCGGACGGTGACACCCTGCTGGACCCGGCCTTTGAAGGACGCTTCCAGGTGCCCCGCTGCCCCCATTGTGGCGGGCAACGGTTGAAACCGGATGTGGTGTTTTTCGGCGAGAACGTCGCCCAGGGCACCGCCGCCAAGGCGATGGCGGCCGTGGACGAAGCAGAAGGCTTGCTGGTGGTGGGTTCGTCGTTGATGGCGTATTCAGCGTTTCGGTTGTGCAAGGCGATGGTTGAGCAGGGCAAGCCCGTGATTGCCATCAATCTGGGCAAGACACGGGGCGATGAGTTGCTGCAACTCAAGATCGAAGCCTCCTGCGAGCGCCTGCTGCCGTTGTTGGTGGAGCACCTCCTGTAGGAGCGAGCTTGCTCGCGAAAAACCTGAGGGCCCCGCTGACTCTCAGAAGCCCCGCGTTATCGTTGACGATATCTTCGCGAGCAAGCTCGCTCCTACAGTTTTCATACCCGACTCGACTTCCAGAAAATGACGCTCAAGTCACGGTTTCCGCTCTCATCCCCGTCCCACGGGGATTTATGTAGTGCTCAAAAATAATCACTACATAATCGTTGACGTAACCATTTTGTAATTGCATGATTCAAGCGTCTCCCGGATCGGGAGCGTTGGTAACAAGCGTTTTGAACAAGCTCGTCTGACCGCCGAGCTGTTTTTTCCGGATGTGCACTGCCCACAAGGCAGATTGATGAAGCTGACCGGCCCGAAAGGATCGGTACAAGGAGCTCAAACGCTGCTTGTCTTCGTTATGAAACCATTGCGTAGCAGTTCATCAGCAAGACTACATGCATCGGTTCAAGACCCTGCCCGTATTCGGCAGACAGTCGCTGACGCCCGGTTTTCTGAGCCGGAGACAACTGAGTAGTTTTAACGGATCAACTAAAGATCGCCAACTGGTCAAGGGGCTTACACATGAATCTGAACAACCAACCAACTATCGATGAATTGGCTGAGATGTTCGCAGCGCAGAAAGACACGCTCGACGACCATATCCTCTGGATTGGTAAATCGGGCCAGGTCCATATTGACTGCCTGGCGCCCCATACCGTGGAAGAAGAGTTCGACAAGAATAACCGTGAACTGGCAGCGCGCCTGAAGATGTACCGCCGCGGCCAGGGTTATGTCGGCAAGAAAGCCGCCGCCGATCGCAACTTTATCGAGCAGGTCTTTCACACGCTTAATACCGAATGGCAGAACCTTAAAGGCCATTCGCAAGTTAAAGTGATCGACAGATACTGCTGATAACTACGCACTGATTACTTGAGCCTGCTCGCTTAAACGAGCAGGCTTTTTTATGGCCGGCTGTTATTGCAGCAAAGCTGGAAAACGCCCCTTCCCTGCTTCATCGCGAAAGATATCAAACATGGCCTGGGCCGCCGCCGAAAGTTCGTGACCGGGCTTGGTCAATACACCAATCGGCCGTTCAATCACCGGATCGCTCAAGGTGATGCAGTGGGCACCTGCCTCCTGCATTTGTCGCGCACACAGCGCCGGCACCGCACTGACACCCAAGCCACTGGCAACCATCTTGCCCACCGTCGCCAGTTGATGACTCTCCAGGGCCACGGGCAGCTTCATGTCGAGCGCCTTCAGGTGTTCTTCAAGCATCACCCGCACCGTGGAGGGGCGCTGCAAGGTGATGAAGGGTTGTTCCAGCAGGGTGTGCCAGTCGATATCGGACCGGCGCGCCAACGCCGAGTCACCGGGCACTACCGCGACAAAGCGATCCACATACAGCGGGGTAAACACGAGCGACGAGCTTTCCGTAGGCTCAAACGCCACGCCCAGTTCCACCTGGCGATCCCGGACCATTTCCAGCACCTGCTCGTTGATCACGTCATTGACCGTCACGTTGACCTGGGGATAGCGCGCCCGAAAAATCTTCAGGATCGGCGGCAGCAGGTTCCCGGCAAACGACGGCATCGCTGCCACCGTCACCCGACCGCGCTGCAAGGTGAAACGCTGGCGCAACTCATCCTCGGCATTGTCCCAATCGGCGATCAGGCGCCGGGCCAGGGGCAGCAGGGATTCACCTTCGGGGGTCAGCGCGACATTGCGTGTATTGCGGCTGAACAAGCGCCCGCCCAGGCCTTCCTCCAGACCTTTGATGGTCAGGCTCAAGGCCGACTGGGAAAGATGCAAACGCTCACAGGCCGCCGCAAAGCTGAGGGTCTGGGCCACGGCAAGAAAGGCGCGCATCTGTTTAACTGTCATGAAGCTTCTCTCGATGGCTGACGACTATGCTGTTTTTTAAATCAATCATCCTTAAAAAACAACTTAACAAATCAATCCGTCGGCGCAACACTCGGTTCATATGGCTGGCCCACAAACAATAAAAGAGGTGCATATGGCAGGTTTTGATAAACGCGTAGCGTCCTATGAAGAGGCGCTGGCAGGCCTGGAAGATGGCATGACGGTGCTGGCGGGTGGTTTTGGCCTGTGCGGCATCCCGGAAAACCTTATCGCGGAAATCAAGCGCAAAGGCACCCGCAACCTCACCGTGGTTTCCAACAACTGCGGCGTCGACGGTTTCGGCCTGGGCCTGCTGCTGGAAGGCAAGCAGATCAGCAAGGTCTTTGCGTCCTACGTCGGTGAAAACGCGCTGTTCGAGAAGCAACTGCTCAGCGGCGAAATCGAAGTGGTCCTGACGCCCCAAGGCACCCTCGCCGAAAAACTGCGCGCAGGCGGTGCCGGCATCCCGGCGTTCTTCACCGCCACCGGCGTCGGCACGCCAGTCGCCGAAGGCAAGGAAACCCGCGAATTCAACGGTCGCCCGTACCTGATGGAAGAATCCATCACCGGCGACTTCGCCATCGTCAAAGGCTGGAAAGCCGACCACTTCGGCAACGTGATCTACCGCCACACCGCCCAGAACTTCAACCCGCTGGCGGCCACTGCCGGCAAGATCACCGTGGTCGAAGTCGAAGAAATCGTCGAACCGGGCGAGCTGGACCCGGCGCATATCCATACCCCAGGGATCTACGTCGACCGGATCATTTGCGGCACCTTCGAGAAGCGCATCGAACAGCGCACCCTCCGCAAATAATCCACCAGCCCAAATAATAAGGAGACAAACAATGGCTCTTACCCGCGAACAAATGGCTCAACGCGTCGCCCGCGAAATGCAGGACGGTTTCTACGTCAACCTCGGTATCGGCATTCCGACCCTGGTAGCCAACTACATCCCCGAAGGCATGGAAGTGATGCTGCAGTCGGAAAACGGCCTGCTGGGCATGGGTCCGTTTCCGACTGAAGAAACCATCGATGCCGACATGATCAACGCCGGCAAACAGACCGTCACCGCGCGCATTGGCGCGTCGATCTTCTCCTCGGCCGAGTCCTTCGCGATGATTCGCGGCGGCCACGTCGACCTGACCGTGCTTGGCGCGTTTGAAGTCGACGTGCAAGGCAACATCGCCTCGTGGATGATCCCCGGCAAGCTGGTCAAGGGCATGGGCGGCGCGATGGACCTGGTGGCCGGTGCCGAGAACATCATCGTGATCATGACCCACGCGTCCAAGGACGGTGAATCCAAGTTGCTGAGCCAATGCAGCCTGCCGCTGACCGGTGCCAACTGCATCAAGCGCGTGCTGACGGACCTGGCTTACCTGGAAATCGAAAATGGCGCTTTCGTCCTCAAGGAACGCGCACCTGGCGTCAGTGTTGAAGAGATCGTCAGCAAGACAGCCGGTAAACTGATCGTCCCGGACCACGTTCCAGAAATGCACTTCCAGTGAGGACAGATTCCATGCAAGACGTCGTGATTGTTGCTGCCACCCGCACCGCCGTGGGCAGCTTTCAGGGTTCGCTGGCGAGCATCCCGGCCCCGGAGCTGGGGGCTGCGGTGATCCGTCGCCTGCTGGAGCAAACCGGCATCGACCCTGCGCTGGTGGACGAAGTGATCCTTGGCCAGGTGCTCACTGCCGGCAGCGGCCAGAACCCGGCCCGCCAGGCCTCGATCCTCGCCGGCCTGCCCCACGCCGTACCGGCACTGACCCTGAACAAGGTCTGCGGCTCGGGCCTCAAGGCCCTGCACCTCGGCGCACAAGCGATCCGTTGCGGTGACGCCGAGGTGATCATCGCCGGCGGCATGGAGAACATGAGCCTGGCCCCGTACGTATTGCCGGCCGCCCGCACCGGCCTGCGCATGGGCCATGCGAAAATGATCGACAGCATGATCACCGACGGCCTGTGGGACGCGTTCAACGACTACCACATGGGCATCACCGCCGAGAACCTGGTGGACAAGTACGGCATCAGCCGTGAAGCCCAGGACGCCTTCGCCGCCGCCTCCCAGCAAAAAGCCACCGCAGCGATTGAGGCCGGTCGTTTCAACGATGAGATCACGCCGATCCTGATCCCCCAGCGCAAGGGCGACCCGGTGGCCTTCGCCGTGGACGAACAGCCACGCGCGGGCACCACCGCCGAATCCCTGGCCAAGCTCAAGCCGGCCTTCAAGAAAGACGGCACCGTCACCGCCGGCAATGCATCCAGCCTCAACGACGGTGCGGCTGCAGTGCTGTTGATGAGTGCGGACAAAGCCAAGGCCCTGGGCCTGCCGGTACTGGCACGCATCGCCAGCTACGCCAACGCCGGCGTCGATCCCGCGATCATGGGCATTGGCCCGGTATCGGCCACCCGCCGCTGCCTGGACAAGGCCGGCTGGAGCCTGGGCGACCTGGACCTGATCGAAGCCAACGAAGCCTTCGCCGCGCAGTCACTGGCGGTGGGCAAAGAGCTGGAGTGGGACGCGTCGAAGGTCAACGTCAATGGCGGCGCGATTGCCATCGGCCACCCGATTGGTGCATCAGGCTGCCGCGTGCTGGTGACCCTGCTGCATGAAATGATCAAGCGCGACGCCAAGAAAGGCCTGGCCACACTGTGCATTGGTGGCGGTCAGGGTGTAGCACTGGCGCTCGAGCGCAGCTGATTTCCCAGAGCAACAGGTAGAAGGCCCGACTGTGGCGAGGGGGCTTGTCCCCCGTTGGGCCGCGCAGCAGCCCCAATACATTGACCTCGGTGTTTCAGGTAGAACTTCAGCGCGGGGTTCAGGGGCCGCTGCGCGGCCCAACGGGGGACAAGCCCCCTCGCCACAGGACTGCGATCGGTCAGTCCCGCACCTGGGGCACCGCAAACACCGCATTTGCCCGCACTACCACCTTTTCCCCGACCTGCACGCTGACCGTGGCAAATGCCATCTGCCGCCCACGCTTGTGGTGTTCCAACCGCACCTCGATCCACTCCCCCACCTGCACCGCGCCGAGATAATCCAGAGTCATGCTCGCCGTGATCAACGGCAGCGGCGGCTCACTGGAAAAGGCCATGGCGTAGCCCATCCCCACATCCGCCAGGGTGGCCAACACGCCGCCATGCACGGTGCCGCGCCCATTGGCATGGCGGTTGTCCGCACGCAGGCCAATCTCCAGCTGCACCCCTTCACCACGGCAGTACACCGGGCCCAGCAGGTCTAACAAAGGGCTGCTGCGAGACAACGGGACAAAACCTTCGGGGATAACATGGGCAGTCATGGCGGATTCTTCCCTGGAATGAGCCTTGAGGTGTACCCCAGCCCTTGGGCGACGACTATCAAGATCAGCGCTGCAAATCCTTCACGATGCTTTGCGTTAATCCGCCGGACCCGGTTTAATCGCCACTTTTGCACACCTCAAGGAACTGCAATGCGCCACCCGGACGGCAAAACCTCTCTGCTACTGATGCTGCTGGTCTTGGCCGGCTGCTCGCCCAAAGGCCATTCCGAAGCCACGGTCATCAGCGGCGAACAAGGCAAGGCCGGGGCGCAACTGGCCTACGAGCATGAGCTGAGCCTGTCGCTGCCCGTCGCCCTGCTCGCACCGCGCATGCAGGCCACCCGCGAAGCCTGCGAGTCGGCGCGGTTCGGCGCGTGCAATATTCTCGGTATCAAGCAAGACAGCGACGGCGGCCAGATGGTGCTGCGCATTGCACCTGCCGGCGTTGAACCGTTAGTGGCCATGGCGGCCGAAGGCGGCAAGCTGGGGCAGCGGATCACCACTGCCGAAGACCTGGCCGATGCAGTCGCCGATGTGCAGCGTCGTCAGGAGCGGTTGCTGGCCCAGCAGCAGCGCCTGGATGAACTGGCCAAGCGCAAGGACATCACCGTGGGCGACCTGATCACCTTGAGCAAGGAGCAGGCGAATATCGAAAACGACCTGCAGGAGCTGGCCCAGGCCGCCGCAGGCCAAAAGCGTCGCCTGGACACCAACCGCGTGACCCTGAATTTCAGCACCTCCGACGGCCTGCAACAGCAGTCACGCCTGAGCCGCATGTTCAGCAACCTGGGCGAAAACCTGGTGGACGGCACCGCCGACGCCCTGGAGCGCGCCAGCTATGTATTGCCGTTCGTGATCCTGGCCTTCCCGGTGCTGTGGCTGTGGGTGTGGCTGTGGCGCAAGTTGGTCAAGCGCCGCCCCTAACGCTTCATGCAACGCTGATAACGCTCATCCACGCGCTTGGCGAACCAGGCGGTGGTGAGGTTGCGGGTGATCTTCGGACTCTTCAGCACGATGCCCGGCAGGATGGCTCGCGGCACCGGTTTGCCGGCGGCCTTGTCGGCCAGGGCGAACACACGCTGGTAAAGGGTGGTGTCTTCAAAATCCAGGCGCTCGCCCTGCTCCAGCTGGCTGCGGATACTCGGGTTGCGCATGTCCAGCGCCTTGCCCAGTGAGCGCACTGCCAGCTCGGTGGTGCCTGGCAGGAACGAGCCGTAGTTGATCAAATCACCGTCCAGCGCCAGCGTGGTCCCCGAGACCCGGCTGACCGCCGCCTGGAAAGCCGCATTGCGGCTGGCATACCAACCCGCATTGAAATCGGCGAAACGGTACAGCGTCTGGTCGTAGTTCACCGGGTAGCCCAGCAAATGGGTGATGCCAAAGTACATGCCGCCGCGGCGGGTAAACACTTCCCGACGGATGCTGCCATCCACGCTGTAGGGATAGCCCCGCGCCTGCTTCTGTGCGAAATCGATGCTGACCTGCATCGGGCCTGCGGTATGCACCGGGTTGAAGCCGCCAAACAACGTCTTGCCCAAGGGCACGACGCTGATGAAGTCGTCAAAGATCCCACTCAAATCCCGCTCGGTACGCGCAGCGTTCAAGCGCTCGGCGTAGGACTTGCCGGTGGGCGAGCGCAGTTGCAGCGCCGTGCGCACCAGCACCGCCGGCACATGGACTTTAGCGGCGCGGCGCAGGATTTCGTCCTGGGCGATCTTGCCCATGTTCGGTACCGGCGGGTCGACCTGATAGGTGGACTCCTGCTCGGTCACGGCCAGCACGGCGCAGATGTTTTCGGTACTGGGGTAGATTTTCTGCGTATTGAAGGCGGTGAAGATGTCCTGGGCCCAGCCGCCACGATCCGGCACGCTGGCCGGCATCAGCCGCACGATCTGCGCCTTTACCTCGGCTTCGCTGCGCTCGGGCAATTGCTGGGTGCGCTGGCTGGAGCAGCCGGCCAGCACCAGCAAGGTGGTGAGGCACAGGATCAGGCGAGATGAATGCATGGGGCTTCCTTGGGTGACGATGGGCCAGTCTTGGCAGATATCGACCGGTAAGTCTAAGCGGGGTTCGCCGACCTGCTGCTCTCGCCAAAAAAACCAGGACGTGAAAGGATCAGGCACCCGTCGCTCCTACAAGGAGTTTGGATGCCATGCTTAGCCTGAACTTTCTGATCACCTGCCTGATCGTCGTGCTGATTCCCGGCACCGGCGTCATCTTCACGGTGTCCACCGGGCTGACCGCCGGCAAGCGTGCCAGTGTGTTCGCCGCGCTGGGCTGCACCGCCGGGATCGTCCCGCACTTGTTGGCCTCGGTACTTGGCCTGTCCGCCCTGCTGCACACCAGTGCCCTGGCGTTCGAAGCCCTGAAGTATGCCGGCGCCGCCTACTTGCTGTACCTCGCCTACGCCACCTGGCGCGACCGCTCGGCCTTTGCCATGAACGACACACCGACGATTGCCAGCGCCCGCAGCCTGATGGTGCGGGGCCTGTTGCTGAATATCCTGAACCCCAAGCTGACGATTTTCTTCCTGGCGTTCCTGCCGCAATTCGTCACCCCGGGCGCGAGCGCACCCGCCCTGCAAATGCTGTTGCTAAGCAGTGTGTTCATGGCGATGACGTTTGCGGTGTTTGTGATTTATGGCCTGCTGGCCAATGTATTCCGCCGCGCAGTGATCGAATCACCACGCGTACAAAACTGGCTGCGCCGCAGTTTTGCGGCGGCGTTTGCGGGGTTGGGGCTGAACCTGGCGTTTGCCCAGCGCTAAGTTGCAAGCAGCCGCGAACAGACTTCTTGTGGCGAGGGAGCTTGCTCCCGCTGGGGCGCGCAGCGGCCCTGAAAATGGGCCTGCTACGCAGTCCAGCGGGAGCAAGCTCCCTCGCCACAGGTTACTTAGATCCCGGCGAGTGCCAGGTCCATCGCAAAGTAGGTGAAGATCAAGTCCGCACCAGCGCGCTTGATCGACCCCAGGGTTTCCCGAACCACGCGGGCTTCATCGATCGCGCCTGCCTGGGCACCGAACTTGATCATCGCGTACTCGCCGCTCACCTGGTACGCCGCCACCGGCAAACGCGAGGCTTCGCGGATGTCGCGGATGATGTCCAGGTACGCGCCGGCCGGCTTGACCATCAGCGCATCCGCGCCTTCCTGCTCATCCAGCAACGACTCGCGCACCGCTTCGCGGCGGTTCATCGGGTTCATCTGGTAGCTCTTGCGGTCGCCCTTGAGCGCGCTGCCGCCGGCTTCGCGGAACGGGCCGTAGAGGGCCGAGGCAAATTTGGTGGAGTAAGCCATGATCGGAATATGGCTGAAGCCTGCTTCATCCAACGCACGGCGAATGGCCTGGACCTGTCCGTCCATTGCAGCGGATGGCGCAATCACATCGGCACCGGCGCGGGCGGCGGCCACGGCTTGCTTGCCGAGGTTGACCAGGGTGCGGTCATTGTCGACCTCAGCGCCGTGCATCACGCCGCAATGGCCGTGGTCGGTGTACTCGCAGAAACAGGTGTCGGACATCACAATCATTTCCGGCACCGCATCCTTGATGATCGAGGACATGCGCGAGACCAGGCCACGCTCTTGCCAGGTGTCGCTGCCGGAGGCGTCAAGGTGATGGGACACACCGAAGGTCATCACCGACTTGATCCCGGCTTTCGCATAGCGCTCGATCTCACCGGCCAGTTTCGACTCGGGAATGCGCTGCACCCCGGGCATGCTGGTGATCGGTACGAAGTCGTCGATTTCTTCTTCAACGAAGATCGGCAGCACCAGGTCATTGAGGGTGAATTCGCTTTCCTGGAACAGGCCACGCAACTCTGGAGAGCGGCGCAGGCGGCGTGGACGGGCTTCGGGGAACTGGCTGGACATTGATGCTCCTGAAAAAGGCAGGACGAAAAAACGTTGGGGCGAAAGCTTATGCCTCGTGCACCGCAGAGCACAAACGCCAAGTGCGGAACAGTTTATTGCAGGCCTGGTAACAATTGCATTGATCTAGAGCTGTACACGCCCGTCAATGCAAACGGCCACCGCGCCGCCGACCCAGATTTCCTCGCCGCTCTGTTCGACGTGGATTCGCCCGGCGCGGCCCATGGCGGTGCCCTGGCTGACCACATAGCGGCTGGGCGCCAGGCCTTCGCCGAGCAACCACTGGGCGACACCGGCGTTCAGGCTGCCGGTGGCCGGGTCTTCCGGGGCACCGTCGCCGGCAATGAAGGCCCGCACTTCAAATTGCGCCTCGTCACCGTCCCGCCCGGGGTTCCACGGGGCGATCACGCCCACGGCCAGACCCTGCAACTGCGAGTAATCCGGATGCAGCGCCAGTACCTGCTCGCGATCCTCCAGCATGACCGCCAGCCAACCTGCGCCGTTATCCACCCACTGGCTACGCACAATCGCCCCGGGGCCAAGGCCCAGTCCCCGCCGCACGCGCTCAACCAACTCGCTCTCCAGCGGGCCGGAGCGCAGCAGTGGTGGCGCAATAAACGCCAGTTCATCTCCCTGGCGGCGGATGCGCACCAGGCCAATCTCACACTCCTGGATGATCTCCTCGCCTGCAGGTTGGCCGCCGGCCTGCAACCAGGCATGGCAACTGCCGAGGGTCGGATGGCCGGCAAACGGCAGTTCCTGCAGGGTGGTGAAGATTCTTACGCGGTAGTCCGCCCGTGGATCACAGGGCTTGAGCAAGAACGTGGTCTCACTGAGGTTGGTCCAGTTGGCGAAATCCGCCATTTGCTGGTCGCTCAGGCTGTCGGCGCCCAGCACCACCGCCAGCGGGTTGCCCTTTAAGGCCACGTTGCTGAAGACGTCGAGCTGTTTGAAGTCGAAAGAAGGCATGCAGGTCCTTATGCCGGGATGTTCAAGCCACGGATCACTGCGGGCCGGGCGACGAACCCGTCCAGTGCCCGCAGCACGTTCGGGAAGTCGGTGATGCCTACCAGGTCGCCGGACTCGTAGAAGCCAATCAGGTTGCGAACCCACGGAAAGGTGGCGATGTCAGCGATGCTGTACTCGTCGCCCATGATCCAGGTGCGGCCCAGCAGGCGCTTTTCCAGCACCTCCAGCAAGCGGCGCGCCTCGGCGACGTAGCGGTCACGCGGGCGTTTGTCCTCGTAGGCCGCGCCGGCGAATTTGTTGAAGAACCCAACCTGGCCAAACATCGGCCCGATACCGGCCATCTGGAACATCAGCCACTGGATCGTCTCATAACGCATTGCCGGGTCTTCGGGCAGCAACTCGCCGCTCTTTTCGGCAAGGTAGATCAGGATCGCGCCCGATTCGAACAAGCCCAGCGCCTGGCCGCCGGGGCCATTGGGGTCGATGATCGCCGGGAACTTGTTGTTGGGGTTCAGCGACATGAATTCGGCGGACAGCTGGTCCTGGGTCTCGAAGCTGACCTTATGCGCCTCGTAAGGCAACCCGAGCTCCTCCAGCATGATCGACACCTTCACCCCGTTGGGCGTCGGCAAGGAATAGAGCTGCAGGCGCTCGGGATGCCGGGCCGGCCATTTGGCGGTGATGGGAAAGTCTGTCAGTGAGTTCATCGCAAAAGCCCTGTTAAAACCCTGATAGTAGTGGCTGAACGGTCGGCGTGCACCCGACTTAAATCCGCAACATCCGCCGGTTAATCTCCTGCAATCGGCAGGGATGCCGCCCCATTGTCCACCCGGAACGAACCAAAGTGCCCGGGCGCACTCTTAAGTGCGCCCCCAAGGAAGCCACTTTCACGACACGGAACACCTGGCTTGTCCGCCTTAACCCGCTGCACGAAGACTCGAGCCTCAATGACTATCAAGCCTCTGTGCCTTGCGAAACGCCTGAAACGCTACTCCTACATCCTGCTGCCGGTATTGCTGGTAGGCACCGCGGTCGGCCTGACCCTGGAATCCAGAATCAGCCGCGCCCAGCAGGTCGACGGCGTGCAAACCCTGGTGTTCCTGCGCCACGCCGAAAAACCCGCCGGCGGCCTCGGCCAGCTCAATTGCCAGGGTTTGAACCGCGCGATGAACCTGGCCAGCGTCCTGCCGGAAAAATTCGGCAAGGCTGACTTTGTGTTTGCCGCCAACCCGACCCGCAATGTCGAGGAAGGCGAGAAAGACAACTCCTACAGCTACATCCGCCCACTGATGACCATCAGCCCCAGCGCCATCAAGCTCGGGTTGCCGGTGAACATAAACTTCTCGGCCAATGACACCAGCGCCCTCGCCGATGAGCTGGTGGAAGACAAGTACCACAACGCCGTGATCTACACCGCCTGGTCCCACGGCTACCTGCCGGAGTTGATCAACAAGGTGGCCAGTGAAGCGGTAGGCGAAAAACATGTGATTACCGACGATTGGTCCGGCAGTGATTTCGACACCTTGTACGTGCTGACGCTGACCTGGCACAACGGCAAGGCCACGCTGCTGAGCCGCAATTACAAACAAGGGCTGGACAACGGCGAGAAGAGTTGCCCGGATGCAACGCAGGTTAGCGCCGATATCTGAGTGCCACAGCGTATGATGCTGCGCTATTGACTCAGCTGCGGATCATCCACATGTCCAACCTCTCCTCCACCCAGCCTGCACGGGGCTGGTCCTTCTGGTGGAAACCAGCGCTGTTCCTGCTGGTGGCCTGCATCGGCCTCTACTACGTGAAGTGGTCGCCCTACTACGCCAAGGCGTTTATTGCGGCAGACAACCACAGCATCGGCGCGTCGATTCTCAATGACCAGCAAAGCGCGCCGCTGGCCGCCGCATTGGCCTATGCCCAGGTGTATTTCCTGGCGATCTGGAAAGCCGCCGTGCTGGCGGTCATTCTTGGCTCATTGCTGCAAGTGCTGATCCCGCGGGACTGGCTGTTGCGCCTGTTTGGTCGTGCCGGGCTGGGCTCCACCCTGCGCGGTGGGCTGTTCGCGTTGCCGGGGATGATGTGCAGTTGCTGCGCCGCACCAGTGGCCGCCGGCATGCGCCGCCAACAGGTGTCGGTCGGCGCGGCGCTGGCGTTCTGGATTGCCAACCCGGTGCTGAACCCGGCAACCCTGGTGTTCATGGGCTTTGTGCTGGGCTGGGGCTTTACCGCGCTGCGGTTGGTGGCCGGGATCGTGCTGGTGGTGGGTGTGTCGCTGGTGGCGCAGCGTATTGCGCGGCCGGAGCAGGTGCCTGAAGCGGCGCTGGACGCGGTGGCCCAGGCCAGCCATACCGAAACCGAACCGTTCCTGAGCCGCTGGCTGCGCACCCTGTGGCAGCTGTTCTGGAGCACGATTCCGGTGTACATCCTGGCAGTGCTGATCCTCGGCGCGGCGCGGGTCTGGCTGTTTCCCCACGTTGACGGCGCCATGGCCAACAGCCTGGTGTGGCTGGTGCCGCTGGCGATTGTCGGCACGTTGTTTGTGATCCCGACCGCCGCCGAAATCCCGATTGTGCAGACCATGATGACCCTCGGCATGGGCACCGGCCCGGCCGTGGCGTTGCTGATGACCCTGCCGAGCGTGAGCCTGCCGTCGCTGCTGATGCTGCGCAAGGACTTCGATGCGCGGGTGCTGGTGACTGTGGCCGGTTTGACCATGCTGATGGGTGTGGTGTGTGGCCTGATCGGGGCGTTTATCCTGTAGTGAGTGGGTGAGTTCGAGGGCCTCTTCGCGAGCAAGCCCGCTCCCACATTCGACCGCGTTTATCCAGTAGGAATGCGGTCAAAATGTGGGAGCGGGCTTGCTCGCGAAAGGGCCGGCAAACTCAATCAATTACTTACGCCGAGCGAGCCTGTCCCGGAAATACTCCACCACCGCCGTTTGCTCTCCCGCAAACTCGATGCGCGCACCTTTGCTTTCCCGCTGAAAGGCGTACATCGGGTCGTAATACTCACGCAACAACCCCTCAATCCAGCCACGGTGCAACTCCACCGCACCGCTGCGAGCTTGCTCCGCCAAGGCGTCCTGCATGATGGCGTGCAACCGCGCAAAGCGCTCGCCGCCCAGGCGCTTGTGGATATTGCCCAGGCTCTGGGTCAGGCGTTCGGCAAACAGTTCCTGGCCAGTGTCGCCAAACACCGCGACAAATTCGGCGCAGAGGTCCACCACATAATCCTTCAGGATGCGCTCCACGCGGCCTTCAACGCTGTCTTCGAGCCAGACCATCGGAAAGCCCTGCATGCCCTTGTGCAAGGGCAATGGCAGCGCGCAACTGCCGATCATGCGGCTCTCATCCTCGACCACGAACTGCTCGATACCGGCGGCACGATTTTTCAGCAGGTCCACGGCCAGGCGGTTTTCGAAGTCGATGTTGGAGGGTTGCGCCGTGGCGCGCTTGCCGAAGCTGGAACCGCGATGGTTGGCGTGGCCTTCCAGGTCCAGGGCGTTGTTCAACTGGCCGAGCACTTCGGTCTTGCCGGTGCCGGTCATGCCGCCCAGCAACACGAAGTCGCATTGCGCAGTGGCGCTTTCAACGGTGTCGAGCAGGAAGGTTCGCATGGCTTTGTAGCCACCGCCCACTCGCGGATAGTCGATACCCGCCTCGGTTTTCAACCATTGCTGGGCAATCTGCGAACGCATTCCGCCGCGAAAGCAGTACAGCAAACCATCAGGATTGGCCTGGGCGAAGCGCGCCCAGTGTTCGATACGTTGCGCCTTCACCGCCCCGGACACCAGTTCGTGACCGAGAACAATGGCCGCCTGCTGGCCTTGCTGCTTGTAACAGGTGCCCACCCGTTCGCGCTCATCGTCGGTCATCAACGGCAAGTTGATCACCCCGGGAAACGCGCCTTTGATGAACTCGATCGGCGCGCGGGTATCCATCATCGGCCGGTCGTTGAGAAAGATGTCGCGGTAATCGGTGATGTCGATTGGCATCAGAACACCTCTACCGCGTTGGTCTGTCGCTCAACCAGTTCGCCGATCGGCTGAAGGTTAAGGCCCAGTTCCGCCGCCACGGCGAGGAATTCGGCATTGCCTTCGGGCGTGACCGCCACCAGCAGGCCGCCGCTGGTTTGCGGGTCGCACAGCACGCGTTTGTGCAGTTCGTTCAGGCGCCCCAGCTTGCTGGCGTAGCTGTCGAAGTTGCGCAAGGTGCCGCCGGGCACGCAGCCCTGCTCCAGGTAGTACTCAACCCCGGGCAGGCGTGGGACTTTTTCGTATTCGATGCGGGCCGTTAGCTGGCTGCCGTCGGCCATTTCCACCAGATGGCCCAACAGCCCAAAACCGGTGACGTCGGTCATGGCTGTGACACCGGCCAGCTTGCCAAACCGGCTGCCGGGTTTGTTGAGGGTGCACATCCAGTCACGGGCCAGGCCGATGTCAGCCTCGCGCAACTTGCCCTTCTTTTCGGCGGTGGTGAGGATGCCGATACCCAAGGGTTTGGTCAGGTACAGCTGACAACCGGCGGTGGCGGTGTCGTTGCGCTTCATGTGGCGCTTTTCCACCAGCCCGGTGACGGCCAGGCCGAAGATCGGCTCGGGGGCGTCGATGGAGTGGCCACCGGCCAGGGGAATCCCGGCAGCGTCACACACGGAGCGACCGCCGCGAATCACTTCCCGGGCAATTTCCGGGGCCAGCACGTTGACCGGCCAGCCGAGAATCGCGATGGCCATCAACGGATCGCCGCCCATGGCGTAGATATCGCTGATGGCGTTGGTGGCAGCAATACGGCCGAAGTCGAAGGGATCATCGACAATCGGCATGAAAAAATCGGTGGTAGACACCACGCCGCGCTCGTCGTCGATGGCATATACAGCGGCGTCATCGCGGGAGGCGTTGCCTACCCAAAGCTTGGGGTCGAGGTTCTGCGCGCCACTGCCGGCGAGGATCACTTCCAGTACCTGAGGTGAGATTTTGCAACCGCAACCAGCACCGTGGCTGTATTGGGTCAGGCGAATCGGCTCGTTCATGGGTATCCCTCAAGGCGTCAAGTGGACGGATTCTAGCAGACAGCAAAAGGCCGGCTGGGCTCTGATGAGCGCAGCCGGCCTTTCTTGTCAGCGTTTACTGTTTGGCAGCGAGGCGTTTATGCCGGTTGCGTCGCATCATGTTCAGGCACTCGATAGCCGCCGAGAACGCCATGGCCGCGTACACATAGCCTTTTGGCACATGGGCGCCGAAGCCTTCGGCGATCAACGTCATGCCGATCATGATGAGGAAGCCCAAGGCCAACATCACAATAGTCGGGTTCTCGTTGATGAACTTGGCCAACGGCTCGGCCGCCACCAGCATCACGATTACCGAGACCACTACGGCAATGATCATGATCGGCAAGTGCTCGGTCATGCCCACGGCGGTGATGATGCTGTCGATGGAGAACACCAGGTCCAGCAACAGGATCTGGCCAATCGCCGAAGCGAAGCCCAGGCTCACGCTCGGTGCACCGCTGTCCACATGCTCCTTCTCAGGGTCCATGCTGTGATGGATCTCGGTGGTCGCCTTCCACACCAGGAACAGGCCACCGGCGATCAGGATCATGTCCTTCCAGGAGAACGACTGCCCCAGGATATCGATGACCGGCTCGGTCAACTGCACGATAAAGGCAATGGTGCTCAACAGGCCCAGACGCAGGATCAATGCCATGCTGATGCCGATGCGACGGGCCTTGGCCCGGTGTTGCACCGGCAACTTGTTGGTAAGGATCGAGATAAAGATCAGGTTGTCGATCCCCAGCACGATCTCCATGACGATCAGGGTGGCCAGCGCGATCCACGCGGTCGGGCTGGCGGCCAGTTGTAAGAGGTATTCCATAGGTCAGTCCTGGTGTGATGTGCGGGTATTAGGTTTCTTGGGAGGTGGACTCAGGCGCGTTGCCTTCCTGTTCCTCGTTGTCCTGCTTGTCCTGCTTGCGTTCCGGCGGAGCAATCAAGCCTTTGGTCGCGTCACTTAACGCCTGCTCCGCGGCCTGATGAGTGTCGTCAATCACTTGCTTGGCTGACTCGGAGGCTTTACCCAGGAGTTGTTGCGCGCTTTTTTCCGCTTGGTCACAGCCACTGAGCATGACTAATGAAAGCCCAAGTAACGCCGTTGCGCCCAGGGAATTGAGTTTCATGATGCGTTCCTCGTTAGAACCGTTGGGTCCAAGTAGTGGCCCCTCGATAGCGACGCATTCTATGCAGATGAACACTTCAGTAAAATTCGTATTTTTTTCGTTTATACTTCGGTTTTAACGAACTGTTGGCCGCCATGCTCAATTACCGACAACTGCACTACTTCTGGGTCGTCGCCAAGACCGGCAGCATCGTGCGCGCCTGCGAGCAACTGAACCTCACGCCGCAAACCATCAGCGGGCAGATCAGCCTGCTGGAGCAGACGTTTGGCGTGGCATTGTTTCAAAAGCTCGGACGCCAGCTGGAACTGACCGAAGCCGGACGTCAGGCCCTGCCCTATGCCGAGCAGATGTTCCAGCTGGGCAATGAGCTGGAGGCGATGCTGCGCACCCAGCCCAACGAGCAGCAGATTTTGTTCCGGGTCGGCGTGGCGGATGTGGTGCCCAAGTCCATCGTCTACCGGCTGATTGCGCCGACCATGGAATTGAGCGAGCCGATCCGCATTACCTGTCGTGAAGACAAACTCGAACGCTTGCTGGCGGACCTGGCGATCCAGCGCCTGGACCTGGTGATCTCCGACAGCCCGATGCCCCCGCACCTGGACATCAAGGGTTACAGCCAGAAGCTGGGGGAATGCGGGATCAGTTTTTTCGCGACCCAGGCGTTGGCTGACCAGCATCGCGGCGATTTCCCACAATGCCTGCAGGGTGCGCCGCTGTTGATTCCGGGTGCGGAGACAGTAGTGCGCAGCCGCTTGCTGCGCTGGTTCGCCGAGCAGCAGATCCAGCCACGGATTGTCGGGGAGTTTGACGACAGTGCGTTGATGCAGGCCTTTGGCCAATCCGGCAGCGGGATTTTTATCGCGCCCAGCGTGATTGCCGATGAGGTGGAACGCCAATATGGCGTGGTGCTGATCGGCCAGACGGATGCGGTGACCGAGTCGTTTTATGCGATCTCGGTAGAGCGCAAGGTCAAGCACCCCGGCATCGTGGCGATTACCGAAGGTGCAAGACGGGAGCTGTTTACGGCCCTGCCCTGAGGACTCAGGCGCAGACGGCGCGGGTCTTGGCAGTCATCAGCCACAGCGCCAGCAGGATCGACAGCAGGATAAAACCGGCCGCAGCAAAGCCGAGGCTGCCAAGGCCGAGGGTGTCGATCACGTGACCGCCCACCAACGCCCCCAGGCCAATCCCCAGGTTGGCCCCGGCGATGTTCAGCGAGGCGGCAAAGGCCGGCGCATGAGGCGCGGCCTTCATCAGCCGCACATGGCTGACCAAAAACAAAGCCGCCTGGGTCACGCCCCATACGGCCATCGCCGCCGCCAGCCCGACGGTGGAATGGATGGCAGGCACCAGCGCCACCATGCCGGCGATCATGAAGCCGCAAAACACCATCGACGCGATCAGCGGATGCCGGTCGACCATGCGCCCGCCCAATGAGTTGCCGATCAGGCCGACCGCGCCAAAGCCCATCAGGCACCAGCCCACCACCGTTCCATCGAAACCCGCCAGGCGCTCAAGGATGTCCGCCAGGTAGGTGTAGGCGGTGAACATGCCGCTGAACACCAGGATCGACAGCAGGATATGGCCCTGCATCAGCGGGCTGCGCAAGATTTTGAACTGCGAGCGCAAGCTGACCTGGTCGTTCTTTGCGCGGGTCTTCGGCAGGTAGATAAACAGCAGCAAGGCCTTGGCAAACGCCACCACGGCGAGAATGCCAAAGGCGGTGCGCCAGCCGAACATATCGGAAATCAGCGTGCCCACCGGGATCCCGAAGACCGTGGCGCACACGATGCCGAAGCCGATTTTTTCAATCGCACGGCCAGCGAAATCCGGCCCGACGATGTCCACCGCCGTCTCGCTGGCCAGCGCCCAGAACACCGGCAGCCCCAGCGCCGGGATCAAACGGGCCAGTGACATGACCCAGATATTCGAGGCCATAGCCGCCAGGGTGTTGGCCAGGCCGAACATGATCAGGATCGTGATAAACAGCCGCTTGCGCTCAAACCGCGCGAAATACGCGGTCAGGAACGGGCCAAACGCCGCCACGGTGAAGGCGAACAACGTCACCAGCAGCCCGGCCTGGGACACGCTCACGTCGAGGTCCCGGGCGATGGAAGGCAACAGGCCGACGATGATGAATTCTGTGGTCAGCACGGTAAAACCGGCTGCCGACAACAGCAGGATCGGAAACAACATCAAAAACTCCAGAAAACAGCGACATCAACGACAGCCCGGAGGGCCCGCTGATAGAGAAGAAATAAGAGGATGGGCAATGTTAACAGAATGTGTCCCATCGTGGTGACGGAACGCCGCACCCGAATAAGACGTTGCCTACAGATGCTAGACTTCGCCCCTGCCAGATTCACGCTGCCTTAGCTGCATCTATTAAAAAAACTAGAGACAACCTTTTTATGACTGCTGCCCCTTCTCTCTTTCAGCGACTGATGTCTATCAGCCTGGTCACCCAAATTGTCATCGGCCTGGTCGCCGGTATCCTGCTGGCCCTGTTGTTACCCGACGTGGCGCAAGCCACTGGGTTTATCGGCAAGGTCTTTGTTTCGGCGCTCAAGGCCGTCGCGCCAATCCTGGTGTTTGTGCTGGTGATGGCCTCGATCGCCAACCACAAGCACGGCCAGGAAACCCATATCCGGCCGATCCTGTTCCTGTACCTGCTGGGCACCTTTGCTGCTGCCGTGGTTGCGGTGATCGCCAGCACGCTGTTCCCCTCCTCGCTGGTACTGGCCACCCACGACCTGACTGTCAGCGCCCCCGGCGGCATTGGCGAAGTGCTGCAAAGCCTGTTGCTCAGCGTGGTGGACAACCCGATCAGCGCGCTGATGAATGCCAACTTCATCGGCATCCTCGCCTGGGCCATCGGCATGGGCGTAGCGATCCGCCATGCCAGCGACACCACCCGCACCGTGCTGGGCGACCTGTCCAATGGCGTCACGCTGATCGTGCGCATGGTGATCCGCTTCGCGCCCCTGGGGATCTTCGGCCTGGTGGCCTCGACCCTCGCCACGTCCGGCTTCGGCGCCCTGTTGGGCTATGCGCACCTGCTGCTGGTGTTGATCGGCTGCATGCTGTTCGTCGCGTTGGTGATCAACCCGGCCATCGTGTTCTGGAAGCTGCGCCGCAACCCGTACCCGCTAGTGCTGATGTGCCTGCGGGAAAGTGGTATCACCGCGTTTTTCACCCGCAGTTCGGCGGCCAACATTCCGGTCAACCTGGCGTTGAGCAAACGCCTGGGCCTGCATGAAGACACCTACTCGGTGTCGATTCCGCTGGGTGCCACCATCAATATGGCCGGCGCGGCCATCACCATCACCGTACTGACCCTGGCCGCCGTGCACACCCTGGGCATTGCCGTGGACATCCCCACCGCCGTGCTGCTCAGCGTGGTCGCTGCAGTGTGCGCCTGCGGCGCGTCGGGGGTTGCCGGGGGTTCGCTGCTGTTGATTCCGCTGGCGTGCAGCCTGTTCGGCATTCCCAGCGAAATCGCCATGCAGGTGGTGGCCGTGGGATTCATCATCGGTGTCTTGCAGGACTCGGCGGAAACCGCGCTGAACTCGTCCACCGACGTGCTGTTCACCGCTGCCGCGTGCCTGGGCAAAGAAGAACAGACTGCGTAAACCTTACGCGCACAAAAAAGCCCGGGGCGGTTCGTGAATGAACCGCCCCGGGCTTTTTTATGCCTGAGGCTTAGAACGCGCCCATGTAGTCGCGCTTGCCCACTTCCACACCGTTGTGACGCAACAGGGCGTAAGCGGTGGTGACGTGGAAGAAGAACTGCGGCAGGCCGTAGCTCAGCAGGTACGACTGGCCGCTGAAGCGCTTCTCTTTAGGAGTGCCAGGGCGAGTAACGATTTCGATGCCTTCTTTACCGTCGACCTGGGCCGGGGTGATGGTGTCGATAAACGCCAGGACCTTGGCGATCAGCGCTTGCAGGTCGGCGAAGGTCACTTCTGTATCGTCGTATTTCGGTACTTCGATCTCGGCCAGGCGGGCAGAAACGCCTTTGGCGAAGTCGACGGCGATCTGCACCTGACGCACCAGCGGGAACATATCCGGGTACAGGCGCGCTTGCAGGAAGGCGTTCGGGTCGATGTTCTTGGCGGTGGCGTGGGCTTCGGCCTTGTTCAGCACATCGCTCAGGGCGTTGAGCATTTGCTTGAAGACCGGGAGGGAAGCGGCGTACAGGGAAATAGTCATGACAGTCTCGACAGTTGTGGCAGGGTTTGAAACAGCCGCGATTATAGACATGCTGTCCGCCTGCGCCGCTTGTCTTTTATTTTTTCAGGATTAGGCTAGTGGGCTCACTGCATTAGGGAAAGCGCGATGACCACCGAGCACGACACCACTTCCGAAGAGCCGCGCCTGAACAGCACGGAAATCCGCATCCTGGGTTGCCTGATCGAAAAACAGGCCACCAGCCCCGAAACCTATCCGTTGACCCTCAACGCGCTGGTGATCGCCTGCAACCAGAAAACCAGCCGTGAACCGGTGATGAACCTCAGCCAGGGCCAGGTCGGCCAGAGCCTGCGGGCCCTGGAAGGTCGCGGGTTTACCCGGCTGGTAATGGGCAGCCGCGCCGATCGCTGGGAGCATCGGGTGGACAAGGCGCTGGAGCTGGTGCCGGCCCAGGTGATTCTCAGCGGCCTGCTGTTCCTGCGGGGGCCGCAGACGGTCAACGAACTGCTGACCCGCAGCGGGCGCATGCACGAATTTGAAGACACCGAGCAGGTTGTGCACCAACTGGAACGCCTGATTGCCCGCGGGCTGGCATTGTTGGTGCCGCGTCAGTCGGGGCAGCGGGAAGACCGGTATATGCATGCCTTGGGCGACCCGGCGGATATTGAAGCGATCCTGTCGGCGCGTGGTAATCCGGTGGAGCGTGGTGCGGGAAGCGGGGTTTCCCTGGAGCGTATCGAAGAGCTTGAGGCGCGGATTGCGGCGCTGGAAGAGCGCCTGTCGCGGCTGGAGTAATGTTTGTGGTGAGTGAGCTTTTGTGGCGAGGGAGCTTGCTCCCGCTGGAGTGCGTAGCGCTCCCATTTTCTTGGGGCTGCTGCGCAACCCAGCGGGAGCAAGCTCCCTCGCCACAACAAGCTCCCTCGCCATACAGTCAGCGGTGATGCTCAGCTTCGGGCAAACGCCACCGCCGCCTGAAACTGCTCATCCGTCGGCCGCACGCCGGTGTACAGCACAAACTGCTCCAAGGCCTGGATGGCGATCACTTCCAAACCGGTGATCACTCGTTTGCCCTGAGCGCGGCCCCGGAGGATCAGCGGCGTTTCCGAGGGAATCGCCACCACATCAAACACGGTTTCGGCCGCATCAATCGCGTCGGCCTCAAATGCCAACTGGTCCGCTTCCGCCCCGCCCGTCATGCCGACCGGCGTGACGTTGATCAGCAACTGCGGACGTAGAGCCCCCAACTCCGCCTGCCATTCATAACCCAGGCTCTGGGCCAGCGCCGGGCCCGCCACTTCATTACGCGCCACGATCACGCCATTGGCGTAGCCACCATCGCGCAATGCACTGGCCACGGCCTTCGCCATGCCGCCACTACCACGCAAGGCGAAGGTCGAGTCCTTGGGCACTTCATGCTTCTTCAGCAGTTGCTCAATAGCGATGTAATCGGTGTTGTAAGCCTTCAGATGGCCGTTGGTGTTGACGATGGTGTTGATCGACGCAATGGCCTGCGCTGAAGCATCCAGCTCGTCCACCAAGGCAATGCAAGCCTCCTTGAAGGGCATCGACACGCCACACCCACGAATGCCCAACGCACGAATGCCGCCAACGGCGCCCGGCAAGTCCTGGCTGCTGAACGCCTTGTAGTAGAAATTCAGCCCCAACTGTTCGTACAGGTGGTTATGAAAGCGCAGGCCAAAGTTCCCGGGGCGCGCCGACAGTGACATGCACAGTTGGGTGTCCTTGTTGGGGTTCATCTGCATCGGTAACTCCTTGAAGCCATTCCAGAGGCGATTTCGGATAGACGGAATACCCGCGCCGGCGGGTCGTGGTTAATCATACGCACTGTGCCCGGCCGCTTGTGTAAGCCAGCCGATACAGACCTTACACAACCTTTACCTATCGGCTGTGCTGTTTTTCAGAAATACGCTGTCTTAAAAGTATCCCCGCGACAATCCTTGAGTCTATTGATTGCAGACCACAAGCGCAGGGGCTAACCGAGGAATGACCATGATTCGTAAACTCCCCAAGATCGCCTTGCTTATCGGTGCACTCGCTATAGCAGGACAGGCCTCCGCCCACGGTGGTGGTTGGGGTGCCCCGCTTGCACTGGGAGCTGTAGTCGGTGCAGTGGTAGGCGGCTCGATTGTCGCCAGCCAGCAGCAACCGGTGTATGTGCAACAGCCGGTGTATGTCCAGCCGCAGCCGGTGTATGCCGCTCCGCCGCCGGTCTACTACGCACCGCCACCGCCGGTGTATGTGCAGCAACGGGTTTATTACCGCCCGGCACCGGTCTATTACGGCCCACCGCGTGGCTACTACGGCCCTCCACACGGCTATTACGGTCGCGGCTGGTAAGCATGAACTGACACACACACGAACAGGCTCCGCCCTAAAAGCGGGGCCTTTTTTTGGCCTGTTGGTCTGAATAAATCTCGCCAAGGTCGTTATAAGGACAATGGCTGTGGCCAAATCCCACATCATTGATCCAAATAGGCGCTTGCCCGAACGGGGCCTGCGCTGTCATGTTTGTGTCTCAAAAGGCTTCCACTATCAACATTGTCCAGCCAAGAACAACAAGGACGACTGACCATGCCCACGCAAAACCCGCATCGCACCGCCGGCCTCTGCACGTCCAGCAAGGTCTATAGCGTACTGACCGAACTCAAGGCCCTGGAAGGCCATCGCAACGCCAAGTTCCTGTCCCTGCTGGCGGAAAACCTGGTGCGCAAGGGCTTGCTCAGTGAACAAGAAGTGGTGCACATGCTCGACCAGGTTGTCGACTGACTGATCGCTCGATAACAGTGATGTCGACTATCGAGCGGGTTAATTTTCCCTTAAGGCCTGCACACCGTAATGTCACCTCCATCGCTTATTGGAGGTCGTCATGCCCACTATTCAAATCATGTCCGTCATCGGCAGTGCCGTCCCCGCCCCCCTTCGGGAGCTGGGTTTGCTCGCCTGCTGGTACCTGGTACGCGACGGCGAACCCATCAGCGGCCCACTTACCTCGTTGCCAGCCGCCCAGGCCCTGTCGGTCAGGATGGCGGATTGTTTTCATGCCTAAGGCAGTTGCACCCGTGGCTTGGTTTCAACAAACAATGCCCAGCTGGACATGAACAACGCAGCAATCAACGGGCCGATGACAAACCCGTTCAGGCCAAAGATCGACAGGCCGCCCAGGGTTGAGATAAGGATCAGGTAATCCGGCATACGGGTGTCCTTGCCCACCAGGATGGGCCTCAGCACATTGTCCACCAGCCCGATCACAAACACCCCGAACAGCCCCAGCACCACGCCCTGCCAGATCGCCCCGCTCAACAGGAAATACGCCGCCACCGGCCCCCACACAATCCCCGCGCCCACTGCCGGCAGCAGCGACAGAAACGCCATCAACACCGCCCAGAGCAACGCGCTGGGAATGTCCAGGAACCAGAAGATCAAACCACCCAATGCGCCTTGCGTGACCGCCACCAGCACGTTGCCTTTCACCGTGGCCCGCACCACCCGGTTGAACTTCAATTGCAGGCGACGCTTCTGCGGTTCGGCCAGCGGCACGGCGGTGCGCACCTTGCGCACCAACTCGGGACCGTCGCGCAGCAGGAAGAACAGCAAGTACAGCATGATGAAAAAGCTCACCAGGAAATCAAACGTGCCCTGGCCAAAGCTGAACGCCTGGGTCGCAAAAAACTGGCTTCCCTGCATCGCGCTCTTGACGATTTTTTCCCGCAGGCCTTCCAGGTTGCCCATGCCGAAGCGGTCCAGCAGGTGCTGGAAATACGGCGGCAAGAAGTTCTTGAACTGCTCGATATACCCGGCAACGTCGAGCTTGCCGCTCTCGACGTTCTTGTAAAGCGTCGCGCCCTCCTGCACCAGCAAGGCACTGGTGATAATCACCGGCAGAATCGCAATCACCAGGCACACCATCAGGGTTGCCAGTGAGGTGAAGTTGCGATTCCAGCCAAATCGTTGCTGGAAGCGCCGTTGCATCGGCGCAAAGATGATCCCCAGGATCACCGCCCAGAACACCGCACCGTAAAACGGCAGCAGGATCCAGATAAACGCGATAGTCACCAAGGCGAGCAGTAACAGCAGGGTTTTGAATTGCAGGTTGGTTTGATTCATGGCCGATCCATCTCAAAAAACGCAGGACACTCGTGTGCACCTTGATGCTTAGTCCGCTGCAAATCCTGCGAGTGCCCTACTTCTTAGATCTGGATCAATAAACGTCGCGACGGGCACCGCTACCCTGCCGCCCTTTTGCGACCCGAACCCATGCCCCCCGTTATCGCCCCCGAACTGCTCGCCCCCGCCGGCACCCTGAAAAACATGCGTTATGCCTTTGCCTACGGCGCCGATGCCGTCTACGCCGGGCAACCGCGCTACAGCCTGCGGGTGCGCAATAACGAGTTCGACCACGCCAACCTCGCCCTCGGGATTCAGGAAGCCCAGGCCCTGGGCAAGCGCTTCTACGTGGTGGTCAATATCGCGCCCCACAATGCCAAGCTGAAAACTTTCCTCAAGGACCTCGCCCCGGTGATCGCCATGGGCCCGGATGCGCTGATCATGTCCGACCCTGGCCTGATCATGCTGGTGCGCCGACACTTCCCGCACATGCCGATCCACCTGTCGGTACAGGCCAATACGGTGAACTGGGCCAGCGTCGAGTTCTGGCAGGCCCAAGGCATCTGCCGGATCATCCTGTCCCGGGAGCTGTCGCTGGAAGAAATCGACGAGATCCGCCAGCAAGTCCCCGCCATGGAGTTGGAGGTGTTTGTGCACGGCGCGCTGTGCATGGCCTATTCCGGGCGCTGCCTGCTGTCGGGCTACATGAACAAACGCGATGCCAACCAAGGTACCTGCACCAACGCCTGCCGCTGGAAATACCAGGCGACGCCGGCGGTGGAAAACGCCGTCGGCGACATCGTGCAGCAGTACGCACCCGAGCCGACCCTGGGCCTCGGCGCCCCCACCAACCAGGTGTTCCTGTTGCAGGAGGCCAACCGCCCCGACGAGCAGATGCCCGCCTTCGAAGACGAGCACGGCACCTACATCATGAACGCCAAGGACCTGCGGGCGGTGCAGCACGTCGAGCGGCTGACGCGCATGGGCGTGCATTCGCTGAAGATCGAAGGCCGCACCAAATCCCACTTCTACTGCGCCCGCACCACCCAGGTGTATCGCCAGGCCATCGACGACGCAGTGGCCGGGCGCGACTTTGACCGCGGCTTGATGACCAATCTCGAATCCCTGGCCCAGCGCGGCTACACCGAGGGTTTCCTGCGCCGGCACGTGCACGATGAATACCAGAACTACCAGACCGGCAGCTCAGTGTCTGAACGCCAGCAGTTCGTCGGCGAACTCACCGGTGAACGGCGCGGCGAGCTGGCCGAGGTCAAGGTGAAGAACCGGTTTGCCGTGGGTAATCACCTGGAACTGATGACCCCGGCGGGGAATTTCCACTTTGACCTGAGCACGCTGCACAACGCCAAGGGCGAGGCTATCGAGGTGGCGCCGGGCGACGGCCATACGGTGTATTTGCCGATCCCGGCGGAGATGGACCTGAGATTCGGACTATTGATGCGCGACGTTTAACTTCGCCAGACACCTCAATGAGGGTGAGACAGCTTTCTGTGGTGAAGGAGATTGCTGTGGCGAGGGAGCTTGCTCCCGCTGGGGCGCGAAGCGGCCCTTATCCGGCTGATGCGGTTTTTCAGGAAGAAGCGCATTTGCCTGTTTTGGGGCTGCTTCGCAGCCCAGCGGGAGCAAGCTCCCTCGCCACAAAAAGCAGGGCGTACGCGCAATAGGTTCATTTGCAAAGTAGAATTGGCGGTTCTGCGTACCGCCACCCTGTCTTGAGCGGTCACCCTCTTTTTTACGGAGATCGCCTTGCGTCTGTTTCACACCTCCGACTGGCACCTTGGGCAAAACCTGCACGGCCAGGAACGCGACTTCGAACACGCCTGCTTCCTCGACTGGCTGCTGGGCCAGTTGGGCCTGCACCGCCCGGATGTGCTGCTGATCGCCGGCGATATTTTCGATACGGTCAACCCGCCGCTCAAGGCCCAGGAGCGGCTGTATGACTTCATCATCAGCGCCCACGAGCAAAACCCTGCGCTGACCATCGTGATGATCGCCGGCAACCACGACTCCGGCTCGCGTATCGAACTGCCGGCACCGTTGATGCGCCGCCTGCGCACCCACGCCCTGGGCCGGGTGCTGTGGCTGGATGACGGGCAACTGGATGTCGAACGCCTGCTGATTCCATTGCCCGGTGCCGACGGTGAAATCGCCGGCTGGTGCCTGGCCCTGCCCTTCCTGCGCCCGGCCGAAGTGACCGGCGCGCAGTTGGGGGACGATTACCTGCGGGGCATCGGCCAGGTTCATGAATGGCTCATCGCCGCTGCTAACGCCAAACGCCAACCGGGCCAGGCGCTGGTTGCCATCAGCCATGCGCACATGGCTGGCGGTTCGGTATCGGAAGATTCCGAGCGCAGCCTGATCATCGGCAATGCCGAAGCGCTGCCCGCCAGCCTGTTTGATGCCAGCGTCAGCTACGTGGCCCTCGGCCATTTGCACAAACCCCAGCGGGTGAATGGCGAGGAGCGTATTCGCTACTGTGGCTCGCCGATTCCACTGTCATTTTCGGAAATCGGCTACCAGCACCAGATCCTTGACGTGCAACTGGACGGCGAAACCTTGGTCAGCGTCGAATCCCGCCTGATCCCGCGCTCGGTCAACCTGCAACGCCTGGAAGCCGCGCCCCTGGCCGACATCCTCAAGCAACTGGCCGACCTGCCCGACATCGACCTGCTGGCCGAAACCCAGCGCCAACCCTGGCTGGAAGTGCGGGTGCGCCTCGACGAGCCGCAACCCGACCTGCGTCAGCAAGTGGAAAACGCCCTGCAAGGCAAGGCCGTGCGCCTGGTGCGCATCGCCGCTGAATACGCAGGCGCGGGCAGCCGCGAAGACAGCCAGGAAGACCGCCTGATCGAGCTCGACCAGCTCACGCCCCAGGAATTGTTCAGCCGCGCCTGGCAGGAAAGCTACGGCAGTGAAGTGGACGAACAGACCCTCAAGGACTTCGCCGTGCTGCTCCAGGAAGTACAACAGGAGGGCGAACAGCCATGAAGATCCTCGCCATTCGCCTGAAAAACCTCGCCTCCCTGGCGGGGCCGTTTGAAATCGACTTTACCGCCGAGCCCCTGGCCAGTGCCGGGTTGTTCGCGATAACCGGGCCCACGGGTGCCGGTAAAAGTACTTTGCTTGATGCGTTGTGCCTGGCGCTGTTTGGCGCCGTGCCGCGCCTGGGTGATACCGGCCAGGCGAAGATGCCGGATGCCGATACCGACATTTCCATCGGCGACCCACGCACCCTGATTCGTCGGGGCACGGGCGGCGGTTATGCCGAAGTGGACTTTGTCGGGGTCAGTGGTCGTCGCTACCGCGCCCGGTGGGAAGCCAACCGCGCCCGGGACAAGGCCAGCGGCAAGCTGCAAGCCAGCCGCCAAAGCCTGATCGACCTCGACAGCGAGCAACTGCTGGCCAGCCAGAAAACCGAATACAAGACCCAGCTGGAGCTGGCCCTGGGCTTGAACTTCGAGCAGTTCACCCGCGCCGTGTTGCTGGCGCAAAGTGAGTTCAGTGCATTCCTCAAGGCCAACGACAACGAGCGCAGCGAACTGCTGGAAAAGCTCACCGACACCGCGCTCTACACCCAACTCGGCCGCCGCGCCTTCGATAAGGCCAAGGACGCCCGGGACGCCCACAAACACCTGCAAGACCAGGCCACCGGCGTCACCCCGCTGGCCCCTGAGGCCCGCGCCGAGCTGGACGCACAGCTGGCTGCCGCCCAGCAGCAGCTCAAGACCCAGCAAGCGCAGCTCAAGCAGCTTGAGCTGCAGCACACCTGGCTCAAGGAACTGCGGGAATGGCAGGAGCGCCAACAAGGCGCGGTCGAGCAACTGCACCAGGCCCAGCAACACTGGGAAAGCCAGGGTCCGCAACGCCTGGACCTCAGCCGCCTGGAACAACTGGCGCCGCAACGTCATCACTTCGCCCGCCAGGCTGAACTGACCACGCAATTGCAGCCCCTCGCTGCGCAGATCCAGCAGCACCTTGAGCAACAAGCCGCGCTGCACACCCGCCAGACCCAACTGCAACAGCAGCAGGCCGACGTGCAAGCCGCTCTCGCCCAGGCCCTGAAACAACAAGCCGATGCCGTCCCCCTGCTACGTCAGGCTTTCGAGGAACAAACCACCCTCGCCCACTTGACCCGTGAGCTGGCCAAGCGCAGCGAAGAAAAACAGCTGGGCGAAACTGCCTGTGTGGAAGGTCAAGCCACGTTGACCGGGTTGCTCGACAAGCAAAAACTCGTTGCCGAACGCCTGCACAGGCTGGCCGCAGAGCTTGAACGCGGTGCCGCACTCGCCCCCTTGAGCGATGCATGGAGCGCCTACCGCGACCGCTTGCAACAGCTGATGCTGATCGGCAATCGCCTCAATAAAGGCCAGGCCGAACTGCCGCAACTGGAAGAACGCGCCACCCGCCTCGGCGAAAAGTGGACCGCGCAACGCGAAGCGCTGGACCTGCTGTACCACGAAGCCGGCGCCGAACCCCATGCGGTGGCCGAACAGATCCAGTTGCTGGGCAGCCTGCTTCAGGACAACCGCAAGCAACACCGAGCGTTTGAAGATTTGGCGCGGCTGTGGGACAGCCATCAGCAACTGGACAGTCAAAGCCAGGCCCTGACGCACAAGCAGACCGTCGCCCAGCAACAACGTGAACTGTTGAACCAGAGCGGCCTGCAAGCCAAGGCCGAGCTGACCGTCGCCGAGCAGACCCTGACCGTCACCAAGCAACTGCTGGAGCGCCAACGCCTGGCCCGCAGTGCCAGTGTCGAGGAATTGCGCGGCCAGCTTCAGGATGACCAACCATGCCCGGTCTGCGGCAGTGTCGAGCACCCGTATCACCAGCCCGAAGCGATGCTGCAAAGCCTGACCCGCCACGACGAAAACGAAGAAGCCAACGCGCAGCAAGCCGTCGATGTACTCAAGGAAAAACTCACTGAGTTACGCGGCGAAGTGGGCGGCCTGATCGCCCAGCAAAAGGAGTTCCTGCAACAGCAGGAGCAACTCGCCAGCCAGTTGCAGGCCTTGGTACCGAGCCTTGAAGCCCACCCGCTGTCCGCCTCGCTGTTCAACCAGGACGCCGCCAGGCGTGATGCCTGGCTCGCCCAGCAACTGAGCCAGCTCAGCCAAAGCCTGACCCAGGATGAACAACGCCAAGGCGCCCTGCTCAACCTGCAACAGAATGCCGGACGTATGCAGCAACAACTGCAAGCCGCCCAGGACGCCAGCCAACAGGCACGCCAATTGCTGATCGACCAGCAGCGGGAACTGTCCAACGACCGCGAACGCCTGGACGAAGAGCTCAACGCCTTCGCCAGCCTGTTGCCGAGCGAGACCCTCGACGGCCTGCGCCGCGAGCCGGCGGCGACCTTCATGCTGCTCGACCAGCAGGTCAGCCAGCGCCTGGAGCAGTTGGATAACCAAAAGGAAGAACTGGCGGAGCAGCTACAGCGCCAGCAAGCCATCGAGAAAGAACAGGACCGCCAGCAGCATCGTCAGCAGCAGTTGGAGACCTTGCAAAAACAGCTCGCCGACCAAAGCGCCCTGCAACACGCCGCCAAGGAAAAACTCGCCGGCCTGCTGGGCGAATACCCCAGCGCCGAACACTGGCAACAGCAACTGGACCTGGCCGTCGACCAGGCGCGGCAGCATGAGACCGAGGCCAACCAACAGTTGCAGGACACCCGCAACCAGCTGATCCAGCTGACCGCCGACCTCAAGTCGCTGCAAGAACGCCAACAGTCTCTGGACACCGAGCACCAGGCACTCACCACGCGCCTGAGTGACTGGCGTGCGTTGCTCCCGGAACTCGATGACGAAGGCCTGGCGCGTTTGGTGGCCTTCGATGAACCGCAGGTGGCCGAGCTGCGCCAGCAACTGCAACACAGCGAAAAAGCCATCGAGCAAGCCAAGGTGTTGCTGCAAGAGCGCGAACAGCGGCTCAAGGATCACCAGGCACTGCACAACGGCAACCTTGAGGCCGAGCACCTGGACAGCGCCCTGGCCGAACTCAACGCCGCGCTGGCCATTGGCGAAAAACATTGCGCCGAACTGCGCGCCCAACAGGCCGACGACCAGCGCCGTCAGGACGCTAATCAGGCCTTGGCGGCCGAGATCGCCAAGGCCTACGAAGAATGGCAACGCTGGGCACGGCTGAATGCGCTGATTGGTTCAGCCACCGGCGATACGTTCCGCAAGATCGCCCAGGCCTACAACCTCGACCTGCTGGTGCACCACGCCAACGTGCAGTTGCGCCAACTGGTGCGCCGCTACCGCCTCAAACGCGGCGGCAGCATGCTCGGCCTGCTGGTGCTCGACACGGAGATGGGCGACGAACTGCGCTCGGTGCATTCGCTGTCGGGTGGCGAGACATTCCTCGTCTCCCTGGCCCTGGCCTTGGGCCTGGCGTCGATGGCGTCGAGCACGTTGAAGATTGAGTCGCTGTTTATCGACGAAGGCTTTGGCAGTCTGGACCCCGAGTCGCTGCAACTGGCGATGGACGCCCTCGACGGCTTGCAGGCCCAGGGCCGCAAGGTGGCGGTGATTTCCCATGTGCAGGAAATGCACGAGCGGATTCCGGTGCAGATTCAGGTCAAGCGCCAGGGCAATGGCTTGAGCACCCTGGAGGTCAAGTGAGCGAAGTGGTGTTGTATTCGTTCCGCCGTTGCCCGTATGCGATGCGGGCGCGGATGGCCCTGCGGTATTCGGGAGTAGCGTTGCAGATCATCGAGGTCAGCCTCAAGGCCAAGCCGGCTGAAATGCTGGCGCTGTCACCCAAAGGCACGGTGCCGGTGCTGAGGGTGGATGGCCGGGTGATCGATGAGAGCCTGGCGATCATGCGCTGGGCACTGGCGCAGAACGATCCTGAGGGTTGGTTGCTTGGGGATGATGAGGCGACGCAGGCGCTGATTGAAGAGAATGACCAGGGCTTCAAACATCAATTGAATCGATACAAGTATGCCGAGCGCTATCCGGAGCAGCCGATGGAGCACTATCGGGCCGAGGGTGAGGTGTTTTTGTCGAAGCTGGAGGGGTTACTGGCGCAGCGGGAGTATTTGCTGGCCGGGCACTTGAGCCTGGCGGATGTGGCACTGGCGCCGTTTGTGCGGCAGTTTGCGCATGTGGATCGGGAGTGGTTTGGACGGGCGCCGTATCCGCGATTGCAAGCTTGGTTGCAGCGGTTTCTTGAGTCACCGTTGTTCATCGCCGTAATGGCAAAACCCTGAGACTGTCGCAGGACAAAATGTGGGAGCGGGCTTGCTCGCGAAGGCGGTGTATCAGTCAGCCCATGTATAGACTGACCCGGCGCTTTCGCGAGCAAGCCCGCTCCCACATTTGATCTTCGTCAGCTTCAAGATCAGTTCTGGATTTTGTGGTCCAGCGCTGCATAGAAGTTGGCGCTTTGTTGCAGGTATTTCTGGGTGTAGGCGCTGGTGCTGGTTTTTTTGCTGCTGATTTCGACGCTGGCGCTGGCTGGCAACGCTACGGTGGCGGAAACAGCGGAAGCGGCGATGATCGAGAAGAGATTGAAGTTCATGTCGGTAACCCTTGTGTTCGGTTGGCTGGGTGGCCTGTGTTGGCCTTGGAACCAAACTTACGCCCGAGGGGTTAGCCTTAGAAATTCATTGAAACACTAGCCGCTATTAATAGTATTAATACAACAAGTCAGGCCCCGCACTGCGGGGCCTGTGGCTTATTGTCGCACCAGGAACTTGAGGTCGCTGGGGGCATCAATCGCCAGTTTCTGAACGGTTTTGCCCAAAAGCCCGGTCTTGGGGTCGCGCTCGACCACCACAATCTCGTTGCTCTTCTGGTTGGCGATCAGCAGGAACTTGCCGCTGGGGTCCAGGGCGAACTCCCGCGGGTGATCACCTTCCACCGAGCGGCGCTGGATCTCTTTCAACTGCGCGGTGGCCGGGTCGATGGCAAACACCAGCATCTGGTTGGCGGTGCCTCGGTTGCTCACGTAGAGGAACTTGCCGTCGCTTGAGGTGTGCAACGCGGCGCCGGCCTTGTCGGACACCGGTTGGCCGTCGGCAAAGTTGACCAGTTGCTTCTGGGTCAGCTTGCCATCGTTGTAGTCAAACACCGCCACTTGCGCGCTCATCTCGGTGGTCAGCCACGCGTGCTTGCCGTCTGCGGTGAACAGCAGGTGCCGCGGGCCGCTGCCCGGTGGCAATTGCACAAACGCAGGATCGGCCGGGGTCAGCGGCAGTTCGTGGTTGGCCTTGGGATCGTAGTGGTAGGCAAAGAGCTTGTCCGCCCCCAGGTCCTGGACAAACACGTATTTGCCGTCCGGCGAAGACACCACCGAATGCACGTGGTTGGAGGCCTGACGCTCCGGGTTGACCCGGCTGGCCGGGTGCCCGCTCAACTGCACTGGCGGCGACAGTTTGCCTTGGGCATCTACCGGCAACACCGCGAGGCTGCCGCCCGGGTCTTCCAGCACCGAATAGTTGGCGACGAACAGGTAGCGCCCGTCACTGGCCAGGCTGGAATGAGTCGGCTCGTTGCCCAGGCTCTGCACCTGGTTGATCAGGGTCAGTTGATGGTTCTTCGGGTCGATGCTGTAGCTGCTGACGCGCCCCACCGGGTCTTTTTGGCCCGGGCCGTTTTCGTTGACCACAAACAGGTGCTTCTGGTCTTTGGAAAGGGTCAGCCACGACGGGTTGGCCGTCTTGGCGGCGAGCACCGGCTGGCCGCTGAACTGCCCGGTACGGCTGTCGAACTGCAGGCGATAGATGCCTTCGCTGGTGCCGGCGGTGTAGCTGCCGACGAGCAATTCATAGGTATCCACCGGCGCGGCCTGGACCGACATCGCGCCTACACTGCCGGCCATCAGCAGGGGCCAGAATTTACGCATCATCATCCGCTTCATCCTCGTCATTATTGTTGCCGGTGACGCCGCTCATGCAGACCAGGCGGTGTTCGCCCGAGTCACCGGTAAGGGTCCAGCTTTGCAAGGTTTGATCAAAGGTCGCCGCCTTGACCTGCTCCAGGCTGAATCTCCAGTGCTTCTTGTCACGACCGTCCATGCAGATGATCAGTAACTTCTGGTCATCCAGGCTGAAATCGAAGGTATGCAGGCCATCGATTTCAACCATCTGGCAGTCTTCAAAAGCATTGAGCAAGGTAGCGGTGTCAGCAGTCATAACCATCAATCATCAAGAGGAAAGACCCCATGATAGGTCAAATCGTTGCATCGACCTAAGCCCGCGCAATGCAAAACGCCGTGGCACAGGCCACGGCGTTTTGGCGAACAGCGATGAATCAGTGAGCGAACAACGAATTGCCCTTCTGCCCCGCCAGCTTCTCGGGCTTGATCAGGAAGCGTGCCAGCGCCGGCAGCAGCCACAGCGCGCCGAACATGTTCCACAGCAGCATGAAGGTCAGCATCAGGCCCATGTCGGCCTGGAACTTGATGGCCGAGAAGATCCACGTCGCCACGCCGATTGCCAGGCACAGGCCGGTGAACAGCACGGCTTTACCGGTGGACTTGAGCGTCTGGTAATAGGCTTCCTGCAACGGCAAACCGGCGCGCAGGAAACTCTCCAGGCGACTGTAGATGTAGATGCCGTAGTCCACGCCAATCCCCACGCCCAGCGCCACCACCGGCAAGGTCGCGACCTTGACGCCGATGCCCATGAACGCCATCAGCGCGTTGCCCAGCACCGAGGTCAGCACCAGCGGCAGCACGATGCACAGGGTCGCCGCCCAGGAGCGGAAGGTGATCATGCACATGGTGGCCACGCACAGGTACACCAGGATCAGGATGGTCAGCTCGGACTCCTTGATCACCTCGTTGGTGGCCGCCTCGATCCCGGCGTTACCGGCGGCGAGGATGAATTCCAGGCCCTCCTTGTTGTTCTCCTTGGCAAAGTCCTGCACCGCATGCACCGCGCGGTCGAGGGTTTCGGCCTTGTGGTCGTTGAGGAACACCAGCACCGGCGCCAGGGAGCAATTGTTGTTGTACAGGCCATCGGCACGGGCGATGGAGTTGTTCAGCACATCCGGGTTACGCGACAGGGTTTCCCATTTCAGGTTGCCCTCGTTCATGCCCTTGATCATCTGCTTGGACACGGTCACCAACGAGATGGCCGACTGCACGCCTTCGGTGTTCTGCATCTTCCACATCAACTGGTCGATGGGCGCCATGGCTTCATAACGCGAGCAGCCTTCCGGCGGCGTCTTGACCATCACCACCAGCACGTCGGAGCTGGTGGAGTAGTTGCTGATGATGAAGTTGTTGTCCTTGTTGTAGCGCGAATCCGGGCGCAGCTCCGGCGCGCCCTGGTCGAGGTCGCCGATCTTCAGGTTCTGGCTGTACCAGAGGCCGCCACCGAAGGCGACCAATGCCAACGCAATCGATACCGGCGCGACTTTGGGGCTGGCGAATTTCGACAGCAGGCGCCAGAACGGGTGTTCGCGGTGTGCGTCTTTCTTGCTGCGCTCGATGGCGCGTTTGCTGATGCCCACGTAGGAGATCGCGACCGGCAGCAGGATCAGGTTGGTGAACACGATCACCGCCACACCGACCGAGGCGCCGATGGCCAGTTCACGGATCACGCCGATGTCGATGATCAGCAGGGTGATAAAGCCGACCGCGTCGGCGAGGATCGCGATCATTCCCGGCAGGAACAACTGGCGGAACGTACGCCGGGCGGCGGTCAGGGCGTTGTCGGCATCACTGGATTGCAGGGCGATGCCGTTGATCTTCTGCACGCCGTGGGAAATACCGATGGCGAAGATCAGGAACGGCACCAGCATCGAGTACGGATCCAGCCCGAAACCCAGGGCATGCATCAATCCAAGTTGCCAGATAACCGCCACCAACGTGGTGCTCAACACCGCGACGGTACTGCGCAGGCAGTTGGTGAACCACAGCAGCAGGACCAGGGTGATGACGAAGGCGATACCGAAGAACATCACCACCATCACCAGGCCGTCGATCAGGTCGCCGACCTTCTTGGCAAACCCGACGATGTGGATCTTGACGTTGGGGTTCTGTGTTTCGAACTTGTCGCGGATCTTGTCTTCAAGTTCATGGGAGAACTTGCGATAGTCCAGGGCCAGCAGCTTGCCCTGGTCTTGCGGGTCCGGGTAGGACTCCAGCAGCGGAATGTCGACGATGCTCGACTTGAAATCGTTGGCCACCAGTCGCCCGACCTGCCCGGACTTGAGCACGTTGTTGCGCAGTTGATCGAGGCTTTCCGGCGAGCCGTTGTAGCTCTGGGGGATCACTTCACCGCCGGCAAAGCCCTCTTCCGTGACTTCGGTCCAGCGTACACTTGGGCTCCACAGGGACTTGAGCCCGGAGCGGTCGACGCCGGAGATGTAGAACACCTCGTCGTTGATCTGGCGCAGGGTCTCCATGTACTCCTTCGTGAAGATGTCGCCGTCCTTGGCCTCCACCGAGATGCGCACCGTGTTGCCCAGGTTCGCCAGGTCGTTGCGATGCTCCATCATCTTCTCGATGAAGGGGTGCTTGAGCGGGATCATTTTTTCGAAGCTGGTGGACGGGCGAATCAACGTCGCCTGCCAGAACAGGAAAATACTCACCAGCAGGCAGATCGTGATCACTGCCGGGCGGTTGTTGAAAATCAGGCGCTCGAGAAACGTGGCCTTGTCGTTGTGATGACTGCTCATGGTGTCCCCGCCTTCTTATTGTTTTGTCGGCTCGGCGCCAGTTGGACCCGCCACGCGAACGCCGCCCTGCCCCACCAGAATCAAGTTGCCGTTGCCCGCCGCCGTGACCGCCGACAACGAAATGCGGTCCGGGCGATTGAATACGCTGAAGGTCAGGCCGTCATCGTGGCTGACCACCACGCTGCCGCCGTTGCCCACCACTACGATCGAGCCGTCGTCCAGCAGGGTCGCGCCCGACAAGCCGAACTCCAGCGCGCCACGGGTGGCGTTCAGCTCCACCGGCTCCCAGGTGCTGCCAAAATCCGTGGAGCGAAACAGGTTGCCGCGCAGGCCGTAGGCCAACAGGGTTTGCGCCTGGGCCGTGCCGATCACGCCGAACAGCGAGCCCTCGTAGGGGCCTTCGAGTTTTTCCCAGGTTTGCCCATCGTCATGGGAGCGGAACATGCTGCCCTGCTCACCGACGATAAACAGCCCGGCGTCTTTCACCTGGGCGATGGCGTTGAGGTGGAACTGGTCTTCGTTGTCGAGGCGGTCACTGACGTCATCCCAGGTCTTGCCGCCGTCGGTGGTTTCGATCAGCGCACCGTAGGCGCCCACGGCAAAGCCGTTGCTGGCGTCCTTGAACCACACGTCGAGCAGCGGCGCTTCGCGCTTGAGGTCCTGGAATTGTTGAGTCCAGGTCAGGCCGCCGTCGGTGGTGGCGAGGATCTGTGCGTCATGGCCCACCGCCCAACCGTGTTTGTCATCGGCGAAAAACACCGCGGTCAGCAGTTGCCGGGTGGGAACTTTGGCTTGGCTCCAGGTCGCGCCCTGGTCGTCGGAATAGAGGATGTGCCCGCGATCACCGACCGCGACCAGGCGTTTGCCTGCGTGCACCACGTCGATCATCAGGCTTTTGGCAGCCTTGGGGGAATCAATGGCAAACACCGCTGCGGCGGTGGTTTCAGTGGCGGCGTGGGCCGGTGTCGACAACGCGACAACCCCCAGCAACGAGAGCGCTGTGGCCAGCAATGCGACCCTGCGCGTGGCCTTCGAGCGGAAAAACACCACACCCATGACAGGCTCACTCATAGACCTTTCTCCCATTTATTATTGTTAGGTCGTCTTGCCGCGGGGAGCCCTGAAACCTGCAATCTAGAGCGCCTTGGGCAAGCTGGGCCATCCTAGCGGGCTTTGGAATCGTCTGACAATCGGCGCTACGTTATGTTTTGTTAACTGGAGGGGCTTTGAGCCACTGCTGAATGTAGCACTATCAGCAGCGGTGATCGTGGAGGGAGGGCTGTTGTGGCGAGGGAGCTTGCTCCCGCTGGAGTGCGCAGCGCTCCTACGCTTTTTGGGGCCGCTGCGCAGCCCAGCGGGAGCAAGCTCCCTCGCCACGGGGGGATTGGGGAGTCCTGGAATGAATTTTTATTCTATGTATTGAGTTTTGGGAATATTTATTCCATAAATAGCCTTCTCAAAACAATAATTCGAAGGAACCCGGCTATGCGCGAACTCGGAATCGGCCTGATTGGCACAGGCTTTATGGGGCGTGCCCACGCTCTGGCATTCAATAACGCGCGGGCGGTGTTTGAGCTGCCGGTGAAGCTCACACTGGCCGCCCTGGCCGATGCCGATACCGAACGCGCGACACGCTGCGCCGCGGACTGGGGGTTTGCCCAGGCCCATGGCGACTGGCAGCAGTTGGTCGACGATCCCAAGGTCGATGTCGTCGCCATCACTACCCCTAACCATTTGCACTTCCCGATGGCCATGGCTGCGCTGGCGGCGGGCAAGGCGGTGTATTGCGAGAAGCCGCTGGCGGTGAGCCTGGAACAGGCGGCAGCCATGCGTGATGCGGCGAGCAAGGCCGGGGTAGTGACGCGGGTCGGCTACAACTATCAGCACAACCCGATGATTGGCCTGGCCCGGCAGTTGATCGCCAGTGGTGAATTGGGGGAGATCATCAGTTTCCAGGGGGAATTCAGCGAGGATTTCATGGCGGATGCATCGTCGCCGTGGTCGTGGCGCTGTGAGGTGGGGCATGCCGGCGGTGCGTTGGCGGATTTGGGCAGTCACTTGCTGTCGATGGCGCGGTACCTGGTGGGGGATGTGCTGAGTGTGTGTGCCGATACGCAAACGGTGCATGGGCAACGGCCTGCTACTGCCGGAAGTGACACGCTGCGGGAGATTGCGGTGGACGATCAGGTGCATGCGTTGCTGCGGTTTGCCAATGGTGCGCGGGGGACGGTGAGCAGTAGTTGGCTGAAGCATGGGTATAAGAATCACCTGAGCTTTGAGATCAGTGGCACGCGGGGCACGTTGTTGTTTGATCAGGAACGGTTGAATGAGTTGCAGCTGTTTCGGGTTGGGCAGGATGGGTTTCAGCGGTTGCTGGCGGGGCCTTCGCTGCCCGGGTATGCCGCGTTCAGCCCGGCACCGGGGCATCAGTTGGGGTACAACGAGTTGAAGACGCTGGAGGTGCATGAGTTGGTGATGGCGTTGGCTGGGAACGGTAGCGATGGGACGGATTTTGCAGCGGCTTGGGAGGTTGAGCGGTTGGCTACGGCGATTCGGGTGGCGGCTCGGGAAGAGCGGTGGGTCAGGCTGAATGAGGTCTAAATGTGGGAGCGGGCTTGCTCGCGAAGGCAGTGTGTCAGCCAGTACATCTGGCGACTGACACACCGCTTTCGCGAGCAAGCCCGCTCCCACATTTGATTTTTGTCAGCTTTGGGATTTGCGCATGAGGCGGTAGGCCGCCGGGATGACGAAGAGGGAGAGCAAGGGTGCGGTGAGCATGCCGCCAATCATTGGCGCGGCAATTCGGCTCATGACTTCGCTGCCGGTGCCGCCGCCCAACAGGATCGGCAGCAAGCCGGCGATGATCACGGCGACGGTCATCGCCTTGGGGCGCACGCGCAATACGGCGCCTTCGGTGATGGCTTCCAGCAAGGCCTGGTCCCCTCCTCCTTGGCGTTCAGCCCAGGCGTTTTTCAGGTACAGCAGCATGATCACGCCGAACTCGGCCGACACCCCCGCCAATGCAATAAACCCGACGCCGGTCGCCACCGACAGGTTGAAGCCCAGCCAGTACAGCAACCAGACCCCACCGGTCAGCGCGAACGGCAACGTGGCCAGGATCAGCAGCGCCTCATCCACCCGGCGGAATGTCAGGTACAGCAGCACGAAGATGATCAGCAAGGTCGCCGGCACCACCAGCTTCAGGCGTTCATTGGCCCGCTCCAGGAACTCGAACTGCCCCGAGTAACTGAGGCTCATGCCCGGTTGCAACTGCACCTGCTGGTTGATCGCCGCACGCAAGTCCTTCACCACCGACGCCAAATCACGGTCGCGCACGTCGATGTACACCCAGCCGGAAGGCCGGGCGTTTTCGCTCTTGAGCATCGGCGGGCCTTCGGTGACCTTGATGTTGGCCACGGTGCCCAAGGTGATCTGGCTGCCCGACGGCGTATAAATCGGCAGGTTGCTCAACGCCGTCACCGAATCGCGCCATTCTTTCGAGTAGCGCAGGTTGATGGGGAAACGCGCGAGGCCTTCGACCGTCTCGCCGATGTTTTCACCGCCAATCGCCCCGGAGACGATGGACTGCACATCGCTGATGTTCAGGCCATAACGCGCGGCTGCCGGGCGATTGATATCCACGTCGATGTAGCGCCCGCCCGTCAGGCGTTCGGCCAGGGCCGAGCTGACGCCAGGCACCGTCTTGGCGACCTTTTCCACGGCCTGGGTTACCGCGTCGATTTCCATCAGGCTAGTGCCCGCGACCTTGACGCCGATCGGGCTTTTGACCCCGGTGGCGAGCATGTCGATGCGGTTGCGGATCGGCGGAATCCAGATGTTGGTCAGCCCCGGCACCTGCACCACGCGGTCGAGTTCCTTCACCAGTTTTTCCGGGGTCATGCCGGGGCGCCATTGATCTCGCGGCTTGAACTCAATGGTGGTTTCGAACATTTCCAGCGGCGCCGGGTCGGTGGCCGTTTCTGCGCGGCCGGCCTTGCCGAACACATGGGCGACTTCCGGCACGCTCTTGATCAAGCGGTCGGTGCGCTGCAGCAACGCGCCTGCGGTTTGCGTCGACAATCCCGGCAGCGCCGAAGGCATGTACAGCAAGTCGCCTTCATCCAGCGGCGGCAGGAATTCACCGCCCAGGTGCGACATCGGCCACAGCGCACTCGCGACCATCAGCAGCGCCACCAGAAGGGTCATGCGCGGCCAGCGCAATACGGCTTCGAGGGCCGGTTCATAGAGTTTGATCAGGCCGCGATTCAGCGGGTTGCGCTGCTCGTCGGGAATGCGCCCGCGAATCCAGTACCCCATCAGCACCGGGATCAAGGTCACCGACAACCCTGCCGCTGCGGCCATGGCGTAGGTCTTCGTGTAGGCCAGCGGGCCGAACAACCGGCCTTCCTGGGCTTGCAGGGTGAACACCGGGATAAACGACAGGGTGATGATCAGCAGGCAGAAAAACAGCGCCGGCCCCACCTCCACCGCCGCATCAGTGATGACCTTCCAATGCTCCTCGCCCTTCAATTCGCGATTCGGATGTGCGTGGTGCCAGGCCTCGATTTTCTTGTGGGCATTCTCGATCATCACCACCGCGCCATCGACCATCGCGCCGATGGCAATCGCAATCCCGCCCAAGGACATGATGTTGGCGTTGATCCCCTGGAAGCGCATGACGATAAAGGCAATCAGCACCCCTACCGGCAACGAGATGATCGCCACCAGGGACGAGCGCAGGTGCCACAGGAAAATCCCGCACACCAGCGCCACCACCAGAAACTCTTCCAGCAGTTTATGGCTGAGGTTGTCCACGGCGCGGTCGATGAGTTTGCTGCGATCGTAGGTGGTGATGATTTCCACGCCGGGGGGCAGGCTGGTTTTCAGTTGTTCCAGCCTGGTCTTGACCGCCGCGATGGCCTCGCGGGCGTTCTTGCCGCTGCGCAGGATCACCACGCCGCCCACGGCTTCGCCTTCTCCATCCAGCTCGCTGATGCCTCGGCGCATGTCCGGGCCCAGTTGGATCGTCGCTACATCGCCGAGGGTCACTGGCACGTTGTTGGCGTCGAGCCGCAGGGGAATGGCACGGAAGTCTTCCAGGGTTTTCAGGTAGCCGGAGGCGCGCACCATGTACTCCGACTCGCCCATGCTCAGCACCGAGCCGCCGGTTTCCTGATTGGCCTTGCCGATGGCTTCCACCACTTGCGCCTGGGTGATACCGCGACTGGCCAGGGCCAGGGGATCGATCTGTACCTGATACTGCTTGACCTGGCCGCCGATGGTCGCCACTTCGGCGACGTTGGGCAGGGTCTTGAGTTCGAACTTGAGGAACCAGTCCTGCAACGAGCGCAGTTGCGCCAGGTCATGTTTGCCGGTGCGATCCACCAGCGCGTACTGATAGATCCAGCCAACACCGGTGGCGTCCGGGCCCAGCGCCGGCTTGGCAGATGCCGGCAAGCGCGCCTGCAACTGGCTCAGGTATTCCAGCACCCGCGAACGTGCCCAATACAGGTCGGTGCCTTCGTCGAACAGCACGTAGACGTAGCTGTCGCCGAAGAACGAAAAGCCGCGCACGGTCTTCGCCCCCGGCACCGAGAGCATGGTGGTGGTCATCGGGTAAGTGACCTGATTCTCGACAATTTGCGGCGCCTGGCCCGGGTATGGCGTGCGGATGATCACCTGCACATCCGACAGGTCCGGCAGCGCGTCCACCGGAGTGTTCTGGATCGACCACAGGCCCCACGCGGTCACGAATAACGTCGCCAGCAACACCAAAAAGCGGTTGGCCACCGACCAGCGAATCAACAGGGCGATCATGGCCGGGCTCCCGGTTGCATGCTCATGCCGTCCATGGACCCTTCATTTGAAAACCTGTCGGACGCCTGAGTGGTAATTCCCTTCAAACTTGCTTCAGAGTCCAGCAGAAATTGACCCGAGGCGACTACCTGCTGGCCTTCCTGCAAGCCTGCGAGGATGACGGTCTGGTCTTGGTTTTCTGCGCCCACCTGGACTTCCACCGGGCGATAACGTCCGCCCTCCTCGGCCACCATCACCAGCGCGCGTTTGCCGGTACGAATCAACGCCTCGCTCGGCAGCAACAGCACCGATTGCCCGGTCGATTGGGCCAGTCGTACCTGGGCGGTCATGCCGGGACGCAACCTGCCGTCAGGGTTGGGCAGTTCGACTCGCAACTGCACGGTGCGGCTGTCCATGGCGGTGGCAGGCAGGATTGCGGCGACGGTGCCTTTGAATACCTGGCCCGGTAGCCCGACAAAACGGCTCTCGACGGTTTGCCCGACCGCCAATGCGGCGCCCTGGGCTTCAGGCACAGCGACTTGCAGCCACACGGTGCCCAGGCCGTTAACTCGCGCGAGGGTTTGTCCGGCCGCAACGGTCATGCCCTCGCGAACGTCCAGGGTTTGCAACGCGCCGCCTAACGGGGTGGTCATGGTCATCACCGATTGCACCCGGCCGCTGCGCTCCATCTGCGTGATCAACCCGGCAGGCATTCCACTCAAGCGCAGGCGCTGGCGGGCGGCAGCCAACAACCCTGGATCGCTATGTCGCAGAGCAAGAAACTCTTCCTGGGCGGCGGCCCATTCGGGCACCAGAATGTCAGCCAGGGGCGCCTGAGCCTTGAGCACATCACCCGGCGCACGGGCGTAAACCCGCTCTACATATCCAGCAGCGCGAGCCTGCACCACTGCCACATCGCGGTCGTTGAAGGTCAGGATCCCCGACAGATCAAGACTCGACGCCAGCACGCCGCGACTGACACTCGCCAGGCGTACGCCGATGTTCTGGGTCAGGCTCGAATCGATTTGAATCGACGCACTCTCTTCGGCACCACCGGCGTAACGCGGCACCAATTGCATGTCCATGAAAGGCGATTTGCCCGGCTTGTCGAACTTTTGCTGCGGGTACATCGGGTCGTACCAGTACAGCGCCTTTTCCTCTCCCGGCGCCTGCATCGCCCCGGCCATGGCCGGTTGTGCCGCGCGCATCTGCGCCAGCCAATAGCCGCCACCCAGACCCAGCAACAACACGCCGCCCAGCAGGGCCACATTCACGATTCGGTTATTCATTGGCGGGTTCCCCGTAAGCGAAATACAGCTGGGCGCCGGTCAGGGCGCGCTGCTCAATGGCATCAATCTGTTTGAAGCGTGCCTCGACCAGCTCACGGCGGGCGCTGACCACGTTCATCAGGTCGCCCTTGCCCGCGCGATACCCCGCCAGGCTCAGGGACATCTTCTCCTCGGCCAGCGGCACCAGGCTGTCCTGGCTGCGCTGCACGGCGCGGTCCAGGCGTTGATAGTTGGCCAGGTCGTCTTCGAGTTCCTGGGTGTGTTCACGGGTCTTGGCTTCGCGTTCGGCATCCAGTTGGTCGAGTTCGGCCTGTTTGGCGGCGATACCTGGGTTCTGCCGGCGACCGGGGAAGATCGGCAAATCGACGGTGAATTGCAGGCTGACCATGTCGCCGTACTCACGGCCACGGTGCTGATAGTCCACTTCCCAACTCCAGTCCGAGGTCTTTTGCGCCTTGGCCTCGTTCAGCCGGGCTTCGGCCTCGCGGGTGCGCGGTACAAAGGCTTGCAGAACCGGATGCTGATGCAGGTTGTGGGTGAGGCCCGTGGTGTCGATTTTCCAGTTCGGCAACTGCCCGCTGGGGGCTTCACTGGCAGCCGGGCCGATCCAGCGCTTGAGCGCCGCGCGGGCCTGGGCGCGTTGCTGGATCAGCTCATCTTCGCGTTCGGCCAGGTCAGCCGCTTCCTGCTTCGGGATCACTGCGTCGGAGGGCTGCCCGCGACCACCGGCCAGTTGCGCACGCACGGTGTCTTGCAGCAGGCGATTCTGCTGATAGAAGTCCTTGAACAGTGCCTCTTTGCGTTCCACCGAATAGGCGCGAATCCACGCCTGGGCGGTGGCCTGCCGTACGTTCAAGCGTTCGATCCGGCCTTCGGCGGCAGCCGTGTCCACGGTGGCCGAGGCCAACTCAACCCGTGCCTTACGTTTGTCGCGGCTGGGCACTTGTTGCTGGATACCGATCATTTGCTCGGTCATGTCATCGCCATACAGCGTGCCGCGATTGGGCCCGCCGACGGGGAAATTTTGCAGGCCTACTACCAGTTTCGGGTCCGGCAGTTCACCGGCCGGAATCGCCGCCTGAGTGGCAGCCTGCAATTTGGAGGATTCAGCCGTCAGCGACGGCGCGTTGTTTTGCGCCAGGCGCAAGGCATCATCCAGGGTCAGCGCAGACGCCAGCGTCGGCCACGCCAGCACGCCCACCACCAGGGCACGCACGCATAGGAAATTCATCTTGAAGTGTCCTGTTCTGTTGCGCTGCGCACCGCTTTACGCGGCCCACAGCAAGGCCGTCCCGGTTCAGGGACGAGTCTTCAGGTGCAACAGGATTCAGGTACGGGGCGGACGCCAGACGCCGGACGGCGTGCGGTCGGGAATAAAGTCAGAAGAGACGCTGACCAGCAGCGCATGGGAAACAGTCGCCGGCGCCTTAAGCACTGGCATCGACAATTGCAGCATACCGCCAGTCTTGCATTCCTGGCCGGGTTTACAGCTTTTGCTGTGGTCGGCTGGGGTGGCGCCGTCCTGGCAACAGTCCGGGGCCATGTCGCTCATCATCTGCATATCGGACATCTGCATCGGGCACGGCTCGGTACTCGACGGCACACCCGCCATCCCGGTCAGGGGAAGCGCAAGACTCAACAACAGGACCAGTAAAAAACGCAGATAGCGGCTCATGGGACGAGAGCTTAGCTAAACGGCGGTTAAGCAACAATTAACAAAATCCGGAGATTTCGCCTTCGCCCGGAATGCAGCAACGACACAAAACAAAATGTGGGAGCGGGCTTGCTCGCGAATGCGGTGGGTCAGCCAATTCAGATGTGACTGATAAACCGCCTTCGCGAGCAAGCCCGCTCCCACATTGGACGAGCAAGACTCAGGATCAGTGCATGAAGATCGCGATCAGGATGATGACCGGGATAGGCACACCGAGGAAAAACAACAGTAATGAGCGCATGACGTTCTCCTTGAATTAACGAACGGGAGTGGTGTGGGGAGTGGTTTCCAGGTACACCACAGCATCCCGGCGACGACCGCCAAAGGTTGCAGCGAGGCTGGCAAAAAACGCCCCGATCAACAGCGCCACGAAGGTCCACAGCGATGTGTAGGCCGCCACTTTCGCAGCCGTGTCGGCAGCCTGCTTGGCTTTCAACTTGGCGTCATCCAGCGCTTTTTGAGCCTGGCCGTAGACTTGGTCTACACGCGCCTCGGCGTCGGCCTGGCTGAGGTTGGTACGCTGGCTGATCAACTGCGCGAGATACGCACGGTCTTCAGGTGCCAGTTGGCCGTTGTTGCTCACCGTGCGGGCGAAGATACGCGCGACCACACCGTGCACCGCGTCATCGCTGACGGCTGCCGGGCGATCATCACGGAACAGGCTGTCGACGTAGTAGCCGAAGTCTTCACCCTTGGTGGCAGCACCCGCCGCCTGGCTCATGCCGCTGGCGGCACCCGATGCCACACTGGCACCGGCCTTTACACCACCGCTGACAACACTGCTGACCGAACCGACGATCAACACCGCCGTCACCAGTGTCGCCACGGCCCAGGCCAGGAAGCCATGGGCGGTGTCGCGGAAGTACACCTCATCGCCGTGCATATTGGCCCATTTCACCCGCAGGCGACCGGCGATGTAACCGCCCATCCCCGACGCGATGATTTGCGTAGCCGCCAGCCAGACAATGGTGGAAATGCCAAGCCCTTTGGCGCTGATGCCACTGTCGGCCCACGGCGAAACCGCCGAAAAGCCCAGGCCGAAGCCCAGCAGTACCAGGATCAAGGACAACGCAGCCGCGGCAGCGGCCCCGGCAAAGATCGCGCCCCAGGAAACCCCGGAGAGCGAGCTCGATTCTTGCAGCGTGGATGAGGATGTGATCATTGTTGTTTTGCTCCAGGCATGAAAAATAGTGTTACAAGTCTCAAAAGGGACAGTGCAGGCGACGTGCCAGATGTCTAAAAATTAAAAGCCTATATATTTCAAATACTTAAGTAATTTGAACTAATTTGAACCATGCAACTTGCAAGAAATGCCCTGGAGCGGCGGGCGTTATGCATTCCTCGTAGGAAATAACCCATGCTCGCGCCATGGGAAGCAAAAAATCCTACACACACAGCGTTCGTTCAGATTCACCGGGGTAAGGTGAATTGTGTCGTTTGTGCCTACATAAATTTTTATTTAGGAAGCGGGCTATCATTTCTTGGCAAAATGCCCGCACTTCAGTGTGAATCGCTCACCAGGTAATCCTTATGACCCGCATTTTGACCATCGAGGACGACGCCGTAACGGCCCGCGAGATCGTTGCCGAGCTGAGTAGCCATGGACTGGACGTAGACTGGGTAGACAACGGCCGCGAAGGCCTGGTGCGTGCCGTCAGCGGTGATTACGACCTGATCACCCTCGACCGCATGCTCCCGGAACTGGATGGCCTGGCCATCGTCACCACCCTGCGCACCATCGGTGTATCCACACCGATCCTGATGATCAGCGCCCTCTCCGACGTGGATGAACGGGTACGCGGCCTGCGCGCCGGTGGTGATGACTACCTGACCAAACCGTTCGCCTCCGACGAAATGGCCGCCCGCGTCGAAGTGCTGCTGCGGCGCAAAAGCACGGTCAAGGAGTTCGAAACCGCACTGCGCGTAGCGGATCTGGAACTGAACCTGATCAGCCGCGAAGCGAGCCGCGCCGAACAGCCTTTGAGCCTGTTGCCGACGGAATACAAACTGCTGGAATTCCTGATGCGCAACACCGGGCAGATCCTGTCGCGGATGATGATCTTCGAGGAAGTCTGGGGTTATCACTTTGACCCGGGCACCAACCTGATCGATGTGCACATCGGTCGCCTGCGAAAAAAAATCGACCCGCCGGGCCTCACGCCGCTGATCCGCACGGTACGAGGTTCCGGGTATGTCATTGCTGAACCCCTCTAAAGGCTGGCGCTCCTCCAGCAGCCGGCTGCTGGCGCTCTACAGTTCGTTGTTCGTGGCCTGGAGCTGCATCCTCATGGGTGTGCTGTACTACGAGGTCTCCGGTTACCTGGGCGACCTCTCGCGCCACTCGCTGATGCAGCGCCAGCATTTGTTCCAGCGCTTTGACGGCGAAGAACTGGTGGAAGCCCTGACCACCAGCATGACCTTCGACATGAAGGGTGTTGACGCATACGGGCTGTTCGACAACCAGTTCAACCCCATCAGCGGCCCGATCCGTGTGATACCGCCGGACCTGCCGATGGACGGGCACATCCATGCCCTGGCCAACTGCATCAATTCCGATGACCCGAAACTGCCCCGCGACAGCTGCGACGCCGTGGCCACCCACACCGAGGATGGCCGTTGGCTGATTTTGGTTCGCGCCAACGGCTCGCTGTTCGGTGTGACCCGCATCATCCTGCACGCCCTGCTGTGGGGGATTACTCTGACGATCATTCCTGGCGCGGCTGGCTGGCACTTGCTGCGACGGCGTCCGTTGCGGCGGATTCGCGGAATCCAGGCCAGCGCCGAAGCCATCGTGGCCGGCGACCTGACCCACCGCTTGCCGTTGTCTGACCGACGCGACGAACTGGACATGCTGGCGGCCATCGTCAACGCGATGCTCGACCGCATCGAGAAGCTGATGAACGAGGTCAAGGGCGTGTGCGACAACATCGCCCACGACCTGCGCACCCCGCTGACCCGCCTGCGGGCGCAGCTGTACAGGATCCAGCAGCAGGCCGATGAAGACGCGCCCCACGCCCTGCAACTGGACGCGGCCATCGCCGAGACCGACACCTTGATGGCGCGCTTTCGCGGCCTGTTGCGGATTTCCGAACTGGAAGACCACCAACGTCGCTCAGGCTTCCTCGTGCTAGATCCCTTGCCCTTGCTGCAAGAGCTGCACGACTTCTACCTGCCCCTGGCGGAAGAAGGCGAGATGGAACTGCTGCTGCAAGTGCCGGCCTCATTACCGTGGATCACCGGCGACCGCGCATTGTTGTTCGAAGCCCTGGCCAACCTGCTGAGCAACTCGATCAAATTCACCCCACCGGGCGGCGTAGTGATCCTGCGAGGCGTCAACGATGCCGGCAGTACCCGCATCGAAGTGCTCGACTCCGGCCCCGGAATTCCGGCGGCGGAACGCGCGGCAGTGTTCCAGCGTTTCTATCGGGTGGACGAAGGCAATCAACAGCAAGGCGGGTTTGGGTTGGGGCTGTCGATTGTGGCGGCGATCATCAACCTGCACGGGTTCAAACTGGAAGTGGGCAGCAGCGAGAGTGGCGGCGCGAAGCTGACCCTCGAATGCCGCCAGCAGCTGATGCCTGAAGCCTGAAGAACACCACAAAACCAATGTGGGAGCGGGCTTGCTCGCGAATGCGGAGTGTCAGTCAACCCATCTGGCACTGATCCACCGCATTCGCGAGCAAGCCCGCTCCCACATTTGATCTTCACTCAGCCTGGGAAATTGCCCCGCAACGCCTCCAGCCCACCGCTGTAAACACCGGTAAACAACTCCTCCACCGCCGCATCCGTCACACCGGCCACCGGGGTAAACACGCCCGACCAAGTGACCCTGGCGGTGCTGTCCGTCAACGCCTCAACCTTCAACGTCGCCAAATACTCACTCACCGGAAACGGCGACTCACTGATGGAGTAGCTGTAAGTACGTGCCGCGTTATCAAAGCGTTGCAGACGCTCCACCACCACACCACCATCAGCCGTTTGCAGATGGCGCACACGGCCGCCGTCACTCGGCCCGCTCTTGACGATAAAGGGCAGCCAGTCCGGCAGCGAATTGAAGCCGCCGACCAATTGCCAAACCTGTTCGGCCGAAACCGGGATTTCAATAACAGCAGATGCTTTTGCCACGATTAACACTCCAAACCATTCAAGAAATTCAGATCGCCATGCTGTCGACAACGCCGCCGTCGACCCGCAACGCGGCACCGGTGGTTGCAGACGATAACGGTGAAGCAATGTACGCCACCAGATTCGCCACTTCATCCACATTCGCTGCGCGCTGGATGATCGACGTCGGCCGCGCGTTGCGCACAAACACATCTGCCTCATCCCGAGGACTGCGCCCGGACTTGGCCACGGCGTCCTTGAGCATGTTCTCCAGGCCATCGGTAAAGGTCGGCCCCGGCAGGATTGCATTGACCGTCACCCCGGTGCCCGCCAGGCGTTTGGCCAGGCCATGGGACACCGCCAGGTTGGCGCTTTTGGTGACGCCGTAGTTGATCATGTCGGCCGGCGTTGCCACGCCCGATTCCGACGACACAAAGATCACCCGCCCCCAGCCCTTCTCGACCATGCCCGGCGTGTAGTGCCGCGACAAACGCACGCCGGAGATCACGTTGACCTCGTAGAAACGCGTCCACTCGCTGTCGGGCGCGTCAAAGAAATCGACGTCGTTGAAGATCCCGAGGTTGTTCACCAGGATGTCGGCCCGCGGCTCGGCGGCGAACAGTTTTTCGGCGCCCTCGGCCGTGCCCAGGTCTGCCACCAGGCCACGCAGCTCAGCGCCGGGGACTGCCTGGCGAATCGTCGCCAGCGCCTCGTCGACCTTGCTCGATTCACGCCCGATCACCACCACGGTGGCGCCGGATTGCGCCAGGGCCTGGCTGATGCCCAGGCCGATCCCGGCGGTGCTGCCACTGACGATTGCGACTTTGCCACTGATATCAATTTTCATGTTCGCGTTCCTGTGGTTAGAGCGGCAGCGGTGCACGGGCCGAAATCAATCGGGCGTCGCGCAGGGCCTGCCAAAAGGCTGCGGGAATCTTCTCTGACAACGCCGCGACGTCTTCAGCAATTCGCCCCGGACGACTGGCACCCGGAATCACTGCCGCCACTGCCGGATGGGCCAGGGAGAATTGCAGCGCCGCGGCTTTCACACTCACACCATGGTCCGCGGCAATCGCCTTGATCTGCTCGACCTTGCTGATAATTGCCGGGCTGGCTTTCTGGTATTCAAAATGCGCACCGCCCGCCAGGATGCCGGAGCTGTACGGGCCGCCGACCACGATCTCGACGTTCTGTGCCAGGGCCGCGTCCATCAGGCGCTGCAAGGCACGTTCGTGGTCGAGCAAGGTGTAACGACCGGCGAGCAGGAAGCCGTCGGGCTGGGCTTCGGTCAGGTCCAGGGTCAATTCGCAAGGCTCGACGCGATTGACGCCCAGGCCCCAGGCCTTGATCACGCCTTCTTCACGCAGGCGAGTCAGTACTTTGAAAGCACCGGTGTGCGCCTGGTTGAAATAATCCAGCCATTGGTCACCGTAGAAGTCCTGGGCAATGTCGTGAATCCACACGATGTCGAGGCGGTCGGTTTGCAGGCGGTTGAGGCTGTCTTCGATGGAGCGCAGGGTGGCATCGGCGCTGTAGTCGTTGACCATCTTGTTCGGCCGGCCGTGTTCGAACACACCGCTTTTCTCGCCGAGATCGCGGGCGCTTTCTTCCACCTCGTCCAGAATCAGACGGCCAACTTTGGTGCTGAGTACATAGTCGTCGCGGTTGTACTTCGACAGGGCCTGGCCCAGGCGAATTTCCGAGAGGCCCGAACCGTAAAACGGCGCAGTGTCGAAGTAACGCACGCCCTGGTTCCAGGCCGCTTCAACGGTGGCTTGGGCTTCTTCATCAGGGATGGCACGGAACATGTTGCCCAATGGGGCGGTGCCAAAACCCAGCACGCCGGGCAGTTTGTCTTTCAAGCTCATGGGATGAATCCTCAAGATTGTTCAAGGTCGCTGTGTTGACCGTTGAGCAGATCGTAGATTGCAGAGATCGGACCGTCCAAGACATACTGCGACCAACTTGAGTCCTTACAGGTCTGACATGATCGATTTCCGCCAATTGCGCTACTTCGTTGTAGTCGCTGAAGAAGAACACGTGGGGCGTGCTGCCGAACGGTTGCACATCTCCCAATCGCCCCTGAGCCGGCAGATCGCGCAACTGGAAGAACGCCTGGGCCTGACCCTGTTCGAGCGCAGCCAGCAGCGCATCCGCCTGACCCGCGACGGCCAGACGTTCCTGGCCGAAACCAAGGCGCTGCTGACCCACGCCAACCGCCTGGAATCCCTGGGCCGGCGCTTGGGCAAAGGCGAAGAAGGCGGGCTGTGCATCGGCTACATCGAAAACGCGATGCACGCGGGCGTGCTGCCCAATGCCTTGAAAGTCTTGCGCGACGCGCGGCCCAACGTGCATATCGCGCTGTACAACCTGCCCTCCGCCGAACAGCTGGAAGGCCTGCGCCAACGCAGCCTCGACGTCGCCCTGGTGGGCGAGCCACCGGCGGCGGATGACCCGGACCTGATGGCGCTGCAAGTGCTGGACGACCCGATGTTGCTGGCGCTGCCCGAGCAGCATCCGCTGGCCAGCGTCAGCGAACTGCTGCCCGAGCATCTGGCCGAGCAGCAATGGATTGGCGTGCAACGCAAACCGGGCGCGAACCCGGCTGATGATTTTGTTGCCGCGTGCATTCGTGCAGGTTTCACCCCGCAGATTCCGATGGAAGCCAGCGAGCCGTTTACCGCGTTGGGATTGGTGGCGTCGGGGTTAGGTGTCGCGATGGTGCAAAAGGGCTTGAGCCGCAATGCACCACCGGGTGTGGTGCTGCGGGCACTGCCATGGCTGACCTACACCACGCTGCTGTGGGCGGCGTGGCATCGGATCAATTTGCGGCCGTTGGTGGAGACGTTCAGGAAGGTGTTGACAGAGCCTGAAGGATTGGTCTGAGTGTCTAAATCTGATGTGGAACTGTGATGACGGTGCACTCCTTATTGAAATGCACCCAATGACTCTCTGCGTCAACAGAATATAGCTCTAAAAGCTGACCACACTTCTAAAACGTGAAGAAATAATCGTGATTTACACCCTAATTACTAAATTTTATTTTACACATACAATACTAAAAAGCGTATCAAACTAACCACAACTCACCTGTTCCAAAACGTCCTGCCTCATATCCTCGGCAATCTCATATAACTTTGTTGCATACTCATAACCATAAACCGCCTTATATCCTCGCCGAAATTCAGGAGTCTCTCTAAATTCTCGAAACAATGGCCAATCATGGTAAGACAGCTCAGCCAGAAACTCTCCTCGAGAACCAATGCGCAGCATGAGTTCGCTTGCCAAGTTCAGATCGTCTGTCAGCACGGCATACGCAAGCCTAAAATCATAAATACTGGCAGACCAATCTCTTTTATCTAAAACCGTTTTTGCTGCCGCTACTTCACCTATGCCTCTTAGCGCAATAGCATAATTAATATGGAACATTCTATCGTGGACATCACTACCCACTTTGGGCAGGCTTAAAGCAAACTTACTTAAAGAAATTGCATTACTCCAATGTTCTAGGTGTAAATAATCAAAAATCAAACTATTCAGACAGCTATCAGCCTCACCAAGTTGTTCGGGAAGCAGTTTTCTCCATAGTGTATGCGCAAGCATGATTGCAACTTCGGTGACCACCGAACAAGTTTCATAAAAATATTTCGCACTTAATGCAAGTTGACTACCAACACCAACCGCCTTGTCAAGCTTAACCTTGTGCTCTTGGCAAGTTTGAAGATACTGCTGACTAACCACTCCGTCGCAATGCGTAAAAAGATTCCTTCTTTGACCGCACTCAACAAATTTCGGCCAACTGTCAAATTTTGTGAGGGTCAGACCAAATCTCGTCCCCAAGTCCTTAAACTGCTCTATATAACTTTTACGCTTTATAGTTTCTATTTCTTTCTCAAGCAGGGATAATTTCAGCTCATCTATAGATTCAAAAGCCAGCACATCACAAAGCGCAATCTCCCTATTGACACCCTTATACAGATTCGGGCTAGCACGATAAAGTTCAAGCAACAATTCACCCACGAACTTGTCGTAGGATGCAAAAATATTTATAAAAAGACTTCGCTCTAGGGTCTGAGTCGGCGAGGAATTGCTGTGCCTCTCAAGAGATCGTACTACTGCTCTAATTTTACGCTGTTGGAGGACGGCGTCCTCGACACTTTGTTGACTCCCCAACGGTTCCTGACACTCTTTATATTCCTGTAAGAGCTCATTAAATTTTTCTGCATATTCTGTGCGAGCGATTGTTACAAAAGTGCTTGCACAGTCTTCAATATCAAGAACCCTATGAATAAAAGACTTAATAACACCATCTATTGGGTGATCTGACTCCGAATCATCAAAATCCACGTCAGCACCACCAACTTCAGCTCCACCTAATGTTTCGCATGCTTCTTCAGATGATGAAGCACCTGGACCAGGCTGCAAAGCGCCACAACCTAAACTCGGTAAATCGTTCATTTGCATCCCTGCCAGAAATATTAGAGCACAAAAAAATATACCAAATGATAGCGGCAAAAAGCCATTATTACCATCAAGAAAATTTCTAAGTCCAAGTGATGAAATTTAATTCCATACAGCCACCCATGACATTTCCCTTTCCCTCGCAGGACGTTTCCTAGAAAATCCTGACCGCTTGCGCCGCTCAAATCACATGGCTAGTCTTCGCCGGTCGCTGCCAATTCAGCGATCGGGTTTAGCAGCCCGCTGATGAGACTAGGCGCAAAGCGCCACCTTCTGCAGGGCGCTTTTTTTCGGCCCCACGCTTTATGGTGGCCGTGCGCGGGGCACCTTCGGGTGCACCGGATACTAGTCTCCGGTCTGCTAACCCGCGCACGGTCGCCACCCTTCAATCGTTTAGCAGCGATGGTGACGGCCTCTACCGACTAGAGGTGTTTCACGATGGATAAAATCGTTCCAGATCCGCCCTTCAGCAGTTCAGATTCCTTCTCGGACCAATCCCAGAAACACGCGGCGTACAAACGTGCGCTGGATCATTACCTCAATCCGAACAAATCACCCGCAACGGAAGAACCGATGCTGTTCACGGTCGATCCCGATACCAGTTTTGAAAGCGCATTAGTCCATACGAGTAGTCTGTTGCACTGTGCCTCGGTGACAGCACAACAGGCGGGTGATCAGTTGGATGGGGCATCTCGTGCGCTGGTGATTTCGGTGCTGCATTTGGTGGATATGGCGCGGGTGATGGTGGATCGCGCAGTGGATTGTTTGCAACCGCATTGAGGGTATCGGGGCGTGCGTTATTTGATTGCCTGCCCCGATCAAATGTGGGAGCCGGGCTTGCCCGCGATGCAGGCACCTCGGTCTGTCAGTAAGACCGCGGTGATGCCATCGCAGGCAAGCCAGCTCCCACAGGGTTTCAGTGTCGCAGTTGAAAGTGTGGCGGGATCAATACCGCCAATGCCCCGGCACCCATAACCACTGTCCGTTCCCCCAGCGATAGTGCCCCCGCACCCACTGGTACCCCGGCGCCGGCGCCACCGGCACAACTTCAACCAACGGCGGCGGACGACGCGGATGAACAGGTTCGACAATACAACCGGACAACGCAGCCGCCATCAACGTGGCGGCCAGCGTGGCCTTGAATATCCGGGACATGGCACGGTTCCCCAATGAGACTAGCCGTCGCCTGAGTGGCGGGCTTACCCGGGTTAAACGCGACCAACCGGAAAAATCCGCCGCCAGCCTCAGTGATTAATGCTCGTTCCCACGCTCTGCGTGGGAACGCATCCCGTGACGCTCCGCGTCACCACTGCGCAAGACTTGAACCTTGCATCGCCAACTGGACGCAGAGCGTCCGAGGCGGCATTCCCACGCAGAGCGTGGGAACGATCAGCGCCCGGCCTTGCCCTTCGCCTGCCCCTTCATATACAGCGCCTCCACCAACCGCTGACGCTCATCCCGAGGCAGCGTGCTGGCGAACTGCGCCAGGGTGTTGTCCACCAGCGCCCGGAGCGCCATGTCCGCCTCCCGAGCCTTGCCCAAATCCGTCACCAACGCCGCACGATCCAGGGTCGGCGCTTCCAGTTGCTTGATCACATCCAACCGAGCCTCGCGCCCGGCGAGCACCAGTGGCTGGCTGTCGGCGCGGTTCTGGCGCAGCAGCTGGCGCAGTTCCTTGCGCCGTTCCGGCGGTAGCTTGACCATCGCCTGGCGCAAGCCATGCTGGTTCACCACGGCCTCGGCGGGCTTGGCATTGGCCAGCCAGTGGTACAGGCCACCGCCGACACCACCGATCAAAAACACGTTGAACAACACCGACACAACCAACAGCGGCTTCAGGTACTTGGGTGACGGGGTCATTGCTCGCTTTCCTCGGCGTTGACGGTGAAGACGACGTCGGCGTCGCCCTGGTCGAAGACACTGGGCAGTACTTCAGGACCGAGTGTGGGCAACGGTACGCTCAAGGACGCTACCAGGATGCCGGCGGCTATCCCGGCGATGCCCACTCCGACGAAACCGGCGGGCGATAGCCAGCCGGCGTAGCGTGCCCAAAAGGATTGGCGCTGGGGGAACGACTGGCGAATCTGCCGCGCCAGCGCCGAGTCGACGGGCGCCAGTTGGTAGGCATCCAACTGGCCATCGAGCCATCGCGCCTGGTGCAGCACCTCGAGTGCGCCGGCATCGCCTGCGTCCAGCAGTGCCTGGGCCTGCGCCTGTTCGGCACTGGGCCAACGGTGCAAGTAGCCGCCGTAAGCCTCGGCCAGATGGGCAAATCGTTCGGGCGTCATGGTTTTCCCCTTCCTGGGCGGGCGGGCCCGGGTGTGTCGTCAAGGTAACTGCGCAAGTTGCGCCGGGCCCGAGACAGCAAGCTCTCCAGTGCCTCGACGCTGATGTTCATCAGCGCCGCGGCGTCGATATTCGACAGCTCTTGATAGTACTGCAGCACAATCGCCTCGCGCTGGCGATCAGGCAGCGATGCCAGCGCCTGGGCCATATGCGCGCTGCGGGCGGCGGCTTCCAGCTGCTCATCGGGCGCTGGCGCGCTGTCGATCACTTCGCTCATGGCCGCCTCGTCGTGCAACGGGCGCTCCTTGCGCCGACGCAAATGGTCGTGGCACAGGTTGAGCACCACGCGGTGCAACCAGGTGTCGAAGCGCGCTTCGCCACTGCGCCAATTCGCGGCCTGGCGCCAGATCCGCAGGAAGCTTTCCTGGGCCACGTCCCTGGCCTCGTCGGCATCCCCGAGGACCCGACTGGCGAGCGCGAGCAAACGCGGGAGTTTGCGCGTGACCATTTCGTTGATGGCCGCCGGTTCGTTGTTACCGATGCGGGCCAACAGCTCAACGTCCGGATCAGTGTCTTTCAATAGGGCAAGTCTCGGTCCGGTGGCTAAGGGTCAGGTTGACGGGAGGGTCAGCGGATCCAGTGCCCTTCTCTCCAGTACCAGTTGGGGCCGCGCGATTCCCAGTGGCCAGGTTCCCAGCGGGCGTTGCGCATCACCGGCTGCCAGTGGCCCGGCACCCAGGCATAACCACGCCCTTCGTAGCGCCAGTGCCCGCGGTCCCACACGTAACCCGGGCGCTCGACGGGAACGGCCTCGACGCGCATCGGCGGTGGCGCTTCGCGGATGATCACTTCGGTCTGGGCAAAGGTCGGCGTGCTGACCAGGGCGGCCAGCGCCAGCGGGATCAACAGGGCGTAACGTAATTTGGCCAGCGGTCGTACACGTCTCATGACAACTCCTTCATCGGCGATCGCCAGTGATCGCAGCTGTAAGGTTGAACGGCGAGTGTCCGAATAATCCGTCGCGTCAAAATCAACTTTTTTCGCGACCGCTCAGCACGGTAGACAGGGCCAGTATTGCCCAGGGTTTGCGGGGGTTTGATGAAATATGCAAAAAGCGCCGACGGATTTGGCCAGGCGGTCGCGTTCAAGGGTTAACCGTTGGCAATCAGCAGGCATACCTGTTGATTTTCAACGTTCACTACCTTGAGGAAATCACCATGTCTCGTCGAATTTCACTGCTGGTTGCCGCTGTCCTGCTCATGAACCTTGGCGGCTGCGTGTTCCTGCCGGGGCACCGCGATCATTGCTGCTGGCGCGGTTACGGGGTGGTGACTGCTCCGTCGGCACAAGCGGTCTCTTGAGCCTCTAACCGAATGCCGCAAACCCTCTGCGCCCGGCCTTGATCTCGGTGCGCAGTTCGCCAATCAGGTTTGAGATGGAACGGATGCTGTCCAGACCCTGGGGAGACACACGGGTCAGCAGCAGGTCGACGCGCCCGGAAGCCGGGTCGAAGATATTGATGCGCAGAGAACCATCGCTGTTCAACGAGCAGTCACAGGCGAGCGGCAGGAAGCCGGACTCCATGATGTGGCGAAACTCGGCTATCGAGACCATGCGGGCACCCTTCGCTGGACCAGACTCGGTGGACGTGATCCGTCTAGGGTAGATCAGCTTTTTCAACCTGCCGGGGAATTAAGTCAAAAGTGATACCTGGTGCTCAATTTGCCTGAAACCGCTGGCCGGCTGACGCCAGAAAAACCACACCGGCACCTCTCATCCGATGCCGAGCGAAGCGCTTGATTCCTGGCGATGATGGCCAGATGCTATGGTCTTTTACCGTCATCAAGAGCATCCCGCATGAGCATCGAACCTCTGATCGAACCCGACAGTGCCGTGTACAAGACGTTGCTCGAATCGACCAAGGCCATCCCCTGGCGTATCGACTGGGCAACGATGACCTTCAGCTACATCGGCCCACAAATCGAGGCGCTGCTGGGCTGGACCCCGCAGAGCTGGGCCACCGTCGATGACTGGGTGGAGCGCATGCACCCGGATGACCGCGAATACGTCGTCAACTTCTGCGTCTCGCAGTCCCGCGCCGGGGTCGATCACGAAGCCGATTACCGCGCGCTGACTGCCAGCGGTGAGTACGTGTGGATACGAGACGTGGTGCACGTGGAGCGCAAGGACGGCGAAGTGCAGGCGCTGATCGGCTTCATGTTCGATATCAGCGAGCGCAAGAAGACCGAAGAACACCTGATCCGCCTGCAAAAACAGCTGGAGGAATATTCGTTCCAGGACGGCCTGACCGGCATCGCCAACCGGCGCATGTTCGACACCGTGCTGGCGCGGGAATGGGCCAGTGCCCAGCGCAGCCAATTGCCGCTGTCGTTGATCCTGCTGGATATCGACTATTTCAAGCAGTACAACGACCTCTACGGGCATATCAAGGGTGATGAATGCCTTAAGCAAGTGGCGAGCACGCTCTCCCGGGCGGCCAATCGGCCACGGGACTTCATTGCGCGCATCGGCGGCGAGGAGTTTGTGTGGTTGCTGCCGGAAACCGATGCCGAGTCTGCCCGACGCGTGGCCGAACGCTGCCTGCACCTGATCCGCCAGCAGCAGATTGAGCACGGGCATTCGGCGGTGTCGAACTTGCTGACGTTGAGCCTGGGCGTAGGCACTTGCACGGTAAGGCCAGGCAGCGAGGCGCTGGTATTTGTCGAAGCGGTGGACAAGCTGCTGTACCAGGCCAAGCACAATGGCCGGATGCGCGCGGAGTTCGCCGACGCGCTGGATTGATACAACGCTCAAATCGCGGGCAAAAAAAATCCCAAGTAGCTGATGGAAACTTGGGATTTAAAAATGCATAAACCGTGGGAGGTGAACGCCCGGCTATATTACCGAGCGGCAAAACTTGTAACAAGATAATTTTCAACCTTTCGTCGGATTAAAACAGCGCTAAGTCATTCAATAACCACACATTTTTAATGGATCCGATTATTGAAAGTGCCACTTTTTGGTGCAATGACGGCATGAATTAAACACACTTGCGCAGTTTAATTCCGCGATAAAAATAAGGTTATTGATTAAAAGTGCGTGGGCTTTTTCAAGTAATGTTCCATCAAGTGTTTGCAGGGATCCACCAGCACAAGGTCGTCCTGGGGCGTAGGGCGCGAAACGCTGGCCGCCTGACGGCATAACGCCAGGCGCTCCGCCGCCTCTTCCCGCTGTCGGTCAACCTGGGCATTGAGCCGAACGAAATAGGTCCCCAACATCACCGCCAAGCACACAATCCCGATGAAAAAATAGCGGAAGGCGTGGGATTGAGGGGGTTCCGGATGACTCATACACTCATTGCACCTTGTGTTTCTGATAGCGAACGTCGTCGCCTTCGGCCGTGTCGACCACCGACCAGCCAAGCCGTTGGTAAAAGCCATTAGCCCGAATGTGATCTCGCCCATCGGTGATCAGGAACAGCGTGTCGTGGCGTTCGAACAGCGCCGCCTCGGCCACCGCCATCAATTGGCGACCCAACCCGAGGTTCTCGTGGGAGGGCAGCACAAACAGGGCGAACACCTCGCCTTCGGCTACATCCACCATTGAAAACGCCACAGGCGTGCCATCCACTTCGGCGAGCCACACACAGGGCGCTTCATGCATGCTCTCGGCGACCACCTGCGGGGTAATGCCCAGCTCAGCCATCTGCTCGCGGCTTAGGTGGTTCTGCACCACCGCGGTGCGAATATCGAAAATCGCATTAATGTCATCCGGGGTTGCCAACCGTAAAACCGTAGCCATGTGCACCGCCTCCCAATGAGACGCTCAATTGTATGTAAATTGAAACACATCGATTGTGGTGGATTTGTAAAACACGCACCCGGTTTGCGCGTCAATCCTGCTCACGCCGCCTGAACTGCCCCGGCGCCAGCCCGTGGGCCTTGCGAAAACACCGGGAAAAATACGCCTCGTCGGTAAACCCGCAACGGTGCGCAATCGCGCCGATCATCTGCGGGCTGTTGAGCAGCAGCGTGCGCGCCAGTTGCATGCGCCGGTCGAGCACCAGTTGGGAGAAGGGTTTACCGGTTTCCTTGCGCAGCAGGTGGGTCAGGTAGTTGGGCGACAGGAAGGCAGCCGCCGCGGCATCGGTCAGGTTCAGCGATGGCTCGTGCAAATGCTCGCGGATGTAGCCTTGCACCCGGGCCAAGGCGTCCTTGCGGCCACGCCGGGTGGCGTTGTTGGCGGCGAAGGCCTGGAGCGGTTCGGCGTACTGTTGGCACACCAACCCAATCAGCTGGAATAGGTAACCCTTGAGCCGCTCCCGCGCGCCGAAGCTGCGGTGGGTGTCCAGGGTGCGCATGTGTTCCAGCCAGGTTTTGACTTCCTCGAATGCCGCGTCTTCAAGAATGAAATCCAGCTGTTCCTGGAAGCGGAACGGCGACAGCTCCGGGGCGTGGCTGATGGGGATGTCTTCGAGGTCCAGCGGATCGCAGGTCAGTTGCGGCAGGAAAAAGCCCTGGCTGAAATTGATCAGCATGAAGTCGCCGTCTTCGGGATGGGGAATCACATGCAGGCGATGGGGCAGGATAAAGGCCAGGGCCTTTTTCGGGAACGGGCGCACCGCACCGCCGATGTGCTGCACGGTGTCGCCGCCCAGGTTGATCTGGATCTGGAAGTATTCGTGGCGATGGGGACTGGTCAGCGCCGCCCTGCCCCGCTTGTCGCGGATGTAGAAGTCGGAGCGGTCGCTGCGTTGTTCCATGCCATAGGTGGTGATGCGGGTGCCTGGCATACGTATTTCCCGGAGAGCCTGGGCACCACTGTAGCGTCAACCCTGGCTGAGGGTGAAGCTCAGCTCGGCCAGGCCGTCGATCCCGGCGGTCACCACATCGCCCGGTTGCAAGGCGCCAACGCCCGCCGGGGTGCCGGTGAAGATCAGGTCGCCGGCTTTCAGCGCCACGGATTTGGACGCATGGCTGATCACCTCGCTGACCGACCAGATCTGGTCTGCCAGATCGCCCACTTGACGTTGCTCGCCATTGACCTTGAGCCAGATACGCCCGCTGCCCGGATGGCCGACGGCGCTCACCGGCTGCAACGCAGTGCAGGGTGCCGATTCATCGAAGGCCTTGGCCCATTCCCACGGCCGCGACAGCTTTTTCGCCTGGGCCTGGAGGTCGCGGCGGGTCAGGTCAATGCCCAAGCCGTAACCCCAGATATGCGCGAAGGCCTCTTCCGGGGCAATGTCCACGCCGCCTTTGCCGATGGCCACCACCAACTCGACCTCGTGATGCAGGTCGGCGGTCAATGGTGGATAGGCGATCACGCCCTCGGCAGGCACCACGGCATCCGCCGGTTTCATGAAAAAGAACGGCGGCTCGCGGTCGGGGTCGTGGCCCATTTCGCGGGCATGTTCGCTGTAGTTGCGCCCGACACAAAACACCCGGCGCAGCGGGAAGCGAGCGTCGTCGCCCTGGATGGCGAGGGATGGGATTTGGTTGGGAGTGATGACGTAGCGGGTCATGGCATGTGCCTCTTCGGTTACCTGGGGCCAGTATGCGGACTGGCCCCGGGGCGAAGTTGGACAGGCTTACGCAGATTTTGTACTGGGCGGTGCATCGGTCACTTTGCCGAGCGAACCCAACACTGCTAGCCTCATCGCGGTTTCAACCACTGATCCCGCAGAAAGGACTCTGATGAACATCATTCGCGCCGTCGCCCTCTTCGCCGCCTCATTGTTCTCGATGAACACTTCAGCAAAGGCCCCGCTCCCGGGATTCCAGTTGCCCAAGGCAGATTCGGAATATGACGAGAAGGTGTTGGCGGATATCAAGAAGATCGGCTGGCACCATGTGCACGTGCGGGCCGAAGACGGTGACCCGTCGTTCGCCTACTCCCTGGGGTTCTACGCCAACTTCGGCCAACCGGAAATCATCGTATTCGGGCTGCCCCCGCAGATTGCCCAGCAGTTGCTGAACATCGCCGCGATCCGCTTTGCCGGTGCAAAAGCCGCCTATGAAACCTACAAGCCCTATGACGATATTGCCGAAGGCATGCGCATCGCCTTCATTCCTGTAGACCGCCGGCACTACCGCGAGTACCTCGGTTATGCCGGCTGGTTCTACGCCTCGATCAAAGCTGATTTCCCTGCGCTGCAAATGGTCTGGCCGGACAAACAGGGGCACTTTCCTTGGGAACCCACCTACGACCAGTCGTTCTCAAGGCTCCAATTGCTGCTGGATAAATAGGGGTTATTTACGCGCCAGCTTGTAGCGCAAACAGTCCTGATAAAAACTCTGGCGAATCACCTCGGGCTTGACCCGCGAGCGGCTGTCGTAGGTCTGCTCGGTGATGCCCATGGCCATCATGTGCATCCAGGGTTTCTTGAACTGGTAGGTCTTGAGCTTCTGGCGCGCGGCGTAGAGCGAGACGCCCGACAGCTTCAATTCCTGGGCCCGGGCGGCGGTGCCAGCACCCCAGCTGCACATGTACTTGTCGTTGTCCCGCAGCTCCCGTGCCTCAACCGAAACCGCCGCACCCGCCAGGGAACAGGCGATCAGCATGATTCCAACATTGCGCATTTGCATCCCGCCTAACCACCTGAAAATAAAAGTGATTTTGGCGAGAATTTTGTTACAAAGGGGCCAGCAAATTGCCTTCTCGATGATTTTTCCAGCCGGTAACGGGGCCAAGAAGCCACGCATGCATTAAGGCCTTTTGCCACTATTTGTTGCCGATAGGCCAGCGTCTGACGATAATCCCCGCGCTCTCCCACACTCACGCAAGGAAACGCCGTGAAAAAGCTTCTACTGTTAACCCCATTGCTCGCGCTGCTGTTGCAAGGTTGCGGCGTCACCATGACGCAATACGAGCCGAACTTCGACAACGTCCAGGTCCTCAAGCAAGCAGCGCCGCTGCAACCCGTCAGCAATGCCCAGGTGACGGCCGCATCGGGCGAAGGCTCGTTGTCCGTACGTGCCAACCCGATCCGCTCGCCCAGTGGCAGCATCCCGGCGCATATCCAGGCTGCGATCACCCAGGAACTGCAACTCGCAGGCCTGCTGAACCCGCAAGCAGAACGACATCTGCAAGTGTTGGTGGTGAAGAATTCGCTGTCGGCAGGCATGGGCTCCGGCAACGGCACGCTGGCCGCACGGTTTACCCTGCTCAAGGGCAATGACGTGGTGTACGACGCGACCAAGGAAGTGAATCACACCTGGTCCAGTTCGTTCTTCGGGTTCATTGCGATCCCGAATGCCGCCAACGCCTACAACCCGATGGTGCGGGATTTGCTCAAGTCGTTGTACAGCGACCCGCTGTTCATCAAAGCGCTTAAGTAAGGCCCAGGCTGCGAGGGTAGGTCACCCTGCCCTCGCAGCTGTTTCAGCTTACGTTGCGCAACGTGTCACGCCCGTGGCACGCCGGCATCCAGTGCCGAGTACTTCAGGTTATTGCCGTCGACCATTTGCTTGAGCAAGGCATTGACCTGGCGGGTGAAGGTATCGGTCACCGCCTCTTTCGGCGTGTTGGCCATCAGCGGGATAAACCAGATGCCCATCCAGGTATTGATCGAGTCGTGGTTGGTGCCGGTGCTCAGCGCCTGGCCCTGTGCATCCACCGACTCCAGCTTCATGGTGTACTGATCAGTACCCAGCGCCGGGATGATGGTGAAGGTAAAGCCGCTGATAAACGCCAGCACCATTTGGCCGCCACCCGGTGGATGGTTGTAGACCTTCAGGCGCAGGCTATAATCGCCGGGCTGCTTCTGGAATTCATCCAGGGTCACACGGCCAAACAGGCCGGAGTCGATCAGGACTTTCTGCAGCTGTGGCTTGAGCATGTCCCGCGCTTGTGGAACTTCGGCAGCGGCGGCGTTTGTCGGCTCGCCCTGGTAGAACTTGAAGTCTACGTAGACGTTCGGTTTGTTGGCGTAGCTGGCCTTCGATGGCAGCGTGACAGGTGCTACTTCGTCCTTCGTGAAGCTGGCGCAGCCGCCCATCGACAACGTGATCAGGGCCAACCCCAGCATTTTTCCAATGTGCATTACGACTTCCTTAGTGAATGGAGCGTCTCCATGGCCGGAGTTGCTGGGGCGGATGATAAAGAGTGGGGCGCAATGTTAAAAGGCCATCCTCCATAAAATACTGACGATCACTGTAGGAGCGAGCTTGCTCGCGAAAATCGTTAACGATAACGCAGCGTGCCTGGCTTAACGCGCTGCTCTCAGGTTCTTCGCGAGCAAGCTCGCTCCTACAGTAGATGGGTGTTTACCACTGGTAGGTCGCGCTGGCCTGCACGGTGCGCTGTGAGCCATACCAGCACCACGAGTAGGAATAGCAGGACGCGACGTACTCTTTATTCGCCAGGTTGGTAGCGTTCACCGCCAGGCGCAGGTTGTCACCCTGGCGATTGATGTGCGGGATGTCGTAGTGCACCGCTGCATCGAACAAGGTGTAACCCGGCACCTTCAAGGTGTTGGCGGTATCGCCCCATGACGAACCGACATACCGCGCACCGGCCCCCACGCCGAAGCCCTTCAGCGTGCCGTCATGCAGGGTGTAATCCGCCCAGGCCGACGCGGTATGACGTGGTACGGCGTAGGTAGTAGTACCTTCGGCAGCCACAGCCGGACCGACACCGATGTCACTGATGGGCGCATAACGCACGGTGTTGTTGGACTTGCTGATGCGGTTATCCAGGTAGGCGTAGGCCGCGGTGATATCCAGGTTGTCGTTCAGGCTGGCCTTGCCTTCGAGTTCAAACCCACGGGATTGCACTTCACCGTCCTGGATCTGGCAGCGCGAGCCGTTGCACAGGTGGGAAGCGTCCGGATCCAGTGTCGGCACGTTGGTCTGGCGCAGGTCGAAAATGGCGGCGGTGATAAAGCTGTTGCTGCCCGGCGGTTGGTACTTGATGCCGATTTCGGTCTGCTTGCCTTCAGTCGGTTGGAACGTTGAGCCACCGTAGCCCGTGCCGGATTGCGGCTGGAAGGATTCCGAATAGCTGACATACGGCGCCAAGCCATTATCGAACAGGTAGACCAGGCCCAAGCGGCCGGTGAAGGCTTTGCTGTCCTGGCTGGATTTGGTCTTCTTCTGGGTCGTCATGGCCAAGGTGCTGTTGTCGGTGCTGGCCCAGTCATAACGCCCGCCCATCAACAACACCCACTTGTCCCACTTCATCTGCTCTTGCAGGTACACGCCAGTCTGCTCGCTGCGCGAGGTGGCGTCGCTGGTATAGGCTGGTACCGGCACGGCCGCGCCGTAGACCGGGTCGAAAATATCCAGCGTGGGGCCTGCGGTGTACACGCCGCTGCCCGACTTGGTGTCGGTGCTGGTGTTCTGGTAATCGGCGCCCATCAGCACGGTGTGCTGCAACGGGCCGGTGTCGAATTTGGCCTGCAACTGGTTGTCGAGGGCATAGGCGTCAATGTTCACGTCGCTGGCGATAGTCGAGCGCCGGATGGTGCGGTAATCGCTCTCCAGGTAGTTGCTATAGAGGCTGCGGTACTGCCCTTCGCTGCGCAGGTAGCGCGCGTTCTGGCGCACGGTCCAGACATCGTTGAAGTGATGTTCGAAGGCGTAGCCGATGGAGTAATACTCGCGGTCACTCTTCTCGAAGCTTTTCTCGCCGTCGTAGAAATCCACGTCGATCTTGCGCCCGGTCGGGCTATGCAACACCGAGCCCCAGGCCGGCATCGAACCGTAGGACGCGCCTTTGGGGTCCTTCTGGAAATGCCCGAGCAAGGTCAGCGAAGTACTGTCGTCCGGGCGCCAGGTGAAGGCCGTCGACAGGGATTGGCGACGGGTTTCGGTGTGCTTGATCTGGCCGTCGGCATCGTCGAACAGGCCGGCGACACGGTAGGAATACACGCCTTGATCGTCCAGCGGGCCGCTCAGGTCAAAGCTGGTGCGCTTCTTGTTGAAGGTGCCGTACTCGACGCCGACTTCATGGAACGGCGTGTCCAGTGGGCGCTTGCTGACCATGTTGATCACACCACTGGGTGTGCCCTGCCCGTACAGCACCGACGCCGGCCCACGCAGCACTTCGACGCGCTCCAGGTCGAAGGCGTCTTTTTGCGGCAAGGCATCCCGGCTCGACGGCATGCGCAGGCCGTCGAGGTAGGTCGCCGGGGCGAAGCCGCGGATGGTCAACTGGTCGAGGCGTGAGGCGGTGGAACCTCGGGTTTCCGGGATCACGGCGGCGCTGTAGCGCAGGATCTGGTTAAGGCTCTCGGCGTTCTGCGCGCGCATCTGGTCTTTGGTGACCACGGAGATCGACTGCGGGGTTTCGATCAGCGCGGTGTCGGTCTTGGTGCCCGACAGGCTGCGGGTGGCCACATAGCCAGACACCGGGCCGGTGGGGCTTTCCGATTGGTACGCACCGCTGATGGTGGTGGCCTGCAGTTCCATGGCGCCGTCGGTTTGCGGGATGGCTTCGAGGCGGTAGCGGTCATCGGCGATCTTCAGGGCTTGCAAGTCGCTGCCAGCCAACAATTGGGCCAGGGCGGCGTCGGTGCTGTACTGCCCTTTCAGGCCATTGCTGCGTTTGCCGCGAGTCAGGCTCGAATCAAAGGCCAATACCAGGCCCGCCTGTTCGGCGAGGCTGTTGAGGGCCTGGCTCAGGTCACCGGCGGGAATGGAGAACGCAGCGCTTTCAGCCGCGTAGGACGCTTGAACGGTCAGCAGGGGTACGGCGGCAAAAGCCATCGCCACTGAAAGGGCCAGTGGCTTTAAGGGACGAGCAAGGCGCGACATGAGAAGTCCTGGGAAATGGGGGTTCTATTAGTCATGACGGCCATGTCGGAAAATCGGGCATGAATGAGAGCAGTTTTTATTCAGACTTTTTATCGGGGCTTGATCACCACCACCAAATCGGTGAAGTACTCCACCTTGATCGGCAAGTTATCCGCCAGTGAAGCCAGGGCCGCGCCGGTGTCGTCGAGCTTGAACACCCCCGACACGCGCATCCCTTGCAGCGCCTGCGGATCAAAGCGCACCAGCCCATGGCGGTAACCGGCGAGGGTTTGCAGCACCTCACTCAGGGGTTGGTCGTCGACCTTGAGCATGCCACGGGTCCAGGCATCCGGGTCGGCATTGCCGATGGGTTGCGGGTTGCTGGCGTGTCCGTCCTTGAGTGTGGACTTCTGCCCTGCCGGCACTTTCACGTCGCCTGCACTATCGCCTTTGACGGCCACGGTGGATTCGATCACGGTGACTACGGTCGAGCCGTTCTCGGCCTTGCGCACCAGGAACCGCGTGCCCAACGCCGTGGCCGTGCCCTGGTCGGTATGCACCACGAACGGCCGTTGCGCGTCCTTGGCCACCTCGACCCACATCTCGCCCTGCAACAGTTCGATCACCCGTTGGTGGCCGTCGAACTTCACGTCCAGGGCCGAGTTGCTGTTGAGCTGCACCTGGCTGCCGTCGGTCAGTGCCACCTGACGCCGTTCGCCGATGCTGGTGCGCTGGTCGGCCATCCACACCGGCATCCGCTCAATTCCCGCCCAGCCGCACAGCAACACCCCCAACAGCGCGACGGCCTGAGTACCACGGGCGGCAAACCTTGGTTTTTGCGGGGCAAACGCGCGGTTCAGGGCAAGGCGCGCCGGGGCGGCGGGCAATGCGTCGAGGCTGCCCCACAGGCTGCGCATGCGCTCGACGGCGACGGCATGCCGTGGGTCGGCCTGGCACCAAGCATCGAATGCGGCGCGGTCGGCCTCGGTCACGTGATCGTCGTGCAACAACGTCAGCCAGCGGGCGGCTTCACTGATGATCTGCTCGGAACTCACGACAGCGGGTCCGCCCCGTGCAGTGTGTGATAGCAGTGCACCAGTGCGCTGGAGATGTAGTTCTTCACGGTGCTGGGGGACACCTGCAGTTGTGCGGCGATTTCGCTGTAGGTCAGCCCGTCGAGGCGGCTGAGCAGGAAGGCTTCGCGGGCCTTGGCGGGCAAGCCGGTGAGCATCTCGGCGATTCGTTCCAGGGCCTGGAGCGCCACATGAATTGCCGCCGGATCCGGCATGCCGGCGTCTTCGCTTTGAATCGCCAGGGCTTCCATGTAGGCCTTCTCGATACGCCGCCGACGCGCGCCGTCAATCATCAAGCGCCCCGCCGTCGTCGCCAGGAAAGCCCTTGGTTCCTTGATGGTATGGGGTTCGGCCAGTAGCAGAATGCGGATAAATGCGTCGTGGGCCAGGTCGGCGGCATGTTGTGAGCAGCCGAGTTTCTTGCGCAGCCAACCGTGCAACCAGGAATGGTGGTCGCTGTAGAGGGTGGCGATGGTCTGCTGGCGACGGGCTATATCACCCTCAGCTACAGGAAAGTCATGCATGCGCAAAAATTTCTCAAACAAGAAAGATTACCAATTGCGCAAACGATGACAGTAAAACGGAGGGGGAGCAAGAGGCTCACCGATAGAAGCCGACATGGGTGATGGGTGGTGAGCGGGAGGCAGGTAGATAACAACTACCTTTTAACAGACGTATTAACACTTCATTTAGTTAGAACGAGCAATAGTCGACAGGCACTTGCGTACCTGCCAACTTAATGGACGCATGACAATTAATGACGGGCGTCTAGCGTGCGGCGGTTACTTACAGCCAATCCGCTGCGGCAGTTGTCCTTGTTTCGATTTAAGTGCAGTTTGCACCGCCTGCGGCAACTCACTCCAGAATGTCAGCCCGGAACGCTGTTCAATCTGTTCGACCGTCGCGCGATAGTCACAGAAGTTAGCCCCCTTGGGCGCTTCCTGATTCATGATGAACGAGGCATAAAGTCCGTCTTGGGGCGACTTGCCGACAGAAACAATCTTCCAGTAGCCACTGGGGATCGTGTGGACTTTATTGGTCCCCGGCAAGGTGCCGATGAATTTCTCATACAGCGGGCCGGTCATCACGTACACCTCGTCCACTGCGGCGTCCTGGCTCAGGGTGCGCTCCTGATCCTCCAGGCGTGCCCACGGGCCCTGGTTCAAATCAGCCTTTTGCGGGGTGATGTTCGACAGGTAATTGAGGGTCTGCCAATCGGAGACGCCGGCCATCGACGCCAGGTTTGCCTGGTGCCCACGATCGACCTTCAGCGCCACGTTGGCGCCGTTGTAGTCAACAGGATCAAGGGTTTCACCCGCCGGAATGTCCGGATCGGTGTGCCAATTACGCGGGCGCCCGCTGGCCGGTGTGGACTTGGTGATCCGGTAGGCCACCCAGTTGGCGAACTTGGTCGATGCATTGTTGTTGAGGGTGTAGGCCTGGCGATTCAATGTCAGCGGCCCACCGCCGGAGGGGCAACCCTGGGAACAATTATCGACCGTGACGGCCTGCTCGAGCGGCGCCTGTACGGCGCGCTCCGGTGCCCGTGAAGGCTGGGTGCTGATACAGCCTGCCATCAGCGGCACCCACAACAACGCCAGGTATTTGAACGGTGCTTTCCTTTGCATGGTAATACTCCATTTACAACAGATTAATTAAGCTTAAAGGGATAAAACGGACGCAATTGATCCCGACAGATTAAATAACACCACTATCAAGTCGATTGCTGGCAGTTATCCGGTGAACACTGTGCAGTGCTGGATAACTGTTTTTTGCGCGTACGGCGACATTCCATGTGCGTACCCGCTTAAGTGCCCGCACCCGTGGCGCAAGGAACTAACTGCTTATGAAAAATCATCTTTCAGTTGAGCAGGCTTTATCTTATACACGTAATTGTTACAAAAAAACCAGAGATAAAATCAAAAAAAACGCACGTTAAATCGATCCGTTAAGTGGATTGTGTTTTATGTAGGAGCGAGCTTGCTCGCGAAGGACCTCAACGATAACGCTGGCATCCTGAATGAACGCGGTGTCTTTGCGTTTTTCGCGAGCAAGCTCGCTCCTACAGTGGCGTTGCTCGGCTTAACGCCAGCTCCAGGACACCCCGGTGTAAACGCCCATGCCATCCCCCGGCGTCGACCGCGCAACGTCCAGCCCTTTGTCGTCATAACCCGGCGTGATCGTATTGGCGTAGCGCTGGTTGGTCAGGTTGCGCAGGTCGACCCAGGCTTGCCAGTCGTGCTTCGGCGCGTCATACCCGACCGTCGCACCGAGCAGCGTGTAGGCCGCCGCGTAGTAGGAATTGGCGTAGTCCACCGCCATCCGCGACGAATGCTCGCCGTTGAGGCTGGTGTAGAAACCGCTGGGATGGCTGTAGCGCAACTGCGCCTGATAGTAGTGCTTGGGGATGCCGGGCAAGGTGTTGTCGCCGAAGCGGTCGTCGTTGCGGTAGTGGAAGTCGCTGTAGGTGTAGGCCTGGCGCAGGGCTAACTGGCCGGTGCGGCCGCCATCCCACAGCGGGCTGATCAGGCTCAGTTCCACGCCTTGGTGCACCGTGGGGCTGGCGTTGGACTCGGCGATGATTGCAGAGGTGGTGGAGGTCGCGGCTTGGGTTTCGACGCTGAGCAGTTCGTGGCGCACCTCGGAACGGTACAGCGCCAGGTCCCACTGGCCGAACCATTCTTCACCGCGCCCGCCGACTTCCAGGGTGGTTGCGGTCTGGTTTTTCAGCTTCACGCCTTCACGTTGCAGCCCGGCAGCCGGGCCACTGTCCTTAGGGAAATACTTGTTGGAACCCCAGATCATCGACCACGCATGAGGCGGCTCAACCGAGCGGCTCAGGTTGCCATACACCTGCAGTTGCGGGCTGAAGTCATAACGCAAGCCAACCCGTGGCGCGTAATCCCAATCGTGCTGGCTGACCGGCGTGTGGGTTTGCGGATAGCTGACTTCGGTTTCACGGCGGGTGTAGATCGCCGCCAGCCCGGTGGTCAGCCAAAGGTCCGGTACCAGCTCCAGGTCGTTGCCGATATGCAGCACGGTGTCGGAACCCAGGTAGCTGTAGTCGCGGGTCTTGGTGCCGGGTGCATAAATGGCGGTATTGCCGGTCGGGATCCGTACGAATTCCGAGCCGCCGTTATTTGGCATCGCCTGAGTCGTGCGCAAACCGATAGTGGTCTTGCTGTCGCGCCCGAACAACGTGTCCTGGCGGATGTAGTTCACGGTGCCACTGACGTCGGTGTAGGCGACCTTGAGACGGTTGGTGCCTTCGCGCAGGTCCATCGGGTAGTCGTGATACGCCAGCCCGACCTCGACCCGGGCGTTGTCGTCCAGGTGCAGGGTGGTTTTGTTGGCAATCCAGGTCGAGCCCGGTTGCAGGCGCTTGGAATCCCGCGTCATGTTGAGGCTGGCGGCGGCGCGTGGGTCGTGGCTGATCTGGTCGCGGGTCAGCTTGCCGGGGGAATCGTTGTCGGTTTCGCGGTAGCGGAAGTAGAAGCGGGTTTCCAGGTCGGGGTTGAAGCGGTAGCCAAAGTTGGCAGCCATGCCTTTGCCGCTGCCGGAGCTGTGGTCCTGGAAGCCGTCGTAGTGCGAATCGGTGAGGCTGATGTAGTAGTCGGCATCCCCCAGCACCTGCCCCGAACTGATTTCCCGTTGGGCGTAGCCATGGCTGCCAGCTTCGTAGCGCACTTGCAGCTTGGGGGCGTCGTAGCCGGTGTGGGTGACGTAGTTGACCGCACCACCGAGGGCCAATGCGCCCTGGTCAAAACCATTGGCGCCGCGCAGCACTTCAACGCGGCTGAGCCACAACGGGTCCTTGAGTTCGTAGGGCGTGCCGCCCGGGCCGGTCAGCGGCAGGCCGTCGAAGGTTTCGTACAGGCCGGACGCATGGGCGCCGGGGCCACGGTTGATGCCCGAGCCACGGATGGAAAGCTTCACCCCTTCGTTGTTCGCGGCCTTGGCGTACACGCCGGCCTGGTACTTGAACACGTCCTCGTTGGTGCTCACTCGCCCTTGCTCGACGCTGCCCATGTCGATGTAGTTGGTGGCGCCGGGCACGCTCTTGAGCTGGACCTGGGCCAGTTCATCAGCGCTGAGTTCGGCGCTGCTGACCTCGACGGGTGACAGTTGCAGCGTGTCTTGGGCCTGGGTGACCGGGCTGAAGCTAAGAGCGGCGCCAAAACCCAGCAAGGGCCAGGCTTTTCGGGCGGTGAACGGAAACGCGGGGGGCATGGGGGTAAATCCTTGGAATTCGTTTTTGCGACGGACTCGGCCCGGCACAAGGTCTGTGGTGGGAAGCCTGTGAAGCCCGGCGGGTCACCACTGATGGACGTACAGGCGCCAATCGGCGTTAAGTCCAAAATCGAATTACCAAATGCAAACTCAGTATTTATGGAAATAAGCAGCAAGGATTAATGTAGGGCCATTGAGTCCCCAGAGATTTACGTCATGCAAACATCCGCCACCGTCATCGATTTCACCCTCCACCGCAAACGCCGCCAGGCACGCGCAGCGGCTGAACTGATGTGGGCGATGTACGCGGCGCGGGCCGGGGTCGCGGTGTTTACCGCACACGTCACCACCTCCAGCGATACCCGCCGGGCGTGAGGCGATGAATTTCCTGCACGCGCTTCCCGAAGTGCCCGACCTCCCCTCCAAAGCCAAGGATTGCAACAGCGGCGACGATGACGCCATCGGCCAGTGCGTCGCGCAGAACCTGCAACGCCTGCGCAGTAAACGCTACCTGTCGCTGGACGCCCTGGCGCGCAACTGCGGCGTGAGCCGGGCGATGCTGGCGCAGATTGAATCCGGTCGCAGCGTGCCGTCGATCAAGGTGCTGTGCAAGATTGCCAAGGGCTTGAAAGTCTCGGTGGCGGCCTTCCTGGAAAACCGTGCGTTCGAAGGGGTCGAACTGCTGCCGGCACAACAGAGCAAACGCTTGGTGAGTGCCGACGGCAGCTTCATCAGCCGTGCGCTGTTTCCCTACGATATGGCGCGCCAGTCAGAGTTCTACGAGATCCGCTTGAAGGCACTTGGCGAAGAAGTTTCTGAAGGTCACGGGCCGGGAATCCAGGAAAACCTGGTGGTGGCCCAGGGCGTGCTGGAAGTCAGCGTCAACGAGGAACGCTACCTGCTGTCCACCGGTGACTCGATCCTGTTCTACGCCGACCAGCCCCACCGCTATCGAAACCCGGCGGACAGTGAGGCGGTGGCGTTCCTGGTGATCACTTACCCGGAGCGCCTGGACTGAAACGCAAAAAACCCCGGCACTCGCCGGGGCTTTCTGGTTTCACGCCAAACGAATCAGCAGGTGCAGCACATCATCGGCATGCCGTTGCAGCTCATCATCATCGGCATGGCGCAGTCGCTCATCATCTTCATCATCAGCATGCAGCAGTTGTTCATCATGTCCATGCTCATGCCTGGCATCGGCATCATCTTGCAGGTCATGCAGTCGGCTTCCATCTTGCATTCCATGACGCACTTCATCATCGGCATAGGCATGCCCATCGGCATCATCATCGGCATGTTCATGGTCGACATGCTGTTCATCATCGCCATGCCGTCTTGCGACATGCACATCATCGACATGTTGGCGCACTGCATCATCATCGGCATGCCGCAGTTCATCATCATCGCCATCATTTCGGCGTTGTTCTTGAACATCGCCATGTCCATGCCAGCGGCCGGCTTCATGGTGCACATCATGGCCTCGTCGGTCATCGTGCAGGTCATGGTGGCCATCATCATCGGCATGCCCATCATCGGCATCATAGGCATCGCGTTGTTCATTGGCATCTGCATGGCGTTCATCATGTTCGAAACTCCGTAATCGACAGGAAATGAGTAAGTTCTGGGGCCGATTCTAGAGATGCGGCGCAACGGCGCAAGGCGCTGGCCCAGCAGCAGAAATGGACGTTGCATGGGGGTTTATCGGAGCGAGACAGCCGACAATTCCGTGATGACAGACTTTATGCTGCGATCACGCCGAACGGCTCCGTTATCAGTGCCGAACCGGCGTGATGGATATGCGATTGGGGAATGGCCTCCAATCATAAGGAAATAAACGATCTAACCAGCGTGAAAATACCGGTTTGCCGGACGCGGCAGTCCGAGGTTTTCCCGCAGGGTAGAGCCTTCGTACTCCCGCCGGAAGATCCCGCGCCCCTGTAACTCAGGCACCACCTTGGCGACAAAATCATCGAGCCCGCCGGGCAGCCAGGGGAACATGATGTTGAAGCCATCGCTGCCCTCTTCTTCCAGCCACTGCTGCATCTCGTCGGCAATGCTGTGGGCCGTGCCGACAAACGACAAGCCGGCATACCCGCCAAGGCGTTGGGCCAATTGGCGCACCGTCAACTGCTCGCGGTCAGCCAGCGCCAGTACTCGTTCGCGGGAGCTTTGGCTGGCGTTGGTTTGGGGAATCGCCGGGAGGTATTGGTCGGGGTCAAACTTGGTCGCGTCGGTACCCAGCGCTATCGACAGCGAGGCAATCGCGCTTTCGTAATGCACCAGGCTGTCGAGGTGTGCACGAATCCGCCGCGCGTCTTCCAGCGTATCGCCGACCACCACAAAGGCCCCGGGCAAAATCTTCAGGTGGTCGGGATGCCGACCGACCGCCAGCATCCGGCGTTTGATATCGGCATAGAATTTACGCCCCTCCTCCAACGTGCCCGGCGCGACAAAAATCACCTCGGCGGTTTCCGCCGCCAGTTGACGCCCGGGCTCCGAGGCACCGGCCTGCACGATCACCGGCCAGCCCTGCACCGGCCGCGCAATATGCAGCGGGCCACGCACGTTGAGGTAGCGGCCTTGATGATTGAGGGTGTGCAGTTTGTCCGGGTCGAAGTACACGCCACTGTCGGCATCGCGGATGAACGCGTCATCGGCCCAACTGTCCCAGAGCCCGGTGACCACATCGTAGAACTCCCGCGCACGGGCGTAGCGCTCGTCGTGATCGTAGGCCTGTTCCAGGCCAAAATTCTGCGCGGCATCCGGGTTGGCGGTGGTGACAATGTTCCAGCCGGCGCGACCATTGCTCAAGTGATCCAGGGATGCGAAGCGACGGGCGATGTGGAACGGTTCGTCGTAGGTGGTCGAGGCGGTGGCCACCAGGCCAATGTGCTCGGTGGCCTGGCTGAGGGCCGACAACAAGGTGAACGGTTCGAATGACGTGGCGGTGTGGCTGCGCTTCAACGCGTCGATGGGCATGTTAAGCAAGGCCAGGTGGTCGGCCATGAAGAAGGCATCAAAACGCGCCTTCTCCAGGGTTTGGGCAAACTGCTTGAGGTGCGTGAAGTTGAAGTTGGCGTCACGGTAAGCGCCGGGATAGCGCCAGGCGCCGGTGTGGATGCTGACCGGGCGCATGAACGCGCCCAGTTTCAGTTGGCGTGGAGTGGTCATGGAAAGCCCCTGATCGAGAGGGGCTCAGCATCGGATGCGCGAACGGCGTCTGTCTAATAACGAAAGGATCTGGCTTATGCCTGCGCGGAGCGGCTGTTGTAGTCCGCCAAAAACGCTTCGGAGGCCACATGGTCTGCCATGCCGCGCAACTGCGCCGCCGAATCATGCCCCAGCACCTCCTCCACCCGGTTGTTGGCAGACGCCCAGAACACCAGCGCCTCATTGAACAGCGCTTCGCCCTTGGGCGTGAGCACACAGCGTTTGGTGCGCTTGTCCAACGCGTCCGGACGTAGCTCGACAATCCCGTCGCGTACCAGCGGCTTCATGGCATGGGTCAGCGCCGACATCAGGATCGCCAGGCGTCCGGCCAGTTCTTGCAACGTCGGCCCCCCATGTTCATCGACCGCCGCCAGCCGGGTGATTTCACCCAGCAAGCCGACCTGTGTGGCCTTCAGGCCAATCGGTGCCAGTGCTTCGTCATACAGCTGCCCCAGCCGCCTGGCGGCGCGGCGCAGTGCGTTGTTGGTGCACGCCACGTCCCCCAGCAGATTCAAAAGGTCGGCGCGAGCATCAGGCTTGTCAGTCTTCTCAGTCGGCATTTTCAGCTCCTCTATGCCCCTAGAATGATTGAGTACTAAACCATTGACAAGGACAAACGCCAAGCCTATAACTTGAGCCCTCAACAATATTGGTTGAGTACTCATCTATCGGAGCCGTTCATGTCGACCCCCGCTTCCACAAAAATTGCCCTCATCACTGGCGCGTCTTCCGGTATTGGTGCTGTGTATGCCGACCGATTAGCCGCTCGCGGCTACGATTTGATCCTGGTCGCCCGTCGCGAAGACCGCCTCAAAGCCCTGGCGGCGAAGATCACGCAAGACCACGGGCGGCAGGTCCAGACCCTCGGTGCCGACCTGGTTAACCCCGCCGACCTCGCCCGTGTCGAAAGCCTGCTCGCCAGCAACCCGGCAATCCACGTGCTGGTGAATAACGCCGGCCTCGCCCGCCTGCACCCGCTGGCTCAATCCTCGGTCGAGGACTCCATGACCCAGATCGCCTTGAACATCACCGCCCTCACCCGCCTGACCCACGCGGCGTTGCCGGGCATGCTCGTGCGCAATGAAGGTGTGATCATCAACGTGGCGTCGGTGTTGGCCGTGCACTCGCTGCCGGTCAGCTCCGTGTACAGCGGCACCAAGAGCTATGTCCTGGCGTTCAGCCGTGGGTTGCAATCGGAACTGGCGGAAACCGGGGTGAAGGTGCAGATCGTGTTGCCGGGGTCTACCGCTACCGAGATCTGGGACGAGTCGGGCATTCCGCTTTCCGCCCTGCAACAAGAGTCGATCATGACCACCGAACATCTGGTGGACGCGGCGTTGGCCGGGCTTGACCAGGGTGAGACGATCACCTGGCCGTCGGTGGCCGATGGTTCGTTGTGGGATACCTATGACGCGGCGCGGGGTGCGTTGTTTGCGGCAACGCAGACGGGTAAGCCGGCACCTCGGTACGAGATTGTCTGAGGCGCCCGTTGGTTTTATTGAATACCGATGGAAAACCGCCGCACAGTCTGCTCCTCACGGGGCGGGCTGATGTCGCCTTCGTAGGTGCACTCGCGGCCGGTGCAGCTGTTTTCCACGGTCACCGGCGCAACGCTTTTGACCGGGAAGCGCGGCTTGGGCTCAGCCTGGGGCGTTAGAGGTACGGCGCTGAGGATCGGTGCCTCGTAGGTCAGGTCCAGGTTGGACGCGTGGGCCGGGGTGGCCAGAACGGCGAGCAGTGCGCTCGCCATGACAGTCCTTGTAAACAACATCGAAATCTTTCCGGGCAGCAAAAAATGAAGGGCCGATGATAAACCCTGGAGCCGCCGGATTGAAGTCAGGGCGTCTGGACGGCGGGTTCCAGCACCAATACGTTGGCGGGGCCCGCACGGAATGTCGGGTTGTGCTTGGCGGCTTCCAGCATATGAGGGGCCGCGTGGTGATCCTTGAGCGCCGCCTTTGAAGCCCACGTCTCGATCAACACAAAACTGTCGCTGTTGCCATCAACCGGATGCAGGTCGTACTGGATGCAACCCGCTTCGGCCCGCACCAGCGGCGCCAGTCCGGCAAAGGCGGCCAACTGGTCCGCACCCCGCCCAGGCTGGGTATTGATGATGACGACAAGCCGCACTTCATCGGACATAAACCGCACCGTTATCGATAAGGAAATTGAAGGGCCACAGTAAGGGATGCCATTCTCTGGCGCTATGAAAAATCTATCAGTAAGCTACTTTGACTGAATGGCTTGAGTCAGCACTCAACCCCTCCCCTTTTCTGCCCGGCGATAACCACGTGATCGAAGTAACCGAAGTTTCCATTGCCCAGCTGCGCGCTGCGCTAGAGTCCGGCCAGACCACGGCGGTTGAACTGGTAGAGGCCTACCTCGCCAGAATCGACGCCTTCGATGCCCCAAACACCGCCACCGCCCTCAACGCCGTGGTGGTGCGCAATCCTCAAGCGCTGGAGGAAGCCCGCGCGTCCGATGCACGCCGGGCCAGCGGTAAAATCCTCGGCCCGCTCGACGGCATTCCCTATACAGCCAAGGACAGCTACCTGGTCAAGGGCCTCACGGCCGCCTCCGGCAGCCCGGCTTTTGCCAACCTGACCGCGTATCGCGATGCGTTCACCATTGAGCGGCTACGGGCCACCGGCGCCATTTGCCTGGGCAAGACCAATATGCCGCCCATGGCCAATGGCGGCATGCAGCGCGGTGTATATGGCCGGGCCGAAAGCCCGTACAACGCCGACTACCTGACCGCACCGTTCGCCTCGGGCTCCTCCAACGGCGCCGGTACGGCCACTGCGGCCAGCTTTGCGGCATTTGGCCTGGCGGAAGAAACCTGGTCCAGCGGGCGTGGCCCGGCCTCCAACAATGGCCTGTGTGCGTATACGCCGTCCCGTGGCGTGATCTCGGTACGCGGCAACTGGCCGCTGACCCCGACCATGGACGTGGTCGTGCCCTACGCCCGGACCATGGCCGACCTGCTTGAAGTGCTCGACGTGGTGGTGGCGGAAGACCCCGACACGCGCGGCGACCTGTGGCGGATGCAACCCTGGGTTCCGATCCCAAGCGTCGCCTCGGTTCGCCCCGACGCCTATGGCGCCCTGGCCGCGACCGGCGATGCGCTCGCCGGTAAACGCTTCGGCGTGCCACGCATGTACATCAATGCCGACCCCGAAGCCGGCACCAGCGACGACCCGGGAATCGGTGGCCCCACCGGCCAGCGCATCAACACCCGCGCCTCGGTCATTGACTTGTGGGAAGCCGCGCGCAAGGCACTCGAAGCAGCCGGTGCAGAAGTGATCGAGGTGGATCTCCCGCTGGTTTCCAATTGCGAAGGCGATCGCCCGGGCGCACCGACAGTGTTTACCCGAGGCCTGGTGTCGAAGGAATTTCTGCACGATGAATTGTGGGAACTGTCGGCCTGGGCGTTCGATGATTTTCTGCGTGCCAACAATGACCCTGCATTGAACCGCCTGGCCGATGTCGACGGCCCGAACATCTTCCCCCACGACCCCGGCACCCTGCCCAACCGCGAAGACGACCTGGCCGCCGGCATGGACGAATACGTGCGCATGGCCGAACGGGGCATTACGCCGTGGGACAAGATCAGCACCGTGCCCGACGGCCTGCGTGGCCTGGAACAGACACGGCGCATCGACCTTGAAGACTGGATGGATAAGTTGGGGTTGGACGCGGTGATTTTTCCGACCGTCGCCGACGTAGGCCCGGCGGATGCGGATGTGAATCCCGCGTCGGCGGATATCGCGTGGAGCAACGGTGTGTGGGTGGCCAACGGCAACCTCGCCATCCGCCACCTGGGCGTACCGACAGTGACGGTGCCGATGGGCGTTATGGCGGACATTGGCATGCCGGTGGGGCTGACCTTTGCCGGTCGGGCTTATGATGATTCGGCGTTGCTGCAATTGGCGTCGGCGTATGAGTCGACAGGGAGCAAGCGCCGGGTGCCGCCGCGTACGCCGATGTTGGTGGCTCGTCAGGCCTGATCGGTTTCGCTGCTGATGTTGCGCATCAACCTATCGGCTTCCGACCCGGGTTCAAAGCGAAAGCCGCTCATCTCATCGAGGAGCAGGCAATCGCTGATCGCCTCCCACAGTTGCTCTTGGGTTGGCTGGTTGCGCAGCAGAATGTACGAGAGCAAAAGTCGCTCAATGGGAACGCCTCGATTGGAGGCGGTTTCAATGATTGCCAGCAGGATAAAGCGCAGTCGAACTTCCCGCTCCGTGGGCCATACCGTTTTTCGCTTACCCAATGCCGGGCCTCAGTTTCAGGAAAAACGTGAGGCTATGGCCGAGGGCGGTGTTGTTTCAAGCACTGCATGGGGAGAAAGCCCTGCTCCTACGGAAAACAGGGAAAGGGCTTACGAAATCACCCCAGCGATCAACAGCCTTTTACACCCGCTTACCCATCAACGGATCACTGATACTGTGCGCTCCCGTCTCGATGCGCCCCGCCACTCGCCGCACCCAACCATGCTCGTCACGCAGTTTGAAGTCATACCACCCCCCATTCGGCTGGCATGAGAACGTGCGTTGCACTGTACTGCCGCCCGCAATCTCCAGCAGCCAGGGCCCCTGCTTGGTGTAAGGGCAGCGCTCGATGGTCACCGAGGCAGCACGCTTGCCGGGGTTGACCAGGGTCAGCAGCAAGGTGTCGCCGTGATACGCCAGGGATAACTCGGGTTCGCGACGCTGTAGGTGCCCTTTGAACGAGCGGTGGAAGCCATTCGGCCCCAACAGCCAAAGCTTGTAGGCACCCGCGACTTGCCAGGTGTCGCTGAGGTGTTTGCCGGCCTCTACCGTGTAGCGGCGTGGTACCTCGTCCAGGTGCAGGCGGTCGTAGACGTGGAACACCACGCCTTGTTCGCCATTGTTGAAGAAGTCGAGGCTCACAGAGCTGGCGCGACGGTCAACCGAGCCCTCGACGTTCAACTGGTACGGCAGCGCTCGGGAGGGCCGGGCCATTCGCGCCTGGAACGGCGCCTGTTGCTGGCCCACCGTTGGCAGGGCGACCTGGGGCAGTTGCTCCTGGCGTTGGCGCAGGGAGTCGGCGGCCTGGCGGCTGATGGTGTGCAGCGGCGGCAGGGTCTCGGTGTTGGGGTTGACGAAGTTGAAGGCTGAGGTGAGGTCGCCGCACACGGCGCGGCGCCAGGCGCTGATATTGGGCTCGCGTACGTGGAAACGCTTCTCCAGGAATTGCAGCACGGAGGTGTGATCAAACGCCTGGGAGTTGACCCAGCCACCACGGCTCCACGGTGACAGCACCAGCATCGGCACTCGCGGGCCGGGTCCGTACACGCCGCCGTCGGGTGCGGGTTGCTGAGTCGTGCCGGGGGGTGCCGGGTGGGTGAAAATTTCGCTGTCGAACTTCACTGTGGACTTGCCTGCAAAGCTGCCGTCCAGGCGTTTGGATGGAGCCGATGGCGACGGCACATGGTCGAAGAATCCATCGTTTTCATCGTAGTTGACCAGCAACACGGTCTTGCTCCAAACGTCCGGATTAGCGGTCAACGCCTTGAGGATTTCCTGGGTGAACCAGCCACCCTGCACCGGGCTGGAAGGCCCGGGATGTTCGGAGTAATTGGCCGGGGCCACCAGCCAGCTGACCTGAGGCAGGCGCCCGTCGTTCACGTCCTTGCGAAAGCCCTGGATGATCGCCTCGAGGTCGCTGCCGCTGACGGCCGGGAGCGTGTTGCCGTTGCCTTTGTAAAGCGGCACGCGGGCATTAAGTTGGTCGCTGTAAGGCACAAAGTCTTTGAAGTCCTTCGGTGGCACCGCGGGGTTGCCGGCCGCGACACTGGCCGCGCGAAACTGACGAAATCCGGCCAAGGGGTTGTCGCCAAAGTTATCCGGCAAGTACTGATAAATCTTCCAGCTCACGCCCGCCTCTTCCAGGCGCTCAGGATAGGTTTTCCAGGTGTAGCCCACGCTCACGGCACCGGGGCCGTCCCATTCGTTGACCACCGCCGCCACGTTCGCGCCAGTCGGGCCGTTGGTGCCGGTCCAGTGGAACAGGCGATTGGGATTCGTGCCGGCGTGCACCGAACAATGGTAGGCATCGCACAAGGTAAAGGTGTTGGCCAGGGCGAACTGGAACGGCACTTCCGGCTCGCGGTAGTAGCCCATCGAGGTGGGCGTCTTGTACGTCGGCCAGGCATTCATCCGGCCACTGCCCCACGCGGCATGCTCATCGCTCCAGGAATGGGGCGTGCCGTCGACCCGCTGCGCGTTGCCACGGGAACTGTCCAGGTGATAGGGCAAAATCCGCCGCCCGACACCCTGCTGCTCCCACACCCGGTGCCCGCCCGGCAGCGGAATGGTGAAGCGGTCACTGAACCCGCGCACGCCGGGCAAGGTGCCGAAGTAATGATCGAATGAGCGGTTTTCCTGCATCAGGATCACCACATGTTCGACGTCCATGATGGTGCCGGTACGGTTGTTGGCGGGGATCGCCAGGGCCTGGCGAATGGAGTCGGGCAACAGGGTGTAGGCGGATCCGATGGCAGCTGCCTGCAGCAGCTTTCTGCGTGTAAGAGTCGGCATAAGACGATTCAATCCCTTGAGGTTCTGGAGCAAGGCTCAGGACAAAATAGGCACTCAAGGCGACAAAGAAATGACATCGTTCGAATCGCGTTCAACCTGCCCCACCTGATACTCCCTCGGCGTACACCCGAACTCACGCTTGAACACCGTGTGCAGGTACTGCGCCGATTTGAACCCGCAGTCGTAGGCAATATCAGCAATGCCGGCCCCGGTATTTTCCAGGCTCGCAACCGCCGCCGCGAGCTTGAAGCGCAGGATTTCGTCGTGGACGCTGCGATTCAGTTCGCTGCGAAAATGCGCTTCCAGGGACGAACGCGACACCCCGACGTAGTTGGCGACCTGGGCGGTCTTGATGCCCTGGCAGGCGTACTGGCGAATGAAGTGCAGCGCCTGCATCACGTAGGGATGGCCGAGGGGTTGGTGCAGGCTTGAGGTCTGCACGTTGACCGCTTCCGGCGGCACCAGGATCTGGCTGCCCGCCGACGGCATGCCATGCAACATCTGGTGCAGCAAGCGTGCGGCGGTGCGGCCCATTTTTTCGGTGCCCTGGATCACCGAACTCAGCGGCACGCGAGTCAGGGTGCGGGTCAGCGGGTCGTTGTCGATGCCGATCAGTGCCACTTGCTCCGGCACCGGGATGCCGGCGGTGAGGCACGCTTGCAGCAACTGCCGGGCACGGGCGTCGCTGACCGCGATGATGCCGATGGGCTTGGGCAGGCTGTGCAACCAGGCGATCTGCTGCTCCACCGCCGAATCCCACAGCGGTGCGCTGGTGCCCAGCCCGCGATACACCTCCACGGGCAGGCCATCGCGCTCCAGCAGGCGGCGAAAGGCTTTTTCGCGCTCCTGGGCCCAGCGGTTGATATCAGCTTGCGGCAGGCTGAAACAGGCGAAGCGCGTCAGCCCGGCTTCGATCAGGTGTTCATAGGCCAGCTTGATCAGGGCGAAATTGTCGGTGGCCACGTACGGAATATGCCGTGGGTAAGCCCGCTCATCTTCATAAGACCCGCCCACCGCCACCACCGGCACATGCACACCCGCCAGCGCGGGGCCCATCGCCGGGTCGTCGAAGTCGGCGATGATCCCGTCGCCATGCCAGCGCTCGATGCCCTTGAGCCGGCAGACGAAATCCTCTTCCAGAAACAGATCCCACGACACCCGCGTACTGCTCAGGTAGTTGCCGATCCCGGTGATGATGCCGCGATCGTAGATCTTGTTGCCGTTGAACAGCAGGGCAATCCGGTGCACTGGCGGGACGGTTTTCACAGGGCGGCTCCAGGGGAGGTGTCAATCAACTATGCGCCCAAAGCTACTCAAAATCGAACCCCGCTCTGGTGATTTTCATAATCGGTTGGCCGGGGGCCGTTGCTAGTATCGAGGCAAGGTTAACGTGCACTCATAACAACAAGGATCTGGCGATGCCCTACTTTCCCGCTGTCGATAAAATCCTTTACGAAGGCCCGCAAAGCGACTCTCCCCTGGCCTTCCGGCACTACGATGCGAACAAACTGATCCTCGGCAAACCGATGCGCGAGCACCTGCGGATGGCCGCGTGTTATTGGCATAACTTCGTCTGGCCCGGCAGTGACATGTTCGGTTCCGGCACCTTCCAGCGGCCCTGGCAGCAACCGGGGGAAGCCATGCAGGTGGCGCGCGGCAAAGCCGATGCCGCGTTTGAGTTTTTCTCCAAGCTGGGCATCGACTACTACAGTTTCCACGACACCGATGTCGCCCCCGAAGGCACCAGCCTGGCGGAGTACCGCAACCACTTTGCGCAGATGGTCGATGAACTCGAACGCCATCAGGAAGAGACCGGCATCCAGCTGCTGTGGGGCACGGCCAACTGCTTCAGCAACCCGCGCTTTGCCGCCGGCGCCGCGAGCAATCCCAACCCCGAGGTGTTTGCCTATGCGGCGGCTCAGGTGTTCAGCGCGATGAATGCCACCCACCGCCTCAAGGGTTCCAGCTATGTGTTGTGGGGCGGCCGCGAAGGCTACGAGACCCTGCTCAATACCGACCTCAAGCGCGAGCGCGAACAACTCGGGCGCTTTATGCGCATGGTGGTCGAGCATAAATACAAGATCGGCTTCACCGGCGAGCTGTTTATCGAGCCCAAGCCACAGGAGCCGACCAAGCACCAGTACGACTACGACAGCGCCACCGTGTTTGGCTTCCTGCATCAGTTCGGCCTGGAGAAAGAGATCAAGGTCAACATCGAGGCCAACCACGCCACCCTCGCCGGCCACAGCTTTCATCATGAAATCGCCACCGCCGCGTCCCTGGGGATTTTCGGCAGCATCGACGCCAACCGCGGCGACCCACAGAACGGTTGGGACACCGACCAGTTCCCCAACAGCGTCGAGGAACTGACCCTGGTCACCTACGAGGTACTCAAGGCCGGTGGTTTCAAAGGCGGCGGCTACAACTTCGATTCTAAAGTGCGTCGCCAAAGCCTCGATGAAGTGGACCTGTTCCATGGCCACGTGGCCGCGATGGACGTGCTGGCGTTGTCCCTGGAACGCGCAGCCGCCATGGTCCAGAACGATGCCCTCGAGCAGTTCAAGGCCCAGCGTTATGCTGGCTGGGACCAATCGTTCGGACGTTCCGTACTCGGCGGTGACTTCAGCCTGGAATCGCTGGCCGAGCATGCCTTTAGCCATGAACTCAACCCAAAAGCCGTCAGTGGCCGCCAGGAAATGCTCGAAGGCGTGGTCAATCGCTTTATCTATCCATGACCGCTACGCTCCAGGTCCAGAAGTGCGTCTAAACAACAATAAAAGGGACTCACCATCATGAAACACCTGAAAACCGTCTTATTCACCAGCGTTCTGGCACTGCTTTCCAACTCGGTCATGGCCGACGCGGCCCATCCGAAAATCGGCTTTTCCATCGACGACCTGCGCCTTGAGCGCTGGGCGCGCGACCGTGATTACTTCACCGCCGCCGCCGAGCAACTGGGCGCCAAGGTCTATGTGCAATCGGCGGACGCCAACGAACAGCGGCAGATCTCGCAGATTGAAAACCTGATCTCCCGGGGCGTCGATGTGATTGTGATCGTGCCGTTCAATGCCACGGTGCTGAACAACGTGGTGGCCGAGGCCAAGAAAGCCGGGGTGAAAGTGCTGTCCTATGACCGGCTGATTCTGAACGCCGATATCGACGCCTACATCTCCTTCGATAACGAAAAGGTCGGCGAGATGCAGGCCCAGGGCGTGTTGAACGCGCAGCCTAAAGGCAACTACTTCCTGCTGGGCGGTGCGCCTACCGACAACAACGCGAAGATCCTGCGCCAGGGCCAGATGAAGGTGCTGCAGCCTTCGATCGACAAGGGCGACATCAAGATTGTCGGCCAGCAATGGGTCAAGGAATGGAACCCCACCGAAGCCCTGAGCATTGTCGAAAACGCCCTGACCGCCAACAGCAATAAAATCGACGGCATCGTCGCCTCCAACGACGCCACCGCCGGCGGCGCGATCCAGGCCCTGGCGGCACAAAAACTCGCGGGCAAGGTGCCGGTCTCGGGGCAAGACGCCGACCTCGCCGCGATCAAACGGGTGATCGCCGGCACCCAGACCATGACCGTCTACAAGCCCCTGAAGCTGCTGGCGACAGAGGCGGCCAAGCTCTCGGTGCAACTGGTGCGTGACGAGAAACCGGCCTACAACTCGCAGTACGACAACGGCAGCAAACAGGTGTCGAGCATCCTGCTCAAGCCGACCGCATTGACCAAAGACAACGTCAACGTGCTGGAAGAAGACGGGTTCTACACCAAAGCGCAAATCGCCGGGCAGTAAGCGTACCGCTCACTGCAGGGGCGGCTTGAGGCCGCTCCTGCCTTTTCGCTGTGGAATGAGTGCCCGCCATGTCCGACTACCTGCTGGAAATGAACAACATCGTCAAAACCTTCGGTGGCGTCAAAGCCCTGAATGGCATCGACATCAAGGTAAAACCCGGGGAATGCGTGGGGTTGTGCGGCGAGAACGGCGCCGGCAAATCGACCCTGATGAAAGTGCTGTCGGCGGTGTATCCCCATGGCACCTGGGACGGCGAAATCATCTGGGACGGCCAGCCGCTGCGCGCCCATTCCATCGCCGAAACCGAGGCCTGCGGCATCGTGATCATCCACCAGGAACTGACCCTGGTGCCCGACCTCTCGGTGGCCGAAAACATCTTCATGGGCCACGAGCTGACACTGCCCGGCGGGCGCATGAACTACCCCGCCATGATGCACCGCGCCGAAGCCCTGATGCGCGAGCTGAAAGTGCCGGACATGAACGTCGCGCTGCCCGTTTCGCAATACGGCGGCGGTTACCAGCAACTGGTGGAAATCGCCAAGGCCTTGAACAAGCAGGCGCGCCTGTTGATCCTCGATGAACCCTCGTCGGCGCTGACCCGCTCGGAAATCGAGGTGCTGCTGGACATCATCCGCGGGCTCAAGGCCAAGGGTGTCGCCTGCGTGTACATCTCCCACAAGCTCGATGAAGTCTCGGCCATCTGCGACACCATCGCGGTGATCCGCGACGGCAAGCACATCGCGACCACAGCCATGGCCGACATGGACGTGTCGCGCATCATCACGCAGATGGTCGGCCGTGAGATGAGCAACCTCTACCCCACCGAACCCCACGCCGTCGGCGAGGTGCTGTTCGAGGCGCGCCACATCACCTGCTACGACGTCGATAACCCGGGCCGCAAGCGCGTGGACGATGTCTCGTTCAGCCTGCGCCGTGGCGAAATCCTCGGTATCGCCGGGCTGGTGGGCGCGGGCCGCACGGAGCTGGTGTCGGCGCTGTTCGGCAGCTACCCCGGGCGCTACGAAGGCGAGGTGTGGCTGGACGGCAAACCGATTGATACGCGCACGCCGCTGAAGTCGATTCGCGCGGGGCTGTGCATGGTCCCGGAAGACCGCAAGCGCCAGGGCATCGTGCCGGACCTGGGCGTCGGGCAAAACATCACCCTGGCGGTGCTGGACAGTTTCTCGCACCTGACGCGCATCGATGCCGAGGCGGAACTGGGCAGCGTCGAGCAGGAAATCAAACGCATGCACCTGAAGACGGCGAACCCGTTCCTGCCGATCACCAGCCTCTCCGGCGGCAACCAGCAGAAAGCCGTATTGGCCAAGATGCTGCTGACCAAACCCCGGGTGTTGATTCTCGACGAACCCACCCGCGGCGTGGATGTGGGCGCCAAATACGAGATCTACAAATTGATGGGCGCGCTGGCGGCCGAAGGCGTGTCGATCATCATGGTGTCCTCGGAGCTGGCCGAAGTACTGGGAGTGTCTGACCGGGTACTGGTGATCGGCGAAGGCCAACTGCGCGGCGACTTCATCAACCAGGGCCTGCCCCAGGAACAGGTGCTCGCCGCCGCCCTCAGCCAACCAAACGGGCAGGACAATAATAATGATCGGAAGTCCGCGTAAATGAACCAGGTCAAACAGCTTTTCACCCGCTACAAAATGCTCGCCCTGTTGATCGCCGTGGTGCTGATCTGGGTGTTTTTCAGCTGGCAGACCGAAGGCGGTTTCCTGACCCCGCGCAACCTGTCGAACCTGCTGCGGCAGATGTCCATCACCGGCATTCTGGCGTGCGGCATGGTGCTGGTGATCATCAGTGGCGAGATCGACCTGTCGGTGGGCTCGATGCTCGGCTTGCTCGGCGGTGTCGCGGCGATTCTGGATGTGGTCTATCACGTGCCGCTGCCGCTCAACCTGGCCATCGTCGCCCTCTGCGGCTTGTTGATTGGCCTGGGCAACGGCTACATGACTGCGTACCTGCGCATTCCTTCGTTCATCGTCGGGCTGGGCGGCATGCTGGCGTTTCGCGGGGTGCTGCTGGGCATTACCGGCGGCACCACGATTGCGCCGGTGTCGCCGGAACTCGTGTACATCGGCCAGGGCTATTTGCCGACGGTGGTCGGGGTGATTCTCGGCGTATTGCTGTTCGGGCTGACAGTGTTCCTGACCTGGCGCCAACGCCACAACCGCGCCCTGCACGGGCTGGCACTGCCGTCGATGCTGCGGGACAGCGTGCGTGTGGTGCTGATCGGTTTCGTGCTGGCCGGCTTCGTCTACACCCTCAACAGCTACGACGGGATTCCCGTGCCAGTGCTGCTTCTGTTGGTGCTGCTGGGGGTGTTCAGTTACGTCACCAGCCAGACCGTGTTCGGCCGCCGCATCTACTCGGTGGGCAGCAACATGGAAGCCACGCGCCTGTCCGGGATCAACGTGCAGGCGGTCAAGCTGTGGATCTTCGGGATCATGGGCGTGATGTGCGCCCTCGCCGGGCTGGTCAACACCGCGCGCCTGGCGGCCGGTTCACCTTCGGCGGGCAACATGGGCGAACTGGATGCCATCGCGGCATGTTTCATTGGCGGCACATCGATGCGTGGCGGTTCGGGCACGGTGTACGGCGCCCTGCTCGGCGCGCTGGTGATCAGCAGCCTGGACAACGGCATGTCGATGCTCGATGTCGACAGCTACTGGCAGATGATCGTCAAGGGCAGCATTCTGGTGCTGGCGGTGTGGGTGGATGTGAGTACGCGGACCGGGCGGCGCTGAGGGCGCCAGCCGGTTACTGCACCGGCAGGAAGTTCATCAGCAGCAAGCTTTGCGCATAGTTGAGACCGATGCGCCGGTAGCGCTCGTCTTGCATCTGGGTCAACAGGTCGAGGCGCGCGACGATCTTGCCGAATTCGACAGCAAAACTGAGGTTGCTGCCCGCCTCCGAGATCTCGTTGGAGAACAGCAACAGCGAGCCATTGGCGTCCTGGCGCTGGCTGAGCAGCCAGGTTGCCTTCTCGATATTGCGCGCGGCATTGCTGACGAACTGGGGGTTGATCGAGTCCGTTATATAAAACTCGGTGCGCCCGCCATGTGCTGTCACCAGCATGCTGCCGATCGCGTAGATGAAGGCGCCCACACGGTCGCCGCGGAATTCCGGGCTCAGGGAATAGCTTAGCGCCGCCAGGTCACGGCGGTCGCCAAGGGCGGGCAGCGGCTGGCGAAGTTCGATGGCCTGGCGGATTTGCCGGGCGGCGGTCACAGCGTCTGGGTAACCCGATTGACGCCACTGGTTGGGGTTGCGCAGGTAGAGTTTGCTCATCAGCAAATACAGGCTTTGCAGGTTGTCGCGCATGCTCAGGGTGGCCATGCGATCGACGCTGGTCTGGAAGAACTCGTCGGGCTTGCCGTTGCTGAACTGCGTGGCAATATCGCGCCCCATCTGCTGGCTGCAACCGTTGGCGCAAAGCATCAAAACCGCAGCGAGCCACAGCGGCTGGCGCATCCATCGAGTGATAAAAACAGGTAACGTGCGATCCATCGGCATCAGGTCTGGGTCTTCTGTCCACGCCGGGAATTAGTGTGGTCGGGACAGAGATAGAGCAGGAGATCGGGAAAAAGTGCGACGGGACGCCCAAACGAATAATTTTTCGAGGCATGCATCCACTTTGCTCCTTGGTACGTAGATTCCATACCCTCATCTGGAGGGCACACGAACCCAGGAGATACATCATGCATGCTTTCTACAAAAAAATTGCTGCCGTCGCCTGCTTCACGATCCTCTCCATCACAACCACCCTCAGCATTGCCGCCGACACCGTGATGGTGGGCGGTGCGGCGATGTATCCGACGAAAACCATCGTCGAAAACGCCGTCAACTCAAAGGACCACACCACTCTGGTGGCGGCGGTCAAGGCAGCCGGACTGGTTGATACCCTTAACAGCAAAGGCCCGTTCACCGTATTCGCACCGACCAACGAAGCCTTCGCCAAACTCCCGGCAGGCACCGTAGATACGCTGGTGAAACCTGAGCACAAAGCCGACCTGACGAAAATCCTGACCTACCACGTGGTGCCTGGCACCCATACCTCTGCGCAACTGATGGCCGAGGCCAAGAAGAACGGCGGCATGGTGATGTTGAAAACCGTGCAGGGGGAATCGCTGACGATCAAGCTGCACGACGGCAAGCTGTGGGTGGTGGATGCCAAGGGTGGCAAGGCCAGCATCAGCATTGCGGATGTGATGCAGTCCAACGGCGTGATTCATGTGGTTGATTCGGTGCTGATGCCGTAATCGCCGCTCGACACCGAAAAGCCCGGCGCAGTGTGCGTCGGGCTTGTTCGGATGCGTCAGTTGTCTGGGTGTTCACTTGCGACAGAATCGGCGGCGTCTACATCCGACATATCCTCTTCCAGAGGGGCGTCGTCGTCCGGTGGTAGAGGTACTTCAGGTTGATCGCGCCGAGGATCATGCCCGGCTTCATTGTCTGTACCACGGGTTACGCCCTGCTGGGATACGTTTCCAGGGGCCTTCTCGTCAATTTCCATGCTGGCTCTCCGTTCTGGCGCGCGGGATGTCCGTGCTTGAACATGAGAAACGGTGCGGGCTCGCGAGTGCCGGGCAATGGACGAACGGTGGGGGTAATTTCTGCTTCAGAGAAAGACGGGGGCTCGCTTGGACAGGACTTGAAATGCTGACGGGTTGCCGGTATTTGTGTGCGCCTCAAGCAAGCAAGGAAGGGCTGACTCGCGATGCACACGCAAACGTCAATAGCTGCAATGGCGCTGATTTTTATCTGCGCTCCCGTAGCCGCCGATACCTATTCGGATCTCAACACCCCTGACAAATCGGGCTTCATGTGGGGGCAGGTTTATCAGCGCACTAAAACAGCTTGCGGCACCCTGCCCCAGGATCTTGAAGACGACTATGCCAAAGCGATTCGACTCCTTTCAGAGTCCTCTGCGGAGTTTGGCCCAACCTATCAGGATGGCCTGAAGCCTAGCGTGAAGAAAGGTCCTCCTGAGTCCGCCGAGGAAATGGAAGACATGTGTATCAAAGGTCAGTCAGGTCTCAGGAACCAGGTAAAGCTCGCCAGGTATTGGTTTACGGCGAAATGGTAGCAATGACACAGACCTGCACATTGACATATCGGTAATTCTCGATATGATCGCGCCATGGACTTACTCGAAATATTCAAAGCACTCTCAAACCAGACACGCCTCGAAATCCTGAAAGGTTTGAAAGATCCCGAAAAGAACTTCCCGCCTCAAGATGAAGGTGACGTTCACACGGTGGGTGTGTGTGTCAGCAGCATCCAAGAAGGTATCGGACTCTCGCAGTCGACGGTGTCCGGTTACCTTGCAACCCTGCAGCGAGTGGGCCTGGTGGAAGTCCGGCGTATCGGCCAGTGGACCTACTACAAGCGCAATGAAGCAACCATCAGCATGCTTGCCGAAGTCATGGGGAAAGAGCTGTAAATTTTCGCCCCATGATATCGAGATTTCGCGATATCCCTTTTTATCGAAATGAGGAAATACAGTGAAAGCGTTGATACTCAATTCATTTGGCGGCCCGGAATCGTTTGAACTGTGCGACGTGCCCAAGCCAGTGCCACACGCAGGACAAGTCCTGGTGCGCGTACACGCAACCTCCATCAACCCGCTGGATTATCAGGTCCGGCGTGGCGACTATTCCGACTGGGTGCCGTTACCAGCCATTACCGGGCATGACGTATCGGGTGTTGTTGAAGAAGTCGGGCCGGGGGTTACGACCTTCGCGCCCGGCGATGAAGTCTGGTACACCCCGCAAATTTTCGAAGGCCCGGGCAGTTATGCCGAGTACCACGTGGCGCACGAAAGCATTATCGGGAAGAAGCCCTCTTCGCTGAGTCATCTTGAAGCAGCAAGCCTGAGCCTGGTCGGCGGGACAGCCTGGGAAGCGCTGGTGGTGCGGGGGGTGCTCAAAGTGGGAGAAAGCATCCTGGTGCACGGCGGCGCAGGAGGCGTCGGCCATGTGGCGATCCAGCTGGCAAAAGCCATGGGCGCCAAGGTGTTCACAACCGTGCGCGAAGTGAACGTCGAGTTCGCACGAAGCATGGGCGCCGATGTGATCATCGACTACGAAAAGGAGGATTATATCGACGTCATCCAGCGAGAAACGGCTGGTCGTGGAGTCGATGTCGTGTTCGATACCATCGGCGGCAACACGTTATCGCGCAGCCCGGACGCGCTTGCGCAGCTGGGGCGCGTGGTCTCGATTGTGGACATTGCACACCCGCAAAACCTGGTTCAGGCCTGGGGCAAGAACGCGAGTTATCACTTCGTTTTCACACGACAGAACCGCGGCAAACTGGATGAAATGAGCGCACTGATAGCCAACGGTAAACTGCGCCCACATCTTGGCGCGGTCTATTCGCTTGCCGACATCCCACTCGCCCATTCCCGGCTGGAGAGCCCTAACAACGGCATCCAAGGAAAAATCGCGATTGCCGTGTCTTCCGAGTTACAGGAGGATTGGCGCAACGGTGTCTGAGCTGATGGCACTGAACCACTTCTTTGGAGAGCACGGGTAAATGGCAGAACTGATGGAAATGCTCGACGGCCCAAGGACCGCACAGCAGGAGCTGTTCTACGACCTCGAAGATGCGATGGCCGTTATCGCCTGGTCGGTCAATGAGCTGGCCAGTATCGCCGGGGTCGCCAAATCACCCGACGAAGCTGTCGCCCTCATGAAGATGGGCGCCCTGCTCGCGGCTCAGCAGGAAAAGCTCAGCGGGTACGCGGATGAGGTGAAGGCGGGAAGGATTGTGCGGGGGGAGGATCAATAGCGGTCAATGCGCTACGCAACCAACAACCTTTCACATCCCTTTCACAGTCGAGCGCTTATGGTTACCCCAGCTCCTAAGTGAACACCTTTAAGCCCGCACTCCCCATCGCGGGCTTTTCTTTGCCTGGAATTCAGTAAAAGGGATATCAAAACATTCATCCAGTTTCATTTGTTGATGGCCTGGGCTGTCGCCTTAATGCTCCAACACGAACTCGTGCACAGGAGCAAAAAATAATGAAAAAACGTCAACCGTTACTTCAGCTCAATACCTTGGCAGTGGCGCTGGCATTTGCCTTGCCGGCCATGAGCTACGCCAGCGATCAGTCCGACTCCAAGGGCTTCGTCGCGGACAGCAGTTTGAATATCCTCAACCGCAACGTGTTCTGGAACCAGAACGGAAGCAGCGCCCACACCCGTGACTGGAGCCAGGCGCTGATGGCAACCTACAGCTCGGGCTTCACCCAAGGCACCATCGGCATCGGCATCGATGCGTTTGCCGACCTGGCATTGCGCATCGACGGGGACACCGACCGTGCCGGCGGCCCGACCATACCCTCCGACGCCAATGGCAATCCGGATCGAGGCTATGCGAAGGCCGGCGGAGACATCAAGTTCCGTGTTTCCAACACCACGCTCAAGGTCGGCGACCTGCAGCCTACATCGCCGGTGTTCGCCACCGCCGACAACTACCTGATGCCCCAGACCGCATCAGGCTTCCAGATCGACAGCCATGAAATCACCGGCCTGAACCTGGAGGCTGGTCACTACACCTCCGGCACCGGTAACACCACCACCTCGCGCAGCGGCGACATTCTCGCCAGCTATGCAGGTGTGGCTGCGTCGTCGGCAAGCTTCGCAGGGGGCAAGTACCAGTTCAGCAAGGAATTCACGGCGTCGCTGTACGGAGCGCATCTGGAAGATGTCTGGAACCAGTACTACGTCAACTTGAACCTTGTTCATCCACTGGCCGACGACCAATCCGTCGCGCTGGACTTCAACCTCTATCGCACACTGGACGACGGCAGCGCCAAGGCCGGCACCATCGACACCACCGCCGCCTCGCTGGCGGCTGCCTACACCCTGGGCGCGCAGACCTTCACCCTCGCCGGACAGAAAGTTCATGGTGACGAGCCGTTCGACTATGTCGGCTTTGGGGAGACCAATGCCGGTGTCGGTGCTGGCCGCTACGGCAACTCGATCAACCTCGCCGACTCCGTGCAGTACTCCGACTTCAACGGCCCGGGCGAGCGGTCCTGGCAGATGCGCTATGACCTGGACATGGGCACCTTCGGCGCCCCCGGCCTGAGCTTCATGGCCCGTCATATTCGCGGTGCCGGCATCGACGGTACGCATACTCCCGGCAATTCGGCCTACACCGGGTTCTATGGTGCCAACGACCAGGAACACGAAACCGACGCCGAAGTGAAATACGTGGTGCAGAGTGGACCGGCCAAGAAGCTGTCCTTCCGCCTGCGGGAAGCTTGGCACGATGGCGATGCGTCCACCGGGGGGCATTTGGTGCAGACGCGGCTGATTACGGAGTATCCGTTGAATATCTTCTAAACAGACGGGAGTGCCCGGTTGATGGATCGACCGGGTACTCTGCGTGGCCAGGTATTGTTCGGCAGGCATTTTGATTCCACACACACAAAAAAGGCGCTACCAAGAGCGCCTTTTTTGTTACCGCTGACTTATTGCAAACTAACCTGACGCAGTTCGGGCTCTTTCCCGCTGCCAATCGTGATGCGCTTGGGCTTGGCCTCTTCAGGAACCACGCGCAGCAAGTCGATGCTTAACAGCCCGTTGTTCATCGAAGCACCGCGCACCTCGATATGATCTGCCAGCCGGAACGACAACCGAAACGCTCGTTGCGCGATGCCCTGGTGCAGATAAGTGACTGCTTTCTCGGTTTCGCGCTTGTCGCCAACGACTGTCAAAACGCCCTTCTCGACCTGAATATCCAGGTCCGCTTCAGTAAGCCCAGCGACTGCAATGACAATGCGATATTCGTCATCACCGTGCTTTTCCACATTGTGAGGCGGATAAGTGTTCGGAGCCTCGCTGCGAAGCGCCGACTCAAACAGGTCATTGAAGCGATCGAAGCCCACGGATTGGCGGAACAAAGGGGCCAACGAAAGGGTAGTAGCCATCTCAAAATCTCCTGATTAAATCCAAGTGATTAAGTGCGCGACCCGCATTCGGCGTCGCGTGATGAAAATTTATGTTCGCCGGGGAAAACTTCAAGAGGGCAGATAAAAATTTTTACATTTGAGCCAGCCAGGAACGGCCGGCTCGATTGGATAAACAGGCCGCCCGCCTATGTGAAGCGCCCTTCGTGACGACTTTGTTCAACTGCAGCCCCAGCGCATCGTGAACTCTTGCTGGCCTGTAACTGGATCGAGCGACTCAGCAACCGTTGAAAAGCCACCAGCCTGATAAAAAGCTATCGCTCGGTCGTTGGCACTGTAGACATTCAGTTCAAGGGACGAGCGCAAGCGCTTGGCTTCGTCCAGTAACTGTCGACCTAAACCACGTCCTTGGGCTTCAGGACTGACAAACAAAGCAGCTAGACGATTCTCATGCAACGACAAAAAACCAAGTACCCGACTTTCCTCTTCAAGTATTAGGGTTTCGGCTTGTGGCAGGTAATGATCGCGCATGGCACCTAATTGCTCGCGCCAGAACGCTTCAGGGACAAAATCGTGCGCCTTAATCGAAGCGACCAGCCAAAGATTGAGGACGTGGTCAATGTCGCTGGGATGATAGCGGCGGATCATACTGAGTTCCTGTAGATGCAGTCGTGAATTATCCGTAAAGACACGTTTTATTGTGCGTCAATTCGCGACCACATTTAAAGACTCTTTGGCTGACGAAAACGAGTCGGCTTCATCGAGGCTTGAGTGCTTGACTGGTTCGGGTTCAGCAAGCGGTGGTCTCTTGGAACTCTCTGGCGTGTTCGCCATTACTCGCGGTATGTCTTAAAATATCCGGTTGCCGAAGAACCGCCATGACTTATCCATGAAGGGCTTCAATCCTTTACAAATAAGTGTGGTTAAGATGAACAAGCCTTTCATTTCGCTGTGCCCTGAAATTACTCGGGCGCACGCGCTGACGTTGATGGATTGGTTAGAGGATGAACGCATCACCTGCTATCTGAGCGATTCGCGTCATGTCTCCCGCTCCATTGAGCAAGTCATTGATCGGACTCAACTGCCGATCCTGACTCACCTATTCAACCGGGGCGGCAGATTCTTTATGGCCTATGACCGGCATGACGCCCCGGTAGGCTTTGTCCGTCTAATCAAGACCGGCTCAAATTGCGAGATAGTCCTGGTCATCGGAGACAGCGACAAATGGGGTCGAAACCTTGGCGCCCGCACGATCCGCGAAGGCATGAAACTGGCCTTCCTCGACATGCGGGCCAAGAAGCTCATCGCCAAGATCCACCCCGACAACTCGCGCTCGCTGAAAGCCTTTCTGCGCAGCGGCTTTATGCTTGAGAGCGAAACGCCGACATTGAAGTCATTTTCCATGACGGCGGCGCGCTACCTCCAGTTCTTGCGCGAAGGCGCCGGTGACGACTCCACCAGGATCTACATCACTGAAATCGACAAGGCCAGGCTCGAGGATCTAATCGCGTTCGAGCAAGGCCCGGCGGTTGTTGAACTCGAACATGAGCTTGAGCGAGCCATTGTCGTCAAGCCGCAGCAGGTGGCGTGCAATGTCATCACGATGAACTCCAGGGCGTTGCTGCAACTGGACGACGAAGAGTTCGAAGTGGCCTTGGTCTACCCTGAAGACGCGGACAGCAACGCAGGAAAGCATTCCGTGTATTCCGACATAGGCGCCGCCATTCTTGGCTATCAGGAGGGAGACGCCATCGACTGGCGAATTGCTGATCGGACCCGACGGATTGAGATCAAGAAAGTGCTTTACCAGCCGGAGGCTGCGGGCGACTTCCACCTGTAATTACGCCTTTTATCAGCAACGAATCACGCCAGTCAGCGCGCCCGGCTTGGGCGCCTGACTTATCCAGAGTGAACTGATACCCGAGAGGGTTTATCGGCGCAGGGGTAAGATCGTGAAACCTACCCGTTGACCCCCACTTTTTGCAGAGTTGCGAAAACTGCCTGAAATGATGCGGAAACGGTTAGATGTTTCACTGCCAATATTCCTGAACCCCAGAAACGCAAAAGCCCCGCAATAGCGGGGCTCTTGAGTAAATCTTGGCGGGAAACCAGGGATTCGAACCCTGGGAACGCTATTAACGTTCGCCGGTTTTCAAGACCGGTGCATTCAACCACTCTGCCAATTTCCCTTGTGCAACACAGGATTAGCGTAGCCCATCCTGTCTCAGCGGGCGCCATAATACCCGAATGAAACACACTGTCAAACTCTCGCCATCGCTTGTTACAGAGCGTCTGTTATGATCCTTGCGACTGAATGTTTCAAAACTGAAGGAGTGTCGCCATGCGCGAACAAAATTACGCAGTGAATGGAAACGCGCAGGCTGAGCAGCTAGAAGTTAGCCGCGTCCTGCGCAATACGTACGGCTTGCTTGCTCTCACCCTCGCTTTCAGCGGCGTGATGGCCTTCGTAGCCCAGCAAATGCGCGTCGGCTACCCGAATATCTTCGTCGTGCTGATCGGCTTCTATGGTCTGTTCTTCCTGACCAACAAGCTGCGCGACTCGGCCTGGGGCCTGGTGTCGGCGTTTGCCTTGACCGGTTTCATGGGCTTTATCCTCGGCCCGATCCTTAACCGTTACCTCGGCATGGCCGGCGGCGCGGAAGTGGTCAGCTCGGCATTTGCCATGACGGCCCTGGTATTTGGCGGTCTGTCGGCTTACGTGCTGATCTCACGCAAGGACATGAGCTTCCTGGGTGGTTTCATCACCGCCGGTTTCTTCGTGTTGCTGGCTGCCGTGCTGGCAGGCATGTTCTTCCAGATCAGCGGCCTGCAATTGGCGATCAGCGCCGGTTTCGTGCTGTTCTCCTCGGCGTGCATCCTGTTCCAGACCAGCGCGATCATCCAGGGTGGCGAGCGTAACTACATCATGGCCACCATCAGCCTGTATGTATCGATCTACAACCTGTTTATCAGCCTGTTGCAGATCTTCGGCATCATGAGCCGCGACGACTGATCGCAGCCGCATGTAAAAAGCCCGCTTCGGCGGGCTTTTTGTTGCCTGCGGCTTTATCATTGCCACAGGTTTTGCCTTCAGAGTGTTCCATGAAGTTCGCGATTGCGCTTTTTTCCGCCGCCCATGCGCCCTCCTCGCGCCGTGCCTTGCTGTTCGCTCAAGCGGCGCTGGCCGGCGGGCATGAAATTGTGCGGCTGTTTTTTTATCAGGATGGCGTCTACAGCGCGTCCACCAACATTGTTGCGCCGCAGGATGAGCAGGATATCGCCCGTCAGTGGCGCGAGTTTGTCAGCGAGCATCAGCTTGATGGCGTGGTGTGCATCGCCGCGGCCCTGCGCCGTGGGGTGCTGAATGCCGAAGAGGCCACCCGCTATCAGCGCAGCGCGGTGAATCTGGAGGCGCCTTGGGCGCTGTCCGGGCTTGGGCAACTGCATGACGCCGCCCAGGCCGCTGACCGTTTGATCTGCTTCGGAGGGCCGTGACATGTCGAAATCCTTGCTGGTGATCAGCCGACAGGCGCCGTGGTCCGGCCCCAGTGCCCGTGAAGCGCTGGATATCGTACTGGCTGGCGGCGCGTTTGATTTGCCGATTGGCCTGTTGTTTCTGGACGACGGCGTGTTTCAACTGGCCGCAAGCCAGGACGCCAAGGCTGTGCAACAGAAAGACCTCAGCGCCAACCTCCAGGCTTTGGAGTTGTTTGGGGTTGAGGATGTGTTTGCCTGCAGCCATAGCCTCACCGAGCGTGGCCTGACCGCATCCGGCAACGCGCAGCCGCTGAGCAGCGAACAGATCTCACAGATGATTGACCGTTACGACCAGGTGATTACCCTCTGATGTCGACTTTGCATGTGGTATCCCACTCTCCTTTTACCGATAGCCGACTGGACAGCTGCCTGCGCCTCTGTGGCGCACAGGATGCGATCCTGCTGTGCGGCGATGGCGTCTACGCCCTGCAACCCGCCAGTGCGCCCTTCCAGGCCCTGCAAGCCAAGGGTTTGAAGGTGTTTGTGCTGGCCGAAGACAGCCAGGCGCGCAATCTTGCGGTGCCTGCCTGGGCCGCCAGTGTCGATTACCCGGCCTTCGTCCAGCTGTCGATCGATTACAACAAGGTCAACACCTGGCTATGAACACCCTGACCGTAGGCGAACGCACTCTCGAACTGGACAAGGACGGCTACCTCGTCGACCTGAACGCGTGGTCCAGCGACGTAGCCAACGCCCTCGCCACCGCAGAAGACCTGGCGCTGACCCCGGAACACTGGGAAATCCTCGAACTGCTGCGGGGCTTCTACAGCGAATTCCAGCTGTCGCCCGCCACTCGCCCGCTGATCAAGTACACCGCCTTGAAGCTGGGCCCGGAAAAGGGCAACAGCCTGCATCTCAACCGACTGTTCAAAGGCACTCCCGCCAAACTCGCCGCCAAGCTGGCGGGCCTGCCCAGGCCGACGAATTGCTTATGACTGATTTTGCCCCGTTGATCACTGAAACCCCTGCCGAGCACCCGTTCGCGCCGTTCGTGCGCATCCTCGGCAAAGGCAAGCGCGGCGCCCGCAACCTCACCCGTGAGGAAGCCCGGGAAGCCATGGGCATGCTGCTGGACGAGAAGGTCGAAGACACCCAACTCGGCGCTTTCCTGATGCTGTTGCGGCACAAGGAAGAAAGCCCGGAAGAACTCGCCGGTTTCACCGAAGCCGTGCGCGAACGCTTGAATGCACCGTCACTCAATGTGGATGTCGACTGGCCTACTTACGCCGGTAAAAAACGCCACCTGCCGTGGTACCTGTTGGCGGCCAAGTGCCTGGCACAGAACGGTGTGCGCATCTTGATGCACGGCGGCGGCGCACATACGGCAGGCCGGCTCTACACCGAGCAATTGCTGGAAGGCTTGCAGATTCCGTTGTGCCGCAACTGGCAACAGGTCGAGGCCGCCCTTGAGCAGGGCAACCTGGCGTTTATTCCGCTGGGAGATTGGGCGCCGCAACTGCAGCGCATGATCGACCTGCGCAACACGTTGGGCCTACGTTCGCCGATCCACTCCCTGGCACGCATCCTCAACCCGTTGAGCGCTCGCTGCGGCCTGCAAAGCATCTTCCACCCGGGCTATCAGGGCGTGCACCGCGATGCCAGCGGCTTGCTCGGCGACAACACCATCGTGGTCAAGGGCGACGGCGGCGAGATCGAGATCAACCCGGACACCATCAGCCACTTGTACGGCACCACCGGCGGCGAAAGCTGGGATGAAGAGTGGCCTGCCCTCTCGGCCCAGCGCCACGTCAAACCTGCCGCCCTGGAGCCCGAGCACCTCAAGGCGTTATGGCGCGGCGACGTGCAGGACAGCTACCCGCAACTGGCACTGATCGCCACCATGGCCCTGGCCTTGCGTGGCCTCGGCCACACGCGGGAGCAAGCGTTTGAACTGGCCCAGCAGTACTGGGACGCCCGGGACAAATCGATTTAGTCGATCATTAACCCCCAGCCTTTGCGCTTTTTGTTCGAACTCAGACCTTTAGACTGCACTCCAACGCTTATTAGCCAAGGAGTCAGTCATGGGTTTGCTGATCGAAGGACGCTGGCATGACCAGTGGTACGAAAGTAGCGCAGACGGCGCCTTCCAACGGGAACAGGCGCAACGCCGCAACTGGGTGACCGCCGATGGCGAACCCGGCCCGACCGGCGAAGGCGGTTTCGCGGCCGAAGCCGGTCGCTATCATCTGTACGTCTCCCTCGCCTGCCCCTGGGCACACCGCACCTTGATCCTGCGCAAGCTCAAAGGCCTGGAAAGCCTGATTGATGTGTCCGTGGTCAGTTGGTTAATGCTCGAGAACGGCTGGACCTTCGACAAGGCCCACGGCTCCAGCGGCGACAAGCTCGACGACTTCACCTACATGCACCAACGCTACACCGCCGACACCGCCAACTACACCGGGCGTGTCACGGTGCCGGTGTTGTGGGACAAGAAACTCAAGCGGATTGTCAGCAATGAATCGGCGGAGATTATTCGCATGTTCAACAGTGCGTTTAATCAACTGACCGGCAATCAACTGGATTTCTATCCCGAGGCCCAGCGCTCGACCATCGATGCACTGAACGACCGGATCTATCCCGCCGTGAACAATGGCGTATATCGCGCAGGCTTTGCCACGTCGCAAAAGGCGTATGAAGCGGCATTTGATGATGTGTTCGCCGAGTTGGATCACCTTGAGCAGCACTTGGGTGAGCATCGTTACCTGGCCGGGGAATACCTGACGGAAGCCGATGTAAGGCTTTTCACCACGGCGATTCGGTTTGATGCGGTGTACTACAGCCACTTCAAATGCAACCTGCGGCGGATTGCGGATTATCCGAACTTGTCGAACTGGCTAAGGGAGCTGTATCAGTGGCCGGGGATTGCCGAGACGGTGGATTTTGCCCACATCAAGGGGCATTACTACGCCAGTCACCGCACGATTAATCCGACGGGGATTGTGCCGAAGGGGCCTTTACAGGCGTTTGATGCCGCTCATGACCGAGACCGGTTGAGCGGGAAAGGCGTCTGGAGTTGACCCAAGCCCTGTAGGAGCGAGCTTGCTCGCGAAAAACTCAAGGGTACCGCGTTCATTCAGAATGAGCGCGTTATCGTTGACGACCTTCGCGAGCAAGCTCGCTCCTACAGTTGGAATGTGTCGCGCTTGTCAGACTTGCGACTGAGCGCCTTCAAACCACTTCAGCTTCTCACGCAACTGCACCACTTCTCCCACAATCACCAGTGTCGGTGCATGAACTTCATGCTCCGCCACCATGCGTGGCAAATCAGCCAGGGTGCCGGTAAACACCCGCTGGTTAGACGTAGTGCCCTGCTGGATCAACGCCGCCGGTGTATCCGGCGAGCGGCCATGCTGGATCAGCTGTTCGCAGATGATCGGCAACCCGATCAACCCCATGTAGAACACCAGGGTTTGCGACGGCCCCACCAGGTCACTCCATGGCAGGTCCGAAGTCCCGTCCTTCAAGTGCCCGGTAATGAAGCGAACCGATTGCGCATAGTCTCGGTGGGTCAGTGGAATACCGGCATACGCCGCGCAGCCACTGGCCGCCGTAATACCTGGCACCACCTGGAACGGGATGCCATGGGCCGCCAGCTCTTCAATCTCTTCACCACCACGCCCGAAGATGAACGGATCGCCACCCTTGAGCCGCAGCACGCGTTTGCCTTGCTTGGCCAGGTCCACCAGTTGCTGGTTGATCTGGTCTTGCGGCACGGCATGGTCGGCGCGACGCTTGCCGACATACACCCGCTCGGCATCGCGACGGCATAACTCAAGAATCGCAGGCGCCACCAGGCGGTCGTACAGCACTACATCGGCCTGTTGCATCAAGCGTAAGGCGCGGAAGGTCAGCAGGTCCGGATCACCCGGGCCTGCGCCCACCAGGTAGACTTCGCCCGGTGCGTGAGGCGGCGCGCCGTTGATTTTCTCCACCAGCAAACGCTCGGCTTCATCGCCCTGCCCGGCCAGTTGCCGATCAGCAATCGGGCCTTGAAAGACCTCTTCCCAGAACGCGCGACGTTGCTGCACATCCGGGAACAAGCCTTTGACCTGGCTGCGAAACCGCGCCGCCAACCCGGCCAGTTGGCCGTAAGTCGAAGGAATCCAGGTTTCAAGCTTGGCGCGAATCAAGCGTGCCAGCACCGGCGCATCGCCGCCGCTGGACACTGCGATCACCAAAGGCGAACGGTCGACAATCGCCGGGAAGATCACGCTGCACAAGGCTGGCGCATCCACCACATTGACCGGTACGCAACGGCGCCGGGCATCGCTGGACACTTGCGCGTTCAACGGCTCGTCGTCGGTCGCGGCGATGATCAGGGTGCAACCGTCGAGGTCGGCCTCCTGATATCCGCGCAAAATCAGTTCACCGCCACTGCCCTGCACCAGTTCACGCAACTGGTCTTCAATCTGGGGAGCAACCACCCGCAACAACGCGCCGGCGTCGGCCAGCAGCCGGGATTTGCGCAAGGCAATCTCCCCGCCACCGACGACCAACACACGACTGCCGCGCAGGTTATGAAACAGCGGCAGAAATTCCATTTAGCCGATGACCTCAACGCCCGCCATGTAAGGCTTGAGCACGTCAGGTACGCGGATCGAACCGTCAGCCTGCTGGTAGTTTTCCAGCACGGCCACCAAGGTACGGCCTACCGCCAGGCCCGAACCGTTGAGGGTGTGGACCAGCTCAGGCTTGCCGGTTTCCGGGTTACGGAAACGCGCCTGCATGCGACGGGCCTGGAAATCACCGCAGTTGGAGCACGACGAAATCTCGCGGTATTTGTCCTGGCTCGGCACCCACACTTCCAGGTCGTAAGTCTTCACGGCACTGAAACCCATGTCGCCGGTGCACAGCGCCAGAACGCGGTACGGCAACTCCAGCAGTTGCAGGACGCGTTCGGCGTTGGCGGTCAGGCCTTCCAGCGCTTCCATGGACGTCGAAGGCTCGACAACCTGCACCATCTCGACCTTGTCGAACTGGTGCTGGCGGATCATGCCGCGCGTATCGCGACCCGATGCACCGGCTTCACTGCGGAAGCACGGCGAGTGGGCGACAAACTTGATCGGCAGTTGCTTGGCATCGAGGATTTCCCCGGCCACGATGTTGGTCAGCGACACTTCGGCGGTCGGGATCAGGTACAGATCGGCTTCGCCATCGCGGCTGATCTTGAACAGGTCTTCCTCGAACTTCGGCAGTTGGCTGGTACCCATCAACGCCGGCGCCTGAACCAGGTACGGGGTGTAAGCCTCTTCGTAGCCGTGTTCGCCGGTGTGCAGGTTGATCATGAACTGCGCCAGGGCACGGTGCATGCGCGCGATCGGGCCGCGCAGCAAGGCAAAGCGCGCGCCGGACATTTTGGCCGCCGTTTCGAAATCCAGGCCACCGGTCAATTCGCCCAGGGCGACGTGGTCCTTGATCTCGAAATCGAAGGCTTTTGGCGTGCCCCAGCGACGGACTTCGACGTTGCCGTCTTCGTCTTCGCCAATCGGCACGGATTCGTGCGGCAAGTTCGGGATGCCCAGCAGGATCGAGTCCAGTTCGGTCTGGATCGCGTCCAACTCGACTTTGCCGGAAGCCAACTCGCCAGCCATACGCTCGACGTCCGCCATCAATGGCGCGATGTCTTCGCCGCGCTGCTTGGCCTGACCGATGGATTTGGAACGCGCATTACGCTCAGCCTGCAGTGCTTCCGTGCGGGTCTGGACGGTCTTACGCTGTTCTTCCAGCGCTTCGATGCGCGCAACATCCAAGGCAAAGCCACGGGATGCCAGGCGGTCCGCTACGTCCTGAAGGTTGCTACGTAACAGTTTGGAATCGAGCATGTCGGTCTCTCGTTTATCAAAGTTTGGTCAAGGACAGGCCAGCCCAGGTGGCGAGCAGCCCGCCGAACACGCTGATGGCCAGGTACCCGAAGGCGACCGGTGCCTGCCCGCTTTCCAGCAGTCGCAGCGTGTCCAGTGAAAAGGATGAAAAGGTCGTCAGACCGCCTACAAAGCCGACAATCAAGCCGGCACGAATCTCAATCGGCACTTCCGGGCGAAGCAGAAACCACCCGTACAACAAGCCGATGATCAAACAGCCCACCAGGTTGACCGCCAGGGTCGCCGCATAAAAATGCTTCGGCCAGTTGGCGCTGACCCAGGTGCTGGTGGCGAAACGCAATAATGTACCAGCGATGCCGGCCACGGACACGGCAAGAATCGTTCTGAGCACTACTTTCTCCGCTGTTTCGGACTGAGCCGGTCAAGTTGAGCGAGGTGATTGAGCTTTTCGCCAATCTTCAGCTCCAGGCCACGCGGCACCGGCTGGTAGAAAGGCTGCGGCTCAAGGTCATCCGGGAAGTAATCTTCGCCAGCCGCATAGGCGTCCGGCTCATCGTGGGCGTAGCGGTATTCATCGCCGTAGCCAAGCTGCTTCATCAGCTTGGTCGGCGCATTGCGCAGGTGCAGCGGCACTTCCAGGGAGCCATGCTCGGCGGCAGCACGCAGGGCGGACTTGAAGCCCATGTACACCGCGTTGCTTTTCGGCGCGCAGGCCAGATAGGTGATGGCCTGGGCCACCGCCAACTCGCCTTCCGGGCTGCCCAGGCGTTCCTGCACTTCCCAGGCGGCCAGGCACAGGCTCAGCGCCCGCGGGTCGGCATTGCCGATGTCTTCACTGGCCATACGCACCACGCGCCGGGCCAGGTACAGCGGGTCGCAACCGCCGTCGATCATCCGCGCAAACCAATACAGCGCGCCGTCGGGATTAGAGCCGCGCACCGACTTGTGCAACGCGGAAATCTGGTCGTAGAACGCTTCACCGCCCTTGTCGAAACGCCGGCGGGTGTCGCCCAAAAGGCTTTGCAGCAAATCGACGCCGATCTCGCTGCCGTCCTCGGCGAGGTCGGAGGCGTTCTCCAGCAGATTGAGAAAACGTCGACCGTCACCGTCAGCCGCGGTCAGCAGAATCTTGAAGCCTTCCTCGCTGACACTCAGTTGGCGCTTGCCCAAGCCCTTGTCTTCGCTCAGCGCGCGCTGCAACAGCTTTTGCATCGCTGCTTCATCAAGACTTTTGAGCACATAGACACGCGCCCGGGACAGCAAGGCGTTGTTCAATTCAAAGGACGGGTTTTCGGTGGTAGCGCCAATAAAGATCAGCGTGCCGTCTTCGACATACGGCAAGAACGCATCCTGCTGCGACTTGTTGAAGCGATGCACTTCGTCGACAAACAGGATGGTGCGCTTGCCGTATTGCCCGGCCTGCTGCTTGGCGACTTCCACCGCCTGACGGATTTCCTTGACCCCGGCCAGCACCGCCGAAACCGTTTCGAAGTGGGCATCCGAGACTTTCGCCAGGAGCCGCGCCAGGGTGGTTTTACCCACGCCCGGCGGCCCCCAGAAAATCATCGAGTGCAGCGCACCCTGCTCCAGGGCTTCGCGCAATGGCTTGCCGCGAGCGAGCAGGTGTTCTTGCCCGACGTACTCGTCCAGGTTGGTCGAACGCAGGCGCGCCGCCAGAGGCTGAGCAATCGGGTCACTTCGAAACAGGTCCATGGGCAGCGTTTGAAACCTCTAGGCAGTTTATTCCTGGATCACGTCGGCACCCTTCGGGATGTCGAACTTGAACTTGGACGCGGCCACCGGCTCGTTGGCCTTGACCCCGGTGAACAGGATATTGGTGCGTTGGCCGACGCTGTCCACCAACTGCATGTCGTTGATCACGCCGTTGCGGAACGACAGGCGCAGGCTGTCGAACAGCGTGTCCTTGGATTTCGGCTTCAGCGTGAAGTCGATGACGTTGCTGGCCTGCTTGGAGGTGATATCAAAACTCTGGCTGATCTGCGACACATCGCCCGACAACAGCAACGCCGGGGTCTGGCTCAGGCGCGGATCAAGCTTCTTGATGGTCGCCTGCTCCAGGTCCGGGTCCCACAGGGTGACTTTCTGGCCGTCGGAAACGATGGTCTGCTCGTTTGGCGCGTCGGTTTTCCAGTAGAACAGCCCAGGACGCTGCACGGCCATTTCGCCGGCGGTTTCCTGCAATTGAGTGCCGCCACCGTCCAGGGTCAACTGGGAGAAGCGCGCGCTCAGGGTCTTTGATTTGTCCAGCAGGTTGGTCAGGCTCGCAACGGAAGCCGGGTCAGCGTGAGCCGAAACAGCAGTCAGGGCCAATGCCGGCAACAACAGCATGCGGATAAGACGCATGGGAGTCCTCTTAGATTCGTTTACAAGGCGTGCCGCGTGTTGCCACGCGGCACGTAATCAGTCACGCATCTGCGCTGGCGCGATGACTTCGCGCGAGCCGTTGGTGTTCATCGAGGTGACTACGCCGGCCATTTCCATGGCTTCGATCATGCGCGCAGCACGGTTGTAGCCAATCTTCAGCTTGCGCTGTACCGCAGAGATTGAGGCGCGGCGGCTTTCAAGGACAAACTGCACGGCTTCGTCATAGAGCGCATCGGTCTCGGCATCATCGTCGCCACCGCTGCTGCCACCGTCGAAGCCGCTGCCGGCATCTTCGACGCCTGCGAGGATGTCGTCGTTGTATTCCGGGGCGCCGCGCAGTTTCCAGGCTTCCACCACACGGTGCACTTCATCATCGGAGACGAAGGCGCCGTGAACGCGGATCGGCAGGCTGGTGCCCGGCGGCATGTAGAGCATGTCACCGTGGCCCAGCAGCTGCTCGGCGCCGCCTTGGTCAATGATGGTCCGGGAGTCGATCTTGCTCGATACCTGGAACGCCATGCGAGTCGGGATGTTGGCCTTGATCAGGCCGGTGATCACGTCCACCGACGGACGCTGGGTGGCCAGGATCAAGTGGATACCGGCGGCCCGCGCCTTCTGGGCGATACGGGCGATCAGCTCTTCGACCTTCTTGCCGACGATCATCATCATGTCGGCAAATTCGTCGACCACCACCACGATGGTCGGCAGCTTGGTGAGCAGCGGCGCTTCGTCGTGAATGCTTTCGCGCTTGTACAGCGGGTCGGTCAGCGGTGTGCCGGCGTCCTGGGCTTCCTTGACCTTGGCGTTGAAGCCCGACAGGTTACGCACGCCCATCTTCGCCATCAGCTTGTAGCGGCGCTCCATCTCGGCGACGCTCCAGCGCAGGGCGTTGGCGGCGTCCTTCATGTCGGTCACTACCGGGCACAGCAGGTGCGGAATGCCTTCGTAGATAGACAGCTCGAGCATTTTCGGGTCGATCATGATCAGCTTGGCGTCTTCCGGGCCAGACTTGAACAGGATCGACAGGATCATCGCGTTCACACCCACCGACTTACCGGAACCGGTGGTACCGGCAACCAGCAAGTGAGGCATTTTCGCCAGGTCGGTGATCACCGGCTTGCCGCCGATGTCGTGGCCCAGGGCCAAGGTGACCGGCGATTTGAAGTTGTCGTATTCCGGGGTCGACAGCACTTCGGAGAAGCGCACGATCTGCCGGTCTTCGTTGGGAATCTCGATACCGACGGTGGTCTTGCCCGGAATCACTTCCACCACCCGCACGCTGGTCACGGCCAGCGAACGCGCCAGATCCTTGGCCAGGTTGGAAATGCGGCTGACCTTCACGCCGGCAGCCGGCTGGATTTCGTAGCGGGTAATCACCGGGCCCGGGTGGATCGAGTCCACCGAGACTTCGACGCCGAATTCCTTGAGCTTGATTTCCAGCAGGTGGCCGACGGCCGCCAGGGATTCAGGGGAGTAGTTGAGCTGTTTCTTTTCCGCCGGGTCGAGAATCGAGATCGGCGGCAAGGTGCCTTCCACGGCGCTGTCGACAAACAACGGCGCCTGTTTCTCTTTCTGCACGCGGTGGCTTGGCTCGGGCGCTTTGGGCGGCGCCGGTGCGATCACCGGCGGCACCTGCTTCTCGCGGTCCGACATGTGCTTGGTCAGGGCCTGTTCGCGTTCGATCAGGCGTTCCTTGACCTTGGCTTGTTCACGTCGGTCCGGCGTGCTCGGGGCCACCACCTCATTGACGCGGGTATCGACCTCACGCAACTGCGCAACCATGCGCTTGCGATCAACCCGGGCCGACCACCAGCGATTGGCGGCGCCCTGGAACAGTTCGAGCAGGTCGAGGGTGATCTTGCCGGTCACGTCCATGACCTTGAACCAGGACAGGTCGGTAAACACGGTGAGGCCAAACAGGAACAGCGCGATAAACATCAGGGTGCTTCCCTGGATGTTCAGGCTCCTGCGGGCCAGGTCGCCTAGGCTTTCGCCCAACGCGCCGCCGGCACCGGCCGGCAAACCGGTAGGTGCGTGGAAATGGATGTGGGCCAGGGCGGCGCCCGACAGTACAAGGAACACCAGGCCGATCAGGCGCCAGGAGAACAGCCAGCCGCTCCACTGCCATGGCTCATGACGCTGACGGAAGATCTGCCAGGTCTTGATGGCCAGCAATAACGGGAAGATATAGGCGAAATAACCCAACACCATGAACAGGATATCGGCGCTGTAGGAGCCGGCCGGGCCACCGAAGTTCTGCACGTCTTCGATCTTGCTGTTGTGGCTCCAGCCTGGATCGTCCTTGCCATAGGTGAGCAAGGCCATCATCAGGAACAGGCACAGGGCGCCGATGGCGATCAGTGCGCCTTCCTTGAGTCGATAGTGCAGGTGCTGGCGCCAGGCGGGCACGACTGCGGCTTTAGGTGTTGCGGCGGATTTCTTCAAAACGGGTCTTTTCCTGCGCCTTTAGCGCGTCCATCTATTAATGACTGCAAAATACTGCTCAATCCGAGCAGGTAAAAAATGAACGAGTGCCAGTGAAGCTACTTTTAACACTCTGCAACTGATTCATGAAACGGCGATAACGCCTGAATGGCCGCATTGTACGGATTTGTGTGCGCTATGCCACGCACTTGCCCCTACGTTACACAGCATAGTCAGTGCTCGGTTTCATAACGCTCAATTTGAGCATGCATTGTCTTTACTGACAAAGGCTTATGAGCCGTTTTTGCCAATCCAGGCTAGCTTGCCGACCGACGTACGCGATTACGACCACGGCCCCGGCATAGAGTTGCAGAAACACCCGTTCATGCTTATCTGCACCGATCCCATGTTCGGGGTAGCCCCAGAGCGTTTCGTCGACAATAATCACAGCTCTTGCAACGGGCAACATCGCCGTTACCGCCCTCCCCTTCCGTAAGCCTGGATGCCATGCTGACCTGGTTACAACGCAACACCCTGACGTTTCCACCGCTGGCCAAAGCCATGCGCGAACCCAATGGCCTGCTCGCCGCCGGTGGCGACCTGTCGGCCGACCGCTTGATCCAGGCCTATCGCCATGGCTGCTTTCCCTGGTTCTCGGAGGGCCAGCCAATCCTCTGGTGGTCGCCCGACCCGCGCACCGTGCTGTTCCCCGACGAGCTGCATGTTTCCCGCAGCCTCGGCAAACTGTTGCGCCAGCAGCGTTATACGGTGACCTTTGACCAGGATTTCGCCGCCGTCATCCAGGCCTGCGCGGCGCCGCGCAGTTATGCCGACGGCACCTGGATCACCGAAGCCATGCAGAGTGCCTACCTGCAGCTGCACCAGCGCGGCTATGCGCATTCGGTGGAAGTCTGGGACGAAGGCGAACTGGTCGGCGGCTTGTACGGCCTGGCGATGGGCCAGTTGTTTTTCGGCGAGTCAATGTTCAGTCGCGCCGACAACGCCTCCAAATTCGGCTTCGCCACCCTGGTCAGGCAATTACAGGCATGGGGCTTTGTGCTGATCGACTGCCAAATGCCCACCGACCACCTGCACAGCCTCGGCGCCCGCGCCATTCCCCGCAGCGACTTTGCCAACTACCTGCGCGACCATTTGGACCAAACCAGCTCTGCGCCATGGGTTTCCTAGGCGACTTCCCCGCACCTGGCTTACACTTATTTCAAAGCTTATCCGAGGGTTGATCATGACCGAGCTGGCGCGTTTGAAGTTTTATGCCACTCAACCCCACTCTTGCAGCTATCTGCCCGATGAGCAGGCCACCACGCTGTTCCTCGACCCCAGCCAGCCGATGGACGTGCATGTGTATGCCGATTTGTCGGAAATGGGCTTCCGGCGCAGCGGCGACCACCTTTACCGGCCCCACTGCCAGAACTGCAACGCCTGCGTACCGGCGCGTATCCCGGTGGCGCAGTTCCTGGCGGACCGTAATCAGAAACGCATCCTCAAGCGCAATGCCGACCTGACCGTCACCGCCGCCAAACCGGGTTTCAGCGAAGAATACTTCGACCTTTACCAGCGCTACATCGAGCAGCGCCACGCCGACGGCGACATGTTCCCGCCCAGCCGCGACCAGTTTTCCACCTTCCTGGTGCGCGACCTGCCCTTCTCACGCTTCTACGAGTTTCGCCTTGAGGGACGCCTGGTGGCGGTAGCCGTCACCGACCTGCTGCCCAATGGCCTGTCGGCGGTCTACACCTTTTATGAGCCTAGCGAGGAGCGGCGCAGCTTGGGACGCTTTGCGATCCTGTGGCAAATCGGCGAAGCCCTGCGCATGGAATTGGAGGCGGTGTACCTCGGATACTGGATAAAAAACTGCAAAAAGATGAACTACAAGACCCAATATCGGCCCATTGAGCTGTTAATTAACCAAAGATGGGTCACCTTGAACTAGAACCTCTTGGCTTAAACACCCTTTTTCGGGCACAATGCACGCCGCTTTTGCCTGGCGCAGTTGCACCGGGCCATTCACTGGATACCGAGGGCTTTACTGCATGTCGAAAGAAGACAGCTTCGAAATGGAAGGCACTGTCGTCGACACCCTGCCCAACACCATGTTTCGTGTGGAGTTGGAAAATGGGCACGTCGTAACCGCGCATATCTCCGGCAAGATGCGCAAGAATTACATCCGTATTCTTACCGGTGACAAAGTGCGCGTCGAACTGACGCCCTATGACCTGAGCAAAGGGCGCATCACTTACCGCGCCCGTTAATCAAGTCAATACAAGACGCCCGGTTATGCCGGGCGTTTTTGTGTGTGCGCTATTTACCTGAGACCAGAAATCCCTTGTGGGAGCGGGCTTGCTCGCGAATGCGGGGTGTCAGTTATTGATTGTGTCGACTGGCACACCGCATTCGCGAGCAAGCCCGCTCCCACATTTGATCTCCATCAGTTCCAAGACAGCAAAAAGGCGCCTCTCGGCGCCTTTTTGTTTTGTTGCGTCAGCTATCAGGCCATTTCAGCCGTGGTCTCGAAGTCGAAGGTCAGCTCGCCGTCCTTCAGATCGATATGCACCACGCCACCATGGTCTGCCAGTTCGCCGAACAGGATCTCTTCCGCCAGTGGGCGCTTGATCTTGTCCTGGATCAGGCGAGCCATTGGCCGAGCGCCCATTGCCGCATCGTAGCCACCTTCTGCCAGCCAGTTGCGCGCCGCGTCCGTAACTTCCAGCTGCACACGCTTGTCTTCCAACTGCGCCTGAAGCTCGGTGAGGAACTTGTCCACCACGCTTTTGATGACCTCATGGCTGAGGCGACCAAACTGGATAATGGTGTCCAGACGGTTGCGGAATTCCGGCGTGAAGCTCTTCTTGATCACTTCCATGGCGTCGGAAGAGTGATCCTGATGAGTGAAGCCAATGGAAGCCCGCGCGGCCGTTTCGGCACCGGCGTTGGTGGTCATGATCACGATCACGTTGCGGAAGTCCGCCTTGCGCCCGTTGTTGTCGGTCAGGGTGCCGTGGTCCATTACCTGCAACAGCAGGTTGAAGACTTCCGGGTGCGCCTTCTCGATTTCATCGAGCAGCAGTACGCAATGTGGCTGCTTGGTGATCGCCTCGGTCAACAGGCCGCCCTGGTCGAAGCCGACATAGCCCGGAGGCGCACCGATCAGGCGCGACACAGTGTGACGCTCCATGTATTCGGACATGTCGAAACGCACCAGCTCGATACCCATGGCCTTGGCCAGTTGCCGCGCCGCTTCGGTCTTGCCGACACCGGTAGGCCCGGCAAACAGGAACGAACCGACCGGCTTGTCCGGCGACTTTAGGCCCGCACGGGACAACTTGATCGCGGTGGACAGCGAGTCGATGGCCGCATCCTGACCAAACACGGTCAGCTTGAGGTCACGCTCCAGGTTACGCAGCAGTTCCCGGTCGGACGTGTTGACGTGTTTTGGCGGAATACGCGCGATCTTCGCCACGATGTCCTCGACCTGAGGCACGTCGATGCGCTTCACACGCTTCTCGACCGGCTGCAGGCGCTGGTAGGCACCCGCCTCGTCGATCACGTCGATGGCCTTGTCCGGCATGTGCCGGTCATTGATGTAGCGCGACGCCAGCTCGGCGGCTGCACGCAGCGCCTCATCGGTGTACTCGATGCCATGGTGCGCTTCGAAACGCCCCTTGAGCCCGCGCAGGATGCCGATGGTGTCTTCAACCGAAGGCTCGGACACGTCCACTTTCTGGAAGCGGCGCGCCAGGGCACGGTCTTTTTCGAAGATCCCGCGGAATTCCTGGAACGTGGTCGAACCGATGCAACGGATATCACCCGAAGACAGCAGCGGCTTGAGCAGGTTCGACGCATCCATCACGCCACCGGAAGCAGCACCGGCACCAATGATGGTGTGGATTTCGTCAATGAACAGGATCGCCTGCGGGCGTTTTTTCAGCTCACCGAGCAGCGCCTTGAAGCGCTTCTCGAAGTCGCCACGGTACTTGGTCCCGGCGAGTAGCGCGCCCAGGTCAAGGGAGTAGACGACGCTGTTGGCCAGCAGGTCTGGCACCTGGTTATCAACAATGCGTTTGGCCAGGCCTTCGGCAATCGCGGTTTTACCCACGCCTGCTTCACCGACCAACAGCGGGTTGTTTTTGCGACGACGCGCCAGGATCTGCGCCACGCGTTCAACTTCCAGCTCGCGCCCTACCAGCGGATCGATCCGCCCCTGGCGCGCCAGTTCGTTGAGGTTGCTGGCATAGGCATCCAGCGGGTTGCTCGAAGAAGAAGACTCACCGCCCTCGTCATCCTGCATATCCTGCTCACCTTCTGAGTGATCGCCATGCCCTGGCACTTTGGAAATGCCATGGGCGATGTAGTTGACGACATCAATACGGGCAACGCTTTGCTGCTTGAGCAGGAATACGGCCTGGCTTTCCTGCTCGCTGAAGATCGCCACGAGCACATTGGCCCCTGTGACTTCGCGCTTGCCGGAGCTCTGTACGTGGAAAACGGCACGCTGCAGTACCCGCTGGAAGCCCAGGGTAGGTTGGGTCTCGCGGTCCTCGTCATGAACGGGGATCAACGGCGTGGTGGAGTCGATAAACTCCTGCAGGTCATGCTTGAGTTTGTCGAGATTGGCACCACACGCACGCAGTACGGTGGCGGCAGCTTCGTTATCCAAAAGTGCCAGCAGCAGGTGTTCGACGGTCATGAATTCATGACGCTTCGAACGGGCCTCCTTGAAGGCAAGATTGAGGGTGACTTCGAGCTCGCGGTTTAACATAGCTTCACCTCATACCCAAGTGGTCGGAGTTAACCGTCCTTCTCGATTTCACAGAGTAGCGGATGCTGGCTTTCCCTGGCGTACTGGTTGACCTGCATGGCCTTTGTCTCGGCGATGTCGCGGGTAAACACTCCACATACTGCCCGTCCTTCTGTGTGAACGGCCAGCATTACCTTGGTCGCCAACTCGCGGTTCAGGTTAAAAAACACCTCGAGCACTTCGACGACGAAATCCATCGGTGTGTAGTCATCGTTGAACAAAACCACCTTGTACATCGGCGGCGCCTGTAAAGCAGGCTTGGCCTCCTGAACAGCAATGCCTGCAGAACCATCGTCGTCTTCATGACCATCCGGATGATCTTTATGGAGAGTCGGGCGATCCTGATTGAATGTTAGTCGAATCTGGCTGATTGCATGCATGGAAAGAAAGGTTCGTCAGTGGTTCAAATACAGTGGTGGGGGCGGCCTGTCAGATTTTCAACTCTGACCGACTGGTCGCCTTGACTATCGGCAAATCAGTGTTACAACCAATAGAACCCACAGTGGGTAAAAAAGGTCCGCGCAGTCAACCTTATTTATTCGGGTTAGGACGGATAAACTGGATGATACTCCAGTGATGGAGTCTGGTGCAGAGGGATATGGGCATGGCAAGCGGTAAGGTCAAATGGTTCAACAATGCCAAGGGTTACGGCTTCATTAATGAAGACGGCAAGGAAGACGACCTTTTTGCGCATTACTCGGCAATCCAAATGGATGGCTACAAGACTCTGAAGGCAGGGCAACCGGTTTCCTTCGAAATCATTCAGGGACCCAAAGGCTTGCATGCGGTGAATATCGGCGCGCCCGTCAGCCTAGGCACCGCCAAAGAAGACGTCGCTCAAAAATCAGAAAAACAGTCGGCCTGATCAGCCGCTGAGCAAACGTTCTAAAAAAAACCGGCCATCAAGGCCGGTTTTTTTATGCCTGCCTATAAGTCTACATATGCGAAATCAGCGCATCCCCGAAGGCGGACGAAGACAGCAACTTGGCGCCGTCCATCAAGCGATGGAAATCATAAGTCACAGTTTTGGCCGAAATCGCACCGTTGGTGCCCTTGATGATCAGGTCGGCCGCTTCAGTCCAGCCCATGTGACGCAGCATCATTTCCGCCGACAGGATCAGCGAACCCGGGTTGACCTGGTCCTTGCCGGCATACTTCGGCGCGGTACCGTGGGTGGCTTCGAACATGGCCACGGTGTCGGACAGGTTGGCACCCGGCGCAATACCGATGCCGCCCACTTCCGCCGCCAGGGCGTCGGACAGGTAGTCACCGTTAAGGTTAAGCGTAGCGATCACGTCATATTCCGCCGGGCGCAGCAGGATCTGCTGGAGCATGGCGTCGGCAATTGCATCCTTGACCACCACATTCTTGCCGGTGCGCGAGTTCTTGAATTGCATCCACGGCCCGCCATCGAGCAGGGTCGCGCCAAATTCTTCAGCCGCCACTTCGTAGGCCCATTCCTTGAAGGCACCTTCGGTGAACTTCATGATGTTGCCTTTGTGCACGATGGTCAGCGAGTCGCGGTCGTTATCCACAACATATTGCAGAGCTTTGCGCGCCAGGCGCTTGGTGCCTTCCAGGGACACCGGCTTGATGCCGATCCCGCAATTCTGGTCGAAACGGATCTTGGTGACGCCCATCTCTTCTTTCAGGAACTTGATGACCTTGATCGCTTCCGGGGAGCCAGCCTTCCACTCGATACCGGCGTAAATGTCCTCGGAGTTCTCACGGAAGATGGTCATGTCCACATCGCCTGGCTTCTTGACCGGGCTCGGCACGCCTTCGAACCAGCGCACCGGGCGCAGGCACACATAAAGGTCGAGCTGTTGACGCAGGGCCACGTTCAGCGAACGAATGCCGCCACCGACCGGGGTGGTCAGCGGGCCCTTGATGGAAACCACGTAGTCCTTGACCGCATCCAGGGTTTCCTGGGGCAGCCAGGTGTCCTGGTCGTAAACCTGAGTGGCCTTTTCGCCGGCATAAACCTCCATCCAGGAGATCTTGCGCTTGCCGCCATAAGCCTTGTTAACAGCTGCATCGACAACCTTGATCATCACCGGGCTGATGTCGACGCCAATACCGTCACCCTCAATGAAGGGGATGATCGGGTTGTCAGGAACATTGAGAGAATGGTCTGGATTGACGGTGATTTTGTCGCCGACTGCCGGAACCTGAATCTTCTTGTATCCCATGCTGAACTCCATCTATGGATTGAACATCTGGCTGCGTTCGAGCCTACTCCAGATAAATGAGGACTGAAACCTCAGGGCCTGCACATTTGCGTCGAAAACAGCACATTTAGTGGCCTACAAGCTTGAAAGCAAAGGGAAAAGCGCCAATCTTGAGCACCTCATGCGACTTTGGGCGTACCCCGCTGCCTGCGACCTTTAGACCAATGGACGACACACCTTTTGTATGAAGGCTCGGCGTAAGCATAGCGACCTATGTATAATGCCGCCGCTGACCAAAGAGTCACGACGGCCGACCGCTCTACATTGATGCCCTCCGCCCGAAAAGCCGGACTATTACAATAGTCCACCCGCTTGACGCTCGACTGATGCAACCCAACATCACCGCGAAGAAACTTCGACATTTCGCTCATGGATGACTTTGAACGAACGCGCTTTACCCGGCGCATCTCGAGTTTCTGCGCATGCTTTCAGCAAAGAAGAGAGTTAATCCGAATATGCCCACCCGCTCGAAGATCATCTACACCTTCACCGACGAAGCCCCAGCCCTCGCCACCTATTCACTGCTGCCTATCGTAGAGGCCTTCACCGCTTCCGCTGATATTGCTGTGGAAACCCGCGACATTTCCCTGGCCGCGCGCATCCTCGCAAGCTTCCCCGAGCAACTGGGCGCCAAGGCTGTGCCGGACCACCTCGCCGAACTGGGCGACCTGGCCGTAACCCCTGAAGCCAACATTATCAAGCTGCCGAACATCAGCGCTTCGACCCCTCAGCTGCAGGCCGCCATCAAGGAACTGCAAGCCCAGGGCTTCGACCTGCCGGACTACCCGGAAACCGTAACCACCGACGCGGAAAAAGAAACCCGTGCACGCTACGACAAGGTCAAGGGCAGCGCCGTGAACCCGGTACTGCGCGAAGGCAACTCCGATCGCCGCGCACCGCTGTCGGTCAAGAACTACGCACGCAAGCACCCGCACAAAATGGGCGCCTGGGCTGCCGACTCCAAGTCCCACGTTGCCCACATGAGCAACGGCGACTTCTACGGCAGCGAGAAAGCCGTACAGATCGAAGGCGCTGATGCCGTCAAGATCGAACTGATCGCCAAGGACGGTACCGCTACCGTCCTGAAAGAAAAAACCAGCGTACAAGCTGGCGAGATCATCGACAGCGCCGTGCTGAGCAAGAAAGCCCTGCGCAGCTTCATCGCCGCTGAAATCGAAGACGCCAAGAAACAAGGCGTACTGCTGTCGGTTCACCTGAAAGCCACCATGATGAAGGTCTCCGACCCGATCATGTTCGGCCAAATCGTTGCCGAGTTCTATAAAGACGCACTGGCCAAGCACGCTGTCGTGCTGGAGCAGATCGGCTTCAACCTGAACAACGGTATCGGCGACCTGTACGCTCGCATCAAGGCCCTGCCTGGCGATCAGCAAGCGCAGATCGAAGCTGACATCCAGGCGGTGTACGCCGCTCGCCCTTCCCTGGCGATGGTCAACTCCGACAAAGGCATCACCAACCTGCACGTGCCGAGCGACGTCATTGTCGACGCCTCGATGCCTGCGATGATCCGTGACTCCGGCAAGATGTGGGGCACCGACGGCCAGCTGCACGACACCAAGGCTGTGATCCCGGATCGCTGCTACGCGACCATCTACCAGGCAGTCATCGAAGACTGCAAGGCCAACGGCGCCTTCGACCCCACCACCATGGGCAGCGTGCCAAACGTTGGCCTGATGGCGAAAAAAGCCGAAGAGTACGGCTCCCACGACAAGACCTTCCAGATCAAGGCTGACGGCGTAGTCCGCGTCACCGACAGCAAGGGCAACCTGCTGATGGAACAGGCTGTTGAAGCCGGCGACATCTTCCGCATGTGCCAGACCAAAGACGCGCCGATCCAGGACTGGGTCAAACTGGCCGTCAACCGTGCCCGCGCCAGCAACACCCCGGCCATTTTCTGGCTGGACCCACAGCGCGCGCACGACGGCGTCGTGGTCGAGAAAGTTCAGGCTTACCTGAAAGACCACAACACCGAAGGCCTGGACATCCGCATCATGGCGCCGGTCGACGCGATGAAGTTCACCCTGGAGCGCACCCGCAAGGGCCTGGACACCATCTCGGTGACCGGCAACGTACTGCGCGACTACCTGACTGACCTGTTCCCGATCATGGAACTGGGCACCAGCGCCAAGATGCTGTCGATCGTGCCGCTGATGAACGGTGGCGGCCTGTTCGAAACCGGCGCCGGCGGTTCGGCTCCGAAGCACGTACAGCAACTGGTTGAAGAAAACTTCCTGCGCTGGGATTCCCTGGGCGAGTTCCTGGCCCTGGCAGCGTCCCTCGAGCATTTGGGTGTGAACTACAACAACCCGAAAGCCCTGGTGCTGTCCAAGACCCTGGACCAGGCCACCGGCCAGTTCCTCGACAACAACAAGTCGCCATCGCGCAAAGTCGGCAACATCGACAACCGCGGCAGCCACTTCTACCTGGCGCTGTACTGGGCTCAAGCCCTGGCCGCCCAGACCGAAGACACTGCACTGCAGGCGCAGTTTGGCGAACTGGCCAAGACCCTGGCTGCGAACGAGGCAACCATCGTTGCCGAGCTCAACGCCGTCCAGGGCAAGCCAGTGGACATCGGTGGCTACTACGCGCCGAACGCCGAGCTGACCAGCAAGGCCATGCGCCCAAGCAACACCCTCAACGCGGCAATCGCTGCGCTGGTGTAAGGTTGTAAGGATGCAAAGAAGCCCCGGCCCTGTGCCGGGGTTTCTGTTTCTGGACATGGCGCTTTTATTGAAGAAATCCAATCAAAATGTGGGAGCGGGCTTGCTCGCGAATGCGGTGGATCAGTCAATACCTCTTTAACTGACACGCCGTATTCGCGAGCAAGCCCGCTCCCGCACTGAATGCAATCGCGCCTGAAGACAGCGTTACACCTTGAATCGAGGCACTTTATGACCTGGCTACCTCACATCACCGTCGCCACCATCGTCGAAGACAACGGCCGCTTCCTGATGGTCGAAGAACTCAAGGGCGGCCGCGCCGTGCTGAACCAGCCCGCCGGGCACCTTGATCCGAACGAAACCCTGATCGAGGCCGCCGTGCGCGAAACCCTCGAAGAAACCGGCTGGGACGTCGAAGCCACCGGGATTGTCGGGATTTACCTGTACACCGCTCCCAGCAATGGCGTGACCTATCAGCGCGTGTGCTTCATCGCCAAGGCCCTGAAACACCACCCGGACTACCAACTGGACGACGGCATCCTGCGCGCCCGCTGGCTGACCCGTGACGAATTGATGGCCGTGCGCGAAGACTGGCGCAGCGAGCTGATTATCCGCTGTATCGACGATTATCTGGCCGGCCAACGCCACAGCCTCGAATTGATCCGCCCTTCTCTTTAGCCTTGCAGACGCGAGCCTGCTAGAATCGCGTCCTTTTTAAAGACACCCGTTGAAATCCTATGCGTGATCCAGCCCCTTCTGACACACAAAAGAAGCGCGTCATCGTCGGTATGTCCGGCGGCGTGGATTCTTCCGTTTCCGCCGTTCTGCTCATGGAGCAGGGTTATGAGGTGGAAGGCCTGTTCATGAAGAACTGGGAAGAAGACGATGGAACGGAATATTGCACCGCCATGGACGACCTGGCGGATGCCCAGGCCGTCTGTGACAAAATCGGCATCAAGCTGCACACCGCCAACTTCGCCGCCGAGTACTGGGACAACGTGTTCGAGCACTTCCTGGCCGAATACAAGGCCGGTCGTACGCCGAACCCGGACATCCTGTGTAACCGCGAGATCAAGTTCAAGGCGTTCCTCGACTACGCGATGATCCTCGGTGCCGACCTGATCGCCACTGGCCACTACGTGCGCCGTCGCGACATCGATGGCCGCACCGAACTGCTCAAGGGCCTGGACGCCAACAAGGACCAGAGCTACTTCCTGCACGCCGTCGGCGGCGAACAGATCGCCAAGACCCTGTTCCCGGTGGGCGAACTGGAAAAGCCCGAAGTGCGCGCAATTGCGGAAAAACACGGCTTGGCCACCGCCAAGAAGAAAGACTCCACCGGGATCTGCTTTATCGGCGAGCGCCGTTTCAGCGACTTCCTCAAGCAATACCTGCCGGCGCAACCGGGCGAGATCAAGACCACCGAAGGCGAAATCATCGGCCGTCACCACGGCCTGATGTACCACACTATCGGCCAGCGCCAGGGCCTGGGCATCGGCGGCCTGAAAGACGCGGGTGAAGAGCCGTGGTACGTGCTGGTCAAGGACCTGGAACACAACGAACTGATCGTGGGCCAGGGCAATGACCACCCATGGCTGTTCTCCCGCGCCCTGCTTGCTTCGGACATCTACTGGGTCAACCCGGTGGACCTCAGCAGCCCGCGCCGCCTGACCGCCAAGGTTCGCTATCGTCAGAGCGACCAACCCTGCACCCTGGAAAAAACCGCCACCGGCTATCGCGCCACCTTCGACGACCCGCAGCGCGCCGTAACGCCGGGCCAATCGGTAGTGTTCTACGACGGAGAGATTTGCCTGGGGGGCGGCGTGATCGAAGTTGCCGAACCCTGGAGCAGCAAGGCATGAGCCCGACCCAGGAGCAATTGACGGCACTGGGCGGCGTGTTTCTCGCCGCGGTGCTGGTGGACAAGATCGCCAAGACCGGCCAGGTCACCGAGGCAGGCCTGACCTGCATGCTCGGCAGCCTGCTGATCCGCGACCCGAAGGACACCCTGGAAGTGTACGGCGGCGACGACCTGGCCCTGCGTGAAGGTTATCGCGCGCTGGTCGGCGCCCTCGAGCGCGACCCGAGCACCTTGCAGCGCGAGCCACTGCGCTACGCCCTGTCGATGCTCGGCCTCGAGCGCCAATTGGCCAAGCGCGACGACTTGCTGGAAACCATCGGCAAGCGCCTGCCGCAGATTCAGTCTCAGGTCGAACATTTCGGCCCGGCCCACGAAAACGTGATCGCTGCCTGTGGCGCGCTGTATCAGGACACCCTGAGCACATTGCGCCAGCGGATCCAGGTGCACGGCGACATGCGCAACCTGCAACAACCGAACAACGCCTCGAAAATCCGCGCGCTGCTGCTGGCCGGTATTCGTTCGGCGCGGTTGTGGCGCCAGTTGGGCGGTCATCGCTGGCAACTGGTCGTCAGCCGTCGCAAATTGCTGAAAGAGCTTTACCCGTTGATGCGCAACGAATAAGTCGCAGCAACCGATTTTTTTATAGCCCCACGCGTAATACGCCGGTCAGTTGGCAACGGACCGGCGGATTTTTTCATGTATGATACGCGCCCCATTTCGTTGCCCGACTGTCCGAGAACACCCCATGCAGCTTTCTTCGCTCACTGCGGTTTCCCCTGTTGACGGCCGCTACGCCGGCAAAACCCAGGCCCTGCGCCCTATTTTCAGCGAATACGGCTTGATCCGTGCTCGTGTTCTGGTTGAAGTGCGCTGGCTCCAGCGCCTGGCCGCTCACCCTGGCATCAGCGAAGTGCCGGCGTTCTCCGCCGAAGCCAACGCGGTGCTGAACGCCCTGGCGGAAAACTTCGCTCTGGAGCACGCCGAGCGTGTCAAAGAGATCGAGCGCACCACCAACCACGACGTTAAAGCCATCGAGTACCTGCTCAAAGAGCAAGCGGCCAAGCTGCCGGAACTGGCCAAAGTCAGCGAGTTCATCCACTTTGCCTGCACCAGCGAGGACATCAACAACCTGTCCCACGCCCTGATGCTGCGCGAAGGCCGTGATGACGTGATGCTGCCACTGATGCGCCAGACTGCCAAAGCCATCCGCGAACTGGCTATCCGTTTCGCCGACGTACCGATGCTGTCGCGCACCCACGGCCAGCCGGCTTCGCCGACCACTTTGGGTAAAGAACTGGCCAACGTGGTGTACCGCCTGGAGCGCCAGATCGCTCAAGTGGCCGCCGTGCCGCTGCTGGGCAAGATCAACGGCGCCGTAGGCAACTACAACGCCCACCTGTCGGCCTACCCTGAGATCGACTGGGAAGAAAACGCCCGCGCCTTCATCGAAGACGAGCTGGGCCTGGGCTTCAACCCGTACACCACGCAGATCGAACCTCACGACTACATCGCCGAGCTGTTCGATGCGATTGCGCGCTTCAACACCATCCTGATCGACTTCGATCGCGATATCTGGGGCTACATCTCCCTGGGCTACTTCAAGCAGCGCACCATCGCCGGTGAAATCGGTTCGTCGACCATGCCGCACAAGGTCAACCCGATCGACTTCGAAAACTCCGAAGGCAACCTCGGTATCGCCAACGCCCTGTTCCAGCACCTGGCCAGCAAGTTGCCGATCTCCCGCTGGCAGCGCGACCTGACCGACTCCACCGTACTGCGCAACCTCGGCGTGGGCTTTGCTCACAGCGTGATCGCGTACGAAGCCAGCCTCAAAGGCATCAGCAAACTGGAGCTCAACGCGCAGAAGATCGCCGCTGACCTGGACGCTTGCTGGGAAGTCCTGGCCGAGCCGATCCAGACCGTGATGCGCCGCTACAACATCGAAAACCCGTACGAGAAGCTCAAAGAGCTGACCCGCGGCAAGGGCATCACCTCTGAAGCGTTGCAAACTTTCATCGACGGCCTGGACATGCCAGCCGCCGCCAAGGCTGAGCTGAAACTGCTCACCCCGGCTAACTACATCGGCAACGCTGTGGCCCAAGCCAAACGCATCTGATAGCTGCTTGACCCTTTGAGACGCCCGGCAGCGCCGGGCGTTTTTATTCCCGTCTGAAAAGTGCTTTTTTTCAATAGGTTACACATGAATCCTGATATTCCTCTTCAACTTCTGGGCGGCATCACGGCACGCGAGTTCCTGCGCGACTACTGGCAGAAAAAACCGCTGCTGATCCGCCAGGCCATTCCTGATTTCGAAAGCCCGATCGACGCCGACGAACTGGCCGGCCTGGCGCTGGAAGAAGAAGTCGAGTCGCGCCTGATCATCGAACACGGCGAGCGCCCGTGGGAGTTGCGTCGCGGCCCGTTCGCCGAAGATGCCTTCAGCACCCTGCCCGAGCGTGAGTGGACCCTGCTGGTGCAGGCCGTCGACCAGTTCGTGCCGGAAGTGGCTGAACTGCTGGAAAACTTCCGTTTCCTGCCGAGCTGGCGCATCGATGACGTGATGATCAGCTACGCCGCCCCGGGTGGCAGCGTGGGCCCGCACTTCGACAACTACGACGTGTTCCTGCTGCAAGGTTCCGGCAAGCGCAACTGGAAGATCGGCCAGATGTGCAACTCCGAAAGCCCGCTGCTGCAGCACGCCGACCTGCGCATCCTCGCAGAATTCGAAGAAACCGCCGAATGGGTACTGGAACCGGGCGACATGCTCTACCTGCCGCCACGCCTGGCTCACTGCGGTGTTGCCGTGGATGATTGCATGACTTACTCCGTAGGCTTCCGCGCCCCGAGCGCGGCTGAAGTGCTGACCCACTTCACCGACTTCCTCAGCCAGTACCTGACTGACGAAGAGCGCTACACCGACGCCGACGCCCAGCCGGTCAGCGACCCGCACCAGATCCAGGCCGACGCCCTCGACCGCCTGAAAAGCCTGCTGGCCGAGCACATGAGCGACGAGCGCATGCTGCTGACCTGGTTTGGCCAGTTCATGACCGAGCCGCGCTACCCGGAACTGGTCGCCGGCCCGGAAGTGGAAGAAGAAGACCTGCTGGGCAGCCTGCAAGACGGCGCCGTGCTGATCCGCAACCCAAGTGCACGCCTGGCCTGGTCCGAAGTGGACGACGACCTGCTGCTGTTCGCCAGCGGCCAGAGCCGCCTGTTGCCGGGCAAGCTGCGGGAACTGCTGAAGCTGGTCTGCGCTGCCGACGCATTGCACATCGACAACCTCGGCCCATGGCTGGCGGATGAAGATGGCTGCGCCCTGCTGTGGGAACTGGTCAAGCAAGGGAGCCTGGGGTTTGCCGATGAATAAGATTCACGTAAGTGTCGCGGACTGGCAAAAGGATATCGCCGAGATACGGCGCATTCGTGAAGCGGTATTTATCGCTGAACAATCGGTTCCACCGGAGCTGGAATGGGATGCTGACGACGCGGGTGCGGTGCATTTCCTGGCGTTCGAAGGCGACTTCCCCATCGGTACTGCACGCCTGCTGCCTACCGGCGAGATCGGGCGTGTGTCAGTCCTCAAGGACTGGCGCGGCCTGAAGGTCGGCGACAAGCTGATGGAAGCCGTGATCGGCGAGGCCGAGAAACGCGGCCAGACCCGGCAGATCCTCAGCGCACAGGTCCACGCAGCGCCGTTTTATGAGCGCCTGGGCTTCAAGATTGTCAGCGATGAGTTCCTGGAAGTCGGGATTCCTCACGTTGATATGGTGCGCGAGGGCTGATCCGAGACCGCGCCGCGCCCTTCGCGAGCAAGCCCGCTCCCACATTCGATCCAGTACATCCTTGGAATGCGATCACATGTGGGAGCGGGCTTGCTCGCGAAGGCGCCATCAGCAACACCTCAAAAGGCCCTGCCATCCACCGATGCCAGGGCCTTTTGCCGTCCAGGATTCAACTTGCACCCCGCCAGGCCGACAAACTGGCACTATCAAGCCTAATGACTCGCAGAGATAACGGACATGTCCCTACGCACCCTGCTCACTACTTTGCTCCTGGCCACCAGCTTCTCGGTGATGGCTGCCACCGAAGTCGTACCCCTGAGCAACCGCACCAGCGCCGAGCTGTTGCCCGTCGCGCAGAACTTTATCGGCAAGGACGGTACCGTCAGCGCCTACGGCAACCAACTGATCGTGAATGCCGAACCCGACAAGATCCAGGGCCTGCGCGCCTTGCTTGCGCAACTGGACACGCCTTCCAAACGCCTGCTGATCACCGTCGACACCAACGAGAACAACCAGCAAAGCAACGGCAACAATCAAACTCAGGTCATCACCTACAGCACCGAGAGCCGCGACGGCGGGATCCAGCAGATCCAGGCCAGCGAAGGCGTGCCTGCGCTGATCCAGGTCGGCCAGAGCGTGCCGCTCACCACCACCCAGCCTGATGCCTACGGCCGCCCGCAGAACCAGACGCAGTATCGCAACGTGACCCAGGGCTTCTACGTCACCGCCAGCGTCACCGGTGAGACCGTTCACCTGAGCATCAGTACCAATCGTGACCGCATGAGCCAGGAACGTCCCGATGTAGTGAACGTGCAAAGTACCGACACAACTGTCAGCGGACGCTTGGGCGAGTGGATCACCCTGGCCGGGGTCAATCGCCAGACGCAGGCCGACAAAACCACTACAACCCGCAGCTACTCTACTCAGGGGCGCGATGACCTGACCTTGCGGGTCAAAGTCGAGACCCTGAACTGAAGCACCAAAAACTGACTGGCAAGTCGTATTAGACTAAAGATGTAGTGCTTGAAAAAAAGCACTACAAAACATTTGACGATCCAAAAAAGCATGGGCATGATGGCCTCGCTCCCGCTAATCAGGGGCCCTGGCAAGGGCCTTCGGATCGTCGCTCTAAGCTACCCACCTGAGCCGATTCGTGTCTGTACCGCCCACAAGGTGTGTTTGACGAGGTTGCGACTGGAACGAAGTTGTCCCGAGGGACGGAAGCTAACCAGGTAACCCGGCAACACACTGATGGATCGTACAAAGGCCCACGACGCCTGAAGACCGTTCGCAGTTCGCCCTTACCTGCTCAACTCCCCCGCTCGATACTCGTTCATCCCGTCGCCTTCCCCGCCAAGCCTGACTTGACCGCCTAAGCTTCTGGTCAGCGAGCAGCCATTCCCACGCAACGATTGCGCGGCTGGCAAATGGAATTTTCCACCTAGACCTATGCGACGAGGTTTTTCCCCATGGCACTGACACGCGAACAGCAAATTGCAGCCCTTGAAAAAGATTGGGCTGAAAACCCACGCTGGAAAGGCGTGACCCGCGCTTATTCCGCTGCTGACGTCGTCCGCCTGCGTGGCTCGGTTCAACCTGAGCACACTTTTGCAAAACTCGGCGCCGAGAAGCTGTGGAAGCTGGTCACCCAGGGTGCCAAGCCGTCCTTCCGCCCAGAGAAAGATTTCGTCAACTGCATGGGCGCCCTGACCGGCGGCCAAGCGGTTCAACAAGTAAAAGCCGGCATCCAGGCGATCTACCTGTCCGGCTGGCAAGTGGCAGCGGACAACAACTCCGCTGAATCCATGTACCCCGACCAATCGCTGTACCCGGTGGACTCCGTGCCAACCGTGGTCAAACGCATCAACAACTCGTTCCGCCGCGCCGACCAGATCCAGTGGAAAGCCGGTAAAGGCCCGGGCGACGAAGGCTACATCGACTACTTCGCACCGATCGTTGCAGACGCTGAGGCAGGTTTCGGCGGCGTTCTGAACGCCTACGAGCTGATGAAGAGCATGATCGAGGCGGGTGCTGCCGGCGTTCACTTCGAAGACCAACTGGCTTCGGTGAAGAAATGCGGCCACATGGGCGGCAAGGTACTGGTTCCAACCCAGGAAGCTGTTCAAAAGCTGACGGCTGCTCGTCTGGCTGCTGACGTTGCTGGCACTCCGACCATCATCCTGGCCCGTACCGATGCCAACGCGGCTGACTTGCTGACCTCGGATTGCGACCCGTACGACCAGCCGTTCGTGACTGGCGAACGTACCCAGGAAGGCTTCTATAAAGTGCGCGCCGGTCTCGACCAGGCGATCGCTCGCGGCCTGGCCTACGCGCCGTACGCCGACCTGATCTGGTGCGAAACTGCCAAGCCGGACCTGGACGAAGCTCGCCGCTTTGCCGAAGCCATCAAGAAGGAATACCCGGACCAACTGCTGTCCTACAACTGCTCGCCTTCTTTCAACTGGAAGAAGAACCTGGACGACGCGACCATCGCCAAGTTCCAGCGTGAACTGTCTGCCATGGGCTACAAGCACCAATTCATCACCCTGGCCGGCATTCACAACATGTGGCACAGCATGTTCAACCTGGCGCACGACTACGCCCGCAACGACATGACCGCCTACGTGAAGCTGCAGGAGCAGGAATTCGCTGACGCCGCCAAGGGTTACACCTTTGTGGCGCACCAGCAGGAAGTGGGCACCGGCTACTTCGACGACATGACCACCGTGATCCAGGGCGGCACTTCGTCCGTGACTGCGCTGACCGGTTCGACCGAAGAAGAGCAGTTCCACTAAGTACTGAGTACACGGCCACGGCGGCCCCAAGGAAGACCTAACCGCAGTGCCGCACGATCTGACGCCCCGACTGGTTCGGGGCGTTTTTTTTTGCAACAGTTTTATCCTGCACGCTACTACCGCCGTCAAACGCCACTGGTCAGTGCAGATGCGCCACTGCGCGCGCCCTGCAACACTGAATGGCTACCAACTAAACATGCCCTCTGGCGAAGAAAACGGGCAAAATTGCCACCTTATAAAATGGAGTGAAGGTATGAAGTTGCTCAAAGGCGTAATTCTGGGTGCAGTGCTGCTTATCGTCAGCGCCGGCGCACTGGGGCTTTTCTACGTCCTCCCCCAACACGAGGTGGTGCTGATCACCGGAGGCGAGGTCAAGCGGGTCGACCACGATGGCGTGATCAATGCCGAGAACCCGGCTGATGGCCCGACCCGAGACGTTTACTTCATCAACACCGAGCACCCTGACACCAAAGACGTCATGGTCTACCGCAATGAAGACACCGGCTGGTCGTTCCCCTGGTATTTCAAGTTCGATTCTGCGGACATCCAGGCCAAGGCCCAGGGTTACTCTCGCAACGCTGAACAACTGGCGCTCATCCGGTACTACGGGTGGCGCATCAAGATATTGTCGGTGTTCCCGAACGTCACCGATATCGAAGCTACCAACAGCCGTGAAGAACCCTTCCCGCTGTTCAATACGGTGTTCCTGAGTATCATCGCGCTGGTGCTTATTGTTGTCGCGGTGTTCATCAAACGCCGCCTGAAGCGGCGTCATCAGACTGTCGTAAGTTGACCCCAGCCCTGATTGCTTAAACGGCAGACATGAAAAAGCCCCGCTCGAAAGACGGGGCTTTTTTTTAACCCAATGGGTTAGCCAATGCTAACGCCATGGGCTTCAGCCAGAGGCTTCAAGCCGCCAGCAAAACCCTGACCGATCGCCTTGAACTTGAACTCTTCGCCGCTGCGATAAAGCTCGCCGAAGATCATCGCAGTTTCAGTCGAAGCGTCTTCGCTCAGGTCGAAACGCGCCAGCTCTTTACCATCAGCCTTGTTCACCACACGAATGAAGCTGTTGGCAACCTGACCGAAGGTCTGTTTGCGGGCTTCGGAGTCGTGGATGGTGACAGCAAATACCAGCTTCTTCACCAGCGGGGCCAGGGAAGTCAGTTTTACGGTCACTTGTTCATCGTCGCCTTCGCCGGCACCGGAGCGGTTATCGCCCATGTGCTCGACGGAACCGTCAGCCGACTTCTTGTTGTTGTAGAAAATGAAGCTGTTGTCGTCGAGCACCTTGCCGTTTTCACCTACGACGAAAACCGATGCATCGAGGTCGAACTCGGTGCCGTCCGTGACACGAGGGTCCCAGCCCAGACCTACAACTACTTCGGTCAACCCGGGGGCTTCTTTGGACAGCGATACGTTGCCGCCTTTGGAAAGACTTACAGCCATGATTAATTTCCTTGTTCTGGACGTGGGGGTTAGAAGCTCATGCCGTACGAGTTGGCCACTGCTTTCAGGCCACCCGCGAAGCCCGAACCAACGGCGCGGAATTTCCACTCGCCGTTGTTACGGTAAAGCTCGGCAAAGATCATCGCGGTTTCGGTAGAGGCATCTTCAGCAAGGTCATAACGAACAATCTCAGCACCGCTGATCTCGTTTACGACGCGAATGAACGAGCCGCCGACCTGACCGAAATTCTGCTTACGAGCGTCTGCATCGTGAATCGTAACGGTGAACGCGATCTTGTCGATATCCGCAGGAACGCGGCTCAGATCAACTTTCAGTACTTCATCATCGCCATCGCCGGCACCGGTGCGGTTGTCGCCAGTGTGCTCGATGGAACCGTCAGCGCTTTTGAGCTGGTTGTAGAAAATAAAGTCGGCGTCGCTGCGTACTTTGCCGTTGGCACCCAGCAGGAATGCGCTGGCGTCCAAGTCAAACTCAGTCCCGTCAGTCGCGCGAGGATCCCAGCCCAGACCGATCAGAATCTTGGTCAGTGTCGGGTCGGTCTTCGAAAGAGACAGGTTGCCGCCTTTTTGAAGGGTCAGTGCCATGAGTACAACTCCTTGTGGGTAATCTGTTTGAAATTACGATTTTTCGACTTCGACTTCTTCCTTTTGAGGGAAGAGCACGCTGGCAAAAATACCGATGGCCAGTACAACGACAACAATGATCAAGCTGGTGTTCGGATCAATGTTGTAGCCGTGATGGAAAATATGGTCTGTCGCATTCAAGCCAAGTTTTACGGCAATGAAGAACAGCAGTGCGATGACCGCTTTTTCCAGGTGAACCAGGTAGCGCTTCAAGGCTTCCAGCACAAAGTACATGGTCCGCAGGCCGAGAATGGCGAAGAGCATCGCCGAGAACACGATCAATGGCTCACGACTCACCGCAATAACTGCCGGGACAGAGTCAAACGCAAACAGCACGTCGGAGACTTCCATCACCACCAGGCAGAGGAACAGTGGTGTCGCGAACAAACCGCCTTTGGCAGCCAACGACATCCCGGCGTTTTCCGGCTTGGTCAGTTCGGCTTCCAGGGTCTTGCGACGTACGAAGAAGGCATGACCGTGCAGTTTCGGCCACACAGGGAACAGTTTCTTGGCGAAACGGTAAGCCATGTGTTGGGAGTAATCCTCTTCTTCTTCGTCATCGCCGCCGCTGCGCAGCATCATGACGGCAGTCCAGGCGACGACCAGGGCGAAGACCACTTCGACCCAAGGCCCCAGGGCCAACAGTCCGGTACCAATGGCGACGAAGATCAGGCGGAACACGATCGCGCCAAGGATGCCCCAGTACAGCACGCGATGACGCAGGCCATTGGGCACCTTGAACCAGGCGAAGATCGCCATGAACACGAACAGGTTGTCCACGCTCAGCACTTTTTCAAGGGCGTAGCCGGTGATGAACAGCGTGGCGACTTCAGAACCGTGCTCGACGTACAGGAATCCTGCAAAAGCGAACGAGATGAGAATCCAGAATATCGACCAGGCCGACGCACGCGCCAGGCTGATGGGCTGGTCGCCACGGTGGGTAAACATGTCGAGTACCATCGCGCCAATCGCCAATGCTACAAACACGGCAATGGTCAGCGGGGGGAAACCCAGGTGGCTAACTTCCACAGTAATGTTCCTTTAGAGTTCAAAGTCAGCTGGGGGGAGACCCAGCTCGAGACAAATCAGACGGCAAACGGCTTTTTCTTTTTCGTCGAAATCACCGTCCGACGCGCCAATGGCGCAGGCGACACGAACGAGCAAACGACCTGCCCCGTCCTTGCCTTTGATCTTGCTGATGTTTTTCAGGGCTTCAGCCTGACCGATCTGGAAGTCAAATTCGAACTTGGCACACGCGTCGTTGAAGACCTTGATGACGTCGGTCAGGTTGAACACTTTCAGTTCGGGCGAGTTGCTGATGAACCCCGCCATCTTGGTTTTTTCTGCTGCGGTGACTTCACCATCGGCCGCCGCGACCATAGCGCAGCTGTTGGCGACAGCTTCCATGAACTCCCTGTTCTTGAACTTGCTCACCTCGGTGGTCAACTTTTCGCGGGCAAGCGCCGCATTCGTTTTCAGCCATGACAACATGTTGTTCACCTCAAGGGCGGGCCGGTCTGGCCCGCCGTATTCAATTGCAGTTGGATAACCGGGTTACTTGGAACCTGCCGCCCAGCGCATACCCCAGCCGTAAGCCTTGTCCATCAGCGAATGCCCCTTGTGGAAGTCAACGCGGCGGCTCACCTTGACGCTGCCACCGACGTTTTCCAGCAGGGCGATTGCACACATGCCCAGGCGACCGCCCTCTTCATTCAGGCGAACCTCGATAGGTGGCTGACCCGGGACATGGATAGTCACCACGCCATCGGTTTCCCGCCAGTTCGGGGCGCCTTCATAAATGAATGCGAACACCAGGACCCGTCGAATCTCACCCCAGTGTTTACCGTTGATGTGCAGCCATTCGCCATCACTGACGGCGCCGGTACGGTCATCACCTTTGAGCTGAATGTAGGGGTCACGATTCAGTTCGCCGAAGCAATTGCCCAGCGCCTGAACGACGCCCTTGGAACCGTCCTGCAACTCGTAAAGGCACCCGACATCCAGGTCAATGGCGTTGTTACGCGAGAAGAAACCGCCACCACCCTTGCCTTTGTTCCAGTTCAGGTTGACCTTGATTTCGCCAAAGCCGTCAGCGGTTTTTTCCAGGCTGATCGACGAGCGAGTCTTGTCGAGGGTAATTTTGCTGAGGCTGACCGATGGCTTCGGCGCCGCTGCCGGAGCAGGCACGGGTGCTGGAGTTGGAGCTGCGGGCGCAGGCGCAGGCGCAGCGACTTCAACACCAAAGTGCTGGGCCAACGGCTCCAGGCCACCTGCAAAACCCTGGGCTACACAGCGGAACTTCCATTCACCCTGGCGACGATAGAACTCACCCAGAATCAGTGCGGTTTCCTTCATGCCTGCCGTGGGGATCTGCGCCTCAATGCCGCCGGTAACAGTCAGTGCGAGATGAGACACACGGTCAAAGCTGGCCTTGTTCTCATAGATCGTTGCGGTCAACGCGACTTTCTCGACTGCCGCCTCAAGGCGCGACAGGTCAAGCGTGAACCCCGCGCGACCGGCCGAGGACTCGGTCATTTGCACCGCGCCACCCAGTACATTGGTCTGCCCGTAGAAACACATATCAGTGTCGCCGCGGACTTTTCCAGCAGCCCCAAGGACAAACGCAGACACGTCGATATCAGCGCCCGGAATGGCCGAGTAGCTGATATCGACCCGTACCTGGCCGGTGGCGACCGGCGCATTTGCGCCTGGCCCCAAGGTCGTCATGGCCGTACTGCCTGGATGGCCAGGTTGACCAGGTCGTCAGCTGTGCGGCCGTTGGTGACTTGACCGATAGCCTTGAATTCCCAACCGCCGGCTTCGCGCACCAGGCTTGCCATGACCACGCCGGTATGACTGCCCTTCTCGGACAGATTGAAGCGCGCCAGTTCGGTCTTGTTGCTCGCGTTGACGATACGGCAGTAGGCGTTGGCAATTTTTTCGAAGTTTTGACCCGTGAAACTGTTCACGGTGAACACCAGCGATTTGACCGTGGCCGGCAGGCGCTGCAGGTCAACGTTGATGGTTTCATCGTCGCCATCGCCTTCGCCGGTGCGGTTGTCGCCGGAATGCTTGATCGAGCCGTCGCGCGATTGCAATTGGCGGAACCACACCAGGTCCACTGGCTGAAGGTCTGCGTCGAAAAGGATGCAGGAGGCATCCAGGTCGATCTCACCGCTGTTGCCCATCAACCGCCCCAGGAACCCGGCTTTCTCCGGATCCCAGCCCAGTCCAAGGCTGATCGCTGTAAGGCCACCACCGCCCGCGGTTTTTTCCAGGGAAATTGTTTGGTTTTTAGTCAGAGTCAGGGCCATCGGTACGCTCCTTGTTAATCGTCGTTTTCTGGTGTGTACGGTTGTTGTCTTCAGCCACGCAGGCGACCATTGGCTTCAGGACAAAAGCAGGTATGCCCTGAGTCATCGGCCGGCCTCGGCGAGACGAATCGGTTGTTCGGTGTGGCTGGTTTCGACATGCCTGACGCCATGCCATTTGGCACGTTCAAGGATGTTGGTCGCCCATTTGAGATGAGTCGCTGGTTCGCACATTGCGTCATTGTGTTTGAAAACAGCGGGCGCGATCTCGTTCAGCATTAATTTGGCACAATTTAAATCCTCAACACTGACACGCAGGCTGTCCTGGATAGTGTTGATCTGGCTCGGGTGAATCGCCGTCTTACCCACCAAACCATGGGCAATATCAAGGCCCAGCTCTTCCAGCAGCAGATGCGGCGTGGCCAGTTGCTCGAACACCGGCGCCGTCAAGGCAAACCCTTGGGAGCCCATAACCCCGGCCAACATCGGGATCACATAGCCCATAGGCGTGTTGTACAGCGTCATGTCCGGGTTACGCCTCAACCCCAGGCAACCCAGCAAGTCATTGCCGCCGATGCGCAGCGCGATAATGCGCTGCGCCAGCGTTTCGTTGAGCGCCGTACCCAGCTCGACCATTGCCTGCGGATTGAAGACTTCCCGGGTTTCCAGGGTCGGCATCAGCAGAATATGCGGGTTGGTAACCGCCAACTCCCACGCACGCAGGTTAGACAGGCTCAATTTGGGCACGACAAAGCCATCGACATGAGCCATCAGCGGCCAATCGTTCAGCACCGCCGCCATCTGCCAGTCGCGCGGGCGCACAAACAGCATCGGCCCGTCTTCCGACCGGCCGCCCTGCTGCTCAATGGCGCTCAACAACCGATGGAGATTGCGCAGGGCGGTGTCGACGTCGATTTCGGCAACCGCGTCCTCAAGGCACACCACCATAGAGCGCAGTTGAGGCAGCTTCTTGCGAAACACTACCTCGAGAATGTCCTCACGGGTGGCCGGCATGTAGAGCGTGGCACCCAGGGCGTAAGGCGATATTTTCTTCATCAGCTCAAGCTCCGGATGACGGTCACTGCACGGTAGGGGCCAAGGGCCGCCCCCACTTCCTCAACCGTCACACCGGCCCGCTCGGTCAGGTGCATCAGCAGTTGGACGTCCGGATCGCTGCGATCACGCACCAGCACGTGGTCCGGCACTCGGCGCAATACGGCACGGGTAGCCTCGGCGATACCAGGTTTTACCCGGTTCAAATTGGTAATGCCAAAACGCTTGGCGATTACGTCGATCACGTCCAGCGCCGCCGACTGCAACTCAGTGCGCTGCGCTTGCGTCCATGCAGACGCGGGCGCGACGGCAGGCAATGCCCGGCGCACGGCTTCAATCTGGTTCACAAAATCGCGGGTAACATCGTGTTCATTCAGGTGGTCGTAGACCACGCACCCATGCAACCCACCCTCGGCGGGCCAGATGGAGCGCGAGACCAGGCCGGAAACCGTGGCACCCAAAATGCCCGATGGAATCACCCAGTCTTCAGCGGAAGCCGCCAGCCAGGCGCGCCCGCATGGATCGGCGAGCACCACAAGGCGTGGCTGCTCCGGGAACCGCGCATCGCCGTTGAGGCTGCGCTGGATCTCGCCGGAGATTGCGCCCTTTCCAGTCCAACCATCCACGAACACAATGTTCTCGGCGCCATGAGCGGCGATCACGGCTTCCAGGGCAACTTTGTCGATGCCACGGTCACGCACGATACTGATGCCGTAATGATGGGCATCACGCCCTAGATCCAGCAGCGCACGGCGCAAAAGCACGCCCAGCGGAAGGCCCGCGCGGACGAACGACACGAGCGCAATCGAAGGCCCCTTGCAAGCCTGGGCCAGGGCCAGGGCCAAGGACTGAACGTCGCTGGCCATCCTGCCCGCGTTTTGCTGCATGGCCCGCTGGTACAGCTCTTTGTGCACTTCGGTAGGCGCCGACTCCTGGCTGATCATCTCCGAGTAATGCTTTTGTTTGGTCTGGATCAGGCGCTCTTTCTCATGGACATCCGTCACTTCAATCTCGACGGGCTGCAGCAGGAAGAGCACGTCGTCGGCCTGGTAGCTCCCGCTACCGACCGTTGTCAGATGGGCGAAGGCATCACGCATGGATCATCGCCTCCACGACTTTTGCCAGTTGGCTATTGGCCGGCGTTGCCCAGAAGTTGCATTCGTTCATAAAACCCAGGTCAGTCACGCTGTCGCCAAACCCCAACACCGGGCGTTCGCCGTGAGCGGCACGGTCTCGACGCAGCAGTTCCTGGACCGCATGGCGCTTGGCCAGGCCATTGGGCAGGAACGCGAGGTTGTTACCGTTGCCGTGAATATGCATGCCTTCCACAAGGCCGCGGGCCTGGACTTCTGCCAGTACCTTCTGCAGCACCGAGTCGTCGGACTCGTTGTGCTTGGTCACGACATAGTTGAGCAGGCCTTGCTCTTCGACCACCCAGCCGCGCAGGGAAAAGCCCATTTCCTCGCCGATCGCCAAGGTTGCCGCGCTGAGCGCAGGCAAACGGCTTTGATAGGCGGCGAGCACCTCAGTCATCTGCCCATGCCAATCCCGATCCAACGTCCCGTCGGGTTGAAGAATCACCCCACCGTGGGAGCACACTGCCCCTGCGACAAAGGGCAATTGCACGCGACTGTAAGCTTCCACGCTGCGCGCGGTGACCGGAACCACATCGGCCGATTCCAGCAGCCACTCCACAAACGTTTTCTGCACGGCACTCATGTAACCGTTGGGCTGCCCATCGACATCCAGCGTCGCCGTATGCCGGGCACTGCCTTCGGGCATCTTGCGAGCCGTCTGGAACAACGTGTCATCCAGGTCTATGAGGATCAGGGGGCGCTTACTGCTCATCGACGATGACCTCTGCGTTCAATGCGTCTATCAACGATTGCGGAACTGCCTGGGCAGGTGTTTCGCTACAGATCAACACCCGGTCGAATTGGCCTGGCCGCACGTTGTAAAGAAAATTGGGGATGCCCAGGCCATAGTTGTCGGAGAACGACAAGGCGTGGCCGATCTCATGCCCCAGGGCAATCGGCGAGCGGGTGGTGGAGCTGAAATGAACGTCGCCCCCCGCCTGTTCAAGGCGCTCGGCCAACAGGAACGGGCGCCACACGAATTCCCCGGTGCCCACCACGAGAATCCGTTCGCCCGGCTTCACCTGAATATCCGTTGCAAGCGTGTCATCCACATGACAAACGCCCAGACGCCCCCAATCGTTGCGCGGATCAATCGGCCAGTCGCCCACCGCCACCGCCCCGACATCCGGCATGTGCGGCAGCGGCGCGCTCACATCCTCAAGGAAGCGGTACGTGCCCTGAAGCAGCGACACCTCATCGGCCGTCTCGCCCAAAACCTTGCGCACGGCCCCTTGGGACCAATCGGTAAGCACGCACGTCACCACCCGCTCGACCTTGCTAAGCCCGGCCTCTATCAGCGCCCGGTGCAGATTGATAAACGTCTTGCCGGTTGAGGCCTCGTCGTCCACCAGCACCAGAGAACGCGCCTGGTGCATCCGTTCGCGGATAGCGGGATCGGTTGGCTGATGGATCAAGTGCGCGCTGGCGTGACTGTGCTCCTCTTCGAAGCGGGCGAACATTTCATCCCCCACCGGATGCCGGGTGCTCACCAGATAGACGGTGTCCTGGCGGGTCTTGCTGTACATGCGGTGCACACCGGCGCCCAGGCCCACGGCGGTCTCGGCCATGCCGATCACCAGCACCGGCCCGGGTAAATCTGCGGGAATCTTCGCGGCTAGGCTTGCGTAACTGGCCTGCATGGCCGATGGGCGCACAGGGATATGCTTGCCCAGCACCCGCGATACAAACAGGAACGCGCGCTTTGGATTGCGGCGTTCCGCGAATCCGAAGAGTGATTCGGGCTCGAAGGCCGATTGGTCTATATCAACCTCCATCAACCCGCGCTTGAGCTGCGCGCTGAGTCGGCGGGTCGATGTTTTTACTGCTGCGGATTCCATGTACGACATTCCTAAAAGAGGCGTTTAGTGAGTGCAATGCCCCTCACTTTTTCTTCAAACCGGGTGCCTCTACGGGTTTCTGGCTTCAATCCGCCAAAGCGAGGATTGAGCTTCACGGGCCATTTCCGAGGTCGAATACGTTCGGCCCGTTGGAGATTTGGAAGGTGATACCTGGCAGGCATCCAGGAAGGCCAGGAGCAGGCCTGCCTTGACGGCAAAGTTCATGTTTTGCGCGTCCGGCAAGGTCGACGTCACCATCGCGATGACGCCGCCACTGGTATCAAACAACGGGCTGCCACTGGACCCGGGCTGAATCGCTGCGGTGAATTGCAGCAAACTGGAATCGTTGTGCAGCCCGAACAAACTGGACACGCCTCCCTGGGTGACATGCACACCACCTCCGGCCAGGCCCGCCATTGGAAAACCCAGTGCAATCACTGATTCGCCCAGGGCACAACCGGCGCCGTCCTTGAAGAGCACGGGCGATAACGTCGGGCAGTCCTGGACCCGCAACAGCGCGATATCGTTACGTTGATCGACCACGACCACTTCCGCGCGGTAACGGCCGGCAAAAGAAGAAATGTGCAGTTCCTGCATGCCCTCGATTACGTGGGCGCATGTCATGACGTGACTGGGTGAAACGGCAAAACCGGTGCCCGTTGCAGAACCACGGTTTCTTGGAGAGTCGCCGGAATAAGGGCGGCGGTTTGGGTGTGCGTCGTCGATGCTGATGCCCATGCGTCGCCCCATCGCGGCGAGGCCATAGGCGGAACCTTCGGCGAGCGCGCGGAACTTCCACTGATCGTTACGCTTGTAAAACTCGCCGATGACAATGGCCGATTCGCCGTTGTTACGCAAATCCAGGTGCAACTCGACCTGATTGTCGACCTGAAGACGCAACTCTTTGAGTTCACTGACAGGGCCTGCGGCGCCAAAGGTGTAAACGACCAGCAACACCCCTTCACTGCCGCCAGGCAACGCGGACAAATCAAGGGAACAACCGATCGAGGCTTGCTTGCCGCTCCACTCCATCCACTTCTGGGTGATTTGAAACAGCGCCGGATCGCCTGTTGGCAGGCGCTTCTCGGTGACGGGGAGCAATGCGACGGCAGCGTACTCACCGAAGGCGGTGGCGTTACCGGAGTCGAGTGTCCATGCAGTCTTTACACCTGAAATAGCGGTGTTTGCTCCGGGCGTAAGCGCCTTCATCCTAACCTTCCCTGATCGATGTGAGGGTGATTATGTCAAGACAGACATAATCATTCACTCTTTCTGTGGCGCGTTGATATCAATTAGAGGCTAGTACGGCGACCGTAATGGGCTTCACGCGCACGCCTTCGGCCCATTGACTCGCCGGCTCCGGCAAACCAAGCCGACGAGTGGCGAAAATTCCGGCCAGGTTTACCCCGGTCGCGCGCGTATAGCCGATACCGCCGGAGTAGCGCGGATTGATCTCCAGCAGATAGGGAACGCCTTCAAGGTCGTCCCGCGTCTGCACGTTCACCAAGCCATCGCACTTGAAATGCGCCGCAGCCTTGAGCGCCAACTCCACGGCCGCTGATTCGCGCTCGAATGTCTGGTGAACGCCCTGCTTCCTCCTGCCCACGAATGCCACGGGCCTGCCCGCCTCGCACACCATGTCGACCGAACACTCGCTGCCGGCGAGGTAAGGCATGACCAGCATCGGCGCACGCTCTGCGCCCGACCGGTAAATCTTCAGGTAGGTGTCGAAATCGATTTCCCGCGCATCCGGGTTTTGCAAACAGCGAAACGGGTCGACATCCGACTTGAACCGCCAGAACCCTTGCCCGTAGATGCCGACCACAGGCTTGATGCAAACCTCTCCCTGCGCCGACAGCACCGCGTAGGCCGCCGCCAGTTCCTGGGCATTTGTGACCGTAATCGCAGGCGTGCAAGCGAGCCCCGCACGCTCGGCCTCAGCGGTGAACTGGCTTTTATCGTCGACCTTGTCAAAGGTCTCCATGGACATGCCGCCGGTGACAAGGCGCAAGCCAGCAGCCTCGAATCGGTCGCGTGCCGCCTCGTACTGGCTGCCAATACGTCCCGCAAGAATGACTTCGATACGGTGCTCAAGTGCCGTCTCAATTACCCAGTCGATACGCTCCTGGTTGTCTTGAGGCTCTTGAAAAGCGACGTCGGCCTGCCCTGTGATCTCGGGCCGATCCTGGCGGTGTGAGGCAAAGACCCTGACACCCGCCGGTAATGCTTCACGCGCACCTATAATAATGTCGCGCTGGCTGGATTGACCTTCAAGAAACCAGATCACGTGTACGCTCCTCAATGAACATCGGCAGAAATTGACGCACTCGTTGGGCGATAGCCCTCAACGCTGTGTAATTTTTCCGACACATTAACGAACATCAAGCAAAAGGCTATCTAAATCCTGTTTCGCCGTATCACAGACCGCAAACGCCCCAAGTCCCGCCGAGGTCGCTTTCGCGCCTTTTTGGACCAAACATTGATCCAGAGCGGTATCCGCGTCGCCAAAGTCAGTTAAAACATCCGCTTTACCAACTTGCGCCACCCGCACAAGTAACAGCAACTTCCCCCGCTAAACGCCGAACAGTTGTTTAAAACCCACGCAAACAATATTCATTATCATTTAGAGCATGAAAACTTCGTTACCGGTTAAACAAAACACAATTCATTAAATGCGCGCTAATGCCCGCCCCACAAGGGCTACAGCCCCAAGAAGGTGCACTATGTCCTTATTCCATCGAATAATTTCGCTATAGGAATTTTACTTGCCCGGTGTTTAGCCATAAAATCACCGCGATTGATTGCGCTGCGACATATCGTCACTGCATCGTTACTTTTTCGAGCTCAGAGACCTTTGCTCTCTGTTAAGGATTTCCAGCATGACCGAAGCGACAGGACTCATGGCCCACAACTGGGGCTTTGCCATTTTCCTCCTCGGTGTTGTCGGCCTCTGCGCCTTCATGCTCGGTGTCTCCAGCCTCCTCGGGTCAAAAGCCTGGGGCCGCAGCAAAAATGAACCGTTCGAATCCGGCATGCTGCCTACAGGTGGCGCCCGCTTGCGGCTCTCAGCCAAATTCTATCTGGTCGCGATGCTCTTCGTGATCTTCGATATCGAAGCCCTTTTTCTCTTTGCCTGGTCTGTGTCCGTCCGCGAAAGCGGCTGGACCGGATTCGTCGAAGCTCTCGTTTTCATAGCAATTCTGTTGGCAGGCCTTGTCTACCTATTTCGAGTGGGCGCCCTTGATTGGGCTCCGGAAGCTCGTCGCAAGCGGCAAGCGAAGCTGAAACAATGAGGCTTTGGCGATGCAATACAATCTCACCAGGATCGACCCGGATGCTCCTAACGAGCAGTACCCCATCGGCGAACGGGAAACCGTTTCCGACCCGTTAGAAGACCAAGTCCACAAAAACATCTACATGGGCAAGCTGGAAGACGTGCTGAGTGGCGCGGTCAACTGGGGACGTAAGAACTCCCTGTGGCCGTACAACTTCGGTCTGTCCTGCTGCTACGTGGAAATGACCACCGCCTTCACGGCGCCCCACGACATCGCGCGCTTTGGCGCCGAAGTTATCCGGGCATCGCCGCGTCAGGCGGATTTCATGGTTATCGCCGGTACCTGCTTTATCAAGATGGCGCCGATCATTCAGCGTCTCTACGAGCAAATGCTCGAGCCAAAGTGGGTTATCTCCATGGGTTCGTGCGCCAACTCCGGTGGCATGTACGACATCTACTCCGTGGTTCAAGGGGTGGACAAGTTCCTGCCCGTGGACGTCTACGTGCCTGGCTGCCCGCCCCGCCCTGAAGCATTTCTGCAAGGCTTGATGCTGCTGCAGGAATCGATTGGCAAGGAGCGTCGCCCACTGTCCTGGGTCGTCGGCGATCAAGGCGTGTACCGCGCCGAGATGCCTTCGCAAAAGGAACAGCGCCGCGAACAGCGAATCGCAGTCACCAACCTGCGCAGCCCCGACGAAGTCTGATCCAGAACCGCTTCTTTTATAGAACGAAAACCTGGCTTCATTCTTTACGTTGACCGAAAGCGATAAAAAACCATGACTACAGGCAGTGCTCTGTACATCCCGCCTTATAAGGCAGACGACCAGGATGTGGTCGTCGAACTCAATAACCGTTTTGGCCCTGACGCCTTCACCGCCCAGGCCACACGCACCGGTATGCCGGTGCTGTGGGTGGCGCGTGCCAAGCTCGTCGAAGTCCTGAGCTTCCTGCGCAACCTGCCCAAGCCGTACGTCATGCTCTATGACCTGCATGGCGTGGACGAGCGCCTGCGCACCAAGCGCCAGGGACTGCCGAGCGGCGCCGATTTCACCGTGTTCTATCACCTGATGTCGCTGGAACGTAACAGCGACGTGATGATCAAGGTAGCCCTCTCCGAGAGCGACCTGAGCGTTCCGACCGTGACCGGTATCTGGCCTAACGCCAACTGGTACGAGCGTGAAGTGTGGGACATGTTCGGCATCGACTTCCCGGGTCACCCGCACCTGACGCGCATCATGATGCCGCCGACCTGGGAAGGTCACCCGCTGCGCAAGGACTTCCCTGCCCGCGCCACCGAATTCGATCCCTTCAGCCTGACCCTCGCCAAGCAACAGCTTGAAGAAGAGGCTGCGCGCTTCCGTCCGGAAGACTGGGGCATGAAGCGCTCCGGCACCAACGAGGACTACATGTTCCTCAACCTGGGCCCGAACCACCCTTCGGCTCACGGTGCCTTCCGCATCATCCTGCAACTGGACGGCGAAGAAATCGTCGACTGCGTGCCAGACGTCGGTTACCACCACCGTGGTGCCGAGAAGATGGCCGAGCGTCAGTCGTGGCACAGCTTCATCCCGTACACCGACCGTATCGACTACCTCGGCGGCGTGATGAACAACCTGCCGTACGTGCTCTCGGTCGAGAAGCTGGCCGGCATCAAGGTGCCGGAGAAGGTCGACACCATCCGCATCATGATGGCCGAGTTCTTCCGGATCACCAGCCACCTGCTGTTCCTGGGTACCTATATCCAGGACGTCGGCGCCATGACCCCGGTGTTCTTCACCTTCACCGACCGTCAGCGTGCGTACAAGGTCATCGAAGCCATCACCGGTTTCCGCCTGCACCCGGCCTGGTACCGCATCGGCGGTGTCGCCCACGACCTGCCGCGTGGCTGGGAACGCCTGGTCAAGGAATTCATCGACTGGATGCCCAAGCGTCTGGACGAGTACCAGAAAGCCGCCCTGGACAACAGCATCCTCAAGGGCCGGACCATCGGCGTCGCCCAGTACAACACCAAAGAAGCCCTGGAATGGGGCGTCACCGGTGCTGGCCTGCGTTCCACCGGTTGCGATTTCGACCTGCGTAAAGCGCGCCCGTACTCCGGCTACCAGAACTTCGAGTTCGAAGTCCCGCTGGCAGCCAATGGCGATGCCTACGACCGCTGCATCGTGCGCGTCGAAGAAATGCGCCAGAGCCTGAAGATCATCGAACAGTGCATGCGCAACATGCCGGAAGGCCCGTACAAGGCGGATCACCCGCTGACCACGCCGCCGCCCAAAGAGCGCACGCTGCAACACATCGAAACCCTGATCACGCACTTCCTGCAAGTTTCGTGGGGCCCGGTAATGCCGGCCAACGAATCCTTCCAGATGATCGAAGCGACCAAGGGTATCAACAGTTATTACCTGACGAGCGATGGCGGCACCATGAGCTACCGCACCAGGATTCGTACTCCAAGCTTCCCGCACCTGCAGCAGATCCCTTCGGTGATCAAAGGTGAAATGGTCGCGGACTTGATTGCGTACCTGGGTAGTATCGATTTCGTTATGGCCGACGTGGACCGCTAAGCATGAATAGCACGCTTATCCAGACAGACCGTTTCACCTTGAGTGAAACCGAGCGCTCGGCCATCGAGCACGAGCTGCATCACTACGAAGACCCGCGCGCGGCGTCGATCGAAGCCTTGAAGATCGTCCAGAAGGAACGTGGCTGGGTGCCGGACGGCGCCCTCTACGCCATCGGCGAGATCCTCGGCATCCCGGCCAGCGACGTTGAAGGCGTGGCGACGTTCTACAGCCAGATCTTCCGCCAGCCGGTTGGCCGCCACATCATTCGCGTTTGCGACAGCATGGTCTGCTACATCGGTGGCCACGAGTCCGTGGTCAGCGAGATCCAGAGCAAGCTGGGCATCGGCCTGGGCCAAACCACTCCGGACGGGCGCTTCACGCTGCTGCCGGTGTGCTGCCTGGGCAACTGTGACAAGGCGCCGGCGTTGATGATCGACGACGACACATTCGGCGACGTACAGCCTGCTGGCGTCACCCAATTGCTCGAGGGCTACCCATGACCCTGACTTCCTTCGGCCCGGCCAACCTGATCAAGCGTTCGCCCGAGACCCACCCACTGACCTGGCGCCTGCGTGACGACGGCGAAGCCGTTTGGCTCGACGAATACCAGGCCAAGAACGGTTACGCGGCCGCGCGCAAAGCCTTTGCCGACATGGCCCAGGACGACATCGTCCAGACCGTGAAAGACGCAGGCCTTAAAGGCCGCGGCGGCGCAGGCTTCCCCACGGGCGTCAAGTGGGGCCTGATGCCCAAAGACGAATCCATCAACATCCGCTACCTGCTGTGCAACGCGGATGAAATGGAGCCGAACACCTGGAAAGACCGCATGCTGATGGAGCAACTGCCCCATCTGCTGATCGAAGGCATGCTGATCAGCGCCCGCGCGCTGAAAACCTACCGTGGCTACATCTTCCTGCGTGGCGAGTACACCACCGCCGCCAAGCACCTGAACCGTGCCGTGGAAGAAGCCAAGGCAGCCGGGCTTTTGGGCAAGAACATCCTCGGTTCGGGTTTTGACTTCGAGCTGTTCGTGCACACCGGCGCCGGGCGTTACATCTGCGGTGAAGAAACCGCACTGATCAACTCCCTCGAAGGCCGCCGCGCCAACCCGCGTTCCAAACCGCCCTTCCCTGCCGCCGTTGGCGTGTGGGGCAAGCCGACGTGCGTGAACAACGTTGAAACCCTGTGCAACGTGCCGGCAATCATCGGCGACGGCGTGGAGTGGTACAAATCGTTGGCCCGCGAAGGCAGCGAAGACATGGGCACCAAGCTCATGGGCTTCTCCGGCAAGGTCAAGAACCCGGGCCTGTGGGAACTGCCATTCGGCGTGACCGCACGCGAGCTGTTCGAGGACTACGCCGGCGGCATGCGCGACGGCTACACCCTCAAGGCCTGGCAGCCAGGAGGCGCCGGTACCGGCTTCCTGTTGCCCGAGCACCTCGACGCACAAATGTACGCCGGCGGCATCGGCAAGGTGGGCACCCGTATGGGTACCGGCCTGGCCATGGCCGTGGACAACACCGTGAACATGGTGTCGTTGCTGCGCAACATGGAGCAGTTCTTCTCCCGCGAATCCTGTGGTTTCTGCACCCCGTGCCGCGATGGTTTGCCATGGAGCGTCAAGCTCTTGATGGCCATCGAGAACGGCGAAGGTCAGCCTGGCGATATCGAGACCCTGCTGGGTCTGGTCGGTTTCCTCGGCCCAGGCAAGACTTTCTGTGCTCACGCACCGGGCGCCGTGGAGCCATTGGGCAGCGCGATCAAATACTTCCGCTCTGAATTCGAGGCTGGCATCGCACCTGCGCGCGCCGGTGACCTGAATCAGGTGGTAACACCGACCATGGTCGGTGCGTAACGCTTAAAAAGGCGAAGGGTCCGTGCCCTTCGCTTTCTCATGTGCTGACGCCTTGATGGCTGTGTTGATGCACATGAATAACAAGATTCCATTAGCCACGCCCGCTGACACCGGGCCAACGAAGAACTTTGAACCATGGCCACTATCCACGTAGACGGCAAAGAGCTCGAAGTCGATGGGGCAGACAACCTGTTACAGGCGTGTCTGTCGCTAGGCCTCGACATTCCATATTTCTGCTGGCACCCCGCCCTTGGCAGCGTTGGCGCTTGCCGCCAGTGCGCGGTCAAGCAGTACACCGACGAGAACGACACCCGTGGTCGTATCGTGATGTCCTGCATGACCCCTGCCACCGACGGCAGCTGGATTTCCATCGAAGACGAAGAAGCGAAAGTGTTTCGCGCCAGCGTCGTCGAATGGCTGATGACCAACCACCCGCACGACTGCCCTGTGTGTGAGGAAGGCGGCCACTGCCACCTGCAAGACATGACCGTGATGACCGGCCACAACGAGCGCCGGTATCGCTTCACCAAGCGCACCCACCAGAACCAGCAACTGGGCCCGTTCATCTCCCACGAGATGAACCGCTGCATCGCTTGCTACCGCTGCGTGCGCTTCTATAAGGACTACGCCGGCGGCACCGACCTCGGTGTATTCGGCGCCCACGACAACGTGTACTTCGGTCGCGTTGAAGACGGCACCCTCGAAAGCGAGTTCTCCGGCAACCTCACCGAGGTCTGCCCGACCGGTGTGTTCACCGACAAGACTCACTCCGAGCGCTACAACCGTAAGTGGGACATGCAGTTCTCGCCAAGCATCTGCCATGGCTGCTCCAGCGGTTGCAACATCTCCCCGGGCGAACGCTACGGCGAACTGCGTCGTATCGAAAACCGCTTCAACGGTTCGGTCAACCAGTACTTCCTGTGCGACCGTGGCCGTTTCGGCTATGGCTACGTCAACCGCGAAGACCGCCCACGTCAGCCACTGCTGGCCGACGGCGCCAAGCTGAGCCTCGACGAAGCGCTGGATAAAGCCGCTGACCTGCTGCGCGGTCGCAACATCGTCGGTATCGGCTCGCCCCGCGCCAGCCTCGAAAGCAACTACGCGTTGCGCGAGCTGGTAGGTGCCGAGCACTTCTACTCCGGTATCGAAGCCGGTGAGCTGGAGCGTATCCGCCTGGTGCTGCAAGTGTTGAACGACAGCCCGCTGCCGGTTCCGAACATGCGCGACATCGAAGACCACGACGCGATCTTCGTCCTTGGTGAAGACCTGACCCAGACCGCTGCACGCATGGCCCTGTCCTTGCGCCAGTCGGTAAAAGGCAAGGCCGAAGACATGGCCGACGCCATGCGCGTCCAGCCTTGGCTCGACGCTGCCGTGAAAAACATCGGCCAGCACGCGCTGAACCCGCTGTTTATCGCCAGCCTGGCTGAAACCAAGCTCGACGACATCGCTGAAGAATGCGTACACGCCGCGCCTGACGACCTGGCCCGCATCGGTTTCGCCGTGGCCCACGCCCTCGACGCCAGCGCGCCTGCCGTTGAAGGCCTGGACGCTGAAGCCGTTGAACTGGCCCAGCGCATCGCCGACGCCCTGCTGGCGGCCAAGCGTCCATTGATCATTGCCGGCACCTCGCTGGGTTCCAAGGCGCTGATCGAAGCCGCTGCCAACATTGCCAAAGCCTTGAAGCTGCGCGAGAAGAATGGTTCCATCAGCCTGATCGTGCCGGAAGCCAACAGCCTCGGCCTGGCCATGCTCGGTGGCGAGTCCCTGGACGCTGCCCTGCAAGCCGTGACCGACGGCAGTGCCGACGCGATCGTGGTACTGGAAAACGACCTGTACACCCGCACTGATTCGGCCAAGGTCGACGCTGCGCTGAACGCGGCCAAAGTGGTGATTGTTGCCGACCACCAGAAAACCGCCACCAGCGACCGCGCCCACCTGGTACTGCCCGCCGCCAGCTTTGCTGAAGGCGACGGTACCCTGGTCAGCCAGGAAGGCCGCGCCCAGCGCTTCTTCCAGGTGTTCGATCCGAAGTACATGGACGCCAGCATCCTGGTTCACGAAGGCTGGCGCTGGCTGCATGCCCTGCGCGCTACCCTGCTGAACCAGCCGATCGACTGGACCCAGCTCGACCATGTGACCGCTGCTGCAGCCGCAGCAGCACCGCAACTGGCACGCATCGTCGACGCTGCACCGTCTGCCTCGTTCCGCATCAAGGGCATGAAACTGGCCCGTGAACCGCTGCGTTACTCCGGCCGTACCGCCATGCGTGCCGACATCAGCGTGCATGAGCCACGTACTCCACAAGACAACGACACCGCGTTCGCCTTCTCCATGGAAGGTTACTCGGGTTCGGTCGAGCCACGTCAGCAGGTGCCATTTGCCTGGTCGCCGGGCTGGAACTCGCCGCAAGCCTGGAACAAGTTCCAGGACGAAGTCGGTGGTCACATCCGCGCTGGCGACCCGGGCACCCGCCTGATCGAAAGCACCGGTGACTCGCTGAACTGGTTCGCCAGCGTTCCGCGTCCATTCAACCCGGCCCAGGGCACCTGGCAGGTTGTGCCGTTCTTCCACCTGTTCGGCAGCGAAGAAACCTCTTCCAAAGCCGCGCCGGTACAAGAGCGCATTCCGGCCGCCTACGTGTCTGTTGCCAAGTCCGAAGCCGACCGCCTGGGCGTCAACGACGGTGCCCTGCTCAGCCTGACCGTAGCGGGCAAGACCCTGCGTCTGCCGCTGCGCATCAATGACGAGTTGGGTGCTGGCCTGGTTGCATTGCCAAAAGGCCTCGCGGGGATTCCTCCGGCGATCTTCGGCCTCACCGTTGACGGTCTGCAGGAGGCAGCTCAATGACCTGGTTCACCCCTGAAGTGATCGACGTGATCATCGCGGTGGTCAAGGCCATCGTGATCCTGTTGGCCGTGGTCGTGGCGGGCGCCTTGCTCAGCTTCGTCGAACGTCGCCTGCTGGGCTGGTGGCAGGACCGTTACGGTCCGAACCGCGTTGGCCCGTTTGGTATGTTCCAGATAGCCGCCGACATGCTGAAAATGTTCTTCAAGGAAGACTGGACACCACCGTTTGCCGACAAGGTGATCTTCACCCTGGCACCGGTCGTGGCCATGAGCGCCTTGCTGATTGCCTTCGCAATCATCCCGATCACCCCGACCTGGGGCGTGGCGGACCTGAACATCGGCTTGCTGTTCTTCTTCGCCATGGCCGGTTTGTCGGTCTACGCGGTGCTGTTCGCCGGTTGGGCCAGTAACAACAAGTTCGCCCTCTTGGGCAGCTTGCGGGCTTCGGCCCAGACCGTGTCCTACGAAGTGTTCATGGGCCTCGCGCTGATGGGCATCGTGGTGCAGGTGGGCTCGTTCAACATGCGCGACATCGTCGAGTACCAGGCGCAGAACCTGTGGTTCATCATTCCGCAGTTCTTCGGCTTCTGTACCTTCTTCATCGCTGGCGTCGCCGTGACTCACCGTCACCCGTTCGACCAGCCGGAAGCGGAACAGGAACTGGCCGACGGTTACCACATCGAATACGCCGGCATGAAATGGGGCATGTTCTTCGTCGGTGAGTACATCGGCATCATCTTGATCTCGGCCCTGCTGGTCACGCTGTTCTTCGGCGGCTGGCACGGTCCGTTCGGCATCCTGCCGCAGCTGGCGTTCTTCTGGTTCTTCTTGAAGACCGCGTTCTTCATCATGCTGTTCATCCTGCTGCGCGCTTCCATCCCGCGTCCACGGTATGACCAGGTGATGGATTTCAGCTGGCGATTCTGCCTGCCGCTGACCCTGATCAATTTGCTGGTGACTGCTGCCGTTGTGTTGTTGAACACGCCAGCGGGCGCGGTTCAGTGAGGATTTGACCCATGTTCAAATATATTGGCGACATCGTTAAGGGTACCGGTACCCAGTTGCGAAGCCTGGTGATGGTGTTCGGTCACGGCTTTCGCAAACGCGACACCCTGCAATACCCGGAAGAAGCGGTGTACCTGCCGCCGCGTTATCGCGGCCGCATTGTCCTGACCCGCGACCCCGACGGCGAAGAGCGCTGCGTGGCCTGCAACCTGTGCGCCGTGGCGTGCCCGGTGGGTTGCATCTCGCTGCAGAAAGCTGAAACCGAAGACGGTCGCTGGTACCCGGACTTCTTCCGCATCAACTTCTCGCGCTGCATTTTCTGCGGCCTCTGCGAGGAAGCTTGCCCGACCACCGCAATCCAGCTGACACCGGATTTCGAGATGGCCGAGTTCAAACGTCAGGACCTGGTGTACGAGAAAGAAGATCTGCTGATCTCTGGTCCCGGTAAAAACCCTGATTACAACTTCTATCGTGTTGCAGGTATGGCCGTTGCCGGTAAGCCGAAAGGCGCCGCACAAAACGAAGCCGAGCCGATCAACGTGAAGAGCTTGCTGCCTTAAGGAAGAAAGATGGAATTCGCTTTCTATTTCGCATCGGGTATTGCAGTGGTGTCCACGCTTCGCGTGATCACCAACACTAACCCCGTGCACGCCCTGCTCTACCTGATCATTTCGCTGATCGCCGTGGCCATGACCTTCTTCAGCCTCGGCGCACCGTTCGCCGGTGTGCTGGAAGTGATTGCCTACGCTGGCGCCATCATGGTGCTGTTCGTGTTTGTGGTGATGATGCTCAACCTGGGGCCGGCTTCGGTCGCCCAGGAACGCGTCTGGCTCAAGCCCGGCATCTGGCTCGGCCCGGTGATCCTGGCAGCCTTGCTGCTGGGTGAACTGCTGTATGTGCTGTTCGCTCACCAGAGCGGCCAGGCCATCGGCCACACCACCGTAGACGCGAAAGCCGTGGGCATCAGCCTGTTCGGCCCGTACCTGCTGGTGGTCGAACTGGCTTCAATGCTGCTGCTCGCTGCAGCCATCACCGCCTTCCACTTGGGCCGTAACGAAGCCAAGGAGCAATGACGATGCCTGCTATCCCTTTGGAGCATGGTCTGGCGGTCGCCGGCATCCTGTTCTGCCTTGGCCTGGTCGGCCTGATGGTTCGCCGCAACATTCTGTTCGTGTTGATGAGCCTGGAAATCATGATGAACGCCGCGGCACTCGCGTTCATCGTGGCCGGTAGCCGTTGGGGCCAGCCGGATGGACAAGTGATGTTCATCCTGGTGATCAGCCTGGCAGCCGCCGAGGCCAGTATTGGTCTGGCGATCCTGCTGCAACTGTATCGTCGCTTCCACACGCTTGATATCGACGCTGCCAGTGAGATGCGCGGATGAACATGATCTTTCTGACTTTCGTATTTCCCCTGATCGGTTTCCTGCTGCTGTCGTTCTCCCGTGGACGCTGGTCGGAAAACCTCTCGGCCTTGATCGGCGTGGGTTCCATTGGTCTGTCGGCGATTGTCGCCGCCTACGTCATCTGGCAATTCAACGTTGCGCCGCCGGAAGGCGGTCACTACACCCTGGTGCTGTGGCAGTGGATGTCGGTGGAGGGCTTCAAGCCCAACTTCGCCCTCTACGTCGACGGCCTGTCGATCACCATGCTCGGCGTGGTGGTGGGTGTGGGCTTCCTGATCCACCTGTTCGCATCCTGGTACATGCGCGGTGAAGCCGGTTACTCGCGCTTCTTCGCCTACACCAACCTGTTTATCGCGAGCATGCTGTTCCTGGTGCTGGGCGATAACCTGTTGTTCCTGTACTTCGGCTGGGAAGGCGTGGGCCTGTGCTCGTACCTGTTGATCGGTTTCTACTACAGCAACCGCAACAACGGTAACGCAGCACTCAAAGCCTTTATCGTGACCCGGATCGGCGACGTGTTCATGGCCATCGGCCTGTTCATCCTGTTCCAACAAGTGGGCACGCTGAACATCCAGGAACTGCTGGTGCTGGCACCGCAGAAATTCCAGGTCGGCGACTTCTGGATCACCCTGGCGACCCTGATGCTGCTGGGTGGCGCCGTTGGTAAATCCGCGCAACTGCCGCTGCAAACCTGGCTGGCGGATGCGATGGCCGGCCCTACCCCGGTTTCGGCACTGATCCACGCCGCCACCATGGTGACTGCCGGTGTCTACCTGATTGCCCGTACCCACGGACTGTTCACCCTGGCACCGGAGATTCTGCATCTGGTGGGCCTGGTGGGTGGCGTGACCCTGGTGCTGGCAGGTTTTGCTGCCCTGGTTCAAACCGACATCAAGCGTATCCTCGCCTACTCGACCATGAGCCAGATCGGCTACATGTTCCTGGCCCTGGGCGTTGGCGCCTGGGACGGCGCGATCTTCCACCTGATGACCCACGCCTTCTTCAAGGCCCTGCTGTTCCTTGCTTCCGGTGCGGTGATCGTTGCCTGCCACCACGAGCAGAACATCTTCAAGATGGGCGGCCTGTGGAAGAAACTGCCATTGGCCTACGCCAGCTTCATCGTCGGCGGCGCGGCCTTGTCGGCCCTGCCACTGGTGACCGCAGGTTTCTACTCGAAAGACGAAATCCTCTGGGAAGCCTTTGCCAGCGGTAACCACGGCCTGCTGTATGCCGGCCTGGTGGGTGCGTTCATGACCTCGCTGTACACCTTCCGCCTGATCTTCATCACGTTCCACGGTGAAGCCAAGACTGAAGCCCATGCAGGCCACGGCATTTCCCACTGGTTGCCACTGTCGGTGCTGATCGTCCTGTCGACCTTCGTCGGCGCCATGATCACCCCGCCTCTGGCCGGTGTTCTGCCGGAAAGTGCAGGTCATGCCGGTGGTGCAGCCAAGCACAGCCTGGAAATCGCCTCGGGTGCCATCGCCCTGGCCGGTATCCTGCTGGCAGCCCTGCTGTTCCTCGGCAAGCGCCGCTTCGTCACCGCCATCGCCAACAGTGGCATTGGCCGCTTCCTTTCGGCCTGGTGGTTCGCTGCCTGGGGCTTCGACTGGATCTACGACAAACTGTTCGTCAAGCCTTACCTTGCGATCAGCCACGTACTGCGCAAAGACCCGCTCGACCAGACCATCGGTTTGATCCCGCGTGCCGCCAAGGCCGGTCACACCGCCCTGAGCCGCAGCGAGACTGGCCAATTGCGCTGGTATGCAGCTTCCATGGCGGCCGGTGCCGTCCTGGTGATCGGCGCCATCATCGTGGTCGCGGTCTGACTATGCACATTGCGAACTTTGCGAACTTGCGAAAGGAAACGAGCCCGTCATGATTCTGCCCTGGCTAATCCTGATCCCTTTTATCGGCGGCCTGCTCTGCTGGATGGGTGAACGCTTCGGCGCCACCCTCCCCCGCTGGATTGCGTTGCTGACCATGTCCCTGGAACTCGCGCTCGGCCTCTGGCTGTGGGCCCACGGTGACTATTCATTTGCTCCGGCACCGGGTGTCGATCCAACCTTCGCGCTTGAATTCAAGCACGTGTGGATCCAGCGCTTCGGCATCAACGTGCACCTGGCCCTCGACGGCCTGTCGCTGTTGATGATCCTGCTGACCGGCCTGCTGGGTATCCTCTCGGTACTCTGCTCCTGGAAAGAAATCCAGCGTCACGTGGGCTTCTTCCACCTGAACCTGATGTGGATCCTGGGCGGTGTTGTCGGCGTGTTCCTCGCCCTCGACCTGTTCATGTTCTTCTTCTTCTGGGAAATGATGCTGGTGCCGATGTACTTCCTCATCGCGCTCTGGGGTCACAGTTCTTCGGACGGCAAAAAAACCCGGATCTACGCGGCGACCAAGTTCTTCATCTTCACCCAGGCTTCCGGCCTGATCATGTTGGTGGCGATCCTGGGTCTGGTACTGGTCAACTTCAACAGCACGGGCGTGATCACGTTCAACTACGCCGACCTGTTGAAAACCAAGATGTCCCTGACCACCGAGTACATCCTGATGCTGGGCTTCTTCATCGCGTTCGCGGTGAAGCTGCCGGTGGTGCCGTTCCACTCCTGGTTGCCTGACGCTCACGCCCAGGCGCCGACCGCAGGTTCTGTGGACCTGGCCGGTATCCTGTTGAAGACGGCGGCCTACGGCCTGCTGCGTTTCGCCCTGCCGCTGTTCCCGAATGCCTCGGCCGAGTTTGCGCCGATCGCCATGACCCTCGGTCTGATCGGGATCTTCTACGGTGCGTTCCTGGCCTTCGCCCAAACCGACATCAAGCGCCTGATTGCCTTCTCGTCCGTTTCCCACATGGGTTTCGTACTGATCGGCATCTACTCCGGCAGCCAACTGGCGCTGCAAGGCGCGGTGATCCAGATGCTGGCGCACGGTGTGTCGGCAGCGGCACTGTTTATCCTCAGTGGCCAGCTCTACGAGCGCCTGCACACCCGTGACATGCGTGAAATGGGTGGCGTGTGGTCGCGTATCGCCTACCTGCCGGCCATCAGCCTGTTCTTCGCCGCCGCATCCCTGGGCTTGCCGGGTACCGGTAACTTCATCGGCGAGTTCCTGATCCTGATGGGTGCTTTCGTGCATACACCGTGGATCAGTGCGATCGCGACTTCAGGCCTGGTGTTCGGTTCGGTCTACTCGCTGATCATGATCCACCGTGCGTACTTCGGTCCGGCCAAGTCCGACACCGTGTTGCACGGCATGGACGGTCGCGAACTGATCATGGTGCTCGGCCTTGCCGTACTGCTGATCTTTATCGGCGTGTACCCGCAACCGTTCCTGGATACCTCTGCCGCAACGATGCATGGCGTGCAGCAATGGTTCAGCACCGCCTTCACTCAACTCGCTTCGGCCCGGTAAGAGCGCTATGGAATTCACGATCCAACACTTTATCGCGCTTGCGCCGCTGCTGATCTCCAGCCTCACCGTTGTGGTGGTGATGCTGGCGATCGCATGGCGCCGCAACCACTCACAGACCTTCCTGATTTCCGTGGCAGGTTTGAACCTGGCCTTGCTGTCGATTATCCCGGCACTCAAGGTCGCACCGCTGGCGGTCACGCCGCTGTTGATGGTCGATGACTTCGCGCTGCTGTATATCGCGTTGATCCTCGTGGCCACCCTGGCCTGCGTCACCCTCGCCCACGCCTACCTCGGCGAAGGCGGTACGGGTTACCCGGGCAACCGCGAAGAGCTGTACCTGCTGATCCTGCTGGCTGCAACCGGCGGTATCGTGTTGGTCAGCGCACAGCACCTGGCCGGCTTGTTCATCGGCCTGGAACTGCTGTCGATCCCGGTCTACGGCCTGGTGGCGTATGCCTTCTTCAACAAGCGTTCCCTGGAAGCCGGCATCAAGTACATGGTGCTGTCGGCCGCCGGTTCCGCGTTCCTGTTGTTCGGTATGGCCCTGCTCTACGCAGAAGCCGGCAGCCTGAGCTTCAGCGGTATCGGTCATGCCCTGGCAGCTTCCGGCAGCCCTGCGCCAATCGCCCAACTGGGCCTGGCCATGATGCTGATCGGCCTGGCGTTCAAACTGTCGCTGGTGCCATTCCACCTGTGGACCCCGGACGTGTACGAAGGCGCCCCGGCGCCGGTGGCCGCGTTCCTGGCCACCGCGTCGAAAGTTGCCGTGTTTGCCGTGATGGTGCGTCTGTTCCAGATCTCCCCTGCGGCCAACACCGGTGTACTCAGCAACGTGCTGACCATCATCGCAATCGCCTCGATCCTGTTCGGTAACCTGCTGGCGCTGACCCAGAACAACCTCAAGCGTCTGCTGGGTTATTCGTCCATCGCGCACTTCGGTTATCTGCTGATCGCCCTGGTGGCGAGTAAGGGCCTGGCGATGGAAGCCATCGGCGTGTACCTGGTCACCTACGTGATCACCAGCCTCGGCGCTTTCGGTGTAATCACCCTGATGTCCTCGCCTTACAAAGGCCGTGACGCAGACGCCCTGTACGAATACCGCGGCCTGTTCTGGCGCCGTCCGTACCTGACCGCCGTACTGACCGTGATGATGCTGTCCCTGGCCGGTATCCCGCTGACCGCTGGCTTCATCGGCAAGTTCTACATCGTGGCGACCGGTGTTGAGGCTCACGAATGGTGGCTGGTTGCTTCCCTGGTACTGGGCAGCGCCATCGGCGTTTTCTACTACCTGCGCGTGATGGTGACCTTGTACCTGATCGAGCCAAACCTGCGCCGTGTGGACGCCGAGTTGCACTGGGAGCAGAAAGCGGGCGGCGTGATGCTGCTGGCAATCGCCCTGCTGGCGTTCTTCCTGGGTGTTTACCCACAGCCGTTGCTCACCCTGGTGCAGCATGCGGTGATGGCGGGTTGACCGCTTAGTTAGATGCAGCAAGCAAAACGGCGCCTTCGGGCGCCGTTTTGCATTGTGCTCACTCGAAGATACACATCGCTCCTTTTCGCCAAAGGAACCAGACATTCCCTCTCCCCCACTGAAGGATATGCCGCTGGAGCGGTATCCAAAAAAAACAGGTGAGAATGGACTGAGGCCTGCCTTTCGAGGTGCAACGAATGTCGATATTTTCTGCAGCTGCCCCACCGCCCTTTGATTATATTCCTCCCGCTCCCCTCGCTCTCACACCATCGCCCTCTATCGGGTCCCAGGCGAGGTCGGTGCACCAGGAGCAACCGGCGCAGGCGCCCCGCGTCACAGCTGCCTCCCCCATGCCACCGAACGTCCATGCCATTTATCCAGCGGTAGTCGCACGGTATGTATTTGGAAGGGCACCTACCGATCAAGCCGCGTTCCTCCAGCAGTACACGCAACTCAACACGCAAATCAATCGGTTGCGGGCGCAACAGCCCACCTTCAGTAGCTTCTTGGGGCAGCAAACGCCAAAGCAAATCGAGGCGCTGCTGTCACATCCAGAGCCAGGCAAAAAACTCGCTCAGCAATTCTCCGAAACCATCAACCGGTTCTGGACAACTCAGCGCCCCCCTGAGCGCAACTCGACCTCACCTCAAAACGAGCTGATCAACCTGCACCGAGACATGCTCTCCAACCTGGCAGCCCTGGGGGCAACCAACGGCACACTGAGCCCACAAAGCAAAACGCTGATCGACAACGCGTTTCGCTTCCCGACCCTGGCGGCCCGGGAAACCGCTTTCCCTCCTGGCAACAGGCTGGGCGTGTATCCAATCACGGTGGATGACAACACCGCCGTGGGTGCGCGCCTGGCCGGTGCCTTCATGATTAGTCGCAATGACGGCTCCGCCGCCGAAGCGCCGCACTGGCCCAACGGGAGCAAGAGCATCCTGGCCGACGAGCGCAATGGCCCCGTGGTGCTTTACACGCCGGGAGAAGGCTTTGAAGAGTTCGCAACCCCTGCGCAACTGCACACGATGCTGGCGCAACGAATCAACAACGGCGGCATCCCGGCAACACTGCTGGCGCAAACCCTGCCTTTATCGGTGGAAAACAAGCGCCAGCCGTTGTCCGGGGACGATCTGGCGCTTGGTTTTGCTCCCGTCCCGGGGGACGTTGTCGTCGAAGTGATACCTCAGCTATTCCAACGCCAGACAGATGAGCTGGAAGCCACTATTGTGGGGTTATTCAAAACCTACCCAGCCTTGTTAAGCCGACCAGATGTGCATGGCGCTATACAGGATGCAGCCAACTGGGCCGCCCCCATGGACGGCAACAATGCATTGCTTGCCGAGTATGAAAGGCTGGAAGAAAAACAACGTCCATCATGGTTGAAAGAGCTGTCGCTCCTCCATGAAGGCCACTATCAATACCTTGAGGGTGTGGAGCAGCGCAGCCTACAGACGCTGACGCCGCTGCTGGAAGACATTCCCTCCCTGCAAGCGTTTGCCAAACAGAGGTTGAGCGCCGCACTCAAGGAAAAATACCCGACAGCCAATTACGACCCGGACCAGATCCAGGTGAAAATCACCACACGGTCCAGAATTCATAGCGGTAGCCGGGCAGGCTCCTACACTGATCGCACCGTCGATACCCAATACCTGTCATTGACTGACTTCTCGCTGAAGAATCCCACCGCCTGGCCTGCGGCAGACAGCCATCAGCACACCTCAGTGACCATGACTGCCCCGTTAATTGACGATATGGGCCTCGACCTGCTGGATGACGACTTCAACCCCATTACCTGGAACACCGCAGAACTCAAAGCTTTCGCAAGCGAGATAGATGTCGGCGGCAACTATGTCAAATTGCTCCAGCAACGAATGGCGCCGGATGCCCAGGAGGGAGAGCCCGGAAAACTGCGCACGGCGTGGAAAGCCACTCTGACCGATTCCATGAACAAACAAGCCTTTTTGGGGCAATTGAACCGGCACGCTTATCCGGAAGATTCCGAGGGGCCTCAGTGGGTACAGGCTGTCCTTGATTATCCGGACGCCGCCACTCGACCGCAGGTGGATGGCAAAACCATTGTCGCCCATACCGTGAGCGCTCACGGCCTGCCTCTTCAGGGTGTACTCGCCATCGGTAATGCTCCGGAGTCGGCGCTGGTGTTGTATAGCCCTGACGCTCCCGACGGCGTGTCATTTCGGCAACTTGCCAGTCAGGCAGCCCTCGAAGAACTGTTCAACCAGCCGCAATGGAAAACCTACGCCGAAAGCAAAGCTTCGCCGATCAACCCCAATAGCCTGAAGGCCACTCTCTCCGATCTGCTGCAAAAAAATATTCCCAACGTGCTGGATCGTATAGCCAAGGCCAAGGAGATGGCGAGCAGCGCCTACCTCAAACCCATCCAGGGCAATGTCCTGGACGCCCTGTACAAACAGATGACGGAAATATTGATCGACAAAGCCGACTTCAGCTCTGTCAGCACCGCTGAGGTGGAAAAGGAGTCGACCCACAATAAGGTAATGTTCGGTATCGCAGTAGGCACCGCGCTCATGGACGTCCTGCCCATTGTCGGCAAAGGCGTATCCACTGGCGTCAGGCTGGGCAGGACCGGACTGAAATTCATCAATGCGCCGGGCCAGTCCATCGTCAAAATTCTCGACAAACCCAACCGGCTGGCCATGATTTATGCACGATACGCAGGCCGCACGACTAACACTGCAACCAATGCCAGCCCGATTCTACGACCCGTATTGCGGTTACCGGCGGCAGAAAGCGCCCTGGCACCACTGATACCCCGTACACCTCCCGCCATTAAGGCAACCACCGCCCAGTTGCCCGACCTCAGTAGTCATGCGGTGCCCGAGAACCTGCTTGCCGGTAGGCCGAAAAGGGGGGACGGCACCTATCAGGTCGGCGAACAGTTCTACATCCGGTATACCGATGGCACCGGCATCAACAGGCCGTTTCAAATAAGCCGGAACTACAAAGCCGAGGGCGGCATCGTCCGCGTCATTGATCCGCAAAACCAAAAACAGGTCGCGTTCCTGCACCGGACAAACGATGGCACGTGGCGAGTCAGTAAATTGCGTGGGGGAGGAGCGACAACCAATGGAGCGAGCTCGCATGCCAACGGCTATCAGGCCAGCCGCCCTTCCCAGGCGACAGCCAAACGCCCCCTTTCCCAAGGCAATGGCGCTGCATCATCCAGCACCGCCAGCAATCCGGCTGCACAACCAGACGCAGCCAACAAACGGCCTCGGCTGGCCGAAAGTTTTCCGGGTGAGAAAGCTACGCTGGAACCGCCAGTCAAAGGCCAGAACGTTTTTTATCACTACACGGGGAAAAAAGGTCATTCAGCCATCCTTGCCAGTCGTAACCTGTCGCCCTCGAGCAGCAAGTTGACCGGAGAACGCCTGCCTGGAAACCAGGGAAGGCATTACTTCACGGATCTGGCACCTGATGACAAGGCAACCGCAGAGATTTCCCGGACCATTTTCGGGCGCCGCCAGTACGGTAATGCACTGGATAAAATGACCCACTACTACGAGATAAACACCTCGGGCCTGCAAATGGTGCGAAGCCCGGACAACCCGCATATCTTTTATGTAGACACGCGATTTGATGTGCCCTTGAAGTATCGGACCGCGCCCGGTTCAGACTTGGTGGACCGCGTCATCGCCCATGGAGAAACCCCCTATAACCCGGGTTGATGCCCCCCCCGGTCAGATCCTGAACTGCCCCACCAACTGACCCAACCGCTGCCCCAGGTCCGCCAGGCTGCGGGAGGTCTGGGCACCCTGTTGGGTTTCATCCGCCACGCTGTCCACCGCCACCGCGATCTGATGCACGCTGCGATTGATTTCTTCGGCCACGGCGGTTTGTTCTTCCGCCGCACTGGCGATTTGCGCGTTCATCGAGTTGATGGTGCCGATCAACTGCGCCATGGTGTCCAGGGACGCACCGGCTTCGTTGGCCTTGGCAGACGTGCCGTCGCCGGCGTCGCTGGAGCGGCGCATGGACTCCACGGCGGCTTCGGTGCCTTTTTGCAGACGGTCGATCATGCCCTGGATTTCCTGGGTGCTTTGCTGGGTGCGGCTCGCCAGAGCCCGTACTTCGTCGGCGACCACGGCAAAACCACGACCGGCCTCCCCTGCCCGCGCGGCTTCAATGGCGGCGTTGAGGGCGAGCAAGTTGGTCTGCTCGGCAATCGAGCGGATCACACCCAGCACACTGACAATCGAGGAAACGTCCTGCTGCAAGCTGTCCAGGGACACGCCGCTGGTGCGGATGTCGTTCACCAGCGCATGAATCTGCGCAATGCTGCCGTCCACGACTTTTTTCGCGGCTTGGCCTTCGGCGTCAGTTTGCTGTGCCGCCACCGCTGCACCTTGAGCACTGCGCGCCACTTCGTGGGCAGCAGAAGACATTTCGTTGATCGCGGTAGCCACCTGGTCCGTCTCGTGACGCTGGCGCTCCATGGCTTTCTCCGAGCGATTGGCTTGCTCGGCGACCTGACTCACCAGGCCGGTAAGCTGGGAGGTCATTTCGGTAATCTGCCGCACCAGGCCGTGGATCTTGTCGACAAAGCGGTTGAACGAACCGGCCAGTTCCCCCAGCTCGTCCTGACTGGTGATAGCCAGGCGGCGGGTCAGGTCACCCTCACCGGCCGCGATGTCGTCGAGATTGATCTTCATCAGGTGCAACGGCCGCAGGATGGTATTGGCCACCAGCATGCCCACGGCGGCGATCACCAGCAGCACCACCACGGCAATCCCGATGATGCTCAGCACCACGCCTTCCATGCGCTTCTCGACCTTGGCCTGAACCTCGGCGACCTGGGCGTCGATACCGTCCAGGTTCACCGACGTACCGATCACCATGTCCCATTTGGGCAGGTATTCGGTGTAGCCGAGCTTGGGCACCAGCTCGGTCTGGCCGGGCTGTGTCGAGCTGTATTGCAGGTAGTGGGTGCCGTCCTTGCCGACCTTCACCAGGTCGCGGTTGACGTAGACGCCATTCGGGTCGCGGTTGTCCTTGAAGCTTTTACCGACGCCGTCCGGGCTGTTGCCCTTGAACAGGCGAATGGTCTCGGAGTCGTAGCCGAAGAAATAACCGTCCTTGCCGTAGCTGGTGTTGGACAGCAGCTTGACCACCTGCGCCCGCGCCGCCGTGTCGCCCTGGGCGGCAGCGTCGTACAGCGGCTTGATGGTGGTCATGGCCACCTCGACGTAACCGCGCAAGGTGGTCTTGGCGTCGTTGAGCAGGTTCTGACGGGTTTCTTCAACCTCGTTACGAGCCTGCTCCCGGAGGATCCAGACCGTGGTCAGGCTGATGATCACGGCAAACAACAACACGGGCAGGACAGCAAGGGACAGTACTTTGGCCTTTAGACTCAGACGCATGGCTCTTCTCTCTTAAGGGACAACTTAAGAGGTTAACGGCTAGTAACAATAAATCTGTAGGACAATCCCGTCAGAGCGTCATCGCGGCAAACCAGCCAAACGCCAGCAGCGGAATGTTGTAGTGCAGGAACGTCGGCACCACGGTGTCCCAGATATGGTGATGCTGGCCGTCGATGTTCAAACCCGAAGTCGGGCCCAGGGTGGAGTCCGACGCCGGTGAGCCCGCATCACCCAATGCCCCGGCCGTGCCGACGATGCACACGATGGCCAGCGGACTGAAGCCCAACTGCACGCACAACGGCACAAAGATCGCCGCGAGGATCGGCACCGTGGAAAACGACGAGCCGATACCCATGGTCACCAACAACCCCACCAGCAGCATCAGCAACGCGCCCACACCGCGGCTATGGCCGATAAACGCCGCCGAGGCTTGCACGAGTGTCTGCACTTCGCCGGTGGCCTTGAGCACTTCGGCAAAGCCTGACGAGGCGATCATGATGAAGCCGATCATCGCCATCATCTTCATGCCTTCGGTGAACAGGTCATCGGTGTCGCGCCAGCGCACGATGCCCGACACCGAAAAGATCAGGAACCCGGCCAGGGCGCCGATGATCATCGAGTCCAGCCACAGCTGGATAATGAACGCCGCCGCAATCGCCAGGCCGGCCACCAGCAGGGTCAGCGGGTTGTACTGCACCGCCACCTGCTCGACCCGCTCGATTTTCTCCAGGTCGTACACGCGCTTCTTGCGGTAGCTGATAAACACCGCCACCAGCAGGCCGACCACCATGCCCAGCGCCGGGAGGCCCATGGCGTGGGTGACGTTGACGTGGCTGATGTCGACGCCGCTCTTGGCCACGTTGGCCAGCAGGATCTGATTCAGGAAGATATTGCCGAAGCCCACCGGCAGGAACATGTAGGGCGTGATCAGGCCGAAGGTCATGACACAGGCGATGAGGCGGCGATCCAGTTGCAGCTTGGTCAGCACGTATAAAAGCGGCGGTACCAGCAGCGGGATAAACGCGATGTGGATCGGCAGGATGTTCTGCGAGGCGATGGCCACCACCCAGAGCAGGCCGATCAACAGCCATTTGACGTGACTGCCGCCCGTGGCTTCCTGGCGATCCACCAGCAGCAGGGCTTTGTCGGCCAACGCATGGGCCAGGCCGGATTTGGCAATCGCCACGGCGAACGCGCCGAGCAACGCGTAGGACAACGCTACCGTCGCACCGCCACCCAGCCCGCTGTTGAACGCCTTAAGCGTTGCGTCGATGCCCAGGCCGCCGGTCAGTCCACCCACCAGGGCGCCGACAATGATCGCGATCACCACATGCACGCGGGACAGGCTGAGCACCAGCATCGTGCCGACCGCGGCGATTACTGCATTAATCATCGTTACCTCAAGACAGAAAAAACTAAAAAAAGCACACACCTGCCCGGGCTGCTGTCGGGAACGGCTGCCGCAAACCAGGTTTTAAAGGAGTTTTATTAGAGGGCGCGCACTTTGCAGCACCCGGCCTGGCTTGTCAAAACTGTGGGGAGAAGGTTTGTCAGTGGTTAGGGGGCTCGTCTGTGGCGAGGGGCTTGTCCTGTGGCGAGGGGGCTTGTTCCCCGTTGGAGTGCGCAGCGCTCCCGCTTTTTTTGGGGCCGCTACGCAGCCCAACGGGGGACAAGCCCCCTCGCCACACAAACAAGTTTAAATTGATCGTTTGAATAAAGAAAAATCCTGGGCGGCCGATACAGGCAGATCGTCTCTGTCGTATCGAAAGGTTAAGGAAGGCTCCATGTCGCTCAGACAGCTGTCCATTCAATGGAAAATTACCCTGCTGGCCGGACTTTGCCTGCTGGGCATCGTGACCTTGCTGGTGGGTCTCTCGCTGTACCGCATGGCGCAGAGCTCCGACCTGGTGAAGGCTTCCAGCATGGAAATGCTCGACGAAGCCGCCCAGGCACGCATTGAAGCCCAGGGTGAAGTCCAGGCATTGGGCATTCGCCAGCAGTTCATGGACGCCTATCAATACGGCCACGGTTTTTCCCGCCAAGTGCTGTTCCTGCGCGAACAGGCCGAGAAACGCTTCCTGGATGCCTTCGACCTGCGCGAAGACCTGACGCGCCAGGTCAAGGCTGCGCTGCAAGCCAATCCGGAACTGCTGGGCTTGTCCCTGGTGTTCGAGGCCAACGCACTGGATGGCAAGGACGAGTTGTTCGCCAACCAGCAAGAGCTGGGCAGCAACGACAAAGGCCGTTTTGCGCTGTACTGGTCGCAGCCGACTGCGGGCAAGCTGACGTCGATGTCGCTGCCCGAAAGCGACATGTCCGACACCAGCGTCGGACCCAGCGGCGAAAAAGCCAACGCTTGGTTCACCTGCCCGCGCACCACACTCAAGCCGTGCGTGATCGAACCCTATTTCTATGTGATCGACGGGCAAAAGGTGCTGATGACCAGCATCGTCTTCCCGCTGATGGTCAACGGCAAAGTCATCGCCTCGCTGTCGGTGGACATCAACCTCAACAGCCTGCAAGCCGTCAGCCAGGGCGCCAGCCAGAAACTCTATGACGGCCAGACCAGCGTCAGCATCATCAGCCCGGTGGGCCTGCTGGCCGGCTACAGCCCGGACGCCGGCAAACTCGCCCAGCGCCTGGACGCCGTCGACACGGCCAACGGCGCGCAGTTGATCAGTTCGCTTTCCACCAGCACCCAGACCCGCAGCGTGCGCACCGACCATCAACTCAAGGTGCTCGCGCCGTTCCAGCCGATCCCCGATGGCAAACCGTGGGGCGTTCTGCTGGATGTACCGGAAAAAGTCCTGGTGGCTCCGGCTGAAGCCCTGAAGTCCAAACTGGATGCCGACAATGCGAAAGGCACCCTGCTGGAACTGAGCCTGGGCTTGCTGGCAGCAATTATCGGCCTGTTACTGGTGTGGCTGATGGCCCGCAGCGTGACGCAGCCGATCCTCGGCGTGGCGCGTATGCTGGAAGACATCGCCAGTGGCGAAGGCGACCTGACCCGGCGCCTGGCCTACGACAAGCACGACGAACTCGGCGAGTTGGCCGGCTGGTTCAACCGCTTCCTCGACAAGCTGCAGCCGATCATTGCCCAGGTCAAACGCTCGGTGCAGGACGCCCGTGGCACCGCTGACCAGTCGGCGGCGATTGCCACTGAGACCAGCGCCGGCATGGAGCAGCAATACCGCCAGGTCGACCAGGTGGCCACCGCCTCCCACGAGATGAGCGCTACCGCCCAGGACGTTGCCCGCAGTGCAGCACAAGCCGCCCAGGCCGCCCGCGATGCCGATCAGGCCACGCGTGAAGGTTTGACCGTGATCGACCGCACCACCACCAGCATCGGCCATTTGGCCGCAGACATGAGCACCGCGATGACCCAGGTTGAAGGCCTGGCCGCCAACAGCGAGAAGATCGGTTCGGTACTGGAAGTGATTCGTGCGATTGCCGAGCAGACCAACCTGCTGGCGCTGAACGCCGCCATCGAAGCTGCCCGTGCGGGTGAAGCCGGTCGTGGTTTTGCGGTGGTCGCCGACGAAGTGCGCAATCTGGCGCGGCGTACCCAGGAGTCGGTTGAAGAAACCCGCCTGGTGATCGAGCAACTGCAAAGCGGTACCCAGGAAGTGGTCGGCTCCATGAGCAACAGCCATCGCCAGGCCCAGGGCAGCGTCGAACAAGTGGGCCAGGCCGTGACCGCCTTGCGCCAGATCGGCGATGCGGTGACGGTGATCAGCGACATGAACCTGCAAATCGCCAGCGCCGCCGAAGAGCAAAGCGCGGTGGCCGAGGAGATCAACAACAACGTGGCGACGATTCGCGATGTGACGGAGTCGTTGTCCGAGCAGGCGAATGAATCGGCGCGGGTCAGCCAGGCGTTGAACAGCTTGGCGAATCAGCAGCAGGGCCTGATGGATCAGTTCAGGGTTTGATGACACACCGGTGGTGAAGAAGCTTGCTTCTTCACCACCTGCTAGTGGCGACGTGGCAAGTCGATTACTGCCTTTAAACCACCAAATTCGCTTTCTTCAAGCCGCAGCACCCCGCCCCACACCTCAACAATATCCCGCACGATCCCAAGCCCCAGACCATGCCCGTCAGTCTGCTCATCCAGCCGCGTGCCTCGGCTGAACACCTGGTCGCGCTGGCTCTCGGGAATCCCCGGCCCGTCATCTTCCACCACCAGCCGAAAGCATTCCGGGGTTTCGCTGATGCTCAACACAATCTCCTCGTCCGCCCATTTACAGGCGTTGTCCAGCAGGTTGCCCAACAACTCCAGCAGGTCTTCGCGGTCCCACGGCAACTGCAAACCAGGCGGTACGCGGTAACTCAAATCCAGGTGTTCGCCATGGATCATGTTCAGGGTCGCCAGCAACCCCGGCAATTCGCCATCGCAGTCAAACAGGGCCCCGGGCAGCGTCTCGCCGGCCAGGCGCGCACGATTGAGTTCGCGATTAAGCCGTTGTTGCACCTGCTCCAGCTGTTCGCGCAGCAGCTTGCTCAGTTGCGGATGGTCCTTGAGCTGCTCACTGGATGCCACGCTCAGCAACACCGCCAATGGGGTTTTCAACGCATGGCCAAGATTGCCCAGGGCATTGCGCGAACGTTTGAGGCTGTCTTCGGTGTGGGCCAGCAAGTGGTTGATCTGCGCCACCAGCGGTTCCAGTTCTACCGGCACCTGGGTGTCCAGTTGCGAGCGCTGACCTTGCTGCAGTTGCGCGATCTGGTTGCGCGCGGTCTCCAGCGGGCGCAAGGCGCGGCGCACGGTGACCCGTTGCAGAAGCAGGATCAGCAACAGCGCCGCCAGTCCCAGCACCAGGCCGATCTGGCGCATCAGGCGAAAGCTTTCCCTGACCGGGGTGTAGTCCTGGGCCACGCTGATGGAAATCGATTGGCCAAAACGCTTGTAGTCCGAACGCAGTACCAGCAACTGCTGGCCTTCCGGCCCCAATTGCAGGTTGCCCTTGAGCCCGGCTTGGGGCAGTTGTGGCAGTTCCTGGTCCCATAACGAGCGGGAACGCCAATGGGTGTCGGCAAAATCGATACGGAAATAGTGCCCGGAAAACGGCCGTTGATAAGCAGGAGACAGCCGCTGTTCATCCAGTTGCACGCCCATAGGCCCGCGCACCAACGCCACCAGCAGGTTTTCGCTGTCGTTGCGCAACCCCGATTCCAGGTAGCGTTGCAGGCCCATTTCGAACAGCCACAGGCTGGTCTGGGCCAGCACCAGGCCGACAATCACCATTACGCTGATCAGCCCAAGGCTCAGGCGCCGCTGGATCGACTTCACGCAGGGCTGGCGCCGAAACGGTAACCCTGGCCGCGCCGGGTCTCGATCACGCTGCGGCCCAACTTGCGGCGCAGGTGATTGACGTGGACCTCAAGCACATTGGAGTCACGCTCAGTCTCGCCATCATATAAATGTTCGGCCAAATGGCTTTTCGAAAGGATTTGCTCGGGGTGCAGCATGAAATAGCGCAGCAGCCGAAACTCGGCGGCTGTCAGTTGGATCTCCTCGCCATCGCGCATCACGCACTGGCGGCCCTCATCCAGGTGCAAGCCGGCAGCTTGCAAGGTGGGCTGATTGGCCTGGCCATGGGAACGGCGCAGCAAGGCCTGAACACGCAGGTGCAGCTCTTCGGGGTGAAAGGGTTTGCTCAGGTAATCGTCGGCGCCCGCCTTGAGGCCTTCGATGCGCTCAGCCCAGGAGTCGCGAGCGGTGAGGATCAGCACCGGCGTGGCCAGGCCGGCGGCACGCCACTGCGTCAACACTTCAAGCCCGGGCAAACCCGGCAGGCCGAGGTCAAGAATGATCAGGTCGTAGGGTTCGCTGCGCCCCTGATACACCGCGTCGCGCCCGTCCGCCAGCCAGTCCACGGCATAGCCCTGGCGATTGAGCCCGGCCATCAGCTCATCGGCCAGGGGTACGTGGTCTTCCACCAGAAGCAGGCGCATCAGTCGTCTTCCTTGTCTTTGAGCAGTTGACCGGTGTTGGCGTCGAGTTCGATCTCGCGCACCACGCCTTCGACCGTCAACAGTTCGATTTCATAGATAAAGCGCACAGGACGATCCTTGTGCTCTTCAAGCTCTGCATCCAGCAGCTTGGCGCCCGGGTAGCGCTCGAAAGCCGGGCCCAGCAGATGCTCAAGCGGCGCGATCACGCCCTTCTGGCGCAGGCGCAGTGCTTCATCCTGGCCCAGGTCCCGAGCGGCCAGGCCTGAGCAAAATGCCAGGAGCACCAGCGCCACTTGAACGCTGGTGCGTAGATTTACCTTCATTACGTATCCTGATGATCCTTGAGGACGGCGCCGGTGACAGCGTCCAGTTCCAGGTCCCACTCAACGCCCTGGGCGTCGCGCAGTTCAACCTGGTAAAGGTATTTGCCGTATTCCTCTTCAAGCTCGGTTTCATGCACGGTGGCACCGGGATGTTTGGCCAGTGCGATAGCATTGAGCTTCTCGAAAGACACAATGGTACCAGCGTCGCGCAACTTCAGTGCTTCGTCCGGCCCCAGGTCGCGAGCCTGGGCGACGCCAGCGGTGAGGGCAATGATACTGCTGGCGATCAAGGCTGTGAGGGTTTTCATGGTGAGTCTCCGTTTCAGGATATTTTGCCTACGGGGCTCACCGTACTGGATCCAACTTAACTGAAACTGAATTGCCACCATGGCAATTCTCTGCGAGACCTTTGCCTGCAACCAGGCCAGATTTTCTATACTGACCTGCTCGCGGTAAATGAGACCGGTATGACTGCTATCCATATGAAGTTCCCCGCCTTGACCCTCAAGGCCGGTAAACGTGCGTTCTCGCGCATTCGCGAACAAGGGCTTGCGCCTGCGGAGGTCGGCATCCTTCCCGGCGCCGCCGGTGGCCCCAAGGCCCTGGGCATCCAGGGTCTGGACCTGGCGCTGTTCGGCGACTGGCTTCCCCGCGCGCCACGGGAACGTGCGCTGATCGGCGCCTCGATTGGCTCCTGGCGGTTTGCCAGTGCGTGCCTGCCCGACCCGGTACAAGGCCTGCTCGACCTGGGCCGGCTGTACAACGAACAGCGCTTTGCCAAAGGCGTGACCATGGCCGAAGTCAGCCAGAGTTGCGTGCGCATGCTCGATGATTTGCTGGCCGGCCGTGATGCCCGGGTGCTTGATAACCCGAACTACCGGCTGAACATCATGGTGGTCAAAAGCCACGGCCTGCTGGCGGACGATCATCGCGGTCGCCTTGGTCTGGGGCTGTCATCGGTGATCGCCGACAACTTGCGGGGCCGCGCGCGGTTGTCCCGGCACTTCGAACGGCTGATCGTCCACGACCCACGCCAAGCGCCTCCGCTGCATGCGCTCAAGGATTTCCCCTCGCGCTTCCTCGATCTGGAACTGGGTAACCTGCGCCAGGCGTTGCTGGCGTCGGGTTCTATCCCCATGGTGATGCAAGGCGTGCGCGACCTGCCGGGCGCCGGTGCTGGCACCTATCGCGATGGCGGCCTGCTGGACTATCACCTCGACCTGCCCTACCACGGTGATGACATTGTGCTGTACCCGCACTTCACCGACCGGGTCATTCCCGGCTGGTTCGACAAAGGCTTGCCGTGGCGCCGCGCCAATCAACAGGGACTGCAGGATGTATTACTGCTGGCACCGTCGAAGGAATACCTGGCCCGCCTGCCCCACGGCAAACTGCCGGACCGCAGCGACTTCAAGCGCTTCATGGGCGATGACCCGGGCCGCAACAAGTACTGGCAAACCGCGATGAGCGAAAGTCAGCGGCTGGGGGACGAGTTTCTGCAACTGGCCGAAACCGGGCAATTGGGCGAGCGCCTGCTGGCCCTCTGATCAAGCGGTGTGCGCGGCGAGGTCACAAACTGTTAAACTCGCCGCCTGCCAGACACCTCACCGAGCTGAAAAACCCTGTGGAAATCTTCAAAGAGTTTACCTTCGAGTCCGCCCACCGCCTGCCTCACGTTCCGGAAGGCCACAAATGCGGGCGCCTGCATGGCCATTCGTTCAAAGTGGCGATCCACCTCAGCGGCGACCTCGACCCGCATACCGGCTGGATCCGTGACTTCTCGGAGATCAAGGCGATTTTCAAGCCGCTCTACGAACGCCTCGATCACAACTACCTCAATGACATTCCGGGCCTTGAAAACCCCACCAGCGAAGTGCTGGCCAAGTGGATCTGGAATGAACTGAAACCGTTGTTGCCCGAACTCAGCGCGATTCGTATCCATGAGACCTGCACCAGCGGCTGCATCTATCGCGGCGATTAAGCCGGCGAGGTAAAAAAACCACCCTTGAGGTGGTTTTTTTATGCCAGTGAGTCCCTTACAGTCACGGCCTCTTGTACAGAAGGCGCACGCTGCGATGCCACCCCTTATCCGCCCCGCCACCGTTGACGATATCTGCGCTATCGAGGCCATCGTCCACGCCGCCTACTCCCCGTACATCGAACGAATCGGGCGCAAACCTGGGCCGATGCTGGATGACTATCACCAGCAAGTTACAGCCGAACGCGTGCATGTGCTGGAGCACGCAGGCCAGGTGCACGGCTTTGTCGTGCTGATCCATCACGAGAAGTACCTGCTGCTGGACAACCTGGCCGTCGCCCCCGGCGCTCAGGGTTTGGGTTACGGCCGTCTATTGCTGGAGTTCACCGAATGCCAGGCCAGGCAGGGCGCCATCCGTCTCTACACGAATGAGGCGATGAGCGAAAACATCGTGCTGTACACCCGCAAAGGCTATGTGGAAACCCATCGGGCCCTGGAAAACGGTCTGCGACGGGTCTACATGCAAAAAGACCTCACCGCCTCGCACTGAAGGAGTTCCCATGGAAAACACCTGGCTGGCCCAGGCCAAGCGCTTGCAAGCATTGGCGTCCACGGGGCTGCACTTCTGCACCGATGACTTCGAGCGCGAGCGCCTCGAGGAAATCGCGCAGATCGCCCACAGCATGCTGGCGCAGTTGGGCGAAGTGCCGCTGGAGCGCATCACCGGCCTGGTGCCGGATTTTGCCAAGCGCTATTCAACGCCGATGATTGATGTGCGGGGCGCGGTAATTGACGGCGACCGGATCCTGTTGGTGCGAGAGCTGACGGATGGCTGCTGGGCGTTGCCCGGGGGGTATGCGGATATTGGCCTGTCGGCGGCTGAAAACATCGTCAAGGAAATCCGCGAAGAGGCCGGCCTGACGGTCACCGCCCGGGCGCTGTACAGCGTCACCCATAAGGCCAAAGGCTTGTACCGGCCCGATATCCGGGATTTCTACAAACTCTACTTTCTGTGCGAGCGGGTTGATCAACTGGCGCCGATGGCCGGTTTCGAAACCACGGAAGTCGGGTTCTTCAGCCTCGACGACCTACCGCCGTTGTCCCGTGGCCGCACGATTGAAAGCGACCTTGAGGCCGCCTTCGCCTTTCATCGCGGGGAGACCACTCACACCCTGTTCGATTGAATAACCGGTGATCCAATTTGTATCACCCCTGCACCGCTTTCGCGCCTGACTGGGCAGAAAGACCAATCCCTCCTGCGCGTCCTCCCTGTTTGGCTATAAATACTGTGCAACCTGCACAGTCCTGACCGTGCGCTCGTCACTGCCCTGCACTTGGCACGACGGGTGCAATAGGCCTGCGTCACTCATTCAGGGAGAACGGCACATGACGCAGAACGAACCGGGCAATGACTACCCTCTCAGCGAGGTGCCCATGCATGCCCGCAAAGGCCTGGCCTCCACCGCCATGGTGCTGCTGGGTTTTACCTTTTTTACCGCGACCATGTTCGCCGGCGGCAAGCTGGGGGTGGCCTTCAGTTTTACCCAAATGCTCGGCGTCGTGGCCCTGGGTAACCTGCTGTTGGGTATCTACGCCGCAGGCCTGGGTTACATCGCGTTCAAGAGCGGTTTGAACTCGGTGCTGATGGGGCGTTTTTGCTTCGGTGAAGTGGGCAGCAAGCTGAGCGACTTGATCCTCGGTTTCACCCAGATCGGCTGGTACGCCTGGGGCACCGCCACCGCAGCCGTGGTGCTGGGCAAATATTTCGAGTTGAGCCAGGGCAGCGTTCTGGGGTTGATGGTGCTATTTGGAATGGTGTTCTGCGCGACGGCCTACGTGGGCTATCGCGGGCTGGAGATTCTGTCCTACATCGCGGTGCCGGCTATGGGCATTTTGCTGTTTCTGTCGATGTGGGTTGCCACGGTAAAGGTCGGCGGGCTGGACGGCCTGCTGGCCGTGGTACCCACCGGTGAGCTGGATATGTCCACCGCCATCACGCTGGTGTTCGGCACCTTCGTCAGCGGCGCAACCCAGGCCACCAACTGGACGCGGTTCTCGCGCTCGGCCAAGGTCGCGGTGCTGGCCAGCCTGATCGGCTTCTTTATCGGCAACGGCTTGATGGTACTGATCGGTGCCTACGGCGCCATCGTCTACCAGCAGCCCGACGTGGTCGAAGTGTTACTGCTGCAGGGCTTTGCCATGGCGGCCATGGCAATGTTGCTCCTGAATATATGGAGCACCCAGGACAACACCATCTACAACTTCGCCGTTGCCGGCTGCAACCTGCTGCGCACCAAGCGCCGCAAAACGGTGACCCTGGCCGGTGCGGTGATCGGCACCCTGCTGGCGCTGCTGGGTATGTACGACATGCTGGTGCCCTACCTGATCCTGCTGGGCACGGTGATCCCACCGATTGGCGGGGTGATCATGGCGGACTTCTTCTATCGCTATCGCGGCCACTATCCGCGCTTGGCCGATACGCGGCTGCCGGCTTTCAACTGGCCAGGGCTGATCGCTTACGCCGTGGGCACGGTGCTGGCGTTTCACTCACCTTGGGTGGCGCCGTTGGTGGGGATTGTGGCTGCGTCGCTGACCTACATCGTGCTGACCAGCGTCCTGCGCGTGCGGGCACCGTTGGCTGACGTCCAGGCATGAGCCTGACGATAGCCGATGTGCTGGCCTTGCCCGGCCTTGAGTCGATGTGCCTGCGGGCCGGGGAAGCCGGCCTGGAGAACACGGTGCGCTGGCCCTATGTCGCGGAAAACAGCGGCATTGCCGAATGGGTGTTGGGCGGCGAACTGGTGTTCGTCACCGGCATCAATCACCCACGGGATGAGGCCAACCTGCTGGTGTTGCTGGACGAAGCCTGTCAGCGCCAGGTCGCCGGTCTGGTAATCCTCACGGGGCCGGACTATATCCAGGCAATTCCCCAGCGCTTGCTGGAAGCGGCGCACGATGCGGGCATGCCGCTGATCGAACAGCCGTACTCGTTGAAGATGGTGCTGGTGACCCAGGCCATCGGTTCGGCATTGATCCAGTCGCAACAGCTGGGGCGCTCGCGACATGATGTATTGGAACGCCTGCTGGCCGGTGATTACCAATCCCTGGATTTGCTGTTGCACCGCGCCGCCCAGCTGGGCATGCCGTTGGCCGGGCACTGGCAGCTCGTCCAGCTGCAACTGGACGGCAGCGATGCACTGTTTGCCCAAGGTGAAGCGCCGGTGGTGGAGGCACAGCTTGCCCGTCAGCACGATGCCATTACCCGACGTTTGCGCCAGTTTTCGGCGCAGCATCCGTCGCGTCTGCCTGTGCTAGGGCGTGCCGGACAATGGACGTTGCTGTTGCCGGCGATGGACGCGGGTGCGGCATTGGCCAACCGCCAATTGTTGGCAGGTTGGTTGAAAGCACTGAACCTGCGCCTGGCGCCGTTGAAACTGTTTATCGGCCTGAGTGCTGCCGCGCACCCACCCGCGCGACTGGCCCAGGCCCTGGATGAGGCGCGCCAGGCGTTGGCCGCTGCACGACGGTTCAGTGAGCGCGCCGGGCTGTGTGTCTACGACGAGTTGGGGGTACTCAAATTGCTCAGCGGCGTGCGGGATCGCGCCCTGCTCGACCAGTTTCTCAACGAACGCCTGGGGCCGCTGCTGCGGCACGACCTGCACCACGGCCCAAGCCTGATGCCGACCCTGGAGGCCTGGTTCCACGAGAATGGTAACCTTGTGGCCGCCGCCCAGCGGCTGGCGGTTCACCGTAACACCCTGACGCACCGCGTCCAGCGCATCGAAGCCCTGTGCGGGCTGACGCTGGACAATTCTTATGACCGCCTGGACATCGGCATTGCGCTGATGATCTGGCGGCTGTCTGCCTGACTGTTTTTTGCCAAGAGGAACTTGCCCATGCACATCATCAACGCCCGCCTGCGCAACCGTGAAGGCCTGCATGATCTGCACCTGGAACACGGCCGGATCGCCAGCATCACCCAACAAGGCGCGGCTCCCATAGCGGGCCCCGACGACCTGGACGCCGCCGGCAACCTGGTGGTACCGCCCTTCGTCGAGCCGCACATCCACCTCGACGCCACCCTGACCGCCGGCGAACCGCGTTGGAACATGAGCGGCACACTGTTTGAAGGCATAGAGTGCTGGGGTGAACGCAAGGCCACCATCACCCTGGAAGACACCAAGACCCGCGCCAAAAAAACCATCCAGACCCTGGCTGCCCATGGCATCCAGCATGTGCGCACCCATGTCGACGTCACCGACCCGGACCTCACCGCGCTCAAGGCCATGCTCGAAGTGCGCGAGGAAAGCGGCCACCTGATCGACCTGCAAATCGTCGCCTTCCCCCAGGAAGGCATCGAGTCCTACCGTAATGGACGCGAGTTGATGGAAGAGGCCATTCGCCTGGGCGCCGACGTAATCGGCGGGATCCCGCACTTTGAATACACCCGCGACCAAGGGGTGAGTTCGGTGAAGTTCCTGATGGACCTGGCCGAGCGCACCGGTTGCCTGGTAGACGTGCACTGCGACGAAACCGACGACCCGCATTCGCGTTTTCTTGAAGTGCTGGCCGAAGAAGCCCGCAGCCGCGACATGGGTGCCCGCGTGACGGCCAGCCACACCACGGCCATGGGCTCTTACGACAATGCCTATTGCGCCAAACTCTTCCGCCTGCTGGGGCATTCGGGCATCAGCTTTGTCTCCTGCCCCACCGAAAGCATCCACCTGCAGGGCCGCTTCGACACCTTCCCCAAACGCCGCGGCGTGACCCGGGTCAACGAACTGCTGGAGGCCGGCATGAACGTCTGCTTCGGCCAGGACTCCATCGTCGACCCTTGGTATCCACTGGGTAACGGCAATATTTTGCGGGTGCTGGAAGCCGGGCTGCATATCTGCCACATGCTCGGCTACCGCACCCTGCAAAGCGCCCTCGACTTGGTCACCGATAACAGCGCCAAGGCCATGGCCTTGGGGGATCGTTATGGCCTGGAGCCAGGGCGTCCGGCGAACCTGTTGATCCTGTCTGCGGACAGCGACTATGAAGTGATTCGCAGCCAGGGATTGCCGCTGTATTCGATTCGCGCAGGCAAGGTGCTGATGAAGCGTCAGCCGGCGCAGGTGGAGTTTTTGTAGGCTCATACGATTGAGTCGATATCGAGGGTTTGCGGCTTTCCCCAGCCGTCATCCGGTTGTGGCGGGATGCTCGCCATCTGGGTGAGTTCGCGGTTTTGCGGATGGGTGAACCAGCGTTTCAGGCTGGATTGAAGGATGGGTGATGAAGCTTGGCTGCCGTAGACGTCGCGAGCCTGGAGGCGGCGCCAGCGGAGGGTTTCCAGGCGGTCGCGACTGTCCTTCAGCCGGTCTACTTCCTGGCTCATGGGGTCGTGGTGTTCGTAGCCACGCTGGTTGGCAGGACGATGCAGATCCAGCTTTTTTCGTTGTTCCCGTAGCTGGTGCTGCATGGTGAACAAGGCTTTGTCGATCAGTTCAAATTCACGGGCAGTTACGAGGGTGCCATGGGTGTCGAGGGTTTGTTGCCAGCGGCGCAACGTGGCCCAGGCGGCGGGGATGTAGCTGACGACCATGGAGTGATGGGCACTCTGAACAAGCTGTTTGATCAGGTTGGCGCGATCCGGCATATCGCCATTGAGCCTCAATGCGCGTTTGCAGGCCGCGTCCTCAATGGATTCACAGCCGGGGGTCCACAAGACGGAAGAGTGTGTACCGTCCGGTAGCAGGATCGGCATGAAATGCTGCTGCGCGCCGTGGTGCTGGTAAGGGTTGCCGGTCAGCCGTACCAGGCCCAAGGCAAACAGCAGGCCCCCGGGCGCAGGGTTGCTGAATAGCACCACGGCGCCAGGAATCCAGATTTTGGCGGTGGTGTTCATCCAGGGCGCAGGAACACTCGGGACAGGGTCGTTGTGGTTGACGATGCGGTGATGCACCAGAGCGGAGGCACCGTCGGTGAACTCGGAGTCGGCAGCTCGGGGGGCTCCGAAGGTGTATAGGAGGATGTTGTAGTGGGCATCTTCGGTTCGACGTAATCCCTCAGCCAGTAACAAGGCAATCGCACCGCCGAGGCTATGGCCGCAAATGACGATCCGCTGCCCTGTATAAAATTGGTCAAGGTAGCGCAGTACAAAATCACGCATGGCCTGATAAGCCTTGTGAAAGCCTTCATGAGCCTTGCCTACGCCCTCGACAAAGGCCACTTGATGGGCATTTGCATCCCGCAGTTTATCGGCGCCACTGGCCGTGCCCCTTATCGCAACAAGGATCACTTCATCGTGATGGCAGATATAGGCCTGGGTGTCAGTGCCGTGCTTTTTATCATCGAAAAAGTGCAGTCGTTCCGGATGTTCCTGCTCTTCCCCTAACTCAATGCGATTTTGCTGATACAACTCAGCGTCGAAGGGCAAAATTTCGAAACGTCGGGAATACGGTACGTCTTCATAAACGGGGTAAAAATGTTGCACCAGCTCAACATCGACTTTCCAGGGTTCCTGATAGCCCGATAGCCTGTCGGCAAAGAAATGACCAACGCTGGGCTCCAGTGGAAAACTGACTTGATCGATGGGTTTTGTTGGAGGCTCTTGTCCAAAATCGCAATAGCTCAACGTGGACATCAGTGCCAACTGATAGAGGTTCAAGGCACAGAATTGATCCTCGGTTGACAGCATAGGGCGCAGTGCTCGCAATGGGCGAACCTCAAGTACTGTGTGCCGGTTGGGAAATAAAACGACGCCGACCAACGTCGGCTGGGGTGGCCCGAATCCAAGGTCAGCCATCATTTTTAGAGCATGCCGCGGGGGCCGATGAGTGCGGGATGCCACGGGTGGCAGGTGAGCTGCATGTCGGACCAAATCACGCACTTCAACCTGATAGAAGTGGTCCGTCTGACTCTTCGTAACACTTCGTTCCACACGTTGACCGTCGGGGCGTAGAAAGCGGGTTTTTTCCGCACGAACCTGGAGCTCGGTGATGGGTAGCTTGTAAGCCACACGCGTCATCAGTTCGGTATATGGCTTTTCCGAGCCGGAGTAGCGCGCATCCAACTTAACGATTAGCGGGCCACAATAAAAATCGTCTTGTCTGGCGAAGCCCTCACCATCCAGGCGACCGAAGTACTCACGCCCCGCACTATCATAAAATGTGTAAGGCAGACCGCCGTAGGCCTTTCCGTCCCCCGACTCATCTACTAAGCAGAAACTTGCCCAATGTCCTCGTAACGAACAAGCAGGCGCCTTGTCACTAAAAAACGGTTGCTTCCATGCATCCTGTTTCATAAATAAGCTTCCTATTCTTTACACGTGGGATAGACGTCGCATACGCGTCCATCCGGCATTTTGATAGCTTTGAAATCAGTAGTATTCCCACGGCAATACGCAAACACATCGTCCAAACTTTCCCCCATACAACGTTTCCAGCCTCCCGGTACGGCCACCCAATTGTCGTCTACAGCAGGTAGTTCCTCGTTAGTCACTGCTAGTACCATTCTCAGTGTTTTCCCATTTAACTGGTCCCTTTGTGCAAAGCCTCCTGCTCGCGATTTACTCGGTTGTCCAATAGCGTCCAACGAGTTACACATGAGAATTTTCCTGATCGCATGCAGCGGTCCGATCGTCCTGAAAAACCACTGACACCGCCCCCGTAACTCCTGAACACCCGACTCAGGCATTCCGGCCATCCCGTCTTCTAACCGATCCCGCACATTAATAATTGCGAAATCCCCCCCGACATCCGCCGACCGCTCTCCCCACTTCGCATACATATCAAACGTAATACTGCGCAACACCAACGGGCACCCATCCACCCTCTCCGTCAGTGGTACCTCAAAGCTCACCCGATGGGCCACCGGCTTGCCGAGGGTGTCAAACACCTTGTCCTCCCGCCACTTGCCCTGTCGTTTGGGTAGGGTGCAGGTCTCACCCGTTGCCGGCCGGTAAGCCGCATCACTCTTGAAGCGAAAATTCGCCGGCAAGTCGACCTCCAGGGTAAAATTATCCGCCGGCTTCATCACGCAGCCAGAAACAGCCAACACGCCACAAACGAGCAACCCTCGCCGCACTCTCAACATAACTCCCCTACGCATCCTGCTTCTCCCGCTCCACCCGACTCCACTCCCCAACCACACGCTGAAAATGATCCTCCGCCACTTCCCCACGCATCGGCTGCCATCGAATAAGCACGTCCCCAGTGGCTTCTACCAACCACCGCACCACCAAAAACTCCAGCTGTTCCGGCCTCTCCCATTGCCAACCCCGCGCTTGTTCCAGCACCTGTTCCAGCCAGATTCTCGGGTCCTGAAATTCAGCCAGTTGACTGAGCGCCTCGCTGTACTCAGCCAGCAGATAACGCAGGATATTGGCCTGCAAAATCGCTCCCGCCTGAGGATTCGGAACCTCCAGCCACGGTGCAGGGCCAGGCACCGGATAAATCCCAGGAGCCGGGTTATCACCACGGCACCAACGCTCACCCTGCCAGTAACACACGCTGATCAGCGGCCCGAGAAAAGCGGGCCAGTCCTGAGCAGGCAGGTGAACCAAAGCCCGCGCCAAGGTGCGGTTATCGTGGAAGCGGTACAGCGCCTGGCTCCCCGGCGCTCCCACCACTAACCTGTCGCGCCAATGCCGGGTAACACCCGATAAATCATCACCAGGCAGGCTGCCCAACCATCCCCAATTACGCTGAGGGTTTTGCAACAAGCCCACCAATCCGGGCTCGTTGACATGGTCGAGCAACAGGAGCATCGGCCCGTCCGCCGCCATTTCCGATGCGACGGTTTCACCATAGAGGCTGCGATACTCAGCGACCGTGCGTGTCGCCAGCAGTACCCCGCGCGCATCGCTTTCACCCTGTAGAACCAGGCAAAGCCGGCGCCCTGCCTGCTGCTGTTCAGCCATCCACTGGCCAGGCGCGATCTCCATCAAGCCGCCCTCCCCGTGGATTCGCACAGGCCTTCGCGGCAGCGCTCGCACACTGGACAGAAGTCCGCATCCAGTCGTCTGGCCAGCTCCATGATTGCGCCTTGGGTAACCGAAACCTTTGGCCCGTCCGCTACAAATGCGGCTGAGGCAGTCACGTCACCCGGCCCGACAGGGTTAGCTGTGCGCGTCCCGGCAGGCACACCGCCCAACGTGATCGGGCGACTGCTGAAGATCCCGCCGGCCTGAATCAGCAAATGCTCACCACCGGCCTTGAAGCTCAACTGCGCGCCGGCATCGATAACCAGGTTGGCACCCGCCTTCAGATGGACCTGTTGCCCCGCTTCGATCACCAGGGTATGGCCTACATGGGTTTGGCTGTTGCCCTGCACGTGCAGGTGATCATCCGCCTCAAGCCGGACCTTGCGGTGCCCGGCAATGCTGCGATGTTCCTCACTCCCAAGAGTGGCCGCACTCAAGCCGTGAATGGTTTCCTGGCGTTCGCCCAGCACCTCCAGCCGACTGTCGTGGCCGACCTGCTGCTCCAGGTCGCGCTGGGCGCGCAGGTAGATGAGCTCCTGGCCGCTGCGGTCCTCGAGGTGCAGCTCGTTAGCTCCCGACCCGCCCGGCGAACTGCGGCTGCGCAGAACGCTACGGGTCTTGTGTTGCGGCAACGGATAGGCGACCGGTTGCAACGTGTTAGGCAGGCAACCATTGATCACTGGCCGGTCCGGGTCGCCCTCCAGGAACGTCACCAATACCTCCATGCCCACGCGCGGGATCATCACCGCGCCAAAGCTGTCGCCCGCCCAACCGGATGCCACCCGCACCCAGCAGCTGCTCTTGTCGTCGTTCTTGTCCAGCCGGTCCCAATGAAAGCGAATTTTCACCCGCCCGTGTGCGTCGCAATGCACGTCCTCTCCCACGGGGCCGGTGACGGTTGCGGTCTGGCTGCCGCTGATACGCGGTTTGGGGTGCTTGAGCGGCGGGCGGTAAGCGGCGCGCCAGGGCGTTGCGGTAAATCGATTGCGATAGCCTTGGAATGCCTCGGTATCCACCACCGCCTCCTCCAGCACCTGCGGCTGATAGCCTTCGTGGCGCACGCTGGTGATCAGCCACAAGTCATTGCAGGAGAGGTCCGGGTGGCCGCGCAGTTCCAGGAAATGCCCACTGCGCAAAGCCGGCTGATCACTGCGGCCCAACGCCCGATGACGGTCCCGCTGATGACGTTCCAGGCCCCGACGGGCCAACTGCGAACCTCGCAGGTGCCCCGTGAATCCCGCTGGGTATTGATAGTTCTCAAGTGCCGGGGAAGATCCGGCCTGCTCGTGCAGGCGCGACGACGGATGTTCAAAGTCATAGTCACGCAGAACAACTTGAGCGCTGCGTGTGGCCAGGCGCACATCGAAACGCTGGATCACCAATGCTTCGGCCGCTGGGCCACCGGCCGCACAATAGTGCTGCGCCGGCAAACGACGAAACACCGTCTGATCATCACCAAACACCAGTACATGGCCGTCCGCACTGTGGCGAAAGTGGTAGTGGATGCCCTCTTCCTCGCACAGCCGCTGGATAAAATGCAGATCGGTTTCCGCGTATTGCACACAGAACGTACGTGGCGGGTACACCACCGGCCCTAACTCAAACGCATAGGCATCGGCGAAAATACCGTGATGCTCAAGCACCGCCGCGATGATTTGCGGCACGCTGCGCTGCTGGAAAACCCGCTGGTCGCTACGGTGGACCAGGTACGCCAGACGCGGAGCAAGGGTCAGGTGGTAGCGGGTCAGGCGCCGCCCCGGGTCGTCCCGGCCAACGGCATAGATCTGCCCGTGAAGGCCTTCACCCGGCTCACCAAAATCCAGATAGGCCGGTTGGTGAAGCAGCTCCTCCAGATCAAGGCCGGGGTTTTCACTGACCCACTGCACTTCAATGAAAAAAGGCTGGTCAATACTCTCGCTGCCTTTAAACGCCAGTACCTGAAGTTCCTGTTTTATTCCTGCGACGATCAATTTGAAGCGTGACGAAACAAGCGTGTTAAACATCCGTTGTTACCCGCCATTCATTGTCGAATTGAAATACCCCCTTCAGAAAACGAAGAGAAAACCACTCAATTCGAAGCCGATTAAAAATGCCTGAGCCCCAGGAATACTAGCGCCTTCAGGCAAAAATCGACCGCCTCAAAATAAAAAAGAAGATTCGTACATTGATATTGGAAGAGTCTTTTATGAATTACGGAAATACAGTTAAACAGCCAGCATTCAACAACAAGAATACTCCTACACGACTATTCACCAAGATTACTTATTTATAAGGAACCGACCGACAAAGATAATTAAGCCAGTCATTCCTCTTTCAGAGTTCTTGCACCCGCGCCGTCCCGAACAGGCTAACGCTCAACACTTCACCCGCCTCAGCCTGCAGCCGCACCGGTGCAGTACCGCCCGGCATCACCACCGCCACCTCACCCGCAGTCACCCATCCTACAGACCAGGCGGCGCAAGCCACCGCACTGGCGCTGGTCCCGGACGACGCCGTCGGCCCCTCACCACGCTCGAACACCCGCGCGATGACGCGGTTGCCTGAATCCCGCGCAACCCATTGCAGGTTGACCCCGGAAATACACGGTTGGCCGGCCCCGGCAGGGGGTGCAAAAGCAATCGCCTTTAGCGGATCGAACAACGCTGGCCGATGCATCTGCGCGTTGTCCGGCAACGCCGACGCATCCTGTACCAACGTCACACAATGAGGGTTGCCCACCCGTACAAACTGGCTGTGACGCCACTCCGGATTAAGCGTAGCCAGTGGCAAAACATGGCTCACCTCGGTTCCCTCAAGCGAGACCAAGCCAACGCCAACAGCCCCTACCGCCACAGGCCCGAATTCGGGACGCCCCAACGCCAGCCAGAAGCCCTGCACCTGTTCATACTCCGCAGGCTCAACTCGCGTAACCACTGGCGACAGTGCATCCGCCTTGTCGTGATGCACCCGCAGGTCGCAGCCTTGCGCCATCAATCCCAGGTCGGTCAACGACTGCGCAAAAATCGTCAGGCCATTGCCACTGCGTTCGGCCAGGGAGCCATCCGTGTTGACGATCAACAGGTCAAAGGGCGGCGCTGCCTGAAACGGCCCCACCAACAAGCCGTCACAGCGATGCTCCTTGGCCTCTGCCGGGCGCGGCAAAGTACCCCAACCGCACTCGGCAGCAATCGCCGCCGATGCCCAAACACCCCGGGTACCAGCGGCCAAGTCGGCGCGATCCGGCACGTCGATTCCCTTGTTGCGTAACTGCGCCGGGCTTACCACACCGTAGATGTTGCCGCGGGCGTCGTAGAACACAGTCATTGCGCAGTCCGCATAAAGATCCGTACCACTTCCTCCAGATGCTTGCGCATGGCCTGTCGCGCACCTTCCACGTCCCGTTGTTCCAGTGCATCAAGGATCTTGCGGTGCTCGTCTTCCGAGCGATGGGGCATGTCGTCCGAGGTGTAATGCGCCTGCAACCGCTGGAACATGCTGCCGTAACGATGCCCCAGCAGGTGCGCAATCATCAGCGCATAGGCCGGATTGCCCGAGGCCTGGGCGATGCGGATGTGAAACAGGCGATCGCCTGGGTGGGTGTGGGAGCCTTCGCGGTTATCCTGCACGTTGCGCTCGAAGGCCTCACGGATACCCGCGAGTTCCTCGTCAGTGGCGTGTTTGGCCGCCAGGGCGGCAGCTTCCGGCTCAATCAGGCGACGGGCCTGGAGCAAGGAAAACGGCGGAATCTCGGCATTGAAATCGACGTGCAGGTTGAGTTCCGGATCGAACTCTTTCCATTGATCCCGGGTGGCCTGGGCCATTACCGGTTCCTGGCTGACTTTCGGCTGCACCGGCTCACACACCAGCACGCCGTTGCCCACCCGCACGTCCACCAACCCGATCACCTCCAAGGCAATCATCGCTTCACGAACGGAGGCGCGACTCACCCCCAACAGCTTGGCCAGTTCGCGTTCAGCCGGCAGACGGCTGCCCGGCGGAAATTCTCCACTGTCGATCAACGCCCGCAACTGGTCGGCGATTTGTCGATAAAGACGTTGGTTATCAATCACTTGAAATGGCATCTAGGCTCAGCTCGATTCATGCACAGCACGGTCAACGTGATCAACCCGCGAAAAAGCCGCTTGTTGACCGGGAAGACCCATGCTAAAAATTGGATCAATGGCCTGACCATTGGATCGTTTCCAGTGTGCTGATCATAGCAAACCCTCCGGGGTTCGCTATGCCACAGATGCAGGCGTTTTACGCCCTCAATGGCCTGACCATTGAGCCAATAATAACAATCAAGGGAATCTGTCATGGACCTCACCGGTAAACGCGTGCTGATCACCGCCGCCGCCCAGGGGATTGGCCGCGCCAGCGTCGAAGCCTATCTGGCGGCCGGCGCCGAAGTGATTGCAGCCGACATCAATCAACAGGCGCTCGCCGACTTGCCGGGCGCGCAAACGGTATTACTGGATGTCACCGACGCCAGCGCCATTCAACGCCTTGCTGCCGAAATCGGCCCGCTCGATGTGCTGTTCAACTGCGCAGGCGTGGTGCACGCCGGCAATATTCTTGAATGCCCGGAAAGCGACTGGACGTTTGCCCTGGACCTGAACGTCACCGCCATGTACCGCATGATCCGCGCATTTCTGCCGGGGATGCTCGCGGCGGGCGGCGGTTCGATCATCAATATGTCGTCGGTAGCCTCCAGCCTCAAGGGCGTGCCCAACCGCTTTGCTTATTGCGCCAGCAAGGCCGCGGTCATCGGCCTGACCAAGTCGGTCGCGGCGGATTTTGTCACCCAACGCATTCGCTGCAACGCCATTTGTCCCGGCACCGTGGAGTCGCCTTCGCTGCAGCAACGCATCATCGAACAAGCTAGCCGTGAAGGTCGCCAGCAGGATGTGGTATACGCCGCCTTCACCGCGCGTCAGCCGATGGGACGCTTGGGTACACCCCAGGAAATTGCCCAGTTGGCGCTGTACCTTGGCTCCGATGCCAGCGCCTTTACCACCGGCACCACCCAGATCATTGACGGCGGCTGGAGCAACTGACCGCCCACTTCCAATAAGAGGATTGCTCATGAAACTGCTGCGCTATGGTGAAAAAGGCCAGGAACGTCCGGCCCTGCTGGACGCTGATGGACGTCTGCGTGACCTGTCCGCTCACATCAGCGATGTCGCCGGTGACGCCCTGCTCCCGCAAAACCTCGCTCGCCTGCAAGAGCTCGACCCCGCGAGCCTGCCCTTGGTACCGGGCAATCCGCGTTTGGGTGCCTGTGTCGGCCAAGTAGGAAAATTCATCTGCATCGGCCTGAACTACGCCGATCACGCCGCTGAAACCGGCGCCCCCATCCCTGACGAACCGATCATCTTCAACAAATGGACCAGCGCCATTGTCGGCCCGAACGACAACATCGAAATCCCCCGCCACTCCACCAAGACCGACTGGGAAGTCGAACTGGGCGTGGTGATCGGCCAGGGCGGTCGTTACATCGACGAAAGCCAGGCCATGCAGCACGTGGCCGGCTACTGCGTGATCAACGACGTCTCCGAACGCGAATTCCAGCTGGAACGCGGCGGCACCTGGGACAAGGGCAAAGGCTGCGACACCTTCGGCCCGTTGGGCCCGTGGCTGGTCAGCCGCGATGAAATCGCCGACCCGCATCAACTGTCGATCTGGCTCGAAGTCGACGGCCATCGCTACCAGAACGGCAACACCCGCACGATGATTTTCCAGATCCCCAAATTGATCAGCTACCTCAGCCAGTTCATGAGCCTGCAACCAGGAGACGTGATTTCCACCGGCACCCCGCCCGGTGTCGGCCTGGGGATCAAGCCCACGCCGGTCTACCTCAAACCGGGGCAAAAGATCCGCCTGGGCATCGAAGGCCTTGGCGAACAGAACCAGATCACGGTCGACGCCTGACAAGAACCAAGGAGCCGTTCATGACCACCATTACCGCGATTCGCGTCGAAGATATCCGCTTTCCTACGTCCCAGTCCCTGGACGGTTCCGACGCCATGAACCCGGACCCGGACTACTCGGCTGCCTATGTGATTTTGCAGACCGACAACCCGGCCCTTGAAGGCCATGGCCTGACCTTCACCATCGGCCGTGGCAACGAGATTTGCTGCGCAGCAATCCAGGCCATGCAGCCGCTGCTGGTGGGCTTGACCCTGGAATGGATCGCCGAAGACATGGGCCGTTTCTGGCGCCATGTCACCAGCGACAGCCAGTTGCGCTGGATTGGCCCGGACAAGGGCGCCATCCACCTGGCCACCGGCGCGATCGTCAACGCCGCGTGGGATTTGTGGGCCAAGGCCGAAGGCAAACCCCTGTGGCGCCTGGTGGCCGACATGAGCCCGGAACAGTTGGTGCGGTGCATCGACTTCCGCTACATCACCGACTGCATCACCTCCAGCGAAGCCCTGGCCTTGCTGCGCCAACGCGCCGAGGGCAAGGCCGAACGCATGGCCGACCTGCAAGCCAATGGCTACCCCTGCTACACCACCTCGGCCGGTTGGCTCGGTTATGGCGACGAAAAGCTGCGCAGGCTGTGCCAGGAAGCAGTGGATGCCGGGTTCAATCACGTCAAGCTCAAGGTCGGCCACGACTTGCAGGACGACCTGCGCCGCGTGCGCATCGCCCGCGAAGTGCTGGGGCCGGACCGCCAATTGATGATCGATGCCAACCAGGTGTGGGAAGTCGACACCGCCATTGATTGGGTGCGCGAATTGGCGTTTGCCAGGCCGTGGTTTATCGAGGAGCCCACCAGCCCCGACGATATCGAAGGCCATCGCAGGATTCGCCTGGGTGTGGCACCGGTCAAAGTCGCCACCGGCGAGATGTGCCAGAACCGGATCATCTTCAAGCAATTGATCATGCGCGAAGCCATCGACGTGGTGCAGATTGACGCCTGCCGCCTGGGTGGGGTCAACGAGGTGCTGGCAGTGATGCTGATGGCGGCCAAATATGGCCTGCCGGTTTGCCCCCATGCTGGCGGTGTAGGGCTTTGCGAGTACGTGCAGCATTTGTCGATGATCGATTACCTGTGCATCGCCGGCACTCATGAAGGCCGGGTGATCGAGTATGTCGACCATTTGCACGAGCATTTCGAGGAACCGTGTGTGGTGCGCGATGCGGCTTATCTGCCGCCCAAGGCACCGGGTTTCTCGATCCAGATGAAAGCCGCGTCCCGGGAGCAATTCCGCCACCGGCCGTGACCTGAAGCACACATTTGATTGGACGGAGCACAATAATAATGTCGTCCCCATCACCTCTGAGGCTCGATGCGCACCAGCATTTCTGGCGCTACCGGGCCGCTGATTATCCGTGGATCGGTGCGGCTGAGGCTGACCTGCGGCGGGACTTTCTCCCACAGGATCTACGGCCGTTACTCGACGTTGCCGAACTGGACGGCTGCATTGCGGTGCAGGCCCGCGCGGGTGAGCAGGAAACCGACGCGCTGCTGGATATGGCGCGGCAGCACCCGTGGATACTCGGCGTCGTCGGCTGGGTCGACCTGTGCGACCCAACCCTGGAACAACACCTGGAACAGTGGCGCGACGCACCGAAACTCAAGGGCTTTCGGCATCAGATTCAGGACGAACCTACACCCGCCAGTTTCATGGCTGACCTGGGATTCGCCCGCGGCCTGCGTCACCTGCAACAACAAGGCTACGTCTATGAGGTGCTGATCCGCTGCGCCGACCTCGATGCCGCCACCGCCATGTGCCAACGCCACGACCAGCATCATCTGGTGCTGGATCACCTGGGCAAGCCCGACATCGCCAACGGCCCGGCCGGTTGGGCAGAACACCTGGCGCCCCTGGCCGCCCTGCCCCACGTCAGTTGCAAGCTGTCGGGCCTGCTCACCGAAGCCGGGCCCGATCAACGCAACGCGCAGGCATTGCGCCCTTATATCGAACTGGCATTGGAACTGTTCGGCGCCGAGCGCTTGATGTTCGGCTCGGACTGGCCGGTGTGCCTGCTGGCAGGCGAATACCAGGGCACCTGCCAATTGCTGCAACAGACCCTCGGCCAGCTGTCGCCCAATGAACAGCAGGCGATCTGGGGCGGCACCGCCCAGCGGGTCTATCACCTTGAAGGAAACTGCCCATGAATTTGCATTTGCAGGAACGCGTGATCATCGTCACCGGCGGCGGCTCGGGGATTGGCGCCGCCATCTCCATGGGGCTGATTGCCGAAGGCGCGATCCCGGTGATTTTCGGTCATCAACCGTTGTCGCCAGCGTTCGCGGCCGAGCTGGAACAGCAAGGCCAAAGCCACTTCATCCGCGTCGAGTTGCGCGATGAAGACGCCTGCCGCGCGGCCGTCAACGAAGTGTTGCAACGCTTCGGGCGCATCGACGGTCTGGTGAACAATGCCGGGGTCAATGACGGTGTGGGGCTGGACGCCGGCCGTGCTGCCTTTGTCGAATCCCTGGAAAAAAACTTGATTCACTACTACCTCATGACCCACCTGTGCCTCGACGCCCTCAAGGCCAGTCGCGGGGCGATCGTGAATATCAGCTCCAAGACGGCCCTCACCGGCCAGGGTGGCACCAGCGGTTATACCGCCGCCAAAGGAGCGCAGCTGTCCCTGACTCGGGAATGGGCAGCCTCCTTGCTGAAGTTCGGCATCCGGGTCAATGCGGTGGTGCCTGCCGAGGTGCTGACACCGTTGTACCAGCGCTGGATCGATGGCTTCGACAACCCCGAGGCCAAGCTCGCCGCCATCGTCGAAAAAATCCCCTTGGGCAAACGGATGACCACCCCCGAGGAAATTGCCGACAGCGTGTTGTTCCTGCTCTCACCCCGCGCCTCCCACACCACCGGGCAATGGCTGGTGGTGGACGGTGGCTACACCCATCTGGACCGAGCGCTGACATGAGCGGCCAACGTTACTGCCTGGCCCTGGACCTGGTCGACGATGCGGCATTGATCGACGAGTACCAGCAGTTGCATCAACGCATCTGGCCCGCCGTGGCCGAACATCTGCGCAGCCAGCACATCGTAGAGATGCAGATCTGGCGCCTGGGCACGCGGCTGTTCATGGTCATGGACACTGCGGCCGGTTTCAGCTTCGAAGGGCTGGACCACGCCGCACGCGCCAACCCTGAAGTGCAAGCCTGGGAAACCCTGATGTGGCGTTTCCAGGCGCCCACGCCATGGACTGATCCTGGCGGCAAATGGCAGCCGCTGACGCAGGTTTTCAGCCTCACCGACCAACCCTAGTACCCGCCGCATCGCACGCCTTGATCCCATAAAAACAACAGGAGAAGCGTCATGTTAAGCAAAGACACACACCTGGCAGGCACCCGTGCCGTGCCGACCTATCGCTGGGCGCTGATGTTGGTGACCAGTCTGTTCTTCCTGTGGGGCTTGTCCTACGGTTTGCTGGACGTACTGAACAAGCATTTCCAGGAAGTGCTGCACGTCAGTAAGGCCCAGTCCGGGCTGTTGCAAAGCGCGTATTTCGGCGCCTATTTCCTGATCGCCCTGCCGGCCGGATTACTGATGGACCGCCACGGCTACAAGGCCGGGATCCTGCTGGGCTTGTGCCTCTATGCAGCGGGCGCGTTGCTGTTCATGCCAGCGGCAGCGGCGGCGAGTTTTCCGTTCTTCCTGTTCGCGCTGTTCGTCATCGCCTGCGGCCTGGGCTGCCTTGAGACCGCTGCCAACCCGTACGCCACGGTGCTGGGCGAGCCCCAGGGCGCCGAGCGGCGGTTGAACCTGGCGCAATCGTTCAACGGCCTTGGTCAGTTCTTCGGGCCGCTGATTGGTGGCGCAATGTTTTTCAGCGCCGGCAATACGCCTGCGTCGGACATGAGTTCGCTGCAAACCACCTACGTGGTGATCGCCGTTCTGGTGTTGCTGGTGGCGCTGTTGATCGCCCGCACACCGCTGCCGGACTTGCGCGCCCAGGAGCAGGCACTGCAACCGGAGACTGGCAAAGGGCTGTGGCAATATCCGGAATTCGTCGGTGGGGTGATCACGCAGTTTTTCTACGTGGCGGCCCAGGTCGGGGTCGGTGCATTTTTTATCAACTACGTCACCGAGCACTGGGCACAGATGGGCAATCAGCAAGCGGCTTACCTGCTGTCGATCGCGATGCTGGCCTTCATGTTCGGGCGCTTTTTCAGCACCTGGTTGATGGGACGGGTCAGCGCGCAGAAGCTGCTGCTGATTTATGCGCTGATCAATATCGCATTGTGCGCGCTGGTAGCGATTGGCCTCGAAGGCATCTCGGTGATCGCGCTGATTGCGGTGTTCTTCTTCATGTCGATCATGTTCCCGACGCTGTTCGCCATGGGCGTGAAAAACCTCGGGCCGCATACCAAGCGCGGCAGTTCATTCATGATCATGGCGATTGTCGGCGGTGCCCTGATGCCCTACTTGATGGGCAAGATCGCGGATAACAGCACGGTGGCGCTGGCTTATTTATTACCTATGGGCTGTTTCGTGATTGTGGCGGTTTATGCCCGTAGTCGGTTGCGCCATCCATGAAGTACCGCCCCGGCGTCGTCCCGAACGTGCGTCGGAACATGGCAATAAAGGCACTGACGTTTTCATAACCCAGGTCCAGCGCAACCCGAGTGACCGGTGCATGCGCCGCCAGCAACTCCAACGCGCGTAACAACCGCGCACGCTGGCGCCATTGGCTGAAGGTGAACCCGGTCTCGGCGACAAACCGCCGGGCCAGTGTGCGCGCAGAGACTCCGGCCCACTGCGCCCATTGTTCCAGCAGGCGGTTGTCGTCGGGGTTGTCGGCCAGCGCCTGGGCGATGCGCAGCAGGCGTGGGTCCTGGGGCAGCGGCAAGCCGAATGGCTCCTGGGGCAAGCCGGCGATTTCATCAAGGATCACCTGGGCAATCCGGGCCTGTGTCGGCTCGAGCACCGTCTGGCTCCAGGTTGCCGCGCGCCTGACAGCCTCGAGTAACAAGGACGACGTGGCGATGACGCAGGTCTGTTGCGGCAGACCGGCACACGCCTGAGGGTCGACATACACACTCCAGCCATCAAACGGCCCGTGGGAACGCAAGGCGTGGGAGCAACCGGGGGCAATCCACACAGCGTGAGTGGCCGGCACCACCCAATGCTGGTGCGCCGCCTGCACCGAGAGCAACCCGCGCTGGGCCCCGATCAATTGCCCCCGGGCATGCTGATGGGGCGCAGTGGTGCGTTCGACGGGGCTGCTCCGCAACGTTGCCACCAGCAAGGGACCGCCGATTGCGTTGGCGAGTTGAGATGAAACGAAGGTTGGCAGCATATGGCAGCTTTACCGTATTGAATGGCCCGGATAAGGCAGTGTAGCCATATGTGTACGCCTAGACTGCGGATTCATTCATTGAGGACTGCGTCATGCGTGCAGAAGACCTGCTTCCCGATCATCTCGACCAAGGCCAGTTCAATGGCGTGACAGTGCGCAAAGGCACGGTGGGGGCATTCCTTGCGAATGCCAGAACCTGGTGTGATCCGGCCACCCCGGGTGAACAGCGATTAGTGGCCGAACAGGACATGCTGCAGGCCCTCCCCGCGTTGCAAGCCCTGGGCTTGTTTGAAGTGTTGCAGGTGCGGGATCCCGAGTTGGCCCGGCTGCTGAAGTGAGAGGATCGGCCTGGAAGGTGGTAATCCACCGCAAGAATCCCGGGGTTCGCCAGTTCTCGCGGGGATTACGCACCTTCCAGACCACCTCGCACAGCAGGCGATTACTCGTCCTACAGGCTGATAGTGGTTGCAAAGGCCGATCGCGTTCCATGATCCAGAAAAAATTGTTGCCCCGTGTTCAGGTACACCCAAGGAACCCGGCTCGCTCGATACGGCCTGATGTGCAAGGATGTTGCGCTGCACATCGTTCGTTGAACGCAAAACCAAGGATTTTTCATGACCGCCATCAGCACCCCAGCGCCCGTGGTACCCGGGCGGCTGGAACAAATGTCGACCCGTATCGCGTTTTTTATCGCAGGTTTCGGCATCGCCGCCTGGGCACCGCTGGTGCCTTATGCCAAAGCCCGCGCCCAACTCAATGAGGGCACCCTCGGCCTGTTGCTGCTGTGCCTCGGCGTGGGATCGATGATCGCGATGCCGGTCGCGGGTGCCCTGGCCTCGCGCTACGGCATCCGCCGAGTGGCCACTGGCGGGACGATCCTGATTTGCCTGGGCCTGCCGATGCTGGCAACGGTCACTTCGATTCCGCTGTTGATGGCCGCGCTGTTCGTGTTTGGTGCCGGCCTCGGCACGGTGGACTCCACGGTCAACCTGCAAGCGGTGATGGTCGAACGGGCCAGCGGCAAGACCATGATGTCGGGCTTCCACGGGCTGTTCAGCCTGGGCGGGATTGTCGGCGCGGCGGGTGTCAGCGGGTTGCTGGGGTTGGGCTTGTCGCCATTGCAGGCCACCCTCGCCGTCATCGTCGTCATCGCGGTGGCCTTGCTCAAGGCCGGACCGCACTTGCTGCCTTACGGCAGTGAAAGCTCCGGGCCGGCCTTTGCCATACCCCACGGCGTGGTGCTGTTTATCGGCTGCCTGTGCTGCATCGTGTTTCTCGCCGAAGGCGCCGTGCTGGACTGGAGCGCGGTCTTCCTGAGCGCCGAGCGCGGCCTTGACGAAGCCTATGCGGGCCTCGGCTATGCAGCCTTTGCCTTGACCATGACCGTCGGCCGCCTCACCGGCGACAGGATTGTTCGCCGCCTGGGCGCAAGCCGGGTGATTGTATTCGGCGGCGCCCTCGCGGCGGCCGGCATGCTGCTGGCGACGCTATTCCCGGCGTGGGAAACCGCCCTGCTGGGGTATGCGCTGGTCGGCGCCGGGTGTTCGAACATCGTCCCGGTGCTGTACACCGCCGTCGGCAAGCAAACCGTCATGCCGGAACACATTGCCGTGCCTGCCATCACCACCCTGGGTTACACCGGCATTCTCGCCGGCCCTGCGGTGATCGGCTTTATCGCTCACGGAAGCAGCCTGAGCACGGCGTTTGTGCTGATTGCCGTGCTGCTGATCGGCGTGGCGATCAGCGGGAAAATACTGCGGGTATGACGGGCAACCCCGTAACGCCTCATTCGTTGAGGCGTTACCCGGGCTATCGGGTTTTGTTGTGCTCGAGCCAGCGATCAAGGGTTTTATTACTCAGCCAACCCTCTTGGTGATAGCTGCCAAAAATACGCCGACCGCCGCTGTGGGCGTTTTCCAGGGACTGCAATAACCCGGGCCGATCCACAATATTCTTCGCCATGTACACCTGCTGTTCATCGTATTTTTTCCGCGCCAGCCCGGTGGTTGGGTCCAGGAGAGGTTCACCCTGGCTGTCGAGTTCGTCCGGGTCCTTGCTCATGGCAACCAGCAACTCGATGTTGACGTAGCCGATCTGCTCAAAGAACCCCTTGCGGTCCTGGGACCTGTCACGCAACTCGGTAAACATTGCCTTGAATACCTGGACGAGTTCGGCATTGCTCTTGGCGTGGAAAGGGTCCGGGCTGAAGGCGCTTGGATCGCTGTTGCCGAACACCACATTTTCGGCCTTCGAAAGGCTTTCCCGGGTGATGTAACCGTCTTGATCGGTAATCGCATCGATCAAGCGCGGGCGCTGGACAAGTGCCTTGGCCAGCAGGATGGCGCTATCGGCTTCTTGGCTCACGCCGAGCTTTTTGCCGGCGATTTGCTGGAGTGAAGACAACATCAGCCCGTCACTTCTCATTGAGTTTTTTCAGCATGGGGAATTGAATGTTCACGGCTTTCACCAGATCACCGTCCGGGAAATTAATGTAGGGATTAGGCCGACGGGAGTGATTGGCAGCATCGTTCTGGAGCGGCAGATGGTTCAGTAAACTCCCCCAGTGATTTTCCCCCCGCAAAGGCGGCCTATAGCCGGAAGACCGAACAGCCGCAGCACCTGGTTGATGATTGGCTTGCCGGCCAGCATCACGAGGTTCACTTGAAGCCACCTGAACGGCACGCACGCCCTCATCCGGTACCACGTCAAATGGACCTGTACCACCGGGCTGCAGATAGCCTGATCCGCGATCAATTCTCATGATTCATCTCCACCAATTTTAGATCCACGCTTGCCTGGACATCACCCCGGTAACGGCCGTATCGCTCGCGCAACTAACAAGCCAAAGGTGTGTGGTGTCCCGCAGGCAATGGTTCCTCGGTAGCGAAGTGTTCCAATGACAACATGTAAAAAGCGAAAATCAGTTGGCTTTCCGTGAGGCCGGTTTCGTCGCCTGCCAAAGGCCTTTGATCATGCCGACCATAGACCCCATCGCTGCGCAAAACTGGCGTAACACCGAATGGTCAGCGGCAGGCAACTGCCCATTGGGCAACATACCTTTGATGAAGTCGTCGGCTGCCGGCGCCTGGAACTTGTGCTGCCCGGTGAAACACTTCACTCGCCGGGCCTCCGCACCCTGCTCACGACTTTTACCTTGCGGCGAAGCATCAACCGGCGGAATGCAGGCCGATTGGGAGCCGGAATTTCGTGACCCAAACGACGTTGACGTCATGTCTAAGACCTGGCCTGGAGTGGAAATACAGCGCATTGATCAACGCGGGAAATCGCGCCACGAAGTATTCGCGGCGTGATCAGGTCATGACGGGGTTAGCGAGACAACCAGCGCAGCGCGTCCTTGTGGATCCTGCCATCGTCGGGACGACCACCCATGGTGTCCATTTGGTTGAGCAGATGAGAGTTGCGGGTGACTTCCTTCGCAAGCTGAATGAGTAAGTCCGTCTGCGGGCGGCCCGTCAGCGGCATGGCAGCCAATCGATTCAGATCATCAATTTTTATCGAGCGGCTGAAGAATCCCCCCTTCAACGGATTGAAATTCTCAAGCATCCGTTGGGCAAGCTGTCTGTCGTACTCCGGATCCGGCCTTCCAAAAGCTGGCCCGCAATACCCAGGATCCGGCTTCGGCGGTGTACCGGTACATGGCCGGCACGGCTCTGGATCTGGCTTTGGCGGCCTGCCGATACCTGGCCGGCACGGTTCTGGATCAGGCCTCGGTGGCTTGCCGATGCCTGGCCGGCATGCCTCTGGGTCTGGCTTTGGCGGCCTGCCGATACCTGGCCGGCACGGTTCTGGATCAGGCCTCGGTGGCTTGCCGATGCCTGGCCGGCATGCCTCTGGGTCTGGCTTTGGCGGCCTGCCGATACCTGGTCGGCACGGCTCTGGATCCGGCCTCGGTGGCTTGCCGATGCCTGGCCGGCATGCCTCTGGATCTGGCTTTGGCGGCCTGCCGATACCTGGTCGGCACGGCTCTGGATCCGGCCTCGGTGGCTTGCCGATGCCTGGCCGGCATGCTCCCGGGTCCGGCTTTGGCGGTTTAACGATACAGGGTCGGCACGGGGGCGCAGGGTTGTTGTGAATTGAGGCGGTGGTCTGATTGGACATGGATACCGACATAGGCATCTCCTGTGCGGCTGGTTTCAGGGAGCGCCTCATCCTCCAGAGCACCACGACGAAATGATCGTCCAGGTACTGTATGAAAAGTGGGCAAACCTGTGTGGCCGAACGGTCGGATTCAGTTCCTGTGAAAGCGAGGAAAGGTCACAGCCCGTGCCGGCAATGCCGGAGCAGGCTGCGACCGCTTAAATCAACTGCGAGTCAAAACCCCACGCTGGCCTGCACAAAGAACGTGCGCGGCTGGCCCAGGTAGATCCCGGAGTTGTTGTCGCTGGAGCGCGTGTAGTGCTCCTGGTTGAACAGGTTTTTAACCCCGGCGCCCAGCTTCAGGTTCGACAGACGCGCACCGAAGTCATAACCGCTGCGCACGTTGACCGAGACGTAACCGGGAATATCCCCGTACTGGCCGTCAGCGGTCGGCTGGGTGATATAGGTGGTGCCAGTGCCCGGCGCACGCTGACCAGATTGGGCGTAGACGTCCAGGTTATGGGTCCAGTGGTTGACGTCGTAACGCAGCCCCAGGGTAGCCACTTCACGGGAGTACAGCGGCAAGTCGCGACCCTTGAAGGCAACGTCGCCTTCGGAGGTGGCCTTGGTGTAGGTGAAGCCGGCGTTGGCGGTCAGGCCATCGAGGCGTGGGTCCAGGTTCGACAGGTCGTAATGGGCCGACGCTTCGATACCTTCGTGCTTGGTAGCGCCGAGGTTGGTCCAGCCCACATCGTTGCTGACGTATTGCAGCTCGTCCGAGAAGTCGATGTAGAACAACGTCACTTCACCGCCCCAGACGTTGTCGTTGTAACGGGTACCGATTTCGTAGGTCTTGGCTTTTTCCGGGTTCAGACCGTTCGCGGTCTGGTCGCCGTTACCGCCCTGGCCCAGTTGGAAGTACTGCAGGCTGCCGAAGGACGTTTCGTAGTTGGCAAACAGTTTCCAGGCATCGGAGACGTGGTACATCACGCTCAGGGCCGGCAGCGGTTCGTTGTTGTGGATCTCGCGACGCTTCTCCTGGACCCTGGTGCCATTCAGGGCGACTACCGGACGGTCGTGCCATTCGGTACGGATCTGCTCAAAGCGTATGCCCGGGGTAACGGTCCATTTGCCGATATCAATCTTGTTATCGATATAGAACGAGTTGGCCTCGGTACCACCGGTACGGTCCTGGTAAACGTGGCCGTCATTCTGGCCCACCGGCGTCGGCACGTTATTGACCAGCGCCAGGCTGGTGGCTTGCTCGTGCATGCCTTCCTTGAGGTAGCGATAACCGACGCTGACTTCCTGGGTACTCGGCCCCAAATCAAACACATGGGACACCCGCGGCTCGATGCCGAAGGTGTAGTAGGTGCGCGGGTAGGAACCCAGGGTTTTCAGGTCGCGGTTGGCGATGTTGCTGCCGCGGAAACTGTCGGAGTAATACGTCAGCACTTCAGCCTGGGTACGGTCGTCGATCTGCCGGACGTACTTGAAGGACATATCCTTGCGCCGACCGCTGAAGTTGTCCCAGTCACGCACCGATTGATACGGGTTGGCGTCGTACTGCTTCTGGGTCAGGCCGCCGGGCATGTCGGCGCTGGCGTCGTAGTAGTGGAAATTCAGCGAGAAATCGTCTTGGTCGGTCGGTGCCCAGTGGGTCTTGAAGATCACGTCGTCGATGTCGTTGGAGTTGTTGCGGTCGCGGTAACCATCACCCTTGGTCCCGGAATACAGCAACGCCGCGCCGATACCGTTGTCAGCGGTGCCGCCGATGAAGGCGTTTTCGATGTGCTTCCAGCCGCCGTGGGCCGCCGTTTCCAGGGTGGTGCCGACCTCACCGGAGAATTTTTCCGGAATGGCGCGGGTCACGAAGTTGATCACACCGCCGACGTTTTGTGGCCCATAACGCACGGAGCCCGCGCCGCGGACCACGTCGATGCTGTCGAGGTTGCCGGAGGAGATAGGTGCCATCGACAACTGCGGCTGACCGTAGGGGGCAAACGCCGCCGGTACGCCATCGATCAACACCGTGGAGCGTGGCGACAGCCGCGAGGTCAGGCCGCGCACGCCGACGTTGAGGGAAATATCACTGCCGCCGGTACCGTTGGCTTCCTGCACCTGCACCCCGGGAATGCGCCGCAGCACATCGCCGACGCTCATCGCGCCCTGCTCCACCATGGCCTCACGTCGGACCACGGTGCGCGCGCCGGGGTGGTTCTGCACCACTTCGGCATTCGCGTCGCCCAGCCAGTCGCCGACGACCTTGATGTCGGTGGCACCCAGCTCCAGCGGCGAACCTGCTTCGCCGGTGCCTTTGCCAAGCGGGCGCAGGGTCACGGAGCCAGCGTCGATCTGATAATCCAGGCCGCTGCCTTGCAGCAATTGGCGCAGGGCTTGCTCCGGGGACAGGTTACCGTCGACGGCCGGGGCTTGTTTGCCGGCCACCATGTCGGGGCTGAAGAACACTTGCAGCGACGTCTGCTGACCCAACTGGCTCAACGCCGAACCCAGGGACTGGGCCTGGATATGAATGGCGTCGTCAGCGTAGGCCGCAGGCACTGCGGCGCTGACGGCCAGCGCCAGCGCAAGCGGTGCCCAGCGGGATGATTTATTGTTTTTCACGGCGAGTTTTTTCACGTCGAACGGAGTCCTGTGATCGCAAGAGAGTGCGGCTGTTAATGCAAACCAGTTGCAGTTGCACAAGAAGACGAAGAACTCGGAAAAAACCTGAATCTATCGTGAAATTATTTCCTGGCTACCGTCGGGCAAGGTGCGCAAGGCCACCGGAAGAATGTGCGGCAAGGCCTTGAGCAAGGCATCGGTGTCGTTGGATTTGAACACGCTGGTCAAGCGCAGGTTGCTCACCGCTGGTGCGCTGACCCGCAATGGTTGCTCGCGGTAACGCGAGACTTCACGGGCCACTTCGCCGAGGGTGGCGTTGTTGAACACCAGTTTGCCGGTGCGCCAGGCCGTGAGCTCTTCGGGGTTGACGGCGTAGGCAGCCGCCACCTGGCCCCGGGCATCCACATGGGTGCCCCGGCCAGCGGTAAGCATCACGATCTCATCGGGTGCGCGCCCTTGCACCTTCACCGTCCCGGCCTCGACCACCACGCGGGTCTGGTCGTCATCGCGGCGCACGTCGAAACGTGTACCGGTGACCGTCACCTGCCCTGCCCCGGCCGACACCACAAAGGGCCGGCTGGTGTCGTGCTCGACACTGAACATCGCCTCGCCCTGCTTGAGTTCGATGCCGCGCTGGCCTTTTACGTAGTGCACCGCCACCACACTGCGGCTGTTCAAATCCATCAGTGAACCGTCGGGCAGCGCCACCTGCCGGCGCTCCCCCAGCGCGGTGCTGAATTCAGCGTTATACGTCGCCGGATGATCCAGGCCACTGAACAAGCCAAGGCCCAGGGCCACCGCCAGCACGCTCGCCGCCACCGCATAGCGCAGCACTGGCCGGCGCTTCACACGCGGTTCCGGGGAATCGCACAACGCCTGCAAGCGTGCCTTGGGCACCAGGTCGGTGGCGCTCCACAAGCCTTGCAGCACCTCAAATTCGTACTGGTGTGCGGCATGCTCGGCGCGCCAGGCATCAAACCGTTCGCGTTCTTCGACGCTCAACGGGCTGTCCTGCACACGCACAAACCATTGCGCTGCCTCATCGCGGGCCACCGCACTGCCGCAGGCACACTCACGGGTATCCATCATGGAAGGTCCTGTTTCAAAGCGGGCATTGGTCATGGGGCCATCGCGTCCAGGCGGTCACGTAGATGCCGCAGGGTGCGGATCATATACTTTTCCACCATGTTTTTAGACAGGCCCAGGCGTTCGGCGATTTCCTGCTGGGTCAGGCCCTCGATTTTCTGCCAGATGAAAATCTTGCGGCAGTTCAGCGGCAACTCGGCCAAGGCCCGCTCGATGGAGTCCGCCAGCTGGATCGCGTGCATGAAATGCTCCGGGTCGCCACCGTGGGGCGGGCTCTGATCAAAGGCTTCCAACGCCATCGCCTCCCGGCGGTCTTCGCGACGATAGGCGTCAACTGCGATATTGCGCGCCGTTTGATGCAGGTAGGCACGAGGTTGCTCAACCGCAGTAGGCTTGGCCTCAAGCACCCGAACAAAGGTGTCGTGGGCCAGGTCCTCGGCCTGCTGACGGTTTCTCAGGCGCCGCGTCCAGGTCCCGATCAACTCTTCGTAGTGCTCGAAAAAGCCTGTTCTGCGGGGCGGCTGGGGAGTCATCAAGGGAGCACTGGGGAGGCGGGGCGTGAATAGTAATGCTTCCTATTAAGCGGGGCAATTGCTTCCTGTCGTCCTCTTTCGTTATCGTTTTTTCACTGTCCCACCCCATTACTGCCGGGGTGGGCTCAAGCCCCCCAGGACAGAGGCATTGGCTACGGATCGCCAAGCGAGGGTAATGCCCAACCCTGCACCCGTGACCAGGCAAAAGACAATGCAAAGGGTCGCGGCGATAAATGCCTGGGTGATCGCTGCCGGATCGGTGCGCGGACCGAGGATGGTATAGAACACCCCGCCAATTACAGCGACGCTGAGGGCGGTGCTGACTTGCAGGGTCGAACTGACAATGCCGGCAATCATGCCCGAATAGGCCGGCGCAACGCGGCCGGTGACCATTCGCATCAACGTCGGCATCGTCAGGCCTTGTCCGAGGCCAATCACGAACAGAATGGCGCCAAGGATCACCGGTGCCAGTTGCACCCCGACCGGTGTCGCGACGATGAGCCAGACCAGCCCAAGTAACCCGATGGACTCCAAGGCCATGCCGAGCGGATTGATATAGGCGCCGAGCATGCGCCGCCCCCACGGCGTCAGCAGTGGTCCTACCAGAAGCCCTGCACCAAATGGCAGGAACACAAGGCCGGCGCTCAGCGCGGATACGTGCAGCGCCTGCTGCAGATAGACTGAGAACAACAGAAAGAAGACCGCGATCGAGTAAAACAGCAATGCGATTATCAGCGCGCGGCCAAGCCCCGGTGCCGTCAATGCAGCCGGGACGATAAGAGGCACGCCGCCCGAACGGTCCAGGCGAGCCTCGTAAAGCCAGAACAGGCGCCCAAGCATCGGTACAGTAAGAAGAGACAACCACGACCACCACGGCCAACCTGCTTCCCGGCCCACGATCAGCGGTACAATGAGCGCACCGAGGCAGGCTATCGACAAGCCCATGCCGCCCAGGTCCAGCCTGGTTGCGTGGCGCACGCGCATCTCCTTCAACAAGGGGATGCCAAACAGCGCGACCAGCGCCACCACCGGCAAGTTGACGAGGAAAATTGCTCGCCACCCCAGCCCCATGAAATCAAGGGAAATCAGGATGCCGCCCAGGGCCTGCCCGATTACAGCGGCCAAGCCGAAGACAGCACCATAGAGGCTGAGCGCAAGGGGCTTTTCCGAATCAGGGAAAATCGCCTGCACCGACGCGAGCGCCTGCGGCGCCATTACGGCCGCCGTCACGCCCTGCAAGGCGCGTCCGACAACCAACACCCAGGGCGACCCTGCGAAGCCGCAAAGCACCGATGCGGCCGCAAAGCCGACCAGCCCGAGAAGAAACATACGGCCTCTCCCGTACAAGTCCCCGAGCCGCCCGCCAGTGATCAGTGTCACGGCATAAAGCGCAGCATACGAAGAAATGACCAACTGTTCAGCAGAGGCCGAGGCACCCAACTCCTCACGGATCGACGGGAGTGCAATATTGACGATAAAAAAATCCAGCGGTGGTAGGAACGCGCCGACAAGCAGAACCACGAACAACGCCCAACGGCGAGGGTCAGGTTTGGAAACATCATTGCAGAACATGGACAGTCTCCATATACAACCAATCGATGATGGGCCTCGCGTTATCCGCCAGGCGGCCAGCGGATGAGTCCCGAGCAGGTTTCTCGTTCAAATACCGACAAACGTTTCCGAACCAGCAATGGGCTTCCAGTTTTCCAGCGGTGTGAGGAAGTGCAGTTCGAAACGTCGCGCGGTGAATCGCCATTGGCCTTCGCGGCGCTCGAAGTGGTCGTGATACAGGCCGCTGACCTGTACCGGGCCTTTTTCGATGTCATGAAAGAGGCAGTCAGCCGCGACGGTTGCCGTGGCTACGCCCCCCTCGATATGGATCAGCGGGTTGGACATCCAATGGTGCATGTGGGGCATCTTTCGCCAGCTCTCTTCAGCCATCGCTACAACACCCTCCGGGCCGGCACCCTCGCCAAAACCCGGCAGTTCCAGGGTCGCGTCGGCATGCCAAATCGTGCGTAACAGAACGGGGTCAATGCGATCGAACGCATTGGCATATGTGGAGATGAGCGATTCGATTGCCGCGCGGCTTTCCAGCGCCTCCAGGCGAGCAGCCAGGGTTTCAAGGGTCATGGTTGTGTCCTTCAGTGGGTGCATGCGTCAGGCCTGATCGCCGGTTGCCTCTGCCTGGGTTCTTGGGTCTATTGTGCGAGCCGAAGGGGTTGCGGCGGGACTGCCATTACTGCATCTTCACTGTTCACTTTTGTACGGGGCAAACCATGGAGTGGAATGACTTACGCGTCTTCCTGGCCATCGCGCGGGGAGGTTCGCTGGGCGCTGCAGCCAAGCTGTTGGGCGTCAGCCACCCCACCGTGGGGCGACGCCTTCAGGTGCTTGAGCAGGCCGGCGGCGAGGTGTTCTTCCGCCGTACCGCGTCAGGGCTGGTGCTGACTGACAGCGGTGAACGCATTTTCGAATTGGCCGAAGAAATGGAACGCAGTGCACTGACGATTGAGCGGCGCATCGCGGGCGAAAGCGACCAGCCTGAGGGCCAGTTGCGGATATCTTCGGCAGACTGGTTCGCCAGTTACGTGCTGGGGCCCGTCCTGGGTGAGCTCGTCAGACGTCATCCATTGATCGTGCCCGAAGTGATTGCGGGGCACAGGTTGTTCGACCTGACGCGCAGGGAAGCAGACATTGCCTTTCGGATCATTCCTTTCACCGAGCCCGACATCGTCCAGAGGCGACTCGTTACGCTGAGCTACGGACTGTACGTGAGTGCCCAGGCGTCATTCCTGCCGCGAGATAGTGGTGAAGGTGTCGGCCTGATTACCATGAACACTGCACAAGCGCATTATCCGGATGTGCTCTGGTTACAAGCGCTGTACCCACAAGCCAGAACCGTGTTCACCAGCAGCAGCCGCACGGTTCAGGCACAGATGTGCACGCTGGGCCTGGGCGTTGCCGTCCTGCCTCGTGTTCTGGGCGATCAATTGCCCGCACTCAAACTGTTAGACACCGGCGAACCGCCGCCCGGGCGCGATATCTGGATGGGTTATCACCACGATATGCGGCAGATGGAGCGGCTTCGCGCCCTTGCAGACCTGGCAGACGAGATGATTGGGACGGGCTGATTGCCCCACGCGCACCGGTCACGCCAATCGGTCGTTTCAGGTTGAGTTAACCTTCCAACTGGTAGATAGTTACTTTCGACTCAGGGAATTCGTCAGCGCCTGATCATGAGGATCTGTTATGACCCGTATTTCCACCCTGCCGCCGCTGCCTTATGTTTTATCAAAGACCACGCAGCCCGCTGATAATCCGAGCGGGAAGGCCGCTGCCCCAGACTTCCCGGCACTGTTGAAAGCGCAGTTCAAGCCCGCCGCAGGCGCAAACCCACAAGCGGAGGCCGCCACGAACCTGTCGCGTCGACCAGACGTCGAAGTGATGCTGCAACAAATGATGGCATGCCGAAAGATGATGCCCGTCGCCACGAGCAAGAGCGGGCGAGCCCTAACGGGAACACTCGCGGTCCTGGAGGATGATTGCGCCGATGAGGCTCCAGACGAAACCACTGGCATTGGGGAGCAGAGCACCGACCATGCGCAGGCTGCGACCGTGTCACGCAACCGCGCCTGTGGCAGCGTGTATATCGTCGGGGTGCCCTTCGAATGCGCAATAAACCTGTCCACCACTGCGCTGGCGCAGCCTGCCAGCGTGCTCACATGGGTATCAACCGAAGCGGTTCAAACGCCATCGCCCCCACAGCGGGCTCGGCCGTTACGCCAGCGCAAGCCCTTATCTGTCGATGGGGATCAGCCGGAACCGGGGAACTCAGACTTCAGCCTTGAGTGATGACAAGCCTGTCCAGCAATGGCTGAGCGATCGCACCAAAGGTTTCGGCATCGCCGTACGCCCGGGCAGAAAGCATTGCGCCATGTACCGTTGCCATAAACATCTCTGCCTCGGCGCGGGCATCACAGGATAAAGCGAATTTTCCTTGCTTGGCCCCTCGCTCCAGCACAGAAGTAATCCAGGCAGAGAGCGCTCGAAAATGAGCCCTCACTTCCAGAACCACCTCTTGAGGCAACACGGGAATCTGGGTAGCGAGCAAGGCACACACGCAATAGCCCTTGGTCACATCACCGACACAGTCGAGCCAATAACCGATATAGGCACGCAACTGGTCTGCGGGATCAGGGTAGTGACGCTCCAGCGCCGCAATCCCGGCCTCGGCCTCTTCGCGATAACGCTCGACCAGCGTGCGGACGAGATCAACCTTGGTGGGAAAGTGATGGTGAATGCTTGCCTTGCGAATGCCCACGAATTCAGAGATGTCGGCGTAACTGAAACCGTTGTACCCACCTCCGATAATGAGTGAGCGCGCGCAGTCAAGAATTTCATTGAAGGTACTGGAAGGATTATTCATCGCGAAAATCTATCTTCCAGTAGGTTTGGAGTCAAGCCTTCAGATACCGCTGAACCAGTTGTAACCTTGATCTTCCCAGTAGCCGCCGGGATTGTCATTTCCAATAAAAATCTCGACAACATGCTTGGGATTCTTGAAGCCCAGCTTGGTGGGCACGCGGATTCGAAGCGGATACCCATACTCCGGAGGGAGTGCGACTTCGCCGTAATCCAGCGCCAGCAGGGTCTGCGGATGGAGTGCGGTCGGCATGTCCAGGCTGGAGTAGTAGCGGTCAGCGCACTTGAAGCCCACATACTTGGCGCCAGTGTCCGCGCCGATGTGCTCCAGGAAGGTCTTGAGCGGCACACCCCCCCACTGTCCGATAGCACTCCAACCCTCCACGCAGATCAAGCGCGTGATGTCGGTACGTTGGGGCAGCTTGCGCAAACCTTCCAGCGTCCAGGGCGCTTTGTCCCGGGCCAGGCCAGACACGGCCAGCGAATAACTCGACAGGTCGACTTCAGGGATGTCGTCCTCGCCGTAGAACGCGTTGAACGGAAAGGGTGTGGTCATTTGCGCCTTGCTGAAGGTCGGTGCCAGTTTCTGCCCACTGAACAGCCAGGCCTGAACCCGATCGTTCCAGCGCGACATGGCCCACAACACCTTGTCCACCTGGTCGCCGTCCTGCAAATTGCAACCGGTCAACATGGCCATGGCCCCGACGGTCAACCCGCCGCGCAGGAAGTGCCGACGCTGGATATTTTCCAGTTGACGCTGCTGAGCGGGCTCAAGCCTGATGCGCTGGGTCGTGGTTTTTTTGGGTTCATTCATGATCGGGCCTCCCGTTTTCAATCGGCCGTACGCCACCTGTGATCATGGGCACCAGGGTTTTCGGCACCAGCAGTACGAGCACCAAGTGCACGACGACAAACGCGCCAATGGCAGACATCGCCACAAAATGTACATAGCGTGCACTGTCATAGCCGCCAAACAACGCGACCAGTTCCTGCAGCTGGATGGGCTTCCAGATCGCCACGCCCGAAACCACAACCAACGCCCCAGCCCCCAGGACAACCCCATACATCAGGCGCTGTACAGCGTTGTAGACACCCGTCTTATGGGCCAGCCGAAAATGCAGGGCATCGTTCAAATCACGCTTGACCGCCTGGACGGTGACCGGCAGGAAATCACGCTGAAAATGGCGACTGAACAGGCTATAGAGCACGTAAACAAGGCCGTTGATAACCAACAACCACATAAATGCAAAGTGCCAGGCGAGCGAGCCGCCCAACCAGCCACCCACCGTCAACTGAGCTGGGAACCGGAACCCAAACAGCGGGGACGCGTTGTAGATCGCCCAACCGCTCATAAACATACACACCATACAAATGGCGTTAAGCCAATGGGTGAGGCGCACAGGCCAGGGATGAATACGACTTCGTTTCATGCTGCTCCCTCCCGCCAAAACAAGGAGACGCCTGCGGGAACGAGGCCGCCGGGCCTCGCTGCCACAGAGCCGCCGTTTTACATAGGCGGCTGGAAGCCGTCTTTACCGACCGCAACGCCGCGCGCGCTGCCGTCTTGCGCAGGGAACACGACAATTTTGGCGCCTTTGACCAACTCATCGGCCTTACCAGGCTCGACATAAGCAATCGGCACATTCGTCGGCACAACCAGCTGTTTCTCACCGCCTTTGTAGTTGACGGTCAGCGTGCGGCCGCTGGCGTTGGACAACTTGCCCACGGTGCCATTGGTCATGGTGCCCGTCGTGCCATCGGCATTTTGCCAACCGTAGTGACCTTCGCCGCTGCCCTTAAGGCTGGATTCGAATACCGTGACCTCCAGCGCCTTGAGCGTACCATCAGACTGCGGGATGGCTGCCGAACCGACAAAGCTGTCGGCCTTGATCGAATCAATATCTGCCTTGGAGACCCTGACAATACCGGTCTTGTCAGTCAGGCCGATGGTTTGGTGGGCACCGGTGCGAGAGGTAAAGGTCAGGGTATTGTTGTCGACACTTTCGACCACGCCCCGTAACGGTTTGATGACCGGCATATCAGCTGCGGCTGCGATCGCGGCAGCACCGACCATCAATAAACCAAACGTGGTGGACAGAGCACTCTTGAGCTTCATGTTGGGGATTCCTCACTGGTTTAAGTGCATCCATCCTCCAACCTCAGCCGGGCCTCCACGATGACCAGCAGATGACATTTTTGTCATCTGCTGCCCCCTTACCACGAATGACAAAAATGTAACCCGCAACTTTCCCATAGCTGGTTAAACTTTGTTTCATACAAGTCTTGTAGCTATCTGGTATCTGCTCCGGACCCCACAGTTTGCGCACCTGGCAGAGAAAGCCGAGCCCACCTGAATGCATATTTTGCTGATTGAAGACGACACGAGTACCGGCGAGTACTTGAAAAAAGGCCTTGGCGAGTCCGGCTATAAGGTCGACTGGACCCAGCACGGCGCCGACGGCCTGCACATGGCACTCGAAACGCCCTACGACCTGATCGTGCTGGACGTGATGCTTCCGGGCATCGATGGTTTTCAGATCATCGAACTGTTGCGTGCACGGCAAGACGTGCCGGTGCTGTTCCTGACGGCTCGCGACCAACTGCACGACCGTATTCGCGGCCTGGAACTGGGGGCCGACGACTATTTGGTCAAGCCGTTTTCCTTTACCGAGCTGCTGTTACGCATTCGCACTATTCTTCGGCGCGGAGTGGTCCGGGAGATCGATCACTTTCACCTTGCCGACCTGGAGTTGGACTTGGTCCGTCGTCGTGTCACCCGCCAGCAGCAAGTGATCGTCTTGACCAACAAGGAGTTCGCCTTGCTGCATCTGTTCCTGCGCCGGGAAGGCGATGTGCTGTCCAGGGCACAGATTGCTTCGGAGGTCTGGGATATGAATTTCGACAGCGACACCAACGTGGTAGATGTCGCCGTCAAGCGCCTGCGCAGCAAGGTCGACCTGCCCTACCCGGTCAAACTGATCCATACGGTGCGTGGCATCGGCTACGTGTGCGAGGTACGGCCATGTGGCGCCGACGCCAGCCGTCCCTGACCCTGCGCTCGACGCTGGCGTTCTCACTGGTCGCCATGCTCGCAGTGGCCGGGGCCGGGTTTTACCTGTACGCATCCATGAGGGCGTCGGTGCTGATGAACACCGACCATGCGGTGATGGGACGCCTGGATCACTTTCGTAAACTGCTGCACTACGAGCTTGCCCTGGACAAGCTGCGCGACAGCCCGCAAATTTTCAAAAACATGCTCGACAGCGAAGACGACATCTTCATCATCGGAGAGCCTGGCCAGGAGCCCGTAATACAGGTCAATCCGTTGGGCGTCGTGCTACCGGACCTGCCAGTGATCACTCCGGACACGGCGCTGCGCGTAGAAGACTTGCGCAGCGGCATGACCGACGCAGGTGTGCCGCTGCGCGCTGCTACCGTGCAAACCACCTCCGGCGGGCGCGATGTACGGCTCACCGCCGCGCACCTCATGGATAAGGAAATGGCCATGCTCAAGGCCTTTCGCGAGCGTATCTACCTGGCAGTGAGCCTGGCCTTCCTGGTCACCGCCCTGCTCGGCTACATCCTGCTGCGGCGCGGCCTGCGCCCGTTACGCCAGATGGCGGCGCACGCGGCGAACATAACGCCCCAGCGGCTCGACAGCCGCATGAACAGCGCAGACACGCCGGTTGAGCTGCAGCAACTGAGTGACGCCTACAACGCCATGCTCGACCGCCTCGCCAACGGTTACCAGCGCCTGATACAGTTTTCTGCCGACCTGGCTCACGAAATACGCACGCCGGTCGGCTCATTGATGGGGCATTTCCAAGTGGCGCTGCGTCAGTCACGCACCCCGGACGAGTACCAGACACTGCTTGCTTCAAACCTGCAAGAGCTGGAGCGCATTTCACGGATCGTAGAGAGCATTTTATTCCTCGCGAGGGCTGACGAAGCGCAGGCGATGGTGGAGCGCCAATCGCTGTCTCTGAATGACGAAATCCAGCGCATCTGCGAATACTTCGAGGGGCTGGCAGAGGAGCGCCAGATCACCCTGCGGACCGTCGGCGATGGCGTGGCCAACGCCGATCCATTGCTGCTGCGCCGAGCATTGAGCAACCTGGTGGCCAATGCCATTCGCTATGCCGATGAAGGCAGCGAGATCCTGCTGCGTGTAGTGGCGACCGGCTCCGGCTGGCGCATTGATGTGGAAAATCAAGGCCCAGTGCTTGCCGATGAAATCCTGCGCAAGCTGTTCGACCGCTTTTACCGTGGTGACGCCTCTCGTCACCAAAGCTCGGACTCATACGGCCTTGGCCTCGCGATCGTTGCGGCGATCATGCAACTGCATGGCGGTGAGGTGAGTGTGGAACAGCCAACGCCTGGGACCATCCGGTTTTCGTTGTTATTCCCCGCTGACCGGGCCACCAACCGTCAGTAACGAGACCACGCGCAGCTATTCACAGGGGAACTGCGCAAGCAATTCGGCCAACCCAAAAGTCAATCGCGCGCCGCCGCGACAACTCCCAAGACAGTTGCTTGACAGCCAGACTACCAACTAGTAGGTTTGCGCTGACTCGTTATCTTGTCTTCAGAGAGCTACCCATGACTCATCCCATTTCGTCCCTTGGTGCGATTCATACGGTTATTAGTTTGGTCCCCGTTCTTGCAGGCCTCTACAGCTTCGCCCGCTATCTGAAAATCGACTCGCTCACACGCTCCGGCAAGGTCTATCTCGCCGGGTTGACGCTAGCGGTTATCACCTCCTTTGGAGTGTCCAGCACGGGAGGCTTGAACCCCGGGCACGTATTCGGCATCGTGATCCTGCTTGTAGCCTTTGGCGGCGTCTACGTGCGGCGCGTGCCATTCCTGGGAAGACTTCGTCCGTATCTGTCGAGCTTCGGGCTGTCTTTCAGCTTTCTCCTGTCGCTGGTCCCCGGCGTCAACGAAACCCTGACCCGGCTACCCGCTACCCACCCGCTGGCCGACGGCCCCGGCTCCCCACCCGTGGTAGCCACACTGCTGGTTTTGCTCGGCCTGTTCGCCATGGGTTTCGCTGCCCAGTGCTGGCAAATCCATTCGCGAAACCGCGAAATGACACAGGCATAAAAATCGCGCTGAACCCGGTACCGGGCGAGACCGCGTTAACGGTGATTCCATCGCCGCCACGGCCGTGGACGATGACCACAGCGTTCTTCAACGCGAGTTTCCTGGCGATCTGACGACGCTGGAAAACGCCGACCAATCCTGGTTGCCCAGGCCATTGGCCATCGCCGTAATCATTCTGGAGCGCACGATGTCGGCGGCCGGCAATTGCAAACCCTTGTCGCTGCCCGCTGCGATCGCCAGGTTGATGTCTTTAAGCCCCAAGGCAAGCTTGAAGCCCGGCTCGTAGCGCCCGTTCACAATGTTCTGCCCGTAACGCTGGTAGCTGGGGCAGGCAAAAAGCGTTTGGGTCATGAGCTCCACAAAGCGAGCGGCATCCAGCCCATAGCGCTGGGTCAGCGCCGTTGCCTCGGCGAGGGATTCAATGGCCTGCGTGATCATCATGTTGCCGGCAATTTTCGCAATACAGGCATATACCGGACGATGGCCCAGGTACCAGGTCTTTTTGCCGAGCACATCAAATAGTGGTTGAAGTCTGGCAATCGCTGCTTCCTGCCCTGCCGCCAGAATGTTCAGCTCACCCTTGCTGGCCGTTGCCGGTACACCGAACACCGGCGCGGCCACTAAGGCCAGGCCCAACTGGTCGTGCAGTGTTTGCAGTTGCTCCATGAGCGAGGGTGACAGGGTCGACATCACGACATGTGTGCAATGTTCAGCAGCCCCATGCAGCGCTCCGGAAGAAAGCAGCACTTCGTGAACGGCCTGGTCATCAGCGAGCATGCTGATGACTACCTCCTCCCTGAAAGCCGCTGCAGGCGTATCCAGGAGATGTACCCCCTCGACATTTTCCAGCGCCCGGGCGCTGCGGTTCCACACGCTGACGCGGTGGCCTGCGCGCACCAGCAGCGGCAACATGGCCTGTCCCATGCTCCCTGTACCTATGAATCCAATTCTCATCACTCACCCATTGCGTTGAACGAGACAAACTCGGGGCGTAAACCTGGGTAACCGTCAGATTTGCGAAAGACCGCCGTCGACCATCAGTTCCACGCCGTTGACATACTTGGCGTCAGCCGACGCAAGGAAAAGAGCGGATGTCGCGATTTCACCGGGTTCGGCCATGTAACCCAGCGGGACGATTTGCTCTACATGACTTCTGAGCGCGTCGATCTGGCTCGCGTCCATCTTCAGGCCGTTGTCCATTAACGGTGTTCTGGTGAAGCCAGGGCTCAGCACGTTGGCACGAATTTTCCGGCCTTTGAGCTCATTGGCCCAGGTCCGGGCAAATGAGCGCACCGCCGCCTTGGAGGCGTTATAGAGACTCAGGCCTTCCATGCCGTTGCTGGAGCAAATGGAGGCAGTCAACACGATCGACGCGCCATCTTTCATCAATGGCAAAAGGGTCTGAACCGTGAAGAACACGCCTTTGACGTTAATGTCGAACATCGAGTAGTAGGCCGCCTCGGTGGTTTCGCCGATCGGGTTTTTTTCGCATATGCCAGCGTTGGCAAACACCGCATCCAGTTGATCGTCTTGTTGTTCAATCAATGCCTTGAGCGCATCAAGGTTGGACTGAACGGCAACATCAGACACGACCGCTACCGCTTTACCGCCCAGTTTGGCAGCCGCAGCTTCCAGCGTTGCCGACGAGCGACCGGTGATGTAGACACGTTTAGCGCCCTCGGCAACCAATGCCTGCGCAATCGCAAAGCCGATTCCGGTGGAAGCGCCCGTGACTACTGCTACTTGGTTGTTGAATTTACCCGACATGTCTTGACTCCTCAGTTGTGCCTTGATGGTTTATTGCAAAGGCAATTGATCGACACAGTGTGGGAGTCAACGAACGACAGTGGCACTGCCAGAAATGTACGTTCTATGTGCATTTTTGTTGGGGCGTTGCATCTGGCTGGGACACGTTGATCTGCAGAGATTGAAAGCGATCGAATGGGTGACTCCGGCGTGGGAGCGCATACGCAAGCTGGAAAGCCCAGGCCCACGCACCGGAGGCCACCGCCTTTTCCTGACCCTTGTACAACGCCGGCAATCCCGGCAGCATTCGCCCGTGACTTTCACGGACGAGCACCTTATGACCCTGCCCTTTTTCGCCCCCGTTCTCCTCACCACCGAGCGCCTGGGCCTGCGCCCTCCCCATCAGGACGATTGGCGCGCGCTGTTTGCCATCTGGTCCGACCCCGAGGCCATGCGCTACTTTTCCTTCCCCACCATGACCCACACCGACCAGGCCGTTGAGCGCTTCGGCCAACTGATGGAAGCCTCGATTACCGGTGAAGACCTGGTGTGCATGGTGGAGTTGCTGGCCACCGGCGAGGTGATCGGCAGTTGCGACCTGTTCAATGTGGATGAGCAATGCGGTCGCGCCGAAATCGGCTTCACCCTGAACCGCCAGCATTGGGGCAAGGGCTACATGAGCGAGGCGGCCCGCGCGGTGATCGACCACGGCTTCAACACCGTCGGGCTGCGCCGCCTTGAAGCCGATATCGACCCACGCAACCTGGGCTCCGCAAAGCTGCTTGAGCGCCTGGGTTTTGTGCGCGAAGGCCTGTTGCGCGAACGCTGGGTGGTCGGCGATGAGATCTCGGACAGCGCGCTCTATGGCCTGCTCAAGCGTGACCGCCCTGCCTGACCCACAACGAGCGCCCCTTCTTCATTCCCACGATCAAGGCCAACAGAATCAACCCCATGGCCTGCCACTGGGAAACCCCGGGACGCTCACCCAGAATCAGCATTGAGCTGACGATGCCAAACACCGGGATCAGCAGTGACAGGGGCGCCACCCGGGAAACCGGGTACTCGCGCAACAACAGGTTCCAGCCCCAATAGCAGAAGTGCGTCGCGCCATACACCTGGAACGCCAGCGAGAACAACGCCACGCCATTCAACTGCCCCGGCAACGCGATAAAGGCTTGCGGGCCGTCCAGCAGCCACGTCAACAGCACCAGCGGCACCGGTGCAAACAGGCTGGCCCAGACCACGAACGCAAAGATCTCCCGCACCCCGGAGACCTTGATGATGATATTGCCGATGCTCCAGGCCAACGCGCTGAACAGCACCAGGACAAACCCCAGCATCGTGGCAGTGCCCTGCACACTCAACAGCATGCCCACCAGGCCCATGGCCGCCAGCGCCACGCTGATCAATTGCGGCAGGGACAGGCTTTCACGAAACAGCAGCACGCCCCAGCCCACGGTGAAAAATGCGCTGAACTGGATCAGCAACGACGCGCTGCCGGGCGGCACGCCCATGGCGATCCCAAGGTTGATCAAGGCCCACATCGCCACGCCGAAGATCAAGCCATAGGCCGCCAGCCACTTCACCGCCACCTGGGGGCGTTTCACCAGAAACACCCAAGGCAACGCAGCCAGGGTGAAACGCAGGGCCGTCAGTAACAGCGGGTTAATCTCGGCCAGGCCCAGCTTGGTGATGGGGAAGTTGAATCCCCACACGGCCGTCACCAGGACGGCCAATAACAGGTGTTTGTGTTTCATGGTGACGGGGTCCATTTGCGGGTTGGCACGACAAAAGGCCGTGCATCCGGCAGATTTTTTCGCAAACCGTGATGGCCCGCCTGCGATTGTGGGTCAACAAAGGCTAGAATCAGGCCATGCCCGATATTCATCCCTACGAAAACACCCCACGTGACGTGGTCGTGACCGCCATCGACTATGCCGACGGCCAGCTGTTCCCCGACCACGCGCACCCGCGCGGGCAGTTTGCCTATGCCAGCTGCGGTGTGATCACCGTGTATACCGCCACCGGTAATTGGGTAGTGCCGCCACGCCGTGCTATCTGGGTGCCGCCGCATGTGTCCCATGCCATGCTGATGCGCGGGCCGGTGACGATGCTCAACACCTACATTCGCCCGCAGGCGGCGCGGCGGCTGGAGTTGCCGCAAACGTGCCAGGTGCTGGATGTGTCGCCGCTGCTCGGGCAGTTGCTGGAAAAGGCCGTGGAGGTGCCTGCGCGTTACGCGATGGGTGGCCGAGATAGCTATTTGATGGGCTTGCTGCTGCACGAGATTGCCCAGATGCCGCTGTTGCCGCTGTGTGCACCGTTGCCCGCCGAGCCGCGGTTGGCGAAGGCTTGCGAAGAGTTTCTGGCTGGGCCTTCGTTGGAGGTCAGCATTGATGCCATGGCGCTCGGCGCGGGGATGAGCCGCCGGACGTTTACCCGGCAGTTTCGTCAGGCCACGGGTATCAGTTACCTGCAGTGGCGCCAGCAAGCCTGCCTGCTGGCGGGGATTGTGCGGCTGGGCAATGGGGAACCGGTGACCAGGGTGGCGCTGGATTTGGGCTATAGCAGCCCGAGTGCGTTTGCGACGGTGTTCAAGCGTGTGTTGGGTGAGGTGCCGAGTCGTTATTTCACCAGGGAGTTGCGGGGGGTGGGTCGGGGTACATATCCGTAATTTTCGTAACGGCGACTATGGGTTCCGCTCTTACAGCGGCTCACTTTTGAACAGCGCAAAAGTAAGCAAAACGCTCTTGCCCCACCACTCGGCACCTCGCCTAGGCTCGGTGTGCCCTCACTCCGGCTTTGGAGCGTGGGCCGCCGCGATGGGCCATCCTTGGCCCAGCGCGGCTAACCCGGCGTCCTGCCGGGTTACCCACGCTCCAAAGCCTGCGTTCGGCCAGCGTGGTTTAACGGGGCGCCTAAGATCAAGATCAAA